>OZ250177.1:0-2750000 GCA_965238135.1 Candidatus Multivorans sp. | reverse complement strand
AAGAGAAAGCAAGTGCGATTCCGTCAGTAGCGGCGAGCGAACGCGGAACAGCCCAAACCAGGCGGGCGCCAAGCCTGCAAGCGTTGTCCGTCTGGGGTCGTGGGGCGTCGCAAGATCCTGTTGCAGTGGGATCAGAGAGTTACAAATCGTTCGTTTAGTCAAAGGTCCCTGGAACGGGCCGCCACAGAGGGTGACAGCCCCGTAGACGAAAAGCGAGCGACTCTCGCGCGATGTCCCCAAGTACCACGGGACACGGGAAACCCTGTGGGAATTCGGGTGGACCATCACCCAAGGCTAAATACTTCTCTGCGACCGATAGTGAACCAGTACCGTGAGGGAAAGGTGAAAAGTACCCCTGCCTAGGGGAGTGAAATAGTACCTGAAACCGTGCATCTACAAGCGGTGGGAGCACTATGGTTCGGCTTGCCGAACAAAGTGCGACCGCGTGCCTTTTGCATAATGAGCCGGCTAGTTACCGTCGTTGGCAAGGCGAAGCATCTTGCAGAGCCGTAGCGAAAGCGAGTCTGAACAGGGCGATCCAGTCAGCGGTGGTAGACGCGAAGCGAGGTGATCTACCCATGGCCAGGGTGAAGCTGAGGTAACACTCAGTGGAGGCCCGAACCAATGTTGGTTGAAAACGGCTTGGATGAGCCGTGGGTAGGGGTGAAAGGCCAATCAAACCTCGTTATAGCTCGTTCTCCTCGAAATAGCTTTAGGGCTAGCCTCGCGGATGCATCGCGGAGGTAGAGCACTGGATGGACTAGGGGGCCCAAAAGCTTACCGAATCCAACCAAACTCCGAATGCCGCGCATGTGGACCGCGGGAGTCAGACTACGGGGGATAAGCTCCGTGGTCGAGAGGGAAACAACCCAGACCGCCAGCTAAGGTCCCCAAGTATCAGCTAAGTGGGAAAGGATGTGGAGACGTCCAGACAGCCAGGAGGTTGGCTTAGAAGCAGCCATCCTTTAAAGAAAGCGTAATAGCTCACTGGTCAAGTGGCTCCGTGCCGATAATTCAACGGGGCTCAAGCTGATCACCGAAGCTGCGGATCCGGAACGGCCTTCGGGCTGGGCCGGGTGGTAGAGGAGCATTCTGAGGGCGCAGAAGTCGGACCGTGAGGACCGATGGAGTGCTCAGAAGAGACCCTGCCGGCACAAGTAGCGATAAAGCAGGTGAGAACCCTGCTCGCCGTAAGTCTAAGGTTTCCTGAGGAAGGTCAATCCGCTCAGGGTTAGTCGGCCCCTAAGGCGAGGCTGAAAAGCGTAGTCGATGGGAAACAGGTCAACATTCCTGTACCGTTCCGTTCTCGTTATGACGATGAGGTGACGCAGAAGGATAGGCGAGCCTACGATTGGAAGTGTAGGTTGAAGCGTGTAGGCGGGAGCTGTAGGCAAATCCGCGGCTCCTTAACGCTGAGACGTGATCCCGAGGGCTTCGGCCCGTAAAGTCGCTGATTCCATGCTGCCAAGAAAAACCTCTAAGCAGAGAGCGGGGCGACCGTACCGCAAACGGACACACGTAGACGGGGAGAGAATCCCAAGGCGCTTGAGTGATCCCCTGTGAAGGAACTCGGCAAATTGACACCGTAACTTCGGGAGAAGGTGTGCCGTCGGTGGTGACGAGGCTTGCCCTCTGAGCTGCTGGCGGTCGCAGTGAAATGGCCCAGGCGACTGTTTACTAAAAACACAGGACTCTGCTAAGTCGAACACGACGTATAGGGTCTGACGCCTGCCCGGTGCCGGAAGGTTAAGAGGAAGTGTTAGCAGGCCCTCGGGCCAGCGAAGCTCTGAATTGAAGCCCCGGTAAACGGCGGCCGTAACTATAACGGTCCTAAGGTAGCGAAATTCCTTGTCGGGTAAGTTCCGACCTGCACGAATGGCGTAACGATCTGGGCACTGTCTCCACAGGGGGCTCAGCGAATCTGTAGTACCGGTGAAGATGCCGGTTACCCGCATGAAGACGGAAAGACCCTGTGAACCTTTACTGCACCTTGGCACTGATCCCTGATGCGTTATGTGTAGGATAGGTGGGAGGCTTTGAAGCCGGGACGCTAGTTTCGGTGGAGTCAATGGTGAAATACCACCCTTAGTGTATTGGAGATCTAACCCAGGCCCGTGATCCGGGTCGGGGACACTGTCAGGCGGGTAGTTTGACTGGGGCGGTCGCCTCCCAAAAAGTAACGGAGGCGCTCGAAGGTTCCCTCAGGCTGATTGGAAACCAGCCGCAGAGCGCAAAGGCAAAAGGGAGCTTGACTGCGAGACCTACAAGTCGAGCAGGTACGAAAGTAGGACTTAGTGATCCGGTGGTTCCGTATGGAAGGGCCATCGCTCAACGGATAAAAGGTACTCCGGGGATAACAGGCTTATCGCCGCCAAGAGTTCATATCGACGCGGCGGTTTGGCACCTCGATGTCGGCTCATCACATCCTGGGGCTGAAGCAGGTCCCAAGGGTTCGGCTGTTCGCCGATTAAAGTGGTACGTGAGCTGGGTTTAGAACGTCGCGAGACAGTTCGGTCCCTATCTCATGTGGGCGTAGGATACTTGAGAGGAGCTGTCCCTAGTACGAGAGGACCGGGACGGACGAACCTCTGGTGCACCAGTTGTCGCGCCAGCGGCACAGCTGGGTAGCTATGTTCGGGAAGGATAACCGCTGAAAGCATCTAAGCGGGAAGCTAGCCTCGAGATGAGGTATCCCTGAAGACCCCTGGTAGACTACCAGGTTGATAGGCGGGGCGTGTAAGCGTCGCGAGACGTTTAGCTAACCCGTACTAATCGGTCGTTCGGCTTGACCATTTTCGAAGATTGCTGCACTCGGGACTTGGACGCTTAGGTTTCTTCGTGGCGCGACGCGACACGAAGGCAATACCCAAACGGATTCGATTCAGTGGCGGCGCCGTGAAAAAGCGGCTCCGCCCAGCTTTCTGCGATTTCCGGTGACCGTAGCGCGGGGGAAACACCCGTTCCCATTCCGAACACGGCAGTTAAGCTCCGCAGCGCCGAGCGCCGATGGTACTGCACCGGCGACGGTGTGGGAGAGTAGGTCGTTGCCGGGATCCTCTCAAGCCCCCGGCGGGTTCACACCCGCCGGGGGCTTTCGTCGTCTAGGCGATTGCGCGGCCGAGACGGTACGGAGTGCCGTGAGGGCGGGCGAACTCGTGGTGGCGTTGGGGGGCAGGGGCGAGGCCCCGAGGCGCCGAGGCGTTTGTCGGCGCTTTGCTGGCTTGACGAGGGAGGGCGGAGAGTCTTGGAGGCAGCAGTTCTTGCAGTGATCGCGGCCTACCTGGTCGGGGTGACCGTGGTTGGGAGCGTCCTCGCTCGGCGGAGCGCCGGCGGATCCGGGTGGGCCGTGGCAGATGGCCGGATGGGTCTGCTGCTGGTGGCTGTCGGTGTGGCGGGTACCAGGATCGGGGGTGTCGGTACCTACGGTGTCGCTGGCGATGTCGTGAATCAGGGCTTGTGGTCGCTTTGGTACGCGGTCAACACACTGCTTGCGCTGGCCCGCACGGCACGACCGCGGCGCGAAACCCCAGTGGTTGGGTGCTTCTTTGCCGTGCCGTTCCGGCGCCTGGAGGTGAGAACCGTGGCCGAGGTGTTCCTGCGGCGGTTCGGCTCGCGGCGATGTCAGGTGTTGACCAGTCTGTGCGTCCAGACGGAGTACCTGATCGTCAACATCCTCGAGCCGTTGGTGATCGGCACGATTCTCTTCGCTGTGACCGACCTTCCGTTCGGACTCTGCGTGCTGAGCGGCGCCTTCTTGCTGATTCTCCATACCTCTCTCGGTGGGATATGGGGATCGGCGGTCACCAACCTGATTCACTGCACCGTGATTATCGTGGGGCTTCTCTTGGTAGGGCTCGCCGGAACGTCCGACCTTGGAGGTTTCGCCGGCGTTTCGGAGGCGATCGACGGCCGGCTGGCCGGCACGGAAGTGGATCCGACGGTGTGGTGGAGCTTCGTCGGCGCCGGCTGGGGCGCGGTGCTGGCCATGTTCTTTTCGGCGACAGTCCACACGCCGGCGGCCTCGGTGTACGTCAACTTTTCGGTGGCGGCGAAAAAGGAGTCCAGCCTCATACCGGCCTTCCTGGTCGGTGGCCTGCTGGCGGCGGTGATGCCGGTGCTCGCCGGGTGGATCGGGGCGTTGACCCTGGCGCGCTACGGGCCGAACAGTGGGCTCAGGAACTACCAGATGATCACGCAGTTGGCGATCGACACGGGGCCCTGGCTGGCTGGTATCGCCCTTGCTGCGATTCTGGCGGCGGTGATTTCGTCGGGTGGTCCGATATTGCTCTCGAGCGCGACCATGATCGTGCGGGACTGGTTGCCGGCCCGTTTCCGGGGCGCCAAGGAACTGCGGTCCTACCGGGTTGCCACGGTGATCTACGGTGTGGTCGCGGGTCTGATCGCCTGGAAGGCGGAGATCAGCTCGGTGCTCGATTTGCTGCTCGTGGGCTTCGCCATGGTAGTTCCACCTGCCGTCGCGCTCGGCTACGTCATGTACTGGCCGAAGACAACGGAACGTGGCGCGTTCTGGGGCATGATTTCTGGCTACGGCGAGGGTTTGATCTGGTACCTGTCCATCCGGTGGGCAGCCACGGTCGGCTTCGACGTGACCGAGACCTCTTCGGCGTTGCACCAGCTTCTTCACTGGGCCTTCGTCAACGAGGGCGAGGGAGTGGATCCCTCGTACCCGACGACGGTGATCCCGGTGCTTGCAGTGCCGCTGATCTCCCTGGTCTGGCCACACGGCAGCGAGGACACGGCGCGCCGGGAGGAGTTCTTCCGGACAGTTCGCCGTCGGCTCTCGGCCTAGCAGTCCTAGGGGTAGTACCCGCTCATCGTGTTGGCCTGGGCGTTCGGCCGGCGAACGTCGACCTTGATCCGGCGGAAACCGTCGTCGGTGCGCGTGCTGTTGGATTGGTAGGCGAGAAAGTACTGGGACCGGAGTTCGCGCTGGACGTTGGCATAGATCTCGTCGAGCGAGTCCGGGTCGCGAACAAAGTAGCTCTTGCCGCCGGTCTGCGTACTCAGCCGGTCCAGCCGACGCCTGACGCCCGCCTCATCGATTCCCAGGCCGATCGCGTAGATGGTGACTCCGGCACGGCGGGCGTACTCAAGCGTGTCCTCGAAGGAGAAGCGAGAAACCTCGTCCTTGCCATCGGAGAGTAGGAGGATCGCCCGTTGGCCGGTAACGCCGGCGAAGTGGTAGAGGCTGAAGATGAGACTGTCGTAGAGAGCGGTCTGCCCTTCGGCCACAAGACCGGCGAGGCCGCTTCCCAACTCCCTCAGGTCGTTGGTCAGGCGGACTGCCAGTTGGGGAAACCGGTTGAACGTGATGACGGCAGCCCGGTCTCGCGGAGTCACCGCCTGTTCGAAAAACCCGAGCGCCGCCCGACGCGCGATGTCGAGAGAGTCACGCATGGAGGCTGAGTTGTCGATCAGGACGCCAACATGAATCGGCAGGTCGACGACGCGCTCGAAGCGGCTCACAGCTTGTAGCTGGCCGTCCTCGAACACGGTGAAGTCACCCTCTTCCAGGCCGTCTATTGGACGCCCCCTACGGTCTGCAACCGAGATGAAGAGCTCGACGAACTGGACCTCGATCTGTTCGATGTCGGTGGGCGAGTTGATGAACACGAGATCCTCGGCCGTGTTGCCGTCGCTCAGGTGCGCGACGGCGCGTACATAGGAGACGCCGGCGTACGGTGGAAGTTGAATCGGCTGGACGAAGGGCTCCTGGTACAGCGTGGAGGTCAGGTTCTCGTTCAGATAGAACTCGAGCCGGTCCAGTGTTGCTCCTTCCGGCATATCGACATCCGCTCGCGCCCGCAGGCTCGAGACGTAGCGTTGGCCTCGATGCGGTTCGATCAGCCGGACGGAAAAGCTGTGTTCGCCCGCGTTGATCGCGAGTTCGTCCCAGGCCAGCAGGTCACCCTCGTCGCCTACGCCCTCGACCCGTAGAGTGCGGGGCCGAGGGAAATCGCCGAGATCGAGCTCAACGCTGAAGGGCGGCCGGGCCTTCCTCAGGACCGGCGTGTCGTCGAGCACGAAGGAGACGGCTGACACTCCTTCGCCCTCGACGACTGCGTCGAAGCGCACCAGCCCCGAGAGAATCTCGCCCGCGGGTTTGAGAAGCCGGATCCGGACCGACTCCGAACCCACGCTGCGGGCCGCTTCCGCGAGCAACCGTTCGCCGGCGGTGTCGGACTGGGCGAGCGGGGCGCGGTGGGACAGCTTCGGCACGGCGAGATCCTGCTCCCCGCGGAAGAACACGCCGCCGTTGATGTCCTCGATCCGCAGGATGAGCCGGTACTCCCCTGGGCGCAAGTAGCGTTGGAAGGGCAGGAGCAGCCCGCGTCCGATGTCGGAGACCTGACCTTCGGCTGCCGGAAAGCCGAACTTGTAGCGGAACGACTCGAACAGCTCCTGGTCCCTGACCACTTCGCCGACCAACAGGAGATCCCGGGACCGGTATCCGGCAAACTCGCCGACCGCTACCGCTGAGGGATCGATGCTGACGCGGCCCTGGACTACGGTACGGCTCTGAAAGCGGCCCAGGAAGTCGTATTCGACCTCTGCTTCGAACAGGGGCGCGGCGGGAGGCAGGTCGGTGGACGCCGCGGCAAAGGCCGCAACCCACTCCTCGTTGCGAGGCCGGGGTCTCGCCAGCACGCGGGCCAGTTGACTCGAGTAATCGCCGCCCAGGCTGCGCACCTGGGCTGCGATGTCTTCCAGAAGGTGGCCGTTGATGCAGCCCTTCGCGCCCTGGATGAGTCCGCGAATGTCGCCGCGGCCCGGCACCCAGATACGGGCATCGCCCAGGCCCCGGGCCCGCACGAAGATCAGCAGGAAGCGAAACCGTACACGGTCACTGCCCTGGTAGACCCAGATCTCGGCCGGGATTCTCGTTGTCGTGCAGCGGACCTGGACAATTCGGTTCGGTTCGCCATGAATCAGCAGCACCTGCGACCGGGCGTCGGCAAGCCCTCCGTAGTTGCTGCGGGCGTAGGCCACCCTTTCCTCCCAGCGCTCGCGCATCTCATTGCGGCCGGTCTTCGGAACCGGATCGCGGACCTGCCAGAACTTCCGTACGAAGGCGTCGCGCTGGTAGTCCCTCGTGAGCCGGAGGAAGAGCTCGCGCTCCTCGGAGGTCATGATGGCGGCGACCTCGGCGAGCCACTGGGCGTGGCGTTTGTCGAGGTCGTCGCTCGTTGAGGTCTGGACCGGCGCAGGCGGGCCGTCCTCCCTCTCCTGGGGGGCTTGCGCGGGAGCTGCCGCGACCAGACCGACCCCGGCGCCAAGGCCGGTCAGGATGCCCACGACGATGAAGCCACTGAGTCGGCTTCCAAGCCGGTGGAGTGTCATGCTGCCGCGGATCGGGTCACGGCGAAACAGCGTACCAGCCTCAGATCGGACCGGCACTCTTCGGGAGGGCAGGGTCCCGGTATGAACGCCGGCCCAAGGCCGAGACAGATTGCTATACTGCCGCGTCCTGTTTGACGTAGCGAGCGCCGATGGCCGGCGCCTCACTCTCGACTCTCAGCATCGCGGAGGGACACAATCCATGTCGATCAAGCTCGTTTCTGCCCGCTCAGTTCTCCGTCTCACCGTGCTCCTGGTGGCGCTCCTCTGGGTGGCGCCGATCGGCGCCCAGTTGCCGCCCGACGCGGTCGACCTCGCCAAGGTGAAGATCCCGGAGGCGGTCAAGTCGACCGAGCTCTGCCCGGTCAAGCTCGTGCCTTCCGCCGCCGACGGCGAGACCTGGACCCACGCCGGCGTGGAGTACCGAGGCAGCGAGGCTGGTGTCAAGACGGCCTTCGCAGGTGATCCCGACGGCTACGCGGCCAAGGCCGCCGAAGAGCGCTACGTCAACAACTTCATGCTGGCGATGAGCACGATCTGGTGTCCGATCACCGACGAGGTCACTCCCGGCGGCCGCAAGCAGGTGGATGGCCTCGGCTACACGTGGGAGAGTTGCTGTTCCTTCTGCGACGAGGAGATGACTCCGGACAACTTCGACGAGGCCCTCAAGGATCTTGAGAGGCGCGCGGTCGAGTCCTTCGAGTTGACAGGCGGCATCTACACCGAGGGCGCCAGCAGCCCGGTCGAAGGCGCGATCCGGGACGACGTCTAGGAGCGTGCGCCGTAGAACATGGAGTACGCCGATTCTTCCTGCCGCGCACGCTGCTAAATCGGAGACACAACACTAGCCGCCACAGGGTGGCGCTGGGAAACCCCCTTGCCACGGATCACTCGCGTCTACACGCGGACCGGCGATGACGGAACGACCGGTCTGGGGATTCGGGCCCGGGTTCGCAAGGACTCCGCCCGCGTCGAGGCGTATGGAGCGGTCGACGAGCTGAATTCGGCAGTCGGCGTAGCCGTCGCTGCCGGTGTTTCAGCACGAGTCGGCGGTTGCCTGGGCCGCGTGCAGCAGGAGTTGTTTCACCTCGGCTCGGATCTCTGTGTGCCTCCGGACGGCGACGCTCCACAGGTCCCACGCATCGAGGAGCGACACGTCCAAGCCTTGGAGAAGACGATCGACGCACTGCAGGAAGAGCTGGAGCCGTTGGCCAACTTCGTCCTGCCCGGCGGTTGCCCGTCTGCCGCCGCTCTCCATCTGGCACGCACCATCTGCCGGCGTGCGGAAAGGCGCCTGGTGACCCTTGCGGCGACGGAAACTGTCGGCGCCCCCGCCCTGACCTACGTCAACAGACTCTCGGACGCGCTGTTCGTGATGGCCCGCTACGAGAACCGGATGCGTGGCGAGGCCGACGTGTTGTGGGACTCGAGGTCGTAGCGGCGTTTCGCCGCGAGGTGCCTGGAATGCGCCTGCCGCGCGGCTTGCTCGATGTCGCCACCATTGGGCTCGTGTTTCCGGTGGCCTCGGCTCTCGGCTTCCTGGCCGGCAGGGCGGTCGGGGGTTGGTTCGATGCGGCGAATGCCGGCGCCCTGATCGGGGGGCTCTTCGGTGTCGCGGCAGGCTTCTACAACGTGTACCAGGTCGTTCAGCGACTGAACGCCGACGAGGAAGACGGTGACACGGACTCCCGGTGAACTTGGTGCCGGGGCTGGGCGACCGGAGGAAACCGGTCTGACCCGGTTCTTCGCCGGACGCGGCGGCAACGACGATGAGCTCGGTGTCATGTCGAGGCGCGTCGTCCGGTGCGCCCTGGCGGTGACCGCTGTGGGAGGCGCGCTCGCCTTCGTCTGGAGCCTGAGCGCCGCCATCACCTTGACAGCCGCGGGGGTCGTCAGTAGTTTCAGCTTCCGCGGCCTGGAGATGCAGGTTCGCGCGTTGGAGCCTCGCGCTGACGGGCGCGGTGGCGCCAAGAACGTCCTGTTCATCGTTCTCCGCTATTCGTTGTTGAGCGCTTTCATCGTTGCGGCCCTTCTGGTGGGGTCAAGGGAATTCATCGCGCTGATCCTGGGATTCTCGGTTGTGCCGCTGGCACTGCTGATCTCCGAGTTCGTGGACCGGTTCGTGTCGGCTCGCTAGCACCTTCACTTCCTGAGTCGCTTCCACCGCTATGGCCGCCGGAGAACATTCGATCCTCTACAAGCCCGTCAACGCCGTTTGGCAGGGCGCGGTGGACCTCGCTGGGGCCGAGGAGAACCTGCCCCATGAAGTACCCGACCACGTGGTCATGGCGCTGTTCGTGTTCGTCGTCGTGACGGTGCTGGGCGTGACGGTGTCGCGCGGTCTGAGAAAGGACGATCCCGGTAAGTTCCAGCAGATGATCGAGCTCCTCCTGCTGTGGCTGCGAAGTCTGCTCGAGGACACCATCGGCGAGGGTGGTTCGCGACACCTGCCCCTGATCGCCTCCTTCGCCATCTTCATCTTCGTGAGCAACCTGTCGGGCTCGATCTTCTTCCTGCAGCCCCCGACGCAGAACGTGAACGTGACCTTCGCGCTCTCGATCACGGCGTGGGTGCTCTACCACCTGTTCGGCCTGCGCAGGAACGGCCTGCGCTACTTCAAGCACTTCGCCGGGCCGGTCATCCTTCTGGCGCCCCTGTTCATTCCGCTTGAGATCATCACCCACGCCGCCCGCGTGCTGTCGCTGGGCTTGCGCCTGTTTGGGAACATCTTCGGCGAGCACCTTGCGGCTGCTGCCATCTTCGGCCTGATCCCGTTCGCGGTGCCGTTGCCGATCATGGCTCTGGGTCTCATGGGCGCCACCATCCAGACCTTCATCTTCATCCTGTTGACCACGGTTTACATCGCCGAGGCTGAGGCCGAGGCACACTAAGGGGACTCTCGCGAAATGAAGAAGTCAAAGCTGGTCTTTCTCGTGGCCGTGCTACTCACTCTGTTCGCCGTTCCGGCTCTGGCGCAGGACGGCGAGGGGGAGGGCGGCGGCGGCGCCAATCTCGGCCTTCTGGGGGCGGCCGTCGGGCTCGGCATCGCCGCGGCCGGCGGCGCGATCGGTCAGGGTCGGGCGACAGGCCAGGCCTGCGCCGGGTTGGCGCGCAACCCGGGCGCCGGTGGCCGCATTCAGATCATGCTGATCATCGGTCTGGCCTTCATGGAGTCGGTCGTCCTCTACACACTGCTCATCGCGCTCCGCGGCGCCGGTTTCTTCTAGAGAACAGGAGCGCCTCTTTCGGCGCGCATCGGCCATATTGGCGCGCCTAGGCTGAGCAGAAAGCGGTGAACCCGGTAGAGCCGGGTGTTTGCCGACCGTCGGAGAAGCCAAGGCGGGAATAGAGATGCAGGTCTAGCGGTTCTTGTCGCCCGACCTGGCATCGAATGTGCTGCCCCTCGCTGCAAGATGCCGCAGTCAACACGCGCGGCGGGGAGGTAGAGATGAACGCGATGGCCGATCACAGTGGTGGTTGGAACTTCGATGCCGAGGTGCTGCCCTTCATGGACAGCCTCTACAGCACGGCCTATCGGATGTCCAGGAACCGGCAGGACGCCGAAGACCTGATCCAGGAGACGTACCTTCGAGCGTACAAGTACTACGACAAGTTCCAGGAAGGAACGAACTTCAAGGCCTGGCTGTTCAAGATCCTCAAGAACACGTTCATCAACCGCTACCGCAAGCGCCAGCGGCAGCCACTGAAGAACTCGTTCGACGACATCGAGGGCGCCTTCGAGTGGAAGCTCCTGGAGTCGCCGCTTTACGCCCGCGGCACGACGCCGGAAGAGGACCTGCTGGAAGGCACCCTGGATCAGGACGTCAAGAGGGCCCTCGAGGCTCTACCTGAGGACTACCGGACCGCCGTCGAACTGGCGGATCTGCAGGGACTGTCCTACCGCGAGATTGCCGACCGGCTCGAAATCCCCCTTGGAACGGTGATGAGCCGGCTCTACCGGGGGCGGCGCAAGTTGGAGGCGGTCCTGCTGCGCTACGGGCGTGAGCACGGCTACATCCGTTCCGGCATACCCCGGAAAATGCGGTCCAGACAGGATGCGGCCTGACGACCGGCCCGCCGATTCCCGGAGCTCCAGGCGCAACAAGTAGCTGGGTCCTGTGCCCGAGTCGCTGTGACGTGGCACAATAGGGGACTCGTCCGTCCCTGACGAACCCGCTAACTTATGCGTTCCAAGCAACTTGCGCGCTGGATTGGCGCTTCGGCGTTGGTCTGTACGGGCGTGTTTGTCGGATGGCGAGGACTGCAGCCGCGGCCCGAAAAGGTGGTTGTCGGCGCCGGGCACTTCGACGCTGCGACGGGTTCCGCCGCGGCCCTCGACCTGGATGCGGCGGCCCTCGACCGGGCGCCCTTCCCCCTGGAGAACCAGATTCGAAGCGGCGATACGCTGGACCGCGTACTGCTGCGAGCGGGCGTCCCCGACTCCGAGCTGCGCCAGGCGTCGGCGGCGGTGGGCGAGGTGCTCGATCCGCGGAGACTCCGCGCCCGTGACCCGGTCTTCTCCATGGTTCGCCCAGGCGGTGAGTTGGTGGGCATCAACCTGCCGCGCCGGGGTCAGGGCGTAGTCGTCGCTGACCGAGCGGGCGGCGTCTGGAGCAGTCGCTACCGTCCCTACCGGCGGGCCCATGTGCGGCGGTCGGTTGGCGGCGAAGTGCGACGTGCGCTCGAGAGCTCGATTCGCCGGGCCGGCGGTCCTCCCAGCCTTGCGAACAGCATGGCCCAGGTGCTGCAGTGGGACCTGGACTTCAACCGCGATCTTCGGGTTGGCGATCGCTTCGAGATCCTCTACGACGAGCTGCTGCTTGACGGCAGGGTCGAGGGTGTCGCGGCCATTCGCGCGCTGCGCTACCGGAACCGGGAACGTTGGCTCGAGGCGTACCGCTTCAGCGGTGACGACGGCGCCGAAGGCACGGCGCCGGAGGATGCCGTTGCGGTGGCGGCGACCGGACCCAACCGCTACTACGATGGCGAGGGGCAGCCGCTGCGACGGCAGTTCCTCCGTTCCCCCCTTCCGTACTCCCGGGTCACATCGCGGTTCTCCATGAATCGCTTCCATCCGATCCTGAAGCGGCGCCTGCCCCACTACGGCGTCGACTACGGGGCGCCGGCCGGAACCGCGGTGCGGGCGACCGCCGACGGCACCGTCGCCTTGGCAGGCACTCGCGGCGGCGGCGGCCGAACGGTCCGTCTGCGCCATGCCAACGGTTACGTGACGTCCTATCTCCACCTGTCCGGCTATGCGGAGGAGATTCGAAGCGGCCGCCGGGTTCAGCAAGGTCAGGTGGTCGGGTACGTCGGTTCGAGCGGTCTCTCCACCGCTCCGCATCTCGACTACCGGGTGCAACGCAACGGCCGCTGGATCAATCCCGCCACCCTGGTCAACGAGCCCGTTCCACCGTTGGCCGAGGCTCTACTGCCCGCCTTTCTCCGGCACCGTGACGTGCTTCGCCGGGAACTCCGCGGCGCGGCCAGTTCCGTCGTCAGCGCGGGTCCGTAAGACGCATCACCCTGAGCCTGGCACCGGCTGGACAGCGTCGGCGGCGCGGCGTTTCTCCCGCCCCGCGCAGAGCTAGTCGAGTGAGCGGGCGCGCTCGTGGAGGATCGAGTAGGCCTCGGAGCGGGAGAGGTTGTCGCCCAACAGGAGGGTGAAGGACTCGCGAGAGGTCCAGGCTGCGTCTTCCGCGTCGGTGGCCGTCTCGACGTACGCCAGGGAAGACCCGCTCTCCCAGACGACAACTGCCCCGGTGCCATTGGGCGAGACGAAGATCGTTGATTGTCCGGTTCCGATGGCGGGCGCCGCGCGCTCCGACTTCACTTGCAAGCGGGCGAGGTGCTGGACGTAGTCGTCGCCGACCGGCTGGGCGGCGGCGAGGAGAACGTGGCTGTCGCCGCTCGTGGTTTCTTCCAGAAGGTCGCCTGCCTGAGACCGGGCTCCGACGATGACAATGTGGATTCGAGCAGCACTCGAGACGCTGCTGAGACCGCCTTCGTCGCACAGTTCTTCGGCGCGATTGACCAGCACATTCTGTATGTCCTGCGCCAAGGGGCTGAGCACGCGGCTGCGAATCCGGCGGCCGACAATGACTATGTGAATGCGCGCGGCCTCGGCGACTCTGGTTACGGCGTCCTCCTCACCGTTCTCGATCCGCTGACACAGGTTGCTGGAGTCCAGATGGTCGGCCAGACTGCCGGCGAGCTCGGCGAGTTCGACAGCCGGAGTGGAGAGCTCCAACTGCACGAAGGCTCCGCTGTCGTTGTCCGCGAAACCAATGACCACTGCGTTGGCTTCGGAGGCTGCGTCTACGGTCGGAGCCTTGAGCAGGCTCGACGGCACCTCGCCGTCGAATGGGTCATCGATGAGTTCCTGCGACACGTAGTCGTTCAGCCGGTGAACACGGCGCCATGTGGACGCAAGCTCACCGTCGATGAGCACCACCGGCGCGTACATGACCTTCTCGCCGTCGGCGGTGCCTTCCGACCACACAACATGGAGGACGGTCCGCGTGCTCGACGCCCCAGAGTCCCCGTTCGCGAGTTCGAAGCGGTCGTGAGTGACGGCGACCCGCGGGGACGACTTGTCGCTGTAGATGTTGCCTGAGACCTCGATCGTCTCGGACCAGTCGCTGCCATCGAAGGATGCCAGGTTGATCCGGGTCAGCGTCGAGTCGTTGTTGCTCGACCAGACGACGTAGAGCTGGCCAGTGGGGGCGTCAAAGGACAGGGACGGTGTCTTGTCGCTGTCGTCCGCTTCGCTGCCGGGCACCAGGTAGTGCTCGACCGTTCCCGAGCCCCGCCGCGCCTCGAGTTGGAGGACTTCGGCGTCCGCCGTTGCTTTGGTGCCGTCCGCGAAGAGTTCGCCGTACGTTCCGACCGTGACTTTGTAGATATCGCCGCTGTGTCCCAGAACCGGAGCGCTGTCTTCGGCTTGGGCGAAGCCGCTGGCCAGCAGCAGAAGCAGCAACGCCACCGCTCCGCAACGGAATGGTGCTTCGGTCAAGCTGATGCGGACGCCGTTCTTCATCACGCCCTCAGATTCACCACTCGGCGGAGGTCGAGTGCTACCAACATGTCCGTCAGTCCGGCGTGACCGGGATAGAAGCGCTGCCCTAATTCGCCGAAACACCCGCGTGCCGTTTCCGTGTCCCCTTCCAACAGGGCGACCTGCCCGAGCAGATAGAGGCTGTTCTTGATCACTGCGGCATCTTCGTACCGTTTGGCTAGCTCAAGCGCGCGCTGCCCGTGCCGTCTCGCGGAAGCTGGCCGGTTCAACTCCAAATGCGCGAAGCACAGGTCAAGGTGCGGGAGCACCGTGTACTGAATTGCCTCTTCCCGCCGGAACGTGCGGAGGCTCCGGTAGATCAACTTGAGGGCCTCGCGCATCTGGGCGCGCTGCAGGCTCCTGCCACCGACTGCAGCAGCAAGGAGGCAATAGCCCAGATTCCCCTCAGCACCGGCTGTCCATGTCAGCGGCGCATCTTCGCCGTGCCGGAGCGCAGTCCGATAGCAAGCAGCAGCCTCCGACTCTTCGCCCTCGGACACATGGAGGTTGCCTAGGAGGTTGTACGAACCACCCGTCAGACCCGGTCGATCAACGTATTCGGAAATGTCACGGGACTGCCGGGCGTAGAACAGCGCCTTCCTGGTCTCTCCTTGCAACTCGTGAGCGCGGGCGACCGTGTATGCAGCCAGCCAGCGGTTGTGATCGACGGCGCTGCCGAGCAGGATTCTCCGAAGCTCCGGCATCACGTCGACCCCGTTGCCGAGTTCGGTCTCCGCCGCGCCCCAGCCGCAGAGGGCTTCGTCGGCCAGATCGGCCTCGCCGTCGCCGGTGGCGACTTGGGCAGCCTGGCGATAGACGGCGGCGGCTTCCCGGTACGACCCGTTGGCGACCAGTTCCCGCCCGCGGTCGCGGAGCGTCTCGAAGTCCTCGGTCGCCTCGACCGCGCGCGCCTCCATCTCGGGAGCGGAAACGCGCTCCGGGATAAACGCCGGCTCAGGCGACGAGTGGGTGGTAAGAACTGTGGCGGTCACTGGTAACCGATTCTATGCCATAACGAGTGGAACGTGGTAGGCGGCTGGCACTGCCGTTTCTTGGGCGACCCTTGCTCCGGGCCGCCACTGCCGAGTATACCCACATAGGTGCCGCGTGCGCCCAGCGCTCTACGCGGTGCTTCCCGATCTCTCTCTCTTGTGCGCTCGGCCTTCCTAGCCGCGGCGGCCGTCCCCACGCTCGCCAAGAGACAAGAGCGCCGTTCCTGGATTCAACAGGAACGGCGCCCTTTAGGGGATTCGTCGCGGGAGCGTGCTGGCGGCTAGTCGCTCACCAGTCGTTCAGACGGTTGCCAGCGTCGCGCCTGCGATCCCGAGTTTTCTCAGAACGCTAGCCGCAAGGCGGCTACGGCGGACCGCACCACCTTGGCCGAGATTCGCGGCGCCAAACGGCTGACCGCCCGCTGCACGATTCCGCCATCCGGTTGCCGTCCGGCGGTCCCAGGATCCCGGCTGCCTTCACGTCCGAAAATGACGATGTGGTGTCTTGCGCAAGTGCACGGCGGGCCGTCTCCCGTAGCGCCAAAGACGACGATGTGGACGCGTGCGTTGGTGGTCCCCGCGTCCTGGCTGCCTCCGTCTTGCGCGAAGCCGACAGCCGGAACTGTCGCGAGGATCAGCGACAGGGCAATGACGATGTGCTTGAGCTTCAAATTGAACCCCCTTGTGGATCCGGCGGACGCGGCAGCGCCGGAACCGAGTGAATCTGCCCATCCGGGATCGGCTCGGAGACAGTGTCCTTCACGACCGCTATCGAGTCTGTTTTGTCTGGGAGCGGGGCTATGCCGACGACGTCGAAATCGCCGACTACCACTGAGGCGGCCGCGGGCAGGCGGGGTGGAGGAACTCAGTCCGCACGCCGGTTGCCACGGTGTCAACCGCCGACGCACCCGGGAGAAATGCTGCTCGAGGAGTTCTTGAAGCCGCTGGGCATCTCGCAGTCGGCATTCGCCCGGAGGTTGGGTGTCTCCTATCCGCGGCTCCGTGGGATCGTCCATGCCAAGGGCATTGTGACTGCGGACACTGCGCTGCGGTTGGCCCGAGTTACCGGGATGACCGCCGAATTCTGGCTCGGCCTGCAGCAGGATTGGGATCTTTGGCACGCGGAACGATCAGAGAACGCGGCCGTCATCGAGTCGCTGGAGCCCCTGCCCACCTCGGCCGCTTCCTAGCGCCGGATGCGGGCGCGATGCCCGCGTTCCCAGGGGCGGATCGTTCTGCGGCGCAAACTCCCGGCTCCGCCTTTCAGTCGCTCAGCGTCCGGGCCGCCGCGCGAGCGCTCTACCCTTACACGTCCAGACCGACCTGGCGCATCAGATCGAGGGCGTTACTGCGGGTGACGGTGCCCTCCCGCAGGCGGTAGTCGAAGTGAATCCTGTCGCCTTCCAGGTGGTCCGTGAAGTGGACGTTGCGCAGTCGCGACGGAGCCGTGTCGTCGGCGATCCGGGCCAGGGCCAGATCGTGGGTGGTCACGAGTCCGATCGCGCCGCGGTCGAGCAAGCCGTGGACCAGGGCTTCGGCGCCAACCCTCCTGTCGTGGGAGTTCGTGCCGTGGAGGATCTCGTCGAGCAGGAACAGCACCGGCGTCTCCTGGTCGGTCAGGTCGAGCACGGACTTGAGCTTCGTGATCTCGGCGTAGAACCTGGACTGGCCTTCGGCCAGGGAGTCCCGGAGCTGTACCTGTGTTCCGATGGCCAGCGGTGTCAGCCGCAGCGAGCGGGCGCGCACCGGCGCGCCGGCAAGCGCCAGGACGACGTTCGTTCCGACGGTTCGGAGCAGCGTGCTCTTGCCGGACATGTTCGAGCCGCTCACGATCAGGCATTGGGCCGGCGATTGGGTTTCGTCGGACGCGGGTCGCGTTCCCTCGATGGCGTCCGTGGACACCGTGGCCAGAGAGATGTCGTTCGCCACGCAGGTCTCCTCGGGCAGCAGCGGATGCCCGAGCTGTCTGCCGACGAGCAGTGGGCGCCCCTTCCCGGCCGGCTCGACCAGCGTGGGAAAGGTGTGGTTGGGGTGCTCGAACGCATGGGAGGCGAGACTGGCCAGGGCCTCGACCTCGGCCAGTACCCGGAGCCAGGTGGCGACCCGGTCGCCGTGGCGGCGGCGCCACGAGTTGATCGCGTAGGCGAGTTGGGGAGTCCAGAGCAGCAGCAGGCCAAAGGGGACGAAGAGGGCGTTCCGCATCGAGTCGAGAAGGTCGACCAGACGCTGGAGCTGCCTGGCGGTCCGGGAGGCGGTGGTTCCATCGCCGCTCCGCAGCTCCTGCGCCAGTTCGACCAGATGGTTGCTTTCAAACGGCTCGCGCTCGATGACCTCCAGGAGGGCCGCAACGAGGTTGAGGTCACGGCTCGCGCGCGTCACGCCGCGTGTGGCCGCCGCGATACGGCGGCGCATGGCGAGACTCCAGAGAACTTCCAGCATCGCCACCGCCAGGAATGGCGACGGCCCCCAGTCCCAGATCATCCAGCCGGTCACGGTGAGGAGGTTGGCGACCGCGGCCAGCCCCAGCAGGGCGCGCATCAGGAACTCGCGGCCGCCGGCGCCGGGGAGGGCGGACCCCGCGCCTCCCTCTGCCCAGGCGCGCAGAGCCTCCGGATCGATCTCCGTGCGCGCGAGCCGACCGCGCGCGGCCAGACGTTCGCGGAAGTCGAGGCGGGGCGCCAGTTCACGGACGGCCTCCTGCCGCCGGCGCACGACATCGGGCGCCGCGGGCTGGAGCAGCCACGACGCCAGGAGTTCGTCGCCGCCGCGGGTGCGTGTCCGGCTCAACAGCTTGAACAGGGAGTCGGGGCCGAACAGGTCGAGGTCCGCGGCGTAGACGTGCTCGGCGTGTTCGTCGGCAAAGCGTGATCCGGGCCTTCCGCCGGCGCGCCAGTCGCCGTCGAGGCGGTCGAGAATCTGGCGGTAGAAGGTCTGCGCCCGCTCCAGCCGCTTGGCCCGCTGCAGGACGCGCTCGTGAAGGACGACGAGGACCAGAAAGAAGAGCGCCGGCACTGCCGCCCAGACCAGGGGGAAGAGATTCGCCTGGACCGACAGCCAGACCAGTACGGCTGCCAGAAGAACGGTGGCCAGCCGCGACCAGGAGACGGCCTTCTCGATGCGCCGCGTTCGCAGGAGTTCAGCGGTGCGCCGCTCGGCTCGGCGTTCCATCCGTGCGCCCGTGGACGAGCGCACGGACTGGTTCGCGTCTTGCTCGTTCCCTCGCAAGCCGGGTTCGCAGGTCGGACGCGGGCTGTTCACCACGGGTGCTGGTCAGGTCAGCGCCGGGTAGACGATCGACTTGAGCTGGCCGCGGAAGTTGAACGTGCCCGACATCCAGAACTGGACCATGAAGATGACGATCAGGTCCTCCTTCGGATCGATCCAAGAGGCGGTGCTGGCGGCGCCGCCCCAGCCGTACTCCCCGACGGAGCCGATCGCCTGAGCGACGGCGAGGTCGAGCGTGACGGAGACGCCGAGGCCGAAGCCGACGCCCTCGTAGGTCGTCTCGCTGAAGGCGCCGACCGCCAGTTCGGTCAGGTCGCGGCCGCCCGGGAGGTGGTTCATCGTCATCAGTTCCACCGACTTGCGGCCGAGGATGTGCGCGCCCTCCAAGCTTCCGCCGTTCAGCATCATCTGGCAGAACCGGTAGTAGTCGTGCGCCGTCGATACCAGGCCGCCGCCGCCCGGCTTGGTCATCGAGTAGATGCGGAAGATCGTGTCGGTGCGCATGGGCCGCCCGCGCTCCCGGTCCATCAGACCCTGGGCCGACAGGTACGAGGGCTTGCCGCCGCGGGCGACCAGGGTGAGGCAGCCGGCGATCTTCTCGGGCGCCAGGTAACGCCGTCGAAGGTGCTCGTCGATGCGCGACAACTGCGCGGCGCTGAGGCCGACATCTTCAGGGACAACGAGGTCGAGTTGGAGCGGGGTGCTGACCAATACGGGACGGGCCGGCATGATGGGGATCCTCGGGTTCTGGTGGTCGGTGGAGGGTGGACGGCGCGGCGATCTTTGCAGATCGCGTCGCGGCGGAAGTTCCTCCCACGGTCGGGTTGCCCCCTTCCGGCGGCGGCCCGCATACAATCGCGCAGCCGTGGCCGAACCCTCAGCCTCCTCGCAGCCGGCCTCGACCTGTCTCGAGATCAGCGGGCTCACTCTCTCCTTCGGCGGCGTACGCGCACTCGACGATGTCGCTCTGGACGTGCGTCACGGCGAGGTGTTCGCGATCATCGGCCCGAACGGCGCCGGCAAGACGTCGCTGCTCAACTCGATCAGCGGTCTCTACCGTCCGCAGGTGGGCTCGATCACCTACTCCGCGGCGCCGGGTGAGGCGCCCGTATCTCTGCTCGGCCGGGCGCCCCACAGGGTCGCGCAGCTCGGGGTCGCCCGCTCGTTCCAGAACATCGAGCTCTTCCGCGCCATGACGGTGCTCGAGAACCTGATGCTCGGGCGGCACATCCACATGCGCGGCAACGTGCTGACCTGCGGCATCTACGTTGGCTCGCAGCGCCGGGAGGAGATCGAGCACCGCGCCGCGGTCGAGGACGTGATCGACTTCCTGGAGATCGAGAACCTGCGCCACCAGGCGGTCGGCACGCTCGCCTACGGCCTGCAGAAACGGGTCGAACTCGCCCGGGCGCTGGCGCTCGACCCCAAACTCCTGCTGCTGGATGAACCGATGGCGGGGATGAACGTCGAGGAGAAGGAGGACATGGCGCGCTTCATCCTCGACGTGAACGAGGAACGGGGCGTGACGACCGTTCTCATCGAGCACGACATGGGGGTGGTCATGGACCTCTCCGACCGCGTCGCCGTGCTCGACTTCGGCCGCTCGATCGCCTGTGGCTCGCCGGACCACGTGCGCGCCGATCCGGAAGTGATTCGCGCCTATCTGGGAGGTTCCCAGTGAGCTCGCCGGGCGCCCTGCCGCGGGACGCGGACACGCTGCCGAAGTTGCTGCTCAAGAACGCCCGGGAGCGCGGCGACGAGGTCGCCCTGCGGGAGAAGGAGTTCGGCATCTGGCAGAGCTTGACCTGGACCGAGTACGCCGAACGGGTGCGGGACTTCGCGCGCGGTCTCGTCGAGCTCGGCTTGAAGAAGGGCGAGATCGTGGCGGTGCTGGGCGACAATCGTCCGGAGTGGTTGATCGCGCAGCTCGCGGCGCAGTCGATCGGCGCCCGGTCCCTCGGCGTGTACCAGGATTCGGTCGCGGTCGAAGTCCGGTACCTGATGGAGTTCTCCGGCGCCCGGTTCGTGATCGCCGAGGACCAGGAGCAGGTCGACAAGCTGCTGGAAGTCTGGGACGAGTTGAGCGGCAGCGACGGGAGTGGCGACCACGCGGTAACCAAAGTCATCTACTACGACCCACGCGGACTCGGTTCCTACCCGCACGACTTCCTGCTCGGCTTTCCCGCAGTGGAGGAGCTCGGACGGTCGGCCGGGAGCAGCAGCGAAGCCGACTTCGAACGTTGGGTCGAAGCTACGGCTGCGGACGACGTAGCGCTCCTTTCGACGACATCCGGCACCACGGGCAAGCCGAAGCTGGCGATGCTGTCCCATCGGAATCTGCTGACCATGGCGCACAGCTTCAACGGCATAGACCCGATGCAGAGCGACGACGAGTTCGTGTCCTTCCTGCCCCTGGCCTGGATCGGCGAACAGATGATCGGCGCCGCCTGTGGGCTGCTGGTCGGTTTCTCCCTGAACTTCCCGGAAGAGCCGGAGACGGTGCAGCAGGACATCCGCGAGATCGGGCCGCACACCATGTTCTCGCCGCCGCGCATCTGGGAGAACATGGTCTCCGACGTCCAGGTCCGGATCGAGGACTCGTCGTGGCTCAAGCGGAAGGTCTACAACTGGGCGCTCGATGTCGGTTACCGCTCCGCCGACACCCTGCTCGAACACGGCAGCCAACCGGCGCTCCTCGCCTTCAAGCGCACGCTGGCGAACTCGTTCTGCTTCTTCTGGCTGCGCGACAAGCTGGGCCTCAGGAGAATCCGGCGCGCCTACACAGGCGGCGCCGCGTTGGGGCCGGACATCTTCCGTTTCTTCCATGCCATCGGCGTGAACCTGAAGCAGATCTACGGCCAGACCGAGGTCTCGGGCATCTCGGTCGCCCACCGTGACGACGACATCAAGTTCCATACGGTGGGCACGCCGGTCCCCGGTATGGAGGTCCGCCTCGGCGAGGGCGGCGAGATCCTGACCAGAAGCCCGTCCGTGTTCCTGGGCTACTACAACAACGAGGATGCCACGGAGGAAGCGCTCCGAGACGGCTGGCTCTACTCCGGTGACGCCGGCTACATGGACGACGACGGGCACCTGATCGTCATCGACCGCAAGAAGGACGTGATGGAGCTGCACGACGGGACCCGGTTCTCGCCGCAGTTCATCGAGAACAAGCTGAAGTTCAGCCCCTACATCAAGGAGGCGGTCGTGTTCGGCGGCGGCGACTACCCGTTCGTGACTTCCCTGGTCACGATCGACTTCGCCAACGCGGGCAAATGGGCGGAACGCCGTCAAATCCCCTACACGACCTTCACCGACCTGGCGCAGAAGCCCGAGATCTACGAACTCGCGTTGGAGCACACGGCGCGGGTCAACGCCGATCTGCCCGAGTCGGCCCGTATCCAGCGGCTCCTGCTGTTGCACAAGGAACTCGACGCGGACGACGAGGAGCTGACCCGCACCCGCAAGGTGCGGCGCCGTTTCATCGCCGATCGCTATCGCCTGCTCGTCGACGCGCTATACGGCGGCGAGGACGCGGTGGAGATCGAGAACCAGATCACCTATCAGGACGGCACGACGGCCCTCCTGCAGACCCGGCTGCGAATCGCCGCGCCCGCGAGCGCGTAGCGTCCGAGGATCCCGACGATGCAAGGCGACGTCTTCCTTCAGCTCACGGTTTCCGGCCTCTCGAACGGCATGGTCTACGCCCTGGTCGCGGTCGGCTTCGTCGTCATCTACAAGGCCAGCGACGTGATCAACTTCGCGCAGGGCGAGTTCCTCCTCTTCGGCGCCTACCTTGCGTTCGCGTTCATCGGCCAGTTCGGGCTACCGTGGAGCGTGGGTGTGTTGGCGACCCTGCTATGCGCCGCAATGATCGGCCTGATCGTGGAGCGGCTCGTCCTGCGGCCGCTGATCGGCGAGCCGGTGATCTCGATGATCATGGTCACGATCGGCCTGTCGAGTCTGCTGCGCGCAGTGATCAACGGCATCTGGGGAGCGCGGCCCAAGGCCTTTCCGAACTTCATCCCCGAGGGCGAGGTCGAGTTCTTCGGCGCCGTGGTTGGCATCGACCGGTTGCTGGTCATCGGCATTGCCGGTGTCCTGCTCGCGGTTTTGACTCTCTTCTTCCGGCACACGCGGGACGGGATCGCGATGCGTGCGATCGCCGACGACCAGCAGGCGGCTCTGTCGATGGGCATCAGCATCAAGCGTGTGCTGGCGGTGGCATGGGCGATGGCGGCAATCACCGCGGCGGTCGCCGGCATCGTGCTGGCGAACACCGTCGGTGTCAGCCACGACATCATCTTCATCGGCCTGCGCGTGTTTCCGGTGGTCATCCTCGGTGGCCTCGACTCGGTTCCCGGCGCGATCGTCGGCGGCGGCGTCATCGGGTTGCTCGAGGCCTACACCGCCGGGTACACGACCTCCGGGCTGGAACTCATCGTGCCCTACATCGTGCTGATCCTGGTGCTGATGGTCCGCCCCTACGGCCTGTTCGGCAAGGAGATCATCGAGAGGGTCTAGCGCGGACGGCGCCGACCGCGGCGCGTCCCGTCCCGGTTGACCGCCACCACCGATCATGGAATCCGGAGTCTTTTTCAGCGACTACCGCTCGGACATGTCCCTGCGGCGAATGCCCTTGCAGAAGGTGCGGACGGGACTGCTTCTGGCCGGGCTCCTCGTTTTTCCGTTCCTGGCCTCGCCGTACTGGCTTCACCTGGCCAATCAGATCGCCATCGCCACGATCGGCGCGATCGGCCTGAACATTCTGGTCGGTTACACGGGCCAGATCTCGCTCGGCCAGGGCGCGTTCATGGCGATCGGCGCCTACGGCGCCGGCCTTCTGACCGTCCGGCTCGGGGTACCGTTCTACATCAGTATTCCGGCCGCGGCCCTGATCACCGCCGTTGCCGGTCTGGTCGTCGGTTTGCCTTCGCTGCGGCTCAAGGGGCTCTACCTGGCTGTGGCCACCCTGGCCGCGCAGCAGATCGTCGAGTTCGTGGTCACGCACTGGGACGGGCTCACCGGCGGTACGGAGGCCCTGGTCGTGCCGGCGCCCGAACTGTTCGGCGCTCGCCTGAACACCGACGGGCGCTTCTACTGGATCCTGGTCGTCATCGCTCTGGCGGTCGTGCTCTTCACTGCGAATCTGTTTCGCTCGCGGGTGGGGCGAGCCTGGGTGGCGATCCGGGACCAGGACATCGCGGCTTCGGCGATCGGCGTCAACGTCTTCGGCTACAAGCTGCTCGCCTTCGCCACGTCGTCCTTCCTGGTCGGGCTCTCCGGCGCCCTGCTCGCCCACTACCGCTCGATCGTCACCTGGGAGCGGTTCACGATCGAGGTCTCCATTTCCTACCTCGCGATGATCATCATCGGCGGCCTGGGGACGATCTCCGGTTCTTTCTTCGGCGCCACGCTCATCGTCCTGCTCCCGGCAGTGATCAACACCGTGGGCCGTTCGTTGCAGGACACAGCACCCTGGGCGGCCACGGTCCTGCCGTACGTCCAGCAGGGCGTCTTCGGCCTGGTGATCATCCTCTTCCTGGTGCTTGAACCGGAGGGCCTCGCCAAGCTCTGGCGCAATGTGAAGGACTACTTCCGCGTCTGGCCGTTCTCCTACTGATCCGCGAGGGTCGATGGCGCGCCGGCGCGGGCGATATGATCCGCCGGTTGCTCAGAGGCCACACTTGGGCTGCCCGGGGGCCCGTTCAGGAGAAATTCACCATGACCCGTCTCGCTTCCATTGCTGTTCTTTCCGTGTTGCTGCTTGCCGCCTGCGGAGGCGGCGAACCGGTCGACGAGGCGACCGCCCCGATCAAGATCGGCGCGATCTTCGATCTGACGGGTGGGACCTCGGATGTGGGAACGATGTACGCCGAGGGGATCCGCGGCTACTACGACTGGCTCAATGAGCGCGGCGGCATCGCCGGTCGCCCGGTCGAGCTGATGTGGAACGACTACGGTTACGACGTGGCGAAGGCCGAACAGCTCTACTCCGAGTTCGTGCAGGCCGGGGCCGTGATGTTCATGGGCTGGGGCACCGGCGACACCGAGGCCCTGAAGGGCCGGATCGCGGCCGACCGGATTCCCTTCATCTCCGCGTCCTTCTCGCACGTGCTGGGCGACCCGGCCGAGGCGCCGTACAACTTCCTCGTCGGCACAACCTACAGCGACCAGTTGTTCATTCTGCTCGACTACCTGATGGAGCAGGCGCAGGCCACGGGAGGCGAGAAGCCGAACGTGGCGCTTATGCATCACGCGAGTCCGTTCGGTCTCTCCCCGTGGCGCCAGGGAGGCGAGGAGTACGCGATGCAGTTGGGCATCGAGATGGCGCCGCACGAGATGGCGCGTGGCAACACGGACTTCAGCGCCACATTGACGCGGATTGCCGAGTCCGGCGCCAATTGGGTCGTGTTCCAGAACACCTCGGGACCGGCGTCGGTGGCGATCAAGAACGCGCGGGATCTAGGCCTCGATCTACGCTTCGCGTGCCTGAACTACTGCAGCAACGAGGTGCTGGTGGAACTCGCGGGCGAGGCCGCGGAAGGCGTACTGGGTTCGGTCATCTACTCGCCGCCTGGTGAGGGCATCGACGGCCTGAACGAGGCGGCCGAGTACCTCGCGTCAAAGGGCGGTTCGATCGAGGAGGAGGGCCTGCTCTACGGCCAGGGTTGGACGGTGGCCGGCTTCGTGACCGAGGCCATCGAGCGCGCCGCCGCGACGGGCGAGATTAGCGGCGAGGCCATCCACGCCGCGTTCGAGACCTTCGACGGGCTCGAGTCCGGTGGTGTGACGGTCCCGGTCACCTTCACCGCCAGCGACCATCGCGGCGTCAAGGGCATGCGGATCTTCGAGGTCCGGGACGGCAAGTGGCAGCCGGTGACGGAGATGCGGATGGCCGCCAGCCCGGAGGCGGCGGGGTAGAGCGAACACCGCGCCCCTGGCGGTTGGTGGGCGCCGCCGACCGACGCCGGGTTCGACCACATCTCCCAGTCAAGCCATGCTCTCCCTGAACAACGTCGAAGTCATCTACAACGACGTCATCCTCGTTCTCAAGGGGCTCTCGCTCAAGGTGGAACAGGGCCAGATCGCGGCGCTGTTGGGCACCAACGGAGCCGGCAAGTCGACGACGCTCAAAGCGATCTCCGGGCTCCTTCATCCCGAGGACGGCGAGGTCACGGACGGCAGCGTCGAGTTCGAGGGCGAGCAGATCGACAAGCTGCCGGCGGAGGACATCGTGCGGCGCGGGATCTTCCAGGTCATGGAGGGGCGCCGGGTGTTCGAACACCTGACGCCGCAGGAGAACCTGCTTGCCGGCGCCTACACGGCTCGGGACAAGGGCGGGGTCGCCGAGTCGCTGGATCGCGTGTACAGCTACTTCCCGCGCCTCAAGGAGCGCGGCGCGTCGATGGCCGGCTTCCTCTCGGGCGGCGAGCAGCAGATGCTGGCGATCGGAAGGGCGCTGATGGCCCAGCCGAAGCTCATGCTCCTGGACGAACCGTCCCTGGGGTTGGCGCCGCTGCTGGTGCAGGAGATCTTCGAGATCGTTCAGCGCATCAACCGCGAACAGGGAACCACGATCCTTCTGGTCGAACAGAACGCCGCGCGCGCCCTGGAGATCGCCCACTACGGCTACATCATGGAAGGTGGCCGGGTGGTGCTGGAGGGAACGCCGGCGGAACTCCAGGACAACGCCGACGTCAAGGAGTTCTACCTCGGCCTGACCCAGGTCGGGCAGCGGAAGAGCTACCGTGACGTGAAGCACTACCGGCGCCGCAAGCGCTGGTTGTCCTAGTCGTCGGCGGGCGGATCCTCTTCGATCGCTTCTTCGATCTCGCGCAGCCTTTCGCTCAGTTCGCGCCGGGCGTTGGCCGCGAACGGGTTCTCCCGGGCGATGGTCAGGAAGAGGTCGTCGGAGTCGTGCCGGAGGTTCTCCTCGATCTTCATCATGTGCCGGTAGGCGACGGTGCCGAGGGCGGGGTCCGGGACGTGAATCTCGCGCAGCGCCTTCGCCATCCAGTGGGTCAGTCCCTGGATGTAGGCCATCTCGGCGTCGTGTTCCCCGGCCGACATCTCGAGCACTTCCAACCCGAGGTCTGCCTCGAGAAAGCCGCGCAGGGCTGCGACCCGTCGTGGGTCGACCGGGCGGTCCGGAAGGCAGAGCACGACCTTCAGACCCCCGATGCCCTCACTGCCGCTCTGGGGGCCGAACATGGGATGAGTGCCGATGAACTCGACCTGCGGCGGCAGCCGGTGCTCGAGAATCCGGTGCGGCTTGACCTTGACCGAGGCGACATCCACGACCAGGGTGCGTTCGCGGAGATGGGGGACCACCTGGACAAGCAGGGAATCCAGTTCCTGGACCGGCACCGCCGGAATGAGGACATCGCAGCGCGCGCAGGCGTCAAGACTGGTCCACAGCACTCCCCGGTCCGCTGCTTCCGCTTCCAGCTCTCGGCGGTCCCAGGCGCGAACGTCGAAGCGGGCGCCGAGGTGCTGGGCAATGAACCGGCCGAAGCTGCCGAAGCCGATGATCCCGATCGTTCTGACCCAACAGTTCTGCACGGCGCGCGCAGCCTAGCAACCCCGTTGCCTGTCCTCTGCGGCTTCGAGTCGTGCGGCCGTCTCCGGCGGCTCGGCAGTCGGCTTCCCCTACAATCGCGGCTTCGTGAGGGGAGGGGAGTCAGGATGACGTGGAGAACTGGCGCCTTTGTGGGCGCTCTACTGACCGTCGCGGTGAGCTATGGTTCACCGCCCGTGGCCTACGCCGAAGACGAGCGCGCCAGCCGGCAGCATGTGATGGGCCTGCTCCGGGAGGTGCCGTTGATCGACGGGCACAACGACGTACCCTGGCAGTACCGGACGCGGGTCTCGAACCACCTCGACCGGATCGACTTTCGCGATACGTCGTCGCTCGAGCCGCCGATGCACACCGATCTCGCGCGCCTGCGCCAGGGGGGAGTCGGCGCCCAGTTCTGGTCGGTCTACATCCCGACCTCCTTCGGCCGGCCGGGCGCGGCACGCGTCGTGTTCGAACAGGTAGACCTGACCAAGCGCCTGATCGAGCGGTACCCCGCCGACCTGGAACTGGCCTTGACGGCCGATGACATCGAGCGGATCCACGGCGCCGGCAAGGTCGCGTCACTGCTCGGCGCCGAAGGCGGACACTCGATCGAGTCGTCGCTGGGCGTGCTGCGCCAGCTCTACGCGAGCGGGGTCCGCTACATGACCCTGACCCACGGCAGCAACGCGGCGTGGGCCGACTCGGCCACGGACCGGCCCGCGCACGGAGGGCTCACGGCCTTCGGCCGCCAGGTCGTGCGGGAGATGAACCGCCTGGGGATGCTGGTCGACCTCTCCCATGTGTCGCCGCAGACGATGCACCAGGCGCTGGACGAGACGCAGGCGCCGGTCATCTTCTCCCATTCCTCGGCGTTCGCGGTCACGGCCAGCCCGCGCAACGTTCCCGACGACGTGCTGCGGCGGCTCGCGGAGAACGGGGGTGTCGTGATGGTCACCTTCGTGCCGTCCTTCGTCAACAACGGTGTACGCGCGTACTTCCGGCGCATGGACGCGGAGCGCCTCCGCCTTTCGGGGGCGGGCGTGGCGCCGGCCGAACTCCGCGGGCATCTCGAAGCCTGGCGGCGTGAGAACCCCGGGCCGCAGGCTTCGCTAGGCGACGTGGCGGACCACATCGACCACATTCGGGCTTTGATCGGAACCGCCCACTTGGGGCTGGGTTCGGACTTCGACGGCATCCCCACCGTGCCGGTCGGGCTCGAGGATGCCTCCACGTTCCCCGATCTCCTGGTCGAACTGGTTCGCCGGGGATACAGCGACGAGGAGTTGAAGGACATCGCGGGACGCAGCTTCCTGCGCGCGATGCGCGGGGCGGAGGAGGCCGCCCGGCGCCTGCAGGCCTCGGAGTCCGCGGCCGACGACCTGATTGAAGAATTGGATGGCGTCGATGTCTGAGCAGTCGAAGTCTCCGGTCACGGCCCGTCACGCCTCGACCGTCCTGTTGCTGCGGGACAGCGAACGCGGCGTCGAAGTGTTCATGGAGCGCCGGCATATCAAGTCGGACTTCGTCGGCGGCGCCTACGTCTTTCCGGGCGGCCGGGTCGACCCCGAGGACCGGGTCGACGAGGCGCTTTGCCACGGCCTCACCGATCGCGAGGCCAGCGCCCGGCTGTCGCTGGAGGAGGGCGGGTTGACCTTCTACGTCGCCGCGATCCGTGAGTGCTTCGAGGAGGCCGGCGTGTTGCTGGCCTACGATCGGGACGGACGGTTGCTCGACTTCTGGGACCGGTCGGTTGAGGAGCACTACGAGGCCCTGCGTGGCGAGCTGAACGCCGGCAAGCTCTCCCTGCTCGATATTGCTGCCCAGGAAGGGCTGACCCTGGCCACCGACCGCATCAGCTACTGGGCGCACTGGATCACTCCGGAGGGGCAGCCCAGGCGCTACGACACCCGCTTCTTCGTCACCCGGGCGCCGCGGAATCAGACTGCCGGCCACGACGACCACGAGCTGACGAGTTCGGCCTGGGTCACCGCCCGGGAAGCGCTCGAGCACGGGCGGCGCGGAGAGTGGATGATCATTTTCCCCACCATCCGCAACCTGATGAAGCTGGCCCGCTTCGACACCGCGGACGCGGCGATCGCCGCGGTCGACGCGCAGGAGGAGTTCCCCATCATCCAGCCCCGCGTCCTGCTGGGCAGAACGCCGGACGAGCCGCCGCGCGCGGTGATTCCGGGTGAGGAGGGCTACGAGAAGGCCGCGCCCAGTCCCTCCGTGGCCAACGCCCGCGACTGGAAGCGGGCCTTCAGCGTTTGAGCAGCAGACGCCGGATGGACGGTCTTGTGAAGGGCAGGCCGGTGCGGCTGTCGGGCCGGGTGCTGCGGGTGACCCAGGACAACCCGGGCATGTTCACGGGGCCGGGCACGAACACCTACGTCATCGGCCCGGAGAGCGGGCCGGTCTTCGTCCTTGACCCGGGCGAGGAGGACGACCGGCACTTCAATGCGGTAGCCGCGGCGGTCGGCGGACGGCAGGTCGAGGCGGTCCTGATCAGCCACCTGCACCGCGACCACTGGCCCCTGGCGCCCCGTGTCGCCAATCACTACGGCGCGGCGATCCTCACCTTCAGTGAGCAGCCGCCGTTCGCCGCCCGAGGCCGCCTCGAGGACAGCGAGCGCCTGTCCGTCGCGGGCACGACACTGGTGGTCCTCCACACCCCCGGCCACGCCAACGACCACCTCTGCTTCCTGCTCGAAGAGGAGCGCGCGGTGTTCACCGCCGACCTGGTCATGGGCTGGTCGACCTCGATCATCGCGCCCCCGGACGGCAATCTGAACCAGTACATGGCCTCCCTCGAACGGCTGATCGAACTCGACCGCAGCACCGGCATCGAAGTCCTCCACCCCGGTCACGGCGAATCGATCGAACCGCCCCTCGATCGGATCGAGGAGATTCGCGGCCACCGCCAGCAGCGCACCGATCAGGCGTTGGAAGCAATCGCCGCCGGCGTCGCCACCATCCCGGAGATGGTCGAACGCATCTACGTTGACGTCGACCGCAAACTCCACGGCGTCGCGGCGTTCTCTCTCCGGGCACACCTCGATGCCCTGGTAGAGGAGGGCAGAGTGGTCGAGACCGAGCCGGGCCGGTACGAGCCAGCCGCCAACTGACGCCGAGGCCGAACAGGGCCGGCCTGGATGAACTGATGTATTGGTGCTATGGTGCTTATGCTGTTGCGTCGACTACCTACTTCGGAGTGCCCACAAATGACCCGCCTGACCATCACCGTTGCAGACCAGACGCACCGCGCCCTCAAGGAAGCTGCGGCTCGCCAGGGCCGTTCGATGGCCGCGATCATCGAAGAGAGCTTGGAAATGAGGGGTATTCGGCCGTATGAGAGCGCGCGGGAACTCGTGCTCAAGGCGCGCGCGAACTCGGGGCTTGACTCTGATAGGGCCATGGCTCTTGCGGTCGAGGAGACAGGGCGTCATCGAGAAGGGATGTAGATCTTGGCGCGAGGATCTCGGCCCCCCGATACGAGCGGTGGTCCAGGGTACCGGCGACTGTGTGTCGTCGACACGAATGTCGTCGTTTCCGGATTGATCGATGGCGACTCGGACCGCCCGCCGGCGCGAATCCTGGACGCGATGATCGGCGGCAGGCTCCTCTACATGATGTCGCCCGCTTTGTTGGGCGAGTACTCGGCCGTCTTGCGTCGTCCTGCGATTGCCGAACGGCACGGTCTCACGCTCGACGAACTGGATCGGTTCTTGACCGACCTGGTCGCAAACGCCGTGTGGCGAGAGCCCGACGAGGCAGGCGACGCTCCCGACATTGGTGACAACCACTTGTGGAATTTGCTGGCGAGCGAGCGTCGGGCGCAGTTGATTACCGGCGACCGCCTGCTGTTGCGGACGCCGCCGAGCGGCGCTTCGGTGGTCTCGCCGCGTCAGTTCGTCGAGGCGTTTCTCTTCCTGGGCAGTCGATAGTCTGTTCCCACTGGTTCGTCAGGAGCGCAGCATGAGCAACGAGTCCGTGTACGGAGAACTGATTCGCGTTGACCGCGACGGCGGGAGGCCCGAGGTCTTGCAGCGTGTGCCGCTGACCTCGGGCGTCGCGCAGGGGAGTGTCGACGAGGCGCGGCTCCAAGAGCTCCTCTTCGACCATCCAGAGTGTCTTCCGATCCCTGCGATCGACTCGGCCTACGCTGATGCGGTTCCGATCTGCCGAGAGCTTCGAGTAGACGCCGGCAGCATCGATGCGTTGTTCGTCAATCACCTCGGCCGTCTCACGCTGTGCGAGTTCAAACTCTGGCGCAACCCTCAGGCGCGGCGCGAAGTCATCGGCCAGATTCTCGACTACGCGAAGGACCTCGCCTCATTGCGCTACGAGGACCTGCAGCGTCAAGTCTCGCTGGCGCTCGGGAGGCAAGGCGGCAACGCTCTGTTCGAACTGGTCCGGGAGCGACATCCGAACGTCGTCGAAGCCGAGTTCGTCGACAACGTCACGCGGCATCTGAGACGAGGCGAGTTCCTGTTGTTGATCGTCGGTGACGGCATCAGGGAGGGAGTGGAGAAGATCGTCGACTTCGTTCAGCGTCACAGCGGCCTGCATTTCAATCTGGCCCTGGTGGAAGCGGCGCTCTACCGGGATACCGCCGACCGTCTCATCGTTCAGCCGCGCGTCCTGGCCCGTACCGAGATTGTTCAGCGGTTCGTGGTGGATGGCGGCGTCGGTGTTGAAACTGTGGTGGAGGAGGGCGACGTTCGCGGGGGAGTTCGCGAGGACTCGGATTGGGACAGGCAAACTCGCCGTTTTTGGGAAATGGTCTTTCCTGAGGACTTCGCCTTCGCTGATCCGGATTCTGAACCTCCCGATCCAAGGGAAGAGACGTTCCCGATGAGGGTCAAGGTCCGGGGTGCCGCGTGGAATGGTGAGGCCTTGCGGTTCGTCTGTTCTCGATCCGGATCGACCATCAGTTGCTACCTGACTTCCCGGGCAGGCTGCCCGCGAGAGGAACGGATCTTCCGCAAGACCGTGGCTGCGCTCGGCGATCTGAAGCAGGAAGTGAGGCCGCCGGCGTCAGATCGGGATGGTTCTTGGGAAGACCTGGAGGAGTGGCACACCCCGCGTGGCGGTTCCTGTCTCGGCTTCAGAAGAGAGTGTGCACCGTCCCTGTTCGCGGGCAGTGCGGAAAGCGCGGAGTATCGCGAGGCCGTCGCTTGGATGAGCGACCGCGTGAACCGCCTCGTCAGCGTTCTCGGTCCGCGCCTCCGGCAGATGCTTGCCGACGACTGAGGCCTCCGAGCCAACTCGCATCGAGAACCCGCTCTTCGGCAGGTAGCTTTCGGCAGAGGCCTACGCTGCGCAACGCCCTCCAGCCGAGGCGGCAGCAACCACCGCCACGTCGCCGCCGACGCAGCCCAGCCCTCAGCGGTGCCAGGGGGCGCGGATCTTGCGGCCTTCGCGGTAGGTGGCGAGCCGTTCGCGGGCTTGCTCGATGGCCTCGGGGGGGCCGGTTCGTTCCAGGTTCTCGATGAGTCGTTCCTGCCAGACCGCGGCCTCTTCGAAGTTGCCGGTTTCGGCGTAGGCCATGGCGAGCACTGTGCCGTGGGCCGGTGTCTGGGCGCGTTGAAACAACTCCTGGGCGAGCCGCAGGGCCATCTCGCCGTTGCGGACCTCGTCGTCCTCGGAGGCGGCGAGGATCTGGACCAGAAGCACGGCGAAGTAGCCGCTGCCGCCCTGGTCGGGAAGCTCGAGGGTCTGCTCGAGCATGAGCCGCACCTGCGCATCCTCGCCTGCAAGCAGCAGAGCCGTGACCTCCGCCGCCCGGACCTGGCTGTCGGTGGGGTCGAGTTCCAGGGCGCGGCGCGAAGCCAGCGCGGCTTCCTTGAAACGGCCCATGCGGCCGAGGGCGGTGCTCAGGTTGACGTAGGCCGCCTTGGGGGTCGGGTTGGAGACGATCGCCCGTTGATAGTGGGGGATTGCTTCCTCGTAGCGCTCCTGTTCGGTGCGGATGTTGCCGAGTTCGAAGTGGGCCGCGCTCAGGTGGGCCGGCTCGGCGTCTGCCGCGACCACCTCCTCGAAGCGCCCGGCGGCCGCCACCACGCGGCCGAGCTTCCGCTCGATCCGCCCCAACTGCAACAGGATCTCCGCGTTGTGTCCGAAGTCGGCGAGGAGCGATTCGAACTCCCGGAGGGCGAGTTCGCGGCGCTCTCCCAGCCCGTAGTTCCGCGCCCGGTGAAAACGGAGGTTCCGATCTCCCGGAGCCAGTTCGAGTGCGCGGGTCAGGGCCTCGGCCGCGCCCAGGTAGTCGCCTGTCTCGCTCAGGCTCGCGGCGAGTTCGACCCACGCCGGACCGAAGGACGGTTCGAGTTCGGCGGCGCGCCGGAGTCGTTCGGCTGCGGCCACAAAGCGGCGTTCAGCGTTGTATAGCCGCCCGGTCTGGAACAGGAGCCCGGCGTCGTTCGGGCTCCTGTTCAGCGCCTCCTGGTACCACATGGCGGCTTCCGCGCTCCGGCCCATCCGCTCCAGGGCAGCCGCCAGCGAGCGCTTCGCTGCGGCGCTCTCCGGGTAGTCGCCTATCGCTTCGCGGAACCGTTGTTCGGCGACTTCGAAGGCGTTGGCCGCGAGAGCCACGCGGCCGAGCAGCAACTGCGCCCCGATACCGGTGGCCGATTCCTTGATTTCCGCCGCGATCGGATCGGCGAAGGCCACCGCTGCCTCGCCACGGAGTTCCATCGCCGCTCTCGATGATTCGTCGTCGCCGAGGGCGCGGTGGGCAAGGGCGATGTGGTAATGAAGCGAGTTGGCCCTGGGCTGGTCCCGCAGCGCCGCCTGGAAGTGCTCCAGCGCTGCCGCCGGGTCATCGGTCTCGGAGGCCACGCGACCGAGGCCGAAGTGAGCGGCTGCCAGAGAGCCCGGCAGCTCCAGGGCGCGCTCATAGTGGGTCCGAGCCTGCTCGTACTGTCCCAACTCGAGGTGGACGCGGCCGAGACGGATCGCGGTGGGCGGATCGTCGGGTTGCAGCGCGCGCGCCTGCTCGTACGCGGCGACGGCCGCCTCCAGTTCGCCCAGGTGCTCGGCGGCGCTGCCGAGGAGGTAGCGCCAGCGGAAGTTCCGGGGTTGCAGCTCCGCGGCATTGGCCAGGCAAGCCCTGGCCGGCGGCAGGAGGTCGTACACGAGGTAGAGCTGGCCCATCTCTCCGAACAGGAGACCCACCTGCGCGGCCTCTTCCGCCGAGGGTGGCCCCGCGCCGAGTGCGTCGTCGAGCAGTTGGCGCTGTTCTTCGACCTGAGCGCGGACCGCTGCGTCGACGCCGCGCAGGTCGACGTCGGGCACCGGAAGCAGGCGCCCCGCAGCCTCTGTCTGTGCCCCGACAGCCGCGGCTGCGAACGAACACAGGAGCGCGAGAGCGAGTGTGCTCGTGGGGCGCAGTTCTTGGCGTCGGTGGCTCATCGTTCTTCGTCTGCCGGCAGTGTGCGTTGCTCGCCGGCGCCGCGGACCAGGTCAGTGTAAGCCGCCGGAGGGGGCGCCGGCCACTCTTCGACCGTTCCGTCCGTCCACTCGACCTCGATCCGGGACACCGCGGTTCCGCCGAGGCTCACCGTCACGCGGGGATCGCCCGCGGACGTGTAGCTGCCGCTGGCGCCGGCCAGCCGCACCAGGGGCGACGCTCCGTCGCGGTGGACGCGCACGGTGACGCCGGATGCCGGCCGGTGACCGTGGGCCTCGTCCAGGCGCGGCGCCAGGCCGATCCAGTCATCGCCTGTCCGCGCCTGGTTGAGGAGCACCCGGGCGGGCCCGTTGTTGTTCGTGATCACCAGATCCACATCGCCGTCGTTGTCGATGTCACCGGTGACGAGACCGCGGCTGACGAGGGGAGCGGCGCCGTCCAGCATGCCGGCCGGGCCCTCTTCGAACCGCCGGCCGCCGCTACCTCCGGCCACGTTGAGGAACACCTGGTTCGGTTGATCCAGGGGGAATGGATTTTCTTCGGTGCGCGGTCTGCCGGCGGCGAATGTGACGGCGCCGTTCACTACCGCCAGGTCGAGCCAGCCGTCGGCATCGAGATCGACGAAGGCGGTGCCGAACGATGTCGCGTCCCAGCTCGGCCGCGCCAGGGTGGCCGCGTTCGTTCGGTCCCGGAAGGCGGCGGCGCTGGGCTCGGAGTCGTTACGGTAGAGCGTGTTCGTCTCGCGGGCGAAGTGGGTCAGAAAGAGGTCGAGGTCGCCGTCGCCGTCGTAGTCGCCGGCGGCAACCCCCATGCTGGCCTCGACCTCGCCGTCCGCGTTGAGAGCCGCGCCGCTGATCAGGCCCTCTTCGACCAGAGCGCCCTCGCCGTCGTTGGTCCACAAGTGGTTCGGCATCAGGTCGTTCGCGACGTAGAAGTCGAGCCGGCGGTCGCCGTCCAGGTCGGCGGCGAGGACGCCCAGGCCGTTGCCGGGTCGCGCGGCGGTCAGGCCGGCCTCCGCCGTCGCGTCCGCGAACCGCCCGGCGCCGTCGTTGCGCAGCAGGCGGTCCGGTACCGGTTGGTAGGCGCTCGGCAGGCAGTAGTCGATCTCGCCCCGTTCGGTCAGACAGGTCTTGTGCGTGACCAGGGAGAAGTTCAGGTAGTTCACGACGAACAGGTCGAGGTCCAGGTCGCCGTCGTAGTCGGCTGCTGCCGCGGCGATGCTCCATCGCGGGTCGCTCGTGCCGCTGGCTTCGGTGCGGTCGGTGAAGGTCCCGTCGCCCTCGTTGCGCCAGAGTTGGTTGTCGCCGAGGTTCAGCACGTAGAGATCGGTCCAGCCGTCGTTGTCCAGGTCGCCGGCTGTGACTCCCATGCCATAGCCGAATGCCGAAATGCCGCTCTCCTCGGTGACGTCGACGAAGTGGACCGTGGTTCGGCCGTTGCCGTGCTCGAGGTCGTTGCGGAGCAGTCGGTCCCGCGGCGGCCACTCGCCGGTCCACGGCACGGTCGCCCTTGCGCGGTCCTCTTCGTCCCCGAGGATGTTTCCCTGGACCAGGTAGAGGTCGAGGTCGCCGTCGTTGTCGTAGTCGAAGAGGGCCGCGCCGGCGCCGACCACCTCGGGGTAGTAGAGGTGACCGCTCATGCCGTTCCAGTGACGGAAGTCGAGGCCCGCGGTCTCTGTCGCGTCGACGAAGCGGACCTCCTGGTCTCCTGCCGCGGCGAGGGCGGGGGGAAGCGCCGCGAGCCCGGAGACGGCAACGGCGCCAGCGCCGAGCGTGCGTCTCATCTTTCGTCGCCTAGACGGAAGGAGGCCGCGGCGACCAGTTCCAGGGCTTCCGCGCCCTCGACGATCCGGTAGACCGCACGGGGCGCGACCTCCCGGAAGCGCTGCTCGGCGCCGCTGCCCGCCCACCGCACCCGGATCTCCGCGATCCGGACAGCGTCGCCGAGGCCGACCTCGAGTTGCATGCTGTTGCCGCCGAAGGAACCGCCCGAGCCGACGAGCCGGTGGATGGTGCGCGGTTCGCCGCTTGGACCCTCGACCAGGAGAGCCACTCGCGAGCCGACGCCGAAACGGTTGGCGCCCCCTCCGGCCGCGCCGGCCCCGGCAAAGTGGAGAGTGACCCAGGCGTTGCCGTTGCCCGGATTTTCGAACAGGGCGTTGCCGAACGAGTCGCCGGGGTAGAAGCCGCCGAGCTGGTGGAGCAGGTCCATGTCTCCGTCCCGATCCAGGTCTCCGAACGCCACCCCGTGTCCCTTCTGGAGGTGACCGAAGCCGCCGGCGAAGGTGACCTCCTCGAAGCGCCGCCCGTTGTAGCGATACATCACGTTCGGCATCAGGCTCGCCAGGTCCGGCTCGCCGGTGCCGAGATAGAAGTCGAGCCAGCCGTCGTTGTCCAGATCGCCGTAGTTCGCTCCCATCGGCATGGCCGGCCGTCCGATCCCCAGCTCGCGTGACACCTCGGTCATGCGCAATCTGCCGCCGCAGCCGGGTTCGGGTCCGCAGTCGTTGCGGTAGAGCAGCGGCTGGCCCACCCCGGGGTCCGAGCCCATGAAGGACGCCACGACTTCGGTGGCTTGGTCGCGATAGTCGCCGACGTAGAGGTCGAGGTCGCCGTCGTGGTCGTAGTCGAAGAACCAGGAGGCGAAGCTCTCGCGCTCGGGCTCGGTGACGCCGACCCGTACGGCGACATCCACGAAGGCGCCGTCCTCGTTGACGTAGAGCCGGTTCGAGCCGAAGTTGGAGACGTAGAGATCGAGGTCGCCGTCGTTGTCCACATCCCCCCAGGCGACGCCCTTGGCGTAGCGCAGGTTGGTTACGCCCGACGCTGCCGCGACGTCCTCAAAGGTGCCGTCGCCCCGGTTGCGGAACAGTTGCGAGGGGAAGTCGTGGGCTTCGGTCGCCTCGTTGCCGACGTAGAGGTCGAGATCGCCGTCGCCGTCGTAGTCGCCCCAGGCCGCGGTCTGGGTCGGGTAGGCGGGTTCGGCCAGACCGGCCTCCTCGGTGATGTCGACGAAGCGGCCCGGCCCGCCGTCGAGCTCGTTGCGCAGCAGCGAGTTGCGGATGCGGCCGTCGTCCAGCAGCCAGGCGCCGCGGAGCACGAGCAGGTCGAGGCGGCCGTCGTCGTCGTAGTCGGCGTGGACCAGGTTGAGACCGCCGACCTGGTCTTCCAGGCCCCAGGCTCTGCCTGTGTCCTCGAAGCCGCCTTGGCCATCGTTCCGGAACGCACGCACCGGTCCGCAGGGGTCCCAGCTCGACGTGACCAGGTCGAGCAGGCCGTCGCCGTCGAAGTCGTCGACCACCGCCCCGCCGGCGAGGTCGAGCACATCGACCCCAAGCTCCGGTCCCCGGTTCCGCCAGCGGCCACCCGCGAACGAGTCGGCGAAGACGCCCTCGTCGATCCGGAACTCGGCCGGCACGCCTTCCGGGAAGTCGCCGGACAACCTGCGCGTCAGGTTGAGGAGCCACCGGGCGCGGACCTGCCGGGGCGCTGGGCCCTCCCGCCGCAGAATGGCGAGAAACCCGTCGCCAGCGGCCCGGGCGTGTTCCGGGCGGGCGTGAACGGCGGACGCAGCCAGCGGCAGGATGCAACTGTCGGCCGACCGGGAGACCGTGTGAACGGGTTCGCCGGTAGGGGTGTGCTCCCCGCCTGCTTCCTCCGCGCCGGTTTGGTGGATGCAGTTCAGATCCTCGGCCCGCTGCAGGTGTGCGAGCGCGAGATTCCACTCGGCCAGCGAGAGAGCTGCCGGATCGCCGGTCGGCGAAGCCGACAGCGTCAGGGCGGCCGCCGACAGGTGCTCGATCGCTTCCTCGGTGTTGCCGAGCCGTAGCAGCTCGCGGCCGAGGCGTACGCGGGTCGTGCCGGGGGTGCTTGTGCCGGCCGATGCCAGCTCATCTCGGAGCACGTCCACGATGCCGGTCCCGAAGTACGGGTTCGAGCCGGCGTTCAGTTGCCGGCAGGACTCCGCGAAGTCGACCGCAGCGGTGGGCGCGGCGACGGCAGCGAGAGGTGCTGCGAGCATTGCGGTCGCTGCGAGCCCGCGGCCCAGCATGCGCCGCAGCCTACTACGGCGTACGCTGGATGCCGTCAGAGGAGCGCGCCGGCAGTGCTGGCGAATTCCCGGCCGGAGGTGGGCCGGTGGTCAGTCCGCCGGAGGCTTTGGGATCGCGGGTTCCGAGTCGCCGCCGTCGGTCGGGGTCGAGGACTCCGCCTCGCCCGGGTCGCCGACGGCGCCATCTTCGCCGTCCGTCGCCGGTGGCGCGGGCGGCAGCGTCGCGGCGGCGGCCGCGCCATGGTCGGAGGTGCCGAACCGGGTCATGAAGACGGCGCCGAGGCCGATCGTCCAGGCGAGGTAGCAGATCAGGACCCCGGGGAAGCGGAACATGACGCGGAAGAACCACGGCAGGCCCAGGAAGCCGAGCAGGTCGGCCACGAGTGCGAGCGCCTGGATCGTGAGGACGCCGAGCGCCAGAGCGCCGAAGCTGCCGGCCGCTACCCGGCCCGCGCCCTGGAAGCGACGGCGGCACCAGTCGCCGGCAGCCGCCGCCGACCCCGCGTAGCCGAACACGAAGGCGGCCGTCAGACCGATCAACGCGGCGGGCCAGAGGAGGATGGCGAAGGGAATGCCGATGACCGTCACAGCGAGCAGCAAGCTGACGATGATCAGGACGGGCAAGAAGAAGAACTCCACGCCCAGGCCGACCGCGAACATGATCAACAGGTCGGACGACGCAGCCGATCGCACGCGGCGGACTCCCTTCGGCGCCACCAGGAGGACCAGGCCGCTGAGCGCAATCAGCAGAACGGTGAAGATGATCGACTGGACGAACTCGAAGACCTTGCCAAGACGGAAGAAGGGCGGGCGGTCGCCGACACCTGGGAACCAGTCGCCGTCCCAACCGTCGAACCAATCGCCACCCCAGTTCCAGTCGAAGTCGCCCCAATCGACTTCGGATACCTCGCCGAGCACGGACGACCCGTCTTCGCGCCGCACCCTGCCGCCGACTGTGACGATGTCGCCGAACACCTCCGCTTCAGGGCCGAGTTCCACGTCGCCGCCGATCGCGACCACTTCGCCGGTCACGCGGCCGTTGATCTTCGCCGTGCCGCCAATCGATATCGCGTCGCCGCGAACCTGACCGTCGACCTTGACGTCGCCGCCGATCGAAACGATGTCGTAGGCCACCTCGCCGCGGCCGATCCGCACGGTGCTGCCGAACGCGACCTTGTTGTCGAGGTCGACGAGTTCTTCCTCGATCCCGTTCAGGTCGCGTTCGAGATCCTCTAGCTGCTCGATGACCCCCTCGATCGCACCCTGGGCCTGTTCGCCAGCTTCCTCGAGCACTTCGTCGAGGGTCTCTCGCGCTTCTTCCAGGGCCGCGCTCGCTTCCTCCTGGGCTTCCTGGGCCTCCTGGGGCTGGCCGAACGCCAAACCGGTGCAGCACAGTCCGCCGACCAGCAGCAGGGCACCGGCTCGCGCTCCGCGGACCCGCCGCCGGCCGCCCGGTCCCGAAGAGAGCCGGTGGAGAAGGTAGACCGCGGTCAGGCTGACCAGTGTCGCGACGGCCACCACCGCGGTGACCTGGGGGGTGCGCAGAATCAGGTCGAGAGCCTCACCGACCCGCACCGCTCCGTTCAGGAACGGGAGGCTCTCGGCGAGGACGCCGGCGGTCCAGGTCAGGATCCAGACCGCGCTGAAGAGCGCTGCTTCCAGGGCGCTCAGCATGGCCAGCCAAGTGGACGGGACAAGCAGCGTCCCGCCGCCGAGCAGGAGCATCGCCGTTGCGGCCATTGCGCCGGCTGACACGCGTGCCCACCGGGGCATCGGGAACGGCAAGAGCTGCGGCGCTGGCGCTTCGATCGGCCGGTTCGAGGCTGCCACCTGCCGCATGACGCGGCCGACGAACCCGTCCGACGGGGCGGGATCCTCGAGCGATTGGAAGAGAGTCCGGAAGTCGATTCGGTTCCGCATGTTCATCCCTCGCGACGGGTGCGATTGTACGATGGCGACACCATGCCTTTCGCCCTACGATGCGAAGATCGCCGCGGTTTCAAACCACGCCCTCCGCGCGCAGGCGCTGTTCGATCTCGCGGCGGGCCCGCCGCAGGTTCGTCTTCACGGTTCCGAGCGGCATGCCGGTGATCTCAGCGATGTCACGGTAGGGCAGTTCCTCCTTGAACCGCAGCAGCACGACCAGGCGGTACTCCGGCCGAAGGGCGGCCACCGCCGCTTCCAGCGCGGCCGCCAGCTCATGCCTCTTGGCCAGAGTATCGGCGGCCTCGGCCCGCTCGTCCGGGGTGCGGTCGAGGATCGAGGACTCGTCGGCGTCGCTGCTCTCGATCGGTGTCGTGGGCAGCTTCTTTCGCCGTAGCTGGTCGATCGCCGCGTTGCTTGCGATCTTGAACAGCCAGCTCGCGAAGCGCCGCCGCGGGTCGTAGCGGGCGAGGGCCAGCCAGGCCTTGACGAAGACTTCCTGGGTGACGTCCTCGGCGATGCCGTGGTCCCGAACCATGCGCACGACCAGGCTGAAGACCGGGCGTTGGTAGCGCTCGACCAGGGTCTGGAAGGCGCGTTCCGACCCTTCGACGGCCTCTGCTATGAGCGCGACTTCATCTTTCTGCCGATGCGTCAAGGTCGCAGTGTGGCACGCATGGTTGCTGCCCGTATCATTGCCGCATGACAAGCGGGGGCAATCACACAGGTACCGGGGACTACGGAGAACTGGCGGCTGCCGTTCGGTCGGTGCGGATTGCCGGCCGGGTGACGCGGCGTCTGCAGCAGTCGCTCCAGGGGTCCTTCCTGACCAAGGAGGACCGTTCACCGGTGACGGTCGCCGACTACGCGGCGCAGGCACTGGTCAGCCTCACCCTGCCGGGCGGGGAGGCCATCGTGGGCGAGGAGACCGCAACGGCTCTGGGAGGCGCCGAAGGGAGGGAGACCCTGAACAAGGTCGTGGCCGCGGTCCGGTCCGAACTGCCCGATGTCACTGCCGACGAGGTGCGAGCCGCGATCGACCGCTGCTCGGATCCGGGCGGCGCGAGCGGGAGGTTCTGGGTCCTCGATCCGATCGACGGCACGAAGGGATTCCTGCGCGGCGACCAGTACGCGATCGCTCTGGGTCTGATGAAGGACGGCGAAGTGGTCGGTGGTGTGCTCGGTTGCCCGAACCTGCCTTCGCCCGCGGGCCGGGGTTGCCTGTTCGTCGCGGCCCGGGGTCGGGGCGCCTGCGAGCTGCCGTTCGACGAGGACAAGGGAACACCGCGGCGCATCGGGGTTTCCGCGGTTGCCGCGTCGGGCGACGCCGCCTTCTGCGAGTCGGCCGAAGCGATGCACTCGGACCATGATCGGCACGCCCGGATCGCCACGCGGCTCGGGGTGACTGCCCCTCCCGTGCGCATGGACAGCCAGTGCAAGTACGGGGCGATTGCCCGTGGCGATGCCTCGATCTATCTCCGATTGCCCTCGTCCAGGACCTATCGGGAGAAGATCTGGGACCACGCGGCCGGCTTCATCGTGGTGTCCGAAGCCGGTGGCGCCGTGACCGACGCCTACGGCCGGAGTCTGGACTTCAGCCTGGGGCGGACCCTGGACGGGAATCGTGGCGTCGTGGCGACCAACGGCCTCCTTCACGGCGTGGTTCTGGATGCGGCGGCCGCGGTGTTGCCCCAGAACCCGGAACTCTGAGACGGATCGTTCCTCTTGGCTCCCAACGAGACCCTGCTTGTGACCGGCGGCGCCGGTTTCATCGGCTGCAACTTCACGGCCAGGGCGCTGGCCGACGGTTCGTGCCGGGACAGCCGCGTCGTCGTGTTCGACAAGCTGACCTATGCCGGCAATCTCCTCAACCTGGAGGCGGTTGCGGACGATCCGCGCTACCGGTTCGTGCAGGCGGACATCGCCGATCGCGACGCGGTCCGGCGAGTCTTCGCCGAGCACCGGCCGACGGCGGTCCTCAACTTCGCCGCCGAGAGCCACGTCGACCGCTCGATCGACAGCCCGGGCGACTTCGTCCGGACCAACATCGGCGGCACGTTCGAACTGCTCGAAGCCGCCCGGGGCGCCCTCAGGGAACGATCGGAGGGGGAGAGAGCCGCCTTTCGGTTCATCCACGTGTCGACCGACGAGGTCTTCGGCAGCCTCGGTGACGAGGGACGGTTCCACGAACACACGCCGTACGACCCGAGTTCGCCCTATTCGGCCTCCAAGGCAGCGGCGGACCACCTCGTGCGCGCCTACGGTCGCACCTACGGCCTGCCGGCGATCGTGACCAATTGCTCGAACAACTACGGTCCGCACCAGTATCCCGAGAAACTGATTCCGGTGATGATTCTGAACGCGGTGGAAGGGCTTCCCCTGCCGATCTACGGCGAGGGCGCGAACGTCCGGGACTGGCTTCACGTGGACGATCACTGCGCCGGTCTGCTCACGGTGCTGAGGCGCGGCGAACCGGGCCAGAGTTACAACCTGGGCGGCGACGAGGAACGAACGAACTGCGAAGTCGTCGAGGCGGTCTGTGCAGCGGTCGAGGCGGAGTTCCCGGCCGCGCGGAACACCGCGCTGGTCACCAGGGGGATCGAGAGCTACCGGCAACTCGTGACCTTCGTTGAAGACCGGCCCGGTCACGACCACCGCTACGCGATCGATCCCACGAAGGTGCGGCGCGATCTGGGATGGACTCCGCGGCACGACTTCGAGAGCGGTCTGCGCGCGACGGTGTGCTGGTACCTGGATCACCGCGACTGGTGCGAGGCGGTCGCCCCTGGCGCCTCGAGGAACCGGATGGGCGTAGGGCAGCGCCTGACGGCGGCGACATGAATCCGCTACGGGGAATCCTGCTCGCGGGCGGCACCGGCACCCGGCTCCATCCGGTGACTCGCGCGGTTAGCAAGCAGTTGCTGCCGGTGTACGACCAGCCGATGATCCACTACCCGCTGTCCAGCCTGATGATCGCCGGCGTGCGGGAGATCCTGGTCATCACGACGCCGCACGACCAGCCCGCTTTTGTGCGCCTGCTGGGCGATGGCAACGACCTCGGCCTCGAGCTGTCCTATGCCGTGCAGGAGGCGCCGAAGGGCATCGCGCAGGCGTTCCTGATCGGCGCTGAACATCTGCGCGGGGCCAGGGCGGCTCTCGCGCTGGGCGACAACATCTTCCACGGCCACGGGCTGGCCCAGGTGTTCCAGCGGGCCGCGGAGCGAAATGCGTCATCGCCGGGTGCTGTGATCTTCGGCTACCGGGTCCGGGATCCCGAACGGTACGGCGTGGTCGAGTTCGATGACGAGCGGCGCGTGATCGGTCTGGAGGAGAAGCCGGCGGCGCCGAAGTCGCCCTACGCCGTACCGGGTCTGTACTTCTACGACGAGCGGGTGGTCGGACTGGCCAAAACACTCGAGCCGTCAGCGCGCGGCGAGCTGGAGATCACCGATCTGAACCGGCTCTACCTGGCCGAGGGCACGCTACGGGTCGAACTCCTCGGGCGTGGCGTCGCCTGGCTCGACACGGGCACGCACGAGGCGCTGCTTCAGGCCAGCAACTTCATCCAGGCGATCGAGGAAAGACAGGGGTTGAAGGTCGCCTGCCTGGAGGAGGTGGCATACCGCATGGGTTACATCGACGCGGACGAGCTGGGCCGTCTGGCGGAGTCCACCAACGACGCCTACGGCCGCTATCTGAGCCTCGTCCTGGAGGAGGAGCGTTGAGCGCGCCGCCCAGGGTTCATCCGACCGGGTTGCCCAGCGTGGTGATCGTCGAACCCGCGGTTCACCGGGACGGCCGCGGTTTCTTCCTGGAGAGCCACAACTCGTCGACCTTCGCTGAGTCCGGCGTGGAAAGGCCGTGGGTTCAGGACAACCACTCGCGATCCGGCCGCGCCACCCTGCGCGGGCTCCATCTTCAATGCCGCCGGCAGCAGACGAAGCTCGTTCGCGTCACCCGTGGCGAGGTCTTCGACGTCGCTGTCGATGTCCGGCGCGGTTCCCCGTCCTTCCTGGGCTGGACCGGTTGCGTGCTGTCGGAGGACAACTTTCGCCAGCTCTACATTCCGCGCGGCTTCGCTCACGGCTTCTGCGTGATCAGCGAGACCGCCGATGTGCAGTACAAGTGCGACGACTACTACGACCGGGACGACGAACTCTCGATTGCCTGGGACGATCCCCAGATCGGGATCGACTGGCCGGTCGACGAGCCGCGGCTTTCGGATCGCGACCGGGCGGCGCCTACCGTTGCGGGATGTTTTGAGCAGTTGCCGACGTTCTCGCATTGAGTCGGATGTGTTTCGAGCGCTGAGGCACTAGGAGGCGTCCGGCCCACCGCCATGACCACAGCACCGGAGATATCGGCGCCGCCTTCGGATCGGGACGGCCTGACGGCCGCCGACCGCGATCAGCTCGAGGCGCACGGCATCGACGTCGAGGAGGCCCGGCGGCAACTCGCGCTCCTGCGCGATCCGCCGCCGAAGACGAAGCTCGCACGCCCGGCCCGGATCGGCGACGGCATCCTGCCCCTGCCTGAAGGCGTCGAGGCCGTCCGCCTGGCCGAAGAGGGGCGATCCGCCTCGCGTGCAAGCCGCCTGATTCGCTTCGTGCCGGCGTCCGGCGCGGCATCGCGGCTGTTTGCGGAACTTCGAACGGCCCAGGCCGCCGGCTTTGCCGTGAACGACCCGGTCCTGGCCCGTTTCGAGAACGCCCGGCCCTGTCTTCCCTTCGACTGCGGTCCGACCGAGCTCCTTGACCGCTACGGCGACGCGCCCAAGGCCCTGATCCCCTTCCACTGGTACGCCGACGGCGAGCAGCGGACCGCGCTGGAGGAACACCTGGTTGAGGCGGCTGCTGTCATGGGCGGCCGCGGCTCGGCGGCGATCCACTTCTCCGTCGCCGTCCGTCGCCGTCCGGCATTCGAGGCGCTGCTCGGCGACCGGCTGCCGGTGCTCGAAGGACGGCTGGGATGCCGCTTCGACGTCACGCTCTCCCACCAGTCGCCGGCTACCGACAGCATTGCGGTCGACGCGGATGGAAAGCCGTTCCGGATTGCGGACGAACCGTCGGCGCCATTGCTGGTGCGGCCCGGAGGCCACGGCGCACTGCTTCGCAATCTCCAGTCTCTGGCCGATCGGGGCTTCGAACTGATCGGGGTGAAGAACATCGACAACGTCCAGCCCGAGAAGGCCCAGGGCGCGTCGGTTCTTGCCATGCAGATCCTTGCCGGAATGGCGCGGGAACTGGCGCGGGGTTCGGGCCGGCCGGCCAGGGTCTGCGGCGTCGTTCCCGCCACAGGTACGGCCGGCGGCGGTCCCTTCTGGGTTCACGAGACCTCGGGCGCCTCGGGAACCTTGGGCGGACAGCGGCTTCAGATCGTCGAGACCTCCCAGATCGACCTGGAAGACGGGGAGCAGGCGGCGATTCTCGACCAGTCCACGCACTTCAACCCGGTGTTCCTGGTCTGCGCGGTGCTGGCCCCCGGCGGTGGGGCGTACCGGCTGGAGGACTACGTCGACCACAACGCCAGCTTCATCGTTCGCAAGAGTCATGGCGGCCGGGAACTGACCGCACTGGAACGTCCCGGTTTGTGGAACGGATCGATGGCTGGTTGGGAGACGCGGTTCGTGGAGCTGCCGAGCGAGGTGTACACGCCGGTCAAGACCGTGTTCGATCTTGCCGGTGCGGAACACCGGTGCGAAGGAAGGAGCACTCGATGAACGAAAGTGTGGGTCAGGTTGGCCCGCCGGAGGGGGGCGATCCGGTCGATGGGAAGCCGCTGAAGGCCTCGAAGTCGCGGTTTGCGGTGCGAGCGGCGGTTCTCGTCGCGGTTGTCGCCGTAGTCCTTCTGTTCGGCCGCCGCGTCGCCGGTTACTTGCCCGAGTTCACCGCGTGGGTTGACGGTCTCGGGTTCTGGGGACCGGTCGTCTTCGTGCTCGGGTATGCCGTGGCCGCCGTGGCGCTGGTTCCTGGCTCTCTGCTGACCCTGGCCGGCGGTGCGATCTTCGGTATCTGGAAGGGCACTCTGCTGGTGTTCATCGGCGCTTCCCTGGGCGCCATCGGAGCGTTCCTGGTCTCCCGTTACGTCGCCCGTGGGGCGGTCGAGCGGCGCATCGCCGGAGAGCGGCGTTTCGCCGCCATCGATCGCGCGGTCCGGCGCGAAGGGTTCAAGATCACCTTCCTTCTGCGGCTGACGCTGGTTGTCCCCTTCGTGCTCCTGAACTATGCCCTGGGGCTGACCCGGGTGCGGCTGGTCGACTACGCCCTCGCGTGCATCGGCATGCTGCCGGCGACGCTGCTTTACGTGTACTACGGCAAGGTGGCGGGCGATCTGGCCAAATTCGCCGCCGGGGTCGGCCCGGAGAGCGGCTGGGACACCTATGCCAAATGGGGCGTCGGCCTGGTGGCGACGATCGCCGTTTCGACGGTCATCGTGCGGATCGCGCGGCGAGCGCTCAGAGAGGAGGTGGGCGAATGACGAGGCCGGAATTGCTCCGGGAGAGTCACCACGACCGGGAACTCGCGGCGCGGGTGTCCCCCGACGACTGGACGAACCCGGCGCCCGAAGGTCGGTACCACCTGGTCGCGATCGGGGCCGGCACTGCCGGTCTGGTGACGGCGATCGTGGCCGCGGGTCTGGGCGCCAAGGTGGCGCTGATCGAGCGCCGGCTCATGGGCGGCGACTGCCTGAACTTCGGCTGTGTCCCGTCGAAGGGCGTGATCGCCGCGGCGCGGCGGTGGAACGCCGGCCGCGCCGATCCCGAGTTCGGGGCGCCGGGGGCTGGTCGCGCGGGCGATTTCGGCGCGGCAATGGAGCGCATGCGCCGGATCCGGGCGGCGATCGGCCAGGACGACGCGGCCGAGCGTTTTCGTGACGCCGGGGTCGATGTCTACCTGGGCGAGGGTAGATTCCTGTCCGACCGCGCACTCGCGGTGACCGGTCCTGCGGGCGACCGCGAGCTGCGCTTCCGCCGCGCCGTCGTCGCCACCGGTGCGCGCCCCCAGGCGCCGCCGATTCCTGGTCTTGACCGGTGCGACTACCTGACCAACGAGACGGTCTTCTCGCTCACCGAGCGACCCGAGCGGCTGGCCGTCATCGGCGCCGGCCCGATCGGCTGCGAGCTGTCCCAGGCCTTCGCGCGCCTCGGCAGCCGGGTGACGACGTTCGACCTTCTACCCGGCATCCTCCCGCGAGAGGATGCGGACGCGGCGGCACTGGTTGAGCAAGCCCTCCGGCGGGACGGCGTCGAGTTGGCGCTCGGTGTCCGGATCGAGGAAGTCGCGCCTCATGAGGGAGGCTTCCGCCTGGTCTACATCGACAGCGACGGCGGCCGCCGCGAGACGAGTTGCGATGAACTCCTGGTTGCCGTGGGCCGGACGCCGAACATCGAGGGCCTGGGGCTTGAGGAGATCGGTGTCCGTTGCGATGCGACGGGCGTCCAGGTCGACGCGAAGCTGCGGACGACGAATCCCCGCATCTACGCTGCCGGCGACGTCACACCGGCGCCCAAGTTCACCCACTTGGCGGACGCCCATGCCGGTGTTGTCATCCAGAACGCCCTGTTCTTTCCCACCGCCCGCGCCGACCGGCTGGTCGTGCCGCGGTGTACGTACACCTCGCCGGAGGTGGCGCACGTCGGCCTGGACCGGCAGGAGGCGGAGCAACGTGGCATCGCCGTCGACGTGGTCGACGTAGCCCTGGAAGAGAACCACCGCGCCCTGCTCGACGGCGAGGAGGAGGGGTTTCTGCGGGTCCTGCTCCAGAAGGGGAGCGACCGGCTGCTCGGCGCCACGGTGGTGGCGGCCGGCGCCGGCGATCTGATCGCGCCGCTCACGCTGGCCGTAACTCACGGTCTCGGTCTTTCGAAGTTCACTTCGACCATCCTGCCGTATCCGACCCAGGCGGAGGTGCTCAAGAAGGCCGCGAACCAGTGGCGCAGGACGAAGCTGAGTCCTACCGTCCAGGGCCTGTTGGCGCGTTGGTTCCGCTGGATCGGTTGAGCCGCTCGAGCTAGAGGTGGCGCCGGCGCGGGCTGCGCCGCCGCCTTCGTCTCCGCGGCGCCGGTCGCTTCGTGGTGTCGGCTGGGCTTCGGGACGGCGCGGACTCGGCGATCCCCCGCCAGCGTTCGAGTGCCTCACCGCCGCCGCCGGTGGCAGCCGAGAGCAGGGCGAAGAGTTCCACCGCGGGACCGAAGGCCTCCCGGCGGACCAGGTTGTGAACGGTCTTCGGGCTGTGGTTCGGTTCGCACAGGCGCTGGAATGTCTCCAGCGTCCGTATGATCCGGCCGCGGCGCTCGGCGGAGAGCGCGAAGCGGGTACTGAAGTCGGCCACGACATCGTCCACGAGTCGTTGCAGGCGCCGGCGCTGGACTCCTGCCCCGCCGGCCTCCAGGCGCTCTCTGCCGACCACGACCCGTGGCAGGAGCAACGTCGACAGCAGCACTTCAAGCGGCACTTCCGGCCCTGTGTTGACGCGTTCGTCAAGTTGCCCCGCGAGTTGGGAGAAGCCGTCCCTCTCGGTGCCCGTCCCCCGCACTTCGTCGACCTCGGGCAGAACGACCGGGAGCAGGCCCGAGCGCCGCATCCAGTCGAAGGCCGCGGCACTCCGGCTGCTCGACAGGAGCTGGATCAACTCCTCGATCAGGCGGTGCGGTGAGGCCTTGGCGATGTCCCGGCGGTGTTCGAAGGCGGCGGCAAGGGTCTCGTCCTCGATCTCGAAGTCCAGGCGCGCCGCGAATTCGCAGGCCCGCAGCATGCGGACCGGATCCTCGCGGTAGCGCAGGTTGGGATCGCCGATCACGCGGATGCAACCGCGATCGAGATCCTCAAGGCCTCCCACATAGTCGACAACGGCGCGGTCGGAGGCTCGGTAGAGCAGGGCATTGACGGTGAAGTCACGGCGGAAGGCGTCCTGTCTGGGTGTGCCGTAGGTGTTGTCGCTGGTTACCAGGAGTTCGCCGGGCGAACGACGTTGATGGTCAGGATCCGGCGCGCCGCGGAAGGTCGACACTTCGACCACCTCGTCTCCGAAGAGGACGTGGACGAGGCGAAAGCGCCGGCCGATGATCCGGGAGTTCCGGAACAGTCGCCGCACGTCCTCGGGGCGCGCGTCGGTGACGATGTCGTAGTCCTTCGGTACGCGTCGCAGCATCAGGTCGCGCACGCTGCCACCGACCAGACCGGCGTTCTTGCCCGCCTGAACCAGCCTCCGCAGCACCTTCTGGGCGCCGGCGGAGAGTTGCCTGGACGTGATCGGGTGCTTGGAGCGCTGCAGTACCGTGGCCGGGGCCGGCGCTTCCATCGGATCAGGGTATCAACGGACGCCGTGCTCCCGGATTGCGGGGTGGCTCGCGACGCAACTTGGTGCAATATGGACGAAGTGTGCGAGCTGGAGTAGAGCAGACTGGTTCCCGCGTTGCCCGTCCGAGGTCTCGTCGAATGCCAGCGCATGCAGTCCGAATCCGAATCGGCCCGGTTGTTGTGGCCGCGTTCCTGGTCGTGGGGCTCCGACTCTTGCTCGCTGCGTCCGCCTCGGCGGACGACCTGTTCCTGCCTGTCGCGCCGCCCGGCGGGCAGACAGCCGACGCGGCTTCGGTAGCGGCTGCCGTCGAGTACCAGGGCGCGACGCTTCGTCGCCGGCACGCTCGGGTTGATCTGGGCCTGCTGAGCGAGGCGCGCGCAACTGCCGCGCGGGGTGGGACCACTTCGGGTTTGATCGACCTCAACCTGTTCGAAGATGCCACCTTCCAGGTCACGGGTCTCAGAACCGCGCCGACTTCGTCGGGATACTCCCTGTCCGGGCAGCTCGACGGCGTGCCCTTCGGCACGGTGACCCTGGTGGTCAACGGGGACGTCATCGTCGGTTCGGTGCGGGCGCCCGGAGTGACCTACACGATCCGTTCGATCGCCGGCGGTGACCTTGAGATCCGGCAAACCGACGAACGGACCTTGCCTGAATGCGGCGGCGCGCGGACGGCGCCGGGTGAGGCGGGCTCGCCAGGGACCGACGTGGCGGAGGCCTCGGTCAGCATCGGAACCACGAGCGATCCTTCGCAGATCGACGTCCTGGTCGTCTACACCACGGCGGCGAAGGAAGCGGCCGGCGGCGAAGACGCGATCGAGGCGACGATCGATCTCTGGTTCACCGAAGCGGACGGGTACTTCACGGCCAGCGGCGTGGACCTGCAAATCCACCTGGCGCACTCGGAGGAGTTGGACTACGTCGAGACCAGTACGTCCTTCGAACTGACCCCACTTCGTCTCACCCAGGACGGCGTCATGGACCGGGTACACGCGATGCGCGATGCCGTCGGCGCGGACCTGGTCCACCTGGTCGAGAGGTGGGGAAGCGCAGGCCGCGGCAGGTATTGCGGGACTGCCTACGTCATGGAGAACGTCAACACTTCTTTCGCGCGCTATGCGGTCGGCGTCACCGTGCTCGGCTGCGGCGGCGCAACGTTCGCGCACGAACTCGGTCACAACATGGGTCTCAACCACGACCGCTACGCGGAGGACGTTGCCCTCGACTACGTCCTGTCGAACAGGCCGTACAACTACGCCTACGGCTACGTCAACCAGGCGGGTTTCGAATCGGGTTCTGCCGCAGCGAGGCGCTGGCGGACGATCATGGCTTACAGCACGCAGTGCTCTCACGCGGGAGTTGGCTGCTCGCGCGTGGGCCGGTTCTCGAATCCCGCCCAGACTCGGTCCGGCGATCCGCTCGGAGTCTGGAGCAATGGGAATGCAAGTGCCGTCACCGGTCCGGCCGACGCCAGCTTGACCCTCAATGGCACACGCGCGACCGTGGCGGCCTTCCGCTCGCCTGGCACGAATCCCGCGGTTGTCTCCTTGAGGCGCCGGCAACCGGTGGAGGAGAGGACGAACGGCAGCACCCTTGGCTGGCGGCTGGCGTTCAATCGCGACGTGAAGAACGTGACGGGCGGTGACTTCGAACTCGCGGGTTCGGGTCTCGGGACCACGACCCTGAGCGTGACGCCGAAGACCGGTAGCCAGCAGATCTACGACGTCGATGTCACGGCGGGTTTGAGCGCCTTCGACGGGGAAGTGACCCTGGAATTCGCGGCCGGACAGGACATCCTGGATCTGGCGAACAGGCCGCTGGCAGCGACGTGGCCCGCAGCCGCGGAAAGATCCTACACGCTGGACCATGCCGGTCCCTCGCCTGTGGTCACTCCCTCGAGCGCGAGCAGTTCGCCCTTTTTCTTTGCACCGGTCCGTTTCGCGGAGGATGTCGAGGACTTCGACGATGTTGGCGACGTGACCGCGACGAACGCCACCGTAACCGCCCCTGCGCGCTCCGACGCACGCACGTACATAGTGCAGGTCTGGCCGACCACCACCACCGGCGCTTCGACAGTCACTCTGACCGTCCCGGCGGGCGCCGCGAAGGACACCGTGGGCAACGAGAGCGTCGCCGTATCCCAGGCCGTTGCCTACGATCCCTCGACTACGGTTTCGCTGGCGGTCGGGGGGCTCTCGAACGGCTCGATAGCGGAGAACCGGACGTGGACGTCTGCCACGCCTTCGGTCACGGGAAGCCCGGTGGGGACGGTATCGTGGACCAAGGAGGGGATCGACGCCGGCCACTTCGCGATCGCCGGGGCGACGGGCGTTCTCACTCTGCCGGGACGGGACTTCGAAGAGCAGGCCGACGCGAACGGCGACAACGAGTACGAGGTGACGGCGAGAGTCGCCGACGCCAACGGCAACTCGGCCACGGCGCAGGTCACGGTAAGTGTGACGGATGCAGTGGAGGCGAGGGAGCTTCGCGTCTCCCACGCGTTCAGCCGCAAGGTCCCGGAAACCCGGAGCTACTCCGAGAGCCCGTCGCTGAGGCCGAAAGTCGTCTGTCCCGATATTTGCAAGGTCGACGAGGGTCCGGTCGGCGCCATGACCTGGTCTAAGACGGGCGCCGACGCTGGCCTATTTGAACTCGACGCGAGTTCGGGAGACTTGTCGCTCGAGGCGAAGGACTTCGAGAACCCGGTGGACACGAACACCGACAACGACTACGAGGTGACCGTGTCGGCCACCGATGCCGACGGCAACAGCGCCAGCAAGGACGTGACGGTAAGGGTAACCAAGGGGCCTCCCCGCTGGCTCGGCATCTCGGGCCTTTCGTCCGCGAGCGTGGAGGAGACCAGCGCCTGGACTTCCGGCACGCCAGCGGCCGCGGGTTCGAGCGGCAGCGTGATCTGGACCAAGGAAGGGCCGGACGCGGCGCTGTTCTCGATCGAATCGGGGACCGGCGTGTTGACGATGATGGCTCAGGAGCACGGGAACCCCGCTGACGCAGACCGGGACAACGCCTACGAGGTGACCGTGCGAGCCACCGACGCGGAGCGCAACTCAGGCGCCGTTGCGATCACGGTGACGATCACCAGCGTCGCGCCACCACCACCGCCGCCACCACCACCGCCGCCGCCGCCACCGCTGCCACCACCGCCGTCACCACCGCCGCCACCGGACGAGGATCCGGAAGTGGAGGCCTCGTTCGGTTCCTCGCGCTACGAGGTTCTGGAAGGGCGGACGGTTCAGGTGTCGGTGCGTCTGAGCGCTTATCCGGAGCGGGACGTGTCGATTCCGTTGGTTCGCAGCCACCGCGGCGGTGCATCGGAAGCGGACTATTCGGGCGTGCCTGAGCAGGTGACGTTCAGCCGTGGTGTGACGACGCGGACGTTCGAGTTTGAGGCCACGGACGACAGCGAGGAGGACTTCGGCGAAGCGGTAGTGCTCGGCTTCGGCTTTTTGCCGTCGGGAGTGAGTGGCGGCGGCGCGGCGACCGTATCGATCGAGGACGACGACACGCCTCCGATGGCCGTGATCGAAGTGAGTGGCGTGGAGTGCGACCGGGAGCTTTGCCGGGCTCTAACCGGCGAGCCGGTGCTGTTCGCGGACATGAGTACGGGCCCCGCGGCGTCGCGTCGCTGGGATTTCGGCGAGGGTACGGAGTCGAGTCTGCGTAGGCTGGCGCACAGTTGGTCCGAGCCGGGTTTCTACGAGGTCACGCTGTGGGTGAGTGACGGCGCGCGTGAATCGACGTCGTCCTATGTCTTCCTGGTCGAGTCGAGCTCACCGGCGGGGACGTGCGAGTCGAGCGCCACGAGGCGGTGCCTGCAGGATTCGCGTTACGCGGTGGTTGTGGACTGGTGGAAGTCAGACGGCGAGAGCGGCCCGGGGAGCGTGGTCCATGCGGGGACCAACGATTCGGGTCTGTTCACCTTCTTCAACCGGGAGAACTGGGAGATTCTGATCAAGGTACTGGACGCCTGCGCACTCAACGGCCACGTGTGGGTGTACGGCGCGTCGACGACGGATCTGGGTTACTCGATCCGGGTCACGGACACGGTGACTGGCACGGTCAAGGAGTACCGGAACGAGCCTGGCCGCCCGGCGTCCGCGATCACCGACGCTACGGCGTTTCCGGAGGGCTGCGACCGGCGCGGACGGCGCCGGCGGCGCTGACTGGTAGGCTGCGCCGCCGTGGGCGCCCTGGACGGACTTCGGGTTCTCGACCTGTCGCGGCTTGCGCCCGGGCCGTACTGCTCGATGCTGCTCGCCGACATGGGGGCGGACGTGCTGCGGGTCGACAACGCGGTGGGCGGTCCGGTGCGATCCGGCGACATGCTGTCGCGGAACAAGCGCAGCATCGCGCTCAACCTGAAGACGGCGGACGGCCAGCGCATCCTCCACGAACTGGCCGCGGAGGCCGATGTCTTCCTGGAGGGCAACCGGCCCGGCGTCTGCGCCCGGTTGGGCTGCGACTACGCGAGTCTTTCGGCGATCAATCCCCGTCTCGTCTACTGCTCGCTTACCGGCTACGGTCAGAGCGGGCCGATGGCGCAGGCCGCCGGGCACGACGTGAACTACATCGCACTCGCCGGCGTTCTGTCGCAGATCGGTAACGGCCGGGAACCGCCCCTGCCGCCCCTCAACCTGGTCGCCGACTTCGGCGGCGGCGGGCTGATGGCGGCCTTCGGCATCCTCTGCGCCCTGTTCGAGCGGGAGCGATCCGGCCGCGGCCAGTACATCGACGCCGCGATGATCGACGGAGCGGCTTCCCTGATGGCCGTGCACTTCGCGCAGAAAGGCGCCCGCTCGACGCCGGGCACAGGGCTCCTCGGCGGGGGCGCGGCCTTCTACCGCTGCTACGAGTGCAAGTGCGGCGGCTACGTCTCGGTCGGCGCGATCGAACCGCAGTTCTTCGCCGCGCTGTGCGAAGGAACCGGCGTCAACGTCGCGGACGAGCAGATGGACACCGACCGCTGGCCGGCGCACATCGATGCCTTCCGGCGCGCCTTCCTGACCCGGACCCGCGACGAATGGGCCGGGGTGTTCAGCGAACTCGACGCCTGTGTGTCGCCGGTGCTCGAGCTCGACGAGGCGCCGCGCCATGAGCACAACGTGCAGCGCGGGACCTTCCCTATCGGCCCGGACGGAGAGATTCACATAGCGCCGGCACCGCGCCTGGAGCGGACGCCCGGCGACCTTCGCCGGCGCGAACCGCGGATGGGCGAACACACTGGAGAGGTCCTTCAGGGTCTTGGTTACAGCGCCGGGGACATCGACGGACTCGAACAGAACGGAGCGATCCTGAGAGCATGAACGAACCACGTACGTACGACGGTCCGCCTTCAGGCGGCGCTGGCAGAGTCTTCGAGGACTTCGAGGTCGGCCAGATCTTCCGTCACGCCCTGGGGCGGACGGTCACCGAGGGCGACAACGTCTGGTTGACGATGATCACCCTGAACCCGAATCCGATCCACTTCGATCGCGAGTACGCGGGTCAGACGGAGTGGGGCCGGCCCCTGGTCAACTCCTGCTTCACGCTGTCCCTGGTCACCGCGCTGACCGTAGCCGACCTGTCCCAGAACGCGGTCAACCTGGGTTGGGACCGGGTCCGTTTGCCGCGCCCGGTGTTCGAAGGCGACACGCTGTACGCCCAGAGCGAGGTGCTTTCCGTTCGCGAGTCGAGATCGCGTCCGCACCAGGGCATCGTGGGCTTCCGCACGGTCGGCTACAACCAGGATGGCCGGGCCGTGATCACCTTCGACCGCACGATCCTCGTCTACCGCCGCGGCCACGTGCCGGCGAAGCCGGTCCGTCCGGCACTGCTCGCGTAGCCGGGCTGCTAGCGGTCGGCGAGCACCTGGTAGTCGCGGACGGCGGCGCCGGTGTAGACCTGGCGCGGGCGGTTGATCCGGTTCTCCGGATCGTTCCGCATCTCCTTCCAGTGCGCCAGCCAGCCCGGCAACCGGCCCAAGGCGAACATGACCGTGAACATGTCCGTCGGCAGGCCCATCGCCCGGTAGATGATGCCGCTGTAGAAGTCGACGTTCGGGTAGAGCTTCCTCTCGACGAAGTACTCGTCCCGGAGCGCGACCTCTTCCAGGTTCCTGGCCAGCTCCAGCAGCGGGTCGTCGACGCCGAGCTGCTCCAGGACCTCGTCCGCGGCTCCCTTCAGAATGCTGGCGCGTGGGTCGAAGTTCTTGTAGACGCGGTGGCCGAAGCCCATCAGCCGGAACTCGTCGTTCCGGTCCTTGGCGCGATCGACGAACTTGCTGAAGTCGTCTCCGCTGTCGCCGATCGATTCCAGCATTTCGATCACCTGCTGGTTGGCGCCGCCGTGAAGCGGTCCCGACAGGGCGTCGATGCCGGCGGAGATGGCGGCGAACAGGCTGGCGCCCGAGCTGCCGACCATACGGACCGTCGACGTCGAGCAGTTCTGCTCATGGTCGGCGTGCAGGATGAGCAGCATGTTGAGCGCTCGAGACAACACATCCGGCGGCTCGTAGGACTCGCAGGGCACCGAGAACATCATGTTCAGGAAGTTCTCCGCGTAGCCCAGGTCGTTCTGCGGGTACACGAACGGCTGGCCGATCGACTTCTTGTAGGAGAAGGCGGCGATCGTCGGTAGCTTCGCGATCAGACGGACGACGTGCAGGTCGTCGTCCTCGTCCTCCGAATAGAAGGTCGCGAGCGACGAGATCATCGAGGACAGGATCGCCATCGGGTGCGCCGTCGGCGGGTACGCCTCGAAGAACTTCTTCATGTCCTCGTGGATCAGCGTGTGCCGCCGCAGCTTCGAGCGGAAGTCCGCCAGCTCCTGCTCGGTCGGCAGTTCGCCGTAGATCAGCAGGTAGCAGACCTCGACGAAGGACGCACGCTCGGCGAGCTGCTCGATCGGATAGCCGCGGTAGCGGAGAATTCCCAGTTCGCCGTCGATGAACGTGATCGCGCTACGGCACGATCCAGTGTTGCCGTAGCCCGGATCCAAGGTGATCGCACCGGTCTGGCTCCGGAGCGCCTGGCTGTGGATTGCCAGTTCGCCCTCGGAGCCGACGATGACGGGGAATTCGTACTCCTGATCGTCCAAAGTCAGCTTGGCTACACTCATCGCTGCTGTCTACCCCTACCCTTCCCGGTGTCCGATTTCACTTGGCGCGCGTCGGGGGCGGAGTGTAGCAGCCCGAATCCCGCCGGTTTGGGCTTGCGCGGTTGACGTGTGGACGACGTTCGGGTCAGAACCTGAACCGGAGATCCACGGCCGTTTGAAGGCCGCCGCCACCGATCGCTACCGTCCCGCCGCTCGGGGCGTCGAGGTCGATCGAGGCGTCGCTGAAACGAACGATTCCGCCCAGTCCGGTGCTCTTGCTGAAGTAGTAGGCGACGTCGATGCCGAGGTGGTATCCGATGGCGCTCCCTGATTCCTTTTGGTGTTCGACGCCGGCGTAGTTCGCCGTGTCGAAGGGGTAGGCCTGATCGAAGCGAACGGCGGACGTCAGGTCGTAGTCGACGTCGATCTGGGAAGGACCGGCGAACAGGGCGATCTGCACCTTCTCGCCGTCTCGGACGATCCACTTCAGCGAAAGGTGAATGGCCGTCTCATCGCGGGACAGGCCACGGCTCCTCCCTTCGACTGTGCGCGGGCTTCCGAACAGGAAGGGGTGTGGCAACCGGCCCACGACCTCCGCCTGGTCGGAAAGCGAGGACTGGGACCAGGTGAGCCCGAGCGCCAGCGGACCGCGCAGGCGGAGGCCAAGGGATACCTCGTAGAGAGAGGCGTCGCCGCCCACGTAGTCGGCGTCGAATTCACCCTGCTCGGAACCGAACAATCTGTGATCGAAGGTGAAGGTCCCGGACGGGGCGTCGTTGGTCGACAACAGGCCGCCGCCCAGGCTGACGGACCAGCGGTCCCGGGCTGCTTCGCCATTCTCGGACTCGGTGGAAGCGACCGCATCCTCCTGCGGCGCGTCGGCTTGCGCGGCAAGGGGCGCTGCCGTCGACCAGGTCAGGAGCAGAAAGGCCAGACCCATCGAGAGCCGGAGCCCGTTGCTCCCGTTGCTACTGGTTGTTCGCGTATTCAGGTCCATTGGCTGTGTCTTCCTCATCGGTTCAAAGTCCTACCGCGGTCAGCGCCTGATCGATCGCCGTGTGGGCGGAGCTTCCGGCGCCGTGAAGGTCCATGGCCGCCTGCCGGATGGCGATTGCCATCGTCTGGAAGGTGGCCAGGGGCGACGCCAGGTCAACCAGGGCGCGGAAGAAGGCCTGCTCGATCTGAAGTCGGTTGGCGACGCCGACGCCCTGGACCGTGCGTCCGCTCGAGGCGTGTGTTCCACCCTCGATCGCCAAGTAGAAGGCGTGGCTCAGGATGGTGGAGTTCCAGTGGACCCCGGAGTAGCCGTCGCTTGCACGGCGGAACCAGCGATTGTCCTTCCTGCCGAAGCGGGTGTAGCGGATCAGGTTCTCGCTCACGTGGGCCACGACGAAGCGGAACGCCTGCCCGAGAGCGTCCGGAAGGGTGAAAGAACCGATGTTGAACGAGTGGGGCGCGTCGAACCGACGCACCGGCTGTCCCGCGTCCTCGCCGTTGATGTAGTCCGCGCGCAGCAGCCCGTCGCCGGGCGGGTGGAACATGAATTCGACCGCCGTGCCGATGATGTCCGAGTACGCCTCGTGGAGCGCACCGCCATGGTCCATGAACAGGGCGAAGCGACCGTTGCGAGAGGTGGTGGGGTTCCCGTCGTCGTCGAAGCAGAGATACGGCGCTACGACTTCGTCTGGATCGTCCGGAAAGGTGTGGAGGTCGCCGCAGCGAATCACCTCATCCGCCACCCTGAAGCTCGATGGTCCCAGGGTGAACAGGTGCTGGCCGAACAAAGGCAGACCGGTGCGCGCGGTCAGGGCGGAGTAGGTGACACCGTGCATGAACTCGTGCGCCACGACGTCCAGGGGAACGAACGGCGTGCCGTTGGGAACCTGGCCGAACACGACCGCGCCGCCGCCCTGGGGCCCGAAGGGCGCCGAGATGAAGAGAGCGTTGAAGAACTCCCCGATGTTCACGATCGAGAAGATGCGACCGTCCTGGCCGTCCATTCCCCGCCATCCCTGGCTCTTGAAGAGGTAGTCGTAGGTCAGGCCGATGTGGGCGTGACCGTCGACGACGGCCGGGCTCGACCACTCGTTGTCGTCGTCCGTCGCGACCGCCTCCTCCCAGGCCGGCGAAAGCTCGAGCAACGGGAAGACGTTCAAGAAATCACCCTCCGCGTCCAGGGTCACGGTTTCGGCCGGACGAAGTCGATCCCACGCCTCGTAGCGTTGCCCCGTCTTCCAGACGCTCAGCTTCTGCGGCGCGCCGGTGATCCCCGAGCCGAAGCCAACCGCGCTCTCGGCGTACACGTGGTCGAGTTGATGCGCCGCTTCGCCGCTGTGGGCGTCGATGAACCAGGTCCGGTGATCCTGCATCGGCGCGCTCCAGGCGAGCACGAGCCTCCCGAGTGGGGTTGGGAGGATGACCAGGCTCGGCGGTTCGGATGTTGCCGGAGCGGCGTCTGCAATCTCCTCCATTCGGGCCAGGGCGGCTTCGGCGCTAAGACTCGGATCGGTCCCGATGTCGATGTCGCCGAAGACAGTCCCGAAGATCGACACCGTCGTCCCGTTGGCCCGCTGTCGTGTCAGGCCGGCGCCAACGACCGGTACACCGCGGTGGACCTGACCGAAATGCTCGTGAAGCCGTCCCGGCAACTGGCGGTCCGGCTGCGCCGATACCAGCGCAAGTTCGCCGGTACGGGTCTTCTCGGCGATCAGGGAGTCGACACGGACCATGTCCGGAATGTCGGCGGGCGTTGACGTGATGGCGAATACCTGCGTGTCGGAAGCAGGCGCCGGCTGGGCCTGCAGCGTGCTGCCGGCCAGGAGCAGACCCATCGATAAGGCGACGAACGTGCGGACTCGTACCACTTGAAACTCTCCCCCCTATTTGGTAGTGTATTGATGGCGCGGAGCGGCGGGTCCTACGGGACAGCGCCTGCGCTCATCGGGACAGGCCAGAGTTGCGCGATCCCCCCATCGTGTGGCGGAACGTCAACTCCCGGTGTCGGGCCAACCGACATTCTACACGCCGCGCTTGTCGGCGCCCCACAGCGTCTTGTGGAGTTGCATGGATACCCGTGCCGGAAGCCGGTCTTCAAGCACCCAGGAGGCAAGGTCGGCGGGTTCCAGGGCGTCCCAGACCGGCGACAGGTGAACGGTGCAACGGCGATCGATCCGGTGTTTGCGGATCACGTCCCGCGCCCACTCGTAGTCGCCGCGGCCGGCGAGTACGAGCTTCACCTCGTCGGTCGAACGCAGCTCGGCGATGTTCGGCCAGTGGTTGTTCGGAGCCTCGCCACTGGCAGGACACTTCAGGTCGACGATCCGCCTCACCCGCGGATCGACGCCGGAGATGTCGAGTCCGCCGCCGGTCTCGAGCAGAACCGTAAGTCCCCGGTCACAGAGTTCGCTCATCAGGGGATGGACGCCGGGCTGGAGCAGGGGTTCGCCGCCCGTGACTTCGGCCAGCGGGCAGTCGTAGGCCAGCACCTCCGCGATGATGTCCGCGACGCGTATCCACGAGCCTTCGTGGAAGCTGTACTCCGTGTCGCACCAACTGCATCGCATCTGGCAGCCGGTCAGGCGCACGAGGACGCAGGGGCGGCCCGCGAAGGTCGATTCGCCCTGAATCGAGTAGAAGATCTCGTTGATCTTGAGCCGCTCGCGCGCCGGCAGCGCGGCGACCGCGTCGACCTGGTGGAGTCGATCAGGCGTCGTCGTCAAGGAGCTGCCGCAGCACGTACTGCAGGATGCCCGCGTGGCGGTAGTACTCGGCCTCCTGCGGGGTGTCGAGGCGCACCAGGGCACGGAAGGTGGTCTCGCCGTTCTCGCCGCAGGCTCGCACTGTGACTTCCAGGCCGGGCTCGAAGTCCGCGGCCAGGCCCGCCGCGAGCCCCTCGACCTCGTACTCCTCGCGTCCGGTCAGCCCGAGTTCCCCGGCGCCTTCGCCGTCACGGAACTGAAGCGGCGCGATCCCCATGCCGACGAGGTTGCTGCGGTGGATCCGCTCGTAGCTCTTGGCGATGACGGCGCGGACGCCGAGCAGCCGCGGTCCCTTGGCCGCCCAGTCGCGCGACGACCCGGTCCCGTACTCCAGGCCGGCCAGAATGATCTGGGGCACACCCCGTTCGCGGTAGGCGGTGGCGGCGTCGAAGATGGTCGTCTGCTCACCTTCGGGCAGGAGCGCCGTGTAGCCGCCTTCTGTGCCGGGCGCCAGGTGGTTGCGGAGGCGGACGTTGGCGAACGTGCCGCGCATCATCACCTCGTGGTTGCCGCGGCGGGCGCCGTAGGAGTTGAACTGCGCGCGCTCGACGCCGAGGTCGCGGAGGTAGTCGGCGGCGGGACTGTCGAGGCTGATCGGACCGGCCGGCGAGATGTGATCCGTCGTCACCGTGTCGCCGAGCAGGGCCAGCACCCTGGCGCCGCGGATGTCCTCGACCGGCAGCGGCCGGCGCGGCATGTCGACGAAGAACGGAGGCTGCTTGACGTAGGTCGAGTCGGCCTGCCAGTCGAACGTCTGGCCCGAGGGCACGTCGAGCGCCTGCCACGCCTCGCTGCCGGTGAAGACATCGGCGTACTGCCGCTCGAACATCTCGGGCCGCAGCGAACTCTCGAGCGCCGCCTGGATCTCGCTCTGGGCGGGCCAGACGTCCCGCAGGTAGACGGGGCCGTCGGCGCCCGAGGCCAGCGGCTCGCTGTAGAGGTCGATGTCGATGCGGCCCGCCAGCGCGTAGGCCACGACCAGGGGTGGCGACGCAAGGTAGTTGGCTCGCACCTCGCTTGAGATCCGGCCCTCGAAGTTCCGGTTGCCGGAGAGTACGGAGACGGCAACGAGTTCGTCTTCGGCGATCGCGGCCGAGATCGGGCCGGGCAGCGGGCCGCTGTTGCCGATGCAGGTCGTGCAGCCGTAGCCGACGGTGTGGAAGCCCAACTGCTCAAGGTAGGGCGTCAGTCCGGCCTCGCCAAGGTAGTCGGTCACCACCTTGGAACCGGGCGCCAGACTGGTCTTCACCCAGGGTCTGCTGGCCTTCAGGCCGGCCTCGACCGCCTTCTTCGCCAGCAGGCCGGCGGCGAGCATGACGGACGGGTTCGAGGTGTTCGTACAGCTTGTGATCGCGGCGATCACCACGGCGCCGTCCTGCAGTTCGACCTTGCCGTTGCCGCTGGCGTCGGCGGCTGCCTCCTGGGCAGTGTCGCTGTTCGCGCCGTCGTCGATCACCCGCAGGCCGCCCTTGCGGGTAGACAGGCCGGGCAACTGGCCGAGGAAGGACTCCTTGACCCCGGAGAGCGGCACCCGGTCCTGGGGCCGCCGCGGACCGGCCAGCGACGGCTCGACAGTGGCCAGGTCGAGTTCCAGCGTGTCGCTGTACTCGGCCTCCGGCGTGTCGGGGCCGTGGAACAGGCCTTGCTCGCGGCAGTAGGCCTCGACCAGTTCCACCTGAGTCTCGCTGCGGCCGGTGAACCGCAGGTAGTCGACGGCGGCCCGGTCGATCGGGAAGATGCCGCAGGTGGCGCCGTACTCGGGCGCCATGTTGGCGATCGTCGCGCGGTCGGCGAGGCGCAACTCGCTGAGCCCGGGACCGAAGAACTCGACGAACTTGCCGACCACGCCATGGTTGCGCAGCATTTCGGTGACCCGCAGGACGAGGTCCGTGGCGGTGGTTCCTTCGGGCAGCCTGCCGACGAGACGGAAGCCGACGACCTGGGGTACGAGCATCGCGATCGGCTGGCCGAGCATCGCCGCCTCCGCCTCGATGCCTCCCACACCCCAGCCCAGGACGCCGAGTCCGTTGATCATCGTCGTATGGGAGTCGGTGCCGACCAGCGTGTCGGGATACGCGAAGGGCGGCTCGCCAGCGCCGTTCTGCGAGGTCATGACCCCGCGGGCGAGGTACTCCAGGTTGACCTGGTGGACGATGCCGGTCGCCGGCGGCACGACGCGGAAGTTCTCGAACGCGGTCTGGCCCCAGCGCAGGAAGAGGTAGCGCTCCTCATTGCGCTCGAACTCGCGTTCGGCGTTGATCAGAAGGGCGGCAGCGGAACCGTACTCGTCGACCTGGACCGAGTGATCGATCACCAGTTCGGCCGGCTGCAGGGGATTGATCTTCGCGGCATCGCTGCCCATGCGGGCCATGGCGTCCCGCATCGCGGCCAGGTCGGCCACCGCGGGGACGCCGGTGAAGTCCTGCAGCAGCACTCGGCCCGGCATGAAGGCGATCTCGACACTCGGCTCGGCGGCAGGTTCCCAGCGTGCGACGGCCTCGATGTCGTCAGCCGGCACGATGCGCCCGTCTTCCCGGCGCAGGAGATTCTCCAGCAGGATCTTCATGGCGTACGGAAGGCGTGTGACCGGCAGGCCCGCTGCTTCCAGTGTCGGCAGGTGAGCGATGCGGAAGGAGCGTCCTCCCGCACTCATCGTTCGTTTGGCGCCGAAGCTGTTCGTCATGTGCCTGTTTCCGTAGTTTCCGGCGCGGCGCCGGGGCGTTTGATGTGCAGTCGAGGTCGCGGGCCGGCTTCGACCCGGTTGGCGACAAGCGCCCCGAAACGCCTCGCCAGCTCGGAGTTTCGGCCCATCCCGTCCTCACTAGGAGCTTGCGCCGCGGAACTTGGCTTCGCTACGTTCCGCGGCGCAAGCTCTAGACTACCCAAAGCGCCGCCGGCGTCAGCGCCTGCGGTCCCGCGCGAAGCCCGCCGTCGACCCCGCACCGGCGTGTAGAGTCCCGCCATGTCCGGGCTGGATGACCTCGAGACGCCGAGCCTGCTGATCGCCATGCCCCAGGTTCTGGATCCGTTCTTCTTTCGGGCGGTCGTCCTGCTGGCGGCGCACGAGGAGGGCGGCGAGGGAGGAAGTCTCGGCTTCATCGTCAATCGTCCGAGTCAACTCAAGGTCGACGAAGTGTTGCGGGAACTCGATATCGAGTGGCTGGGCGGCTCGGAGGCGACGGCCTTCGTCGGTGGCCCGGTGCAGCCGGAGGTGGGTACGGTGCTGCTGTCCCTGGACGGCTTGATCGGCCTGGAAGCGGACGGGATCACCCAGATCGCGCCGGGCGTGGGCGCGACGCAGAACATCCTCGCACTGCGGACGCTGGCGCGCCGCGCTCCGGACCGCATGCGGCTTCTGCTCGGTCACGCCGGTTGGGCGCCGGGCCAGTTGATGCAGGAGGTCAGTCGCAGCGACTGGTTGACGGCGCCGGTGGAGGAGGCGATCGTGTTCTCGCCCGATCCGGTCGACGCCTGGTCGACCGCGCTCGCCACCCTGGGGATCGATCCGGGGGCTCTGCCGAGCTGGACCGTCGGCGACGGCGCCTCCAACTAGTCTGGCGACTGACTGCTTACCGGCCGGTGGAGCCGAAGCCGCCGTCGTTGCGCCGTCCGGCGACGGGACGTGCGCCGAGCGTGTCGTCGTCGCGGAACGCGATCTCCGGCACGGCGGCGACCACCATCTGGGCCAGCCGCTCGCCGCGCTCGATCGTGATCGGGCGCTGGCCGAGGTTGACGAGCAGCAGCTTGACTTCGCCCCGGTAGTCGCTGTCGATCGTGCCGGGAGCGTTGAGCACGGTCAGGCCCCGCCGGTAGGCGAGTCCGCTGCGCGGCCGGACCTGGGCCTCGTAGCCCGGCGGCAGGCCGAGGATGAGGCCGGTTGGAATCAAGGCGCGGGCGCCGGGTTCGATCCGGACCGCAGCGTCGACGCCCGCGCGCAGGTCGTACCCGGCGCTGCCGGCCGAGGCGCGTTCGGGCAGTCCGGCGGAGTGCGGTAGCTGGCGGATGCCGATGGTGACGGGGGGAGTGTCTCGCTGGCGTCCTTCAGTCGCCCGGTCGGGTGGTTCCGGCGCCGCGGGTCGCCCGGTCAACGGTTGCGTTCTCGGTTGCGCTCTCCCGGCGCGGACCCGTCCTGGACCTTGCTGTTCTCGAGCAGGCCTGGCGGAAAGGGTTTGCCGATCCACTCGCTGGTCAGGCGCGGCGGCGGGCGGCCGTCGGTAACGTTGCCGGGCCTGAGCTGGATCAGTTCGCTGGTGAAGTACCAGCTCTCGTAGTCTTCCTGGCCACCCCAGACGCGCATCGAGGGGCCGGGCGTGGCGCTGTAGACGCCCAGGATCGGTCCGACTGTCGGTCCTTCGCCCTCCTCTTCGTTCGGAGGCGGTACGGCGGTCAGCGCGCCGCCGCCGGCGCCGCCGGCCGCACCGGTATTGGTCGCTCCGGCCCTTCCGGCGCGGCGGTTTTCCTGCTGGCCGGCATTGCTTGGAGCTCCCTGCATCAGCAGGCCCCAGCGCCCCTCCTCGTCCATCGGGTTGGGCCACAACTGCCGGATGACCCGCGGTTCGACCTCGATGAGCTCCTCGAGCGCCGTCGGCAGGCGCCCCTGGCGGACCCGGAACAGGCGGATCGCCTCGGCGTACTGGAGCCCACGGAAGATCAGCTCCGCTTCCTTCTCCCTCTTCGCCCAACTGCTCCAGTACGGCAGTGCCGCCGCGACCGCGATGTTCATCACCGTGATCAGAACGGCGAGCACAACGAGGTTGTAGCCGGCCTCGGAGAATCGGTCCGCGGGCCTTGGGCCACGGGCTGTTCGTGCTGGGTCACCAATCGGCATAGGCCCCGCCTTCCAGCGAGTTCTCTTCCGAACCGGAGTGGACGTCCTCGATGCCGGGATCGCCGAAGGGTGAGAGGTCGGTCTCGGCCCAGGGGTCCTCGTCGGAGAGGGCGGGGAACTCGGCGAAGACCTCCACCCAGGTGTTGTTGCTGCGGGTTATCGGGTCCAGCGGGATCACTCGCAGGTACTCCTCTTCAACGAGGGCCTGGAGGCTCGGCGGGTAGTGCCCCTTGTCCGCGTAGTGCTGTTCGATGGCGTCGCGCATGACCCGGAGGTTCTGCTTCAGCGCCGCCTCCTGCGCCCGTCTCGGCGCGTTCTTCAACAGCGGCACGGCGATGGCGGCAAGGATGCCGATGATCGCCATGACGATGATCAGTTCCAGTAGGGACATGCCGCGCTGGCCCATGATTCTTCGGTTCATGTCACCACTCCAGGTATGGAACGCGGTTCAGGCCGACGCCCTCGGAGAGAGAGTAGACGTCGTAGACGTTCTCTCTTCCCCAGTTCGTTTCGTCCGGGTCGTCCTGGTAGCTCCGCAGCCCCCACTCCGCCTCGCCGGTCATCGGGTCGACCGGAAGACGGCGCAGGAAGCGGATCTCGCCGTCGGCCTGACCGATCAACTGGATCGGCTCGACCAGGATCTCGAGTTCACTCGGATAGCCGTCGGTTCCGATCTCGATGGGAATCAGGCCGACATCGCTGTAGCGCTTGTGTTCGTCGATCGCGTTGCGCAGCATGCGCAGGTGCGACCGGAGTTCGGCCTCCTTGATCCGTTTGTTCGTGTAGGTGGCGGTGGGCAGGGCGACGGCCGCCAGTGTGAGCATCACGGCGCACACCGTGATCAGTTCCACCAGGGTGTACCCGGCTCGGCGCCGCACGCCGCCTGGGGTCGTCAGGTTCAAGCGACCGTCTCCGGTCCGCCTCGGTCCGGCGGCTCGACGTCGCGGATCTCGATCTCCAGCGGACGCACGGTCGGCGCCGGCAGCGCTTCGAGTTCGGGACCCCTTGGCTTCGCCTGCTCGACCGCGATCGTTGCCCTGCCGGGACCTACGGCCCGCACCTCGAGAGCCAGCAGGTGGCCTCGTCCGGCCACACCCGTCTGATCGCCCAGCCGGCTGAGGCCGACGATGACCGTGCCCGGTGTCGAGCTGTCGGTCATGAGGGAGATCTCGCTCTGGTCGCCCAGGAAGGACTCGGCCTTGACCGCGGTCACCTCGATCCGCTCCGGGTCGTACCGGAGCCGCAGCGGCAGGTGAGAGAGCGGAGTGCGGGCCCTGATGTCCAGGCGCGCTTCGAAGCTGTCGCCGACCGTCACGCGCAGCGCCTGGGGCGCGAAGGAGAGCTCGATCTCGGCGTTGGTCCGCGTCGACGACGGCCGGAAGAGAGCTGGAACGATCGCGGGCGGTCTGTCGAGCAGACTCGCGTTCTGGAGCGGGCTGGCCGGTGGCGGGACGAGCTCGACGCCCAGAGGGGGCTGGTCGTCTCCTTCCTGGCCCGTGTCGCCCTCCGGCGCCGCGTCGCGCAGGCCCGGCGGCAGCCGCTCCTCTAGTTGCTGCCGCGTCTCGTCGCTCTCATCCGGCGGCTCGTCGAACGGACCGTCGATCCCGGAGTCGATCCGCGGACTCGAGCCCCGGAAGACGACGTTCTGCTCCGTGCCGACCCAGATCGGCGCCAGGTCCTGTTCGGTGATGTCCGCCCGACGGATGATGTGCGGCGTCAGGGTGAGCACGATGTCGGTGCGCCTGTTGTCGCTCCCCTTCTTGGAGAACAGGCGGCCCAGCACCGGGATCTCCGACAGTCCGGGGATCCCGTCCTGGGTGTTCGACTCGTTGGTGCGGATCAGCCCTGCGAGGAAGTTCGTCTCGCCGTCGCGCAGCCGGATGCTGGTCTTGATGTTGCGGCTGCCGATGATCGGCTGGTCGCCGATCTGGCCGCTCAGGTCGCTGACCTCGATCTCCAGGTCCAGGGAGACCTCTTCATTGTGGTGGACACGGGGTGTGATGTCCACCTGGATGCCCACGTTCTGGTACTGGTAGGACGTGATGGGCACCACGTTGCTGCCCGCGGTGTTCGCGGTGTTGAAGCTGGTCACCGGGATCGGGACCCGGTCGCCGATCGAGAACGAGCTCTCTTCTCCTTCCGTGATCCGCACCTGCGGCTTGGCCAGCGTCTGCGCGTCGGTCGATCTCTTCACGAAGTCGAACAGGAAACCGGGCACGCTGAGCACCCAGTTGTTCTGATTCAGCGATGCGACGTCCGACATCCTGAGCGGCACGTCCTCGCCGCCGATGTCGAGGCGGATGCCGAGGGTGTTCGCGTCCAGCGAAAGGCCCAGATTCTGGAGTTTCGTGGTGTTGATCTCCAGCAGCTCGACATCGATGACGACTTCGGCCTTCGCCTTGTCGCTCTGCTCGATGATCCGCTCCGCGACCTTGACCTTTTCGACGCTGTCGAGCATGACGATCGCGTTCAGCCGTTCGTTCGCGGCGATGAACCGGGTCGCAAGCAGGCTGCGCAGAATGGTCATCACGTCCTTTACGTCCGAGTTCGAGAGGAAGAAGGTCTGGATGATCCGGTCCTCATACGCCTGGCGATTCGCGGGCGTGTTCTGCAGGATCATGATCGTCTGTTCGTCGAGCACTTTGTAGAAGTGCCCCAGGGTCTGCATCAGGATCTCGAGGCCCTCCAGCGCGGTCACCTCCCGCAGCTCGATGGGGCTGGAGAGCGGTGCATCCCGCAGGCGGGGGTCGAACACGACGTTGAACCCGAACGCCTGCCCGATCGCGCGGTAGATCTCCATGAAGGTCGCGTTCGGGAAGTCGAAGGTGATCGGCTCGTCGGAACGCGGACTCAAGACCGGCGGCATCGGCTCGGCGCCGCGGGTCTCCTCCTTGAGCTGGGAGATGGTCTTCGACCCGCGCCCGCTGCTCTCGATCCGGATCCGGATCTTCTCCAGTTCGGTGAGGGCGTACTGGTTCGTCGGGTCGAGCTGCACGGCGCGCTGCATCTCCAGCAGCGCGTCCCGGTCCCGGCCGGCCTCCTGCAGCTTCCTCCCCTGCTCGAAGTGGGCATGGGCGGCCTGGGTCTTGGCGCGCAGCAGACCGGCCCGGTAGCGGAGGTCCGAGGGATCGGCGATGACCAGTTCCATGTAGCGGAGGACGGCGGCGTCCCAGTCGCCGGCGACTTCCGCGTGTTGCGCTTCGCGGAAGCTCCGGTAGCCGCTACAGGAGGCGAAGACCACCAGAAGCAAGAGTGCCAGCGCCGGAGCGCGCAGCCGTTTTCCGTTTCGTTCTTTCATATCCTTGAGGCCCTCAACTGCCATTCGGTCGACCGCCGATCTCCAGTCGCACCGCCGGTTCGTTGGGGAAGCCCACGAACACCAGGTCGACCGACTCGTAGCCGATCCGTTGTACTTCGAACTGGTCCTTGACCAGGTCGCCCTCGAGCGCGTTGTAAATCTTCGCCCCGTCCGAGAACACGGCGACCGGATCGGCGTCGCGTCCCAGGGTGCCGAGATAGACGACGTCGACCGCGGGAGGCCGCGGGCCGACCGGCTGCGGCGCCGGGGGCACTGGCTTCGGTCTCTCCGGGACGACGGGCTGAACGGGTTGCGGTTCGGGCTCCGGAAGCGTCGTTTCGGGAGTGGCCCGCTCGGGCGCCGGCCGGCTGTCGAACGACCAGGGGTCGCGCGCCGCCATGCCCTCCAGCGGCGGCTCGTCCAGGATGTGCGCGGCCAGCTCCACGACCTCGATCGTGGACGAGCGCAGATCGGCAGAGGTGGTGCGGACAAAGCCGGGGCCGCCACCGAACGAGGGCAGATAGCGCCAGCCGGCGATCAGCACGAGGACCGCGAGGAGGCCCAGCAGCAGGGGCCGCGGCCGGTTCGATCCGGTTTCAGCGGCGCTCACGCTCCCGCCTCCTGACTTGTCGCTCTGGACTCGCCGTCGGAGAACAGGGTCGACAGACGCAGGTCGATGCGCAGGCTCGGACTCGCTTCGCTCAGGCTGATCGACTCGAGGACGACGAACGTGTCCGTCGTCTCGAGTTGGTTGATCAGCCGCCGCAACTGGGTGTAGTTCCCTTCGACCGTGAACACGAGCGACTTCTCGACCAGCCCGTACTGCTCCAACTGCTCTTCGGGGTACGAGATCGAGCCCGGGTGGAGCCCGGAGCGGTTGGCGAGATCCTTGACCTCGCGGATGAGGTCGGTCAGCCGTTCCCGCTCGGTGGCGAAGCCCTCGCGGTAGAGGCTCGCCACGCGGCTGCGCGTCGCCTCGACGGTCGCCACCTGGCCTTCGCGGCGAGCCATCTCCTGAGTCGTGCGCGTGTGCAGGTTGCCCACTTCGGCGATCTCGTCCTCCAGCGCCTGGAAGCGGCCCGCGTAGACGCCGCGGTATGTCGACAGCAGGCCCGCGTTGATCACACACAGGCCCACACCGATCCAGAACCAGATGCGCAGGCGCCATACTCGCCGGCGGCTCATGGCTGTCCCTCCATCGGCGCTGTCGTCTCTCCGGTGGCCGCCGTGTCCACGGCGGCTTCGGGCTCGCCTGCAGCGGTCGCCGGCGTGTAGGCGACGGCGATCGTGAAGTCGAGCGGGCCGGAGTCCTGACGGCTTTCGTGCCGCAGCTTCGGACCGTGGAACGAGGGGTGTTCGAACAGAGAGTCGATCAACTCGTGCAGGCCCTCGTCATTCTGGGCTTCGCCGCTGATGTCGAGCATCACGCGCGCGGCAACGTCCGGCCCCGGCTCAGTCCGTCGCCTGCGGCTCCTCTCGCTTGCTTGGGGCGCGAGGCTGCGGAGCCGTGTGTTCCATGGCAGCACCTGTTCGACGTCGGTGAAAAGCCGACCCCAGGGGAAACGCCGATCCGCGATGCGCTCGTTCAGGAACGCGACCTCGCGGTTCTGGGACTGCAGATCGAGGCGCGCGAGTTCCGAACCCAACCGGTCCAGTTCGGCGCCATCGGCGGCAAGCTGCTGGCGCAGCTCGGCGAGTTCGGCGCGAGCGTCGGCGGAGCCGGTGAGATAGCCCCAGTACAGCACCGCGTTGGGCGCCAGGAGGGCAATCCCGAGCGCCCACAACAGCGCGGTCAAGCGCCGCCAGGGACGGCGGTTGACGAACGGGCGGGCGGCCAGGTTGAACGCGTTCTTCATGTCCTCACCGTCAGCGAGGCGCCAAGCATCGGCAGCGCCTGCTGCACGCCGATGTCCGGGGTCGCAGGACCGGCGCCGAGGGTCCCGTTGCCGTCGAGAACGCGAGCCGGCAGCCCCAAACCCTCTTCGAGCCGGTCGCGCCAAACGCCGCGAGCCTCTTCGGCGGCCAGCATCAGGGCGTACCCCGGCAGGGTTCGCTCGGCGCCGAACAGCTCGCGCTCCTCGATGAAGCTCCGGGTCAGTCGCAGGTCGCGCACGGCCAGGTTGGAGGCGACGGAAGACGGGAGGTCCGGGTCGATGCTCTTGTATCGGAAGAGAGCTGGACCCTCCTCCGCGTGCGCGAGCAGGGAGTAGCCGCCACGATGGGCGACGAGGAGCAGGAAGGGGCCCGAGTCGCCCTGAAGCCGAGCAATGCCGTCGGCAGCGCCCAGGCTCTCGTTCGTGACCGTGCCGATGTGGATTCCGGCGCCTCTGAACGAGTCTTCGATCTGGGCCAGGACGTGTTCGACGCCGAAACCGATCAGGAAGCGCGTAGCGCCGTTGCCGGAGGCGCCCACCCGCCTGCCGCGCACGCGGAGTTCTTCGACCCGGAAAGGTACCTGCTTGCGGAGCTTGAAGCGCAGGGTCTCCTCTCGCAGGAGCGGCTTCCTGGGAACCTCTTCGAGTTCGGCGAAGGTCAGCCGGAGCCAGCGGTCGGGGACGACCAGGGCGGCGCGTGCGACCGGCTCTCCAATGGCGGTATCGGCGGCCTGCTGAAGTTCGGCGACCACTTCGTGGAACTGGGCGGGCGCCCGCAGCGGTCCGCCCAGCGCGCCTTCCTGGAAGGTCTCGGCCGGCAGCTCCCGTCGTCGGACGGCCTGCAGCTCCGGGGCCGATCCGTCCTGGCGCAGGAAGTGCGCCAGGACGAGTTCGCGCTCGTCGAGCAGGAACACCGACGCCGGCCCCCGAGGGTCGTCGAGGCCGACCAGGCGTTCAATCCACAAAGGTAACTTTGTTGATCTCACGGAGGGTCGTCACTCCTTCACGGACTTTCTGAAGCGCGCTCTGGCGCAGGAAACGCATCCCTTCTCCCGCCGCGGCGCGGCGGATCTCGGAAGCGGGGCGGCGGTCGAGGATCAACTCGCGGATGGAGTCGGAGAGATCGAGCAGTTCCGACACGGCCATTCGTCCGAAGAAACCGGTGCCGTTGCACTCCATGCAGCCCCGGCCTTCGAAGAGCTGCCATCCCGCAATGTCGGACCGCTCAAGACCGCTCTTCTCGAGGAGCACGTCATCGGCCTGGACCGGTTCCCGGCAGTGGTTGCAGATGCGGCGGACCAGCCGCTGGGCGAGAATGCAGTTCAACGCCGCCACGAAGTTGTACAGGTCGACGTTCATGTTCAGGAACCGGCCGAGAACGTCGACCACGTTGTTGGCGTGGACGGTCGTGAACACCAGGTGGCCGGTGAGCGCGGACTGGATCGCGATCTGGGCCGTCTCCTCGTCGCGGATCTCCCCGACCATGATCTTGTCCGGATCGTGGCGGAGGATGGACCGGAGCCCGCGCGCAAAGGTCAATCCCTTCTTCTCGTTGACCGGGATCTGGGTGATCCCGTCGAGCTGGTATTCGACCGGATCCTCGATCGTGATGATCTTGTCCTCGCTGGACTGAATCTCGGACAGACAGCCGTAGAGCGTGGTCGTCTTTCCGGACCCGGTAGGGCCGGTGACCAGCACCATGCCGTAGGGCTCGCGGATGAACTTGCGGAGCTTCGTGATCGTGTCTCCGTCCAGGCCGAGGACATCGAGCCGCAGGGTCTTGAACTCCTGGTTCATCGACTCCTTGTCCAGGATGCGGATGACGCAGTCCTCGCCGTGGATGGAAGGCATCACGGAGACCCGGAAGTCGATCGTGCGACCGCTGACCCGGACCTTGAAACGCCCGTCCTGCGGGATCCGCTTCTCGGCGATGTCGAGTTCCGACATGACCTTGATCCGGCTGACGATGGTCTGGTGGTGGCGGCGGTCGATCGGTTCCATCGCCTGGTACAGCACCCCGTCGATGCGGTACTTGATGATCACTTCGTGTTCGCGCGTCTCGATGTGGATGTCCGACGCGCGCCGCTGGATCGCGTTGAAGAGGGTGGAATCGACCAGCTTGATGATCGGGCTCTGATCGGCCGAGATGCGGTCGATCGAGAGCACTTCGCCGCTGTCCTCGTCCTCCTGGACGAGCTGGATCTTGAAGTCTTCGGTCGCCTCGTCCAGGACCCGCTGCGCGCTCTCGGACTTCTGCAGCAGGTCCTCGATCTCGGTGCGGGCGCCGATCCGGGCCTCCAGCGGCTGGCCCAGTTGCAACTCCAGCTCGTCCAACTTGACCACGTCCGTCGGATCGGCAATCACGACCGCGAGGCGGCCTTCCAACTGGCGCTCGGGGATGAAGCCGTAGCGGAGCATCAGGTCGAACGGGATGTGACGGAAGAGGTCGTTGTCGATGCGGAAGTTCTCGAGGTCGGCGACCTCCAGGCCGAACCGCGCCGCGACCTGAGCCGCCTCGGCCCGTTCCCGGGCGAGCCGTCCCTCCTCTTCGCCCACCAGGTGCAGGCCTTCGAGGTCCGAGACGCCCTCCGCGATGAGGCGCCGGTTCCGCGCCGCGACCGTTTCGTCCTGGATGACCATCAGCCCTGCACCTGTCCGAGCACGCTGAACAGCGGCAGATACATGGAAAGGACGAGCAGTGCGATGGTGAAGCCCATGACCACCAGCATCACCGGCTCGATCAGGGAGAGCAGCCGCTCGGTGCGGGTCTCGATGTCCTCGTCGAGAAAGTCGGAGACGCTGTTCACCATTTCGTCCAGCGCTCCGGTCGCCTCACCGACCTTGACCATGTCGATGGCGAGATCGGTGAACACTTCGGATTCCTCGAGCGCGGTATGGAAGGCCGCACCCTCCCGGATCCGCGGCCCGAGCGCCACGGCTCGTCGGTGGAGAAACCTGTTCGTGACCGCGGAAGCCGAGGTGTCGAGCGCCGCGGCCAGGGGCAGGCCACCGTGCAGCAGTGTGGCCAGGGAGCGGCAGAACTCGGACAGCGCGAAGCGGTGGAGGATCGGTCCGATGATCGGGAGCCGCAGCTTCAGGCGGTCGACCATGGCGCCGAGACGACCGCTGCGTCCCACTCTCCAGGCGGCCCAACCGCCGATCGCCGCCGCGGCGAGGAAGACCAGTGTGGTCGGATTGCGCAGCAGTTGGGACAAGCCGAGCAACGTCTGCGTAATCCAGGGCAGGTCGAGGTCGAGGGCCTGGTAGAACTCCTCGAAGCGCGGCATGACGAAGAACATCATCACTGTCACGATGCCGGCCGACAGGCAGACCAGCAACGCGGGGTAGAAGAGCGCGCTGACCACGCGCTTGCGGGAACTGGTGACCAGTTTGAGTTGCCGGACGTAGCGGCGGATCACCCGCTCCAGCCCGCCGCTCTGCTCGCCGGCCTTGAGCATCGACGCGTAGATCGGCGGGAAGGCGCCGCCGGTGGCGGCGAACGCCTCGGAGAGTTCCTCGCCGCCCTCGACCCGCTCCTTGATCTCGCCCAGCGCTTCCTTGAACGCGGCGTTGCGCTGCCGTTCGTGCATCAGCTCCAAGCACTGGAGCAGGGGCAGTCCGGCGCCGAGCAGGCCGGCCAACTGTTGATTGAAGACCAGGAAGTCCTGACCGGGGATCGTCTTGCGTGAGCTGCCCTGCAAGGCCGCCGAGGCCGGTCCCAGCAGCGATCCCAGCATGTTCTGCAGGCCGCGGCGCCTGATCTCGAAGACGTGGAGTCCGCGGCGCTCGATCTCGCGCCGCGCGCTGCGGAGATCCGGAGCCTCATGAATCTGCTCGACGATGCGACCGTCGGCAGTGCCCAGCCGGCAGACGAACTGCATGCTCAGACCGGTCCTACTCGCCGGCGCCCAGGCTGTCTTCCTGGGATGGCCGGACGGTTACTGCGACCACGAGGCCGCTGGAGCTCGAGCCCCGGTACGGCAGCGCCAGCACCAGGGGCTTGCCGACCCAGACGTTCAGATGGCCGTTGAAGACGCTCTCGTCCAGAGCGTCGCCGCGGCTGCGCTCGATCTCGACGCCGTACAGCTTGACCCGGCGGTCGAGCAGCACGGTGCCGACCCGGAAGCCGAGCCGGAACTCGGCGCCGATTTCGAACCGGACGTCCTCTCCCTCCATGGCCTTGAAGTGGCCTTCGCCGAGCAGCCGGTAGCTCGTGAAGGCCAGCCAGTTGCGCAACTCGTCGGTGAGCTGCGCGGGCAGTTCGGATCGCGGATCCCCGCTGCCGCGGCGCGACGCTTCGAGAATGGAGATCTCGAACTCGATCTGACGGCGGGGGTGATCGAAGTCGCGCAGCAGAGCCAGCAGGTGCTCGAGGACGCTGCTCGCGTCTCTCAGCACGAGGGTGTTCGTCGCGCGTTGCAGTTCGATCGTGCCGTGAGGCGACATCTCGCCCTGCATCCACTCCAAGGCGTCGTCGGCGCGCTGATGCTGGAGCGTGAACGCATGACGGATCTGCGTCTCGGCCTCCTGCTGCGCGGCGCCGCCAGCCGGAAGCAGCGTCAGGGCGGCCACGGCCCAGGCGACTCGCGTACCCGCGGAAGGCGCCGCCGTCATGGCGCGACCTCCGTGACCACGAGGACCACATCGAGGCTGGAGGCGAGGCCGTCGCCGGTGCGCTGGAACACACGCATCGGCTCGTCGCCGAGCGGCTCCACGAGCGGGGCCATGGCGACATGGGCCGGGAGGCTCAGCTCGGAACCCAGGACATCGCTCGCCGGCGGCGCGGTTTCCGGCCAGAGCAGGAAACTCAGGCCGAGCGCCGCGGCAGCAGCACCCGCTGCCAGCACCGACGCGATGGGCATCCGGCGGCGGGCGGTCCGCGCCGCGTTGAGCCGCTTTTCGGTTGCGCGCCCCTCCAGTTCGAGCAGGACCCGCTTGCGGAGTTCGTCGACTTCGTGGGCCATGTCGGTCCGGTCACGAGCGCCGGTGAAGTCGCCGCTGAAGGCGAGCAGCGGGTCGATCTGGAGCGAGACTGCGCGGCAGGGCACGCAATCCGCCCGGTGGCGGAGGGCGTCTTCCCAGGCGCGGTCCACGGCCGCGGCGCCGACATCGGGGCTCCGTTCGGCGTGCTCGCGCCCGCGGACGAGCGCGGCCCAGTCCGGGCAGGCGGTAGTCATGAGCGTTCCTCGATCCCGGCGTGCTGGACCCGGGCGTGTTGGGCGTATTCGGGGTACCGCTTCAGCAGTTCCTTGCGGAGTTGCCGGCGGCTGTTGAACAGATGGTTGCGGACGGTAGAGGGGCGAATGCCGAGGATGCGAGCGATCTCCTTGCCCTTCAGCCCCTCCATCTCGCGCAGCACGAAGACCGCGCGCTGCTTGTCGCTCAGAGTCGACGCCAGCTCATGGAACACGGACTTGATCTCTCGTTCGGACAGGTTCTCGAGCTGCCGTGAAAAGGCTTCGCCGCTCCGGTGCTCGTGCTGCAACTGGAAGCCCTGCAGCGAGCGGATGCGGGACGAACGGGAGCGCAGGTGGTCGATCGCCAGGTTGGAGACGATGCGATAGATCCAGGTGTTCGGGCTGTAGCGTTGGTCGAAGCGTTGGCGTGAGTCCCAGATCCGCAGGAAGGCGATCTGCACGATGTCGCGCGCGTCCTCCCGGTCGCCCACCATGCTGGTCGCCATGTGCAGCAACTGGGCGCCTTTGCGACGCATCAACTCATCGAGCGCGAGTTCGTCGTCACTGCGCATGCCCTCCAGCAGTTCGAGATCGGACGCCTCGAACCACGCCACCTTGCGCTGACGGCGCGAATAGGCGATCGTCAGACCGCTCCGTGGAGGATCTTCGCGTGGCGGTTCCATGCGGATGACTTGCGCGGATCTCATGCCTCGCTGTTGATACGGAGACCCGGGGCAAAGCGTCCAAAGACTGCGCTTCGAGGAACCTGGACGCTCTTCGCCCGGCCGCGACGACGACTGGAGGCGGCGGAATTATACTCCTGGACCGGTGCGGTCCCGATCAGACGCCTCGTCTCCGGCCGCTCTTCAAAGCATGTGGTTCCTCTACCAGCTCGCGATGGCGGCAGGGCTGGGCGTGGCGGCGCCGGTGCTGTTGGCCCGGCGAGGCCGTCACTATCTGGAGACCTTGCCGGCCCGGCTCGGCCGGTTGCCGGAGGCCCGAGGGGTGCGGCCGCTGTGGCTCCACGCCGCCTCCGTCGGCGAGGCCGCGGTCGCGGCGACCCTGGCCCCGGCCCTGCCTGCGGACCTCGATCTGCTGGTGACCACCGTCACGCCCACGGGTCAGGCGGCGGCGAAGAAGCACTTCATGCCGCTGGCCACGGGTGGCCGCAGTGTCGTCGTCACCTACCTGCCGTTCGACCTGGGTCCGCTGGTCTCCGGGTTCCTGGACCGGTACTCGCCGCGGGCCCTGGTGCTGCTGGAGAGCGAACTCTGGCCGCTCGTGCTGCGGAGTTGCGGCCGGCGTGGGATCCCGGTGGCCGTAGTCAACGCCCGCGTCAGCGACCGCAGCTTCGTCCGCATGAGGCGCGCCGGGCGTCTGTGCCGGCGGACGCTGCTCGATCCGGTCAGCCGCTTCGGCGCCCAGAGTCCTCAGGACGAGGATCGGCTGCGGCGCCTGGGCGCTTCGGGGCAGGCGGTATCGTTGACCGGCAACCTGAAGTTCGACACTCCGGAACCTGCCCCGGCCGCCGGCCTGGAGCAGACCCTGCGCCGGCTCGCCGCCGGCCGGCCGATTCTGGTCGTCGGCTCGACCATGTCCGGCGAGGAGGGAATCGTCCTGGATGCGTTCGAGAGGCTGGAGCGCGAGGCGATGCTGGTTCTGGCGCCTCGCCATCCGGAGCGTTTCGACGAGGTCTGGCGCGAGGTCGAGCAGCGATCCCTGCCGGCACTGCGCCGGAGCCGCGTGCAGTCGCCAGCAATGGGTGAGCCTCCGGCGGCGCCGGTTCGCGTCGTGCTGCTCGACTCTCTGGGCGAACTCGCCTCCATCTACCGGCTGGCGTCCGCGGCGTTCATCGGCGGTTCGCTGGTCCCGACCGGCGGACACAATCCGATCGAGGCCGCGCGCTTCGGCGTGCCGGTGATCGTCGGCCCATCGATGGAGAACTTCCGGCGCATGGCCGACGACTTCGAGGCCGCGGGCGCCCTGACGGTGGTGCGGGACGGCGAGGCCCTTGCCTCCTCTTGGCGCCGCCTGCTGGAGCGGCCCGGCGAAGCGGCGGAGCAGGGAAGGCGGGGGCTCGAGATCGTCGACCGGAACCGCGGCGCGGTCAAGCGCTCGGTCGAACTGCTCGCCGGGCTGGTGGACCTGGGGTGAAGGTGACCCGCAGTCCCTGGCAGCGCTTCTACGGCTGGGCGCACGGCCGGCGCCGGCGCTACTGGGCGACCCGCTCCGAGAGCCTGGGGCGGCCCACGGTGAGCGTCGGCAACTTGCACTGGGGCGGCAGCGGCAAGACCCCGACGGTGATCGCCGCGGCTTGCGGTTTGACTGCTCAGGGCCCCTCCGGGCCCGGTCTCCGCGTGGCGGTCCTCTCGCGCGGCTACCTCCGGCGGGAGCGCGCGCCGCTCGTCGTCAGTCTCGGCGACGGCCCTCCGGCCACCGTCGAGGAGGCAGGCGATGAGCCGCTGATGATCGCCGAGCAGGCGCCGGGCGTAGCCGTCGTCGTCGGTGCGGATCGCCGCGCGGCCGCCGCCCTGGCGCTCAGCCGCGATCCGGCCATGGACGTCTTCGTCCTCGACGACGGCTTCTCCCATGTCCGGGTGCGCCGCGATGTCGAGATCCTGACCTTTCCGGCTTCAGACCCGTTCGCCGGCGGCTTGCTCTTGCCTGGCGGCCGCTTGCGGGAGCCTCTGAGCATGGTGCGCCTGGCCGACGCGGCGGTGCTCACCGATCTTCCCGCCGGCGTCGACCCACCACCGGACTTCGAATCGACCCTGCGTCGACACGGCTTCGCCGGCAGGGTGTTCTGCTCCCGGCTCTGCGCGAAACTAGTCGGCGGATCGCCACCGGAGCGGCCCCTGCTCGTCACCGGCATCGCGCGTCCGGATCGGGTCGCCCGCACGGCCGCCGACGCCGGCCTCGAGGTCGTCGAACATCTCCGCTTCCCCGACCACCACCGCTACCCGGACCGCTCCCTGCGCATGATCGAAGCCGCCTGCGGCCGCCATGAGTGCGACGCCGTGGTCACCACGTCGAAGGACATCGTCAAACTGCGCGGGCGGTTGTCCAGGGTTGCTCCAACCCTGCTGGAGTTGAAGGTCGAGGCGCAGGTCGACCCCGACTTTCTGCCCTGGCTGGCCGGCCGGCTGGACGGCTGAGGGTCGGGCCGGGGGTGCACAGTCGTCATACGATGTCGGGTACCGGTTGCTTGAAGTTTGAGCGGCCGCGGGACCGGAGATCGTCGCCATGGGTGCCGAACAGCTCAACTTGCGGATAGACGCTGAGCTGATGAAAAGCCTCGAGGTCGAGGCGCAGCGTCAGCATCGGTCCGCCTCTCGCCTTGCGGGCGAGGCCATCGAGGTCCTGCTGCGCAACTGCGCCGAGAAACGCGCAGCCATAAGGGCGGCGCTCGAGGAAGCTGACGCGGGAGCGTTCGTGTCCGAGGCAGCGATGAACGACTGGGTCTCGTCTTGGGGAACCGATGCGGAGACCCCGCCTCCTGAGCCCGATGTGTTTCGCGGCTCGCCCACATTCTCCCCGACGCCGAAGGCGGACCGGCGGCGGTGACCAACGGCATTTGCATGTCGACCCTCCACCACACCGCGTTCGACGCGAACTTGATCGGAGTTGACGCGAGTTGTCGCGTCCACGTTGCGAGATCGGTCAGGGATGGGCGAGACGGACCTCTACTCGACAGCTTGAAGGGACTCGACGGCGCGCCGCTGCGTCTGCCTGACGGATCTCAGGATCACCCCGATCGAGACTTCCTCGATTGGCGTTTCCAGCGCTTTCTCAAGACGGCGGACTGATCGGCGTCGTTGATTGCCCCCTGGGCTATCGCAGCGTTCAGGTGGAGTCGGTCCTGCCCCCCCCCTCAGGCGAACGACCGCCCCCCGATCACGGCCCAGATGATCCACAGGATCGCGATCGGGCAGACGTACCGGAGCAGGCCGCGCCAGATGGGATACCACCGGCTGACTTCGCCGTGGCCCTGGGCGAGTTCCTCTCGTGACGCGCGGCCGGTCAGGAACCAGCCGATGAAGAGGGCGGTCATCAGGCCGCCGAGGGGCAGGATCCAGTTCGACACGGTGTAGTCCATCGTGGCGAAGAAGCCTTCGGTGCGTTCGCCGAACGGCGCGAAGGAGGAGAGGGCGCCGCTGGCGCCGAGCGAGAGGGCGGAGGGGATGCCGAAGGCGAAGATGGCGCCGCCGGTGACGAGGCAGGCGTTGCGCCGGCTGAAACCGCGACGGTCGATCAGGTAGGAGGCGACCGTTTCGAGCAGGGAGATCGTCGAGGTGAGGGCGGCGAAGGCGACCAGCATGTAGAACAGCGGCGCCAGGACCACGCCCAGGGGCATCTCGTAGAACATGCGCGGCAGGGTGGTGAACAGGATCGTGGCGCTCTTGCCGAAGGTGGTCGCCCGCTCGGCGGCGTCGACGCTGAAGATGATCGAGAACATGATGATGCACGCCATGATCGCGATCAGGGTGTCGAGCAGGCTGATCGCGACGGCGCTCTTCGCAATCGACTGCCGCGACGACATGTAGGAGCCGTAGGTGAGCATCGCGCCCATGCCGACCGAGAGGGTGAAGAACGCGTGGCCCACCGCCTCGAGCAGTCCGTCGGCGGTGATCGGGCCGACATGGAAGAGGAAGCGGATCGCCTCGCCGAAGCCGGGGCTCCAGAACGAGTTGACGACGAGCAGGAGCAGGATCGCTCCGAGCACCGGCATCAGGATCTTGGTGACGCGCTCGATGCCTTCGCGAACGCCCAGGGTGACGACGCCGACGGTGACGACCATGAACAGGGCGTGGAAACCGATCTGGAGCGGCCCGTTGGCCAGGAAGCCGCCGAAGGCCTCTCCCAGCGCCTGACCCTCCATGTCGAAGCCCCGGACCGACCAGCTCAGGCACTGGCCGAAGTAGTAGACGGTCCAGCCGGCGATCAGGGCGTAGTAGGAGAGCAGGATGAAGCTGCCGGTGACGCCGAGCGCCCCGACCGCGCCCCAGGCACGGCCGCCCAACGTGTTCTTCGCGGCCTTGATGAAGGCGCCGACCGGACTCTGCCGCGTACGCCGCCCGATCACGAGTTCGGCCATCATGATCGGCAGGCCGATCAGGGCGATCGCGACCAGGTAGACAAGGACGAAGGATCCGCCGTCGTTGGCGTAGGTGATGTACGGGAACTTCCAGATGTTGCCGAGCCCGATCGCGGAGCCGACGGCGGCGAAGATGAACCCGAGTTGACCGAACCTGCCGCGTCCGCTGGTGCCGTTTGCCACGCTAGTTCCCTCCCTTGGGCGCCGTCTCTTGGTGGCGGCGGTGAGCATGACCGCCCTGCCTGCCGCCGGATAGCGTAGCGGAGTCCGCTACGGCCGGGCCGAAACGGCGCGACCGGAAGCCGTCGCCCCTTGGAAGAGCGACTCCGGCCCCACGACCCGCGTCAGCCAGCGCTCGCGGTAGGCGTCGAGTTCGGGCGTCCGCGGATAGCTCTCGCCGGGTGCTGTCGGGTAGCCGGACATCGCCTGGAAGGGCAGGGGCAGGTTGCTGTCCGCCTTCCAGGTGTTGCGGTCGGCGTCCTTGTCCCAGCCGAAGCTCTCCAGGAAGACAGTGCGGGTATAGCCGGGTTTGGGGGGCTCAAGGCTGCGGGCGTCGAAGCGCAGGCGGATCTCGTCGCCGGGGCCGATCACGACCTGGCGGTCGTCGACGGCGGTCAGGAGTTCGCGGACGTCGCCGAAGCGCGTGTAGCGGCCGGGGAAGGGCAGCCACGGGGACTCGGTGCTCGTGCGCTGGTAGTCGAACAGGTGCGGACCGTTGGGGGCAGGCCTGGTCTGGGTCGAGAACCCCCGGTAGGCCAGTTCCGCCGCGGCGGCGTCGAGACGGGCCTGGACGACGACGTTGGCGCCGCCTGTTCCGCCCATGTCCATGCTCCAGGCGACCTTGTCCCAGTGCAGCCAGCGGGTGGTGACGATCCGCAGTCTGGTGGCGCCCGCGGGCAGCGGCGGCGTGTCGACGACCATCGTCTTCGTCTTGCCGGGGGGGAAACCCATCGGGTCGAGCAGCGGCCGCCAGCCGTCCGCGGTCTCGACCTCGAGCCGGGTCATGACCATCTGCAGGTCGCCGTGCTCCACCGCCTGGGCGATCGCGAGATTCAGGCTCGCGTCAGCCGGGAACACCCAGCCGTCCAGCCACAGCCGGATCGGCCTCCCCGGCGCTTCACCCAGGTCGAAAGTGAAGGTCCACGGCTCGGCGGCGTGACCCTGGTAGCGCGAGCGCTCGTAACCGTCGGCGTAGACCTCGTCCCGGGCCCGGACCCGCCCGGTTACGTCGCGGCCGCGGCCATCGGTGGCGTGGACGACCGGGCGGATTCCGGCGCTGGCCACCACTGCGTCGGGCGGGCGGCCGACGTGCCCCTGGCCCGGCACGATCCTCAGGTTGCTGGCGACCGACACGTCGTCGCGGTGATCGACCACCCAGAGCCGCGCGCGGTCGAAGTAGGCGGCCTCCCACAACTCCTCGGTGATCCGCAGGTCGTAGAAGCCGTCGCGCGGGGCGGCGCCGTCGACCCGGACCAGCTCGTCGGGGTCGTAGCCGTTCCAGACCCCGTCCGCGAGGGGCATTCCCAGCGGCGCACCCCACAGCAGGTCGGTGACGAAGGTGATCTTGTCGCCGTCCCAGGTGTAGAGGAACGGGCAACTGCCCTTGAGCACCTGCTCTTCGACGATGGTCTGGTTTCGGCCCGGCGCCAGGCGGTTCTGCGGCACGCCGTTGGCCCAGACGACGCGGATCAGATCGGCCTGCCTGCGGTTGCCGAGGCCGATGTGGGTGACCTCGCGGTCGACCTCGAAGTACTGGTACGCCCGGCCCGACCTGACCTCGATCGTCGTGCCGCGGCCGAAGACGTTGTTCTTCTGGTTCGCCACGTCGAGACCGACCAGGCGGACGCGCAGCCAGTTGTTCTTCGAGCCGTCCAGGTTCTCGATCCGGTAGAGACCCGTGCCGCCCGCGGCGACGAGGTCCTGGTCGCCGTCGTCGTCGAGATCAGAGGCTCGGACGGCGGTGAACTCTGCGTCGCGCGGCGCGCCCATGACGCGGGCGAGGCGGAAGTCGAGCGCCTCCGGGCCGGAGTCCGAGGTCTGGGTGAGCACCCGTAGTTCGCCCTCCGCGACCAGGGCGAGATCGAGCCGGCCATCGTTGTCGGCGTCGAGAACGGCCAGGTCGGTGGCGCCCTCCGGCAGTGCGGCCGAACCGGGGCTGAGGGGGAAGGGAGCGACCGCCCCGTCCTCGTCGCGCTTCAGGATGACCGTCGAATCGCCGGCGAGCAGGAACTCGGGAACCCCGTCGCGGTCGAGGTCGGCGGTTCGTACGACCCGCACCGGCGCTCCTGTGGTCAGGGCGCTCGCTGCCGGCTCGTCGGCGCTGACGAGGCTGATCAGCCTCCCGAGCAGACCGCGGCTGGGCGCGGGCGGGGTTCTCTCCGCGAACTGGCCCTGGCGGAGGTTGTCCAACCACAGGACACCCTCGTCGTGCGCCAGCAGCAGGTCGGTGTCGCCGTCGCGGTCGGCGTCGGTGGCCTGGAGGTGGTGGTAGGGCCGCGTCTCGACTTCGGGCAGCGCCTGCCGTCCCAGGGCCTCGAGCGGCCCCTCGAAGACCTCTTCGCCCGAAACGTTCCGCAGCAGATCGGGCACGCCGTCGGCCCGGGCCACCGCGAGGTCGAGGTCGCCGTCGCTGTCGAAGTCGATCAGGTCGGCCGCGGTGACGGCCAGCGAGCCAGGCAGGAACCGGTCGCTGGCGTCCCCGAACTGCGGCGTGTCGTCGACCTGCCAGACGGCCAGGGGATCGCCGATCGAGATCAGGTCGAGGCGCCGGTCGTTGTCGGCGTCGCCGACCACGAGGACCTGGGCGCCGGTCTCGGGGGCGGCGCCCGGTGTGGCGTATCCGGTTGCCGCCCGCCGCAACTCAAGGCGTGCCCCCGCACCATTCGGGGCGCGGGCGCTCGCCACGCGGGCCATGTCGGGCCGGTCGTCGCCGTCGAAGTCGGCGACTTCGAGGGCCCGGCCCGAGGTGGGTGCGTTGTCGATCCGGGTGGCCCGGAAGCGGGCGGGACTTGCGGGGCCGAAGTCCTCGCCTGGCTCCTCGCCTTCGAACCGCTCCACGGGAATGCCCCGGATGTTCGTGTAGACCTCGGCCAGGCTGCTGTGCCAGCCGGGGGTTTCGAACAGGACGTTCTTGATCCGGGGAGCAAAGTGGCGGGCGCGCTCCAGGTCGTCCGCCTCCAGCGCGTCGAGTACCTCCCCGAGCACCCGCTCGGCGATCGGCCGGGCCTGCCAGATCAACTCCCGCACCCGCAGGTAGTCATCGCTTGCCCGGCCGCGGTCGCCGTCCGCAAGCGCCTCGGCGCCGCTCAGGAGCAGGACGACCAGGTTGTCGGGCCGCAGGCGCCGCAGCCGGTCGACCGCGTCCCGCCGACCGGCCTCGGCCTCGTCACCGGTCATGATCTCGGCTTGCCGGAAGAGCGCGTACTGCGTCTCGGGATCGTCGGGCGCTGCGCGGGCGGCGCGGCGATAGTCCGCGAGCGCATCCTCGTTGCGGCCGTTCGTCCATCGCAGGATTTCGGCGCGGATGAGCAGCAGGTCGGCCCGGTCGCCGCCCAGTTCCAGGGCCCGGTCGATCGCCGCCAGCGCCTGCTCGTGCCGGTCCTGGCGCAGCAGGGCGACGCTCAAGTTGGCGTGGCCGAGGGGTTCGTCCGGCAGCAGTTCGATCAGGCGGCGATAGGTGCTTTCGGCCTCCGCCGCCTGTTCGTTCTCGAGTTGGGCGTAGCCGAGGTTCCGTAGGCGCACCATCTCTTCGGACGGTTGCGCGCACGCGGCGCCGGTGGCGGCGAGCGCGGCGAGAACGAGAACGGCTGGGAGTTTGCGGAGCATGGCTTGTAGCGGCCTGTGCGGTCTGTGGCGGCGCAACTCTACGCCTCCTGTGTGTTCCGGCGCCTGGTTCACGGGCGTCTCGCCCGCATCCGGCGGGGACAAAGCCGGGACGGCAACTAGAGTAGTCGCCGCCGTGACCGCCAAGCGCCTCTTTCTGATCGACGGGTACTCCACGATCTTCCGGGCCTTCTACGCGATCCGCGGGTTGTCGACCTCGGCCGGCGAGCCGACCAACGCGATCTACGGCTTCATCAACATCCTGCGCAAGCTGCTGCGCGACGAGGAACCGCCGCTCCTCGGCATCGCCCTCGACGTCGGGCGCGCCACGGTGCGCACCGAGGCGTACGCGGAGTACAAGGCGAACCGGGCGCCGATGCCGGAGGACCTCAAGGCGCAGATGCCTGCGATCCGCCGGGCGATCGAGGCCTTCCGCATTCCGATCCTCGAACTCGAGCGCTACGAGGCCGACGATGTGCTTGGCACCCTGGGCCGCAGGGCGGAGGAGGCGGGCTACGACGTCACCATCGTGAGCGCGGACAAGGATCTGTTCCAACTGGTGAGCGACCGGGTGTCGATGCTCCACACCGGCCGCGAGAAGATCTACGACCCGGCCCTGGTGGAGCAGGACTTCGGCGTGCCGCCGGGGCAGGTGGTCGATGTCCTCGCCCTGGTCGGCGACCCGGTGGACAACGTGCCCGGGGTGCCGGGGATCGGCGCCAAGGGTGCGCAGACCCTGGTGCGCGAGTACGGGACCGTCGAGGCCTTGCTGGAGGCGGCGCCCGAGCTCAAGCGCAAGGCGTACCGCGAGGGACTGCAGGAACACGCGGACAAGGCCGTGCTGTCGAAGGAGCTGGTGACGATCCACACGGATCTCGATGTCCCCTTCGATCCCGAGGCACTCACGATGGAGGCGCCGGACTACGAGGCGCTGGCGGAGTTGTGCCGGGAGTTCGAGTTTTGGAGCCTGCTCAAGGAGCTTGAGGGCGAGAGCGGCGGCCCGGAGATCGAGCCGGCCATCGTTCTTCAGACCGTCGAGGCGTTCGAGGAGGCGGCGTCGGACCTGGGTCCTCGGATCGCGGTCGGCGTGGTCTTCCGGCGCGGCGGCGAACCGGTGGGGCTGTCGTTTGCGCCGGTCGCGGGCAAGGCTGACGGGGAGGGTGAAGGGGCCGCGGAGATCGGCCGGGCCTGCTTCGCGGACTTCGGGCGTCCCGGCCTGCGGGAAGCCGTGGCGGCGAAGCTGCGGGCGTGGCTCGCCGACCCCGGCCTCGAGCTGATCGGACACGACCTGAAGGAAGTCGTCCGCCTCTGTCCGCACCGGGAGGGTCGGCCGACGGTCACCGCGCGCCTGGTCGACACGATGCTGATGGCCTACCTCGTCCACTCCGCGGTGCGCAGCTTCGGACTGGCGACGGTTGCCTTAGACCGCCTGTTCTACAAGGCCACGACGCCCGCGGACGCAGGGTTGGGCGATCAGACGGCGGCTCTCGGCGACGACACCGGTCTCGGCGTGTACGCGGCCGAACAGGCGGTGCTGCCCGCCCTGATCCTCGAGGCGCTCGCTCCGCAGTGGGAGGAGACGCCGGGGGCGCGCGAGGTCTACGACTCGATCGAGGCGCCCCTGCTGCCGGTGCTGGCGGCGATGGAGGAGGAGGGCATCGAACTCGACTCCGGCGTGCTGGAGAAGATGTCGCGCCGCCTCGAACTCGACGCCGGCGACCTGGCGGAGGAGATCTTCGACCTCGCCGAGGAGCGGTTCAACATCCTGTCGCCGCAGCAGCTCGGCGTCATCCTGTTCGAGAAGCTGGGGTATCCGGCGCTCGGCCGCACCCGCAAGACGAAGAAGTACTCGACCGGCGCCGACGTCCTGGAGCAGCTCGCGCAGCGCGGCCACGACCTGCCGGCGAAGGTGCTGCACTACCGCGAGCTGACCAAGCTCAAGTCCACCTACGTCGATGCACTGCCGCACCTGGTCGCGGCCGACGGCCGCCTCCACACCCGCTACCACCAGGCGGTGGCGGCGACCGGCCGGCTGTCCTCGCACGACCCGAACCTGCAGAACATCCCCATTCGCACCGAAATCGGTCGGAAGATCCGCCGCGCCTTTCGCGCCCGGGACGGCTATCTGCTCCTGGTGGCCGACTACAGCCAGATCGAGCTGCGGGTGCTCGCGCACATCTCGGGCGACGAGACGCTGACCTCTGCCTTCCAGCGCGGCGACGACATCCACCGCTCGACCGCGGCCACGGTGTTCGGCGTGTCGCCGGCCCTGGTCACCGACGAGCAACGGCGGGCCTCGAAGACGATCAACTTCGGGATCATCTACGGCATGAGCGCCTTCGGACTCGCCCGCGCCCTGGGCATCGCGCGCGGCGAAGCCCAGAAGTTCATCGACGCCTACTTCGAGCGGTTCCCCGGGGTGCGCACCTACACCGAGCAGACGCTGGCGCAGGCCGAGGAGGAGTTGCGCGTCGAGACGCTTTACGGTCGTGTCCGCTACCTGCCGGACATCAAGAGCCGCAACCGCGCGGTGCGGGAAAACACGCGCCGGATGGCCGTCAACGCCCGCATCCAGGGCACGGCCGCGGACCTGTTGAAGCTGGCCATGATCTCCGTCGACCGCCGGCTGCGGGCGGAGTTGGAAGCGGCGCGGCTGCTCCTGACCGTCCACGACGAACTCGTGCTTGAAGCGCCCGCCGCCGCCATCGACGACGTCGCGGGAGTAGTCAGGGAGGAGATGGAGGGAGTCGCCGACCTGAGCGTGCCCCTGGTCGTCGATGTCGGTACCGGCCCCGACTGGTACGAGGCCAAGGCGTAGTTGTTCCCTACCCGCCCTTGAGCGCCGGGATCACCTGCTCGCCGTACGCCGCGAGCGTGCCTTCCTTGTCGTCGTGCATCAGGTAGACGGCAAAGTGATCGACGCCCAGCGACTTCAACTCCCGCAGCTTCTCGATGTGGGCTTCCGCCGGGCCGAGCACGCACAGGCGGTCGACGATGCCGTCGGGCACGAACTCGGTGTCCGGGTTGCCGCTGCGGCCGTGGTGCGAGTAGTCGTACCCCTGACGCTGGCGAATGTACTCGGCGAGTGCGTGCGGGACCTTCGAATCGTCCTCGCCGTAGCGCATGACCAGGTCGTGGATGTGGTTGCCGACCATGCCGCCGAACCAGCGCAACTGGTCGCGCTGGTGCGCGAGGTCGTCGCCGACGTAGGCCGGCGCCACCACGCAGACCGTGATCGCGTCCGGATCGCGCCCCTCGTCCTCGGCGGCGTCGCGGACCGCCTGCAGTGTCCACTCCAGGATCTGCGGGTCGGCCAGTTGCAGCACGAACCCGTCGGCATGCCGGCCGACGACGTCGAGCGCCTTTGGGCCGTAGGCCGCGACCCAAATCGGTAGTTCCGAACCTGCGTCGCTCCGCCAAGGGATGCTGATCGAAGCGCCGTTGTAGTCGATCTCGCGGCCCGCGAACAGCGACTTGATCGTTGCGATCGAGTCGACCACTGCCCCCAGGCTCGCAGGCTTGCGGCCGATGTAGCGCAGCGCCGAATCGCCTCTGCCCATGGCGCAGGTCGTGCGCCCTGGGTACATCGAGTCCAGGGTGGCGAACAGCGAGGCCACAACGGACGGATCGCGCGTGGCCGGGTTCGTCACCATCGGCCCGACTGCCATCCGCTCCGTGCTCGCCAGGATCTGCGAGAAGATGACGAACGGCTCCGGCCACAGCACATGGGAGTCGAAGAGCCAGCAGTGGTCGAACCCCTGGCCCTCCGCCATGACCGCGAGCTCGACGACGCGCGAAACCGGCGGGTCAGGCTGGAGAACCACGCCGAAGGACATCTGGTCGTTGCTGGTCATGGGCATGCTGCCTCCATAGAGCATCGGGGGCCGTTCGCGCACACCGTCTCGAGCAGCATTGGTTGGTTGAAGAGCTGGCCTTCGCAGATGCTCGCTTCGCCCGGCATGGTGTTCTAGTGTGCCACGATGGACGGCGTCGCCGGTGGCGCGGCCGGCCGGGCATGTGAAGTGAGGGCGAAATGCGGATTGGCATTCCCACGGAGATCAAGACGGACGAGCACCGGGTCGCGATCGCACCGTCCGGCGTTGGCGCGTTCGTGGCGCGCGGCCACGAGGTGGCGATTCAAGCCGGCGCGGGCGTGGGCAGCGCGATCCCGGACGACGCGTTCCGGCGGGCGGGCGCTTCGGTGGTCGAGGGGGCGGATGCGGTTTGGGCACAGTCCGAGATGATCCTCAAGGTCAAGGAGCCGCTCGAACCGGAGTTCGAGTTCATGCGCCGCGGGCAGATCCTCTTCACGTATCTCCACCTGGCCGCGTCGGAGGAGTTGACTGCGCGGCTGCTCGAACGGCGGGTCGTGGGCATCGGCTACGAGACGGTGCAGCTCGCGGACGGCGTGCTGCCGCTGCTGGCGCCGATGTCGGAGGTGGCCGGGCGGCTGTCGATTCAGGCCGGCGCCGCGTCGCTCGAGCGGCTGGCAGGCGGCAAGGGCCTGCTGCTGCCCGGGGTCTCCGGCGTGCGCCGCGGACGGGTCACGATCATCGGCGCCGGTGTCGTGGGGTTGAACGCCTGTGTGGTCGGCGTCGGCTTCGGCGCCGACGTCACGATCCTCGACATCGATCCCCGGCGGCTGAGCTATGTGCGCGACGTGGTCCAGGGCCACGTGACGACGCTGATGTCGAACGACGCGAACATCGAGGGCGCGGTGGCTTCGGCCGATCTCGTCGTCTGCTCCGTGCTGATTCCGGGCGCCCGCACGCCGCGCCTGGTTACCCGCGCCCACTTGGCGCGGATGGAGCCGGGGTCGGCGCTGGTGGACGTGGCGGTCGACCAGGGCGGTTGCGCCGAGACAAGCCGCCCGACCACCCACCGCGATCCGCGCTACGTCGAAGAAGGGGTGATCCACTACTGCGTCTCGAACATGCCCGGCGCCGTCCCCCACACCTCGACGTACGCGCTAACCAACGCGACGATGACCTACGCCTTGGAGATCGCCGACCGCGGCTGGCGAGCGGCGGCGGAACGCGACCTGGCCCTCGCCGGCGGCGTCAACGTCGTCGAGGGACAGGTGACCCACCAGGCGGTCGCCGCCGCCCACGGCCTCGACTGGGCGCCCCTCGAAGGGCTGGGCGGCGGCTGACTGGGGGCCTCGATCCAGAAGCTGGCCCGAAGCCGCATCGCTCTACCCCCGCGGCCGCAGCACCCGCCGCCGGTCTCCCTCCCGCCGCGTCAGACGCTGGCGATCCAGGTGCTCCAGCAACGGGATCGCCCACTTGCGGGTGAGGCCGAAGCGGTCCTTGAACTCCGACACGGTAAAGGTGTCCCAGCCGGTGGCGAACAAGTCGGCCTGGAACTTCTCCAAGGCCCCGGTAGCCAGGACAAGGCCGTTCGGCAGCCGGGTCAGCTTGCCGCGCTCGACGAGGTAGCGGAACACGCCGTCGAAGACCTGGGGTTTGGCGCCGAGACTGCGGCAGAGTTCCTCGGGCGAGCCCGCGGTGAGTCCCTGGTTCTCGAATCCCTGGACGATGGCCTGCGCGAGCCTGGATTCGACCTCGGTCAGTTCGCCGGCGCGGCCGGGCAGGGTGACGAGTTCGCCTTCGACGGCTACCGCCTTGTCCGAACCGCCCTGACCAGCCCAGTTGAGGTAGGCGGGGGCGAGGTCGGCCGCGTGGGCGCCGAGAAGCCGCCGTACCAGTTCGGCCTTGGGCATGCCGCGGGACAGGCGGTCGTCGGCGAAGTGTGCCTCAACCAGCCGGCGGGCGCGGCGCGACACGTTGCGGACGGTGGCCGCGGTGACGAACCGTTCGGGTCCCGCCTCGAGCAGCAGGCCTTCCTGGGCGGCGCCGGTCAGCACACTCGCGGCATCGCTGCGGACGACCCCCAGGCGCAGTGCGAGTTCGGAGGCTGCAAGGCCGGCCTCCCGGCCGTCCGCCGCCCACTGCACGGCGGCCGAGCTCGTGCCCGCGGTGAGGGCGTCGATCGTCGTTCCGAGAGCCTTGCCGCGGCGGTGGCGCCAGGCCGGGTCCAGCACCTCGCCGCCGCCGAGGGTGGTTTGGGGCGACGGCCGCCGGATCACGAAGCGGTCGCTGCGAATTGCCACCAGCGGCGCCTCCAGGCGGATCTCCGCCACGGCCTCTCCGCCCGGTTCCAGTCGTTCCGGTGACAGTGGTCGGAGTTTGCCGAGCCGCTGCGCGGCCATGACGTGCAGCCGGACGGAGCAGCTTCCCTGGATCGCCTCGGGCGCCGACGGCAGGAGCCGGCAGCGGACGAGCAGCGAGGACGCGGCCCGGTAGACGCCGGGTGCGCCCAGTTCGTGGCCTCGGGCGACGTCTTCGAGGCCGACGCCGACCAATTGCAACGAGGTGCGTTCGCCGGCCTCCGCCCGCTGGCGGTCCTCGCCGTGGACTTCGATGCTGCGCACCCGGGCGCGGCCGCCGCCGGGCAGGATGTCCAGCTCGTCGCCGGTCGTGACGGTTCCCCTGGCCAGGGTGCCGGTCACCAGGACTCCGAGCCCCTTGAGGTGGAAGGCGCGGTCGATCGGCAGGCGGGCGGGTAGCCCGCTGTGGCGGTCGATCGGCGCCGCCTCGCCGGCGAGCCGGACCAGCGTCTCGCGGAGTTGCTCCAGGCCCGTTCCAGTCTCGGACGAGACGGGCAGGATGGGCGCTTCGGCGAATGGGGTGTCGGCGAGCGTTTCCTCGAGTTCCAAATGCGCCAGTTCCAGCAGATCGGGGGGCACCAGGTCGGTCTTCGAGAGCACCGCCACACCGGCCGGAATCTGGAGCAGCGAGCAGATCGCGAGGTGCTCCAGGGTCTGGGGCATGACCCCTTCGTCGGCCGCCACGACCAGGGCCATCATCTGGATTCCCCCCAATCCCGCGAGTGCGTTACGCACGAACCGCTCGTGTCCCGGCACGTCGACGAAGCCGATCTGCCAGCCGTCGTCGATCATCGAGGCGAAGCCGAGATCGATGGTGATGCCGCGCCGTTTTTCTTCCTCCCAGCGGTCGCAGTCCACCCCGGTCAGGGCCTGGACGAGGCGCGTCTTGCCGTGGTCGACGTGGCCGGCGGTGCCGACGACGAACCGCCTCACGAGCCGCGCCCGGGGTCGATGCCGTAGGCCCGGAGCTTGCGGTACAGGTGGCGGCGGTCGACCCCGAGTTCCCGGGCGGTCTGGGAGACGTTGCCGCCGGCAGCGACCAGGCGGCGCTCGATGTAGAGGCGTTCGAAGGCCTCTCGCGCCTCCTTGAGCGACGCGTAGTCGTCGTCGACCGGGGCGATGGCGTCGGCGCCGCGGATCCGGGGCGGCAGATCCGCAAGGCCGACCACGTTCCCCGGCGCCATGATCATCAGCCGCTCCGTCAGGTTGCGCAGTTCGCGCACGTTGCCCGGCCAGGAGTAGGCCACCAGGCGTTCGAGCGCTCGGGGGCCTATGGTCTTGGGACGGCGCCCGGCCTCGGCCGCGAAGCGCCTGAGGAAGTGGTCGACCAGCGGCGGGATGTCCTCGCGCCGTTCGCGCAGGGCCGGCACGTGGAGCGGAATCACGGCCAGCCGGAAGTAGAGATCCTCGCGGAACCGCCCGGCCGGGAGCTCGTCTCCCTCCAGGTCCTTGTTCGTCGCGGCCAGCACCCGCACGTCGACGTCGATCGGTTCGCTGCCGCCTACCCGTTCGAACCGCTGCTCCTCGAGCACCCGCAGGACCTTGGCCTGCGTGTTCAGCGACATGTCCGCGATCTCGTCGAGGAACAACGTGCCCCCGTCGGCCTGTTCGAAGCGTCCGCGGCGGTTCCCGGATGCCCCGGTGAAGGCGCCCTTGACGTGCCCGAAGAGTTCGCTCTCGATCAGTTCCTCCGGGATCGCGGCGCAGTTCACCTCGACGAAGGCGCGGCTGCTGCGTCGCGAAAGCCTGTGGACCCGGCGGGCGACGAGCTCCTTGCCGGTCCCGTTCTCGCCGGTGATCAGGATCCGGCTCTCGGCTCGCGCCGCCAGTTCAAGGTCGCTCGCCAGTTTCCGCATCGGCTCGGAATCGCCGATCAGGCGCCGCTCCGGATCGAGCCGGCTGGAGAGCTCCCGCACCTCTTGCTCGAGACGGTTGCGCTCGAGCGCGTTCTCCACCGAGACGACCACCCGGTTGAGCGCCAGGGGCTTCTCCAGGAAGTCGTGGGCGCCGACCCGCATCGCCTTGACCGCCGTGTCGATGTTGCCGTGACCCGAGATCACGATGACGGGTGTTACGAAGTCTCCTTCGTGAAGCTCCGAGAGCAGGTCCAGACCGTCGCGGTCGGGCAACCACACGTCGAGCAGCACCAGATCGAACTCGTCGCTCGACATCAGGGCGCGCCCGCTGACCGCGTCCGCGGCGGTGGTGACCGAGTGACCCTCGTCCTCGAGGATCCCCCGCAGGGTCTGCCGGATGCCGGCCTCGTCGTCGACGACCAGGATGCGTGCTCTGCTCACGGTGTTCCGTTCAGGCTGGGTGGGTACTGCTGTCCTGCGGCAGTTCGATCGCGAAGGTCGTGCCGCGTGGTTGGTTGTCCTCGACCCGAATCGAGCCGTTGTGGTCGTTGACGATGCGCTGGACGATAGCGAGACCGAGCCCCGAGCCGCGTCCCTTGGTCGAGAAGTAGGGCAGGAACAGCTTCTCGCGCGCCGCCTTCGGAACGCCGCTGCCGGTGTCGCTTACGGAGAGGTCGAAGACGCCGTTGCTGCGGCCGGCGCGGACCGTGACCTGTCCGGGCGGGGTGGTGGCGGCGATGGCATTGTCGAGCAGGTTGACGAGGGCGGAACGCATCTGGTCGGCGTCGAGTTTGGCGTGCAGGCCGTCTGCCCCGGCCTCGATATGGGCCTCGACTTCGACCCCCGGTTTCAGTTCACGGTAGAGATCGACGGTCTCGCCGATCAGACGTTCGACATCGACATCGCGGGGCTGGGGCCGGCGCATGCGGGCGTAGCGCGCGAACTCGTCGACCAGGTTCAGCATGTTGCCGACCTCGCGCACGATGATGGACGACCCTTCCTCGATCGCGGCCTCCAGGCTCTTGTCGTTCTTCTTCGCCTTGCGCAGCATGCGTTCCGCGGCGAGCTTGATCGGCGTCAACGGGTTCTTGATTTCGTGCGCGATGCGCCGCGCCGCCTCGGTCCAGGTGGCGGCCTTCTGGGCGTCGAGCAGGGCGGTCAGATCCTCGATCACGATGACGTGGCCGAGCAGTTCGAAGCCGCCTCTGCCGCTCGGAGCGCGCATCGGACTGGTCTTCACCTCCAGCGTCTTCCAGTCGTCCTTGCCGCCCAGGCTGACTTCCCGACGTGCCGGCGCGGCTTGCGAGCGGCGCGGACCGGCGGCGTCCGGCAGGTCGGCGAACACAACTTCGATTCCGCGGTCGGGCAGCAGCTCGCTCAGGGCTTCCGGGGGCGCGCCGGCAAGCGAGATCTGGGCGGGCAGGCCCAGCATTTCGAGGGCGGCGCGGTTGCAGGTCAGGATCCTTCCGTCGCGATCGAGCGACAACACGCCGGCGGGACCGCTCTCGAGCACCGCCTCGATCCGCGCGCGCTCGGCGTCCAGACGGCGATTCGTGGCGACCAGGTCGCGGTTCGAGTCCTGGAGCGCGTCCGTCATCCGGTTGAACGAGTCGACGAGCACCTGGACCTCGTCGTCGGCGGCCGCTTCGACCCGGTGTTCCAGGTCGCCGCCGGCGATGCGCCGGGTACCGTCCGCCAGCGCTTCGATCGGTCCGGTTATTCGGCCCGCGAGATAGAGGCCGACCCAGCAGGAGACGAGCAGGATGCAGAGGGTGACGGTCAGGAACAGCAGCCAGTACGCGGCCCGGATCTCGTCGCGCTGGGCGTGCAGTTGCCGGCGCGACTGGTAGGCGCCGATCAGGGTCTCCGTGTTGCCGGCGAGTTCGGCGTCGAGCAGCCTGCCGGCGACTGCCACGGTGGCTTCGGCGCCGCCGTCCGTGGCCGCCGCCGCGAGGATCAGGCGCTCTTCCTTGCCGGAAACCTCGCCTATGGCGCGCGCGGCGCCGGTGCGAATTGCCTCCAGCAGCATGCCGCGCGTCGGTTCGGGCACTTCGGACAGAGTCTGGGAGTTGACCCTCGCGTAGAGGAAGGTCGTGTCCCGGTACACGGCCAGGTAGTCCAGGTCGGCCAAGGGCAGCGTCTCCCCCAGGGCCCGCAGGAGGCTGCCCCGGCCGCGCGGGTCGTCGAGGTCGAGATCGGCCGTGTCGCGGAGGAAGCGCTCCGCGTCGCGCAGCAACTGGTCCTGGTGGGTGGATGTGAGGGCCTGGGAGACCTGGTTCGCCGGTTCCAGCAGGTCGTCGATGTCGGTGCGGAACATGCGGTCGATCGAGCCCTGCAGGAGTTCGGTCGCGTAGGCGAACAGGACCAGTCCCGGAATCAGCGACAGGCCGATGTAGGTCAGGATCAGCTTGGTGCGGAACTTGGCGCCGAGACGCTGCCGCCGCCGCTCGATCCACAGCTTGGTCAGGTTGCGGACGAGGACGAAGACGACGATCAGGATCAGCACCACGTTCAGGTTGCGCAGCGCGAACAGGAGGATGCTGTTGTTGAGCACCGTGGGATCGATCTGGCTGCCGCGCTGGAGCGCGTAGTAGCCGGCCGTTGGCACCGCGAGGGCCAGCACCAGCAACCAGACCAGGAAGCGATTGCTCTTGATCAGTTCGCGCAGCGAGCGCGGCGGGGTGGCTTGCGTGGCGCTCACGTCACTCGGCTCCCGGGCCCCGGACCTCTCGCGGGAGCGGGCGGAAGGGCCTGGTCTGGGCCCAAGCCGTGTGAACCCGGTCCGGTATCAGGCCGAGACGGGTTCGCGACCGCAGTTCGGCGCGCACCCTCAGGACGAATCGTCCCGTCCCGTCGTCCTCGATCTCGATCGGCGGCAGCTTCTCGAAGACCGTCATGGCTCGCTCCAGGTCGGCGGTCGAGGTCACCACCCGGCTCGCGTAGAGGTCGCCGTCGCGCTTGAAGTTGACCAGGTACTCGCGCGTGAGCGCGTTGTACATCGCCACCACCTGCAGCCGGGTCGCGCCGACGCGCTTGTCGAACCAGCGGCGACGCAGTCTCTGGACCTCGATGTCGTACGTGAAGCCGGTTGGCAGACCGCTCTCGATCCTCTCCCAGGTCCGTTCGTCCAGGGCGCGGTCGAGGCGGAAGCTGATCAGCATCCCGGCGCCGTCGCGAACGACGGACAGAGCGGCGATGCCTGCTTTGCGGGTTCGGGCGGAACCCTCTCGTGGGGGCTGGGCCGCGAGTACGTCGGTGCCCAGGACACTCGACAGGCTGAGCGCGCAGACCAGCCGCCCCGCCCACGGGACTCTCATGCGGGCGACACTACCAGTCCGGCCGGCCGGAAGGCCGGCGCACCCACTGGCGGCGCTACTGCGGCTGACTCGCCAGGAGCTGCACCCAGGCCGAAGGCTGCTTCGGATCAAGGGGGAGGCCCACTTGCGGTGGAAGCTCTTCGCCGACCATCCAGGTCCAGCACTGTGGATTGGCGACCAACTCCTTGAGCAGATCATAGTGGAGTTGGTGGCCGCCGCGCAGAATCTCGAAGTGGCCCCAGATCGGTGCGCCGAGCAGGGCGAAGTCGCCGACCGCGTCGAGCGCCTTGTGACGAACCGGTTCGTCGGCGAAGCGGAGGTCGGTGTTCACCGGCCCTTGCTCGTCGAACACGATGCAGTTGTCGACCGAGCCGCCGAGACCCAGTCCGGCACGCTGCATCTTCTTGACATCCACCTGGCGGCAGAACGTTCGCGCCGGCGCCAGGTCGCGCTCGAAGCTGCGTTGGTCGACTTCCATCTGCAACCGCTGCCGCCCTACGGAGCAGCCCGGGAAATCGATCGTGTAGTCGAGGCGCAGACCCGGATAGGGCGAAGCCCGCAGCCACTTGTCGCCGCGCTTGAAATCGAGCACCGAGCTCATCGCCATGATCCGCCGGTCGGCGTTCTGCCGGCGAATCCCGGCCGCCCGCAGCAGCAGCACGTAGGGCATCGCCGAACCGTCCAGAATTGGCACTTCGGGGCCGTCCAGTTCCACGACGAGGTTGTCGATGCCGAGGGCGTAGACGGCGGCGAGCAGATGCTCCACCGTGGAGACGGTGATGTCGTCGCGGCCGAGCGTCGTGGCCAGCTCGAGAGAACTGACGTCCTTGATGTCGGCGCGGACCTCGACGTTGCCGGCATCGGTGCGGCGGAACCGGATGCCGCTTCCCGCCGCCGCCGGTAGGATCCGCAGATTCGTTTCGCTGCCGGTGTGGATGCCCACGCCCGAGATGGCGGCGGGCCGGCGGATCGTCTGTTGCCGGAAGATGCGGTCGCGGGCGCTGTCGGATCGGGCGGGACGGCTTCGGTCCCGGTTCGTTCCGTTGGTATCTCTGCCCATCGACAGGTTGACTGAGCACGGATCGTGCCAGCCGCTGCCGCGCCGGGGCCGTCCTTTCGAGTTGCCTGTCTCCTCAAGGAGTTCTTCGCTCTTTCTACATGGACTTGTTCCCCTTCCGGCTGAGTCTGTCGATTGGATCTGTGGCTTATAGGCCACACATCTGTGGCGCCTCGACCGCACGGGGAGCCGCCCGCCGCAGGGGTAGACTCCGGCCAAGCCTTGAGCGGCACGCGGTCCCCTGAAGGAAGTCGCGGGCGCCGGCGGCGCTCAGGATGCCGGGGGATGGACACGTATGGCCAAGCGCACCAACCGACAGCCCCCGGCCGACGGTCTGCCCCTGGCGGTGAATCGAAAGGCGAGGCGGGAGTACCGGGTGCTGGAGCGCCTCGAGGCGGGTATCGAACTTCTGGGCACGGAGGTCAAGTCGATTCGCGGCGGCAAGATCCAGTTGCGGGAGAGCTACGTCGCCTTCCGTAACCACGAAGCCTGGCTGCTGGACGCCCACATATCGGCCTACAGTCATGGCAACCGCGAGAACCACGAACTGGAGCGACCGCGCCGGTTGCTTCTGAACCGGCGCGAGATCGACCGTCTGTTCGGGCGCACCCGCGACCGGGGCTTGACGGTCGTGCCGCTCTCCGTTTACCTGAAGGGGAACCGGATCAAGGTCGAGCTGGCCTTGGCCGAGGGCAGGAAGTTGTACGACAAACGCCAGCAGGAGCGCGAGAGGACCCTCGATCGGGAGGCCGGCGAGGTGTTCCGGGGCCGCCGCCGGATGCGCACGGGCCCTTCCGAGCACGGGGCGCACGGGGAGCCCGGCCCGTGAGCGGGAAGAAGATCGTCGTTCGGGGCGCGCGCGAGCACAACCTGAAGAACATCACGGTCGAGATCCCGCGCGAGCAGTTGGTCGTGGTCACCGGCGTGTCGGGTTCCGGCAAGTCCTCTCTCGCCTTCGACACCCTGTTCGCCGAAGGACAGCGCCGCTACGTCGAGTCGCTCTCGGCCTACGCCCGCCAGTTCCTGCACCAGGTCGAGAAGCCGGACGTCGACTCGATCGAGGGGCTTTCGCCCGCCATCTCGATCGAGCAGAAGTCGGTGTCCCGCAACCCCAGGTCGACGGTCGGTACCGTGACCGAGATCCACGACTACCTGCGTCTGCTCTACGCCTCGGTCGGTGTACCCCACTGCCCGGAGTGCGGCAAGGTGATCCGGCCTCAGACCGTGCAGCAGATGGTGGACCGGGTGGCCTCGATGCCGGAGGGTACGCGCCTGCTGCTTCTCGCCCCGTACGTCCGGGGCAAGAAGGGCGAGTACCGCCGCCAGCTCGAGCAGGTGGTCCGCGAGGGCTTTCTGCGCGCCCGCATCGACGGCGAGCTCGTCGAACTCTCGGGGGATCTGCCGGTACTGGACAAGAACCGGAAGCACACGATCGAGATCGTGGTCGACCGGCTGGTCGTGCGGCCGGGCATTGAGCAGCGCTTGGCGGGGTCGTTCGAGACCGCGCTGGAAGTAGGCCGGGGACTGCTCGTCGTGGCGCCTCAGGGGCTTCCCGAGGAGACCATGTCGCAGCACTACGCCTGCGCGGACTGCGGCACCAGTCTGGCCGAGATCTCGCCGCGGCTGTTCTCGTTCAACAGCCCCTATGGCGCGTGTCCTTCGTGCAGCGGGCTGGGTTCTTCGATGGCCGTGGACGAACAGCGCATCCTGGACGACCCGCGGCGCTCGATCCAGTCCGGGGTGCTTCTCCCCTTCCCGTCGACCTCCCGTTCGTGGCGTCTGCGGATGCTCAGGACGGTCGCGGCCGAGTTCGGCTTCGACCTTGGGACCCCGTGGTGCGAGTTGTCCGAACAAGCCCGCCAGATCGTCCTCTACGGGTCCGGCAGCCGCGAGATCGGGTTCGAAGTCAAGGGGAAGCGGTCGTCCTACCGCTGGCGCGGGCGCTACGAGGGAGTCGTCCCGATGCTCAGGCGGCGACACTCCGAGACGGATTCGCCCGGTGTTCGCGCCGAGATCGAGAGGTACATGTCGGTAAGCACCTGCGGCGACTGCAACGGTCGCCGCCTGCGCCCCGAGGCCCTGGCGGTGCAGGTCGGCGGTCTGCCGATCGACGAGGTGACATCGATGCCGATCGGCGATCTGCGGCGGGTCATCGGCGCCCTGCGGCTGACCGGGAAGGAGCGGCAGATAGCCGGCAAGATCCTCCAGGAGGTCGAGGATCGACTGTCCTTCCTCGGGGATGTGGGCCTGGGCTACCTCAACCTGGATCGGGCCTCGGGCACACTGTCCGGCGGCGAGAGCCAACGCATCCGCCTCGCGACCCAGATCGGCAGCAAACTCCAGGGGGTGCTCTACGTGCTGGACGAGCCCTCCATCGGTCTGCACCAGCGCGACAACGCGAAGCTGCTGCGAACGCTCAAGGAGATGCGGGACCTCGGCAACTCGGTGCTGCTGGTCGAACACGACGAGGAGACGATTCGCGAGGCCGACTGGATCGTCGACCTGGGGCCGCGGGCCGGCGAACACGGCGGCGAGGTGGTGGCGGAAGGCTCGGTGGCCCAGGTCGAGAAGGCGAAGGGCTCGCTCACCGCCTCCTACCTGCGCGGCGAGTCGGAGGTCCCGGTGCCGGCTACGCGGCGACGGGGCAACGGGAGTTGGCTCGGCATCCGCGGCGCGCGCCAGAACAACCTGGACGATCTCGATGTGGACCTGCCGCTGGGGTGCTTCGTTCTGGTCACCGGGGTGTCCGGCTCCGGCAAGAGCAGCCTGGTCAACGAGGTCCTGTACAAAACGCTGGCCCGGGCCTTCTACCGCGCCGCCGCCCCGGCCGGCGATCACGACCGGATCGAGGGACTGGATCATCTCGACAAGGTGATCGCGATCGACCAGAGCCCCATCGGCCGTACGCCACGCTCGAACCCGGCGACGTACACCAACTTGTTCACGCCGATTCGCACGCTGATGGCGAAGACCACGGAGGCGCGGGCGCGCGGCTACAAACCGGGCCGGTTCAGCTTCAACGTGAAGGGCGGCCGCTGCGAGGCCTGCGCGGGTGACGGCCAGAACAAGATCGAGATGCACTTCCTGCCGGACGTCTACGTCACCTGCGACGTCTGCGGCGGGCTGCGCTACGACCGGGAGACCCTTCAGGTCCGTTACAAGGACAAGAACATCGCCGACATCCTGGCGATGAGCGTGGAGAACGCACGCGGCTTCTTCGCCAACATCCCGGCCATCGACCGCATCCTCTCGACGCTGGACGAAGTCGGGCTGGGGTACATCCGGCTCGGCCAGCCCGCGACCACGCTCTCGGGCGGCGAGGCACAGCGCGTGAAGCTGGCGACCGAACTCTCCAAGCGGGCAACAGGACGCAGCCTCTACCTGCTCGACGAGCCCACCACGGGCCTCCACTTCGACGACGTGCGGCGCCTGGTCGCCCTGCTGCAGCGACTCGTCGACCGGGGCAACACGGTGCTGGTCGTGGAGCACAACCTGGACGTGATCAAGAACGCGGACTGGATCATCGACCTCGGGCCGGAAGGTGGGGCCGGCGGCGGCAGAGTGGTGGCGGCCGGCACGCCGGAGCAGGTGGCGGCTACACCGGAGAGTCACACCGGAGAGTTCCTGAGCAAGGTGCTGGCGGCGCGGACGCCGGTGCGAAGGGCATCTTGAAGTGGTGACGTCGAGCCCATCCTCGGACCTGGCCGGGCGCCTCCAGCGCCTGCAGCTCGAGACGCTGTACGACCTGGTGGTGGCGCTCTACTCTCACGAGTCCGAGCAGGGTCTGCTCGACGATCTCCTGCAGAGAGTGTGTGCGGTGGTCGATCCGGCGGCCGCCGCAGCGGTGACCCGAGACCGTTTCGGTATCGCCCGTGCCGCTGCGACGGTCGGCTTCGGCAGCCGTCCGCCGTCCGCCGAGACGCTTCTTGCCGGCCCTCTGTGGCACGACCTGCTGGCCCGGGATGAGACCGTGGCGCGTACCGGCGGCAAGCTGGCGGACCGCGAGTTCCGTTCCCTGGTGGCGGCGCCGCTCAAGTCGCGCGACTCTCTGCTCGGCTTTGTGGCGGTGCTCGACAAGGAGGCGCGGGGCGCCGGCGAACCAGGGTTCAGCGACGGAGACCGGCGCTTCCTCAGGTCCGTCGCGGCGTTGGCCGGTGTCGCCGTGGATGGCCTGCGCCAGGTGGAGCGTCTGGTCGTTTCGCGTGAGCGCCTGGCCGAGGAGAACAAGCTGCTGAAGGAGCGCCTGGACGACCTCGCGGAGGTCGGGGGCCAACGGATCGTGGCTCACGCACCGGCCATGCGGCGCATCCTGGAGGTCATCGACCGGGTTGCGCCGCGCAGCGTGAGCGTTCTGCTGCGCGGCGAGAGCGGCACCGGCAAGGAACTCATGGCAGCGCTCCTGCACCGGCGCTCGGAACGCTCGGGACCGCTGGTGGCAGTCAACTGCGCCGCCCTCCCGGAGAGCCTGCTGGAGAGCGAGCTGTTCGGCATCGAGGGCGGCGTGGCGACCGGTGTGCGTGCTCGCCTGGGCCGCTTTGAACTGGCCGACGGAGGCACCCTCTTTCTCGACGAGGTGGCCGATCTCGATGTCGCTTCGCAGGTCAAGCTGCTGCGCGCGCTCCAGGAGCGTGAGATCGTCCGCGTCGGCGGTCAGCAGGCGATCCCGGTCGACACGCGTGTAGTCGCCGCGACCCACCAACCGCTCGAGCAGCTCGTAGCCGAAGGCCGCTTCCGGGAGGATCTGTACTACCGCCTGAAGGGGATCAGCGTCGAGCTGCCGCCGCTGCGCGAGCGGCGCCGGGACATCCCGCATCTGGTCCGGTACTTCGCCGAACGGTTCTGCGACCGGGAGGCGGTCGAGCTGCCCCAGTTCGATCGTGGGGCCCTGAACCTGCTCCTGGCGCATGATTATCCGGGCAACGTCCGGGAGCTTCAGAACATCGTCGAGGGCGCCGCTTCCCTGGCCGACGAAGTCGTCGACGCGTCGCTGATTCAGTCGCTGATCGGAAGCACTGCTGCGGGCGCACAGGGCCCCGAGCCGCTCGATCTGGAGACCGTCAAGCGCCGCCATGTGCGGAGGGTGATCGAGTTGACCGGAGGCAACAAGAGCGCCGCGGCCAAACTGCTGGGTGTGCACCGCCGCACGCTGTCACGCGGTCGTTACTGATCCGTCGGCCTCTGGTTGGGCTCAGCCCGGAAGGGGCATTCTGTCCCTATGTGGGGCACAATGCCCCACAGGCGTGTCTGTCGTGACTTTGCGGCGGATCCCGGTTGACTCCAGGGTCGTTTGACGATCCAAGCGGGACAAATTGCCGCGACTTGCGATTTGCGGTCGGCTTGGCCCGGTCTTCCGGAAAGGCCCGTCAGGCCTGGAATCCCGGCCATCTGCCCGACGTCGGCCTCCGCTGGCAGCGGACTTGCTCTTAGGGAAGGGCACCGAAGGGAGGTCGGCATGATGGTAGGGTCGCAGTTCAGTTTTTTGGACCGTGGGGGCGTCGCCGCGCCGGCGTCGGGGTCGGGGGTTCTCTCAGGGTTCTTGCACTGGGCCCTCAGTTCGATTCCGGCCGGTGTGTTCTGGTCGTCCGCGGTCGTCGCGAGTTTCGTATGGTTCCTGTTGAACGATCAGCTCCATCCCGCGGTGATCTACTGTCTGAAGCTGTTTCTAACCACTTAGGATTGCGGTTCCTGCCTCGGCGCCCGTTGCTTCTTTCTCCATGTCTGAGTTCGGTGTACTCGAAGAGACCCATCTGACATTCAGGCTCGCGCCTGAAATGGAGCTCCAGGCGCGAGCCAGCGCCTGCGCGGTGGCGAAGTCCATACGGATGAGCACCGACAAGGTCGAGGAAGTGGGCATGGCTGTGGTTGAGGCTTGCATCAATGCGATCGAACACAGCCGGGCCGTCGACGGCCGGTTGCATCTCGAGTTGGCGGTGCTGGGGCCCGCGGAGGCTGACGATCCGCGGGTGTTGCGGATCACGATCCAGGACCAGGGGGTTGGATTCGATCCCTCCAAGGTGGTACAACCGAGAATCGAAGACAACCTCACGTCCATCCGGAAGCGCGGATGGGGCTTGAAGATCATTGAGGGCTTGATGGACGAGGTGAACGTGCTCTCGGGTGAGGGCGGCACCTCAGTCGTCATGTCGAAGGCGCGCTGACGCATGCGCGAGGGAGTTGGGTTGGGTCCATGACCGAGGGTCTCAAGTTGGACGTGGAACGCCGCCAGGATCTGGCGGTGATCTACACGGACGGTTACATCAACAACCAGGGGGGCGAGGAGATCGCCGAGGCCGCCTATGCCCTGCTGGACGACGGCTACAGGTCGCTGCTGCTCAACCTCCAGGGCACGAAGATCGTCAACTCGATCGGCATCTCCATCCTGATCGAGATCATCGAGAAGATGCTCGAGGTGAAGGGGCGCCTGTCGTTCTGCAATCTCACGCCCACGATCGAGAAGACGTTCCACATCATGGGTCTGGCGCAGTACTCGACGATCTACCCGGACGAGCAGGCGGCAGTCGCTGAGCTCCAGTCGGGTACGTCCTGACTCTCCGGACAGCCGAGCAGCCCGCGGTGAGACTCCGCCACAAGTCGCCCAAGTGTTGACGTCCCCGGCAGCGAGTCGCTCCGGGGGGCTCAGCGATCTGTGGCGGCTGGCGGCGACGGCGGACGTCGCGGACTGGGAGAGCGGCGCGGTTCAGACGCGGTTGGTGAGGCACTGGTGCCAGGCCCATGGACTCGATGGCGCCCAGATCTACCGCCGGGACGGTGGACCGGTCGCGTCCTGGGGTGTGCTCGGCCAACGGGAGAGCAGTCTCGAGCACAACCTGGTGCTCTACTGCGCCGGGAACGACGAGGCGGCGGGCAGCGGGGACAACGCCGGAATGGATGGCGGCAGGACGCCGGAGGGAAGCGAACTCGCGGGCATCCTGGCTCTGGGTCTGCGGCTGCGCGAGTTGGCGGACGAGCTGAAGGACCGCAAGTTCCACGACAACTACAACGTGGTCACGTTGCAGGCGGTGTACGACGTGGGGCTGGCGATCGCCTCGACGCTGAACCTGGAGGAACTGACCGAGGAGATCCTGCTCCGCGCCGTGTCCCTGCTGGACGCTCGTCGCGGCGCCTTCTACCTGCGGGATGCGGAGGGCCGGCTGGCCCTGGCGGGGACGATCGGCGGCGGCGCGCGGGATGTTCTCGATGTAACGCCGGTCGCCGGTTCGGACGGCGCCGCCCTCGAAGAAGCGGCGGCCGGCGTGATTCCGGCTGCCGAGCACTCTCTCGCCGTGCCGATCGAGGGCGACGGCGGCATCGGCAACGTCGGCCTGCTGGTGGTCGCCGACAAGGAGAGCCGAACCGGAATCGGGCCGTTCGCGGCCTCCGACCGCAGGGCGCTGTCCCTGTTCGCGAACCAGGCCGCCATCGCATTGACCAACGCGAACCTCCATCGCCAGGCCCTCGAGAAGGAGCGGCTGGAGCGGGAGGTGGAACTCGCGGCCGAGATTCAGCGCAACATCCTGCCGTCCGACATGCCGAGCGTCGGGTGCTTCGAGACCGTGGGCTGGAGCCGGCCTTCCCGCCAGGTCGGCGGCGACTACTACGGCTCGCTTCAGCTCAAGGGTTCGCGCCGGGGGATGGTGGTCGCCGATGTCACCGGCAAGGGCATGCCGGCCGCCCTCCTGGTCTCCACCCTCGACTCGGCGCTCCGTCTGCTGGTCGACGACTCCCGTCCCGGTAGCGAAGGCGTCGGAGTGGAGACTTCGGCCGAGCTGTTCGAGCGCCTGAACAAGCACATCGTCGAGTCGAGCGCCACCAACCGTTTCATCACCCTGATCCTGGTGGAGGTCGATCCGCAGAGCCGCTCTGTGCGCTACGTCAACGCCGGACACAACCCGGGGCTGCTGGTGTGCCGGAGCGGAGAAGTGACGCCGCTTGGCGCCAGCGGATTGCCGCTGGGCCTGTTACCCGGCTCGACGTACCGGGTCGACGAGGTGGAGATGGCGCCGGGCGACCTGATCTGTCTCTACAGCGACGGAATCACGGAGTGCGAGTCGGTGGCGGACGAAGAGTACGGGCAGGAGCGGCTGGAGGCGTTCCTGCGGGAGAGGCGCGACAGGCCGGTGTCCGAGATCGTTCGGGCCATCGACGACGAGGTCAGTCGTTTCGGGGCCGGCCTGCCGCAGGGCGACGACCAGACGGTCGTGCTGATCCGCTGTCGGGCCGCCTGATCCGCGGCCGGCGCCGCGGAACGGCTTAGGCGGGGCCGATCGACGATTCGGCACGGGATTTGCCTATCATAGGGAGTCGTGTACTCGTTGAGCAGCCCGTCGCGGAACGGAAGGGCGCGTCACTTGCACCCGTGGGAAACGCGGGTTCTTGCTGCCGCCGTCTGTTTGTGCGCACCGCTCGGGGTCGCGGCGCAGCCGAACGTCGAGGTCGACCACTTCGCCTCGCAGCGGAGGGTGATGGTCGACGAGCAGATTCGGGGCCGCGGTATCGAGGAGCCGCGGTTGTTGAACGCACTGGAGACGGTGCCCCGCCATGAGTTCGTGCCCGAGGCGCTGCGAGACGAGGCGTACCGCGACGAGCCGCTGCAGATCGGTTCCGGCCAGACCGTGTCGCAGCCCTACCTGGTGGCGCTGATGGCCGACCTCCTGGAGCTCGACGGCGACGAGAAGCTGCTGGAGATCGGCACCGGTTCGGGGTACACGACCGCGGTGCTGGCGCGTCTCGCGCGCCGGGTGTACTCGATCGAGATCATCGACGACTTGGCGGAGAGGGCGCGGACCGTGCTCGACGACCTGGGCTACGGCAACGTCGAAGTGCGGGTCGGCGACGGTTACCGGGGTTGGCCGGAGGAGGCGCCGTTCGACGGCATCCTGCTCTCCGCGGCGCCGTCCGAGGTGCCGCCGCCCCTGCTCGAGCAGCTCAAGGTGAACGGCGTCCTGGTGGCGCCGGTCGGTCGAGCCCTCCAGGATCTGGTCGTGATCCGGAAGACGGCTGACGGCCTGGTGCGCCGCCAGGTCGATGTCGTGCGCTTGGTTCCCATGGTCGGGCGCGCGCAGGAAGACCCGGAGGGAGAGAATCCGAACTTCTAGGAACGGGGGTGGTGGAGCAGAAGGGACTTGAACCCTCGACCCCCACGTTGCGAACGTGGTGCTCTCCCAACTGAGCTACTGCCCCACAGGCTTGCCCCCGAGGCCCGGGGGCGCCGGATTGTAGCAGCGCCGGGGTGTATAATCGGCGAGCGTGGCGGCGGCGCCGTGTGAGGCGACGCCGGATAGCCGTAACTGACTGACTTCCAAGAAGAAAACGGACATGAGCAACGCGAAGAAGAATGAGGCGGACGGCGACAGCAGCAACGTGACTTCAATGGATCTGGCCCGCGATGCAGTCGCCGAGGGCGTGGAGAAGGCGCGCTCGGCGGTCACTGACCGCGTCGATGCGGCGCGCGAGCGGATGCGCGACTCGAAGCTCTCGGAGCGTGTCAAGAAGGCGTCGGGTCGGGCCGGCGAGGCGGCTCGCGAAGGCTACGGCGTCGCCAAGGAGAAGCTCGGCCACGGCTACGAACGGGCGCAAAAGGATCTGGACCAACTGGTCGGCGACGTGAACGTGTACGTCCGCGACAACCCCGGCCGGGCGGTGCTGATCGCTGCCGGCGTGGGCTTCGTCCTGGGGTTCCTGCTGCGTCGTGACCGCCGCGCCTGAACAGCCCGCGATCGAGGATCGGATCGTCGGTAGTCTGACGCCCGGTCTCGACTGGGTGTCCGTGGTCCGGACCTATCCCTTGGCCTCCGTTGCGGTGGCCGCGTCGATCGGTTTCCTGATCGGGCGCGCCCGGGGGCGGGAGATCATGGGCATCCTCGGCGACCTCGCCGGCGAGCGGGTCGACGCGAGCGTGCGCAGCTTCCTCGTTCGGTAGCAACTTCGTTGGGCCCCAGGTTGTCCGGGGTCGTTCCAGCGGTGCGCCGCCTGCTCCATCTCTCCGATATCCACTTCGGGCCGCCTCACTACGAGCCTGCGGCAGCCGGGGTGGAAGTGCTGGTCAGGGAGCGCCGGCCCGATCTGGTCGTCGTATCGGGAGACCTGACCCAGCGCGCCAGGGCACGTCAGTTCCGGCAGGCGCGCCGGTTTCTGGAGGGCCTGGGACTGCCCTTTCTGGCCGTGCCGGGCAACCACGACGTGCCCATGTACCGGTTCTGGGAGCGGCTCCTCGACCGCTACGGCGCCTACCGCCGGCACTTCAGCACCGACCTGGAGCCGTGCTTCCTGGACGATGAGATGGAGGTCGTCGGTTTCAATACCGCGTTCAACCTGACCATCGACAACGGCCGCTTCACTGGTAGGCAGTTGGCTGGCGTGCGCGAACGGTTCGGCGCAGGCAAGTCCGGCTCTGGGCACTCTCCGGTGCGGATCGCGGTCGCCCACCATCCGCTGGCGGCCCTGCCCGAACTCATGGGCTGGCGCACGGCGCGCCGCAACGACGAGGCGCTGGCCGCTTTCGCCGCGGCCGGTGTCGACCTGGTGCTGTCCGGCCACGTCCACGTCGCTGCCGTCGGACAGGCGCCGGATTGCCCGCGCCGGCTGTGGCTGGTGCACAGTGGGACATCCACTTCCAGGCGCGGCCGGGGAGCGGAGCAGGGCAGGAACAGTTGCAACTGGATCACCCTGGAGACGGGGCCGGAAGGCCGCATGGCCCGGGTCGAGCAACTGGTCTGGTCGGAGGATCGCGGCCGCTTCGAAGTCGAAACGGTCCACGACTGCGAGCTGGCGTGACGACGATTGAGCGGCGTGACGACGATTGAACTTGCGCGACCATGATTGATCTGCGGGCGTTCGACCGCGTAACCGCCGAGGCGGAGACGCTGGACAACGGTCTGTCCGTCGTTCTGCTGCCCCGGGCGGACGCCGAATCGATCGTCACGGTGGTGTGCTATCGCGCCGGCAGCCGGGACGAGGGTTCAGGCGAGACCGGTCTCGCCCACTTCCTGGAGCACATGATGTTCAAGGGCTCGGCGCTCTACCCGCCGGGAGCGATCGACAGCGTGACCCAGGGTCTGGGCGGTACCAACAACGCCTTCACGTCGCACGACGTCAGTGCGTACCACTTCCAGTTCGAACGCCGCTCCTGGGGTGAGGCGCTGTTGATCGAGGCGGATCGAATGCGCGGGCTGAACCTGCTGCCGGAGGAGATCGAGAGCGAGCGCGAGGTCATCCTCGAGGAGATCCGGATGGTCGAGGACGATCCCTGGGATGTCCTGGAGCAGGCGGTGGCGCTGCGCATTTTCGGCGGCCATCCCTACGGCCGCCCGGTTCTGGGCACCAGACAGAGCCTTCGTGGGCTGGACGCCGCGTCCCTCGGCTCGTTCCACCGCCGCCACTACCGTCCCGGCAGAGCGGTTCTCGTCGCGGCCGGAGGCCTGCCGTCTGACGCGATGGAGCGGATCGCGGCGGCCTTCCCTGTGTGGCCCGCTGCGAACACGCTCCGTCCCCTGGGAACCCGGGTGGCGCGATCCGCGCCACCCGTGAACCATCCGTGCGCCTGTCATCAGGCGCACGGATGGCACGCGGGCGTCTCGCCCGCATCCGACGCTCGCGCGTGTCTTGAGCCACCAATCTTCGATGCCGCGCCCACGCGCCGGGTCGAGTTGCGCCGCGGCGAGATGGCGCGTCTCCTGGTCGCGCATCCGGCGCCTGCCGCCGACAATCCGCTGTCCGTCCACGTTCGTCTCGCCCTGACCGTCCTCGCCAGTGGACGCGCGAGTCGCATCCAGCGCGAATTGGTCGAACAGGACCCGCTGGCGCTCTGGGCGGCCGGCGCGGCCAGCGGTCACCGGCTCGGAGGCATGTCGACCCTGGCGGCGGAAGCGGCGGCGGGAGTCGAGCCTGCTCGGCTGGAGGCCGAATTGTGCGCGCGGGTCGACAGCCTTGCCGCGAGCCCGCCGTCGGCGGAGGAACTCGCGCGGGCGAAGCGCGTGTTGTTCGCCGACTGGGTCTTCATGCACGAGCGGATCGCGGAGCTGGCGGTCTCAGCCGCCATCGAGCACGCTCTCTTCTTCCCCGGTTTCAGCCGCGACTCGTTCGAGGTGCTCGCCCGTGCCACCGCCGCCGACGTCTCCGATGCCTGCGGGGCCTGGCTGGCCCCGGCGACCCGGATCGTCGGCTGGTCGCTGCCGGACGGTTCGCGGTGAAGGTGGGAAGCTCCGGGCCTCTCGCCGCGGGCGAGCGCGAGCCTTCGCGCCTCGACCTGTGGTCCGGCCGGCTGCGCCTTGCCGCGCTGCGCGTGCCGGGCGCCGGCGTCGTGGCGGCGCGGGCCTGGCTGCGCGGCGGCGCCCGCATCGAGCCGTCGCCCGGTCTGTCGCTGTTGTGCGGCCGCATGCTGGTCGAGGGCACCGCTCGCCGGACCTGGCGCGAGATCGCCGAACAGGCCGAGGCGCGCGGGGTCTCGCTGGGCGGCTTCGCGACCGCTGAGGTTCACGGTCTCAGCATCGACGCGCTGGCTGACGATGCCGGGCTGGCGCTTATGTGGCTGGCCGAACTCGTGCTTGAACCCGGCTTCGATCGGGCACGCTTCGAACTGCTGCGCGACCAGACCCTGGGCGAACTCCGGAGCCTGGCGGATCGCCCCGAGGTGGTCACCGGCTGGGCTTTCCGCGATCAGCTCTACCACCCGCATCCGCTGGCGTCGCCGAGCCAGGGGACGCCGGAATCGCTTGATCGGCTGACGCCGGACGACTGCCTGCGGTTTCACGGGGACGCCCTGGCGCGCGGCGGTGTGGTCGCGGTGGCGGGGGACATCGACGAGCAGGCGGTGCTGGCGGACCTGGAGCGCTTCTTCGAGGGCTTCGCCGGCGCTGCCGTCGAGCCGGCTGCGGCTGCAGCGGCGGGGTCGGAACCGCCGGCGCCACGCGGCCGCTCCCGGCAGCGGATCGAGGTCGCCACCGGCTCACGCGAGCAGGCGCACGTGTATGCCGGGCATTTCACCGTCGACCGGCGGCATCCCGATCTGCCGGAGCTGCGCGCTCTCGGAATCCTGCTCGGGTCCGACGGTCTGGCCGGTCTGATTCCCAACCGCATTCGCGAACATGAGGGTCTGGCGTACGCCACCCACGTCGATCTGCTGGCCGGCGCCGGCACCGATGCGGGTGCTCTCTCCGTCTACCTTGGCACCCACCCGGATCATGTCGAGCGCGGACTCGAGTTGGTGCGCGATTCGCTCTTCCAGGTGCTGGAACGGCCACCCGATGCGGCCGCTCTGGAGGTGTGCAAGACCGGCATGTTCGGCCGCGAACCGTTTCTCACCGAGACCGCCGGACTGTGGGCCGGCCTGCTCGTCGATGCTCTGCTCTTCGACCTGCCGAGCTACCGGCGTCCGTGGCGCCTCCAACGGATCGAACGGCTCAGCCCGGACGGGGTCTTCGAAGCGGCGCGGCGACACCTCGAGCCGGAGCGAATGCGGGTGACGGTGGGGCTTCCGGCCTGACTGCCGCGCGGTGACCGGAGGCCGTTACGGGCTCGCCCCCTGTGATACCTTCGCTGCCGCTTCCGGGCGGTTTGACTTGGCGTTTCGGGAGGCCAGGTCAACCCATTCCGGTCGCGGATGTTCAGGCAGAGAACGACGTGGAACGGACGGTCTTGCACAGGCGTCACGTCGAGTCGGGGGCCCGTTTCGGGCCGTTCGCCGGCTACGAGATGCCGATTCAGTACCAGGGAGTGCTCGCCGAGCACCGCGCGGTGCGTGAACGCGCCGGCATGTTCGACGTCTCCCACATGGGGGAGGTTCGGGTGCGGGGTCCGCGGGCCCTGTCCCTGCTGCAGGGCCTGACCCCCAACGATGTCGGCGCGCTCAAGGTCGGCCGCGCCCAGTACAGCGCCCTCCTCACCGCGCAAGGCACCTTCATCGACGACCTGCTCGTCTACTGCCTGGATGCGGAGGACTACCTCCTGGTGGTCAACGCCGCCTCACGGGCGCGTGACCTGGATCTGATCGAAGCGGCGGCGGCGCTGGTGGGAGACGGCGTCAGGGTCGACGACCTTTCCGCCGAGACGGCGCTGATCGCGGTTCAGGGCCCGGAAGCCGCCGGAATCGTGGCGGAGGTCGCCGGTTCCGAGGCGGCTGACCTGCGCTACTACTCGTTCCTCCAGCAGGAGTCGCGGGGGCGGCTGGTGTCCCGGACCGGCTACACCGGCGAGGACGGATTCGAGATCTACACTCCGAACGAGAGTGCGGAGGATCTGTGGCTGGAACTGCTGGAACGGGGCCGCGACCGCGGTCTGGCGCCGGCCGGACTGGGTGCCCGCGACACGCTGCGGCTGGAGGCCGGGATGATGCTCTGCGGCCAGGACATCGACGACACGACGACGCCGATCGAGGCCGGGCTGTCGTGGATCGTCAAGTGGAAGAAGGGCGATTTTGCAGGCCGTGAGGCGTTGGTTCATCAGCGCCGGAACGGTTGCCGCCACCGGCTCCTCGGGTTCGAGGCCCTTGGCCGCGGCATCGCCCGCCATGGCCACCGTCTGACGGTCAGCGACCGGCCGGGCTGTGCGGGGCCGGTGACCAGCGGCGCCTTCGCGCCCACCCTGGGACGGGCGATCGGTATCGCCCGAGTGGACTGCGGCGAGAGCGGGGTCCCGGAACCCGGCAGCGCCGCCTCGGTGGAAGTTCGTGGCAGGGAGATCCCTTGCCGTATTGTCAAACTACCGTTCTATCGACGCCCGAAGGCCAGTGGAGGACAGACCTTCTGATGATTCCCGACGATCGCCTGTACACGGAGCAGCACGAATGGCTCAAGCTGGAGGACGGTGAGGCCGTACTTGGCATCACGGACTTCGCCCAGCAGGAACTCGGCGATGTCGTGTTCGTCGACATGCCCGCGCCGGGCCAGGCGTTCGGGGTCGGTTTCGAGATCGGCGCCATCGAATCGGTCAAGGCGGTCGCGGAGATCTACACCCCGGTCGCAGGGACCGTGGAGGCGACGAACAGCCAGCTCGAGGACGCTCCCGAGTTGGTCAACGAGGATCCGTACGGCGAGGGTTGGCTCGTGCGGCTGCGGCTGGACGGCGAAGCGCCGGACGACCTGATGACGGCAGCCGAGTACGAGGTTCTCCTGGCGGCCGCCTAGGAGGCTGCGCGGTAGAAATGCAACGAAGTGCAGGACAACGCGCAGCCTCATGGGGAGGTGGGGGCTGGGGCCAGACGCCGAGCCTGCGAGGCGTTTGGCGGCGCTGATCGGGTTGCCGGGAGCGGAGGCGGTCCGATGCGAGGTCTGGAAACCGTCATCCTGTCGTCGAGTCTGGCGGCGTGGTCGGTCGGCATCCTGGCCCAGATCGGCGTTCTTCGGTGGAATCTGACCTTCGAGCTCGCGCTCTATCCGCTCTACATTCTGGCCGCGTTCGTGGGCTGGTTCTTCGGCAACGTCTACGTCCACCGTCTGAAGCGGGAGCGGGGTTCGGCGGGCCGCAGGCTGGACGAGATCGTGCTCCTGATCGCCCGTTCGCGGCTGCTGTTCGTGCTCTACCTGTTCGGTCCGCCTGGCTGGCTCTACCTGGTGCGATCCATGGCGAGGCGAGAGCAGCTCGAGGCGATGCCCCTGGTGCCGATCCTGACCTTCGGCGTCTACGCGGCCCTGTTCGCGGTGCCGGTGGTGCTGCGGGGCTCCGCCACGCCGCGCCGCAAGTTCGAACTGCGCGGTGGCGGCGACGACTCGCCGCCATAGATTCGCCGCCATAGACTTGCCGCCATGGAGTGTGCGGCAACGATCCCGCCTGAGGCTTCCGGGGTCTCCATCCGGATTGAGGCGCTCGAGGACGACCTGGCGAGCCGCGGCCCGGTGCTGGTGGCGTTCTCGGGCGGCGTCGATTCGGGGCTGGTCGCGGCCCTGGCGCACCGTGCTCTGGGCGACCGGTCGGTGGCGGTGACGGCGGCGGCCGAAACGCTCGCCGGCGAGGAGCTGGACAACGCCCGGAGACTCGCGGCCGAGATCGGAATCCGGCACGAGGTGACGGTCTACAGCGAGCTCGACGACCCGGAGTTCCGCGCCAACCCGCGGCACCGCTGCTACGTGTGCCAGGGGATGCGGATGGACCGCATGCTGGAGTTGGCGGCGAACGGTGGGTTCGCCACCGTCTGCGACGGCACCAACGCCTCCGATCCGGGGCCCGACCGGCCGGGACTCCGGGCGGTGGGCGAACGCGGCGTCTACAGTCCGCTGCTGGCGCACGGCGTTTCGAAGGCCGAAGCCCGTCGCCTCGCCCGTGCGCTCGGGCTCAGGGTCTGGGACCGGCCGGCCAACGCCTGCCTGTCGTCGCGGATACCGCACGGACAACTGGTGACCCTGCCCAAGCTTCGCCGCATCGAGGCCGCGGAAGCCGAACTGCGAAGCCGGGGCTTCCAGGTGCTTCGGGTGCGACACGACCGCGCCGCGGCGCGGGTCGAGGTGGGTGGGGCGGAGCTGCTCGAGGCGGAACGGCAGTGGGGCGAGATCGAGGCGCGGCTGCTCGAGCTGGGCTTCGAGGGTGCGGCCCTCGACCCGCGGGGCTACCGGACCGGCGGCGCGGACGCCGCCTGACGCTGCCGGGAGGCGCAATGCGGCGCGAGGAACTTCTCGAACTGCTCCGCGGCGTGGCCTCCGGCAAGGTCTCGCCGGAGGACGCCCACGAGCGGGTGGCCCGCCTGCCATACCTCGATCTGGGTGTCGCCAAGCTCGACCTGTTCCGGGAACTCCGGAGTGGGCTGCCCGAGGTCGTCTTCGGCCAGGGCAAGAGCGACGGCGAGCTGGTCCGGATCGTCGAGTCGATGGTGGAGCATTCGGGCCGGGCGCTGGTCACGCGGATCGCGGCGCCGGCGGCCGAACGGTTGAGCGCGGCGGTCGCGGACGGTTGCTACGAGCCGCGGGCGCGGGTCTGGACCGTGGGCCGGTTCGGGCCGGCTTCGGGTCGCAGGATCGCGGTGGTCAGCGCGGGAACGTCGGACTTCCCGGTGGCCGAGGAGGCGGCGGTGTGCGCCGGCTGGTTGGGTCACGATGTCGAGCGCATCCGGGATGTCGGGGTCGCCGGCCTCCAGCGTCTGCTCGGCGCGGTGGACGAACTTCGCCGTGCCGATGTCGCCGTGGTCGTGGCCGGCATGGACGGCGCCCTGCCGACCGTGGTTGCCGGTCTGGTGCCCTGTCCTGTGGTCGCGGTGCCGACCAGTGTCGGCTACGGCGCCAGCTTCGAAGGGATTGCGCCGCTGCTCACCATGCTCACGGCGTGCGCGCCGGGGGTTGCGGTGGTCAACATCGACAACGGGTTCGGCGCGGCGGCGCTGGCTCACCGCATCCTCTGGCTGCGAGAGACCAGCATCGCGTCGCCGTAGGAGTAGAAACGGAACCCGCTCGCTGTGGCCTGCCGGTAGGCGTCGAGGGTGCGCTTCCGGTCGGCGAACGCGCAGACCAGCATCAGCAGGGTCGAGCGCGGCAGGTGGAAGTTCGTGATCAGGCGGTCCGTGACCTGGAACTCGTAGCCGGGGCGGATGAAGAGCTCCGTGCGGCCGGCGCGCGCCGCGATCAGGCCCCCGCCGGAGGCCACGGTCTCCAGGGTGCGGACGACCGTGGTGCCGACCGCGACCACCTTGCCGCCGCGGCCGCGCGTGTCGGCAATGGCTTCGGCGGTGGCGGCTGGGACGTCGAACAGTTCGGAGTCCATGATGTGGGTGTCCGGATCGTCGGTCTTGACCGGCCGGAAGGTGCCGGGGCCGACGTGGAGTGTGATCCCGGCCAGTCCGATCCCGCGGCGGTCGAGCGCCTCGAGGATGGCGGGCGTGAAGTGGAGGCCCGCCGTGGGGGCGGCGACGGCGCCCGGTTGTCTGGCATAGACGGTCTGGTAGCGCTCGCGGTCCTCCGGTGACGCCGGCCGCTCGATGTAGGGCGGCAGGGGCACCTCGCCGATCGCCTTGAGCAGGGGCTGGATCGGTTCGTCGAAGCGGAGCCGGAAGCGGCCGCCCGCGCGTTCCTCGACCCGGCCCGCCGGCCCGCCGTCCAAGGAGATGCGGGCGCCCCGGTCCATCCGCCGTCCCGGACGCAGCAGACACCACCATTCGGCTTGCGCCGCGCGCTCGACCAGCAGGATCTCGACCCGGCCGCCGGTCGGCCGACGGGCCCGCAGCCGGGCGGGAATGACCCGGGTGTCGTTGACCACGAGCAGGTCGCCCGGATCGAGCAGGTCCGGCAGCTCGGTGAACCGCCGCTCCACTGTGGCGTGGCCGACCACGAGCAGGCTACTCTCACCGCGTGTTCCCGGGTGCTGGGCGATGGCGTCCGGGGGCAGGTGGTAGTCGAAGTCGGACGTCTTCAGGCCGTCGGTCATGCCTGACCCAGCCAGGTGCGGATGGCCCAGGGTGAGCGCGCGCGAACCCTGCGGCCGGCGCCGGCCCCGAACCCCGCGAGCCGGTCGCTCAGCCCGTCCGCCAGGAGGCTCGATCCGATCACGGCCGCGGCGACCATCAGGCCGGGGAAGGCGGCGATCCACCAGGCCGTCGTCAGGTGGCTCTGTCCGTCGGCGATCATCGATCCCCAACTGGCCTGGGGCGGCTGCACGCCCAGTCCCAGGAAGGAAAGCGCCGCCTCGACCAGAATGCTGCCGCCCACCCGCAGGCTGGCGTCGATGAGAAGCGGCGTGGTCGCGTTCGGCAGGAGGTGGCGAACTAGTACGCCGGCCGGCGAGCGCCCGGAGGCGGCCGCGGCGAGGGCGAAGGGTTCCTGCTTCAGTCGCAGGATCTCGGCGCGCACCAGACGCGCCAGTCCCATCCAGCCGGTGCCGCCGATCAGCACGACCAGGAGCCAGGTGCCGGGTTGGTAGAGCGCCGCCAGCAGCAGCACCAGGGCCAGGTGGGGGAAGCAGAGCAGTCCGTCCACCGTCCGCATCAGCAGTTGGTCGACGAAGCGCCCACCGATCGCGGCCAGGGAGCCGACGGCGGTGCCGGCGATCAGCGCGAGCGCCGCGGCGAGCAGCCCGATGGTCAGGGAGACCCGCGCGCCGTGGAGCAGCCGCGAGAGCAGGTCGCGGCCGAGCGCGTCGGTACCGAGCCAGGCCCGCCGCTTTTCGGTGACGCCGTGCTCGCCATAGTTCGTCACCGAGCTGAGCGGAAGGCGCATGGCGCCCGAACGCCGCTCCAGGATGAGGTCGTCGCCGTCGACGCGCACGTTCTCGGCCAGCCGCGGTTCGTCAGCGACCGTGCGCACCACGAGCAGGGACGACAGCGGCGGCCGGCGGCTCGATTCGGCGGCGTCGAGCTGCTCCGCCGGATCGTAGGGAGCGAGCAGGGGTGCGCCGGCGGCGAGCAGGGCCAGGCAGGCGAGGATCCAGGCGCCTGTTCTGGCGGATCTCGGCAGAAAAGAACGTCTCATTCCGCCTTGATCCTCGGGTCGAGGCGGGCCAGGAGCAGGTCCGCGGCGAGAGAGGCGGCGATGACCAGAACCGCGCCATAGGCGGTGGCGGCGAGCACCACGGGAACGTCGCGGGCCTGGATTGCCTGGAGCGTGGCCGAACCCAGGCCGGGCCAGGCGAACACCGCCTCGGCGACGATCGCGCCGGAGAGCAGGAGCGGCGCCGAGACCGAGGCCATCTGCAGCAGTCGGGGTGCGGCATGGGCGAGGCCGTGAACGAGCAGGATCCGGGTCTCGGGCAGGCCGCGTGCGCGCGCCGCGCGACCGGCTTCGGTCGACTGGAACTCGATCAGCGAGCTCCTGGTGTAACGGGCGATGTCGCCCGCCATCGACAGGCCGAGGACCAGGGCCGGAAGCCAGAGATGGGCCAGCACATCGAGGACGGTTCCCAGCGGTCCGAGTTCGAAGGCTGAGGCGGACGTCATGCCGCCTGTTGGCGCCAGCCCCAGGCCGACGCCGAGTGTCAGCACGGCCATCAGGCCGACCCAGAAGGTCGGCAGCGCGTACACGAGCAGACTTGCCGCCCGGACCCCCAGGTCGAGCCAGGAGTTCGGCCGGCAGGCCGCGATCAGGCCGAGGCCGATACCGAGCAGGTACTGGGCAAGCAGGGCGGCGCCGGCGAGCAGCAGGGTGGGCGGGAGGGCTTCGAACAGGAGTTCCGAGACCGGTCGGCCGGTCTGGTAGGACTGTCCCCAGTCCCAGGACAGGGCGACCGCGCCCAGCCAGCGGACGTACTGCGCCGGCAGGGGCTGGTCGAGTCCGTAGAGCGTCCGCAGCCGTTCCGCCTGCTCGGGCGATACACGTGGATCGGTGGGCGCCAGCGGATCGCCGGGCGCCAGCGTGACCGCGGCGAAGGTCAGGGTGAGGACGATCAGGAACAGGACGGCGGCGGCCGCCAGCCTGCGCAGGACAAAGCGGATCACATCAGCGCCAGACCCATTCCTCGAGGTTGGCGAGCGGGCTGAGAGCGTTCGGCGCCACCGATTCGAGTTCGTCGTCGAATGCGGCCAGACTCATCGACTCCCAGAGCACGAGCATCGGTTGGTCGACGTGCAGGATCCGCTGCAACCGGTGGAGATCCTCCCGGCCCTCGAGCGGATCGGTTCGGGTGGCGAAGGTGTCGATCAGCCGGTCGACCTCGGGATTGGCGTAGGCGGCGAAGTTGAAGCCGCCGATCGACTCGCTGTGGAAGGCGAAGCCGAAGTCGAGGCTGGTGTCGATCGCGAATGCGGATGCGGCGGCGTCGAAGTCCTGCGCGGACAATCTGTCGTTGAGGGCGTTCGGGTCGAAGCGGCGCGGCTGAGCGTCGATGCCGACGGCGCGGAGGTCGGCCTGGATCATCTGCATCGCGTCCCAGCGTGCGCCGGCGCCGGCATAGGTCGCCAACTCGAAGCGGAACGGCACGCCGCCGCGCTCGAGGATGCCGTCGCCGTCGCCGTCGGCGTCGACCCAGCCGGCTTCGGCCAGTGCCGCGCGGGCGGCCGCGGGATCGTGGGGCCAGGGTTCGATGTCCGGGTCGTGCGCCCAGACGCCGGAGATGATCGGACTGCTGCCGACCGTTGCGTAGCCGTGCCAGATGGTGTCCACGATCGCGTGGCGGTCGATCGCCAAGGCCAGGGCGCGCCGGGTCGCTGCGTCCTCGAACCACGGTTTGCTCGTGTTCCACACCACGAACGTGAACTGCCGGTTGGTGTAGGCGATCAGACGGAGACCGGGCCGGCCGTCGATGCGGTCGGCGTCCGTGGCCGCGATCCCGGTGGCGACGTCGAGCTCGCCGGCCAGAAGCTGGTTGGTCAGCGCCGTACTGTCGGGCACGGCGCGCAGGATGACGCGCTCCAACCGCGGCAGGCCGGCTTCGAAGTGGTCGGGATTGCGCCCGAGGACGAGTTCGCGGCCCGGCGTCCGGCTCTCGAGCCGGAAGGGGCCGTTGGTGACCAGGTGCTCGAAGAACCAGCCGGGGTCGCTGCGCCATTCGGCGAACGGCCGCGCTTGCCAGGCGTGCCTGGGGAGGATCGTGCCGGTCGACACGTCGGCCAATACCGTCGGCAGAGCGGCGTCGAAGTGGAAACGGACGGTGTGGGGGGCGACCACCTCGACATCGACGATCGACTCCATGTAGGCCGAGTAGCCCCACGCGACGCCGGCATCGATCTGGGCCAGCCAAGTGAAGCGGACATCCTCCGCGGTCACGGGTTCGCCGTCGCTCCACGCCGCGTCCGGGCGCAGCCGTACGATCAACTGCAGGCGGTCCTCCGAGAACTCCCATTCCTCGGCCAGGCTGGGCCCCCAGGTTGGGGGACCTTCGCGGAAGTCCCCTTGCTCCGCCATCAGCGACAGGAACATCTGGTTGTTGATCGCCGCGTACGCCAGTGTCGGCGGGCCGATCAGTTCGTTCGGCGTCGGGTAGTCGAACCGCAGCCCGACGGTTACGCGCGTGGTGTCGCGGGGAGCGTCGGAACTGCAACCCCAGCCGAGTACGGCGACCATTCCAGTTGCCGCCAATACCCGCATCGACGTTCGCCCTACAGGCACGGAATCATCGTACACCCCACCTCTCTTGTAGCGTTCGCGGGAATGTTGGAGTGGCTCGGCACGGACAGCAGGCAACGGCGACGCCGGATCTGGGCGGCGATCGTCGGCGTCTTCGTGCTCGCCGACCTCAGCCTGTTCGGCTGGCTGATCTTCCGGTCGCTGTCGCAGCGGGAGTTGAACCGGATCGTGGTGGAAGCGCGTGCCGAAGCCGAGGAACTGGCGGAGGGGATCGCCGGCCGGGTGGAGAAGACGGGGCGCGACCTGTATACCGCCATGGCCACCGAGTCCGCGACGCGCAGCTACATCAACTCGGTGTTGATTCAACGGGACATCGTTGAAACCGTCGAGATCCGCGACACGGATGGCCGTCTGGTGTTCCGCAACCGTCGGGAGGAGACCCAGACAGCCGCCGGGGAGCGACCGAACCTGGAGTCGCCCGGTCTGGTCGCGGACACGTTCACCCGTGAGGTTCCCTACGAGCGGGTCGAAGTGCCGGTGGGCAACATCGGCACCTTCGTGATCGGCATTTCGCGTGCCGAACTACAACAGCGGTTGGCCGTCCTACGCCGGGAACTGCTGCGGCAGGCGGCGATCATCGCGGCGCTGACCGTGGCTCTGTTCGTCGCCGGCTACGTGATCTACAGCCGACTCTCGCGCCAAACCGCTCTCGCCGAGCGTCAGGCGCAGGAGGCGGAACAGATGGCCTACGTCGGCACGCTGGCCTCCGGGCTCGCCCACGAGATCCGCAGTCCCCTGAACTCCCTGAATCTCAACATGCAGATGCTCCAGGAGGAGATGGCGACAGACAAGAGCCGGCGCTCGGCGCGGTCGTCCGAGCGTCTGGTGGCGATCACGCGCTCCGAGGTCGGCCGTCTCGAGCGCCTGGTTTCCGACTTCCTCAGCTACGCGCGTCCGGCCGACCTGGATCTGGTGGACACGACAGCGGCCGAGTTGCTGCGTCACTGCGCCGAGATCGTCGCCGGCAAGTTGCGCTCGGAGCAGGTCGCTTCGGAGATTGACGATCGCACCGGCGGCGCCGTGTTTCAGGTCGACCGCGAGCAGGTGAGTCAACTGCTCCTCAACCTGGTCGACAATGCGGTAGCGGCGATGAACGACTGCGACCATCCGCGTCTCCGTCTCGAGGCGGAGATCCGGGATGGGTCGGTCGTGCTGGCGGTCAGCGACAACGGTCCCGGCGTGGACGAGGCGGAACGCGAGCTGGTCTTCGATCTGTTCCATTCCGGACGCCGGGGCGGCACCGGTCTGGGGCTCGCCATCGCGCGCCGCATCGCCAACGCGCACGGCGGCGAGGTGAGGGTCCGGGACGACGACCGTCCCGGCGCCACCTTCGAGGTCGAGCTGCCGCTCGGGTCCCGCGGTCGTGTAGTTTCGTTGACCGTGTAGCCGCGCGGGTGCTACTGTCGGCGGCCGAATGCCGCCTCGGCGGTGTCCGGCGCGGAGTCTTGAGGACGTACCGCACGGGGAGTTGACAGGCAACGGCGAATGACGTTGGGCGCCCGGAGCGACGGCGCGCCGCAGAGAGAGATAACCATGTACGCAGTGATAGAGACCGGCGGCAAGCAGGTCCGGGTTGCAGAGGGCGATGTCGTCGACGTGGAGCGTGTCGCCGGCGCCGAAACCGGTTCGGAGGTGTTCTTCGACCGTGTGCTGATGATCGGCGGCGGTGAGGGCGAAGCGGAATTAGGCGAGCCTGTCGTGGAGGGCGCGCGTGTGCGGGCGTCTCTTGTGTCCGACCTGCGGGCACCGAAGATCATCGTCTTCAAGTTCAAGCGCCGCAAGGGCTACCGCCGGCGCAATGGACACCGGCAGGACATGCAGCGCTTCCGGATTGAGGCGATCGAGCGGGCGGCCGGGGCTTGAGCCCCCGAAACGGAGGTCGATAGAGATGGCGCACAAGAAGGGCCAGGGCTCGAGCCGGAACGGCCGCGATTCGAATCCCAACAACCTCGGCGTGAAGCGTTACGCTGGCCAGAGCGTGACCGGCGGGACGATCATCGTCCGCCAGCGCGGCACCCGGTTCTTTCCCGGCGAGAACGTAGGTCGTGGCAACGACGACACCCTCTACGCGCGGGCGGACGGTGTGGTCGAGTTTCGCAAGCGCGGCCGGCGCGGCACGGTGGTCAACGTTCATCCGGCCGGCTAGGAGATTTGCGCGAAGCGCAAGGCGGCGCTGACCTCGCCGCCGGGAGCGGTTGATGCACTTCATTGACGAGGCCGTCATCGATGTCTTCGCAGGTGCGGGCGGTAACGGTTGCATGGCGTTCCGGCGCGAGAAGTTCGTGCCCCGCGGAGGCCCCTCCGGTGGCGATGGCGGTCACGGCGGCAGCGTCGTCCTGGTGGGCGCCTCGGGACTCGGCACGTTGTACCGCCTCTCTTTTCCCGCCAACTACCACGCGGAGCGGGGCCGGCACGGCGAGGGCTCGAACCGGACCGGCAGGAGCGGTGGTGACCTGCTCATTCCGGTGCCGCTCGGCACCGAGGTCTACGACGCGGACAGCGGTGAAACCCTGGGTGAGGTGTTGACCGAGGACGAACGGCTGATCGTTGCCCACGGCGGCGCCGGCGGCCGCGGCAACGCGAAGTTCAAGAGCTCGCGGCAACGGGCGCCGAGGCGCACGGAGCCGGGGACGCCCGGTGACCAGAGGCGGCTTCGCCTGGAACTGAAGTTGCTCGCCGATGTCGGGGTTGTCGGCCTGCCGAATGCCGGCAAGTCGACGTTGATCAGTGTTCTGACCGCCGCCAAGCCGAGGATCGCGGACTATCCGTTCACCACCCTCGTGCCCCAACTCGGAGTGGTCGGCGCGCCGGCGCTGCCGGTGGAGGCGGAGCCCTTCGTGATTGCCGATCTGCCGGGCCTGATCGCGGGCGCCGCCCAGGGGGCCGGACTCGGGACGCGCTTCCTCCGTCACGTCGAGCGGTGCCGCGTGCTGCTCCACCTGGTCGATCTCGGGCCGCAGCCGGAGGAGGCCGGGAATTCGATCGAGGAGGCCGTAGACACGATCAGCGGCGAACTGGGCGCCTTCAACGAGGATCTCCTGCGGCGACCCCGGATTCTGTGCGGCTCGAAGCTGGACATCGCCGACGACGACAGGCGCCGCGAACTCCATGAGCTGGCCACGAGACGGGGACTGCGGGCGTTCGAGATCTCCGCCGTGGCGGGTGCGGGTCTGGCGCCGCTGGTCCGGGAACTCCGGGGCCTGCTCGACGCCCGGGATGCCGCCACGGACGTGGCCACAGGAGCCCAGCCATGAGCGGACCGAGGGCGCGGATCGGCCTCTTCGGCGGCAGCTTCGATCCGATCCACAACGGCCACATTCTGCCGGTGCTCGCGGCTCGGGAATCGCTCGGTCTCGATGTCGTCCACTACCTGCCGACTGCCTGCCCGCCGCACAAGCCGCAGGGGACGAGGGCGCCGGCTCTCTTGCGGAACACGATGGTCGAGTTGGCGCTGCTGCCCTACCCCGAACTCGTCGTGTCGGATGCCGAGCTCGATCTCGGGCGATCCGTGTACACGATCGAGACGGTGGAGCGCTACGCGGCCGAGTTCCCGGAGGCCAGTCTGCATCTGCTCCTCGGCGTCGACAGTTTCAACGAACTACCCGGCTGGCGGCGCTTTGGCGATCTGATCGACGCCGTGAAGCTGGTGGTCCTGGCGCGCCCGGGCGAGCGCGGTCTCGCCCCGGAGGTGCGATCGTCGGTCGAGAGTGCGCGAGGCTACGTCCTCGTCCGGCACCGTTCGGTCGATGTCTCGTCGAGCGACATTCGCCGGCGGCTGGCGCAGGGTGCGGAAGTGAGCGCGGATTTGATGCCGGACCCGGTGCTGCGCTACTGTCGCAAGTACGGGTTGTATTGTTGACTCAAGTGCAGACGCTCCAGGCCCAAGCGGGCACGACTACCCGCGACCCGGAGGGGACTACCGACTCCGAGGACCGTGTCCGCGCGGTTGCCGCGGCGGCGCTCGATCGCAAGGCGCAGGACCTGCGGGTCCTGGAACTCACCGAAGTCAGCGACTTCACCGACTACTTCGTCATCTGCAACGGCGCCAACGCCCGCCAGGTGAGCAGCATCGCGGAAGCCGTGGAGCGCAGGTTGCGCGCCGACGGCGCCCGGCCGCTGCATCTCGAGGGCGCGGGCAGGGGCCAGTGGGTGCTGCTCGACTACGGTGACGTGGTCGTCCACGTGTTCGACGCCGAGCGGCGCGAGCTCTACCGGCTGGAACGGCTGTGGTCCGACGCGCCGGACCGGACCGCGGAGCTCGCGAGCGACTGAGTCCCCGGGGCGATGGGTGCAGTGCTGCAACTCCGGGTCAACGGCCAGGAGCGGGAACTGGCTTCCCCGGGATCCGGCGCCACCGTTCTCGATCTGCTTGCGAGCCTGGACCAGCACCCGAAGACGGTGGCGGTCGAAGTGAACCGCGAACTCGTACCGCGCGCCCGTTTCGGCGAAACGGCGCTTCGCAACGGCGACCGGGTCGAGGTCGTCCGCTTCGTCCAGGGTGGCTAGAGACGCAGTGTTCTACGGGGACCGGGTCGAGATCGTTCGCTTCGTTCAGGGTGGTTAGAGGGGCAATCTTCCGGTATAATCCCCCGCTGCCGCCGGCACCGGAGGAACCGGTTGACGCGAAGGCGGCATGGAGGCCGGGCCGCTAGCTCAATTGGCAGAGCAACAGACTCTTAATCTGTGGGTTCTAGGTTCGATTCCTAGGCGGCTCACCACGCCCCACCCGTGGTGGCCGGAGCTTCCGCACTGCTACGGCGCGAAAGTGGCGGAACTGGTAGACGCGCTAGACTTAGGATCTAGTCCCGGAAGGGTTGGGGGTTCGAGTCCCCCCTTTCGCACGCCTGACGCGGAACCGGTCGAGCGCTACACTCAGAATCTAATCCCGCAAGGGTTCAGGGGTTCGAGTCCCCCCTTTCGCACGCCAAGCACACCTGTCCTTCGTCTCGCACTACCGGAATCGACTGAGTCTCCCATTTGACCATGACTGTAGTGGTCACAAAGAGGGAGGTCGGCCTCTGCCGGCACGAGTTCGACATTGAGGTGCCGGCCGGGGAGGTCGATGCCGAGTACCTGCGGGTAGCCGGGGACTACCGCCGCCGGGCCCGTCTCGACGGCTTCCGCAAGGGCAAGGCGCCGCTCGACCTGATCCGCCAGCGGTTCGCCGAGGCGATCGGCGAGGACGTGTCGGAGCGGTTGGCGCCGAAGTACTGGCAGATGGCACGCGAGGAGGAGGATGTCCACTCCATGCTGCCGCCAAATGTCGGGCCGGTCGAGGTGGTTCCCGGCCAGCCGTTGCGCTTCACGGTGACGGTCGACGTCGAGCCCGAGGTCGACATCGGTGATGACCGGAGCTTCGAGTTGCCACAGCCCGAGACGGCGCCCACCGAAGCCGAGGTCGACGAAGTGCTGGAGCAGGTTCGCCTGGAGCGCGCGACCTGGGTGCCTGTCGACCGCTCCGCGGCGCGCGGCGACAGGGTGCGCGGGAAGGTCCATCGCGCCGCCATGCCCGGCTTCGATGCGGACGCAGCGGGCGCCGGCCAGGACGCCGACCGCAACGGTCCGGCGACCCACGACATCGACCTGGAACTGGGCGACGAGCGGGTCTGGCCTGAGCTCACCGACAACCTGACGGGGCTCTCGGCCGGTCAGACGGCGACGTTCGAGCGCGTCGAGCAGGAGGACAGCATCGAGCGGCAGCGTGGGTACGACATCGAACTTCACGAGGTGCTCGAGCGGAAGCTGCCGGAGGTCGACGACGACTGGGCCAGTGGTCTGGCCGCGAACATCGGGAGCGTCGACGATCTGCGCGAGAACCTCCGCGGGCAGGTGCAGACGCGGAAGGTCGAGGCTGCCGGCCAGCAGCGCACGGACGCTCTGCTCGAGCAGTTGCGGGAGCGGTATCCGGTCACCCTGCCGGAGGCGGTGGTGGAGCGCGAGGCGTTCCAGATGGCGCGGTCCTACGCGAGCAACCTGGCGCGACAGGGTGTCGATCTCGAACAGCAGCAGTTGCCCTGGGAGCAGATGATGGAGGAGATCCGTCCGCAGGCGGGTAAGCGGGCGCACGCCTCCTTCCTGCTCGACCGGATCGCCCGGGCAGACGGGATCGAACCGACCCGGGAAGACCTCGAGCGCGCGCTGGAGATCATGGCTCGCGCCCGCAACACGAACCGCGGCAAGCTGCGCCGCGAGCTCGAGCGGGATGGCGGCCTGGAGATGTTGAAGATCGAACTCAAACGGGACAGGACGGTGCAGGCTCTTCTCGAGGCCAATGCACTGTCTGATGGATCGGGCGGCGCAACGGAAGAAGCCGCCGCCGAAGGGAAGGACTAGGGCGATGCTGGTACCAATTGTGGCCGGGCAGCAGAACCGGACGGAAAGAGAGGGCTAAGGGATGCTTGTACCCATGGTGGTCGAACAGACCAACCGGGGAGAACGCGCTTACGACATCTACTCGCGGCTGCTCAAGGACAACATCGTGTTCCTCGGCCGGGCGATCGATGACGACGTGGCGAACCTGGTCATCGCGCAGATGCTGTTTCTCGAGTCCGAGAACCCGGAGAAGGACATCTCTCTCTACATCAACTCGCCGGGCGGCTCGGTGACCGCGGGCTTCGCCATCTACGACACGATGCAGCATGTGAAGCCGGACGTCTCGACCCTGTGCGTCGGTCAGGCCGCGTCCTTCGCGGCAGTGCTGCTGGCGGGCGGGGCCAAGGAGAAACGGCTCGTGCTGCCCAACGCGCGGGTGCTGATTCACCAACCCTGGGTGCAGAGCCTCGGGGGCCAGCAGACGGACATCGACATCCATGCCCAGGACCTGCTGAGGATGCGCGGCCGGATCGACGAACTGCTGGCTTTGCACACCGGCAAACCGACCGATGAAGTCCACGCCGACACCGAGCGGGACAAGATTCTCACGGCCGAGATGGCGGTGGAATATGGCCTCGCCGATCGCGTTATCGAGCGTCGGGGAGCCCAGTAGCGGCGCGGTTGCGGCCCCGAACGGACCGCTCGAAGGAACCCGGGTGGTGCGACCCGCGCCACCCGCGACCCAGTCCGTGCGCCCGTCATCGGGCGCACGGATGGCAGATCGCGGCCCGGAGCCGTGCTACCATCCGTAGGTGCCCGTGACCTGTACGGGTCCAACGCAGGCAGGCCGGACGAAGCGCACGAAGACAAGCAGGAACGAACTGACCGATGCCGAAGAAGGACAGCGGAGACGACGCCCTCAGGTGCTCGTTCTGCAGCAAGAGCCAGCGCGAGGTGAAGAAGCTGATCGCCGGCCCGACGGTCTTCATCTGCGATGAGTGCGTCGACATCTGCCTCGACATCATCGCCGAGGACAGGATGCTCGAGCACCGCCAGGACGCGGCTCTGCCCAAGCCTCAGGAACTGAAGAAGCTGCTCGACGACTACGTGATCGGCCAGGAGCAGGCGAAGAAGAAGCTCGCGGTCGCGGTCTACAACCACTACAAGCGGATCGACTTCGGCGAGCGGTCCAGGACCGATGTCGAACTGCAGAAGTCGAACATCCTGCTCATCGGACCTACCGGCACCGGCAAGACGCTGCTGGCGCAGACCCTGGCCCGGCTGCTGAGCGTCCCCTTCACGATCGCGGACGCGACCACGCTGACCGAGGCAGGCTACGTCGGCGAGGATGTCGAGAACATCATCCTGAAGCTCTACCAGGCGTCCGGGAGCGACAAGGAAAAGACCCAGCGCGGCATCGTCTACATCGACGAGGTGGACAAGATCTGCCGCAAGGGCGACAACCCCTCGATCACCAGGGATGTGTCGGGGGAGGGCGTGCAGCAGGCGCTGCTCAAGATCCTTGAGGGCACGCAGTGCAACGTGCCGCCGCAGGGCGGACGCAAACACCCGCACCAGGAGTTCCTCCAGATCGACACGACGAACATTCTCTTCATCTGCGGCGGCGCGTTCGTCGGCCTCGAAGAGCGCATCGAACGGCGGATCAACGAGAAGAGGATGGGCTTCGGCGCCCAGATCAGGAATCGCGACAAGCGGGCAGGCGAGATGCTCCGGCACGTGCTGCCCGAGGACCTCATCAAGTACGGTCTGATCCCCGAGTTCGTGGGCCGCCTGCCGGTGGTGGCGACGCTGGAGATGCTCGACGAGGACGACCTGGTGCGGATCCTGACCGAACCGAAGAACTCCCTGGTCCGGCAGTACGAAGCGATGTTCGAGTTCGAGGACGTCAAGCTCACCTTCACCGCCGAGGCGCTGCGCGCGGTGGCCCGGCAGGCGATCAAGCGCAATGTCGGGGCCCGCGGCCTGCGGATCATCCTCGAGGAACTGATGCTGGAACTGATGTACGGCCTGCCGTCCGAAGCCGGCGTCAAGGAGTGCGTCATCAACGAGGATGTGGTCATGAAGGGCATACAGCCGTTGACCGTCTACGAGAAGGCGGTGTAGCGATGGCTTCCGGATACGTTTCGACTTCGAGCGAGCGGCTGCCGGTAGTGCCGCTGCGGGACATGGTCGTCTTCCCGCAGATGATGGCCCCCTTCATCGTCGGGCGCCGCGGCTCGGTGCTGGCGCTGGAGCACACCCTCGGCACGGCCGGCAAGCTGATCTTCCTGGTCGCTCAGCGCGATCCCAAGGTGGACGATCCCGGTATCGACGACATCCATCCGATCGGAGTCGTCGCGCGGGTGGTGCAGAACGTGAAGTTGCCGAACGGCAACGTGAAGGTCATGGTCGAAGGGCTGCGCCGGGCCGAGTTGCGGACCCTGGAGGAAAAGGACGGCGCCTTCGAGGCCGACGTCGAGGTCTACGAGATCCGCTACCCGGCCGACGACAAGGTTCAGATCTACATGAGCCAACTGCTCAGCAGCTTCGAGCAGTACGCCAAGATGTCCCACCACCTGGCCTTCGAGAGCCTGATGTCGACGCTCAAGCTCGACGATCCCGACCGCTTCGCCGACGTCCTGGCGGCACACCTGACCGTGTCCACCGCCGAGAAGCAGACCCTGCTGGAGACCTTGAATCCGTACGAACGCCTGCAGGCGGTTCACGACCTGCTCGATGTCGAGGTCGAGAAGATCAACATCGACAAGCGGATCAACGTGCAGGTCAAGAAGCAGATGGAGAAGGCGCAGAAGGAGTACTACCTCAACGAGAAGATCAAGGCGATCCACCACGAGTTGGGGCGCAAGGACGATCGCGCCGACGAGATCGCCGAGCTGAAGCAGAAGATCGAGAAGTCCGGCGCTCCGAAACTGGTGCGCGAGAAGGCCGCGCAGGAGTTGCGCCGGCTGGAGGCCATGCCGCCGGTTTCGGCCGAGGCGACCGTGTCACGCAACTACGTCGACTGGCTCGTCTCGGTGCCGTGGAAGAAGCGGAGCCGCGAGCTGAAGGATCTGAAGAAGGCGGCCACGATCCTGGACCAGGGTCACCACGGGCTGGAGAAGGTCAAGGGGCGGGTGCTGGAGTTCCTCGCCGTCCGGCAACTGACGAGCAAGACCCAGAACTCGATCATCTGCTTCGTCGGTCCACCGGGCGTGGGCAAGTCGTCGCTGGCCAAGTCGATCGCCGCCGCCACAGGCCGCAAGTTCGTGCGCCTTTCCCTGGGTGGCGTGCGCGACGAGGCGGAAGTTCGCGGGCACCGGCGTACGTACATCGGCGCCTTTCCCGGCCAGATCATCCAGATGATGAAGCGGGCGGGGACGGTCAATCCGGTGTTCCTGCTCGACGAGGTCGACAAGATGTCGACGGACTTCCGCGGCGACCCGTCGTCGGCGCTGCTGGAGGTGCTGGACCCGGAACAGAACGACACCTTCGTCGACCACTACATGGACGTGGAGTACGACCTCTCCAAGGTGTTGTTCATCGCCACCGCGAACGTCGAGCACCCGATTCCACCCGCGCTGCGGGACCGGATGGAGATCATTCATCTCGCCGGGTACACGCCCAACGAAAAGCTGGAGATCGCGCGCCAGTTCCTGGTGCCGAGACAGTTGGACAGCCACGGCCTGACCGACGATGCGATCCGGTTCGACAAGGACAGCCTCGGGTTCCTGATGGACTCCTACACCCGCGAGGCGGGGGTCCGGAACCTGGAGCGCGAGATTGCCGCCGTGTGCCGCAAGCTGGCCCGAAGGCTGGTCGAAGACGGTGGAGCCGAGAGCGTAAAGGCGAAATCGAAGAGCAAGGGCAAGGCCGCATCTTCGGCGTCCGCGATTGCCGTCGACCGGGATCTGGTTTCGCAACTCCTCGGCAAGCCCAAGTTCCGTCCTCGCAAGAAGCTCGAACGGTCCGAGGTCGGCGTGGCTACTGGATTGGCCTGGACCCAGGCCGGGGGCGAGCTGCTGGAGAGCGAGGTCGGCCTGATGAAGGGCACCGGCAAGCTGATCCTGACCGGCAAGCTCGGCGACGTGATGAAGGAGTCCGCGCGGGCCGCGATGTCCTATCTCCGCAGCCGCGCCGACATGTTCGGCCTGGAGCCCGGCTTCCACGCCGACCAGGACCTCCACATCCACGTGCCCGAGGGCGCCATCCCCAAGGACGGTCCGTCGGCCGGCATCACGATGGCCTCCGCGTTGATCTCGGCTCTCGTCAGGGTGCCGGTGCGGGGCGACGTGGCGATGACCGGGGAGATCACGCTGCGCGGAAAGGTGCTGCCGGTGGGTGGCATCAAGGACAAGGTGCTGGCGGCGTACCGCGCCGGGATCTTCGAGCTCCTGCTTCCGAAGGAGAACGAGAAGGATCTCGAGGAAGTGCCGGAGGAGGTCCGGGAAGAGATGACGTTCTATCTCGTCGAGTCGATGGACGAGGTACTGGACACCGTCTTCGACGGCGTCGTCCCCCGGGTGCCCGAAGTGTCGGCCGAATTCCAGAAGCCGGCGGACGAGGCCCCGCCGGCCAACGTCGCTCACTGAAGACCTGAGCCGCTAGAGGACGGGACCGTGAAGGTCCGCAGCGCGCGCTTCGTCATTTCGGCCGTGCAGTCGGCCGACCTGCCCAGAGACGGTCGCCCTCAGATCGTCTTCGCGGGGCGTTCGAATGTCGGCAAGTCGAGCCTGATCAACCGGATGCTCGGGCGCAAGAACCTTGCGCGCACGAGTTCCAAGCCGGGGCGTACCCGTACCGTCAACTTCTTCCTGATCGACGAGTCGTGGTACGTGGTCGACCTGCCGGGCTACGGCTACGCGCGGGTTTCGAAACGCGAGCGAGAGGCCTGGGGCCGGAGCGTGGACCGGTACCTCGGGTCGGCTGCGGGCTTGGCCAGGGTGGTGCTGCTGGTGGATGGTAAGGTCGCCGGCACACCACTCGACTCCGAAGCGTACGCGTACCTTCGCAGTCTGAAGCTCGACCCCGTGGTGGCGGTTACCAAGATCGACCGTGTCAAAAGCGGGGCTCGGGCTCGAACTCTTGCCAAGGTTGCAGAGCTGTTGGGAATGCCGTCCGGGGCGGCGCTGTTTCCCGTCTCGTCTCGAACCGGTGAAGGAGTCGCGCGGCTGCTCGGAATGTTGCTGAACCCGGAGTTCAGCCCCGGTCGCGCACCACAGATACCTAGGACCTGAGAAAATGACGACGAACGGAGCCCGGGAAGCGACGCGTAGTGAGAATGGTGGCGCACGGGCGACTGCCAGCGCCGATCTGGCGTTCGACCTGAAGGCCCTGAAGGAGTTGAGCAACCGCGACCTCCTCAAACTGGCGCGCGAGCTGGATGTGGTGGGGGCTGCCGGCATGGCCAGGCAGGAGTTGAGCTTCAAGATCCTGGAGGCGCAGACGGAGAAGAGCGGGCTGCTCTTCGGCGAGGGCGTGCTCGAGTGCCTGAGCGACGGCTACGGCTTCCTGCGAGCCCCGGAGTACAGCTACCTGCCGGGCCCGGATGACATCTACATCTCCCGCAGCCAGATCCGGCGCTTCGATCTGCGCACGGGCGACACGGTTTCCGGTCAGGTGCGCCAGCCGATGAACAAGGGCGAGCGCTACCTGGCTCTGATCAAGCTGGAGGCGGTCAACTTCGAGCATCCGGATGCTGTACGCCAGAAGATCTTCTTCGACAACCTGACTCCCCTGTACCCGGATGAACGGCTCCGGCTCGAGGTCGAGGGCGACCTCTCCTCGCGGGTGACGGATCTGGTGGCGCCGATGGGCAAGGGCCAGCGCGCCCTGATCGTGGCGCCGCCGCGCACCGGCAAGACGATGCTGCTGCAGTCCCTGGCGCGCTCCATCGCGACCAACCACCCGGAAGTCGTGCTCGTCGTCCTGCTGATCGACGAGCGGCCCGAGGAAGTGACCGACATGGAGCGTTCGGTACACGGAGAGGTCGTGTCGTCCACCTTCGATGAGCCCGCTTCGCGCCATACCCAGGTCGCCGAGATGGTGATCGAGAAGGCCAAGCGCCTGGTCGAGTACGGCAAGGACGTGGTCATCCTGCTCGACTCCATCACCCGCTTGGCGCGCGCCTACAACACGGTGCAGCCCCCGTCGGGCAAGGTGCTGTCGGGCGGCATCGACGCCAACGCGCTGCAGCGGCCGAAGCGCTTCTTCGGCGCCGCCCGGAACATCGAAGGCGGCGGCTCGCTGACCATCGTCGCCACCGCGCTGATCGACACCGGCAGCCGGATGGACGACGTGATCTTCGAGGAGTTCAAGGGCACCGGCAACTCGGAGCTGCACCTCGACCGGAAGCTGGTCGACAAGCGGATCTTCCCGGCCATCGATATCGACAAGTCGGGCACGCGCAAGGAGGAACTGCTGCTGTCGCCGGACGAACTGCAACGGGTCTGGGTGCTGCGCAAGGTGCTGAACCCGCTGCCGGTGGTCGAGAGCATGGAAGTCCTCCAGGAGCGGCTCAAGAACACGCCCTCGAACGCCGACTTCCTTGCGGCCATGTCCCGAGGTGCGCGAGGAGCCGCGAACTGAGTTCGCCGGTCCGGCCCCGCGTAGCCGTGCTGCCGACCGCGCCGTCCTCGGTGCTGGCCGACTACCACGAACTGCTGAACCTCGCGGGCTACCGCGAAGTCGTTGATCCCTCCGTCGACACGGCGCTCAAGATCAACATCTCCTGGCACTTCTTCTACCCGGGCAGCTCGACCACGCCCTGGCAACTCGAGGGCGTCGTGCGGGCGATGAAGAGCGACGGCTACGACCCCGGTCTGATCCACGGCTGTCACAACCGGACCGTGGTCATCGACGCCCGTCTGGGCGAGCGGGAGAACAAGCAGATCGACGTGATCAAGGCCCACGGCCTGCGCAACATCCACCTCTACGAGGAGGGCGAGGAGTGGCTGCCGATCCGTGACGCCGTGGGCGATCTGACCGAGCGCTTCCTGTGCCTGAACGACGTCTACCCGCGGGGCTTCCACATCCCGGCGCGCTTCGTGGGCGAGAACATCATTCACCTGCCGACGGTCAAGACCCACGTCTTCACCACCACGACCGGCGCCATGAAGAACGCCTTCGGCGGCCTGCTCAACGAGCGGCGGCACTGGACCCATCCGGTGATCCACGAGACGCTGGTGGACCTGCTGATGATCCAGCAGCACATCCACCGGGGCGTGTTCGCGGCCATGGACGGGACCTTTACCGGGGACGGACCGGGCCCGCGCTGCATGATCCCCCGGATCGGCAACGTGATCCTGGCCAGCGCCGATCAGGTGGCGATCGACGCCGTGGCGGCGAAGCTGATGGGCTTCGATCCGCTCTCGATCCGGTACATCCGGCTGGCCCACGATCTCGGTCTGGGCTGCGGCGATCCGCGCGAGATCGAGATCGTCGGCGATCCCGCGGTCGCCGGCAGGAGTTGGGGATTCGTGGGACCGTTCCGGCATATGACCTTTGCGGCGAGGATGCAGCACCAGATCTACTGGGGGCCGCTGCGGCGTCCGGTCGAGTGGTCGCTGCGCACCTTCCTCGCGCCCTGGGCCTATCTGGCGAGCGTCCTCTACCACGACTCGTTCTGGTATCCGTACAAGGCGAAGCGGCAGATGGCCGAGGCTCTGGCCAGTCCCTGGGGCCGTCTGTTCGGCGGCTGGGAGAAGGCGAAGGCCGATGCGCGTGGCTATGCCGAGATCCCGGCCGCGCCGGCCGTTCTGTTCAGGACCGGTTGGCGCGCCTTCGTGACCTCGCTCGGCATTCTCTGGACCTGCCTGCGCGAAGCTCCTGAGTTGGCGGTGCGCCTGACCAAGCGATCGGGCGCAACCGGCGTTCACGGTTCGGGTTCCTGAGCTGACCGATGATGGGGCGGCCGTGGCGTGAGGCCGGCGCCGCGTTGGTTCTTGCGTCCGCTCTGGCGCTGATGGTCTTCCGTGCCGGGACCTTTCACCACGGCGCCGGCGCGACCTCTCAGGTAACGGCTGCGGTTCTCCTCCTGGCGTTTGCGTGGGTGGGACGAAGAGCGTTCCGTGACCCCCTGGCGCTTGCAACGGTGCGGGCGCGTTGGTGGCCGGCGCTGCCGGCAGCGCTCTGGCTCGCGGTCGCGGCAAGCTGGCTGCTGTCTCCGGTCGGGCGCGCCGGGGAGTCGATCGTCATCTTCTTGTTGCCCGCGGCCTGGGCGGCGGCGGGAATGGGCCGCCTGCTCCGCCGGCCCGGGGCGCGGCGATGGGCTCTTGCCGGTTGTGCGGCCGTCGCCGTGGCGGCGTCGATCTGGGCCCTGATCCAGCAGCCGTTGCACGAACAGGGCCGGGCCGCGCTGCCGATCGGCCATCACAACCAGTTGGCCCTGGTGCTGGTTGCGCTGCTGCCGCCGGCGCTGCTCGGCGCTTGGCGTCTGCCGTTGCCGGGCGGCTCGCGGGCGCGGTTGACCGCGGCCGTCCTCGTGGGTGCGATCCTGATCTGGACCCTGAACGCCACGGGTTCCATGTCGGGTCTGCTGGCGCTGGTGCTTCAGGTCGGCCTGACAGCGGCTTGGGCCCTGTGGCTGACGGGCGCTCGGAAGTGGCTGGTCCGGATCGGCGCCTTCCTGGTCCTCGTCGCCGCGCTGACGCTGACCACGAGCTGGGCGGGTTCGCGGCTCGAAGTACCCGGCCCGGTTCAGCGCCTAGGCGCGGTGCTGCGGCTCGAAGACCCGTCGCTGCTGTCGCGTCGAACCTACGCTGCCGCGGCGAAGGACGGCTTTGCCGAGCGGCCGATCCTGGGCTGGGGTCCCGGCTCGTCGAGCTGGACCCTCGCCCGGCACTGGCGGCCGGCGCCCGGCGTTCATCCCCCGGGCGAGGTGATCACCGATACCCACAGCCTTCTGGCGCAGGCGCCGTACGAACTGGGGGCGATCGGTTCGCTGTTGCTGCTGGGCGTGATCGTTCGCTACGGCCAGCGACGGCTGGTCGAACTCGTCCGGTCGCGGTCGCCTCGTGGGGATCCGGCCGTCCTTGATCTGCCCGTGGGCCGCTCAGGGACGGCGGCCCGGTCCGAGGACCTGGTCGACGATCCGGAACTCCTGGCGGCGGCCATGCTCGGTTTGCTGGGCACGGGAATCTGCCTGGCGTTCGGGGTCTTCGTTGGTGTCGTGGCCGTGCCCGCGGCGCTGATTCTGAACCTGGGATTGGCCGCGGCAGCGCGCGGTGCGGGAACCGGTGCGGTGGGCCTGCCCACGAGCTGGCCGTGGCCGCGGGCTCGGGTTGTTGTGTTCCTGTGGCTGGCCGCCGCACTGGCCTGGTCACTGGAGCGGGCCTGGGCGGCGAGGGCGTACGAACGCGCGATCGGGGCCGCTGCGGCCGAGATCGCAGACGGCGGCCCGTCGGAGGAAGCGATCGCCCACCTTCGTGCGGCGGTGGCGGCGGATCCGCGTTTCCCCCTCTACCAAGTGCGCCTGGATCCCTGGGCCGCCGCCAGGGCCGCCGACGGGCTCGCGCCGCTCTGGTTGCTGGCCGGCATAGTGGAGAGCGAGGACACCGAACGGAGACGGGAGGCCCTGGAGCGGGCCTGTGACCTCGATCCGCTGTCGGCGCTTGCGCCCTTCGAACTGATGCGCCTTGAACGCGAGGCGGGCGCCGCGGCGGGGGATCCGCGGGTGGCCGAGCGGGCGGCGCGGGCGATCCTCGCCGAGCCGCTGCTTCTCGCTGCGGTCGCCTTCGAGGGAGACCCCGATCTGCGGGCCGAGGTCCGGCGCGGTATCCAGACCTGGCCGGGCCTGCCGCCGGGCTGGTTCGGGTCGTTCGAGGAGTTGTGGCTGGGGTTGGACTGGTCGAACGGATCTGAGGGTCCGCCACGGGATGTGCTCTCCATCGACGCCGACGGTCGGGCAGCGGTTTCCTTCAGTCTGTTCGCCTTCCGGCGTCCGCCGTGGCCCCTGTCGATCGGCGCCGTGCCGCTCCGCAGCCACCGCCTCGAGGCGATCGCTGCCCACGACCTGCCCGGCGCGACGCGGTTGCCCCAGACTGCGGCGGATCCGTTCTGGATCGCGCGCTGCGGGCAGGGAGGCTCGTAGCCGGCCCCGGACGCGCGACGAGGCGAGGGAGTGGTAATTCTGCCGGTGACCGGAGTGTCGATTCGTGGTCAAGTGAGGTTCTTCACGCAGAGCGTAGTTGGACAGACGCGGGAGGTGGAGATGAGCGGAAGTGCTATCCCCATTCTGACGGCCGTGCTCATGCTGGCCGGAAGCGCCTCGGGCGAGGAGCGTCGCGTCCCCTGGTGTGGCGTGGAGCACGTCGCCTACGGATGGGGCGCGACGGCGCACCGGGCCGCGCAGTCGACCGGCGAGGCGGGTTTCGAGGACGAGGTGGATCTGAGCGGCCGGACGGCGGTGGTCGACGTCCTGTTCGTGTACAGCCGCCGGACGGGTGAGAGCTGGGGCGGCTGTACGATCAACGGCCACTACTGGGTGTTCGGCTCGGCGGCGACGGACCGGGGGTACAAGGTTGTGGTGTTTGGCTGGAACGGTAAGACGAACCGCTACACGAGGGGCAAGGACAACCCCCTGATCGCGGACACGACGGCGTTCCGCTGCGAGCCGTAGGCAACGTGGCGACGCACTCCGCGCCTGCAGGTTCGCTGAAGTGAGGTCAGCGAGAGTCTTGACGCTGGTCGCGGCGCTGGCCTGGGGCGCCACGGCCGCGGGGCAGGAGCAGCCGCCGCTGTGCGCGAACGACCACCTCGACTTCCTGGACCGGGGCCCGGTGTCGGTCGCCCAGGCGCAGTACGAAGACCACGTCGATCGGGGCGGCAAGACGGCGGTGATCGACATCCTGTTCGTGTACACGGAGTGGACGGCGAAGGAGTTCGGCAGCGGCCTGCGGGAGACCGTGGAGCGGATGGTGGAGCACGCGAGCGTGATGGTGCTGAACAGCGGCGGCAACGTCCGGCTGCGGCTGGTGGGTCTCGAGCCGGGGCCGGCGTACCTCGAAGAAGTGGAGGCGGAGCAGGCGGAAGGCTTCGGCCTGATACACAAGGTGCTGGACTGGCTTGGCGACGATATCCCTTGCTGCGAGGCGGCCGAGTTGCGGGACCGATACGGCGCCGATCTTCTGTACGGTCTGGTCAGGGAGCGCTCGTACATTGCCTGCGGCGCGGCAAGCCATTTCGGCCGTGCCGATGCCCACGCCGGCTGGATCAACGGCTCGAACTGCTTGACGCCCATCACGTTGGCCCACGAGGTGGGTCACAACCTGGGGTTGGTCCATGATGAGAGAACCACGACGGCCGAACCGACGTGGCCCGGCGGGCGAGGTTTCTGGGGCTTCGACCCGTTGGTGAACTCGGACTACGGCACGATCATGTCGCACGCTCCGCATAGGGAATGGCGCTTTTCGACTTCGCGTTCGACGCACAACGGCCGGGTGATCGGCCTGCCGGGCGAGCACGAGGCGAGCGACGGGCTGCGGCAGGTGGCGCCGTACGTGGCGGCGTACAAGCGATCGAAGCAGCGGGAGGCGCCCCGCTACCCGTGTGCGGAGACGGAGGACTCGGACTGCATGGCGGACGGCCGGTTCACGGTGCGCGCGTCGTACCGGCATCCGGGTGCGGCGGGTAGCGAGCCGGCGCGGATAAGGGACGTGTACCTGGGCGACACGGCGACGCTGTTCTACTTCTTCTCGGCGGACAATCCGGAGTTGCTGGTCAAGGTGCTGGACGGCTGCGCGCTGAACGGCCACTACTGGGTGTTCGGTTCGGCGGCCACGGACTTGAACTACGGCTTACGTGTGTGGGACGCCCGGCTCAGGGTGGAGAAGCGGTACTTCCGGACGAAGTGGAACCCGCTGATCTCGGATGTGGAGGCATTCCCGTGCGTGCAGTAGCGCGGCGCGGGCGGCTTCCCTTCCTCGCGGGTCGAGAGCCTTCCAGGTCGGTCGGCGCATCCGGGTAGTCGCGGCCGAACGAACGGCCTCGCGAGCCCGAAAGTGACAGCCTCCGCGGTTCCGGTGTCCCGGGGCCGGTTGCAGGATTCGGCTCGATGTCAGGAATCCGCATCCCCGCGGGGGGTAGCCACAGAAACGTAGCCGGAGCTCCGGCGACCTGGCCGCTGTCGATCGATGTCGACGGCGGCGGTGCGGACGCGCGCATGGCGCGTTCCGGGGTCGCCGGTGCGTCCGGTCCGGAGAGCACGATGACGACGACGATCGGTACACCGCTTCGGCGCCTTGAGCGCGTGGAGGAAACCTCATGACGGGCCTGGATGTTCGTTGGGCGCTGCGGTTGCCGGCGTCCGGTGCTCTGGCTGCCTGCAATTGCTGGGGAGGCGACGAGGAGTTCGTTCACGACGGCGTGACCTACGCCGCCGGGACGCTGACGGGTCCGGCGACGCTCACGGAGGCGTTGGGCTCGAGGGCGCAGCCGCTCGGCATTCGGGTGGGTTCGACGACGGCGATCGAGAGTCGCCTGCGCCAGGACCCGGGCCTGGACCCGGTGAAGCTGCTGATGCTGTGGCGTCCGTCCGGGGGCACGGGTTCGTGGACGGAGGCTCGACGGATCGAGGGTTCGATCTCGCGTGTCGAGCTGGCGGGGAGCGAGCTGGCGATAGAGATCGACCCGGAGGTGCCGAAGCCAGCGGCGCAGGCGCCGGCGGCGTGGTCTGACCAGGCGCAGCGGGCTCAGCACGGGGGCGACCGGTTCTTCGAGCACCTGGGCAGGCTTTCGAGGGGCGTGCCGGTGGAGTGGCCGAGCTGATGGCTGGTCGTGCATCAAGTCGTCTGGGCGGTTTGGACCTGTTGGGTCTTGGCCGTCGTCGTCGCGAGCGCCCTCTGCTGTCGCAGTCGGGGTCGGTGTTCCGCGGGAGCGAGCTGGAAGGCGATGCGTCGCATCCGGCCCAGTTTGCGCTGGGCGAGTCGGCGGTTCGGGGTCTGGAGGTCCACCGTGCGGTGGAGAGCTACGAGGAGACGTCGGCGCCGTTCTCGGCGGAGGCGCCCGGAGAGGGTCGCCGCCTGCACCTGGCGTACGCGCTGTCGGAGGGCAGGTGCGAGGAGCTTGCCGGGGTCGTGGTGGACGGCGAGGTGCTGTCGGGCGCTGCGTTGACGAGGGCCGGCGAAGTGTCGGCCGCGGACGGCGGCGGCGTGACGTACACGGCGACGACGGGCCGTGGCGGCTCGGTGAAGGTGACGTCGTACGTTCAGGCAGCCGGCACGGAGGGCGCGACGCTGCGTGCGGCGCACGGCCGGATGGTTGCGCGGGCAGAGGCGGGCCGTGGCCCGATGCCCCTGGCTTGGGATGCGTCGCACCAGGGCCACGGCGTTTCGTGGTGCCATGTGGAGCTTCTGCAGCCGCCGGTGGGCGTGACGGCCGAGGGCCTGCCGGAGCGCCTGTTGTGGGACGATGTGCCGGAGCTTGGTTTCGTGGTCAAGGGCAAGCACCTGGCGATTCCGTCTTCGGGCGTTGCGTCGTCTTGGCAGCGCGGCTACACGGACTCGGCTGCGGCGGTGCGCTACTGGTGGTTGCGAGAGCGGCTGGGCGTACCGGCCGAGCGGATCGACGCGGCGTCGGTGCGGTCGGCGCACACGCGCAGCGGCCAGCGGATCGAGGTGCGGGTGGAGGACACGGTGCGCTACGCGTGGCTGGCGACGGCTGACGCGCAGGACGGCGTGGAGACTTCCGGGACGGCTCAGGCGCCCACGGCGCCTTCGGGGAACGAGTTTCCGCCTTCGCGGCCTGCCGATCTGGCTGATGACGCGCCCTGGTGGTCGAAGAGTCCTGTCGAGCCGACGGATGCGACGCCGACGGTATGGCGCGCGGAGTCGGTCCGCGACATCGAGGGCGTGTGGTCGGACTGGGGCGACGTGACCCGTTACCAGGGTCTGGGCGAGGAGCCGCTTCGGGACGTGCGTCCGGCGAGCGATCCCGCGCCGGCGATGCCTGAGGCGCCTGCGGACGGTTCGGACTACGTGGTGACTCTGGACCGGTACGCGGAGGGTCTGCCGGCGGGTTTCAATCCCGGCGATGCGGACGATCCTGTGCGCGCGGCGCTGGAGGCGGATGCGGCTTCGAGCCGCTACGGCGTGTCGGGCGCGATCAGTGCGGCGGACGACCCGGAGCGGGTCGAGGAGGAGCTGGACTTCGCGTGGGCGGGTTCGGTGGTCGAGTTGGGCGGCCGGTTGAGCTTCCGCCCGGGCGCGGACGTTGCGTCGTCCGGGACGATCACGGCCGCCAACGGCGAGGCGTTGTCGGTGGCGCTGGACGGCGCGGCGCTGGTCGAGGACCTGGGCGAGGCGGCGTACCTGAGCTCTCCGACGGCGGCTCGCCGGGTGCTGCGCACGATGCTGCGAGCGTCTCGGGCGGCGCGCGGTCGGCGGTACCGGGTGCAGGCGGGCTCGTCGGGATCGTGGCTGTCGGTGCGTCCGGGCCGGCAGGTGACGGTGACGGACTCGACGCAGGGTCTTGCGGACGCGGGCTTCTTGGTTGTGGGGACGGTGCTTGCTCCGGACACGGGCACGCTGGAGCTGGACCTGCTGGAGCAGTCCGCCGGACCGGAGCGGCAACGCGTCGGCGGAGGGGAGCGTCTCGGCGACGCCGCTGCCGCTGCGGTCGGGCGGCGAGCTGCTGCGCGACGAGGCGTACCTGGCGCAGGCCGCCGGCGCCGAGGCGCCGACGGGAGTGGACCTGAGCGGGGAGTGGACGCGCAAGCCGGTGGCGCCGACCGATTCGTTGCCGGTGGTGTGGCGCTCGTACCGCGAGGCCGAGCTCGGCGGCGAGGTGAATCTCGTCTGGTCCCAGTGGACGGCGCCGCAACCGTACGCCGTCTTCGAAGACCGGGCCGTCGACGGCTTCACGCGCAACCTGGAGTTCCAGTACCGGGCGCTCGACCACTCGAACGTGATCGTGGCCGAGAGCGACGCGTTCATCGAGCCGACGCCGAACGCGCCCCTGGTCGAGGTCAGGCGGCGCTTACGCGCCTCGTTTGCGGACTCGTTCCCCGATTGGGATCCGTCCGTGCATCGCTCGACCACGGTCGGCAGGCACACCGGCGACGACATCCGCTACGGCGTGCTGGCCGCGCTCGGCGGCACCTACAGTCCGGAGGAGAACTACGTCTACAAGCTGGCGGAGAACCGGCCGGCGGCGCCCGCCGGCGCGGCATACCCGCCCGCGGGCTGGTCCGCGGCCTCGCTCGAGGCCACGGAATCGCTCCATGTCTGGCGCTCGACCCAGAGAGTCAGGGGCGATGTCCCAGGCGACTGGGGCGACCCGGAACTCTGGCACGGAACGAGCCATGCCTACAGGTTGGCGGCAGACCAGCCGGAGACGCCGGACGATGCGTCGTTCCCGCCAGCGGGGTGGTCGGAGGCCGAACTCCAGGCCGCCGACTCGATGAGCGCCTGGCGCACGAGCCGGACGCTCACCGACGGCGTTCCGGGGCCTTGGGGAACTCCGGAACTCTGGGACCAGTGGCTGGTGCTGACGTTCTACCGGGCCACCAGATCGGCCACCGCGCCGAGCTACGAACTGAGCGCAGTGATCGCAGGAACCGCCGGGAGCTGGGGAACGGAGCCGGTGTATCCGACAGGCAGGGCCAACCGGCGGTGGATCCTGCAACTCGGGGGATCGGCGCACGACCTCCAGGTGGTGAACGGCTTTCCCAGGAACGACATCACCCAGACGAGGGACTACTTCGGACTCCTGCAGCCTACCGCCAACCAGCCGCCGCCGGCGCCGACGACGTACACGCCGCCCTCGCAATGGCGGTCATACGCCGACGGCGGCCTGGACCAGCAAACGACTCAGGCAATGCAAGGTCTGTATCTCGCCCGGCGAGACGGATACCGGGGCGGTACGGACGCTGCCGGCGTGACCTATGACGACCACTTCGCCTGGGGCGTGAGCCTCTTCTCGAGCTATCAGAGCTAGTTGGGACACGCAGAGGGCCGGGCATACCCCGGCTCTCTGCGTCGCTCCTCCGCGCCCGTGTCCCGGCCCTTCGGCCTGACACGGGCGTTGCCGCGTGTGGGGGCTTTCAGACGCGCCGTCAACAACTTGTTGAAATGGTCAACACTCCTGCGCAGAGTTTCTCGCACAATTCTGCCGCCGGTTTCTCGCACGCCTGTAGTGTGGGTGCGCCCCCGCGGGACAAACGCCTGACCCGGCTCTCAGGCGGCCCCGGTGGCCTTGGCGTCGGTCGCGACGACGCGGTTGCGGCCGGCTCTCTTCGCCGCGTACATCGCATCGTCGGCCTGGCGGAGCAGGCGCGTGGCGGCGCCTTCCTCGGAGTCGGCCCGGGTGAGGGTGGCGGCGAGGCGGAGCAGGCTGGCGGCGCCGATGGAGCAGGTGAGGCTGACCACGGGTCGAGAACCAGGCCCCGGGTCACTGGAGAACAGGGTCGACGCCACATCGCTGCGTAGGCGCTCGGCTCGACCGAACGCCTGGTCGAGGTCGGCGCCGGGCAGGACGAGCACGAACTCGTCGCCGCCGTAGCGCGCGGCGAAGCCCCCCGCATCGGCGGCGGCGGTCTGGAGGAGCGTTGCGACCTGACGGAGGATGCGGCTGCCGGCCTGGTGACCGTGCCGGTCGTTGATCCGCTTGAAGTAGTCGAGGTCGAGGAACAGCAGGCCGACATCCTCGCCTCGCCGCTCGGCATCGGCTACTGCCGTGGAGAGAGCGTCGTGGAGAGCGCGGCCGTCGAAGAGACCGGTCAGACTGTCCCGCCCCTGAGCCGGCCAGTCGCGGCGAGCAACGACGACTCTCCGTATCGCGGCGGCTGCCTGAGCGGCCGGAATTCGGGCCGAGGTGCTAGGCGGCGGCATCGGTCAGCCGCTCCAGGCGACGCACTCCAGTTCCGGTCGGGGCGCCCATGGAGGGGATTCCGACGACGGGGCGTGGGACACGTTTCCTTGGCTCATTCAGGCTCCTGACCTGCGGTTTGGACGTTTCGAACGGCGCGCGGGTGTTGGTAGTGAGCTTATGCCCTCCGTTTCCATTGGGCTCGAGGCTGCTACCGTGCGGGCCGGTGAGTCGGCCGCACGCAAGCGTTCCCCCGCTCCAGAGGTCCCTGGGCCAGCATCATCTTCGGCATCCCGGGTCCGCGGCGCCGGCCGTCGACTTTCTGAACGTCGCCGGCCGCAGCGTGGTGGAGATCGGCCCCGGCGGCGGTGTGCTCACCCGCCTGTTGCTGGAACGCGGCGCGAGCCGCGTGATCGCCTGCGAACTCGACCTGCTGTGGACGATGGAGCTGCGCCGCCGGATCGTGGATCCGCGCCTGGTCCTGGTCGCCGGCGACGGCTGCGACCTCCGTTACGAGAGAGCGCCGGCCTCGACCCGGATCGCCGGCAACCTGCCGTACAACGTGGCGACCCGGATCGTTCTCGCCGTCCTCGAGCGGGCGCCGGTCGGCGCCCGGGCCGCGTTCCTGGTGCAGCGTGAGGTCGCGGACCGGCTGACCGCGGAACCGGGCGAGTCCGACTACGGAGGGCTGAGTGTCCTGGTGGCTGCCCGGGCGACGGCGCGCCGGCTGTCGGTCGTCCTGCCCGGCAGTTTCGTGCCGCCACCGGCCGTGACCAGCGCGTTCGTGGGACTGGAGCGTGCCGCGCCGCCGGTCGACGAGGCGGAGTGGTCCGCGTTTGCCGGTTTCGTGCGCATCGCCTTCAGCCAGCGGCGCAAGACGCTGCTCAACAACTTCCGGCCGAGCGTGGGTCGGGTTGCCGCCGAAGCGGCGCTCGCGGCGCTGGACCTGCCGCGCAAGGTGCGGGCCGAGAAGCTGGGCCTGCCTGAGTTCGTTGCGCTGTTCCGCGAGATGAAGGGACTTCGTCAGGCGGAGGACAACCAGACTAGCGCGGCAGAACTCGCCTAGGTCGGCGCACCCAGTTTTCGCCGCGCAAGCTACTAGCTGCATATAGCCATATTCGACTTTGTCGGCTACAATCGTGTGCCCGTGCATGTTCCCGTCATGGCTGGTTGTCGAGGGCGCCGGTGATCCGCTCGGATGATGGCGTTCGGCGGTTCGGTCTGGGCGGGCTACCGGCGGGCAAGAGCGTCGAACTGATCGGCCTCCTCCTGCTCGCCTTGGGCGCGTTGCTGCTGCTCAGCCTGCTGAGCTACCAGCCGAGCGACCCCAGTTTCATGCGGAGCGGCGCGAACTCCGGTGGGACCGAGAACCTGATCGGTCCGGTCGGCGCCCAGGTTGCGGCTGCCGGCTACGGGCTCTTGGGGCTTGCGGTCGTGGTGGTGGCATTGGCGGTTCTCGGCCTGGGTTACCGGCTCGTGCGTGCGCGCGGCAGCTTTCCCTCGCTGCTGCAGGGCGCCGGCGTCGCCATCGCGCTGATCGCCTTGCCGAGTCTGATCGATCTCGCTGTCGGGGAAGTGCAGATCCGCGGCGAGCCCCTGGTTGCCGGCGGTCTCGTGGGGTCAACGATCTCCGGTGGCATTCAAAGCCAACTGGGAACCATCGGCGCCGCGGTGATCGCACTGTTCGGGCTCGTGTTCGGCGTCGCGTTGACCATGCGAGGCAGCCTCGATGAGTCGCTGGTCGGGGTTCTGGGCCGGCTGAAGGGGCTGGTCGTTCTCCTTGCGGGGAAACTGAGGCGCGGGCCGAAGATTGCCAGGGCGAAGAAGGCCGGCGGACGTGCGAAAACGGCCACCGCCACGCCTGTCGCCGACTCGCCGCATCAAGAACTCAGGCTCCGCAAGGCGCTTCCGGAGCCAGCACGGTCGGAGGAGTCGGCTCCTGGGGTGGCGGCGCCGCAGGTGCATCCGCCTGCATCCTTGGCGGCCAAGCCGAGCAACGGCACGGGCGCACAGACAGCCGATAGCCCCGAGCTGCCGCCGATCGATCTGCTGTACTGCGAGGAAGTCGACTCGGAAGTCAACGAGGATGAGGTCCGCGAGCTCGGCGAGCTGATCTGTGCCCGCTGTGCGGAGTTCGGTGTCGAGGGGACGATCGAGGGGATCAGCCCCGGCCCGGTGATCACGGTCTTCGAGTTCCTGCCGGCGCCGGGGATCAAGGTCGCCCAGATCATCAATCTTCAGGACGACTTGGCGCTCTCGTTGAAGGCGGAAGCGATCCGGATCGATCGCATGCAAGGCCGCTCCACGCTTGGCATCGAAGTGCCGAATGCGCGGCGAACGGTCATCCCGCTGGGTCGCCTGCTGGATGCCCCCGAGTTCCGGGCGAACGAGTCGCCTCTGACCATGGCGTTGGGGCGGACTCTGCGCGGCGAGCCGTTCTACGCCGATCTGACGAAGATGCCGCACCTGCTGGTTGCGGGCGCCACCGGCGCCGGCAAGAGCGTCGGTCTGCAGGGGATGCTGACTTCGATTCTGTACAAGGCGCGAAGCGATCAGGTCCAGTTCATCCTGATCGATCCGAAGCGGATCGAACTGGGGGTCTATGCGGACATTCCGCACCTCAAGACCGCGGTCGTGGTGGAGCCGAAGCAGGCTGCGAACGCTCTCCGCTGGGCGGTGGCGGAGATGGAGCGCCGCTACCGGTTGCTGGCGGAGGTGCATGTCCGATCGATCGCCTTCTACAACCAGGCGATCGCGGATCCGGAGGTGGCCCGGCGCCTGCGACTCCGGGACGAAGAGGCGGACGAAGGGGTGGGGCCGCGCGACTTCGAACCTCTCCCGTTCTACGTGATTGTGATCGACGAGCTGGCCGACCTGATGATGGTGGCCTCGTCCGAGGTCGAGACCTCGATCGCCCGGCTCGCGCAAATGGCCCGGGCCGTCGGGATCCATCTGATCGTCGCCACCCAGCGCCCGTCGGTCGACGTGCTGACCGGCACGATCAAGGCGAACTTCCCGTGCCGGATCTCGTACGCGGCCGCCACGCGACACGACTCGCGCACGATCCTCGATCAGGTCGGAGCGGAGAAGCTGCTGGGCAAGGGCGACATGCTGTTCATGCCGCCCGGCAGCGGCCGCACGATCCGCCTGCACGGCGCCTACGTCACCGAGCAGGAGACGGCCGCGCTGGTTCGCTGGCTCAAGCGCCAGGGCCAGCCCAATCTGGATCCGGCGGTGCTGGAACCGCCGCCGGAAGATCGCTCTGCTGCCGGAGGTGAGCACGGAGGCGGAGACGCGCTCTACGACGAGGCCACGCGGCTGGTGGTCTCGGAACGGATGGGATCGGCGAGTTTCCTTCAGCGTCGCATGAGGGTCGGCTTTTCGCGTGCCTCCCGCCTGGTCGACCTCATGGAGCAGGACGGAATCCTGGGGCCGGCGCAGGGCAGCAAGCCGCGCGACGTCCTGGTGCCGCCGGACTTCTTCGAAGAGATCGAGCAGTCGCAGATTGCTTTCGAGTAGCGGCGCTGTCCGCCGGGAACGGGGGCGCCCTGGCCGGCGGGTCGCGTAGTCTCCCGGGCATTGTGTCCGCGCAGCGAAGACTCAACCGCATCGCTTTCTTCGGCACGCCCGAGTTCGCGGTTCCGACGCTGGGTGCCCTGGAGGCGGCCGGCCGCCGGCCGCTCCTCGTCGTCAGCCAGCCGGCGCGCCGGGCGGGTCGGGGCGGCCGTCTGGCCCAGCCGCCCGTGGCCTGCTGGGCTCTCGACCGGGGCGTCGACCTGCTGCAGCCGACGGGCGTGCGCGGCGCCGACTTCCTCGGCAGGCTTCGTGCCCTGGAGCTGGACCTCGCCGTGGTTGCGGCGTACGGTCGCATCTTCCCGCGCGCCCTGCTCGAATTGCCGGCGGGCGGTTGTGTGAACATTCATGCGTCGCTGCTGCCGGCCTGTCGTGGCGCTTCACCGATTCAGGCCGCGATAGCGGCCGGAGAGCGGAAGACCGGTGTGACGACGATGGTCATGGAGGAAGGCCTGGACAGCGGACCGATCCTGCTTCAGGAAGAGGCGCCGATCGGCGTGGACGAGACCGCCGGCGAGTTGTCGCCGCGGCTGGCCGCGATCGGCGCCCGACTTCTCGTCCGCACGCTCGAGGCGTTGGAAGCCGGAGCCGTCGAGCCGCGGCCCCAGTGCGACGCGGCGGCGACCTATGCCCCGATGCTGCGTTCGGAGGACGGCATCGTGGACTGGCGCCGGGAGTCGAGAGAGATCGCCTGGCGGGTGCGCGCCTACGAGCCGTGGCCGGGGTCCCGGAGCTCGCTTCGCGGCGAGGCGGTACGGATCGTCGCGTCGCGGCCGCTGGCATCGTGTGCCGGTGTCGATGGCCGGGCCGACCTGGATCGACCTGGCGCTTTCCTCGGCTGCCGGAACGTAGAGGGAATCGGACGGGTGCCGGTGGTCCGGTGCGGCGGCTCGTCGGCGCTGGCGCTCCGCCGGGTGCAGCGGCCGGGCGGCCGGCAGGTCAGTGGCCTCGATCTGGCGAACGGGCTGCGTCTCGTTGTGGGCGAGCGCTTCGGAACGGCGGAGTGACTCGTCGGCGGGCCATCCGGAATCTGGAGTCCCGCGGCGGTCGGCGCCGGCGGGACACGGCGATGACGGCACACGCCAAGGTCCGGGAATCGGCGGCCTTCGTGCTCGAGCGGACTCTGGATTCGAAGGCGCCCGTGTCGAGGTTCCTCGACGGCGCGCTCGAGCGCTGCGACCCGCGCGACCACGGGTTGCTGCGGGAACTCGTGCTCGGGACGCTGCGTTGGCTGCGCTTCATCGACCATGTCCTGGTCGCCGCCTCGCAGCGGCCGCTGGACCGAATTCAGCGGGCCCTGCTGGCGCCGCTCCGGATCGGCGCCTATCAGCTCTTCTTTCTCGACCGCGTACCGGCCCATGCGGCGGTCAACGAGGCAGTCGAGCTGGCCGGAAGCCGCACCCACGCGGGCGGCGCCAGCTTTGTCAATGGCGTGCTTCGACGGATTGCCCGATCACCGCGCCGCGACGACTGGCTGGCCGATTCCGCCGACCGGACGACGCGATTGGGAATCCGCTACTCCCACCCGGACCTGCTGGTCGAGCGTTGGCTGAGCACCTACGGCGAGGAGCGAACGATCGCCCTGCTTGGCGCAAACAACCGTCCCAAGCCGTTGCACCTGCTGGCATTCCGTGATCGAGGCGGCCGCGCCCCGCTGGCGGAGCAGTTGATCGACGATGATGTCGGAGTCGAGCCGTCGGTCCTGGCGCCGCACTGTGTGACGGTCCGGTGGGGGAATCCGCTGACTTCGGACGCCTACCGGCAGGGCGGCTTCTACGTGCAGGACGAGGCAAGTCAGTTGGCGGCGATCGTGCCGCCGCCCGAGCCCGGCGAGAGCGTGCTGGACGTGGCCGCGGCGCCCGGGGGCAAGACGTTCGCGCTGCTGGCCGAGCAGCCGGACATTCGCAGCATTGCCGCGGACCAGTCCCTGCGGCGCCTGGTCACCATGAGCCGGAATGCCGCGCGCCTCCAGCTTCGGCCCCGGCTTCTGGCTGCGGACAGCGTTGCCCTTCCCTTCGGGCCCGTCTTCGACCGGGTCGTCGTCGACCTGCCTTGCAGCGGAACCGGCACGTTGCGCAAACATCCCGAACTGAAGTGGCGGATCAGCGCCGGTGAGATCGAGCGGCTCTCGGCGGAGGGTCTGGCCATGGTTCGGGGCGCGTCCGAATGTGTCCGCCCAGGGGGCCTGCTCGTGGTCATCACCTGTTCTATCGAGCCGGAGGAGAACGAGGCCGTGGCCGCGGCTTTCCTGGAGTCCCGGACCGATTTTCGTCGGCGGAATCTTGCGGGCGATCTTCGCCGGCCCGAGGTGGAGCACGTCGCAGGACTCGGCGTGTGGCGTCTCCTGCCGGCCGACGATCATGACGGCTTCACGGTGCAGGTGCTCGAGCGGACCTCCGACTGAAGCCGACCTTCCGGGTTCTCTTGGAGCTCTGACGCAATCCGGCAGGCGGCGTCCTGGTCGCGCGGTGAGACGCAACGCAGCCGTAAGTCCAAGTCGGCGTTGACAAGGAGGGCTGTTCTGGCCTAGATTTAGTGGGTGTTTTGGAGTTGGTCGAAAAAACTCCCAAGCATACCGGAAGAGGAGTCCGAACGCCAGATGCCAAGTGCCGGCCGATTCACGTACCGTGCCCCGGCTTGAACACTTGACGACGGTTGACGGCCCGATTCACAGAGTTCACAACAAAGACTCTAAGGAGCACACTAGATGGCCGGAAAGGCAGACATCGTAGAAGCCGTAGCCGATGGCGCGGGTCTAAGCAAGAAACAGGCGGCGGATGCCGTCCAGTCCCTGATCGACAGCATCTCCAGCCACCTGCAGGACGGTGATCGTGTGCAGCTGCCGGGCCTGGGGAGTTTCTCGGTTTCGCACCGCGCCGGCCGCATGGGCCGCAACCCGAAGACCGGCGAGTCGATCCAGATTTCCGCGAGCAACGGCGTTCGTTTCAAGGTCAGCCGTCCGCTCAAGGACGCCCTGAACTAAGCACTTGTATTCGCCTTGGCGGCCAACTGGCCGCCGAGGCGAATACAAGTGCGTGACCCCGTGCGGCCGTGGCCGCACGGGCACTATGGGCGTCAGCGCACCAGGCGGCCAACTGGCCGCCGAGGCGAAAGACAAGTGCGTGACCCCGTGCGGCCGTGGCCGCACGGGCACTATGGGCGTCAGCGCACCAGGGCGTAGAGGCTCGCGAGACGCGCGGGCTTGACGCCGGCTGCGAAGAGCAGCCAGATCAGCCAATTCGTCGCCACCGTCCGAACGACCCCGCGTTCGACGAATCGGCGTGACGAAGTGGTAGCGCGCTGGGAGACGATCGAGATCGATCCTCGCCGGCGGAGGCGCCGGATGAAGTCCAGGTCTTCGAGGATCGGAAGGTCGGCGAAGCCGCCGCAATCGGCGTAGGCCGCCGCGGTGGCGAATTGCGCCTGGTCGCCGAGCGGCATACGCAGCCGTTTTGTGCGGAGATCGACCAGGCTGCGGCCCAGGCGCAGGAGCGGCGGCGCCGCTTCGAAGTCGACCAGGAAACCGCCGCCGACGGCCTTGCTGTTGACCGCTTGTTCTATCGCGGGTCGAGCCGAGACGGGGAGGCGTGTGTCGGCGTGGAGGAACAGCAGCACTTCGGCGCCGGCGTCGAGCGCCAGGGCAGCGCCGGTGCGCAGTTGCAGACCCCGCCCCGGTCGCGGCGCGGTCGCCACCGTGGCGCCGGCTCGCCGCGCCAGTTCGACCGTGCGATCGCGGCTGCCTCCGTCGACGACGATCAGATCGTCGCAGTGGTCGCGGGCGGCGGCGACCGCCGCCTGCACCGTGCCCTCTTCCTCGAGCACGGGCATGACGATGGCGAGGCGCATCGTGCGGTAGGTTAGCCGCCTGTGCGGGTCGCCGGTTGTCGCGTCCCGAATCGCCGTCATGGGCTCCGACTCGTCCTTCAGCCACCTCGACCGTCGCGGGCGCGCGGCCATGGTCGATGTCTCCTCCAAGGACGTGACCCGGCGTGTGGCCGAGGCCTCCTGCCGGGTGCTGCTGTCCGGCGATACCGTCGAGCGTCTGCAGACGCTGCCCAAGGGCGACGCCCTCACTGTGGCCCGGGTGGCCGGCGTGCAGGCAGCCAAGAGCACGGCAACCTGGGTGCCGCTTGCGCATCCGTTGCCCCTGGACCAGGTGGAGGTCGAGATCGAACCAGCCGAGGGCGGAGTGAAGATCCGAAGCCGCGTGGTGGTCACCGCCCGCACCGGCGCCGAGATGGAGGCCCTCACCGCGTGCGCGGCGGCATCGCTCGCGCTCTACGACATGGTCAAGTCGGTCGAACGCGGCGCCGTGATCACCGATCTGCTGCTGGAGGCAAAGAGCGGCGGTCGAAGCGGCGAGTACCGCCGCGACCGCTAGGTGTCCTGTCTCGGGCTTGCCTTGCCGTATCTAGCTGGGTCGCGGAGAGGACACTAGCGGACTGTGGCGATCCGTTCCGGTCTTGACCGACTGCTCGACGACGCCGAACGTCTGAAGGGCCGTCGCTACGCGCTTCTGTGCCACCAGGCGTCGCTGAGTCGCGACGGCGTCCACGCACACCTGGCTTTGGCAGCGGCGCAGCCGGCGGCGGCTCTGTTGGGACCGGAGCACGGCTTCTACGGCGTCGAGCAGGACATGGTCGCCTCGCGCGACGAGAGGGATCCGTGGACGGGCTCGCCGGTGATCTCCCTCTACGGCGACGATGCCTCCAGCCTGTGCCCCCAGCCGGGCGTCTTCGATGGCTGCGACCTGCTGGTGATCGATCTCCAGGATGTGGGCGCGCGGTACTACACCTTCGCCGCCACCGCCGTGTGGGCGGCCGAGGCCGCGCTCGCCGCGGGCTGTGAGGTCTGGATCCTCGACCGGCCGAACCCCCTGGGCGGGCGGGAGGTGGAGGGCAACCTGCTGGACCTGGACTACGCCTCCTTCGTGGGCGCCTTTCGCGTGCCGCAGCGTCACGGGTTGACGCTGGCGGAGATCGTCCTGCTGGAGGCGCGCCGCCGCGGCTGGGACACCGCTTCGCTCGCCGTCTTCGAGGTCGAGGGTTGGCGGCGCGAGCAGACCTGGCAGGACATGGGCCGGCCGTGGACGGCTCCATCGCCGAACATGCCGACGCCGGACACCGCCGCCATCTACCCGGGCCTGTGCCTGTTCGAAGCGACCACCGTGTCCGAGGGTCGTGGCACGACGCGCCCGTTTCAGCTTCTCGGGATGCCCGGCGCCGACGCGCCCGCACTCGCCGGTTGCTGCCTGGCACGCCTTGGCGCCGCCGGACTGACCGGAGTCTCGGTCGTCCCCGCCATGTTCAGGCCCCAGTTTCAGAAGCACGCGGGGGCAGTCTGTGCCGGCGTGGAACTCCGGGTCCTGGACGCCGGGGCCCTTCAGCCGGTACGCCTCGGGTTCGAGCTGCTGCTTGCCTTTCGCGATGTCCTGGGGCCGGCCTTCGACTGGCGCGCCGAGCCCTACGAGTTCGTGTCGGACACGCCGGCGGTCGACCTGCTCGCCGGTACCGATTGCTTCCGGCTCGGCCTCGATTCGCCGGACGCGCTCGAACGCTGGTACGCGAGTTGGCGCGACGACGAGAACGAGTTTCGCGCCGAGCGCGAATCGGTCTTGCTGTACTCCTGAAGCACTGCCACAATCCGCCGTGCCGGTCGCTTCAGGTCCGACCGTCTCTCAGCCCAGTCCAGCCGACCCGAGTCTGAACCGAGGTGCAGCCGATGCCGCGGATCCTGATTGCCGATTCCCTGGCGCCGGCAGGCGTCGAGTTGCTGCGCGAGAGCGCGGAAGTGGACGAGCTTCGAGACGAGGATCGTCCACGGCTCGCCTTGTTGATCGCGAACTACGACGCGGTCATCGTGCGCAGCGGAACCCAGATCACCCGCGAGGTTCTGGAGGGCGGCGACCGTCTCAAGGTGGTGGGCCGTGCCGGGGTGGGCGTCGACAACATCGACATAGCAGCGGCTACGCAGCGCGGCGTGCTGGTGATCAACGCGCCGACCGCCAACTCGCTTTCGGCCACCGAGCACACATTCGCCCTGCTGCTGGCGCTGGCGCGGCGGATTCCGTCCGCCGACGCGTCGCTCAAGGCGGAGCGCTGGGAACGCAAGAGCCACGTGGGCAGCGAGCTGCAAGGCAAGGTGCTCGGCGTGATCGGCTTCGGTCAGATCGGTCGGCGGGTGGCCACCCGGGCCCGGGCCTTCGAGATGGAAGTGCTCGCCTACGACCCCTTCCTGCAGGCGGAGGTCGCGCGGCGACTCGATGTCGAGCTGGTGGCTCTGCGTGATCTGCTCGCCCGGTCCGACTTCATCACCTTCCACACGCCGCTTACGGACCAGACCAGGAACATGCTCGATGAATCGCGCATTGCCCTGATGAAGGACGGCGCGGCCGTGATCAACGTCGGGCGCGGCGGAGTGGTCGACGGAGAGGCGCTGCTCGCGGCGCTCGAGTCCGGCAAGCTCGCCGGCGCGGGTCTGGACGTGTTCCCGGAGGAACCACCGACGGACTACCGGCTCGCTGCCCACCCGAACGTGGTGGCGACGCCCCACATCGGCGCCCAGACGACCGAGGCGCAGGAGCGCATCGCCACCGAGACGGCCCGCATGGTGCTCGCCGCGCTTCGGGGCTCGCTCGCGGTATCGGCGGTGAATCTGCCGTTCCGATCCTCGGGTTCTCGCGGCGAACCGTTCCTGCGGTTGGGCGAGCAACTCGGCCGGCTGGCCGCGGTTGCGCTCGGCGGCAGCCTGCAGCGTATCCAGGTGGACCTGTGGGGCATCGACGACGATCTGAGGAAATCGGCCGCGGTGGCCGCGCTCAAGGGTGCACTGACGCCGTCCTGCGGCGAGGCGGTGAACTACGTGAATGCCGAGCGCACGGCTGCGGACCGCCGCATCGAACTCGTGCAGGCCACCCACAGCGACCAGGCCACGTACGCTCACCTGGTGCGGGTCGAGGCCAGGAACGCCGAAGGGGGCAGCATTCAGGTCGCCGGAACCGTCTACCGCCGGGGGGACCTGCGGGTCGTCTCGTTCGCGGGCTTCCGGTTGGAGTTCAAACCCCAGGGCCTTCTGCTCATCATCCGCAACGAAGATGTCCCCGGGTTCGTGGGCCGGCTCGGCACGCTGCTCGGCGACGACGACATCAACATCGCCGACATCCACCTGGCCCGTGAGCCGGGCGCCCACGCCCTGGCCGTCCTGCGTCTCGACGAGACCCCGAACGACGCGTGCATGGCCGCCCTGCTGGCCCTGGACGAATCGATCTCGGTCGACCTGGTCGACCTCTCCTGACCTGAGCCGAGCACACCCGCGGGTCGGACGCACCCCCCATGCCCCTGGCGCCGGCTGGACGGCGTCGGCGAGCGAACTGACGGCCGCGTGAGCGGGAACCGTGAGCACCAACTTCTCCATAGCCTCACGGGAGCGCGAGCGGCGCCAGGGACCCTCCCCTCCGGCCCCGGAGCAGGCGGGTGGGCGCCCGACGTTCGGCATAAGCGCAAGTTTGGCAACAATTTGCGCTGGTAGACTTCGCCCATGGCCGAAGCCAGGGAGGCGCCGCAGAATCCGCTTCACGAGCGCTATGCCAGTGCTGAGATGGCGCGGCTGTTTTCGGGCCGGCACCGCTTCCGGACCTGGCGGCGGATGTGGATCTGCCTGGCAGAGAACCAGGCTGCCCTGGGGCTGCCGATCAGCGAGCGGCAGCTTGACGTCCTGCGCGAGCACGCGGACGATCTCGACCTCGAGCGGGTCGCGAAGCTGGAACGCGAAACGCGCCACGATGTGGTGGCCCACCTGCGCCACTTCGCTGAAGTCAGCGCCGACGCCGGCAGCATTCTGCACCTGGGCGCGACGTCCGCGTTCATCACCGACAACACCGACGTGCTGATCATCCGGGAGGCCCTCGACCTGGTCGCGGGCAGGCTGGCGGCCACAGTCGCCGAGCTGGCCACCTTCGCCCGCAGGGAACGCGGCACCACCGCGCTCGCCTACACCCACTTCCAGCCTGCCCAGTTGACGACGCTGGGCAAGCGCGCCTGCCTCTGGCTGCAAGACTTCCTGACCGACCTCGAGGAAGTGGCCGGCCGCCGCGATCGGCTGCGCTGCCGGGGCGCCAAGGGCACTACGGGCACGCAGGCCTCCTTCCTGACTCTGTTTGGAGGCGACCACGGCAAGGTCCGCGAACTCGACGCCCGGGTGGCCTCGGCGCTGGGCTTCGAGTCGAGTTGGCCGATCACGGGCCAGACCTACCCGCGCAAGCAGGACAGCCAGGTTCTGCACACGCTGTCCGGAGCCGCGGAAAGCTGCCACAAGTTCGGTAGCGACCTGCGGCTGCTGCAGGGCGTCGGTGAACTGTCCGAGCCCTTTGACGAGAACCAGGTCGGTTCCTCGGCGATGGCCTACAAGCGCAACCCGGTGCGCGCCGAGCGCATGTGCTCGCTGTCGCGGCGGGTCATGAGCGACTCCCTGCACGGGGCGCTGAACGCCGGCACCCAATGGCTCGAGCGCAGTCTCGACGACTCGGCGAACCGGCGCCTGGTGCTGACCGACTGCTTCCTGACCGTCGATGCCGTGCTGCTGCTGGCCGCGAACATCGCCCAGGGACTGCGGGTGAACGAAGCGGCCACCGCGGCCCGGGTCAGGCGCGAGCTTCCGTTCATGGCCACCGAGACCTTCCTGATGGAGGCGTCCCTGCGCGGCGGCGACCGGCAGGAACTGCACGAGCGCATCCGCCGGCACAGTCTCGAGGCCTACGCGCGGGTCTCCGCGGGGGAGCCGAATCCCCTGATCGACCTGATTGCGGGCGATCCGTCGTTCGGGCTCGGACGCGACGAACTCGAGTCCCTGGTCGACGCGGACTCCTTCACCGGCCGCTCGGCTCAGCAGGTCGACGACTTCCTGGCTGAGGCTGTCGAACCGGCGCTGGCGCGGCACCGTGCCGCGGCGTTCGAGGCGCCGAGGGTGTGAGCCGGACGCGGTCTCTGGCCGCACTTCTCGCCGTCCTGTTCTCGGTCGGCTGCGCTTCGACCTCCGCTCTCCAGACCCCTCGCCGCGGGACCACGCAGAAAGGACTGGCGTCCTGGTACGGCGCGCAATTCCACGGCCGGGCCACAGCAAGCGGCGAGATCTACGACATGAACCGGATCTCCGCGGCCCATAAACAACTGCCCTTCGGTACCGTCGTGGAAGTCGAGAACCAGGACAACGGGCGGAAGCTGCGGGTTCCGATCAACGATCGCGGCCCCTTCGTCAAGGGCCGGATCATCGATCTCTCCCTGGGCGCGGCGCGGGAACTCGACCTGTTCGGCGCCGGCCTCGCCAGGGTGCGAATCCGCGTCGTTCAGACGGCGCCCGAAGGCCGCAACCTGCCGATCTCCTACTCGGCGAACGGACGCCCGCCGAAGAACTCCCGCGCAAAGGCCGTGCGCAAGACGGCGCCCAAGGCCGCGTCCCCGACCGGCCGGGCCGAGCGCTCCGGCTTCACGATCCAGGCCGGCGCGTTCAGGGAGCGCAGCGGGGCCGCCGATCTGGCTCGTCGCCTTCGCCGCGAGCTCGGCCTGGACAAGGTCCGGATCCGCGAAGAAGGAGGCTGGTACCGGGTCCAGATCGACCGTCGGCGCCGGAAGGCCGCCGACCTCGTGCGGAAGAAGCTGGAGAAAGCCGGCATCGCCGCGATCGTCCTGCGCTGATCGCCGCCCACCCACCCCGGCCGTCGGTTCAGTCGCGCACGACCCCCGGCCGGCGGGTGTGCTCCACCGGCAGGTGCTCCACCGCCTAAGCGCGGTCGAGGAGGCGCAGCATGACGGCCTTCTGGGTGTGCATGCGGTTCTCGGCCTGGTCGAAGACGCGGCTCTGGGGGCCGTCGACCACCGATGCGGTGACCTCCTCGCCCCGGTGGCAGGGCAGGCAGTGGAGGTAGATCGCGTCGCCCTTGGCCCGGGCCATCAGGTCGTCGTCGACGGTATAGCCCGCGAAGTCGGCGAGGCGCTGCTCTTGCTCCTGCTCCTGGCCCATCGAGGTCCAGACATCGCTGTAGACGGCGTCCGCGCCGGCGGCGGCGGCCTGTGGGTCGGCGCCGGTCTTGATCCCGGCGCCGGTATCGGCGGCGAATTGGCGTGCGAGGTCGAGATACTTGTTCGCGACTTCGTAACCCGGAGGCGAGGCGATGGAGAAGTCGATCCCGGCGCGGGCGCAGGCGATCATCAGGGAGTGCGCGACGTTGTTGCCGTCGCCGATGTAGGCGATCCGGCGGCCACGCAGGTCGCCGAACTCCTGGCGGACGGTCATCAGGTCGGCGAGCGCCTGGCATGGGTGCAGTTCGTCGGTCAGCCCGTTGATCACGGGCACTGTGGCGTGCCGGGCGGTCTCGACCACGGTGCTGTGCTCGAAGGTGCGGAGCATCAGGAGGTCCACGTAACGCGACAGGACGCGGGCGGTGTCGGCGATCGTCTCGCCGCGGCCGATCTGCAGGTCGTGGTTGGAGAGGAAGATCGCCTGGCCACCGAGTTGGGCCATCCCCGCCTCGAAGCTGACCCGGGTTCGAGTGGACGCCATCTCGAAGTAGAGACCGATCGACTTGCCCCTGAGCGTGTCGCGGTGTGACTGGGGCCTGGATTCGAGCTGCAGTGCCAGCTCGAGAATCGACTCGAGTTGACCGTCCTCGAGGTCGGCGATCGAGATCAGGTGTTCAGGCATGTGAGGCCTCCTTCCCTAAGGCCGGATTCGCGCACGTAGGCTGTCGTGTCGCGAGAAAAGCCGGAGAGTATGGCAGACATCCGGGCGTCTATCGGCGCGTTTCGCGCCCGGGGCGGGTCGAGTCGTTCCGCATCTGGCGGGCTACACTGCCCGCGTCTTGGCTCTCTCGGTTCCAGGTGCGGACAGGTGAGCGGCGGGAGAGGGGGCGAGCGACCGTGGGTGCTGGTCACCGGCAACGCGAACAAGCGGCGCGAGGCGGAGCGGATCGTCGGCCACCGGCTGGAGACGGCGGCGATCGACCTGCCGGAGATTCAGTCGGGCGACCTGATCGAGGTGCTGCGGTTCAAGGCCGAGGCCGCTTGGCAGCGGCTTGAGCGGCCGGTCGTCGTCGAGGAGACCGGTCTGGAACTCGCCTGCATGAACGGCTTCCCGGGTCCGTTGGTGAAGTGGATGCTGGAGGCGGTCGGCGACGAAGGCATTGCGCAGGTCGCGATTCGCGCCGGCGACCCGGGCGTCGTGGCCCGGTGCGCCCTCATGCTCCTGGACGGTGACCGGGAGGTGATCGCCGAGGGCTCGACCGCCGGCAGGCTGGTGCTGCCGCCGCGAGGCGTGGGTGGCTTCGGCTGGGATCCGGTGTTCGAACCCGACGGACTCGAGCGGACCTACGCCGAACTCGGCGACGAGGTCAAGGACCGGATCGGCCACCGCGGCCGCGCCTGGCGCGAGTTCCTGCGGGCGCTCGGTACCGATCCGCGGCTCTAAGGGAGCCGGGCCTGCCACCTCAAGGCTGAAAGGACAGTCTCGACCTGGGCCCGCAACTGGTCCAGGCCGCCGTCGTTCTCGATCACATGGTCGGCCGCGGCGCGGCGGTCCTCGGTGCGGGCCTGGGCTTCCATGCGCGCTTGTGCCTGGTCTCGGTCGAGGCCCCGCTTGACCGCGCGGTCGAGGCGGACTTCGCTTGGCGCTTCGACGGTGATCACGGCGTCGTATCGTCCACGACCGCCGGTCTCGGCCAGTAGCGGGACCTCGAAGACGACGAGCGCGCCGTCGCCGGCGGACTCGAGGATCTCCAGGTAGCGGCGTCCGACCAACGGATGGATCGCCTGCTCCAGACGCCTGCGGCTCGCCGCGTCCGCGAACACTGAACGTCCCAGTGCCTCCTTGTCGACCGAGCCGTCCGCCTTCAGCATCTCGGAGCCGAAGAGGTCGGCGACGGCCTGTGCGCCCGGCTCGCCCGGCCGGTACAGGTCGGCGACGAGGGCGTCGGCGTCCGTGACGACGCAGCCCAGATCGGCGAGCATGGCGCCCACCGTCGACTTGCCGCTGGCGATGCCGCCTGTCAGTCCGACGCGTAGAGCAGTCATCGTGGGGGTGAGAATACGCCGCCGCGACAGGCGATGGGACCGTCGCTCGTCTTGACAAGCCCTGGTTGGGACTCTACGATCCCCGTTCCTCTGCGCGAGGAGGTTCGGTAGGAGTATGTCTGCTCCTTCGGCAGTCTGCGCGCAACGGAGTGCCGGCACTCCGGTGGGTAAGGGCCGGCCGGCCAGGGTAGGAATACGATGACTGCAATAGCCAGAGCAAGGACGGCCAACCCGACCTACAGCCCCAAGGTGGGGGAGATCGAGCGTCGTTGGTATGTGGTGGATGCCGAGGGCGCGACTCTTGGACGTCTGGCCACGCGAGTGGCGCGCATCCTGACGGGCAAGGACAAGCCCACCTACGCTCGCCACATCGATGTCGGCGACTTCGTGGTGGTCGTCAACGCCGAGAAGGCGGTTCTCACCGGCGGCAAGGACGACAAGAAGATCTACTATCGCCATAGCGGACAGCCAGGCAAGCTCAAGTCGGAGACCGCGGGCCGTCTGCGTGGCCGCCGGCCGATCAGGCTCGTCGAGCTGGCGGTACGGGGCATGCTGCCCAAGAACCGCCTGGGCCGCCGCCAACTGCGGAAGCTCAAGGTCTATGCCGGCGCGGAACATCCGCACGTGGCGCAGCAGCCGGAACCGATGGGAATCGAAGGGAGTCCGAGTTGACGGAAGCGACTTACGGGACCGGCCGCCGCAAGACGGCCACGGCGCGCGTGTTCCTGCGCGCCGGTAGCGGCAAGATGACGGTCAACGGCATGGGGATGGACGACTACTTCAACAGCGAAGTGCTGAAGATGATCGTCCACCAGCCTCTGCAGGTGGTCGAGAAGGAAGGCGAGGTCGACATGTGGGCCACCGTCTGCGGCGGCGGCAGTTCCGGCCAGGCCGGCGCCATACGGCACGGCCTCTCGCGTGCGCTGGTGAACTTTGAGCCAACCTTCCGCGAACCGCTCAAGGCGGCCGGGTTCATGACCCGGGATCCGCGACGCAAGGAACGCAAGAAGTACGGTCAGAAGGGTGCACGTGCGCGCTTCCAATTCAGTAAGAGGTAGTGGAGACAGGTTCTTGGCTCACGTCACGATGAAGGAGATGCTGGAGGCGGGTGTCCACTTCGGCCATCAGACCAGACGCTGGAATCCGAAGATGCGCGGTTTCATTTTCGGACGCCGTAACGGCATCTACATCATTGATCTTCAGCAGACCCTGCTGCGCTTCCGCGAGGCGGCGGACTATGTCGAGCACATGGCTCGCATGGGCCGCCGGCTGCTGTTCGTCGGCACCAAGCGTCAGGCGCAGCAGGCGATAGAGGAAGAGGCGCGGCGCTGCGGTCAGTTCTACGTCACCCATCGCTGGCTTGGCGGTACGCTGACCAACTTCGTCACCATCCGCGCCTCGGTCGAGCGCCTCCATGATACGGAGAAGAAGCTCGCCGACGAGGAAAGCTTGCTGACCAAGAAGGAACGTCTCCGACTGGACCGTGACCGGGAAAAGATGGTCCGCAACCTCGATGGGATCCGGAACATGGAACGGTTGCCGGACGCACTCTTCGTCGTCGATCCGCGGCGCGAGCACATTGCGATCGCCGAGGCGAACAAGTTGAACATCCCGGTCGTGGCCATCGTCGACACGAACTGCGACCCGGAGCTTGTGGATCACGTGATTCCTGGCAACGACGATGCCATCCGGACGATCCGGTTGTTTGCCGGCCGCATTGCCGACTCGTACATCGAGGGCTCCGCCGCCTGGAGTAAGGGCGACGAGCCGGAAGGCGCGGCGGAAGCTGAACCCGAGGCAGCCGTTGAGGCTGACGGCGAAGCCCCGGAGCCGGTTGAAGCCCCGGAGCCGGTTGAAGTCCCGGATCCTGCTGAAGCCCCGGACCCGGAAGGGCAGGCCGAGTCCGCCGAGCCGGCAGCCGATGTGGCGGAGCCTGCCGCGGCCAGCGGCAGCGCGTAAGCCAGCAGGCAGTTTCGTGGTGAGGCGCCGACGGTTCTTCGTCCGGCGAGCGAGATTCAGTGAAGTTCCAGTCAGGGGCGGGTCAAGCCCCGTAGGGAGAAGGAAGCGATGAGCAAACCAGTGACAGCCGCAATGGTCAAGGAGCTCCGCGAGCGGACCGGCGCGGGCATGATGGACTGCAAGAAGGCCCTGGTCGAGACCGGCGGTGACGTGGAAGCGGCGATCGACACGCTGCGCAAGAAGGGGTTGGCCTCCGCCGCCAAGAAGGCCGGTCGCGCCACCAGCGACGGTCTCGTGGTCTCCTACATCCACGCCGGCGGCAAGATCGGCGTGTTGCTCGAGATCAACTGCGAGACGGACTTTGTCGCTCGCACGGACGACTTTAGGCAGTTGGCGCACGGTCTTTCGCTTCAGGTGGCCGCCAGCCAGCCCCGTTTCATCGGTCGCGACGAGGTGACCGCGGACGTCCTCGAACGGGAGAAGAGGATTCACCGCGAGCAGGCGCTCGAGTCGGGCAAGCCTGACCACATCGTCGAGCGCATCGTCGAGGGCCGGATGTCGAAGTTCTTCGCCGAGAACTGCCTCCTGGAGCAGCCGTTCGTCAAGGACGCCGACCGGAAGGTCGAGGACGTGCTCAAGGCGGCGATCGCTAAGCTGGGCGAGAACATGCGCATCTGCCGTTTCGCCAGGTTCCAGCTCGGCGGTGATTCGACCGTCGCTGTGGCGGTCTCACCGGCTTCCGATCCCTCCTGATGGCCGGATGACTACAGCCGCCGCTGCCGAGCCGGCCTACCGCCGCATCCTGCTCAAGCTGTCGGGCGAAGCCCTGATGGGCGACAAGCCGTTCGGCATCGACGAGGCCGTTGTCGGCGGGATCGCCACTCAGATTCGGGATGTCTTCGCACTCGGCGTGGAGATCGGCATCGTGGTCGGGGGCGGCAACGTGATCCGTGGCTTGGCTGCGAGTCACCGCGGCGTCGAGCGGGCCACGGGTGACTACATGGGCATGCTGGCGACCGTGATCAACAGCCTGGCAATGCAGGACGCGCTGGAAAAGACCGGTGTTCCGACCCGGGTGCAGACGGCGCTGGAGATGCGCAGCGTGGCCGAGCCCTTCATTCGCCGCCGCGCGATCCGGCACCTGGAGAAGGGCCGGGTCGTGATCTTCGGCGCCGGTACCGGCAACCCCTACCTGACGACGGACACGGCCGCCGCACTCCGTGCGAACGAAGTCCAGGCCGAGATTCTGCTCAAGGCAACCCAGGTCGACGGCGTCTACAGTGCCGACCCGCGCCGGGACGCCGGAGCGAAGCGCCTGCCCGAAGTGACCTATCAGGAGGTACTGGAGCGCAACCTGGGCATCATGGACGCGGCCGCGATCAGCCTGTGCCGGGAGAACGACCTGCCGATTGCGGTGTTCGACCTCGGTGTCGAGGGCAACATCCGACGGGTGGTTCTGGGCGAGAAGGTCGGTTCCCTGGTCACGTGAACCGTCATGCGTCGAGCCGGAACCCGGCGCGGCGCTAGAGTTGCGGTCCGTACACGGAGGCAGGGGGTCATATGCAAGAGCTGTTCTTGGAGATGGAGCTCAAGATGAAGGATGGCGTCGACCACCTTCACCAGGAGCTGAAGACACTACGGACCGGTCGGGCCTCGACGGCGCTGCTCGATGGGGTGACGGTCGAGTACTACGGCACGCCGACGCCACTCAATCAGCTCGCGAGCCTGTCCGTCGCCGACGCCACGCTGTTGGTGGCGCAGCCGTTCGATCCGACCCAGATCGCCGCGATCGAGCGCGCGATCCTGGTTGCCGATCTGGGGCTGAATCCCTCCAACGACGGCAGGATCGTCCGGATCCCGGTGCCTCCCCTCACCGAGGAGCGTCGCAAGGAGATGGTGAAGCGCGCCCACGAGATCGCCGAGCGCTTCCGCAATACCTTGCGCGGCGTCCGGCGCGAAGGCAACGATTCCCTCAAGCAGATGGAGAGGGCCAAGGAGATCTCGCAGGACGACGAACGCCGGGGGTTCGACGAGATGCAGAAGCTCCATGACCACTACATGGGCCTGGTGAACCAGGCGTTGGCGAACAAGGAGAAGGACATCCTCGAGGTCTAGGGCAGCCCGTCCTCGAGCCCTGCTTTGACCGTCCACGCAATTGTCCCGGCCGCCGGAAGGGGCAGGCGGTTCGGCGGCGATCGGCCGAAGCAGTTCTCCCTGCTCCTGGACCGCCCGGTCCTGGCCTGGACGGTCGAACGGCTTGTCGCCGTCCCCGTCATCGACCGGGTGGTGGTCGCGGCGCCGGCGGGGAGCGCCCACGAGACGCTGGAGATGCTGGCAGAGGAAGTTGCACCGCGGCCCGGAGTTGCGGTCGTCACGGTGGAGGGTGGCCGGCGCCGCCAGGATTCGGTAGCGGCCGCGCTCGCGGCGACCGCCGCGGATGCCTCCGACTGGGTTGCGGTTCACGACGGCGCCCGCCCCTGTCTGAGCGCGGCGGACCTCGAAGCCGTCGTCCGGGCGGCGGCCGAGGGTGGCAGGGCCGGCGCGGTCCTCGGACGCCCGGTGAGCGACACCCTGAAGACGGTCGAGTCGGGCCGGCTCGGCGCTACGGTCGATCGGGCGGGTCTTTTTCGGGCCGAGACGCCCCAGGTCTTTCGGGCTGGGAAGCTGGCGGCTGCGCTCGAGCGGGCGGCCGCGCGGGACATCGAGGTGAGCGACGAGAGCAGCCTGTTCGAGCCGGGTTCGATTGTTGCTGTTGAGGCGTCCCACCCGAATCCGAAACTCACCGATCTCTCGGATCGCGCCGCGATCGAGGCGCTGCTGCGCCCGCGGCAAGGAGCGCGGCCGGTCGTCGAGACCGCGGTCGGCCACGGCTACGACGTGCACCGGCTAGTCGCTGGGCGGCCCCTGATCCTTGGCGGCCAGAGGATTCCGCACGAGGCCGGTCTGGACGGTCACAGCGATGCCGACGTGGTGCTCCATGCGATCGGCGACGCCCTGCTCGGGGCCGCCGGGCTCGGTGACCTTGGAGTCCACTTTCCCCCGTCGGACGACGCCTGGCGCGGGGCCGACAGTTCAGACCTGTTGCGGCGGATCGTCGACCTGGTCCGCGAGCAGGGGTTCGAGGTCCGGAACTGCGACGTGACGCTGATCGCCGAGCGGCCAAGGATGGCGCCCTACCGCGCGGCGATCGAGGATCATGTTGCGCGCCTGCTGAGGCTCGACCCCGGGCGAATGAACTTCAAGGCCACGACCCATGAAGGGCTGGGGCCCCTCGGTCGAGGTGAGGGCATGGCGGCCGAGGCCGTCGTGCTGATCGAGCGGCGGCGCGAGTGAGCAGACGAGGCGATCGCCAGGGTACTCCGGAGCCGGCCGCCAGCGCCGCCTGGCGACTCGGCTTCCAGCCGGTCCGCGAGATCCTCCGCAGCCAACCGCACGAAGTCGCCGAAGTCGTCATCTCCCGGGCGGCGGGGGAGCGCCAGCGGACGATCGAGAGCATGTGCACAAGACACCGCGTGCCGGTTCGGAGCGTGACCGCCGCCGAACTGCGGGCGCGGCTCGAAGCGGCGGGACTCGACCACGCGACGGCGCGCGGTTTCGCGGCGCTCCTTGTGCCCCGAAGGCGCGGTGGATCGCCGGTTGCTGCTGCCGACCCGCAACTCCTGGTGCTGGTCGAGGACGTGCAGGATCCACGGAACCTGGGCGCACTGCTGCGGGTGTGCGAGGGGGCTGGGGTTGGCCGCGTTCTGATCCGTGACCGCGGCGCGGCGCCGCTCTCTGCCGCGGTCGCTGGAACCGCCGCGGGTGCGGTCGATTGGCTCGAAGTCGAGCGGATCACGAACAGCGGCCAGGAGATCGAGCGCCTCAAGTCCGACGGTTTCTGGGTCTACGGCGCCGACGCCACCGGTGAAGCGCCGTGGACGGTCGACCTGAGCGGCCCGATCGTGCTTTGCATCGGCGGCGAGGCGCGCGGCCTGCGCCGCCGGACAAGGAGCCTCTGCGACGGCCTTCTCGGCTTGCCGATGCGCGGCCGCGTCGAGTCCCTCAACCTGTCCACGGCGGCCGCAGCGCTGCTCTACGAGGCGGTGCGCCAGCGTCTTGTCACGCCGGAGGGCCTGGCGTAGACTCCGGCGTCGCCGTGGTGCCTCCATGGTGCCTAAGTGCTTCGTCGCGAGGGCCGGCATAGCTCAGTTGGTAGAGCAACTGCCTTGTAAGCAGTAGGTCCTCGGTTCGAATCCGGGTGCCGGCTCCACGGAGGAAGTTGCCGGAGGTGTGGCCGAGCGGTCAAAGGCAACAGACTGTAAATCTGTCGGGCAAAGCCCTACGATGGTTCGAATCCATCCGCCTCCACCACTTCTTCGCTTTGCGGGCGTGCGGGAGTAACTCAGGGGTAGAGTCACAGCCTTCCAAGCTGTTGGTCGCGGGTTCGAATCCCGTCTCCCGCTCCACGCCCGCGCGGAGCGCCGGCGTGGAGCGGGAGACGGGATTCGGCGTACATCGCTTGCGCAGCAAGCGATGCGGGCTAGCGAATCCCGTTCCAGGGCGCGCGGAGCGCCGGCGTGGGGCGGGAGACGGGATTCGGCGTACATCGCTTGCGCAGCAAGCGATGCGGGCCTATGATGGCAGGCTGTTGTCAGCCCATGATGGCTGCATGGTGATCCGCATCCAGAACCTCAAGGAGCGATTGTCTATGCCGTCCGCAAGGCTCGCAGTCAGTTTCGTCACCCTCGCTTCGCTACTTGCCGTCGCGGCACCAATCGCCGCCCAGTGCTTCCGCGACGTGCTTGTGCACGGATCGACGGCGGAGGTCAAGGCAGATCGCGTAAGCCTCATCGAGCACATGGACGCTGACACGCGTCATGGCGCGCGGCCGCCGCGTGGTTCCGGCCATTGGGCTGGCCGCGACGTGCGCCAACCGGCCACCGAGATCTACCAATACGACGACAATGACTTTGAGCGCTTCGTGCGCGTCGTCGACAAAGCCACGGGCCGCTTTCCCTACGAGATGGAGTTCGCCCAACGGTTCCGGCTGCCGAAAGCAGGGACAGTCGAGTACGCGGTGGCGTGCGTGGCGAGGGCGCAGGACGACGAGGACGGCGAAGTTTATGTGCTGTTGAGGCTCTACACGGATGCCGGAAACGTGCCAGAAACCGCCCTTTTGGGCGGCGGCTCTATCCTCGTCGGGTGGTATCCCCATGACGCCGGAACCTACCGCTGCCACAAGATCGAGATCAGTGATGTTTTGAGCCAGGAGCGGAGATCACTGAACGCCGGCCACGTATGGGTCGGCGTTACGTTGTTCCGCGGCACCCCGCCCACGAACACCAAGCTCCTTGCGGTTGACGAGGACAGCTCGGGCGGACGGCGGGCGTTTCGGTCTCGCCCCGAAGAAGACGATGAGTGCGAAGCTTGGGAGGCCGACACGGATCCACGTGTCTACGGCATTCGCTTGGCGGTCGACCACTCCGACTCCGACCCGGACCCCGACCCGGACCCCGACCCGAACCCCGACCCCGACCCCGACCCCGACGGTCCGCCGACCGGAGAGGGTTACACCGACTGCGTCCCCGAGACGACGCCGCTCGTTTTCGACGGCGGCTACAGCGTCCGCATGTGCTACGAGACGGCCGAGGGCGCCGTCGGCGAAGCCAAGGCCGGCATCTGGGCTTCCGGCGAGTCGGGCCTGCTCTGGTTCTTCAGCCGCGACAACGCGGAGGTGCTGATCAAGGTGCTGAACGGCTGCGCCCACAACAACCACCGCTGGGTGTACGTGGCGCCGGCGACCGACCTCGCCTTCAATCTCTACGTGACGGACAGCGAAGGACGCACTTGGTCCCACCGCAACCGGCAGGGAGACACGGCGTCCACCAGGGGTGACAACGAGGCGTTTCCGTGCGGCGACCAGAACTAGTCCGGCGGTCACGAGCAGAAGGCTGGATTTGCATCGAGCACTTCGCTGGGACTTGTGTCCTGGCTACTCAGCCTCCGCCACCGCTGTCGCCTCCACCTCGATCAACAGCGACGGGTACACCAGCCCCGTCACTCCGACCCACGTAGCGGCGCGCGGAGGGTCGAGTCGCAGGACCTTGGCCTGGGCCCGGCCGACCTGCTGGACCTTCTCCGGGTCGATGTCCTTGATGTAGACGTTCGTCTTCACGAGGTCCTGGGCGGTGGCGCCGGCCTGCTCCAGGCGCTTGACGACGTTGGTGAAGGCGATCTCGGCCTGCTCGGCGAGAGTGGCTGCGGGTGCCTCCGCACCGTCGGCCCAGCCGATCTGGCCCGAGACGAGGATGGTGGTGACGCCGTGAGCGGTCGTCTTGGCGATGTGGGAGAAGCCCTGTTGCGTACCGAGGAATTCCGTCTTCAAGTCCTGTGCCTCCGCGCTAGTGGTTGTCAGCAGGAGCACACCGAAGAACAAGGTCAAGTGGTGGGGTCGTCTCTTCATTGCGGTCTCCTGGATCGTTCCGTGCCGGTCGTTTGAGAGTGGCCGCCGAGTGTAGGGGATCGCTACGCTGGCAGCCAACTCTGCTGCGAAGCGCCCGTGTCCCCGGGCTCCTGATCGACAGGTGCTCGATGCTACGCTGATCCCGGAGGCTACAGAGATGAGAATGGACCGTTTCCTTCCGGCCGGGTCGGTGCTGTGCGCGGTGCTCGCGCCCTTCCTGCACGCACCGGTGTTCAGCAGCGAACAGCAGTGGGTGACCTACCCGGGGGCCGACGGTCCCGGCGCCGGCCGCAAGGTCGTCCTGATTGCCGGCGACGAGGAGTACCGCTCGGAGGAGGCGATGCCGATGCTGGGCAAGGTGCTCTCGGTGCGGCACGGCTTCGAGTGCGTGGTGCTGTTCTCGATCGACGCCGAGACCGGGGCGATCGACCCTGAGGAGCAGACGAACATCCCGGGTCTCGAAGCGCTCGCCGCCGCCGACCTGATGGTGATCGCGACCCGTTTCCGGGAGTTGCCGGACGCGCAGATGAAACACATCGTCGACTACGTCGAATCGGGGCGGCCGATCGTCGGATTGCGGACGGCCACCCACGCCTTTTCGTATCAGCGCAACCCGGACAGCCCGTACGCTCACTGGAGCTTCCGCAGCGAGACCTGGCCGGGCGGGTTCGGGCAGCAGGTGCTCGGCGAAACGTGGATCAACCACCACGGTCACCACGGCCGGGAGAGCACGCGCGGCGTCATGGCGCCCGGCGCCGCCGGCCATCCCATCCTGCGCGGAGTGACCGACGTCTGGGGCCCGACGGACGTCTACGGAGTGAAGAACCTCGGTGACGACGCCGACGTGCTGCTGTTGGGGGCGGTGCTGGCCGGGATGTCTCCGGACGATCCGCCCGTCGACGGGCCGAAGAACGATCCCATGGGGCCCCTGGCCTGGATCCGCTCGTACACGGGCAGCGGCGGCAAGGCCGCGCGCGTGTTCACCACCACGATGGGCGCATCGACGGACTTCGAGAGCGAGGGGCTGCGCCGGCTGGTCGTGAACGCCGTGTACTGGGGACTTGGGATGGAGGACCGGATCCCGGAGCAGAGCGACGTACGGATCGTGGGTGAGTACGAGCCGACCGGCTTCGGCTTCAGCAGCCACGCCGTCGGCGTCATGCCGTCGGTTCACGCGTTGCCGCAGGTGCCTGCCCGATGAGGTACCTGTAGAGCTTCAGCATCAGCGTCGGCTCGTTCTTCTCCAGCCAGCGCGCGGCTTCCGGGGTGAGCATCGAGGCTTTGCAAGGCTCGGTGGCGCGCACCTCGAATCGCGCGCTTCGGCCACCGAGGTCGGCTCCGGGCCCGATGACATCACCGGGTTGGCGCTCGGCCAAACGGGTTCCCGAAGAATCGAATAGGGCGACGCGGCCGATGGTCAACAGCAGCATGCCCCTGGTTTTCTCGCCGTATGAGGCGATCGTTTCGCCGGCTCGGTACTCGATCGGCTCCAACCAGGGCTTCAGTTCGGATACGAGATCCTCGAACAGGATCTGTCGGTCCAGGTACGTCGTCAGATCGTCGGCGACCCGCTCGAGAAGTCGGGAATCGCCCCCTGCCGCCTCGTCGCCTGAGACTCGCGTGTGTGTCTCCAGGACCAGGTCCTCGCAGCGCTCCAGCGCCTTGTCCGCGTCGCTGGTCAGCAGCAGCCGGTCATGGACGGAAGCGGGCAGATTCCGTCTCAGCCCAAAGTCGAACTCCGTCGACGTACCGGTCAAGGCGATGTGCGAACCGTTGCTCTCGGCGGCGAGGATGAACCTGCTGAGGGCGTTCACCGCGGAGACATCGCAGCCGGTTACGGCGCCAAAGTCGAGCAGGATGCAGACCGGCTGCGGGTCGGAGCTCAGTGACTGCTTCAGGCGGTCGGCAAGCGCGTGGGCGGTTCCGAAGAAGATGTATCCGCGCAGCTTGTAGACCTGTACGCGTTCGCCCTGCATTCGGAGAATGGCTCGCTCGGGAATGGGCCGGATCCGGTTGCTTCTGTGCTCCCGTGCGGTGAACCGGGACTCGACCGGATCCACAGCCGCCAGGCGGGTCAGCAGGAAGATGACCAGGACCAGCGCGCCCACACCCACACCGACAAGGAACCCGAAGAACAGGATCGTCAGGAAGATCAGCAGGACGATCGCAAACTCCGGCCAGGCCAGCTTGCGGCGGACCCCCACCAGCCAGGTCTCCAGCAGGGTGGCTCCGGTGAACAGCAACACGCCGCCGACCAGCGGCGCCGGCACCAGGCGGATCACGGCATTGCCGGAGATCGACACGATCGCGACGAAGAGGGCGACAAAGATGCCGGCAAGGCGGGTATCGGCCCCGAACATCAGGTTGCGCAATGAGGGAGACACGACGAGGCATCCCGGCGGAGCACCTCCAGCGCCGGCGGCCATGGACGCCAGACCCACCACCTTGAACTCTCGGTTCCAATCGAGTTCCAGGTTGCCGGCCAGCTCGAAAGCTCCCAGGTAGATCACCAGGCAGAGAAAGGTCATCAGCACCAGGGCCAGGAGGTTCGGAACCTGCGTGGCGACGGCGGACCAGTCCACCTGGCCGAGGACCGCAGGATCGAACAGGGGCCAGAAGCCCCCTGGTGCTGATTCGGACATGCCACCGAGCAGCAGGCCGGCCGTCTCCGCCTCGGCTACGGAGATGTCGAGGAGGGCGAGAATCAGATAGAAGATCGCGGTCGCCACGGCGAAGCTCACCGGCAGGATCAGGAGACTCTTGAACCGTCTCGTTGCCAGGAAGAGGGCGAGGCCGTAGGCGATGCCGAGGCCCCAGTTGGAAACCGCGACTGGCTCGAGAACGGACTCCAGGTTCAGAGAGTTCAGCGTTACCCCCATCGACCTGAACGCGATCTTGAAGCAGAGCGCTCCGATGCCGGCCACGAATCCGCAGGCGAGAGGATAGGGAACGAACCGGATCAGGTTCGCGAGGCGGAACGAGCCGAGCAACATGGCGCCCAGACCGGTGGCCAGGGAACCGATCGCGATGGTCGCGATCATCGTCGCGAACAGGACGTCGCCCTGAAGCATCAGCGCCGAGCCGATCCCGGCCACGACGATGAGCAGTGCCGGCGGGGAGGTCCCGACCGCGCCGCGGAAGCCACTGCCTAGAGCGATGAACAGGCAGACGACGGCGTTGCCCAGCAGCACGATGCGGGTGCCCTGGGCTGAGTAGGGCGCCAGAGCACCGGAGAACACGACGCTCGCGAGGGCTACCTTGCTGACGACCTGGTTCGATCCGGCGATCAGGCCGAGAACCAATGCCGCCCAGGTCTTTCTGGATGTCGCCGTGCCGTACAGGCTCGATGCGAGTTCCCCAAGGGGCTTCATTTACGTCCTCACGGGTAGGGGTTTCGGGGCGACGTGCAAGGTGGACCTCACTAGCGGCTCTGCTGGTTTGGCACTGCCACGAACGCAGTTCGTTCCAGCACGGTTGATAGATCGTAGAGCAGTGCTCTGCGCCACCACGGCCCGCCCGCGCCAGGTTCACTGAACGTGTAGTCGTAGAGTCGCAGGCGCAGGTAGTTTGGCGGTTCCGCTCGCCGGCCGGCCGCACCGAGCAACCGCAGCACCGCCGGCTCGCCTTCGAACACGCGGGTCACGAAGGGGCCCAACCAGTCAGCCCGCTGCGGATCGAGCGCCGCGAACCACATCTGCCAGTCGAGTCGAGGCATGTGGGGTTGGGCGGCGCGCGGTGGACGTTTCACATCGCCGGGCTTGAAGCGGAAGGCGAGTTCCGTCCACCTCACGCCGTCGGCGCTCGTTTCGACCACGATCTCGGGGCGCGAGGTCGTCATGGCGCGGAACAGCCCGTAGCCGTTGATCGAGCGGAACGGTGCTATGGCTCGCAGCAGGGGCGCGGCCGGATCGACCAGCACCCGGTCGACGAAGTCAGCCGCAGCGGCCGCCCGTGGGGGAGTGTCCGGGCCGCGCGGCAGCGAACGGGTGAGTTCGCGGGTGGCGACCAGGAGGCTCAGGCAGAGGATCGCGGCGGCTGCAGCCCAGCGAATCCGTTGGGAGGCGGCCTGCAGGGGTTCGCCGGCCCCGGGGGTCGGCGCCGCTTGAGCGGGGCTGCCGACCTGCCCGCCGCGGCCGGCCATCCAACCGAACCCGCCGGTATCGAGCCACGACAGGCAGAGCACCGCGCTCAGCAGGTTGAAGAAGCCGTAGTTGCCGGTGGCGGCGATCAGGAGCTGAAACGCCAGCAGCATTCCCATGCCGGTGCGACGCAGGCGCCGAGAGAAGACAAGCCACGGCGCCGCCAGCTCCACCGCAAACATGATCAGAACCGACAGGCGATGGAACCAGTCCGGGAGGTGGTGCACGTGCCAGCTCGCCGTGACCGGCAGCGGCTGGGTGAAGTAGTGGACGTCGAGTGCGGTCAGTTGCCACCAGGTCGAATCGAGGCTGAGCAGCTTGACCGCGCCCGAGAGGAACATCAGCTTGACCACCAGTAGCCGGAACAGCCACAGGCCGGGCCGGCCGGCCGCGGCGTCCGGGGTGACGCGGAACGCCGCTCGGACGCGCGCCGCCAGGGAGTCGGGCCGCGGCCGGGAACCGATCGGCCGGCCGAGGGGCGCCAGCACGATGGCGCAAACCGTCGCCTCGAGCAGCAGCGTGTCCCACTGGAAGGCGAGGAATGTCTGCCCGCCCCAGACCAGCGACAGATAGCAGAGCCAGAGAGCGCCGAAGACCGGGACGGTCACCATGCCGGCGATCGCGAGCAGCGAGAGGACGACGCCGGCCGCACAGAGGGCGTGCAGCGCCGTGTCGCTGGAAGAAAACCAGAGCAACGACGGCGCCTCCGCCAGGCGTTCGAGCGTCGAGGGCCCGAGCACCCGTTCGAGGTAGGCGAAGAACTCCCCGGCCGGCAGGATGCCGCGCGACCCGATCAGTCCGTCGATCTGCACCCAGAGGGAGACGAAGGCAACCAGGTGTACCGCGCCGAGCAGCCGCAGCAGGATTCGAGCACGAGGCACAGTCCCTATCCTGACGGAGGCTGCCATACTCCGCGTTCCGCGACGGGACAACCGGCTGAGGGCACGACGACAAATGGAGATGGAGACCTTCGAACTGGAGCGGCAGCAGTCGCTCTGGGAACACCGGGTCGATGTGAATCTGAGCGAGAGCGGTGTCGAACCGCTGTCGCTTGACGGCTTGGCGGAGATGGGGCTCGACCTGGACTGGCTCCGCACGGTGCCGCTCGAGTACATCCAGTCCAATGGCACTCCTGAACTGCGGTCGCAGATAGCCGGCCACTACGCGGACGCCTCCACGGAGCACGTGCTGGTGACCAACGGCTCGTCCGAGGCGAACTACGTCACCGTGCAGGTGCTGATCGAGCCCGGCGACGAGGTGGTGGCGATGGTGCCCAACTACCTGCAGGTGGCGTTGGCGGCGCGGGGCGTCGGCGCGGTGGTGCGGAACGTGTCGCTCGTGCCCGGCGAAGACGAGTCGAGTTGGTCGCTCGATTGGGAGACGTTCGAGGCCGCCGTCGGCGAACGGACGAAGCTCATCTACCTGAGCCATCCGAACAACCCGACCGGCCACGTGTTCACGCCCTCGGAACTCGACCGGATCGTGGCGGCGGCGGATCGGGTCGGCGCGTGGGTCCTGAGCGACGAGGTCTACCGCGGCGCCGTGCACGATCTGGCGCCGGGCGAGGAGGCGCCGGGCATCTGGGGTCGCGGCGAGCGGGTGATTGCGGTCTCGGGTCTGTCCAAGGCGTACGGCTTGCCGGGGGCCCGGCTCGGCTGGATGGTGGGCCCGCCCGAGTTCGTGGAGCGTTGCTGGGCGCGGCGCGACTACACGACGATCGCTCCCGGCGCGCTCTCCGACGCGATCGCGCGCTTCGCCACCGAGCCGTCGAACCAGGAACGGTTGGTCGAACGCGCGCGGCGGATGATGCGCGCCAACCGGGCAACCTTCCGCGACTGGACGAAACGGCAGAACGGAGCGCTCGTCTATCGGGAACCGCGTGCCGGCGCCTACGCCTTCGTCCCCTTCCTCGAGAACGGCCGCCTGGCCGACTGCGCTGCCTTTGCCGAGAGACTGCGCCGGAACCGCAGCGTGCTGCTGGTCGCGGGGCGTTGGGCCGGAATGCCAGGCTATCTGCGCTTTGGTCTCGGACCGCCTCCCGCGACCTTCGCGGAAGGCCTTCGCCGGGTCGAACTGGAGATGGGGAACTGAATAGAGTCGTGCGACTGTGAGTAGTAGCCGTCTCCGGCGCGCCGTCCACTTTGTCCCCGGCGGCAACGAGCGGATGCTCGCCAAGTCACTGGGACTCGAGGCGGACACGCTGATTCTCGACCTCGAGGACGCGGTGACGCCGGACCGGAAGGAGGACGTACGCCGTGAGGTCGCCGGGTGGCTCAAGGCGACCGACTTCGGCGGCAAGGAGCGCGCGGTGCGGGTCAACGACCTGATGACGCCCTGGGGCCGCGAGGACTACGAGGTCACGATGGAGCATCCGCCCGACGCCTACGTGGTGCCCAAGGTGAGCGGCGTCGACGACGTGCTGCGCGTGGACCGGTTGGTGGCGCAACTCGAACTGGCCCACGGACACGACCTGGGCGGCATCGCCCTCATCCTGATCGCGACCGAGACCGCCGGCGGAGCTCTCAATCTCGCCCACCTGACCGCGACCACGCGGGTGTCCGCGCTGACCTGGGGCGCGGAGGATCTGTCGGTATCGATCGGCGCCAGTCGCCGCCGCGACGAGCGCGGCGAGTATCTCGACGTGTTCCGGTACTGCCGGGCGATGACCCTGCTCGCGGCGCGCGCCGGCGGCGCCCAGCCGATCGACAGCGTCTTCGTCGACATCGGCGACCTGGACGCCTTGCGCCAGGACTGCCAGCGGGCGGCCTGGATGGGCTTCGAGGGCAAGATGACCATCCATCCGAACCAGATCCCGATCGTCAACGAGGTCTTCACGCCGAGCGAGGCAGAGATCGCTTCCGCCGCCGCCCTGGTGGCCGCGTTCGCGGAGAACCAGGCCCAGGGCCGGATGGCGTTCCGCCACGAAGGACAGATGGTCGACGCGCCCCACCTGCACCGGGCGGAACGGGTGCTCGACCGCGCCCGCCAGGCCGGAGCGGTCGAGTAGCCGTTGGCCTGGTCTGGTCGAACCGTCAGGCGCGTCCCGGCGGCGCCGGCGGGTCAATGCACGACTACAGCAACCTCGCTCGCCGGTGCCAGCCGGAGCTTGCGGTTGGTATTGGGACGCCCAGCGACTTGGAGCGACCAGTCGCCGGACGGTACGCGGTCGAACTCGAACCGCCCCTCCTCGTCGGTCCAGGACCGCCGCGTCACGCCGAGGGCTTCGGCCTCACGCAGGCTCGCCTGGGCCGGCCACAGCAGGACTATCGTCCCTGCCTGCGGCAACGCGGTCTCGTCAAGGACCACGCCCACCGCCCGGCCGCTCTGCAGGTGGACATCCGCCCATTCGGCGCCGTGGATGTGCACCGGCCTCTTCTCCCCTCCGACGGCCAGCGTATGGCGGCCCGAGGCCAGATCCTGGAAGTTGAAGGCCCCGTCATGGGCCGTGAATTGCCGGCGCGCACTCGTCATCTCGCCGTTCCGCAGGAGCAGGACCTGCGCCCCGGACCAAGGTGCCCCATCAAGGTGGACGACACCCTTGAGGCTGTGACCGGGTGCGAAAACGAGATCGGCCGGGGTGTCGCTGTCACGCACCTTGACGCGAGTCACCGCGCGGCGGCCGGAGATACCGACCGTACCGGCCACGGCCCACTCGCCGGCGGGAACGCGGTCGATGAGAAAGGTGCCGTCGGAGTTGATCGAAGCTTCCCGTACGGCAAAGTCATCGTCGACCGCCTCGACGCGGAGCGAGTTGATCTCCCCCTCAGTCAGCCCGTGAACCTGTCCTGAGATCCGCCCAGGCGGTGCATGAAGACGGAGGCGGAGCACGGCATCTGCCGTATCGCTCCGCACGCGGAACGGTTTCACGGAGCGAATGCGGCGCCCGCCGAACTCACCGCCGATGTCATAGGTTCCTTGCCGCAGCCACGCAGTGAAACGTCCGTCAGCTCCGACGTGGACAGGCGGATCCTGTCGAAGACCCTCAGATGCGAGGAAGGTCAACTGCCAAGCAGCGCCGTCGGCCGGTTCATCTTCAAGAATCGCGAGGCCACTGACCTGGTAGCGACCGAAGTCGAAGTTCACCTGCTGCTTCCCGCCGAGAACCTGAACAGCCTTACGCTCGGCCAGTTCGCCGGACCCCGGATCGACTTCCAGAAGGTACGCCCCTGCAGGCACATCGTCGAAGACGAAGCGGCCTCGCGCGTCCGTCCCGGTCTCGCCTACGCCGTGGAGCACAACGGCGACCCCTGTGAGGCCGTGCCGTCGATCAGTGACGCGGCCGAGGATTCGGCCGGTTCTCCCGCCGAGATCCACGTCAAGCCAGCGCTCCTCGCCGGTCTGAAGCTCGACGACTACGCGCTTGCTTGCACCGTTCTGTGACTGCAGGAGCAGCCGATAGCGGTCCGGCGCCAGATGGGCGATCTGGAAGGTGCCGTCATCCCGCGTGCGTCCCGACGTGACGTATCCCAGGTCTCCGCTCAGCGGATCCGGGGAAGAGCGGTGGGAGGAGCCGAACAGTTCAAACGTGCCCGAGACCGGCTCGCCGTGAAGCGTCATCTGCCCCTCAAGGACGGCGCCCCGGCTAAGGCGAATCTCGACCGGGCCGACTGCTCCAGGAACCAGCCCGCGCAGCGTGCGCGACGCGAACCCGCTCGCCACTGCCTCGATGTCCAGCCGCACCTCAGGCGTAAGGCCAGACACAACGAAGACCCCGTCGTCGCCTGTCCTCAGTTGGACCGCGTCGCCCAAATCGCCGACGGTGACCCGGCCGAAGACGTCCGGCGCCCGCTGGGCGATCGCCGTCACCGAGGCATCACGTATCGGGTTCGCGGCTTCGTCCAGTACGACCCCTCGCAGTACAACGGCCGGATCAAGGAGTATCGCCCCCATGTTCAGGGTCTCGACCTCGCCCACCTCAACGCTGCGGATAAGCCGGAACGCGTGCCCGTCTGACCTGACCGCGAAGTCGCGCCGCCCGGGCGGCGCCCGGACCACGAACCTCCCATCTCCGCCTGTCCGACCCAGGAAGCTCGTACCAACCCGGAGTTCGGAGAGGCGATTCAGCGTGACCGAAGCCCCCATGGCGCTGAATCGGCCGAGGCCGACCTCCGCACCGGCGACAGGGTTTCCTGACTGCCGATCGATCACGGTCCCCGACACGACAACGCCACGTTGAAGCCGGATGACGTACTCCCCGTTCTCTGTGAGGTAGTGGCCGATGTGGGCCGCGTCGATTGGCAGGAAGCCGGGATGCCGAATCGTCACCTCCACGTCGTCGCGTAGCCGGCGCCGGGGAGCCGGCAGCCGGTCGCTCACGAATCGACCGGCGTGCCGTGTGCGGAGGAACTGCTGCAAGCTTGGGCCGCCGCGCCGCACAGGGCGTCGCGAGAGGCGGATCTCGACGTCCTCCAGTGCCCTGCCGCGGTCATCCAGCACGCGTCCCCGAATCGGCAGGCCGGGCAGAAGGGCGGGGCAGGCGCCCGAGGCAATGTCGGCATCGGAGCAGGCGTCGTAGCCGCGACCACGGGTACTGAACCAGACTCGGTCGCCTGGGAGCATCTGGATCCCGAACCCGCCGTCAAGGGTTGCACGCCGAAGCGACGCCATCGCGCGGTGGAGACCTGACCATGGTCTTTCCGGCAGCTCAAGCCAGTACTCCACAGGAGGTGATTCGGCTTCCGGCGCGAGGTCGTCCCGCGCGCTTCTGGCGGTGAGAACTCCAACGCCATCCAGGCTAACCACGCCGCGGCGGAATGCCGAGCTCGGCAATAGGTCGATTGTCGCGGCTTCGAGGTCCTGCGACAGGCGCCCGATGTAGGTTGCGCCGCTCTCGGTCTCCACCTGCCACTCCGAAGCAGTACTGTCGAGCACTGCTCTTCCCTTCTCGTCGGTCAAGGCGACCGGCCAGCCCGACTCGTCGCGCACGAGAGCGCCCGGCAAAGGGCGGCCTTGGCCAGTTGTCCGCAACAGGAACTCCGCCGGCTTGCCGCGGCGCCTCAGCCGCACCACCGAGCGGTCGTTCGCCCCTTCTCCGATCGTCCTGCAAACCCCTTTTCCCGTCACAAATCCGGGGGCGCCGACGCGTATCGCGGTTGCTTTGTCGTCGGGCACTTCCAGAACGGCGCTGCCGGTGGTGGACGTGATGGCCGGTTCCAGCCAGACCTGCCAGCCCCTGTTTCCGGAGATCACCTCGTTGTTGCCCGGGTCGCTGGCTCGCGTCGGGACAACCACGGCGCCGGCGACCGGACCATCGCTGTCCTCTGCTAGAACTGTGAAGTTGCATTCTCGCTTTGCGATCCGGGGTGCCGGCGGCAGGTCGTCGCCGCCGGTGCCGGGCCGCCAGAGCCGTGCGACGGCCAAGCCTCCGTCATCGACCACGATCCACCAGTCCGACGGTGAGTCGAGAGACTCGGGCGGAATGCCAAGCCGTATCGTGTTCCGGAAGTTCCTAACCCGCTGCGGTGAGGACACGGGTGCCCCCTCCAGCAACTCGCGCCCGCACCTGAACGACGAGCAGGGTGCGTACAGTCGGATCTCACCTCCAGAGGCGCCCGGCCCGTCCGCAAGTCGAAGAGAGAACTCAGGGGTGACGGCTTGGGCTGCCGCCATTCCCGGAAGCATCAGGACCGTCAGGGAGAACGCGGCCAGGACGGTGCGGCCTCTTGGGAAGCGAACTCTCAACCCGTGGCACGATGAGACTCGTGCTGACTCCTGGTGAGGTGGGGGCTGGGGCCAAACTCCGAGCCTGCGAGGCGTTTGGCGGCTCTAGCTGCAGGAACCGGCAACGCCGGGAACGATCGTCGATGGATCAAAGGGGTGGCCGTTGTAGTCCAAGCAACGCAGTGTGTTGCCTTGGGGTGTCGCCCCCCTGGTGCCGCTGCACGTAAAGTCAGGCTTCTCACCCCCGGTTGGTGGTCCCCCGCACCACAAGAGGGGCGCCTGAGGTACCTCGGATGTTGATTGTACCCAAGACGCTAGCTCACTTGCTTCGCTTTGCGACAGGTCGCCGCTGTCGAAGGTGGAAAACGCTCCGACTACGGGAATTCGCGGACCTGTTACTGGTCCCCTGTTTGTGGCTCGGCGCCTGCGTTCCGCCCCCGGCGCCGGTCGAGATCCTGGACCTCGTCCGGGAGTTCCACTACGCGGAGTTCGCCCAGGAACGTCCCCTGATCGATCTCGGGACTGCCGGAGCCCCTACTTTCCTGATGAGCGGCTGGTCCTGGAACGAAGTGGACCCTGCGGGCGCCACCTTCGTCTGGGCTGTCGGCCCGCTTTCGGAGGTTGGTGTGTACCTGGCGTGGACGCGGGACCTGGAGGTTCGCATACGGTGCCGCTCGTACCGCTATCCCGGGGCCCCCAAGCAGCGCCTTGTGGTTCGATGGGACGGCGTGGAGACGACCGCGGTTGAATTGAGCCCGACCTTCGGGGAGCACGGCTTCACCGTACCGGCCGAGCTGGCGACCGCCGGCAACCACCGGCTGAGCTTCGAGCCGGCGTACTTCGGCCGGCCGGCCGGGTCTCTGGACCGCAACGGTTCGCCGGCGCCCCGGCATCCGAGGAAGCTCTCCTTCGGATGCGACTGGATCGAGATCGGCAGAGGGCCGGAGCCCGGTGTGGCCAGAGGAGAAGGGGACACTCTGTGGATCCCGGGTGCGACGGAGGTTTCTTTCTTCCTGGAGCCGGAACGCGATCTGGAACTCTGGTGGGAGAGCCTTTCCCCTCGCGGCGGCAGCCGGTTGGAGGTGGTGTGGGAGGTCGAGGGGGCCGAGCCCGTCGTCGCGACGGTGACGCGGGACTCCAAGCCGGTGCTCGACCTGTCGCTGCCGGCCCGGACGGGGACCGGGAGCGAGAACGGAGCGTCAAGAACGCGCGGCGACCCATGGGGCGGTGAACACGACGTTCCGGGCATCCTCCCGGCCCGGTTGACCCTGCGGGCAGCGGCGGGCGAACCGGGAGCGGCCGAAGAACCGGGCGTGGCCGTTCGTTCGGCCCGGCTGATGGGGAAGGCGCCGGCGCTCGCCGGGAGGGAGGCGGCGTCCGGCGGTTCGCGGCCGCCGGAACCGGAGCAGAACCGACCCGACTCCATGCTGCTCTGGATCGTCGACACGCTGCGGGTCGACCGGCTCGGCTTCTACGGCCACGACCGACCGGTGTCGCCGAACTTCGACGCCCTGGCGACGCGGTCCACGGTGTTCGAACGGGCGATCGCGCAGTCGTCGTGGACCCGGCCGACCGTCGCCACCCTGCTCACCGGCGTGGGGCCCGAGCGGCATGGCATCCGGGAGCTGAGCCACGGCCTGGAGGAGTCCTTCGCCACCCTGCCGGAGCGGTTGCGGGAGCTCGGCTACGCGACCGCGGGCTTCTCGGCGAACGCGAACGTGACCGGCGATACCGGGTTCGAGCAGGGGTTCGACCGCTTCGAGTACGCGGCAGTCGATGCCGACGAACTCGCCCGCCGGGCGCTCGCCTGGCTGGACGAACAGACCGCCCGGTCGCCGGAACAGCCGTTCTTCTTGATGATCCTGAGCGTCGAGCCGCACGCCTCCTTCGCGCCGGCGGAGCCTTTCCGCAGTCGATTCGCTGCTGGAGTCGACGATCCCGAACTGGGCTCGGTGGCCCACATGAGGGCGCTGAGCAGCAAGAAGGCCCCTTCGACACAGGACGTGGTGGAGAAGCTGTTCCTGCTCTACGACGCGGAGATCGCCTGGAACGATCACGTCTTCGGGGAGCTGCAGGACGCGTTGGACCGGCGGGGCCGGGACCCCCTCATCGCCGTCGTTGCGGACCACGGCGAGGCGTTCGAGGAGCGTGGCGTCTTCGGCCACGCGTGGGACCTTCACCGCGAGGTGCTGGACATCCCCTTCCTGATCCACCGGCCGGGGCAGACCGAGGGCCGTCGTGTGCCGCTGCCCGTTCAGCAGGCGGACCTCCTGCCGACGCTGATCGAGGTCGCCGGCGGCGAGCCCGGGCCAGACATCGAGGGCGACAGTTTGGCGCCGCTGCTCCAGGGCGGCGCCGCGGACGCCGGCTCGCACGGGCACGACCTTGCCGATCGTCTCCTGCTCTCGACGATGGACACCTTCCGCCGGCCCGCCGCGTCCCTGGTCCGCGGCCGCTACAAGCTGATCGAACTGCGCCGCCCCGGGCGCGCGCCGAGTCGGCAACTGTTCGACTGGGTGGAAGACCCGGAGGAGCGGCGCGATCTGGCCGCCGAACGGCCGATCCTGGCTGGTCGCCTGGCCCGGCTGCTGCGTGAGCAGTTGGAACACTCCGGGCGCGACGGGGTGCCGGCGCCGGAAGTCGAAGTGGACGAAGACACACGCCGCCGGCTCCAGGCCCTCGGCTACATCGAGTAGCGGTGCGGGCGCCGGCGCCGCCCCGCGGTCGAGTGCCGTCGGCTGCTAAGCTGCCTCCTCGCGTGAACAAGCAGTTCCCCGGCATCGGCGCCCTGCTGGCGATTGCCCTGCTGCTGCCCTCGGGCGGGTCGGCGGCGGCGGACCCCTCGATCGAGGAACTGATGCTCGCCACCGACGACATGCTCCGCGGCGAGTCCAGCGAGAGCCGGATCACGATGCGGATCAGGACGAAGCGCTGGCAGCGGGAGTTGCGGCTCCACATCCTCTCCGAGGGCAGCGAGAAGTTCCTGGCTCGGATCGAGGCGCCGGCGAAGGAGCGGGGGACGGCGACGCTCAAGGTCGAGCAGAACATCTGGAACTACCTGCCCAAGGTCGACCGCACGATCAAGGTGCCGGGCTCCATGCTCTCGGCGGGCTGGATGGGCAGCCACTTCACGAACGACGATCTGGTCCGCGAATCCCGCTACAGCGAGGACTTCGAGTGCGACTTCCGGCAACGCCCGGAAGGTTCCTCCGGGCACTGGCTGGTGCGCTGTGTACCGCGGCCCGACGCGCCGGTCGTGTGGGGTGCGGTCGACATCCGCTTCCGGGCGGAGGATCAACTGCCGGATCGGATCGAGTTCCTGGACGAGCGGGCCGAGTTGGTGCGGACGATCAGCTATGAGGACATCGGCCGGCTGGGCGGCAAGACGCTGCCGCGGCGCATTCGCGTCTATCCGGCCGACGACTCCGGGGAGTTCACCGAGATCGTCTACGAGGAGTTGGCGTTCGACATCGAGCTGCCGCCGGGGACCTTCTCCCTGCAGTCGCTTCGCCAGTAGCGGGACGCGGGCATGAAGCTCCTCCGCATGGCGTGGCGCAACCTGTGGCGCAACAGCCGTCGCACCCTGGTCACCGTCGGCGCGATGACGCTGGCGCTGTGGACGATGGTGATCTACACGTCGCTCATGGAGGGAATGCTCGGCAGCATGGAGAGCACCCTGCTCGACGTGGAGCTGGGCGAGATCCAGGTCCACGCGGAGGGCTACCGGGAACGGCCGTCGATCTGGGAGCGGATCGAGGATCCCGACGCGCTGCTCGAGGCCCTGGACGAGACAGGGCTCCGCTCCAGTGCGCGTCTGCTCGGCGGCGGCCTGGTCGCTTCAGGCGACGCGTCGACCGGGGCGCTGCTCAAGGGTCTGCAGCCGGAGCGCGACGCCCTGGTCAGCGACGTCTACCAGCGGCTCGATCGGGGCGAGTGGCTTGACGCGTCCGATCCCTCCGGCGTCGTGCTCGGCTACCGGTTGGCGCGCACGCTGGCGGTGGAGGTCGGCGACGAACTGGTCGCGCTCAGCCAGGCCACGGACGGCAGCATGGCGAACGACCTGTTTCGGGTGCGCGGCGTGCTCCAGAGCCTGAGTGAGGAGACCGACCGGGCGACGGTGTTCCTGCTCGAGGACCAGTTCCGGAGCTTCTTCGCCCTGGAGGACGGGGCGCACCAGGTCATCGTCCGCAGCGGGGAGGGTCAGGATCTGACTGCTGCGGCAGGCGTCGTCGCCGATGCCGCGGCCATAAGCTCCCCCGGGGTCGAGGTGCGGAGTTGGCGCGAACTCCTGCCGGGTCTGGCCAACGTCTTCGATTCGGCTCAAGCCGCCGTCCAGGTCGTGGCGTTCATCGTCTACGTGGTGATCGCGATCCTGATCCTGAACGCGATGTTGATGGCGGTCTTCGAACGGATCCGGGAGTTCGGTGTGCTCAAGGCGATCGGGGTGTCGCCGGGGAGGGTTCTTGCGCTCATTCTGGTGGAGGGGGCGTTGCAGACCGCCCTGGCGATTGGGGTGGGCCTGATCGCGAGCCTGCCGGCCCTGTGGTTCGTCGTCGAGCGGGGGATCGATGTCGGGACCTTGGGCGGGACGGCGCTGATGGGTGTCTCGATGGATCAGGTCTGGACGGGCGCGATCAGTCCGGCCACGATCGCGGGTCCGGTCGCGATCCTGGGGTTTATCGTCGCGCTGGCGGTGCTGTTCCCGGCGATCAAGGCGGCGCGGATCAGCCCGATCGAGGCGATCCACCACCAGTAGCTACGGTGAACGTGGGAAGAAGAGGTCGAAGATGAGCGGACCCAACGTGACGGCACTGGCCTGGCGCAACCTGTGGCGCAACCGCCGGCGGACCCTGCTGACGCTGGGCTCGATCGTCTTCGGCGTCTTCCTGGCGGTCGTCTTCACCGCCATGCAGGACCGCAACTGGAAGGACATGATCGACCTCGCCGCCAGGCTCGGAGGCGGTCACGTCAGCCTGCAGCATACGGAGTACCTCGACAAGCCGACGCTGACCCGCACCGTCGTCCGCGGCGAAGGGATCCAGGCGGCGCTCGAGAGCCAGAACCGCCGGGTCGCACACGCCGTCGACCGGGTGATCGGACCGACGTTGCTGGCGACGGCGGGCGAGAACTTCAGCGCCGCCTTCATCGCCTTCGATCCGGAGGCCGAGGATCTGACGACGCTGTCGATCCTGGAGGCCATGGATGAGGGCTCGGTGTTCGAGTCGGCCGGCAGCGACGGCGTGGTTCTGGGGCATCGGTTGGCCAGCAACCTGGGGATGGAGCTGGGCGACAAGGTGGTCTTCACCCTCACCGACAAGAACGGGGAGATCGTGAGCGGCCTGGCGCGGTTGCGGGGAACGCTGCGGACCAACGCCCCGACCGTCGACGGCGGGTTCTGCCTGCTGCCGCTCGACACCGTACGGGACTTGCTTGGCTACGGCGAGCACGAGGCAACCATGGTGGCCGTGTTCCTGCACGATCAGCGACAGAGCGGACGTGTCGCCGGCCGGTTGGACCGGGAACTCGGTGATTTTGCTGCGGCCGTGCCCTGGAACACGAGCCAACCCCAACTGGCGGCGTTCATCGCGCTGAAGGTCGGCGGCGCCGTGTTCATGGAGATGTTGATCGCCTTCCTGGTCGCGGCCGGGATCTTCAACACCCTCTTCGTCAGCGTGATGGAACGGCTGCGGGAGTTCGGGATCATGCTGGCGATCGGCTGGAGCCCGGGCCGGCTGTTCCGCCTGGTGATGATGGAGAGCGTCTGGCTGGCGGTGCTCGGTCTCGCCGGCGCCTTCCTGGTCACGGCCGGGCCGTACCTCTACCTGTCATCGACGGGCCTCGACATGACCGCGGTCTACGGCGGCACCCTCGAGATCGCCGGCGTCGGCCTCGATCCGGTGCTCAAGATCGGCATCTTCCCGCGCAACGCGGTGATGATCGCCCTGTTCGCGGTCGCGGCCACCCTGGCTTCGGGCATCTATCCAGCCTGGCGCGCGGGCCGTGTGGAACCGGTCGATACGATCAAGGTGGTGTGAAGTGGGCGGCGATCCGATCATCTCGCTCCGTGACGTGACCAAGGTCTACCGGCAGGGCAGCGTGGACATCCACGCCCTTCGGGGTCTCTCCCTGGACATCGAACCCGGCGAGTTCACCGCCATCTGCGGCCCCTCAGGGTCCGGCAAGACGACTAGCCTGAACCTGATCGGGGCGCTTGACTCCATGACCTCGGGCTCGATCGTGCTCGAGGGGCAGGAGCTGCGCAACCTGAACAAGAAGCAGTCGAGCGCGCTGCGCCGCGACCGGATCGGTTTCGTGTTCCAGGCCTACAACCTGATGCCGGTGCTCACCGCCTACGAGAACGCCGAGATGGTGCTCTGGGTGCAGGGCGTCGACGCGGCGACCCGTCGCGAACGGGTGATGGGACTGCTCGAGCAGGTGGGGCTGAAGGGCATGGAGGATCGCCGGCCGTCGGAACTGTCGGGGGGACAGCAGCAGCGGGTCGCGATCGCCCGCGCCATCGCCAGCAATCCAGCGGTGGTGCTTGCCGACGAGCCGACGGCGAACGTCGACTCCGAGACCGCTGAGACCCTGCTGGGCTTGATGGAGACACTCAACCGGGAGCAGGGCGTGACCTTCCTGTTCTCGACCCACGATCCACAGGTGATGGAACGGGCGCGCCGCGTGGTGCGCCTGGTCGATGGCAGCGTCGCGAGCGACGAGCGCCGCTGACTGGCCGCTCGCCGGCGCGGCGGCCGTGGCGTTGCTGCTGGCCGCGGCAACGCCGTCGGCAGGGCAGACCGTGGTGGGCGGCGACGTGCGGATGTTCGCCTTCCAGGTCCTGGAGGAGATTGACTTGGGCGGCGATGGGGACGCCTCGGCCGACGACGCTGCGATAGGCGGCGCCGGCGGCGTCGAGCTCGGGATCCTCCGACTCAAGCTCGACACCCGCTGGCGGGCAGGAACCCGCGACGGCTTCCGCCTCGAGGTGCATGGTGTGGCGCAGGCGGTGTCGCCACCAGGCAGCGGCGCCGTCACGTCGGTGGCGACCGGCGCCACGCGGCGCTTCTTCGATCTCGAGTCCGAGTCCTTCGGCGGCGGCGATGTCGCCGGCACAACGGAGATCGACCGCTTCAATCTGCGCTGGGACCGGCCAGGCTTCCGGATGGTCTTCGGGCGTCAGGCGATCACCTGGGGAGTGAACTACTTCTGGCCCGTGCTCGACCTGTTCGCTCCGTTCGCGCCGCAGCGCATCGATCGCGACTACAAGCCCGGAGTCGACGCGCTGCGGTTCACCGTGCCGGTGGGAGACTTCTCGGAGGTCGAGGTCATCGCGGCCAGCCAGGGCTCTCGTACACCCGACGACCTCAGCTTCGCCTCCCTGGGCCGCTTCCACAGCGAACTCGGCGAGGGCGACTCGAGCCTCGACTTCGGCTACATGGTCGGCGGCTTCCACCGCGACCTGGTGCTCGGGGGCTTCTTCTCGGCCGACGCCTGCGGCACCGGCCTGCGCGGCGAAGCCTCCTGGACCAGTCCGGGCTGCGACCCCAGGAGCGCGCACCCGGTGTTCGGCTGCGGCGACTTCTGGCGCTTCACGGTGGGCGTCGACCGGCTGCTGACGCCGACCCTGACCCTGATCGCCGAGGCGAGCTGGAACGGCTTCGGCGCCGGCGACCCCGGGGACTACGCGCGGCTTGCCAAGGCCGACCGCGCAAGCCGCGGCGAGGTCGCGTCGCTTGGGCGCCGCTACGCCGGTCTGTCCCTGGGGTGGCAGGCCCACCCGCTGCTGACCATAAGCGGCGCTCTGCTTTTCAACCGTGACGATTCCTCGGCGCTGTTTCAGCCCGGCATCGCGTGGTCCGTGTCCGACCAGGTGTCCGTCAACGCGCGCCTGATCGTGTCGACCGGACGCGGCATTCGGAACGGCGTGCTCGGCAGTGAGTACGGAGCGGTGCCGGTGGTGGCCTGGTCGTCCCTGACCGCCTACTTCTAGGAGCTTGCGCCGCTGGCGGATCTTTACCAGTTGTTCACCTGCGGTGGGGTACGCTGCGCCATCGTCGGCCGAAGGTCCCGGGGTTGAGGCGAGAGAAACTGCCGGCCATTTCACGGAACTTCGGCCTTGGAAAGCTGTTCGATTACGCGAGATTCGACCCCTATGAAGACCGCGCAAGTCACCTCCAACGCATGCTGTCTGGTCCTTGCCGCCCTGGTTGTTGCCTGCGGCGGCGGGAGCTCCCGCAGCGTGATCCAGAACAAGGGGTCGGACACCCTGGTCAACGTCGCCCAGGCGTGGGCGGAGAACTACGCTGCCGTGGTTCCGGGCACCGCCGTTGCGGTGACCGGCGGCGGCTCGGGCACCGGCATTTCGGCGATGATCAACGGCACCGTCGACATCGCGAACGCCAGCCGGCGCATGAAGGACTCCGAGCTCGAGCTGGCGCGCGGAAACGGCAACGAACCGATCGAGTTCGTCGTCGGCTACGACGCGCTGGCGGTGTTCGTCCATCCCGACAACCCGCTTGACGAGGTCTCGCTGGAGCAGTTGGCCGAGCTCTACGGTGAGGGCGGCGGTGTCGAGACGTGGCGCCAGCTCGGCATCGAGGTGCCGGGCTGCAGCAGCGACGAGATCGTCCGCGTCAGCCGCCAGAACAACTCGGGCACCTACGTGTACTTCCGGGACGCCGTGCTCGGCGACCGGCGCGACTTCAAGCTCGGTTCGCGCGACATGCACGGCTCGAAGGATGTGGTCGACCTGGTCGAGAACACGCCCTGCGCGATCGGCTACAGCGGTCTCGCCTACGCGACGGACCATGTGAAGATGCCCTGCGTGAAGGAGGGCGAGGACGGCGAGTGCGTGTCTCCTTCGGTCGAGACCGCGATCGACGGGTCCTACCCGATCGCCCGTCCCCTGTTCATGTACACCGCCGGCGAGCCCGAAGGCGTCGTCCGCGACTACGTCGACTGGGTGCTGAGCGACGAGGGCCAGTGCATCATCTACGAGAAGGGCTACGCGCCGCGCGGCGACGTGAACTGTCCCTGAACCAGAGCCCCAGCAGCAACGTGCCTGACATATGAGCTTGCGCGGCAGGAGAATTGGCGTACCCCATATGCTACGGCGCAAGCTACTAGCGCACGCGGCCGACCGGCGCGATGCCGCTTGGTGGATCGACCGGGCGGTGCAGGTCCTCGTCTTTGCGGGCGGCCTCTCGGCGATCGTCTTCATCGCCGGCATCTTCCTCTTCATCACGCGGGAGGGCGCTGGCTTCATCTTCGATCCCATGGATGGAGGGTTGCGGGACTTCCGCGAATTCTTCTTCTCGCCGCGCTGGACGCCGACCTCGAACCACAACCCGACCTACGGCGCGCTGGCCCTGATCGCGGGTACGGCCTCGGTGACCGGGCTCGCGATGGTCGTGTCGGTGCCCTTCTCGCTCGGCGCCGCGATCTACATCGGGGAGTTCGCCACCGGCCGCACCCGGGAGACGTTGAAGGTGCTGGTGGAGCTCCTGGCCGCGATCCCGTCCGTGGTCTGGGGGTTCATCGGCCTCTCGATCATGAACCCGCTGATCATCCAGGTCTTCGACGTGCCGGTTGGACTGAACGTCCTGAACTCCGGGATCATCCTGGGTCTGATGGCGGCGCCGATCATGACCACGATCGCCGAGGACGCGCTGAAGGCGGTCCCCGACGGCTACCGGGAGGCCGCCGAGGCGATGGGCGCCACGCGCTGGCAGGTGACCTTCAAGGTGGTGCTGCCCGCGGCCCGCAACGGTCTCGTGGCGGCCACGCTGCTGGGCGTGGGGCGCGGCTTCGGCGAGACGATGGCGGTGCTCATGGCGAGCGGCCACTCGATCAACCTGCCGACCAGCCCCTTCGACTCGGTGCGGGCCCTGACCGCGACGATCGCCGCCGAGCTGGGCGAGACGGCCGCCGGTTCCGACCACTACCAGGCGCTGTTCACGCTCGGCATCTTCCTGTTCCTGGTCACCTTCGCCATCAACTTCGCGGCCGACGTCTTCGTTCGCGGCGGTGGTCGCAAACGCCGTCGCCGCGGCCGCCGCCCGGCCGCTTCGGCGAACCCTTAGGGACCTGAGGAGAAGCGCGTGTTCGAGGCGTCCGAGCGCAACCGGCGCAACCGAAAGGTGGAGGGTCTGTTCCGGCTCCTCTTCCTGTGGATGACCTGCATGCTGATCCTGCCGGTCGCCCTCATCCTCGGCGTGCTCATCTACCGGGGCGGTCCGGCGATCTCGTGGGAGTTCCTGTTCACGTCGCCGATCGACGGGATGACCGCGGGAGGCATCCTGCCGGCCCTGATCGGCACGGTGTGGCTGGTGGTCGTGGCTTTGCTCGCCTCGGTGCCGGTCGGCGTGGCGGCGGCCCTCTACCTGAGCGAGTACGCACCGGACAATCGGCTCACTCGGGCCATCAACCTTGCGATCATCAACCTGGCCGGCGTGCCGTCGATCGTCCACGCGCTGTTCGGCCTCGGCGCCTTCGTCCTCTTCTTCCGCTTCGGCACCAGCATCCTGGCCGCGAGCCTGACCCTGGCGGTGATGACCCTGCCGGTGGTGATCGTCGCCACCAGGGAGTCGCTCCAGACGGTGCCGCTCGCCTTCCGCGAGGCGTGCTGGAACATGGGGGCGACGCGCTGGCAGACGATCCGCAAGGTCGTGCTGCCGAACTCGATCAGCGGCATCCTCACCGGAGTCATCCTCGAGGTCTCCCGCACCGCCGGCGAGACGGCGCCGATCATGTTCACCGGCGCCGTCTTCTTTCAGCCCTTCCTGCCGCAGGGCGTGCTCGACCAGACGATGGCGATGTCGCTCCACCTGTTCAACATCTCGACCCAGGTGCAGGACGTGCCGGAGCACCTGCCCTTCGGCGTCGCCCTGGTGCTGATCTCCATGGTGCTGGCGATGAACGGGGTCTCCATCGCCTTCCGGGTCTATCTGCGGGGCCGCAAGAAGTGGTGAGCGCTCCCGCGCCGGCGATCACCGACTCCGACTTCGCGATCGACGTCGTCGACCTGGCGATCCGTTACCACGGAAAGTTGGCGCTCTCGGGCGTCACGCTTCAGGTCCCAAGGCACGAGATCTTCGGCGTCATCGGACCGGCGAACAGCGGCAAGACATCCTTTCTGCGCGCCATCAACCGGATGGACCTGATGACGGCGGGCATGACGGTCGAGGGCGCGGTGCGCGTCGAGGGCCGGGACGTCCGGAGTTGGCGCAATCCCTATGCCCTGCGGCAGCGCATCGGCGTCGTGTTCCCGCTGCCGGTGGGCCTGCCGATGACCGTCTACGACAACGTCGCCTTGTCGTCGCGGCTGCGCGGCACGCGAAGAAGGGCCGACCTGGACGTCATCGTCGAACGCTGCCTCCGGCGCGCCGCGCTCTGGGACGAAGTGAAGGACCGGCTCGATTCCCTGGGCAGCCTGCTCTCGGGCGGCCAGCAGCAGCGGCTGACGATTGCCCGGGCGCTGTCCCAGGATCCGTCGATCCTCCTGCTCGACGAATTCTCGATCGCGGTCGATCCGGTGACCACGATGCGGATCGAGGAGGTGCTGTCGGAGCTCAAGTCCGAGATGACGATCGTGCTGGTCACGAACCTCGTGCAGCAGGCGCGGCGGTTGGCCTCGCAGACCGCCTTCTTCCTCACCGGCGAGCTGGTCGAGGTCACCCCGACGGAGGCGATGTTCGAGGGCGGCGCCAAGGATCCGCGGACGACCGCCTACGTCGAAGGGAAGTTCGGATGATCGAGGCGATTCCGGCGACGGAAGCGACGCCCACGGCTGCCGATCCGGCCGCGGCGATCCTGATCGAGAAGCTGAACCTCTGGTACGGCGCCTTTCAGGCTCTGTTCGATGTCGACCTGAAGGTGAAGGCGGGCGCGATCACGTCCCTGATCGGCCCCTCGGGATGCGGAAAGACGACCTTGCTGCGCTCGGTCAACCGGATCAACGAACGCCTTCCGTATGTGCGCACGTCGGGCAGCGTCCGGCTGTGGGGCCTGGATGTCTACACGCCGGAGGTCGAGCTGGCTCAGCTTCGCAAGCAGGTCGGCATGGTCTTCCAGCGTCCGAACCCGTTGCCGCTGTCGGTGCGCGACAACGTGCTGTTCGGGACTCGAGTCCACCGCCCGAACGAGCGTCCGCCGACCGGGGTCCAAGGCGACCGCATCGTCGAAGAGGCGCTGCGCGAGGTTCTGCTCTGGGACGAGTTGAAGGACTCGCTCGACCGCCGCGGCACCGAGCTCTCGCTGGAGCAGCAGCAGAAGCTCTGCATCGCGCGTCTGCTGCCGGTCAAGCCGAAGCTCCTGCTGATGGACGAACCGTGCTCGGCGCTCGACCCCGCCGGCACGGAGGCGGTCGAGGAGCTGATCTGGAAGCTGCGCGGCGCCTACACGATCCTGATCGTCACCCACAACATGGCGCAGGCCCGCCGCGCGAGCGAGGAGTGCGTGTTCATGCTGCTCGGCGAGATGGTCGAGCACAGCGACACGGCGTCGATGTTCCTGAACCCGGCAAACAGCCAGACCGCGGCCTACATCGAGGGGCGGTACGGGTAGGCGTGCCTTCGGCTAGACGGCCGGCACCGGCCTCCCTGTGGCATCATCGGCGGCTGTTCTGGAACACGCGTCGAACGGGAGGCAAGGTATGGGCAGATACGGTCTGACGGACGAGGTGATCGAGCTGCGCGAGCAGATGCGCGCGTTCATCGACGGCGAGGTGATTCCGGCCGAACCGGACTTGGAGGCGGAAGAGGACCGCGCCCGCGGCCGGATGGCCGAACTCAAGGTGCTGGCGAAGCAGCGCGGTCTCTGGGCGCTGGGCCATCCGGCGGAGATCGGCGGCGGCGGTCTGCCGCTGATGTCGTTCGTCTATCTGAACGAGATCATCGGCCGTTCGCACTACGGCCAGATTGCCGTCGGTTCCGCGTCGATGCAGGACTCGATCATGCTGCACCTGTACGCCAACGACGAGCAGAAGGAGCGGTGGCTCAAGCCGCTGGTTGCGGGCGAGATCTACCCCTCGGTCGGCCTCACCGAGCCCGAGGTCGCCGGCTCCGATCCGACCCTGATGCAGACCCGGGCGGTGCTCGACGGTGACGACTGGGTGATCAACGGCCACAAGTGGTTCACCAGCGGCGCCAGCCGGGCCGCGTTCACGACCTGCTTCGCGCTCACCGAACCGGAAGCGCAGGGCCATCGCAAGTTCTCGTCGATCATCGTGCCGACGGACACCCCCGGTTACGAGATCGTGCGCGCGGTGCCGACGATGGGCACCACGGCTGGCCAGCACTGCGAGGTGCGCTACAACGACGTCCGGGTGCCGAAGGACAACCTTCTCGGTGGCCGCGGCGAGGGCTTCGTCATTGCCCAGAAACGCCTTGGGCCCGGTCGCATCTTCCACTGCATGAGGTGGCTGGGGCAGGCCCAGCGCGCGTTCGAGTTGATGTGCGAGCGCGCCAAGTCGCGCTGGGCGCACGGCTCCTACCTGTCGGAGAAGGGCGAGATCCAGCGCTACATCGCCGAGTCGGCGGCCGAGATCCAGGCTGCCCGGCTGATGACCCTGGACGCGGCGGAGGCAATGGACCGGGGCGAGCGGGCGCGGGTGGAGATCTCCCTGATCAAGTTCTGGGGAGCGCGAATGCTCCACAACGTGATCGACCGGGCGATCCAGGTCCACGGCGCGCTCGGCGTGACCGGTGACACGCCGCTCGAGAAGATGTACCGCGAGGCGCGTTACGCGCGGCTCTACGACGGCCCGGACGAGGTCCACCGCATGGTCGTGGCGCGGCGCATCCTGCGCGATCCCCAAGGCAGGGTGCCCTGGGGCACTCTGAACGGCGGCGGGGGGTAGCAGGGCTCTGCGGCCGGCCATCGGCATGTTGCGGCGCCGTCTGATCTTCGGTTTGGCGGCCCTGGCTCTTCCCGGCGTTGCGGCGCTCAGCCCGCTGGCGGCGTCGGCTCAGTTGCGTGCCGGCTCGGCTGTGGTCGAGATCACGCCGCCGGTCGGATCGCTGCTCTACGGCTACGGCGTCCGCGGCGCGAACCGCTCCGAGGGCGTTCACGATCCGCTCTACGCGCGGGCGCTGGTGCTCGAGGCGGGCGGCGAGACGGTCGCACTGGTCACGCTCGATCTCGGATCGATCAAGAAGGCGAACACGCTCGTGGTCCGGCGAGAGGTTGAAGCCGCCGCGGGGTTCGACCACGTTCTGCTGAGCGCGTCCCACACCCACTCGGCGCCGACCTTCGTGCCCGACTTTCCGAGTGCGGAGCAGCCCTGGATCGCGGAGCTGGAGCGAAAGATCGTCGCCGCGATCGTCGAGGCCCACGCCGGGCTGCGGCCGGCGCGGGTCGCGGTGGGTTGGGGCGCCGCGAGCGAAGGCTTCAACCGGCGCCGCGTGCTTCCTGACGGCAGTGTCGAGATGTTCTGGCGCAACCGCGAACGGCTGCCGACCGAGCCGGTCGACGACTCGGTGGCGGTGCTCGCCGTCGACGACGCCGGGGGCGGCGCGATCGCGACGGTCGTCAACTTCGCCGTTCACCCGGTCATTCTCGGGCCCGAGAACATGCTGGTGTCCGCCGACTACCCGGGTGCGATGGCGGCCCTGGTCGCAGAGCGGGGCGGCGGGGTGGCGATGTTCCTGCAGGGCGCCCCGGGCGACATCAACCCGTTCTGGGACAAGACCCCGCCCGAGGAAGGCGGTTTCGAGCAGGCGCGGATGGCCGGTGAACGGCTCGGACACGAGGTGCTCAGCATTCGCGCCGATCTTCTGGCCGCGGGCGCCTTCCACGACCCGGAGACCCTCTCGGTGCGGCGGCATGTGGTGCCGCTCGAAGCGCGCTGGAACCTGGAGTCGCCGGAAGTGCAGGAGGCGTTCCGCCGCCGCGGCCAGGAGGCGACTCTGGAGCGTTTCCGGGTGCGGTTCCCGCTCGAACGGGAGGCCGAGGTCAACACGGTGGTGATCGGCAACCGCCGCGAGAACCAGATCGCGCTCGCCAGTTTCCCGGGTGAGTTCTTCGTCGAACACCAACTCCGTCTGCGCGCGACGAGCCAGACGCCGCATACTCTGTTCGCCGGCTATACGAACGGCGAGCTGGCCTACTTCCCGACCATCGCCGCCGCAGCCCAGGGCGGTTACGGTGGCCGGGAAGCCACGATCGTCGAGGTCGGCGCCGGCGAGAAGCTGGTCGACCTCGCCCTGGTCTCGATTCTCGAACAGGCGGGCTGGCTGCACGCGGCGCCGCCGTAGGCGGCGGTCAGGCACTACACGGCGCCGCCGTAGGCGGCGGCCAGGCACTACACATCCAAGCCCCGCAAGGAGGCATCCTCATGGCATTCGATACGTGTTCCCCGGTTTTCGGGATCGCTCCGCGGCGGTTCCGGCCGGTGTTTCCGGCCGTCATCGCGGCCGCGGCCATCCTCGGCTGCGTCGCCGGCGAAGAACAGGCCGCGCGGCAGCCGGCGGTCTACAGCGCCGCCGCGTTCCACAACACGACCTCGTACAGCGGGGCCTCGTTCTCCGCCGATGAGAGCCGCCTGCTCGTGTCCAGCGACGTGAGCGGAGTCTGGGGCGTGTACAGCATGCCCGTCTCGGGTGGCGAGGCGGAGCCGCTGACCGACAGCGCGGGCCCGGTGTTCGCGCAGAGCTACTTCCCGGGCGACGACCGGTTCCTGTACACGGGCGACCAGGGCGGTAACGAGTTGAATCACCTGTACGTGGGGTCGGACGGCGCTGGGGACGTTCCCGAGGGCGTCGTCGACCTCACGCCGGGAGAGAACGTGCGCGCCTCCTTTGCCGGTTGGGGGAGTGACGGCGGGGCGTTCTTCGTACGGACGAACGAGCGCACGCCCTTCGCGATGGATCTCTACCGCTACGAAGCGCCGCCTCCCGGGACCTGGGACTTCGCGCGCCACCGGGTGTTCGAGAACGACGGCACGTTCAACCTCGGCGACGTCAGCGACGACGGCCGCTGGCTGGCTCTCGACCGCCTGAACAGCAACTACGACAGCGACGTCTACGCCTACGATCTCGAGGCCGGCCGCCTGGTGCACGCTTCCTCGCACGAGGGTGAGGTCGAGCACTCGTCGGGCGGCTTCACGCCGGACAGTTCACAGCTCTACTACGGGACGACCGAACACGGGGAGTTCGCACAGGTGTGGTCCTACGACCTCGAGAGCGGCGAGCGGGAACTGGTGCTCGAGGCCGACTGGGACGTCTTCTACGTCTCCTACTCCGAGACCGGGCGCTACAGCGTCTCGGCGATCAACGAGGATGGGGCGACCGCGGTCGAGGTGCTGGACACCGAGACCGGCGCTGCGGTCGAGCTCCCCGCTCTGCCGACCGGCGACGTGGCGGGAGTCCGTTTCTCCGCCAGCGATCGCCTCATGGCCTTCTACCTGAGCAGCGACCGGGCGCCTTCGGACCTCTACGTCTACGACCTGGAGCAGGGCGGCGAGGCGATTCGCCTGACCGAGAGCCTGAACCCCGACATCGACATCGAGGATCTGGTGACGACCGAGGTCATCCGCTACCCGAGCTTCGACGGGCTTCAGATTCCGGCCATCCTCTGGCGGCCGCACGGGGCATCGGCCGCGAATCCGGCGCCGGCGATGGTCTGGGTCCACGGCGGACCGGGCGGTCAGACCCGGCGCACCTACCGCGCCGAGATCCAGCACCTCGTGAACCAGGGCTACGTCGTCCTGGGCGTGAACAACCGTGGTTCCTCCGGCTACGGCAAGACCTTCTTCCACATGGACGACAAGAAGCACGGCGAGGTCGACCTGCAGGACTGCGTGTGGGCGCGCACCTGGCTTGAGTCCCTGGACTTCGTCGACGGTTCGCGCGTCGGCATCATCGGCGGCAGCTACGGCGGCTACATGGTGGCGGCCGCGCTGGCCTTCGAACCGGAGGTCTTCGATGTCGGCATCGACATCTTCGGGGTCACGAACTGGATCCGGACCCTGGAGAGCACGCCGCCGTGGTGGCAGGCGCAGAAGGTGGCGCTGCTCGGCGAGCTGGGCGATCCGGCCACCGAGCGCGAGCGCCTGCACCGGATCTCGCCGCTGTTCCACGCCTCGAACATCGTCCGGCCGTTGCTGGTCATCCAGGGGGCCAACGATCCACGCGTTCTGCAGGTCGAGAGCGACGAGCTGGTCGAGGCGGCGCGGGCGAACGGCGTGCCGGTGGAGTACGTCCTGTTCCCGGACGAAGGGCACGGCTTCCGCAACCGCGTGAACCGGATCGAGGCTTCGGAGCGCTACGCGGCGTTCCTCGCCGAGCACCTCGGCGAATGAGCTCACTCGGCGGGGACGAATGCCTTCCGCCTCTACGATCCGGGCCGGGCGATCAGAAGTCCACGTGCAGCAGCAGACCGACGTGGTCGACCGATCCGGCTCCGTCCGGGGCGGTCGTCACGTGGTTCAGGAGCGCCCGCAGGTTGCTGCGCAGATACCAGTTGAGAGCCAGAGAGAGACTCCGCTGGCTGCCGCCGAGAACAGGTCCGTCGCTCAGATCGATGTGATCCCAGCGCGCGGCGAGTTCCCAGGCGCCCTTCCCTTCGGGCACGGGCGCTTGGGGTTTCAACCGGGTGAAGGTGCGGGAGCTCCGGCTGTAGGGCTTCCTCTCGCCGGTGAGGAACCAGCCCGCTTCGACGTACCGGGCCTCGAACCGGGCGCTCCGACCATTGGGGGAACCAACCGGCAGCAGGTCCACGTGGGCCGACAGCGCTTCGCCCTGCAGCCAGAAAGAACCACGCGCGAGCGCGAACTCGACGCCCAGCAGCCGCATGCCGTCGGCGGGCAGCCTTCCGGTGTCGACCATGCGCGGCGCGAGTCGTACGCCGGCGCGCCCGCGCAGACGGACCGTGTCCGCGGTGGGCTGGCGGTGCGAGATGCCGACGCCAAGGTGGAGCAGGGGATCGTTTCCTTCGTCGCCGTCGAGGGCGAGGCCAGTGAGGCGGCCGCTCAGGCTCCAGTCCGACCCGGGCCGCATGTCGTAGCCGTCGCTGTCGCGGAAGGCGCCGACGGCCCAGGCGACGCGGTCGCCGGGAAGCCGGTCGTGGATCATGAAGCCGAGGTTGCGCCCCGGCGCCAGAGCGGTGGCCGCGGCCGGACGCGCGATGAACGAATGGTAGTTGGACGATTGGAGGATCGAGAGGCTGAACGGCTCCTTGAAGTGCCCCGCGCGGAAGCTCGGTGCGGCCCCCTCGGGCGCGAACTCGACGAAGACGTCCGTGGGCACGATGTCTCCGCTCGCGATGTCGTGCTCGATCTTGAACGCGAAGCGGCCGAGGAACTCGCCGTTCAGCACCAGGCGGGCGCGTCGCCAGTCGATGCCGTCCTCGAACTCGAACCGGTCGGCCAGGGCCGGGTCGGGAGAGGAGGCGCCGGCCTCGACATGGAGCCGCCCGCCGCCGCTGACCCAGAACCGGTCCCTGGAGTCTTCGTTGTTCTGAGCCGCCGCGGCGGCGGCGATGGAAATCAACGCAGCCGTCGTGAGGAAACGGAGCACTCGCACTTGTCGCTGGGTCCAGGTTTCGGTCTTGGAGGCGTCGCAGCGAACAGCCGGCCGGTCCGTCAGGCCGGCCGGCAGGGTGCTCCCGTCTTCACGATCTTCACAGAGGATCGCACGAGGGCTGGTCTGATGTCTACCACCCGTGCCCGAGTGGGGCTTTATCGCGCTTTCACGGAAGGCTGGCTAGCCTTGGGTCAGGTCCAACGTATGGGGATGCCGGACAATCCATGAGCGCCACGAAGGTCGTCGTCATCGAAGACGAGCCCGACATCCTCGAGCTGATCGAGTACAACCTTCGGCGGGAGGGCTTCGACGTCGCGACGGCGACCAGCGGCCGTACCGGTCTTGCCGTGATCGGGCGCGAGAAGCCGGACATCGTGCTGCTGGATCTGCTGCTGCCCGGTCTGGACGGTCTCGATGTGTGCCGTCGCCTGCGCTCGGTGGAATCGACCCGCGACCTGCCGGTAATCATGGTCACGGCCCGCGGCGAGGAGAGCGATGTCGTCCTCGGTCTCGGCGTCGGCGCCGACGACTACATCCACAAGCCCTTCAGCCCCCGCGAACTGATCGCCCGCGTCCGGGCGGTCCTGCGGCGGGGCCCGATGCGGGACCGCGATCCGGAGCGTCGTGTGACTAGGGGTCCGCTGGAGATCGACCCGGTCAAGCACCGGATCAAGGTCGAGGGTCGGCGGCTGGAGTTCACGCCCACCGAGTTTCGCCTTCTGCACTTCCTGGCCTCGCATCCCGGCCGTGTGTTCACCCGCGGCCAGCTCCTGGACCGGGCGATTGGGGACCAGGCGGTGGTCATCGACCGCAACATCGATGTCCACGTCCGGGCGGTGCGCAAGAAACTCGGGCCGCACCGCGACCTGATCGAGACGGTGCGCGGCATCGGCTACAGCTTCAGCGAGGAATTCCCATGATTCGTTCACGTCTCTTCTGGCGCCTCTTGATGGGCGGAGTCGGCCTGCTTGCCGCGGGTCTTCTGCTTGGCGTCGCGGTGGCCTCGGGTCGCCTCGGCCCGGCCGTCTTCTGGACCTTGGCGCTGCTGGCTGGCGCCTGTGCCGGTCTCGGCGCCCGCCGGTTGGCGAAGCGGGCGCGGGGTCTGCTGACAAAGGCCGCGGCGCTTGGCGCAAGCGTGCCGCGGGCCGAGAGCGGCCGCGGTGACGAGTTCGCCCGGCTCGAAGCCCGTCTGGAGGAAAACGGAGCGCGGTTCGTGGAACAGGTCGAACAGCTCAAGGCGGAGCGCAACCAGTTGACGGCGGTGCTCGGCGGCATGGTCGAGGGGGTGGTGGCGATCGACCGCGACCGGCAGGTGCTGCACCTGAACGCGGTGGCCGCGAACTGGTTCAGACGCCCGGCGCCGGAGTTGGCGGTCGGACGTCCGATCTACGAATTGTCGCGCCAGCCGGAGATCTCGGGCGCCCTGATCGAGGCGATGGAGAAGCGAAAGCAGGTGAGTCGCACGTTCACCCTGGCGCGCTTCGCCGGCCAGGATGGCGGCCCGAACAGCTTCGAGTTGAACGCGTCGCCCCTGCTCTCATCGCGGCGCGACGGCGAACAGGTCGAAGGAGCGGTGGCGGTGATCCACGACATCACGGAGCTGGAGCGGTTGGAGAGCGTGCGCCGCGACTTCGTGTCGAATGTCTCGCACGAGTTGAAGACGCCCCTGACCGCCATTCACGGCTATGTGGAGACCCTGCTGGACGCGGATCCGGTCGACGGCCCGACGCGGGGCCGCTTCCTGCGCAAGATCCGCAAGCAGAGCAACCGTCTGAGCGCCCTGGTTTCCGACTTGCTCACCCTGTCGCGGATCGAGTCTTCGGCGGAGCCGCCCGAGAAGATCGTCGATTTGCGGTCGCCGGTGGGCGAAGTGTTGAGTCTGCTTGGGCCGTCGAGCGAGGAGAGCGGTCTCGAACTGGTCGCCGAATGCCCCCAGACCCCGGTTAGGGTCCTGGGTGAGGAGGAAGCGATCCGGCAGGCGCTGTCCAATCTGGTCGACAACGCGGTCAAGTACTCGTCGGTGGGCGGCCGGGTGGTGGTGCGCCTGCAGGTGGACAACGGGCGGGCGGTTCTCGAGGTCGAAGATCAGGGGCCGGGCATCGCGTCGGAACACCTGGACCGAATTTTCGAGCGCTTCTACCGTGTCGACCGCGCCCGCTCCAGGGAGCTCGGCGGCACCGGCCTGGGTCTGGCGATCGTCAAGAACGTCGCCAGGCGACACGGCGGAGGGGTGGAAGTGGAGAGCGAACGGGGACGGGGCTCGACGTTCCGCTTCTGGCTGCCCACCGCCGGTTGACGCTAGGATTGATGGCTTGAGGATTCATCTACAGCGCGATCTCGACCAGGTGACGCAGGCGCTCCTCGAGGTGGCGGCGATGGTCGAGGACATGATCGCCAAGTCGCTACGAGCGCTCCGGGAGCGGAGCGTCGACCTGGCGCACGAAGTCCAGCGCCAGGACCGCGTCATCGACGCCCGCGAGATCGAGGTGGAAGAGGAGTGCCTCAAGATCCTCGCCCTGCATTCGCCGGTGGCGTCGGACCTGAGAATGGTCGTTACCTACCTGAAGGTGAACAACGATCTCGAACGGGCCGGCGATCTGGCCCGCAACCTCGCCGAGCGCGCCGAGAGTCTTGCGGTGGCCGAGCCGGTCGAAGTCCCGGAAGAAATCTGGACCATGGCCGAGCGCATCCCGAAGATGCTCCGGGCGGCCCTGGACGCCGTCGTGGGCGGCGACACGGAACTCGCCCGTTCGGTGATTGCGGAGGACGAGGTGGTCGACCGCAGCCACGAGGCGATGTACGGCGTGGTCCAGAGGATGATCGACGAGGATCCCGAGTTGGCGTCGGCCAGCATCCAGTTCTTGTCGATCTCGCGCTATCTCGAGCGGATGGCTGATCTGGCGACGAACGTCGCCGAGGATGTCGTCTTCCTGGTCGACGGCGACGTCGTACGCCATCAGGCGTCGTAGGCCCGTCCGGCTCTGCTCCGCAAAGGACGGCACGCCCCTTCCAGATGGATGTTGCAAGGGGGGTTTACGGCTGCCGAAGAAGCGGCTAGACTCCGCCCCTTCCCCGCGATGCACCGCGGAGCTTGGCTCCGGGGGGCGGGTCCCGTTGCGTGTCGAGGGTCGCCTTGGCGAGGGGAGATAAGGGTGTCCCGAAACACGATTCAGAGACTTCAAGATGGGGAATCCTGAGACGGCTGCCCACGTGGCTCAGGGGTAGAGCACTTCCTTGGTAAGGAAGGGGTCACCGGTTCAAATCCGGTCGTGGGCTCCAGACGGACATCAAAGCAGCAAGCACACGAATAGTTGAGCCGCTAGAGCGGGAGAGGCAACGAGCGTCATGGCGAAGGAGAAGTTTGAGCGTACGAAGCCGCACGTGAACGTGGGGACGATCGGTCACGTTGATCACGGCAAGACGACGCTGACGGCAGCGATCACGAACATTCTGGCGAAGGCCGGTGGTGCGGAGTTCGTGCCTTTCGACGAGATCGACAAGGCGCCGGAGGAACGCGAACGCGGGATCACGATCGCGACGGCTCACGTGGAGTACGAGACGGCGAACCGTCACTACGCTCACGTGGACTGCCCGGGTCACGCGGACTACGTGAAGAACATGATCACTGGCGCGGCGCAGATGGACGGTGCGATTTTGGTGGTTTCGGCCGCCGACGGTCCGATGCCTCAAACGCGGGAGCACGTGCTTCTGGCTCGTCAGGTTGGCGTGCCGTACATCGTGGTGTTCATGAACAAGTGCGACATGGTGGACGACGAGGAGCTGCTGGACCTGGTGGAGCTGGAGCTTCAGGACCTGTTGTCGTCGTTCGAGTTCCCCGGCGACGAGATTCCGATCATCCGCGGTTCGGCGCTTGAGGCCTTGGAGAGCGGCGATCCGGAGAGCGAGTGGGGTTCGAAGGTGGTGGAGTTGCTGGAGGCAGTCGACTCGTACATCCCGACGCCGCAGCGGGCTGTGGACCAGGACTTTCTGATGCCGATCGAGGACATTTTCACGATTTCGGGTCGCGGGACGGTGGTGACCGGCCGCGTGGAGCGGGGTCGGGTGAAGGTTGGCGAGACGGTGGAGATCGTGGGCATTCGCGACACGAAGTCGACGGTGGTGACAGGCGTGGAGATGTTCCGGAAGCTGCTGGACTCGGGTGAGGCCGGCGACAACATCGGCGTGCTGCTCCGTGGAACGAAGAAGGACGAGGTGGAGCGTGGCCAGGTGCTGGCGCATCCGCGTTCGATCACGCCGCACACGAAGTTCAAGGGCGAGGTGTACGTGCTGAACAAGGACGAGGGCGGTCGTCACACGCCGTTCTTCGACGGCTACCGTCCGCAGTTCTACTTCCGCACGACGGACGTGACGGGCGTGGCGAATCTGCCGGCAGGCACCGAGATGGTGATGCCCGGCGACAACGTGACGCTGGACGTGGAGCTGATCAATCCGATCGCGATGGAAAAGGGCGTACGCTTCGCCATTCGCGAGGGCGGCCGTACGGTCGGCGCCGGCACCGTCACCGACATCATCGAGTAAGGGGTTGGACTCACGACTGGACTTGAGGACTCAGGCCAGTAGCTCAATTGGTAGAGCATCGGTCTCCAAAACCGAAGGTTGGGGGTTCGAGACCCTCCTGGCCTGCCAGACGGTCTTCGGGCGCTTCCGGGGACGCGTTGCGAGAGGCGGAACGGCAGGACGGACGGGGTGGACGGGATTGAGACGGGTTTCACGGAGACCGGAAGCGGCAGGAGGATAGAGATGGCGGCTGTCGGCAGGCTCGGCGTGTTCCTGGGCGAGGTGCGCACCGAAATGAAGAAGGTCACCTTTCCCTCGCGGGAGGAGGTGGTGGGCACCACCGGCGTCGTGCTGATCACGAGTGTCATCTTCGCCATCTTCCTGTGGATCGCCGATCTCATCATCCAGCGTCTCTACCACGGCCTCGTCGACCTGTTCCTGCCGTGACATCCGTGGCGCGAGCGACGACAGGGAGTACCCGATGAGCGAAGTCGAAACGGCAGCCGTGGGCAGCGTCGAGGCCGCAGCCGACAGCGGCGAGGAGGCCTCCGCTCCGCAGCGGCAGTGGTACATCGTCCATACGTACTCGGGCTACGAGGAGCGTGTCCGGGAGACCCTGCGGCAGCGCGCCGAGGCGCACGGTCTGGGCCACGTGTTCGGCGAGGTGCGCATCCCGACCGAGACGATCGTCGAACTCAAGGGCGGCAAGAAACGGGAAACGCAGCGCAAGTTCTTCCCCGGCTACATCCTGATTGAGATCGAGTGCGAGCAGCGCGGCGACGGACGGCTCAAGATCTCGGATGAGGCGTGGCACGTGGTCAAGGACACGCCGAAGGTGACCGGCTTCGTCGGTACCGGCAAGGAGCCGACGCCGCTTGCCCAGGACGAAATCGACGCGATCATCGAGAAGGTCGTTACCGCGAAGGAGAAGCCGAAGCCGAAGTACCTGTTCGAGAAGGGCGAGCTGGTCAAGATCGTGGACGGCCCCTTCAACAACTTCACCGGCACCGTGGAAGAGATCAACCTGGACCGGAGCACGTTGAAGGTGATGGTCACGATCTTCGGCCGCCAGACGCCGGTGGAACTCGAGTTCCTCCAGGTCCAGAAGACCTGAGGGCGCTTCGCGGAGCGGATGAAGGCCGAGTTCGGTTCGGTTGAAATCAGGTAAGGGAACCATGGCGAAAAGAACGACAGGCAAGAGAGTAACCGGGCAGATCAAGCTGCAGATCCCCGCCGGCGCGGCAACGCCCGCACCTCCGGTCGGTCCTGCCCTGGGCCAGGCCGGTCTGAACATCATGGACTTCTGCAAGGCGTTCAACGCCAGGACGCTGGGCGATGGGGGGTTGATCATCCCGGTCGTGATCACGGTCTACGCGGACCGCACCTACTCGTTCATCACCAAGACGCCGCCGGCCGCGGTGCTGCTGCTCAAGGCGGCCGCCCTGGACAAGGGATCGCCTGAGCCCAACCGGGACAAGATCGGCAAGGTGACGCGTGCCCAACTCGAGGAGATCGCGCGCACGAAGATGCCGGACCTGAACGCGGTCGACCTCGATGGCGCGTGCAAGATCATCGCCGGCACTGCCCGATCGATGGGGCTGGAGATCGACGCCTGATCGGCGTCGAATCGTAAAGGAACACAGGGCAAGGAGAACGCGCGTGGGCAAGGCAGGCAAGAAGTACAGGGAGGCGAAGACGGCCGTTGAAGACCGTCCGCACGGGCTCGACGAGGCCCTGGAGCAGGTCAAGAACGGCAGCTTCGCCAAGTTCGACGAGACGGTGGAGATCGCGATTCGCCTGGGAGTGAACCCCAGGCACGCGGATCAGATGGTGCGTGGCACCGTCGTGCTGCCGCACGGCACCGGGCGAACCGTCCGGGTGCTGGTATTCGCCTCCGGCGAAAAGCTCCAGGAGGCCGAGGCCGCCGGCGCCGACGAGGTCGGTGGCGAGGAACTGGCGGCGCGGATTCAGGGCGGCTGGCTTGACTTCGACTCCGTGGTCGCGACGCCGGACATGATGCGGGTCGTGGGCCGGCTGGGTCGCGTCCTGGGCCCCCGCGGTCTGATGCCCAACCCGAAGACCGGGACCGTCACCGTCAACGTGGCGAAAGCGATCGAGGACATCAAGGCGGGCAAGGTCAACTTCCGGGTCGACAAGGCCGGAGTCGTCCATGCGCCCCTGGGGAAGGTCTCGTTCGACAAGGAACGACTGAAGGAGAACGCCGCGGCCCTGCTGGCCGAGGTGATGCGGGCGCGGCCGAGCGCGACCAAGGGCACGTACGTCCGCTCGGTCAACCTGAGTTCAACGATGGGCCCGGCCGTTCGGGTCGACACGGCCGAAGCCGCTGCAATGGAAGCGTCGTAGGCGACGGAGACGGTCTCAGGAGGAGTCGAGAGAAATGGCATTGACACGGGAGACGAAGGCCGAATTGCTGGCCAGCTACCAGAGCGACATGGCCGGTGTACCGCATGCGTTCCTGGTTGGATTTTCCGGCATCACGGTGGGGCAGGTCGACGACCTGCGGCGCCGGGTGCGAACAGCCGGCGGCAGCTACACGGTGGTCAAGAACCGGATCGCCAAGCTCGCTTTCGAGGACAGCAGCCTTGGCGCTCTCTCGGAGCATCTGGCAGGGCCGACGGCGATCGCGTATAGCGAGGACGATCCGGTCGGGTTGGCCAAGACGCTGACGGAGTTCGCGAAGGACGTACCGGTGATCGAATTCAAGGCCGGCATGGTGGACGGCCAAAAGGTGTCGGCCGACGCGATTCAGGAGATCGCCAGTCTGCCGAGCCGGGAGGCTCTGGTGGCGAAGCTCCTGTTCCTGCTCCAGTCGCCGATTGCGAGGTTGGTGCGGGGTTTGGGCGACGTGACGCCGCAGTTCCTCCGCACCCTGAACGAGATTGCAAGTCAGAAGGAAGAGGGCTGACAGCGGCCCTCGCTATCGATGTTTGGAACCGCGGCGCCGGACCGGCGCCGCTGAATAGGAAGGGGATCCAAGGAAATGGCAGTAGCAGCAGCAGCGGGTCTGATCAAGCAGATCGACGAGATGACCGTCCTCGAGCTGAACACGCTGGTCAAGGAGCTCGAAGAGCACTACGGTGTGTCGGCGGCGGCGGCGGTTACGGTGGCCGCGGCCGCGGGCGGCGGCGAGGCCGAAGAGGCCGAAGAACAGATCGAGTTCGATGTGCAGTTGACCTCGTTCGGCGACAAGAAGATCGCCGTCATCAAGGTCGTGCGCGAAGTGACCAGCCTCGGATTGAAGGAGGCCAAGGACCTTGTCGAGTCGGCGCCGGTCGCCGTCAAGGAAGGTGTCTCGAAGGAAGAGGCCGACGAGGTCAAGTCGAAAATCGAGGAGGCCGGCGGTCAGGCCGAGGTCAAATAGCCATTTCGGCTGGCGATCTTCTCCCGGTCGGCGTAGAATCACGTTGGCCAACCTCGACCCGGCAGTCGGCGCCGGGGTGGCATTCGTGTGGTTGCCCCGTCGCTCCAGCGCTCTTGTGTTCTCTGTCCGCCCGCCGAAGCGCGGCGGACCAATTCCGGGCGAACAACTGTTCTCATCGCCCCGTCTACAGCACCTGCCTTGCTCCCGCCTCGCGCAGAGGACCTGAAGTAGGAGACATCGAAGCATGACGGATCACAGCAACGCGCAGAACGGTCACGGCAACGGCAACGGCAACGGTCGGATGGACTTCTCGACCATCGAGACGACCTTGGCGATTCCGAACCTGATCGGTGTGCAGCGCCGTTCCTACGACCGGTTCCTGCAGATGAACCTGCTCTCGAACGAGCGGGTGAACCATGGCCTGCAGGCAGTCTTTACCGGCATTTTCCCGTTCTGGGACTTCCGGGAGACCTGCTCACTCGACTTCGTCAGCTACTCGATCGGCGACTGGCACTGCCGTTGCGGCGAGTTGAAGGGGCTCGAGTACCTGCGCATGTCATGCACCAACTGCGGCGACAAGATCATGACGGATCACCCGCTCGAGGACAGTGTCGGCTGTACGAGCTGCGGCGCCGTCAACGCGAACCGGGTGACCAAGTGCGACACCTGCGGCGGGCCGGTCGAGTTGCAGCTCAAGTACTCGATCGCCGAATGCCGCGAGCGCGGCATGACCTACGCCGTACCGCTCAAGGTCACGTTCCGTCTCTTCGTCTACGACAAGGACCCGGAGACGGGAACGCGGATGATGCGGGATGCGAAGGAAGAGGAGGTCTACTTCGGCGAGATCCCGCTGATGACCGACACCGGCACCTTCGTCATCAACGGAACTGAGCGGGTGATCGTCAGTCAGTTGCATCGCAGCCCTGGCGTGTTCTTCACCCGCGACAAGCGCGTCTACCTGGCGAAGATCATCCCCTACCGGGGTTCCTGGGTGGAGTTCGAGTACGACCAGAAGGACATCCTGTCGGTCCGGATCGATCGCAAACGGAAGTTCTACGGCACCGTGTTCCTGCGCGCCCTGGGTCTGGAGACGAACGAGCAGATCCTGCGTCAGTTCTACACCTCGATGCCCCTCACGCTGTCGGGAGGAGACGTCTACCGCCTCGGCATCGGTCCGGATGTGCTGGAGCGTGAGCGGCTGCGCGACCGCTCGAGCCGGGGCATCCGGCACCACTACAGCGTCTTCGCCGGGCTGACCCTGGACGAGACGGCGATCGAGCGCCTGGACGCCGGCGACAACATCGAAGCGGAGGTCGGCCCGCAGGAGTTGGAGCGCGCCTTCCTGATCGCCGACGTCATCGACGAGGACACCGGCGAGGTGTTGCTGGAGGCGAACGAGCCGATTCCGGAGGACCTCGACGAGCGCCTCGCGGAGCACAATCACAGCGAGCTGGAGGTCTTCTTCCCCGATTGGGAGCTGTGCGGCGCGACGATCTCGAACACCCTGGCGAAGGACACGACCAAGGACACGAAGGAGGCGCAGATCGAGATCTACCGGCGGATGCGCCCCGGCGATCCGCCGACGCACGAGAGTGCGCGCTCGCTGTTCTACGGCATGTTCTTCGACTCCAAGCGGTACGACTTCTCGCGGGTCGGCCGGTTCAAGTTCAACATCAAGCTCGAGACCCAGGTGCCGGTCGACCGGAAGACCCTCTCGGCCGAGGACTTCTACGGGGTGATCGAGTACCTCCTGCAGTTGCAGAAGGATGTCGGCCGAATCGACGACATCGACAACCTGGGGAACCGCCGCGTGCGCGCGGTGGGTGAACTGTTGGAGAACCAGTTCCGGATCGGTCTGGTGCGCATGGAGCGGGCGATCAAGGAGAAGATGTCCGTTCACCAGGACATCGACTCGGCGATGCCGCACGACCTGATCAACTCGAAGCCGGTGATCGCGGCGATCAAGGAGTTCTTCGGGTCGTCGCAACTCTCGCAGTTCATGGACCAGACGAACCCGTTGTCGGAGGTGACGCACAAGCGGCGCCTGTCGGCGCTGGGTCCGGGCGGGCTGTCGCGTGAACGCGCGGGCTTCGAAGTGCGCGATGTCCACGCTTCGCACTATGGCCGCATCTGCCCGATCGAGACCCCGGAGGGGCCGAACATCGGCCTCATCTCTTCGCTCGCGACCTATGCGCGGATCAACGACTACGGCTTCATCCAGAGCCCGTACAAGAGGGTGGAGGGCGGCCGCGTCATCGACCACTTCAAGGTGATCAAGCCGGGTGACGGCACGTTCGCGCTGGGTCAAATCGTTGCCGGCGACGACCTGGAGGCGGAGAACCGCCGCCTCAAGCGGAACAAGAAGCGGCAGGTGCAGGCCGAGCCGCACGCCTTCTACCTGACCGCCTGGGAGGAGGAGAAGTACATCATCGCCCAGGCCAACGCCAAGATCGACGAGCGGGGGTTCCTGCAGAACGAACGTCCGGTAGCTCGCGCCGGCGGTGACTTCGTCACGGTCGACCGCGAGCGGGTCGACTACATGGACATCAGCCCGAAGCAGCTCGTCAGCGTGGCTGCCGCGCTGATTCCGTTCCTCGAGAACGACGACGCGAACCGGGCCCTGATGGGATCGAACATGCAGCGGCAGGCGGTGCCTCTCCTGCGCTCCGACTCGCCGATCGTCGGCACGGGCCTCGAGGGGATCGTCGCGCGCAATTCGGGTGCGGTGGTGCTCTGCCAGCGCGCCGGGGTCGTCGACTCGGTGGATGCGGATCGCGTGATCGTCCGTGTCGAGGGCGCGGACCCCGAAACGGGTGCGCCGCGTGAGTTCGGGGCCGACATCTACCAGTTGACCAAGTTCCGCCGGTCGAACCAGAACACCTGCATGCACCAGAAGCCGGTCGTCCGCGAGGGCGATCGCGTGGTGCGAGGCGAGGTCCTGGCCGATGGCGCCTCAACCGAAGAGGGGGAACTGGCGCTGGGACGCAATGTGCTCGTGGCTTTCATGCCCTGGCGCGGCTACAACTTCGAGGATGCGATCCTGGTCTCCGAGCGGCTGGTGCGCCACGACTCCTACACGTCGATTCACATCGAAGAGTTCGAGATCGAGGCCCGGGACACCAAGCTGGGGCCCGAAGAGATCACGCGCGACATCCCGAACGTCGCCGAGGCGGCACTCGCCGATCTCGACGACAGCGGCATCATCCGGATCGGCGCTTCGGTCAAGGCCGGCGACATCCTGGTGGGCAAGGTCACGCCGAAGGGCGAGACCCAGCTCACGCCGGAGGAGAAGCTGCTGCGGGCCATCTTCGGCGAGAAGGCCGGAGACGTTCGCGACGCCAGCCTGAAGGCGCCTCCGGGCATCGACGGCACCGTCGTCGAAGTGAAGATCTTCTCCCGCAAGGGCGTCGACAAGGACGAGCGGGCGCTCGAGATCGAGGAGCAGGAGGTCGGCCGCCTGGAGAAGAACACCCGCGATCAGGCGCGGATCATGCACGAAGAGCGGAACAAGAAGATCGCCGATCTTCTGGTCGGCCTCAAACCGACCGTCTCGGTGCAGGACCGGGAGGGCAAGAGGCTCCTGAAGGCGAAGGAGGCCATCCGGTACCGGGATCTCGAGCAGTTGAACCGGCAGGAGATCCTGGCCTTGCCGCTGGAGCAGGAAGACCTGTTGAAGGAAGTGGCTGCGATCTACGAGCGCACCGATTCCCACATCGAGGTCATGCACCGGGTCAACGAGGAGAAGATCAAGCTGCTGCAGAGGGGCGACGAGCTGCCTCCGGGCGTGATCAAGCTGGTCAAGGTCTTCGTGGCCATGAAGCGCAAGCTGCAGGTGGGCGACAAGATGGCCGGGCGCCACGGCAACAAGGGCGTCATTTCGCGCATCCTGCCGGAGGAGGACATGCCGTACCTTCCGGACGGCACGCCGGTCGAGATCGTGCTGAATCCGCTCGGTGTGCCGAGCCGGATGAACGTCGGCCAGATCCTGGAGACCCACCTGGGGTGGGCCGGGCGATCGCTCGGGGTCAAGTTCGCGACCCCGGTCTTCGACGGCATCCGGGAGTCGCGGCTCAAGGAACTGATGGCTGAGGCGGGGCTGCCGACCTCGGGCAAGACCACCCTCTTCGATGGGGTCACCGGCCAGGCCTTCGAGCAGAAGGTCACGGTGGGCTACATCTACATGCTGAAGCTGTCCCACCTGGTCGACGACAAGATCCACGCCCGATCGATCGGCCCCTACTCGCTGATCACTCAGCAGCCCCTGGGCGGCAAGGCCCAGTTCGGCGGCCAGCGCTTCGGCGAAATGGAGGTGTGGGCGCTGCAGGCGTATGGCGCCGCCTACACGCTGCAGGAGCTGTTGACGGTCAAGAGCGACGATGTCGAGGGTCGAAGCCGCGCCTACGAAGCTCTGGTCAAGAGCGACGTGCCCGAGGATCCCGGATTGCCGGAGTCGTTCAACGTGCTGGTGCGCGAGTTGCAGAGTCTGTGTCTGGACGTCGAGTTGATGAAGGTCTAGGGGAGATCGCCTGGTGCAACCACTTTCGAGTTTCGAGAAGACGCAGTCGGTCAAGGACTTCAACGCGATCAAGATCGCGCTGGCCTCGCCGGAAAGGATCCGATCCTGGAGTTTCGGCGAGGTAACGAAGGCCGAGACGATCAACTACCGGACCTTCAAGCCGGAGCGGGACGGCCTGTTCTGCGCCAAGATCTTCGGGCCGATGACGGACTGGGAATGTCTGTGCGGCAAGTACAAGCGGATGAAGCACCGCGGCGTCGTGTGCGACAAGTGCGGCGTCGAGGTCACGCGCTCCCGCGTGCGGCGCGAGCGCATGGGCCACATCGAGCTGGCCAGCCCGGTTAGCCACGTCTGGTTCTTCAAGGGTCTGCCCAGCCGGATCGGTCACCTGCTCGACCTGAGCCTGCGCAACCTCGAGCGCATCCTCTACTTCGAGAGCTACGTCGTCATCGATCCCGGTGACGCCGACCTCGAGGAGAACGAGATGGTCTCCGAGGAGCGCTACCGGGAACTGCGCGACGAATACGGCCCGGACGGCTTCGACGCGCGGATGGGCGCCGAGGCGATCAAGGAGCTCCTGACCCGGATCGACATCGATGAGCTGGCCGAGGAACTCCGCATCGTCATGCGCACAGACACCAGCCAGATCCGGCGCCTGAAGGCGGCGAAGCGGCTCAAGGTCGTCAACGCGTTCCGGCGCAGCGGTCACCGGCCGGACTGGATGATCCTGGATGTGATCCCCGTGATTCCGCCGGAACTGCGACCGCTGGTTCCGCTCGATGGCGGGCGGTTCGCGACCAGCGACCTGAACGATCTCTACCGCCGGGTCATCAACCGGAACAACCGGCTGAAGAAGCTGCTTGAGTTGCGGGCGCCCGAGGTCATCGTCCGCAACGAGAAGCGCATGCTCCAGGAGGCGGTGGACGCCCTGTTCGACAACGGCCGGCGCGGCCGGGTGCTCAAGGGCTCGAACAACCGCCCGCTCAAGTCGCTCTCCGACACCCTGAAGGGCAAGCAGGGCCGGTTCCGCCAGAACCTGCTCGGCAAGCGCGTCGACTACTCGGGGCGTTCGGTGATCGTGGTCGGCCCCGATCTCAAGCTGAACGAGTGCGGTCTGCCGAAGAAGATGGCGCTCGAGCTGTTCAAGCCGTTCATCTACAGTTGGCTCGAGGAGCGTGAGTACGTCGGCACGATCAAGGCGGCCAAGGAGATGGTCGAGCGCGAGGAAGAGGTCGTCTGGGATGCGCTGGACGAGGTCATCCGCGACCATCCGGTGCTCCTGAACCGGGCGCCCACCCTTCACCGGCTTGGCATCCAGGCGTTTCAGCCGGTGCTGATCGAGGGCAAGGCGATCCAGATCCATCCCCTGGTGTGCGCCGCCTTCAACGCCGACTTCGACGGTGACCAGATGGCGGTTCACGTACCGCTTTCACCCAAGGCCCAGATCGAATGCCACGTGCTGATGCAGGCCTCGAACAACATCCTCAGCCCCGCGCATGGTCGGCCGGTGGCGGTGCCCAGCCAGGATCTCGTGCTGGGCGGCTACTACCTGACCATGCCGCGCCCCGGCGCACACGGCGAGGGCCGGACCTTCGCCAGCACTGACGAGGTCTTCTTCGCTCTCGAGAGCCGGGCCGTCGAGACCCAGACGCCGATCCGGCTGCGGATGAGCGGCAGCTACATCGACCTGGATGTCCAGAACGACAGCCAGGACATTGTGCACGCCGAGGTCCAGGAGCTTGACAGCGAGGTGGTCGAGACCACGGTCGGCCGTGTGATCCTGAACGAGAACCTCCCGAACGAACTCCCCTTCATCAACGGCCTGCTGCGCAAGCGCGGTCTTCAGGACCTGGTTGGCTACTGCTACATCCGCCACGGCAGCGCGTTGGCGGTCAGGATGCTCGACGAGATCAAGGAGATCACCTTCCTGTACGCCACCCTGGCCGGCATCTCCTTCGGCGTCGACGACATGGTCGTGCCGTCGACCAAGGAGCAGTTGATTGATGAGGCGCGCGGCGAGGTGCTCGAGATCGAGAAGCAGCGCAGCGCCGGTGTGATCACCGCCGGCGAGCGCAAGAACAAGATCATCGACATCTGGCATCGCGTCACCGAGAACGTCTCGGCCGAGATGTTCCGCGAGATGAAGGAGGTCGAGGCCGAGCGGGGCGAGTTCAACCCGATCAACCTGATGGCCGATTCGGGCGCGCGGGGCTCCCGCGAACAGGTGCGGCAGTTGGCCGGCATGCGGGGTCTGATGTCCAAGCCCTCGGGCGAGGTCATCGAGACGCCGATTCACGCCAACTTCCGCGAGGGGTTGTCGGTGCTGCAGTACTTCATCTCCACGCACGGCGCCCGCAAGGGTCTGGCCGATACGGCGCTCAAGACCGCCGACTCCGGGTATCTGACGCGGCGGTTGGTCGACGTGGCCCAGGACGTGATCGTCACCGAGCAGGACTGCGGAACGATCGACGGCATCGTCGTCGGCGCGATCATGGAGGGCGGCGACATTCTCGAGGCACTGCGGGACCGGTTGGTCGGGCGCGTCAGCCAGGAGGACATCTTCGACCCGATGACCGACGACCAGTTGCTGGCGGTCGGCGACTCGATCACCGAGAAGATGGCGAACGGCATCCAGGCGGCGGGCATCGAGCGGGTTCGCATCCGCTCCGTGCTGACCTGCGAGAACCGGCGCGGCGTCTGCGCGTCCTGCTACGGACGCAACCTGGCGACGGGTCGCGCCGTCAACCTGGGCGAGGCGGTGGGTGTCATCGCGGCCCAGTCGATCGGTGAGCCGGGAACCCAGTTGACCATGCGTACGTTCCACTTCGGCGGCACCGCCAGCCGGGTCTCGGAGCAGTCCCGGCACGCGTCGAGGAACATCGGCTGGGTCAAGTTCATCAACGTCGCCACGGTCGACAGCCGCGAGGGCGCTCTCGTGGTGGTCAACCGGAACGGCAAGCTGGTCCTGGTCGACGAGGCCGGGCGCGAGCTGGAGCGCCACCCGCTGACCTACGGCTCCCACCTGCTGGTGCACGAGAACCAGAAGGTCGAGCCGGGGACGGACCTGGTCGAGTGGGATCCCTTCACCTCCGCCATCCTCTCCGAGGTCGCGGGCCGGGTGGAGTTCCACGACATCGTCGAGGGCGAGAACGTCCGCGAGGAGACGGACAAGGTCACGGGGCTTTCGCACCGGATCATCGTCGAGGCGTCGCAGAACGAGAAGCGGGCGCCGGCGGTGGTCGTGGTCGGCGCGGAAGAGAAGCGCTACCTGTTGCCCAGCGGTTCCCACCTGTGGGTCAACGACGGCGACGATGTCCATCCCGGCGACACGCTGGCGAAGATTCCGCGCGAGACGACGAAGACCAAGGACATCACCGGCGGTCTGCCGCGCGTTCAGGAGCTGTTCGAAGCCCGGAGTCCGCGCGAGCCGGCCGTGATCACCGAGATCGACGGCACCGTGCGCCTCGGCAAGGAGATCATCAAGGGCAACCGCGAGATCACCGTCGAGAACGAAGCCGGCGAGAGCCTCAGCTACCAGATTCCTCGTCACATCCACGTCAACGTGCAGGACGGCGAGTACGTGACGGCGGGCGATCCGCTGATCGGCGAGGCGATGAACATCAACCCGCACGACATCCTCCAGGTCAAGGGGGAGAGGGAACTCCAGCGTTACCTGGTGGACAAGATCCAGGAGGTCTACCGTTCGCAGAGCGTGGCGATCAACGACAAGCACATCGAAGTGATCGTCCGTCAGATGATGCGCTCTGTGAAGATCGAGGAGGTCGGCGACACGGACTTCCTGATCGACGAGCAGGTCGACCGCTGGCGCTTCAAGGAGGAGAACGAGCGGGTTACGGCGGCTGGAGGCACTCCGGCCATCGGCCGGCCCCTGCTGCTCGGGATCACCAAGGCGTCGCTCTCCACGGAGAGCTTCATCTCGGCCGCGAGCTTCCAGGAGACGACCCGGGTGCTCACCGAAGCCGCGATCAGCGGCAAGGTGGATCACCTCCGGGGCCTGAAGGAGAACGTGATCGTCGGTCGGGTGATCCCCGCCGGCACCGGCATGGACTACTACCACGACTTCCACATCGAGGACGTGACCTATCCGACGCCGGACCTGGCTACCGACGATCTGTACAACTACGACTACCCGGAGGAGTTCATCCGCACGATGCCGCAGGTGCTCAGCGACGGCGAGAACTAGCGGACCTGGTCCGCTAGTCGCCGTCCGGCCACTGAGGCGCCCACTCCGAGGCTCCCTTGGTTGCCCCGGCTCTCAGGTTTCTGCTAACGTTCGCGCCCTTGTGCGGCTCGCGCGGAGCGAGCCAAAGAGACAGTCCACCACCACATCTGCGAGCCGGCCTTGAACCGGGAATCAACCCGGTGCTGCGCGCAGCGGCAAACGCGCGCGGTCAGTTGGGTCCGGTTGCTCCGGCTTCGTCGGCCGGTCCTTGCGCCTCTAGTGATCGCTCCGTTCAGCGGCGCGAGTTGCGCCGAAACGCCGGCTTTCCGGCAACGAAGTAGAAGAGTTCGTTTGAGCAGGAGTATCAATGCCCACCATCCGCCAACTGGTCCGCAAGGGCCGCCAGCGCCAGGTCGTCAAGACCAAGAGTCCGGCGCTCCAGGGTTCGCCGCAGAGGCGCGGCGTGTGCGTGCGCGTCTACACGCAGACGCCGAAGAAGCCGAATTCGGCATTGCGCAAGGTGGCGCGGGTCCGGCTGACCAACGGCATTGAGGTCACGACCTACATTCCCGGGATCGGGCACAACCTCCAGGAGCACTCGATCGTGCTCATCCGCGGAGGCCGGGTGAAGGACCTGCCCGGCGTCCGTTACCACGTGATTCGCGGCACTTTGGATGCCGTCGGCGTCGACGAACGCCGCCGGGGGCGCTCCAAGTACGGCGCCAAGCGCCCCAAGAACTAAGTCGGAGGAACTTGGAAGATGCCCCGACGCCGCGAAGTCCCGAAGCGCCAGATCCTGCCCGACCCGCTGTATCAATCGCAGTTGGTCAGCAAGTTCGTCAACGTCCTCATGAAGGACGGCAAGAAGTCCGTCGCCGAACGCATCCTCTACGACGCTTTGAACACGATCAAGGAGCGCACCGGCGAGGAGGATCCGGTGCCCGTCTTCCAGAAGGCGATCGATAACGTGAAGCCGGCGGTGGAGGTCAAGTCGAGGCGCGTCGGCGGCTCGACCTATCAGGTTCCGATCGAAGTGCGGCCCTCGCGCAAGCTGGCCCTGGCCATGCGATGGCTGATTCAGGCGGGGAAGGGCCGCAATGAAAAGACGATGAGACTGCGGTTGGCCGGCGAGTTGCTCGACGCGGCCGAGAATCGTGGAATGGCGATCAAGAGGAAAGAGGACACCCACCGGATGGCAGAAGCGAACAGGGCCTTTTCCCACTACCGCTGGTAGCGAACGCCCTTAGGGGCCGCTTCGGCGGTGCCCGCGTCGTTCCCAGCCACCGGTTGTCCAAGCCCGTCCCGGCGCCGCCGCTGCCCCCGCGGAGCTGCGGCTCTCCCCTCTGGTTGGAACCACACGCGAAACCCGCTTGCTTAGAACTGCATAGAGACGACTGATTACCCCGACCGCCCTCAGAAAACCCGACCCCAGATCACCATGTCCAGCGCCATTTCCAGAACTATCCCACTCGAGAAGACCCGGAACATCGGGATCATGGCGCACATCGATGCGGGCAAGACGACGACGACCGAGCGCATCCTCTACTACACCGGTGTCAACTACAAGATCGGCGAGGTGCACGAAGGCACCGCGACGATGGACTGGATGGAGCAGGAGCAGGAGCGCGGCATCACGATCACTTCGGCCGCCACGAGCTGCACCTGGAAGGATCACCGGATCAACATCATCGACACGCCCGGACACGTCGACTTCACCGCCGAGGTCGAGCGTTCGCTGCGCATTCTCGATGGCGCCGTGGCCGTGTTCGACGCCGTTGCCGGGGTCGAGCCCCAGAGCGAGACCGTGTGGCGGCAGGCGGATCGGTACGAGGTGCCGCGGATCGCGTTCGTCAACAAGATGGATCGCGTCGGCGCCGACTTCGACCGCTGCGTGCGGATGATGCGTGAGCGGCTCGGCGCCTCGCCGGTGGTGCTGCAGTTGCCTCTGGGGCGCGAGGACGCGTTTGCCGGTGTGATCGACCTGGTCGAGATGTCGGCCCGCATCTACGAGGACGAGAACCTGGGGGCGCAGTTCCGGGACGTAGGAATCCCGGAGGAGTACGCGGACCTTGCCCTGGCGGCTCGCGAGGAGATGGTCGAGGCGGTTGCCGAGATGGACGATGAGCTCCTGGAGAAGTACCTGTCGGGCGCCGAGGTCACGAACGACGAACTCCGCGCGGCTGTGCGCCGGGCGACGGTTTCCAACGACCTGCAACCGGTGTTCTGCGGTTCGGCCTTCCGAAACAAGGGCGTCCAGCCCCTGCTCGACGCGGTGCTCGAGTACCTGCCGTCGCCGCTGGACGTGCCTCCGATCGAGGGCCTCGTGGACGGTGACGAGGTGGCTGTGCGCGAGCCGTCCGACGACGCGCCGTTCAGCGCCCTCGTGTTCAAGATCATGACCGACCCGTTCGTCGGTCAGCTCGCCTACATGCGGGTCTACTCGGGCTGCGTCGAGACCGGCCAGTCGGTGGTGAATGCAAACCGCGGCGGCAAGGCGCGAATCGGCAGGCTGCTGAAGATGCACGCCAACAAGCGCGAGGAGATCAAGCGGGTGTGGTGCGGCGACATCGCCGCGGTCGTGGGTCTCAAGAACGTGACCACCGGTGACACGATCTGCGATCCGCGGGCGGCGATCGTGCTGGAGTCGATGGACTTCCCGGAGCCGGTCCTTTCCGTTTCGATCGAGCCGAAGACGAAAGCGGACCAGGAGAAGCTGGGTCTGGCGCTCGAGAAGCTGATGCGCGAGGACCCGACCTTCAGGGTCCACACGGACCCGGATACGGCCCAGACCCTGATCTCGGGCATGGGCGAACTTCACCTGGAGATCATCACGGACCGCCTCGTGCGTGAGTTCAAGGTCGGCGCCAGTGTCGGACGACCAGAGGTCGCCTACCGCGAGACGATCACCGCCGCCGCCTCGGGCGAAGGACGGTTCGTGCGCCAGTCCGGCGGCCGCGGACAGTGGGGTCACTGCCTGCTGCGCGTGTGGCCGTCCAAGTGTGAGGGCCTGGAGTTCGAGGACGCCACCAAGGGCGGCGTGATCCCCAAGGAGTTCATCCGGTCGATCGAGCGCGGCATCACGGAGGCCCTGGAAGCGGGCCCCCTGGCGGGCTATCCGGTCACCGGGGTCGCGGTCGAGGTGTACGACGGCAGCACGCACGACGTCGATTCCTCCGAGGTTGCGTTCAAGATCGCCGGCTCGATGGCCTGGCGCGATGCAGCCAAGGATGCGGATCCGGTGCTGCTCGAGCCGGTCATGGCGGTCGAGGTGGTGACGCCCGAGAACTACATGGGCGACGTCATGGGCGACATCAGCTCGCGCCGGGGCAAGGTGACGGGCATGGAGATGCGCAACAACACCCAGGTCATAGGCGCCCGCGTACCGCTGGCGGAGATGTTCGGCTACGCCACCGATCTGCGCTCGGCGACCCAGGGTCGAGCAACGTACTCGATGCAGTTCGAGTCCTACGAACCGGCACCGAGGAATGTGAGCGAGGAGGTCGTGGCGAAGGCCACAGGCTGAGTCCCTGACGGGCTCAGACGACCACCGTTTCAGCGGCAACCCTTTCAGAATCCGTTCCAGACAAGACAATCAAGCATCACACCGAGTTAGCAGGAGCACCGCAATGGCGAAGGAGAAGTTTGAGCGTACGAAGCCGCACGTGAACGTGGGGACGATCGGTCACGTTGATCACGGCAAGACGACGCTGACGGCAGCGATCACGAACATTCTGGCGAAGGCCGGTGGTGCGGAGTTCGTGCCTTTCGACGAGATCGACAAGGCGCCGGAGGAACGCGAACGCGGGATCACGATCGCGACGGCTCACGTGGAGTACGAGACGGCGAACCGTCACTACGCTCACGTGGACTGCCCGGGTCACGCGGACTACGTGAAGAACATGATCACTGGCGCGGCGCAGATGGACGGTGCGATTTTGGTGGTTTCGGCCGCCGACGGTCCGATGCCTCAAACGCGGGAGCACGTGCTTCTGGCTCGTCAGGTTGGCGTGCCGTACATCGTGGTGTTCATGAACAAGTGCGACATGGTGGACGACGAGGAGCTGCTGGACCTGGTGGAGCTGGAGCTTCAGGACCTGTTGTCGTCGTTCGAGTTCCCCGGCGACGAGATTCCGATCATCCGCGGTTCGGCGCTTGAGGCCTTGGAGAGCGGCGATCCGGAGAGCGAGTGGGGTTCGAAGGTGGTGGAGTTGCTGGAGGCAGTCGACTCGTACATCCCGACGCCGCAGCGGGCTGTGGACCAGGACTTTCTGATGCCGATCGAGGACATTTTCACGATTTCGGGTCGCGGGACGGTGGTGACCGGCCGCGTGGAGCGGGGTCGGGTGAAGGTTGGCGAGACGGTGGAGATCGTGGGCATTCGCGACACGAAGTCGACGGTGGTGACGGGCGTGGAGATGTTCCGGAAGCTGCTGGACTCGGGTGAGGCCGGCGACAACATCGGCGTGCTGCTCCGTGGAACGAAGAAGGACGAGGTGGAGCGTGGCCAAGTGCTGGCGCATCCGCGTTCGATCACGCCGCACACGAAGTTCAAGGGCGAGGTGTACGTGCTGAACAAGGACGAGGGCGGTCGTCACACGCCGTTCTTCGACGGCTACCGTCCGCAGTTCTACTTCCGCACGACGGACGTGACGGGCGTGGCGAATCTGCCGGCAGGCACCGAGATGGTGATGCCCGGCGACAACGTGACGCTGGACGTGGAGCTGATCAATCCGATCGCGATGGAAAAGGGCGTACGCTTCGCCATTCGCGAGGGCGGCCGTACGGTCGGCGCCGGCACCGTCACCGACATCATCGAGTAGGCGGTTCAAGGTCGGTATTCGAGGAAGGTTGGAATTCGAGAGAATGGTGAACGAGAAGATCCGTATACGGCTCAAGGCCTTCGACTACCGCATCCTGGATACGTCGACGCATGAGATCGTCGACACCGCGCGGCGTAGCGGCGCGCGCGTGGTCGGGCCGATTCCGTTGCCGACGCACATTGCCCGCTACACGGTGAATCGCTCTCCGCATGTGGACAAGAAGTCGCGGGAGCAGTTCGAGATCCGCACCCACAAGCGGTTGCTGGACATCTTCGAACCGACCAGCCAGACCGTCGACGCGCTGATGAAGCTCGAGCTTCCGGCGGGCGTCGACGTCGAGATCAAGGCTTTTGGCAGTTGAGCAGGCGAAGCGACGGGGGATTAGGACGGTGAGCGAAAGCAAGGGTCTCTTGGGGCGCAAGATCGGCATGACGCAGATCTACGCCGAGGACGGCGCCGCGGTGCCGGTCACCGTCCTGGAGGTCGGCCCGTGCCGGGTCGTGCAACGAAAGACAGCGGAGTCCGACGGCTACGAGGCGGTGCAGATCGGCCTGGTCGAGAAGAGGCCGCCGAGGCGGGTCACCGAGGCGCGCCGGGGCCACTTCAAGAAGGCCGGGGTCGACGCGATGCGTCACTTGGTCGAGGTGCGGGTGGACGCGACGAACGAGTCGCAGCCTGGCGATGAGATCGGGATCTCGATCTTCGAGGTCGGCTCTCGTGTCGATGTGATCGGCAACGGCAAGGGGAAGGGATTCCAGGGTGTCATGCGCCGCCACGGTTTCAAGGGCGGCCGGGCCACTCACGGCTCGATGTTCCATCGCGCTCCGGGTTCGGTCGGGCAGTCGGCGAGTCCCTCGCGTGTCTTCCCGGGAATGAGGTTCCCGGGCCGGATGGGCGGCAAACGGGTGACGACGAAGAAGCTGAAGGTGGTCAAGGTGGATGTTGAAAACCGCCTTCTGTATCTGCGTGGCGCAGTTCCCGGCGGCCGCAACGGTCTGGTCATGGTTCGGAGTTCGGTCTGATGCCAAAGGTCGCAATCAGGAGCCTCGACAACGAGGCGGTCGGCAGCCTCGAGCTGTCGGAAGAGGTTTTCACCTACCCGTACAACGAGCATCTGATCTACCTGGCGGTGGTGTCGGTCCGGGCCGCGCAGCGGGCGGGTACGCACCAGGCCAAGGGCAGGCACGAAGTGCGGGGTTCCGGCGTCAAGCCGCACCGTCAGAAGGGTACCGGCCGAGCCCGGGCCGGTAGCATTCGCTCTCCGCTGCGACGCGGTGGCGGCGTCGTGCACGGACCGCGTTCGCGCAGCCACCGCAACAAGCTGTCGCGAAACGAGAAGCGCAACGCGCTCAAGTCGGCACTCTCGCGCAAGCTGGCTGAGGAGCGGATCCTGGTGGTCGACTCGCTCGATCTCGACAGCCACAAGACGGGCGCCTTCGCCGCGCGTCTGCGGGGCCTGGGGATCGAAGAGAAGATTCTAATCGTCGACGACCACGACAACCGGAACCTGATCCTGGCGTCCCGCAACCACCCGCAGATCAAGACTGTCGACGCCCTGGGTGTGAACGTCTACGACGTCGTCGATCGTGGTTACCTGTTGTTCAGCGAGACCGCGATCGGCCGCTTGTCCGCCGTGCTGCAGAAGCGGCAGAAGAACGGGAGCGGGTCATGAGAGTGCAGGAAATCCTGCGTCGGCCGCTGATCACCGAGAAGTCGACCGAACTTCGTGACGATCGGAACATCGTCGCCTTCGTCGTCGACTCCCGGGCCAACAAGATCGAGGTGCGGCGCGCGGTGGAGACCCAGTTCCAGGGTGTCAAGGTGGCGGAGGTCCGGATCGTGAACATGCACGGCAAGGTCCGCCGCCAGGGCCGCTTCGTCGGCCGGCGCCCCGATTGGAAGAAAGCATACGTACGGCTGGCCGAGGGCCAGATCGATCTCTTCGACAACGTGTAGCGAGAGCCAAAAAGAATGGCGATCAAGAAACTCAAACCGACCAATCCGGCCAGCCGCTTCCAGGAGTACGCACGGCGGGAAGAGGTCACGACCGACAAGCCGCACAAGGCCCTCGTCGAGGGCAAGAGGCGGATCAGCGGCCGCAACAACAAGGGCAGGCAGACGATCTGGTTCCGGGGCGGCGGCCACAAGCGGCGCTACCGGCGGATCGACTTCCGGCGCGACAAGATCGGCGTGCCCGCAAAGGTGGCCACGATCGAGTACGACCCGAACCGGAGCGCGCTGATCTCCCTGCTGCACTACAACGACGGCGAGAAACGCTACATCCTCCATCCCCAGGGCTTGGAGGTAGGCGCGGTGGTCCAGTCAGGCGAGGGCGCCGAGATCGATGTCGGCAATTGCCTGCCGATCCGGTTCATCCCGCTGGGCACGATGATCCACAACATCGAACTGAAGATCGGTGGCGGCGGGCAGATGGTGCGCAGCGCCGGCACGGGCGCCCAGTTGATGGCCAAGGAGGGCGTCTACGCTCAGGTCCGCCTCCCCTCGGGGGAGGTCCGCCGGGTTCACATCGACTGTTCCGCCACGATCGGCCAGGTCAGCAACTCGGAGCACTCGAACATCGCGCTTGGGAAGGCCGGTCGCAACCGTTGGCGGGGCCGCCGGCCGCACAACCGCGGTGTGTCGATGAATCCGGTCGACCATCCGATGGGCGGCGGCGAGGGTAAGTCCTCCGGCGGACGGCATCCGACCACGCCCTGGGGCAAGCCGACCAAGGGTTACAAGACACGGAGAAACAAGCGCACGAGCGGCATGATCGTACGGCGGCGGGGCCGCCGTAAGTAGGGCCGGCGAGAGCACGAAACTGAGGTCAGCATGGGACGTTCACTCAAGAAGGGTTTCTTTATCGACAGCCACCTTTACGACAAGGTGACCGCGATGAATACGAGCCACGACCGGAGGGTCATCAAGACCTGGTCGCGCCGGTCCACGATCATTCCGGACATGGTGGGTCACACGATCGCTGTTCACAACGGCATGAAGTTCGTTCCGGTCTTCGTTAGCGAGAACATGGTCGGTCACAAGCTCGGCGAGTTCGCTCAGACGCGGACTTTCCGCGGCCATGCCGGCGGCAAGAGGGAGCGCCGGGCTCGTCCCCGGTAGTTGGAGAGAGAGAACAGAACGATGGAAGCAATCGCCCGACTCAGGTACCTCCAGGCGTCGCCCCAGAAGGTGCGCCTGGTGGTGGACCTGATCCGCGGCCGGGATGTCGAGGAAGCCTCGGCGCTGCTGCAACTGAGCACCAAGGCGGCCGCACGGCCGGTCTCCAAGTTGCTGCGGTCAGCGGTCGCCAACGCCGAGAACCGCGCCGAGAACCAGCAGAGGGGGGTCGACGTGGGGCAGCTCTACGTCAAGGAGATCTTCGTGGACGGTGGTCCGACGCTGAAGCGTCTGCGCCCGCAGCCCATGGGCCGTGCGTTCCGCATCCTCAAGCGGCAGAGCCACGTAACGATCAAGCTTGATTCCCGCAGCCAGTCGGCAGAGCCAACGTAGGAGCGTTCATGGGTCAGAAGACACATCCTTACGGTTTTCGTTTGGTCTACAACCAGGGCTGGCATTCGCGCTGGTACGCCGAACGGGACTACGCCAGCACCCTGAAATCGGATATCGAGTTGCGGACCGGTCTGAAGAAGCGCCTGATGCACGCCGGTGTGAGCCAGATCGACATCGACCGCGCCGCGGACAAGCTGCGCGTCACGATCTACACCTCGCGCCCCGGCATCATCATCGGCCGCAAGGGCGCGGAAGTGGACAAGCTGCGCGACGACCTGAGCCGGCAGATGGGGCGGGAAGTCCACATCAACATCCAGGAGATCCAGCGTCCGGAGCTCGATGCCCAGCTTGTGGCCGAGGCGATCACGGGACAACTTCTCCGCCGGGTTGCCTTTCGCCGGGCTATGAAGAAGGCGATGGAATCGGCCTTCCGTTTCGGTGCAAAGGGTGTCAAGATCATGGTTTCGGGTCGGCTCGGCGGCAACGAGATCGCTCGTACCGAGTGGTACCAGGAAGGGCGGTTGCCGCTGCACACCCTGAAGGCCGACATCGACTATGGCTTCGCCGAGGCCTACACGACCTACGGTGTGATCGGGGTCAAAGTCTGGGTTTACCGCGGCGATCTTTCGCGGGAGCGCGGCCGCCGCGCGGTGGCGTAGGTCCGGCTGGACGCAAGGGGAGTCGAGGGAGTAACGAACGATGTTGATGCCGAAGAAGGTCAAGTTCCGCAAGCATCACCGCGGCCGCCGCAGAGGTCTGGCCAAGGGCGGCGATGTGGTGGCGTTTGGCGAGTACGGCCTGCAGGCGCAGGAGGCCGGCTGGGTTACGGCTCGTCAGATCGAGGCCGCGCGAATCGCGATTACCCGCCACATCAAGCGAACCGGCAAGGTCTGGATCCGCGTCTTTCCGGACAAGCCGATCACCAAGAAGCCTCTCGAAACCAGGATGGGCAAGGGCAAGGGCAATCCCGAGGAGTGGGTTGCGGTCGTTCGTCCCGCCCGCATCCTCTACGAGCTCGAGGGCGTGTCGCCGGAGTTGGCGAAGTCGGCGATGAGGCTGGCTTCCCACAAGCTCGGTATCAAGACCCGCTTCGTCGGGCGCCACGGCGCACAGGTTTGAGGCCCCGAAGACGATGAAGGCAAGCGAACTCAGGGAGCTGACCGTCGACGAGTTGCGGCAGAAGGAGGAGGAACTGGCCGACCAGTTGTTCGCCCTGCGGCTGCAGAAGTCGATTGGCCAACTGGAGAAGCCGAGCAGGATCAGAAAAGCCCGGGTCGAGTTGGCGCGGGTCCTTACCGTCAGGCGCGAGAGAGCGACAGGAACGACATGAACGTGGATCAGCAAGAAGCGCGGGGCCGCCGCCAGGCTCGGGTGGGCAAGGTGGTCAGCGCCAAGATGGACAAGACAGTCATCGTGGCGGTAGAGAAGACGGTCATGCACCGGCTCTACCACCGCCTGATGAAGAAGTCGTCGCGGTTCGTGGCTCACGACGAATCGAACGACTGCCGTGAGGGAGACGTCGTTTCCCTCGTCTCGACCCGACCGATGTCGCGCCGCAAGCGCTGGCGCGTGCAACGAATCGTCAAGCGCGCGGAAGGGTAGGTGCGACGATGATCCAGATGGGAACGGTGCTCGAGGTCGCCGACAACTCGGGGGCCAAGCGAATCGCCTGCATCAAGCTGCGGGGCGGTTCCTCCGGCCAGTACGGTGTGCTGGGCGACGTGATCACCGCCTCGGTCAAGGAGGCGGTGCCCGAAGGCACGGTCAAGAAGGGCCAGGTCGTGCGCGCGGTGATCGTGCGGACCCGCAAGGAGCGGCGCCGCCGCGACGGGAGCTACATCCGCTTCGACAACAACGCCGCGGTGCTGATCAACGAAGCGCGGGAACCGATCGGGACCCGCGTCTTCGGCCCGGTCGCCCGCGAGCTGCGCGAGCGGCGCTTCATGCGCATCGTGTCCTTGGCGCCGGAGGTGATCTGACATGGCCAAGCTGAAGATCAAGAAGGGCGACTTGGTGCTCGTCATCGCGGGCCGGAACCGTGGCGTGCGCAGCAAGGTGTTGCGGGTGCTTCCCTCCGGGAATCGCGCCATCGTCGAACGCGTGAACCTGGTCAAGAAGCACGAGCGGCCGAACCCGCAGCGTCAGGTTCAGGGAGGCATCCTGGAGCGGGAGGCGCCCATCCACATCTCGAATCTCAAGGTGATCTGCCCGGACACCGACAAGCCGACGCGCGTCGGCAAGCGGCGTCTCGAGGACGGAAAGTCGGCGCGCTACGCCAAGGTCAGCGGCGCGGTGTTGAGTTGAGGCTGTGACCTGAAGGAATGACCATGGTTCCCCGACTGAAGACTCTCTACCAGGAGGAGGTCATCGCCAGCCTGCAGCAGGAGTTCGGCATCTCCAACCCGATGGCGGTGCCACGGCTGGACAAGATCGTTCTCAACATGGGCATCGGCGAAGCGATCCAGAACATCAAGATCCTGGAGAACGCCGTTCCCGAGCTGGCCCTGATCGCCGGTCAGCAGCCGGTCATCACCCGTGCCCGCAAGTCGATCGCCGCATTCAAGTTGCGTGAGGGCATGCCGATCGGTTGCCGGGTCACGCTGCGCCGCAAGCGGATGTGGCACTTCCTCGATCGCCTGGTCACCGTGGCGCTGCCGCGAGTTCGCGACTTCCGCGGCATCTCGAACCGGAGCTTCGATGGTCGGGGCAGTTACACCCTGGGTATCCGGGACCACCTGATCTTCCCCGAAGTCGACTACTCGAAGAGCGACGGTTCCAAGGGCATCAACGTCACCCTCGTCACCTCGGCGGAGTCCGACGCGCAGGCACTGCACCTGCTGCGCGGTCTCGGCATGCCGTTCGCGACCTGAGCTTCTCCGTGCGCGAACTCTCAACCAAGGACTGCCACCGATGACCATGACCGACCCCATCGCGGATCTGCTGACCACGATTCGCAACGCCCTGATCGTCAAGCACGACCAGACCGAGGCGCCGTCCTCGAGCCTGAAGATCGCGTTGTGCCGCGTGCTGCGGGACCAGGGCTACATCAGCCACTACGAGGTCTACGATTCGCCGCCGGGCAGGACGCTCCGGATCTTCCTGGCCTATGACGGCCAGGGGGCGCCGACGATCACCAAGGTGCGGAAGATCAGCAAGCCCGGGCGTAGGGTGTACCGTGGCGCCGACGATCTGAAGCCGGTCCTGAACGGATTGGGCGTCGCGATCCTGTCGACGTCGAAGGGTCTGCTCACGGATGCCCAGGCGCGGCGCCAGCGGGTGGGCGGCGAAGTCCTCTGTGAGGTGTACTGAGATGCAGGGCAACAGCTCTCGGCACAGCAGTCGCAGCCAGTCGCGGGCCGCCTACGGCGGCACAGTGACCCTTGGTGAGGTGTACTGAGATGCACGAGGTGTAATGAGATGTCACGCATAGGAAAGGCGCCGATCCCGCTGCCGGAGAAGACGAAGGTGGCGACAAGCGGCGGTACCGTGACCATCGAGGGTCCGAAGGGAAAGCTGGAGCAGCCGCTCCAGCAGGGCATCGAGGTCCGGGTGAAGGACGGCGTCGTCACGCTGCACCGTTCCGGCTCGAGCGGACCGGAACGGGCCCTGCACGGGCTGGCCCGGGCGCTGATCGCAAACGCTGTCGTGGGTGTCACCGAGGGCTTCCGGCGAGAGCTGGAGATCGTCGGCGTTGGTTACCGGGGAGAGGTCAAGGGGCGCGAAATCCACTTGGCGCTGGGGTACTCCCACCCCGTGGTCTACCCGATCCCGGATGGGATCGACGTTTCGATCGACGACCGGGCGAACCGGATCGCGGTCTCCGGCATCGACAAGCAGCAGGTCGGGCAGGTAGCGGCCGACCTCCGCAGCCTGCGCAAGCCGGATCCGTACAAGGGCAAGGGCATTCGTTACCGCGACGAGGTCATCCGGCTCAAGGTCGGCAAGGCGGCGGCGGTCTAGACCGTTTGGAACGAGTTCGGAAAACAGGGACATCGAGGCAATGAGCGACCTGCGCAGAAAGAGAACGTTGGATCGGAGCCGCCGGCGGCGCCGCGCGCGCTACCGCGTCCGGAAGAAGCTCCGGGGCTCACAGGAGAGACCGCGTCTGGCGGTCCACAAGAGCCGCCGCCACATCTACGCTCAACTGATCGACGATCGGGTGGGGCACACCCTGGCGTTTGCGAGCTCGCTCGAGCCGGAACTCTGCGGGGAGCTCGAAGGCTCGACCGGGAGTTGCAGCGCAGCGCAGGCGGTGGGCGAGGCGCTTGCGGCGCGCGCCAGGGAGCGGGGCGTGCAAACGGTGGTCTTCGACCGCGGCGGGTTCCTGTACCACGGCCGGATCCGGGCGCTTGCGGACAGTGCGCGCGCCGGAGGCCTCAAGTTCTGATGCAACAGAGCAACGAAGGAGACAGCAGTGGCTAGGGACATCGATCTCGACAGCGAGTTCTTCGAGCAGGTTGTCGACATCAACCGGGTGACGAAGGTCGTCAAGGGCGGCAAGAACTTTTCCTTTACCGCCTTGGTTGTGATCGGCGACGGCGCCGGCCGCGTCGGCTACGGCTCGGGCAAGGCGAAGGAGGTTCCGGCCGCGATTCGCAAGGGGATTCAGATCGCGAAGCGGAACCTGGTACGGGTGCCGGTCGCTGGAACCACGATCCCGCACGAGACGGTGGGCGTGTTCGGCGCCGGTCGGGTGATGTTGAAGCCGGCCTCTGAAGGAACCGGCGTCATCGCCGGCGGCCCGGTGCGTGCGGTGGTCGAGGGCGCCGGCATTCAGGACATACTGACCAAGTCGCTGGGGACGACGAACCCGCAGAACGTGGTCAAGGCGACCTTCGCCGGGCTCATGTCCCTGCGCAGCGAGAAGCAGGTCAGGACATTGCGGGGCTTGGACTCGCTGGACGGCGCGTCGATCAACACAGATCAGGGAGGAGCCGATAGTGGCCGGCAGGACGATACGGATACAGCAGGTGCGTAGCGCGATCGGCAGGCCGAGACCGCAGCGTGAGGTTCTGCGCGGTCTTGGCTTGAGGCGAATTCGCCACATCGTCGAGCGGGAGGACTCCCAGGCGGTGCGCGGCATGGTGCGGAAGATTCCCCACCTGGTCAGGATTCTGGGGGGCGCCGAGGAGGACTGAGATGAAACTGCACGAACTCAAACCGGCGCCGGGAAGCCGCCGTGCGCGCAAGCGGGTCGGCCGTGGACCGGGCTCCGGTACCGGCAAGACCGCCGGGCGAGGCCACAAGGGCCAGCGCTCGCGTGCGGGCTTCTCCCGCCGCGCCGGCTTCGAGGGCGGCCAGATGCCCCTCGTGCGGCGCGTCCCGAAGCGCGGGTTCACCAACATCTTCCGTACCGAGTACACGGTGATCAACGTCGGAGACCTGGACGGTCTCGGCGATGTGATCGACGGGGACCTCCTCGTTTCTCACGGCCGTGTGCGCCGGGGCATGAAGCTGAAGGTTCTGGGCGTTGGCGATGCGCCGGCCGGGTTGACCGTCCGGGCGCACCGCTTCAGCGCGTCCGCGCGCGCCAAGATCGAGGCCGCCGGCGGCGCCTGCGAAGAGATCGTCTGACGGAGCTAGCACGTGGGCGTCGAGAGTTTCCGCAACATTTTTGCGATTCCGGATCTCCGGAAGCGGCTGTTGTTCATGTTCGGCCTGTTGGCCGTCTATCGCATCGGCTGCATCATTCCGACGCCGGGGATCGACCCCCAGGCTCTGCTCGAGTTCATGGACCAGATGCAGGGCACCGTGCTGGGGTTCGTCAACACGTTCACCGGCGGCAGCCTTGGCCGGGTGGCCATCTTCGCTCTCGGCATCATGCCGTACATCTCGGCGTCCATCATTCTGCAACTGCTGACCGTGGTCTGGCCCTACCTCGAGAAGCTCTCGAAGGAAGGCGAGATGGGGCGGCGGAAGATCACCCAGTACACGCGGTACGGAACGGTGATCATCTCGATCATTCAGGGCACGAGCATCGCCTTCTTCCTGGAGAACCTGACCTCGCCGGGAGGCGCGCCGCTGGTCTTCAACCCGGGCCTCGGGTTCAAGTTCATGACCGTGCTCTCGCTGACCACGGGCTGCGCGTTCGTGATGTGGCTGGGCGAGCAGATCAGCGAGCGCGGCATCGGCAACGGCATCTCCCTGATCATCTTCGCCGGCATCGTCGTGGGTCTGCCGGGCGCCGTCCTGACGCTCTTCAGTCAAATGCAGAGCGGCGCCATGTCCCTGCTCAAGATCCTCTTCCTGTCGGCCTTCATGCTGGTGGTCGTCGCCTTCATCGTCTACATGGAGCGGGCGCAGCGGCGCATTCCGGTGCAGTACGCGAAGCGGATCGTCGGCCGGCGCCAGTACGGCGGGCAGAGCACCTACCTGCCCTTGCGGGTGAACACCGGCGGCGTGATCCCGGTCATCTTCGCGAGTTCGGTGGTCACCGTGCCGGCGACGGTGGCGGGCATGATCCAGTACGAACCGATCCAGCGCATCGCCACCGCGCTGCAGTGGGGCCAGCCGGTCTACTACCTGCTCTACGTGGCGGCGATCATCTTCTTCTCGTATTTCTACGTCTCGATCATCTTCAACCCGAACGATCTCGCCGAGAACATGCGCAAGTACGGCGGGTTCATTCCCGGCATCCGTTCCGGCAAGCGCACTTCGGAGTATATCGACCGGGTTCTGACCCGGTTGACGCTGGTCGGCTCCCTGTATCTGGCGGGCGTTTCGGTGTTGCCGGAGTTCCTGATCGCCGGCTTCAAGGTCGGGGGGCTTCCCTTCATCGGCGCGAGCCTGGACCGGGTGGCGCCGCTCTGGTTGACCGAGGGCATGGGGATCAACTTCTACTTCGGCGGCACGTCGCTCCTGATCGTCGTCAGCGTGGCCATGGACACGCTGCAACAGATCGAGAGCCAGCTCGTGATGCGCAACTACGAGGGCTTCATGAAGCGGGGCCGGATCCGAGGCCGCCGTGGCTGATCCTCTTCGCATCGTGCTGCTCGGAGCTCCCGGTTGCGGCAAGGGCACCCAGGCCGAACGCCTTTCGGCGGGTTTCGGTGTGCCGGCCATCTCGACCGGCGAGATGCTGCGGGCCGCGGTCGCCGCGGGCAGCGAGCTGGGCCGGCGTGTCGAGGGTGTGATGGCCTCGGGCGCTCTGGTCGACGACGATCTGATGGCCGACGTGGTTCGCGACCGGCTGGCTCAGGCCGATACGGCCGCGGGTTTCCTGCTCGACGGCTATCCGCGCACCGCGCCCCAGGCCGATACCCTGGACGAGATTCTGGGCGGCGGGGCACTGGATCATGTGGTGACGATCGACGTGCCGGACGAGGTTCTCGTTCGACGTTCCGTGCTGCGCGGCCGCGGCGACGACGACCGCGAAGAGGTCGTGCGCGAACGGCTGCAGGTCTACGCCGCGCAGACCGAGCCCCTGATCGCTCACTACGAGGGCCTGGGGCTGCTGCGCCGCGTCGACGGCAACGTCCCCATCGAAAAGGTCACGACCGCGATCGAGGTGGCGCTGGCGCCGGGGAGAGCCGCCTGATGGCGATTCTCAAGACCGAAGAGGAACTCGACCTGATGGACTGCGCCAACAGCATCGTCTTGGAGGTGCTGGCCTTGCTGGAGCAGCGGCTGCGCCCCGGGATGACCACCCGTGAACTCGATGTCCATGCGGAGACTGCGATTCGTGAGCGTGGCGGCCGGCCGGCGTTTCTCGGCTACCGCGGGTTTCCAGCCAGCCTGTGCACCTCGGTGAACGATGTGATCGTCCACGGTATCCCGGACGACGCGCCTCTTAAGGAGGGAGACATCGTCAGCATCGACTGCGGCGTGGAGTTTTCGGGGTACTATGGCGACGCTGCGCGCACCTACCGTGTAGGTGCGGTCTCGGAGCAGGCCGCGCGCTTGCTGGAAGTCACTCGCCGGGCCCTGGATGTGGCTCTGGAATGCGTGGTGCCCGGCAGGTGGCTGCACGACATCGGTCGAGCGGTCGAGCGGTACGTCAAGGGTCACGGGTACTCCGTGGTTCGCGATTTCGTCGGTCACGGTATCGGTTCCGCACTACATGAGGAACCGGAAGTGCCGAACTACCGCCGCCGGGGTCGTGGCATGGAGTTGCGGTCGGGAATGGTCTTGGCGATTGAGCCCATGGTCAACGCCGGAAGCCGGGCTGTGAGGATGGATGGAGATGGTTGGACTGCGAGAACGAAGGATGGATCGTTGTCGGCTCATTTTGAGCACTCGGTCGCGGTGACAAAGGCCGGAGCGCGCGTACTGGGTCTGGCGGCGGCGGCGTAGAACGATGCGGAGCGAAGTTCGGAGACCCAGCCTTGCATGGACAACCATGTACCCTGCGCGTCAGCGCGGCGAAGACGCCGCGACTCTACTCCTGGTGAGGTGGGGGATGGGGCCAAACACCGAGGCTGCGAGGGGTTTGGCGGCGCTGGCGGCTTGAACGCAAGAGGAAGCAAGAGGACGAAGGGATTTTGGGCGTGAAGAAGGAAGAGGCGATCGAGGTCGAGGCAACTGTGGTGGAAACACTGCCGAACGCAGTCTTCAAGGTCGAGCTTGACAACAAGCACCGGGCCTTGGCCCACATCTCGGGAAAGATGCGCAAGCACTTCATCCGGATTCTCCCGGGGGATCGCGTTCTGGTCGAACTTTCGCCCTATGACCCCGGCCGTGGCCGGATCGTGTACAGGCTGCGGACCTGACGGTCGGTTCGGAATAGAAGGAGATCCATCATGAAAGTGCGAACGTCAGTGAAGAGAATGTGCGTGAAGTGCAAGGTGGTCCGGCGTCGCGGAGTGATTCGCGTCATCTGTGAGAACCCCAAGCACAAGCAGCGGCAGGGCTGAGAAGGACTGGAGAGAGCTGGAATGGCGAGAATCGCAGGGATCGATCTACCGCAGAACAAGCAGGTCGGAATCGGCCTCACCTACATCTACGGCATCGGCCGCTCACGGGCGCTGGTGCTGCTGGATCAGGCGGGTGTCGCCGCCGAGGTCAAGGTCAGGGATCTGACCGAGGACGAGACCGGGCGCATCCGCCGGGTCGTTCAGGAGGCGGGGTCGGTCGAGGGAGACCTGCGCAAGGAAGTGACCCAGAGCATCAAGCGTCTGATGGAGATCGGCAGTTACCGCGGTGTCAGACATCGCAAGGGCTTGCCCGTTCGAGGCCAGCGCACGCACACCAACGCACGTACCCGCAAGGGACCGCGGCGGGCCACCGTGGCCGGCAAGAAGAAGGTCGGGAAGTAGAGAGGGCTTTAGATGGCAAAGACGAGGAAGAAGGAAAAGCGCGTGGTGCCCCACGCCGTGGCGCACGTCAATGCGACCTTCAACAACACACTGGTCTGCATCAGCGATCCGGACGGCAACGTTCTGACCTGGTCGTCGTCGGGCCGAAACGGTTTCAAGGGGTCACGAAAGGGGACGCCGTTCGCGGCGCAGGTGGCCGCGCAGGCGGTCGGCTATCAGGCCAAGGACCTCGGCGTGCGGTCGGTCGACGTGCTCGTCAAGGGTCCGGGAGGCGGTCGCGAATCGGCCGTCAGGGCTCTGCAGGCCACCGGCATCAACATCCGATCGATCCGTGACGTGACGCCGATTCCGCACAACGGCTGCCGTGCCCGCAAGCGGCGTCGGGTCTGAACCCGGCATCGCAGCCGGTACCGCGCCGAGACATCAACGTTTCAACCTGGAACGCAATCGAGATTGTAGGAGTGAACATGCTCTGGAAGGGATTTCAACGCCCGAAGCGGATCGAAATCGATACCGAGACTCTGACCGACACGTATGGCAAGTTCTCGGCTCAGCCGTTCGAACGCGGCTTCGGTTCCACCGTGGGCAATGCACTGCGTCGTAGCCTTCTGGCGGCAATCGAGGGCGCCGCGATTACCGCGGTGCGGATCGACGGCGCGCTGCACGAGTTCTCTTCACTCGAAGGGGTAGTAGAGGACGTCACGGACATCATTCTGAACCTGAAACAGGTGCCGCTGCGGTCCTTCGACGGTACGACGCGCGTGATTACGATGGATGTGTCGGGCCCGCGCGAGGTGACTGCCGGTGACTTCAACGGCGACCCGAGCGTCGAGATTCGGGACCCGAACAGCAAGGTGGCGACGCTGAACGAACGGGGTCGGCTCCGCCTTGAGGCGCAGGTCAAGAACGGACGCGGCTACGTCGGCGCGGACCTCAACCTCGACGAGTCGATGGGGATCGGCTGGATACCGCTCGACTCCGTCCACAGTCCGGTGAAGCGCGTGAACTACCGCGTTGAGGCGGCGCGACTCGGCCGGACCACCGACTACGAGCGACTGATCGTCGAGGTCTGGACGGACGGAACGGTGACGCCGGAAGAGGGAGTCGCCCGTGCCGGCGCCCTGCTGCGCGACCACCTGACGATCTTCATCGATGCCGAGGAGAGCCTTGTCGTCGAAGCCGCGGCCGAGGAGGAAGTCGATGGGGGCGACCTCGGCACACTGCTCCAGAAGGAGATCGACGATCTGAACCTGAGCGTTCGTTCGGCGAACTGCCTGAGGAACGCGAACATCAACACGGTGGGCGACCTCGTCGTGCGGAGCGAGAAGGAGATGCTGGAGACGAAGAACTTCGGCCGCAAGTCGCTCAATGAGATTCAGAAGGTGCTCGACAGAATGGGGTTGTCCTTCGGCATGGAGGTTCCGGAGAACGCGGAGAGCGGCGTCCAGGCCTAGCGGCCTCTGGACCGCTCTAGAGCTTTCCCGGGAAGGAGCGAAGATGCGTCACGGAGTTGGCTACAAGAAACTGGGCCGGACCACGGCCCACCGGCGGGCAATGTTCCGCAACATGCTCGCCTCTCTGGTTGAGCACGGCCGGATCCGGACGACCCTGCCGAAGGCGAAGGCCCTGCGGCCGGTCGCCGAGAAGGTCATCACCCGGAGCCGTGAGGACTCGGTCCACGCCCGGCGCCTGGTGCGCCGCTGGCTCCCCAATCGCGACCACGTCAAGAAGCTGTTCGACGAGATCGCGCCCCGCTACGCCGACCGCCCGGGGGGTTACCTGCGCATCACCAAGCTCGGCCCCCGCAGGGGCGACGCCGCCGAGCTTGCAGTCATCGAGTTCGTCGACGCCGACGAGTAGCGGGGCACCGCGGCCGGACGGCGGCCGGACCGGCGTCAGACCCACCCGCCCGCACCGGGACCGGAGGGGAGGGTCCCAGGGGCCGCTCGCGCTTTCTTGGTGAATGAGAGGGGAGCGCTCGCTTCGGTCGGCTTCGCTTCGGCTTGGCGTCGGTTCATGGGAGGTCGCCGGGCGTCGCTTGCCGACAGCCCCCTGGGACCCTCCCCTCCGGCCCCGGCGCAGGCTGTAGATCGTCGAGAGAGCGGACCACCGCCCGGTCCCTGGGAACGCGGGCATTTTGCCCGCGTCAGGGGCGAAGCAACGGAGGTAGGCTCTCTTGCAGCAGGATCCCGGGAGTGGAACCGGGAACGCGTTTCGCGACCTCGGCGCCGACCCGGACCTGTAGCAGGCGAAGGCCGTCCTTGCTGCGCGGATCATCGCAACGCTGAACGCCCGGTGGCTCACCGCACGGAAGGCGGCAAGCAAGAAGGAGATTCGGGACCTGCACGCGAAGATCGGGGAGTTGACGATCGAGCGGGATTTCTTATCCGGGGGGCTCGGGCATTGAGCCGGACCGAGCGCCTGGGGATGGTCGAGCGGGAGGAGCCGGAGCTGAGCCTGAGCCGTCAGTGCCGTCTGTTCCGTGTCAGCCGTTCGTCGCTGTACTACCGGCCGAAGGGAGAGAGCGAGGAGACGCATCGTCTGATGCGGCGGCTCGACGAGTTGTTTCTGAAGTACCCGTGCTACCGCTCCCGGAAGATGGTCCGGCACCTGCGTCGCGAGGGCATTCGTGTCGGTCGTCACCGGGTGCGGCGGCTGATGGTTCTGATGGGCATTCAGGCGATCTACCGGGCGCCGCGGACGAGCAAGCCGCATCCGGAGCATCGGAGGTACCCGTATCTGCTCAAGGGCCTCGCGATCGAGCGACCGAACCAGGTCTGGTGCGCCGACATCACCTACATTCCGGTGCGGGGCGGCTTTCTCTACCTCGCGGCGGTCATGGACTGGGCGAGCCGCAGGGTGCTGTCGTGGCGCCTTTCGAACACCCTGGACGCCGGCTTCTGTGTCGAAGCCCTTGAAGAAGCCTTGGCCCGGCATGGCAAGCCCGAGCTCTTCAACACGGACCAGGGCAGGCAGTTCACCAGTTCGGACTTCATCGAGCGACTCGAGGACGCGGAAGTGAAGATCTCGATGGACGGGCGCGGCCGGTACCTGGACAACATCTTCATCGAGCGTCTCTGGCGCTCCCTGAAGTACGAGGCGGTGTACCTGCACGAGATCCGCGATGGCCTCGAGGCCCGGCGGATCATCGGCGAGTGGATCGTCTTCTACAACGCCGAGCGCCCGCATTCGGCGCTCGGCGGCAGCACGCCGATCGAGGCGCACCGCGAAGGCCGTCCGGACGCGGCCGTCAGGCACGAGCGGGTGGCCCCGAACGATCCGCAGAATCCACGTTTTCCACAGCCCCGGCGGCGGTGGGCTGCTTGATCAACCAAGGGAGTACACCTTAGCCGGGCCGCCCTACTGTCCAACAAACCGGGCCACCTCAGAGTCTCTAGGCAGTTGGCCCGAGGAACTTCTCGCCGTCGAAGGCTTGTGCCGATGCAGCGGCCAGGTGACCCGCATCGGACGCACGTGGTTCATCCAGAGCAACGGAACGTGTGTCTGCGGTACGCGACCCTCACGGTCGACCAAGGTTCGCGCACGGAAGGGCACGACGGGTCCCGTGGAGATACCGAGGCCCAGACTGGCCAAGGTGTTCGGCCATGAGTCGACTAGCTCAAGAACCCGAGCGTCCTCGTCGGAGACGGGTAGTCGCAGTACGCGGTCGCGGTCGTCGAGATCGAGGGCCGCCTGAAGCGACGTCGTGTGGCGGTACGACTCGTTCAGATCGGCAACGCCGCGGCTGCTTGATATGACAAACGGATGCCCGCACCGGCGGCAGGGTCCAGGACCCGGACGCAATCACCGGAGACCCGAATCTGGCCCGCCATGAAGTCAGCGGCCGCCACAGGCGTCAAGTAGAGGCCGTGCCGCTTTCGGTGCGCCTCGGACTTGGAGGCGACATGGTACTCGCCGATGCGGTCTGCGTACTCGGTAGGTCGCTCGCCCGGCGCTGGAGGGGGGATGAAGCTGCGGGCGGTCGGTGTGTGGCTGGACTCCACGACCATGCGTAGATGGTAGCAACGGCGCCGGCCGCTGGGCACACACCACCGACGACTTCCAGACTGCTGTGGGCCGAGGGAGAGCGTCCCAGGGGACTGTCGGCAAGCGAGGGCCCCATGTCTCTCCATGAGCCGGCAGCAAACCGGAGCGCAGCCGACCGAAGCGAACGCCCCCTTCCCTGCTCGACAGGATGGGACTCTCCTTCGGCATGGAGGTTCCGGAGAACGCGGAGAGCGGCGTCCAGGCCTAGCGGCCGCCGGACCGCTCTCGAGCTTCCCCGGGAAGGAGCGAGGATGCGTCACGAAGTTGGCTACAAGAAACGCGGCCAGACCACGGCCCACCGGCGGGCCATGTTCCGCAACATGCTCGCCTCCCTGGTCGAGCACGGCCGGATCCGGACCACCCTGGCGAAGGCGAAGGTCCTGCGCCCGGTGGCCGAGAAGCTCGTCACCAGGAGCCGCGACGACTCCGTCCACGCCCGGCGCCTGGTCCGCCGCTGGCTCCCCAACCGCGACCACGTCAAGAAACTGTTCGACGAGATCGCGCCCCGCTACGCCGACCGCCCCGGCGACTACCTGCGCATCACCAAGCTCGGCCCCCGCAGGGGCGACGCCGCCGAGCTCACCGTGATCGAGTTCGTCGACGGCGACGAGTAGGCGGCGCGGCGCGCCTGATCGGCGCGGCTGGGTTGGCGTCGGCTGCACCCTCCCCTCCGGCCCCGGCGCAGGCTGGAGATCATCGAGAGAGCGGACCACCGCCCGGTCCCTGGGAACGCGGGCGGTTCGCCCGCGTCAGGGGCAAAGCGTCGGCGCTCAGCTCCGTTGGAGCGGTTCGGAGAACTGGAGCCTATGGCTAATTGGGCGCCAAAGGCAGTCTCGTATGAAAACCGGATGGGACAGTAGTCGTTGCTTCTCTCTCAGCCGGACCCCGACGCGGTCGCCGGGGCAACTCGGGAGGGATCGACCGTTATGGTGACCCTGGCGTTGACGTCCAGAACGGCCAACATCTTCATCAGGCGATCCAGTGTGAAGCGTCCGAGGTCGGCGTTACGGATGCGGGAAAAGTCTGCCGCGGCGAAGCCGGTCAGGTTCGCCGCTCTGCGTACCGTGAGTTCACCGTCGTCCAGCACGGCGATGATCCGCGCAGCCAGGACTGCCTTGGCCTGCTTGAGGTCCGCCTGAGGGTCGCCGAGGTCCCGGAAGATGTTTCCGCTCCCGTGAACAAGTTCGAGGTCTTCTTGACTCAAGGCAGTAGCTCCTTTCTCAGCCTTGCCAGGCGCAGCCTGACCAGGTCGATCTCACTCTTCGGGGTCCTGATCCCCGTCTTCGACTTCTTCTCGAACGCGTGGAGCACCCACAGCGTATCGGCCATCACAGTCAAGTACACCACCCGGTAGGCGCCCGTCCGATAGCGAACAGCGATCTCCAGGACACCGGAGCCGAGTCCCTTGAGCGGCTTGGCGAGGTCGGCCTTCCCTCCCTCTGCGGCAATCGTCAGAGCAGTGTTCACGCGGTCTCGAACGGGGCCGGGGAACTTCTCATAGGCCTTTCGCGCTGCCCGAACCCATCCGACCGGCCTCGTGTCACCAGTCATTCCGGCATGTTGTCAGATATGACTACGCTTGTCAGCACTCGCCTCCGGCGCCTAGTCCTCTTCGTCCGCACGCTTCGCTTCGGCGATGATCTTCTCCTGGATCTGGCGGGGGATTTCCTCGTAGTGGGAGAAGGTCATCGTGAAGCTGGAGCGGCCCTGGGTCATTGAGCGCAGGGCGGGGGCGTAGGTCAGCATCTCGGCCATGGGCACGGTGGCCTTGACGATCTGGGCGTTGCCCTTGGCTTCCATGCCCTGGGGGCGGCCGCGGCGGGAGGACAGATCGCTCATGATGTCGCCCATGAAGTCCTCGGTGGTGTTGATGTCGACCTGCATCACCGGTTCGAGCAGGGTGGGGGCGGCCTTCGCCATGGCGTCCTTGAAGGCCAGGGAGCCGGCGATCTTGAAGGCCATCTCGGACGAGTCGACGTCGTGGTACTTGCCGTCCTGGAGCCGGACCCGGAAGTTGCCGACCGGGTAACCGGCCAGGTAGCCGCGTGCGGCCGCCTCGAGCAGACCCTTCTCGACCGCGGGGCGGTAGTTCTGGGGGATCGAGCCGCCGAAGATCTCGTCGACGAACTCGTAGTCCTCCGGGGTGGGGACAGGTTCCATCGTGATCGTGCAGTCGGCGAACTGGCCGCGGCCGCCGCTCTGCTTCTTGTGCCGACCGTGGCCGACCGCGGGCCTCCTGATCGCTTCGCGGTAGGGCACCTTGGGCGGGTGCAGGATGACCTCGACCTTGGACCGGGCCTTCAGCTTGGATACCGCGATCTCGACGTGGAGCTGACCGGCGCCCGAGAGCAGGAACTCTCCGGTCTGCGGGTCGCGCCCGGCCCGCAGGCTCGGATCCTCCTCGACCAGCCGGACCACCGCCTCGCCGATCTTCTCTTCGTCGCCCTTCGTTCTCGGCTCGATGGCGAACGAGATCGCGGCGACCGGAGGGGTCGGGAATCCGAGGCGAAGCGGCCGTTCGCGGCTCGTGATCGAGTCGCCGGTGACGCTGCTCTTGAGCTTCGCCACGCCGCCGATGTCGCCCTCGACGAGTTCGGGGATGTCCTGGCCGGTCTTGCCCTGCATGTGCATCAGATGGCCGACGCGTTCCGCCTCCTCGTGCCGGGGGTTCCAGTAGCCGGTGTCGGAGGTCATGCGGCCCGCGGCCACGCGAAGCAGGGAGATGCGGCCGGTGAAGGGGTCGTTCATGGTCTTGAAGACGATCGCGCTGACCGGCGCGCCGTCGCCGCGCTCTAGTTTTACGGGTTCTCCGCCGAGATCGGCAGCCGGCATCGGAGGCGCGTCCATCGGCGACGGCAGCAGCTTGACCACCGCGTCGAGCAGAGCCGAGTTGCCGACGCCGTGGCCGGCGGACGACATGGTGACCGGGAACAGCGCCCGGTTCCTGATTGCGTTCTTGAGCCCCTCGACCAACTGGTCCTGATCGAGGTCGCCCTGGTCGAAGTAGGCCTCCATCAGGTCGTCGTCGCTCTCGGCGACCGCTTCCGTGAGCTTTTCCCGCCACTCCTGGATCTGGTCCGCCAGCTCTGCCGGCGGCTCGGACCCCTGGCTGCGGCCGTTTCCGTTGTGGTCGTAGAGATAGGCCTTGCCGCTCAGCAGGTCGACGACCCCGGTGAAGTCCTTGCCGGCGCCGATCGGGATCTGCACCGGCAGCGCCATGCGGTCGAAGTTCTGCTGCAGTTCGGCGATGCAGCCCTCGAAGTCGATGTTGTCGCGGTCCATCTTGGTCAGGTGCAGCATCATCGGTTGCTCCAGCCCCGCCGCGATTTCCCAGGCCTTTTCGGCCATGACCTGGGTCGGCGATGCGGCGTTCAGGCAAAGCAGGGCGGCGTCGGCCGCCCGCATGCCGGAGCTGGTCTCGTGAACGAAGATCCCGGAGCCGGGACAGTCGATCAGGTTGACCTTGTGCTCGCCGGAGCCGTCCGACCAGGGCGTGTAGCCGACGGCGAGGCCGATGGAGATGCCGCGGCGGATCTCCTCCTCGTCGAAGTCGGTGACGGTGTTGCCGTCCTCGACCCGGTTCTGCCGGTTGAAGACGCCGCCGGTGTAGAGCAGGCCGGCGAGCAGCGTCGTCTTGCCGCTGTCGTTGTGTCCGACGACGGCGAGGTTGCGTATCTTGTCCGAACTTTCGAGTTGCATCGACGCTCCCGTCACTGGCTTCGCGGGCCTTGTGTGGGGAGCCCGCTCGGGTCGCGGTTGGCCGGAATCCGGCCACCCTGCGCGGCGCGAATCTCAGGCTTGGAAACAGCCGCAGAAGATACCACGCGGCCGGCCAGCGAGGGCTCCCGCGGCGCTCAGCCGGCCGGCTGCACCTCGATCGTTCCCAGGTCCTCGAGTTGCGGCGCGAGTTCGGATGCCGGCCCGACCGCGGTCACGGTGAGCCGGTCGGGGAAGAGATGACGGCGGCAGACGTCGTGCACATCTTCGCGGGTCGTGGCGCGGATCCTCTCGGGCCAGCGTTCGTACTCGTCGTGGTCCAGGTCGAAGGTGGCGAGCGCCTGCAGCCGGGAGGCGAGATTCTGGATTGTCTGCAGGGTGTACGGGAAGACACCGACCAGGTAGTTGCGGGCGTCGTCGAGTTCCCCCTCGCTCGGTGGCTCGTCGCAGAGACGCTCGAGTTCGCCGACGATCTCCCGGCAGGCGGCGCCGGTCACTTCGTTGGCCACCGCCGTCGAGACCACGAACGGACCCGGACCCCGGCGGGAGCTGAAGTTGCTGGAGACTCCGTAGGTGTAGCCGTGCCGCTCCCTCAGGCTGAGGTTCAGGCGGCTGATGAACTTGCCGCCGAGGATGGAGTTCGCCACCTGGATCGGGATGCGGTCGGAATGACGGCGCGGTATCCCGACATGGCCGACGCGCAACTGGGTCTGCGCCGCGCCGGGGCGATCCACGATCACGACCCGGCGCGTCGGTGTCGTCGCGTTGTCCGGTTCGAGGCTGGCCGGTTCGTCGCCGAACTCCCTGCCGTGGGATCGGAGATCGCGTTCGATCTTCTCCTCGATCGCCTGCCGTACCCGGCCGCGGCTCAGGTCGCCGACCGCGATCAGGTGGCAGGAACGGGCGGCGAGGGCCCCTTCATGGAACGCGGCGATGTCGCTCCGGGTGATCGCCTGGGCGGTATCGCGATGGCCGATCGCCGGGTTGCCGTAGGGGGTCGCGTCGTAGACGGCGCGCGCGAAAGCTGCCCGGGCCAGACTGGAAGGATCGCTGCGCCGCCGGTCGATCTCGGCCAGGCGCCGCCGGCGAGCGCGTTCGATCTCCTCCGCCCTGAAGGCCGGTTGCAGCGCGGCTTCGGCGACCAGTTCCAGGCCAGCGGCGACATCCTCGGAGCGGATCGTGGTGCCGACCCCCGCCATCTCCCAGGAGCAGGAGGACGAGATGCCGGTGCCAAGGTCTTCGGCCGCGGCAGCGAACTCGAGCGCCGTGCGCTGCTTGGTGCCCTTGCTGCGCAGTCCCGCCGTGAACGAGGCGAGTCCCGCCAGTTGGAGTGGATCGAGCTCGCTGCCGCCGGGCATGAGCAGGGTGACGGTGACGAGATTGCGGTCCGGGACATCGAGAGTCCACAGACGGACGCCGGACGTAAGACGCTCGTGCTCGAACTGGGGGAAGGGGCAGGGCCGGCTCGGCGCCGGGACCGGAGACCGGCTGCGGTCGAGCCCCGGGTGCGTTGCGGTCTTCACGGTTTGGGCACCACGACGACGGCCGCGCGGCGCTCCGGGCCGAGAGCGCGCTCGGCCAGGCTGCGGATCTGCTCGGCGCCTATGCGGAGCAGCCGATCCGGTTCGGTCCAGGCCCGGCCAGGGTCGCCCAGGTAGGTCGCCGCGGCGGACAGCCGGTCGGCGCACAGAGCCAGGTCCTGCTCGCTGTCGCGGTAGTCGAGCAGCAGGATCCGCCGCGCCCGCTCGAGTTCGGACTCGGTCGGACCCTTCGCGCGGATCGCTTCGATGTGTTCGAGGACTGCCTGCTCGACGGCCTCGGCGTTTGCCAGCGCGTCCGGCTCGCGGCTCTGGCAGGTGGCGACGACGGCGAACATCGCGCAGATCTCCGTCGGCAGGATCAGCGCGGACACGGACTGCGCGATCTGGCGCTCGTAGACCAGATCGCGGTGGAGCCTGCTCATCATGCCGGAGGAGAGAATCGTCGCCAGCATCGCGCCGGCGTACCAGTCGTCGCTGCCGTACCCGTCCAGGCAGTAGGCGGAGTAGGAGCGGGGCAGCTCGATCGTGTCCTCGAGCACTTCCCGCGCCGTCCCGCGGGGACCGATGTCGGCGACCGGGTCGACCTGCGGCGCCTCGGGCAGCGGTCCGGGCGGGATGTCCTCAAAGTAACGCCTGACCTGATCGAGGGCGCGGGTGCTGTCGATGTCGCCGGCCAGGGTCAGGACCGCGTTGTTGGGCCGGTACCAGGTGCGGAAGAAGTCCCGGACCCCGTCGAGGGTGGCTGCTTCGAGGTCGTCCATGTAGCCGATCACCGGCCAGGCGTAGGGATGGTTGCCGCCGTCGCGCTGGCGGTACAGCAGTTCGCTGAGGCGTTCGATGGCCGAGCCGTAGGGTTGGTTATCGACGCGCTGCAGCCGTTCGTTCTTGACCACGGAGAGCTGGTTCTCGAACTTCTCCTGGGTCAGGGACTCGAGCAGGAAACCCAGGCGGTCGGACTCCAACCAGAGGCCGAGTTCTAGATGGTTGGAGGGCAGGGTCTCGTAGTAGTTCGTGCGGTCGTACCAGGTCGAGCCGTTGGCGACGCCGCCGACGCTCTGGACGTGCTCGAAGTGTCCGTTCTCGGACACGTGCGCGGAGCCCTGGAACAGCATGTGCTCGAACAGGTGGGCCAGTCCGGTGCGTCCGGTCTCCTCGTTCTTGGAGCCGACGTGGTACCAGATGTTCACGGCGGCCAGGGGCAGGCGCCGGTCCTCGTGGAGCACGACGCGCAGGCCGTTCTTGAGTTCGTGCTGTTCCAGGTGCTGTCGCGGCATGTGGGGTGAGGTCTGAAGCCGGTTCATCGGCGCCTGCTCCACGGCAGGTGGGAGGCGTGGTCGCGTAGTGTATGCGGCCCGGCGCACAGTTGGCAGGCAGGTTGTTTTACGCTCGATTTGCGTCTAGCATCGCTGGTCCATGGACGACTTCCTGACCGAGCGGCAGAAGCAGATTCTCGACTTCGTGTGCGAGTTCGTTTCCGTGCGGGGCGTGGCGCCCACCCACCTGGAGATCCGGCGCCGCTTCGGTTACCGCTCCTACGGCACCGTCCACAAGCACCTGAAGCTGCTGCGGCAGAAGGGCTACCTGCGGGGCGGCTGGAATCAGAAGCGCGGCCTCGAGCTGACCGAGAAGACGCTCCGTTCCCGCCGTCCGGCGTCGAATGCCGTGCCCTTCCATGGCCGGATCGCGGCCGGCCAGCCGATCGAGGCGGTGGCCGGCGTCGACGACCTGTCGGTGCCGGAGCACCTGCTCGGGCACGGCGCCGCCGGCCGCCACTACGTTCTCCAGGTGGAAGGCGACTCGATGATCGACGACGGCATCTGCGACGGTGACCTGGTGGTCATAGCAAGGCGTGAAGATGCCCACTCGGGCGAGATGATCGTGGCTCTGGTCGGCGACGAGGCGACCCTCAAGCGGTACTACGCCGAGGGCGATACGGTTCGTCTGCAGCCGGCGAACCGGGAGATGGGTCCCATCTACGTGGCCGCCGACCAGTTGCGTATTCAGGGCGTCGTGGTCGGCCTGATGCGTCGTTACTGAGGGAGCGTGGCGGCGCCGGCGCGCCCGCGTCAATTGCCGCTCGCGGTGACGGTGCGGTTGGCGCCGCCCTGGGGCACGCCGTAGTACGACAGGATGCCGTCGACGATGGCCTCGGCGACTCGCTGCCGGTAGGCGCGGGTCTTCATCAGTCGGCGGTCCTGCTCGTTGCCCAGGTTGCAGACCTCGAGCAGGAGCTTGGCCGGTACCCGGTTGAAGCGGATTTGGGCCGGCACGTAGGCGTTGCGCCTGCGGACGATCCGGTCACGGACCGGACCGTTGTGGTGAATCGCCAGATCGGAGTCCCCGAAGCTGGCCAGTATGTGCTCGGCCAGGTCGCGGGACAGCCCCTTGCTTGTGGTCCGTTCGTTGCGCGTGAAGGACACCCGCGGTTCAGCTCTGACTTCCCGGCGGGACGTGTAGGGCCCTCCGGTCTTGCCGTAGTTGTTGGTGATGCCGACCAATCCCGGGATGTAGACCATGGCCCCCCGCAGGGAGTGGTGCAGCGAGTCGGCGTGAATCGAGATGAAGATCACCTGGCCGGGCTCGACGCCGTCCTTCCGCCGCTGCTGGTAGACCCAGTTCGCGAGGTACCAGCGAAAGTTCGTTGCCACGGCGGCGTCGTCGATCCTGTACGGCGGATTCGTGAGCACGGCGTGACCACGGGACTGCGGCAGCACGTCGGCGTCGGCGATGCGGAACGTCGAGCCCTCGCGGGTCGTCGGCACGACGGTGGCGGCGGTGCGGCTCTCCAGCACTTTCTTGGTCCGCAGCATGATGTCGTAGACGTAGTTGCTCTCCCAGAGGCCGCCGACCGGCGCGCCGATGTCACGGCCGCCGTGGCCGGCGTCGAGCACCACGGTTACGCCGTCGAGGTCGAGCGCCAGCACCTCGTTCTTGATCTGCTCGCCGGCGGCGCGTTGCGCCTCCCACTCCACGCGGCGCCGGTGGTCCGGGGGCAGGTAGCGGGCCGAAAGCAGGGCGAGCGGGATCTCGACTTCGTATCCGACCGGCAGATCTCTGACATTGCCGATCTCGTTGCGCTGCTTGATCTCCAGCACCAGCTCGTTCACGTCCGCGGCGTGCAGACGGCCGGTGAACCGCATGACGACACTCGAGTAGAGGGCCTCGCCCGCCTTCAGGCGGTAGCTCGCATACTCGCCCTTGTCGTCCGACCCGTAGCTGACGAAGGGTGTCGCCTCGGTACTGGAGCGGATGGCCGCCGTCCGGGGCGCGGCCGCGGGCAACATGCCGGCGAAGGGTGCGGCGAGGACGCGGCGCGGGACGAGGATCACCTGTCCCGGCCGGATGACGTTGCTCGTCAGACCGTTCGCTTGCCGCAGCACCCGGTGGTTCTCGCCGGCGCCGGTGAACCACTCCGCGATGCTCCACAGGCTTTCTGCATCGCGGCCGCGCGAGGAAGGCGCGACCCGGTGCTTCCAGCCGTCCGCGGTTGCCTGGTCCTTGGGCAACAGGGCGCGGATCGCTGCCTGCCGGCTTCGTTCGGGGAGCAGATCGAAGGGAACCTTGTACCGGACTCCGCGCTTGAGGCGCCGCACGCCGCCGTTGGCCCGGCTGAGAGCGGAGGAGCGCCTCGAGCTGCCGCAGAGCCGTTTTGCGAAGGCGAGCAGACCTTCGTTCGCGCGCGGTTTCGCCTCGATGTGGATCTTGCCGTGTCCGGTCATCACGGCGACCGGTGTCGGCGATCCGATCTCGGGCACGGCGACCCGCTTCGTCGCCGCTGCCGCCGCGGTGGGCAGGAGAATGGCGAGAGCCGCGGCGTAGACAATGGCGGCGCGGGTCCTCATGGAATCGCCTCCGGGCTGCACTCGAAACCGATCGTGAGTTCGACCGCCCTTGCCGCCCGCAGAGCCATGGCGTCGGCGAAGGGCGGGGCCAGGATCTGGAGACCGAGGGGAAGCCCGCGGCTGTCCAGGCCGCAGGGCACCGAGACCCCGGGAATCCCTACCAGGCTGGGCGGCGTGGTGAAGACGTCCGACAGGTACATGGCCAATGGATCGTCGACCCGCTCGCCGCGGGCGAAGGCGCCGGAGGGGCAGGTCGGAGTCACCAGGAGGTCGACGGCTTCGAAGGCGCTGGCGAACTGCTGCCCCATGGCCTCGGCGATGCGCGCGGCGCGGCCGTAGTAGGCGTCGTAGTAGCCGGAGGACAGCGCGAACGTGCCCAGGATGATCCGGCGCTTGACCTCGCTGCCGAAGCCCTCGCTCCGGCTGTCGGTGTACATACTCCGGAGGGAACGGGCGCCCTCGGCTCGGTGTCCATAGCGGCTGCCGTCGAAGCGGGCCAAGTTCGCGCTGGCTTCGCTATTGGCGAGCACGTAGTACGTCGCGACCGCTGCGTCGATCAGCGGAACGCTCACCTCGACCAGCTCGGCGCCGGCCGTCTCGAGCGCACGGATCGCCTGCTGGTAGCCCTCTGCTGCGTCCTCGTCGAGCGCCGACGTCCTGACTTCGCGGATCGTGCCGACCTTCAGACCCTCGATGCCTTCTTCGATCGATTCGAGGTAGTCCTCCACCGGCAGTTCGCTGCAGGTCGAATCGCGGGGGTCGGGGCCGGCGATGGCGCCGAGCGCCAGCGCGGCGTCACGTACCGTGCGGGTGAGCGGTCCGATCTGGTCGAGAGACGAAGCGAAGGCGACCAGGCCGTAGCGGGAAACGCGGCCGTAGGTTGGCTTGACGCCCACGACGCCGCAAAAGGCGGCCGGTTGCCGGATCGAGCCCCCGGTATCGGAGCCCAGGGCGAGCGGCACCTCGGTCGCCGCGACCGCTGCTGCCGAACCGCCGCTCGAACCGCCGGGCGCCATGTCCAGATTCCAGGGATTGCAGGTGACCGCGAGCCCTGAGTTCTCGCACGAAGAACCCATCGCGAACTCGTCCATGTTCACGCGGCCGACGGGCACTGCGTCGGCAGCCAGCAGGCGCTCGACAGCACCGGCGGTGTAGGGCGCGCGGTAGCCGGAGAGAATCCGGGAGCCGCAGTTCAGTTCGTGTCCGGCCAGCGAAAGGTTGTCCTTGAGCGCCGTCGGGACGCCGGCCAGAGGGCCGAGTGGTTCGCCGGAATCCCTGCGCCGGTCGATGTCGGTTGCGCGTTCGGTCGCCTGTTCCCGCCACAGTTCGAGGAACGCTCCCACCGAAGCGTCGACCTCGTCGATGCGGGCGAATGCCTGCTCGACCGTCTCGACCGCGGTTCGTTCGCCCGAACGGACGGCGGCTGCCAGCGCTTCGGCGGTCACGGTCGGCCTCACTCTGCGCCGCCGGGCGTCGCCTTGACCTGGGGTACCAGAAGGAAGCGGTCGAGAGATGCGGGTGCGTTGTCCAGAAAGTCGTCGAGGAGCGGGCGGCCTCCCGCCGGCACGTCGTTGGCGGCGGCATCCTGTTCCGGGTCGGTGTCGTCCGACGGTGCGGCGCCCGCGTCGAACGTACGAAGCTGGTCGATGTAGTCGACGATCTCCGAAAGCTGGGACGCGAACTTCGCTTCCTCACCGGCCGAGAGTCGTAGCCTCGCCAGTTCGGCGATCCGCCGAACCTCCTCGACATCCAGAGACACTTCGCTATAAGTCTAGCATTCCCGCGATTGCGCGGCAGAAACTGGGTGCGCTGCGCTTCTGGCCGGAATCCGGCGCGAAGCGCCGGCCCTCGGGAGTTTTACCGCGTTGCGGGGAGCCAAGGCACGGAGCGCAAGCTCCTAGGGCTGCGTCAGGCTGGAGGCTTCGAGGTTCTCGATCGCCTGCAGGGTGAAAGTCTCGCCATCCATCTCGACCTCGGCGCCGGGCTCGGAGCCGAGCAGCTTGACGGCGAGGTCGGACTCGTACGAGATGATTCCGCGCTCGGGTGCGCTTTCCCAGGGGCCGAGGATGGCCAGGGTGCGCTGTTCGCCCCTTTCCGACTCGAAGACCGCCCGGTTGCCGATCCGGAGCTTGTCGCAGGCCGCGGCGGCGATGTCGATCGGCGTGGAGCGCTGCAGATCCTGCTGCAGTTGCGTGGCCAGCGAAGTCAGATACTCGTGGCGTTGACGGGCTGCCTTGTACTCGAAGTTCTCGCGCAGGTCGCCGAGTGCGCGCGCTTCTTCGATCGCTCTGCGATTGGCTGGCAGCTCCTTCTCGGCCAGCTCCCGCAGTCTCTCGCGCTTTTCTGCGATTGAGGCCGGCAGGGCGTAGAGATCGCCGTGGTCGGTGTCCTGGTCGGCCACCAGGTCGGGGAACTTCAGGTGCAGTGCCGCGAGCAGAGGCTCACGCCGGTAGTCCTCGAGCGCCGCGTGACGGATCGAGACGTCGGCTTGCCGGGCCTCTTCCAGGGTCAGTTCGGGCAGCAGCTTCGGGACCGTGCCGCCGGAGTCGAAGAGGGCCTTGAGGCGGAGTCGGAACGGGGCGAAGGCCGCGTGCCTCAGGGAGTGGATCAACAGGTTGAGGAGGCGGTTCTGCCGCCCGGCGCGGAGTGCCGGCTCGGCCGCGGCGCCCTCCGCGAGCCAGGTGAAGGCCGCCGGCGTGCGATGCGGCTGAACTTGGGCGCGCGCGGCGCAGCGGCGCAGCAGATCCCCGTCGATCAGGCCGGCGATCGTGCCGATCGCCTTCGTGTCGGTCTCCAGGAGGAAACGCTTCTCGAGCACTTCGCGCCAGTCGCCGCGACAGTCGGGCAGGAGGGTGTATGCCTGCTCGCGTGGACCGCGCTGCTCGATCGACGAGAAGAAATCCAACGGATCCTCCAGGTTGGCCAGGAGTTCCTCCGCGGGCCATGAGGGCTCGGCGCCGAACCGCTCCAGTGCGCAGCGGATCTCGAACGCGAGTGCCGGCTGTGTACCGTTCAGGCGCTGGCCCAGGTCGTCCAGGAAGGCCGCTATCCGATCCCGCAGATCCTGCGACTGATTCGCCGCGCGTCGCAGCAGGGCGACCTTGGCGCGGTTCGGGGCCCGCCTGAACTCCTGCCAGAGCGAACTCTCGGCGTCGGTCGCTTCGACCCAGCGATAGGTCTGCCGGGAGCCGCCGGACGACAGGACCTGCGCCTGCTTCCGCGCGCTGGTCCACCAACTCGACCAGCGTCGCTCGGGGATGATCCCGACCACGATGGCCCGCACCTCGGCCCCCGTCAGCGGGCGGTCGTAACTCTTGAGCGTCCGCTCAAGCAGCTCTGGCGGCTTCAACGTCGCCAGTTGCTCCGGTTCTTCGAGCTTCCGTCGCAGCACATGCTTTGGGGGCAGCAGGGTGAGCATCTTGCCGGCGGCCCGGAAACCGACCGCGACTCCCTTCGCCTTTTCGAGGTCGACCTTGAAGGTCTGCAGCGGCATGTTCACCTGGGCGATGCGGCCGACTCCTCGGCCCGTCATCTCGACGATGTCGCCGCGCTCGAATGCCATCAGGTTGCGGAGCCGGTCCACCTTGTCCCAGAGCTTGACCGTCTCCTGCCGTCCCCGGTCCAGGTCCAGTTCGTGGAGCAGCTCGTTCAGATCGGGCTCGCGGTCCCGGTAGAGCTCGTGCAGGGTCTCGAGAACGGTCTCATAGACCTGACCGCTCCGCAGATACCTGCCGCCGGCGCCGCGGATCAGGTCCAGGCGGTCCGCCCACAGGCCGCGCTCCTGCAGTTGGTCGTCGAGCAGTTCGAGCAGTGTACCTACGCGCTCCGCTTCGCCGAGTCGAACCAGCCCACTGGTGATGGCGAGGAAGGCGTCGACCGCGAGCGCTCCTTCGACCGCGGCCAGCCACTCTGCCTCGACTGCGTCGATGTCACCGCTGGCGAGGCTGTCTTGAATACGTTGCGGGATCCTCATGCGGTCGCGGTCGCGGCGGTGCAAGCGGCGCGTGTGCGGATTGATGATGGTATCAAGCCGGGAAGGGGTTGGGGACGGCCTCGAAGCGGTGCGAGACTAGCGCGGCCAAACGCATCGCAGACTCGGAGTTTGGCACCATCCCCACCGCACCAGGAGCCTGGGCCGCCGAACTCACTCCGTAGCGTTCTGCGGCGCAAGCTCCTAGAATGCATGGCGTCGGCCGTGGTCCCGAACAATACCGATAGAGATATGACCGAGGAGAATCAGGCTGTGGCGCCTGCGGGCGAGGGGGAGTCGTTCGGCTCCTGGCTTCGCCGCCAGCGTGAAGTTCGCCAGGTCGAGCTGCGGACGATCACTCAGTCGAGCAAGATCAACATCCGGTATCTGGAGGCGCTGGAGCAGGATCGGTTCGACCTGCTGCCGGCCGGCATCTTCGTCAAGGGCTTCCTCCGCGAGTACGCGCGGATCGTCGGCCTCGATCCCGACGAGGTGCTCAACTTCTATTTCGCCGCTTCGGCCCAGGACGACCTTGAGGGCGGGATCGAGAACCTGGTGAAGCGGTCTCCAACGCGGTCGGTCGGACGGACCGTCGTGGTTGTGCTGGTCTTGGTGGCGATCGCCTTGTTCCTCGTGTGGCGTTGCTACCCCGGTCTGGACCGCGAAGCAGCCGAGGACGTGGAGACGATGGCGCCGCCGGTTACCGAAGGGGCGCCTCCGCCACCACCGCCGGAGCCCTTGCCCGAGCAGGCCCTGCGGGTCACACTGGAGTTCCGGGCGATGAGCTGGGTTGACGTTCACAGCGACGGCGAGCGCACGGTCAGCGAGCTGCGGGTTCAGGGCGAGTCCCTGACCGTTACCGCGGACGAGGAGATCCGTCTCAAACTCCGGAACGCCGACGCAGCGACGATCGAAGTGAACGGTGAGACGTTCGAGCACGAAGCGGGCGACGACGAGGAGATCGTGATCGCGGCTCCGGAGGCCGGCGACCCGGCTTGACGCGGCGTCGCTCTGAAAGCTGGACTTCCTGCCTGTGGGGCCGTATCCTGCGGCGTTCGGTGCGGCGGGGCGTAGCTCAGCCTGGTAGAGCGCACGGTTCGGGACCGTGAGGCCGGAGGTTCAAATCCTCTCGCCCCGACCATTCCGCCGGTAACGGGTGCCTGCGCCGACAACGGGTGCCTGCTCGTCAAGTAGACTCCCGAAGATGCACGGCTCGCTGAAGCTGTCACGCTTGGGAAGTCTCTTGCGGCTGGCGTTCGCCCTTGCTCTGGTCCTGGCGCCGCTGGTCCTGCTCGCCGACGAACCCGGATCGGAAGAGTCCCGGGCCGTGGAACCTGAGGACGGGGAAGCGGGGGAGCCTGAGGACGGCGATCCTCCCGCCGAGGCCGACGACCCGGTTGGGGAGTCCGCGCCGGAAGTGATCGTGGCCGCGGTGGACTCCGTGATCCAGGTCGTCATCGCCGAGTTCATCGACGAGGTGACCGCGGAGGCTGACCGGGTCGGGGCCGAGGCCCTGATCGTCGAGTTGTCCACGCCGGGCGGCGAGATGCAGGCGATGCGAAAGATCTTCACGAGCTTCCTGGAGGCCGCAACGCCGGTCGTCGTCTACGTGTCCCCGAGCGGCTCCCAGGCCGCGTCGGCCGGCTTCTTCATCCTGCTGGGCGCCGACGTTGCCGCGATGGCCCCCGGAACGAACACCGGCGCGGCTCACCCGGTTGCCGGCGGCGGCGAGGACATCCCGGGGGCGATGGGGGAGAAGGTGACTCAGGATGCAGCGGCGACCATCCGTTCGCTGGCGGCCCGTCGCGGTCGGGATGAGAAGCTGGCGGAGTCGGCGGTGCTCGAGAGCAAGTCGTTCACGGCGCAGGAGGCGCTCGACGCGGGTCTCGTCGATCTGGTCGCGCCCAGCCTGCAGGCGCTGCTCGTCGATCTCGACGGCCGCGTGGTCGAGAAGGGCGGTCGGGAGCGGACGCTGGCTACCCGCGTGGCGACGGTACGCCGCATGGAGATGTCGGGCTTCCAGCGGGTGCGGTCGATCATCGCCCACCCGAACATCGCGATTCTGCTGATGTCGCTGGGGTCGATCGGCCTGATCTTCGAGATCACCCATCCCGGAGCGATTTTCCCGGGAGTTGTCGGCGCCGCCTGCCTGATTCTCGGCCTGTGGGCGATGTCCGTTCTGCCGGTCAACTACGCCGGTCTGGCCCTGCTCTTCCTGGCCGTCGTCCTCTGGGTGCTCGAGATCAAGGTTCCCAGCTTCGGCATGCTGACGCTCGGCGGCGCGATCTCCTTCAGTCTCGGGGCGATGATGCTGTTCCGGGACGCCGACCCCGCGCTGCGTGCGAGCCTGAGGTTGATCGTCGCCATCGGCATCACGATCGGGCTGCTGGCGCTCGGTCTCGCCCGGCTTGCGCTCAAGGCGCGGCGCAACCACGTGGCGACGGGAAGAGAGGGCTTGCTCGATGAACTGGGTCTGGTGAGCGCCGGCATCGAAGTCGGCCTGCCCGGCAAGGTGCGGTTGCACGGCGAGATCTGGAACGCGGAATCCGATGTCGCGGTCGAGATCGGCGGCCGGGTCCGGGTCGTTCAAGTGGACGGCATGACTCTGCGCGTCGAACGGGTCGGCGACTCCTGAGCACTTCGAAGAAGAAAGGACCCTGATCAATATGGCGAGCCTTCCCTTTATCGGCTTCCTCCTCGTTGCAGGCCTGTTCCTGCTCACCCGGTGGATCAACATCATGGCCGAGTACGAGCGCGCCGTCGTGTTCCGCCTCGGCCGCATCCTGCAGAAGCCGAAGGGCCCCGGTCTGGTCCTGGTGCTCTGGCCGATCGACCGCATGGTCAAGGTGTCGCTGCGCACGGTCGTGCTGGACGTTCCGCCACAGGACATCATCACCCGGGACAACGTCTCCGTGAAGGTGAACGCCGTCGTCTACTTCCGCGTACTGGAACCGATCAAGGCGATCATCGAGGTGGAGAACTTCCTCTTTGCAACCAGCCAGTTGGCTCAGACGACGCTGCGGTCGATCCTCGGCCAGACCGAACTCGACCAACTGCTGAGCGAGCGGGACACACTCAACGACCAGCTCCAGACGGTGATCGATCAACAGACCGATCCCTGGGGCATCAAGGTCTCCATGGTGGAGGTCAAGCACGTCGACCTGCCTCAGGAGATGCAGCGCGCGATGGCCAAGCAGGCCGAGGCGGAACGCGAGAAGCGAGCCAAGGTGATTCACGCCAGCGGTGAGCTCCAGGCGTCGGAGTCCCTGGCCCTGGCGGCGAACGCGATCAGCGTCAACCCGGTCACGCTGCAACTGCGCTACCTGCAGACCCTGGCGGACATCGCCACCGAGCGGAACTCGACGATTATCTTCCCGCTGCCGCTCGACCTCTTCAAGGCCTTTGCGGGATACACACCGCCCGAAGAGTGAACGGCGACGCCTACGAGCCCTATGAGGTTGCTGTCAGCAACAGCCAGATTGCCGCCTTCGTAGCTCTTCTGGCGCTGGCCTTGGTGGGAGCGTTCGCCGCCGGCGTGTGGTGGGGGCGGTCGAACGATCTCGATCTTTCCGAAACCGAAGCGGCCGTCAGGCTGCCGGACTTGCCGTCTTCGGAGACGGTCGTGGGCGTGGCTACTCCTGCCGCCGGTGAGGTGGAAAGCGAAGCGGCGCCGGCCGAAGCGGTGCGGTTCTTCGGCGCCGCCGAAGAGGGAACGCCGCCGGGCGAGAGCGTTCGTCCGGCCTCCGCCGCGGCAATGACCACGGCCGGCCTGGTCGTCCAGGTCTTCTCGAGTGCCGACGCCCGGCAGGCGGCCTCGGTGGAGCAGAAGCTGCGCGCGGACGGGCACCGCGCCTTCCTGTCACCCCAGGCGCTCGACGGCCAGGTGATGCAGCGGGTGCGGGTAGGCCCGTTCGAGGACCAGGACTCCGCCTCGGCCGCCGCCGAGCTGCTCTCCAAACAGTACGGGCTCGAGACCTGGATCACGCCCAACAACTGACCGCCGGCCAGGGTACGCCGTCGGGACCGTCGGCGACATTGCGCCTTGTCTCGTCGATCTGGTTCCAGTTCGCTCTGGCCATCTGCGGCGGCGTCTGGTGGGCGTTTTGTTTCGACGAGCGCCCCGGGTTCCTGATTCCTCTGGCGGCTGCCGCGCCGCTGTGTCTAATTGCCGGGGCGCCGCTCGGGCCCTGGCGCAGGCTGTGGCTCGGCTGGCTTCACGGCACCGTGGCGTGGCTGATCGCGGTGCCGTGGCTGTCGACGATGCTGACGGTCTATGGAGGCTTGCCCAGCGTGGGGTCGGCCTGCCTCTTGGCCGTCGTTGCCCTCTACCTGGGCGCCTACCATGGCTTGTTCTGCTGGCTGGCTGGGGCGGCGCTGGCGCGTCGCGACGTTCTTTCCCTGGTTGCGGTGCCGGCGATCTGGGTCAGTCTGGAACTGGTGCGGGGCGCCGGCCCTTCGGGATTCCCGTGGAATCTGCTCGCGTACGCGTGGGTCGATCTTCCGGGCGCGCTCGACGTGACCCGGTGGATCGGCAGCCTTGGCCTTTCAGGTGTCGTCGTGGTCTCCGGACTGGGGGTGTTGAGGCTTGCGGACCGCGGGACCCGCCGTCAGGCGATGATCGTTGTGGCCGGGGTTGCAGTGCTCTTGACGGTCGCGCGCTGGACGAATCTCGACCGGACGGCGCCGGCCGGACCGGTGCTTGATGTTCGCGTGGTCCAGCCGAACATCGGCATGATGACGGACGATCAGCTTCTTGGCGGTCTTGACTATTCGTCGATCCACGCCAACTACGGTCGGCTCTTCGAACTGAGCCACGAGGCCTGCACGCCAGGTGCGCTCGTCGTCTGGCCCGAGAGTGCCGGCTGGCCGTACGAGCTGGAACGCGACGCGGTACTCGCCCGCGACGTCGAGGCGCTGGTCGGTCGCGGCTGCTCGCTGCTGTTCAACAGCGCTCGCCGCTTCAACTCCGGCGAGGAGGCGGGGGCGTTCAACTCGGCCTACCTGGTGACGCCCGGTGCCGCGCGGGCCGACCGCCAGACCTACGACAAGATGCACCTGGTTCCGTTCGGCGAGTACGTCCCGTTCGCGCGCTACCTGCCCGGTGTGCGCCAGTTGGCGCGGAACACGGGGAGCTTCTCGACCGGGGACGAGGTGAGGCTGCTCGACATTGGAGGCGCCCGTCTGGGAATCTCGATCTGCTTCGAGATCGTCTTTCCGAGGCAGGTTGCAGCCCGTGTCCGGCGCGGGGCTTCCGTGCTCGTCACCATGGCGAACGACTCCTGGTACGGCGCCACCTGGGCGCCCTATCAGCATCTGCGAGCTGCCCGCTTCCGGGCCGCCGAGAACGGGCGGCCGGTGATCCGGGCCGCGATCACCGGCATCTCGGCGCTGATCGATCGCCGCGGCGGCATCCTGGCGACCGCCGGCATCGATCAGACGGCCGTGCTGCGAGTGCCGGTTACGCCGCTCGGCGGGATGACTCCGTTCTCCCGCGCGCCCCTGCTGGTGCCGCTGCTTTGCCTCTTGCTGGCCGGGTTTGCCATACTGCGCCGATGATCGCTTCTGACGCGAACCGCTCGCTGACCGAGCTCAGGTCCTGCCTGGACGGTCTGCGGAGGTATCTTTGACCCGGCCGAGGTCCGGGAACAGCTCGCCGCGCTCGATCATGAGATGGAGCAGCCGGGATTCTGGGACGATCCCAGGCGGAGCGCGCCGATGTTGCGGCGCCGGCGGACGCTGGAACGGCGACAGACGACCGTCGACCGGCTGAACGCGGACAGCGACGAAATCGAGGCCTGGCTCGAACTGCTTGCCGAGAGTGCGGAGGCGGTCGAGGGCGAAAAGGACCTGGGCGAGTTCATCGACCGCGTGAGGCGCGAGACGGAGGCGCTCGACCTGGAGTTGAAGCTCTCGGGCGAGGACGACGACCGTAGCGCCCTGCTCGCCATCCACCCCGGTGAGGGCGGCACCGACTCCCAGGACTGGGCCGAGATCCTGCTGCGCATGTACATCCGTTGGGCGGAGCAGAGCGGCTTCGACGTCACGCTGCTCGAACGGCTCGACGGCGACGAGGCGGGGCTCAAGAGCGCGACCGTCGCGGTGCGCGGGGACTACGCCTTCGGTCGCCTTCGCGGCGAGAACGGCGTTCACCGGCTGGTCCGGATCTCGCCCTTCGACGCGGCGAAGAGGCGGCACACCTCCTTCGCCTCGGTCTACGCCTACCCCGAGGTCGACGACAGCATCGACATCGAGATTGAGGACAAGGACATTCGCATCGACACCTTCCGGTCGTCCGGCGCCGGCGGCCAGCACGTGAACGTGACCGACTCGGCGGTGCGCATCACTCACCATCCGTCCGGGGTCGTGGTCAGTTGCCAGAACGAGCGCAGCCAGATCAAGAACCGGGCGATGGCGATGAAGGTCCTCAAGGCGCGGCTCTACGACCGGGAGGTGCAGAAGCGTCGCGAGGAACAGGCCGAGCGCGAGGGGCAGAAGATGGGGATCGGCTTCGGCTCCCAGATCCGGAGCTACGTGATGCACCCGTATCGCATGGTCAAGGACCACCGCACGAAGCTCGAGGTCTCGGCCGTGGAGCGCGTCCTCGACGGCGAGATCGACCCGTTCATCGATGCCTGGCTCGGGCAACAGCTCGAGACGGGGTAAGGGGAGAGGGGTGTCGGTGACCGGACCGGCGGTCGACTACGTTTCGCCGCTGCCTCCGGTGCGGTCGGGCATCGCCGACTACAGTGTCGACCTGCTGGAGGAGCTTGCTCCTCTGTGCGACCTGCGCCTGGTGCGCCTGCCCGGCCAGGAGGTGGCGTCCGAGGTCCGGCGTCGCTACGAAGTCGTCGAACCCGCGGCGCTCGACCCGGCGCGGCGCCTTCCCTTCTACCAACTGGGCAACAACGTGTACCACGAGGGCGTGCGGCGGTTTGCCCTCGAAGCGCCGGGGGTCGTGACCGTGCACGACCTGCGGCTCCATCACCTCGTGGTCGAGGCCACGCTCGCCAGCGGCGATCTGGACGCCTACGTGGCCGCGCTGGGCGGGGACCACGGCTGGGAGGGCTCTGCCGTGGCGATGCCGACCCGCTGGGGCGCCCATGGCCGGGCGCGGCTGTTCGAGCTGCCGGCACACGGCTCGCTGCTGCTTCGCCAGCGCGGCCTCTTGGTTCACAGCGACTGGGGCCGCCGTTTCCTCGAGGAGGAGCTGGGTGAGCGGGCGCTCGGCCACTCCCTGCCAGAGGTTCGGCGGGTGCCGATGCCGATGCCGGCGCCCGATCCGCCGAGCCGGGAGGATGCCGCGGCATGGCGGCGCCGGTTGGGCATCGCGCCGTCCGCCGTTCTGCTCGGCTCCTTCGGCTTTCAGACGCCGATCAAGCGGACGGATGTGCTGCTGCGGGCGCTGGCGGAACCCGGCATGGAGGAGGTGCATGCGGTCGTTGCCGGGGAAGTGGCGCCCCAGCTCGATCTGGCGACGCTGATGCGGGACCTGGGAGTCCAGAACCGGGTCACAGTGACCGGTTTCCTCGACGAGGCCTCCTTCCCGATCGCCATTGCCGGTTGCGACCTGTGCCTCAATCTGCGCTATCCGAGCGCGGGCGAGACCTCCGCTTCGCTGCTCCGCATCCTGGCTCTGGGACGGCCCGCGGTGGTCTCGGACTACGGCCAGTTCACCGAACTGCCGGACGACGTGGTGGTCAAGGCGCCGCTCCGGGACGATCCCGGGGAGGAGGCGGAGGCGCTCGCCGGTCTTCTGCGCCGGCGCCTGGCCGCACCCGACCGGCTGCGGGAGATGGGCGTTGCGGCGCGTTCCTTCATCGAGCGCGAGCACCGGCCGTCGTCGTCGGCCGGGGCGGTCGCCGAGGCCCTTGTGGAGTGGTCCGGCACACCGGCGGAGGCGGCCACCCCGCCGCCGCCGCCGCCGCGTCCTTCGCCACCCACGTCGTTGACCTGGGGCTGGTTGCCGGGACGGATCGAAGTCGAAGGCTGTGAACGGCCCTGGGCGGAGGGTGAGCGGCGCGCGGTGGAGATCGTGATCACGAACACCGGCTTCGCCACCTGGCTCTCGGGCCGTCACGCCGACGGCGGCGTCGTCCTCGAACCCCAGCTCTGGTGCGGCGGCCGCGACCTGTTCAAGGGCAGGCCGTGGATTCCCCTACCGCATGATCTCGTGCCGGGTGACGCGTGCCGGATCGGTCTGAGGCTCCGCAAACCGATTGGACCGGCGCGGTTCCGTCTCGAGCCCCACCTGTTTGGCGGCGGCTCGTTGACCCACTGCGGGGCCCAGGCCTTCGACCGCGACCTGTGAGCCGCCGGGCAACGGTGCGGCGGTGGTCCTGGCTGGTTCTGGCCGGGCTGCTGACGGCGCTTCTCTTCTTCGCCGCGCTGACGGATGCGGGCACGGCGGGGGAGCGCGAGGTCACCTACCTGATGGCCGCGGCCAGTCTCGCCTGGGACGGCGATCTGTCCTACGAGCGCGAGGACTACGACCGCTACGTGCGGACCTGGGAGCGGGAACCCGAGGCCGTTGCGCTTGCGACCACCGCCCTCAGCTCGAAAATCGGTTTCGGCAGGCCGCCGGTCTATGCCGTGGTCGCCGCGCCCTTCGTCCGCATCTCGCCGCGGCGGGGACCCGCGATGCTGAACTGGCTGTTGCTGGCGTTTGCCGCGGCCGCCTCCGCTCTGCTGCTGGAGCGATCGGTCGGCCCCTGGGCGCCGGCCTGGATCGCGCTGTGCGTCGCCGGTACGACGGCGTTCACTCTGCTGCCGCTGCCCTCACCGGAGCTGTTTCGCCTCGCGGTGTCGGCCCTGGCCTGGGCGCTGGTGGTGCAGGTCATGCCTTCGCCACGACGGACGGCCGGACGCGCGGCCGGCTCGCGGCGCCCCATCGAGACGACCGGTCGGACGGTGCTGCGCTGGTCGCTGGTCGGATGCCTGCTGGCGCTGGCGGTGATGGCCTCGGTTGACGGGTTCAGCCTGCTGCCGGCTCTAGGGGCGGCGGCCTGGCTGTCGCTGCTGCAGCCGCGCCGGCGGCTCGCGGCGGTTGCCCTGTCGGCGGCTTCGGTACTGACCTTCGCGGTGCTCTTCGGCGCGGCGGCGCTGGCCCGCGGCGGGGCGGGCCCGGTCGAGCACGAAGTGTTCGATCGCGCAACGGGCTTTCCGGCGGTCGACTTCGAGGCGGAAGAGTGGAGCCGGACCGCCGGACTGCGCCGCGAGGGCCTCCGCGCCGGCGGCGCGGCGCCCGATCGTCCCCAGTTCGACATGCGGGCCGCCGAAGGCCTTCGTCTTCCAACCCTGCTGTATGCGCTCGTCGGCCGCACGGTCGGCTTCCTGCCCTACTGCGCTCCGCTGGTGTGGGCCGCGTTCTGGGGGCTCGCCGCCGGCGGCTGGCGGCGGGTGCTCCTGGTCGCTGCGGTCGGGTCGTTCGCCGCCCGCGCCCTGTTGTTCCCGTTCGACCTGGGCGACGAGGCCACGACCCTCGGGCCGGGCGGTATCGGCGCCTTGGCGCCCATGTTCTGGTTCCTGGTTGCGCGGCTCAGCCTGATGCGGATTCTCATGGTCGCCGTGTCCGCGGCGCTCGTTCTCTACCCGCTGTGGCTTCAGCCCGACGCGGCGCTGCGACCGGCGCCGCCGCCGGCCGGTCTCCTGAGCCCGTTTCTGCCCCAGGAGACGACCCAGCGACTGCAGCCGGCGGGGTCGCCGGACCTCTTCGTGGGTGGTTTGTGGTTGCGCCCCATCGCCGGCAGGATCGCCCCCTTCGGGGAGGAAGGCCTGGTGGTGGGGAATACGCAGCGCGGGTCAGAGGACCCGCGTGAGGACGGTTGGGCCGAGTTCCTGGTCGCCTGGGAGGACGGCGGCGCCGGCGGCTCGGGAGCGGAAGTGCTTCCCCGGGCCGCGAGGCTCGAGGTGGTCCTCGACGGGAGCACCCGCCTTGAGGTCGTGGGCGCGGAGGTTGAGGAGCGGCGGACCTTGCCGTCGGGGCGAACCGCGGTCGATCTTCGGTTGGCCGCTCCGCTGGTCCGCCATCGCCTGTGGTGGTCGAGAGAACCGGTTGCCCTCCACCGGCTGCGGTTGACTGTGGGCAGTGCCGACGACGCGACGAACGCGGTTCATCGCCTGGAGCTTCGCCCGCGGTAGCCCAGCCGAGGAATCCCGGGGATAGTGTCGGCGCCCGTGAGCTGGATTCTCGAAATGCGGCGCGTGCTGGAGCAGTCGAAACGGCTGCCGGCCGCGGGAGGAAGCGGCACTCGGGTCGCCTTGGTGGTGCCGCTGTACGTCGAAGCGGCCGAACTCTGGACCCTGCTGCGGGAGGAACCGAACGAGACGCCGCCGCTGAGCTTTGCCGCCACGCCCTTCGAGGGCGACGACCCCTGGCCGACGGTGGCGCGGCTGGTCAGCGTCGGTCTCGGTGTCGAGCCGTCGCGCGTTCTGCGCCTGGGCGAGCTGGACGAGATGGGCTCTACAGGTGGTTTCCGGCTTCGTGCATGCGTCGTCGCCGTGCCGTCTCCCGAGGATGACGGCAGCAATGTCGAGGCGCCGCCCGTACGGTTACCGCTGTCGGCCCTGAGGCATCCCCGGCTGATCGAGGAGCGGACCTCCGAGATCGAGGGACAGCAGGTGCCGCTCACCGTGTACCACGTCGGGCGCCACCGGCTCTGGGGTCCTCCGCTCGACGTGCTGCTCAGGCTGCTCGAACGGCTGGACCAGCCCGAGTCCGGCCCCGAAATGCCTGTCGGCGGCCTGAACTGATCGGCCGCGCGGGGCGCCTTCCGCGGCGCTACAATCGCGTCGCACCCGATCCACCGACACCTTCTCTGAGGAGTACCCGAGACCAGCCATGGCCGATATCGCGCGCATCGAACAGCTTCTAGGCAGCGAGGCGGAGAGCCTCCTCGGACACGTCTGCACCGGGATTCCGAAGGAGCTTCTGACGGTGCCGGGGCCGGACACCGTGGACCGGGCCTTCGGCCCTTCGGACCGCAACAACCGCACCCTCGGCAGCCTGGAACGCCTGCTCGGGCACGGGCGCCTCGGCGGCACCGGCTACGTCTCGATCCTGCCCGTCGACCAGGGGATCGAGCATTCGGGAGCGGCGTCGTTCGCGCCGAACCCTATCTACTTCGACCCGGAGAACATCATCCGGCTGGCGATCGAGGGCGGCTGCAACGGTGTCGCCTCGACCCTGGGTGTGCTGGGCAGCATCGGCCGGCGCTACGCGCACAGGATCCCGTTCATCGTCAAGATCAACCACAACGAGAGCCTGACCCACCCCCACACTTACCACCAGGTCCTGTTCTCGCAGGTCGAGCAGGCCTGGGATCTGGGTGCTGTGGCCGTCGGCGCCACGGTGTACTTCGGCGCCGAGGTGTGCCGCGAGGAACTCGTGGAGATCGCCGAGTGCTTCCAGCAGGCCCACGAACTGGGCATGGCCTGCATCCTCTGGTGCTACCTCCGCAACGACGCCTTCAAGAAGGACGGTGTGGACTACCACGACTCGGCCGACCTGACCGGCCAGGCGAACCACATCGGGGTGACGATCGAAGCCGACGTGATCAAGCAGAAGCAGGCGACGAAGAACGGCGGCTACCCGGCGATCGGTTTCGGCAAGACCCACGATCTCGTCTACAGCGAGCTGGTCTCCGACCATCCCGTGGACCTCGTGCGCTGGCAGGTCGCGAACTGCTACATGGGCCGGATCGGCCTGATCAACTCGGGCGGTTCCTCCGGCGGCGCCGGGGATCTTTCGGCTGCGGTGCGCACCGCCGTGATCAACCGCCGCGCCGGCGGTCAGGGCCTGATCTCGGGCCGCAAGGCGTTCCAGCGGCCGATGGCGGAGGGCGTGGAACTCCTGAACCACATTCAGGACGTCTACCTCTGCGACGAGATTGGGGTCGCTTAGCCGCCGATGAGCGCCGCGATATCGGCGTGCCGCGCCTCCGCGTCGCGCTCGCCGACCTCGATCATGGCGCGGATGTAGTCGGGCTGGAACATCAGCAGGCTGAGCAGGTCGGGGCTCTTCGTGTCGCGGGTGCCGAGGCCGCGGGTGAGGAACCGGAACGCCTTCGGCAGCTTGGGCTCGAACCGGGTCGCGAGCCGGCCCAGGTCCTCCGACGGCCGCAGCAGCACCAGGTCGACCAGCCGGAGCGAGCCGCGCTCCGCCTCCGGCAGCTTCGCCAGCAGGCCGTTGATCAGTTCCAGACGGGCGGCGTCCTGGTCCAGTTGGTCCAGGAACACGGCGTTCATCAGCACACCCGCGAACTGGGCCGGCGGCGGGTAGCTGCCGGCCTCCGCTCTCGGCGCCAGGGGCTGGTGTCGGGTGGAGACGGCGATCAGGCGGTCGCAGCCGAGGTGCAGGGCGGGCGATAGCGGGGAGGTGAGACGGACGCCGCCGTCGCCGTGCCAGGCGCCGGCGATCCGTACCGCCGGGAAGATCAGCGGCAGCGAGGCGGAAGCCAGGACGTGATCCAGGGTCAACAGGGCCCGCTCCGACCGCCGCTTCGGCCGCTCCCAGGTCTCGATGCCCCGACCCTGAACCCAGGTGACGGTATGTCCCGTCGACCATTCGACGGTGGTCACGGCGACCGCGTCGAGCCGGCCCCGGGCAAGGTTGTCGGCAATGCCCGGAAGGACGCGGCCATTCGCCATCTCGGCGCCGAGGACGCGCGCCAGGTGGCTGCCGAGCGGTGAGGTGTCCACCAGACCGCGGACCCTGGGCCGGTAGCGCAGCCCGCCCGAGACCAGGTTCAGGGCCCAGCGGACCGCCATCTTGCCCAGCGACCAGCCGTCGTCCCGGAACACGTGGTCGGGTGTCAGTTCGAGCCAGACCCGGCTCAGATCTTCCGTCGCCTCGGCGGCGCTGCCCGGGTGCGAGGCGAGGAACGAGGCGTTGATCGCGCCGGCGGAGACGCCCGTCAGGACATCGAAATGGAACTCCGGCATCCGCGCCGCCAGATGGCGGACGAGCCCGACCTGGTAGGCCGCCCGGGCACCGCCTCCGGTGAGGACCAAGCCGATGCGGGGCTTTCGCCTGCTGTCCCGCCCGCCGTCGTCCCCGGGTCGGCGTGCGGGCGGTTCTCCGGCGGACATCGGCAGTTCCGCACTGTATCGAATGCCCCAGAGCCTGGGACCGCAGGCACCCCGCCCGCCCTGGGAACGCGGGCGTCCCGCCCGCCCCTGGGAACGCGGGCGTCCCGCCCGCATCCGGCCGCCGCGCCCGCGGGAACATCGGCCAGACGGACTTTGTTTGCGTTCATGCGGCCGCCGCCCCGGGCCTCTACGCCGGCCGTCTTCCCGATCGTGAGAACGCGGTAACTCCGCCTCGAAGCGCCGGCTCGAAGCGCCGGAGCCTCGCTCCGGCTCGCGAAGCGACGACGCTCGACAATCCCTGTTGTCAAGCATGCTCGGTCACGTTCCGGTCACGTTCCGGAAGCCGAACCGTAGCGCCGCGCGACGCCCGGCCGCGGCTCACAAGAAGGCTGCGCCGGCGTGGTCCTTGAACGCGTCCGCCTGCCGGATGTACCGCAGCACCATGCCGGCGTTCGCGTGCCTCGTGACCTCCATGATCTTGTCCAGGCGAGCGGAATGGAGGGCGGCGCTGGTCACGAAACCGGCTCGGAGGGAGTGGCCGGAGTAGTCGGCCGGGTCCAGACCGATGGCGCCTACATGGCGCTTCACCAGGCGGGGTATGTCGGTCGGGTGCAGAGCCTTTCCGCGAGGACGCCCGCCGCGCCACAGCGTCTGGAACACCGGCCCAGCCGTGGCGCCGGACAGGGCCAGCCACCGTCGAAGGCGCTCGACCGGCCGGATGAAGGCTCCCTCCGGGACCGCGATGCTCTGGCCTTTTCCAAGCTGATCCGTTTTCGACCGCCGAATGTGCAGGAACGCGCCTCCTGCTTCGCCAGCGCCGTTCAAGAACTCCACATCCTCGAGGCGCAGTCCGCAGATCTCCGACCTCCGTAGCGCGCCCGCGAAGCCCACTGCGATCACCGCTCCGTCGCGGGTGGCGATCGCCCGGTGTTTCCCCTGCGTTGCAAGCCGATCGCAGTGCGAGAGGATCGCCGCGATCTCCTGCTCGCGAAGCGCCTTGACCTGCCGGGGCCGTCCGTCCGCCAGCCACCTAAGCCCGCGAAGGACGCTCGTAACCGTCAGGTGACGCGCCGGCGATTCGAGGTTCCGCTCACCGTACTTCCGGTTGATCGCGGCCAGACAGATTCTGATCGTCCCCATTGCAAGCGGCTGATCAGTCTTCGTTCCCGCTCTAGACGATCCAGGCACCGTCGCCATCGCGACCAGGAACTCCGCAACGTTCTCGGGCGTCGCGGCCATGGGGTCGACCTGTCGCTGGTCGCAGTAGGCCGCGAACCGCCGCCAGCCGCTTCGGTACGCCCTCCGGGTGTTGTCGGCGAGCGCCGAGCGCAGGGCCCGCCGGACAGAAATCGCATTGGGAGGGCCGTGTTCCTTGTGGGGAGTCTGGAGTTGCCCCGGTTTCGTGGACAGTTTGTGTTTGGGGAATCAAGCAGCTTCCAGAGAGCTCTTCTCGAAGTTGACGGGTGATCGCTGTCCGATCGCGGAGTGACGACGATGGGTGTTGTACCAGCCCTCGATGTACCGGAAGAGCTCCGCCTTCGCTTCGGCATGATTCCGAAACCTGGTCCGGTCGAGCAGTTCGCACTCGAGGCTGGCGAAGAAGCTCTCGGCCATGGCGTTGTCGTAACAGTCTCCGACGGAACCCATCGAGAGCGCGATGCCGGCGTCGCGGCAGCGCTTCCCGGGCTGCCGGGCGGTCCACATACCGCGCGATGACATCGAGGACTACGAAGGCCATGTGGAGTACTGGGAGGCGCGCACTGAGACCGCGATGGTGGTCTGTGAGCCGACCAGCACCTATCACGAGCAGCCGGCGCACCGGTTGGCTGCCCTGACGGCTCTGATCGCCGCGTCTCGGGGATCCCGTATCGGCGCCTACGGGACGGCTGACCTCGTGCGCATCGAACCCCGCGGCAAGCCGCGAGTGCTGATGCAGGCGGACCAGATCCTCTACCTGCACCCGCCTTCCGCTGAAGAGCTGGCGCCGAGGGTCGATGTGGACGGCGAGGATCTGCCGGACATCGTCCTGGAGGTCGACTACTCCACCGACGTCCGGCTGCGCAAGCTGCCGCTCTACGAGGCGTGGGGCTTTCCCGAGGTCTGGGTCGACGTGCCGGACGCGCGCTCGCCGAGTCGCCCGAAGTCCCGGCTTCCGGGTCTGACGATCCACGTACTCGAAGGCGGCCGCTTCCATCGGGCAGAGAGCAGCCGGGCGTTCCCGGGCTGGACGGCGGAAGAGATCCATCGGGCGTTGAATGAACACACGATGTCGGCATCGACGGCGGCCGCGCTCCATCGGGTCGGCACCGCCATGGGCGCCGCCGAAGGCGCCGGCCCGGACGACGATCCCTGGTTGCGGCGCTACCGCGACGAGGGCCGGGCGGAGGGTCGGAGTGAGACACGGTACGAGTCGGTCATCGCCGTCCTCGAGGAACGCGGAATCGAGACCACACGGGCCTTGCCGGCGCGCATTGCGGAACTCGGGGAGGTTCCGGTGGCCGTGTTGGTGCGGGCCGCGCTCCGTTGCGCGAGTGAGACGCAGTTTCTGGAGCTCTGCGCCTCAGAACGCCGCCGCCGCTGATCCGTTGCTCAGCGCAGGGCGATGCCGATGATGCCGCCGACCATGGGGACCATCAGGGCGAGCATTCCCCCGATGAGTAGTGTCTAGTCGTTTTGCCCGAACACGCTCGGAGTGCCGACGTAGAGCAACTCCACTTCGGAGTCGGTCAGGTTGCTCGCGTTGTGGACGGTTCGCGCGTTGAAGTGCATCGAGTCGCCCTTCTTGAGAGTCACCTTTTCGTCTCCTAGTTCGCAGTAGAGCTCGCCCTTGATGACGTACAGAAAGTCCTCGCCCTCCCGCTGGTCGTCGGGGAAGACGTGGCCGGCTGGGATCCTCATGAAGATCGCATCCATCTGCTGGAACCTCATGCAGGCACTGAGCTGGCTGTACTCCACGGGTGAATCGACCTCGATGTGCTGCGGATCGGAGCGGCGGCGCACAAGCGCCTCGCCGGCAGGGATCTCCATGAAGGCCGAGGCCTTCACGTCGAGGGCTCGAGCCAAATTCAACAGGGAAACAAGGGACGGGCTCGCCTTGTTGCGCTCCACCAGGGAGATGAAGGCGGGAGAGAGCCCGGCCTTCTCGCCCAACTGTTGCAGCGTCAGCCCGAGCTGCACGCGACGAGCCCGGATCATCTGGCCGGCCTGCAGCAGTCGCTTTGAAGCTGTTTCTTCGCCCCTCTTGAACATAGCCAAGCTCCTGGAATCAAGCCCCTAATGGTATACCGAGCATGGGAGTAGCGACGGGTGGTGGCTGGAGCAGGCGGCCACGTACAAGGCGTAGTGTTGTGGACATGGGCGAGACGGGGCCGAACGCTGCTCGGAAGGTGGAGACGCCGATCCGCGCGGCCTATCTGGGCCGGGTGGGTTACGAAGCCGGTGTCGAGTTGCAGCACCGGGTCCGGCAGTCCATCCTTGACGCCGACCCCGATGCCGCGGACACGTTGCTCCTGCTCGAGCATCCGCCGACCTACACGGTGGGCCGGAACTGCGACCGGGGCGACGTCCTGGCGGCGCCGGACTGGCTCGAGCAGCGCGGAATCGCCGTCGCCCAGTGCGACCGGGGCGGGCGCGCCACGTACCACGGTCCGGGTCAGCTCGTGGGATACCCGGTGCTCGACCTGAGGCCGGACCGGCGGAACGTTCGCGCCTACGTCCGTGATCTGCAGGAGGTGCTGGTCAGGACGCTGGCGGCGTTCGGCGTCAGTGCCTTGGGCGGCGAGGAACGCGAGCGGATCGGCGTCTGGGTCGGGCATCGGAAGATCGCCTCGATCGGCATCCACCTCCGGCGCTGGGTCACCACCCACGGTTTCGCGCTCAACGTGTCGACCGAACTCGACGACTTCGCCGGCATTCTCTCCTGCGGCTTCGACGCCGGCGTGATGACCTCGATCGAGGACCTCACCGGCCGCCGCCACAGCCTGGCCGAAGTCGCCGCGTGCTGCGCGGAGACTTTCGCGGAGGTCTTCGAACGCCGGCTGCTCACGGTGGCGCCCGCTAGGATTCGAGAACACGCGCGGCCGGAGGAGGGTCGGCCGCCGGAGTCGTAACCCGCATGGACGAACTCGTTCCCATCGGCGCCCCGCCGCCCGCGGCCGGCGCCGCCCGCTTGCCACGGCCCGACTGGCTGCGGATCCGGCTGTCGACGCCGGAGTCGTATCACCGCGTGCGCCGGCTGGTCGAGGGTTTGAACCTGAACACGGTGTGCGAAGAGGCGCGTTGCCCGAACATCTACGAGTGCTGGGGCCAGCACGGTACCGCCACGTTCATGATCCTCGGCGACACCTGTACCCGCCGCTGCGGCTTCTGCGCCGTCCATACGGGACGGCCCGCCGCCGGTGTCGACGCGGACGAACCGGCGAGGGTTGGAAAGGCCGCGGCGACCATGGGGCTCCGGCACGTGGTCGTCACCTCCGTCGACCGCGACGACCTGCCGGACGGCGGCGCGGGCCACTTCGCGGACACCATCCGGGCGATCCGGGCGCAGGTGCCCGGCGCCGCGGTCGAGGTGCTGACGCCGGACTTTCGGAGCGTCGCGGACGCCCTCGACATCGTCCTCGAGGCCCGGCCGGAGGTCTTTTCCCACAACATGGAGACGGTGCCCCGGCTCTACCGTCAGGCGCGGCCCGGCAGCCGCTACGAGCGCAGCGTCGACCTGCTCCGCGAAGCGGCGGCCCGCCGCGACGGTGGAAGCTATGGCGGCCGGGTGAAGACGGGCCTGATGGTCGGCCTTGGCGAGACGATGGCGGAGCTCGAATCGACGATCACGGACATCCGCGCCGCGGGAACCGAGATCCTCACCATCGGTCAGTACCTGCGGCCGACCCGAGACCACCTGCCTGTCGACCGCTACGTTCACCCGGACGAGTTCGCGCGACTACGCGAATTCGCCCTGGGGCTTGGCTTCAGCCACTGCGAATCGGGCCCCCTGGTGCGCAGCAGCTACCACGCCCACGAGCACGTTCGCCGGCAGGATGAGAGCCTGTAGCGAGCACTCCCCGTGCCGCCCCCGGGAAGTGAGACCATGACGATCTTCTCGCGTTTCGTCGGCTGCTCCCTGCCACTGTTGCCGCCTCCCCTCGTGCGTTGGGTGGCGGCGCCCTACGTGGCCGGCGACGAGCCGGACGATGCGCTCGCCCGTACTGGCGGCCTGAACCGCAGGGGACTGGCTGGGACCCTGGCGCTCCTCGGCGAGGAGGTCGACAGCCGGGAACTCGCCGTCGAGGGCACCGGGCTTTACGTCGACCTCGTGGAGGCGATCAGCGACCAAGGTCTCGACTGCAACGTCTCCGTCAAGCTGACCCTCCTGGGGCTCAAGGTCGATCGCGAACTCTGCCGCGAGCACCTCGCGCGCCTGGTCGAACGCGCGGCCGCCCGCGGCAACTTCGTCCGCATCGACATGGAGGACCACACCTGCACCACGGACACCCTGGACCTGTACGGCGAGGCGCTTGCCGACTCGCGGTCCCGCGCCGATGCCGGGGGCCCGCGCGGCGCCGGCGCCGGCGGCGATGCGGTCGGGGTCGTGCTCCAGGCCTACCTCCACCGCACCCTCGCCGACATCAAGGCACTGCCGGAGCGGGCGAACGTCCGCCTCTGCAAGGGCATCTACGTCGAGCCGCGGACGGTCGCTCTCACCGGCTACGAGCAGGTGCGCCAGAACTTCCTGGCGTCACTCGAGGCCCTGTTCGACGGCGGCGCCTACGTCGGCATAGCCACTCACGACGGCTATCTCCTGCGCGAAGCGGCGGCGATCGTCGAGCGGCGCGGCCTTGCGGCTGACCAGTACGAGTTCCAGATGCTCCTGGGGGTGACCGAAGATCGCCGGGATGAGCTCGCTGCCGCCGGCCATCGGGTGCGGATCTACGTGCCGTACGGCCGCCAGTGGTATGCCTACTCGACGCGCCGTCTGCGCGAGAACCCGCGCATCGCCGGCCATGTGGCGCGCGCGTTCGTCCTCCGGGTGCTAGGAGGGCGTCACTGGTAACTTCCCTCGGAAGGCAAGTCGGCATAACGTCGCGGCCCGGCGAACCGAGGAGATCCGAAGGTGACCACGAGCAGGAACGAGGAAGGCGGCGCAGGCGGTGGCGATACCCGCGTTGCTGTGATCGGCGCGGGCAAGATGGGCCAGACCCTGATCGGCGGCTGGCTCGACGCCGGCGCCGTCGCCGCCGGGTCGATCGTGGCGACGGCCGGCCATGCGGATCGAATCGCCCGGGTGGCGCGGGATTTCGGAGTCGAGGGCACGGTCGACAACAGAGCCGCGGTCAAGGGCGCCGACATCGTGCTGCTTGCGGTCAAGCCGCAAACCGCGGACACAGTACTCGCTGAGATCGGCGACTCGCTCGAGCCCGGCCAACTCGTGGTCTCGATCCTGGCGTCGGTGACGACGTCCCATATCGAGGATCGGTTGCCAGTGGCGATCCCGGTGGTGCGGGCGATGCCGAATACGCCGAGCCGGGTCGGCGCCGGCATGACCGCGCTCTGTTCCGGCCGCCACGCGAGTGCCGAGCACGTGGCGGCGGCCGAGCGCCTGTTCTTGCCTCTGGGACGCACCGTGGTGGCCGACGAAAAGCACATGGATGCGATCACCGGACTCTCGGCCTCCGGACCGGCTTTCATGTACATCGTGATCGAGGCGCTGGCGGACGGCGGCGTGAAGGTCGGGCTGCCGCGCAAGATGGCAATCGAACTGGCGGCCCAGACCTGTCTCGGCGCCGGCAAGATGGTGATCGACACGGGCATGCACCCGGCGCTGCTCAAGGACGAGGTGACCACCCCGGCCGGATGCACCGTCGACGGCATCCTGCGGCTGGAGGAGGGGGGGCTGCGCGTGACCCTGATCAAGGCGATCGTCGAGGCGACGTCGCGCGCCGGCGCACTGGTGAGCGACGAGTAACCCGTCGGGCGGCGATCCCATGCTGCGTTCCCTGCACGTTCAGAACCTGGCCGTGATCGAACGGGCGGAGCTTCAGTTCGGGCCGGGCCTGAACGTGGTCACCGGCGAGACGGGCGCGGGCAAGTCCCTGGTCGTGGATTCACTGTCCCTGCTTGCCGGCGGCCGCGCCAGTTCGGAAACAATACGCACCGGCGCCGACACCCTGGTGCTGAGCGGGGTGTTCGAGCCGTCGGGCGGCGACTGGCGGCGGCCGCTCGAGGAGGCCGGCGTGCCCACTGACGGCGACGAACTCCTGGTGCGCCGGGAGGTCACCCGGGCCGGCCGCAACCGCGTGTTCGTCAACGACCATCCGGTCACGCTGCGGCTCCTCTCCGGGGTCGCCCGCCGGCTGATCCGCATCTTCGGCCAGCGGGATGAACTCGGCATGCTCTCGGCCGAACTGCAGCGGGCATGGCTCGATCGCTCGGGCGGAGACGCCATCGCCGGTCTGGTGAAGGCGTGCAGTGACGCCCATGGGGCCTACCGGGAGGCAGCCGAGCGGCTTGAGCGGCTCAGCGGCGACGATCAGCTTCGCCTGGAGCGGATCGACCTGTTGAAGTTCCAGACCTCGGAGATCGAGGCCGCGCACCTGCAGCCCGGCGAGGACGAGAAGCTGCGGACCGAACGCGAGGTGCTTCGCCACGCCGAGGCGATCGCCGGCGCATTGCACCAGGCGGTTGCCCTGCTGAGCGAGGATGAGCAGGCGGTCGACAGCCGGCTCGCTCAGGCCGGGAATGCGTTGGAGGGCATAGCGCGCTGGCAGCCCGAGGCCGGTTCCTGGGCCGACACTCTGGCCGAAGCCGGGGCTCTGGTGAACGATCTGGCCGCGGATCTGAGAACCCGGGCGGCCGGCTGCGAGCCGGATCCGATACGGCTGAACCAGATCGAGGAGCGGCTGAGCGTGATCGAGCGCCTGATCCGGAAGTACGGCGGCAGCAGTGCCGAGGTCCTCGAGCACGGCCGCCGCCTGGCGGAGGAGCTGTTCGAGTTGGAGACTGCGGATGTCCGCCGCGACGAAGTGGAGCGGCAGGCCGCGGCTCTGCTCGAAGAGTTTGCCGCGCGCGCGGAAGCCCTGTCGGTGGCCCGCCGCGAACGCGCCCAGGCACTGGAGAGCGAAGTCCTCGGGCACCTGCGGGACTTGGCGCTCGAGCGCGCAACGTTCGAGGTCGAGATCGGACGCGAACGCCGTTCCGGCAGTCCGCTGGAACTGAACGGCGAGCGCGTCGCCTTCGACCGCCGCGGCGTCGACCGGGTGACCTACCGCTTCAGCGCGAATCCGGGCGAGGCGCTCCGCCCGCTGTCCAAGGTGGCGTCGGGCGGCGAGCTGGCGCGGCTGTTCCTGGCCTTGCAGACCGCCGTTCGAGGTGCGGGACCGGCCGAGGGCTCCACCATGGTCTTCGACGAGGTGGACTCGGGCGTCGGCGGCGCCGAGGCGGCAATCGTCGGCCGCAAGCTGCAGCGTCTGGCGAGCGGCGGCCAGATCCTGGCAGTGACCCACCTGCCCCAGGTGGCGAGCCGTGGCGACCGGCACCTTGAAGTGAAGAAGGAGATCCGGGCCGGCCGCACACACGTCGACGTGACCCGGCTCGGTCGGCGCCAGCGGGTCGAGGAAGTGGCCCGGATGCTGGCCGGCGAGGAGATCACCGAGAGCGCGCGCTCCGCGGCCGAGGAACTGCTCGCAGCCGGCGTTGCTGAAGTGTTTGCGTAGCAACTGTCCCTGCCCGCGCGGGACGCCGGCAAAGCCTGGGCGATGTCGTCGACGGTATGCCTGTTTCGTATGCCGGAAACGTATGCCTGTGCTAGCGTCAGCGGCGGTTTGTTCGGTCACGGATGCGGCAGTGATCGGACTACTTCGTCAAAGGGGACGCACCGACATGAAGAGTGACGGCCTTGTCTGGACCGTGAAGGTCCATGTGGAGGCATATCGAGAAGGGAGCGCGTGGGTCGCAACGTGTCCGGCTCTGGATGTGGCGAGCCACGGCGGGACGAGGCAAGAGGCTCACGACATGCTGAAGGAGGCGCTGACGCTCTTCTTCGAGGGCTGTCTTGAACACGGAATCCTCTGGGATGAACTGGAGAGCAGGGGGTTGGCGCCGACCTCCAGTTCAGAGCTGAGTATGAAACCTGCAGAGCATTCTTCGAGTTGGTTGAACATCCCAATTTGGCTAACCCCGGACGCGGTTGAGTCGCAGGCTGCCGTCCGTTAGCGCGAGCGAGGTCAAGCGGGCTCTGGAGAAGGCTGGCTTTGAAGTTTCTCGCCAGCGTGGTTCGCATGTCTTCATGTGGAGGCCAGGAAGAAGTCCTGTCGTAGTACCGATGCACAAGGGAGACATACCGCGAGGCACCTTGGTCAGCATCCTTCGCCGCGCTGGGATCAGTCGCGAGGAGTTCGTGGGCCTGGTCAAGGCTTGACACGTCGCCTCGTCCTGGTCGACCGTTCGGTGCCTCGGGCAGTTGGTCCTCACGAACTTCACTCCCCAACCATGCTGGACATCTGGCCTTGGGACGGCGACTTGGGCGAGGTGAGCCAGGCTTTGGCCGACGGTCGCGTCCTCGCGATCCCGACGGAGTCGTCCTACGGTCTGGCGGTGGATCCGCGTTCCGCGGAGGGTGTCGAAGCGATCTGCCGCCTGAAGGAGCGTGAGCGAGGCAAGCCTCTTCCAGTCGTTGCGGCGAGCCTGAGGCAGGCGATCGACCTCGGCGTCGAACGGGACCTGGCGGTGCGGATGGCGGAGGCGCACTGGCCGGCGCCGTTGACGGTGGTGGCGCCGCTTCGTTCCGGCGTGTCGGTGCCGGCGGCGGCGGGCGGCCGGACGCTGGCGGTGCGGGTGCCGGCGCATGAACGGCTCCGGGGACTGCTCCGCGCCCTGGGACATCCACTGACGGCGACGAGCGCCAACCGGAGCGGTGAGCCGCCCGCGTGCGCGTTGCCGGAGCTTGAACCGATCCTTGGTGACAGCGGCGCAGTAGTCGTCGGCGGCGAGCCGACACCCGGAGGGTCGCCATCCACCGTGGTATCTTGGACTTCCGCCGGCCTGCGGGTGTTGCGCCGCGGGCGCTTCGACTGCTAGCCGCGGCCGCCGGTTCGAGATTCCGCCTGCAGCCCTGAGGTCCAGCGCAACCTTGACCGTGACCCGTTCCGCCGCCGCTTCCCTCGGACTGGCGATTGGCGCCGTCCTGCTGTCGGCGTCGCCGGCGCGGACTCAGCAGGCAGTGGCGGCGGTGCCCATAGAGACCGCTGCGTCCCTCGACGCGACCGTCGGCGAGATCGGAGTCGACGAGGTCTCGCAGGGGCAGTCCGGCTACGGCCTCTCCGTGTTCGCCGGCAGCGAGCCTGCGCGCTTCGGTGTCGAGGTCGTCGGCGTGATCCGCGAGATGAATCCGGGCACGAGCTACATCGTCGCCCGTCTGAGCGGCAACGGGCTGGAGGAGTCGGGCGTCGTGGCCGGGATGAGCGGCAGCCCCGTCTACATCGACGACCGCCTCGCGGGGGCGGTTGCCTACTCCTGGGCGTTCACCAGCGAAGCGCTGGCGCTGATCACACCGATCGCCGCGATGCGGGAGTTGAGCGCGCTCGAAGGGGGGGAAGCCGCAGGCGAGTCGCAGGGGCTGGCTGCTCCGGGTGCGCCGCAGCCGTTCGAGCGGGCCGTGCGGCAGATGCTCGAACCGCCCGAGGACGTTGCCGCGGCGGTTCGGGAGACCGTCGCGGAACAGCTCGGCACCCTTGTCGCGCCGGCGGACTGGGGTGGTCGCGGGGGCGCACAGGTTGTTACCCTGGGTTTCGGCGAACCCGTGCGACGGATGCTCGCCGCCGCCCCGGCGGGGCGCGCCGACACGGCCGAGATGCCGGACCTCGGCGCCGGCAGCGCGGTCGCGGGTGTCTTGATCGACGGCGACCTGAAGATCGCGGTCGGCGGTACCGTGACCCGGGTCGAGGACGGCGAGGTGCTGGCCATGGGGCACCCGTACCTCGGTGTGGGTCCGCTGCGCGTGCCGATGGCGACGGTGGAGGTGATCGGGGTGGTGCCGCGGCTCAACAGTTCGATGCGGCTCAGCAACATCGGCTCGGTGGTCGGCGCCTTCGACCAGGACCGCTTCGCGGGACTGAGGGGGCGGGTCGGCGCCGAGGCGCGCACGATCCCCATGACGATCCAGGTCGAGGCCCCGAACGGCGATGTCCGCCGCTTCGACCTCCGGTTGGCGGATCTGCCCAGGATGCTGCCTTCACTGGTCGGCATTCCGACCATGCAGGCGCTCAATTCCGCTTCGTACGGCGGCGGCGAGAGCGGTCTGGACATGACCGGCACCCTGCGCCTGCGCGGGCACGAGGACGTGCCGCTGCGCCAGAACTTCGACGGCTCGGGCCCCGGCACGAGCGCCGCCTTCTACCTGATCGCCCTGATCGGGGCCCTGGTCAACTCTGACTACGAAGGCGTCGAGATCGAGGGCATCGATCTCACCCTGAGCCAGACCCACAGAGTGCGGACGGTCGAGATCGAGCGCGCCCAGGCCTCTTCGAGGAGGGTTCACGCGGGCGACACGGTGGATGTCGTGTTCGATCTCCGCCGGCATCGCGGCGACCGGTACCAGGAGACCCTGCAGGTGACGATTCCCGAGGACCGCCGGCCGGGCCGCTACTACCTCTTCGTCGGCGACGGCGTGAGCATCGACGCGGCGCGGCTGCAACTCGAACCCAGCAAGGCGTCGTCCCTGACGGACCAGCTCGACATGCTGCGTTCGTTCCAGCCGAAGAGCCGGCTCGCTGCGCTCGGCGTCGTGCCGGCCCGTGGGTTGATCGTCGAGGGACGGCCGATGCCCCAGCTTCCGGCCTCGGTGCGGTCGATCTGGCAGGCGTCTCCTCTGCAGGGAGAGCCCCGGGCCCTGAACCTGGCGATCGTGAACGAGCAGGGACGCGATGTCGGGATCCCGCTCGACGGACTTTTCCGGCTCGACCTCGAGATCCTGCCCGGTACCTCGCCTTGAGGGATCGCGCCCGGGCCGCAGCGGGAATCGCGGCGGGGACCTGGTTGCTGCTGGCCGGCGGCGGCGTCGCCCGCGCCTCGGAAGTCCAGATCTGGCGCGCCGACAGCCAGGCCGCGTTCCTGAAGGGCGAGCTCGTGGACGTAAGCGTCGATCGGCTGGGGATTCTGCGTCTGGCCCAGCGGGCCGAGCAGTTCGCCACCGTCGCGGAGCCCTTCCTGTTCTCCTTCGTCGGAGCGGAGGGGCGCTTTGCGGCGGGTACCGGCAACTCGGGCAAGGTCCTGGAGGTCGAGATCGACGGGGATGCCGGCACGGTCACCGAACTGTTCGCCACCGAGGAACCCGAAGTGTTCGCGGTCTGGGTTGACGCCGACGGCGCCGTCTATGCCGGCTCGTCGCCGGACGGCAAGGTCTACCGGAAGCGGCCCGAGGGCGAGGTCGAAGAGCTGTTCGATCCGGATGCGCGGTACATCTGGGCGCTCCTGGGCACCGGAGACGGCGGCCTGCTGGTGGCGACCGGTCCGGAGGGGAAGCTGCACCGTGTGGACCTCGCGAGCGGTGAATCGAAGTTGCTCTACGACAGCACGGACGTCCACATCCGTTCGCTGGCGCTGCGCCCGGACGGTACGGTGCTGGCCGGCACCGCAGGCGAGGGTCTGCTGCTCGAGATCGACGCGGAGGGCGAAGCCCGCACGCTCTACGACGCCGCCGGACCCGAGGTACTGGCGATCACGCCGGGCGAGGACGGCGCCTTCTACGCCTCCGCGCTGGCGTCCGAGGCCAGCTTCGTCGACCTGAGCAGCACGCGAAGCGCCGCGAGCGGCAGTTCGTCGGGAAGCAGATCGACGGGAAGCGCCGCCGCGGCTGGGGGTGACTCTTCGAGTTCAAACGGCCAGCAGAGCGGGGTCACGGTCCAGACGGGGGCGATCTCCGCGGGGAGCCGTGCCGCCTCCTTCAAGGGTCCGCGCTCCGAGGTGCTGCGGATCGACGCGACAGGCGCCGTCGAGTCGATCTGGAAGTTCGAGATGGAGACCGTGTACGCCCTGAGCTACCAGCAGGATCGGCTCTGGGTCGCCACCGGTCAGGAGGGCAAACTGTTCAGCTTCCAGAACGATCAGATGGTGCTCGAGAAGGACCTCGACCAGAGCCAGATCGTCGGCCTGGGGCGGGGCTCGGCCGGCCCCGTCTTCGCCAGCGTCAATGCGGCAGCCGTCTACGGCTTCGTCGGCGGCGACAACGGCGGCCTGGCGCAGCAGGGAACGGTGACGGGCAAGCCGCTCGACGCGTCTTCCGTCTCGAGCTTCGGTTCGATTCGTTGGCGCGGGCGCGCCGGAGACGGCGCCCTCGTCGCGCTCTCCGCCCGCAGCGGGATGAGCTCGGACCCGGACGAGACCTGGTCGGACTGGACCGAAGCTTCCGTCACGCGGGAGGCGCCGCTCAAAGGCCTGCCGCCGGGCCGCTACCTCCAGTGGCGTGCCGAACTCCGCGGCAGCGGCGACCGGACCCCTGAGGTCGTGGCGGTCGAGGTCACCTATCGCCAGCACAACCGCAAGCCGGAGATCAAGAAGCTGGAAGTGCTCCCGGCGGGGACGATCCTGGTGCCGACGAACTTCAATCCGTCGAACCAGGCCTACGAGCCGGCGCATCCGAACCGCGACCGCATCTTCACCACGGTCGGCGACCCGGCGCAGACCAAGCAGGGCGCCACGAAGAGCCTGTGGAAGCTGGGATACCGGACGTTGCGCTGGGAGGCCGAGGACCCCAACAAGGACCGTCTCCGCTACCGGCTCTCCTTCGCCCGCGAGGCGGAACTCGCGGCCGGCGACGAAGACGCGGACGACTCCGATGCGCTGTGGCTCGAGATGGCGGATGACCTGAAGGCCGCCTTCTTCAGCTTCGACGCGACCGTGCTGCCGGACGGGCTCTACCGTTTCCGGGTCAGCGCCACCGACAAGCTGGACAACACCCCCGGCGAGGCGCTTGAGGCCGAGGAGGTGTCGGCCGCCGTGGTCGTCGACCACAGCCCGGCGCGACTGGTGGAAGCCTCGCGCGACGGCAGCCGCGTGACCGCCGTCGTCGAGGACGCCTGGAGCCCGCTGCGCGAGGCCGTGGTCAGCACCGACGCCGGCGAGTGGCGCGCCGCCGGGGTCGAGGACGGTCTGCTCGACAGCCGGCGCGAGACGCTGTCGATCGATGCCGCCGAGGGTGCCCGGCTGTTGTTGCTGAGACTGACCGACGCGGCCCACAACGTGACCACCATCGACCTCTCAAGCCAACTCGGAAGCGGACAATGAGCCCACACTCGCCTCGGCCGCCTGCCTCGGATGGTTCCAACTGTGTTCCTGGTGGCCGACGTAGAATCGGCGTCTTCCCCGGCTCCTTCGACCCGGTCCACAACGGCCATCTCGATCTGATCGAGCGCGCCCGCCGGCTGTTCGACGTGCTCTACATCGCGGTGCTCTACAACGAGCAGAAGCAGGCGCTGTTCTCCGTCGAGGAGCGGATCGACCTCCTGCGCGAGCTCCTCGGCGAATCGGAAGACTGCCGGGTCGAGAGCTTCAGCGGCCTGCTGGTCGACTATGCGCGCGAGAAGGGTGCCTGTGCCGTCGTCCGCGGCCTGCGCTCCGGCGCCGACTTCGACTACGAACTGCCGATGACGTTGATGAACCGCCGCTTGGCGTCTGACATGGACACGATCTTCCTGCTCCCGGCGCCGGAGTGGATTTTCCTCTCCAGCCGGCTGACCAAGGAGGTCCGCAGCCTCGACGGCGACATCTCCGGCGTCGTGCCGCCGGTGGTGTTGGAGGCGCTGCGGCGGAAGCTGGGGTAGGCGCTCTGGCGACCTGGCAGGCCGCACCATCGAACCCTGGGAGACCTCCAAGACAACGCGAAACTCAGTTACGCTACGCACCTCCCGTGCGCCGTCGAATGGGTGCCCCGCATGAAGTTCGACTCTGGATCGTCCAATCCCCGCAGGCCTTTTGGGGTTGCGGCCACAAGGGAGCTTCCGCGGCCTGAGCCTGTCATGCGTCGACGCGCGTGAACTCTGAGACTCGAATTGCCGAGACCTCGCCAAGGTGACGTCTTTCGTGAGATCGAGTCGATTCACGATCCCTTGTCTTCCGGCTTGCTGTGGACACGAATCGACGGGTCCGGCTTCTTCGCATTCGCAAACAGCCGCTGCGCCACTTCCCCCACCGTCGCGTCCAGCTTCATCGCGCGGACAGTGGGCTGACCACGGCGGCGCTTCTTCTTCTCGCTGGACGCGACGTACGTGGACCTGTGCCTGGAGGTGTTTCCCTGGGCGCAGTACCGCAAGACCAAGGGTGCGTTGAAGCTGCACGTGGGTCTCTTGACCACGGGGGCTGTCTGCCGTCGTTCCTGCACGTCACCGACGGCAAGGGATCGGACCTTGAAGTGGCCCGGTCGCTTCGGCTGCCGAAGGGGAGCATCGTCGCGGCGGACCGGCTGTACCTCGACTTCGGGTGGCTGAACGACCTTGATGCACAAGGGGTTTTCCTGGTCACCCGCCTGAAGCGCGGAGTCCGATACGCGGTTCGGGAGCGACGCTCGTTTGCGCCCAAACGCGGCGTGACGTCGGACCAGACCATCGTGCTGACCAGCGCCAAGGGGCGCCGGCGATGCCCCATACCCCTGCGTCGGGTCGGTTACCGCGACCCGAAGACCGGTCGGCACTACGCCTTCCTGACCAACAACTTCAGTCTGGCCGCGAAGACCATCGCGGACATCTACAAGGCCCGCTGGCAGGTCGAGCTGTTCTTCAAGTGGATCAAACAGAATCTGCGCATCAAGAGTTTCGTCGGCACCTCGCCCAACGCAGTCATGACGCAGATCTGGATCGCCGTGTGCGTCCATCTGCTGCTCGCCTACCTGAAATTCGTCAACAAGATGTCGTGGACCATGAGCCAGATCCTGCGCCTCCTGCAACTCAACCTGTTCGACCGAAGACCGCTGTTGGACCTGTTCGAACCCGGCGGCGGACCGCCCGACCCGAGAAACACACAAACTCAACTCGCTCTACGTTGAAGTTTGTGGGACAGCAATGGTCCTTGGCGGGGAGTTCCTAGTAGTGGCGGGCTCAGGTTTCCGGGGAACTCGAACATCCCGCCTGTATTCGGCGCGTAGCGCCTGCTTTATCCCTGGTCCGAGTTCTCGCCTACCCAGAACGGGCTCGACCACGCCATGCTGCCGTCGATCTGGCGCACCCGCAGGTAGTAGTAGTCGCCGGGCAGGGCCTCGCCCTGATCGACAAAGCTGAACTCCTGGTCGAGAGCTTGCCCCTCGGTCACGACCTGCGCGGAGAGCGCGTCCGTGTGCTCGAGCGCCTGGTACTCGCGGCGGTCGACCTGACCCTTGAGATCGCCCAGGCGGAAGTGGACAGTGTTCGCGGGCAGCTCCTGGGGCACGCGGACGTAACCGCCCGAACCGCGGCTCTCGGTCGTCGTCTCCATCTCGACGGTCACCACGGTGTCGGGACCTGCGCCGCGCAACTCGAGCAGGAGCGACTTCGGGCGCCCGCGGGTGGGGAAGTTGAAGTCGATCCGGTTGCGATCCTGCGCGTCGCGGGCCACGCGGTAGGTCGCGGGCTGGGTAAACCAGGGATCGTCGTACCCGACGAGCGTTGCGCCAGCCACGCTGATCGAGCCCTTCCAGGGGCGGCCGCCGCGCGGCGGCGTGCGCTCGCCGTGGATCTCGGTCGATGACTCGAACGTGATCTGCACCCGGGCCTCTTCGGAGATCTCGCTCTCCAGGTATCTCCTGGTGTAGACGATCGTGCCGTTCTTGATCACGTCGATCGCATCGATGGGCGCCGTCCCGTTCACCCGGCAGTCGATCCGGCGCACCGCCGCGTGCTCCTGGCGCGTTCCCATGCGGACGCCGTTCAGCGTCGCTTCGAGGAGGATCCGCTCGCCGGTCGTCGCGTAGGCGGCGCGGTCGCGGAGCGCGGTGAAGATCGCGTCCGCAACGTTCTCCGGCGCCAGAACGGCCGCCAGGCCGCCCAACTGGCGGTTGCCGATCCCCGAGTACCCGGGATGTCCGTTGTGATTGTCGGACGCGCCGATGAAGCCGACCTCGAACCCGTTCTGCAGATACTTGTTGCCGAACCAGTCGAACGTGCCGTGGCCCGACTGGATCTCGACCAGGCGCTCCATGTCGGGATCGCTGTTCGTCCAGTCGCCGGGCTGGTGCGCGTGCGGGATGACCAGCACGTCGTCGGTGCTGTTCTCGCTGCGGAGTCCGGCGTACAGCTCGTCGAGCAGGGGCGCCTTCTGGTTGGGGACCCGGGCGCGGCCGGCAGTGTCGCGGAAGAACACGTTGTGGTGCCCGCCGAGCGGCGACCGCGAGGTCCACTCGAAGCCGAGGATCGTCGTGAACTCACCTTCGATCCGGTAGTCCTCGACCAGCTCCTGCAGCTTCCGCCACTCGCTGTCGTCCATCCAGATGTCGTGCTCGGAGAGGCTCAGGAAGTCGAGCCGGGCCACGTCGCGACCGAACCGGTAGTACCCGTCCGGCGACCCCTGGCCCTCGGCGAAGGCGGTGTGCCCGTGGGTCTCACCCCAGTAGACGCGGTTTGCCGGGTCGTCCTCGACCCGGACGGGATTGCTCGTCGCCCGGATCGATCCGTCTTCGTTCTGTATGGAGAAGCGGTAGACGCCGGGTTCGGCGAGGGTCACGTCCTCGAGCAGCGAGATCGCTGGGCTGCCGGCGGCGATCGTGCGGAACGGCTCGCCATCCAGCAGGACATCGAGAGCGGGCATCGTGGCCGAAGACGGGTTCTTCATCCGGTCCTCGGCCCGGACGGCGAGGGTGAAGGGCTCGCCCGGCGCCACAATCGACGGCGCGACCGCGTTGACGTAGCGGACCTCCTCGCGGCCCAGGACTTCGAACGACGGCCAGGCGGGGCGGAACAGGTCGCCGTTGCCCTCGATGTCGACGTAGACGTGCAGGATCACCTGGTCGCTCGACGACTGCTGGAGCCGGAAGCCGGGTCCGCCGCCGGACGTGTCGCCGTAGGTGATGGTGATCGTGTCGCCTTCTTCGAGAGCCGCACCGCTCAGGCGGAACGGAATCAAGGTGCGCGGTACGCCTGGGCGCACCGGGCCGGACCGAGAGCGGAAGTGCATCCCCTGCCAGTTGTCCCAGGGGTCGCTGGCGGTCAGCGTCGCGTCTGGATTCGAGCTTTCGACCGTGACGTAGTTCTGGCCCGCCGGGTCTTCAGCCTGAATGCCGGTCCGAGCGGCCCGTACCAGGATGCCGCCGCCCTCCGCCATGCCCAGCGTGCCCACCGTGTAGATCTGCCGGATCTCGACCTGGTCGCCCGCGTGGAAGGGCCCGGGCGGGTTGAAACGTAGCGAGCCCATCGCGCCGGGCTGCTCGTCCTTGATCTGAAACTCACGGGTGTAGAGCCGAATGAACTCGGGCACGAAGTCAGCCGGGACCACGGCGCCGCCCCCGATTCCCCGCAGCGTGCGATTCACGTTGGCGAGGAGTTGAGGGAAGGCGTCGGGTACTGGCCCACCGGTGAGCGAGTAAGCGTTGGCCCACTGCCACAGCGTGTCGAGCCGTTCTGACAGGACGGCGACGTCGTCTGTGCTTTCCGGGGCCTCCAGCTTGAGCGCTTCGACGCGCTGTCGCAGGTCGGCGGTCAGGTAGTCACCTGAGTCGCCGCCGGTGCATCCATGGGTGACGAGCGCCAGGACAAGCGGAGAGAGGAGCACGAGGCGGTTTGCGGACTGGCGTCGATTCGTCATGCTACGGCCTCCTCGCGAGATCGTACTCGCGGACGAGCGTGAGACCGCGGGCTTCCATCACGTGCTCGATCATCGAGATCGGATCCGGCGGCTCCACGGGCCAGCGCTCGGCTTCGTAGGCTTCGACGAGGGTGACGAGAACCTCGAGCGCGTCTCCCTCCGGGGTTTCCGCAGGAACGCCCATCAGCCGGTCGATGGCAGCCAACGCTGCATCGTAGTCGGCTTCGTTCCGGATCGGCTTGATCTCCATGTTCTGGAATCGTAGCGGCCGGACACGGCGTCCCGGGAGAGATTCTCGGATGCCTTGAATCCGCTGCCTGGGTTCTAGCCTCGGCCGCCGCAGTTCGCCTCAACTCTTGCGCGGTTGCTCGGCTCGACCGGCCGGCTCCTCGCCGTCGCGACGAGTCATCGCGTCGACCGTGGTCGCGGCGCACATGTGGCCGATCACGTTGGCCGCGGAGCGGAACACGTCGGGCACGCGGTCGATCCCCAGCAGGATGCCGAGTCCCGCCAGGGGTACGCCCACCACGTCCAGGGCCGGCGCCATCGACACGATGCTGGCGCTGGGCACCGGAGCGACCGTCATCGCGGCGAGGAAGATCGCCAGCACCGCCGCGGCGATCAGCCCCGCGTCGAGCGGCACGCCGTACATGGCGGCCAGGAAGACGAGCGACGCGCTCTGAAACAGCGCACTGCCCGGACGGTTGATCGACGCCGCCAGCGGCAGGATCAGCGTGTACTTGCGCTCGGACAGGCCGAGTCTCTTCGCCTCGTGCAGCATCATCGGCAGTGTCCCCACGGACGTCGTCGTGGTGAAGCTCACGGTGTACGTGCCCACGGTCGCCCGGATGAAGCGCCCAGGCGGCACGCCGCCCAGGATCCAGACCAGGGGCAGGAGAACGAGGCCCTTCAGGATGAAGAGGCCGACCACGACGGCGACGATGAAGACGGCGAGGTTCTGCAGCATCGCCGCCCCCGTCTTCGCGATCACCGGCGCCGCAAGACCGAAGACACCCACCGGCGCGGTCCACAGGATCCAGCCCATCAGCCTGGTCAGAGCGTCCCCGAGGGCCTCCGCGAAAGACGTCTGGGTCCGTTGTTTCTCGCTCGGCAGGGTAGTCGTCGCCGCGGCCAGGAGGACGATGAAGATAAGGAGGGAGAGCAGGGCGCCGTCGGCGGCGACCTGGACCGGATTCCGAGGCACGAGGTTGACCAGGAAGTCGACCATGCCGGGCGTCGCGGCGTCCAGATTCGCCGCGGGGGTGGGCGGCGCCACGGGTGCCGTGAAGGTGAGGGCGAAGCCCATCACCCCATCCCGATCAGGATCGCCGGCAGCGTCGTTGCCCAGAAGAAACCCACGGCCAGTCCCCCCAACCGACCGAGCTTCCGCAGGTCGCCGATCCGCCCCACGCCGACGAAGACGACCGCCGCCACCAACGGGATGACGACCATCTGGATCGCGCGCAGGAAGACCTGGCCGAGCGGCTCGACAGCCTCGGCGGCCCGCAGCAGCACGGGCGAACCCGTCGCGGACGCGGCGATCCCGAGCCCCAGACCGAGCGCCAGCCCGATGAGAATGGCGCGTGTGTTCACGGTGCCCCCGCCTGATCGTAGGCGCGGTTGAAGACCGTCTCCGACATCCAGCGCTTGAAGCTCTCGTTGTCCATGAACTGCTTGAACAGCTCGGTGTCGTCCTTCATGACGCTGCGCATGACTCGCAGGAGCGCCTTGTCGTGCTCGAGGCGGGTGTTCTCCTTGTCGGAGTTCTGCCGGGCGTTCCTGAAGGCCGTGTCCGCTGCGACCCTGGACGGGATGTCAAAGGCGATCAGCCGCTGGACGCGGTCGGCGTCCTCCCAGTCGATGCCGCCGAAGTGGTCGTTGAAGACCTTGATGATGTTCGAGAGGTGGTCCAGTTCGGGTTCTGGGCGATGACCGCCGCCGGTCGTGGGCACCGGGTCGACCTCGGCGTCCTCGTCGGGAAGCAGGATCTTCTGCGTCGCTTGCTTCTCAGCCCGGTAGCTGTCCATGTCGATCGCCTCGAGGATGCCTCTTGAGAGATCGTCCTCCCGGGGCGCCGGCAGCTTCGAGATCAGGAAGTTCAGGAAGATCGACCGCTTCTCCCAGCCGGCGTTCGAGAAGGGGAGGATGGACGACAGAAAGCCGTAGGTCCGCAGGAAGCCCTTCGCCTTGCCCTTGAAGTCGACCTGGCCGTCCTCTTCGAGCTCGCTGAGGTAGACCGCGACGCACTGGTCGAGGATCGGGTCGAGTTGGTCGCGCTCCGCTCCGCCCAGGTAGCGCACAACGAAGTCGTCGATCTGCGCCGCGGAGTAGACATGGGCGCTGTCGAGATCGGACTGCAGGTCGTGCAGTTTGTCGGGGTCCGTTTCCTCGGCCAGGATCGTCGTGCGGTAGTAGTTCGTGAAGGAGTCTTGGATGATCTCCGTGTCGTTCAGGAAGTCGAGCACGAACACGTCGTGCTTCCCCGGGTGCGCCCGGTTGAGCCGCGACAGGGTCTGCACCGCCTTGATGCCGGAGAGCGTCTTGTCGACATACATGGTGTGCAGCAGCGGCTCGTCGTAACCGGTCTGGAACTTGTCCGCGCAGACCAGAAACCTGTAGGGGTGCTCCCGAATCTTGTTCGCGATCTGCCCCGACGGGAAGCCGTTCAGGGAGGCTTCAGTGACCTTTTCGTCTCCGTACTCGTGCTCGCCGGAGAACGCAACGATCGCCTGGTACTGGTTCTTCGTCGTTCTCAGGTACTCGCGGATGGCGTGGAAGTACTCGATCGCGCGCTGGACGCCGTTGGTGACCACCATAACCCGCGCTTCGCCGCCGATCTTCCGCTGCGTGGCGACCTGGCCGTGGAAGTGGTCGACCATGATCTCGGCCTTCAGCCGGATCGCGTGGTGGTGCCCCTCGACGAAGCGCCGCAACTTCCGCTGTGCCTTCTTGACGTCGAACTCCGGGTCGTCCTCCACCCTCTTCGCGAGCTTGTAGTAGCTCCTCACCGGCGTGTAGTGCTTCAACACATCGAGGATGAAGCCCTCCTCGATCGCCTGCTTCATCGAGTAGGTGTGGAAGGCGCGGTGCTTGACGGTGCCGTCGGGCTGCGATTCCGGAGTGCCGAAGATCTCCAGCGTCTTGTTCTTCGGTGTGGCCGTGAAGGCGAAGTAGCTGGCGTTCGGGAGCAGTTTGCGGGACTCCATCAAGCGGTTGATCTGGTCCTCGTACGTCTCCTCCTCGCCCCGTTCGCCGGCTTCGGAGAGTGCGCCTGAAATCGCTGCGCTGGTCTTTCCGCCCTGGCTTGAGTGGGCCTCGTCGATGATGATCGCGAACCGTCTTCCGCGCTGCTCGTTGCCGATCTCGTCGAGGATGAACGGGAACTTCTGGATCGTCGTGATGATGATCTTCTTGCCGGCTTCGATGAACCGGCGCAGGTCGCCGGAACGGTCGGCGTGACCGACGGTCGCTCCGACCTGGGCGTACTGCCGGATCGTGGCGTGGATCTGGCGGTCGAGGATGACCCGGTCCGTGACGACGACGATCGAGTCGAAGACAGGAGCGCCGCTCCTTTCCAGCCCGATCAGTTGGTGCGCCAGCCAGGCGATCGAATTGCTCTTCCCGCTGCCTGCCGAGTGCTGGATCAGGTAGCGCTTGCCGGTGCCGTTCGCTTCCACGTCGGCCAATAGCCGCCGCACCACGTCGAGCTGGTGGTAGCGCGGCCAGATCTGGGCCTTCCTCTTCTTTCCCGTCTTCTCGTCCTTCGATCCGATGACCTGCGCGTAGTTCTCCAGGATGTTCGTCAGACTCTCGCGGGTCAGCACCTCGCGCCACAGGTAGTCCGCGGCCAGCCCGTTGGGGTTCGGCGGGTTCCCGGCGCCATCGTTCCAGCCGCGGTTGAAGGGCAGAAACCATGAAGCCTTGCCCCGGAGCTGGGTGCAGAAGCGCACGTCCTTCTCGTCCACCGCGAAGTGGGCCACGCAGCGGCCGAGTTCGAACAGCTTCTCCCGCGGATTGCGGTCCCTCTTGTACTGCTCTTCCGCGTCGGCGACCGTCTGCTTCGTGAGGCTGTTCTTCAACTCGAACGTGATCACCGGGAGTCCGTTGATGAACAACCCGATGTCCAGCGCCAGTTGGGTCCCGGTCTTGCTGTAGCGGAGCTGCCGCGAGACCGTGAAACGGTTCGCGTCGAAGAGCTGCTGAGCACGTTCGTTTTCGGCGGAAGGCGTGCCGTAGAACAGCTCCAGTTCGTGCGCCCCGTGCTTGACGCCGTTCCGGAGCACGTCGATCGTGCCGCGCTTGGTGATCTCGCCCTGCAACCGGACGAGAAACTTCCTCCGTGTGGGGCTGTCTTCGTCCAGGGACAGTCCTTCCGCCGCTTCAGGCTGGGTCGCACGGAGGAAGGCCGAAAGCTGAACGAGGTCGAGGCAGTAGTCTCGGTCGTAGTCACGGGGGTCACCGCCGATCCAGCCGACACCGCCGTATGTGACACGCGGCTCGTGGAGTTCACCGTCCTTCAGCGGGTCGCAAGGATGGCCGGTCAGGGCGGTGCAGATGAGGCGTTCGAGACCGCGTTCCGAAGTGTCGGTGGTCACTTTGGGGCTCTGGAGGCTGCGTGATGGGCGCTATGCCGCGAAACAGAAATCGTGTTCCTCGATTCGCGAGACCTTCTCGCCGCGAAACGTGTTGGCTTGCGTCCGGTCGACTTCGCTCGTCACACCGCCATCGACGAGGCGCACGTCGCGGCGCAGGCCCTTGGTCAGCGATTCCAGCAGCCCGTCTCTCAACTCCTGCTTCAGGAGCCGGCGTCCACCGATCCGGACGACGATCCGTGCCCTATCGGCCAGGAGCGGGCGCATCCCCTCCATGGACTCCCGAATGAAGGTCCAGTAGTTCTTTTTGTTGTAGTGCCGATCATCTCTCCGACCCCGAGGCACGGACGGTTCACCGCCAAGAAACCACAGCCGCAGCCACTGGTCCTCGCGGTAGTTAGTCGTGTCCAGATACGGCGGCGAGGTAATCACGTCGGTGACTTGACCGGCAAGCTCGGGAAAGACCTTCGCGGCACACCGCGCGTCGGCCTGGAGGACTTGCGCCCGGCCTTCGGGCGGGGGCGTCCTGAACCGGTAGTCGAGCATCCGTTCCAGGATGGTGAAGGCGTTCCGTGGCGGCGGCTCGTAGCCGTTTTCCCTCCACCACCGGGCCGAGTAGTCGGGCTTGGTGCTGATCGTTCGCGGCATGCGGTTGCTGAAGTAGTTCGGCGACTTGTGGGACTCGCCGTGCAGCGCCCACAGGCACAATGTGGCGATGAAGCGGTCGTCTTTGCGGTTACGCCAGTCCAGGATGGACCGCAGGTAACGCACCTGCAGGAACGTGTCCGGGTGGAAGCAGAGGTCGAAGAACTCGTCGAGGCCGCCGTGCCACTCGGCGTCGTCAGGTTCGCGGAAGCCGCGCCGCAACTCAGTGAGGCGATCCCTCATCTCGGAGTACCCGGGTGGATCCGCCTTTGCTCCTGAGATGCAGACCGCTACGGGATGCACGTCCGTGCCGGCAGCCTTTCGGCCTTGAAGTAGCGCCTGGAACACCGTGGTGCCCCGGCCGCAGAACGGGTCGAAGACGACGCCATCGTGCGGACTGGCGGCCAGGTGCTTCTCGACGAAGGTCTCCGGGAACATCGCGAAATACGGGCAGATGGAGTGGAACCGATGTCTCATGCCGCCGCCCTCGCCTGATCCCGGTACCGGGTGACCCAGGACGCGACTTCGGGCAGCCGGTCATACGCCTCGATTGTGACGCCGGCCCGAGCGAGCTGCTCCGCCTCGGCGACTCGACGCGGCACCCGTAGCCGGTGAAGCACGTTTCCCATTGTGCGGACTCGATCGATGAACTTCTCGTCGGCGATCGCGAAAGGCACGATCATGTAGGGGATGAAGTCGGTCACTGGCTGGGCGCGAAACCACCGGCTCCTGAACGCGCCGAGATGGCCCTTCAGGGACTTCGTCCAGGCGTTCGCCCCGGTGGCGACCTGGGCGGCAGCAAGAAGGAAGCCCGGCAGCCTGTCGCTGTGGGTTCGGGCGGCAAACACGTCGATCTGATCGTCCTTCGGTTGCTCGGGCGCACCGGCCTGCGCTTCGACAGACCCGTCACGAATCTCTTGCCAGACTTCCTCGAGTCTGGGAAGGAAACCCGATCCGTCAGGCCTCGGGAAGCCGAATGACCAAGCCTGTCCCTGGACCTCGGCGGCCAAAGCAGCAGTGGCCACATACTGGAAGTACGTTCGCAGTAGCCGCTCATCCTCATCGCTCGGGTGCAGACGCGACTCGCTCAGTACGGGCGACACGGCGGGGAGGTGCGAAAGCACGAGGCTCAGGATGTAAGTGGAATGGCCTGTGGACTCTTCGTCAAGTACGCAGGTCAGCGTACTGCCTTCGCGATCCAAGTTGAATGGGTAGGTCGGGCCCAGCACGCCCTGGCGCGTCTTTATGCAGTGGACCGCACTTGCGACGATCTCCTCCGCCCCCTTCTCCAGCTCGTCCTGGAGCTTGCCCATAGCTTCTTCTGGACCGACCGACGCTGCGTTGGCGAGGTCTGAAGAGCGGGCGGTGTCGTCACTGGCGAAGAACGCGGTCAGCTCCAGGTAGTCGGCCGCCAGATCGACATTGATCCGCCGACCCGTCACTTCATCCAATGGCAGGACCAGCGCCGTCATTCTGCCGTCTGGGCGTCCAGGCGCTTCTTCTTCATGCGCTGAACCACGGTAACCGCGGTCTCCTTCACGTCCTCGGCGATGTCGAGCAGCGACTGATCCTCTCCGTCGTAGGCGCGGAGAGAACCAGCCGCATCGCGAAGCGAATCCTGGGCTCGAATCAGAGCCGCAGTGAAGCGTGAGTCCACTGTCTCGGTTCTTGCGTGGGCCTGGCCCAGATCGCCGGTTTGCTCTAGAACGTGGAGCGCTTCGGTGTGGGCCAACACCTCTCCCAGATGCTTGATGTCTGGATTCTGCGTTCTGACGACGGGATGCACGTCGGCGCTCTCCGAGCCGTAGATCCACAGCAGCACCTTCTTCAACTCGGTGAGCTTCTCTCTTGGGACCTGGTCGGGCTGGGGGTCGTGTGTCGCCCAGCCGGATTCGAGGCCCAGATAGTCCATGTACTGCGAGCGCGTGAGAGCCGTGTACAGGTGGGAGAAGCTAAACTTCGGAGTGGCCCGATCCTCGATCTCGAAGACACCCTCTTTGCTTGCCTGCTCCAGTACATAGATCGCGAATACCATCCGCTTGACCGTCGCGTGCCGGTCACCGACAGCCTCGGCGATCTGCTCGATGCTCACCCCTTCGCCCTGGCCCTTGCGGTACCAGTCCGCCGCGAAGCGCGCCTTTGCGTAGGCGTCCCACTTCGCGGGACCGTTGATGTGCTTGAAGCCGATGAAGGCTCGCGCCTGCTCGCGACCGATGACTCGGTAGACCGACACGCCGTCGAACGTGGCTCGAAGCGAATCGTCTACGGCCGGTACCGAGATACGGAGTCCTTCCTGGGACTTGATGCGGCCTACCAAGGCCGGCTCTCGGAACAGACGCTACGTTGCGAGTCGCCGGTTTCCTTCGAGGACGATCAGCGCTTCCTCATCGGCGGGGTCGGTGAAGACGACGAGCGGTTCGATGTCGAGGTAGCCGTTAGTGGACATCGACTGCAACAGTTCGTCGAGTTCCGCGCTCTTGTAGAGGCGGGCGATGATCGCCTCAGTGGACGCGTCTTGGGCTTTGCCGACGAGGCGGGGGTTCTCCCGGTCGAGCCGGAGGCGTTCCACGGGCACCTTCGTCGTTGTCCCGATCTCTGGCTGTACGCTGCCCATGACGCCGGCTATCTTAGACCGAAGTTCTGGGGCTTGAGCGTCGCAGATCGTTGCTGCGCCTAGGGTTTTGGGGTTTCCGCCCCGCATTGTGTACCCATGTATTATCATCAATACAGATAGACATGGAGACATGATGAAGCTACAATAGAAGCCATGTACATCGAACGCGTACCCAACCGCAACTCGCCACCCGCCGTGCTCCTGCGCGAGTCCTACCGAGAGCACGGAAGAGTCTGCAAACGGACACTCGCCAACCTCTCCAAGTGGCCCGATCATCTCGTCGAGGGCCTGCGCACTCTCCTCAAGGGCGGCGTCGCACTGCCCTCCCTCGACTCCGCCTTCGAGATCCTGCGCTCCAGGCCCCACGGTCATGTCGCCGCCACGCTCGGCGCCGCGCGACGACGCGGCCTCGAAACACTCCTCGACCGCCGACCCTCGCGCGAACGGTCGCTCGCGCTCGCCATGATCATCGCCCGCATCCTCGAACCCCGCTCCAAGCTCGCCACCGCACGCGGGCTCTCAAGCGAGACCACGACCCACACCCTCGGCGAGGAACTCGGAGTCGAGGAGGCGGGCGCCGACGAGCTCTACTCCGCCATGGATTGGCTGCTCGAACGGCAGCAACGCATCGAGCGACGGCTGGCCGAACAGCACCTCAAGGACGGTTCCCTCGTCTTGTGCGACGTGACCTCGGTCTACTTCGAGGGCGCGAAATGCGCCCTCGCCCGGCGCGGGTACTCCAAGGACGGCAAGCCGGGCAAGCCCCAGATCGTCTTCGCGCTGCTCTGCAACCGGGACGGATGCCCGGTCGCGGTCGAGGTCTTCGAAGGCAACACCGCCGATCCCTCTACGCTGGATTCCCAAGTGCAGAAGCTCAACGAGCGCTTCTCGCTCGACCGGATGGTCGTGGTCGGCGATCGGGGCCTGCTCACCAACGCCCGCATCCGCGAAGACCTCGAACCCGGCGGCCTGTCGTGGATCACCGCCCTGCGCGCGCCCGCGATCCGCACCCTGGTGCAGCAGGGCCACCTGCAACTGTCGATCTTCGACGAACGGGACATGGCCGAACTGAGCGTCCCCGAGCTGTACCCCGCAGAGCGGCTGATCGTGTGCCGGAACCCGCTGCTGGCAACCAGGCGGCGCCGCAAGCGCCAGGAGCTTCTCGACGCCACCGAGCGCAAGCTGGAGGCCGTCGCCGAAGCGACAAGGCGCCCACAGCGCCCCCTACGGGGCAAGGACAAGATCGCCGCCCGCGCCGACCGCGCCCTGCGCGCCCACAAGGTCGGCAAGCACTTCGACACCGAGATCGACGAAGACGGCTTCCGCTACTGCCGCAATCAGACGCGGATCGCCGAAGAGGCCGCCCTCGACGGCTTCTACGTCATCCGCACCAACGTGGCCGAGGCCGACCTCCCGGCGCCGGAGGCGGTCCGGGCCTACAAGAGCCTCAGCCGCGTCGAGCGCGCCTTCCGCAGCTACAAGAGCGTCGACCTCAAGGTGCGGCCCGTCCACCATCGCCTGGCCGACAGAGTGCGAGCCCACGTCTTCCTGTGCATGCTCGCCTACTACGTCGAGTGGCACATGCGACGGCTTCTCGCTCCCCTGCTCTTCGACGACGACGACCCTAGGGACGAACGCACCTCGCCCGTCCAGCCCGCTCGACGCTCGCCCGCAGCCCGCGCCAAGGCGAGCGCCAAGCGCACACCCGAAGGACTACCCGTCCACAGCTTCCAGACCCTGCTCGCCGACCTGGCCACCCTGACCCGAAACCGCGTTCGACTCCACGGCCAGGGAAACGCCACCGCGGACGTCCTGGCCAGACCGACACCCCTCCAGACCGAAGCCTTCAGCCTCCTCAAACCTCGGACCACGACCACACGTACCCAGTAGACAACACGCTCAAATCGAAAAAACCCCGTCATTGCAGGGGGTTTCACGCATCGGGCCTCAGAACTTCGGACTAGACGTAGCAACGCTTCGACCGGACTTGGGCGGTGTTTCCGGCTCGCGTCGCTTACGGCTCAGCTGCTTCGCTCCGTGCCGTTAGGGTCGACAGGTGGCGGAGATAGCCCGTTGCGGTGGTAGCGGGGCCATCCGTGTGTGGTCTTGGCGGGCCATGTCGAACCGGAGCGGTTCGCCGCCGGGGAGTATCCAATGGTCCGCGGCAGTCCGGCAGCACGTTTGGGGCAACGATCGCGGGCGTTCCGGTCGCGCCTTCCCGACGACCGCGGGGGGCGCCTAGGGAGCCGGTCAAACCCCCGCCATGCTTGGGTCTCCGCCGGGAGGGCCGGCGGTGGAGCGGGCGTTCGCATCGACGCGAGCGCGGAACGCCGGTCCGGCTGGGAGAGGGTCGACTTCGGGCAGTGCTGCGGTTGATTGCCGCACGTCCACCTTGCCGGTCACGACGTCCGCGATGAGGCAGGAACGTAGGTCGGCCACTAGCCGCAGTTGCTGGCGCTCGCGCTCAATGAGGCCCTCGAGCCTGAGCGACGCAGCCGCTAGCCAACGGAGTACCTGGCCTTGTTCGTCGACAGGTGGCAGGTACACAGTCGTCGCCAAGAAGCTGTCGTTATAGAGGCGTAGGAAGCCAGCCGAACCAGTTCCAAGTCCGGTCGCCTCACGACGAAAGTGGGCGCGATAGGTAGCGGTCCTAAGAAGGTAACTTAGGTACTTCATCTCAAGCGGCGCCTTCCGTTCAAAGACGGAGTAGTCGGGGCTCACAAGGCCGTCCAGGCCCGAGCAGAACACCAGCCCGTTGTTCGCCTGAAGACGGTTGACAACGAGTTGGCCGAGCGCCACTCGCTTGAAACCGATAAGTGAGCGGCCTTGCGGAGGTCGGGAGAAGTGATCGGCGTAGACGACGACGCCGTGGTCTCGACGCAGTGACAGTAGTGTCTCCGTGCCAGTGGGTGATCTGCGATCGACGGGACGCAAGATCGTCTTCAGCCGCCGGCGCGCCCAATGCGCCGGCACCTGCCCCAGCCACTCGACACCCGAGTCCTTGTAGGCGGAGTAAGGCAGGCCGGTCCGGACATCGTCCTGGCCGGTGACAGCATCATGGATTACGGCCTTCTTCTGCTCCTCCAGCAGCGCGATCAGCCTCTCCTTGGCTCGAATGTACCGCCCGATGCGCCGGTCGGCGTACTTGAGGAAGCGAACGATGGCGACTTGTTCGACTAAGGGAGGCAGGCCGATCCGAAACGCGGCCAGATGCTCTCGCGACAGCTCCGTGAACGTGCTTCCTTGACCGAGAGCCCTGATCTCCTCTCGGAATGTCGCGAGGGCGCAATAGAAGAAGTCGGACTGGATGGAGTCGTTCGGCACCAGGAGTCTGCACCCCTGGTTGGAGCAGCACGAGAGCCCCAGGATTCCGATATGTCCGATGGGTGCTCGCGTCGATAGGGCGAGACTGCCCACGGGCGCCATTGAAGCGCCGCACGCCTCGTACCCAGCCTTCGTCAGTGTGCGAGCACTTTCGTGAATTCGGCTACCTTCAAGTGTGCCCAGATCGGTGGGCGTGATCCACGGAACCCGGCCGCCCCAGTAGGAACGGGTTGCTGAGGAAGGAGTAGCCCCGTTCAGGATACGCGCCACGCTAGAGACGCGTCGTGCTTCCCAGTGCGTCGGCACCCTCCCAAGCCACGCGACACCGGAGTCCTTGTACTCGCTGTAGGCGTTGAGGTCGCCGATCATTCCTTTGGACGGCTCGGCAAGGAGCCCTCAGCCCTGGTATTGGCCCTGCGGAGAGTGCCGCGCGGCGCCTCCTCCATGATGCGGCGCAGGATGGGGTCGGTGATCTCCACATTGCACAGCCAGTCCAGCTGCTCCTCCTTGGTCATGGCGTTCAGCATGCGGCTGATGCGGGCCCTCTGCTCTCGCTGGAAGGCTACGCAGTCGAAGCCCTTCTTTCTCTTCTTCGTTGGTTCAGGAGTCATCGTCCAGCAGGATCCTTGGAGTTCGGATGTCGGGGGACCGATGCCCGAGTTCTCGGTTGACGGAATGTACGAGGTGGATGCGGCGGAGGTTGACGATGTGTCTGAAGTTCCAACTGACGAGCACGTCGGCGCCGGCGAGGGTGGCGAAGGCGATATGCAGAGCGTCGTCAAGCATCGCGGGCCCGACAACCCCGGCGGCAACGTACCGCAGAGCGAGCTGCCTCACTGCTGCCGAGGCCTCAAGGAACTCGGTGTGCTCCCGGGGCACCGCGTCCAGCACCATTCTGACTCGCTCCGGGGCTCGCCTCAACTCGTCCAGGATGGCGCGCGAGAAGACTAACGTCAACTCGCCCCGCCGGAAGCGCTCGAACAGCCTCCGGGACGGTTCGCGAAACTCCTCGTCCTCGCATCCCCCGATGACAGAGGTGTCCACATACACGCGCAGCTTTGCAGGCGGCGAGTAAGCCGCGCCTCCGATGATCTCGGCCAGCAGGCCCTCGGTCTGCGTCTCCAGTGCCAGGATGTCCGCCTGAATCTCCTTGAGGGACCGCATCGGTTCAGGCTTGTAGAAGTAGCGGTTGAAGCTGATCTCGTAGCCGATCTTCACGCTCTCGGGCTTGTACCAGGCGTCAGGGGCATAGGGCAGGACCTCCCGCCTCAGGAACGCCTCGATGCCTCCTTCTTCCTGCAGCGGGACCTGCTCGGTGTCGCGCAGTTCGGTGTCCGGCTCGTACTCCACGACCGCTGTTCTTCCGTTGACGCTGGCCTCGAACCGCCCGCGCAGAGGGTCGGCCGGGACAGCTCGCTTGTGGACCTTCCGGATGACGGGCGGAGCGGTCTCGCTGCGCTCGCCGGTCGCTTTCAGCTCCTTGATCTCGGCGGCCGTGTGGGCGCGGTTCGGGTCGGCGGCGGCAATGCGCAGGGGCCGTTCGACAGTGACCTTCCAGTAGCCGAAGGCTTCGTTGTTGAAGATCCTGCTCTCTTCGGTCTCCCCGAAGGCTTGGAATGCGTCGCAGATGCGGGCGATGTCCGCTTCGCCGAGCTCACAGTTCTTCTTGCCCAGGTTCTTGCGCAAGGGCTTGAACCACTTCGTGGCGTCGATGTGCTGTACCTTGCTCTGCCGGTGCCCGGGCTTCCGGTTCGTGAGCACCCAGACGTAGGTGGCGATGCCGGTGTTGTAGAACATGTTGAGCGGCAGGGCGACGATGGCTTCCAGCCAGTCGTTCTCGATGATCCAGCGCCGGATGTTGCTTTCCCCTTGCCCGGCGTCGCCGGTGAAGAGGGAGCTGCCGTTGTGGACCTCGGCGATCCGGCTCCCGAGCGGCGTGTTCCGCTTCATCTTGGCGAGCTTGTTGGCCAGGAAGAGCATCTGGCCGTCGCTGCTTCGCGTGACGAGGGAGTACTCGACGTCGCCGCCGTGCTCGATCCGAAAGCGTGGATCGTTCATGTCCTTCTTGCCGCCCATGCGCTGGAGGTCCGTCTTCCAGCTCTTGCCGTAAGGGGGATTCGAGAGCATGAAGTCGAACTCGCGGGTGGGGAAGGCATCGTTCGAGAGCGTGGAGTGTTCCGGCCCGCCGATGATGTTATCGGCCGCTTGGCCTTCACCCTTGAGCAACAGGTCTGCCTTGCAGATGGCGTAGGTTTCGGCGTTGATCTCCTGGCCGAAGAGGTGTGTCGATACCTGCTTTCCGTGTTCGGCGGCGAGCTGCTGCAGGACGTCCTCGGCGACGGTCAACATGCCGCCCGTGCCGCAGGCACCGTCGTAGAGCGTGTAAGTGGCGGACTGAATCTGATCGGCGACGGGGAGGAAGATCAGGTTCGCCATCAGCTTCACCGCGTCCCGCGGCGTGAAGTGCTCGCCGGCCTCCTCGTTGTTCTCCTCGTTGAAGCGCCGGATGAGCTCCTCGAAGATCGAGCCCATGCCGTGGTTGTCCAGGCCTGGGTGTTTGACGGAGCCGTCGCTGTTCATAAGCGGTTCGGGGCTCAGGTTGACGTCGGGCGAGGCGAGCTTCTCGATCAGCGTGCCCAGCGCGTCGGCCCTGGAGAGCCTCGGGATCTGGTTGCGGAACTCGAAGTTGTCGAGGATGTCCTGGACGTTGGGGGAGAAACCGTCGCGCCAAGCCTCGAAGTCGGCTCGGAGGCGCTGCCGGCCGGCGCGGGAGCGAAGGTCGCGCAACGCGTACTTCGACGTGTTGTAGAAGTCCTGCTTCGCAGCTTCTCGAAGGGTGGCGTCCTGGTCCACGATGCCGAGTTCGTCGAGGCTCGCCTTCACCTTCAGGACGTGCTGCTTCCGCGGCTCCAGCACGGCGTCCAGCCGCCGGAGCAGGGTCATCGGCAGGATGACGTCGCGGTACTTGCCGCGGACGTAGAGATCGCGGAGCACGTCGTCCGCGATGCCCCAGATGTAGCCGGTGATCCAGCTCAGGGAGGCGTTGTCCACTTCAGTCCTTCCGCTTGGCAGGCAGGACGCTGTCGCTGCGAACCGCGTTCAGGAGCGCCATGACTTCGTCGTGCGGCAGCAGGCGGTCTCTGGGCGGTCGCGTGTAGGCCACCTTGGCGTTCGACTTGCCGAGGCGCACCTCCCCTGCCCGGGCCAGACGCAGCAACTCGTCGTTTGGGTCCATGTCCCGCAGTGCGTGGTAGCGACGGCGCCGCGCTACCTGCTGGACACGAAGGTCGTGTCCCAACTAGTGCGTCGGTCCGAGAGTGAGGTGGGGCGACAGGGATGGACCGCTCTCACAAGCGGAGGTTCTTCAAGAGATCCTGCACACTCAACGCGTGGTGCCGGGCGATGCTCCTGAGGATGCTCGCCAGGGTCTTGATTCGGATGGGATCGTGCAGCGGGACCACTTCGTGGTGTTCGCCGTTGCGCTGGGTGGTGACCCTCACATGGGAGCCACGCTGACGTGTCGGCTCGTAGCCGAGGATTCGAAGTGCCGTCAACAGTCGCGAACCACTGACGTCGCGCGGTAGCTTCACGCAACGAGTATCTCGTCGCGCACGAAGTGCAGGCGAATCAGTCGAGGCTTGGGCATGTCCTCATCGAAGTAGCAGTCGACGGCCTCCTTCACGTTGTGCCGAAGCTCTTCGGCGGAGTCGCCTTGCGTGTGGATTCCGTATCCCAGGGCGCTGGCCGAGTAACCGCCGTCTACTTCGTCCTCGGTTACCTGAAAGATGATCTCGCTTGTGGACATGGTGTCGGCTCCGGAGGCTGTGGCCTGAGAGGCTTTGATGTGATGCCTCTGTAGCGTCGATTCTACGCCCACAAACCCCGAATCACCTCGCCCTTGACCAGCTCTCTCGGCTGGTCCAAGTGGTTCAGGATCTCCATCGCGGGGTCGATCCCGAGCGTGTGGTACACGGTCGCCAGCAGGTCGTTGGGGTGGACGGGCTTCTCGCGGGGTGAGGAGCCGGTCTCGTCGGACTCGCCGTAGAGCTGGCCACCGGGGATGCCGGCGCCGGCGACCATGGCGGTGTAGCAGTAGGGCCAGTGGTCGCGGCCGTCGGGGGAGTTGCTGTTGCCGGAGGTGCTGACGCCGAGGCGCGGGGAGCGGCCGAACTCGCCGACGGCGACGACGAGGGTCTCGTCGAGCAGGCCGCGGTCGTCCATGTCGGAGAGCAGGGCCGACAGTGCCCGGTCGAGGACGGGGCAGTGCAGGTTGCGGAGCGGGCCGAAGTTGGCGGCGTGGGTATCCCAGGAGTCGATCTCGGGGTTGCCGTTGGCGACGGCGGGCCAGTTGAGCTGGACGAAGCGGGTGCCGGCCTCGATCAGCCGGCGCGCCATGAGCGCGCCCTGGCCGAAGGTGTTCTTGCCGTAGCGCTCGCGCATCTCGCCGGTCTCGTTGGAGAGGTCGAAGGCCTGGCGGGCCTTGCCGGAGAGCACGAGGTCGTAGGCCTTCTCGTAGTACTCGTCGAGCGCGGAATTGGCGACTGCCTTTTCGAGGTCGGGCATCGAGGCGTTGAGGCCCTTGCGGAGTTCGAAGCGGCCGGCGAGGCGCTCGGGGGAGGTCTCCTTCCGGAGTTCCAGGTCGTCGAGCTGGATCGGCTGGTTCGGATCCTGGTAGAGCCGGTAGGGGTCGTAGGCCTTGCCGAGGAAGCCGGCCGCGCCTCCCTTGCCGATCACGTTCGATTCCTGGAGCGGACGCGGCAGCTCGACGAAGGGAAGCATCGGATCGTCGAGGGGCCTGAGCTTCGAGATGTGGGAGCCGGCAGTCGGGAAGTCGGCGGGGCTCGGCGGTTCGAGCTGGCCCGAGGGCGAGACCCGATCGGGCGGGTAGCCGGTCAGCATCTGGTAGATGGCGGCGGTGTGGTTGAAGAGCCCCTTCGGGGTGTAGCTCATCGAGCGGATCAGGGTGCACTTGTCGACCTGCTCGGCGAGGAGCGGCATCGTCTCGGAGAGCTGGATGCCGGGCACCTTGGTGCTGATGGGGCTGAACTCGCCCCGGATGTTGGTGGGCGCCTCGGGCTTGGGATCCCAGATGTCGATGTGGCTCGGGCCGCCCTGCAGGAACAGCAGGATGACCGAGTTCGCCCGGCCGAAGCCGGCGCCGCCGCCAATCGCGTCGGCCGCCGCGGTGGCGGCGTGAGCGTCGCGGAGCGCCAGCGCCTGGCTGAGCGAGATGCCGAAGATGCCGAGCGAGCCGACGCGGAGGAACTCGCGCCGGGTCGGGCCATCGCAGGTGTGGCCGGATTTTCCTGGAATGACGAGCATGTCGGAGCTCCTGGAGCTTACGAGTTGAAGAGGAAGGCGTTCGAGTTGAGGAGCGCCCACATCAGGTCCTGCGCGGCGGCGGTGCGGCTGCTCGAGGACTCGAAGTGGCCCTCGGCGAGCTCGGCTTCGTCGTCCGTCGGATGGCGGCCGAGGGCGGCGATGTAGAGCTCCGCGATCAGCTCTTCGTTGTCCCTGCCGGAGAGGACGAGATTCGCCACCCGGCCTTCCGGATCGGCGATCGCGTCGGCGATGACGGCGCCGTTGAGCAGGCTGAGCGCCTGGGGCAGGCTCATCTCCGTCTTCCGTTCGCACTCGCAGGCGGTCTCGCGGTCCGGCTTGCCGAACAGGTCGAGGAAGCCCTCGATGCCCATGCTCGCGGTCATCACGTGGGGGTCCGGCAGCGCGGTGGCGTCGAAGTCGTCGGGCAGCGTGTCGATCTCGAACCGCGAGCCGGTGGCGCGGACCACGGCGTCGGCCAACTGCTCGGCGCTGAGCCGCCGCGGTTCGTGGTGGGAGAAGTTGATCCGGTCGTTCTGGTTCCACTCGTTGGTGCGGAAGGACGACTGGTACGCCCGGGAGGTGGCGATCCTCCGCATCAGGTGGCGCAGGTCGAAGTCGTTCTCGATCAGGTCGGCGGTCAGCGCATTGAGCAGTTCCGCGTTCACCGGCTGGTTCGAGGCCCGGATGTCGTCGACCGGGTCGATGATCCCGCGGCCCATCAAGTAGCTCCACACGCGGTTCGCGATCGCCGGTGCGAAGTAGGGGTTGTTGGGCGAAGTCAGCCAGCCGGCCAGCGCCGCCCGGCGCCCGGGGCCCTGGCCCGGTTCCGGCGCGCCCTCGACCGGCACCATGTACTTGGCCGGCACCACCGCGTTCGTCTTCGGGTGCAACTGCTCGGCGTCTCGGCGCTTCTCGAACACGATCTCCTCGCCGGTGCGGAAGCCCGGGCGGACGCCGAGGCCGGCGAAGAACGCGGTCATCTCGTAGTACTGGTTCTGGGTCCAGCGCTCGAACGGGTGGTCGTGGCACTGGGCGCAGACCATGCGCACGCCCATGAACAGTTGGGTCGTGGTCTCCATCGCCTGCTTCGGGTCGCGGGCGGCGCGGTAGTAGCTGGCGGCGGGTTGGTCGAGAGTGCTGCCGCTGGCGACGATGAGTTCGTGGACCAGCTCGTCGTACGGCCGGTTCTCCTCGATCGCCTCGCGAAGCCAGCCGCGGAAGGTGAGCATGCCCTTGTAGCTCATGAACTTCCGGTTGCTCCGCAGGAGGTCGCCCCACTTGAGCGTCCAGTGGTCGACGTAGGCGTCGCTCTTCATCAGCTCGTCGATCAGGCGGTTCCGCTTGTCCTGGGTCGGCGTGTCGTCGGCGAGAAAGGCGCGCACCGCCTCGGGGGTCGGGATCCGGCCGGTGAGATCGAGCGACGCACGGCGCAGAAAGGCGGCGTCGTCGGCCGGGCCCGACGGCAGGACCTCGATCCGCTGGAGCTTCCTGTCGATCAGTTCGTCGATGTAGTTGATCTGGGGCAATGCCGTCCATTCGAAGCCCTCGCGGCCGCTGAGCACGGTGACGGGGGCGGTGACGAACTGGCCCTCGTAGCGCACGAGCAGGCTGCTCTCGCCGCGCCGAAGGCCTGTGGCGACCGGCCCGGAGGGGCTGTCCTCGATCGCCATCGTCTCCGTGTTGCTGCTCGTGATGTGCGCCTCGCGGGTCACGTCGCGGCTCCTGCCGTCGCCGTAGTGGGCGATCACGATCGTCTGCTGGCGCATCCCGGGTCGGTGCATGAAGACCTCGCCTGGGTGGATCTCGAGCCGCTCGACCCGGTCCACTGTGGAGTCGCCGTAAGAGACGTTGGCGGAGATCCAGTCGAGCACCAGGTTGTAGTAGCGCGAGCCGTGGACGATTTGCAGGCCGCCCTCGTGCGCGATCTGCATCGTCGGCTTGGCGAGCATCAGCGAGCGCGCGGGGTCGGCGCGGTTGAAGCGCCGCCCCGACATGTCGTAGAGCAGGGACTGGTAGTCGAACTCGGGGTCGTAGCCGCGGAGCGAGAGCTTGAAGCCGTTCTTGCCCTTGGCCGCGCCGTGGCAGGTGCCCTGCGAGCAGCCGACCTTGTTCATGACCGGGAGCACGTCCCGGACGAAGGTGACGGGCTTGGCGGCTTCGTTGTTGCCAGTGGCCTGGACCGAAACCGGGACGGTGGCCGTGAGGCCGCCGGCCTGGACGGTGATCGAGCCGCTGCCGTCGCCGCTGGGGGTGAAGAAACCGTCGTCGCCGCGCTCGACCGGGGCGGTGGCTGTGGTGATGTCGGCGTCGGCGGTGAGGTCGACGCGTTCGCCGGTATCGAGGATGCCGGTGACCAGGAGCTTGCGGCCGTCACGGTTGTTGTCGAAGGTGAGTTCGGTGGGGTGGACGAGGAGTTCGACGGGGGTGGTGGCGTCGCTGGCGACGACGGGGAGGGCAGTGGCGATGACCAGCGCGATGAATGGGACCGCACACAGATGCGGGCGAGACGCCCGCGTTCCCAGGGGCCGGAGAGCAAGGCTGGGCGCTCGCGTTCCAGAATTGGAGCAACGTGTCATCTGGCCTTCACCTCGATTCGTGCCTCGACCGGCGTTGTCGTGTACGCCGCGCGGCCTTCTCTTTCGCCGGCCAGCCAGGATGACGACGTGATCAGGAAATCGTAGTCCCCCGCTTCGACCTCGTCCGACGCCTCGCAGGAGATCCGGAACTTGCCGTCGTCCTCGGGCTTGATCTCGGTGCTGTCGCAGACGACGCCGGTGGGCAGGGCGTCGGCGCGCAGTTCGACCGGCTGCTGGAAGCTCTCTTCGCGGTGCAGGACGCCCTCGACGACGCCCTTCTTGCCGGACTTGACACTCGCCTTGTCGACCTCGATTCGGTAACCGGGCACGACCTCCAGGGTCACGCCGGGCGTGTAGAGGCGCTCAGGCCGGCCGCCCACGGTGACTTCGCCGGTCAGAGTCACGCTGTAGCGGTCGTGCCGGGTGCCGTCGCTGCTGCGGATCAGCTTGCTGCCTTTGGACTTGTCGTAGTCGGTCTTCTCCGTCGTCTCGACGCGGAACTCGCCGCCGCCGATCACGGCGGTGACGACCATCGGCGGTTCGATCGCGGCGTCTTCGCCCGGCGGCTCTTCGTACTTCCACCCGAAGTCGAACGGCATGCCCTTGACCAGCCTCACGGTCTCGGGCGGCGTGCCGATCAGCCGCGGGCCGGGCCGGCCGGTGAGCAGGACCGGCAGCCGGCTCTCCAACCAGGGGGCGGTGAACGACCGCTCGGCCTCGGTCGTGTAGCTGCGGCCGTCGCCGGCCCGCACGCCGGTGACGCTGCCGGGCACGCTCGCCCGGCGGCGGATCACGGTGCCGTCCTCAAGCACGCCTTCGCCCCAGACTTCCAGGTCGAGGCGCTGGCGCGGCGCCTCGAGATCGGCGGTGACCATGACCCGGCCCGAGCGCGACAACGATCGGCGGTCGAGGCCACTGACCTCTTTCGAGATCCACCCGTCCCGTGCCTCGATGCCGGCGGGGGGATCCACCACGTAGAGGCGGATCGGGCCCAGGAAGCCGCGGCGAACGGCGCCGACCTGGATCGGCTTCGAGCCGCCGGCGTTGAGCGACATCTGGGCGGTGCTGAGCCGCAGCTCGAAGTCGGGACCGGTCTCGGTCACCGTCAACCGGTAACCGAAGCGGGGGCCGCCACGGCCCACCAGGTCCTCAACGGTGACGTGCAGCGTGTCTACGCCCTCCGGCGCCTCGACCACCACCCAGGGATCGAAGGACGTCGCCGTGGGCGACAGCAACCGGAAGGTGTCCGGGTCGGGGACTTCGTCGCCGGAGGATGCCAGGTACTCGCCGTCCGGCGTCGTGACGGTCAGCACGCCGAACAGATCGGAGGAGCGGAGCGCGCCTCCCTGAACCTCGATCAGCAGCTTCTTCCCCGGCTCGGCGGCGATCCGGTACCGGTCCACTTCGCCGACATTGTCGATCCGTCCGTTGACGACCACGGGCAGCGTCAGGGCCCTGGCTGGGTCCGTCTCGCTCTCACGGACCTCCGGGTGGCTGCCGACGACGACGGGGAACGGGAGGGCGAAACTCTTCGCGGCGGCGCCGGGCGCCGGCCCGACCACGTCGAAGTCGCCTGCCGTGTCGGCGGTGTGGGTCATCTCGCGCGTGGCCGCGACCGTGCCGCCCGACAGTTCGAAGCGGGTCTCCTCGCCGCGCCGGGCGCCGAGCGGGAACAGGGCCTCGGCGTACTCGTACTCCGAGGCGGCGATCAGCTTCAGGCGGTAGAAGTTCCTGGTCTGGTCGCTGAAGCGCGCGTCGTGGACTTCGACCACGAACTCGCCGCCGCCTTCGGGCGCCTGCCAGTCGAGACGGGCGTCGACGTCGATACCCGGAGCTTCCTGGTTGAAGGCGATCTCGTCGCCGCCGGCGTCGAGCAGCCGGAGCGCCGGATCGAGCGCCGAGCCCACGCGGCGCGCCTCGACCTCCAGGACGACGCGCTCGCCGGCCTGTGCCCGAAAGCGGTAGCGGTCCCGCTCCGCTCCGTCGAGCGTGCCGTTGATCACGACCGGCAGTTGCTTGATCGTCGGCGCCTCGTTGGCGCTGCCGCTGTCGCGCAGGCTCTGTTCTGAAACCTCGGGCAGGGTGTCCACCCGGAACAGCAGAGCGTTCGAGATGCCGTCCTCGGTCACGACCCGTAGCGGGTAGAGCCCGGGAGCGGCATCGGCGTCGATCTCGACGAGCAGGATGGCGGCGTCGAGGTTGCGGTCGTTGGGACGCCGCTGACGTTGCAGCCGATCCTCTTCGGCGGCTTCGCCGAGGCGGGCGAAGGAACCGGGCAGGGTGCTCTCGATCTCCATCTCGCCGGGGAGGCCGTAGCCCTCGAGCACCAGCCGCAAAGCGCGGCCCTGCTGGCCGCCATGGGGGTGCATGTCGAGCAGATTGGGCGGCGGAGCGACGGCCGCGGCCACCGATGCCACGGCCATGCCGGCGAGGCTCAGGGACACGGTCGGCAGCAGTCGGCGGCCGCTCATCGTGCTCCTCCAGCGGTGGTTTCGCCCTCGACGCTTCCCTCGATCGGCACCGGCACGAACTCGTGCAGCAACTCTCCGTCGGTGGCGCGGTACAGCCGGAGCGAACCGTCGAAGCCGGCCGTGGCCAGTTCGGCGCCGGTGGGGTCGAAGGCCAGGGTGTAGATGCCGGCGCTGTGGCCCGAGACGGTCGCGGTGCGCTCGCCGGTCTCGAGGTCGTAGATCGGCGCCGTCGGCGCGGCGCCGCCCACCACCAGGCGCTCGCCGCGAGGATCGATCGCCAGCGCGAAGATCTCGCCGTCCTGGCGCTCGAACTCGCGCACCAGGGTCGAGTCGTCGGCGATCAGCATCTTCCTGGGGCGGTCCATCTTGTAGAAGTACGGCGTACGGTCTTCGCCACCGATGACGACGGCCTCGATCCGAGGGTGGCGGACGACTGCAGCCAGCTCGCCGCGGAGCAGGTTGATGTTCTCGACGAAGGCGCCGCTGTTCGCGTCGATCAGCTTGGCGGCGCGGTCGCGGCCGACGGAGACGATGCGCCTGCCGTCGCCGCCGAAGACGACCCCGAGCACCCAGTTCTCGTGGTGGTTCATGCGCAGCAGTTCGCGGCCGCTGGTCGCCTGGTGGATGCGGACCGTGTTGTCCGCACAGCCGACCGCGAGCCGGCGCTCGTCGGGCGAGATGGCGAGGCCGAACAGGGTGTCGTAGCAAACGGTGGTCGAGACGCGGAGCTTCCGGTCGTCGACGTCCCAGATCTGGATCTCACCGAAACGGGCGGGCGTTCCGCCGGTAGCGATGAGGCGTCCGTTGCGCAGGAACGCGAGCCCTTGGATGCGCTCGGACACGCTGCTGAAGCGAGCTTCGACGCTGTCGCCACTGCCGATCTTCGAGCGCCGGTGAAGCAGCACCTCGCGGTTGCCCGACACCGCCAGCCAGTCGCCGTCGGTCGAGTAGGCGACCGCCGTGATCACCGGCGGCTGGCGGTAGAGGATCGGCCCGGTGGCCGCGCCGAGGCGCACCTCCTCCGGCGTGTCGTCGTCGGCCCCGGCCGCGATCCAGTCGCTGATCGCGGCGATCTCTACCTCCGCCAGCGGCTCGCCCCGCATCGGCATCGCCGGCTCGATCTCGCCCCGCAGCATCTTGAGCATCCGGCTCTCGTCCGGCTTGCCGGCCACGAACGCGGCGCCGTTCATCCCCCCGGTCGCCAGCCCCTCGAAGCTGGTGAGGTTCAACTCGCCGCCAAGCTGCGCCGGCTGGTGGCAGCCCTGACACCGCTGCTGAATCACCGGCCAGACATCCCGGTGGTAGCTGGGGGTGTCTTCCTGGGCGGCGGCTGGCGCCGCGGAGGCCACGGTGGAGAGGGCGGTGAGGGCGACTAGGGCGATCCGGATCCGGATTCCGCCTGCGGCGGATGCGGGCGAGACGCCCGCGTTCCCAGGAGGCCGCCCCGACGGAACCCAACTCCGGCGGGTGTCCACCCACTCGCTACGCCAGGATCTCATCGACCACCTGGCCGTGGACGTCGGTGAGGCGGAAGTCGCGTCCGCCGTAGCGGTAGGTGAGGTTCTCGTGGTCGAGGCCGAGCAGGTGGAGGACCGTCGCCCAGAGGTCGTAGATCGTGACTTCGTCTTCCACCACGTGGTAACCGAAGTCGTCCGTCTGGCCGTGGATCGTGCCGCCCGCAATTCCGCCCCCGGCGAGCCAGATCGAGAACCCGAACGGGTTGTGATCGCGGCCGTCGGCGCCCTGGGAGAACGGTGTGCGGCCGAACTCGCCGGCCCAGATGACGAGCGTTTCGTCGAGCAGGCCGCGGGACTTCAGGTCCTTGAGCAGACCCGCGATCGGCTGATCGACCTGGAGCGCCATGCTCCGGTGCCCGATCTCGAGGCCGGTGTGCTGGTCCCAGGGGTTCGCCGCTTGCCCCCCGTCGTCCGGTTCCGGCAGGCAGCTCAGTTCGACGAAGCGCACGCCGCGCTCGACAAGCCGCCGCGCGAGCAGGCACTGGCGACCGTAATCCGCCGTCGTCTCTCTCGGGTGGTCCAGGGCGTAGAGCTGGCGCGTCGCCCGGGTCTCGCCGCTGATGTCGCAGAGCTCGGGAACCTCCGCCTGCATCCGGAAAGCCGTCTCGTAGTTGCGAACGGCGGCCTCGACATCGGCGTGTCCGCCGAGGTCCTTGAGGAAGGCCTGGTCCATCTCGTGCACGAAGTCGAGCCGTTCCCGCTGGGCCGCCCGGCCTTCCATGGCCTGGATGTTCTGGACCGCGTTCTCGGTGTCGCCGCGCAGGATCGACCCCTGGAATTCAGCCGGCAGGTAGCCGTTGCCGTAGATGCCGACGCCGCCATGGGGAACGCCCGCCTGACCGCTCTGCAGGACGACGAAACCCGGCAGATTCTCGTTCTCGGTGCCCAGGCCGTAGTTCACCCAGGCGCCGGCCGAGGGGTGGCCGACGAGGGGGAAGCCGGTGTGGAAGAAGTAGTTGCCCTGGGCGTGCTCGTTCACCTTGCTGGTCATCGAGCGGATGACCGCCAGGTCGTCGACGCATTCGCCGACGTGGGGGAACATGCTGCTGACCGGGATGCCGCTCTCGCCGTACTGCTTGAACGGGAACGGCGAGGCGAAGATGTTGCCGTTGTTGTTGAACTGGGTGCGCTCGATCTTGGTCGGCATCGGCTTGCCGTCTTCGCGAGCGAGGAGCGGCTTGGGGTCGAACGAGTCGACTTGGGAAACGCCGCCCGACATGTACAGGAAGATGACGTGCTTGGCGCGGGCTCTCGGCGCGCCGCGGGCCGCCCCGGGCAGGAGCGCCGACCCGAGCAGGCCGTTGAGCGCGATCGCGCCGAAGCCGGTCGAGACTTGGGCGAGCATCTGGCGGCGGCTCATCAGGGAGCAGGTGGGCAAGCTCATCGGAGGTACATGAACTCCTTCAGGTTGAACATGGCTTGCGCCAATTGGCGCCAGGCGTCGCCGCCGGCGGCGCTCCGCTCGAGCCGGTCCGCTTCCGCTTCGAGCCGCGCGATCTGAGCCCAACTGCCGCGGTAGAGGCGGGCCTGCTCCTCTTCCGGCGGCGCTTCGATGTTGGCGAGAGCGGAGGCCGCGATGTCCTCGGGACGCAGTGCGCGGTCGTAGAGGCGGGCCTGGAGGACACGCAGGGGCGCGTCTTCCCTGGCCGCGAACCGGACCCGGCGTTCCTCGAGGCTCATGGGAAGTTCTTGCCGGACGCTCTCCGCGTCAGCCGCAACACCGTTCCGGTAGGCGGTCCAGGCACCCTCCAGGCCGCGTGCGAGGACCAGGTGGACCGGCGGCGGCTCGGGGGCTTCCGCTTCGCTCGGGAGCTCAGCGACCCAGGCCTCGAGCGTGTACTGGTCTAGCGTCTGCCGCAGCGGTTTCCTGGTGACGGCGTCTGACGTTCCGAGCCACAGCGCGCCGTCGCTCAGACGGACATCGCGCCCGAGCTTGAGTTCGGGACCGTCGATGGCGTCGCTGGCGCGGGCGTTCTTGGGCGGGTCGTCGAACTCCCACGCCGCGATCGCCTCGGGCGCCGATGGCCGGTAGAAGAGGCGCAGCACGTAGCGAGTCTTGGCCTCGGTGATGTCGCGGAGTTCGGTGCTCTCCTCGCGGCGGTCCATGGCCGCCGTGCTCCAGGCGTCCACGTCCTCCGGCACGGGCTCGCGGTCGCGGGCGTTCTGGAGGAACCGCTGCGCCGCTCCGAGCTCGCTCTCGGTCGGCGGCCGACCGAGGGCGAGGCGGAACATCGCGACGATGCGATCGCGGTCATTGTCCAGGTCGGGGTCTTGGGCGATCCGGTCGCCGAAGCGGGTGGCGAGATGCATGACCTGGGCGTCGTTCATCATCAGCAGCGACTGCGCGGGCACGTTCGTCTGGTCGCGCTGGCCCTTGGTCGTGACGGGGGTGGGCAGGTCGAGGGTGTGGAGCATGGGATCCGGCTGATTCCGGATGACCTGAACGTAGACGCTGCGACGGTTCGACCAGCCGGTTACCGGTTGTGTTTCGGCTGCGTCAACCGGTTCGAGATCGCCGGCGGCGGCCAGCATCGTGTCGCGGACCGCTTCGGCCTCCAGGCGCCGCAGGTGAGCGTGCGACAGGAGGCCGTTTCGCGGATCCACCTCCCGGGCCGCCGCTGAGGGCGCCGAGTCGAGTTGGAAGGCGCGGGTCGAGGCCAGGCGCCGCACGAACTTCTTCAGTGACCAGCCGTCGTCGCGAAGTGTCGTCGCCAGATGATCGAGCAGGGCTGCGTTCGACGGCAGTTCGCCCATCTTCCCGAAGTTGTCGGGCGTGGCGACGATGCCGCGGCCGAAGGCGTGCCCCCAGAGACGGTTCGCGATCACGCGGGCGGTGAGCGGGTTGCCGGGATCGAGGACGCTCTCGGCCAGGGCCAGACGCGGGTGGATCGAGTCGGAGTAGGGCTCGGCGTCGATCGCTTCCAGGAACCGCTGAGGCACCGGGTCGGCGAGCCGCCGGTGGTTGCCCCGCTCCATCAGCGGTTGGTCGAAGCGGGGGCCGGCGAGCACCGCGGGGGAGCGGGTGGGCGTGGGAATCCGCTCTTCGAGCTGCCGGATGGAGGCGACGAGCGGCGCCGCCTCCGGCACGGTCCGGACATCGTTCGGGAGCAGGCCGCGACGGACAAGACTGCCCAGGAAGCGGGCTTGGCCATCGGTCATCGAACCGTCGCGCCAGGCTTCGGCGGCGTGGTGGATCGCCTCGCCGTAGCGCGCCGCGAGCTCGTCGCGGTCGGCGGGCGCGCCCTCGATCTCGAACAGGGGCGCCGTGAACTCGGCCGGCTCGTCGCGGGGGAGTTCTCCGTCTTCGTCTGTTACGACCGCCTCGGTGATCCCGAACCACGAGCGGTCGGAACGCCAACTCGAGCGCTCGCCGGTCATCGGGTGATCGGCAGCCGTCACCAGCTCGATGTAGGCGTGGTCGCCGTCCCAGTAATCGAGGTCCCAGTGCTGCCAGTGCCACTCGCCTCCTACGAGGGTCCTGATCGGGTAGACCTCGCCGACCTGGGGGTAGTTCTGGACCACGTAGCGTGCGATGGCGCCGCCGCTACCGGCGACGCGCAACGCCAGCTTCTGCTTGGCCTCGATGAAGAAGCGCGGTGACGAGAAGGCGCCGTTGTGACGGTTGGTGAGGGAGTGCGTGTAGACGCCGGCGGGCAGGATGTCGGCGACGATCGTCTCCCCGGCCTGAGTGACCTCGTAACTTCCGGCGCCCTGCGGCTTCGCTTCGGGCAGACCGTTGCCGTGGCGATACCACGCCTCGACATCCTCGGTCCGGGTCAGATCCCAGCGGCTCACGGCGGGCGCCTGCCGTCGTTTCTCGAGCTGTTGCCTGCTCTGCTCGTAGGCGGCGGCCAGCCCCTGCCACTGCTTCGCGAAGGCCCGGCGCCCCCGAGTCCTGTGCGTGCGGACCCAGGCGTAGAGCGGATCGTAGGGCGACTGGCCGCCCGTCAGCGCTGCGGCCCATGGGGCGTCCGGTTGCTGCAACCTGGTTGGGATGTCGGCCGCGGCTTCGATCCAGGTCCCGGCCAGCACCCGGCGCAAGTCGCCCTTGAGCTCGATTAGTTCGTCGCGGTGGGCGTTTCGCCGGCTCTCGTCGTCGACCGTCTGAATCCCCGGGCGGCCGTTCGCCATGATCCCGTAGAAGGCGTAGAAGTCGGTCTGGCTGATCGCGTCGAACTTGTGGTCGTGGCAGCGGGCGCAGGCGACGGTCATCCCCAGGAACGCCTTCGAGACGACATCGATCTGGTTCTCGGTGAAGCGCACCTGCTCGTCGAGGGCGTCGGTGGGGCCGAAACCGTGCAGCACGAAGCGGTACTGGGCGATGCCGATCGCCGACTCGTTGATCCCGAGTTCCGGGTTCATCCGCGGCTCGTCGAGCAGGTCGCCGGCCAGGTGCTCGCGGATCAACTGGTCGATGGGCACGTCGGCGTTCAGCGCCCGGATCAGGTAGTCGCGGTAGCGCCAGGCGTAGGGGACCGGCGGGTCGCCCTCGCTGCCGTGCGACTCGGCGTAGCGGATCCAGTCCATCCAGTGCCGGGCCCAGCGTTCGCCGAAGGCGGGGTCGGCCAGAAGCCGGTCGACCTCCTCCGTGACCGCGGCGTCCCGGTCGATTGCGGCGCGGCGCTCGAAGTCGTCGATTTGAGCGGGGGTCGGCGGCAGGCCGGTGAGCACGTAGGAGAGCCGGCGCATCAGGGTGCGCGGCTCGGTGAGCGGCGCGGGCTTGAGACTCGCCTTGGCGAGCCCGGTCGCCAGGAAGCGGTCGATCGCGTTCTTCGACCAGGCCCGATCGGCGACTTCGGGGGCTACGGGATCGGCGATCGGCTGCAGGCTCCACCACTGCTTGCGTTGCTCGAGGACCGTTTGCCACGAGGTCGCTTCCTTGAGCGCGGTGGCTGACGGCGGTTCGTCGCGTGGATCGGGCGCTCCGATCTCGATCCAGCGCTCGAAGTCGGCGACCACGTGGTCCGGCAGCTTGGCGCCGCCGAGCGGCATGCGGAAGTCGAGGCTGGGGTGGCGCATGGCCCGCACCACCAGGCTGGAGCGCGGCTTGCCCGGCTCGATCGCCGGGCCGCGCATGCCGCCTTCGAGCAGACCGTCCCGGTAGTCGAGGCGCAGCCCGCTCTCGGCCAACTCGGTGCTGTTGTGGCAGGTGTAGCAGTGCTCGACCAGAACCGGGCGGATCTTCTGCTCGAAGAACTCGAGATCCTCCGGGGCGAACTCCGCCGCGGCCGCCGGCCCGCCACCGAGCAGTGCCGCAGCCAGGATTGCGGCGCCGGGGCGCAGCGAAGTCCTTGCTTTCGGGTCCATTGAAGCGTCCGTCAGTCTACAACGGCGCTCTAGCGTTCGTAGCGGTCGATCACGCTGCCGGCTAGCCCAACGCGGACAATGCCGAACAGTTCGCCGCGCCACCCCCGCCCCTTCGAGACCTCGGTCGAGATGACGACGACAACCAGGTCCTCGGCCGGGGAGACGTAGATGTACTGGCCTCCGTAGCCGCTGGCGATGTAGGCGCCCCGTTCCGTGGGCGGCCTGAGCCACCACAGGTAGCCGTAACCGCCGTAGATCCGGCCGCGGCCGCGCGGTCCGGCGAGGCCGGGCCGGGTGGACTCGTCCACCCACTGCCAGGGCAGGATTTGGCGTCCGCCCCAGCGGCCGCGGTTCAGGTAGAGCTGGCCGAACTTCAGCATGTCCCGCGGCAGCAGGGAGAGGTTGTTGCCGCCGACGTGGATGCCCTGCCGGTCGCGGGCCCAGGCCGAGTGCCGGATTCCGAGCGGCGCGAACAGATGCTGGCGGGCGAAGTCGTGCGTGCTCTTGCCGGCTGCTCCGGCCAGCGTGGCCGAGAGCAGGTGTGTGCCGCCGGTGCTGTACGAGAACCGGGTGCCCGGCTCGGCTTCGAGAGGCCGCGCCAGCGCCGCCCTGACCCAGTTCCGGGATCCCACCCACGAGCCGTAGTTGCCGAAGCTGGTCGATTCGAGGCCCGACGTCATCGTCAGCAGGTGGCGTACCGTGATCGCCTGCTTGCGCGGGTCGTCGAGATCGGCGGCCTCGGGCAGAACGTCGGCGATCGGTTGATCGAGATCGAGGACGCCCTCTTCGACCGCCAGGCCCGCCAGTGCCGAGAGGACGCTCTTTGAGGCCGACTTCAGGTTGTGCGGACGGTGGCCGGCGGCGCCGCGGAAGTAGCGCTCGGCAACGAGGCGTCCGTGGCGCGCCATCAGTACGCCGTGGACGCCTTCGAGTGCGCCGATGTCGTCGACCGCCTGCTCCAGCCGGTCCGCGTCGAGCCCGACCTGGTCGGCCGGGACAGGCGCCCAGTCGCCGGACCAGTCCTGGTCGGCGGGAGGAACCGGCAACTGGAACTCGACCAGGATGCCGGGATGGTCGGAGATCGCGGCGGCGGCGCTCGGCTGCAGCGACCACTCGCTCCACAGCGGCGACCACCCCGACGCCTTGGCGTCGAGCAGCACATGGTCGATGCCGCCGGGAAGAAGGTCGCGGTACCCGGCCTCGCCGAAGCGGCTGAGGGCGGGGTGGCTGCTGTCGAGGTTGAAATCGCCAGCGACCAGTGCCGGCCGCTCCGGGCGCGCGAGGATCCGCTCGAGCAGGTCCTCGGTTTGGGCGGCCGCGAGCTCGGGGTCGCCGTTCGCGGCGTGGACGCCCACCACCTCGAACGGCAGAACCGGATGGTCGATCCGCGCTGTCAGGGCGATGCGCCGCTCGAAGCGGTCGCGGTCGGGCAGCAGGCGCCAGGTCGCCGGGTCGGCGATGGGAAAGCGGCTGAGGATCGCCGCCCCCTCCTCGAAGCCGAGCCAGCGCAGCGAACCGTTGGCGCGGGCGTAGACCGCGTGCAGATCGAGGTCCCCTGCCAGGCGGTCGGCGAGACAGCCTTCGGCGACCGTGCACCAGGCTTCCTGAAGGACGACGATGTCGGGTCGCAGGCGAGCGATTGCGGCCGTCAGCCGGTCCGCGCGCTCCAGCCGGTCGGAGGCGGCAGCGGGTTGCAGGAGGCGCCCTTCGCTGTCCGGGTAGCCGTGGTAGGCGTTCAGTTGCAGGACGCGGAGCCGGTCTGTCGTGGCCGTCGACTCGGCGCTAGCCGGGCCGCTCGCCTGCCGCGGTTCAGCGGGCTGTTGTTGAGCCAGGAGCGCCACGAAGGCCGGGCTTGATGCCGCGGCCAGCAGGCCGAGAGTCAGGACTGTGCCGCGCAGCGCCGGATGTGCCCGGCGGGCAAGGGCAGCCACTCCGATCGAGGCGATGCCGCTCAGCGCGGCGGCGGCGAGAGCGAGCCGGGCCGCGCCCGGCTCGACGACCACAATCGTGCCGGCGATCCAGGGCGCCGATCCCAGCGCGACAGCGGCCAGACCGGTGGCTGAGGCCGCGGTGGCGGCAGCGAAGGACGAACGCGGGCGCGTCATGACAGCGGGGAGACTATGCGCCGCGGAGGCAACCCTGCGATCGCCATGCGCTCTCTGGGGAACCCGGGTGGCGCGACCCGCGCCACCCGCGACCCAGTCCGTGCGCGAGTCATCGAGCGCGCGGCTGACATCCGGGTGCTACGCTAGGGGTTACAGACAACGAGCAACACTTAGCGGCTTTGCCGCGGAAAGGAGGTCCGGAATGGGTTGTCGAGAAATCCTCCGGATGAACCCTGCCACCATCGTGCTCTGCTCGGTCCTGATCCTTGCCGCGGGCTGTACGGCGCCCCCGGAAGAAGAGGCGCCCGCCCCCGAAGTGGATCCGGTAGCCGAGAATGAGGCAGCCCTGAACGAGCTCATCGCCAAGTACCTGCAGGCGGTGAATAGGGGAGATGCGGACGGTTTGGCTGTGCTGTACACCGAAGACGCCATCCGCATGCAGTCGAACAGCAAGCCGAAGGTCGGCCGCGACGCGATCCGCCTGTTCGCCGCCGCCGACTTTGCGAACTTCAACTGGGACATGCAACTTCGCGTCGACGAGACCGAGTACAGCGGTGATCTGGCGTTCGTTCGCGGAACCTACGCCATGAGCCTTTCGTCGAAGGAGGATCCGTCCGTCGTGGTTCACCAGGAAGTAGGCAAGTGGATGGATCTGATGCGTCGTCAGGAGGACGGGTCCTGGTTGATTGCGCGCGAGATCTCGAACCGGGACCACCCGCTCGGTCAGGCGCCTGAAATGCCCGAGGAGGGTTCATGATGAGGAGCACGACTCAGACCTTCGAGCGCCTTGTTGTGGGCTTCATTGCGCTGTTGTTGTTGGCCGTCCTGGCCGCCTGCGCTCCCGTCGAAGAGGAGGTCGCCGACGATCCGGACGCGGTCGAACCGAGCATCGGCGACGAGAACGCGTTGAACTCGCTGGTCGCCGACTTCATGGTGGCCGTGAACAGCGGCGACGCGGACGCGATGGCGGCACTGTACGCGTCGAATGCGGTCCGCATGCCGCCGGACGCGGAGGCGATTCGGGGCAGAGAGGCGATCCGGCAGAACATGGCGGCGGTTTTAGAGGCCGCCGATCTTGAGGTGCAGATTCAAATCCAGGAGACCGAGTTCAGTGGCGAACTGGCCTACGTGCATGGGACCTTTGCCTTGACCACGAGTCCGAAGGACGGTTCAGCTTCGTCGGAGATGCAGGGGAACTGGGTGCGCCTCATGCGTCGGGAACCGGATGGTTCCTGGCTGGTCGCGGACGAACTCTGGAACGCCGAGTCGTAGCGGCTTGGGGAGCGGTATGATCCGTCGCCGCTCCTGATGCCCGAACCAGCACCGCAGCTCCTCACCTTCATGGGCGCCCCCGGGTCGCCCTATACGCGGAAGATGCGTGCGGTGCTGCGCTACCGGCGCATCCCGTACCGCTTCCTGATCTCGGGCGCCGGCGGCCGCGACGACCTGCCGGCGGCCAAGGTGCGGCTGCTGCCGACGTTCTATCTGCCGAACGAGGCCGGCGAACTGGAGGCGGTCGTCGGATCGAACGAGACGACGAAGCAGGTGATCGACGCGACCGCCGATGACTGGATCGACCGTGAGCCGCCCGCGACTCTGCGGGCGCTCCTTGGCGAGGTCGGGCGGGTCTACGCGCCGTTCCTGCTCGCGAACGCCGAGGCTACGCAGTCCACTGGCGCGGTTTCCTAGGGCGCACAGAGGCGGCAGCGTGGGCGAAGAGGCCAGAGGATTCTCTCGGATCAACTGGAGCTTCTACGGCTGGCGGATGCTGCCCCCCGCCTGGCTCATCTACGGCCTGGGCGCGGCGCCCTTCTACAGTTGGGGCTTCTTCCTCCCCGAGATGCTCGAGGAACTCGATCTGACCCGGGCCGACGGCGGCTGGGCGTTCGGCATCTGGTCCTTCTGCGGTGGCGTCATGGCGCCGCTGATCGGCGTTTGCCTGACCCGTTTCGGTCCCCGCCCGGTGTTCACGGCCGGCTTTCTGGTCACCTCCGCCGCTTACTACCTGACCAGCCGGGCCCAGGACCGCTGGGATGTGCTGCTCTACTTCGGTCTGTTCGCCGGTCTCACCCATGCCTTCTCGACCGTGCTGCCAACGCAGACGCTGGCGACGAACTGGTTCCTGCGCTGGCGCGCGAGCGCGCTGGCGTTCCTGCTGGTAGCCGCGGGCCTTTTGGGACCGTTGATTGTGAAGTTCGACGCGGCTCTGCTGAACCGTGGCGGGACCTGGCGCGACGGCTGGGAGATCATCGCCGGGCTGTGCGCGGTGCTGGGCGTCCTGTCCTTCCTCGTCCTGCGGAACAGTCCGGAGTCGATGGGCCAGTTGCGCGACGGCGCCCATTCACTGGGAGAGCTTCAAGCTGCAAGGGTCCGCAGCGGCGCCAAGACCCCCGATCAATGGGTCGCGAAGGAGGCGGTACGGACGCCCCAGTTCGCGCTCATGGTCCTTTGCGGTCTGGGATACGGGGTCCCATGGGGGGTAGTCGTGGTCCACGGTCGCTTGCACCTCCAGGACATGGGGTTTGGCATCGATCCCGCAGCGGCTCTGATTGGGCTCATGATCCTGTTCAGCACGTTCGGACGTCTGTCGGGCGCCCTGGGTGACAGGATCTCGCCGCCTCGCCTGCTCAGCGCCGCCCTCGCTATGGAGGGCACGGGGGTGGCGCTGTTCCTGTTCGCTCGTACCACCAACGGCGCCCGCGTCGCCCTCATCCTGCTCGGTCTCGGCTTCGGCATGGCCTACATTTCGCAGGCGGCCACGTTCGCCGGCTTCTATGGACGCCGGGCCTTCGCTACCACGACCGGCACCCGCTTTGCCGTCGGCGCCCCGTTCGGCGCCACCGTGCCCGCGATCACTGGTTGGGTGTTCGATACCCACGGCAGCTACGCGGTCCCGTTCCTGGCGATCGCCGCGGTGACGCTGACCGGATCGGTCGTAGCGTTCTTCCTGCGGCCGCCGCGGAAGAAGGTCGCGGCGTAGAGTCTCGGCACGATGCGGCAGTGTTGCTTCAGTTTCGATCGCCGGACCGCGAGGGCGGTCGCCGGGTGGATCGTTGTTCTGTTCGTCGCGGGTGTTCCCGCACCTGCCGCGGACGACTGGCCGCAGTGGCGGGGACCGCATCGGGACGGCGTGTCGACGGAGACCGGTCTCGCGGACAAGTGGCCGGGCGGCGGCCCGTTGCTTCTGTGGCGAACCGACGGTCTGGGCGAGGGCTACGGCTCGGTGGCCGTTTCCGACGGGACGATCTACGTTCAGGGCAGTCGAAGCGGCCGGAGCGTGGTGTTTGCCCTCGGGGCCGCCGATGGTCGCGTTCGCTGGAGCCGTGAACTCGGCCCGCGTCTCCGCGACAGCCGGGGCAACGGCCCGCGGGGCACGCCGACGGTGGCCGGCGATTCGCTGTACGCCCTGACCGGCATGGGCGAACTGGCCCGCGTCGCACTCGCCGACGGGTCGGTGCGCTGGCGTCGCAACATCCTGAAGGACTTCGACCAGCGCAACATCAGTTGGGGCGTCAGCGAGTCGCCGCTGATCGAGGGCGATTGGGTGGTGGTCATGCCCGGCGGCGACGGCGGCGCGATCGCCGCGCTCGACCGGGAGAGCGGTGAGACGGTCTGGACCAGCGACGGCCTGACCGACCGGGCCGGCTACTCCTCCCTGGTCGCCGTCGACCTTGAAGACGCCGGCGAGCCGCTGCGCGTGATCCTGGGATTCACGGCCCGTGCGGGAGTCGGCGTGCGCGCCGCGGACGGTGAACTGCTCTGGCACTACCGCGAGCCGTCGAACCGGACGGCGAACGCCGCGACGCCGATCTACTCGAACGGCCGCGTGTTCTATACCTCCGCCTACGGCACTGGCGGTGGCGCCCTGCGCGTGCGAGCCGCCGGCGACAACGTGAGCACCGGACAGGTGTGGTTCGAATCGAGTCTCCAGAACCATCATGGCGGCGTCGTGCTCTACGAAGGACACCTGTACGGCTTCTTCAGCCGCGCCCTGGCCTGCGTCGACTTCAAGACCGGCGAGATCGTGTGGCGGGATCGGAGCGTCGGCAAGGGCTCGTTGACCCTCGCTGACGGCAAGCTGTTCCTGGTCGGCGAGAAACGCCTCGCCGGTCTGGCCGAGGCGACCCCGGACGGCTATCGGGAGCGGGGCCGCTTTGAGTTGGAGGATCGCGGCGAGCCGAGTTGGGCCCACCCGGTGGTCAGCAACGGCGTGCTCTACATCCGCAACTGGAGCGAGCTGCTGGCCTACGACGTCTCGGACCGGTAGCGCGGCGAGACGGCGCCGTCAGCGCGCGGCATCGCATGCCCATCAAGTACATCGGCTCCAAGCGGCAGTTCGTACCGCTGATCGTCGACGTTGTCGAGCAGCTCCGGCCGGCTTGCACGGTGCTGGACTTGTTCTCCGGCACCTCGAGAGTGGGCGACGCGCTGAAGCGGCGGCAGTACCGAGTGCTGGCGAACGACTACCTGGCCTGCGGCGAGGTGATCGCCCGGTGCTACGTGGAGGCGGACGGAACACCCGAGCAGCTTCGGCAGGCTCGGTTGCTGATCGAGGAGTTCAACCGGCTGCCGCCGTCACCCGGCTACTTCACGGAGGTCTTCTGTGAGAAGAGCCGCTACCTGCAGCCGAAGAACGGTGCGCGCGTGGACGCGATCCGCGAGGAGATTGCACGCAAGGACCTCGACCAGGAACTGGAGGCGATCATGCTCGTGTCCCTGATGGAAGCGGCCGACCGGGTCGACAGCACGACCGGGGTGCAGATGGCCTTTCTGAAGCAGTGGGCCCCGCGAGCTTCCAACGACCTGGAGCTGCGGCTGGCGGACATCGCTCCGCGCGCCGGGGCCGGCAAGGGGAAGGCGCACCGAATGGATGCCGTGGACGCGGTGGAGGCCCTCCAGGCTGACATCGCCTACCTCGACCCGCCCTACAACCAGCACAGCTACCTGGGCAACTACCACGTCTGGGAGAGCCTTGTCCTCTGGGACAAGCCGGAGCACTACGGCGTCGCCTGCAAGCGCGTGGACTGTCGCGAGCGCAAGAGCGACTTCAACAGCAAGAGGAGGTTCCGCACGGCGTGGGAGCGGATCGTCGACCGCGTCCGAGCGCCCTACCTCGTCGTCTCCTTCAGTGACGAAGGCTTCATCGGCCGCGAGGAGATGGAGGCGATCCTCGGTCGTCGGGGCGAAGTGCTCGTGCTCGAGAGCGACTACAAGCGCTACGTCGGCGCCCAAATCGGCGTCTTCAATCCCAGCGGCGAGAAGGTCGGCCGGGTGAGCCACCTGCGGAACAAGGAGTACCTCTACGTGGTGTCGCCGGAGAAGCTGTCGGGCACGCAGGTGGAGGCGATGTCTGGAGCAGGTTGACGTACCGAGACACGCGGCGTAGCGTGACCGGCATGCGGACTACGGTACGGATCGACGACGAAGTGCTGGCGGAAGCGAAGCTCTACGCAGCCCAAACGGGTCGGACGCTCTCGTCCCTCGTTGAGGAAGGTCTGCGCCGGTTGGTCCCCCGCGGCGAGCGGCGCGCTCGCTCGGAACGGGTCGAGCTGCTGACTGGTGGGGAGGGCGGCCTGAGGCCCGGTGTCAAGATCGACAGCTTCAACCACGTTTGATCAGGTCGGGGCAGCGAAGGCGATCTGGAACGCCGGCCGGGCTTCGAGCCGGCCCAGGTAGGCGAGGAGCTTCGGGTAGCGCTCGTCCAGCACCCCCATCCGCTGAGCCAGAGCCAGCGAGTAGCCCATCATGATGTCGGCGGCGGTCAACTCGTTGCCCAGCAAGTAGTCGCGGTCCTCAAGAGCCGCCTCGACGGCCGCCACTCGGGGCTCTTCCGGTAGTCCGACTGGAAGTCGACCGGCACGACTTCGTAGGGCAGGCCGAACTCCTCGCACAGCCAGATGACGCGCGCCGAACGGGTCCGCGGGACGTGGTAGATCGTGATCATCGGTGCTGTTGCCGGTGGCTGCCGGCCGAGCCGCGTTACCCGAGGGCGCCTTCGAACAGGGCGAGGAGACGGCTCCATGCCCGCTCCGCCTGGGCCTCGTTGTAGACCTGTGTATCGGGCGGGCACCAGCCGTGCATCGCGCCCTCGTACACCTCGATCTCGGCCGGCAGGCCCGCCGCATCGAAGGTCTCGCGGAGTACGTCCTTGGCCTCGGGCTGTCTCTGGTCGTCGTTGGCGGCGATCGCGAACAGGTAGTGCGCCTTCATCTGCGGCACCAGGAGGTGCGGGCTGTCAGGCTGGTCGGTCACCAGGCCGCCGCCGTGGAACGAAGCGCCGGCGCCGACGCGATCGGGCACCGCGGCGGCCGTTCGCATCGTCATGGGACCGCCCATGCAGTAGCCCATCGTCCCCATCTTCCGGTCGTTGTCGACCGACGCCTGGCTGTCCAGGAAGCTCACGAACGCCTTCGCGTCCCGCACGTTGGTGTCTGCGTTCAGTGACCTCATCAGCGGCATCAGCGTGTCGCGCGCCGCGCCGAAGTCCGTCGACTCCACGATGGGCGCCTTCTGCGTCCGGTAGTACTGGTTGACCACCAGGACCGAGTGGCCCGATTCCGCGAGGCGCGTGGCCATCTGCCGCATCGCCGGCCGAAGGCCGAAGGCGTCCGGCCAGATCAGGACGCCCGGATGGGCCCCGCTTGCGGGATGCACGAAGTAGCTGTCGCACACGCCGTCGGGGGTCGTGACCTCTATCTCGGATTCAGAGACATCCTGGGCGTTCGCCGGCCGGGGCAGCAGCATCGTCAGGCCGGCGCCCGCCGAGACGGCCCCGAATTCCCGACGCGTCAACCGCTTTCCGTGCAGGTACCTGGCGTTGTCGGCATTGGTTCTGTCGTCACACATCTGGAGCCTCCCTGGTCTGAGTTGTCGGAATCACAGGCGTCCCTGCACCCACCGCATCACGCCTTCCGCCAAGCGGAGGGCCTCCGCGTGATCCTCCTCCGTCACGCGTTCCGCGATGCCGGGGTAGCGCGTGGCTGCAGCGTAGAGTGTCAACTGGCTGGACGATTCCACCGAATCCGGAACAGCTTCTCCAGCTTCCGCAAGTAGTGACAGGAGGACGCTCAGGTCGTGGACGTATGGGAACTGGATGCCGTGATGGATCAGCAGGGCCTTGACAGCCTTCTCCGCTGCCTGCTGGGCGTGAAAGCACAGGTGTTCGAGGCGGACGCCAGGGAGGCGGTTCCGTGCCAGTTGGAGATCGCTCCGGGCGTGATCCATCCACTCCTCCGGATCGTCCTGCGGCAGGGCGTCAGGCCGCTTCATAGATGATCCGTCCCTCCCTCAGGGCCGGCTTGAAGACGAGGGAGTGGCTGTCGCGATAGCGCTCGACATGGTCCGAGGTCGCGACCAGGGCATCGACGGCGACTCCCACACCTCTGAGGTTCCTGTAGATCGCCTTCATGACGTCGAGGGATCGCGCGCCGTCCTTGACGACCAGCAGATCCACGTCGCTGTGCGGCCCCATCTCGCCTCGCGCCGCTGAGCCGAAGAGGATAATCCGCTCAGGTTGTGCAACGTCCACGATGCGCCGGACGATCTCGTTCAGGACGTCCGGGTCGAGGGTGTGGGGGCGGTTTGGCGGAGGCGCGGTCATCGGTGCGAGTCTACTTTCTACAGGCGTCGGGCGCCGCTTCGGGCCGCGCTACAAGCGCCTCTGCTGCAATGGACTATGTGATGGTCCAGAATGGGCAGACCGAACCGGGTAACCTGAGCTCGTTCCAATGAGAATCCCTGTATCCGACGCCAAGGGCAAGCTGAGCGAACTTGTCCGCCGCGCCGAAGCTGGCCACGACGTGGTGCTCACGCGGCATGGCCGGGCAACGGTCGCCCTGGTTCCTGTCCGGCCGCGGTGGGATCCGGAGACGCGGCGGGCGCTTCGATGCGCACCGCCGCCGCAGGAAAGGGGGCGGCCGGTACCAGCGCGACCCGGAGCCAGGACTTCCTCTACGGCGACAGCCGTATGCCAGAGTGACTGCCTCGGCGGGCGCTTGACACCGGTTCGCGCGTCTCGTGCGCCGTGGGGCCTCGGGGCAGCGCTTCCTCAATGGTCAGGTGCTCAGCGAGACGTTACGGCGGGAGCCGAACGGGGTGGTTGATTCAGTTCCACCACACCGCCCAGCCCTTTTCCTGAAGCCATTGAGCTAGGAGAGCCTCCAGATCCTCAGCACAGTCCTTAGGCACCCAGTTTGGCGGAAACTCTCCCCCCGGATCGTACTCGCTGTCCGACATCCGGCGCTTGCCGTAGTCCCTGACGTAGCCTCTTCCAGCGTAGTGTCCGTCCCGGTGTTGCTCGAAACGACAGGAGGGCTCATGTGCCGTCTTCCCCACATAGACGCACGGTAGTCCGCTGGACGGGCGGTAGTGTTGGTTTCGTTCTCGGAACTGCGGCTTTTCCAGCCATACTCTCTTCTTGAGACGGGCAACGTAGAGGTTGTTCCACGGCCCTGGTGACATCATGCACCGCTTGTAGGGACAGACTTCGGTGGGAGGGTCGTCGAGGCTCTGGCCCTTCACGAGCCGCCATGCCTTGCGTAGGTGTCGCGACCCTCGCCTTCGGATGAGCAGCGCGATCCCCGCAGCGGCGGCGCCAGCGCCAAGGGCGATTGGAATCAGGGGTGCCGCCATGTCCGTCTCAACGGCGTCAGTTGGGGCCCGGGCGACCGGCCATACTCGCTACCCATGCCCCTCGCCGGGCTCGTGCTGGCAGCCGCGGAATCGCTCCACGCGCACCCGGTCCGGCAGCCCGAGGGCTTCGGTCCGGCCCACCTTCGAGGTGTAGAAGGCGAACAGGGTGCGTCGCTTGAGATCGCTGAAGAAGGCGGCGCCGGCCACGAGTTCCGGGGCGTGCTCCATGTGCTCGTCGCTGATCTCGCGCAGCATGTCGACCTGGCGGGCCGCGTTGAGATCGACGAAGGACGAGCCGTGCAGATCTGCCGCGCGGCGGTCGATCCAGTCGAGGCCGCCGGTCGCCCGGAGCTGATCGTCGCCGCCGGCGAGCGAGAGTTCCAGGTCGATGAACTCGTGGACGCCGGCGTCCCGGGCCCCCGGCGTATCCGTGCGCGGCAGGATGTGCTCGCACAGGGTGGCCAGCAGTTCGCCTTGGGCCGGGGTCAACAGTCGCGGCGTCCAGCCGGCGCCTTCGGCCTGGTACGCGGCCAGCGCCGGGATCGCGGCGCGAATCGGCTCGGCCTGCAGGGTGGCGTAGCCGAACGCTCCCGCGCCGGCCGCCAGGACCTTCCGTCTCGTCGTCTGTTTGCTCATGCGCTCAGCTCTCCACGCTTGTGCTGTTCGACCAGGTATTCGGTCGAGCGCAGCGCCAGCGACATCATCGTCAGGGTGGGGTTCACGCAGCCGACGCTGACGTAGCAGGAACCGTCCGTCACGAACAGGTTCTTGACCGTGTGCGACTGCTGGTACTGGTTGAGGTACGAGGTCTTCGGATCGTCGCCCATGCGCGCCGTGCCGACCTCGTGGATGCCCGAGCCGATTGGCGCCGGCTCGGTGTTCTGGGTGATGTTCGTGCAGCCGAGCGCTTCCAGCATGGCCCGGCCTTCCTCGATGATGTCCTGGACCATGGCGTACTCGTTGCTGCCGAGGGTGCAGTTCATCTGCAGGACCGGCACCCCCCACCTGTCCGTCTTCTCGGGGTCGAGGGTTACCCGGTTGTCGGCCCGGGGAAGGATCTCGCCGAAGCCTCCGAGGCCGATGCTCGAGACGGTGCTCGACTCGACGCTTCTCTTGAAGTCGGCGCCGAAGCCGGGCAGGGAGTTGCCGTGCTGCCACGTCGTGATGTTCTCGCCGCCCTGGTAGCCGTAGCCGCGGATGTAGTTCGAGTTCTTCGTTGCCGGGTCCTTCAGGTTCTGGAACCGCGGCACGTAGATGCCGTTCGGCCGGTTGGCGCGCTCCGCGGGAGCGCCCGCCCGTGCCTCCAGGGTGCCGCGCACACCGGTGGCGTAGATGTGGTCCATCACGTAGCGGCCCAGGCAGTCGCTCTCGTTGGCGAGGCCGCCCTCGGCCGAGTTGAGGAGGATGCGGGTCGAGGCCAGGGTCGAGGCGCAGAGGACGACGACATCGGCCTTGGCCTCCCTGGCCTGGTTCGTGTTCTTGTCGACGTAGGTCACGCCCGAGGCGAGGTTGCCCGCCTTCATGTCGACATGGGTGACGACGGCGTCCGGCACCAGGGTGAACCGGCCCGTCTCTTCGCAGTCGACGAGCGTGGTCTGCGGCGAGTTGAAGTAGGAGTTCGTCCGGCAGCCGTAGTGGCAGGGACCGCAGTAGTGGCAGGCGTCGCGGTTGTTGTGGCGGCGCGTGAGGACTGCGTTGCGGCCGATCGTCATCGGCCGGTTGAACTTGGTCGCCAGAGTCTCCTTCAGCATGACCTCGCCGCAGGTGAAGGCCATCGGCGGCAGGAAGTCGCCGTCGGGCAGGATCTCGAGTCCCTCCTTGCGGCCGTTGACGCCGATGTACCGCTCGATCCGGTCGTAGTAGGGGGAGATGTCCGCATAGCTGATCGGCCAGTCCATGCCGTAGCCGTCCATGCTCGCGGCCTTGAAGTCGTAGTCGCTCATCCGGTACGACTGCCGCGCCCACATGATCGACCGGCCGCCGACGACATTGCCCTGGATCCAGTTGAAGTGGGTGCCGGGCGCCTCGGTGTAGGGGTTGTCGATGTCGTCGATGAAGAAGTCCGCGTTCACTTCGGTGCAGGCGTAGCAGTACGACTGGCGTTGCCGGCGCTGCAGTAGCTCGTTGCGCGGGTCGGGCCGGCCGCGAAGCGGCATGTCGTGCGGCAGCGTGTGCTCGCGGAAGTCCTTCTCGGGGTCGAAGGCTCGGCCGGCTTCGAGCATCAGCACATCCATGCCGGCCTCGGTCATCACCTTGGCGGTCCAGCCGCCGGTAGCGCCCGAGCCGACGACGACCGCGTCGTAGCTCTCCGCGTCGGAGGTCTGCTTCATTTCGAATGTCCTCGGTCGGATCGGGAGCCTGGGAACGCGGGCATCCTGCCCGCATCTGTCGTCATGTTTCTTGGACGGTGGTCCTTGGTCGGATACGGGGGCGTGGCGGTCAGTTTCGCGGGCAGAGCCCCGCGTCAGCGGACGACCGCCTGGGTCGAGGCCTCGACGTTGTAGGGCAGGGCGTCCTCGCCTTCGAGGCCGAGGTGCTCGTTGATCGCCAGCAGGTGGTGGTCGACACCGATCTCGGCGCCGGGGCGGAAGCCGGGCACCGTGATCACCTGGGCCAGCACGCCGCCGAGGCCGCGGTGGATCACGCCGCGGGGGAGGTAGATCAGGTCGCCGGCGCGGATGTCGTGAACATCGAACAGTTGCTGCGCAAGTTCGGGAGTCATCGTCTGCGGCGACTCGATGTCGGCGGCGTGGTAGCTGGTGAGCAGTTGATCGGCGTCGTTGCTCATCTGCACCAGGTAGAACTCGTCGAAGCCGGTGTCCACCGGGTGGTAGTGGGTGAAGGAATCGGTGATCCGCACCCGGTGGGCGTTCAGGCCGTGGTACGTGTAGGGGCCGTTCTGCTCAAGCCAGGTGAGCAGGATGCGGCGGTAGGCGCCCGTCTCCGTGGCGCAACCGCCGGGAACGTCCGTGATGTCGGGGTCCCAGTCGGGCCGGATCGCGGCCGGCAGCGTGTCGGCAGGTGCTTCCGGCACGTCGAAGACCAGGGCCGCGATCGCAGGCTCCGCGGTCAGTCGCTCACCGGGTCGGAGGACCGCGATGTCGCCAACGTGCAGTTCGATCGCGGCAACGCCCTTGGCCCGGTGGATTTCGGCCGTTGCCGGTTCCTCTTCGGTCGGCGACTGCACGAACACCAGCCGACTACCGTCCTCGGCCGCGATCTTGGTCGCGGCGGGCTGAAAAGCCATGCCGTAGCCGGGATTCGCGGCCTCGAAACTCTCAACGATCCGGGCGAAGACTGCTCGGCCCTCGGCGTCGTCGGCGAACAGGTGCGCCCTGAGGACTTCGGCCTGACCTCCCTCGCTCATGAGCCAGGGACCCTCACCGTCCGGGTCGGCTTCGGCCTCGCCGCCGATGCAGGCACAGAGCGTGAGCGAGGCCAGGAACATTGCTGCCTTCGCACGCGCGAGCGGCACCCGACGCCTTCGGAAGTTCACCGGCGACACGGTACCACGCGGGAAACGCCGGGCTCGCCCTTCAGCTACGCCGATCTTGTCGCTCCTGGAGCTTGGCCTGGAGCTCCAAGTCGAACAGTCTGGCGGACCGAATCTCCGAGAGTGGAAGGATCACACGCATGTCCTCCAGAGAGGTGCGCTGACCTTCTCCTCGCTCTTTCCGGGTCGCTTCGATCTCGTCGTAGTAGTGGCCGTAGGAAGTAGTCAGCTTGAGTTCCTGCTTGTTCTTATCGCGGTAGCCACTGACGACCGGGAGGAGAGCTATGTCGGGCTCGGTGGCGTCCCTCTGGAAAATGCCGCTGACCGTGGCGTAGCCGATGTAGGTCTTGCCGCTGTTGAGTGCGATCTCGACAGTTGTGGGGCGTTGGGCCGAGTCCTGCAGAGTCAGCTCGATGAGATCGCCCCTCTCCGCCGCTGCTCTGCGGGCGCCTTCGAGCTCCGTACATCGGAGACGGCGCCACCAGGAGAGCGGCGTCTCGGCGGCCCCTGCATCCTTCTCTGCGTCAGCCTCCTTCTTCCGCCAGTTAACTCCGTACGGAAGAGCGACCCCGCTGACGGTTCCGATTCCCACGGCCGCCTGGACCAAGGTGAGCGGCTCCGACAAACGTAACCAACCCTTGAGGTCTACGCCGAGGTCCGGAACTGCATACGAGAGAGCGAGAAGCGGCACGTACGCGATGGCCGAGAGCAGGCCCCCTAGGCAAGCCGAGCGGAAGACCAGATGGTAGCCCGACTCGCGCAGAGCACCGTACTTCCAGCAGTTCGCCCGTGTGAGGGCCCAGTACCCGCCGAGGGCCGGCAGGAGGAGCAGCCCGAGACCCATCTGCCCGACCCGACCGGTCTAGCCGGAGTGCGACGCCTTGCGATCCGGCGGTGGCGAGTTGTCCTGCGCGTGGCGGTGTTCACGCTCGATGATGGCGGTGCCGGCAGAAAAGGCGTCGGCAACTTCCGGCCTGCTCAGGAGATCGTCCATGTCGACTTGCCACGCGCCCTTGCTCGTGAAGTGGAGTCGCACCGGGCGACTTCTCTCCTTGGTCCTGTCAGTCATGACGCGCTCTCCTTGTTGCTGGCGAGTTTCCGACCGCCCCGCGCGAGGTTCCGCACGCACCGTAGCAGAAGAGCCGGCTTCGGCTGGCAGAAGGCAGGAGACGCGGCGCCTGACAACGCTGGTGGCAAGTGCGGGCCGAACTAACCCGCGAATCGCCCCGTGGGGTCCATGCGGAACACGGTACCATGCGCGAACTCCGGCGAGACGTGATGGTGAATGAGGCCAGGGCAGAGGAGTTGACGATGGAGCCCTTGACTAGTGGCGCCGGAAACGTGCAGTCCAGAAGGAGTGCGGCAGCGGTCGCGTCGGCTGGTGCGGCCCGATCCCGATGCTTGGGCGGTCGCACGCTGGGTATGCAGCGGGTTCATGCCGGCACCCACCGGCGATTGGTCTCCGTTTCCGGCGCAGCGTTCCTGCTGGCGGCCGCGGCTGCTCATCCGGCCGCGACCGCGGACGAAGGCGGTCCGAGGATCGAACTCGCCAAACGCGGTGGCGCCCGCATTCTCGTCACCGTCAACGGCGAGCCCTTCACCGAGTATCGCCCCGGTGGCGAGGCCGAGGGCGGCGGCCACCTGCCGTACCTCTACCCGGTCTACGGCCCGGGCGGGCAGGCGCTGACCCGCAACTGGCCGATGTCCGAGGCGGAGGGTGAGGAGCAGGACCACCCGCACCACCGTTCGCTCTGGTTCGCGCACGGGGCAGTGGGCCCGGCGGCCTCTTCCAAGCGCCACGACTTCTGGACCGGCCGCGACGGCGCGGCGATCGTCCACCGGGAGATTCTGGCCGCAGAGTCGGGTGCTGTGGGGGTGCTCCGCACCTCGAACTCGTGGATCGCCCCGGGCGGTGACAAGGTTCTCTCTGAAGAACGAACGATGACCTTCCAGGCCGGCGCCTTCGACACCGGTCAGGCTTGGCGCGCGATCGACTTCGACGTCCGGCTACGGGCCACCGGGGCGGCGGTCGTCCTGGGCGACACGAAGGAAGGCACCATGGCGATCCGCGTCGCGCCGACTCTCAGGCATCAGGGTGACAACGCCGCCGGCGCGATGCGGAACAACGAGGGCGTCGAAGGCGCCGCGGTGTGGGGCAAGCGCGCCGCCTGGGTCCACTACAGCGGCCCGGTCGATGGCAAGCCCGTGGGCATCGCGATCTTCGACCACCCCGAGAACTTCCGCTATCCGACCTGGTGGCACGCCCGCGCCTACGGCCTGTTCGCCGCCAACCCCTTCGGCGTTCATGACTTCGAGAAGGCGGAGAAGGGCACGGGGGACTGGACGATTCCGGCCGGCGGAGAGTTGAGGCTGCGCTACCGGTTGCTGTTCCACGACGGCGAGGTGTCGGCGGAGCAGCTCGATGGGGAGTTGCGACGGTATGGGGGAAGGTGACATGGACCTGCCGACTTCTTCGCAGTCCGTTGGTCAACAGAGCCAGGTGGCGTCGGTAGGGGAGACAACAGTTTGATCCCGGGCATGGATACGGCCATCGGGGTGCTGCGGCAGCAACTCCTTGACATCAGCAAGCGGAACCGATTGACGAACACACCGGTTGGCAAGCGCCGGGTCAAGCAGCTCGAGATCGAGGACGAGCGTTCCGACGAGATCTTTCGGATGCTCTATCTGGGGCGGAAGAAGATGACCTTCGAGGCCTACCGTGGCGTGCTCGAGGAAGAACCTGCGGACGACTTGGGGAGCCTCTACGTTCCTAGCGATGACGATGGTGAATCCGAGCTGGCAGCGCACCACGTCGACCGGAAGCTGCAGACACGGCTAACGGCCGAGGGCCTTCAGAAGCGGCTACTGACTTTGTACCGGGACGCGCGGGGAATCGAGGAAGAGCAGGGCGTGAGCGTGCTCTTCCTGGCGCTCGGGTTCCTGCGTTGGTACGAGAGCGAGTCGTCCGACATCGAGCGCTTTGCTCCGCTCATCCTCCTTCCGGTGGACCTGGAACGAGACAGCGCCCGTGGTCGTTTCCGGCTTGTTTACCGAGACCAGGACCTGGAGCCGAACTTCTCCTTTGGGGAGATGGTGCGGAACGACTTCGATCTCAAGTTACCCGACTTCCCGGAGGGTGACGATTGGCTACCGTCTCAGTACTTCGAGCAGACGCGGAAGGCCGTGGCGTCCCAGCCGCGGTGGCAAGTGCAGGCGAACACCATAGTGCTGGGCTTCTACTCGTTCGCCAAGTTCCTGATGTGGCGGGACCTTGCACCGGAGAACGAATGGGGATCGGAAGGTGGCCTGGCCGGCAACCCGCTCGTGGAGAGCTTGCTGTTGGGTGGTTTCGAGTCGGAAGACAGCCTCTTCGCTGAGGCGGAGAATCTGGACGAGCGCTTCCCCGATCCGAGGGAGTTGGGGCACATTCTCGATGCCGATGCGTCTCAGACGCAGGTGATTGCCGCGGTGCGTGATGGGAGAAACATGGTGGTTCAGGGACCGCCGGGCACGGGCAAGTCACAAACGATCGCGAACATCATCGCGGTTGCTGCCAGGGACGGGAAGCGGGTGCTGTTCGTGGCCGAGAAGCGAGCGGCCTTGGACGTCGTACACGCCCGGCTTGAACGGTGCGACCTGGGTCCGCTCTGCCTTGAGCTGCACTCGCACAAGGCAGTTCGCCGGCACGTGTACAACGACTTGAAGAGGACGCTGGAACTTGGGTCGCCCTTGACCGTTGACGAACGGCACTACGAGCGAACCCGCAGCGTGCGTGACGAACTGAACCGCCTGTCGACACTTCTCCATGAAGTCGACGCAGCTTCCGGGGAAACGCCGTATGGGGTTATTGGCCGGCTCTCGATGCTCGATGAGAGCGGCTACTCGCGCCCGGACTTCCGAATCGAAGGCGCCGATTGTTGGTCGGGCGAAGAGTTCGACCGCCGGCTAGATATGGTTGAAATGCTGGCGCGCTTGACCGTGGAGCACGGAAGCGAAGACGAACACCCTTGGCGGGGTGCCCGAAAGAGGCTCACCCACGTCGATCGTCGAGCGCTCGCGGAGCGTATTGGTGAGGCGCTACGGCGGCTTCAGACCGTGCGGAAGGCCTTGGCCAGAGCGGCGCAGGCAGTCAGCGTCGGAGAGGCCGGCAGTTTGTCGGCGGTCGGACCTACTGCGGAGCGTCTTGAGGCGTTTGCGGCGGCCCCCGGCCTTGTTTCACGGCTCCTACAGGCGACCGCGGTTGTGGAGCGTCCGGGTTCATCATTGAAGTTATGCGAGGCCGTTGCGGAGCTTCAGTCCCTCAAGACGGACTTGCTGTCGGATGTCGAGGAGAGCGCCCTTGACATGGATTGGGCAGAGGCGCGTCTGGCGATTGCGGCTTATGGAAAGTCCTTGCTGCGGTGGTTGAACGGCACCTACCGCGGGTCCCTCGCGAACCTTCGGGCGGTACACCGGAATCAACTGCCCAAGGGGTTCGACGAACGGCTGAAGACGCTGGACCGACTACTTGGCTACAGAAAGCTGAGGAAAGCGGTTGCTCGCGACGCGGGGCTAGCCAGGGAGGCTTTCGGCGATGTCTGGCGGGACGAGGACACCGATCTTTCGGAGCTGTTGCCGGCCATGCAATGGATCGAGGCGCAGGCACACGCGCTGGGCTGCGGCGCCGCGGTCAAGCAGTGGTTCGAGACGGTCCCCCCGGCACTGGACTGCCTGTCGGTAGCTGACGGCCTCCGGTCCGCCGACGAGGAATGGACTCGCGCGTGGAAGGCGGTCGCTGCTTCGACGGACTTGGATCTTCGGACCGCGTTTGGCATGGACAGCTTGGAGCCGGTGGACTCGGCGCTCGTCGAGGATCGCTTGGGGACGTGGCTTGCCTGCATGGACGAGTACGAGAACTGGCACCGCCTGGCGAGCGCGGGCAGCCACGCTTCGGAACTCGGTCTCGACGAAGTCAGGCAGCGGTTGGCTGCCGGCCAACTCAAGCCGGCTGCCGCGCGGGAAGCTCTCGAGTTCGTGCGGGCCGATGCGGTGTGGGAACGGATGCGGCGCCAGACGCCCGAGTTGGAATCAATCGACGGTGCCGAGCGTGCGATCAACGTCGAGAACTTCAAGGATCTCGACCAACAACTGCAGGTTCTGGCGTCCCAGGAAGCCGCCTCTCGGCACTTTAGAGATCTACCAGCCGGTTCCGCCGGCCAGGTAGGGATTGTACGCGGTGAGTGCAACAAGAAGACACGCCACATGCCGCTGCGAAAGCTCTTGGACAAAGCCGGGGAGGCTGTGGCGACGATCAAACCCGTGTTTCTGATGAGTCCGCTGTCGGTCGCTCAGTTCCTGCGCCCGGGTGGTTTGGCGTTCGATCTGCTTCTGATCGACGAAGCGAGCCAGGTGCGGCCGGCGGACGCGATGGGCGCCATCCTGCGATCCCGCCAGATCGTGGTCGTCGGAGATCAGAAGCAACTGCCGCCCACCTCCTTCTTCGACCGCCAGGTCGGCGGCGACGAGGAGGTCGACTACGAGGACGTTGAGGACATCCAGGCGTCTCAGGTCGGCGACATGGAGAGCATCCTGTCGCTCTGCGATTCGCGGGCGATGGCTGGCCTGATGCTGAGGTGGCACTACCGCTCGATGCATCCCTCGCTGATCGAGGTCTCGAATCACGAGTTCTACGGCGATGATCTCGTCTGTCCTCCCAGCCCTGAGAGGCCCAGGAGAGACTTCGGTCTGTCATTCGTTCATGTAGAGGGCGAGTACGACCGCGGCCGGAGACGGAACAACCCGAGGGAGGCGGAGATCGTCGGGCAAAAGGTTCTCCGTCACGCCCGCGAGTATCCCGACAGGACCCTGGGCGTCGTGGCGCTGTCGGTGGCCCAGCGGGACACGATCCGGGACCGAGTCGAGTTCATGAGGACCGAGCATCCCGAACTCGACGCCTTCTGCCGTGAGGCAGGCGACGAGCCGTTCTTCGTGAAGAACCTGGAGAACGTCCAGGGTGACGAGCGGGACGTCATCTTCATTTCGATCGGCTACGGCAAGGACGCCAGCGGTTACATGTCAATGAGCTTCGGCCCGGTATCGGGCGATGGAGGCGAACGTCGGTTGAACGTGCTCTTTACGAGAGCCAGGCAGACGTGCAGGGTCTTTTCCACGATCCGCCACGGCGACATCCGCCTCGACGCGACTAGGCACGCCGGTCCCCGAGTGTTGAAGCGCTTCCTGAAGTTCGCGGAAACCGGGGAACTCGATGTGCCCATCGTGACCGGTGGCGAGATGGACAGCCCGTTCGAGGAAGCGGTCGCCAAGGCACTGCAGGGCCACGGGTATCGCGTTGCGGCGCAGGTCGGTTCGTCGCGCTTTCTGATCGATCTGGCGGTCTACGACCCGGACGACGAAGGGCGGTTCCTGCTCGCCGTCGAGTGCGACGGCGCTCGGTACCACTCGTCGAGCTGGGCGCGGGAACGGGACCGCCTTCGTCAGGCGGTACTTGAGCAGAAGGGGTGGAAGTTCCATCGCATCTGGAGCACCGACTGGTTCTACAACCGGGATGTCGAAGTGCGAAAGCTCCTCGAAGCCATTGAAAGGGCTCGCTTGAGCCGTGGCTCGAAGAGCGTTCCCGTCCAGGCCCTTCAACGGCCTCCGGTGGAGCGGGAGGCCCGGCCGGCGGATCTTGAGCCCGAGCGAGTTCTGTACCAAGAGGCGGCCTTCGCGGTTCCAGATGCCGGGATCTTCGAGCTTCACGAAGCTCCGCTCGAAACGGTGGCCCGCCACGTTGTTCGCATCGTCAAGATCGAAGGGCCGATCCACTTGGACGAAGTGGGACGTCGGCTCAGCCGCCTTTGGGGGTACAAGCGCGCCGGAAGCCGCATCAGGTCCACGGTGGAGCGCGCCGCTACCGTCGCGCTCCGCGACGGCAGCCTTCGCTACTCGGGAACGTCGGCGGGCAAGTTCCTCCTGCCCTACGAAGGTCGCGCCGTCAGGGTCCGCGATCGGAGCGATGTTTCTTCCTCGACGCTGCGCAAAGTCGACATGCTTCCGCCACGGGAAGTCCAGGCGGCGATCGTACAGGCAGTCGAGCGCAACGTCGGCATCACCGAGAGGGACTGCGCAGTCGAGGTGGCTCGCGCTCTGGGCTTCAAGTCGACGAGCGCCGATATGCGCAGGTGCGTCTCTGAGAACGCGAGACAGTTGGTCTCGGAAGGCAAACTGTCGTTGCAAGGCCAAGAGTTGCGTCTGTCGTAGGCGAACACTAGAGCAGGGGGTTGCCCGCCTGTGTAGGCAGCGTGTCAGCCTAGCCCTGCGGCTGAAATTGCTCCAGTAGCCGCTTGATCTCCGCGACATCTTCCTTGGTCTCCGCGACATCTTCCTTGGTCTCCGCGACATGGTCGACGAGTATGTCGACCTTCTCCTCAATCCGAACGAGTCGTTCTCGCGTCTCGCCGTGCTGTGTGACGAGGAGATTCAGCACCTCCCGCATCTGGACGATTCTGCGCTCGCTAGTCGCGACTGCCATCGGGTAAGCCCCCGTTTCGTAGATCAGCTTAGACGATACATCGGCATATGCGAATGGGTCAAGACGACGGAACCTATACGCCTGGGTTGACGCAGGCGCGGTTTCGGGCAGTCCTGCGACCGGGTTAGCGTTGGCCGCTCTTCGTCTCGCTCTCGCAAGAGGTGGGAGCAGCTCGGCACACGGCCGGCCCGGCTGTCCGATTCCCAGACGACCCGCCGGATCGCGCTCATGGGCCTCGTTGGCGCCACTGGGTCGCTACTTGAACGCCGCCCTGTTCGGTGTCCGCTTCTCCGGCGCCCAGATCCGCACCTTGCTGAAGCGCCCTGAGTCGTCGAACGAGCCGAAGCCGACACGGCCCCAGCCGAGCGGGTCGCGGTCGGTTGAGACGGTCGGCTCGTTCTCGCCGTCGAAGTAGACGCGGAGCGAGCCGTCGCGGCGTTCGACGCGCACCTGCTTCCAGCCCTTGCCCCAGTCGACGCCTGCGTCGGGGATGGCGCCCATCGGTGCGCGGTCGGCGTTGTCGACCAGGAAGATGTTGTGTGCTCGCTCGTCCGGTTCGGTTGCCAAGTGCGCGTAGTAGTAGCGGTTCGGACCCTCGAAGCCGAAGAAGTGGCTGAGGTCGCGGTGGCCGTACTCGCGGCCGGTCTGCCAGGCCTCGGCCTCGAGGACGAAGTCGGCGAGCAGGAGATCGTCGATCAGGGCGATGTTGAGCGGTGAGCGGTGCTTCGGCTTGTACTTGCTGCCGCCTACAAGGTCGAGGTAGCCGCGGCCTCCTTCGCTGCCGTACTTCCAGGCCCGCTTGTCGCTGAAGGTGAAGTCGTCGAGTGCCGAGGCGTCGGCGAAGTCCTGGGAGTAGACGAGTTCGTAGCCGTCGGGGGTGCCGGACTGGGCTTGGATCCCGGTCGCGCCGGCGACGATGAGCAGTGCGACGAGCGCGGCCGAGGCTGCGCAACGGCCGATACGAATCCTGCCCATCAGACGACTTCGGGGACCACGAACGGTTCGCGGTACTCGCGGGTCAGGAGCCGGTTCGCCTGCTCGTCGCCCTCGATCTGCTCCGAGTCGGGGTCGATCGTGAGCCACGGGCCGACGATCGGCTGTTCGATCTCGGGGTCGACGCCGTTGCGGGCCAAGTGGTCGAGGAACCGGTCCGCCGTGTCGCCCGCGTTGCGGAGCTTGGAGGCGATCTTCGACACCGTGGCTGGCCCGCCAGCCTGGCCCCGCATGTACGACACGTTGCCCAGGTGGCAGAGGGCGCTCGAGAGGTGGCCGTCCTCGATCGAGGCGGTCAGGTCATCGCCCCGCCGGCTGTGTACCGCGTCGACGAAGTTGGCGTAGTGGTTACCGCCGCCCTTCCACGATTCGAGCTTCTTGCCCTTCGCGTCGTACGCGGTGGCCTCGGTGTAGCTCGGGATCTGCAGGTAGCCGCCCTCGCAGTGGACGATGACGCCGATGCTGGCGCCGAGGTAGTCGTCCATGCCCTTGCGCCACTCGCCGGCCTGAGCCTCGGCGTCGCGCGGCAGCCCGCGGACCTCGAACAGCAGGGGCGCCCGGTCGTAGTCGTGGTACACGAACTGGGTGTTCGGGGTGTTGCCGTCGTCGACGTAGCCGAAGCGGCCGCCGACGCTGATCGTGCGCGGCGGCAGGGCGCTTTCGCCGAGGGCCCAGCGCGCGATGTCCATCTGGTGGATGCCCTGGTTGCCCAGGTCGCCGTTGCCGGTGTCGAAGACCCAGTGCCAGTCGTAGTGCAGGCGCTCGCGCATCAGGGGCTTCTTCGGCGCCGGACCGCACCACAGGTCGTAGTCGACCGCGGGATCGACCTCCTGGGCGCCCTCGACCCGGCCGATGCTCTGCCTCGGCTTGTAGCAGAGGCCGCGGGCGAGCTGGATCTCGCCCAGGTGACCCTCGTTGACCCAGGCCAGGGCGTCCTGGATCGAAGGCGAGGAGCGGATCTGGGTGCCGGTCTGGACGATCCGGTCGTACTTCGCCGCCGCGTGGACGATCTGTCGACCCTCCCAGACGTTGTGAGAGACCGGCTTTTCCAGGTAGACGTCCTTGCCTGCCTGGCAGGCCCACACCGCCTGCAGCGCGTGCCAGTGGTTCGGGGTGGCGATGGACACCGCGTCGATGTCGTCGCGTTCCAGGAGCTCCCGGTAGTCGACGATCGTCATCGGGTCGGTCGCGCCGGCCTCGATCGCCCTCGCCTTCGCGGCTTCCAGAACGTTGCGGTCGACGTCGCAGAGGGCGGCGAGCTCCACGCCCGGCAGCTTGACGAACTGGTTGAGGTGGTCGTTGCCGCGCCCTCGCAGTCCGACCACGGCGACGCGAAGCTGCTGGTTCGGGCTCGCGGCGCCGGCCGATGGGCGGCAACCGAGCGTGGTGACGGCCGCGGCGGCGGTTGAGCCGAGGAATACACGGCGCGTGATCGAGGACATGGTCTTCTCCCTGTCGATGCGACGGCTCAGCCGTCTGGCGGTTCCCGATTCTAGGAGGCTGCGCCGCAGAACGACACGAAGTGAGTTGTGCGGTGCAGCGTCATAGTGAGGTAGGGGCTGGGGTCAAACACGGAGTCTACGACGGGTTTGACGGCGCTAGCGCCGCCATCGACGGGACGGGAGGTCGCGTGCAGGCTAGGCTTCCTGAACCGTAGCGCCACGGCGGGGAGCGTGGTGGGGCTTGCCCTTTGCGTGCTGGCCTGTGCCGCTGGCGGCGGTGGCGCCACAGCACCTGCCGGCCCGCCCGCCGAGCCCCCGAACATCGTCTTCCTGCTGGTCGACGACCTGGGCGCCATGGACATCGGCGCGTTCAACCCCGACACCTTCTACGAGACTCCGAACATCGACCGGCTGGCGGCGGCCGGCGCGCGGCTGACCGACGAAGCGCTGAGCCTCATCGACGGCTATGCGGCCGATGACGAGGACCGTCCCTTCCTGCTCTACCTGGCCTACTACACTGTCCATACGCCGCTGCAGGCGCCGGCGGAGTTGATCGCGAAGTACGCGGCCAAGGCCGGCGTCGAGCCGGGATCGCCTGCCAACCCGGACGACTTCGGCGACGAGGAACAGGTCTGGCCGCGGGACGAGCCGCGGCGGGTCCGCGAGGTCCAGAACCATGCCGTCTACGCGGCGATGGTCGAGACTCTGGATACGAGCGTCGGCCGTGTCCTCGACCGTCTCGACTCTCTCGATCTGGCCGAGAACACGATCGTCGTCTTCTTCTCCGACAACGGCGGCTTGTCGACGGCGGACGGGAGACCGACCTCGAACCTGCCGCTACGGGGCGGCAAGGGCTGGCTGTACGAGGGTGGCATCCGGGAGCCCATGATCGTTCGCTGGCCGGCCGTCGCGGCCGCTGGCGGCGTGACCGCGGCGCCGGTCATCAGCACGGACTTCTACCCGACCGTGCTGGAGGCGGCGGGTGTTGACCTTCGGCCCGAGATCGAAATCGACGGCAGGAGCTTCCTCGATGTGTTGCGTGGTGGAGAAGGGGGCGCAGCCCGCGTCGCGGAGGCCGCGGAGCGGGATCTGTTCTGGCACTACCCCCACTATGCGAATCAGGGCGGTTTCCCGGGCGGCGCGATCGCACGCGGCCGGTACAAACTGATCGAGCGCTACGAGGACGGCCAGGTCCACCTCTACGACCTGGACGCCGATGTCGGCGAAGGGAACGACCTGGCTGCCGAGGCAACCCGGGCAGGTCGCCGAGATGCGGGCGCGGCTCCACGCCTGGTACGGCCAAGTCGGCGCCGAGTTCCTGAGTGCCCTGCCGGACGGCCCGGAACCCTGGCAGCTACCGGTGCGATCGCCGAGCGGCCCGTAGCTGCTGGCACGGCCCCGGTTCGATGCTGGCGGTAGGCTTTGACCGATGAGCACCAGTGGCAGGGTCTGGAGTCTGGCGGCGTCGACGATGGTGGCCTTTGCCTGCACGGGTCCGGTCGACGACGGCGGATCCGGAGAACTGCCCGCGGAACCGCCGAACATCGTCTTCCTCCTGGTCGACGATCTCGGGGTCATGGACGTCGGCGCCTTCAATCCCGACACGTTCTACGAGACCCCGAACATCGACCGGTTGGCGGTCGGCGGCGTGCGCTTCAACCGCGGCTACGCCGCGAACCCGGTGTGCAGTCCCACGCGGTTCAGCATCATGACGGGTCGCTACCCGACCCGGGTGGGAGCTACGAACTGGTTCCCCGGCCGCCGCGTGGAGAACTTCGCGCCGGCGCCGCTGAACGACTGGATGCCGGTCGAGGAGTACACGCTTGCCGAGGCCTTGCGGGACGGCGACTACAACACGGCCTTCCTCGGCAAGTGGCACCTGGGGCCGACGGAGGAGTTCTGGCCGGAGGCACAGGGTTTCGACGTGAACGTCGGCGGCTACGTTCGGGGGAGGCCCAGTAGCTACTTCTCGCCCTACTCGAACCCGAGGCTCGAGGACGGGCCCGAGGGCGAGTACCTCACCGAACGGCTGACCGACGAGGCGCTGGACCTGCTCGATGGCTACGCGGCGGACGAGGAAGGCAGGCCCTTCCTGCTCTACCTCTCGTACTACACCGTCCACACGCCGCTGCAGGTTCCGGCCGACCTGATCGCGAAGTACGCGGCGAAGGCCGGTGTCGAACCGGGGGCGCCGGCCGATCCCGACGACCTGGGGTTCGAGGAGCAGATCTGGCCTCGCGACGAGCCGCGCCGTGTTCGCGAGGTCCAGAACCACCCCGTCTACGCGGCGATGGTGGAGAGCCTGGATACGAGCGTCGGTCGCATCCTCGACCGCCTCGACGCTCTGGACCTGGCCGAGAACACGATCGTCGTCTTCTTCTCGGACAACGGCGGCCTGTCTACGTCCGAGATGTTCCCGACCTCGAACCTGCCGCTCCGGGGCGGCAAGGGCTGGCTGTACGAGGGCGGCATCCGTGAGCCGATGATCGTCCGGTGGCCGGCCGTGGCGCCGGCGGGCGGCGTGACAGAGGCGCCTGTCATCAGCACGGACTTCTATCCGACCCTGCTCGAAGCTGCAGGGATCGACCCGTTTCCCGAGGTCGAGATCGACGGCGTGAGCTTCCTCGACGTGCTGCGCGGCGGCGAGGTCGCCGAAACGGCGACCGCTTCGGCCGGGGAACGAGACCTGTTCTGGCACTACCCCCACTACGGCCACCAGGGCGGCTTCCCGGGCGGCGGGATAGCTCGTGGCCGCTACAAGCTGCTCGAGCGCTACGAGGACGGCCAGGTCCATCTCTATGACCTGGAAGCCGACGAGGGCGAACGGAACGACCTGGCTGCCGAGCAGCCCGACCGCGTCGCGGAGATGCGGGCGCGGCTCCACGCCTGGTACGGCGTCGTGGGAGCGGATTTCCTGCGCGCCCTGCCGGGGGGGCCGGAGCCCTGGCGGCCTGCCGAGGCCTCGGGAGGCGGCCTGTAGGGACCGGCTACAGGCCGCGGTCGGTCAGGTAGGTCTCGATCGCGTCGGCCACGACCGCATTCAGGCTCCGGTTCTCGATTCGAGAGAGAGTGCTGGCTCGACGGTGCGTCGCCGGAGGTAGGCGGACGACGAATCGGCCCGAGAAGGGCCTCTCTGGTTCTTCGCCGTCTTCCTCGCAGCCCTTCAGGTAGAAGTCGACCGAGTTGTGAAAGGCCTCGCGGACATCGTCGATCGTCCGACCGCGAAAGTCCACGTGGTCGCGGTGGAGATTGACGACGACGCCGCAGAACTCGTCGTCTTCGCTTTCTGCCTTGCCCAGGTAGCCCTTGTACTGCATGGTCGTTTTGGGCGATGCCTCCTTGCAGCGCGATCGGGAGATCGACCCGTCGTCACGGGCGCAGGAAGCGGCCGACACCGCGCGTAAGCGCCGCGATCAGCCCATAGCCACCACCCATGGTCAAGAGTACCGCGAGTAGGTAGGTAGCCGCCGTGCGCTGGCCCTCGTCGCCGAAGGCGATAAGCAGGAGGGAGGCGCCTACCAGCAGAAGGGCTCCCCCAAAGAGAGCCCAGATCAGCCGCATGCCGAACGTCCGCCGATCACTTCGGTCCGCATCGTCTCTTCGCATCTTCTCAAGCTGGAACTCGAAGAGCCTTTGGTCTGCGGCGTCATCGGCTGCCACCATCTGCGAGAGGACCTCGGTCCGCCGATCATGGCTCTCGATTCGCTCCCGTTCGAGCTGGAGCATCTCCGGCCAGAGCTCTATCTGGGTGCCGGGCGCCGCTTCTCTCCGGGCCAACTTGCCGCTCTGCCGCTGAGGCGGGTCTTCCTGTCCGGTGCTCGACATGCTACTCCCCGGCGAACAGGCGTCGCTTCCGCGTCCTGGGCGACGGGTTCATCATCTGTTCGACGAGCAACTCAGCGGGCACGCTGTAGATACGGAACCCGTTGCCGTACCGTGCTTTCTCGTAGCGAGTGATGACGAGGTCGCCCGGCTTCCGCGCTTCTCTGCGGCGGCGGAGTTCATCGACGACCTCTTCCATCGTCGCGCAATATGTGTCCGTGAGGGCGGTCTTGGTCATCGGTTCGGACATGGAGCCTCCCGATCCGTTGGGGCGAACGAGGCCTAGATGGACATTCTAGCCCGTGGCTGTCCTCGCTGGTCCAAGAGTATCAGCGGACCACACGCAGAGTCAGTATCCGCTTGGCCAGTGCGATCCTGCTAGCTTCGGCTGCGTCAGAGGGCACTCTAGGGCATGAAGAAGGAGGATCTGGTCCGAGAGGGCCTCGTACGCTTCGCCGAGGCGGTCACATCAAAGAGCACGGCGGTGGTGCAAGGGGCACCGGAGGATCAGCTTCGTGCTCCGTTTGAGGAGTTCTTCAGGCATCTTGGTGCGGCGTGGGGTTGGACGGTCACTTGCACCGGCGAGGTGTCAGAAGGGCGCTTGGGTCGCCCCGACTACGCGGTTTCCAAGAATGGGCTTTTGATCGGCCATGTCGAGCTCAAGAAGCCTGGAACGGGGGCGGTCGCCACGCGCTTCACCGGGCGTGACAAGGAGCAGTTCAAGCGTTTCTCGAATCTGCCGAACGTCCTCTACACGGACGGCAACGAGTGGGCGCTCTATCGAGACGGCAAGCGGGTTCGGGGCGTCGTGCGTCTCGCCGGCGCGGTCGATGAAGACGGCAAGGGGGCCGTCGGACCGCGGGACGGTGCGCGTCTTGAAGCCGTTGTCCGCGACTTCCTGGAGTGGCAACCGATTCTGCCGCTGATTGAGGGCGGGACGGTCGATCTCAAGGGCTTCGCCGAAGTACTTGCTCCACTTTGCCGTCTGCTCCGCAATGAGGTAGCAGAGGCGCTCACGAGGCCGGAATCTCCGATACACGCCGCTGCACGGGATTGGCGTCATCTTCTATTCCCCGAAGCCTCCGACGAGCAGTTTGCCGATGCGTACGCCCAGACTGTGGCTTTTGCTCTGCTGCTTGGACGCAGTTTGGGGGCAGAGCCACTGAGTCTTCCTCGGGCGGAGGCGGCGCTGGATGCCGGGCACAACCTGATGGCTCGGGCACTGCGTTTCCTGACGGACTCTCAGGTCCGGCGTGAGATCGGGGCCGCGCTCGACCTGCTGATGCGGGTCATCGGCGTCGTGCCTCCGGGAACACTTGGCGGCCCCGAAGACCCCTGGCTCCATTTCTACGAGGACTTTCTAGGCGCCTACGACCCCAAGCTAAAGAAGCAGGCAGGGGTGTACTACACGCCGGTCGAAGTCGTCCGAGCGCAGGTTCGACTTGTAGACGACTTGCTGACGAAGCAGCTCGGTCGGCGGCTCGGGTTCGCGAACTCTGACGTCATCACACTTGATCCGGCTGCGGGTACAGGTACCTACCTTCTGGGCGTGATCGAGCATGCGTTGGATCGGGTCGAAGCGGAGCAGGGACCGGGTGCTGTCCAGGACCAAGCACGGGAGCTTGCCCGGAGGCTCCACGGCTTCGAGATCATGGTCGGTCCGTATGCAGTCTCTGAGCTTCGAACCAGCCGCGCGCTTCGTGACCGTGGTGCCGACTTGCCGGTGGAGGGCACTGGTGTCTACTTGGCGGACACGCTGGACAGCCCAGACGCCGAACCGGCGCAGTTGGGCCTCATGCTTCAGCCCATTGCCGATCAACGAAGTCGGGCGGTGGAGGTCAAGAAGAATGTGCCGGTTCTCGTGTGCATCGGGAATCCGCCATACCACCGTCACGCGGCCGTGGATTCGAGCCGGCAGGACCACCTTGCGGCGGTTGGTGGCTGGGTGCGCTTCGGAGATCCTCTGCCGGAAACCGAGCGGTTCAAGACCCTTTCCCCAGAAGCCAGACTGGAGCGTCGGCAGAGCGATTCGTTGCTGGCTGCCTTCACGAAGCCTGCAAATGCTGCCGGACACGGGGGCGACCTCAAGAACCTCTACAACTCCTACGTGTACTTCTGGCGCTGGGCCTTGTGGAAGGTATTTGAGCAGGAGGCGGCGCCGGGACCGGGGATTGTCAGTTTCATCACCGCCTCGAGCTACCTGTTTGGGGACGCCTTCGTGGGTGTGCGCGAACACATGAGACGGCTTTGCGACGAGATCTGGATTCTCGACATCGGGGGCGAGGGCCGGGGCACTCGCAGAGAGGAGAACGTCTTCGCCATTCAGACGCCCGTGGCGATCGCGGTCCTCTTCCGCTCGGGCCGGCTTGGCGACGTACCTAGTCGCGTTCGGTACGCACGGGTCAGGGGAACACGCGCGGAGAAGTTGAAGACGCTGGAGGACCTGGGCGGCTTCAACGCCGTTTCCTGGGAGGACTGTCCCGACGGTTGGCAGGCGCCCTTTCTGCCAGCAGGCAAGGGCCGCTACTTTACGTGGCCACTGTTGACGGACCTCATGCCTTGGCAGCACTCGGGCGTGCAACTGAAGCGGACGTGGCCGATCGCTCCAGATCGACGGACGCTGGAGATGCGATGGCGGGGACTTCTGGCTTCCTCCGATCGAGCCACGGCGTTCCGGGAAGACCGCGACAGGAAGGCGTCGGGCAGCTACCACAGCACCTGGTCGGCCGGCGATCAGGACGCAACGCCGATTGCTCGGTTGCCCGCAGACGCTCCTCCGCCGAGGCTTGATCGGTACTCTTACAGGTCCTTTGATCGTCAATGGGTGATCGTTGACAACCGGGTGATGACCTACGCGCGGCCGGGCCTGTGGCGATCTCACGGCCCACGGCAGATCTACTTCGTCAGCTTTCTTAGCCACCCGCTGGGCTGCGGCCCGGCGCTTACGGCCTCCTCTGGCCCGCCCGATCTTCATTTCTTCAGGGGCTCCTACGGCGCAAAAGACGTCCTTCCTCTCTTCCGCTCGCCGGACGGCACCGAGCAGAACCTCCTGCCCGGCCTGTTGGACGTCCTGCAGGGTCTGTTTGGGGAACGCGTTTCCGTTGAGGACTTCGCTGCCTACGTGTACGGCGTCCTGGCCGAGCCTAGCTTCGTCCGTCGCTTCTTCGACGAACTCGGCACTTGCGAAGTCCGCGTTCCTATGACTAAAGACGTTCGGCTGTTTCGGCAGGTGGCGGATCTTGGCCGCAATCTGCTCTGGCTTCACACCTTCGGTGAACGATTCGAGCCAGCGACCGGCCCGGGGCGGATCGACGGGGAAGCTCGGTGTCGCGAGGCCGTGCAGGCTGCGGCTAGTGACTATCCAGATTCGTACAGCTACAACGAGGAGACGAAGACTCTGCGGGTAGGCGACGGAGCATTCGCACCAGTTTCGCTGGAGGTCTATGGGTTTGAGGTGTCGGGATTGAAGGTGCTTCAGTCCTGGCTCGACTACCGCATGAGGAAGGGCGCGGGAAGGAAGTCCTCGCCGTTGGACGACGTTCGGCCAGAGCGCTGGACGGACGAGTTCACGACTGAGTTACTCGATCTCCTGCATGTCCTGGAGGCGACGCTCGAGACCTATCCGGAACAGCGCCGACTTCTGGACGAGATAGTCACCGGCGATTGCATCGAGGCCCGGGACCTGCCGCCGGTTCCGGACGAGATGCGCCGAGAGCCGAAGTCGAGTGACGGCCCGCAGAAGGCGCTGTACTCGACGGGTGCTTGATGCCTCGGACGGACGCCCGAACGGACCCGTGACTTGGTGAGCCGACGCTACACGCCTCCGGGCCACCATCGCACCGTCGAGGCCTTTCGGGAGCACCTGCGCAGCCTCGACCCGGCGTTCGACTGTGGCGAAGAGCTCCTCGGCGCTGAGGGGCCGCTGGCGCAACCCCTTACCGTGTTCGGCCGCGAAGCTGGTAACCGGTTCGCGGTCCATCCGATGGAGGGCTGGGACGGCAATCGTGATGGCAGCCCGAGCGACCTGACGCGGAGGCGCTGGCGGCGGTTCGGCTTGAGCGGGGCGAAGCTGATCTGGGGCGGCGAGGCGGTGGCGGTGGTTCCCGAGGGGCGTGCCAACCCGAACCAGCTCCACATTGACCGGAGTCGGCTTGACGAGTGCGTCGCGTGGCTCCAGGCGCTCCGCCGGGAAGTCCTGGCGGGACATGAGGAGAGTGGAGTAGGCGGCGACCGACCGGTGATCGGCCTGCAGCTGACCCATTCCGGCCGGCTGTCGCGGCCCGACCCGCCGCCGTCTCTGCCGCGGCCGCTGCGGGCGCAGGTTCACCCTGTGCTGGACGCGCGGCTCGGCGAGGCCGCGAAGCGCCCCTTGGTGAGCGACGAACAGTTGGAGGAGATTGCCGGCTCCTACGTGCGCGCCGCGCGTTGTGCCGAGAGGGCCGGCTACGACTTCGTCGACATCAAGTGCTGCCACGGCTACCTTCTGCACGAGCTGCTCGGCGCGCGGACCCGGCCGGGGCCTTACGGCGGCTCGTTCGAGAACCGGGTGCGGTTGCCGCTCCAGATCATCGCGGCGGTGCGCTCCGCGTGCCCGGGTCTCGGCATCGGGGTGCGGTTGTCGGTCGGCGAGGTGGCGCCGTTCGTGGCCGACGGCGCCGGTGTGGGCATGCCCGATGTGGGCGCCTTCGCCGACAGCGATGCGTCAGGTCCGGGCCCCGCCGATCTCGCCTTCGGCGTCCATCCCTCGAACTGCGCCCTGCCCGAACCGACCTGCGCCGAGGCGATCCGCTACATCGGGCGCCTGGTCGAGGCCGGGGTCGAGATCGTCAACGTGACGATGGGTTCGCCTTACAGTTGTCCGCACCTATCGCGGCCGGCCGCGTACCCGGCGTCCGACGGCTATCAGCCACCCGAGGATCCACTGCGCTCGGTGCTTTGTCAGCTCGCCGCGGTGCGCACGGTGCGCGCCGCGTTCCCGCGACTGCCCCTGGTGGGGACCGGCTACAGCTACCTGCAGGACTGGTTGCCCCATGTCGCCGAAGCCGAGGTCGGCGCCGGCCACGTCGACTTCGTGGGCCTGGGCCGGATGGTCCTGGCCTACCCGGGTCTACCGGCGGACGTTCTGGCGGGGCGATCACTTGAGCGCCGGCGTATCTGCCGGACGTTCAGCGACTGCACCACGGGACCGCGCAACAACATGGTCAGCGGCTGCTACCCGCTGGACGAGCACTACCGGCAGAGCCCCGAGTTTGCCCGGATCAAGGAAATCAAGCGCGAGGCGGCGGCCTCGTGAGCGCCGCCTCGCATACCGATCCGTCGTTGCCGCGGCTCTGCTACGCCGCGCTGCACGTCGTCGTTCGGCACGACTACGCGGAGGCCGGGCACTCGGTCGACCGTCCGGGCGCGCCGGAAGAGATCGAGGAGTGGATCGACTGGGAGGCCACGGCTGGCCTCCGCAGGTGGGTCGATTCGCTCGGTTTCGGCGTCGCTGAGGCGATGGACACGGCCCAGCGGTTCGAGATCGGCTGGCCGAGCGCGCGGCGGTTGATCGAGCTGAGCGCTTCGCTCGACCTCGGGAACGGCTTCGTCGCGGGCGCCGGTAGCGACCAGGTCGACTCGGTCGGGAGCGACGCCGAACTGATCGACGCGGTCGTCGAGCAGGCTGAGTTCATCCGTGGCCACGGCGGCATTCCGGTCCTGCTGCCCATGCCGCGGTTGCCCGAGACCGGCGCCGGCGAAGCGGTCTACATCGAGGTCTACACCTCGATCGTCGATCAACTCAGCGGCCCGCTCTTCCTCCACTGGCTGGGAGAGATGTTCCACCCGGCGATGCGCGGCTACTTCCCGGGCGACAGTCTGGACCGCATCCTGGCCCACGATCCGGAGAAGGTGCGCGGGGTCAAGCTGTCGTTGCTCGATGAGGAATTCGAAGTCCGCATCCGTAGGCAGATCGCGCCGCGCGGTCAGATCGTGCTGACGGGAGACGACGTCCACTTCGCCCGCTTGCTGGAGGGCGACGCGGGGTCCGGGGCGAGCGTGAGCGGCGCCTCGTTCGACCTGAACGGGTGGACGGTGCAGGTGGGTGACTTCAGTCATGCCCTGCTCGGCGCTTTCGACGCGGTCGCCGAGCCGGCGGCAAAGGCCCTTCTCGCGCTGGGCGCCGGCGATGTCGACACGTACCGGCGGCTGATGGCGCCCGCGGAAGAACTTGCGCAGCACATCTTCCAGCCGCCGACCCGCCACTACAAGGCCGGCCTCGCCTACCACGCCTGGCTGCGTGGACTGCAGGACAACCCGATGCTGGTGAACCGGGAGGACCTGGCCCGGGACGCCGAGTACTACCGCGGCGTCGCGGAGCTTGCGGAACGGGCGGGTTCGCTGGGCAACGGTCAGTGACGGGCCGCGCTCCTGCCGAGATCACCGTCCGCGACGCCCGCCGTCTGGCGCTGGCGCGGGCGGGGCTGCTGAAGCCGGAGTGGACCGGGCTGCCGCGTTCGGCTGGCGGCCGCGGCTTGCGCGCCCGGCGTGCGCTCTTCGCCCTGATCGAGCGCTTCGGCTACCTGCAGCTCGACACGGTGTCGATCGCCGGGGCCCGCAGTCATGCCATCGTGCCGCTGTCTCGGTGGCCGGGAATCGACCGGGACTTGCCCGAAGAACTCCTGCAGCCGGGGGCGCCGATCTTCGAATACTGGGGCCACGAGGCGAGCTGGATCCCGATCGACCTCTACCCGGCGTTCGCCTTTCGGCGCAAGGAGTATCTGAGCGGAAGGGCCAGCCGCGCGATACGTGAACACCCGGATGTTGCGAAGGCCATCCTGCGGCGTGTCGAGACCGAGGGTCCGATGCGGTCGCTCGACCTCGAAGGGCCGATGCTGGGCGAGGTCTGGCGCTCGAAACGGGATCGGTGGGTCGCCTACTCGCTGTGGTCGACGGGCCAGCTCGCGATCCGTTCGCGCCGGAACTTCCAGCGCACGTTCGATCTTGCCGAGCGAGTCATTCCCGAGCAGTGGCGGAAGCAGGAATGGAGCCTCGAGGAGTCTTTGCGAGCGCTGATCCTGCGGGCGCTCCAAGGTCACGGCTGGGCGACGATCGGCACCCTCGCCGACACTTGGCGGCTGAAGAACGTGCGGCCTCAGATCGGGGCTGCCCTCCACGACCTGGCGTCGGCGGGCGAGGCCGCGCCGTGCGACCTGATCGACGCGGAGGGAGGCCGCCGGCCGGGCTGGGTGCGCGCGCCCGACCTGGAGCTCGCTGCCCGCCTGCGTCGGGTGCGCCCGTCTCCCGAACGGGGCGTCCTCCTGTCGCCCTTCGACCCGGTGCTCTGGGACCGGAAGCGGGTGGCGCAACTGTTCGACTTCGACCAGATCCTGGAGATCTTCAAGCCGGCTTCGAAACGCCGTTACGGCTACTACTGCTTGCCGGTGCTGGCCGGCGACCGGCTGGTCGCCCGCTACGACCTGAAGGCGCACCGGCGGCAGGGCCGGCTCGAGGTGCTGGCGCTGCGCTATGAGGCGGATGGGGCGCAGCCGCCGGCGGCGGATCGTGCGGCGGCGGAGGGCGGGCTGGCGATCTTCGGTGAAGCAGTTGGGCTCGCGATCGGCTAGTGGTCGCCGCTTCGCGGCGCGTCCTGTCTCAGAAGCCGGCGAGGACGTCGGCGCACCCAGTTCCGGCTTCCGCCGTAGGCGGCAGATCCTTCCAGTACGCTGTACCTCGCCATGGCAAACACCAGACTTCGTGACGCACTCCTTGTCCTCCTCGCCGTCGCCGTGCTCGCATTCGCCGGTTGCGGCGGTTCCGCCAGCGACACGCCCGCCTCGGAAGACGCAGCCCGACCCCGGATCGCCCTGGTCATGAAGTCCCTGGCGAACGAGTTCTTCGAGACGATGGCCGAGGGCGCCCGGGCCCATCACGAGGCCAATGCCGGCGACTACGATCTGGTCGTCAACGGCACCCGCAACGAGAGCGACCTGGCGCAGCAGGTCGCCCTGGTCGAGCAGATGGTCGCTTCGGGCAGCGACGCGATCGTCATTGCGCCGGCGGATTCGAAGGCCCTGGCGCCGGCTCTGGCACGCGCCCAGGCGGCCGGCGTCGTGATCGTCAACATCGACAACCGCCTCGACACGGACGTGGCGGCGGAGGCAGGGCTCCAGGCGCCGTTCGTGGGCCCGGACAACCGGGACGGCGCCCGGCGGGTCGGCGAAGTGCTAGTCGCCCGCTTGGAGCCCGGTGATCGGGTGGCGATCATCGGCGGCATACCCACCGCCTTCAACGCCCAGCAACGCCAGGCCGGCTTCGAGGAGGCGATGAACGCGGCCGGCGCCGAGATCGTCGATGTCCAGAGCGGCGGTTGGGAGCAGGCGCAGGCGAACGTCGTCGCGGCCGCCATGCTGCGAGAGCACCCCGAGTTACGGGCGCTCCTGTGCGCCAACGATCAAATGGCGCTCGGAGCGCTGGCGGCGCGCCGGCAGAGCGGCCGTGAGGACGTGCTGATCGTCGGTTTCGACCACATCGACGCGGTAGCGGAACTCGTGGAGCGGGGCGAGATCCTCGCCACGGCCGACCAGCACGCCGATCGACTCGCGGTGTTCGGGATCGAGGCGGCGCTCGAGATCCTGGGCGGCGGCGAAGCCCAGGATCGTCAGACCCCGGTCGACGTGATCGCGGCGCCCGGCGGCTGATGACGACGGGTTCCCGGGGGCCGGCGCCGGGATCCGGTTTGGCTCTTCCGCGGTTCGTCCTGGGCTACAGGGGCGGACTGGTGCTCGTCCTGTTGACCCTTTGCGTCGCGTTCGGTCTGGTCACCGATCACTTCTGGAGCGTGCTGACGTTCCGCACCCTGGCGAACCAGTTGCCGCCTCTGGTCGTTGCGTCGGCAGGCCTGACCCTGGTGCTGATCGCGGGCGGCATCGATCTCTCGGTCGGGTCGGTGCTGGCCCTGGCCGCGGCCGTGCTGGGCGTCCTGACCGTGGATCAGGGGTTCCCCTTGCTGGTGGCGGCCCTGGCTGCTCTCGCCGTCGGCGGCTTGTGCGGCGCGATCAACGGCGTCCTGGTTGCCCGCTGGTCGATCCCGTCCTTTCTGGTCACGCTCGGCATGCTGGAGATCGCTCGCGGCTCGACCTACCTGGTCACTGACTCAAAGACCAGCTACCTGGGCGACCGGGTGGCGGTGCTCGGCGTGTCGACGCCGGTCCTCGGGCTTTCCGCCGCCTTCCTCGGCTCGCTCGCTCTGGTCGCGGCGTTGCAGTTCGTTCTCTCGCGCACCTCCTTCGGGCGGTGGGTCTTTGCGGTCGGCGGCAATCGGACGGCGCTTCACCGCTGCGGCGTCCGGCCCGCCCGGGTGCAGTTCGCAGTGTTCACGCTTGCGGGTCTCCTGGCCGGCGCCGCCGGCCTCTGCCAGGTCGGCTATCTGCAGTCGGCGGATCCGAACGCCGCGATCGGAATGGAGCTGTCGGCCATCGCCGCGGTTGTGATCGGCGGGACGTCGCTGCTCGGCGGCCGCGGGTCGGTGACCGGTACGCTCCTCGGCGTGCTGGTGATCACCGTGCTACAGACGGGCCTCGCCCAGGCCGGCGCCACCGAGCCGACCAAGCGCATCATCACCGGCGTCGCGATCCTGCTGGCGGTGGCGAGCGATGTGTGGCGGCGCCGGAGCGCGAACGCCGTCTCTTGACGCGCGGATCGCGCCACCCGGGTCGGCGCCGCTATCCTCGGCCGCGACTTCCCAACCAATCGAGGAACGGACATGACGAATCGACCGGCCAGTTTGAAGCTCAGCCTCTCCATTGCAGTCCTGGCGGCGGCGACGGTCGCGGTGGCGCAGGAGCGAGCCATCGAGTTCCCCGACGTCGACGGCTACCGCACGTTCACAGTCGACCTGCACACGCACTCCGTCTTCTCGGACGGGATGGTGTGGCCGGTCATCCGCATGCAGGAGTCCGAGCGGGACGGGCTCACGTTGATGGCGGTCACCGAACACCTGGAGTACCAGCCGCGCCGGGAGGACATCCCGCACCCGGACCGCAACCGGTCCTACATCGTCGCCAGTGAGTACGCCGCGGAAGCGGGAACCTCTGTGATCGTGGTCAACGGCGCGGAGATCACCCGCAGCATGCCGCCGGGCCACGTGAACGCCGTGTTCATCACGGATGCGAACGCGCTCTTGGTGAAGATCGGCGAGGTGGACTACATGACTCGCCTCCGGCCCTCCACGGCCGCGGAGCAGGAAGCGAGCGAGCGGGAAGCGCAGCAGGCGATCGAGGAGGCCAACCGGCAGAACGCCTTCGTGTTCTGGAATCACCCGAACTGGCCCCGGCAGCGTCCGGACGGCGTGGCGCGGCTGACCGACATGCATCGAGGTCTCGTCGCCGACGGGTTGCTTCACGGCATCGAGGTGGCGAACGGCGACTTCTACTCGGCCGAGGCCCTGCGGATCGCACTGGACCTCGATCTGGCGATCCTCGGCGTCTCGGACATCCACGGCCTGATCGAGTGGGAGTACGACATCCACGAGGGCGACCACCGGACGGCGACCCTGGTGTTCGCGGAGGAGCGGAGCGCGGAGTCGATCCGTCAGGCGCTCCACGCGAACCGCACCGTGGCCTGGATGGCCAACTGGCTGATCGGCCGGGAGGACGCGCTGACCTCTCTGATCGAGGCCTCGCTCCTGCTGACGAAGGTCGAGCGCAGCGAGGGCGACGACCTGATCGACATCAGGCTCTCCAACGTGTCGGACGCCGCCTTCGATCTGCGGGTTGTGAGCGGGCACCGTTTCAACGGCCCGCCCTCGGTGATGCGAGTCGAGCCGCACAGCGACCTCGACCTGGCGATCAGCGGCGAATCCCGCGCCAGCTTCGAGATGGCGTTCGAGGTGCTGAACGCGATTGTGGCGCCGGAGACGCATCCGACCCTGCGGCTGGAGGTGGAGGTGGCACCGGCGAGCCCGATCGAATGAACGAACGGGTGAGCGGGGCAGGTGCGGCGCTAACCCTGTCCCTGCTCGGGGCAATAGCGGCTACACCGGCGATCGCGCAGAGCCGCGCCATCGAGTTTCCGGATGTGGGCGGTTACCACACGCTCGCCGTCGACCTGCACACCCATTCCGTGTTCTCGGACGGGTCGGTATGGCCCGTCATCCGGGTCCAGGAGTCTGAGCGGGACGGTCTTGCCCTGCTCGCCGTGACCGAACACCTGGAGCACCAGCCCCGGGCCGCGGATGTACCGAACCCTGACCGCAATCGCTCGTTCGCGGTCGCGGCCGAGTACGCGGGCGCGGATGCTCCCGAGGTGATCGTGGTCAACGGCGCGGAGATCTCCCGGGACATGCCGCCCGGCCACGTCAACGCGGTCTTTCTGAGCGACGCGAACGCGCTGCTCAAGGCCGACGTGATGGAGGTGTTCAAGGAGGCGAACCGGCAGGACGCCTTCGTGTTCTGGAATCACCCCAACTGGATTCGCCAGAGGTCGGACGGAGTGGCCAGGCTCACGGACATGCACCGCCGGTTGATCGCGGACGGACTGCTTCACGGGATCGAGGTCGCGAACGAACACACCTTCTCGGCGGAAGCGCTCCAGATTGCCCTCGACTACGACCTCGCCATTCTCGGCGTCAGTGACGTCCACGGTCTGATCGACTGGGACTACGACGTCCACGGCGGCGGGCACCGAACGGCGACCCTGGTATTGGCCGAGGAGCGGACGGCGGAGTCGATCCGGGAGGCGCTGCATGCGAACCGTACGGCTGCATGGAAGGACAACGAACTGATCGGGCGGGAGGACGTCGTGGTCCCCCTGCTCGAAGCGTCCCTTAGGGTGTCGAACGTCAGGTATCGCGAGGGCAGCGTGCTGACGGTCACGCTGTCGAACCGCTCCGACGCGTCGTTCGATCTCCTGAGCGTTGGCCCGCAGCGCTTCTACGATCACGGCGCCACAATCCACGTGCCGCCGCACGGAACGGTGGAACTCAGCGTGACGGGGGAGAACCCTTCGGACTTCGAGTTGTCCTTCGCCGTGTTGAACGCCATCGTGGCGCCTGAGACGCACCCGACGCTGCGGCTCGCGGTCGAGGTTCCCGAGTAGCGAGTTCAGTCGCGCTCGCCGCGCCTCTGGCGGTCGACGATCCTGCGCACGGAGTCCAGGTCCGGCGCCCAGTGCTTCGCCTGCTCCTCCACGGGGGGTTCGGTCAGCGGCCGCACCACGCGGAAGCCGAGGAAGCGGGCGTTCGTGTGGTACCAGACGCTTTGCGGGATCTGGGGGTCCATCCGCTTCCAGGAGAGCTGGGAGCCGCGGCGGGCGGCACAGTGAAGGGCGGCCGGCTCGTCTTGCCACGAGCCGCCGCGGACGCTGCGCGGAAACTCCTTCTGCGGCCAGGCGATCGGGTCGACAAGAAGCTCGCCCTCGCCCAGTGCGGCGTAGTCCGCGTAGGCGTCGAGGGTCCATTCGGCCACGTTGCCGTGCAGGTCGAAGAGGCCCAAGGCGTTCGGTTCGAGCTGCGCGACCTTCCTGTAGCGGCGGTCGCTGCTGCCGGCATGCCAGGCGAAGCGGTCGATCTCCGCTTCGTCGTCGCCGAACGACCACGCGGTGTCGCTGCCGGCGCGGCAGGCGTACTCCCACTCGGCCTCGGTCGGCAGCCGGTAGAAGCGGCCGGTTTTCATCGACAGCCACTTCGTGAACTGCCGGGCCGCGAACTGGGTCATCGAGATCGCCGGAAACCCGTCGACGCCCATGCCGAAGTCCATCGGCCGGTAGGGCGGTGTGGGTCTGCTCACCGCGTCGGCCCAGGCGGCTGCGGGTTCGTCGCCGCCGCGGTCGGTGTCGAACATGAACACGCGGTAGAGGTCCCAGGTCGTCTCGTGCGTCGCCATCCAGAACGAACCGACCCGCACCCGGCGCCTCGGGGACTCCAGCTCGCCGCCCCCGGGCCCGCTTTCCGGGCTCCCGAGCAGGAACTCGCCGCCCGGCGCCGGCGCCATGTCGAGCTGTGTTTCACCGCCGTCGCCGTTGACGCCGACGATCCGCTCCCGGTAGGGCTTCATCTCGGCTTCCGTCGCCGCGACGGCGGCCGGCACATCGACAGCCGGCGGCCGGCCCGGCGGCATGTCCGGATACCGCCCGGCGCCCGGTTCCTGGACCGCGGCGGCGACCAGCGCGACCAGGATCGGGAGCCCCTTCAGCATTGAACCGGCCTCAGCGGCCGCGGAAGCTTGCGCGCCGCTTCTCGAAGAAGGCGGCGACGCCGTCGGTGAGTTCGAAACGGAGAGTCTGGAGTTCGTTCATGGCGGCGGATGGTAGCGGAGTGTCCGCTAGAGTATTGCGATCAGGAGACAGGGCTCGGCCGATGCGGATCGGCGACGACGGCACTCCAGGGGTGCGGGGAGACACCATGGACGGAACCTCCAGGCGCAGTTTCATCACCGGGGCCTCGGCGGCCTTGCTTGCGGGCGGAGTCGGCGGCACGCCAGCCGCGGCCGCGAACACGAATTCGGACGTGGGCCGCGCCCGCGGCGACGCGACGCTGCGGATCGGCCTGATCGGCTGCGGCGGGCGTGGCACGGGCGCGGCGGCGCAGGCCCTCGCGACTTCGGGACCGGTTGAGCTAGTGGCGATGGCCGACGCGTTCGAGGACCGGGTGGAGAACTGCTACAGCCGCCTCGCTGAGCTTGGCGAGGGCGGGTCGTTCGAGAGCGGCAAGCGCCTGCAGGCGCCCGCCGAGAACCGCTACGCCGGCTTCGACGCCTACCGCAAGGTGATCGACTCCGGCGTCGACATCGTCATTCTGGCGACGCCTCCCGGGTTCCGGCCCGAGCACTTCGAGTACGCGGTCGATCAGGGCAAGCACGTGTTCATGGAGAAGCCGGTGGCGGTCGACGCCCCGGGGGTGCGCCGGGTGCTCAAGGCGGCCAAGGCCTCCAAGGAACAGGACCTCAAGGTCGGCGTCGGCCTGCAGCGCCACCACAGCGCGATGTACAACGAGACGATCAAGCGTGTTCACGACGGCGCGATCGGCGATGTCGTTGCGCTCCGCGTCTACTGGAACGGTTCGGGCGTCTGGGTGCGGGGGCGCAAGCCGGGCCAGACCGAGATGGAGTACCAGATGCGCAACTGGTACTACTTCAACTGGCTCTGCGGCGACCACATCGTCGAGCAGCACATCCACAACATCGACGTCGGCAACTGGGTCAAGAACGGGCATCCCGTCGCGGCCCAGGGGCAGGGCGGGCGCCAGTGGCGTAACGGCCCCGACCACGGCGAGATCTTCGATCACCACTTCGTCGAGTACACCTACGACGACGGCGCCGTGATGCTCAGCCAGTGCCGGCACATTCAGAACTGCTGGGACCAGGTCGCCGAATACGCCCACGGCAGCAAGGGCCGGGCGAGTCTGGCATCGGGGCTGATCAAGGCGCCCGGCGGCTGGAACCACCGGGCGCCGGAAGACGAGAAGAGCCCCTACCAGGTCGAGCACGATCGTCTGTTCGAGGCGATCCGCGAGGGCAAGCCGTTCAACGAAGCGAAGAACGGCGCCGTTGCCACGATGACCTCGGTGATGGGCCGCATGGCGACCTACAGCGGAAAGAAGATCACCTGGAAGGAAACGATCGAGTCGAACGAGTCGCTGGCGCCTGCGACCTACGCTTGGGATGCCGCCCCTCCGACGCTGCCCGATGAGAATGGCCGCTATGCGGTGGCGGTGCCGGGGGTCACGAAGGCTTAGCGCGGCCCCCAGAGGGCTGAGGTTGCCGGGGCGTACAACGACGAGTACGACTCCGCGCGCCTCCACGGCCACCTCGTGCCGTCTACCGCGCAGGTTCCCGCCGGAAATGTCCCACCGTCAGCGAACTCCTCCGTGCGATATCCGGCCGGGTCGGGCCGGCCGGCGACTGCTGGAGGTGCTGGCGCTGCTGGCCTTGGCTGGGACCGCCCATGCACAGACCGACGACGCGCCCCAGGCGACGGCCGGGCAGTCGATCGAAGCGGTGCTGGCGGCGAAAGCGCGGCGGACGCCTGCGCAGCGGAAGGTGGGCTCGCGGCTCCTGGACGCGGCTGACGCCGCGAGGCGGGCCGCCGCCATCGCGCCGTCGACGACCGGCGATGTTGTACACGGGCGTGAGCCGGAAGATCGCGCCGCGGACGAGGGCGTGACGGTGGACATCCGGGCCGACGTCACGACCGAAGTCCTGGCGCGCATCGAATCCCTGGGCGGTACCGTGATCAACAGCGTGGTGAAGTACCGGGCCATCCGGGCGCGCCTTCCGCTGGCCGCTGTGGAGCCGCTCGCCGCACTCGACGCGGTTCAGTTCATCCGCGCTGCCGACCAGGCGGCTACACCGAGCCTCACGCGGGGGTTTCCATCCGACCTCCGCGCGGAGGCGCTGGTTGTCGTCGGAAGTCAGGCGGTCAACACATCCGAGGGCGATGTCGCTCACGGGGCGAACACGGCGCGCCAGACGCATGGCGTCGACGGCGCCGGCATCGGGATCGGCGTCATTTCGAGTGGCGTCCGGACGCTGTCGACCCGGCAGGCGTCGGGCGACCTTCCGGATCGGGTGACGGTGCTGCCCGGGCAGGCGGGATCGGGCGACGAGGGGACGGCGATGCTCGAGATCGTCCATGACCTCGCGCCGGGCGCCGAGCTGTACTTCGCCACCGGGAAGGGTGGTCAGGCGCAGTTCGCGGCGAACGTCGAGTCGCTGTGCGAGGCGGGGGCGGACATCGTCATCGACGACATCTTCTATTTTACCGAGGCGACCTTGCAGGACGGCGTCGTGGCGCAGGGGGTCAACGCCGCGGTCGCCGGAGGTTGTGCCTACATCACCGCTGCCGGCAATTCCGGCAATCTGAACGATGGCACGTCCGGGGTCTGGGAGGGCGACTACGCCGCGGGGAGCCCGATGACCGTGGACGGCGAAGCGGTCGGCGTCCGGCACGACTTCGGCGCCAGCGCGGTCGAGAACCAGATCACCAAGGACAGCCTCTCTTCGTTCGTTCTCCAGTGGGCCGACCCGCTGGGGGCGTCCGCGAACGACTACGACCTCTTCCTGGTCGACGCGGACGACAACGTCCTTGCGAGCTCGACGGATACGCAGGACGGCACGCAGGACCCGATCGAGTCCATCAGCTCGCAGGCGCGGGACCACGCCGACGCCTTTCTCGTCGTCGTCAAGGTCGATGCTGCGGACGCGGATCGCTACCTGCGCCTCAGCGCCATCGGAGGGCAGTTGGAGGAGGCGACCGCCGGCAACGTGTTCGGGCACTTTGCGGCAGCGAGCGCGATCACCGTGGGGGCCGTCGACGCCCGGACCGCCGCCGGCGCCGGCGGCATCTTCAATGGCACGGAGTCCGTCCGCACCTACAGCTCGGACGGACCGCGCCGGATCTTTTTCCAGCCGGACGGCACGGCGATCACGGCAGGCAACTTCTCGTCGACCGGCGGGAGGGAAGTGGCGAAGCCGGACGGCGTCACGGCCGATGGAGTGTCGACGTCGACGCCCGGCTTCTCGCCGTTCTCCGGCACGTCGGCGGCGGCGCCGCACGGGGCGGCGATCGCGGCCTTGATGCTCGAGGCGGCCGGCGGCCCCAACAACGTGACGCAGTCGGCGCTCCGCACAGCGATGACGGGGTCGGCGCTCGATATCGAGGCAACCGGCGTCGATCGAGATTCCGGCGCCGGCATCGTGATGGCGCCGGCCGCGGTGGCGGCGGTGGCGGTCGCGGTGGCGGACCGCAACAAGGCGCCGACCGCGGTGGGTGAGCTGGCCGACCGGGAGTTGGCGGCGGGCGGCCCCGCGGTGACGATCGACCTGGCGAGCGCGTTCACCGATCCGGACGGCGACGTGTTGACCTACGGGGTGCGGTTGATCGGCTCCGACCGGGTGACGACTGCCTTGACCGGGTCCCAACTGACGCTGACGCCGGTGGCTCCGGGCACCGCGACGATGAGGGTGCGCGCGACCGACCCCGGTGGCTTGAAAGCGACGCGGACCTTCACGGTTGCCGTCACGGCGGGCGACCAGGACTACGACGCCGACAATGACGGTCTCATCGAGGTCGCCAGCCTGGCGCAGCTCGATGCCCTGCGCTACGACCTCGACGGCGACGGCGGGGTGGACATGGCGGCGTCCTGGCCCGCGTATTTCTCGGCCTTCCCCGATGGCAAGGCGGGCATGGGCTGCCCCGACGGGGGCGGGTGTGTCGGCTACGAGCTGACGGCGGACCTGGACTTCGACACCGACGGGAGCGGCGCCGCGGATGCGGGCGACACGTACTGGAACGATGGTGCCGGCTGGCAGCCGATCGGTTTCCACACAGGCAGCGCCTACTACAACGACAGCGACGCCTCCTTCACGGCCGTCTTCGAGGGGAATCGCCATACCCTGGCCAATCTGTACGTCGACCGGCCCGCGCTGAGGGCGGTCGGCTTGTTCGGTCATGCCGACGGAACGCTTCGCGATCTCCGCCTGGTCGGTGTGAACGTGACCGGCGACGATACGGTCGGCGGCTTGGCCGGGGTCGCGGGGCACGTCGAACGCTGCCAGGCCGCGGGCCAGGTGTCCGGGCGTATTCGTGTGGGCGGCCTGATCGGCTACGCCGGTGAGGTCAGCCAGGGCCCGACAGGCGTTCTGAACAGCGCCGCCAGTGTCACTGTAACGGGGCAATCCAGCGTTGGCGGCCTGGTCGGGTCGGTGAGCAGCTACATCACGAGCAGCTACGCCACGGGCAGCGTGTCGGCGAGCACGAACGTCGCCGGCGGCCTGGTCGGACGAGGCGGCGGCGAAATCACGAGCAGCTACGCCACCGGGCCCGTGTCCGCACCCTTCTGGTCCGGCGGCCTGATTGGCCGAGGCAGCTTCAACGTCACCGCCAGCTACGCGACGGGAGCAGTCTCGGGCGCGTCGGAAGTTGGTGGGTTGATTGGCTACGTGTTTGGTTCCACCTGGCGGGTTCGCCAGGGCTACTGGGATCTGGAGACCTCCGGGGTACGCGTGGGAATCGGCTCGGGCGGCGGCTTCGCCAGAGGCCTGACGACCGCCGCCCTGCAGACCCCCACCGGCTACGAGGGTATCTATCGGGCGTGGGACGCGGACCTGGACGCCGATGGCCTGCCCAACCACCCCTGGACCTTCGGCACGAGCACCCAGTACCCGGCCCTGTCGGCGGATACGGACGGCGACGGGCGAGCGACATGGCAGGAGTTCGGCTATCAGCTTCGGGCCGGCCCGGCCCTGACCGCGACCACGACGGCCGGGGCGGCCCGGGTGGTCCTGAGCTGGACGGCGGTGGATGCGAGCCACTGGAATCCGGCGCCGGGCGTCACCTACACCCTGACCCGCGACGACGGCGCCACCCTCGAGACCCTTGCCGAGGGAGTCGGCAACTCGCCGTACACCGATACCGATGTGACCGCCGGCGCGGCCTATACGTACCAGGTGGCGGCCGTGGTCGCTGGCGGCGAAGCGACGCGCAGTGGGGCGGTTGCGGTGATCGCGGGTGTGGCCAACCAGTCGCCGGTGGCGGTGGGGGCGTTGGCGCTCCGAACGCTGCGCGTAGGAGGGCCGACGCTGGTGGTGGACGTCTCGGGGGCGTTCCGGGAGCCGGACGACGATGCTCTGACCTACACGGCGTCCTCGTCCTCAACGTCCATCGCCACGACGAGCGTGTCAGGAGCGCTGGTGACGATTGCGCCGGCAGCCGCAGGGCGCGCGACGATCACAGTGACGGCGACCGACGCCGGCGGATCGAACACGAGCGCGACGCAGTCGTTTCCGGTCGCGGTGTGGACGGCGACCGCCGTCGACTACGACAGCGATGACGACGGGCTGATCGATATCAGGACCCTGGCGCAGCTCAATGCCGTGCGCCATGACTTGAATGGTGACGGCGCCCCCGCGGCCGGTGGGATCGTCACCTACGCCGCGGCCTTTCCGGACGCCGTCGAAGGGATGGGCTGCGACGGCGGCGCTGGGTGCGGGGGGTACGAGCTGCTCGCCGACCTGGACTTCGACACCAACAGGAACGGCGCCGCCGATGCGGGCGACGCGTACTGGAACGCCGGCGCCGGCTGGGTGCCGATCCGTGGTTTCAGCGTTTCCCCTCGGCAACGCTCCGTCGCCTTCCACGAGGCGTTCGCGACGACCTTCGAAGGCAACGGGCATGCCATCGCCAACCTGTTCATCGAGCGGAATGAGCCGATGGTCGGCCTGTTCGGCGTGACCTGGCATGAGTCCGCCGTCATCCGCAACGTCGGTCTGATCGGCGTGGATGTGACGGGCTGGGGCTGGATCGGCGGTCTGGTCGGGTTTTCCCAGGCCGCCGTCACCGGCAGCTACGTGACGGGCAGCGTGGCGGGCCAGGACGATCCCGACCAACTGCCTGACCAGGTCGGCGGTCTGGTCGGGAAATCCAGCGGCCCCATAGCCGGCAGCTATGCCACTGCCCAGGTGTCGGGTGAGTTTGTTGTCGGCGGTCTGGTCGGGAGTTCCTTCCGCGCCATCACCGCCAGCTACGCCACCGGCGGCGTCTCGGGTACCGAGCGTACCGGCGGTCTGGTCGGCTCGTCCCGCGGTCCGGTCATCGTCAGCTATGCCACCGGTCTCGTGTCGGGTGGTTCGGTCGATGTCGGCGGTCTGGTCGGGGAGTACCGCTCCGGCGAGATCCGCGCGAGCTACTGGGATACCCAGACATCCGGACAGACGACCGGATCCCATGGCCAGGGCAAGACGACGGCACAGTTGCAGACACCCACGGGCTATAGCGGGATCTATCGGACCTGGAACGTGGATCTCGACGGCGACGGTGTGACCGACTCCCCCTGGCACTTCGGGTCGGCCACCCAGTACCCGATTCTGTCGGTGGATGTGAACGGGGACGGGAAGGCGACGTGGGAGGAGTTCGGCGACCAGGCGCCCCGTCCGCCCGGCGCGACGGTGGCGCCCCAGGCGCTGAGTCTGCGGGAGGGCTCGACCGGGACCTACACGGTGGCGCTGCATTCGCGGCCGAGCGCCCCGGTGACGCTGGCGGTGACGGTGCCGGCGAATACGGACGTGTCGGTGGACAGGCAGGCGCTGACCTTCACGACGAACAACTGGAGGCTGGCGCAGACGATCGAGGTGACGGCGGTCGCCGACCTGGACGCGGTGGCGGACGCTCCGGTGGCGATCAGCCATACGGCGAGCGGCGGCGGCTACCAGGATGTCTCCGTGGACGCGGTGACGGTCACCATCGGCGAAACCGACCGGCGCGCGGTGGTCATCTCGGAACCGAGTTTGTTGGTGCCGGAGGCCGGTACGAGGAGTTACACGGTGGTGTTGACTTCGCAGCCGACGGCGGCCGTGGAAGTCCGGCTGACGACGGACCTGGCGCACACGGATGTGTCGGTGGACAGGACGGTGCTGACGTTCACGCAGAGCAACTGGAGCCGGGCGCAGGGGATCGAAGTGACGGCGGCCGACGACTCGGACGGTGTGGCGGACGCTCCGGTGACCATCCGCCACGCGGCCAGCGGCGGCGACTACGGTTTAGTGCCGGTTCCTTCGGTCAAGGTGACGATCGTGGAGAACGACACCCCGACGCTGTCGGTCGAGGACGCGTGGGCGACGGAGGGCGTAGGTGAGATGGTGTTCGAGGTGGCGCTGAGTAGCGCGAGCAGCGCCGAGGTGACGGTGAAGTACGCGTCATTGGGCGGGGTGCCCGGTGACGACAGGGCGTCAGTGGGCTCGGACTACACGGCGGTGTACGGCACGCTGACCTTCCCCGCCGGGACGACGGGAGTTCGGGAGATCCATATAGTGGTCGTCGACGACCTTGTGGACGAGGAGGAAGAGGAGACGTTCACGTTGAGGCTGTTCGACGCGCGGGGCGCGCCGCTTGCGGGCGGCGGGCCGCGTCTGACCGCGGTGGGGACGATTCGTGACGACGACGATCCCGAGGTGGTGGTGTCGTTCGGCAAGACGAGCTATGAAGTGACCGAGGGCGGCAGCGTGCAGGTGAGCGTGAATCTGAGCGCCGATCCGGAGCGACGGGTGGTGATTCCCCTGGTGAAGACGCCCCGAGGCGGAGTGGAGGAACTCGACTACTCGGGGTTGCCGTCGAGCGTCGTGTTCGCGAGCGGGGAGACGGAACGGGAGTTCCCGTTCACGGCGACAGACGACAGCGAAGATGACGACGGCGAAGCGGTTGTGCTGAGTTTCGGGACCCTGCCGGCGCGGGTCAGCGGTGGCGGTGGAACCACGTTGGCGATCCTGGACAACGATGGGGATCGCGGTGGCGGTGGCGGTGGCGGCGGTGGCGGTAGCGGTAGCCCCAGGCCGATGGTGTCGGTCGAAGGGTCTGAGGCATCGGAGAGCGCCGGGGCGGTCGTGTTCGCCGTGATGCTGAGCGCGGCGAGCAGTTCGGCGGTGACGGTGGACTACGCCACAGCGGATGGAGCGGGTTCCGCCGGCGCGCGCGCGGGTTCGGACTTCACGGCGACGAGCGGCACACTGACGTTTCCCGCCAGGACGACTGCGGCCCAGCTCATTCGCGTTGCGATCACGGACGATGGTAACGACGAGGCAGAAGCGGAGACATTCACGTTGACGCTTCGCAACCCGGCGAACGCGTCGCTGGCCGGCGGCGGCGCCGAACTACAAGTGACGGGGACGATTCGGGATGACGACGATCCGGAGGTATCGGTGTCGTTCGGGTCGTCGGGCTACGAGGTGTCGGAAGGCGGGACGGTTCGGGTGTCGGTGCAGTTGAGCGGGGACCCGGAGCGGGAGTTGACGATTCCGCTGGTACACACGCACCTGGGCGGAGCGATGGATGCCGACTATTCGGGTGTGCCCGCGAGCGTGGTGTTCAGTAGCGGCACAACGACCCGGGAGTTCGAGTTCTCGGCGACGGACGACAGCGATGAGGACTACGGCGAGTCGGTCGTGGTTGGTTTCGGGGATCTGCCGTCGGGGGTGAGCGGCGGCGCCGGGACGACGGTGTCGATCCAGGACGACGACACACCGCCGATGGCCACCATCGATGTGGGTGGCGCCGCGTGCGACGCCGAGCTGTGCCGGGCTGTCACCGGGCAGTCGGTGCGATTCACGGATAGGAGCAACGGGCCGATTCAGTCGCGGAGGTGGGATTTCGGTGACGGTGCGGAGTTGGGTGCGCGAACGTTGGATCGCAGTTGGTCTGAGCCGGGCTTCTACGAGGTGACGCTGTGGGTGAGTGACGGCATGCGGGAGTCGACGGCGTCGCGGACCTTCCTGGTGGAGTCGAGCGACCCGGCGGGGACGTGCGAGGCGGACCCGGAGACGCGGTGCCTTCAGGACTCGCGCTACTCCGTGGTCGTGGACTGGTGGAACGGCGAAGGGCACAGCGGTAGAGGCATCGTGGTCCATGCTGGGACGAACGACTCGGGTCTGTTCCGGTTCTTCGACCGGGACAACTGGGAAGTGCTGATCAAGGTGCTGGACGGTTGTGCACTGAACGGTCACGTGTGGGTGTTCGGGGCCTCGACGACGGATCTGGGGTACTTGATCCGGGTGACGGACACGGTGACGGGTACGGCGAAGGAGTACCGGAACGAGCCGGGCCTGCCGGCGCCGGCGATCACGGATGCGACGGCGTTCGCGGAGGGCTGCGAGCCGTAGCGCCGCCGGATGTCGGCTTTCTCGGATCTGAAAAGGACCTCCCCGGCGGCGCTGCCGGCGCGGAGTTCCGCCTACTTGGCTCTCTCGAGCGCTGCCAGGAACTGGTGGCTGCCCCAGGCGATGCGAAGAACCGCGCCCGGCGAGACCTCCAGGAACTCGACGACGAGCTTGTCGGTGGGGTTGTCGGTTCGGGAGTGTTCGAGAGGTACCTCGGCCGCATCCTTGGCAGAGTCGCGTTGGGTGCCCCAGATGTCGGCGTCGTGGTTGAACACCAGACTCCAGCCGTCCGCGGTGCGCTTGGGCCATAGGCTGTAGACGCCCGGATAGTTGGGCGAAGCGTTGCCGAATGGCACGACGACGCCAGCGAAGGAGAGCGACGTGTGGGCGGTGAGCTTGATGGCCTTGCCGCTCTTCCAGGACGAAACTTCACCGGCTTGTAGCGCCTCGAACGTGCGGTGATCGTCACTGTCCGCTGCCAAGTCGGGGTAGGAGATCATCACCTGCTTGCCGCCCAGCTCGATTTCGGCGAGGTTGCCGTAGCGGAAGCGCCGCAAACGCTCCCGGCGTGCTGCTGCTGCGGCTTCGGCGTCGGCTGCTTCGCTGGCCGCCGGGCTGGAGTCAGCTCGGCGTGACCCCGCGTCCTGTTGAGAAACAGCGGGCGCTCCCGTCAGGAGCAGGCCGGCCAAGCCGGCCAGGACGGCCAAGGTGGAAAGGGCGTGCGAAGCGTTCAAGGATGACCTCCTTCCCGGCGGCGATAGACTTCCAACAGGCGTCTTTCGCGAGCGCACCGTAGCATGACCACACCCGAACCGAGACGCAGTTCCAGTCCCGCCCGGGATGCCAGCCCGCTGCGGTTCGTGACCGCGGCGTCGCTGTTCGACGGTCACGACGCGGCGATCCACATCATGCGGCGGATGATCCAGGATCGCGGCGCCGAGGTCATCCATCTGGGCCACAACCGCGGCGTCGACGAGATCGTGCGCGCCGCGGTGCAGGAGGACGCGGATGCGATCGCGATCAGTTCCTACCAGGGCGGCCACATCGAGTTCTTCCAGTACATGATCGACCGCTTGGCCGAGGAGGGCGCCGGGCACGTCCTGGTCTTCGGCGGCGGCGGCGGCACGATTACGCCCGAGGAGATCGCCGAGCTGCAGGCATACGGCGTCGAACGCGTGTACCACCCGGACGACGGGTTGAAGATGGGCCTGCCGGCGATGATCGACGATGTCGTTGAACGCGTCCACGCGAAGCGCCGGCCGGCGCCCGAGCCGCGGTTCACGGTGCGGGTGGCGGCGAATCCGGATGGCGACGGGAACCTGTCACGGCTGCTGTCCGCGATCGAGCGCGGCGCCGTGAACGAGTCCGAGCTGCGGCGCCTGCGCAAGGAATGGCAGCTTGCGGGGGCCGGCGTGCCGGTCGTGGGCCTGACCGGTACCGGCGGCGCCGGCAAGAGCAGCGTCGCCGACGAGCTGCTGAACCGCTTTGTTCTGTGCTTCCCGGCTGCCGTCGCCGAGCGGCGGATTGCCGTGCTGGCGGTCGACCCGACCCGGCGTCGCACCGGCGGCGCCCTGCTCGGCGACCGAATCCGCATGAACAGCTTGCGCAGCGACCGGGTGTTCATGCGGTCGATGGCGACGCGACGCCAGCACCGCGCGACCAGCGAAGTGCTGGGCGATGCGGTGTCGCTGCTCAAGGCGTCCGGGTTCTCCCTGGTCCTGGTCGAGACCGCGGGCATCGGTCAGAGCGACAGCGAGATCGTCGATCTGGTGGATCTCTCGATGTACGTGATGACTTCGGACTACGGCGCGGCGAGCCAGCTCGAGAAGATCGACATGCTCGACTTCGCGGACGTGATCGTGCTGAACAAGTTCGATCGGCGGGGCGGCCAGGACGCGCTGCGCGACATCCGCAAGCAGTGGCGCCGCAACCGCCTTGCCTTCCAGACCGGTGACGAGGAGGTGCCCGTCTACCCGACGATCGCCAGCCAGTTCCAGGACCCCGGCGTCAACTGGATGTTCTGGAATGTCTGCCGGTTGCTGCACGAGCGGCTCGATCTGGACGAGGTCGCCTGGACCCCGCAGATCGACATCGACGAACGCGCACCGCGGGCGGCGGCCCTGATTCCCGACCATCGCAGCCGTTACCTGGCCGAGATCGCGGAGGCCGCGCGGGCTGCCGAGGCCGATGTCGAGCTTCGCGCTGTGGCCGCCTCGAAGGCGCAGTCGTGCTACCGGGCGCTTGCCGAGCTGGAGGATCCGGAGCTGCCGAAGCCGTTTGCCGCATACCCATCGGCAGTCCTCGAAACCGCGCCGGACGAGAGCGTCGCGCGTCTGCGCACGAGCTACCAGGAGGCGCTTCTTGAAGTCGGCGCTGAGGCGGTGGAGCTCTTAGCGGAGTGGCCCGAGCGTGCGGCAGCCGCTCGCTCGGAGCGCTACAGCTACCCGGTCCGCGGCCGCGAGATCACGGGCGACAACTACGTCACGACCCTCAGCCACCTGCGGATGCCGAAACTGGCGCTGCCGAGCTACTCCGACTGGGGCGACCTGCTGCGCTTCCTGATGAAGCACAACCTGCCGGGCGCCTATCCGTACACCGCCGGCGTCTATCCCTACCGGCGGCGCGGCGAGGAGCCGACCCGGATGTTCGCCGGCGAGGGGATCGCGGAACGCACGAACAAGCGCTTCCACTATGTGTCGCGCGGGCAGCCGGCTTCCCGCCTGTCGACGGCCTTCGACTCGGTCACCCTCTACGGTTCGGACCCGGGGCTGCGGCCCGACATCTACGGCAAGGTCGGGAACTCCGGCGTGTCGATCGCCACGGTCGACGACATGAAACGCCTGTACTCGGGCTTCGATCTATGCGATCCGGCGACCTCGGTGTCGATGACGATCAACGGCCCTGCGCCGACCATCCTCGCCTTCTTCATGAACGCGGCGATCGACCAGCAGGTCGAATGCCATTTGCAGGAGACCGGCGGCCTTGAGCGCGCTCGAGCAGAGATCAGCCGGCGCTACGACGGCGACGTGCCGGTCTATCGCGGCGAGTTGCCGGAAGGCAGCGACGGCCTGGGTCTGGCGCTGCTCGGCATCGCCGGCGACCGTTTGGTGGAGCGCGAGATCTACGAGCGGATCCGGTCGGATGCCCTGGGGCGAGTGCGGGGCACGGTGCAGGCGGACATCCTGAAGGAGGACCAGGCGCAGAACACCTGCATCTTCTCAACCGAGTTCTCACTGCGGATGATGGGCGATGTCCAGCAGTTCTTCATCGATCACAACGTCCGTAACTACTACAGCGCTTCGGTCAGCGGGTACCACATCGCCGAGGCCGGGGCGAACCCGATCACCCAGTTGGCGTTCACACTCGCCAACGGCTTCACGATCGTCGAGTACTACCTGGCGCGGGGCATGGCGATCGACGACTTCGCCCCCAACCTGTCCTTCTTCTTCTCGAACGGCATGGACCCCGAGTACGCCGTGATCGGCCGCGTGGCGCGCCGCATCTGGGCGAGGGCGATGCGCCAGCGGTACGGCGCCTCGGCGCGCAGCCAGATGCTGAAGTACCACATCCAGACCTCCGGTCGCTCGCTGCACGCGCAGGAGATCCAGTTCAACGACATCCGCACCACGCTGCAGGCGCTCTACGGCATCCTCGACCGCTGCAACTCGCTGCACACGAACGCCTTTGACGAGGCGATCACGACGCCGACCGAGCAGTCCGTGCGGCGGGCGCTGGCGATCCAGATGATCATCAACCGGGAGTTCGGTCTCAACCGGAGCGAGAACCCGTGGCAGGGGTCCTTCGCCCTGGATCAACTGACCGATGCGGTGGAGCAGGCAGTATTCCTGGAGTTCGAGCGCCTGGCCGAGCGCGGCGGCGTGCTGGCGGCGATGGACACGATGTACCAGCGTTCCAAGATCCAGGACGAGAGCATGGAGTACGAGACGAAGAAGCACGACGGCAGCCTGCCCGTGGTCGGCGTGAACACCTTCCTCGCCGAGGGCCAGGAGTTCGCGGAGACGGTCGCAGCGGAACTCATCCGCTCGACGGACGGCGAGAAGCAGCAGCAGATCGAGAGCCTCACCGCTTTCCACCGCCACCACGGCGAGCGGGCCCCGGCGGCGCTAGCGCGTCTGCAAGAGGTGGCGCGGCGGCGCGGCAACGTGTTCGAGGAACTGATGGAGACGGTGAAGCACTGTTCGCTCGGCCAGATCTCGGACGCGCTGTACCGCGTCGGTGGCGAGTACCGCCGCAGCATGTAGGCGCCGTCCCGCAGCAACTGCCAGGGTCCATTCCTATTGGCAACGGAACGCCTTGATGTCGCTCTTGGTGGCGGCGGTCACACCCTGCTGGTTGCTGTGCGTCCAGCGGCTGCCGTCGGGTCCCGTCACCCAGAGGTCGAACTCGAGGGTGGTGACCGGCGCCACGAAGACCCAGCGGTAGCCGTTGTGCTTGCAACCGTCGAGCACCTTGACGAGGACCTCGGCGTTGCTGCGGTCGAAGAACCACAGGATGCCGGACTGGTCGGAGGCCCAGATGTCGGCCTTGGCCTGGCCTTCCTCCCCGCTGGGCGTGAGGTAGCACATGCTGACTTTGTAGCCACCGTCGAATTCGAGTGACGTGGTTGTCGGGGTGCAGGCCGGAGTCGCCGGCGGCGGCGGATCCGGATCGGGATCCGGGTCAGGATCCGGGTCGGGTTGCGGTGTGCCGGTGCTCCTCCCGGAGAAACCGTCCTTGATCCACTCGAACACCTGCGTGTTGGGCACAGTGCCACGCACGTTCTCTGCCGTGCGGCCGACCGCGTAGATCATGACGTCTTCGCCGCCGTGCGTCTCCGCAAACAGCGGTACCGTTGCCTCCTGCCGGTACGCCGAGTCGTTGGCACTAGAGGGAACGACGCCGCCGACACCCGGCGTGGTGTCGCTATTGGGATCGACGCGCGAACCCCTCCGATACCCAGGCCCGTTGGCATAGCCGAGGACGGTGTAGGGAACGCCGTCATTGTCCCCGTTCTCGACGATGGCGCCCGTACTGTCCAGGCCGTAGACCGTATCCAGGATGCCGTTGTGCGGCCGGTTGCGGAACGACGCCGGGACCGAGCGGGGGTTGTAGCGCAGATCGGTGAGCGGTCGCATCGGGTAGCCGGCGATCGTGAAGACGTGGCTGTGGTCGGCGGTCGCCAGGATCAGCGTCTTTCTGAGATCGACAGCCTGCCGTGCGGCATTGATCGCACGATCGAACATGCGGGTATCGGTGAAAGCGCGAAAGGCATTCCCTTCGTGGTGCGCATGGTCGATTCGCCCCGCTTCCACCATGAGGAAGTACGGCTTGCCGGTAGCGGCCAGGATCTCGATCGCTTTCTTCGTCATCTCCTCCAGGCTCGGCTCGCCGCCGGTGTCCGACCCCCGGTTCGACTCGTACTCCATATGACTCGACTCGAACAGACCAACCGCCCGTCCGGACCGGCCCAGCGCATCGAACCCCTGCTTGTTCCAAACGTAGCGATAGCCTCGCTGCCGCAGTTCGGCGCGCAAGTCCCGGCCGTCCGTTCGCCGTCCCGCACTTCCCTCCTCGTCGGTCGCCGAAGTGGGAAGGAAATACCGCCTGCCGCCTCCGAAGATGACGTGGAGCCCCTCTCCGAGCCTCCCGTTGTAGCCTGCTCCGCCCGGTACCAGTTGCGCCGCAATCTCGTTCTCCAGGCCGCGGTCGTTGACATGCGCGAAGACGGCCGCCGGCGTCGCGTGGGTGACGCGCGTCGTCGTGACGATCCCGACCGCGTAACCGCGCGATGTGGCCAACTCGCCGATGTTGGTCAATGGCGGGCCGTTGCCATTGCCGTTGAAGTCCGCGTACTCGGTGGTTGCGCCGTAGCCGATCACGCCGGAATTCGTGTTGACGCCGGTCATCATCGCCGACATGGTGGCGGCGCTGTCGGGGGTGATGTAGTCGGCCGACGCAGTCCGCGAGATGGCGGTATAGGGCATGCGGTCAAGAGCCAGCTCCCCGTCGACGCCAACCGTCGCAATGCGAGTGGACGTGACAGTCGACACCCCCATGCCGTCGCCAACGAACAGGATGACGTTGTTCTTCTGCGCCGAGGCCGGCGGTGCCGCCACCAGCAGGAATGCAACCGTCGAGAGAGCGCACATCGACGCCGCGAAACTCCTACGCGCGCCTCGGATCGATACGAAAGGACTCTTTATGGCCAAGCTCTTCGTCTCCATGCCTACCTCCCTGTATGGGCCTCATTGTCGGCAGCGGGAATGATCCTCTGAAGACCCGATGTTGATTCTCCACCATAGTAGGTGATCTGGCCGGTCGAGGCCGAGCTCATCCGTTTGACGGACGAGGAGCAGCAGCAGATGGGGAGCCTTGCTGCCTTCCACCGCCGCCACGGCGGGGGCTCAGCGGCGAGCCTGGAGCGGCTTCAAGAGGTGGCGCGGCGGCGCGGCAACGTGTTTCAGGAACCGATGGAGTCCGTGAAGCACTGCTCCTTGGGTCAGATCTCGAACGCGCTGTACCCGGTCGGCGGCGAGTACCGCCGCAGCATGTAGGGGGCGGCCTCCCTAGAATCTTTGCCGAAGAGCGCTCTCCGACAGTCCGGAGGCATGGGCGGAAGTTGGGGCGGTGGTGGCCGTGCTTCCGCCGTGGTTGACTCCGAGGCGGATGAAGACGACTTCGAGGTCGTTCAGGGCCAGCCAGGGACTCAGTGACGAGATGGGTGTTACCTGTACTCTGGCGCTGAGGCTCGTGCTGCCTGTGGCCCTGGTGTCGGCTGCGATGACCATGCCGGTTGAAAGCCTCCAGGACAGGCCGACCCACGTGTTGCCGCTGCCGAGACGGAGTCCGCTGCCGGGCAGGGCCAGTCTCCTGCACGCCGAAGTTCCCCTGGCAAGCCGCGGAGTGGCCTGGTAGCTCGCCAGCTCGCGGCTTGGGCGACTGCCGGAGTCAGTGTAGAAGTTCAGCTCAAGGGGCTGATCGTTGCTGCCACCTGTAGTGCGTCTGCCGACACAGACAACCGCGTATTCGACGGTTCCACTCCGGGGCAAACGGAAGCGTTGAGCGTACTCGATTAGATGAAAGCCGTCGTCGGCTGGCACAAAACCGATCGGCGTCCCGTCGTCGTACCTGTACTCGGTTACGCTGCCAGCGCTACTGACGGTCACTCTGACGCCGCTGGAGCAGTTGTTGCCCGTGTTCGACTCGCCGGAAACGGACTCGACACAGGCTCCGTAGTAGTACGTGCCGGGGGTCGAAGGCGCGGTAAGAACGATCGACTCGCCGCTCGTGCCCGAGGCGGAAAGAGCCCTTACTGCATCCGTACCAACCTCGGTGTCTGACGCGGTGATCGTCGAGTTCGACGAGCGGTAGTAGCGCAAAGTAGTCGAGCTGGAGCGGCCGTCACCCTGGTTTCGGACCGTCGCGCTCAAGGTGAAAGTCGCTCCGGCATCGAGGCTGCTGTCACTTACGGAAGCCGACGAAACGACCAGGTCCGGTTCCGAGGTCTCGCCGACGCCGCACAAGAACGCCTCGGCGTCCGCGACAGCCTGCCCGTCGCGTGAACGGAACCACTTGAGTTCGTTGGTGTCGGTGTCTCTGACGGCAACTCTGAAGTCCGCGTCCGAGGCGGCGCCGGTGTACACCGCCCGGTAGCCGCTCGCGCTGCATTGATCGGCGATCCTGACCAGGAGTTCGGCACTGTCGCTGTTGGAAGTGAACAGGCCGGCGGAGCCTCCTATTGCGGCCGCTATCGCTCCGGCTCCCTGGTTCGGACCGCCATCCGACGAGTACCAGGCCTTTACCCTGAAGCGTTCTCCTTGCAGGAGACAGGTCACGCCACTGCAAACGAGAGCGTCCGGCTCGCCTCCGGTGCCGCTGGACATCGGGTAGAGATAGCGCAGCGCAGCCAAGTCGTCGCTGCTCAGGCGCGCTCCGCGGCCGTCGGCATGTGGATAGGCACGCATGATCGCTTCGGCAATCGCGCCGTCGTCCGGGCAAGGGTAAACGCCGAAACCGCAAGAGTGTCCGATGCCCAGCACGTGGCCGAGTTCGTGCGCCATGATCTCCTCGTGCGCTTCTTGGGGATTCTCGTTCAAGGCCACCCATTGTTCGCCGTAGCCGTCCTGAGTGATGAGCTGCGTGTAACCGATCTGCAGGGCCTGGACGGGTGGATCGCCGAGCGTGCTATGTACGGGAACCTGTCCACCGCAGAACCAGTAATTGATAGTGACCGCAAGAGTGCCGCCTGTCTCTTCATCGAAGGATCCGTCGATCTGATCGAACGGATCCTCGAAGGGAATCCAGTAACGGTCAGAGTCCGGCTGGGTGTTCTCCTCGGTTGGTGTCGCGGTACCTGCGGTGGCGAGGCGGACATGACTCTCGAGGTCGTTGTTCCAAGCCCTCATTGCGGTCCGTATTCCGGCCGTGCCACCACCTGGAACACCGACCTGTCCTCCTGAGTGGACGGTCATGCGGAGGCTCTTCCCGAGGTCGAAGTCTTGCCAACGGATCGGCATCAGATCATGCAGGCAATCGGCTTGTGTTCTCCAGAGACGATAGGGCGACTGGACCGCCACGGGACCCTCCGGCGGCTCTTTCTCGAAGTAGTCGGCCGACCTCTCGACGCCTGCGGCCCGATCGGCGATCCAGTGGCGAAAGCGTGCGCCGTCCCGGAGCCGATCCCTGCGTGCCGGCTCGGCGACCCTTGAGTCGCCTCCCGGCATCGGCGCCCACGCCTGCAGCGACGGCTCGCGCAGCAGCATCGGCCGACCGCCCATGTCAACTTCCCAGAACATTCCAAGGGCGTACTCGACGATGGGATGGGCGCCTGATTCCTCCGGTCGCAGAAAGAGCAAGACCCGGTCCCCCTCTGCCAGCATCGGCAGACCCATGACCTTCATCGCGGTGCCGTCGACGCCGACGCCGCCGGGTTGCCGGACCATGATCGCGCTGCCGGCAACGAAACCCTTGAGCACTTCCTCGATCGCAAACAGGTAGTCCGTGGTCGGACCGCTGCCAACCGGCCCCGGACCGGCACTGAGGATCTCGCCGAAGACGATCACGGGTGACCGGTCCACCAAGCTCTCGTCGGTCGGCACGACATAGACGACAGCGCTCGCAGGCGCCGTCTGGAACGCCCCTGCAACCAGCAGTGCTGCGAAGCCCAGTCCGAGCAGCCTGAGGTTTGGCTCGCTGGATGATCCAGCCGCCTGGGCCACTCTGCGCAGAAGGTAGTGGAGCCCGTCTGGATGCAATGTTCCCTTCATGATTCCGGCTCTTCCGGGTTCATGGTGGAGATGCCGTAGTCTTTCTGGATGCGCGACACAGACTTGTACGGTCGGATTCTGGGTATCGAGAAACCCTGGGAAGTGACCGGCGTCGAGCTGCGGCTCGAGGCTGGCGAGGTGGAGGTGTTCGTGGTTCGTGGCGGCGGGGAGTCGTTGAGTTGCCCGGAGTGCGGCGGCGGTGCAAGGCGGCACGACTCTCGTCGTCGGAGTTGGCGTCATCTGCCGACGTGCCAGTACCGGACGATCCTGACCGCGGACGTACCTCGGGTGCGGTGCGCGGAGCACGGGGTGCGGACGATCCGCGTGCCGTGGTCGGACCCTGGTTCGCGTTTCACGGCACTGTTCGAGGCGCTGGTGATCGATTGGCTGGGCGCGGCGAGCATGTCGGCGGTGGCTCGGCTGCTGGACTTGAGCTGGGACCAGGTGGACGGGGTGATGCAGAGGGCGGTGAAGCGCGGCCTCGAGCGCCGCGGTCCGGCGCCGGGGTGTCGCCGTCTTGGGGTGGACGAGACGTCGTTTCAGAAGCGTCACGAGTACGTGACGGTGGTGGCGGATCTCGAGGGTGAGCCGCGTGTGCACCACGTGGCGGACGGTCGCGGCAAGGAGGCCCTGTCTTCGTACTACGAGTCGTTGTCGGAGGCTGAGCGTTCGAGGATCGAGACGGTGGCGATGGACATGTGGGCTGCGTACATCTCTGCCACGGTGTCCGGCTTGCCGGACGGCGATCAGAAGCTCGGTTCGACAAGTTCCACGTCGCGGCGCACCTCGGCGGAGCAGTGGACGAGGTGCGCCGAGCGGAGCACCGGATTCTGCAAGGCCGAGGCGACGAGCGTCTTGCCGGCACGCGCTACCTGTGGCTGTACCACCCGGACCGGGTGCCGGACCGCTCCTGGGTCCGCTTCAGGGAACTGATCTACGGTAGGTCGAAGACGGCACGCTGCTGGCACTTGAAGGAAGTGGCGATGATGATGTGGGAGACACGGGACCGCGCCGAGGCGCGAGCGACCTTCGAGGGCTGGTACTCGTGGGCGATCCGCAGCCGCCTGGAGCCGATGAAGCGAGTGGCCCGGATGCTGAAGGCTCATCTGGAAGGGGTGCTGAACGCGATCGAGCGAGGGGTCACCAACGCCCGCCTCGAAGGCATCAACTCGGTCATCCAATGGCTCAAGAAATCCGCGCGCGGCTACCGAAATCGCGACCGCTTCCGCATCGCCATCTACTTCCATCTCGGCGGACTCGACCTCTACCCCGATTCACTCACGTTCCACACGAAACCCTGAAGAGCCTCCGCCCTTTCCCTTCCGGGTTTTGAAATGCGCGACGGCTTCAGTCGACGCCGAAAGCGAAGACCTTTCCGGAGCCGCCGCTGAAGGCAGCGCCGAAGAATCCGACGAGCGTCGCCTGACCGCCGTAGTAGAAGGCGTACTCGCCAGGGTCGAGCGCTTCCGCGGTCACCGCATACACGCCCGGCACGAGCTTGCTGTACTCCACTTGACGCAACTGCTTCGGCGGCGAGCCTCCCTGAGCGCCCGTCCAGAGGTTCAGCTTGCCGGTGACGAAGGAGCGCTGGTCCTTCTTCACCAGGACGTCGAAGGCGATCAGCAGGAACGCGGAAGGGTTCACGGCGCCCGTCGTCTGGTAGGACAGGCCGGCCTGGGCCTCCTCGAAACAGAAGTAGAAGGTCGGCTGCCGCTGGCTCGTGCGGACCTGCGAACGGGCGCCGCGGATCATCGCCTTCGCCTTGGTTGACTTGATGCCGTAGGTGAGGCTCGAGAGAACTCCGCTGCCGGTCTTCGTCGCGGTAGGCTGGGTCAGTTCGAGGTCAACCATCGAGCCCTCCTCGGAGAGGAAGATGCCAGGGCCTTCGCAGGGCGTTCCCTCGAAGATCGAGGCCACGTTCGCGACCTGCGACGCTCGCGTAGCGGTCACCACTTCGAGAGTGCCCGCCATCGGAACGTCTGCGGTGGGCGCGGCCGGGGCGCCGGCGTTCGTCATCGCCTCCAGCACTTTCGCATCCACTTCTGCTTCGCTGAGCGCCACAAGAGCGTCGACGGAGGTGTCGAAGTCGGTGCGGGAACTCGTGATCTTGGCGACGATCACCGACGCGGGAAGGCCGGCCTTCGACAACCTGACGATGTCGTCGTTGGTCAACAGCTCGGCGGCGTCCTGACCGACTGCCGGCGTTGCGACGAGACACAGCGAGAGCAGGCCGGCGAGGAGGAAGAGTGGGCTTTTCATGACTGTCTCCCAGGTCATCAAGGAGCTTGGTGTTCCAGGCTGAGTCAGGGGGTTGTAGGGCAGGGTTGACGACGGGGTCATCGCAGGACGCCGGTTCAGGGGCGCCCGCCCGCACCGTGCGTTACCGGGGACAGAGTAGCAGTGCAAACGGCGCTGGCAACTTGAGGTGTGAGCCCCCGGCGTACCGTCCTGCTAGATTCCAGCGCCCATGAGCGACTGGCATCACGCGGACATTCTGGAAGCGATCGCCGGCCACCGGCCGCAGGCCGCGGCGCAAGTGTTCCTTGATCCCCTGGGCGGCGGCCCGAGCCGCCGCTACACGCAGGCCGAGATACACCGCCGCGCGAACGGCGTGGCGGCGACGCTGATCGAGCGCGGCGTCAAGCGCCAGGACAAGGTGGCGCAGTACCTCTACAACGTGCCCGAGTACATGGAGTCGGCGCTGGCCTGCTTCAAGGCCTCCCTGGTGCCGGTGAACACCAACTACCGCTACGTCGAGGGCGAACTGCTCTATCTCTGGGACAACGCGGACGTGGTCGCGGTCATCTTTCACGGCTGTTTCGCCTCGCGGATCGAGGCTTTGAGGGCCAGGATGCAGGCGATTCACACCTGGCTGTGGGTCGACGACGGTTCGGGGCCCTGTCCGGAGTGGGCGATTCCCTACGAGCAGGCGGCGGCGGCGGACTCCGGTTCCGGCGATTCGCTGGTCTACGAGGCGCCCTGGCCGCGCAGTGGAGACGACCTGTGGCTGCTCTACACCGGCGGCACGACCGGCATGCCCAAGGGCGTCATGTGGCGGCTGGACGATCTTTGGCAGCTCAGCAACGACGGTCGCGTCGACCCCTTCGACTTGTCGGGCGGAGTCGAGGGGCTGAAGCCCCAGTTCGACGAACTCCTGATGCGGCGCATTTCGCTGCCCGCCTGCCCCCTGATGCACGGCACGGGGTTCCTTACCGCACTGGGCGGGATGCTGAACGGCGGCTGTGTGGTTACCCTCGCCAACCGCCGCTTCGACGCCGTGGCGACCCTCGAGACGATCACGGCGGAGGGCATCAACGCGATGGCGATCGTCGGCGACGCGTTCGCCCGGCCGATGGTGCAGGCGCTCGAGCAGGAGACCGGCCGCTTCGACCTCTCGAGCCTCGAGGTCGTGGTGTCCTCCGGCGCCATGTGGAGCGCCGAGGTCAAGCGCGCCTTCCTGCGCTACTGCCCGGCCGAGACAGTGCTGACGGACGCCCTGGGGTCGTCCGAATCGATCGGCATGGGGCGCTCGGATTCGACCGCCGGCGAGGCCAGCGAGACGGCGTCCTTTGTGCTCGGCGACAACGCCTGCGTGCTGGATGACGACGGCGGGAAGGTCGAACCGGGTTCGGGCGTGCTGGGGCGGATTGCCGTGACCGGGCACATCCCGCTCGGCTACTACAAGGATCCCGAGAAGACGGCGGCCACTTTCGTCGAAGTCGACGGCGTGCGCTACTCGATGGCCGGCGACTACGCGACCGTCGAAGCGGACGGCTCCCTCAGGCTCTACGGCCGCGGCTCGGTGTGCATCAACAGCGGCGGCGAGAAGATCTTCCCGGAAGAGGTGGAGGAGGTCTTGAAGACCCATCCCTCGGTGCGCGACGCGGTATGCGTCGGCGTGCCGCACGAGCGCTTCGGACAGGCGGTCACGGCGGTGGTCGAACTCGACGATCCCGGGCGCTTCAGCGAGCCGGATGTGATCGGTTGGGTGAAGCGGGAGTTGGCGTCCTACAAGGCGCCCAAGCGCGTCCTGGTGCGCGACAGCGTGGGCCGGGCGGCGAATGGCAAGGCCGACTACAACGGTCTGCGCGATTGGGCGGTGGCCGAACTCGCCGCGCAGGAGGCTTGATCGTGGGAAAGCAGAAGGTCGTCGTTCAACTGCCCGGCATCGCCAAGGCGGCGTCGGTCGAGACGCGCTACACGTTTGAGCTGGAGGCTCTGCTGCCGGTAGCGGAGTTGGTCGAGGTTTCTGCAGAGTCGGAGGAGGACTTCCTGGCCGAGGCCTCCGACGCGACTGCCGTCATCACCTCCTGGGGCTTTCGCATCTCCCGCTCGGTGATCGCCGGACTGAATAGGTGCATCGTGATCGGTGTCGGCAGCGTCGGCGTCGATATGGTCGATGTCGAGGCGGCGACCGACGCGGGCATCGTGGTGACGAACGTCCCCGACGTGTTCATCGAGGAGGTAGCCGACCATACGATGGCGCTGCTGCTCGCCGGCGCGCGGCGGATGCGCGAGATGGACTCCATGGTCAGGCGCGGCGACTGGTTCCATGGCCGGCCTCTGCTCAACGACGTGCCGCGGCTGTGGGGACAGACCCTGGGCCTGATCTCGTTCGGCAACGTGGCCCGGGCGGTGGCGCGGCGCGCCAAACCCTTCGGTATGCACGTGATCGCCCACGACCCCTACGTCAGCGAACTGAAGATGACGGGCGAGGGCGTCGAACCGGTCAGTTTCGACGAACTGCTGGAACGCTCCGACTACCTCTCGATGCACGCGCCGCTCAACCGCGAGACCCGGCACATGCTCTCGGGCCCCCAGTTCGAGGCGATGAAGGAGACCGCCGTCGTGATCAACGCCGGCCGCGGGCCGACGATCGACGAAGCGGCTCTGATCGAGGCGCTCGAGACGAAGCAGATCGCCGCCGCAGCGCTCGACGTGCTGGAGCGAGAGCCCCCCCTAGAGGACAACCCGCTGCTGGGAATGGACAACGTGATCCTTACTCCGCACGTCGCCTCGGCCACGACCCGCATGCGTCCGGAGACGCGTCGTCGTGTCGGCCGCGAAGTCGGGCTGGCGCTTTCCGGACGCTGGCCGATGAGCTGCGTGAACCCCACCGTGCTGCCCAGGGTGGATCTCGAACGCTGGCAGCCGGTGCCGATGGAGCGTGGGCCGAACCGGTAGCCGGAGTTACAGCGGGCGCGTTGCCCCTCAGGCCGCTTCGACGACTTCGCCGGCAGCCTGGGCGCGTTCGATTCGGCTCTCCTCGTCCTTGGCCACGGTGCGGCCGGCAAGCCAGAAGAACACCGCGCCGAGGACGTAGGCGCCGAGACCGATCAGCATGGCGAGCTGCAGGGAACGGCCGGAGTCGGCGCCGCCGGCCTCGAACGTGCCGCTCATCCAGCCCATCAGGAAAGGCCCCAGGGCGAGGCCGACGAAGGTCATCGTGAGGATGTAGAACGCGGAGGCCGTGGCACGCATCCTGGGCAGCACGAGGTCGTTGGCCATCGCAACGGCGGAACCGATCCAGCACGCCGAAGTGATCGTGAAGAGGAAGTTGAAGACGTAGGCTGTGGTCACGCTCTCGGCGAGTAAGAAGGCGGCGCCGAGCGGTATCGAAGCCAGGGCGGCGATCGCGCCGCATAGCGGCCGGGCGTTCGCCTTTCGCTGCTTCATCCAGTCGGAGAAGTAGCCGCCGCCGGCCACGCCAAGCCAGCCAGCGACGGCGGCAGTGAGACCGAGGACCAAGCCGGCCTGACCGGCGCTCTGCTCGTGAACTCGCCTGAAGAACGTCGGCGCCCAGAAGCCGGCGCCGTAGCCGACGAACGCGATCCAGCCGAAGCCGATCATGCCGTAGATCATGGACCGCGTGCCGTAGATCAGTTCGAAAGTCGGCCGATCCCTCACCCGGAGTCCCTGCACCCAGGAGAGGAAGGCGTAGGCGCCGATCGCGAGTGCGATCCACTGCGCCGGCCTGCCGAAGATCTGGATCAGGAGGAAGGAGCTGCCGGCGCACCCGAGCGCGATCAGCAGATTCGAACCGACCGCGCGGTAGCCGCCGTTGCCGTACAGCGAGAACACGGTCAGCGGCGGGAGAATGGCGGCTGTCTCCCGGCCCAGTTCCTTGAACGGTTCGGGATGCGGGGGAGTAACGATGCCCTCGCTCTGGCCCCGTACGGGCTCCCGCAGGGTCCACACCCAGATCGCCATGAGGAGTCCGGGAAGGCCTACGGCGAAGAAGGCGACCTGCCAGCCGACCAGGCCGAACGGCGCTCCGCCGTCGCTGTAGGCGCTGTTCCATCGGTCAACGACTTGCCCGCCGATCAGGATGCCGAGACCGGCGCCGATGTAGACGCCGCTCGAGTAGATGGCGGTCACCGTGGCGCGCAGCCGCGGCGGGTAGTAGTCCCCCAGCATGGAGAAGGCCGCCGGACCGGCGCTCGATTCGCCGATGCCGACGCCGATCCGGTAGGCGGCGAGCGAGGTGAAGCCGCGCGCGGTGCCCGAGAGCGCCGTCATCAGGCTCCAAGCGGCCAGACCCATCGAGATCAGGTTCTTGCGGGTCCACATGTCGGCCAGACGGCCGATCGGAATGCCGAAGATGGCGTAGAAGACGGCGAACGCGGTGCCGTAGAGGAAGCCGATCTGGGCGTCGTCGATGCCCAGATCGGCGCGGATGTCCTCCGCCAGGATCGAAAGGATCTGGCGGTCGATGAAGTTGAAGACGTAGACCAGGACGAGGACGCCCAAGACGTAGTTGGAGTACCGCCGGCTGGGTGCCTGCGGGGCTTGGGTCTGGCGATCCTGGTCTGTTGACGTCATTCCGCTCCTGGTGTCATTCGGCGCCGCTGGCGCCGGCTGCCGCCATCGCGCCGGGCACGGTGCCCGTGGCCAGTTCCTGATCAATCATCAGCATACCGACGCCGTCGCCCTTGATCAGCCGCAACCTGCCGAGCAGGGTTCGGGCGACGTTCTCCTCTTCGACCTGCTCGTTGATGAACCACTGGAGCATGATCGATGCGGCGCGGTCGTGCAGGCTTTCGGCGAGATCGTAGAGCTCCTCGATCGCGTGGGTGACGTTCTGCTCGCTTTCGAGGATCCCGGCGACCGCGGCCTCGGGCGACTCCCACTCGGTCGGCTGCGCCGGAATCTCGGGGATCTTGACCAGCAGGTCGCGGTCGGCGAGGTGGTCGATGATGCGGTGGGCGTGACCGAGTTCGTCGGCGGACTGGCCGCGCAGCCAGGCGCCGAAGCCCGGGAGGTCCATGCGCTCGAGCCAGAGCGCCATGGACAGGTAGCGGTGGGCGGCTTCGAACTCGAGTTGGAGGTGTGCGTTCAGACGGTCGTGGAGGGTCTGGTCCATCGTGTCCTCTGTGTTGGGCGGTTGGAAGTGGACGCCGCGCCAGCATAACGCCGCATGATGGGCAGTCCCCTACGGAAGGAGTTCTTCGACGCCGGCGCGCTCTTCGAACAACTCGTCCAGCGTCGCCTTCATCCGCCCGCGGCTGAACTCGTCGATGTCGAGGCCCTGGACGATCTGGTAGTCGCCGCCGCTCGTGGTGACCGGGAAGGAATAGACCACGCCTTCCCGGGCCCCGTAGCTGCCGTCGGCCGGGATCGCCATGCTCACCCAGTCGCCGTCGGCGGTGCCCTGGACCCAGGTGCGGACGTGGTCGATCGCCGCGGCGACCGCGGAGGCCGCCGACGAGGCGCCGCGGGCCTTGATGATCGCCGCGCCGCGTTGCTGCACGGTGGGAATGAACTCATCGCGGGTCCAGGCCTCGTCGACCAGTTCCGGCGCCGGCCGGCCAAAGGCGAGGGCGTGCGTGAGATCGGGGTACTGGGTCGCCGAGTGGTTGCCCCAGATCGTCATCCGGCGCACCTGGGTGGTGTGGGCGCCGGTCTTCTCGGCGAGCTGGCTGATCGCGCGGTTGTGGTCGAGCCGGGTCATCGCAGTGAACTGCCTCCGGTCGAGGCTCGGTGCGTTGCTGGCCGCGATCAGGGCGTTCGTGTTCGCCGGGTTGCCTACTACGACGACCCGCACGTCGCGGCTGGCGCCCTGATCGATCGCCTTGCCCTGGACCGAGAAGATCTGGGCGTTCGCCTGCAGCAGATCCTTGCGCTCCATGCCCGGTCCGCGCGGCCGTGCGCCGACCAGCATGGCGATGTCCACGCCGTCGAAGGCCTCGTTCGCGTCGGAACTGGTGACCACGTCGTGGAGCAGCGGATAGGCCGAATCGCGGAGCTCCATGACCACGCCCGCGAGGGTGTCCATCGCCGGCGGGATCTCCAATAGATGGAGGCTTACCGGCTGGTTCGGCCCCAGCATCTCGCCGGCGGCGATACGGAAGATCAGCGAATAGCCGATCTGACCGGCGGCTCCGGTGACGGCGACTCGAACGGGTGTCTGCATGGCTTGGTTTCCTTCCAGAATCCGGCGCGCGATCGTAGCACCGCCGTCAGGCGTCTGCGCGCCGGGGGGCGGGTCTGGACAGGTCGTTCGGTAGATTCGTAGCTACTGCGAGGGGAGGACTCATGCGGTATCGCGTCTTGAACGGCGGGTGTTCCGTGGCTGCCGCGACGGGACTGGTGACGGCAGTGCTCGCGGCCGGCAGTGCCATGGCGTCGGTGGAGGTGCGGGGCTCGATTGAGGGCCTGCCGGACGGCGCGTCGGTGAAGGTTTCGCTGGTGCCGGCGCCGCCGCTGTACGACCTGCTGGCCGCGGTCCTCGGTGACGATCCGGTGGGTCTCTATCCGGTGGAAGCGGCGGTTCAGGCTCTGGACGGGCGATTTGCGTTCGAGGTTGACGAGCCTGGGGCTCGCTGGGTCAGGGTGGGACAACGAGGCTCTGCTTCAAGGGCTCTTCTGCTGGTTGGTCCGGAGACGGACACGCTCCTCCCGCCGGTGGAGTTCGGCAGGAGTTCCTTCTGCACCTTGACCTTGGTGGCGCCGGTCAGCGCCTGGGTCATGGCGGGCCAGAGTCCGCGCGGCCTTCGCTTCTCGAGCCGCTGGAGTACGTGGCCGCCCTTGCGCGGGATCGAGGCCGGCAAGGCCGTCCGCTACGAGTTCGAGGCTGGAAGAAGGAGCCGCTACGAGTCCGGGGTGCGGCGGGACTACGTGAGGCTGGCGGTCGGCGCTCCGGGGTACGAGCCCGAGGCGGTCGAGTGCGATTCCGGCGGCAGCGTCGCCGTGGAGCTCGAGGAAACGCTCGCGCCGATCGTCGAGGGTGTCCTGAGGCGGAACGGTGCGCCGGTGGCCGGGTGGTCGACGAGGACGGCGCGCCGGTGGCCGGCGCCACGGTCGACTTCGGCACCGCCTCCAGATTCACGATGGGCGTGGGCAGCGAGAGGATCGCCGACGTGGGCGTCGACACGGGTGGCCGCTTCCGCGTCGCAGGGTTGGCGCCCGGCCACGCCGTCTCCCTGTCGGTCCGGGCGCCAGGCTTCGTGAACGCCCGCTTGCAGCGGGTGGCGGTGGATGCCTCCCTGGACGCCGAAGAAGTCGAAGTTCGGCTTCGGAAGGCGATGGAACTGAGCGGACGGGTAGCGGACGAAGTGACCGGCGAAGGAATCGAAGGCGCCCGCATCCGGTTCGATCAGACGGTTCCGGACGGCGATGCTGGGACTGAATCCGACCGGAACGGCGACTTCGTCCTGAGCGGATTCCCCGCGGGCGCGGGAGTTCTCACCGCGCGCGCCGGCGGTTACAAGCGTCTCGAGCGTTCCTTGGCCGAGGTGCCGTCGAATCCGCTCGAACTCGTCCTGAGCCCCGAGCCTGAGATCGACGTTTTGGGCGTCGTCATCCGTGACGGCGCGGCGGTCGCAGGGGCGTCGGTGTCGATCCGGTCGGCTGTTTCGGTCACGGATGCTTCGGGCCGGTTCGCTCTTAGAGCCTCGCCGGGATTGGTGAGTCTCGAGTGCAGCGTTCCTGGCCTGACGCGGCCGAGCCGGCGCGACATCGACGTCACCGCGTCTCTCGGTGAGATCACGATCGACGTGACGCCGGTTACCGTACGCGGTCGGGTGACAGGGCAGAATGGAATGCCCGTGCCGGCTGCCTCGGTGGATGCATGGCGCGGGGACGGGCTTCGGTTCTCTTACGGCCGGGGGGATGCACAAACCGGTCCGGAAGGTGATTTCGAGTTTCAGATAGAACCCGGCCGCTACCGGTTGAGAGCGCGCCGGGACAACGCGCAGGGACCGGAGGTCGAAGTGTCGGCTATTGCGGGTGACCAGCCCTACGTGGAGCTGACGGTGCCGGCGCCCCGGCTGCTCAGGGTCCGGGTTCTGGGCCTGACCCACGCCGAGGCCTTGGAGGTCGGAGTATCCGTCCGGGCTTCGTTCGGGCAGGGCGGGACAATGGGGCTCGGCATGAGACGCATAGCTGGCGGGACCGAGGCCGAGCCGGTGTTCGAAGCGCAGATCGGGGACTGGAAGGACGCCACCGTGGTCGCCATCGCCACGGTGGCTGACCGGTCGCGCCGTGCTCCGCTTCAGCTTGCACCGGGCGGCGTGACGGAGGTCGACATCTCGTTTGCGGACCGTCAGGGACGGGTCGAAGGCACGGTGACCCTTGACGGTTGGCCGCTGGCCGGCGAAACGGTCTTCGTGAGCGACCAGCGGCGGGCGTTGACCTGGACTGTGCAAACGGACCACCGGGGCGCCTTCGTAGTCGGCGACCTCAATGTCGGCGACGAGATCTCGGTTGCCGCGGTAGGTGAACGCCGAACAGTCCGGGTGACGGAGACGGCGCGGGTCGATCTAGACGCGAGGACCGCCACGGTGCGGGGCCGGCTGCTGGACGCCGAGACGGGTCTGCCGGCGGCCGGCATGCGGATCGCCGCCGTGCCATCGCAGAGTGCGGACCTGGCCGAGGTAGCGAACGCCGCCAGGCGACGGATGTCCACCCGCACCGCGGAAGACGGCACCTTCGTGCTCGATGGTCTCTTCGCGGTGCAGTACCGGTTGGAGGTACGGCCGCCCGGTACCGATGTGTCGGCCGAGATGGTAGTGGGCTCCTCGAATGTCGACCTGGTCGGCGGCGACCTGGAGGTGACGCTCGCAGTGCGAGCGCCGGTGGATCAATGATCCTTGCGGCGTTGGCGCGTGAAGGCGAGAAGTCCCGGCGACCGGGCGTCAGCGCTTCAAGAGCCACCGCGCCTCGGCATTGAGCGTCCGCGCGAAACGGCCATCCTCGGCTTGCAGGCGCTCCCACTCGTGGGCGGTGTACACGAGCAGATCGGTGGGAATGGGCAGCTTCTCCGTCGACCAGTCACCGGCTCTGTCCATCGCGGGCCGATCGTCCCGCAGGACAATCGCGATCAGATCAAGGTCGCTGGCGAAGCCCGCGTCGCCACGGGCGTAGGAGCCGAAGTAGCCGAGGGCCACGAGATCGTCTCGACGCTCGGCCGCTCGGGCGCCCCACTCCTTCAGGGCCCCGAGAACGACATCAGCGCTCGGCCAGCGCTTGATCGACGAAGTCGAGGATGTAACCGGCATGAGTCAGCCCCAGTTCGCTCTGGATTGGACCGTAGTGCTCGAACGGCGCGCCTTCGGGATGTCCGTTCGGATACCGGGCCGGGACGTAGAAGTTGTCCAGTACCTTACCGCTGGCGACGAGTTCTTCGGGCGCCGGTGTCGGCAGGTCGCTGAGGAGGCGGGCCACGACATGCCCCCAGGCCTCTTGGCCGTGGGCAAGATGCAACGCCTTCACGGCCTTCTCCGCTGCCTGGTGAGCGGCGAAGCAGGCCCATTCGTGACGGCCGTTCGCTCGGTTCTCCCCGGCGGTTTCCAGGTCGCGCTGTGCCTGATTCCACCAGTCCTGCGATCGCTGTGCCATGTTGCCGCCTCGGGAGGCAGTCTACTGGTCGGGCGCCGCCAATAGACTCCCGCCTATGGCGGAGCGCGTCCTGGTAACCGGCGGCGCCGGTTTCATCGGTAGTCACACCTGCGTCGAGCTGCTGGCGGCGGGCTGGGACGTGACGGTTATCGACGACCTGTCGAACAGTTCGCGGGAGGCTCTGCGGCGGGTGGAGGAGCTGGCCGGACGCGGGCTGCGGTTCGTCGAGGGGGACGTACTGGACGACGCGGCGCTGGACGAGGCGTTTGGTGACGGCGGCTGCGCGGCGGTGATCCACTTCGCCGCGAGGAAGGCGGTTGGCGAGTCCTGCGCGGATCCGCTCGGCTACTACCGCACGAATGTGGGCGGTACGCTCAGTCTGCTGCGGGCGATGCGGCGCCGCGACGTGCGCCGGCTCGTGTTCTCGTCGTCGGCGACGGTCTATGGCGACCCGGCGCCGGAGGCGTGCCCGCTTGCCGAGAGCGCGCCGCTTGCGGCGTCGAACCCCTACGGGTACACGAAGCTCTGCGTCGAGCAGATGCTCCGCGACCTCGCGGCGTCGGAGGACGGATGGCACATCTTGTCGCTGCGCTACTTCAATCCCGCCGGGGCTCATCCGAGCGGCCGGGTCGGCGAGGGCCCGCGCGGTGTGCCGGAGAACCTGCTGCCGAGCGCGATGCAGGTCGCGGTGGGGAGGCTGCCGAGGCTCCGCGTCTTCGGTACCGACTATCCGACCCGCGACGGCACGGCGATCCGCGACTATCTCCATGTGGTGGATGTCGCGACCGGGCACTTGCGGGCCCTGGACCATCTGCCGGCCGTTGCCGGCTGCGCCGAGTACAACCTGGGCACAGGTCGCGGCGCCACGGTGTTCGAAGTGGTCGATGCCGTCCGCCGGGCCAGCGGCCATGAGGTTCCGTGTGCGTTGGAGCCCCGGCGCCCAGGTGACGCAACGGCAGTCTGGGCGGATCCGGCGCTTGCCGAACGCGACCTGAACTGGAAGGCGGAGCGCGATCTCGATGACATCTGTGCCGACGCCTGGCGCTGGCAGTGCGACAACCCGGAAGGGTACGGGACTTGAGCGGGGAGGACATACGGGGCTCCGGCGATTCGCCGCTCGAGGTCTTCGTGTACTACGACTTCTCGTCCTGCCTGAGCTACGTTGCCCACCGGGTGCTGGCGCGGATCGACCAGGAGCTTGCGGAGGAACGGATCGAGCTGCGCTGGAAGGCCATCGATCTGACCGGGATCGGCCGCTTTCAGCGGGGGCGGCTGCTCGATCCCGAGCGGCGGCGGAGTCTGATCGAGGTCTCGGCGGCGCTTGACGTCGAACTTGATCCGCCCGCTCGCTGGCCGGACTCGCGCCTGGCCGGAGAGGTCGCGGTGACGCTCGATATGGCGATCGACCGCGGGCTTGACCCGGCCGTTGAGCGGGAGTGGCGGCAGGCGGTGTTTGAGGCGTTCCACGAGCAGGACGCCGTGGCCCCGGGCCGGCCCGTAGACGCAGCCGAACGGCTGTTCCACGACTTCGAGCGTCGCGGCCACTTCGGGACGCACGGCGTCGCCTCGGTTGACGACCTTGCCGCCGGCCGCCGCTTGGCGGCAGCCACGAGGAGCGCGGTAGCCGCCGGCGTCGAGGGCGCGCCGACGCTGATGTTCGACGCCTTTCCGCTCTGCGGCATCCACGACGAGGGGACGATGCTGGGAATGATCCAGCGCTACGCCCGTCGGCGCCGGCGGTTGGAGGCTGCTCCGGCCCTCGGGGTGAACTGATGATCTCCACGCCGGCGTGGATGAGACCTCTCGTCCTCGGCGCCACTTTGTTGGCGGCCTGGAACTGCGCCCAGGCAGACGGGGATCCGGCCTCCGTCACAGCCGAGGCTCCGTCCACGCCGAAGGATGCGGCGACGCCGGCCGGCGTCCGCTTCGTCGACGTGACCGCCGAGACCGGCCTCGACTTCATCCACGCGACCGGGTCGGCGGGGTCGTACCCGATGCCGGCGATCATGGGCGGCGGCGTGGCGGTGTTCGATGCCGACGCCGACGGTCTGCTCGACCTCTACTTCCCGAACGCGGGCAGCGAGATAGCCGGCGAGGCGGGGCGCAACCGCCTCTACCTGCAGCGGCCGCGCGGCCGCTTCGTCGACGCGACCGCGGGCTCCGGGCTCGACAACCCGGGGTACGGCATGGGCGCCGCCGTGGCCGACATCGACAACGACGGCGATCTCGACCTCTACGTGACGAACTTCGGCGCCGATGTCCTCTACCGGAACGAGGGCGGCGGCCGCTTTTCCGACGCCACGGCTGCCCTCGGTTTGGCAACGCCTGCATGGTCCACCTCTGCGGTGTTCTTCGACGCCGACCTCGACGGCTGGCTCGATCTCTACGTGGCCCGCTACGTCCAGTGGAACGAGGCCCGCGAGTGCCAGGTGCAGGGCGGGCGGGTCGACTACTGCGGTCCGCAGCAGTTCGAGGGCGAGGCGGATGTCTTCTACGTCAACGAGGGGGGGCAGCGCTTCGTCAACCGCAGCCGGGATGCCGGTGTGTCGCTGATCGCGGACGCCGGCCTGGGTGTCGCGGCCGCCGACTTCGACGACGACGGCCGGACCGACGTCTACGTCGCCAATGACGCCGACCCGAACCAACTCTGGATCAACCGGGGCGATGACACGTTCGAGGACGACGCGGCGCTGCTGGGAGCGGCCTACAATCGGTTCGGTGTCGGCGAGGCGGGGATGGGCATAGCACTGGGTGACATCGACGGCGACCGGGACCTCGACCTGTTCCTGAGCCACCTGATCGAGGAGACGAACACCCTGTACGTGAACCTCGGGGGCGCGCCGGGAGCATCCGACGGTTTCGACGACCGGGCGGCCGAGGCCGGCCTGGCCGCGCTGAGTACGCCGTACACGGGCTTCGGCACCGCGTTCTTCGACGCCGACAACGACGGCGACCTCGACCTCGCCGTGGTCAACGGCGCGGTGAAGCGGCGGCCGGCTGCGCTCTCGGGCCGTGACGACTGGTTCTGGCGCGGCTACGCGGAACCGAACCTGCTGATGCTGGGGGACGGCGCGGGTTCCTTCGTCGACGTCAGCGCCGCCTCGGGCGACTTCGGTGCGGCGCTGGACGTGAGCCGGGCTCTGGTGCCGTTCGACCTGGAGGGCGACGGCGACCTCGACCTCCTGGTCAGCAACCTGGAGGGGCCGGCGCGCATCTACCGGAACGAGTCGATTGCCGAAGCGGCAGGCTGGGTGAGTCTGCGGGCGGTCGATCCCGAACTGCGGCGCACCGCCCTCGGCGCCTCGGTCGTCGCCTGGATCGCCGGCCGGCCGGTTCGGCGTCGCGTGCTGCCCCTGGGCGGCTACCTGACCGGCGGCGAGGCGCCGATGCACATTGGCCTCGGCGACGCCACCGGTGTCGAGCGCTTCGAGGTGACCTGGCCCGGCGGCGCCGTCGAGGAGTTCGACGGTGCTTCGAGCGGCCGCGAGGTTGTCCTGGCCCGCGGAGAGGGCCGGTGATCCTCGCTGTCCATACATGGGAACCCGGGTGGCGCGATACCGCGCCACTCGTGAACCACTCCGTACGCCCGTCATCGGGCGCACGGATGGAACGCGGGCGTCTCGCCCGCATCCTGCCCTGGGAACCCGGGCGTCTCGCCCGCATCCGGTTGTTCGGCACCGGCGCTGCGATGTTCCTCGCCGCCACCACGGCGTTTGCCGCCGACCTTCCCACACCCGACCTCACCGCCGTCGAACCCCGGGTTCGCGACGCAATCGAGGCCGAACTTCGAGTCGCCGGCCGCCAACCCGAGTCGCCGGCGGCCTGGGGCCGTCTCGGCATGGTCCTCCAGGCTCACCAGTTCGACGACGAGGCCGGGGTCGTCTACAGGGAAGCCTCCCGGCTCGCGCCCGCCGACTTCCGCTGGGTCTACCTGCGAGCGGTCCTCGCCGATGCCCACGATCCGGCTGCCGCTGTGCGCCTCTACCGGCGGGCAGTCGAGATCGATCCCGGCTACGCGCCCGCGCGCGTCCGGCTCGCCGCGAGCCTGGAGAAGGTGGGCCAGACCGGTGAAGCCGACGCCCACTACCAGCAGGCGGCCCGTCTCGAACCGGACAACGCGGTGGCGCATCTCGGCCTGGGCCGGCTGGCGCTCGCCCGCGGCGAGGTCGACCAGGCCGTGCGACATCTCGACCGCGCCTACCAGTTGAGTCCGGAAACCCAGGCCATCGTGGCCACCCTGTCGCGCGCCCGTCACCGGGCAGGCGATCGGGACGGGGCGCGGCGTCTGGCGCAGACGGCGCGGGGCCTGCCGCCGATGATCCACCACCGCGACCCGCGCCGGGCCCAGGTAGACGTCCTCGCGGTGGACTCGGAGAGCTTCCTTCGTCGCAGCAAGACCTACCGGGAGACGGGCCAGTTGCAGGCCTCGCTCGCGGAACTCCTCCGGCTGATCGAGTTCGAACCGGGCAACGCCCAGGCCCACTTTGCCGCCGCCGGCGTGTACGACCGGATGAACCGGCCACAGGAAGCGGCGGCGTCGGCGCGGCGCGCGCTCGAAATCGACGCCGGCCTTGCCGGCGGCCGCGCGGTGCTGGCGGGCGCCCTGTTCAAGCTCGGGCGCTTCGAGCAGGCGGCGGTCGAGGCGGAGCGCGTGCTGGCGGACGATCCCGCCGATGTTCACATGCTGCTCGTGACCACGATGCTGGCGATGAGAGCGAACGATGTCGGCCGCGCGCTTGAGCGGCTGGACCGGGCGGCCGCCGCCGGCGCCTCCGAGCCCCACCTGCGTGATCTGATGGTCCAGCTTCAATTGGAACTGGCCGACGCCCTTGCAGGCGCCGGTCTCTACGATGACGCTGGACGGCGGATCGAGCAGGTGATCGAAACACTGGAGCGGGCCGGAACCGGCGAGGCGGAGCTTCGAGCCCTCCGTCGGCGGCTCGAGGACTACCGAGGGAAGGTGCGCGGATGAGTGATTCGGGACACGGGGCCGGCGCTCCGGTGCGGGTGCGCGTGGCGCCGTCGCCGACCGGCGACCCGCACGTCGGCACCGCCTACCAAGCGCTGGTCAACCTGGCCTTCGCGCGCAGCCGCGGCGGCGTCTTCGTGCTGCGGATCGAGGACACGGACCGTGCGCGGTCGAGCCGCGCGTCGGAGGCCGCGATCCTCGACGCCCTGCGCTGGCTGGGTCTGAACTGGGACGAGGGCCCGTACCGCCAGAGCGAACGCCTGGAGTCGTATCGCGTCGAGGTCGACCGGCTGCTTGCGGAGGGCAGCGCCTACCGCTGCTTCTGCACCCGCGAGCGCCTGGAGGAGATGCGGCGGGAGAACCGCGCGCAGCAGCGCTTCCCCGGTTACGACCGGCGCTGCCGGGGGCTCTCATCGGAAGAGTCGGAGCGGAGGTCCGCCGCCGGTGAAGAGCACGTCGTGCGAATCGGGATGCCAACCGAGGGCGAATGCGTGATGCAGGACCTGCTGCGCGGCGAGATCCGGCGCGAGTGGGAACTGATCGACGACCAGGTGATCCTCAAGGCCGACGGCTACCCGACCTACCACCTGGCGTGCGTGGTCGACGATCACGCAATGGCGATCAGCCACGTGATCCGCGGCGAGGAGTGGATCAACTCGCTGCCGAAGCACCTGCGGCTCTACGAGGCGTTGGGTTACGAGCCGCCTGTTTTCTGCCACTTGCCGCTGCTGCGCAACAACGACGCGAACCGCTCCAAGCTCTCCAAGCGCCGCAACCCGACCTCGATCACCTGGTTCCGGGACGCCGGCTTCCTGCCGGAGGCGCTGCTGAACTTCCTGGGCCTGATGGTGTCGAGCCGGTCGGAAGGCGAGGAGAAGTTCGGTTTCGACCAGCTCGCGGACGGCTTCCGCCTGGAGGACATCTCGCTCGGAGGCCCCGTCTTCGACCTCGACAAGCTGCGTTGGCTGAACGCCCGCTACCTGCGCGAGGACTACGACGCCGCCGGCCTGGCGGCGCTGGTGCGCGAGTGGTCCATGTCGGAGGAGCGCCTGGCAGGGATCGCCGCCCTGGCCCAGCCGCGGCTCGAGACGCTGGGCGACTGGGGCCGTCTCACGAACTTCCTGTTCGTCGACGCGCCAGAGGTCGAGCGGGAGAAGCTGGCTGTCAAGGGTCTCGAGGAGGCCCAGGTCGCGGAAGCGCTCCAGTTCATGCTCTGGGTGCTCGAACGCGAGCAGAACTTCACTGCCGAGGCCATCCAGGACCACTTCCGGCGCATGGCGGCCGCGCTCGGCCTCAGCCTGCGCGACCTGACCCGACCCTTCTACGTCGCCATGTCGGGCGAGACGGCCTCGCTGCCGCTGTTCCAGTCGATGGAGATTCTTGGCCCTGATCTCGTGCGCGCCCGCATCCGCCGCGCGATCGAGGCGCTCGGCGGCATCTCGGGCAAGCGGATGAAGAAGCTGCAGAAGCGGTTCGAGGGGTTGGCCGTCGGATCCGCGGCGTAGTCGTTTCCAACGCTTGCCTTGGACCGGTCGTGGCGGAATGAAGAAGAACGCTGCCCGCGCGTGGCGGGTCGGGAGTCAGGCCGGCTGGGCGAATTGAGGAGGGTCGAGTTCGATCAACTTGTGGCGATCGACAACTAGGGAGTCGCGGGCCCACTGGAGCACGTCGTCCTCGTGGGTGAACAGGACGACCTGGGTTTCGTCGCCGAGCACCAGCAGCGTGTCGAGAATCGCCCGTTTCCTCGCCGCGTCCGCCGCAGCCAGAACGTCGTCGAGTATCAGGGGGCACCTCTGGCCTGGTCGGGTCAGGTGCTCCGCCAGGGCGAAGCGGAGCAGCAGGTAGATCTGTTCTTGGGTGCCGAGCGAGAGGCCGTTCGCAAGCGCCGGCCCCGCACCGGGCGACTGCACTTCCAGGGCCAGCGTGTCCGGGTCGATCTTGCAGCTTTCGTACCCGCCGCCGGTCACTTGCGAGAGGTGCTGCTCGACGGACATTTGCAGCTTCGGGGCCAGATCACGGTAGACCCGTTCTTCGGCGTCCTTCAAGTGCTCCACGGCTTTCACCAGCGCGGCGTCGAGCGTTGTCAGCTCGTGGAGGCGCTTTTCTTCCGCTTCCAGGTCGTCCTCCAGGTCGGCCAGCGGTTTCTGCAGTCGCTGCCTCTCCTCTAGTTGGACCTCCAGCGTGCGGACTTTCCCGCGGATGTCATCGACCTTGCGTTGGAGGTCGGCTTCGTTCGCTTCCTCTAGATCTCCGCGTCCTGGGCGCTCCGCTTCCGGCGCCGCGGCCGAGAGGTCGTTGGCCTGCGTTTGCCGACGTTGCGCTTCATCGCGCAAGGTGCCGATACCCTGGACGCCCACGAACTCGCGGTACTTCGTATAGGCATCGAGCCGCTCCTGGTCGTTGGCCCGCGCCTGTTCCTGCCTTTGCTGCCAGTCACGAAGCGAGCGCACCACGTCGGTGGCTGTGCGGTTCGGCGTGGCCGCCTCCTCGCCGAGAACCTCCTGCCCGACCTGACGGAGCTGTCGCTCGGCATCGCTGGCGGCATCCGCGTCCTCGGCGCGGCGCCTCTCGAGATCCTTCAGCGCGCGGCTGCGGCTCTTCAGGAGCTCCTCGCGCTTGGTCTTGAGTGCGCCGATGTCGGCGCGGTGGTCTGACGTGACCTGCTCGGAGTCCTTCAGGTCCTGGCGGCAGGCTTCGACCTTCCGCTCCGCTTCCTGGCGACTGGCCTCCCGCTGCTCCTGCGACTTTTGGCTCTCTGCCCGCCGGCCTGAGAGGCTGGTGATATCGGCTCGGTGCCTGGCGATCGCCTCCTGAAGGGACGCCATCTGGATCTGGCGACGAGAGACATCCGCCTGGGCGGCTTGTTGCGGAGCCTCCGTCTCTCTCCGGTCGTCTTCCAACCTGCGTTCCTGGGCTTCCTGCTCCTCGAGATCCTGCCTGAGCTTGCCAAGGCGGACTTCGAACTCGTCCCTTTGAGTCTCGAGTTGCGCCTTGCGGCCCGCGATCTCTGCACGTTCCGCGTGCAGAGACTTGAGTCGCTCCCGGTGTCGGATCCCTCCATCGTCCGGGCTCTCGTTCGGCCGTCGTTCAGTCCTCCTCGATACGAGGAACGCCCAAAGGGCGAGCCCCGCGGCGCCGACAAGGAGAAGGGCAGGTCCGGCGGGTGTCGATGCGAAGACGGTCAGGCCGGCCCCTGCAAGCAGCGTCATGCCGGCCAGAAGCGCGGGCAGGTCTCGTGGCCTTCTTCGCTGGCGCGTTTCTTCGCTCAGGTCTGGAGGATCCGGCAGCTTCTGCGTGATCTCGTCGATCTGGCGCTGGACGGACTCGAAGCGTTCTGCGTCCGCCTCGAGCTTGGCCGCGAGGCCCATCGCCGCCGCGCCGGCCTCCGTCTTCTCGCGCTGAAGCCTGGCCCTCTCGGCTCTCGTCTGCTCACTGCGGACGCGGATGCTCTCGATCCGTTGCGCGATGTCGGCGAGATGCTCCTGGGCCCTCCGCAGAGCGTCGCGTTCGCTGGATGCTCCGCGGTTGGCTTCCTCGAGGCGCGAGTCGAGCCTGTCCAATTCCTGATCGATGTGCTCCAGCTCGGCCGCTCCCCCGGCAACCTCGCCCGCCAGCTTCTGGTGCGCGTCCTGCCTTGCCTCAAGCTCGTGACGACAGCGAGCGAGGACTTCCTCGTTCTCAGTCAGCAGGGCGTCCTCTTCCCGGCGCGCCTGTTCGGCATCAGCGATGTCGCTGTCGATTTCGTGGAGTCTGCTTTCGGAATGACGCGCGGGGTCGGGTCGCTTCTCGAAGTCCGCGATCACTTCCCGGCCCCGGAGCTGAAGTTCGTTGGCAGCGGCGGTTGGCCCCGGTCGCCCGTCAGGGAAGTGTCTGGCCATCGCCTCGGCCCTACGTAGCTGCTCCTCGATGTCCAGCGCCCTGCGTTCAGCGAGCATCCAGCGGGTGTCGTCCAAGTCTCTCTGTGCCGCCTCCAGGCGCTTCTGGAGTTCTTCCCCTTCTGCTCGCTGGTCTTGGGCTTCGCGGATGTCATCGCGCAGTTCCGCCATTCGGTCTCTTGCTATCCGGAAGGGCTTCGTCGGCGCCCTCTCGCTTCCGATCTCGTCCGTGCGGTACTTCTCGATCAGGCCGACAGCGGCGGTCGGCGTGGACTGGGAGCCTGCTGTTGCCGCTTCTTGGAGGGCTTGCTGGAGGCCTTCGGCGTTCTGCTCTTCGGCCACCCGGAGGGTCTCGGCCTGACGAATGCACGCCGTTCTCAGGAAGTTCTCGCGGGTCAGGCCCAGCCACTTCGAGCCGTCCGGCGCGCCGTCGTAGTCGATTTCGTCGGCGTAGTCCCGCCCGGGAAGAACTATGTCCGACACCCGCTCGGCCACACGGTTTTCGAGGTCCTGAATCAGCTCGACCCGCCGGGCGCGTTCGTCCTCGAGGGCGATCTGTACGCCGACTCTGAAGCCGTGGCCTCCTCGCCACGGTCTGTGCCTGTCCCTAAACGCCTTGTCGTCAGTCCACTCTCTGCCCTTGCCCCTGCGTACGCCGCAGAGCCCGGCATAGATGGCGGCGTGCCAGGTGGACTTGCCGGCTTCGTTGGGGCCGAACACGACGTTGAACCCCGGGGCCAACTCAAGCACCTTGTCGCGCAACGGCCCGAAGGCGATCGCCCTGATCTTCTCGAAGTACATGATCAGCGGACCCCGCCGAGGTCGGTTCGTCCGTCGAGGGCCCGGAGCCCTGCCTGGATCACCCGATCCTGTTGCTCCGTAGAGAGTTCCGGGTCCGCTCTCACGTTGCGGACGAATCGGTTCACCACGAGGTCGGAGTCGCACAGCGCCTCGAGATCGTACGCGTGGCGGATCGAAGGCGCCGCCACCAGAACGGCATCGAGTTCCGGCGCTACAGCCTGCTGGATTTGCCGTCGGTCGGGGATGTCGGCTTCCCGATCCACTTCGCCTCGCATGAAGAGGCGGAGGGTTCCGCTCATGCCGGTGGTCTCTTCGGTCACCAGGTCCAGGATGTCGGTGCTCGAACCGCAGTCCGTGACGTCGATCTCGAGATCGCGCACCGTGGTCCGAGAGAGTACGCGACGATCCACAGTGACTGCTCCGTCCTCTCCGATCCGGGCCACGATCACGCCCCGCTCACCCTCTTCGCCGAAGGAGAGCGGCTCCGGATTCCCGGGATAGGAGTGACGGTCACGATCCCTGGGCTTGTGGTAGTGGCCGAGGAAGGCGTAGTGGAGCCCGGCCCGCTCGATTTCCGTTGCCTCGAACGGGGCGTGAAGGGCCTTGCCCTCGCCCTGCTCGCTGAACCACCCTCGTTCGGCGGCATGAAGGAGCGCCAAGTGGATCCCTTCTCCGCTCACGCGGAAGTTCCTGAGGAAGTTGTTGGTTCCCGCGGGCTTGTTGTGGGCCGCGCCCCACAGCGTCATGCCGTCTGCCAGTTCAACCGGGGTCAGCTTGGGCTCACGGAAGATGCGAACGTTGGAAGGCCAGTTCGTCGTGGCGTAGCACTGCCCCGAGGCGTAGTAGTCGTGATTGCCGGGAGCGATGAAGACGAGCAGCGGATCCAGCTCGGCGAACTGCCTGCGAAGGAAGCTCGCCGTGTCGGGCGTTACGTAAGCCGCCTCGTAGAGGTCGCCGCCGCAGAACAGGGCGTCCGCCTTCTCGCTCCGGGCGAGCTGTGCGATGTCGAAGAGCGTCCCCCGGAGGGCTTCGCGCCTTGCGATCGCGGTCTCGCCCGAAGCGCCGCACCAGGCGAAGCGGGCGTCGAGATGGAGGTCGGCGAAGTGGACGATCTTCAAGCAGGGGCTCCTTGCGGACCCGTCCAGGCACTGCCTTCGGTCAGGCGTAGAACGAGAGTGTAGAGGCTGGGTGTGTCGATTCCTTAGACGAGGCGTCGCCTTGTCCCGATCCCTTGCCGTTCGGAGCCACTGTAGGCGTGGCCGGGCGCCGGCGTGGCGCGGGGGTACCGGGAGCGATCCGGCCGAGGCGACTGCGACGGTAACGGACCTCGATGCGTTCGTCTGCAAAACGCCGTGAGGGCCGACCTTCCAGGTCGTCGGGCGGTATGGAGTGACTCAGGATCGCGAGGCCGCCTTCTGCGCCCGCTCGATCTTCGCCCAGGTGTCCCGCAGGGTCACCGTCCGGTTGAACACCGCCGCCCCGCTTCGGCTGTCCGGATCGACGCAGAAGTAGCCGAGACGCTCGAACTGGACGCGCTCGCCGGGCTTGGCGCCGGCGAGGCTCGGTTCGAGCTGGCAGTCGTTCAGGACCTCCAGTGAGTCGGGATTCAGGTGATCCTCGATCTCGCCCGGCGCCCCGCCCGGGTTCGGGTGCGTGAACAGGCGGTCGTAGAGCCGGACTTCGGCCTGGATCGCGTGGGCCGCCGACACCCAGTGCAGTGTCGCCTTGACCCTGCGACCGTCCGGTGCGTCGCCGCCGCGGGTGGCCGGGTCGTAGGTACAGCGGATTTCTGTGACGTTGCCGGCCTCGTCCTCGATCACGTCGGTGCAGGTGACGAAGTAGGCGTAGCGGAGGCGCACTTCGCGGCCCGGGGCCAGGCGGAAGAACTTCCGCGGCGGATTCCGCCGGAAGTCGTCCCGCTCGATGTAGAGCACCTTGGAGAAGGGCACTTTGCGGGTCCCGGCCGAAGCGTCCTCCGGGTTGTTGATCGCGTCGAGTTCCTCGACCAGGTCGTCGGCGTAGTTCTCGATCACGACCTTGAGCGGCCGTAGCACGGCCATGACCCGGGGCGCGGTCCGGTTGAGCTCGTTGCGTATCGCGAACTCCAGTTGACTCAAGTCGACGACCGAGTCGTTCTTGGTCAGGCCGATCCGCGCGCAGAGCTCGCGCAGCGCTTCCGGCGGGCAGCCGCGGCGGCGGAGCGCCGTCAGCGTCGGCATCCGCGGATCGTCCCAGCCGTCGACTAGGCCCTCGTCGATCAACCGCTTCAGCTTGCGCTTGGAGGTCAGGGTGTAGGTCAGATTCAGCCGCGCGAACTCGATCTGCTGCGGCTGGTGGATGCCATCGATGTGATCGAGGAACCAGTCATAGAGCGGCCGATGGTCCTCGAACTCGAGTGTGCACAGCGAGTGCGTGACGGCCTCGATCGCGTCGGACTGGCCGTGGGCCCAGTCGTAGGTCGGGTAGATGCACCACTTGGAGCCGGTACGGTGGTGGTCCGCGTGGAGGATGCGGTAGAGCACCGGGTCGCGCAGGTTCATGTTCGAGGACGACATGTCGATCTTCGCCCGCAGCGTGTGCTCGCCGTTCGCGAATTCGCCCCTCTTCATGCGCTCGAAGAGGTCGAGGTTCTCCTCCACGGACCGGTCGCGGTACGGGCTGTTGCGGCCCGGCTCGTTCCAGCGTCGACGGTAGGCGCGCGCTTCGTCCGGGCTCAAGCTGCAGACGTACGCCTTGCCCTTGCGGATCAGCTCGGTCGCCCAGTCGTAGAGCTGATCGAAGTAGTCGGAGGCATAGAGCGCCTCAGCGCCCCAATCGAAACCGAGCCAGCGCACGTCGCGTTCGATCGCCTCGACGTACTCGGTGTCCTCCGCGGTCGGGTTCGTGTCGTCGAAGCGCAGGTTGCAGTGACCGCCGTACTCCTGGGCAACGCCGAAGTCGAGGCAGATCGCCTTCGCGTGCCCGATGTGGAGGTAGCCGTTCGGTTCCGGCGGGAAGCGGGTGACGACGCTGCCGCCGTGCTTGCCCGCGGCGACATCGGCTCGTACCTGCTCGCGGATGAAGTCGAGCGGTTTGGAGATACTGGAGTCGTCGGTCATGGCGGCGGGAGCAGAAGCGGTTGCTGCGGAGCAGCGGAGATTATCGGATTACCCTCAGGAGCCGCGGAAGCCTGGCGGCTTTCGACCCTGGGAACCCGGGTAGCGCGATCCGCGCACCATTCCGTACCGGTGCGCGGATGGGGCGCGGATCGTGCCAGCCGCGAACCACTCCATGCGCCCGTCATCGGGCGCATGGATGGAACGCGGGCGTCTCGCCCGCATCCGGCGCGGAGCGCCGGTCTGGTTGGAGGTGGCGATGGTTCAGCGATGGCGCCGCCCGCCGCGGTTAGGATCGCCGGCACCAAAGGAATCGCGCGTCAGAGAGCCGCGAACAGCACGGGAGGAGCAAGTATGGCGGGTCATCGGGTTGCGTTCATCGGATTGGGGGTCATGGGCTACCCCATGGCCGGCCACCTGGCGGCCGCGGGCGAGCGGGTCGTGGTCTACAACCGCACGGCGGCAAAGGCCGAGAGCTGGGTCGGGGAGCACGGCGGCGAGAGCGCGGCGACCCCCGCCGAAGCGGCGGCCGGCGCCGAGTTCGTTTTCTGCTGCGTTGGCAACGACGACGACGTTCGAGCCGTGACCCTGGGTCCAGGCGGCGCGCTCGAAGGGATGGCGGAAGGCAGCGTACTCGTCGATCACACGACCGCTTCGGCCCGGCTGGCCCGCGAACTCGCGGAGACCTGCGCGGCGCGTGGTTGCGGCTTCCTCGACGCGCCGATCTCGGGCGGTCAGGCCGGCGCCGAAAACGGCGTCTTGACCGTCATGTGCGGCGGTGAGCCGGACGTCTTCGAGCGGGTGAACGCCGTGATCGACTGCTACAGCCGGGCGGTCACCCTGCTCGGCCCCGCCGGCAGCGGCCAGTTGACGAAGATGGTCAACCAGCTCTGCATCGCGGGCATCGTCCAGGGCCTCTCCGAGGGCATCCACTTCGCCGAGCAGGCCGGCCTCGATCCGCTGGCGGTGGTCGGCGCGATCTCAACGGGCGCCGCGGGGTCCTGGCAGATGGAGAACCGGGCCGAGACGATGGTCCAGGGCAAGTTCGACTACGGCTTCGCGGTCCAGTGGATGCGCAAGGACCTGGGGATCGCCTTGGACGAAGCCCGCCAGAATGGCGCCCACCTTCCCGTTGCGGCGCTCGTCGACCAGTTCTACAGCGAGGTCACGGCACTGGGTGGCCTGCGCTGGGACACCTCGAGCCTGGTGGTCCGCCTGCGGTCAATGGCTTACAAGTCCGGGTAGCTGACCTTCGGTCAGTTGTCGGGCGGCGCCGGTCGCCGAACCCGCTCAGCGCGTCGCTATGCGGGAGAGCAGCCCTTCAAGGTGGGGCACGTAGCGCTTGATCTCCTCGTAGAGCGCGATCGCCTTGTCCTGGTCGTACTCGTGGGAGGTCGCGTTCCGGGCGTCGAGGATGTCGATCCAAACCTGCTCGTCCTCGATCAGCCTCAGGCGGTAGGCCGTCTTGAGCAGGTCGAACTTGGAGGCGCCGCGCTCTGACGGTCCAAGTCGGTGCCTCGATTCAAGATGGGCGTCAAGGGTCTTGATCAGCGTCTCGAAGGCGATGTTGAACCGATGAACGGTCGCGTCCAGGCGCTCGTTGTCCGGGTCGAGTGGCTTGGCGGCGACCGCCCGCAGGCGGCGCAGGCTCCGCTCCGCGTTGCTAATCCGGTTCGCGAGTTTGGCGTTGCTCAATCTTCAGGCTCCGCGATGTTCAGGCGCCGCCAGACCGGCGGATGGAGAGGCCGGCCGCTCATAGAGCACGGTTCCATCGGCGAGGATGTGCTCCCTGAGCGCGGCGGGGCTGTCGTCGAAGCGGACGCAGTCCACGTTGAGCAGGGTGTCGATTCGGCCCTCTCTCAGACAGTTTTTGACTTCGCGCCAGTCGTCGGCGCCGGCGCCGTCGCAGAATACGGCGAGGTCGATGTCGGAGCGATCGTGATGGTCGCCTCGAGCGCGGGAACCGAAGAGAACCACCTTGTCCACGAACGGCAGCGAGGCGATGTGCCGGAAGAACGCGTAGGCGGTGATGTCGCGGTCGTCGGTGTGCATGGTTCAACCCAACTCAACCGGGTGGGTTCCATCGTAGCGCCCGTTTGACCCGCGTGGCGGTTACGGGACCCTGGAGACGTTCGGATCGCCGTCGACGTAGAAGCGCCAGGGTCGGTTCGGGGCTTGGGAGACGCCGATGCGGCCGCTGCGGCCGGGTTCGTCCGGGGGCGGCGTACCGTCGTCGGCGATGAAGATGGGGCGCCGGCCTCGGGTCGAGGTGGTCGCGGCTTGAACCAGGTCGGCGCCGTCGTGGCGGCGGTTCAAACCGAACGCCTGGCACAGGCGGGCCGGACCGGAGCAGAGGTCGATCGTGCGCAGCGGCTTGGTGGAGCGTCGGCGGCTCGCGGCCGTGCGGGCGCGGCGCATGATCTCTTCGCCGGTGAGCGGCGCGAGGGCTCGCAGAAGCACCGCCGAGCAGACGCCCTCTTCGCCGCAGACGACGTTGGCACAGTGGTGCATGCCGTAGGTGAAGTAGACGTAGAGGTGGCCCGGCGGCCCGAACATCGTCCGGTTGCGGTTGGTGATGCCCCGGTAACCGTGGCTGGAGGGGTCGCTTGCGCCTTCGTAGGCCTCGACTTCGACGATCCGGGCGGCGCGGCGGCCGCGGACGAGGACCTTGTTGAGGAGTGCTGGCGCCACGTCGAGCGCCGTGCGGGCGTAGCAGGAGCGGGGGAGCGGCTGGAGGTCGGCGAACGGGAGGGGCTCGTTGCCCGAACCGGAGTCGGGACTCAGACCGCTACCTCTTCCAGGTCGGTTTCGGGCCCCATGTAGGCCCGAATCTCGGCCGGCGTTTCCATCTTCGTGTACTCCGGGGCGTGCACGCTGACGTACAGCACTTCCCCGGCGAACACGAGCCGCCCCTCGTGGGCGCCGCGGTAGCCGAGCGTCCAGGAGGTGCGGCCCCAGTGCCGGATGGCCAGGTCGATTTCCAGCAGGTCGCCGTCGGTCACCGAACCGAGGAAGTCGATCGTGCAGCGGCGGAGCATCATCTCCCAACCGAGCTTCGCCCGGAGTTCGCGGATGCCGAGCAGCCAGTTCTCCAGGGCGTCGTCCATGTACGCCAGGTAGTGGGCGTTGTAGACCACGCCCTGCTTGTCGACCTCGCCGTAGCGGACGCGGATCGTGTGCCGGTAGGGCGTTGCCATCTTCCGGGCTCCGGCTAGAAGCTCGGTTCGAGGCCAAGCGCCCAGGCCGCGAAGGCCCACTGGTCGGCGACATCCTCGATCTGCATCCAGGTCGGTTTGCCGGCGCCGTGGCCCGCACGTGTCTCGACCCGGATCAGCACCGGCTCGTCGCAGCCCTGTGCCTTCTGCATGGCGGCCGCGTACTTGAAGCTGTGCCAGGGCACGACCCGGTCGTCGTGGTCGGCGGTCGTGATCAGGGTCGGCGGGTAGCAGCCGCCCTCCTGCACCGTGTGGAGCGGCGAGTAGGCGTACTGAGCCCGGAAGTCCTCCTCGTTCTCCGACACACCGTAGTCGGTCGACCAGTTGCGCGCGTTGGCGCTCGGCAGGTGGTAGCGCAGCATGTCGAGGACGCCGACCGCCGGCAGGGCGGCCGCGAACAGGTCGGGCCGCTGGTTCAGAGTCGCGCCGACCAGGAGGCCGCCGTTGCTGCCGCCCTGGATCGCGATCCGCCCGCTACTGGTGTAGCCCTCGGCGATCAGCCACTCGGCGGCGGCGATGCAGTCGTCGAAGACGTTCTGTTTGTTCTGCTTTGTGCCCGCCAGGTGCCACTCGCGGCCGTACTCGCCGCCGCCGCGCAGGTTCGGGATCGCCAGTACGCCGCCCATCTCCAGCCAGGCCAGCCGCGACGAGGAGAAGCTGGGCGTGAGCGAGATGTTGAAGCCGCCGTAGCCGTAGAGCAGGGTCGGGTTGTCGCCGTTCCTCTCCAGGCCCTTGCGGTGGGTGATGAACATCGGGATGCGGGTGCCGTCGCGGCTCTCGTAGAAGACCTGCTCCGTTTCGTAGCCGTCGAGGTCGGCGTTGATCGCGGGGCTGCGGATCAACTCGCTCTCGCCGGTGGCGACGTCGTAGCGGTGGATCTGCGACGGCGTGCCGAAGCTGGAGTAAGAGTAGTAGGTCTCGGAATCCTCCCAGCGGCCTCCGAAGCCGTCGGCAGTGCCGATCCCGGGCAACTCGACCTCGCCGGTCGGAGTCGCGGGCTGGGTGCCGTTCGGGTCGGCAAGGCGCACGACGGTGTGCGCGTCGTGCAGGTAGTTGAGTACCAGCTTGCCGCCGACCGCGGATACGTAGGACAGCGTGTCCTCGGACTCGGGAAGGACCTCATGGAGCGTCGGGTTGCCGGGCGTGCCCTTCTCCTCGACATCCACCGCGACGATGCGGTTGCGCGGAGCGTCCTTGTTCGTCTCGAACAGGAACACGTGGCCGATGTTCACGATGTAGCCGTAGAGCGCGTCCCACTGGTCGAGCAGCGGGCGGATCGCCTGATACGGTTCGTCGATTTTGCGGTAGTGGACGGCGTTCTCGAGATACCCCTCCTGGAGGTTGACCAGCAGGTACGCGCCGTCCTCGGAGACGGAGGCGTAGGGGTTGCGACGCGGATGCTCCGGCTGGCTGAACACCAGCCGATCCTCGGCCTGGTCCGTGCCTAGGGCGTGGAAGTACACGGAGACGGCCTTCGAGCCGTCACCCTGCGTCGGGTCGTCTTCCCGCGGGGGATAGCGGCTGTAGAAGAAGCCCGAGTTGTCCGGCATCCAGGAGATTGAGGTGAACTTCGTGAAGTCGATCAGGTCGCCGGTGTCCTCGCCGCTCTCGACATCGTGCACCATCCACTTCCGCCAGTCCGACCCGCCGTCCGACTGCGCGTAGGCCACGAAGCGGCCGTCCCGGCTGGGCGTGAACCCGGCCAGCGCCACCGTCGCGTCGTCGCTCCAACTGTTCGGGTCGAGCAGGACGTGGCCCGGGGGCTCGTCGCCCTCCTGGTCCACCTGTTCGGCGACGTAGACCACGCTCTGGTCCTGCAGTCCGTCGTTGTGCTGGTAGAAGTAGCGCTCGCCGCGCTTGCTCGGCGTGCTCCAGCGCTCGTAGTTCCAGATCTCCCGCAGCCGGTCCTCGATCGCGGACCGGCCCGGAAGTGAGGCCAGAAACGGCTCGGCAACGGCGTTCTGCGCCGCCACCCAGGCCGCCGTTTCCTCGCCGTCGAGGTCTTCCAGCCAGCGGTAGGGGTCAGCGACCTCGACCCCGAAGTAGTCGTCGACCTGGTCCGCCTGCCGGGTCTCCGGGTACTCCACCGGCCCGGGGTTGAAGGTGTCGGAGGAACAGGCCAAGAGGGGGAGAAGAAGAGCCGGCATAAGCCGGCGAAGAGTTGGTCTCATGATGGGGCGCGATTATAGGCGGCGCTTCATCAACGCCGGCTCTGGCGAAGGGCGGCTTCCGCTCCCGGCATCGCCAGGGCGATCTGCACGGTCCGTCTGCCGCGTCGTCAGAGCGCGAAACTGACGACGTACAAGGCGGTGCCGCTTGCTGAGGTCAGGAACAGGCCGATGAAGGTGAGCAACCCCCAGCGTCGGTGCGGCCGGCCGAAGGGGCCCGGCAGGGTGCGAGTGAAACGGCGCCAGGACAGGACTGCCAGTGTGAACCAGGCGATGGCGGTCGCGAAGGCGACGACGAGATGCCCATAGAAGAGCCAGGCCCGCCACGGGCCCGTCGCCGAGCTCAGTGCGAAGGCCTCCTGGGCGCTGCCGAAGCGGATGCTGCCCTCGAGCAGCAGGACGGCCACGATTCCGGCCAGCAACAGGGTCACCTGAAGGTTACGGTGCCGGCGGTAGCGGTGCTGCCTGGCGAGTCGTATCGCGTACGCCATCAGGAACGGCGCCGCCACGAGGAAGACCACCGCGGAGTCCACGAAGGCGTCGGCCCTTGTGCCGAGAAAGCCTGTGCCGAGCACGTCGGCAAGGTATCACCGGGCCGTCAACGTCTCCTTGTGAGCCTGGGACGTTGGCGCTCCCATGGGGAAGGCGCGTGTGATCTGTATAGGGTTGGCGCATGGCTAGCTCGAAGCTAGGCGTGGACAGCGAGGTACGTGCCAAGGCCGTGCGCGGCGAACGGCTGAAGGCGAAGCGTGATGCCCTCAAACCCGCCCCAGGGACACCGGCTTCTGAGGCCCTGAGGCTTGAAGAGGCGAGGCGCATGCGTGGGGCAGGTTGGATTGGTGACCTGGATGACCTGAGATCAAACCGCTTGCTTAGTCTTGGCCGAGACCCTGGCGCCAAGCGAGCCTGAGGTTCCACCGATGATCCGCGTCCCTGTGAACCCCGATCTCGTGCGATGGGCCCGTGAGCGGGCCGGTCGTACGATGGAGGATCTGTCGCGGCGCTTCCCGAAGATCGAGGCATGGGAGCGCGGCGAGATGCAGCCTACGTTCAGGCAGTTGGAGAGCTTCGCGAAGGCGACGCATGCGCCCATTGGCTACTTGACGTTGGGCGCACGAGTAAGCAAACGCTTCGCCCGGGCACTCGTGGAGAGCACGCTTGAGGGCCGAACGGGGTTTACCGAGGCGTTCGGGATGCTCGGCCTGAAGAGGATGAAGACGTTCGAGGACCTCGGTCGCAGCTTGGGGGTGGCGTGGTGACCGATGGCTACTGGACACGAAACCGCTATCGCGCTTCCCCTACAGGCCCAGCACGTCCCGGCACCACCAGCTGACCGCCTCCGCCACCTCCTGGTCGACGTCTTCTTGCTTGCGGCCCGACCGCTTCAGCACCTGCAGGCTGTGGTCTCCGCCTTCGACCCGGTGGAGAGTGGCGCGGGAACCTAACCGATCGCAGACGCCGGTCAGGAGGTCCGGGTCGGCGAGCCGGTCCCGGGTGCCGTTCAGGAAGAGCATCGGCTTGGCGACTTGCTCGAGGTGCTCGGCGCGCGATGTGCTGGGCTTGCCGGGAGGGTGGAGCGGAAAGGCGTGGAAGACGAAACCGGCGACATCGAGGGCTTCGATAGCATCGGTGCCTGAGGCCATGCGGCCTCCCATCGACCGGCCGCCCACAAGAAGCGGCAAGTCGGGCCGCATGGTTTTGGCTTGGGCCACCGCCGCCCGAACGGATCGCTGCAATAGGAGCCGCGGGTCCGGGGGGCGGCGGCCCTTCTCACGATAGGGAAACCGAAATCGGAGCGTGGCGATTCCAAGCCGCGCCACGCCCTGGGCGAACGTCTCGATCGTGGCGTGGCGCATGCCCGCGCCGGCGCCGTGGGCGAAGACGAGCAGGCAGCGCGCGTTTTCGGGCTCGAGCAGGAGAGCGCTGACTTCCTGCTCGGGGGAGACAAGGAACCTGGTTTCGGTGGTTTTTGTCATGCGCTAGCGCGGTATTGTTGTCGCCGCTTCGCGGCGCGTTTCCTCTCGGAAGCCGGCGGGGGCGGCGGCGCACCCAGTTCCTGCAGCGCAAGTTCCCGGCGCCGCCAAAGGCATCACAGCCCAAACGTCTCCGCCGCCCGGTCGGCGAGCGTGTCGCCGATCGCGAGCGACGCGGTGGCGCCGGGGGAGGGCGCATTCAGAACGTGCAGCATCCTCGGGCTGGTCTCGATCGCGAAGTCGTCGACCAGGTTGCCCTTGCGGTCCAGGGCCTGGGCGCGGATGCCGGCGCCGCCGGGAAGCAGATCGGAGTCGCGGATGTCGGGGACGAAGCGTCGGAGGTCGCGGGCGAAGCGGGTGCGGCTGCCGGAGCGGGCCATCTCGCCGATGCCCACCTTCCAGAAGCGCAGGGACATCTTCCAGAAGCCCGGGTAGCTGAGGCTGCTCCAGGTGTCGCGCGCGTCGAAGCTGCCGCGGGCGTAGCCCTCGCGCTTGAGCGCCAGCACTGCGTTGGGCCCCGCCTCGACCGAGCCGTCGACTCGCCGGGTCAGGTGAACGCCGAGGAAGGGAAAGCGCGGATCGGGCACTGGATAGATCAGGCCGCGCAACAGTTCGCGCCGTTCGGGCGCGATGTCGAAATACTCGCCGCGGAAGGGCACGATCCGGACGTCGGGGTCGAGACCGGCCATGCGGGCGACCCGGTCCGACTGCAGGCCCGCGCAGTTGACCGAGTGGCCGGCTTCGAAGTCGCCGGCGGTGGTCTGGATGACGATGCCATCGGACCTGGGTTCAATGCCGGTGACCCGGGTCCGCAGGTGGAGCGGGACACCGGCGTCCTCCAACTCGTCGGCGTAGGCATTCGCGACGGCCTTGTAGTCGACGATGCCGGTCTCCGGGACCCACAGCGCGTCGACGCCGGTGGCGTGGGGTTCGAACTCCGGGATGCGCTCGGGCGGCAACCGCTCCAGGCCGGCAAGGCCGTTCGCGCGGCCGCGCCGTTCCAGCTCGTCGAGACGCGGGATCTCCTCCCGGTCGGTCGCGATGACGAGCTTGCCGCAGATCTCGTAGGGGATGTCGCGACGGTCGCAGAACTTGATCAGGCGGCGGCGCCCGGTGACGCAGTTCTGCGCCTTGAGCGAGCCGGGCTTGTAGTAGAGGCCGGAATGGATGACGCCGCTGTTGTGCCCGGTCTGATGGACGGCAGGTCGTGGTTCGGCCTCGACCACGAGGATGTCGAGCTCTCTGTAACGGCGGGAGAGGCTGCGAGCGGTGGCCAGGCCGATGATCCCGGCTCCGATGCAGACGACGTCGGCGCGCTGTGGCATGGCGGGCTTCAGTCGTCGGCCGCGCCGCCCTCGTCGGCGGGTGCGGCCGGCAGCTCGGCCCGAGGATACGTACCCAGGATGCGGAGCTCGGCGGTCTTCGGTTCGATCGCCTGCAGCGCTTCGGTGACGGGTACTGAGGCGGCGTGGCCCTCGATGTCCAGGTAGAAGCGGTAGCGCCAGGGCGTGGCGGGGATCGGCCGCGATTCGAGCTTGGTCAGGTTCACGCCTCGGCGGGAGAAGCTGAGTAGAACCTCGCCCAGGTCTCCGGGGTGATTCCCGGTGGCGAGCAGCAGGGAGGTCTTGCAGGGCTGTTCCGGAGGACAGGGCGCCGCCTCCCGGGCGACTTCCACAAAGCGGGTGAAGTTGCCGGCCTGGTTCTGGATGCTGTGGGCGAGAATCTCGAGACCGAAGACGCGTGCGGCCGGCTCGCTGGCGATGGCGCCGATGCTCGGGTCGTTGCTCTCGCGAACGCGCGCGGCGGCGCCCGCGGTGTCGAACTCGGGTTGCGGCCGTAGCCAGTTGTGGTCGCGGAAGAACTGGTCGCACTGGCGGAGCGCCTGCGGATGCGAGAGAACGAGACGCAGTTCCTCGATCCTGGCGCCGGGCAGGGCGAGCAGGCAGTGCGCGACCTGGCTGATCACTTCAGCCGTGATCACGAGGCCGCCTTCCGCCAGCAGGTCGTAGGTCTCGTTGATGCTGCCCGCGGTGCTGTTCTCGATCGGCAGCAGGGCGATGTCGTGGCGCCCGCCGATGACGCCTTCGGCAGCCTCCCGGAACAGCTTGTAGCCGTGGAGCACGACGCCGCCGGGACGGCCGGCGTACTGCCGCTGGGCGGTGAGATGGCTGAAGGAGCCCTCGACGCCCTGGTAGGCAACCCGTAGCGGCGCCCTATCGAGATCGCGGATGTAGCCCTGCTGCGCGGCGATCGACATCTCGATCAGCAGGCGGAAGATGCGTTCGGTCTGGTGCGGGTCGAGGTCGAGTTCGGCGGCGATCGTGCGCACGCGGGTCAGTAGCTGCTCCTCGCGCAACTGGTCGCGGAACGGGAAGGCGGCCGCGATCTTGGCGCCGGCGACTTCCCGCGACAACTCGACGCGTCGCCGGAAACCGCTCAGCAGATCCCGGTCGACCTGCTCAAGTTCCTGGCGCACCGCCTCAAGATCGGGCGACAGGTCATGCTCCGCGGCTGCCATGTATTGCTCGATTTGCGTGGCGGACGGATCGGCCGCCGGCGCGCAGTATACGGCGCGAAGCCGGTGCTAGTCCGGGTGCGGCCGGATGGCCACCTTGAGCGCGCGGCGGGCGATCATCAGATCGAGCGCTTCGGTCAGTCGATCCAGCGGCAGCTCCGCTTCGATCAGTTGGCCGTAGCGTTCCGGCGCGCCGATCAGCCGGTCGAGCGCGGCGCGGAACGATACCGGCCGGTAGTGGTAGACGCCGAGCAGGGTCTGCTCCTGGTAGTGGACCGCCTCCGCGTCGATCTTCAGGGTGGCGCCGGGGCGGCAACCTCCGAAGAGTGCCGCCACGCCGCCCGGAGCAAGACAGGAAACGGCCTGGCGCCAGCCGGCGGGGCTGCCAGTGGCGTCGACGGTGAAGTCGAACAGCTCGCCCGGCGCCGCGTCGTCGTCGCCGGCGCGTCCGCAGTGCGTCTCTGCGGCGCCGAAGGTCTCGGCCACCGCGAGCCGGTGCGGATGGGGGTCCAGCACGGAGACGTGCGCTCGAACGCTGTGGAACAGATCGATCAGCATGAGGCCGAGGGGGCCGCAACCAATGATCAGGGCGCGCGCCTCGGTCGGCGGACCGCTCCAACCGGCCAGCGAGCGCTCTAGACAGTGGACGGCGCAGGCCAGCGGCTCGGCCAGAGCCGCAATGGCCGGCTCGAGGCCGGGCGGCCGTGGGTGGACACTGCGCTCGGCGACTGCGGCCGGTATCAGCATGTAGTCGGCAAAGGCCCCGTTCAGGTAGACGAGCTCCCGGCACAGGTTCTCGCGCTTGTGCCGGCATGGCTGGCACTGGCCGCAGGCGGCGCTGTTGCCGACCACCACGGTGTCGCCCTCTGTCCGCGCGGCGCCGGCGGCGGCGCGGACGACGGTGCCGGTGACCTCGTGGCCGAACGGCGCCGGCAGAGTCAACATCGTTGGATGGCCGCCGCGGCGGAACACTTTCACGTCCGTTCCGCAGGTGGTGGCGGCGTCGACCCGGATCAGGAGCTCGCCCGGGCCGGGCGCCGGCATGGGCATTTGCCTCAGTTCGAGGTTGCCGGGGCCGATGAGGAACGCCTGGGTCTGGTGCTTCGGGATCACGGGTCTTCTCCGGCGCGCAGACGGCGAATCAGGGGCGCAACAGTACCTTGAGCGCTTCGTGCCGGCGGCACAGATCGACCGCTTCGGCGGCTCGGGCCAAGGGAAGGCGGTGGGTGACCAGGGGCGTAGGATCGAACACGCCCTGGCTCAGCAGGTCGAGCACGCGGGTCTGCTCCGCGGGCGACCCGGAGTAGGCGCCGATGACCTGGCGCTCGGACTTGAACACGGCGTTGATGTCGAAGGTGACGCGGGCGTCGTGCGCGGCGTGGGCGAAGAGGACGACGCGCCCACCCGGCCGGGTGGCCTGCAGGGCCAGGTCGAAGGCGGCCTGACCGCCGGCGGTGTCGAAGACGGCGTCGGCGCCGCCCGATGGCCTGCCACTGCCCGAGACCTCGACGATCCGCTCGGGTGCGACGGCAGCATCGGCGCCGAGGCGCCGCGCCGTCTTGCGGCGGTCCTGGTCCGGCTCGGCTAGAACGATCCGACTCTCCGGGAACACGGCGCGCAGCACCAGCAGGTGGAGCAGACCCATCGATCCGGCGCCGATGACGACTACCTCCGGCGCTTCGCTTCGCAACCCGGCGCGGTCGATCCCGCGCAGCACGCAGGCCGCCGGTTCGACGAACACCGCGGCCTCGTCAGCAAGTCCGTCGTCGAGCCGTCGCACGGTGCGTTCGACGGCCCGGGCCCGCAGCCGGATCCGTTCGCTGAAGCCGCCGGGATCGAGCAGGTTCTCGGCGAACTGGGGGCACATCGTCTCGGCCCCGCTCCGGCACAGCCGGCACTCGCCGCACGGTGCATGGTGTGGGACCACGACCCGGTCGCCGGGATTCAGGTGATCGGTGCGGCTGTCGATCACCGTGCCGACGACTTCGTGCCCCAGCACTTCTCCCGCCGTCCGTCCGGCGTCGGCCAGCTTGTAGAGGTCCGTGCCGCACAGGCCGCAACAGAGGAGCTCGATCAGCGCCTCGCCGCCCTTGATCGCCGGCTCGGGCGCCTCAGCGAGTTCCAGGCTGCCGTCGGCCGTTGTGCGCGCGACCTTCATCTCATCTCATTGTCGACTGGCGGCCATCCTAGCGCCACGGCGCTGCGGCCATTCCCTCGGGTCCGTCTGTCGCCGGACCGAACGCCGGACCGACCTTCGCTTTGACTGGGAGGGCGAAGTCGTGTACGGTCCGCGCTTACGCCGGGTCTAGCTAGCAGCCCCTGGTCGTCATAACGACCACAGCGCTTGATTGCCGCGCCGAGGTTCACGCAACGGTGAACATTGGTTCACCCTGCTTCTCACCCGCGCCGAATCGCCTGTTTCGTTATGCCTTAGGACCTAAGGAGTCTGTCTCTCTATGCCCAGAAGAATGCCAAAGAAATCTTTCTCGACCAGCCGACGTCCGTCCGGCCCCAAACCGAGCCACGAGGCCGTCTGCGCCGAGTGCGATACCTCGACAACCGTGCCCTTCCGGCCCGCCCCCGGCAGGCCGGTCTACTGCCGCTCCTGCTTCACCAACCGTCGCCACGGCCCTTCTGCCGCCGTGAACACCGCTCCGGCCAACGGCGCCGTGAACCGCGTCCATCGCCCGGTTGGACCGACTGCTGATCGCGGCCAGGACACCGACGGCAGCGGCGTGTTTCCTGGGATTGCGCTCACGAGTGCGACCAGGGCGGCGATTGCCCGCATGGGTATTTCTGAGCCGACGCCGATTCAGGAGCAGGCCATCCCCCATTTGTTGGCTGGGCGGGACCTGCTCGGGCAGGCGCTGACGGGGTCGGGGAAGACCCTGGCCTTTGCAGCGCCCATCGCTGAGCTTTGCGATCCCTCTGCACGGCGGGTGCAGGCGCTGGTGCTGACGCCGACACGGGAGCTGGCCATCCAGGTGGCCGGAGTCCTCTCCGGCCTGACTTCGTCGCGCTTGCGCGTGACGGCGTTGTACGGCGGCCGGCCGGTAAGGCGTGATCAGGCGGCGTTGAGGCGGGGAGCCCATGTGATCGTGGGGACACCTGGCCGCACGTTGGACCACCTGCGTCAGGGCGCCCTCGATCTGGGAGGTGTGCGGTTCCTCGTCCTTGATGAGGCGGACGAAATGCTGGACCAGGGTTTTGCCCGCGATGTCGAGGCGATCCTCAGCCGCACGCCCGCTTCACGGCAGACGGCGCTCTTCTCGGCGACCATGCCCAACTGGGTGGCTCAGACCGCGAAGCAGTATCTGCGCAACCCGGTAAGGGTCGAAATCGACCCCGGCCGTCAAGTGCCCACGGTGGAGCACGTGATCTTCTCGATCCGGAAGGACGACAAGATCAGCGCGCTGCAGACGCTGCTGGACGAACGAAACGGCGCCCCGATTCTCGTCTTCGGCAGGACCAAGCACGGCGTCAGGAAACTGGCCAAGAAGCTCGGCTCGTTGGGTTATCCGGTCGGGGCGCTTCAGGGGAACCTCAGCCAAGGCGCCCGTGAGCGCGTGATGAGGGGTTTTCGTTCCGGCGCCGCGCCGATCCTGGTGGCGACCAACGTGGCTGCCCGAGGCCTGGACGTTGACGGCATCGGCAAGGTCATCAACTTCGACCTCCCGGACTCGCAGCAACTCTTCACGCACCGCGTCGGGCGGACCGGGCGCATGGGGCGTTCCGGAGAGGCGGTGACCTTCATCACGCCGGACGAAGAGCGCAAGTGGCGTGAGATTCAGCGCGGGCTTGGCCGCCGGTTCCCGCGCCGGACGTGGAGCGCACTGGCGAGTTGAGCTCGAATGGGCTTAGGTTCAAGCTGGCGTCGGCTGGCTGGGCGTCGGCTTTGCCGCGCTGGCCGCCCGCTGGGCCGCGTGCTTCTTCCTGTCGTGCGGATCGAAGTGACGCTTCCGTAGCCGGAGGCTGCCGGGCGTGACCTCGATCAGTTCGTCGTCGCGGATGAACTCGATCGCCTGTTCGAGGGACTGGCGGCGCGGCGGCACGGTCTTCTCGTAGGCGTTGGCGCCGGCCGCCCGCATGTTCGTCTGCTTTCTCTCCCGCGTGATGTTCACGTCGAGGTCGGCGTCGCGGCTCGACTCTCCGACGAGCATTCCCCGGTAGACCGTGTCGTTCGGGCCGACGAACAGGGCGCCTCTGCTCTGCAGGTTGGTGATCGCATAGGCGGTGACCCGACCGGCGCGGTCGGCGACCAGCGCTCCGGTGGCCCGATGGACGATCTCGCCTGCCCAGGGTCGATATCCGATGAGCATGCGCGTGAGGATTCCGGTGCCCTTGGTGTCGGAGAGGAACTCGGTGCGGTAGCCGATCAATCCCCGACTCGGAACCTCGAACTCCAGGCGCACTCTTCCAGAGCGCCGGTTGACCATCTGCGCCATGACCCCTCTGCGCTTGCCGAGCTTGCGGACGACGACACCCTGATACTCCTCAGCCACGTCCATGAGAGCCAGTTCGTAGGGTTCGTGCCTGGCGCCCTGAACCGTGCGGGTCAGCACGCGGGGCATGCCGACCGAGAACTCATAGCCTTCGCGCCGCATCTGTTCGATCAGGATGGCAAGCTGCAGCTCACCGCGGCCGTAGACCAGGAAACGGTCCGACGATTCGGTGGTTTCGACCCGGAGCGCGAGATTCTGTTGTGCCTCCCTCAGCAGCCGCTCCCGAAGGTGGCGTGAGGTGACGTACTTGCCGGCCTTGCCGCTCAAGGGGGAGTCGTTGATTCCGAACTCCATCGACAGCGTGGGCTCGGCGACGTCGAGCGGTGGCAGCGGCACGGGGTTCTGGCCATCGGCGATGCTCTCGCCCAGTCCGACGCCGCTCATTCCCGCCAGGGCGACGATCTCTCCGGGGCCCGCTGCCTGGACCGCGACTCGCCCGAGGCCCTCGTAGACGAACAGCTTCGAGACGGCGACTGGCGTCTGAGCCCCGGTGCGCCTGCACACGATGACCGGCTGCCGGTGCCGAACAGTGCCCGCCACGACGCGGCCGATCGCGAGTGGACCAAGGTGGTCGTCGGGTTGGACGTTGGTTACCAGCACCTGCAGGGGATGGCTGGAATCTCCGGACGGCGGTGGAATCCGATCGAGGATCGTCTCGAACAGGGGCCGGAGATCGGTCAACTCCGCCTCGAGCGACCGGCCGCACCTTCCTTCGCGCGCGACGCAGTACAGGATGGGGAAGTCGATCTGTTCCTCGGTGGCGTCGAGGTCGATGAACAGGTCGTAGATCTCGTCCAGGACTTCCGCGGGGCGCGCGTCCTTGCGGTCGATCTTGTTGATGACCACGATCGCGGGCAGGCCCAGTTCCAGCGCCTTCAGCAGGACGGCCCGGGTCTGGGGAAGCGGCCCCTCGGCGGCGTCGACGAGCAGCATGACGCCGTCGACCATGCGCAGCGTGCGTTCGACCTCGCCGCCGAAGTCGGCGTGCCCCGGTGTGTCGACGATGTTGATCTTGACGTCGCCGTAGGTCACGGCGGTGTTCTTCGCCATGATCGTGATGCCCTTCTCGCGTTCCAGGTCCATCGAGTCGAGCACCCGGTCACGGACCTCCTGGTTCACGCGGAACGTTCCGCTCTGCCACAGCATGGCGTCCACGAGCGTGGTCTTGCCGTGGTCGACGTGCGCAACGATCGCTATGTTGCGAAGGTTCATTCCGTTCTCGTTTGAAGCGCGGGCCAGCCGCTTGTGGGCTGTCAGGCGCGGTCTTCGTCAGTCGACCGCTGGCTCGCTGCCGCGCGATTGCCGCGGCGGTGCTTCCTTGATGTAGATGTCGTGCTGGTTGAACGGGATCTCGATCCCGGCGGTGGCGAACGCCTTGTGCGTCGCCTTCAACAGCTCGTGTGTGACGATGCCGCGGAGCACCGGCTCCTCGACCCAGCACAGCAGCTCGTAGTCGACGGACGAGTTGCCGAAGGCGCGAAACCTTACGCGAGGCTCGGGCTCGTGGCAAACATTGACGTTGTCCGCGGCCACCTGAAGCTGCACGGCTTCGACCTGATCGACGTCGCTTCGGTAGGCGACCCCGACCCGCACCCGGATCCGGTACTTGACGTGGGGGCCGCCGCTCTCGTTGTTGATCTTGGCGTTCCCCATCACCGCGTTGGGAATCGTGATTTCGATGTCGTCACGCGTGAGCAGGCGGGTGCTTCGGATGCCGATCTCGGTGACCATGCCGCGTTCGCCTGAGTCCAGCGTGATGAAGTCGCCGATCTTGTAGGGCCCGTCCGCGAAGATGAAGATGCCGGCGAAGAGGTTCGCCAGCGTGTCGCGGGCCGCGAAGCCGATCGTGAGTCCGGCGATGCCGCCCGCGGCGAGGAGGCCCGAGACGTCGGCGCCCCAGATCTTGATTGCCAGGTAGGCGCCGAGCAGGACGATCGCTACTTTGGCCAGGTTCTCGAACAGGGGCTGTGTGTGCCTGGAGACGAGAGTTCCTCGCTGCCGGCGCCGGGATATCGCCCGGAGCAGGACAGTCGAGACGCGGAGCCCGCCGACGGCCCAGAACAGGAGAGCTACGGTCTGCAGCAGGTTGCCGATCGCCCTCTCAGCCTCGGTGGCGAGCTGCAGCCGCTCAATGCCGATGCGCAGCCCGATGAGGAAGACCGAGACGAAGAGCGGCCAGTGGGCAGCAGCGAGCAGCCGGTCGTCGACTTCGGTCGCGGTGCGGGCGAACACCCGTCCGACCACCTTCTCGAGGAAGAGCGAAACCAGCCAGGCGACCACCGCCGAGAGCAGCGCGACCGCCAGCAGTTGGAGCCACGGGCTCTCGGCGTAGATCGGCAGGACCTTTGCGAGCTCTTCTTCCAGCGCGGTCAGAGGCGTTGCCACGGTTGCTACGATAGCCCACGCCCAAGACGGGCTGGGGCTGCTGCGAATGAACTGGCTGGTTGTCGGATTACTGATGTGCGCCGCCTCGGTGGGCGCCGGGGCCTTCGGCGCCCACGGGCTGCGGTCCGCTCTCGACACGGAGCACCTGGCGCTGTGGGAGACGGCGGCCCGCTACTTCATGTACGGCGGAGTCGTGGTGTGCATCCTGGGCCTTGCCGGGCGCGTTTCGAGCGTCGACCTGCGACTCGCCGGCTGGTTGCTGTTCGCCGGCTCCCTGATCTTCTCGGGTACGGTGGCGGCCATTGCCCTCGGCGGGCCGCGGTGGCTGGGCGCCGTCACGCCGATCGGCGGCACGCTGCTGATCGCCGGCATTCTCGTGTTCGCCTGGAGAATGTTGGAAGGTCCGGCGCCTCCGGCGGGTTTCTAGGACCAGCGCCGCGCAGCCAGAAACACCCTTCCCAGGAGATCAACAGAAATGCCGAACGGCACCTTGCAGGTACCCGCACCCCGTAACGAACCCGTGCTCGACTACGCGCCCGGATCGGCCGAGCGCGCGGCTCTTGCGGTTCGAGTGGACCGGATGCTCGGCGAGCAGGTCGAGATACCGGTCCTGATCGGCGGCCGCGAAGTCCGCACCGGCCGCACGCAGGACGTTGTCTGCCCTCACGACCATGGCCACGTTCTCGGCACGTGCCACCTGGCCGGCGCCGCCGAAGTCGAGGCGGCGGTGGCGGCCTCCCAGGAAGCCTGGCCGGAATGGTCCACGATGCCGTTCGAGGAACGCGCGGCAATCTTCCTGCGCGCCGCCGAACTGCTCGCCGGCTCGTGGCGGTCGACGGTCAATGCCGCGACGATGCTGAACCAGTCGAAGACGTGCTTCCAGGCCGAGATCGACTCGGCGTGCGAACTGATCGACTTCCTGCGCTTCAACGTTGCCTTCGCGGAAGAGCTCTACGGCCAGCAGCCGGTGTCGTCACCCGGGATCTGGAACTACGTCGAGTACCGGGCCCTCGAGGGCTTTGTGTTCGCGGTCACGCCGTTCAACTTCACGGCGATCGCGGGCAACCTGCCGACTTCGGCGGCGATCATGGGCAACACCGTGCTGTGGAAGCCTGCGTCCACGGCCCTGCTATCCGGCTACTACGTGGTCAAGCTGCTCGAAGAGGCCGGTCTGCCGCCGGGAGTGATCAACTTCGTCCCCGGGCCGGGCGCCACGGTGGGCGATCCGGTGCTGGCCAGCCGCCATCTGGCGGGCATCCACTTCACAGGTTCGACGCCGGTGTTCCAGCGCATGTGGCGGACGATCGGCGACCGGATCGAGCACTACGCAACGTACCCGCGAATCGTCGGCGAGACGGGCGGCAAGGACTTCGTCTTCGCTCATCCCTCGGCCGATGCGGCGGCTCTGAGCACGGCGCTGATCCGCGGCTCCTTCGAATACCAGGGGCAGAAGTGCTCCGCGGCGTCGCGGGCCTACATCCCGGCGTCGCTCTGGGGCGAGGTGCGCGAGCGGCTGTGCGACGAGCTGGCGACGGTGGAGATGGGCTCGCCGGTCGACTTCTCGAACTTCATGGCCGCGGTCATCGACCGCTCTTCGTTCAACAACATCTCGGGCTATCTCGCCGAGGCGGCCGACGGCGCGTCCTACGAGGTGGTCTCCGGCGGCGGCCGGGACGACTCGGCCGGCTACTTCGTGGAGCCGACGGTCGTCCGCAGCGATAACCCGAAGTCGCGCCTGATGAGCGAGGAGATCTTCGGCCCGGTCCTGACCGTCTACGTTTACGAGGACGGCGCGCTCGACGACGCGCTGGAACTCTGCGACACGACGAGCCCGTACGCGCTCACCGGCGCCGTGTTCGCGCGCGACCGCGCGGCGGTCGCCAGCATCGGCGCCGCGCTGCGCCACGCCGCCGGCAACTTCTACATCAACGACAAGCCGACCGGCGCCGTGGTCGGTCAGCAGCCCTTCGGCGGCGCCCGCGCCTCGGGCACGAACGACAAGGCCGGCTCAATGGCCAACCTGATGCGCTGGACCTCCCAGCGCGCCGTCAAGGAGACCTTCGCAGCGCCGACGGACTACCGGTACCCCCACATGGGCTGAGGGATCAGCGGAGGCGACCTAAGGTCGCCTCCATCGATTCGGCAAGGGCTGCTTCCAGGGCTCAGCGGAGGCGACCTACAGCCGCCATCATCGACGCTACGTTGGTGTACTTCTCTCGCACCTTGTTCTGAGCCTCGCCCAGACGGACCTCGTCCTCGTCGAGGCGGTTCCAGTCGTCGAAGGTCACGAAGTCGACGCCGCGTTCGCGGAGGAGTTCGACGACCTTCTCCGGGGCCTTGGCGGGGTCGGCCGAGGCGGTCACGCCGTCGATGTCCTCGATCATCTTCTTGACCGTGGCGGTCGAATCGGGGCTGTTGGTGCCGATCAGGCCGGTCGGGCCGCGCTTGGCCCAGCCGACGGCGTACTGGCCCGGAACCACGCTGCCGTCTTCCGACTGCAGCAGCCGGCCCTCGTCGTTCGGCAGGATGCCCCAGCGCTCGTGGAAGGGGACGCCGGGCAGGGGGACGCCGCGGTAGCCGACCGCCTTGAAGACGAGGTCGACATCCAGGGTCTCGGTCTCGCCGGTGCCGCGGGGACGGGGCGTTCCGTCGTCGGAGGCGTAGAGCTCGTTCTTCTCGATCACGACCTGAGCCACCCGGCCGTCTTCGCCGGCCTGGAGTTCGATCGGTGAGACCAGGAAACGGCAACTGACAAGGCGGTCGCCGGCCGTCGCTTCGGCGCCGGCGATTTCGCTCAGGTAGATGACGTTGCGGCGGGCGCTGGGCGCGGCGCTTTCCTCCAGCCAGGTGCTGCTGATCTCCTCCAGGTCCATCTCCTCCTCCGACACCAGCAGGCTGACGCCCTCGAGCGAACCGATTTCCTTGATCTCCTGGGGCGAGAACGCTGCCTGCGCCGGTCCCCGGCGGCCGAGCAGGACGACCTCTTCGACCGCGCTTTGACGGAGCACGGCAAGCGACTCGGCGGTGATGTCGGTGGGGGCCAGTTCGTCGGTGCTGCGGGCCAGAACCCGAGTCACGTCCATGGCCACGTTGCCGTTGCCGACCACCGCGATCCGACGCGCCGCGGCGAGATCGAAGCTGCGATCCTGGAAGTCGGGATGTCCGTTGTACCAGCCAACGAACTCGGTCGCCGAGTGGACGCCCGGGAGGTCTTCACCCGGGATCCCCATCTTGCGGTCCGACTCGTTGCCGGTGGCGTAGACGATGTGGTCGTAGTGCCGGCGAAGATCGTCAACCGAAATATCGGGGCCGAGTTCCACGTTGCCGAAGAAGCGGAAACGCTCATGCTGTGCGGTGCGGTTGTAGACCCGGATCACGTTCTTGATCTTCTGGTGATCGGGGGCGACGCCGCCGCGCACCAGGCCGAAGGGCGTCGGCAGGCGGTCGAACAGGTCGACATCGGCTTCGACGCCGTCCACCTTGAACAGCGCCGCGATCGCGTAAAAGCCGCTCGGCCCGGAGCCGATCACGGCGACGCGGAGCGGTCGTTCACTGCTTCCGAGGGGCCGGTTTTCGAGGTTATGCACTCGTTTCTCGCCTTCGCGCACCGCAATCGCGGCTTCCGTTTTGGTGTCGGGGATGGCCGATCGGTCGGGTATCATAGCGTCGCACCTGCCGGCGCCGTTGAAGCACGCGCCACGGTTGGTCGCCGGCATTTGTCAACCCGGCTAAGTGTTGACATGATTGGACATACGCTGCTCCGGCCCGCACGGTCACGCGGACCGCGGCTGGGAAACTCAAGGAGACGAAGTCATGTCCCAGTGCCGTTGGCTCGCTTGTTGCGCCGCCGCCCGAACCCGGGTGGCGCGATCTTGCGCCACCCGTGACTTGTTCCGAGCGCCCGTCATCGGGCGCTCGGGTGGCACTTCGGTGCGGCTGATCCCGATTCTGCTCCTCGTTGGAGGCCTGAGTCTGACCGCCGTGCCCGCCACTGCTCAGCAATGTGAGGGCGCTCTGTCGATCACTCGCCTCGGTGGCGCCAACCGGTTCTCGCCGCCGGTGGGAGATCAGGCGGGGCTCCAGGCCCTGTTCGTGGACTATCGCGACGAGATCATCGCGATGCTCGGCGAGGCGAACTGGTCGGGCGACGCGGACGATCTGTTCGCGGCCGTCGCCGCCTGGCAGGGGGTCACGTCGGCCACGTTCGAACCAGGGCGGCGGATTCAGTGGATGTTCTTCCGCTACGGCGGCCGAACGCCGAGGGTCGGTACGAATCTGTGCTGGGCCGGCGACGAAGCGTTCGAGGCCTGGGAGATCCGCTTCAACTCGAACGGGCGCTGGTACTCGATGATCGTGCCCGAATCGTGCGGCAACCTGGCGCTCCTGGCGGAGCAGCCGTTGCCCAAGGTCACACTCGACCTCGACATCGGAGGCCTCTCCTGCACGGACAAGACCTTCGACTTCCAGAGTTCGTGCAGCGACGGCAACGCTTCGGTGACCGTCAAGCTGCCGGACGGCAGCGAAAGGGCAGCGGGCGCCGGTGGCGGGTCCTTCCCGTTCACGACCGAGGGCGACTACACGGTCACCGCGACATGCACCGCGATGTCGTCGCGCGGCGACCCGCTCGAGGACTCCGTGAGCAGCGCGATCGCGGTCGGCTGCCCGAGCTGCAGCGTCGCCGCCTCGCCGGCCGCGGTCGAACTGGGGCAATCGTCCGTGTTGACCGTGGTGCCGAAGGCCGGTCACGGCGCCGAGGTGGCTCGGGTTCTCCTCGACGGTCAGCCGCTCGCCTCCCCGTACACGAAGGAGATGACGCACGAGGGCGCGGATGCGTTCACGCACATGGTGACGGTCGAAACGAACACCGGCCAGAGCGCCCAGTGCTCGGCCGGGATGAAGGTGGCGCCGACGAGCACGACCTCGATTGCGCCGGACCGCGTGCTGGTCGGTCAGCCTGCCGTCGTCACGGTGGCGCCGAACAACGGCAACGGCGCGCCGGTGACGGTCACTCTGGACGGCGAACCGCTCGAAACTCCCTACACGAGAGAAGTCGTCCACAAGGACGACGGCGTCTTCACCCATACCGCCAAGGTCGAGAACGCTGGCGGCAGCACGGAGAGTTCCGCCTCGATCAAGGTGGACAAGCGCTGGACCCTGTTCACGGCGGTGAACGACATTAGCGGCGAGGACACCCAGTTCGACGTGCTCGGCGACTCGGCCCGTCAGAAGGTCAAGGCCTGCCAGGCCGGCGTCGGCTTCGGTGTGGGCGCCGAGTACAAGCTGAACTACCGGCTCGGCCTGATGTTCGGCGCCAACCTCGGTCGCTGCGAGACGTTCTGGGAGTACGACGTGCGCGACCTCTGGGGTCACGACGACGTCGACGTGGAGACGAACCTCCTGTACGCCGGTCTGAACTTCCACTTGACGCGGCCCGGCAGTCGGGTCGATTTCTGGGTCGGACCGATGGTCGGCCGCTTCGACTACAGCTCGCCGTCGCTCAGCGCGGTGGAGATGGAGGGGATGCCGCTCGACGCGAGATACCAGCCGCAATGGCGCGGGGAGACCGTCCTGGGCGCGAACGTGGGCATGAAGATTCCCTTCTGGAAGGACTGCCCGGTCGGCCTGTACCTCGGCGCGATGTGGTTGGACTCGACCATGGAGGCTGGGGCGGCTACGATCAGTGGCGCGGACGGCGCAGAGGCGCCTGAGTTGTCACTGGGTCGGAGCCCGCTCTACCTGAACGCGGGCATCGCGTTCGACTTCTGATCGTCGAACCGATCTGAGATGAGGGGTCGCCCCGCCCGAGCCGGCGGACGACTGCGCGCGGAGCTGCCATGAAACCGACGGAACTAGAGGATCGTTACGGCGCGCGGAACTACGCGCCGCCTGACATCGTCATCGAGCGGGCCGAGGGCGTCTGGGTCTGGGACATCGAAGGGCGTCGCTACCTCGACTGCCTCGCTGCCTACTCGGCGGTCAACCAGGGCCACTGCCATCCGCGGATCGTGGAGGCTTTGATCCGGCAGAGCCGGAAGGTGGCGGTCACATCGCGCGCCTTTTACAACGCTGAACTCGGGGAGTTCTTCCGCGATGTCTGCGAGTTGACCGGATACGAGCGGGCGCTGCCGATGAACACGGGCGCCGAGGCGGTGGAGACCGCGATCAAGCTGGCGCGGAAGTGGGCCTACAAGCGGAAGGGCGTCGAGCCGGGCAAGGCGGAGATCCTGGCCTTCGCCAACAACTTCCACGGCCGCACGACGACGATCGTCGGCTTTTCGAGCGAACCGCAGTACCGCGACGGGTTCGGTCCCTTCACGCCGGGTTTCGAGCTGTTGCCGTTCGGCGATGGGTCCGCGGCGAGGGCGGCGGTGGGTCCGAACACGGCGGCCGTGCTCGTCGAGCCGATTCAGGGCGAGGGCGGGATCATCGTTCCTCCGGACGGTTTCCTGGCCGGGCTGCGAGAGGTTTGCAGCGAAAGGAACACGCTCCTGATCGTTGACGAGATCCAGTCGGGTTTGGGACGTACGGGCAGGATGTTCGCCCACGAGCACGACGGCATCCGCCCCGACGTGATGCTGCTGGGCAAAGCGCTGTCCGGCGGTCTGTACCCGGTCTCGGTGGTGGTCGCGGATGCCGAGTTCATGGACGTGTTCGAACCCGGGGACCACGGCTCGACCTACGGCGGCAATCCGCTGGGAGCGGCGGTGGCGCGCGCGGCTCTCGCGGTGCTGCAGGAGGAACGGCTGGTTGAGAACTCGGCCCGCCTCGGCGAGCACGCTTTGCGGCGGCTGCGTGGCGTTGAGGCGTCTTGCGTTCGCGAGGTCAGGGGCCGCGGGCTGTGGATCGGCATCGAACTCCACGAATCGGCCGGCGGCGCGCGGCGCTATTGTGAGCGCCTGGCCGAGCAGGGCCTGCTGTGCAAGGAAACCCATGACCACGTGATCCGTTTCGCGCCGCCCCTGGTGATCGCGCAGGACGAACTGGACTGGGCGCTGGACCGGATCGAGGAGGTGTTGACGGCTTGACGAGCGATGCCCGGAGCGGTTTGGCCGAAGGAGCGTACGCGCCGCCCGGGAACGCCGCCGAAGACCGGGTGCGGGCGCTCCGCCGCCCCCACCCCAAGTTGCTCCGGTACTACGTTCTGTTCTCCCTGATCACCGGTCCCGCGTTTCCCTTCGTCTTCGCCTTTCTGTTCCTTCGCTATCGCACCCTGAACTACCGCTTCGACGACGAAGGCGTGACGATGAGTTGGGGCGCGCTGTTCAAGCGCGAGATCAGCCTCACCTACAGCCGCATTCAGGACATCCACGTACAGAGCAACGCAGTCGAGCGGTGGTTGGGCCTTTCGCGTCTCCTGGTTCAGACCGCGAGCGGTTCGGCCAAGGCGGAGATGAAGGTCGAGGGTCTGCTGGAGTTGTCGGCGGTGCGCAACTTCATGTACAGCCGGATGCGAGGCGCGCGTACCGCCAAACCAGCGGGCGCTCCGGCGGTTGTGGTTGCTGCTGCGCCAGCGATCGACGGAGAGGCCGCCGCCCTCGCCTCGACCTTGCGGGAGATTGCCCGGGAGGTCGCGGCCATCCGCTCCGAACTCGAGCGGCGGGGTACGTCGTGACAGCCCCGCGGGCTGACGGCGGCGCCGGCGGCGGTCGGGCGCAGTCCGGCCTGAAGCGTCTGCTGCTGCGGGTGTTTCAGGTCGAAGAGCATCCCGAGCCGCCGCCGGGATCGCCGGAGTCGCTGCGGGTGTTCCGGGCTTCGCCGCGGTTCTTTCGGTACAGCTTGTTGAAGTGGGGACTTGGGCAGACGGCCGCCCTCTTCGGTCTGATCGCGTCGACGATCGGATTCGAGTTCATCGAGTTCGGGCCGTGGTCGCGATTCACTGCCGCGGCGGGGCCGCTTCTGATCGTTCTGTTCTTCGTTCAGTTGCCGGCTTCCTACTTCGTGCTCCGTCTGGGTTACGAGATGCGCTGGTACATGGTGAGCGACCGCGCGCTTCGTATCCGCTACGGCATCTACAGCCTCCGCGAGCAGACGATGACGGTAGTGAACATCCAGAACATGGCGGTGAAACGTGGTCCTCTGCAGCGGCTGTTCGGTATCGCCGACCTGGAGATCCGCACCGCCAGCGGCGCCGGGTCGGACGACGACGACGACGCTCTGAGCCGCGGCCTTCTGCAAGGACTGGACAACGCGGAGCAGGTTCGGGATCTTCTCCTGGCTTCGCTGCGGCAGAGTCGGGACGCGGGCTTGGGCGATCCGGACGACCATGCCGCGGATCTCGCGGTTCCGGTTTCGCCGGCCGAAGCGGCTGTGCCGCTTGGAGCGGGCGATGGCGCGGTTCTCGCCGCCGCTCGGGAGCTGCTTGCCGAGTCGCGCGCTCTGCGGCGAACGGTGGCCGGTGGCGCACCGTGAAGCCGCCCATCCGCACGATCCGCTAGCAGTCGGATGCCGGAACTGCCTGATGTCGTCGTCTACCGCGAGGCGATCGAGCAGCGGGTCGCAGGCCGTGAGCTGACGGGCATTCGCCTGCGCAGCCCCTTCCTGCTGCGCTCCGTGCGGCCTCCGCTGTCCGAGGCGGAGGGGCGCACCGTCCTTGGCGTGCGCCGGGTCGGGAAGAGGATCGTGCTCTGCCTGGAGGGCGAGCTGTTCCTGGCCGTTCACCTGATGATCGCTGGCCGCTTCCGGTGGGGCGGCGTCGCGGCCAAGCTGCCGGGCCGGGTGGGACTGGCCGCGTTCGACTTCGACCACGGCACGTTGCTCCTGACCGAAGCCGGCAGCAAGCGGCGCGCGGCGATGCACTTCGTTGCGGGCGAGGAAGGCCTGGCGATGCTGGACCGGGGCGGGCTCGAAGTGCTGGAGTGCGGCCGGCAGGCCTTCCGGGCGCGACTTGTAGCGGAGAACCACACCCTGAAGCGGGCGCTGATCGACCCCCGGCTGTTCAGTGGCATCGGTAACGCCTACTCGGACGAGATCCTCCATCGTGCGCGCCTGTCGCCGATGCGTTGGACAACCCGCCTCAGCGGGGAACAGATCGACGAGTTGTATCGGGCCGCGATTGCAGTGCTGGGCGAGTGGACGGACCGCTTGCGGGCAGAAGCGGGAGGCCGGTTTCCAACCAAGGTGACCGCCTTTCACGATGAGATGGCGGTCCACGGCCGCTACCGGGCGCCGTGCCCAGCCTGCGGTGCACCTGTGCAGCGCATCGTCTACGCCGAGAACGAGTGCAACTACTGCGCCCGCTGCCAGACAGGCGGCCGGCTCCTCGCCGATCGGGCTCTTTCGCGGCTTCTGAAGGCCGATTGGCCGAAGACGGCGGAGGAGTTGGAGGAGCGCTTGGGCGCCGGCGGCGCCCGGACCGGTAAGGTCCGCCCTTGATGAGCGCGGCGGTTGGATTCTCCGGGCTCACCGACTGTCACGCCCACCTGTGCGACCCGAGCTTCTCAGCCGACCTCGGCGAGGTCTTGCGGCGGGCCCGGGAGGTTGGCGTCGATGCGGTGGTCGCGGTCGGCGAAACGCGGGCCGACGCGGAGCGGAACCTGGAGCTGGCGGAGCGCTATGCAGGCATCGTCCGCCCGGCAGCGGGCCTCTATCCGACGCACCTCGATATGGCCGAGGCGGAGAGAATCGCCGACCTGATCCGGCGGGAGCGATCGCGGCTGGCCGCCATCGGTGAAGTAGGCCTCGACCGTTGGAAGGTGCGAGACGAACGGGAGCTGGCGCTCCAGCGGGAGATCTTCGCCCTCTTCATCGATCTCTCGATCGAGCTCGACCTGCCGCTCAACGTTCACTCCCGTTCGGCGGGGCACTACGCGATCGATCTACTGCGCGAACGGGGAGCGAAGCGGGTACAACTTCACGCCTTCGACGGCCGCGCCGTCCGCGCCGAGCCGGCGGTCGAGGCGGGCTACTTCTTCTCCGTGCCGCCATCGATCGTCCGCTCACCGCAGAAGCAGAAGCTCGTGCGGCGTCTACCGCTCACGTGCCTCCTGCTCGAGACGGACAGTCCGGTGCTGGGACCGACCCGCGATCAGCGCAACGAACCGGCGAACGCTTTGGTCTCCCTGCGGGCCATCGCGGATCTGAAGGGCGTTGCCGAGGCAGAGGTGGCGGCGGCGGTCAGGGAGAACACGGCTCGGTTGTACGGTTGAGTCTCGATCGCGGCCGTTCCCTGGTTCGGCGCCTCAGTCCTCGTCGGTGTCGCGGGCCTCGTCGCCCCACCGGTCGATCTCGCGCACGAAGGCGTCCTTCAGGTCCTCGGCTTCATCGTCGGGAAGCCAGTTCGTCATCTGGGGAAAGATGATGCGCCAACTGCGGAACTCATGCGGAGACCACGGAAACTCCTCAGCCTCTCGAAGCAGCCGGAGGATCCCGAGCAGCCTGCGGCGGATGTCCTCGGGCTTCGGCGTCGGGATCTTCATCCCGTCGGAACTCGGCGGGAACAGGGAGCGTTGTCGGGCATGCATCGGCGCCATCAGCCTCCTCCGGTCAGTTGCTTCCTGCTGATGGACATTCGGACGGCCTGCTCCAGCAGGGGGTCCGCCTCGCGGAACAGGTGCAGGAGCTCCTCGATCCTGGCCACGACATCCAGGATCTCCCGCTGCAGAGCGGCGTCGACTCGCTGGCCGTTGCGGGCCCTGAGCCAGCGGTGGAGAATCGGATAGCCGCTCACGCTGAAGCTCCAGGCGGTCTCCGAGACGCCTGAGATGACGAAGGACCAGTCGTCGGTCGAAGAGGGGAAGCACCCAACCGCCGCGTCCGTTGAAGGCGTGTTGGTCCGGCAGGGTTCCATGACACCAGACTGCTGGACCGCGGCCGGTACCGTCCTTCAGGGCGTGGAGCGCGCAGTTGGCGTCGCCCCAGGCCGCTTGAAGCGTGATGAGCTTCGGGAAGTCGATGAACTCCCGTCGGTTGTACACGTAGCGCTGATCGAGAGGTCGATACGCCACCCGGCGCAAGGCCGATGGATCGAAGACGGTCGAATGCGCCGGACCGGCCTTTCGGTCGCGGGGGCGCCTGGAGAACGGTCCGAATCGCGGCTGGCTTACCTAGCAACAAGGCGGGGTCCACCCGCGCCCCTTGCCAGCGAACTCCGAAGTGGAGATGCGGTCCCGTCGAGCGGCCTGTTGAGCCGACCGTGCCGAGCCGTCGCCCTCGGGAGACCTCCTCACTCTGTTCGACGAACACCTCGTGTAGGTGGAAGTACATGCTGATCAGGCCGTTCCCGTGGTCGAGAAAGACGGCGTTGCCGGAGAAGAAGAACTCGCCGGTCAGGGCGACCACGGCATCGTCGACTGCCAGCACGGGGGTACCTTGAGAGACAGCGAAGTCCGCGCCGGTGTGCGGCGAGCGAGGTTCGCCGTTGATGATGCGCTTGGCGCCGAAGCGACCGCCGTCCAGCATCTTCTCGAGCGGCGCTCCCAGGGGCAGGGAAAAGCGCGGCTCCCCCTGGCGTGCCCAGAGCTTGCCGATCAGGGCGTTCTCGCGCGCCACGCGCGCCTGGTTCTCGGGTGAGAGATGGACCCGGCTCTGATCCTTGATCTGCAAGCGCTGGACCGAGTAGGGGTACTCGCCGAGGCCGATTCGCAGCCGCTCCCGCTGGCCGTCCCGGTCGCGCTCGGCCACGACGTCGTCGGTTCGGGTGAGGCCGACCGGAACCAGGCATCCTGACTGGCCGTCGATGTCGGTCGGTGCGAACGCGCGGCCGCCCACGAGGCAGCGGGTGATCTTGTCGCCCTGCCAGTGGACGAGACTGCCCGGTGGCGCGGTCTGGGCTGCGGTGGGCGCGACGGCCGCCACGACCATTGTGGTGACGAAGACCAGGTTGGCAAGGGAGCGACGGTGGACCATCGCCTGACTATAGACGATCGTGCATATGTCGCGGCGCTGGGGGTCGCCTGGGCGGGCGACGATCCCTCGAGGCGAACCCGGGTGGCGCAAGCTTGCGCCACCCGTGAACCAGTCCGAGCGCCCGTCGTCGGGCGCTCGGATGGAACGGGGTACGCTTCCGGTCTGCCGGGCAACGGTCTGCCCGGACCTGGAGGGAGCCCCCTTGAATCTCAGAGCGACGTACCTGGAGAGCGACGGACTGGAACTGGCGCGTTTGCTGCGCTCAGGCGAGCTTGCCCCGGCCGAGGCGGTCGAGTGCGCCGCCGCGATCGCCTCCGAGTTGAACGGCAGCCTGAATGCGATCGTGTACTCGGACTTCGAGCGCGCCGCGGCGACGGCGCCGGAAGCGGTGGCGGCGGGTGGACCGTTCGCCGGCGTCCCCTACCTCTTGAAGGACCTCTATGCCGCCGCCGACGGTCTGCCGATGACGAACGGCAGTCGTCTGTTCGCCGGCAATGTCCCCGACCACGACTCCGAGATGGTCCGCCGCTACCGCCAAGCCGGCCTGGTGATCGCGGGCCGCAGCGCCTCGCCCGAGTTCGGGCTCACGACCAGCACCGAGTCGGCGATCTTCGGTCAGACCCGCAATCCCTGGGACCTGGAGCACATCGCGGGCGGCTCGTCGGGCGGCGCCGCCGCCGCGGTGGCTGCGGGCATCGTGCCGGCCGCCCACGCCAGCGACGGTGGCGGCTCGATCCGGATCCCGGCGTCGTGCTGCGGGCTGTTCGGCCTCAAGCCGAGCCGCGCTCGCGTGTCGCTGGCCCCGAATGCCGGCGAGGGGTGGGCCGGTCTCTCGGTCCAGCACTGTGTGAGCCGGACGGTGCGCGACAGCGCCGCGCTCCTCGATGCGGTGGCCGGTCCGGTGGCGGGCGACCCTTACGCGGCGCCGGCGCCGGAGCGTCCCTTCCTGGAAGAAGTCGGCCGGGAACCGGGGCGGTTGCGGATCGCCCTGACCGCACAGGCGTTCAACGGCGCCGCGGTTCATTCGTCCTGCGTTGTCGCCGCCGAGGAGACCGCCCGCCTCTGCCTGGAGCTGGGACACGAGGTCGAGGAGGCGGCGCCGGAAATCGACGCCGCTGCGCTGGGCAACGCAACCAGGTTGATCGTGGGCGCCAACGTCCGCGCCACCGTGGTGGAACGTTCCGAGGCGCTCGGCCGGAAGCCGCGCGAAGAGGAACTGGAGCCGTTGACCTGGGCCATGGCCGCCGTGGCAGAGGAGCATGATTCCGCCGCGTACGTTCGCGCGACGCGGACGGTCCACGCGGTCGGCCGCCAGGTGGCCGCCTTCTTCTCGGGCGGCTACGACGTTCTCCTGTCGCCGACGATGGCGGCGCCGCCGGCGAAGCTCGGTGTCCTCTCGCTATCGAATCGGGGCGACGACTATCTTCCCACGCTGCTGCAGACGATCGGTTTCACGCAACTGATGAACGTGGCAGGGAACCCGGCCGCGTCCGTGCCGCTTTGCTGGACCGACTCCTGTGGCGGTCTGCCGATCGGCATTCAGCTTGCCGCCCCCATGGGAGGCGAGGGGTTGTTGCTGCGGTTGGCCGGCCAGCTCGAACGTAACAGGCCCTGGATCGGTCGCAAACCGCCGTGTTCGGCGTGGAGCGAGAACTGAGGGCGGCTGCCGCGTTCGGAGCCGTCCTGGCGGCGGCATTGCCGGTTGCGGTGGCCGGCAGTGAGCCGCCGTGGCAGCGACTCGAGTTTCGGGCGAAGAAGCTCTTTCTCTCCGCGGACGCCGCGGTCGAGTTCGATCCCGTGGCCGCGCTGCCGGCCAACGACCACTGTGCGGGCCGCCCCTCGTTGCCGGCCTCGGCCGCGCGGATCCGCATCGAGTCCTCGATGTTGGGCCGGCGTTCAACGTTCTCGCTGTGGTTCGATCCGGAGAGCCTCCAGGCCCATATCCGGGTTCAGGAGGAGCGGGGCGGCCGGAATCGCTACAAGAGCTACACGTTCTGTGAGGGCAGCGTAGAGGCGGAGAGGGCGACGCCGAACGCTGGAGAGGCCGACCTGCCTGTCGTGGAATGGACGCACCGCTATCCGCTTGTTTACGAGGTGCCGGCGGGACTCACGGCGCCGCTGTCGGAGCCGTCGGCCCTTCTGCACCTGGTGGGGCGGTTGGCGGCGCTGCCGGCCGAACCCGGTGTGGCGAGCATGACCGTTCCGGTGTTCTCAAACAGGCAGGTGCTGGCCGTTCGGATCGACCGGGATCCGGAGGTGGTCCTGGCTGTACCCGGGTTTTCGATTGCCGGCGGGTCGTCCCCGGAGGAGCTGACCCTGGTTCGCTTCACGCTGACGCCGGTCGCCGTCGGCCGGGAGGGAAGGGCCGAGGACTTCGAGTTGTTGGGGTTGGAGGGCAAGATCGAGATCCTCGCGGCGAGAGAACTTCAACTGCCAGTGGCGATTAGCGGTAGGCTCCCGCCTGCGGGCCGGGTCACCGTACGGCTGCGGCACGTTGAACTCCGCGTGAACGAGTGATCATGCAGAAGAACCCAGGGCGACGTTCGTGACGGACGGACCTTCAGCCAGCGTAGATCGGGTTCGTGAAGAGTTCGTGCAGCTCTGGGGCGCGCTGGGGACCTTCTGGGGCGTGCCGCCGACCACCGCCAGGGTCTTCGGCTGGCTGATGTCGCGCAGTGAACCCGCCGACGCTCAGGAGATCATGGCGGGCCTTGAACTCAGCCGCGGCGCGGTGTCGATGGCATGCCGGGAACTCCGCGAATGGAAGCTGATTGCGCCTGAGCGCGTCGCAGGGGCGCGTCGCGTCGTCTACCGCCCGGAGACCGACCTCGAGCGCGTGCTCCGCAACGTCGTCCAGATCCGCAAGCGACGGGAATGGGACCCGATCCGTGAGAATATGCGCGACTGGATTCCGGCTCTGGATGGTGACTCCTCTCCCGATACAAGAGTCTTCCTCCAACGTCTTCGTTCGATCAACACCGTCATGGCGCGTGCGGATGCGATTGCGGAGTTTCTGCTGAAAGGCGGCACGGTGACGGACTTCGGACTCAAGGCGCTGCTGGGAGCTGGGGCCGTCGCCGCCAGACTGGGGAACCTCGCCCTTTCGCGGCGCGACCACGGCGCGCTGTCGGAGCGAGTGACGGATCTTGACGTAGAGGAAGAGGAGAGTTGACCATGCTCCCCGATCACCGGCCTGGCCACGTCGTGGCCGACGAGGTGCTGGTACGGCTGCGCGACCTCTGCATCGACGGCGGCCTGAGTGGCCTCGCCTCCACGATGGAGGATCTGGTCGGTTTCGTGCGTGACGATCTGGCGGCAGTGGAGGACGAACTGGCCGCCCTGTCTACGCGCGAGATGCTCGTGGGCGAGGCCGGAGCTGGCCTGGTTCGCCTCGGCGGCAAGCGGTTGCGGCCGCTGTGCGTAGTCCTGGCGTCTCGGGTCGGGGTCGCCTCGGGGTCGGCCGTGCGCGACATAGCGGTCGCCGCGGAACTGATCCACAATGCGACGCTGCTGCACGACGACGTGGTCGACAACGCGGATCGCCGGCGCGGCCGGCCCACGGCGCGGGTTGAACTCGGCAACGCGGCGTCGATCTTCGCCGGCGACTATCTGCTGATCGAGGCCTTGCAGCGTGTACAACGGGCGGGTGTACCGGGCGTGATGGAGGGTCTGCTCGTGACGATTGCCGAGATGATTCGCGCCGAGTCGCTCCAACTGGAGAACCGCGGCCGCCTCGATACGTCGGAGGAGCTCTACTTTGAGGTCGCCCGCGGCAAGTCCGCGGCCCTGTTCCGGTGGGCGCTTGGCGCCGGCGCATCGGCAGGCGGCGCGCCGCCTGAGGTCTGCGCCGCGCTCGAGGCCTACGGCGAGTCGGTCGGAGTCGCTTTCCAGTTGATCGACGACCTGCTTGATCTGGTGGGTCACCACAGCAACACCGGCAAGACGCTGTTCAGCGATCTCTCCGAGGGCAAGGTCACCTATCCACTGATCACAGTACTCGAGCGTGAGCCGGAACTGGTGGACACGATTCGCGCCATCGCGGACGATCACGCGTCCATCCCGAACGTTGGTGGAGCTGGATTTGCACATGGACTGACGAACGGCGACGGACCTGTGAACGGTGGGCCGAGCAACGGCGACGGCGCCGGCAGAGAGGTTTCCAGTCGGCAGGGAAGTGTGCTGGAGGCAATGGCCCGCCACGGCGTCGAGAGAATCTGCCGGGGCCTTGCCGCGACCTACGTCGATCAGGGAGTGGCGGCGTTGGCCGGTATCCCCGATGGAGAAGCCCGACGGGCGCTCGTGGCTGTGGCGCACGCCAGTGCGCTGCGAGAACGGTAGGCGCGCCGGCGCCCGGAAGATCCACGGATGGTCTTGCTCGCGGATGCAACGCAGAGCCACGGCGGCTCGGGCGCGATGTTCGATCGCATCGCCGCCCGCTATGACTTCTTGAACCGGATCATCTCGCTGGGCGGCGATCGGCGCTGGCGGCGCATTGCGGCGGAAGTGTTGGCGCTGGACGCTCCGGCTCACGGGCCGGTCCGGGTACTCGACGTTGCTTCCGGTACCGGAGATCTCGCGATCGCGATCGCCCGCCGGTACCCTGGCGTCGCTGTCCACGGAATCGACGCGTCCCGCGGGATGACCGAGATCGGTCGCCGCAAGGTCGAGCAAGCGGGACTCGGGGATCGGATCACACTCGACGCCGGCGACGCGCAGGAGCTTCCCTTCCCCGACCGGTCCTTCGAGGCCGCGACCATTGCGTTCGGTATCCGCAACATTTCGGACCGTGACCGCGCCTTGCTGGAGATGGCGCGCGTTACGCGGCCGGGAGGGCGCGTGGTTGTGCTCGAAGCCGGCGAACCTTCCGCCGGCCTCACGGGTGTACTGGCTCGCTTCTACATCCACGTGGTCGTCCCGTTCGTCGGCGCGCTCCTCGCCGGCGCTGAGGAGTACCGCTACCTCGAGCGGTCGATTCGAACGTTCCCTCCGGTCGCCGAGTTCGTCCGTACGATGGCCGCCGCAGGCCTGGAGTCGATCGAGACGCGGAGTCTGACCTTCGGCGTCTGCAACCTGTTTCTTGCCCGGTCGGCTGACGCGACGCCGTCGGCGGAGACCGACGCATGACGTCGCCCGCCGCCGGACCGCGGCTGGTTCCACGGGCGCGAGCGCCCCGGGCCTCGCTGTCGACGCTGCGCGTCGATGCACCGCGCGTGGCGCCCGAGGAGTTCCTGCGCCTGGCAGCGCGGGACTTCCGCGAGTGCGAGCCGGTGGGACATCTGTGGTCTCCGGCCGACGGCAAGCAATGCGCCGGCTGGGGCGCCGCGCGGCGTTTCGAGATCGAGTCTGGCGCGCCGTTCGAGGATGTCGCCGGCGCGAACGGGGGCAACGGTTCCACAGCCGCGGTTTCCGACTCCCGCTTGGGTCCGGGTGCGCACGCGTCGCGCGCCGCGATCGATCGGTTGGCCGAGGGGGCGTCCGGTTTGTGGGGTGAACTGGCGGACGTCGATCCGCTCGCTCTGCGGCTCTACGGAGGTCTCGCGTTCGATCCAGGCGCGGCCGAAGGGCGACCGGGTGCGACCGGTTCCGACTGGGGCGACTTCGGCGCCGGCAGCTTCGTTCTGCCTCAGGTCGGCTACGTCGCGGAGGCGGAGTCGGCCTACCTCTACGCCGTCCTTGGAGGGGCCGGCGTTGCGGCCACGCCCTCGTGGCGGCAACGGCTGCAGCGTCTTGCCGATGAACTCGATCCTGGGAATGGGCCGCCGGACGGCGCCAACGGGAACGGCGCCGCGCGGGACAGGGCCGGGGCCGCCCCGGACCTGCTTGCTCTGCCCGAGGTTCTGCGGAGCTTCGATCAGCCCGCTACCGAGGAGTGGCTTCGCCGAGTGGAGGAGCTCCGTAGCGAAGTCAGCGACGGGCGACTGCAGAAAGTGGTCGCGGCTCGCACGGTGGAACTCGGTCTCGGGCGACCGTTTGGGATCGCCGATCTGGCCCGCATCACGGAACGCCTGCGGAGGCACATGCCGACCTGCACTTGCTTCGCCTTCCTTCGCGGGGGATCGATCTTCTTCGGCGCCACGCCGGAGCTTCTCGTGCGGCGGCGTGGTCGGCGGATCGAGACCCAGGCTCTGGCGGGCTCGATTGCCAGCGACCCCTTTCCGGAGAAGCGCCGGGAGTTGGAGCGGCGCCTGCTCGACAGCGCAAAGGACCGGCTGGAGCACGATCTGGTCGTCCGCTACCTCGTCGAGCGGCTCGACCGGAGTTGCGGCGCCACGGTACCGCCATCTCTTCCCGGCGTGCGTGTGCTGAGAAACGTCCTCCACCTGGAGACGCCGATTTGTGCCGCGCTCGCGGAAACCGCCCAGCCGCCCCATGTGCTGCGGCTGGTGCGTGCGCTGCATCCGACTCCTGCGGTGGCGGGCAGTCCGACCGCCAGTGCGCTTCAGGCGATCCGGCGCTCGGAGGACCGGGACCGGGGTTGGTACGCGGGTCCGGTCGGGTGGTTCGATGGCCGTGGCGATGGCGAGTTCTCGGTGGCTCTCCGCTCCTGCCTCGCAGCGGGCCGGAAGGGACTGCTCTACTCGGGCGCCGGCATCGTCGCGGACTCGGATCCCGACCGCGAACTGGCTGAGACGAATCTCAAGCTCGACGCGATTCTCGGAGCATGGGGCTAGCGCCGTCCGCCGCGGGCGAGGTGCAGTTCCAGCGTGCGCGCCTGCTGGTGGGCGCCCTGGTTCAGGCTGGCGTGCGGCGAGCGGTCACGAGTCCGGGTTCCCGCTCGACCCCGCTGGTGCTGGCTGCGCTCGATGTGGCGGGCGGCGGCGTGGCTGCCGAACTCGATCTCGTGAGCATCATCGACGAGCGAGCGGCCGCGTTCTTCGCGCTCGGCCAGGCCCGGGCCACCGGCATGCCGACGGCCCTGATCTGCACCTCGGGCAGCGCGCCGGCGCACTGCCTGCCCGCGATCCTGGAGGCCCGGGAGGCCGGCCTGCCGCTGATCGTCCTGAGCGCCGACCGGCCGATTGAGTTGATGGACTGTGCCGCGCCTCAGACCACCGATCAAACGAAACTCTTCGGCTCGGCCGTCAACTTCTTCGCCGAGGTTGACCTGGGAGGTCGGACGGATCCGCTGAGTCTGCGGGCCCTTCGGCGCACGGCGGCGCAGGCTGTGTTCCGCTCGCGCTGGCCGCGGGCCGGCGCCGTTCACCTGAATGTGCGGGCAAGAAAACCCCTGGAACGCCAGGAGGGCGTGGAGAACCATCCGCTGGCGGCGGCGGTGGACGAGCTGCTCGGGGAACCGCTCGAGGCCGGCACGCCGAGCGCCGCGCCGGACCCGGACGCTCTGGACCGGGCGGCGCGGCTTTGCCGGCAGACGGAGCGCGGGCTGATCGTTGCCGGTCCTCTGGCTCTGCCTCCGCCGGACGGGCGCCGGCGCGGCGGCGATGTCTTCGGCCTTGCCGAGTTGGCTCGCCGGACCGGCTTCCCTCTGCTCGCGGAGGCCACCAGCCAGAGCCGCTTCGTGGAAGGGGGCACTCCTGGTGGAGCCGGCCATCTCGCCAACTGCCTGGGTGCGGCGTGGGCAGCCGGTGACGGGAAGGCCCTGCCGGCCCCGGACCTCGTCCTGCAGGTCGGTGCGCCCCCGGTGTCGGCCGGCTCGCAGCGTCTTCTCGAGACCTGCGGCGCGCCGCAGGTCGTGCTGTCGGACGGGCCCTGGACCGATCCGGCCGGCCTTGCGTCGGTGTTCGTGCTTGGAGATGTTGGCGCCACGGTTGCCGGCCTCTGCCGCCGATTGAAGGAACATTCAGTCGATCCGGCGGCCGAAGAGTGGCGGCGGGATCTGCTCGCCCTCTGCAGTCGGTTCAGCGGCACGGTTGCGAACCTGGTCGGCGGTTCCGGAGCGGGTGGCTTTCATGATGGGGAAGTGGCGCGAGCGGCGGTCGCGGCGACGCCGACGGACGGTCTGCTGATGCTTGGCAACAGCCTGCCCGTGCGTCTGGTGGAAGACTGGGTCGGGAGGGTCGAGCGACGCGTATGGGTCGCCAGCCAGCGCGGGTTGAGCGGCATCGACGGCTTGGTGGCGGGGTTTCTGGGCTCGCTCTCCAGCGGCGGCTTTCCGGCCGGCGTGTTGCTCCTTGGCGATGTCAGCCTGCTGCACGACTTGGACGGTCTGACGGTGGCCTCCGCGTACGGGGAAGGTCCACCCGCGGCGATCGTCGTGATCGACAACGGGGGCGGACGCATCTTCGAGCGGCTGCCGATCGCTTCGACCGAGGTGTTCCGCGGCCCGGCAGGCAGACACTGGCTCACTCCGCATGGGGTCGACTTCGCCGGTCTGGCGCAAGCGTTCGGCCTCCCGTACGCGCGGGTCGAGGAGTCGTCCGGGCTGGAGCAGGAGGTCGGCGCTGCCGTCAGCCGCAGGGGCGTCTCCCTGGTCGTGGCAAGAAGCGCCGCGGACGGCCTGGCCCGGGCCGAAGCGGCGCTGCGTCGGGCGATGGTCTCGTCCCCTGCGGCGCGATGACGACGGCTGTCCTGATCCACGGGTTCGCCGGCAGCCCGGAGAGTTGGCGGCGGATCAAGCCGCTGCTCCACGTGCCGACTCACACTCCGGCAGTCTGCGGGCACGCCGGCAACGAAGACGGCTCACCGGGGGAAGACCGGAGGGCTGGCCACACCTTCGAGGCCGAGGTGAGCCGACTCGCATTGGAGATCGAGGCCCGTGTGTCGCCGCCGCGGCTCGTAGCCGGCTACTCCCTGGGCGGCCGTCTGGCGCTCGGTCTGCTCGTCCATCGTCCCAACCTGTTCGCGGGCGCCGCCCTGATCGGCGCGAATCCGGGCATCGACGCCGAGGACGAGCGGGAGGCCCGCAGCGCGGCGGACGACGATTGGGCGCGCTGCATCGAGGAAGAGGGCGTCGCCGCGTTCGACCGCAAGTGGTCCGCTCTGCCCCTCTTCGAGAGCCAGGGTCGGCTCGGCGGCGAAGTGCTCAAAGAGCAGCGACGGATTCGCCTTGGTCACGACCCGTTGGCCCTGGCTGCGGCGATGAGAGCGCTCAGTCTCGGAGCGATGCCGGACTACCGGTCCTTCTTGCCCACGATCTCCTGCCCGGTCGAGTTGATCGTGGGTGGTCTGGATACGAAGTTCATCGCTTTGGCGAGGCAAATGGTCGAGCAGCTTCCCGTCGCGAGGCTCCGGGTCGTCGATGGCGTTGGTCACAACGTCCCGTTGGAGGCACCGGCCGAATTGGCCCGGCTGCTGGGTGATGCGGCAGAGCGAAGGGGATAACCGCCTCCTGGATGAGGAGTGAGAGATGAGTCTTTGTTGAGGCCTGGCAACTCGGTTCGGGAGGCCTGGGCGTTGTAGTGTCGCGGGTCGAAGGAGGCGTGCGGAATGAGTGAAGAATCGCACCAGGAGTGGCGGAGCGCCGGTGAGTACACCGACATTCGGTACGAGAAGTCCTACGTCGATGGCGAACTCGAGGGAATCGCCAAGATCACCATCAACCGGCCGGAGGTTCGCAACGCCTTCCGGCCGCTGACGGTCAAGGAGTTGAGCGCGGCGGTCGACCAGGCGCGGGACGACGGCGAAGTCGGAGCGGTCATCCTGACTGGCGAGGGGCCGTTGGCGTTCTGTTCGGGCGGCGATCAGCGGATCCGGGGCGACGCCGGGTACGTCGGGGACGACGGTGTGCCGCGCCTCAACGTCCTCGACCTGCAGCGGCAGATCCGCACGTTGCCGAAACCGGTCGTCGCCATGGTTGCCGGCTATGCGATCGGTGGAGGGCACGTGCTGCACATGGTCTGCGACCTGACGATCGCGGCGGACAACGCGCGTTTCGGTCAAACCGGCCCGCGCGTGGGCAGCTTCGACGGCGGCTACGGCGCCTCCTACATGGCGCGGATCGTGGGCCAGAAGAAGGCGCGGGAGATCTGGTTCCTGTGCCGCCAGTACGATGCCCGGCAGGCGCTGGATATGGGACTCGTCAACACCGTCGTGCCGCTGGAGCGGCTCGAGGAGGAGACGCTCCAGTGGTGCCGCGAGATGCTGGCCAACAGCCCCATGGCGCTGCGCTGCCTGAAGGCGGCGCTGAACGCCGACTGCGACGGTCAAGCGGGTCTCCAGGAACTGGCGGGCAACGCGACGCTGTTGTTCTACATGACCCAGGAGGGGCAGGAGGGGCGGCAGGCGTTCCTCGAGAAACGAAAGCCCGATTTCTCGAAGTTCCAGCGCTATCCATGAACCGCCGCGGAGGCTTGCGAGCCTGGGTGCAGGCGAGCCGGCCGAAGACCCTGTGGGCCGCGGTGACGCCGGTGGTGGTTGGTACGGCTTGCGCCATCTCCGTGACCGGTTTCGTCCCCGGTCCCGCCCTGGCTGCCCTGGGTGTCGCGATCTCGATCCAGATCGGCACCAACCTCTCGAACGATGTCCTCGACTTCGACCGTGGCGCCGACACACAGCGACGCGTCGGCCCGGCGCGAGCGGTTCAGTCGGGACTGCTCAGCCGCGGCCAGGTATGGGCCGGGGCCTGGGTCGCGTTCGGGATCTGCATGGCGTGCGGGCTCTATCTGGCGGCTGTGGCCGGCTGGCCCGTCCTCGTTGTCGGCGCGGTGTCGATCGTGTCCGGTCTGCTCTACACGGCCGGGCCCTGGGCGTTGGCGTACACCGGCTTGGGCGATCTGTTCGTCGTCCTCTTCTTCGGCTTCGTGGCGGTGTGCGGCACGGTGTACGTGCAGGCGTTGCAGGTGCCGGTTGCGGCGTGGTGGTCCGGCCTCGCAGTGGGTGCGCTGACGACGGCGATCCTGGTCACCAACAACCTGCGCGACCTTGAAGGGGACGCGCTCGCCGGCAAACGGACGTTGGCGGTGCGCTTCGGCCCCCGGTTCGCGCGGCTCGAGTATGCGGCGCTGCTGCTGTTCGCCCACCTTGCGACGCTGCCGCTGGTGCCCCACCTGGGCCTCTGGCCTCTCCTGTCCTGGCTGGCGCTGCCGCTTGCGGTGACCGTGCTGCGGTCGGTATGGCGGGGCGAGGGGGCGGCTTTGAATGCGTCTCTGGCGGCGACTGCCCGCCTGCTCCTGGTGTTCGGTGTCCTGCTGTCGGTCGGCATCGTGTTGGGAGCTCGGAGCTGAGCGGCAAGCTCTCGGTACGAGCGGCCGCACGCGAGGCGCCGGCAGGACCGGCGCTCGTCGACGGTGGTCGCGAGATCGGTTGGAGGGAGCTGGCCGAGCGCGTGGATCGGATCCGCAAGGCGTTGCGACGGCGGCTGCCCGAACCGCCGGCGTCCAATACGGGCGAGGATGCTGCCGTCTCGAGGAACGTCGTTGCGGTCACCGGCGGCATGGGGACCGAGACGGTCGCAGTGCTTCTGGCACTCCTCGAGGACCGGACGGCCTTCGTCCTTCTCCATCCCCGCTGGAGCCCTGCGGAGCGTGACCGGGCGGTCGCGATGGCCGGGGCCTCCCTCATCATTCAGAGCGGCGGCGCGATGGTCCCGGCGCAGCGGGTCGCCGGGGGCGGGATCGCACCGGTTGACCGCGGCGCCGCGATCGTCTTCACCTCGGGCACGGCAGGTGCGCCGAGGGGCGCCGTCCTCAGTCCCACGGCGCTTTGCGCCTCGTGCCGCGCCCACGGGGCGGCGCTGGGTTGGCGCGCGGACGATCGCTGGCTTCTGAGCTTGCCGACCGCGCATGTAGGAGGCCTGATGATCGTCGTCCGTTCCCTCCATGCGCGGCGGACCGTCGTTGTGGGCGGGCGCGGCGCCTCCGGAGCTTTCGACGCCGGAGAGACGTTGCGGGTTGTCGAGCGCGACCGGGTTACGCTGCTGTCCGTCGTGCCGACGATGCTCCTTCGGCTGCTTCAGGCTGGTCGGCGCCCGCCGCTTTCCCTGCGCGCCGTGCTCGTGGGCGGCGCTTCGGCGCCGCCGGCGCTGATGGAGCGCGCCAGGGACCTCGGTTGGCCCGTACTCGCAACCTATGGACTGACCGAGGCCTGTTCCCAGGTCGCGACGGAGCGACCTGGCCGGGCTCGTGGCGGCGTGGGGATGCCGGTACGGGGAGTCGAAGTCCGTGTGGCCGAGCAGTCGGGTGGGGCCGCCCGCGATCCCAGGGGCGTTGCGCGCCTGGATAAGGGCGGGGACGCGGGGGTTCCCGGAGTTGGCGCGCGAAACGTGGGCGCCGAGCCTGCCCGAAGCGCGGGCTCGATCCTGATTCGCGGTCCGATCCTCTTCGACGGCTATCTCGCCGCCGAACCGGGCGCGCCGCTCGAACGACCCTTCGACGCGGACGGCTGGTTCGACACCGGCGACGTGGGCGCGGTCGACGAGCGTGGCCGGCTGCGTGTCCTGGGCCGGCGCGCGGACCGGATCGTGACCGGCGGAGAGAACGTCGATCCGGCCGAGGTCGAAGCCGCCGTGCTCGAGTGGAAGGGCGCGGCGGCCGCCTGCGTCGTCGGTCTGGAGGACGAGGAGTGGGGCGAGCAGGTGGGCGCCGTCCTGGTCCCGGCTGCCGGGTTCGAGTCGCTTGGCGGGCTCGCGGAAATCGAGCGGCGTCTCGGCGCCCGGCTGGCCGGCTTCAAGCGGCCGAGGCAATGGCGGGTAGTCGAGCGGCTCCCGGTGGCGCGCTCGGGCAAGGTCGATCGGGAGGCCTGCCGAGACCTCCTGGTCGAACCGGGCAACGTCTGCGCCCCGGAGAAGATGCCGTGAGCGTTCGCTTGGTGGTGGAGGACCCCGAGGAGCGGCTCGACCTCCGAGGTCGGCTGGTCGCCTTCGAGCCGTACCGCTACCGGGGGAACGAGGGCCCAACACCCGCCTTGCACATCGACGACTTCACGGGGATTCCCTTTCTCGACGGCATCGCGGGAGTCGAGTCCTACCAGCACCGGGCCCGGCTGCGGGCGGAGGAGGGTGACCTCGTTGCCGCCACGACCCCCGCGTCTCCCGGGTACGAGCGGTACTTCCGGGATGTTCTGGGTCTCGGCGCGGCAGAGTTACTGGAGGTCGATCCCGGTCACGACCGGCTCGCGGTCGCGCGAGGCTGCATGGCCGGTGTTCCCCGGGCCTGCTTGGCCGCTCTGGCGGCGGCAAGGGGGGGATTGGTGGTCGAGCCCTTCATGGGCGTCGAGGTGATCTGGGAGCTGGCCGCTACGGTCGCCACCGACACCGGGACAGAAGTGCGCGTGCTGGCGCCGCCCCCACCGGTCGCCTGGATTGCCAACGACAAGGCGAGCTTCGAGGATCTGGTGACCGCGGTTCTGGGGCCCGGCTTCCTGCCCGCCAGCCGTCGCTCAGCGTCCGCCGAGGCCCTGGCTCGCGGGTTGCTCGAACTGGCCGAGGCGAGCCCGGCTGTGGCGCTCAAGCGGTTGCGCTGCGCGTCGGCGATGGGCAACGAGGTGTTCGAGTCGCCGGCCCTGCGCCGGAAGGGATCCGCCTGCGTCCTCGACATCGTCCGCGGTTTCCTCGAGCGCACCGGCTGGGACGGTAGCGAAGAGGTGCTCGCGGTTGCCTGGGAAGAATCGTCCTCGTCGCCGTCGACCCAGTGGTGGCTGCCGCCGCCGGGCGGCGGTGGGCCGCGGCTCGACGGCGTCTACGAGCAGATCCTGGCGGGCGAGGAGGGCGTCTTCGTGGGCAGCCGCCCGAGCGAACTACCTTCCGAGGTAGAGCAGCCGATCGTCTCGCAGTCCCGCCGGGTGGCGGCCGCTCTGCAGGGTATGGGCTACGTTGGCCGCTGCTCGTTCGATCACCTCGTGCTGCCGCAGGGCCGGGTCGTGTTCACGGAGTGCAACGGCCGCTGGGGCGGTACGAGCACGCCGATGAACCTGGTCGACCGGCTGTATCCCGAGGGCCGGCCCCCCTACCAGGCGCAGGGCTTCGTCCACCGCGATCTGGCGGGCCTGAGCTTCGAGGAACTCCGGGCCGGATTGGGTGATTCACTGCGCGACCGCGGAGTCGGCGCGGGGCGCTTCCTGCTCTACAACGTCGGGCCGCTGGAGCGGTTCGGGAAGTTCGACGTGGTGGCGATCGGTTCGAGCCGCGGGCACGTCGATCAATTGATGACCGAAGAGCTACCGGGGCGGCTCGGACTGCTCTGAGCTAGCAGCGGGGTTCCGCTCGCTGTGGCGGAGACTGCGGTCCAACGCCTCGCTCATCTGGCGGAGGCGCTCTGCTTCGGCGGGGGAGAGCACTCCTCCGCTCTCGCAGGCGCCGATCGTCAGCGTCATCTCGTTCAGGTGGTCGAGCGCCTCGTCAGGCGCTGCCCGCTTGGCGGCCGGCGCGTGAGCCGCCGCAAAGAGCAGCGTCGACAGGGTGAGTGCAAGTCGGCGCAGGCGCTGGCGCGGCGGCGCCGGGGTCGACTCCTCGTGCGCCGTCGCGTCGTAGACATCGGCCAGCAGGATCCGCGAAATCGCGTATGCGTCCTTCATGTCGATTGCCTTCCATCCGAGCGCCCGATGACGGGCGCTCGGACTGGTTCGCGGGTGGCGCGGATCGCGCCACCCGGGTTCTTCCTGTCGATCCCCGGAGATGAACCGCGGGCCTTCAGAAGGTACAACGCATCGGCGCCCGGATTGGTTTCCGGAAGTAGCCCATGAATCTGCAAGAGCCGCCAAACTCCACGCGGGCTCGGCGTTTGGCCCCAACCCCGCTACCAGCGGTAGGAACCGCGCACGCCGAGCACATAGCCCGACGGCAGGAGTCCGGGACTGTCGCGGTGAGCGCCTTCGAGGTCGAGATCGAGCGACTCCCCGAGTCTCAGCCGTGCACCGAGACGGTACGCCTGCCCCGACTGTTCCGACAGGCCGGCGCCAAGGTAGGGCATCAGTCTGGTGCGGTCGCCGAACAGGTTCAGCCGGTAGCCGAGATCGGCTTCCGCCAGGGATCTCATCTCTGTGTTGCGGTATCCGAGCGCTGTGGCGCCCTGCTGCTGCTGCTCCCAGAGACGGGTAACGCCACTCGAGGCGTTCCCCCAAGAGGAGCGCAGGCCGAACGAGAGACCGCGATCCGACGACCCGGGATCGACTCGGATGGCGCCGGCAAGGCCCCATTCGGTGAGTTCGCCGGACTGGTGGGTCAGCAGCGAGCGGCCCTTCAGCTCCATGAGCAATCCACGAGGGGCATTCGCGTAGCGGATACCGGCGCCGAACTCCATTCCGCTTCCCGTCTCCGCGTCCCCGCCGTCCCAGCGTAGACCCACCTCAGCGGACGGTATGAGGATCGCGCCCGAGTCGAGCTTCGTGGTCCTGGACCCCTCCATCATCAAGCGCGCGCGACTCACGTCCCTCGACAGCTCGGGCAGGGCCACGCTCTCGTCGGCGGTGGCGTTGAGCACCAGGAAGTCGGTCCTCAGGGCCAGGTCGAGACAGTGGCACTCGGAAGCGGACTTCTTCAGGTCTTGCCGGAGGCCGAGTGCGCCCATCTTCATCGCGATGTCGGTCTCGACCGAGCCCAGGTCGCCCTGGGTCATCGTCATCGAGCCCCGGCCGTGGCCGAGGATGCCCCAGATCGAGAGGCTCTCACTCAGTGCGACTCGCAGGTAGGGCAGACCCGTGGTCAGGGAACTCTCCATGTCGGTGTCCCGTTTGACCCGGCGCCCGTTTCCGTACTCGAGGACATCGCCCTGCCCGAAGCTGTGGGAGGCAGCGACGCCGAAGATGACGCGTCCGCGCTCGAAGTCGATTCCCACCGTGCCGGTCGCGACGTCGCCGTCAACGGACAGATTGTCTTCGCCGCCGCCGAAGCGTGTCGTTGCGCCACGGCCCCAGATGGACCAGCCGTAGGCGGCGGAGCCTTCGGCGCCGGTTTGACTTCCTTCCTCGGCCGAGAACTGGAACGAACTCCGCAGCAGAAGGTCACCCAACTCCATGCCGAAGATTCCGGAGTGGCTGTTTCGACCGGTCGCTGCGCCGCCGTGGAGCGAATGGTGGCCGCCACCGTAGGGCTGGCGTGCCCCGAAGCCAGTCGGGGCTTGGAGCAGGCCCGTAGAGGCCGATCCCCCGAACACACCGGAAATCTGACCCGGCATGCCGGCAGCGGACGGTGCTCCAAGATGACCTGGCAGCAGCCCCACGCTGGTTGCCGGGCCCGTCCAGGAGGCGCCGGCCGCGGTCCATGAATCGCCGCTGGACAGGTCGAGCCTCCGGCCCGCGATCGTCAGGTGAGAGCCCTGGTCGCGCCGTCGCCGGATTCGATCTTCCACCGCTTCCAGCGCGTGGCTCGCGGCGGTGCGTGAGAAGCGCGCCAGCCAGGCCTCGACGAGTTCGGGTCCGTCGTCGTCCTGGATGAGGCCCGACGCTTTCGATACGGCGAGCGTCGCATTCGCCGGATCGGAGAGTGTGATGTGGAAGATCTCCGTCTCTTCGTTCACCAGGTCGTCGAGCAGCCCGACCGCGATCTCTGCCGAAGTCGCACCTGGTGCGAAGGTCAGCGTCCCGATCCCCGCGACGTAGTCCGTTCCCGCCGTCGCCGATCCGTCCGACGTGGCCCAGCGAACGGTCGCTGGCTGCTTGACGGCTCGGCTGAGGGTCGCGGTGAACACGAGGCGGCCGGCGGACTCGTCGGCGCGGGAATCGGCGATCCGGATTTCGGGCGGCGGTGGGGGCGGCTCACGGACCGTGTCGTCGTCCCTGATCGTGCCCGTTGCCGAGATGGTGCGTCCATTGATCCTCGCGTTCACCGGCCGGCTGAGGGTCAGGGTCAGGGTCTCGTTGTCTTCCTTCACGTCGTCGTCGATCAGTTCGACGAGGATGGTTCCCCGGATTGCGGTCGGACCGAGGATCAGGGTGCCGCTGGCCGGCACGTAGTCCATGTCGGGCTTCGCCGTGCCCGGCGTGGTCGTCCACTCAACCGTTGCGGATCGGGTGGTGCGGCCCTCGAGCGTGATCGCGAATTCCAGTTCGCGATCGTCTTCATCGGCGTAGGCATTGGCGATCCGGATGCGCGGGAAAGCGTCGTTGTCGACGATGGTTCCGGTAGCCGTTCCCATGTCGTTCTTGATGGTGGCGTTGGTTGGCCCGCTCAGGGCAACCGACAGGGTTTCGTCGTCCTCCTGAATCTTGTCGTCTCGCACTGGGACGTGAATCGTGCGGGCAGTCTGACCGGGCATGAAGGTGAGCGTTCCACTCGATTCGGTGTAGTCCCGGTCGCTGCCGGGAGTGGCGGTGCCCGCCGATGTCGCCCAGTCGACGGTTACCTGTTCGCCGGTCTCCGATGAGAGGGTTACGGCAAAGGACAGCCCGCCTTCGTCCTCCGAGGCCTCAGCGTCGGCGATGCGGACTGTCGGCTCTTCGCCGTCGTCGTCGCCATCATCGCCATCATCGTCGCTGTCGTCGTCGTCGCTGTCGTCGTCGTCGCTGTCGTCGTCGTCGTCGTCGCCGCCGTCGTCGCTGTCGTCGTCGTCGCTGTCGTCGTCGTCGCTGTCGCTGTCGTCGTCGTCGCTGTCGTCGTCGTCGTCGTCGTCGCTGTCGTCGTCGTCGTCGCTGTCGTCGTCGCCGTCGCCGTCACCCTCGCCGTCGCCGTCGCCGTCGCCCTCGCCCTCGCCCTCGCCCTCGCCCTCGCCCTCGCCCTCGCCCTCGCCCTCGCCCTCGCCCTCGCCCTCGCCGTCGCCGTCGCCGTCGCCGTCGCCGTCGCCGTCGCCCTCGCCCTCGCCGTCGCCGTCGCCGTCGCCGTCGCCGTCACCATCGCCGCCGCCGCCGCCGCCGCCACCGCCGCCACCGCCGCCGCCGCCACCGCCGCCACGCCAGCCATCCTCGCAGGGTGTCGGTTGATTCGGATGCGGCAGGATCATCCCGGAGACGCACGTCTGCGCGTTGCTGTGGGAACAGTCGGCGGTGCCGCCGGTGATGGTGGCGCCCTCGGCCCACAGAAGTTCGAAGTTGAAGTCGAGTCCTTCTGGCGGAACGCAGATTCCGGGGCAGACACGGACGTTGACCATCTGCTCGAGGGTGTCGCTACCGGCCGGGAAGGTCAGCTCGCCGCTCGTGTATTGGAAATGGCCGCGTTGCGCGACGGCTTCACTATTGCCTCCGTCCAGCGTGCAGAGGTCTCGGCCTCCCCACCTGGACGACGGGATCGGGGTTCTTCGTCCATACCTGCCATTTTCGGCACGAAAGAAGGTGGTTACGGAGTTGCTTTGAGCGGTGCGAGTCAGCTTGACCGTCATCGTGACGCCGGTTCGCTCGTCGCCCGACCCTCCGATGATCGAGAGTGTCTGTGCTTGCACCGAAGCGGCCGAGCCAAACAGAAGGACGGGCAGGAACAGGAGACCGGCGACCCGTCTGCTACGCCGTGCCGTGGCCGACAGACGAGGGACTCCGGCGCAGCGAGATGCTGCCGAGCAGTCGACACTCTGATTGTGGGCTCTCAACCTACTGGATCTGTTCGCCGGCAAGCCCGAACCGAAAGGAGTCTTCGGGGTCGAATCGCTGGTCCCTCTCGTAGCTCTCCATGATACAACAACTTATAGACATAACACTATCCTACCCCCATGCGGTCACAAGTTCCTCTACAGCCGGTAGGGGCACTTGGGCTTACGTCCCGATCCCGCCGAGACGCGACCGTCTACAGTTGATCGACCACCTTCTTCTGCGCTACCCGCCGGTCGTCGAGGCGGACGGCCGTGAGCCTACCGCCCCAGACGCAGCCGGTGTCAAGGGCGACCAGATCTGTCCGCAATTGGAGTCCTAGAGCCGCCCAGTGTCCGCAGACGACCGTGTGGCCGGGGCAGCCCCGAGGCTCGACCTCGAACCAGGGCCTGAGCCGCTTGGGCGCCTGCTCAAGCGGACCGTTGTAGTCGTGAGGCCTGGCAGCCGAGTCGAGCATCCGCATTCGTGTGAACGCGGCCAGCGCGACTGCGCGGCTGCGTAGCAGGCGAGTTGCGTCCCGGCCCTGGAGTTGCCGTTGCAGACGCTTGCCCGTGTCATGAGCGGCCTTCGGTGACCAGCCCGGCAACAACCCGGCATGGACCAACACGAAGTCGTCGCCGCCGATCCGCTCGAAGTGGATGAACGGGCGCCGCCGGAGCCAGCCGATCAGATCGGGAGCGTCGGGCGCCTCCAGAATCTCCTCCAACGTGTCGCCGCGTCGTGCCCCGGCGACTCCCAGGCCGCGGGCGACCAGGTGCAGGTCGTGGTTTCCCAGCACGACCTGGAAGCGATCGCCCATCTCGTCGCTGAGCGCATGGGCCCAGCGGAGCACCTGAAGCGACCGGGGTCCCCTGTTCACCAGGTCGCCCACCATCCAGATGCGGTCCCGGCTGGTGTCGACATCAAGCCGGCCGATCAGCGCCTCCAGGGTGCGGAAGCAGCCGTGGACATCGCCGACCGCCCAGGTTGCCACCGGAAACCGCGGCGTCAGTCGACGATGGCCTGATAGGCGAGGGTCTGGAGGTCCTGGCGAATGTTGAGGTGGGTGTACGGCCTCACCTGGGTCATCAGGATGCCGATCAGTTCCTCCTCCGGATCGACCCAGAAGACGGTGCAGTAGGCGCCGCCCCAGGAGTAGGAACCGACCGAGGCTGGCATTGCCGAGGGTCCCTTGTCCGTGACCACGCTGTAGCCGAGCCCGAAGCCGAAGCCGGGTCCGCGCAGCCAGATGCCGTGGTCGCCGGTGTGGTTCGTCGTCATCAGTTCGACGGTCTTGCGGCCGAGCACTCGGTTCCCGTCCAGTTCGCCGCCGGAGAGCATCATCTGGTGGAAGCGGTAGTAGTCGGCGGCGGTCGAGACGAGTCCGCCGGAGCCGCTGAAGTACTTGTGCGGCTCCCGCACCTGGCGGGCGTTCAAGTTCGGCGCCTCGGTGAGGACGATCGTGCCGTCCTCACCGGGTCGGTAGAGCGCGGCGAAGCGGTCGACCTTCGACTCGGGCAGGTAGAAGGTTGTGTCGGTCATCCCGAGCGGCTCGAAGATCCGCTCCTTCAGGTACTCGTCGAAGGTCTGCCCCGAGAGCACCTCGACCAGGCGCCCGACGACATCGACGGAAGGGCCGTACTGCCAGGCGTCGCCGGGGTGGAACTCGAGCGGCGCTTCGGCCAGGGCGGAGACGAAGTCGCCGACCGTCCAGTCGGGCGTACGCTGCTCCCGGAGCTTGGCGTACTCGGCGTCGGCCAGCCCGCGGTAGCTGTTCGCGAAGCCGGCGGTGTGGGTCAGGATGTGCTGGACGGTGATCGGCCGGGCGGCCTCCACCAGCTTGTAGGGCGCTCCCAGGTACTCGTCGGCGTCCGGGACGACCGCGACCTTCATCTCGGCGAACTCCGGCAGGTACTTGGCGATCGGGTCGCGAAGCTGGAACCTGCCCTCCTCGTACAGGGTCATCAGCGCCACGGATGCGATCGGCTTGGTCATCGAGGCGATGCGGAAGATCGTGTCCCGGGTCATCGGCGTGCCTTCTTCCTGCCACCGGTGTCCCTGCGCCTCGAAGTGGACGACCTTGCCGCGGCGTGCCACCAGGGTGACGATGCCTGCGACCTGCTGCCGGTCGATGTAGCCCGCCATCGCGTCGGAGAGGCGCTGCAGCCGCTCGCTGGACATGCCGGCGCTCTCCGGCTCGGCGACCGGCAGCGGCGCCGTCCCAGCCTGATCGGCGGCCGCGGCGGGAGGTGCGGCTGCGGCCGCGCCGGGCAGCAGAGCGAGGAGCGTGAGCAGGGCGGCGAACAGTCCGATGCGGCGATTGGGGTTCATGTGCGTCTCCTTCGGGAGAGTTGCGTCAAGAAAGGTCGCGATTCAGGTCATCGCCTCGCCCGCGGCGTCAGCGTCGTCGTGTGACGCTCACCGTCGCGCAGGTAGACGACCTCGATCGGAACGTCGATCTTCACGGCGTCCAGGGCGTAGGTGTAGTCGTAGATATTGGCGATCTTCTGGCCGGCGAACTCGACGACCACGTCACCGGCCTGCAGGCCGGCCTCGGACGCCGGGCCGCCCTCCATGACGCCGCCGAGCAGGAGCCCCTCCACCTCGCTCGCGTAGTTGGGGATCGTGCCGGTGTAGGCGCGCACCGTGTCGCGGCTCCCGCCCTGCTGGAGCGAGCGCTCGACCTTGGCGAACTGGAGCGGCTCGGCTCGGTTCGCAGCCCGGCGTGTGAGCAGGGCGGCGAAGCGCGTCACCCGCTCGAGCTCGTCGTAGTCGATCCGATCCGCGGTGTCCGTGGGACGGTGGTAGTCCTCGTGCGAGCCGCTGAACAGGTTCGCGGTGGGAATGCCGGCGCGGTTGAAACTCAAGCTGTCGGTCGGCAGGTACGGATCGGTCTGCATGCCGAGGTCGAATCCCACCGGGACGTTGGCGGCCTCGACGAGACTGTTCCAGTCGGGGCTCGAACCGAGCGCCTGGATACTCAAGCGGTTGTCGCGGACCCGCCCGACCATGTCGAGGTTGACGTAGGCCGCGATCTGATCGGTCGGGATGACCGGGGCGTCGATGAAGTCCGCCGAGCCGAGGAGACCCAGTTCCTCTCCCGACCAGAGAGCGACCGCGATGTTCCGGTCGTGTCCCATCTCCCGCAACTGGCGGGCGGCTTCGATCACCGCGGCGGTGCCGGAGGCGTTGTCGTCGGCGCCCGGGTGAACCGCGTTCGTTTCGTCCTCGCGGGCGAGGGAGTTGCCGCCGCGGCCGTGGCCGAGGTGGTCGTAGTGGGCGCCGAGCACCACCCACGGCTTCACGCGGCTGGCGCCCTCTCCGCCGGCGAGGACCGCGACGACGTTGTGGGCCTGACGCCGCTCGCGTTCGATTGCGAGGTTCAGGCTGATCCGGACGCCGGGAAGATCGAAGCCGGCGGTGTGCGGGTTGCCGTCGTCGAAGCTCTTCTGAATCTCCTCGATGGTCCGGTCGGCGCCCGCGAAGATCGCCTCGCCGACCTTGCCGCCGATGCTGGCGGCGGTGATGCCGGACCCGGCGGCGGCGGTGTCGAAGGCCATCGGGACAGTGGCGCCGGCGTTCGGCGAGCGCGGCCCGGTAAGGACCAGGAGCGCTTTGGCGCCGGCCTCGCGCGCGGTCAGCGCCTTGTAACGCAGTCCCGAGTACCGGTTGAGGATGGCCCGCGCCTCGCCCTCGACATCCTCGGGGACGTAGCGGAGGACGACGGCGATCTTGTCCTTGACGTCCAGGGTGGCGTAACTGTCGTAGCCGAAGTCCTGGGAGTCCGGGACACGGATGCCGTAGCCGGCAAACACCACCGGCCCCTCCACCCCGACCGTGTCGGAGAAGCCCAGGGCCTGGATCTGCGTGTTGTCGTCGAAGTTGTGACTGGCGCCGTCCGTCTCGATCCGGATCGACGATCCCATGTCGCGAGCCCCCGCCGTGAACTCGAAGTCGAGCAGCAGGTCGTCTTCGCCCGGCAGGGGCGTGGCGCCGATCTCGCGGAGCTGCCTTGCGATGTACTCGGCGGCCAGCTTCTCGCCGTCGGAGCCGGTCAGCCGGCCTGCGAGTTCGGGCGAGGCAAGTGCGGCTACGTGTGCCTTCAGGGCGTCCGCGGGATCGTCGTGGCCGGTGACCGTCCCCGGTTCTTCCGCGCGTAGCCGGAGGGGCGAGGCGGCGAGAGCTTGAAGCGCTGCCTCGTGGTTCCAGTCGGCGATGTAGAGCTGCCCGCCGTCGCCGCCGTGCCGGCTGGAGGTCCAGGTGAGTTGGCGGCCGTCCGGTGAGGGAACGGGAAGTCCATCGAAGCGATCGGTGTAGGTGACGCGGACGGGTTCCTTCGTTCCTTCCGTGTCGACGATGAAGACCTCGAAGTTGTCGAAACCGAGCTTGTTCGAGGCGAAGAAGATGTACTCGCCGGATGGGTGCTGGTACGGGGCCCAGCTCATGGCCCCGAAGTCGGTCAGTTGGCGCTGGTCCGAGCCGTCCGGCTTCATCGACCAGACGTCGGCGAGAAGGCCGTCTTCGGTGAAGCGCCGCCACACGATTCGGGCGCCGTCGGCGAAGAAGAAGGGACCGCCGTCGTATCCCGGCGCGTCTGTGAGGCGGGTCTGGCCGCTGCCGTCCGCGCGCATGATGTAGATCTCGCCGAAGTAGGCGGGGTCGAGTTCCAGCAGGTTGGCTTCGCGCTCACTGAGGTCCCGGTTGTAGGCGTTCCGGGTGGAGGAGAAGACGATCCACTCTCCGTCGGGCGAGTAGCTGCCTTCGGCGTCGTAGCCGCGCGCATCGGTGAGCCTGACCGGGTCGCCGCCGGGCATCGGCGTCGCGTAGATCTCCATCTCCGGGTCGTAGTCCCAGGCGTAACGGCGCTCTTGTCCCGAAGCGCGGAAGTCGAGTTCCTGCTGCTGCAGCTCGGCCGAGCGCGGGTCGTGGTGGGTTGAGCCGAACAGGATTTCGGATCCGTTCGGGCGGATGAAGGCGCAGGTCGTCTTGCCGGCGCCGGTCGACACCTCGCGGGTGTCGCCGGTGGCCAGATCGAGCAGGTAGATCTGGTAGAAGGGATTCTCGGGCCGCCGCTCGCTTTGGAAGACCAAGGACTTGCCGTTGGCTGAGAAGTAGCCCTCTCCGGAGCGCCGCCCCTCGTAGATCAGGCGCCGGCTGCGGTCGAGAAAGGTGTTCTCGTCGATGCCGGCGTTGATGCCGGCGTCCTGAGCGCGAGTCGGCGTAGCCGGGACCGCCGCCAGCGCGGCGGCCAGGACGGCGGCCAGGATTGTCTTGTTCAACGTTCGCATGAGCGGTTGCCGAGGCTAGCAGCCGATCCGCCGGCTGCTAGCCTGCCGGTCCATGTTGCACGGCCTGCCGATCTCGACCTGGGTTCTGCTCGTGGTCTCGGTCTGCGCCGGGCCGGCGCTCCACTTGCTGCGGCGCTGGGCGGAGGCGCGGCGCGGGCGCCGTGGCGAGGATGGATCGGCAGGGAGCGGCGCCGCATGAGCGTGAGCTACCTGGTCCTGGTACCGCTCGCTCTGTACATGCTGGTGCTGCTCGGGCTCGGCCTGTGGAGCCGGCGCGAGGGCAGCAGCCTGGAGGGCTACTACGTAGCCGGCAGGAAGCTGCCGTCGTGGGTGATCGCCTTCAGTTCGAACGCCACGGGGGAGAGCGGCTGGCTGCTGCTCGGCCTGACCGGGATGGGCTACGCGGTCGGCTTCCACGCGTTGTGGGTCGTGTTCGGCGAGGTGATGGGCGTGGCGCTGGCGTGGACCTTCGTCGCGCGCCCGTTCAAGGAGTACACCGACCGCTACCGGGCGATCACCGTTCCCGACTACCTGGAGCAGCGGTTCCGGGACCGCTATCACGTCCTCAGGCTGCTTTCGATAGCGATCACCCTGTCCATGGTCACGGTGTACTGCTGCGCCCAACTGGTCGCCACGGGCAAGGCGTTCTCGTCGTTCCTGGGCTTCAGCTACGGTGCCGGCGTGTGGCTGGGGGTTATCGTGACGGTGTTCTATACCGCGGTCGGCGGATTCAAGGCGGTCGCCTATTCCGACGTGGTGCAGGGCCTGCTCATGGTCGGCGGACTCGTCCTGCTGCCGATCGTCGGCTTTGCCGCTGCCGGCGGCTGGGGCGAAGTGATCGGCACACTCGAGGCGGCGGATCCGGCGCTCCTGCGAGCGATGGGCAGCCACGGGGCGACCTGGCCGGGCGTGCTCTCGGCCGCGAGCTTCGCCGGTATCGGGCTGGCCTTCCTGGGCGCGCCTCAGCTCCTGACCCGTTTCATGTCCGCCGCCTCGGGCCGCGAGATCGTGAAGGGCGGGCCGATCGCGGTCGTCTGCATGGTGCTGTTCGACCTCGGCGCGGTGTTCACGGGGATCGCCGGCCGGGCGCTGTTCCCCATGCTCGACGACCAGGAAACCGTCATGCCGATGATGAGCGTCGAGCTCTTCCCGGCGGTGTTCACCGGCATCTTCCTGGTCATCGTGCTCGGCGCGATCATGTCGACGGTCGATTCGCTGCTGATCCTCGCCTCTTCCTCCGTGGTGCGCGATCTGGCGCAGAAGATCCTGGGCGCAGCCGGCGGAGACGCGCGCCTGTCGCGCTACGGCCGCTATGTCACCGTGCTGGTCGGCCTGATCGCGTTGCCGTTCGCTCTGGCGGAACCCCGAGTGCTGTTCTGGTTCATCCTCTTCGCCTGGTCCGGCCTGGGCGGCGCCTTCGTACCGGTGGTCCTCTGTTCGCTGTTCTGGAAGCGGACGACGCTGCCGGGCGCCGTTGCCGGGATGTTCACGGGCTTCACGGTGACGGTGGCCTGGGTGCTGCTGTTCAAGGCGTCCTACTACGACCTGTACGAACTGATCCCGGGTCTCATTGCCGGCCTGGGCGCCACAGTGCTCGGCAGCCTGTTCACGCAGCCGCCGCCTGGCGCCGCTGAGGAGTTCGTAGACGTGCATGCGTCGGTCAGAGACTCGTAGCGCCGGGCTCGCGGCTACACTCCCGCCAATGCTCGCCAGGTTGACCCTTTTTCTCCTGCTGCTCTGCGGCCCAGCGGCGGCCGAGGAGTTGTCGTACTACCTGCCGGACGCGGCCGATCCGGCCGCCTACGATCCGGACGTTCCGCGGCCGTCCACGGTGCTTGGTTACGAGGTCGGCGACTGGCACGTCCGTCCCGATCAGTTGAATGCCTACATGCGGGCGCTGGCGGCCTCGTCGGCGCGGGTGTCGGTGTCGGTGCAGGGGCGGACTCACGAACAGCGGCCCCAGCTCCTGCTGGCGATCACCTCGCCGCGCAACCACGCCCGGCTCGACGAGATCCGCGAACACCGGCGCGGTCTGGTCGACCCCCGGATGCCGGCGCCGGAGCTGGACGGCCTGCCGGTCGTCATCTGGCTCGGTTACAGCATTCACGGCAACGAACCGAGCGGGTCGAACGCCTCGATGCTGGCCGCGTATCACCTCGCGGCGTCGCTGTCGCCAGTGGTGGCCGAGCAGTTGGAGCGGGCGGTGGTGCTCATCGACCCGAGCCTGAACCCCGACGGGCTGGGCCGCTTCGCGCACTGGGCCAACACGAATCGGGGCAAGGTGGTGAATGCCGACCCGGGGCACCGCGAGCACCGCGAGCCGTGGCCCGGCGGACGCACGAACCACTACTGGTTCGACCTGAACCGGGACTGGCTGCTGCTGCAGCACCCCGAGTCGCAGTCCCGGATGGCGACCTGGAAGGCCTGGCAGCCGAACCTGGTGGGCGACTTCCACGAGATGGGCTCGGATAGCACGTTCTTCTTCCAGCCGGGCGTCCCGAGCCGTCGGAATCCTCTGATTCCCGAACGCAACGTGGAGCTGACCGAGGCGATCGCGGCGCACCACGCCGCTGTGTTCGACGGAATGGGACGGCTGTACTACAGCCGCGAGGGCTTCGACGACTTCTACATGGGCAAGGGTTCGACCTACCCGGACGGTCACGGCGCGGTCGGCTTCCTGTTCGAGCAGGCGAGCGCCGAGGGCCACCGGATCGAGACGGCGAATGGAGAACTCGCCTTCGGTTTCGGGATCAAGAACCACCTGCTGGCCTCCATGTCCATGGTCGAGGGCGGCGTGGCGAAGCGCCTCGAGCTGCTGGAGCACCAGCGCGACTTCTTCCGCGGCGCCCTGGCCTCGGCGGAGGAGTCCGGTCCAGCCGCCTACGTGTTCCATGTCGACGGCGACCGCGGCCGCGCCCATCGCATGCTGGACCTTCTGCTGCGTCACGAGATCGAGGTCTACGGAACGGTGGACGACCTCGCGCTCGACGGTCGCGCCTATCCCTCCGGCGCGTCCTGGCTGGTGCCGCTCGAGCAACCGCAGACGACCTTGGTCCGGTCCTTCTTCGAGAAGGTGACCGAGTTCAATGATTCGGTCTTCTACGACGTCTCGGCCTGGACGCTGCCGCTCGCCTTCGGCGCCGAGTACGACCTGCTCGAGGGCGGCGCCTACCGGCAGGACATGCTCGGAGCGCCGGTGACGGATGCCTCGGTTGAGCCGGGCCGGTTCGGCGACGCCGGGGCGAACGACGTGGTGTACGCCTACGCCTTCTCGTGGGACGGCTACTTCGCGCCGCGCGCCCTCAACCGGCTGCAGCGGGCCGGTGCCCGGACGCGCGCCGCCGTGCGGCCGTTTGTGGCCGAGACGGCCGGCGGTACGCAATCCTTCGACCCCGGAGCGATCGTCGTGCCGGTGGGCAGGCCGGGCGAGCCGGGCGCCAACGCCGGGGTTGACCTGAAGGGACTGCTCGCCGAGGCGGCGGCCGCCGACGGCGTCGACATCCACCGGTTGATCAGCGGTCAGGCAGCGGCCGGAATCGACGTGGGCAGCCCGAGCCTGCGGCCGCTTGCCGCCCCGCGGCCGCTGCTCGTGACCGGTTCCGGCGCCTCGTCGTATCGCGTGGGCGAGGCCTGGCACCTGCTCGACGAGCGCTTCGGCGTCGAGACATCGTTGGTCGATCTCGCGGCGTTGGGCAGCGTGGACCTGGACCGGTACACCCACGTCGTGCTGGCTCTCGGCGGCGGCCGCTTCGGCGGTCCACAGACGGTAGGGCTGGACGAGGAAGTCGAGGATCGGCTCCGCTCCTGGGTGCGGGCGGGGGGCGCCGTGATGGCCATCGGCTCGGCGAGTAGATGGGCGAACGAGGAACTCCTGGGACGGGACGGCGACAGCGAGGCCGCGGCGGCGGGCGAAGACGACGCCGCTGCCGCGGCCGCCGAATCCGGCGACGCGGAGACCGCCGCCGAAGGAGCTGCATCGGAGCGGCGCCGCTACGTCGACTACCGCGACCAGCGGGCGGAGCAACTCATGGCCGGCACGATCGTCGGCGTCGAGCTCGATCTGACCCATCCGCTGGCCTACGGCTACACGCGGCCGGAGCAGGCGGTGATGCGGACCGGCGAGATGGTTCTGCCCCCGAGCCCCGATCCCTTCGAGAACGTTGCCCTGTACCGGGATCCGCCGCGCTTGAGCGGCTGGATATCGCCGGAGAACCAGCGCCGGCTTGCCGGCAAGCCGGCCGTCATCGCCAGTCGGATGGGCCGGGGCGTCGTGATTCAACTCCTCGACGACCCGAACTTCCGCGCCTACTTCTACGGCTCGAACCGCCTGTTCCTGAACGCGATCTTCCTAGGCGGCCTGATCGACGCGACGTCCGCCCCAGAGACCTGGTAGCGGCACGTCGGAGTGCAGCATGCCTGGCGGATAGCGTTCGAGTTGAGTTTGACACCGCTGCCCGAGATTCCTGTTCGCGAGTACTGCATCTTGAGGGATGGACAGTAGTGTGTGGCGTGAAGGACGACCTGCGCGCGGCCAGTGATCGCTGGCGGGCGCAAAGCGTGCCGCGCAGCAGCGGGTTCGCGGCAGCCGACTCCCGTAGACGGGTCGGGATTGTTGTGTCTTGTCTTGCGCTCGGCTGCGCGCAGGAGCCGGTGCTGGACTGGCCGGAATGGCGCGGGCCCGGTGGGGCCGGCGTGTCGGCTGCGACGGCGCTTCCTGTCGAGTGGTCGGCGGAGAGCGAGAACGTTCGCTGGTCGCTGCCGCTCGAAGGCAGGGGGAACTCGTCGCCGATCGTGGCGCTCGATACGGCGTACTTGACGGAAGCGCGTCGCGAGAGAGACGTTCCAGAGGCCGCGGGCAGGGTGTTCTCCCGCTGGCTGCTCGCCATCGATGTGGTCAGCGGCGCGGTGAAGTGGGAGACGCCGGTGGCGACGACGGTGGCCGAAACGAAGCACAGGCTGAACACCCACGCCGCCGCCACGCCCGCCGCGGACGGCAGCGGAGTGTACGTGTACTTCGGTTCCCACCTTGCGCGGCTGTTTCACAGCGGAGAGGTCGATTGGCTGGTTGAGGTGGATTCCCTGTATGCCGCCAACGCCCGTTACGGGGCGGCGAGTTCGCCGGTGCTCGCATCGGACGTGGTCGTCGTGCTGCAGGACCGGGAATGGGGCCACACGAGGACGACGGACGCCGGTTGGCTCGCTGCCTTCGAGCGCGAGACCGGCGCGCTGAGATGGAAGGTCGAGTGGAACGGAGAGGAAGGCCCTTGCTGTACGTACACGACGCCGCTCGTCGTCAAGGGCCGCCGGGGCGAGCGGCTGATCGTCGCCTACTCGTGGTTCGTGCGGGAGTACGATGTCGAAACCGGCGCCCTCCTGTGGTCTCGGGACTACGAGATCAACCAGCTCGCGTCGAGCCCGGTGTTCGAGAACGATGTGCTCGTGGTGTCGGGCGGCGCTCATGCGGTCAAGGCGACCCAGGCGTTCAGCTTCGTCGCCGGTGAGCCGGGGTCCGAGCCAAGTCTTCTCTGGGGGAACGCTCAGGCGGTGCCCGAGACGGGCTCGCCGCTCTTGGTGGACGAGCTCCTGTACACGGTGACGGACTTCGGCGTGATGAGTTGCTACAGGGCCCTCACCGGTGAACTCCTCTGGAGGCGGCGGCTGCCGCAAGGTCCGTACCGCTCATCCCTAGTCGCCGGCGAGGGTCGGATCTACGCGGCTGGGCAGCAGGGCGTCAGTGTCGTCGCGGCGGGGGCGGAGTTCGAGCTTCTGGCCGAGAACAGGCTGGAGGACGGCATGAGCAACGCCTCGCCCGCGATCGGCGGCGGATGCCTGTTGCTGAGGACGGAGACCAGGCTCTACTGCATCGAGGGAGCCGGGGGACGCGAGCGAGTAGCGGATGACATCGCGCCGGTCGCGGAGGGCGGCGAGTAGCTCGGAGCAAGGGCGAGCCGCGGAGTGTTCCGACGGCGGCCGGCGTGCGGGCTTGGCCGAGATCTTGCGTTTTCTGGCGCCGCTGTGTTGAGATCCGGCGAGCCAAGCTGGCTTGGCGCGTAGAAACGCAACTTGTCAACTGTTCACGGAGAAAGTCGAGAGTGACAGAAACCGACCACCCCGACTCCGGCAGGGCCGACGAAGTCCTGATCGCGGTTCACAACCTGACCAAGCACTACGGTCCGATCCGCGCCGTCGACGGCATCAGCTTCGAAGTGCGCCGCGGCGATGTGCTCGGCTTTCTCGGGCCGAACGGCGCCGGCAAGACGACGGCGATGAAGATGATCACCGGTTTCCTGGAGCCGGACGCCGGAACCGTTTCGGTCGCAGGCCTCGATGTCGCCCAGGACCGGCTCGCCGTGAGTCGACGGATCGGCTACCTGCCCGAGAACGCACCCGCCTACGGTGAGATGACCGTCGAGGCCTTCCTCGGTTTCATTGCCGAGGTGCGCGAACTCGAGGCGCCGGAGGCCGCGATCGATTCGGTGATCGAGGTGACGCACCTGCGCCGGGTGCGCGGCCAGACGATCGAGACCCTGTCCAAGGGCTTCAAGCGACGGGTCGGCCTGGCGCAGGCTCTGATCCACGATCCGGATGTGCTGATCCTCGACGAGCCCACCGACGGTCTGGACCCGAACCAGAAGGCGGTGATCCAGGACCTGATCCTAAGCCTGTCCTCCGACCGCTGCATCGTGCTGTCGACCCACATCCTCGATGAGGCGGAGCGGGTGTGCAACCGTGCCGTGATCCTGTCCGAGGGGCGCATCCTCGTCGACTCGACCCCCGACGACCTGGTGACCCGGGCGCCCGGCCATAACGCGGTCCGCTTCCGGGTCACAGACGGCGACGCCGCCGAGGTGGTGGCGGCGCTGTCCGCCGCCGCGTGGTGCGCCGCCGCCCGTGTGCTGCCGAACGGCGAGGTCGAAGTCGAGCCACACAATGGCGAGAATCGCCTGAACGATGTGCTGGCGACGGTCGGTGAACGCCGGATCGCGGACGTTCGCGTGCGGGAGGGGCGGCTCGACGAACTGTTCCGCGAAGTGACGAGGGGGGTGGCGGCATGAGCGCAGACCAGCGCACGCCGCGGGCCTCGGTTGCCGCGGGCAGTCCAGGCGGCGCCCTGACGCTGCGTTTTGTCGGGATGAGAGCGGTGCTACGGCGGGAGTTCCGCGGTTACTTCTCGTCGCCGCTGGGTTACATCTTCATCGTCATCTTCCTGATCGCGGGCGGCTACCTGATGGTGTCGCGCGATTTCGGCCGCTTTCTGGAGATGCGCGAGGCGAACCTCGACGCGCTCTTCAGCTACATGCCCTGGATCTTCGTCGTCCTCGTGCCGGCGGTGGCGATGCGGCTGTGGGCGGAGGAACGCCGGTCTGGGACCGTCGAGTTGCTGCTGACCCTGCCGATCACGCTCGAGGGGTCGTACCTCGGCAAGTTTCTGGCTGGCTGGGCCTTCCTGGCGGTGTCCGTGTTCCTGACCTGGCCGGCGGTGTTCCAGGTTGCCCGGCTGGGCGATCCGGACTGGGGCGCGGTCTTCCTGGGCTACGTCGCCTCCCTGCTGGCGGCGGCGGTGCTGCTCGCGATCGGCCTCCTGTTCTCGGCGCTGTCGAAGAACCAGGTCGTCGCGTTCATCCTCGCGGTTGCCGCTTCGGTCGGCTTCCTGCTGATCGGCGTGCCGCAGACCCAGGAGTTCGTGGGCAAGTGGTTCGGCGGCTACGTCGAACGGGTCGTCTCTTCGCTCAGCCTGCTCGACCACTTCGAGACCCTGACCCGGGGCCTCCTGCAGTTGAACTCGTTGTTGTTCTTCGTGTTGTTCACCGTCGGCTGGCTGATCTGCGGCATGTTGGTGCTCAGCCGGACCAAGACGAATTGAGGGCGCGAGGGTTTCTTGAGGGTGCGAGGACTAACTGAGGGATTTGGCAGATGACTTCCGAACCGAACGTTGTGGACAGCGGGACGCCACAAGCGGCGTCCTTGGGAAACGGTCCGGGCGGCGGCGGTGGCCGGCGCGGGATGACCGTGGCGCAGGGCCGGACGGTGACGCTGGTCCTCATCGGTCTGTTGACCGTGCTTTCGATCCACGTCGCCAACGAGTGGCTGGAGAGCTGGCGCGTCGACCTCACCGGCGGCGATTTCTACTCGCTGACCGACGGCACCCACGCCATCCTCGATCGCATGCAGGAAGAGGGCGTCAAGCCGCTGAACATTCGCCTCTACTTCTCCGAAACAGCGGGCAAGACGCTGCCCAAGTTCGTCAAGGACTTCATCGGCTACGAGCGCTATCTGCGCAGCCTTCTGGGCGAGTACGAGCGCGCCGCGGCAGGGAAGATTCGCGTCGAGACGATCGATCCGCTTCCCGACAGCGACGACGCGGACCGTGCCGCCGAAGACGGTCTGGACGGCAAGCTGATCAACCAGAACGGCGATCTCTTCTACTTCGGCCTGGCGTTGGAGACCCAGACCGGCAGCAAGGAGACGATCGAGTTCCTGTGGCCGCAGGAGCAGGAGAACATCGAGTACGAGATCTCGAAGAAGATCCACGGTCTGCTGTGGCCGGCGCGGCAGCGGGTGGGGGTTCTCTCGAGCCTGGAGGTCTTCGGCGGCGCCCAGGATCCGATGATGGCCCAGATGCTGGCCGCCCAGGGCCGGACACCGGCGCAGAAGTGGATCCTGGTCCAGGTGCTGGAAGAGCTGTACGACGTTTCCCAGGTCGCCGCCGACGTGGACGAGATCTCGAGTGACGACTACGACCTTTTGGTCGTGATCCACCCCAAGGCGCTGCCCGACAAGACGGTGTTCGCGATCGACCAGTGGGTGGCCGCGGGCGGCAATGCGCTGATCTTCCTCGATCCCTACGCTCTGGGCGATACGCCGCCGCAGAACCCGCAGCAGCCCTGGATGGCGCTCCAGTACCAGCCGGCCTCCAACCTGGCGCCGCTGCTCGATGCCTGGGGCCTGGAACTCCCGGCCAACCAGTTCGCGGCCGACTTCGAGCTGGCGGCGCGGCGGCCGATGAGCCAGTTCGGCGCCTCGGAGTCGGTGATCATCGATCTCAACGTCGACTCCACGGTGCATGAGGACCTGCTGGACGCGGAAAGTCCGATGCTGCGAGGTCTGTCGAACACCCGGTTCTTCCTCTCCGGCGTGCTGCGGGAGTTGGGCAGCGCCGACGCGGGCGGTGCGGAGGGCGCCGAGGCCGAGCCGGGCGACGGCGGCGAGAGCGACCCGGACGATGGCGGGCAGCCTGTGGGCGTCGAACTGCGGCCCCTGATCTCGACCACGGCCTCCGGCAACACCCTCGAGGTGCTGCCCGGCTTCGGCGGCGGCGACGGCCTCGCCTACACCGACCTGAACGACGGCGCCAAGCTCCGCGACACGTTCGCGCCGGGAGAAGAGGCGCTGGCGCTCGCGTACATCGTGCGCGGCAGGCTGCCGACCGCCTTCCCGGACGGCGTCGACTACCCGGACAAGGAGGCGGAGCGGCCGCCCAACCTTCCCCCCGAGATCGAGATTCCGCCACCGGACGATGCGCAGATCATCCACCGCGATCCGCTGCGGGAGGAGGAGCGTGGAGAGGCGGCGGTCGTCGTGTTCGCGGACGTGGACTTCATCCACGACCAGATCGCCTTCTTGCAGAACCCGTTCGGGATCGTCCAGGCCGCGAACGACAACCACAAGGTGGTCCTCAACAGCATCGACTATCTGCTCGGTTCCCAGGACCTGATGTCGGTTCGGGCCAAGAGCGGCATCAGCCGGCCGTTCCTCCGCTTCGACGAGATCGAGGCCCAGGCCGAACTGGACACGCTGGACCGGGAGCGGCAGATCCGTGAGGAGATCGAGAGCTTCCAGGAGGAGCTGCGGGAGAAGCAGGGTGAGATCACCCAGCGCAACGCGGCTCTGTTCCAGAGGAAGCTGCAGGAAGAAGTCGACGAGTTGAATGAGCGCATCCTCGAGGCGAACCGGGAACTGCGGGACATCCGCAAGGGCCGGCGCGAGGCGTTGGAGCGCGAGGAATCCAAGGTGCGCTTCGCCGTGATCGGGTGGATGCCCATTGTCGTTCTGCTGCTTGGTCTGTACCGCGCCCGCCGGCGCTAGGGAGTTATCGGCATGAATCAGTTGAACCGTCGACTGGTGATGGCGGCCGTGGCGCTGCTGGCCCTTTCCATCTTCAGTTACTGGAACAGCGTGTCGCGCGCGGAGCGATTCGAGCGCGGCCAGAAGTTCCTGCCCAACCTGAACCCGGACGAGATCGCACAGATCGAAGTGATCGAGGGCGGGGAGCAGGTCACCTTGAGCCGGGCCGGAGACCGCTACGTGGTGGAGGAGGCTCACGACTACCAGGCCCGCAACGAGGGCGTGAACCGCCTGGTGCGTAGCCTGCTCGATATCGAACTGGCGAAGGAAGTCGGCGCAAGCGACAGTCTGGCGGCGGAACTCGGCATCGAACCGCCCGGCGAGGACACCGTCGAGGTGGCGCTCAGAAACGCCGCCGGCAACGACATGGTCCGCTTGCGGGTAGGCAACCGCTTCGACGGCGGCAGTGGCAACTACGTACGCCGCCTCGACGGCGAGGAGAACCCGATCTTCCTGACCGAGGCGACGGTGTTGATCGACAGCACCGCGGACCAGTTCCTGCAGAAGGAGATCGTCGACGTCTCGGGCAGCGACGTGGCGCGCATCGACGGGCCGGACTTCACCTTCAGCACCGGGGACGGGGAAGGCGCTGAACTCGCGCTCGAGCGGGTGCCTGATGGTAGGCGGGAGAAGGCGAGCGAGGTCGGCCGGGTGAAGAACTTCCTCTCGCGGCTACGGTTCTCCGAGGTGTACCTTGCCGATGCCGAAGAGGTGGCGGTTCTCTCGTTCGCCGACGAGTTCCGCTACGAGCTGGAGGACGGATCCGGCTACATCGTGTCGGTCGCGGGGCGGGATGACGATCGCTACATCCGCATCGGCGGCTATCACTCCGTGCAAGGCGTGGAAATCGAACGTGACACGCCCGACGAGGAGCTCCAGGAGAAGGCGGACATCCTGAACCGGGCGGAGGAGATGCGGGAGTTCAACGACTACCACGGCTCCTGGGTCTACAAGCTGGACAGCTTCACCGGCGAGAAGCTCGATCTGCGCCGCGCCGACCTGATCGAAGACGTTGGAGGCGACGAAGAGAGCTGAGCCCGCGGACGCGAGCGTTTCGGCCTGCTATCTTCCGGCCCGCCCGTCGCGGCTGGTTGTGGCGGCGCCCCCAGAGGAGATATCGATGTTGGGCTACTGCACGATCGGCGTGAACGATATGGACCGGGCGACGGCATTCTACGACGCGCTGCTCGGTGAACTGGGCGCGACGACGATGTTCAGCATGGACAGGATCAAGGGCTACGGCCTCGAACCGGGCAAACCGATGCTGGCCATCTGCATTCCGTACAACCAGGAGCCGCAGTCGCCCGGCAACGGCAACATGGTGGCGATCCCCGCCGGTTCCAGGGAGAGCGTCGACCAGCTCTACGCCAAGGCGATGGAGCTCGGCGCCAGCGATGAGGGCCCGCCCGGAGAGAGGCTCCCAACCTTCTACGGCGCCTACATTCGCGACCTGGACGGCAACAAGCTCTGCTTCTTCCGTATGGGTGCTGGTTAGAGCGGAGCGGCCTCCGGTCAGGCTGCGGTGACCGCGGACCGTCAGGCTGCTCTTCTGGCGGGGCTACGGAGAATCGTGCGGGTTCAGGACCGGCACTCCTGCGGGTAGGTTGTTGTCCTAGCCTGATGCGGTGTCAAGGGGGGCTCGTTGTTCTGGTCAACGCGATTGACATTTTAGGTAGACGAAAACTATAGTCGCATTCATGGAAAAAACGTCCCGGTGCGGAATGAAGCCGCGAGGCGCAGGAGCCGTGGCAATCGGAGCGCTGGCGCTGCTGCCTGCTGGGCAGGTAATGGCCGCCTGTCCGGAGGACACCGGAGTTCACGGCACGGTGCGGGCGCTTTCCGGGCGGCCGGTGGCTGATGCCGCGGTCACCCTGACCACTTCGTCCTTGACGGTGGTGACATCGGAGGATGGCCGGTTCTGCCTGCACCCGGTGGCCGCCGGCGAACATCGGCTGATCGTCTTCGCCGACGGTTACGGCTTGGCCGAGTGGGAGATCAAGACGACGGCCGAGGGTCGGGCGGGAGTCGACATCGAACTTCGGCCCGCCTTCGGCGAGGAAGTGGTGATCAGCGCGACACGCACCGAGAAGCGCCTCGCCGACGTACCGCTCCACGTGCAGACCGTGCCGCGCTCACGGATCGAGAGCGTCGTCGCGCGGACCCTGGCCGACGCCGTCGAGTGGACGCGCGGGGTGCGGGTGGAGTCGAACTGCCAGAGCTGCAACACCTCTCAGATCCGGCTGCTGGGACTCGAAGGGCCATACTCCCAACTGCTGGTCGATGGTCAGCCGACGGTGTCGTCCCTGGCGATGGTCTATGGCATCGAGCAGTTGCCGGCGCGTCTGATCGACAGCATCGAGGTGGTCAGGGGCGGCGGCTCGCCGGCGTACGGCGCCGGCGCGGTCGCCGGCGTGATCAACCTGATCCCGCACCACCCGGACCACACCCACGTCGAGGTGGATGCGCGCTCGGGACGCATGGGCGGCGCCGGCGGCTCGGCGGAAAGCCCATCTTTCAGCCTGGTCGCGGACTGGACACCCGGATCCAAGCGTGCGGCGACGTTCTACGGCCAGATCGACCGCGTGGCGCCGGTCGATCTGGACGGTGACGGCTTCAGTGAGGTGTCGATCCGCAATCTGGACGTGGTAGGCGCGCGCTACCACGAGTTCTTCATGGGCGGCTCGGCGAAGCTCGCGACGGACGTCAGCCATACGGCTGAGTTCCGGCGCGGCGGCGACCAGGTGCAGCTTCCGCCGCAGCAGGCGCAGGTCGCGGAACAGTTGGACTCCCGGCGCAGCGGGGCCAGCGTCTCCTGGCTGCACACGGTGTCGCCGCTCTGGGACTGGCGAGCCACGGCATCCCACGCGGCAACCGAGCGGGCCAGCTACTACGGGGCGGGTGGCGACGTGGGCGCCTTCGGCTGGACCCGCAACCCGCTCTGGGTCTTCGATTCCCATGTCAACCGCGGGTACGGCGCCGGCACGCTCAGCTTCGGTGTACAGGCCTCTCACGACGTGATCGACGACCGCCAGCCGGCCTACCGGCGGATCATCCGCGAGAGCTACCGCTCGACCTCGGCTTTCGTTCAGGACGATCGCCGCATCGGTGACGGCCTGACCCTGCTCTACGGCGTGCGTGCGGACCGGCACAGCGCCGCCCCGGGGACGATCGTGTCGCCGCGGGCGGCGTTGATGTGGAGCCCTCGAAGCGATCTGACGCTGCGTGCTTCGCACAGCGCCGGCTTCCGTCCGCCCTCGGTCTTCGACGAGCAACTGCACATCGCCCTTCTGGGGGGCGAGGCGATGGTGGTGCGCGACGATCCCGCGCTGCGCGAAGAGACCTCGGCCGCGCGGATGCTGAGCCTCGAGTGGCGGCCGACGGTCGGCAGGCGCGCAGCCATGGCCGTCGACTCGACGTTCTTCGACACCCGGATCGAGAACCTGTTCCACAACCGGCAGGCGGACGATCCGGCGACCGACGAACTGGAGTTCGTCCGCACCAACTTCGGCCACGCCCGGGTGCGCGGCGTGGAGGTCGGCTGGAGTCTCCGGCGCGGCGGTCTGGCTGTCGACGCCGGCTACGCCTGGCAGCGGGCAGAGTTCGGCCACGCCGAACCCGACTTCGGCAGCACGCGCATGTTCCGTACGCCCGAACGCTACGGTTCGGCGAGCGTGCAGTGGCCGCTGCCGCGCGGCCTCACGCTGTTCGCCGGTCTCCGGTACACGGGTTCGATGCTGGCGCCGCACTACGCGGGCTACATCGCCGAGGATCGACTTGAAGTCACGCCCAGCTTCCTGACCTGGGATCTGGTCTTGTCCCGGCAGTTCCCGCTCGGCGACGACCGCAGGATCACCGCGACGTTCGCGGTCAAGAACCTGACCGACGAATACCAGCGTGACCTGGACCGGGGGCCGCTGCGGGACGCGAGCTACGTCTATGGACCGAGGTTTCCGCGCAGTGTCGTCGTCGGCCTCAAGGTGGACATCTAGTGGAGGCGCCGGCCTTCGCTCCCTCGGCTCTGGCGGCAACCCTGGCGCTCGCAGCGGTGGCGCCGGCGACCTTCGCCCTGGACGACGCCCGCGCCGCCACGGACGCAAACGTGGCGCCATCACCGGCAGCCCGCGGCGCGCGTTTGGCCGAGATGTGGGCCGACCTGGAGGTGCGGGATCTCGACGGCCGCGTCTGGAGCGCGGCCGATCTAGAAGGTCGCGTCGTGCTGCTCGAGTTCTGGGCGACGTGGTGTGCCCCCTGCCTCGCCGACTTTCCCCGTCTCGCAAGGGCCCGGGCAGCCTACGCCGATCGGGGATTCGTGGTCCTGGCCGTCTCGCTCGACCGCTCGACGCGCCGCCACCTGCGGAGCTTCGGCCGCCGGCAGGGCGTAACCTGGCCGGTCGTCTTCGACGGACGGGGCGCGGCGGGGTCCGTGGCGCGGCGCTTCCAGGTCGAGTACCCGCCTCGGTCCCTGCTGTTCGACCGGCGCGGCCGGTTGGTCGCCCTGGACGCGCGGGGTGTGACACTCGACGCGGCACTGAGGGCCCTTTTCGCCGCGGAGTGACTGCTACGCTGACTGCCCGTGTCCGGCGTAGCCGTCCTCCTGCTGAGCGCCCTTGCGGCGGTGGTTCCGGGCCAGGCCGTTCCAGCTCAGGTTGCCCCGGCCCCTCGCGATCCGGTCGAGGCGCTGGTATACGCGCGCGCGGCGCTGGAGCGGGCGCCCTCGGAGTTCGCACCGGCGCTTGCGCTGGCCCGAGCGCTGACCGCTCTTGGCCGCACCGACGACGCGCTCGCCGCTTTCGCCCGCGCGCGCTCGCTGCGGCCGGAAAGCACTGGCGGCGGCGAAACCGTGGGCGTCGTTCAAGTTGCGTCGGCCTACCTGGCGCCGGCCCTGTTGCTCCGTGATCTCGATCGCACGCCGGAGGCGATCCGGTTGCTGGAGGAAGCGGTCGATCGGCGGGTCGGCGGTGCCGACGTCTACGAGCAGTTGGCGCTGCTCCGGCTGGCGGACGGCTTGGCGGATGAGGCGCTAGCGGCGGTCGATGCGGCCGCGGCCGAGGATCTCGAAAGCCCCGGACTCGGCCTCGCCCGCGGTCTGGCCTTGGCGCGCGATCCGGCCCGCAGGACCGATGCTCTGGACTACCTGGAGCGGGCGCTTGTCGACGGCGTGGGCGAGCCGGTTGTGATTCACCTGGAGGCGGCTGCCATCCTGTCGGCCCATTCCCGGTACCCGGAGGCGCTCGAGCATCTCCGCGTCGCCGAGGAACTCGCGAGCGGCGAACCGGAGGTGGTCTACAGACTCGGACGGACGCTTGCCGCGGCCGGCGACCGCGAAGGCGCCCAGGCCGCGCTTGAACGCTACCGATCGCTGCAGGGCGCCCGCGACCAGGCGGCGGAGGCTGAGCGCGCGGCGTTCGCCGAGGTGACGTCCGGACTGTCGGAGGCGCAGCGACTGGCGGAGGCGGGTGACCTGAAGGGCGCTCTCGAGCGGCTGGAGAGGCTGCTTGAAAGGCGGCCGTCTGACCATCCGCGGATCGCGGATATCCACTTGCTGCGGGCCAAGATCCTGTTCTCGATGGGACGCGCCGGCGAGGCCGCCGGGAGTACTGCCGAGGCCCGGCGCCGACAGCCGAGCCGGGCTGAGCACCACTACCTGGAGGGGCTGTTCCTGCACACCGACGGCCGCGCGGAAGAGGCGGCACCGGCCCTGGAACGGGCGCTGGCGCTCGATCCCGAACTCGGCGAGGCGCATGCGCTGCTTGGAATGATCGCCGCCGAAGCCGGGCGGCCGGGCGAGGCCGCGGAGCGGATAGAGCGTGCGCTCGGCCTTGGACTCGAAGGCAACGCGGCGCTCCGTTTCAACTACGCCCGGGTTCTGGAATCCCTCGGCCGGACGGAGGAGGCGGCGGCCCAGATGCGGGCCTTCGAACGACTGGGAGCGGCCGCGCCGCCGTAGTAGACGAGCTACCGCCGCCAAACCCGTCGCGGGCTCCGTGTTTGGCCCTTGGCCCCCACCTCACTATGAGGCAGCGTCGCATAGCTCACTTCGTATCGCTCTGCGGCGCAGCCTCCTAGTCGCAGTCGAACGCCTTGGTGTCGGCGATGGGCAGGAACGCCTTGCGGAGTGGACTCGTGTAGACGTGGCGCGTCTGAGTGACCGGGTCGGCGACTTCGAACTCCACCTCGAGATCGGTGAGTCCGGTGGCGTAGAGCCAGTACTTGCCGTTCAGCGCGCAGCCGTCGAGGACCTTGGCCACGATCTCGACGTTCGAGGGGTTGAAGAACGTGAAGTAGCCCGTGTCCTCGGTGAGAAGGACGCCGTTGCCGAAGCCGGACTCGTCCTGGCCGGTGGCGTAGCGCACTCGGACTCGGAAACGGCCGTCGTTCAGGCACAGCGTCGTGGCGTCGGCGACACACGCCTCGATGGGAGTGCTTGCTTCGTCCTCGATCGTGATGACCATGCGCCGGTCGCCGAGAGCGGCGCCGCCGCGGGGATCGTCGAGGTCGAGTTCGATCGTCTCCGCGCCCTCGTTCACGGCGTCGGCCAGGAGTTGGAGGCTCAGCGTTCTTGCGGCGCTGTCGCCGTGGTCCCAGGCGAGAGTTCGGGCAACCGGTTGGTAGTCGACATCCGGGGTGGCGGAGCCGCCGGCCGTCCGCAGGTTGACGCTGACGGCGCCGTCGCTGCCGCCGGCGCGGACCACGCTCAAGGTGACCTCGCCGTCGGATTCCCGCACCGCGGTTGTAGTGACGGCGAATCCCAGGGTGCCGGGGTGCTGCTCCGGCAGGTCAGAGGCTAAGGAGAGGGCGACCAGTTCGGCGTCATCGCCGTCGGCGCCCACCGCGACGACGATGTACTGGCGGCCGGAGGCCGTGTAGCTCATCGGTACGCCGGAGGCGTTGCCCGGCAGGGGGATGGTGTGGAGCACATCGCCGTTCGCCGCGTCGAGGACGGTCAGCACCGGCCGCGACCGGTTGGCGTAGAACAGGAGTTCCTGGGTGGCGAGGAGAGACGCGGTGCCGGCGTAACCGTTGAAACCGTCGTTCGTCCGCTGCCAGAGCAGCTCGCCGCGGTCGAGGTCGTAGGCGGTGATGTGACCCCACGGCGGCTTGAGCAGGTACCGATTGCCGGGGGCGCCGAGGATGCCCGTTTCGTAGAGGAGATAGTCCGGGATGCCCGAGAAGTAGAGCCGGACCTCGAACGGGACGACTCCGAGCACCGGCACGTAGAGGGTCGAATCGGTGGGGTCGAACGCCGCGCCGCCCCAGTTCGCGCCGCCGCCGAGACCGGGGTAGATGACTGCGCCCCGGGTCGAAGGCGGGGTGTAGATCGGTCCCCAGTCGAGGTCGGCGAGCACCTCTTCAGCGCCCTCCGTGAGTTCGTCCCGAGCGATTCCCTGGCGGTCGAAGGGCGGCGGCTTCGTCGGCCGCGGCTGCGTCAGCGCCGTCTGTTCGCCCGGCGCCTGGGATTGCGGCACCGGGACTTCATGGATCGGCCACACCGGCTTGCCGTTGCGGCGGTCGAAGACGAAGACCCAGCCCTGCTTCGTGACCAGCGCGACGGCCGGGATGTCCTCGCCGCCGACAGTGATGTCGACCAGGTTGGGCGGCGAGCCGAGATCGAAGTCCCAGATGTCGTGATGGACGACCTGGTAGTGCCAGACGCGGCGCCCGGTTCTGGCGTCGAGGCAGACCAGGCTGTTGGCGAACAGGTTGTCGCCCTTGCGGTGGCCGCCGTAGAAGTGGTTCGACGGCGCGCTGACGGGCAGGTAGACGTAGCCGAGCTCCGGGTCGGCGGTCATCGGCGCCCACACGTTCGCGCCGCCGACGCGCTCGGCGGCGCCGCTCTGCCAGGTCGAGTAGCCGAGCTGGCCCGGCTGCGGCACGGTGTGGAAGGTCCACAGGAGCCGGCCCGTCCTGGCGTCGTAGCCGCGTACGTCACCCGGCGGCCACTCGGGCTGCGGCGCCCAGTCCATGACCGAGGACCCGACGACCAGCACGTCGCCGACCACAGCCGGCGGCGAGGTGTGTCCGTACTGGTCTGACCTGCCGCTGAGGGAGCGAATGCCCGCGGTCAGGTCGACCGTGCCGCCGCTGCCGAAGTTCCCGCGCGGCGTGCCGGTGGCCGGATCGAGCGCGATCAGGCGGGCGTCGCCGGTGGCGAGGTAGACGGTTTCCGTTTCGCCGTCGGTCCAGTAGGCGAGGCCGCGGTGGAGAAAGCCGTTGTTCGGGGGGCGGCCGGACAGGTAGCTCTTCGGATCATGGACCCAGATCTGCTCACCGGTTTCCGCGTCGACCGCTGCCGCCTGACTGAAGGACGTACTCGTGTAGAGCACGCCGCCGATCATCAGGGGCGTCGACTCGAACGCGACGATGCTCCGTTCCCCGCCCGGTTCGGCGATCGCGTTGTCGGGCGAGGCCCAGCGCCAGCGGACGGCGAGGTCCTGAACGTTGCCGCGGTGAATCTGCCCGAGCGGCGCGTACTTCGTGCCGCCGGCGTCGCCGCCGTATTCGCGCCATTCCCCGCCTACGGCGCCGTGCTGAGCCGCCGCCGGTGCGCCGGCTGCCGCCGCGGCGGACAGGATGAGGAGTCGCAGCGTACGGCGTGCCCAGGTCACGGCGAGTGCAGGACGTAGCGGATGAGATTCTGGACCTCCGACGGTTGAAGCGTGCTGAGTAGGCCACTCGGCATGGTCGAAAGGGAGGACTCGTCGAGGCTCTCGACCTCCTCGCGCGGAATCGTCTCGACGTGGTTCGGATCCAGGGGGTTCGAACGGATGCGGACGGAGCGGTCGTCGGCGGAGGCGAGAAGCCCCGAGTAGAAGCGGCCGTCGCGGGTTTCGACGAGCCAGGTGCGGTAGTCCTCGCCCACCTCGCCCGAGGGTTCGAGGATGTGCCGCAGGGTGTCGAGCGCGGTCAAGCGAACGCCTATGTCGTCCAGGGCAGGACCGATCTCACCGCCGGCGCCGCCGAGCTGATGGCACGTGGCGCAGCCGGTTTCGACAAAGAGTCGCCTGCCGCGGTCGAGCTGCTCGGCGGCCGCGGGCGGCGCCGTCGCCGCCATGAGTTCGCCCACGTCGATCTCCAGCATGTCGTAGCTCCAGTCGGCGACAAAGGCGCGCTGGGGCACGTCGGGAGCGAGGCGCGGCGCGGCGTAACGGGTGACCGCGGTTCCGTCGAGCCGCTCGACCACGCCCATCGTGCCCTTCATCAGGATCCAGTGGCCGGGGAAGGTGCAGACGAAGGGGTAGAGGCCGGGTGACTTCGGAGCGGTGAAGCTCAGCACCTCCGTGCCGCCCGGCTGGACCAGACCGGTCTTGAACAGGACCAGGGGCGTCTTCGGAACGTAGCCAGAGGCTTCGGCGGAGGCCGGGTTGCGCTCCGCCTCGGCATCGGCTGCCCGGCCCACTTCCTCCAGCGCCCCCGGTCGCGTGACGACGACGTTGTGGGGCATCACGTCGATGTTCTCGAAGGTGATCTCGACCGGTCCGCCGGCCCGCACCGTGAACTCCTCGAGGTCGAAGAGCATCTGGTGGGGGACGGGACGCAGCGTCACGATCGCCGGCCCGAGGTTGACGAGCTCCTCGCGCAGTTCGTCGCCGCGTGCGTCACCGTTCCGCTCGATCATCCGGTCGGCGACCCGGAGGCCCAGGTCGTGAATGCGCCGGAAGCGTGGCGAGGTGAGGTCGCGCGGATCGGCGTCCTCGATCGCGGCGACGATCGGGGCGGCGAGGGCTTCTTCGCCGCCGTCCGCCGGCCAGGCGTTCGGCGCCTCGGCCGTCAGTTGCCCCAGGCCCTCGAGCGCGGCCAGGCCGATCGCGGGATCGGTGGCCAGACCGGCCAGCCGTTCAAAGCTCCGGCCGGCGTCGCGGGTGCTGCCGGCCAGCGTGTGCGCCGCCGCCTCGAGCACTCGCTGCCGGTCCGGGCCGCGCCGGTCGTCGAAGAGCGAGGACACCGATGGATAGGCATCGACACGCAGAGCGGCCGGCAAGGCGTCGACGGCCCGCAGCCAGTCGATCAGTTGGTTCGGCCCCGGCCGGCGGGGCAGCACGCTCCGTGGCGACGTGTCGCCCGCGGCCGCCATCAGGGCGGCCATGGCGCCGCTTCGAACCTTCTGGCGGGCGCCGTCCGTCGCCAGCTCGCGCAGCGCCGGCTGCGCTGTACCCAGTGCCGCGGCCGTCCGCTCCAGGAGGTGGAGAACGATCCGGTCGACGGTCTCCGGTTCGGGAGGGTCGACCCTGTCGAGGCGGCCCAGTTCTTCCATCAGCAGGGCCGTGGCAGCAACTGCTATCGCGGCCGGCGCGTCTTCGGCGTGGGTCGGTGCGTCTTCGGCGTTGGTCGTCGCGCGGCCCGCGGCCAGGTTCGCGATCGCCTGGCGCTGGCGTTCGACGCTCGCCCCGGCGCGGCGGAGAAGCGCGCGGTCGGCCAGCGGATGGGCCGCGAGCTGTTCCAGGTCCCGCGTGGACAGGCGGCTGAGCAGATACTCGCCCGCGGCGGCCGGCAGCTCGTCGAGCAGGGGAGGCTCGCGGTCGGGAGCGAGCGCGGGCTGCCACCAGGGCTCCAGCGTGTCGACGGTTTCGCCCAACGTGTAGTCGAGGTAGTAGTCGGTGGGCCGATCGAGCGTTCCGAGTGCCGCCAGCGCCGCCGGTTCCGACTCCAGGTAGCTTAAGCCCAGCAGCGCTTCGAGCCGGGCACGCGGAAACTCGTCCTCGACCTGGGTGGCCAGGATCGCCAGCGGATCGTCGAGTTCGCGGCGCCAGAAGCGGGCCACCCGGGTCGCGGCGGCCCGCGCCCGCGGTTCGGGCGAACGGAGCATCCGGGCCAGGAGATCGGGTTCGACGACGTTCAGGTTCTGGTAGAGCCAGAGCCCTTCCAGGCGGTGGTGTTCGAACTCGGCGACCTTCTTCAGGCCGTCCTCGTCGGCCCGGTCGTCCTCGTCGGCGCTCTCCTGCCCGGCCTGGAAGCGGCTTTGGCGGCTCTCCCGCACATCGAGGCCTTCGAGCCAGTCGCGCAGCGCGGCCAGGACCTGGTTTTTCGGGCGTTCCCGCAGTTCCCGGCGGACGCGGTAACGGGTGCGATCCTCGTAGCTTTCGAGCAGACGGATCAGCGCCGGGGTCGAGGCGCGGGCGATCTCGGGCGGGTTGAGCAGGGGCCTGCCGGTGTGCCGCACGCGCCAGACGCGGCCGTGGTCGTGGTCGCGCCGCTCGTCGCGCAGCGAGTACTGCATGTGGCCGATCAGGGGGTTGAACCAGTCGACCAGGTAGAGCGAGCCATCCGGCGCGAACTGCAGGTCGACGGGCCGGAAGTTGATGTCCGTCGAGTAGAGGAGGGGCTCGACCTCCTCCGAGGTGAAGCCCGAATCCTCCTCGATCACGCGGTGCTGCTTGATGCCCTGAAAGCCGATCGTGTTGTTGACCAGGAAGTTGCCCTGGGCCTCGTCGGGAAAGTGGCGCGAGCTGACGATCTCGCAGCCGGAGGTCGGCCGGACGACCTGTGTGAACACCTTCATCCGTCGTCGCTTCATCGGGTAGGGCGCGTTGCCGGTGATCGGGGCGCCGAAGTAGTTCGCGCCGCCGGAGGCGTCGGCGATGAAGTTCTGACCCCAACGGTCGAAGATGTGCCCCCAGGGATTGGCGAAGGGGTAGGAGACGAAGACCTCGAGCTGGAACCGCTGGGGCTTGTAGCGAAAGACCCCGGCGTCGACCAGACGCACCGGGCCGTAGGGGGTCTCGACCTGGCTGTGGTGGAAGGTGCCCTCCTGGAAGTAGAGCCCGCCGCCGGGGCCCCAGGTGAAGGCGGAGATCGAGTGGTGGCTGTCCTCGGTGCCGAAGCCGTGCAGGATGACCTCGTAGCGGTCGGCCACGTCGTCGCCGTCTGTGTCCTCGATGAACATCAGGTTCGGCTGCTGCGCCACGTAGGCGCCGCCGTCGCCGAGTTCGAAGCCGGTCGGCAGATGCAGTCCGCGGGCGAACACCGTGTGGTGATCGGCGCGGCCGTCGCCGTCCCGGTCCTCGAGGATGATGATCTTGTCGTCGGGCGCCTCGTCCGGCAGCCGCTGCGGATAGGACGGCATGGTCGCCACCCAGAGGCGGCCCCGGGAGTCGAAGGTCATGGACACCGGGTTGCCGATCGGGAAGTCCTGCTCGGAAGCGAACAGGGACACCTCGTAGCCCTCGGCTGGGTGGAGGTGTTCCAGCGCGTACGCGGGATCGAGCGCCTCGTGCCGCGGTTCGCCGCCGCGGTTTGGCTCCTCGTCGGCGACTTCCTGGGCTGCGGCCGGGCCGGCAACGAGAGCCGCGGCCAGCCCGGCGGCGAAGGGAAGGCGGATCATCGGTCGACTCGCTCCAAGCGCCAGATTTCGCCCGAGCGAGCGAGCGCCATGGCTTCGCGGTCGAGTTCACCGACCAGTTCGTCGAAGCGAACCATCTCGGGCGGGAACGAGTGGACGCCGAAGGGTTCCTTGCGTCCGCCGTAGATGTAGTAGCCGTTCACGGCGCGGTAGCGGTCGAAGAACAGCCGGCCCTTGCGGAGCACCACCCGGCGCAGACCGTCGCCAGCCTCCAGCAGGGCCGTCATGACCGACGACGCCTCCAGGTCGAGGCCCCGCGCCCAGTCTCCGTCGCTTGCCGAGGCCAGGATCTCGTCGCCGCGCCGTAGAACGTAGTGGCCGGGGGCCAGGTCGCGGACGCTGATCCGGAGACGTGCGGAATCCTCGTGGGGCGCCGGCGGCAGAACCGGAGGGCGAATCTGGAGTTGGGGATTGCCCCCTGCCGAGGCGACGACCGTTCCCGGCGCCGAAGCGCCGAGCTCTTCGAGCAGCGCCCGGGAGGCGTGCCAGTAGCCGGCCTCGTTCAGATGCGCGCCGTTGATCGTCAACGGCGCCGGCTCGCCGGCGAACGCGGCCGCAACCCCATCGAAGATGTCGAGGAAGGGCACGTTGTTCGCAGCCGCAACGGCTTTGGCCGCTTCGGCGTAGGTCCGCAGTTCGGCGTTGCGGCGTTCGACGGCCGCCGCGTCGAGACCCCGACCGTCCGGTAGAACCTGCTGCGGTATTGGCGAGACGAGCGCCACACGGGCAGGCTCGGCGCCGTTGTAGACCTGTTTCGAGACATGGCGAAGCAGACGTCCGAGGTCGTTTCTGAACGCCGGGAGACCCTCGCTGCCTTCGAACGACTCGTTCGCGCCGTAGAACAGGAGGACGACATCCGCGCCCTGCGACTCAAGATGCCGGTCGACGGCGCCGAAGTCGAGCGGCCGCGGGCGCAGCGCCGCTTCGTCCGCCGACCAGGCGAGGTTGCGCACGGACAGATCCAGGTCCGGGAAGGCGGCCAGCAGACCGCTCTCGAAGTAGCCGAAGAGCTGGAATCGCTCCGCGAACGTGTTGCCCACCAGGCAGAGCCGGTCCCCGCGACGAAGTTCGAGCGTGGAGGCTGGCGCGGCGAAGGCGCCGGTCGCGGCAAGTGCAAGCAGAAGGGCGGGCAGGTTCTTCACGCGCGGTCGGGGATCCTAGCGCGCCGGGCTTAGGGGTCCTGGGACCGCGATAGGGTTGCGCCGCTGATGAACCGGTTGCGACTGAACAGGGCGGCGCCTGGGCTGCTGTTGCTGGCAGCATTCGCCGCCTGCGTGCCGGCGCCGGACGCGCGCGAGCAGCTCCACGCGCTGTTCGATGAGGACTGGGCGGCCAGGCTGCTCGAGAGTCCGCAGTTCGCAACGAGTGTCGGCGACCACAGCCGGAACGACGAGTTGGCCGACGCCAGCCTGGAGGCGATCAAGCGCAGGGTCGAACGGCGTCGCGATCTCCTGCGGCGGTTCGAGGAGATCGACGTCTCTGGGCTCAGCTCGTCGGACCGGATCAACGCGCGGATGTTCGAACGCCAGCTCCGCAACAGCGTGCGCAGCTTCGAACTCGGCGAGTACCAGATGCCGCTCAACGCGGACTCCGGTTTCCACATGGGGTTTGCGCGGATGTACCGCTCGATGCCGTTCCGGACCCCGGATCACTACGACGACTACATCGCCAGGATGCGGGCGCTGCCGACCTACTTCGAGCAGCAGCAGGACCACATGCGCGCCGGGCTCGACCGCGGCTTCACTCTGCCGCGGATAACGCTCCAGGGCTACGAGGACACGATCTCCGCCCACATCACAGACGAGCCGCAGGACAGCGCCTTCTGGGCGCCGTTCGAGTACCTGCCGAAGGCGGTCGAGGAGATGGATCGCGAGCGGATCCTGACCGAGGCCGAGGCCGCGATCAACGAGGCGGTGGTGCCGGCCTACCAGGGGTTCTACGACTTTTTCGTCGGCGAGTACCTGCCGAACACGAGGGAAACACTAGGCGCTTCCGATCTGCCGGGCGGACGGGCGTACTACGAGAGCCAAGTCCGCTGGTTCACCACCCTCGACCTGACGCCCGAGGAGGTCCACGAGATCGGCCTCAGCGAGGTCGAACGGATCCGGGCGGAGATGGAGGAAGTGATCCGCGAGACCGGCTTCGATGGCTCCTTTGCCGAGTTCCTCGAGTTCTTGCGCACCGACCCTCGGTTCTACCCGAAGTCGGCGCAGGAACTACTGGAACGGGCCGCCTGGATCGCCAAGAAGATGGACGGCAAGCTGCCGGCGCTGTTCGCCACGTTGCCGCGGCTCCCCTACACGGTCGAGCCGGTTCCGGACCATATGGCCCCGAAGTACACCGCCGGGCGCTACGTGTCCGCAGCCGTGGGCAGCACCCAGCCCGGCATCTACTGGGTGAACACCTACAACCTCCCGAGCCGGCCGTTATATGCGCTGGAGGCGCTGTCTCTGCACGAGGCCGTGCCCGGCCATCACCTGCAGCATGGGATCGCGGTCGAGATCGACGTTGGGCCCGAGTTCCGGCGCCACGACTACATCTCCGCCTTCGGCGAGGGCTGGGGGTTGTACTCCGAGTACCTCGGCCTGGAGGCCGGCTTCTACGAAGACCCGTACAGCAACTTCGGCCGTCTGACCTACGAGATCTGGCGCGCCTGCCGGCTCGTGGTCGACACCGGCGTTCACGCCTTCGGCTGGTCGCGGCAGCAGACGCTCGACTACCTGGCCGAGAACACGGCGCTGTCGCTGCATGAGATCACGACGGAGACCGACCGCTACATCAGTTGGCCGGGCCAGGCGCTGGCCTACAAGATCGGTGAACTCAAGATCCGGGAACTGCGCGGGCGCGCCGAAGAAGCTCTCGGCGACGACTTCGACGTGCGCCTCTTCCACGACGCCGTGCTCGCCAACGGCTCGGTGCCGCTCAACATCCTGGAAGAGCTCATGGACGACTGGATCGAGGAGCAGCGCTCGTAGCCGCTAGCTGGCGGGCTGGTGGTGGGCGGAGTTTCGGACGTTGATCGACTTCCTGATCTGGCTGGAGGAGACGCGCTTTTCCACCTGGATGCGCGAGTCCGGCCCGGCGTTCTTCTCCAGCCTCGTCTTCCATTCGATCGGGATGGCGTTTGTGGCCGGCGTCCATGTGGCGACGGATCTGCGGATCCTCGGCGTCGCTCCGGGTATCCCGCTATCGCTGATGCGTCGCTACCTGCCGGTGCTCTGGACGAGCCTCGCGGTGGTCACGGCGTCGGGGTTCCTGCTGCTCATGGCGTACCCCGCGAAGGCCCTGACCAATCCGGTCTTCTACTTCAAGCTGGCGTGCATCGCGGCAGCGCTCTGGATCATGAGGTCGTTGATGCGCGGCCTCCTGGCGAGTTCTCGACATGACGCCACACCGGCCCCGCGGAAGGAACGTGTCCTGGCTGCGCTGTCTCTCGTGCTCTGGTCCGCCGTGATCACTTCAGGCCGCCTGCTCGCCTACACGGCCAAGATCATGTTGGCGTCCCACCTGCAGTACTGAGTTGGCGATGGAAGACCTGCTGTACTCGGTCGGCCAGAAGAGCGGCATCTACACGTTCATGCACACGTCGTGGGGCTGGCCCACGATCGAGTCGCTGCACTTCCTCGGCCTCTCGCTGCTCATCGGGACGATCGGCCTGTGGGACCTGCGTCTCCTGGGGGTGGCCAGGGGAATCCCGATGGAAGCGCTGCACAGGCTGGTGCCCTGGGGTGTCGGGGGCTATCTGCTGAACGTGTGTACCGGTTTCCTGTTCGTCGTCAGCGCGCCGAACCAGTACCTCTACAACCCGGCATTCCAGATCAAGCTGTCGCTCATGGCGATCGCCGGGCTGAACATCCTGTTCTTCTACCGGTTCGCGTACCGACCGGTGAGGGTTGCGGCCGCCGGCGCCGTCGCACCGACGAGGGCTCGAACCGCGGCCGCGATCTCACTGGCCTGCTGGATCGGCGTGATCGTCTGCGGCCGGCTGATCACCTACTTCCGGCCGCCGTATCACTGGTGCTTCTGGTGCTGAGCCGCTAGTTGCAGAGCGACCTGCCGCCTCGATCCTGGGAAGCGGGGCACATGCTCGCATCCGGCCCGAAGCGCCGTCCTGTTTCCGCGCTAGTTGTCGCTATCGCCGTCGTTTTCTTCGGCGGGCGGCTTCTTGGCCGGCTCCTCGTCGATGAACCGGAACGGAAACCGCTCTTCGCCGTCCCTGGCCGGTGGCGTCTGGGCCGGCCGTGACGGCCGGCGGAGGCGACGTTCCTCGGCCGGCGCCGTTTCGCGGATGAGCGGTCGACTGCCGCTGCCCCGGTTGCGTCCGCTCGCGTCGAGTTCGGCTTCGACCTGCTTGATCAACTCTTCGGCCGACTGCTCCTGGTCGAGTCCCGCGGCCTTGAGTTCCTCGTCGATCAGGGCCAGCAACTCATCCGTGGTCAGGTCGCCGAGGCTCTGAGGGTCGCTCCTGGGGGCCGCCGTCGCGGGCGTGGCCGTGGTGGACGGCGGGGAGGTCGAGGCGCCAGTCGCGTCGCTCGGAGTGGCTTCGACGCCGACATCCACGCCCCGAGCGAGGCTCGCGGGAGGTTGGAGTGGATCGGCCGGAGCCTGGGAAGGCCCGATCAGAACGCCGGTCTGCGAGGGTGGCAGCTTGGCGGGGCCGAGACCGACTTCGATGGTCTCCCCCGACCGACGCACTTGGTACGCTTCGAGGCCCTCGCGAAGATCGACAACAAGCCGCACGAAGTTCGGATGCTCCCCGGTTCGCACCTCGAGTGCCGGACTGCTTGCTGCCGGCGCCGGCATCTCGGCGACCGAGCCGTCGAGTCCGAACAGGTCGAGCACCACACGCGGTGGATTCGGCAGTTGGAAGTGCCGCACCACCTGCAGGCCATCGCTTGCCTGCAGGCGCAGCACGTCGCCGTCGAGCCGCGCCGCTGTCAGGCGGTGGTCCTGGGCTACGACCGTCGAGCTGAGGAGGGCCGAAACGAGGCAGATCAGGGTGCGCATCGTGGATCCTGGAGGTTTTGGAAACCGCAGTCTACCACCCGACACCTTGCGATAGCCTGCGCCGCAGCCATGCGCCGTTTCTGGATCGCCGCTCTCGCTGCTCTGATCGTCTCGCCGTGGGCGGTTCTGCAGGCGCAGGAGACGCACCCGTTCTCGGTCCACGACATGCTGGCGATGGAGCGGCTTTCCGACCCGCAGATGGCGCCGGACGGGTCGGTCGTTGCCTTTACCGTGCGCGTGACGGACCTTGCCGCGAACCGGGGTCGAACGGATCTGTGGTCGGCGCCGGTGGACGGCGGCGCGCCACGCCGGCTGACCACGCACGAGGCGGCGGACTTTCATCCGCGCTGGGCGCCTGACGGCCGGGATCTCTTCTTCCTGTCCACGCGTTCGGGGAGTTCTCAGGTCTGGCGCCTGCCCCTTGCCGGAGGCGAACCGCACCAGGTGACCGACCTGCCGCTTGATGTGGGCAACCTGGTCGTGTCGCCCGACGGTCGCCGGATCGCGCTGACGATGGATGTCTTCGCTTCGTGCGAGACGGTCGACTGCACCGCGAAACGACTCGAGGACCGGTCATCGCAGCCCACGTCGGGGGTCGCGTATGACGATCTTTTCGTTCGCCACTGGGATGTCTGGAAGGACGGCCGGCGGTCGCATGTGTTCGTCCTGGAACTCGACGACGCACGCTCGGCCTCGGGGCAGGCGGTCGACCTGATGCGGGGGCTCGATCAGGACGCGCCTCCCAGGCCCTTCGGCGGCGCTGAGGAGATCGCCTTTGCGGACGGCGGCGCCGCGGTGATCTTCGCTTCGCGCGTCGGCGGTACGCCGGAGGCCTGGTCGACGAACTTCGATCTGTACCTGGCGCCGGCGGACGGCAGTTCGCCGCCCGTCAACCTGACCGCCGCCAACCCGGCCTGGGACAGCCACCCGGTGCTGTCGCCGGACGGCGGCACGCTGGCCTGGCTGGCCATGGAGCGGCCCGGCTACGAGTCCGATCGCTTCCACATCCGGCTGGCACGGATGGAAGGTTCCCGTTTGGCGAACGAGCGGAGCTTGACCGGCGATTGGGATCGCTCCGTGTCCGGCCTTACCTTCTCCGCTGACGGCGACACTCTCTACGCCACGGCGGCAGACCTAGGGCAGCGGAGCTTGTTCGCGGTGAACGTGGTGGACGGCTCGGTGACGCGTCTGCACGGTGAGGGATCGGTGGCCGGACTGGCGGTGGCGACGGATCGGCTGGTCACGCTCCACAACGACCTGGCCGGTCCGTCGGAGCTGTTCGTCAGCGATCTCGCCGGCGGCGACCGGAAGGCGCTGACGGCCTTCAACTCCGAGCAGCGGGCCGCGACGCGTGTGGGGGACTACGAGCAGTTCACGTTCTCCGGCTGGAGCGACGAGACGGTGCACGGCTACCTCGTGCGGCCGGTCGATTTCGACCCCGAACGCCGCTACCCGGTCGCCTTCCTGATCCACGGCGGCCCGCAGGGATCCTTCGGCAACAGTTTCCACTATCGCTGGAACCCCCAGGCCTATGCCGGCGCCGGTTACGCCTCGGTGATGATCGACTTTCACGGCTCGGTCGGGTACGGACAGGACTTCACCGACTCGATCGGGGGCGACTGGGGCGGCAAGCCGCTCGAGGATCTGCAGAAGGGACTGGCCGCCGCACTCGACCGCTACCCGTTCCTCGACGGCGATCGGGTGTGCGCGCTGGGCGCCTCGTACGGCGGCTACATGGTGAACTGGATTGCGGGCGCCTGGCCGGATCGGTTCCGCTGTCTGGTGAACCACGACGGAGTCTTCGACTTGCGCTCGATGTACTACACGACCGAGGAGTTGTGGTTCGTCGAGTGGGACCACCGGGGCAGCTATTTCGAGAACCCGGACGGCTTCGAGAGTCACAATCCGGCGCTGCTGGTCGATCGCTGGCAGACCCCGATGCTGGTGGTCCACGGCGCGCTCGACTTCCGCGTCCCCGAAACCCAGGGGCTTGCGGCATTCACGGCGCTCAAGCGACGCGATGTGCCAGCCCGCCTGCTCTACTTCCCTGACGAGAACCACTGGGTGCTCGGCCAGGCGAACAGCATTCAGTGGCACGAGGAGGTGCTGGGCTGGCTCGCACGGTGGTTCGAACCGTAGCGCCTAGGCGGCAGGGCGTCGTTGCGGCTGCCCTGGCGCTTGTTGGCTTGGCGCCGTTGGCGGCGGCCGTGGCGCAGGCGCCGGAAGAGCCCGGCGTCTTCAAGGGCCGGAAGATCGCCGAGGTGATGTCCTACCGCGGCGCTCCCTGGCTGGAGCGGGCGACGCGTATCGAGGAGGAGCACCCCGACGAGCTGATGGCGGCGCTGCCGATCGAGACCGGCATGCTGGTCGTCGACATCGGTTGCGGCTCGGGCTACTACGCGCGGCGCCTGGCCGCCGTCGTGGGTCCGGAGGGCAGCGTGCTGTGCAACGACATTCAGCCCGAGATGCTTCGCATCGCCACGGAGCTCGCCGCGGACGCCGGTGTTGCGAACATGAGCACGGTACTCGGCACGGAGAGCGAAGCCCGGCTGCCTGAAGGCGAGGTCGACCTGATGCTCCTCGTCGACGTGTACCACGAGTTCTCGGCGCCCGAGGCGATGCTCCAGTCCATGCGGGGGGCGCTCGCGCCCGACGGTGTGATCGCACTGGCGGAGTTCCGGCTGGAGGGTCGTTCGGCGGCGCACATCAAGCTCGAGCACCGCATGTCGATCGAGCAGGTGATGGAGGAGTGGCTGCCCGCGGGCTACGAACTGGTCGAACTGGTCGACTCGCTGCCGACCCAGCACCTGTTTCTGTTCCGCGCCGCCGGTCCCTGAGCCGGCTGTCGGGCTCTCAGCGAGCCGTCGTCATCGCAGCCGACGCATCACGAGTTCAGGACTTCGGCGCAGCGGCGGGCGAAGTAGGTCAGGATCATGTCCGCTCCGGCGCGGCGGATCGAGGTCAGGGTTTCCATCATCAGCGCGTCGCCGTCCATCCAGCCGTTTGCGCTCACGGCTTGGATCATCGCGTACTCGCCGCTGACTTGGTAGGCCGCGACGGGCAGGTCGACCGCCTCGCGGAGGGCGCGGATTACGTCCAGGTAGGCGAGTGCCGGCTTGACCATGACGACATCGGCGCCCTCCTCGACGTCCAGGCGCGCCTCGCGCACCGCCTCGCGGACGTTCGCCGGGTCCATCTGGTACGTCTTCTTGTCGCCGGCACGTGGCGCGGAGTCCAGCGCGTCGCGGAATGGCCCGTAGAAGTTCGAGGCGTACTTCGAGGTGTAGCTCAGGATGCCGACCTGGTCGTGGCCGGCGGCATCGAGCGCGGTACGGATCGCCCCCACGCGGCCATCCATCATGTCCGAGGGCGCGATCATGTCGGCGCCGGCATCGGCCTGCGACACCGCGGTCGCGGCGAGGATCTCGAGGGTCGGATCGTTCAAGATCTTGCCGTCCTCGACCAGACCGTCGTGGCCGTCGCTGGAGTACGGGTCCATCGCCACGTCCGTGATCACGAGCATGTCGGGCAGGGCGGACTTCAGCTCGCGGACGGTGCGCTGGACGAGGCCGTCGGGATCGAGCGCTCCGCTTGACGTGCGGTCCTTCAGCCCGTCCTCGACGGCAGGGAACAGGGCCACCGCGGGCACGCCGAGGGCGTGCGCGGTGCGGCACTCCGCGACCAGACGGTCGATGGTGAGCCTGGCCTGGCCCGGCATGGAGGGGATCGGTTCGGCGGTGTCTCTGCCCTCCATGACGAAGAGCGGATAGATCAGCCGGTCCGGTCCGAGGTCGGTCTCGCGGATCAGCGAGCGGATCGCGCCGGAGCGCCGGTTGCGGCGGGGTCGGATGGGCATCGGATGCATGGCCTGAGGGATTCTACGTCGCGGCAGGCGGCTGAGCTGCAGGGAGGCGGGGCGGACCTATACTTGGCCCATGACGCTGCAGCAGGTTTCCCCCGACGTCTGGGTCGTCGACCACGTGCAGAAGATCGCCATCGGCTTCATGTCGCCGGCCCGGATGACGGTCGTGCGTCTGGGCGACGGCGGTCTGTGGTTGTACTCGCCCGGGCCGATCGACGCCCGGACGGCGGAGGAACTCGAGGGGCTCGGACCGGTGCAGTACCTGGTCGCGCCGAACCGCTTTCACCATCTTCACCTGCCGGCAGCGGCGGCGCGCTTCCCTGAAGCCGATGTTCTGGGCGCCCCTGGCTTGGCGGACAAGCGAAAGGACGTCAAGTTCACCGGAACCTTGGGCGTCGCGTCGCCCTGGGGAGGCGAACTGCAGCCGATTCCGATCGACGGGATGCCGGCCTTCAACGAAGTCGCCTTCTGCCACCGTCCGAGCGGCGCGTTGCTGGTGGCCGACCTGCTCTTCAACCTGCGGCAGCGCCAGGGGCTGATTCCGTCGATCTACTATCGGCTCACTGGGGTCCATCGTCGTGTCGCCATGAGCCGGGTGTTCCGGTTCGCGATTCGCGATCGCGCGGCCTGCGCGGCGAGTTGCCTGCGCCTGTTGCGGTACCCGTTCGACCGCCTGATTCCGTGTCACGGTGACGTGGTCGAGGAAGGAGCGAAGCAAGAGGTCGAGCGTGCGCTTGCCTGGATCTTCAAGGAACTCGAGACGCCTCCCGAGCCGACGCCTGCCGGGGCGGTGCCCGAGGTCTGACCGGTTCAGTGGCCCTTCCCCTGGCCGACCTGCGGGTCCTCGACCTGACGATCGCCCGCGCCGGACCGACCGCGGTGCGGCAGCTCGCGGACTGGGGCGCGGACGTAGTGCGCATCGAGCGCCCGCCGGCGCCCGGCCGCGAGATCGGGATTTCGCGCCGGCTCGGCCACGACTACCAGAACCTGCACCGCAACAAGCGTTGCCTGACGCTTGACCTCAAGAGCGAGGCGGGCCTGGAGGTTCTGCTGCGACTGGCCAAGGGCGCCGACGTGCTGGTGGAGAACTATCGCGCCGACGTGAAACACCGGCTCGGCTTCGACTACGAGACGGTGCGGGCGATCAACCCGCGCATCGTCTACGGCAGTGTGTCCGGATTCGGGCAGACGGGCCCGTATCGCGATCGCGGCGGTGTGGATCAGATCGCTCAGGGTCTGGGCGGGTTGATGTCGGTGACCGGCCTGCCGGGCCAGGGCCCGGTGCGCGTGGGCACAGCGATCTCGGACCTGGCCGCCGGCCTCTATCTCGCCTTCGGCATCCTGGCGGCCCTCCACGAGCGGGAGCGGTCGGGCGAGGGACAGTGGGTGACCACCTCCTTGCTCAAGGCGATGATCGGGATGCTCGACTTCCAGGCCGCCCGCTACTTGGTCGAGGGTGAGGTTCCGGGCCAGCAGGGCAACCACCACCCGACCATCTCGCCGATGGGCACCTTCCCGGCTGCCGACGGCTGGGTGAACATCGCGGCCACCAGCGGCAAGCACTTCCGGGCCATGTGCCAGGCGCTCGGCGGCGAAGAGCTTCTCGAGCGTCCGGAGTACGCCTCGTCGGGGGGACGCGTGGCCAACCGGGAACAGCTCGAGGGCGAGGTTGCGGAGTTGACCGGGCGATTCACCGTGGAGGAGCTGGTCCAGCTTCTGAACGAGGCCGGTCTTCCCTGCGGCCCGGTCTACGACCTGGGGCAGACCTTCGCCGACCCGCAGGTCGAGCACTGCGGGATCGCGGTGCCGCTGGAGCACCCGGAACTCGGAGAAGTTCGTCTCGTCGGCCAGCCGGTCCGGCTTCGTCGGACGCCCTTCGAACTGCGCAGCCCGGCGCCCGGGCTCGGTGAGCACACGGACGAGATCCTCGCCGAGGCGGGCGTCGGAGCGTCCGAGATCGAGGCGCTACGGAGCGCGGGGGTTGTGTCGTGAAGCCGATCGAGTTGCCGACGACGAAGATCGTGGTCGAGATCGAGGGCGGTGTCGGCTGGTTGACCTACAACAACCCGCAGCGGCGTAACGCCCTGTCGCTGGAGATGCAGGAGGCGTCCGCGGCGGTCCTGCGGCGATTCCAGGAGGATGACGCGGTGCGGGTCGTCGTGCTGCGCGGCGCGGGCGACCGGGCGTTCGTTTCCGGCGCCGACATTTCCGAGTTCGAGAAGCTGCGCACGACCGTCGAAGCCCGTGAGCGCTACGACCGCGCCGGCCGCGAGACCGGCCGGGCCTTCGCGGCACTCGAGAAGCCGCTCATCGCGATGATCCGCGGCTACTGTCTGGGTGGAGGTTTGGCCACCGCGCTCAACGCCGATCTCCGGATCGCCTCGGAGGACTCGATCTTCGGGATACCCGCCGGCCGCCTCGGAGTCGGCTACGGGTTTGCCGGGATCAAGGTGCTGGTCGACCTGGTGGGCCCGTCCCGCACCAGCGAGATCCTGCTCACCGCGCGCCGGTTCAACGCCGCCGAAGCGCTGCACATGGGCCTGATCGACCGGGTGACGACGGCCGAAGAGCTGGAGAGCACCGTCCGGGATCTCGCCGGAAGAATGGCCGAGAACGCTCCCCTGACGCTTCGCGCCGCCAAGTTCGCAATCCGCCAGGCCACGAAGGACCCGGAGCGCCGCGATCTCGACCGGGCGAAGCAGCTCGTCGAGGAGTGCTTCCGCTCCGAGGACTACGTCGAAGGCCGCCGCGCGTTCCTCGAGAAGCGGCGTCCGCGGTTCCGGGGCCGATAGGGTCCTCCCCGTCGAGCCGCAGCCCCGAACCGGCTGCGAGCCGAGCGCCATGAACGAAGCCCTGCTGGAACTCGCGCACGTCACGGTCATCCGTGGCGGTCGGCGCGCCCTCGACGGTGTGTCGCTTGCCGTTCCCCGGGGGCAGAACGTCGCCATACTCGGTCCGAACGGGGCCGGCAAGTCGACGCTGTTGCGAATGCTGAACGGTGAGTTCTATCCGTTGCGGGGGCCCGGTGTCCAGATGCGGCTACTCGGTCGGGAACGTTGGAACGTGTTCGAGATCCGGCGCCAGCTCGGCGTCGTCTCGCACGAGCTGCAGGCGACCCACCACGGATGGCTGTCGGGGCTGGATGTCGTCTGTTCGGGTTTCTTCGCCAGCGTCGGCATCTACAGGCACCAGGGCTTGACCGGCGCGCAGCGGCGTCGGGCAATCGCCGCGGCGGAGAGTCAGGGCGCCGGCGAACTGTTGGAGCGCCGGTTCGACAGTCTTTCCTCCGGCGAGCAGCGGCGCTTGCTGCTGGCGCGCGCGCTCGTCCACGAGCCGCACACGTTGCTGCTGGATGAGCCGGCCACGGGCCTCGACCTGCGCGCCGCGTTCGGCCTGATGGAGCGGCTTCGCCGTCTGGCGGCGGAAGGGACGACGCTGGTCATCGTGACCCATCATGTCGATCAGATTCCGCCGGAAGTGGAGCGGGTGGTGCTGCTTAGAGCCGGCCGCGTTTTCGCCGACGGAGCCAAGGACGAGATTCTGACGAGCCGCGTCCTGTCGGAGTTGTTCGAGGTCGGACTGCAGGTCGTCGAGCGAAACGGCTACTTCCAGGTGCTGCCCGGCTGACCAGGACCGCGGCGCGCTACGATGCCTGCGGGATGGCCACAAAGCGATCACTGAGGCTCGCCGCCGCTGTGGCGCTGGTGGTCTTCGCCGCACCGCTGACTGCCAGCGACAGCCCGGGCTGCTCAGCCGGCGCCGGCCTCGCGGCCGCCGCACAACCCGGCACGAGCGTCGACCTCGAACTCGCGTACGACGGTCTGACCCGCGGCTACCGGCTCCACCTGCCCGCCGGCTACGACGGCGCCGAACCCTTGCCGCTGTGGCTGCACGTTCACGGCTATACCGGAAGCGCCACGCACAGCGACGGTTGGACGGGTCTTTCGGAGATCTCGGACCGCGAGGGCTTCGTGCTCGTGTTCCCGCAGAGCACCTCCTTCGAGGCGCCGCGGGGCGACCGGCCGCAGAGCCGGAGCGCCACGATCACCTCGTGGAACGACCTCGCCTGCAGCGAGTCGCCGGGCCCCGACGGTCCAACCTGCCGCGAGGACGCCAACGCCTATCCGTGCCCGCCCGAGTGCGGAACCTGCGGACCGTGCAACTGGTGCTCCTGCCACGACGACGTCGGCTACATCGCCGAGCTCATCGATCATCTCTCGACCGATCTCTGCCTCGATGTCGACCGCGTCTTTGCCTCCGGCTACAGCAACGGGGGCATGTTCGTCCATCGGCTGGGGTGCGCTCTCGGTGATCGTCTCGCCGCCGTGGCGCCGATGCACGGCTACTTGGCGCGTGGCTTCAACTGCGCGGCGGAGGCGCCCGGCCCGTCGATGCTCCTGATCGGGGGCGCCGCGGACCGCACGGTGCCGATCGACGGTTCGCATGCCAGCGACGGCTACACCTACACCTCGCAGCAGGGAGTGGCGGAGAAGTGGGTTGGAGCGCAGTCATGCGCTGCGGAGCCGGTTCCGGTGGAGTCGCCCTGGGACGGACGGCGCGAGTTGAGCTGCGTCGAGTATCCCGGCTGTGCTGATGGCCGTGCCGTCCGCAGTTGCTCCTGGGATGGCGCTCACGTCTGGCCGCGCGACGACGCCGGCAACTTCGGCGGTGAGCTGCTGTGGAGGTTCTTCAGTGGGGCGGAGCGCTAACCGGCCAGCGCCTCCAGCCGCCCCGGCGCCACTCCCAGCCGTTCGCCGGCGGCGACGATCTGGCGCCAGGACTCGGCGTCGACCGGGATTGCCTCGGCGCGTTCGATGCGCATCGCCCGCTCCGGGTCGCCGGGCACCAGCACCGGTTCGTCCGGGTCGGCTGCGGGCGACGCCTTGACATGGGCAACCAGGGCGGCCAACTCGTGCTCCATGGCTGACCGCTCGATCAACCGTTCCGGATCGAACACGACCATGAACATGTTGTTGATGATCGTTCCCTGGGCCTCGTGTTCCGGCTGTGCCGTGTGGCCGCCGCTCATCATGCCGCCGAGGAGTTCGCAGAACAGCGCCAGTCCGTAGCCCTTGTGGTCGCCGAACGAGGTCAGCGCGCCGACCGGCTGGTTGAAGAGGACGCTCGGGTCGCGTGTCTGGCGTCCGCGATGGTCGATCAGGGAGCCCGCAGGCGCCTCCTCGCCCTTGTTGTGGGCCACGCGGGCCTTGCCGTGGGCGATCCGGCTGGTCGCCATGTCGAGGAGAACCGCCGGCTGGGTGTCGCTTCCGGGTAGCGAGAGGCACATCGGGTTCGTGGAGTAGCGGGCGTCCGTGCCGCGGTAGGGCGCGACGAGCGGCTGGTGGCCGACCACGTTGACGAAGTGGAGCGAGGCCAGGCCGGCGTCCGCGACCTGCTCGCCGTAAGTGCCGATGCGCCCCAGGTGGTGGCAGTTGCGGACCGACGCCAGCACCACGCCGGTGCTCCGGCAACGTTCGATGGTCGCCGCGGTCGCCTCCCGGCCGACGACCTGGCCGTAGCCCATGCCGCCGTCGAACATCATGATCGCGCCGTCGTCCCGGACGAGTTCGACGGTCTGGTTGGGATGCAGGCGCCCGTTGCTGAGGCTGCGCTCATAGGCCGGCAGCATGCCGACGCCGTGGCTGTCGTGCCCCGAGAGGTTGGCCAGCACGAGGTGGTCGGCGACGATGCGGGCTTCCTCGAGTCCGCTGCCGCCGGCGTCGAGGATCGTCATGGCTGCTTCCCGCAATGCCTGCGGCCGGATGTCGATTGATTCCACGGTTGCTGCCTCTCTTGATCGTCCCATCGTGCGCGAAGCGGCGATCCTAGCGCCCGAGGGCGGGAAGGTAAGCTGGCGCCCCCCATGCCCCAATCCTCTTCGTTGTCGGGACTCTGGGCCCTCTTTCTGATCGCCCTCGGTGTGGCGGCGCCCGGGCTCGGGCAGCCCGCCGTCGACTCAGGCTGGATCGATCTGACCGCCGGGGGGCTCGAGGAGGGATGGCGGCAGCTTGGCGGCGCCGCGGAGTACACGCTGGAGGACGGCGTCGTGGTGGGTAGGGCGGTCATCGAGACGCCGAATTCCTTCTTGGCCACCGAGGAGGAGTACGGCGACTTCGCGCTCCAGTTGGAGTTCAAGATCGACGAGGGTCTCAACGCGGGCGTCCAGATCCGTAGCCACAGCGATCCCGACTACCGCAACGGCACGGTTCACGGCTACCAGGTCGAGATCGATCCGAGCGCACGCGCCTGGACAGCCGGCATCTACGACGAGTCCCGGCGCGGTTGGCTGTTTCCGCTGGCGGCGAATCCGGCCGCGAGCGAAGCGTTCCGCCCCGATGGCTGGAACCACGTCTACATCGAGGCGATCGGCCCGGCGATCCGGACTTGGCTGAACAATGTGCCGGCCACCTTCCTGATCGACGAGTTGACGGCGAGCGGGTTCATCGCGTTGCAGGTCCACTCGGTCGGGCCCGACGGCGGCGGCAGACAGGTCCGCTACCGGCGGGTGTGGTTGCGCACGGAGAACCTGGCGCCGAGCCGCAGGCCGTTCCCCTACGTCGTCGACACGCGGCCGAACCAGCTTTCGGAGGAGGAGGCGGCGCTGGGTTGGCGCCTGCTCTTCGACGGTAAGAGCACGGAGGCCTGGCGAGGCGCTCACCGAGAGGACTTCCCGGAGACAGCCTGGGAGGTGCGCGACGGCGAGTTGACCGTGCTCGCGTCGGCGCCGGGCGGGGAGCGCGGCGGCGGCATCGTGACCAGGGAGTCGTTCTCGGCCTTCGAGCTCCAACTGGAGTTCCGGCTCACCGAAGGCGCGAACAGCGGCATCAAGTACCTGGTGACCGAGAGTTACGGTACGGCGCCCGGCGCGGCGGTCGCGTTCGAGTACCAGCTCCTGGACTACCTCCGGAATCCCGACGCTCAGGCCGGCAGGGACGGCAACCGCACCCTGGCCTCGCTCTACGACATCTTGCCGGCGCCCAAGCAGCCCCGCTTCGTCAAGGCGCCTGGGCGGTTCAACCACGCCCGGATCGTCGTCCACGCCGACGGTCGGGTGGAGCACTGGCTGAACCACGTGCTCGTGCTGGAGTTCGACCGCAACTCACCGGAACTGGCGGAGGCGATAGCAGCAAGCAAGTTCGCCGGGCGCGAGGGGTTCGGGCAGTGGCCCGAGGGCCGCATCCTGCTCCAGGATCATGGCGACGAGGTCGCCTTCAGGAGCATCAAGGTGCGCGAGCTGCCAACCGAAACAACCGACCGTTGATGCGCGTCCGCCTCGCCTACGGCCGGACAGGCCTCGACATCGAGCTGCCGAGGGAGCGGACGACGGTGATCGAGCCGCACCAGGCGCCGGCGCTTCGAGACCCGGACGCTGCGCTCACCGCGGCGCTGCGCCAGCCGGTCGCCGGACCGCCGCTCCGGGACCTCGCGAAGCCCGGGCAGACGGTGGCTATCTCGGTGTGCGACATCACCCGGGCGCAGCCGCGCCGCGAGATGGTCGGCGCGGTGCTCGACGAGCTGGACGGGATCGTGCGGCCGGAGGACGTCACGATTCTGATCGCGACCGGGACCCACCGCGCGAACACGCCGGCCGAGCTCCTGATGATGCTCGGCGAGGAGATCCTCAACTCCTGCCGCGTGATCAACCACGACTCCCGCGACGACTCGTCCCTGGTCGACCTGGGGGAGAGCGGCAAAGGCGTGCCAACCCGGCTCTGCCGCCACTGGCTCGAGGCGGATCTCCGGATCACGACCGGTTTCGTCGAACCGCACTTCTTCGCCGGTTTCTCGGGCGGGCCGAAGATGGTCGCCCCCGGCCTTGCGGGCCTCGACACCGTGCTCACCCTGCACGACGCCGCCCGCGTCGGCGACCCGCGTTCGACCTGGGGAATCATCGACGACAATCCGCTCCACAGCGACATCCGCGCGATCGCAGCACGGCCCGAGGCGCGGCCCCACTTCAGCATGGACGTCCTGCTGGATCGCACGCAGCGAATCACGCACGTCTTCGGCGGCGAACTGTTCGCGATGCACCGGCGAGCCTGTGAAGCGGCGCGGCCGATCGCCATGCGGGAGACCGGCCGCCGGTTCGAGATCGTGGTGACGACGAACTCGGGCTACCCGCTCGATCAGAACCTGTACCAGGCGGTCAAGGGCATGTCGGCCGCGGCGCAGGTCGTGGCCGAAGGCGGGACGATCCTGTGCGCCGCCGAGTGCAGCGACGGCATTCCGGATCACGGGCGTTACGCCGAGCTGCTCGCCCGCGGCGACTCGCCCGAGGACCTGCTGGCGCAGATCGAGGCCCGGCCGGTGACCGAGCCGGACCAGTGGCAGGTCCAGGTCCAGGCGATGATCCAGCGCCGGGCCCGGGTGCTCGTCAAGGCGGACGGTCTGAGCGAGGCACAGCTCCGTTCGGCCCATTTCGAGCCGGCCCCGGATCTGGACGTGGCGCTTGCCGACTGCCTTGCCGCCCGGCCGGCCGCGCACATCTGCGTGCTGCCCGAGGGTCCGCAGACGATCCCGTATGTCGCCGACGGCTAGGGTCCAGGGACTGTCCGCGCGGACGGAAAAGGCCTCCCTGTTGCCGGGGAGCGACCCGGAGATCGAGTCTCAGTCCGCGTGGCGGGGTGGTAGCCTCGCGGCCATGGTCGAACCTGTCCAGGCTGTAGTTCGCACGGCTCGAGGGCAGAGATCGAGCGCCCCGGAGGAGTCCCCGCTCGCACTGGCCGGCGAATCCGGTTGCCGGACGGTTCGCATCCCGCGGGAGGAGATCGAGGACTACGAGGGCCGCCTCGAGTACTGGGAGGCGCGTACCGAGATGGCGATGGTGGTCTGCGAGCCGACGACCGCGTACCACGAGCGGCCCTCGCAGCGGCTGGCGGGTCTGGCGCGGCTGATCGCGGCTTCGAGAGGCTCGCCGATCGAGACCTTCGGGACCACGGACCTAGTGCGTTTCAAGGCTCACGGCGGGCGCAGGGAGTTGATGCAGGCGGATCAGATCCTGTACCTCGATCCGAGCGTGTTGCCGGTCGGGGCCCCGGTGGTGGACGTGGACGGCCGTGTGCTGCCGGACGTGGTCCTGGAGGTCGACTACTCGACCGATGTGCGGGTGTGGAAGCTGCCGCTCTACGAGGCGTGGGGCTTCCCGGAGGTCTGGGTCGACGTGCCGGATGAGCGTTTGCGTCCGAGGTCGCGGCGCCCCGGTCTGACGATTCACGTCCACGACGGCGAGCGTTTCCAGGAAGCGTCCTCCAGCCGCTCGTTCCCGGGCTGGACGGCCGACGAGATCCACGTCGCGCTGAGCCGGCGCCTGCCGTCGCCGGAGACTCTGGCCGTGCTGCGTCGCGTCGGCCGCGCTCTGGGCGCCTTGGAAGGGACCGGCCCGGACGACGATCCGTGGTTGCGGGCGGAGCGTGCCGAGGTGCGTGCCGAGGGCCGCGCGGAGGGTCTTGCCCGAGGGCGTGCCCGCATGGTGGTCGCGGTACTCCAGGCGCGCGGCGTTCCCGCGAGCCCGGGCCTGACCGACCGCTTGGCCGGCCTCCGCGGCCGGTCCGAGGTCGAGATGGTCCAGGCGGCGCAGACATGCGCCGACGAAGCCGAGCTTCTGCGGCGCCTCGGCCGCTGAGCCTGCGGCTTCGAGCCGGCCTCGCTACTTCAGCATCGCCGGAGCTCGTTGCCGGTGTTATCCTCGCGGTCATGGCTGAGCCCGTCGAGTCCGCGAATCCGCAGGCGCCGGAAGCCGGGCTGATCGACCCGGAGGAGGCCCCACTCGACCCGGCCGACTTCCCCGGTTGCCAGGCGGTCCGCATCCGGCGCGAGGACATTGAGGACTACGACGGCCGTCTCGAGTACTGGGAGGCCCGCACCGAGACGGCGATGGTCGTGTGCGAGCCGACGACCGTGTACCACGAGCGGCCTTCGCAGCGGTTGGCCAGATTGGCCGAGCGGATCGCGGCATCGAGAGGTTCGCCGATCGAGACGTTCGGTACCGCGGATCTTGTGCGTTTCAAGAGCGGCGGCGGGCGCAAGGTGTTGATGCAGGCGGACCAGATCCTGTACCTGCATCCGCTGGAGGTGGCCGGCTGGGGTCCGGGGGTCGACGTCGATGGCGACGAGTTGCCCGACGTGACCGTGGAGGTCGACTACTCGACCGACGCTCGGGTGCGCAAGTTGCGGCTGTACGAGGCATGGGGTTTCCCGGAGGTATGGGTCGACGTGCCGGACGAGCGGTCGCGTCCGAGGTCGCGGCTTCCTGGACTGACGATCCACGTCCTGGAGGCCGGCCGGTATCGGACGTCGTCCGCCAGCCGAGCCTTTCCGGGCTGGACGGCGGTGGAGATCCACCGGGCGCTGAACGAGCGGATCGTGTCTCGGGAGACCCTGGAGGTGCTGCGCCGGGTGGGGCGCCGCCTCGGCGCCGCCGAAGGGACCGGCCCGGACGACGATCCCTGGCTTCGCAGCGAGCGCGCCGAGGGCCGTGCCGAAGGCCGCGCCGAAGGCCGTGCCGACCTGTTGCGCGCCGTGGCCGGAATCCTCGAAGCGCGCCGCGTGCCGGTGAGTCGCAGCTTGACGGAACGCTTGGCGGACCTTGACGAGATGCCGGCGGGCAAGCTGGTTCGCGCCGCACAAGAGTGCGCTAGCGAAGAGGAGTTCCTCCGGCTGCTGCGGCGTTGACTCCACATCCCGGAGGTCTGGGTCGACGTGCCGCAGACGATCCCTACGTCGCCGGCTAGTCGAAGATCACGAATGCTGGCGACGCGCGGTGGATTCCCTTGACCTCACCATCGGTTGTAGCTACGTTAGGGCTACACTGCGGGAGGGATCCTGGATGAGCACCGATACTGTTGTACGCGCCCGAATCGACAGCGACACCAAGGCACGCGCTACAAAGGCGCTTCAGGCGATGGGCTTGTCGGTCTCCGACGCGATTCGCCTGATGCTGCTGCGCGTGGCGGACGAGAAGCGGCTGCCTTTCGCCGTACAGGTGCCGCGGGCGGCCACCGTCGAAGCCATGAAGGAGTTGGACGACGGCAAGGGCCGGCGCTTCGGCAGCGCCGAGGAACTGTTCCGCGACCTTGACATCTGAATGCTGAGCGTCGTTCGCTCCTCGCAGTTCAAGCGCGACGTGAAGAGAGCCAAGGCCCGAGGCAAGGATCTGACCAAGCTGCGTGTGTTGCTGGAATCGTTGATGGAGGAAGAGCCGTTGTCTGCGCGCAACCGGGACCACCCATTGAGGGGGATCTGGAAGGGCTACAGGGAGACGCACCTCGAGCCGGACTGGCTGTCGATCTACTGCACGAAGGGGAGCGAGTTGCATTTGGTGCGCACCGGCGCCCACTCGGACCTGTTCAAGGAGTAGCCGCCGCGGTTCCCAGCCAAAACCGCGAACGTCGTCAAGAGTCTGAAGTCGGTGGGTCTGGAGCGTCACGAGGGCGGAGATCGAGCGCCTCGGAGGAGTGCCCGCTCGCGGCCCCCCCCCCCACAAGAAGAAAGGGCCTCCCCGTTGCCGGAGAGGCCCTTGCGTCTTGTTGCCGCGGCCTCAGACGCCGCAGCTTCCGCCGGTCAGCCTAGAAGCTGAACCGGGTGCCGAGCTGCAACTGACGCCACGACGTCACCCGACCGCAGGGAATCCCGAAGTCGTCGCGAACCACGCCGCCCCGCACATCACGCTGACCGGTGCAGACCGCGAAGCTGTGCTGGTCGAAGAGGTTGAACGCCTCGACGAACACGTCCAACCGCAAGCCGTCGCCGAAGCGGAAGAACTTGCCGACGCGGACATCCACGGTCTGGATCGACTCGTTGCGGAACGAGTTCCTGCCCACGAGGTTTCCGTCGATCACCGCGTACTGGTCGGGGCAATTGAAGCCAACGCTGCCGCAATACGGGAAGTCGAGGCCGTTGTCGATCGCCGTGTAGGGGTTGCCCGACTGGTAGTTCAGGATGCCTGAAATCTGGAAGTCGGCCGGCAGTTGGATCATGCCGGTGGCTACCAGGCGGTGCTTCACGTCACGGCTCGAGAGACCCCAGTCGTAGTCCAGGTTGCTCAAGTCGGAGATCGTGACGCCGGTCGCCGAACGTTCGTTCGAGTCGGTGTCGCGATCCTTGCCCCAGGTGTAGTGGGCGTTGAACTGGTAGCGGCCCGTGAAACGGCGGTTCACCTTCAGGGTCACCGCCTGGTACTCGGACTCGCCGCGGGACTGCCGGACGAGGATCTCGGCGACATCGTCGCGCACGCGACCGTCCCAGGAGGGGCGGCCGTACTCGTCGTAGCCGCCGAACTGGCGGTTCCAGTCCGTGTTCCGCTGCAGGCCCGTCGCCTCGGCGTACACCACGTCGACTCCCGTGCTCCAGCCGCCGGCGAGTTCACGCTCCCAGCCGACGCTCGCGCGAAGTGTCTGCGCATCGTCAAACGCGGGATCGACGTAGGAGATCGCGGGAGTGATTCCCGGCGGCGGGTTCTCGTTGTCGATCGGCGTGCCGAGCGGCACGTAGCCGTTCTGGCCCGAACGGACGTTGATCCGGCCATAGTTCGGCGGCACGCCGTTGGCCTGCACCTGGTTGGCGAACAGCAGGGTAGGCGTACGGCCGAAGAAGAGGCCGATGCCGCCACGGAAGACGGACTGGCCCTCGTTCGAGGCCAGCGCGAAGCCGAAGCGGGGCGCCAGGTTTGCCGTATCCGGGATTTGTCGACCGTCCTCCTCGATGTGGTCCAGGCCGTCGGGGTTGTCGGTCGAGGTGTAGCGGAGACCGTAGTTGAGGGTCAGGTTGTCCCGCTTCAGGCTGTCCTGGCCGTAGAACGCGAGCGCAGCCTGGGTCTCGTCGTAGTTCGGATAGGTCGAATCGCCGAACCAGATCCGCGCGTTGCTCGCGTTGTTGTTCAGGAAATCCTCAGCCGACCGGAAGTCGTAGCGGCCGTCGCGGCTGCCCGCGAAGAGCTGCGCCAGATCGTCCTTCGAGTAGTCGACGCCGAACTTCATGTCGTGGGCGCCGAACAGGTACGAGAAATCGTCCTTGATCTGAAGCTGCGACTCCTCGACGAAGATCGGCAGGAAGTCGAACTTGCCGACGCTGTCGCGGGAGGCGAAGCGGAACCGGACCTGAGCCTCGATCGGGGTTCCGACGCGCAGGGACAGACGGTCCAGGTTGTCGTCGGCCGACTGGATGCGCAACTCGTTCACGCCGCGGCTGCCGATCACCGATGTCATCGACGCGATGAAGGAGAGCGTGTCCTCGGTCTTCAGCGACTCCTCGTCGAGGTAACTGCTTGCGCGCTCAAAGTCGGTGAGATTCGCTCGCAGCGTGATCAGGTTCGAGGCGTTGATCTGGTGGTCCAGCTTGCCGAACAGGATCTGGTTGCTGACCGAGCGCAGGAACAGGCCGGTGGCCGATCCGTCCGAGTTACGGGTGAACCCGTCGACCAAGGCCGCGAAGGCGGGATCGTTCTGTGCCCGCTGCATGATCAGGTCGTAGGTGCTGTTGGCGCCGGTGGAGCGCAGCGACCGGGTGAAGGGAATGTCCTGGTCGCGCTGGTCGATGCCGAAGTAGTAGTGGGTGCGGTTGCGCTTGAACGGACCGCCGATCGAGAAGCCGTAGTTCTGCGTGTCGAACTCGTCGACGGACCGCGAACCGTCGCGGCCGTTGAAGTCGTCGAGCGGCGACGAGGGCAGATCCTCGGCCATGCTGTCATCGCGGAAGAAGGCGAAGGCTGAACCCTTCATCTCGTTGGTGCCGGACTTCGTGACCACGTTGATGAAGGCGCCGCCGTGGCGACCGTACTCGGGCGAGAAGCCGTTGGTGACCACCTGGAACTGGCGCACCGTGTCCTGAGCGACGATCAACCCGTCGTTCTCCGTCGCCTCGCCGCCACGGCCGTAGCCGAAGAAGGTGCTCTTGTTGTCGGCGCCGTCAACGGAGAGACCGCTGTACATGCCGCGCTGGCCGGAGATGGTCAGGAAGCCGCGCTGGCTGTCGCGCTGCACGCCCGGAGTCAGGATGGCGAAGTCGGTGAAGTCGCGGCCGACGATCGGCAGGCTCTCGATCTGGACTTCGTCGATGTAGTTCGCGGCGCCGGAGCGGCTGGTTTCGATGATCGGCGCCTCGGAGGTGACCGTGATCACCTCGGAAGACGACTCGATCGCCAACGTCAGGTTGATGTCCTTGATCTGGCCGACCAGGACCGAGATGTCGGTCTGCTGGGTCGTCTGCATGCCGGCGAGTTCGGCGGACACGGTGTAGGCGCCGACCTGCAGCGCCTTGGCGCTGTAGAAGCCGTTCGCATCGGTGATGACGGCCCGGTTGATGCCGGTGTCCTGGTTGGTCGCCGTAACTGTCGCGCCGGGAATCGGGTCACCGGCGACATCGGAGATGTAGCCCTGGACGGTGCCGTTGATGGTTTGGGCCACACCGGCGCCGGCCATGAGGGAGGCGCAGGTCGTTGCCAGGAGGATCGCAAGAAGACGTGCCCGGGGGCGGGTCCACTGCATGGTAGGTGTTCTCCTCTGTTGCTGGTTGAATGCCGCCGAAGTCAATTGGGAATCCGCCGGCGTGCGGTTCACGCGTCGAAGGCTTGTCCGTTGGTTGTGGCGAGTGGTGGGGCGCGTCGGCGCAAGGCCACGAACTAGGAGCACTATAGAGGCCGCTTCGCCGCCCGTCAAAGAATGGCCGGTCTGGTCCAAACAGTTGAATCTCGGAGTGGCGCCGGTGATGGCGGGTCGACCCTCTCCAAGGGGTGGCCTGATCCTCAAAGCGCCGACGGGAAGGGCAGCTCGGTGGCGCCGGTGAGGTACTCGTCGATCCGGGCCGCGGCGCCGCGGCCTTCGTTGATCGCCCACACGATCAGGCTCTGGCCGCGGCGGCAGTCGCCGGCTGCGAACACGCCGGGGGCGGAAGTTGCGTAGTCCCCGGGCGCGGCGGCGAAGTTGCTGCGGGGGTCGGTCTTAAGCCCCAACTGCTCGCCGAGCGCGGCCTCGGGCCCGAGGAAACCCATCGCCAGCAGCACCAGGTCGGCCTCGAAGGTCTCCTCGGTGCCCGGCAGCTCCTCCATCGTGAAGCGGCCGTCAGAGTCCCTTCGCCAGGCGATGCGCACGGTCTCGATGCCCGCGACGTTGCCGGCGCCGTCGTCCACGAAGCGCTTCGAGAGGACGGAGAACACGCGCGGGTCGGCGCCGAACCTTGCCGCGGCCTCGGCGTGGGCGTACTCGACGCGGAAGATGCGCGGCCATTCCGGCCACGGGTTGTCCGGCGCCCGTGCGTCGGGCGGCCGGTCGAGGAGCTCGAAGTTGACCATGGAGTCGCAGCCGTGGCGCGTCGCGGTAGCGATGCAGTCGGCGCCCGTGTCGCCGCCGCCGATCACGATCACGTTCTTGCCGGAGGCATCGATCGGGGGCGTGATGACCCCCACGCCGTCGCTGGGCAGGTCGGCATCCAGCAGCGCCCGCGTGTGTTCGGTCAGGAACTCCATCGCGAATTGGACGCCGGTGAGCTCGCGCCCCGGTATCTCGAGGTCGCGCGGCCGGGTGGCGCCGCAGGCGAGCAGAATCGCGTCGTAGTTCCGCCGCAGGTCGTCGATATCGACATTCCGGCCGACGTGCGCCCCGGTCACGAACTCGATGCCCTCGGCCCGCATCAGGTCGATCCGGCGGTCGACGACCTCGCGCTTGTCCAGTTTCATGTTCGGGATGCCGTACATCAGCAGGCCCCCGATCCGGTCCTCGCGCTCGAACACGACGACGCTGTGGCCGACACTGTTCAACTGGGCGGCGGCGGCCAGTCCGGCGGGGCCGGAGCCGATGACCGCGACCTTCTTGCCGGTCCGCGCCGTTGGCGGCCGGGGGACGATCCAGCCTTCCTCGAATCCCCGGTCGACGATCGCGTTCTCGATGTTCTTGATCGTCACCGCGGGATCGGTGATCCCCAGCACGCAGGCGCCCTCGCAGGGCGCGGGGCAGACGCGGCCGGTGAACTCGGGGAAGTTGTTCGTCCGCTCCAGCCTCCGCAGCGCCTCGCGCCAGCGGCCCTGGTAGACGAGGTCGTTCCACTCGGGGATCAGGTTGTCGATCGGACAGCCCTCGTCGGACTGGCAGAAGGGCACGCCGCAGTCCATGCAACGAGCGCCCTGCGTGGCGAGATGCTCCTCGGGCACCGGCTGCAGGAACTCGCCGTAGTGCGTGATCCGGATCAGCGGATCCTGATAGGGAACCGCCGCGCGCGCGTACTCCTTGAAGCCGGTGTCCTTGCCCATGACCCCGCGTGCCCTCCTCGCTTACGGTGTTCCGATTCGCCGGCAGGCGGCGTCCTCAGGCCGCGGCCTCGGCCTTCTGTTCGGCCTGAACCTCGGTTTGCGGCTCGCGTTGCGCTTCCAACACGCGCCGGTAGTCGCGCGGCATGACCTGGGTGAACTGACCCTGCGCTTCGCGCCAGCGCTCCAGCAGCCGGCGCGCGACGGTCGAGCCGGTGAAACGGGCGTGCCGCGCGACCAGTTCCCGCAGTTCGCGCCGGTAGCCCCGGTCGACCGGTTCCAGGCCCACCATCTCGAAGTTGCAGTTCTCGGCCAGCGCTCCGTTCGGATCGAAGACCCAGGCGATGCCGCCGCTCATGCCGGCGGCGAAGTTGCGGCCCGTGGGTCCGAGGATCACGGCGCGACCGCCGGTCATGTACTCGCAGCCGTGGTCGCCGATGCCCTCGATCACCGCCCGGGCGCCGGAGTTGCGGACACAGAAGCGCTCCGCGGCGCGGCCACGGAAGAAGGCCTCGCCGGCGGTGGCGCCGTAGAGCGCGACGTTGCCGATCAGGATGTTCTCTTCGGCCGCGAAACGGGACCGCCTGGGCGGGTAGAGGATGAGCCGTCCGCCGGACAGCCCCTTGCCGACGTAGTCGTTGCCGTCGCCCTCGAGTTCGATCGTGATGCCGGGGGCCAGGAAGGCGCCGAGGCTCTGGCCGGCGGTGCCGGCAAGGGAGATGTGGATCGTGTCGTCGGACAGACCGTGCTCGCCGTGCGCCTTCATCAACTCGTGGCTGAGCATCGTGCCGACCGTACGCTGCGTGTTCTCGATCGGCAGTTCGATCCGCACCCGGGCGCCGCTCTCCAGGGCACCGCCCGCGCGGGCGATCAGTTCGTTGTCGAGCGCGTACTCCAGCGCGTGGTCCTGCTCGATCATCTTGGTCACGCCGACGCCTTCGTGCCTCCTGACCGCCGGTTGCAGCACGGCCGACAGGTCGAGACCCTCGGTCTTCTCGTTCTGGAGCGCCAGTTCGGACCGGAACAGGTCGGTGCGCCCGACCAGTTCTTCGATCGTCGCCACGCCCAGGTCGGCCATGATGCGCCGCGCTTCCTCGGCGACCAGGAACAGGTAGTTGACCACGGACTCGGGTGTGCCCTCGAACTTGGCCCGCAGCGCCGGATCCTGGGTGGCGATGCCGACCGGACAGGTGTTCAGGTGGCACTTGCGCATCATGATGCAGCCGAGCGTGATGAGCGGCGCGGTGGAGAAGCCGAACTCCTCGGTGCCCAGCAGGCAGGCGACGACGACGTCGCGCCCGGTCTTCAGTTGACCGTCGGTCTGGAGCGTCACCCGCGAGCGCAGATCGCTGAGCACGAGCGTCTGGTGGGTCTCGGCGATGCCGAGCTCCCAGGGCAGGCCGGCGTGCTTGATGCTGGTGAGCGGCGAGGCGCCGGTGCCGCCGTCGTGGCCGGAGATCAGGATGTGGTCGGCGTGGGCCTTGGCGACACCGGCGGCAACCGTGCCGACTCCCACCTCGGAGACCAGCTTGACGCTGATCCGGGAGCTGGGATTCGAGTTCTTCAGATCGTGGATGAGCTGCTTCAGATCCTCGATCGAGTAGATGTCGTGGTGGGGCGGCGGCGAGATGAGGCCCACGCCCGGCGTCGAGTAGCGGGTGCGGGCGATGATCTCGTCGACCTTGTGCCCCGGCAGTTCGCCGCCCTCGCCCGGCTTGGCGCCCTGGGCGATCTTGATCTGCAACTCGTCCGAGTTGGTCAGGTACCAGGAGGTAACGCCGAACCGGCCCGAGGCGACCTGCTTGATCGCCGAGCGCCGGCTGTCGCCATTGGCGTCCGGCCTGAAGCGGGACGGATCCTCGCCGCCCTCGCCGGTGTTGCTCTTGCCGCCGAGGCGGTTCATCGCCACCGCCAGCATTTCGTGGCTCTCGGCTGAGATCGAGCCGAAGCTCATCGCGCCGGTGCAGAAACGCTTGACGATCTCGCTCGCGGGTTCCACCGCGTCGAGCGGCAGGGGCTCGAGGTCGGCGCGGAACTGGAGCAGACCGCGCAGCGAGCACTTTCTGGTCGTGTCCTCGTTGGCGAGGCGGGCGAACTGCTCGTAAGCCTCGGTGCTGTTGGTGCGGGCGGCGTTCTGGAGCCGCGAGATCATCTGCGGGTTCCACATGTGGCGCTCGCCGCCCGCGCGCCAGTGGTAGTCGCCCGGATTCGGCAGGTCGGCGACCCGGTCGTGGTCCTCGGCCGGGAAGCCCTTGCCGTGCCGGCTGAGGGCGTCCTCGGCCAGCCGGGCCAGACCGGCGCCCTCGATCCGGCTCGCGGTGCCGACGAAGCAGCGGTCGATGACCTCGCTCGACAGGCCGACGGCCTCGAAGATCTGCGCGCCCTTATAGCTCTGCAGGGTCGAGATGCCCATCTTGGCCATCACCTTGAGCATCCCCTTCTTGACCCCCTTGCGATAGCGGTCGACGACCGCCTGGTCGTCGACCGCCGCGGGCAGCCGGCCCTGGCGGCGCGCCTGCCACAGGGCCTCGAAGGTCAGGTAGGGGTTGATCGCGTCGGCGCCGTAGCCGACCAGAAGGCAGTGGTGGTGGACCTCGCGGGCTTCGCCGGTCTCCAGCAGGAGACCGACGCGGGTGCGCTTGATCGTGCGCAGCAGGTGGTGGTGGACGGCGCCGCAGGCGAGCAGGGTCGGCACGGGGACCCGGTCGGGCCCGGCGGCCTGGTCCGAGAGGGCGACGAAGCTGCAGCCGTCGTCGACCGCCTGCTCGGCCTCCCGGCACAGCCGGTCGAGCGCGTTGCCGAGGCCGGCGGCGCCCTCGTCGAGCGGCCAGGTGGCGTCGAGCGTGCGGCAGGAGAAGCCGGCCTGCTCGGCGCCGGCCAGGGCCGCGAACTCCCGGTTGCTCAGGATCGGATGGGGAAGGAGGACGCGCTGGCAGTGCTCCGCCGTCGTCTCGAGCAGGTTGCGCTCGGGGCCGATCGTGCACTCCAGCGACATGACGACTTCCTCGCGAATGGAGTCGATCGCCGGGTTCGTCACCTGGGCGAAGAGCTGCTTGAAGAAGTCGTAGACCGGGCGGTCCTGGTCGGAGAGGACGGCGAGCGCGGCGTCGTTGCCCATCGAGCCGACCGGATCGCGTTGCTCCTCGATCAGGGGCCGGAGCATGAAGCGGAGCGTTTCGCCGGTGTAGCCGAAGGCCTGCAGACTGCGGGTCAGGTCGTCGCCGCCCATCGTGGCCTGGGTTGTGGGTGCGCTGCCGTTGTTCTGGGCCGCCTCGACGAGCTCCGCGAGGTCGGTGCGCCGTTCGAGCCACTGGGCATAGGGGCGCCCCGAGGCGATGCTGCTCTTGAGTTCCTCGTCGGTGACGATGCGGCCGCGGTCGAAGTCGACCAGGAACATCCGCCCGGGCTTGAGCCGACCCTTGCTGAGCACGCGTTCGGGCTCGACCGGGACGACGCCGGCCTCGGAGGCCATGATGACCAGGTCGTCGTCGGTGACGTAGTAGCGGCTGGGGCGCAGACCGTTGCGGTCAAGCACGGCGCCGATGTAGCGGCCGTCGGTGAAGGCGATCGACGCCGGCCCGTCCCACGGCTCCATCAGGCAGGAGTGGTAGTCGTAGAACGCCTTCTTGGTGGCGTCCATCTGCGGATCGTTCTGCCACGCCTCCGGGATCATCATCATGACCGCCTCCTGCAGGGTGCGGCCCGTGAGCAGCAGGAACTCAAGCACGTTGTCGAAGCTGCCGGAATCGGAGCAGTCGGGCTCGACGACGGGGAAGGCGAGCGACAGATCGTCGCCGAACAGGTCGCTCTTGAGCACACCCTCGCGGGCGTGCATCCAGTTCATGTTGCCGCGCAGCGTGTTGATCTCGCCGTTGTGGCTCATGAAGCGGTTCGGCTGGGCACGGTCCCAGGAGGGGAACGTGTTGGTGGCGAAGCGGGAGTGGACCATCGCCAGGTGCGATTCGTAGTCCGGCTCGGCGAGGTCCGGGTAGAACGGCACGAGCTGGCCTGAGGTCAGCATGCCCTTGTAGATCATGACCCGGGTCGACAGGGAGCAGACGTAGAACATCTGCGCCTGGGTGAGGGCGTCGCTGCCGCGCAGCCGGATCGTCGCCTGCTTGCGGATCAGGTACAGCTCGCGTTCGAAGGCGTCCTGGTCGAGCCCTTCCGCTGCGCCGATGAAGAGCTGCTCGATGACCGGCATCGAGTCGAGGGCGGTGGCGCCGATGTTCGCGACCTCGGGGCGGGTCGGCGCCTGGCGCCAGCCGATCATCCGCTGGCCGCGTTCCGCCACGATCTCCTCCACGGTGTCCTTGCACAACGCGCGCTCGCCGTCGTCCTGGGGCAGGAAGAAGAGACCGGCGGCGAAGGCGCCGGGTGGTCCGAGCTCGGCCCCAAGGTCGTCGGCGGCCACCCGCCGGAGCAGGGCGTGGGGCAGCGCCGTCAGCATGCCCGCTCCGTCGCCGGTGTTCGGCTCGCAGCCGCAGGCGCCGCGATGGTCCATCTGGGTCAGCATGTGCGTCGCCTGCTTCATCAGGCTGTGGCTGCGCTCGCCGCGCACGTGGGCAATGAACCCGACGCCGCAGGCGTCGTGTTCGTATGCCGGATCGTAGAGGCCTATCTTGCCGGGCCGGAGCTTCATGCGGCTTCTCCGTCCTGCGCGCGCTGCTCGTCGTCGGCGGTCAGCGGCCCGACGTTCTCGACCAGGAACGCGGCGAAGTCCTGTGCCGCCGGCCGCAGCCGGCGGCGGGCGTAGACGATGCCCATCGGCCGCTCGAGCGACGGTTCGAGGGGCACGGCGGCGAGTAGCCCGGCCCGAACCTCGGCGAGAAACGTCCGCAGCGGCAGGATCGCCGCGTATTCGGTCGCCTGGAGCATGCTCTTGAACGTGTCGATGTTGTCGAGGCGCTGGGCGAACACCGCGTTGGCGCCGTTCTCGACCAGGTAACTCCGGATGTGACGTGCCGCGGGGAGTTCGTGCGTGAAGTGGATCAATTCCCGGCTGTCGAGGTCGCCTGCGCGGACCCGCTCTTCGCTCGCCAGTTCGTGGTGCACACCGCAGGCCAGGCACATCGGCTCCTCGCGCAGCGACCGCGACTGCAGGCCCGGCCACTGCTCCGGGTAGGAGACGATGCCGAAGTCGCAGCGGCCGGTCCGCACGGATTCGGCGACCGCGGCGGGCGGCTCGTACTCGATCTGGACCTCCAGCTCGGGCCGCCGGCGCTGGAACTCGGTCCGCAACTGGTTCAGCAGCGCGATGCCCGCGGAGTAGATCGCGTGGACGCGGACGGACCCGCCCCGCTTTGGGTCGAGGCGCGCGACGCTGCGCGCCAGGGCGTCGTAGCGGGCCACCAGTTCGCGCCCTTCGCGGGACACGAGTTCGCCGGCCGGCGTCAGCACGAACGGGCGCTTCGAGCGGTCGAGCAGCTTCGTGCCGAACCGTTCTTCGAGGTGATGGATGCGCTGACTGACCGCCGACTGAGTGATGCCGTGAAGCTCGGCCGCACGGCTGAAGCTGCGCAGATCGGCGACATCGCAGAATATCCGGAGCCCTTGCATCGTAAGAGCGAGATCTTACATTAGGTGCATCTCATGGGCAACCGTTGAGCATTAGGGAAGCTGATGTTATAGGTGCCAGTAGAAGACGACCAGGTACGCCGCGAGCAGCAGGGCGACCCACAGCGCCATCGACGCGGTGAGCCAGGAGCGGCCAAGCAGTCCCTGCGGGCCCAGGTGACGCTGCGCTACCGCCAGGGCGGTGGCGGCGAGACGACCTGCCGCGGCGTAGCCGGCGCGGTGCAGCGCGACGAACGCCGTGGCCGCGCCCGCCCAGACGCGGTAGCCGACCCGGCGGTAGAACCAATCCGCGTCCAGGTTCACCGAGCGCAGTTCGGGCGGGTAGAGGCCCGTGCGCATCAGGGTGGCGAAGGCGAGAGCGGAGAAGAACAGGAGCTGCGACTGCGTGATGACGTGGGTTGTCGTGTACGGCAGGTAGTCGACCGTGTAGGGCAGGAGTCCGTAGAGCAGGCTTGGGAACAGCCCGATGGTCATGCTCCCCACGGCGGCGAGGATCATCGCGATGAGCATGGACCTCGGCGCCTCCTTGCAACGGTGTCCTACGTCGTGGTGGAAGAAGGCGAAGAAGGGAATCTTGATGCCGGCGTGGTGGAAGACGCCGGCGGAGGCGAAGAGCAGCACCAGCCACAACCACAGATAGTGCTCGTGGGCCGCCGCGCTCATGATCATTGACTTGGTGGCGAAGGCCGAGAACAGCGGGAAGGCCGAGATCGAGGCCGCGCCGATGATGCACAGACCGGTCGTGATCGGCATCGACTTGTAGAGGCCGCCGAGGTCCGAACCGTTCACGTGGCCGACCCGGTAGAGGACCGCGCCCATGGCCATGAACAGCAGGCCCTTGAACAGGACGTCGGCGAAGGCGTGGGCGACGGCGCCGTTGAGCGCCAACTGGGTGCCGATGCCGATGCCGACGACCATGAAGCCGAGCTGGTTCGTCATGCTGTAGGCGAGCACCCGGCGCAGGTCGTTCTCGATCACGGCGAAGAAGATCGGGAACGCGGTCATCACGGCCCCGATCCAGATCAGCTCGGACTGGCCCGGGAAGGCGCGCGCCAGGGCGTAGATCGCAAACTTGGTCGTGAAGGCCGAGAGGAACACGCCCCCGGCCGGCGTCGACTCGGGGTAGGCGTCGATCAGCCAACTGTGGAGCAGCGGGAAGGCCGCCTTGAGACCGAAGGCGAGGAGGATCAGGGTCGGCGCCAGGTTCGTGAAGCCGAGTCCGCCGTCCTCGAGCAGGCCCGTGAGATTGCGGAACTCGGACCAGCCCGGCGCCGCGCCGAGGTCGTGGCGGAGCAGGACGATGCCCGCCAGCAGCAGGACCCCCGAGACCATCTGCATGCCGAGATAGCGCAGACCGGCGGCGAGAGCCCGGCCGTCGCGACGGACCCAAACCAGGAGCGCCGACGACACCGCCGCCACCTCCCAGAACAGGAACAGGGTCCACAGGTCGCCGGCGAGGACGACGCCCAGGGCCGATCCAGCGTAGAACACCCCGACCAGCGGCTGGAAATTGTCCTTGACGTAGAGCGAGTAGATGCTGCCGATGAAAGCCGCGATGTGGAAGATGAGGGCGAAGACGCGGCTCAGCCGGTCGATTCGCATCAGCGTCAGGGTCTCGCCGAAGATCTCGAACTGGGCGTAGCTGCCCGGTTCGAGGCCCCAGAATCGCCACAGCGAGTAGACCGGCAGCGCCAGCAACAGGGCCCGCCGAACCGTCTGGGGCATCACCGAGCGCGGCGCCGCGGCCAGAGCCACGCTGCCTGTAATCAGCAACAGGGGCGGTGACAGCAGGAACTCGAGCATCGGCGATCAGGAGTCCTTGCCGCCGCCCCGGCGCTCGTAGTAGTCCTCGGGGCGCATCAGCACCCGGCGCATCTGCTTCGCGGCCAGCACCAGCAGGAACGCGCCGACGAAGCCGTAGAGCGGGAAGAAGCCGACCCAGGCGTCGAACTCGTGGAGCCGGCCCTCCAGCGTGCTCCACTCCGAGTGCTTGTGGTGGATGAAGTCCGCCAGCAACCACAGGGCATCGACCCCGATCAGGATGTAGAAGACCTTGGCGACGTTCCGCTTGTCGTCGAGCCACCAGGTCTTGCCGTGCTTCCTGTGGTCGTGGTGGGCCAACGCTAGGAGTCTCGACGGTCGATCGTTCGGGTCTTCAGACGGGCCGCCGAGAGTAACAGCCAGGATCTGGCGGGCCCGGACGGTGCCGTGCGTAGGATGCCCCATGGACTCGTTCTCCCAGCCGGTCCGCCGGTGGTTCGCGGACTCGTTCCCCGGCCCGACCCGGGTACAGGAACTCGGCTGGCCGGTGCTGACGCGCGGTCGGAATGCGCTGCTGGTGGCGCCGACCGGCAGCGGCAAGACGCTCGCCGCCTTCCTGTGGGCGATCGACCGCTTGAGCTTCGATCGGCCGCAGGAGTGTGAAGAGGGCGCCACGCGTGAGCCGGGCGTCCGCGTCCTCTACGTCTCGCCGCTGAAGGCCCTTGTCTACGACATCGACCGGAACCTGGAGGCGCCGCTGGTCGGCGTGCGCCGCAGCGCCCGCAAATCAGGCGTTCCGGTGCGGCCCGTGACCGTCGACGTACGCACCGGCGACACGACGCCCCAGGAGCGCCGCCGTCAACTGCGGCGTCCGGGCGAAATCCTGGTCACGACCCCGGAGTCGCTGTTCCTCATTCTCGCGTCGCAGGCGGCCGCGAACCTGCGCACGGTCGAGACCGTGATCGTCGACGAGGTCCACACCATGGTGGCGACCAAACGCGGCGCTCACCTGGCCCTGTCGCTCGAGCGGTTGGCCGAGCTGACGGGCGGGGAGGGACCGCAGCGGATCGGCCTCTCGGCCACCGTGCGGCCGATGGACCTGGCCGCGGAGTTCCTCGGCGGCGACCGGCCGGTGGAGGTCGTGGACGCATCGGCGCCGCCGAACATCGACCTGCAGGTGGTGGTGCCGGTGCCGGACATGGAGGCGCCGCCGGCGCCGGAGTCTTCGGAGGACGGGGATGGCTGGCCGCGCGGCTTTGAGGTGTCCGGCTTGTGGCCGTCGGTCTTCCCGAGGATCCTGGAGGCGGTCAGGCGCCACCGGTCGACCATCGTGTTCGTCAACAGCCGCTCCCTCTGCGAGCGCCTCGCGCAGCGTCTGAACGACCTGGCGGCCCTGGACGACCAGTCCTCCGCCACAACCGACCCGGAACCCGGTTGGCGCGTCCCCGCGTCAACCGCGAACCAGTCCCCGCGCCCGTCATCGGGCGCGGGGATGGAACCGCTGGCCCGCGCACACCACGGCAGCATCTCCCACGACCAGCGGCGGGAGATCGAAGGGGCGCTCAAGGCCGGTCGCCTGCGCTGCATCGTCGCCACGAGCTCACTCGAACTCGGGATCGACATGGGCGCGGTCGACCTGGTGCTGCTGGTCGAGGCGCCCGGCTCGACCGCGCGCGGCCTCCAGCGCGTGGGCCGCGCCGGACATGCTGTCGGCGAGCGCAGCCGCGGCCTGATCTTCCCCAAGTTCCGCGGCGACCTGCTGGAGTGCACCGTGACCGCGATCCAGATGCAGCGCGGCGCCATCGAGTCGATGCGGATGCCCGAGAACCCGCTCGACGTGCTGGCGCAGCAGATCGTGGCGATGTGCTGCGACCGGGAGCGGAGCGTCGACGATCTGCTCGCCGTGGCGCGGCGGGCCCGCCCGTACCGCGGCCTCACCCGCGGCGTGCTCACCGCGGTGCTCGACATGCTGGTCGGCCGCTATCCCTCGGAGGAGTTCGCCGACCTGCGGCCGCGCCTGTCATGGGACCGCGGACGCGGCGTGTTGACGGCCCGGCGCGGGGCCGCCCTGCTCGTGCGGATGAACGCCGGCACGATTCCCGACCGCGGCATGTTCACCGTCCATCTCGGCCCCGACGGACCGCGACTCGGCGAGCTGGACGAGGAGATGGTTTACGAGTCCCGTGCCGGGGACACCTTCCTGCTCGGCGCCTCGGCCTGGCGGGTGACCGAGATCACCCGCGACCGGGTCATCGTGCGGCCCGCTCCCGGCGAACCGGGACGGATGCCCTTCTGGCACGGCGACGGTCCGGGCCGGCCGGTCGAACTGGGCCAGGCGTTGGGTGCGTTCCTGCGCGAACTCGGCCGCCGGGAGGGAGAGGACGCCCGCCGCTGGCTGGCCGCGGAGGCGCCGCTCGACCCGTACGCCGCCGCGAACCTCTGCGCCTACGTCGAGGAGCAGCGGGATCAGACCGGCACCCTGCCAACCGACCGGGCGGTGACGATCGAGCGGTTCCGGGACGAGATCGGCGATTGGAGGGTGTGCATCCTGACGCCCTTCGGCGCCCGTATCCACGCACCGTGGGCGATGGCGCTGGAGCGTCGGATCGGCGAGCGCTACGGTTTCCAGGTCCAGACCCTGTGGACGGACGATGGCATCGCGCTCCGCTTCGCCGACGCGGGTGATCTGCCGCCGGCGCGCGAGTTCCTGCTCGATGCCTGTGAGGTCGAGGACCTGGTGGTCGAACAGGTCGCGTCCACGCCGATGTTCGCGAGCCGTTTCCGCGAGAATGCCGCCCGCGCCCTGCTCCTGCCGCGCAACCGGCCGGGTAAGCGCACACCGTTGTGGCAGCAGCGGCAGCGCTCGAAGAACCTGCTCTCCGTCGTCCGCCGCTACCCGGACTTCCCGGTGCTGCTTGAGACCTACCGCGAATGCATGAGCGATCTCTTCGACCTGTCCGGTCTCGTGGACCTGATGAGAAGGATCGAGGACGGGGACATCCGGATCGACGACGTGGAGACGCCGGCGCCGTCGCCCTTCGCCCGTTCCCTGGTCTTCGCCTACGAGGAGAGGTTCCTCTACGACGATGATGCGCCGGCGGCGGAGCGGCGCGCACAGGCGCTCACGCTCGACCGGGAGCTGCTGCGCGAACTGCTCGGCACCGTCAGCCTCAAGGACCTGCTCGACCCGGAGATCATCCAGACGGTCGCGGATGAGCTGCAGGGGCTGGCGCCGGACCGGAGGCTGCGCCACGAAGACGACCTCTACGACCTGCTGCGGCGCACCGGCGGTCTGACCCGGGCCGAAGTCGACGAGCGCGCGCCGGGCGACGCCGGCGACTGGCTGGCGGAACTGGAACGGCAGAAGCGTGCGGTCGAGGTCATCTTCGGCGCCGGCGGGCAGCGCATCTGGGTGGCGACGGAAGACGCGGCGCTCTACCGCGACGGCCTGGACGCGACCCTGCCGGAGGGACTTGCCGGCCGATTTGCTGGCGCCTCGGGAGGCGCCGCTCGAAGCACTTGTGGGCCGATACGCGCGCGGCAGGGGCCCGTTCTTGGCCGCCGATGCGGCGGCGCGCTTCGATCTGCCGCGGGGTGCGATCGGACCGGTGCTCGCGGGGCTCGAAGATGCCGGCTCACTCGTCCGCGGCGAGTTCCGGGCCGGGATCGACGACGGCGCCGGCGAATGGTGCGACCGGGAGGTGCTGCGGCAGATCAAGCGCCGCACCCTGGCGAAGCTGCGCCGGGAGGCGGAGCCTGTCGACGGCGCGGCCCTGGCGAGGTTTCTCAGTCGTTGGCAAGGGGTTGACGCAGCGGCCGGCGGGGAGAGCCGGACGGCGTCGCGATCGCGGGTGCCGACGGCGGGTACGTCCGCGGTTTCGGATGGCGCACTTGGTCGACTGGAAGAAGCGGTTGCGCAACTCGAAGGGCTGCCACTGTCATGGCGGACTCTGGTCGCACACATCCTGCCGGCCCGGGTGCCGGGGTTCCGGGTCGAGATGCTGGACCGCCTGGCGTCGGCGGGCGAAGTGGTTTGGGTCGGTCGCGGCCGGTTGGGGGCACGGGACGGCAGGGTGGCGGTCTACCGGCGGGATCGTGTTGGATCGCTGGCTCGCGCTGTCCGACAGCCGGGCGCGGGCGGTCAATCCGACGGCGAGAACGGTCGCGAACCGGAGGAGCAGTGGACCGGAGTGCTGCACCGGGCCGTCCTTTCGCGACTGGAGACGCGCGGCGCCTGCTTCACCTTCGACCTCGTCCGCGGCGTGGTCGGTGCGGGTGACTGGGGTGAGACGGAGGTCGAGGGCGCGATCTGGGAGCTGGTGTGGGCGGGGCGGATCACGAACGACACCTTCCTGCCGCTCGCGTCGCTTGGGAAGCGCGGGCGTCCCGCGGCCGAACGTCGGTCGCGCGGGCTTCCGCGTGGTTGGCGCCGCGGACCGGGGGCCGGCATGCCTTTCGGCGGTGTCCTCAGCCAACCATCCGGCGCCCGTCGTGGCCGCGCCGCGACTCTGGCCGGCGGCCGCTGGTCCCTGGTCGCCGATCTGGCGGCCTCGAACGAAACGATCGGCCGCACCCAGTGGGCTCACGCCACGGCTACGCTGCTGCTCGACCGCTACGGCGTCGTTGCGGCGGAGACGGCCAGGGCCGAGGGCATCCCGGGCGGGTTCGAGGCGATCTACCCGGTACTGCGCGAGATGGAAGAGGTCGGCCACCTGCGCCGCGGCTACTTCGTCCACGGCCTGGCGGGCCGCCAGTTCGCCCTTCCCGCTGCTGTCGAACGCCTGCGGCGCCAGCGGCGGGCGCCGGCGCAAGGAGGGCGGATCGAGATCCTGCCGGCGGTCGACCCGGCGAACCCGTGGGGCGCCGTGATGCCGTGGCCGCAGCTCGGGTCGGAAGCCGATCCGCGAAGAGCCGGTCCACGGCGCATTCCCGGCGCCTGGCTCGTGCTGCGCGCCGGCTCGCCCTGCCTGTACCTGGAAGCCGGCGGCCAGGGCGTCTGGACCTTCGCCGCGCTGGCGGCCGACGCGGCCCCGCAGGAAGTCTGGGCCGCCCTGCGCGACCTCGCCGGCCGCCGTCGCCGCCGGACCCTGCGGCTCCTACGGATCGACGGCCGACCGGCCGCCGAATCCTCGTGGGCTCCGACCCTCGACGCCTGCGGCTTCGAGAAGGATCCTGACGGTTATCGCGTCAGCCGGCTGCTGCCGGCGGTGTAGCGAGGCGTCGGCGCCGTAGGTGGCACCCGCCGAGACCAAGCCGGGCTGGACGTCGTCGCTTCTTCTAGTACCGTTCGCGGTCTTTCACGTCCAACCAGAGAATGGTATGGCCCGAGCATGAAGAGAACCAAGTCCCGCCAGTCCGTTGCCCGAAAACACCACCATGTGCCGAGGGCCTACCTAGAAAAGTGGGGGAACACGAAGGGCCAGGTGTTCTTCTCACGGCACGGAGTCGTGAACCCACAGGCCACCAATCCTGCGAACCTGCTCTCGGCGAGGGACTTCTACCGGATGCCTCTGCTGAACGAGCGCGCCACAGAGTTCCTCGGCCAGTACGTGGAACAAGTCTTTGTCAATCCGGATGTGAGAACCCATGCCGAGAAGATCTTGCAGGCGTACATTCGGTTCTCTCGGACCGAGTCCTTTCTGGGTAGTTCCTCGCTTGCCTCTGAGTGCACGAAGGAGAAGATGCGACGTGCCGCCACAAGCGTAGCGGAGCAGTACCTCAGTCAGATCGAGAGCCGGGCGGATCCTATTGTGGAAGAACTGAGACACGACCACATCACTGTTCTTGATTCAGAAGTGGCGTGCGACTTCTTCCTGTTCTTGGGCATCCAGTTCTTTCGCACTAGAAGGAGACTACCGAGGCGTTGTTCTGCGGAACCATACAGACAGTGCGTTCGTTACTGGAGACCAGCCGGTCGTCAATCTTCTCGCCCCGTTGGACGACTCTCAGCCGGAGAAGACGGCTCTCTACTACCCTCTCTCACCCTTCAGAGCTTTCTTGTTGTTGCCCAAGGCTGCTGGGTGCGCCATGGCACCGATCTGTCGCGAGTTGATAGGGGACTTGAACGTCTGGATTGCGGAGGGCGCGCGCGAATGGGTGATTGGCGAGTCCCTGGCCTCCGTCGAGGCCATCGAGTCGCGGCGGCCGTTTCGGCGACCCGAGGTGACGCGCTGGATTGTGGCGTGAGGGGCAGACGAAGTAGTTCAGATGGAGTCGCGAAGGGATGCCGGTGGCGGGCTCCGCCGCTGCGCGTGAGGTTGGCCCAGGTTCAGCAGGGGCCACCTATCGATCGGACATGGAGTCGAGCAGTTCCGCGAGGTCCTTGAGCCGGAACGCCCAGAAGAGGGCGAGCCCCTCGTCTTGTGCTGTCGCCAGGTTCGCGGGATTGAACACGCCGCTGAGGACAGCCGCCGGGACGATCTGGCGTCTGCCGAAGTCGGACAGCCAGGACCGCGCCTTCCCGACAGCCTCATGGTTCACGCGCTTGTAGGAATTGACGGCGCTGTTCGACACCTTGCATTCGATTGCCAGCAGTCGCTGATCTGGGAGGCGGGCGACGATGTCGGCCTTTGTTCGGCCGAGTTTGCTTTCGCCTCGGAAGTGGTTGGGCGCCGGGGCGTCCACGAGCGTCTCGATGTCGGGTCGGGAACCGTCCTCGATGAAGCCGCAGGAGCGGAGCACCTCTTTGACGGCGTCCTCCTGGAGTTTGCTGGCGCTCCGGCGGGCGGTGGACACTTTCTGCGCCGCCACCAGCGCTGCGGAGGCGACAACGGCACGCTCGACTTCATCACTGGTTGGTGGTCGACTCTCGGCGATCCAGGGAAAACGATGAGGATCGACGAGGCGCAGGACGAGGTCGGCGACGCGGCGGGCGTTTTCTGGTGTGTTCCGCAGGGCGGTGGCCGAGAGCTTCGTCTTCGCGAGGGTCCTCAGGTCGTCTTCGGATACGGGCGGCGCCGCGAGATAGCGAAGAGCTGTTCGGGCTTCGTCTTCGCCGAGGATTTCCACGAGGGTCTCCGCGGAGTCTTCTGCGCGCCCGAGGTCTGGCAGGCGATCGACCAGATCGCGGAAGACGGTTGAGAAACGTTCGAAGAACTCGGAGTACTGGTTGAGCGACTCCTTGAGCCGCTCTTCGCGGAAGAGGGACGTAGCTTCTTCAGCATCCCGTTCCAGCTCGGCGAGGGTCCATCGTCGCGGTTCGATCATCCGAGGTCTTCGAGCCTCGGAATGAGGATCCGTTCGACTTCCTTAGGCTCGAACTTCGTCAAGCCTTCCGCGTAGGTGCGCCCCTGCTCGGTGCCGACGTTTCGGTTGAGCCATGCCGTGAGATGGCTCAGTTGAGCGTCGGACAACTCTTGCCGGGGGTACAGACCGTGGGCGACGTTGATGTGGCGGACGCCGCACAGATTCCGCACGAAGCCCGGAGGACGGCGCGCCATGTAGGTGCAGAGAATCGGCGCCGGCTCTCGCAGTCGCACCGACCACCAGGGGCGACGGTGGCGAGCGATGTAGCTCTCGTGAGCACCCTGGTCCTGTGCCCAGTGCAGGAACCTGTCGACGAGGTGGCGGGCCGAAGGCTTAAGGCTGTCGAGGTCACGCGGCAGATCGACGACTTGGCGCAGGTGCTCGGCCGAAGCAAGAGCGGAGCCGGCCGAGAACAACTCTCGTGCTCGCGTGATGGACGGGAAGAGGACATCGGACGGCAAGTCGCCGCCGTACTTGCCGGCGATCCAGACCGCGTTGCTCCCGGTGACCTGACCGCGGTGAACACGGCAGATCTCGCCGAGTTCGATGGCGCCGCCCCGCCTCGGGCGGCATGGTCTGATGATCGTTGACCAGCGATGCGCCCTTCTGAGTGTGGTCCAGGGCACCGAGCGACGTGATCGCAGCCCGTCGAGCTGATCGGGGCCGTCGACCGTCCGCACCGCAACGGAGGAGCCGTGGTGGCCGGCTTCCCAGCAGGTGATGGCGGCCGAAGTCAGCGCGTCGGGGAAGGGCGCGGCGGTCGGTGAGAGAAGGTGGAGAGCCAGACCGCCCAAGCCGTCGGCGAGGGCGTGGCGAAGCACCGAGCCATAGTTCACGTCCAGCCACTCCGCGGCGGTGATGTACGCGCCGTAGTCCCCGGGGCGGGCCAGTTCCAGGCTCTTCAGGAAGAAGTGGATATGCAGCCCGGCCAGCTTGCTCGCGCGTAGCCCGTGGTCCGCAGCGGTACTAACGAACCAGTTCTTTCGGTCCGCGTCGATGCGATGGTGGCGCACGTAGGGCGGGTTGCCGATGAACAGGGTCGTCCCGTCGACCGCAGACAGAGAGAGATCACGGTAGTCGGTCTCTTCGATCGTGAGCCGACCCGAGAGGCCAAGAACCTCCGCATTCGCCCGGAGGATCAGGATCGCGAGCGGATCCGTCTCCACGGCGACCAGAGCCGCTTCCGGGAAGCGGCGCGCCGCCGCGAGGATGAAGCGGCCCGAGCCGGCGCCTGGATCGACGATGCGTGCCGGCGATTTGTGCCTCGCCGTCCAATCAAGCATGTTGTCCACAATCGCGGGCGGTGTGTAGGTCGCCCCTTGGTCGCGGCGTTCCTGCCGGGTCCGGATCCTGCAGAAGGCCTCGCCGAGAGGGTCGTCGCCCGCCCGGATCTGGTCCCGGAGTGCTTCGACGAGACCGCGCCTTGGCGGTCTAGCGGCTAGCGGCCCCCTCTTGCTCGCCAGGTCCGCTGCTACAGCACCGAGTTCCCGTTCAGTAAGGAGAGACTCAGCGGCATCAGTAGGCCGCATACTTGGGACGCTCACAGCCAAGGAGCCTACTCCCGTTTCTCCTTTCCGCCGCCGAGCGAACGCGGTCGGTTTGGGGTCAGCCTCCGTTGGAGGCGGCCGTCGCAGCCGGCGGTCACAAGGTGGCCGCACGCGGGCAGGGTTCGCGCTATTGTTGCTTCCGCCCGGTCAGGCGCGAAGCGACCCGCGCCTCCGGTCCGCCCCTTGCGAATCTGAGCGCCATCCCCCGAAGGATGCCCGAGAGGAGGAAGGAATGACCAATACGAGTCCAACCGAAGGGGGCGGGAACGCTCCGGCAACGCCGGAGAAGATCTGGGCGACCCTGCAGCGCACGTCCGATCTGATGGCGGAGAGCCGGGCCGACATCGCAAAGGGCCGAGCCGAAATGGCCGAGATCAGGGAGTACCAGAAGGAAACCGCCCGCCAGATGAAGGAGACCGACCGGCGGCTCAAGAAGGCGGAAGGCCTGTTCACCTCGCAGTGGGGCAAGTTGATGGAGAGCTTGGTCGAGGGGGACCTCGTGCCCCTCCTGAAACAACGCGGAATCGAGGTGGAACGGACCCTTCAGCGAATGACGGGGCGCCGCAACGGGGAGCACTTCGAGATCGACATCGTCGCCGCGAACGGCGCGGAAGTCGTCGTTGTCGAGGTCAAGACGACGCTTAGATCGGAAGACGTCACCGAGTTCCTGGACAAGCTTTCGCAATTCGTGGAGTGGTCGCCGGAGTACCGGGAACGGCGGATCTACGGCGCGGTGGCCTACCTCAAGAGCGATACTTCGGTGACGAAGTACGCGGACCGCCGAGGTCTGTTCGTCATTCGGGCAACGGGGAACAGCGCCAGCATCGTCAACGAGCCGGACTTCGAACCTCGCGTTTTCGGCTGACGCCCCGAAGCGTCTCAGTCAGCCTCGCCGAACGCCTTTCGGAGCGCCGCGCAGGCCTCGTCCACAGCTTGCCGGCCGCCGTCGAGGATGGGGGAGAGCTGAAAGAAGACGTGAACCTGGCCTTCGTAGTTCGAGAGGGTGGCCTCCACGCCGGCGGTCTGCAGCTTCTCGGCATAGTCCCTGCCTTCGTCGCGGAGGGGATCGAACCCGGCGGTGATGACCAGGGCGGGCGGCAGGCCGCTATGGTTTTCGGCCAGTAGCGGCGAGGCGCGGAAATCGGCGCGGTCTGCCTCGGAGCGCAGGTAGTGGCCGCGGAACCAGATCATGTGGTCCTTGGTCAGAACGTAGCCGTCCGCGTTCTCGTCGATCGAGGGGCGGCTGAACTCCATGTCGACCGCCGGGTAGATCAGGAGTTGGAAGGCGAGCTTCGGACCGTCGTTGTCGCGGGCGAGCAGGCTCATCACGGCGGACAGGTTGCCGCCGGCGCTGTCGCCGCCGACTGCGATGCGGCTCGGGTCGCCGCCGAGACTCTCCGCGTTGTCGGCGACCCACTGGAGGGCGGCCCAGGAGTCGTCGACCGCGGCGGGGAACTGCGCCTCGGGCGCCAGCCGGTAGTCGACCGCGACGACGAGGCAGCCGGCGCCCACGCAAAGCTCCCGCGCCGCGTAGTCGTGGGTGTCGAGATCGCCGATCACCCAGCCGCCGCCGTGGTAATAGACGAGGATCGGGAGGCTGGGGCCGGCGCCCTTGGGGCGGTAGATGCGGACCGGGATGTCGCCGGCCGGACCGGGCGCTGCGGAGTCTTCGGTGTCGACGTCGGGCCCCTGGCCCAGCATCTCGGCGACTGCGAGATAGCCGGCTCGGGCCATCTCCACCGTCTGCTCCGTGATCGGCGGAACCTGGTTTGCTATCGCGGCCTGCGCCTGGGCTTCGAGGAAGGCCTGTACCTGGGGATCGACCGGCATATGAGGAACTCCGCGGGTGATGGAGGGAGTGCGTAGCCTAAGGCACTGGCATCAGGCCTTCCCGTGATGTCGGCCTCACGGAGAAGCTCTGGGCGCCGGCGAAGGCCCGGAGCTTCGCGCCGGATGCGGGCGAGACGCCCGCGTTCCCAGGACGGACGCCGAGGCTAGGCGTCGATCTCCTCGGCTGCTTCCGCTGCGCGCTCTGCCGCTTCCTCGGCGGCCTCTGCCGCCGCTTCGGCCGCTTCTTCGGCTGCCTCGACCGCTTCCTCGGCGCCCTCGACGGCCTGTTCCACCGTCTCGCTGATGAGATCGGTGAAACCGTCCCAATCCGCGTTCTCCACGCTGGCCGCAATCAGCTCCGCCAGTTCGCCCATCTGCTCTCCGAGGGCGCCCAGGGCTTCACCGAAGGTCTCCCAGTCCGCGCCTTCGAGCGCTTCGCCGAGGGAGTCGCCGAACCGGTCGCCGAACTGCTCCCAGAACTCGCCGAACCGCTCCCAGTCGACTTCGCCGTCCTCGTGTTCCATGTCCTCGAACTGCTGGGCCCAGGCCTCCCACTCTTCCTCGTCGAAAGCGCTCTCAAAGGACGCGGCGAACTGTTCGCCCCACTTCTCCCAGCGCTCGCCGTACTCCTCCCAGTTCTTGTGCTGGGACTCCCAGTCGGCGTCCTCGAAACTGCGGCCGAACTGTTCGCCCCACTCCTGCCAGCGTTGGCCGAGTTCCTCCCAGCGCTCGTCCTGGTCCTGGCCGGCATCGTCCTGGGCCAGGGCAGCGCCGGGTGCGAGGGCGACGAGGAGGGCGAACGCCAGGGTCGACCACGAGTGGTGAAGGTTCTTCATGCGGTTCTCCTTGCTTGGAGGTAGAGGTCGTGGGGCAGTGTTCGACCGTGTTGCACCGTACTTCTGGTAGGACGTTGGGGCGGCGGGGAAGTTTCAGGTCGGCCGGGTCGGAAGAGACCGCGCTCGCCACGGCGTTCCTGTGGTCAACTAACGCCGCGATGGACACCGCCGGAAACATGCCGCGTTCCCAGTTCGTGATCGAGGGCGGCCGGCCGATCTCGGGGACGCTGGAAGCGCGCGGCAACAAGAACGCGGCGCTGCCGATCCTGGCTGCCGCGCTCCTCACCGACGACGAGGTGACGCTGCGCAACGTGCCGCGGATCCGCGACGTGGAAGCGCAGATCGGGTTGCTCCGTCAACTCGGGGCGGAGGCCGGATTCGTCGGGGCCGACACGGTGCGGGTCTGCGCCGCCGGCCTCGGTGACGAGGATCCGGACCCGGACCTGTGCCGCGCCATCCGGGCCTCCATCCTGCTCGCGGGTCCCCTGCTGGCCCGGCGCGGGCAGGTGAGCATGGCGCCTCCAGGCGGCGATGTGATCGGTCGTAGACGCCTCGACACCCATGTGCTGGCTCTCGAGGCCCTGGGCGCCGAAATCACGCTCTGTCCCCGCGGCGGCCTCGAGTGCCGGGTCAAAGCCGCCGACGGCCGGCTGCGCGGCGCCGAGATCTTCCTCGACGAGGCTTCGGTGACGGCAACGGAGAACGCGGTGATGGCGGCGTCCCTCGCCGACGGTGTGACTCGCATCCTGAACGCGGCGAGCGAACCCCACATCCAGGATCTCTGCCGGCTGCTGCGGTCGATGGGTGTGGGGATCGACGGCATCGGGACGAACGCGCTGACCATCGAGGGCACCGAGAGGCTCGGCGGCGCCGACTTCGAGATCGGGCCCGACTACATCGAGGTTGGGTCGCTCATCACGCTGGCGGCGGTGACCGGCGGCGAACTGCGCATCCCCAACGCGCGGCCGCTGGAGCACCGCGCGACTCGGCTCGCCTTCGGCCGGCTGGGCATCGACTTCGAGGTGTCCGACGACGGCAGCGACCTGTTCGTCCCCGGCGGCCAGGAACTGTGCGTACGCACGGATCTGCAGGGCGCGATTCCGAAGATCGAGGACGCGCCATGGCCCGGTTTTCCCGCCGACCTGACTTCGATCGCCGTTGTCGGCGCGACCCAGAGCCGCGGCTCGGTGCTGATTCACGAGAAGCTGTTTGAGTCCCGCATGTTCTTCGTCGACCGCCTGGTGGCCATGGGCGCCCAGATCGTGCTCTGCGACCCGCACCGCGTGGTCGTCAGCGGGCCGTCGAAGCTCTACGGACGCGACATGGTGAGCCCCGATATCCGCGCCGGCATGGCGATGCTGATCGCCGCCCTGTGCGCCGAGGGACGTAGCGTGATCGACAACGTGCAGCAGATCGATCGCGGTTACGAGCGGATCGACGAGCGGCTGCGTTCCCTCGGGGCCGACATCGAACGGGTGGGCTAGGGTTCGCCCATGGCAGGCCTCTACTACGAGCAGTTCGAAGTCGGTCGGCTCTTCGACCACGCGCTGCGGCGGACGGTGACCGAGGCGGACAACGTCTTCTTCACCGCGATGACCCACAACCCGGCGGCGCTCCACCTCGACGCCGAGGCGATGAAGCACAGCGAGTTCGGGCAGCGGATCGTCAACAGTTGCTTAACCCTGAGCCTCATGGTCGGCATCTCGGTCGGCGACACGACGCTCGGCACCACGATCGCCAACCTGGGCTGGAACGACGTCGTCTTCCCGCGGCCGGTGTTCCACGGCGACACGCTGCGGATCGAGACCGAGGTCAAGGACAAGCGGGAGAGCCGTTCACGGCCCAACGCCGGCATCGTGACCTTCGAGCACCGTGCCTACAACCAGCGCGACGAACTCGTCGCGCGGTGTACGCGCTTGGGGCTGATGCTGAAGGTGCCGGCAGCGGAGGGCAAGAAGGACGCGAAGGCATGAAGCCGACCAATCGAAGCCAGGTCGACCGAGCCGGCTTCAACCAGGAACTGACTCTCCCCTTCGTAGCGCGGCGAGCCGAGGAAGCGCCTCGCAGGCTAGGCGGTAGTAGTGCGCGTCTTTCTCTATGCCGATGCTGTTGTAGCCGACGGCGTTGGCGGCGGCAAGCGTCGAAGCGGCGCCGCAGAATGGGTCGAGGACGACGCCCTTGCCCAGGGGTAGGACGGCCCGCACGAGAGTCCTGAGAAAGCGTTGCGGTTTCAGACTCGGGTGTGGCGCGAGCTTCCTCTCGGCGGCCCGAGTGGGCGCCGAACGAATCACGTCGCCAAATGGTCGCCCGCTTTCGGGCCGGCGGAATCCGCCGGTGCCCCACCGCCGCAGGTTGTCTTGGATACGCCCCTCTGGCGCTTTGCGGAACAGCAGCCAGGGCTCCCACATGGACCTCGGCATGACGCTTACGTCCTCGAATTCGACGTGAGCTCCCTTTGGGCGGTCTCCGCCGCGCATCGTAGTGACCAGCCGGACAACCTCGCCGCGCCGTTCCAGGCCACTGCGGGCGAGCGCACCCGACACGAGGTAGGAGAGTAGGGGGTTGGTGGCGACGACGACGTTGGCACCGGGGACCAGTGCGGGCAGGAGCAGCTGCGCCCAGGTCTCGAAGAACGCTTCCAAGGCATCCTTGTCCTCTTGTGACAGGGTGGTAAACCGGGGCAGAGGTGACCGCCGCGCCCCGTCGAATGAGGGAGGAAGCCGCCACACGCCACCCCGCCCGGCCCGCAGCTTCTGCTGCTCGAGGGACGAGTACTCCACAAGTCCGTAGGGCGGATCAGTAACCACAGCGTGAACGCTGTTCGGCTCACAGAGCTTCAGCCAGTCGAGACAGTCGCCGTGGATGATCGCCGCCCTTCCGTGATCGAAGTCCGGCAGAGCGTCTCTGATCTCACTGCTAGGAGGGATCCAGCGGATCGGATCGTGGCGAAGCCGATAGCGGCCCCTGCTCGGCCTCTCGAAGAGGCCGGGCGTGTTGAGTCGCAGGTAAGAGCGGATGCTCGATCCAGCTACCGGACCGATCCGCTGCCGCACGACCTGTTCGATCGAGCCGGGAGACGCACCGGCCGGAAAGGCGCGCAGAGCGGCGACGATGGCGTCGCGAACCTGACCGGGTGGCCGCCGAGGGCTTGCCATAGCCTCGGATCATAGGACGTCGGGACGTCTTTCTCAAGAGGCACGTCCGATGTGCCTTTAAGTAGTCCCTATTCCCGTGGGTTAGTGTGGCGGCAGGTCAACGGGAGCTACTCATGAAGTTCGTCGAACTCGCCACATTCGATTCCCGGCTCGAGGCCGAGACGATCGGCCATGCTCTGGACCAGTACGACATTCCGTTCCTGGTGCAGAGCGCCGGGGTGGGCATGTTCGGCATGGGGATGATGGGGAAGTCGCCGGTGCCCGTGTCGTTGTGCGTGCCGGACAACCGGCTGGACGAAGTACGGGAACTTCTGACCTGCGTCGCCGTGCCGGTTGAGGAGGGCGAGGAGCCGGACGGCGGGTGATCGGAGCGCCGGAAGCGGGCCTGCAGGCCCGAGCACCCAGAAAATACGCCGTAGCATAGTGGCGGGAAGCGCTGCTGGAGGCGAGCGTTCCGGTTCAGTCGCCGAGCAGTTCCAGGACCTCGGGCAGCAGCCGTCGCGTGGTGCTGACCGCCCGGCCGCAGTGGATCGTCTCGTTGCCGGACCAGTCGCCGAAGTAGCCGCCCGCTTCGCGCAGGATGACGGGGAAAGGTCCGCAGTCCCAGGGGCTCATCTGCGGGTCGACCATCAGTTCGAGGCGGCCGGTGGCGACGAGGGCGTGGCCGTAGGCGTCGGACCAGCCGACGCGGTAGGCGGTGTTCTCCATCATTCGCTGCCAGGCTTTCCTGTGGTGACCGTCGACGAAGAGACCGGGATCGCCAAAGGAGACGTAGCTCTCCGCCAGCTTGTCCGTTGCGCAGACCCGGGCCGGCTCACCGTTCAGCGTGCAGCCGTGACCGGAGGCGGCCGCCACGGTCTCGCCGATGCCCGGGAAGTGGGCGACGCCGACCTCCACCCGTCCCTTGACCTCCAGGCCGATCAGAATGCCGTACAGGGGCACGCCGCGGACGAAGGAACGGGTGCCGTCGATCGGGTCGACGTACCAGTTGCGCTCGGCGGCGCCTTGTGCGTCCTGCGTGCCGCCGCCCGCCCCGAACTCCTCGCCGACGATGGAGTCGCCTGGGAAGGTCTCGGCGATCCGGGAGCGGATCAGCTCCTCGGCGCCCCTGTCGGCTTCGGTGACCGGCGTGCGGTCGCTCTTCAGTTCCGTCTCTACGCCGAGGCGGAAGAACTCGAGCGTCAACTGGCCGGCGATCCAGGCGGCCTCGACCGCAAAGTCGAGTTCGGCCTGATAGTCGGTGGCCACGTCGTTGCTCCCTAGAAGGTCTCGATCGTCCGCTCGTCGCTGTTCGCCGGCAGCGCGATGTGCATGCCGTCGACGCCGACCACGGCGTCGTTCGGCGCGTCCTCGGCCCGGCCGCGCATGAACACGGTCTCGGCCTGCGCCGCGGGTAGCGGCGGCACCAGGTGGCTCAGCACCAGGAGCTTGACTTTTGCGTCGGCGGCCAGCGCGTGCACGTCGGCGGGGAAGGTGTGGTAGTCGAGCGTGTCCTTCAACATCTTCCCGGTCCGCTCGTTGCCGCCGCTCGCAAGGGCCCGCGACGCCATGCCGATGAAGTTGTCCGAAAGGACCTCGTGGACCAGGACGTCGACGACCTGGCTCGCGGCTTCCAGGTTCGCCGAGCGCACGGTGTCGCCGCTGACGACGACCGAGCGGCCGCCGAAATCGATCCGGTAGCCCACCGCCGGCGAGATCGGCTCGTGGTCGACCAGGAAGGCGGTGATCCGGAGGCCGTCTTGGTCGTAGATGACGGCCGAGGAGGCATCGCCCCCGAGTTCGATCGGATGGGGCGTTGCCTTGGCGCCCTCCGGCGGCAGCAGGTCGGCGCCGTGGTGGGCGATCCGGTAGGAGGCGTCGAGCTCGTAGGCGGCCTGAAAGCCGGCGACCACCTTGTCGACGCCGACCGGACCATAGACGTCCAGCGGCTCGGTCCGGCCCGCGACCCAGCTCCCGAAGGTGACCTCGCCGAGTTCGCCGATGTGGTCGGAGTGGAAGTGGGTGAGCAGCACACCGGCGAGGTTGCCGGCCGGCAAGCCCCAGAGCCGCAGGTTCTCGGTCGATCCCGGTCCGACATCGACCAGGAACATCCGGCCATCGGCGATCACAGCGGTGCACGGCCCCGCGCGTTCGACGCTCGGCAGCGGCGAACCGCTGCCGCAGAGCACGACGTGCAACGCGCCGTCGTCGAGCAGCGACGACCGGTTGGGCGGTGCGGCGCCGAACTGGGCCTGGATCGCCGGTGTGAAGAGGAGGCAGGCCGCCGCCACGGCTGACGCGGTGGTTGTTGCGGAGTGGCGCGTGGTTCTCATGGTCAGCCTTTTCGGAGGGCGTTGGACGGCTGGGGAAGTGGCGCGGAAGATAGCAGCCGGCAGGCCGACTACAATCGCCCGCGATGGCAGAGCAGGCGCTGATCACGGATCCCACGGCGCTGCTCGTCTTCTTCGCAGGCTTCGTGGCGCTGATCTTCGCCCTGGCGCAGACGCCGGCCTTCGAGCGGCTGTTCAAGACCCTGCCGCCGATTGTCTGGATCTACCTGCTGCCCGTGGTGCTGACCACGGTTGGCATCACGCCGGCCGAGTCGCCGTTCTACGACTGGTGTACGGACTACCTGATGCCGTGCGCCCTGCTGCTGCTGGTGATGGGTACCGACGTGCCGGCGATCAAGCGCCTGGGGCCGCTGGCAGCGGCGATGCTGCTCGCCGGATCGGTCGGCATCGTGATCGGCGGGCCGATCGCGCTCGCGATCTTCCAGCCCTTCCTGGACGACCCCCAGATCTGGAAAGGGCTCGGGGCCCTCTCCGGATCCTGGATCGGCGGCCTGTCGAACATGATCGCGATCAAGGAGGGCGTCGGCGCCCCGGACGAGATCTTCGCTCCGATGATCATCGTCGACTCGGTCGTCGGTTATGGCTGGATGTCGATCATCATCCTGCTGAGCGGCCACCAGAACCGGATCGACCGGCGCAACCGGGCGCGGCGCGGGGAACTCGACCGGCTGAACGAGCGGCTGCAGAAGTTCCAGACCGAGAAGGCGCGGCCGATCACGCTGCCGGCGTTCGCGTCGATGCTCGGCATCGGCCTGGTGGGAAGCTGGCTTTGCATGCGCGGCGGGGAACTGCTGCCGCGAGTCGGCTCCGTGCTCTCGCACTTCACCTGGGGCATCCTGCTGGTGGTGGCGGTCGGTCTGGGTCTCTCGTTCACGCGGCTCCGTCGGCTCGACCACCGGGGGTCGACACCTGTGGCCTACGGCGGCCTCTACCTGATGGTCGCGACGATGGGTGCCGGCGGCAACCTGGCCGCGATCGTCGAGGCGCCCCTGGTGCTTGCGGTCGGCGTGGTCTGGATCAGCATCCACGTCGCCTGCCTGTTTGTGGCCATGCGCCTGCTGCGCGCGCCGCTGTTCCTGTTCGCCACCGGCAGCATGGGCAACGTCGGCGGCGTGATCTCAACGCCGGTGGTCGCCGGCGTCTTCCAGCCGGCACTGGCCGCGGTCGGGGTCCTGATGGGGGTGCTCGGCAACCTGGTCGGCACACCGCTGGGGCTGTTGTGCGCCCAGCTTATGGCCTGGGTGGCCAGGGCTTACCACGGCGCGGCGTCGCTGTAGCTCCATGCGGCGGCGTGGCCGGTTCCGCCTGACCAACGACCGCGCGGTTCGCTTCCGCAGGTAAGATCGTCCGCATGACGGTGGCCGTGCGAAGAACGAGTGCGGAGGGGATGCCGCCGACCACGCCCGCCAGACGGTTGTTCACGGTGGACGACTACCACGCGATGGCGCGGGCGGGAATCCTGAGCGAAGACGACCGGGTCGAGCTCATCGAAGGAGAAATCGTCGTGATGTCCCCCGTCGGCAGCCGCCACGCGGCCTGTGTCGACATCCTTGCCGAGTTGCTCATCCGTGCGGTCGACCACCGCACCTCCATCCGGGTTCAGAGCCCGGTCCGTCTCGACGAGTCCACGGAGCCGGAGCCCGACGTATGCGTGCTCGTCAGGCGTGACGACGCGTACAGCGAGAATCTCCCACAGCCTGAGGACGTGCTTCTGATCATCGAGGTCTCGGACACGAGCCCCAACTACGATCGCCGGGTCAAGGCGCTGCTCTATGCCCGCCATGGCATACGGCAGTTCTGGCTGATCGATCTGGGCAGTCGCACCCTCGAGGTGCACCGCGCACCTGGGCCGGAGGGCTATGGGGAGAACTCGGTCCACGACGGCGGCGATTGCCTGAGGGTGCCGGGTGTGGAGATCGATCTCGAAGTACGGAGGCTGTTTCCGTACCCGTGATTGCGCCGATCGTCACGGCAGCTACGTAGCGGCGTCCAGTGCGTAGCGCACGGTCATCCCGCCGGTACTGAGACGGAAGAGGTCGGAAAACCCCGTCTCGAAAGGGTTGGGGAGCCAGTCGAACTCGGGACGGTCGGTGAGTGCGTTTCTGATGCGCAAAATGCGCCACCGTTCGCGGCGGCTGTGCGCGAGGCGAGTCGCGGCGTGGATCTCGCTCGCGGGAAGATCGAAGCTCGTGTCGTCCCCGGTAGTCGCCTTGACCTCCACGCACCAGGTCTTGCCCTCAAACTGGAAGCGGAAATCGAAGCCGTGGCTGTCGTTCGAATCGCGCTGCTCGCCGGCTGCCGGTGGCAGAGCCCTGAGGCTGTTCTCGGACACCCAGGAGGCGGAAGTAACGACTTCGCTTCCGAACTGCGATCGCAGGAAGCGAAGGGCGTGCATCTCACCGACGATGCCGACCAGGCCTGGAAGATGCGGAGACCTGTAGGTGGGAGTTTCTCTCGGCGTTGGCGGACAGGGGCTCGGCGGGGGTTTGGGAATCGGGCCGGGGTGTATCAGCGGCGTGGGCTCGTCTTCCCTCGCACGTGGTCCTTCCGGTTCGGGAAGCTGGTCGAGGTGCGCTAGGAGATCGCCAAGGCTCTCGGGGCCGTCTACCTCGAACGGTTTGCCTGCAATGTCGAAAGTCCTGTTGGCCCGCTCGGCCTTTTTCTGGCGCTGGCGACGCCGTCGGCGTGCCCGCTCGATGGCCTCGGGACCGAGTTCGAGCTTCGTCCGCGCCTCTTTGACGGAGGCGCAACCCTGGCACTGCGTGCGGAAGTTCTCGTTGTCGAGAGCGGCAAGCGCTCGCTCGAAGATCTCCCCATCGGACCAGTCTCGGAGATAGGCAGAGGAGTCCATCCGGGGAGATTCGGGAACCCTCGACTTGGGAGGAATCGGATATGCCTCCGAGACCTCGAGCCAAGCTCGCAGGAGATCGTCTACCGCGCCGATCTGCTTGCTGAGGCGGTTTTCATTCCGGCGGAAAGTGTCGTATGGGTCAGGGTCGAGCGCTATGTTCGCTTGGTCGAATGCCGCGCGAAGGTCGTCGGAGGCGCTCGCGCAGTCGAGGACCTGGACCAGACAGGCCTCGATGCCCAGAGTCTTCGTGTAGGCCGCGCGTAGGGAGGCAAGCACGGAGTGGAACGGGACTTCCCACCACAGGGTGGACCAAGCTGCCGGCGCCTTGAAGTCCTGGCTCACCTTCTCGACGTTGCGGAACAGGTCCGGAGCCTTCGCCTCGATGGCGGCGTACCGAGCCAGTGCCCGGAGGAAGGGTGCGGCTTCCTCGATGTATCGGCTCGCCTGCTCACTCGCGTCTCGGTTCTCTACCGTGGCGTATCGGTCCCCGAGCTTGGCGAGCGCGGCGTTCCATGCCGGAAGCTGAGCGCGTTCACCGACGCGGCGCCACGCCTCGCGTCCCATCTCGAAATCGTTGCGGCTGCTTCGGGCGGCCTTCACAACTTCCTCCGCCGGCCACTTCCCTGACTCGCACGCTGGCAGATTGGAAGACAGCCACTCCGTCAAGGCGTCGACGTCGGCTGCCGCGTCGATGCCGTCGTCGCGGATCTCGAGCAGCTCTACTAGTGGCCGCACCCTGTCGACGAGCAGCGTCGTGGGACCGTACCAGCGATGACGGATGTCGGCCAGAAGCTCAGGGTCGATCTCGGCCCGGTCGAGTGCGGCCGCGATCTGCTCTTGGGTCGGTTCGGGCGCGGCGCGCGGCAGCGCTCCCAGGACCAGTCGAAGATCCTTGAGCAGATCCTGACGATCGAGCATCGCCTGGCACGCCGACGCGAGTTCGTCGTAGGAGGAGTCGGAATCGTGCCGGAGCACGAACACGGCTTCAGTGGACAGCCAGTGCGCGGGTGGCTCGCTTGCGGCGACGACCCGCTCGCCGTCGACGAGTTCCACGGAGATCCCGCTGCAATGCAGTACGCGGGCTCTTCGCAGTCTCGCGGCGGCCTCCTGCCAAGCGTCGGTGGCCGGTCCCCTCGGATTGGCGCCGCCATGCGCCACGAGCGTCAGCAGGACGACAGGGAGCCACCGGAGCTCCGTCTCGTCGAGCGGCGGCGCCCCCTCCGCCAGGTCGGCGGCGGGCCGGCGGTCGGCGAGACAGCGCTCGCTCAGCGCGGATGCGCGCCTCACCTTCATTTCGTCGAGGCGCTCGCCTACCGCCCTGCGGGCTTCGTCGGCGTGCATCTCGAGAATGGGTTTGCCTTGTTCGCGAAGCGACCGTGTACGGGCGCCGTGGTCGGGGATGTAGACATCGGTCAGGGCGTCGGCCCCGCGGATCTCGAAACTGCGCGGCCTGGTGCGGACTAGGAACCGCGCGGGCAGACCCTTGGCCGGGTCCATGTATCTCCAGGCATGGCGAACCTGCCCGAGCAGCACGTCGAATCCGCCGGCAGGCATCTCGCCCTCGTCACAGGCTGCAGCCAGTGCTTCGAGGAGCTCGGGTCCTGTTCGGTCGTCCTCGGTGGGATAGACGTGCAGGCCCAGTTGTTCGAGGGTCTTTCGGAGTTCCGGCTCCTCGCCCAATCGGTGCGCGAGTTTCAAGGAAAGCGCGGAGAGATGCGAGAAGCGACCGCGCTGGCCCTGAAGCAGGGACTCGGGTACGAGCCACCGCTGGTCCAACACGCGGCGGCGCTGACCGTCGAGGAGCCACGGAAACGTCCTCAGCCAGTGCCGGAGCGGGGAGGACACCGTCGTCGACCAGGGTGAACCCTTCTTCTTGGTGATCCGGGCCCGTTCCCATCCCTTCGGCCAGTGAACCAGCGAGACGAGGATCAGTTCGGACAGGGCCCTCCGGCCGGCTGCCGAAAGGTCGTCGATGAAGTCGAGTTCGGGCAGCAGGCAGACCTCGGACAGCTCGTACGGGAAGGGACCGACGTACCCCGGTTGCAGTGCGGTGCGGGCGGCGCTCCGCCAGTTGTCCCAGCGATCCTGGGGAGTGGATTCAGGCGCTTCGCGAGGGAGAGACTTGTGGTTGGCCGACATCGAGAATCGGCGCGGCTCGGCGGTTCTCAGACGGAGGCCATTGACGACGCCGGCCTGCTCGAGAAAGTCGGCCCGTTCTTCGAGCGCGGCGCCTTCGATTGCCGCGTTCTCCCAGCGCGGGTCGCCTGGCGGCAGCAGCCACCTTCCAGCCAGGCGTTCGGCTGCTTCGCAGGCGTGATCGTGGCCGCTCGACCGGAGCTCGGTGGCCAGCTCGTCGACGCATGCGCCGTGCCGACCGGGCCAGCCAGGGCCAAAGATGGCATCGCGGATCGCGAACCAGCCTCCGTTGCAGGCGACGGGCAGGTCTTTCAGCAGCGGCATCAGGCTGCTGGCGGTGTGTAGTCCAGGCGCCTCGGCGGGGTTTTCCGGCTCCGTACGCCCTACGAGCGCCAAGGTCCAGTCCAGTATTTCGGCGCATCGTTGGGCGTCGGGACAGCCGTGGGAAACAGGCAGTTCGGGCAGTGCAGGGACGACGACATCGCGGAGAAGGTCCTCGCGACGGAAGTTCTGGACGAAGCGTCCATCCAGGAACTTCTGGACTCGGGTGTTCCGCTGCTGAGGAAGAAGACCTGCGCCGGGTCGGAACCGCTGAGCAGGCGACGGTCGTCGGTAGGGAGGAAGATTGCGTCGCCAAGAGGGTCGGAACCCCTCAGTTCGGATCTCACGCACGGCGGCAGGGCGGCGAGAACGGTGTTCAGGAACTCGTGCCAGCCGATGTCGATGCGCCTGTCGCGGACCTGCGCCGCGAGCCGCTCGATCGTGTTTGCCCACTCGTGCTCCGTCGGGTCCGGCGATCCACCCAGGCCTGTAAGAAGCGCGCGGACGGCGCCTCGTCGCCCATCAAGGTCGTCGGAAACGACCGCGAACCCGGCTCGTTCGCGCCAGTGCGCCTTGCCAATTAGGTCGTCCTCCGGGAAGTGCGGCATGGTTCGCGCGTCTGCGGGCCGGTTCCAGCCCTCGTCGCAGAGGATGAGCGCCACACTGCTGAGGTCGCCGCCTCGGTCCAGTTCGTGCTGGCGCAGTCGTTCCATCAGCGACGTGGCATCGCTGTCGGTTGGCCGATCCGTGGAGGCGAGCAGATCGACCACGGCCCGGCCACGCCAGCCTTCGGCATTGCCCTTCGCGAGTCCCATTGCGGCGTCGAGACAGAGATCCAGAACGTACTCGAGCAGTAGCTCGTTGTATTCGTCGTTGAAGTTGATCTGCCGCCGGTCGAGGGAACCGTAAAACGGTGCGTTGATGTGCGCGCCGGTTCCCGTGCTCATCTCCGTCGGCAGGAAGATCACGAACACGCCCTGGCCTGCCGCGGCTGTTTCCTGGACGGCAACCGCGACCTCGACCTTGCTGACTTCGGGCCATCGATTGGGGAGGTGGCCTACGGCCGCGGCGATGCGGTCCGCTTCTTCGCCTGTGCCCGTGCGGCCTCCGTCGAGCGGCAGGCGAACAACCGTCGTGTGTCCCGCGGCGAGGAGCTTCTCGACGAGGTACGGCGAGGCGCCGAGGGTCAAGGGAATCAGATAGGGCGAGAGGAACTCGTTGACTTCGCGGTCAGTGTCGATCCGGTTGCGGCGCAGCAAATGCCTGTAGGCGTCGATCTGATTCGAGGACCAGTCGACGGCCGGTTCCTTCCATTCGAGCGCCGTTCCGCCAGTTTAGGGGCGGCCATCGGCGAGATTCCGGGCCATCTCCGCTACGGCCTTGCGCACGGCCGGGTCGAAGCGAAAAGCGAACGCCACGCCGCCCTCAGCGGCCATGGTGGACCAGATCTCCGGACGGGTCGACGCCTCCAGGACGCTCTGGAAGCCGAGTCCCTTGTTGCCGACGCTCTCGTTGGGGTCCTTGGCGCTCTGCGCGAGTTGGCAGATCCCTTCAAAGTCCTTGCGGGAGAAGGGACGACCGCTGTTCGCAACCAGAAGTTCCGGCTCGGGACTCGAAGTCAGCACGAAGGAGATCCGCCTCGGATCCTCCGGGTCGGCGGCCGCGAGCGCGTCGTGGGCGTTCTGCAGCAGTTCCAGGATGGCGCGGCCCCGGTACTCCTGAGCGACCTGCTCGCGCAGGCTGGCTACAGTCCGGTAGTTCCGTGTGCCGTTCTTCAGTTCGTCGAAGAAGGTCTGCACCTGCCGGCGCGCCTGTGCCTCGACGAGTCGGTCGCCTTTCTGCCGCGCTCGCGATCGGCATTGCGGGGCTGCCCTGGCGGTTCCAGGAGCTTCGTTGGTGCTAGTCAACGTCCTGGCTTCCTGGGAGTCTGCGGGGCGATCCCCGGCACGTCATCCAGCGGATTCAAGGCTTGCGTCGCTAGGCCCGCTAGGCCGTCGCGGCAGGAGGAGCGACTTCGTGCTCGGCTCCCCCGCCGTTCGCCGTCAGGGCCTTGAACAGTTCGATCTCGCCCTTGCAGGTCTTGACCACCCAGGCGATCACCGCGGCGTCGTCGAGGAAACCGGCGACCGGGATGAAGTCGGGGATGACGTCGATCGGAATCACGAAGTAGAGGACGGCGCCGGCGACGAGGATGAGGGTCTCCTTCCTGAGGCGGTAGGAACCCCTCGCGACCGCTCGAAGCATCTCGAACAGGGTCTTCAGGTCCTCGATCACGCCTGCGAGAGGTCTGGAGGAACTGCCGGCGGTGTCCGCCTTCGCCCTGGCTTCCTCGACCATCGCCCGGAGCTTCTCCGGCGACTTGACGATCTCGGCGGCGCGGTTGCGGGCGTGGAGCGGGAGTTCCATCTCGTGATCCCCGTTCCCTTGGGGCGGCGCAGGGGGCACGCCAGTGGACTCTGTACCAGCGCCGTTCTCGTTTCCGGAGCGCGAGGTCGCACCGGTGCTCAACTCCCGATCGGATGCCATGTCGTCTTCACTTCTTGGAGGTCGGTGATCTCGTAGGGGCTCTGGACTTCCGCCCAGTCCTTGTGGCGGCGAACCAGGACGCGCTTCAGGTTGTGGACGGCCTCGATCTCGGCGGACTTGCCGACATCCGGGTCGGGGGAGCAGAGGAGCAGGGCGTCGACGTCACGGTGGGCGGCGAGCGGGGGGAGCATCTCGTCGCGGCGGCCGGTGAGGATGTTGACGACGCCGCCGGGCACGTCGGAGGAGTTGAGGACTTCGGCGAAAGTTACCCCGGGCAGGGGTTGGCTGCCCGTGACCAGCACCACGGTCGTGTTGCCGCCGGCGAGCGCGGGGGCGGTGGCCGAGACGAGGCCGAGCAGAGGCGATGCGGGCGCCAGCACGCCGACCACGCCCATGGGCTCGAGGATCGAGAAGTTGAAGTGCTTCGTTGCGACCGGGTTGACGCTCGAGAAGATCTGCTGGAACTTGTCCGTCCATCCCGCGTAGTGGACGAGTCGATCGACGGCGGCCTGAACCTCGGCCGTCGCGGCCTCCGGGCTGGCGCCGCCGGCCGCGAGCAGGGCCTCGAACTGAGCGCTGCGGCCCTCGAGCATCTCGGCGATCCGGTAGAGGATCTGGCCGCGGTTGTAGGCCGAGCGCGCGGCCCAGCCGGCCTGTGCCTGACGCGCCGCCGTCACCGCGTCCCGCACGTCCTTGCGTGAGCAGCGGCAGATGTTGGCCATCGGCCGACCGTCCGGCGCCAGGGCCCGGTCGAAGCGGCCGGACTCGGAGCGCGGGAACTTGCCCCCGATGTAGACCTTGTGGGTCTTGAGCACCGGCAGGCGGTCGGTCGTGATGGCGGGTCGCGAGTCGTTCATGCCGCCTCCTCCGGCTGTAGATAGGCCTGCAGGCCGCTGAGGCCGCCCTCGCGGCCGATGCCGCTCTCCTTGTAGCCGCCGAAGGGAGAGGTGGGATCGAACTTGTTGTAGGTGTTGGCCCACAGCACGCCGGCCCGGATCTGGCTCGTGACCCGGAACGCCTTGGCGCCCTTGTCGCTCCAGACGCCGCCCGAGAGGCCGTATGGAGTGTTGTTCGCCATCGCAATCGCCTCGTCGACGGTGCGGAACGTCTGCACCGCCAGCACCGGGCCGAAGATCTCCTCCTGGACCACGCGGTGGGACTGCGAGGCGTGCAGGAACAGCGTGGGACGGCACCAGTAGCCGCGCTCGGGTACCGGGCACGAGGTCTGGAACGGCTCGGCGCCTTCGTTCTCGCCGATACCCAAGTACTCCTCGATCTTGTCGAGCTGGGCGCGCGAGTTGATCGCGCCGATGTCCGTGTTCTTGTCCAGCGGGTCGCCGACGATCAGCGTCTCCATCCGGTCCTTCAGCTTGGAGATCACCTCGTCGGCAACGGATTCCTGGACCAGGAGGCGCGAGCCGGCGCAGCAGACGTGGCCCTGGTTGAAGAAGATGCCGTTGACGATGCCTTCGACGGCCTGGTCGATGGCGGCGTCCTCGAACACCAGGTTCGCCGCCTTGCCGCCGAGTTCCAGGGTGTAGTGCTTGCCGCTGCCGGCGAGCGCGTGCCGGATCAGCTTGCCGACCTCGGTGGAGCCGGTGAAGGCGACCTTGTCGACGCCGTCGTGCTGCGCCACTGCGGCGCCGGTTTCGCCGGCCCCGGTGACGATGTTGACCACCCCGGGCGGCAGGCCGGCGTCACGGACGATCTCGGCCAGTTTGAGCGCCGTGAGCGGGGTCGTCTCGGCGGGCTTGAGCACGACCGTGTTGCCGGCCGCCAGCGCCGGCGCGATCTTCCAGGCCGCCATGAGCAGCGGGAAGTTCCACGGGATGACCTGGCCGGCGACCCCGAGGGGCCGGGCGCCCCGGCCGGGGAAGGCGTAGTCCAGCTTGTCGGCCCAGCCGGCGTAGTAGAAGAAGTGCGCCGCCGCGAGCGGGATGTCGACGTCCCTCGATTCGCGGATCGGCTTGCCGCCGTCGAGGGACTCGGTGATCGCCATCTCGCGGCCGCGCTCCTGCAGCACGCGGGCGACGCGGTAGATGTACTTGCCGCGCTCGCTTGGCGCCAGTCGCGACCACACGTCGTCGTAGGCCCGGCGCGCCGCCGCCACCGCGCGGTCGACGTCGGCTTCGCCCGCCAGCGCAACGTCCGCAATCTTCTCTTCGGTCGCCGGGTTCGTCGTCTCGAAGGTCCGGCCGTCGGCGGCGTCGGTGAACTCGCCGTCGATGAACAGGCCGTAGCGGTCGCGCAACTCGACGTGGTCGGTCGACTCGGGCGCGGGCGCATAGCCCCAGCCGTCGCTGCCGCCCAGACGCAGTGGGGCGATTTCAGCGGATGCTCTTCCGGCGAACGCAGTGCTGTTGGTCATGAACTCTCGTCACCTCCTTCAGAGGGAGAAGTCGTCGAAGGACTGGTAGATGCCGCTCCGCTGCTTGACGATCTGGCGCAGGACGTCGTTCGCGAGCGAACTCGCTCCGAACCGGTAGAGGCTCGGGTCGAGCCAGTCCTGGCCGAGCGTTTCCCGCACCATGACCAGGTGCCGGATCGCGTCCTTGGCGGTGGAGATGCCGCCCGCGGGCTTCATGCCGATTCGCTGGCCGGTGCGGAGGTAGTGGTCGCGGATCGCCTCCAGCATGACCAGCACCACCGGCATCGTGGCGGCGGGCTTGATCTTGCCGGTCGAGGTCTTGATGAAGTCGGCGCCCGAGCGCATCGCCAGGTCGGAGGCGCGGCGCACCGCGTCCAGCGTGCCGAGTTCGCCGGTCTCGAGGATGACCTTGAGGTGGGCCTCGCCGCAGGCCTCCTTGACCGCGGCGATCTCGTCCGCGGTGTAGGCGAGATCGCCGGCCAGGAAACGGCCGCGGGAGATCACCATGTCGACCTCATCGGCGCCGGCTTCGACGGCGCGCCGGACTTCCAGCAGCTTGATCTCGATCGGCGCCTGGCCGGCGGGGAAGCTGGTGGCGACCGAGGCGACCGCGATGCCGCTGCCCTCGAGCGCACGCTTGGCGACCCCGACCAGGGCGGGGTAGACGCAGATTGCGGCCACGTGGGGCAGGTCGGGCAGTGCCGCGTGAAGATGCAGTGCCTTGGCGCAGAGTTGCCGCACCTTGCCCTCCGAGTCGGCGCCCTCCAGCGTCGTCAGGTCGATCATCGACAGGGTCAGGTGGAGCGCCTGGAGCTTGGCCTCCTTCTTGATGGAGCGGGAGCACAGCCGGGCGACGCGTTCCTCGACGCCGACGGCGTCGATGGGCGGCGACTCGAAGGGGGCGGAGGCAGTCGACATCTGCATGACCGACCAGTCTACGCCCGATTCGGCTCGCTATGATCGAAGCATGACCGTCGCGGCGCGTGAGCGGGAGCAAGGTTTGGCGGGCAGGGCGCCGGCCAAACGGCTGTTCAACGTGAACGAGTACTACGCGATGGCGCGGGCGGGCATCCTTCGCCGCGAAGAGAACGTGGAACTGATCGAGGGAACGATCATCCGGATGCACGAGGGGCCGCCCGCACAACGCTTGTTTACCGTAGAGGAGTACTACGCCATGGCGCAGGCCGGCATCCTTGGCGAAGACGACCGTGTGGAACTGATCGCGGGAGAAATCCTAGTGATGTCACCTATCGGCAGCCGGCATGCGGGCTGCGTCAAGGCGCTTGCCGGCATGCTCTTCCGAGCCGCGGGCCGGCAAGCAGTCATCAGTGTGCAGGATCCACTGCGGCTGGAAGAGTCGACGGAGCCGCAGCCCGACCTGGCGGTACTCGCCTGGAGGGCGGATTCCTACAGGGGCCGCCATCCCGAGCCGAAGGACACGCACCTGGTGGTCGAAGTTGCGGAATCGAGTCTCGACTTCGATCGCGACGTCAAGCTACCGCTCTACGCCCGTCACGGGGTGCCCGAGGTCTGGGTGGTGGATCTCCAAGCGAGCTGCGTCGAGACGTATCGCTCACCCGGGCCGGACGGCTATGCCGAGTCGTCCACCCACTCCGGCAGCGATCGGCTGACCGTTCCCGGCCTCGACCTGGAGATCGAAGCGAGCCAGATCGTTCCCGGCATGTAGCCGCCACGCCGGCTGTGGCAGAGTGCCCGTGTCATGGCTGGGAACACGTTCGGGACGGCGCTGAGGCTGACGACCGCCGGCGAGAGCCACGGACCGGGGTACGTCGGCATCCTGGACGGCGTGCCGCCGGGGCTCGAGCTCTCCGAGGCGGACCTGCAGCCGGACCTCGACCGTCGCCGGCCCGGGCAGTCGAAGCTGACCACACAGCGCATGGAGCCGGACGAGGCCCGCATCCTGTCTGGCGTGTTCGAAGGCCGCACGACCGGCACGTCCATCGCCTTTCTGATCGAGAACCGCGATCAGCGGCCGAAGGACTACAGCGAGATCAAGGACAAGTACCGCCCGGGCCACGCCGACTACACGTTCGACGCGAAGTACGGCTTTCGCGACTACCGGGGCGGCGGCCGCTCCAGCGCCCGCGAGACCTCGGTGCGGGTGGCCGCGGCGGCGGTGGCGAAGAAGCTGCTGCGGGAACGCTGGGGCGTCGGGATCGTCGGCTACGTGAGGCAGATCGGCGACATCGAGGCGCGGATCGACGATCCCGCGGCGGTGACACTCGACCAGGTCGAGGCGAACCCGGTGCGTTGCCCGGACCAGGAAGCGGCGGCCCGGATGGCCGAGCTGATCGAGCGGATGCGGTCGCAGCGCGACTCGATCGGGGGCATTTCCGAACTTGTGGCCACCGGCGTGCCGCCGGGCTGGGGCGAGCCGGTGTTCGACAAGCTGAAGGCTGACCTGGGCAAGGCGCTGTTCAGCCTGCCGGCGGTCCTCGGCGTCGAGTACGGCGCCGGCTTCGGGGTGGCTACAGCCCGCGGCAGCGAGAACAACGACCCCTTCGAGATGCAGGGCGGCCGGGTAGCGACGCGCAGCAACCGCCACGGCGGCATGCTGGGCGGGATCTCCTCAGGTCAGCCGATCGTGCTGCGTTGCGCGGTCAAGCCGACCAGCAGCCTGCCGCAGCCCCAGGACACGGTGACCCGGGCCGGCGAGGCGACGACAATCGCCACCAAGGGCCGTCACGACCCCTGCCTGCTGCCGCGCTTCGTCCCGATGGGCGAGGCGATGGTGGCCCTGGTGCTGGCCGACCACGCCCTGCGCCAGGTCGCGGTGAGCGACGTGCTCGACTAGGAGCACCCGGGGGAACGCGGGCATCCTGCCCGCACACTTGGAAACGCGGGCGTCTCGCCCGCATGGGGCTACGGGTCGACCCGTGCCGTGGCCTTCCCCATGATGACCCTCTTGCCGTCCTGGTTGACGGTGGAGATCGACAGGTCGACCAGGTGCTTGCCGTCCTGCTCGCGCAGCGCATCCACCGTAGCGGTCGCGGTCAGCGTGTCGCCCGGCCACACCTGCTCCGTGAAGCGGACGCCGTAGGCGGTCAGCCGGCCGTCGCCAACGAGGTCGGTCACCATCCGACCGGTCATTCCCATCGTCAGCATGCCGTGGGCGAAGACGCTCTTATAGCCGACGACCTCCTTGGTGAAGATCTCGTCGGAGTGGAGCGGGTTGTAGTCGCCCGAGGCGCCGGCGTACTGGACGATCTGGGTACGGGACAGGTTGTCGACGATCTGTGCCTCGTGGGTGTCGCCGACCTGGATCTTGCTTGCCTGAAGTGCCATTCGCTGTTCCCCTCTCAGTCGCTCTCGACGACCTTCTCGGTGCGCACACCGACGCCGGTGGCGCGCACGACGAGTTCGCCGGATTCGTCGAAGTACTCGGTGATGTTCTCGCTGAACGTGAGCTTGCCGCCGCGCTTGCCCTGCCGCTCCCAGCTCTTGCCGGGGCGGGCCTTGAGCGTCAGCGTCTCGCCCGGGCTCACGTGCCGGAAGTACTCGTAACGTTGCTCGGCGTGGAGGCCGGTGCCGCCGTCGCCGCCGGTCCTCTTGGGCGGCACGCCCGTGGGCGTCTTGCCGGAACCGAACCACGGTTCGCCGATCTTGGGGCGCAGGAAGTAGTCGGGGTCGTACTGTGCCGACGCCTGATAGAAGGTCGGCGGGGCGATGACCTTGCCGGGCTCGGTGTCCGCCGCCGCGTCGGCGTCGTGATAGATGGGGTTCGGGTCGCCGACCGCGCGGGCGAACATCATGATGTGGCCGGCCTCGATCGGGAACTTCTTTGCTGCCATACGGTTCCGTCCTCCTCTGCCAGTGGTCTCTGGAACGCAATTCTATGCGTCGTTTGAGCGCGTGACTTTAGCAGCATGAACCTGCTTCTGTTGGAGGACGCCGACTTCGATCCGGCGACTGGATCCGGCCGGCGCTCGGCGGCACGGGCGGTGGTTCGGGGTGAGCGGCTCATGCACGTGCGCAAGGTCCTGCGGGCGGAGGTCGGCGAATCGCTGGAGGTCGGCCGGCTCGGCGGCGGCATCGGCCGCGGGCACATCGTCGAGTTGAACCGCGAGCGCGTTGTGCTGGAACTCGGACCCCTCGATCACGAGCCGCCGGCACCGTTGCCCGTGACCCTGGTGCTGGCGCTGCCCCGGCCCAAGTTCGTGGGCCGAATCCTGCAGGGCGCTACGGCCATGGGGGTCAAGCGGATCCTGCTCGTCCACACGGCCCGGGTCGAGAAGAGCTACTGGAAGAGCTCGGTGATGCGGCCCGGGGCGCTGCGGCGCCACCTGATGCTCGGCCTGGCGCAGGCGCGGGACACGGTGTTGCCGGAGATCGAGTGCCTCGCCGGGCCCCGGGGCCTGGTGGAGGCGCTGCCTGGCCTGGCGCGGAACCACGATGACATGCTGGTCGCCGACGCGACGGGCGCTGAGCCTTGCCCGCTCGGCGTCGATGGTCCGACAGCGCTGCTCGTTGGCCCCGAAGGTGGCCTTCTCGATGAGGAACTCGCTCTGTTTGACCAGGCCGGTGCTCGAACGGTCAACCTCGGACCGCGGGCACTCCGGGTCGAGCACGCAGTCGTGGCGTTGCTGTCCCGCCTCGGAGCTTGAGGCCGCCCGCGCCAGCTACTCGCGCAGCGTTGCGCCGACCGTCCGGCCTACCTGTCCGAGGATCCGCCCCCGCAGCTTCTTGACATCCCGGTCCCGCAGGGTGCGGTTCGGCGCGCGGAAGGTGAGGTGGTAGGCGAGGCTCTTCGATCCCTCGCCGACGCCAGCGCCGCGGAAGACGTCGAAGAGCTCGACCGCGCACAGCAGGGGCTTGCCGCCGGCGAGCAGCGCCGCTTCGACCGCTGCCGCCGGCGTCGCCTCGTCGACGATCAGGGCCAGGTCTTCTCGGACCTCCGGGTACACGGGGACAGGGTCGATCTGGAGTGAATCGGGGATGTGTCCGAGGATGCGGTCAAGTTCGAGCTCGGCGGCCAGGACGGATTGCCCGGGCGCGGGTTCAAGGTCGAAGTTGGCGGCGACGGCCGGGTGGACTTCGCCCAGCCAGCCGATCGGTTCCGGGTCGCCGGCGAGCCTTACCGCGGCGACGCGGCCGGGCTGGAAGGCAGCCGCTGACTCTTCCTCCGACGGCGCGGTGAACTCGACGTCCACGCCGAGCCGGTCCAGGAGCGCCTCGACCACGCCCTTGACGTCGGAGAAGTCGAAGCAGTCGTCGCTGTCGGCGTCGGCCTGCCAGTGGCTGCTCCGACGGGGGCCGGTAAGGACGACGGCGGCCCGCTGCCGCTCCTCGGGAAGTGAATCGCCCGCGCGCACCGGAAACACGCGGCCGACCTCGAACAGGGCGAGCCGGTCCTCGAAGCGGCTGTTCGACGCCGCCGCTTCCAGCACGGACGCAAGCAGGCTCCGCCGCATGACGACCCGGTCGAGGGTCGAGGGGTTGGCGAGCCGGACGTAGGGCGGTGGATCTCCCGCATCAGGACGCATCCGGGCTTCCGCCTCCGGCGTGGTTAGCCGGTAGTTGACGACCTCCTGCAGCCCCAGATCGACGAGGGTGTCCTTGACCCGGTCCTCGAACGCCTGTTCGCGGTTGCCGCGCTGGGGTGGCAGCACGTCGCTGAGCACGGTGGAGGGGATGCGGTCGTAGCCGTAGATGCGACAGACCTCCTCGACCAGGTCGTGCGGACCCTCGATGTCGAGACGGTGGTCGGGCACGGTGACGCCCAGCGTTGAGTGCGGCTCGCTGGCCGCCGGATGCGGGCGAGACGCCCGCGTTCCCAGGGGTGGAGAAGCGGGCGTTTCCCGGAGCGTTTCGACCTCGAACTCCAGGCGCCGCAGCAGGTCCGCGGTCTCCTCCGCACCGAGGTCGAGACCGCTGATCCGGCGCAGGTAGCCGAGGTCGAAGTCGACGGTGACGCGCGGCGCTGGCCGCGGGTGGTAGTCGACGATGCCCTTCGCAATCGTGCCGCCGGCGTGGAGCCGCAGCAACTCCGCTGCCCGCCGGGCGCCGAGCAGAGCCTGGCTGGGGTGGACGCCGCGGCTGAAGCGAAAGCCCGCCTCGGTGTGGACCCCGAGTTGGCGCTGGGTGCGCCGAATGCTGCGGGGCTCCCAGGCCGCGGCCTCGAGCAGGACGTTGAGGGTTTCCGGACCGATCTCGCTGTCACGACCGCCCATCACGCCGCCGACACTCAGCGCGCCGGCCGGGTCGGTGACCAGGATCTGGTTCGCGCGCAGCTTTCGCTCGGAACCGTCGAGCGTCGTCAGGCGCTCGCCTTCGCGCGCCAGACGCGTGACGACCCGCACCGGTCCGCCGTCCGCGTAGCCTTCCGCCCGCTGGCGCAGCAGGTCGTAGTCGAAGGTGTGGTTCGGTTGGCCGATCTCGAGCATCACGTAGTTGCTGATGTCGACCACGTTGCCGATCGGCCGCTGCCCCGCGAGCTGCAGCCGGTGTTGCATCCAGTAGGGCGACGGCCCCTGTTCGATGCCCTCGATCAGCAGGGCGACGAAGCGGGGATTGAGTTCGGGGTTCTCGGTGGCGATCTCGACCCGGCCTTCGATCGGCGGCCCCGTCATCGTCAGTGGGACTGCCGGAGGCCTGAACGCGACGCCGGTGAGTGCGGCCACTTCCCGCGCTACGCCCATGATCGAGGCGCAGCGGGCGATGTTCGGGATCACGTCGATGTCGACCACCACGTCGCCGAGCACTTCGGCCAGGGGCCGGCCGGGCCGTAGTTCCGGCAACTCCGCGGCCGGCTGGAACAGGATGATTCCCTCGTGGTCCTCGCCCAGTCCGAGCTCCGCCGCCGAGCACAGCATCGCGTCGCTGGTGATGCCGCGCAGCTTCTTCGCCTTGAGCCGCGTGACCTTGAGGTCGCGGTAGGGATTGCGGTAGCTGGCGCCGGCGAGCAGCAGGGCGCCCCAGAGATCGGCGGCGCCCAGGTCCTGATCCAGATAGGGGAACAGGTTCGGCGCGCCGGTGATTACTTGCCGCGAGGAGTCGGCGCCGTAGTCAACGGTCGCCAGCACCAGACGGTCGGCGTCGGGAACCCGGTCAACGCGCAGGATCTTCGCCGCCATGACCAGGTCTTCGGGCCAGGGCAGTTCGGCGCCGTCGACGCCGAAGCGCTCGATGGCCTTGACCTCCAGGCCGGCGTTGGTGAGCAGCTCGGCGAGTTCCTCGGGGGAGGCTGCCACCTCGACGAAGTCGCCGAGCCAACTAAGCGGAACGCGCATCAGACGAAGCGCTGGAACTGGCGCAGGAAGCGCAGATCGTTCGACCAGAAGTAGCGGATGTCGCGGATCCCGTGTCGCAGCATGGCGATCCGCTCGGGCCCCATGCCGAAGGCGAAGCCGCTCCACTCGTCCGGGTCGTAGCCGCCGTTCCTGAGCACGGTGGGGTGGACCATGCCGCAGCCGAGGATCTCGAGCCAGCCGATCTCCTTGCACAACTGGCAACCCTCGCCGTCGCAGAGGAAGCAGGCGATGTCCATCTCCGCGCTCGGCTCGGTGAACGGGAAGTAGCTGGCCCGGAAGCGCGCGCCACGCCCGGCCCCGAACAGCCGGTTGGCGAACTCGGTCAGTGTGCCCTTGAGGTCGGCGAAGGTGATCGCGCGGCCCACCGCCAGTCCCTCGATCTGATGGAACTGGATCTCGCTGCGGGCGGTGATTTGCTCGTTGCGGTAACACATGCCGGGCAGGATGACGCGCAGCGGCTCCGGGTGGCGCTCATGCATGGCCAGGATCTGCCCGCCGCTGGTGTGGGTCCGGAGCACAACGCCCGGGTCCGTCGTGTAGAAGGTGTCCTGCATGTCGCGCGCGGGGTGGTCGGGCGGCATGTTCAGGTCGCCGAAGTTCAACTGGTCGGTGACGACATCCGGGCTGCGGTAGGTCTGGAAGCCCATGTCGCCGAAGATGCGCTCGATGCGGCGCATGACCAGGGTCGACGGATGAAGGCCCCCGAGCGCCGGCCTGCGACCAGGTAGGGTGACGTCGATCCGGTCGGCACCGGCGTCGACGTCCAAGGCCGCGCGCCGCAGAGCTTCCTGGCGCGCTTCGAAGGCGGCCTGAAGGGAGGTCTTGATCTCGTTGATCCGCTTACCGAAGGCGGGGCGCTCCGACGGCTCCAGGTCGCCCATTCGACGGGTGAGCAACTGGACCTCCCCCTTGCGGCCGATCGTCGCCCGGCGCCACTCCTCGAGTTCCTCCGGTCTACCGGCCGCTTGAAGCGCCGCGGAGACCCGCGCTTCGATTTCGTCGAGCTGGTCGATCATGGCGGTGTCAGGCAGATCATGGTCCGGCACCCCTGGGCCCCGGTGCGGCGCCAGACTCTACTAGGAAGCTGCGCCCTCAACGAGGCGAGAGATCAGCAGACCCAGGAACCACAAGAGGGGCAGGATCGGGGCCAGAAGCGCCGCGCGCATGGCTCCGATTCCCTGGACGACGCGAAGACCGATAGCGAACAGCACTGCGGTCCAAACGACCGCTGCGATATCGCCCGCGACGGGAACGATGCCGAGGAGGCTGGCGCCGTTCGCGTAGCAGATCGCGGCCCAGGTACCCCGGATTCCGTGCGGCCTCCGTGTGTGGGTGACGACCAGAAGGAGGTGGACGAGTGCGCCCACGATCAACATCACGATCAGCGTGGCGGCGAAGATGACGGGAAGGACGAGCAGAAGGGACTGAAGGAAGATGAGGGCGTTCAGGGCTGGCCCGAACTCAAACGGCAGTTCGTCAGGGCCGGAGAACGCGGACCGGTCGGTCCAGAGTTCCATTCGATAGATGAGTTCGAGTGCCGGTTCCGGAAGGGTCAGGGTGAGGATCGCGAGAACCACGCCGTCAAGAAAAACAAGAACCACGGTGATCAGGCCCACGAAGAGGAGCGGACCCCAGATGCCGGCATCGGGCTTCGTACCCTCGAAGAACCTCCGGGGAGCAGTGGCCAGGAGACCCAGAGAAGCGCCGAGGGCGGACACTCTGCCGCGGTCTTTCCGTTCCTCCCAAGGATTGACTACTTCCGGGCCGTCCTGGGTGCCGGTGCTATCGTCTCCGTAGTTCACGAGGGGCACACTACCGGAGCAATCTCCGATGCCGGATGCGCGACAGCAGAGAACGGTGACTGTACGCGAAGTGGGCGAAGGCGCGGGGGCCCTGGTGGTCGGCGTGGCGGCAGCCAGCGCCTTCAACGAGTTTGTGCCAGAGGGTCACAGGCCGGAGGACGTGCTGCCGGGGGCGAAGAGCGTGGTCGTCGCCGGCAACCAGGGGCCGACGGCCGGTGCCTGGCGCAGTCCCGATCACCGGGTGATGGAGATCACCGGTTACGACTTCCGAGAAAACGTGGCCATCCATGTGATGTGCGACTTCATCGAGCGCGAGCACGGCCACCGCGCGCTCCAGGCGCCGTCGCTGCCCACCGCGGGGCACAACCCGCCGATGAGCATGATGCTGGCCGCGGTGCTGGCGGGCCTGGGCACGCGGTCGCTGGCGGCGAACATCATCCTGCATCCGCGCTATGGCCTCCTGTACTACGCGGCCTTGGTGACGACGCTCGACCTCGAGCCTGACCATCCGCTTGAGGAGGACGTCTGCCCTTCGAAACCCTGCATCCAGATGTACGAGAAGCTGGGCACGATGCCGTGCCTCGCATCGTGTCCGAAGGACGAGGGCGGTTGCCTGGACGGCGCCATCGACGAGGATGGCCGGATCAGCTATTCGTACTACAACCGCGAACGCTGCACGTCGCGCGCCATGAACTTTGGCATCGGCTCGATCCAGAAGTCCCTGGTCCAGATCACGACGGAGGCGGACCGGGAGCGGAGGAAGTCGATGATCTACTCCGACTTCTTCACCCAGTCGCTGTCGTCGCTCAGCTACTACAAGGAGAGCGTGGCCCAGTGCTTCGAGTGCATGCGGGTGTGCCCGGTCGGCATGGGTGAGAGGCGCCTGCAGTGACGGTCTCGAGGGCGGCCCCCAAGCCGACGGCGGACGAAGCCGCGGCGGCCCTGAACCGCCTTGCGGCGACGGTCGAGCGCGGCGGCGCGCTGGCCTGGGGCGTCGCCGACGCCGAGGCGTTCGACGAGGCGCCGGAGGGCTTCCGGCCCGGCGACCTCTTGCCCGGCGCCCGCCGCGTCGTGGTGGTCGGCGGCAGTCCGCCGCGGGCCGCGGACTGGGCGAGTCCGGTCCACGAGCACCTGGAGACGATGGGCACCAGCGACCGGATCAACTCGCTCGGGCTCAAGACGGCGAAGTTCATCGAGGCCGAGTTCGGCTTCTACGCGCTGTTCGTGCCGCCGGGTGTGCGTCGCGGCAACCAGCCTTTCTTGAGCGTGGCGCTGGCGGCGGAACTCGCCGGTTGCGGCTCCCGCAGCCTGGCCGGGCCGGTGCTGCACCCGGAGTACGGCCTGCTCTTCTACTCGGCGATCATCACCACGTACCCCTTTCCGGTCACGCCCCAGCCGGCCGAGCCGGCCTGCCCGGCGCCCGCCTGCGTCGAGATGTGGGAAGCGGAGGGCGCCACTCCATGCACCAAGGTCTGCCCGCTCGGCGACGGCGGTTGCCTGGACGGGCGGATCGAGAACGGCCGGCTGGTCGAGCGCCGGTACGACGCCGCGCGCTGCACTTCCCGGGTCTACACGCACTGGATTCCGGGCTTCCAAAAGGGACTCGAACTGGCTCTCGACCAGGACGATCCCGAAGCCCGCAAGATGGTCCTTTACTCCAGCCATTTCACGAAGACCCTGTGGTCGATGACCTATGCCGCCCAGAGCCAGGGCCAGTGCTGGGAATGCATGCGGGTGTGTCCGGTCGGCGCCGAGCATCGGGACAAGGCATAGGCGAGCGAGGTGTAGACGATGGCTTTCTTCTTCATCGATCCGGAGACCTACCGCCGCCACCGGGAGGAGATCCTGGAGCTGTCGAACTCGATCCAGGTCGATATTCACGAGCACCTGCCGAGAGAGAAGCGGCGCCGCGGGCTGTCCGATCGCGAGATCGCCGAACGGCTCGACCTCGACGAGCGGACGGTACGCGAAATCCGGGTCGTCGCCGAGCGCGACTATTACGACATCGAGGAGTGGGACAAGGCGGTCGAGTTCAAGGACAAAGCCTGCCGGGCGTTCGCCGAGGAGGGGTTGTCCTACGTTTACAAGCGGCGGCGGAAATAGTCGTTCGCCGATCTGTGAGACGATAGCCGGCCGATGAAGGTCGCTGTCCTCCAGTTCTTCTCGTGGCCCGACCGGCGTATCGCGCTGGAAGACGTCTACCACCGTGCGTTCCAGCGCATCGACATCATGGACCAGAACGGCTACGACGCGGTGTGGCTTGCGGAGCACCACTTCAGCTCGTTCAGCATCTGCCCGTCGATCCACATCATGGGCACGCACGTCGCCGCGAGGACGAAGAACCTCCGCATCGGCACCGGTGTTTCCCTGGCGCCCTTCTACAACCCGCTGCGGTTGGCGGAAGAGGTCGCGTTGCTCGACGTGCTGTCGAACGGCCGGGTCAACTGGGGTGTCGGCCGCGGCTACCAGGAAGGCGAGTTCAGAGCTTTCGGTGTCGATCCGCAGCAGAGCTACGAGGTCTTCCGCGAGCACGTGCAGGCGGTGATCGGCGCCTGGACCGAGGAACGTTTTACTTTCGAAGGCGAGCACTTTCGCTGCCACGACGTTGAGGTGCTGCCGAAGCCGGCGCAGAAGCCGCACCCGCCGGTGTGGCTGGCTTCGTCGTCGCCGGAGTCGATGACCTGGGCGGCCGAGAACGGCTTCTCGATCATGCTCGACCCCCACTCGACGCACAGCCGGATCGGCGAGAAGCGGGAACTCTACCGCCAGATCCTGGACCGGCACGGACACACGATCGAGGGCCGGGAGATCCCGATGGCGCGCCTGATCGCCTGCGCGCCGACCCGCGCCGAAGCGGAGCGGATCGCGCGGCAGGGCGCCGAGTGGACCGTCGGTTCGCACCAGAAGAAGGGCGTGCGCGCGGCCCGGGTCGAGAGCAGGCTCAACCGGGAGCTTGGAGAACTGTCGATGGACGAGGTGTTCATCGACAGGGTCGATCAGTCGGCAGTCGACCGCTACCTGAACGGAGTGATCCTGTACGGCACTCCGGACGAACTGGTCGACGAGATCACGCGCCTCAAGGAGGAGATCCACCTCGACTATCTTCTTTGCGCCCCGCTCAGTCACAGCTCGTTCGTGCTGTTCACGGACGAGGTCCTGCCACGCATCTGACGCTCTGTCGTCGAGGCCGCAGGATGTTGGCGAGCCGGGCGGGATAGGTCAGAGTTCTGCCATGACGATGAACGACCCCTTCGAACGATTCCGCGACCTCTACGAGCGGGCTGCGGCGACCGGCATTGCCGAGCCGAACGCGATGGTCGTGTCAAGCGCGGACGCTTCAGGCCGCCCGTCGTCGCGCGTCGTGCTGCTCAAGCACTTCGACCGAGCCGGCTTCGTCTTCTACACGAACCTGGAGAGCCGGAAGGGCCGGGAGATCCTGGCTCGGCCGGACGTGAGCCTGAACTTCTTCTGGCCCGAGCCGAAGGAGCAGGTGTCGATCTTCGGCAGCGCCGAGCTGATAGGCGACGCCGAGGCAGACGCCTACTTCGTCACCCGCAGCCGGAACAGCCAGCTCGGCGCCTGGGCCTCCCAGCAGAGCCGCCGGCTCGAAAGCCGCGAGCAGCTTCTCGCCGACTTTGAGCGGGTCTCCGAGCGCTTCGCGGACCGCGAGGTGCCCCGTCCGCCGCACTGGACGGGCTTCCGGGTCGTGCCCCGGCGCTTCGAGTTTTGGGTTGCCCGCGAGCACCGGTTGCACGACCGGACCTTCTACGAGCGGGACGGCGACTTCTGGGAGGTGGGCAGGCTGTATCCTTAGTGGGCCTCCGAAGGCCTACCCTGGAGTCGTCGATGACTCAAGCAGCAAAGTTCGTCGAAGGGCTGGTTGCCTGCGCCTTGGTGCTGGGCGCCTTCGTGCTGGGCGGCTTGGCTGGCGGCGCTTCGGCGGCCGCTCAGGATGCGCTCCGGCTTCCGACTTCGGCCGGGGACGAGCCGCCGATGGTGAGCAGCATCTCCTTCCGCAGCTACCCGGAAGTCAATGGTACTTACGAACGCGGCGAGACGGTCGAAGTGGCGGTCGACTTCACCGCGCGCGTGAATGTTACCGGCAGTCCGCAACTGGCGCTGATCGTCGGCGATCAGACCAGGTGGGCCACCTACTCTCACAACATTATCTGGACGAATAAGTTGTCCTTCCGCTACACAGTGCAGGCGGTGGACCGGGACACGAACGGGATCAGCATCCCGGCCGACGCCATCCGGCTGAACGGCGGGTCGATCAGGGCCTCGCCTGACGGTGTCATCGACGCCGTGCTGACCCATGTCGGCGTACCAGACAAGGCAACCCATTGGGTCGACGGAAGCCGCTTCACGGCACCGGCCGTAAGCAGCATTGCCTTCGAGAACTCGCCGTTGGATGGCGACACCTACGAGTTCGGTGAGCGGATTCGGCTTGCGGTCGCGTTCAACAGGACTGTGGTCGCGTCCACGGACGTACGCTTGGCCCTGGCTATCGGCCGTCAGACCAGATTCGCGGACCTCTCCCCGCGATACGACGTCCCGCGATGCCCGCCTTGTGGGTTCTATACCCAGTATTTCGAATACATGGTAGGGACTGGTGATCGGGACACCGACGGAATCAGCGTTCCGGCCAATGCGCTTCGCCTCGGCGACGGCGGAGTCATCGTGGCGGCTGTCGACCGGTCTGTCGAAGCGGTGCTGACTCACGCCGGGCTCGCCCCCGACCCCAGCCGCAAGGTCGATGGCGGTCCCTCCAGCGCGCCGAAGGTGGGCAGCATCTCCTTCCGCGGCTACCCCTTGCAAGGTGAGACCTACGAACTCGGTGAGGACATCGAACTGGTCGTTCAGTTCGACAAGGCCGTGACCGTGGAGGGCGGACCGCAGGTGGCGCTGACCATCGGTGACGCGACAAGGCTTGCGGCGTACTTCCCCGGTCCGCAACCGTCTCCAGCGCTTTCTTTTGGCTACACGGTGCAACCGGGTGACCGGGACGAGGACGGCGTGAGCATTTCCGCCAATGCGCTTCGCCTGAATAGCGGCGCAATACGGTTGGTCGACGGAGTGACGGATGCCGTCCTGAACCACACGGCGGTCGGCGACGACCCCAACCGGAAGGTGCGCGGCAGTGACACCTGTCTGAGGATCCAGCCTTCCGACCAGGAGCCGTCGTCCAGTGGCCCGCCGACGGCCGGCTTCACGGCGGATGCGACATGCGTGGATGGCCTGTACCGCGAACGGACGGGCGTTGAAGTGTCCTTCACGGACACCAGCACCGGCGAGGTAGCCACTCGACACTGGGACTTCGGCGACGGCACGACTTCGTCGGCTGAGCGGCCCCGGCACGCCTGGGCCGTTCCCGGTTTCTACCGAGTGTCCCTGACCGTGTCGGACGGCGAAACGTCATCGATCGTGTCCCATGACGTGCTCGTTGAGGCGAACGACCCGGCCGGCACCTGCAAGCCGGATGCGGAAACGCGCTGCCTGCAGGATTCCCGGTACGAAGTGCGGGCTGTGTGGTGGTGGAGGGACGGTCGGAGCGGACCCGCCCGGGTGGCTCATGCGGGAACGAATGACTCCGCTCTGTTCTGGTTCTTCGATCTCAGCAACTGGGAGATCCTGGTCAAGGTGTTGGATGGCTGTTCGACCAACGGCCACTTCTGGGTCTTCGGCGCGGCGACGACGGACCTCGGCTACCGGATCACGGTGACGGACACGGTGACAGGTCGGGCCAGGGCATACGAGCACGAGGGCGGCCCGCCGGCGCCGGCGATCACCGACACCACCGCGTTTCATGCGTGCGCCCGCTGACGGGCGCACGCATGAAACCCGGCTGGCGCCCGGAGCGCCAGCCGGGTTCGCGGGAGGCTGCAGGCGGTAGATCGGGGCGCCGGGGTCAGTACCCGGACTTCGCGGCAGACTACGCCTCAGCCAGCTTGACCCACTCGAAGTCGCCGGGCTTGTGGTTGATCCGGATCCTCGGTTCGGCGATCCAGGAAGCGTAGTGGCCGGGCCGGAACTCGGCCTTCATCAGCGATTCGATGAAGGCGCGGTCGCTGTCGTCGGGCAGCCAGTCGCCGCGGCGCCTTTCCCACTCGTCCTCGGTCACGAACTCGCCCTCGGGCGTCGGGTGCAGGTCGCGGTAGACCCCGATCTGCCGGTGGAAGGCGACGTGGGGCAGGCTGATCTCGTAGTCGACCCCGGACTGGCTGATCGCCTTGTTCCAGCGGCCGACGCCGAGGTTGCAGTCGTCGGTGAAGTCGTCGCGGAGGCGCGCGTTGAGCGCGTTGAGCGCGGGGTGCTGGACGACCTTCCAGGCGCCGTTTGAGTCGACCGTGGCGGCGCTGCCGTTCGCGGGTTCGGGGATGCCGTAGGTGGCGTCGTGCAGCCGGTGGTCGTCCTCCAGCCGGTGCTCGCGGAAGCGGCCCTTGAGGCCGGCGTTGAAGAAGTTGGCGGAGTTCGTCGACAGCTCGGAACCGAACAGGTCGAGGGTCAGGGAGTAGTGCAGGTTCACCTTCTTTTGGATCGTCGGCAGGTCGATCACGCCCAGGGCGCGCACCGCCTCGATGTCGGTCGGATCGTCGATACCGGCCTCCTGCATCGCCTCGCAGGTGCGCTGGACGATCCGGGTGACGCCGCTCTCGCCGACGAACATGTGGAACGCCTCCTCGGTGAGCATGAAGCGGCAGGTGCGCGAAAGCGGGTCGAAGCCGGATTGAGCGAGTGATTCGAGCTGCATCTTGCCGTCGCGGTCGGTGAAGAACGTGAACAGGAAGAAGGACAGCCAGTCCGGGGTCTCTTCGTTGAAGGCGCCGAGCATGCGCGGGGCATCGTCCGAGCCGGAGCGCCGGCGCAGCAGTTCGCCAGCCTCCTCCCGGCCGTCGCGGCCGAAGTACTTCTGCAGCAGGTAGACCATTGCCCACAGGTGCCGGCCTTCCTCGACGTTCACCTGAAACAGGTTCCGCATGTCGTAGAGCGAGGGCGCCGTCTTGCCCAGGTAGCGCTGCTGCTCGACGGACGCCGGCTCGGTGTCGCCCTGGATCACGATCAGGCGCCGCAACATGGCCCGGTATTCGCCCGGGATCTCCTGCCAGGCCGGTTCGCCGCAGTGCCGGCCAAAGGGGATCTTCCGCTCCTCGGCCTGGGGCGCCAGCAGGATGCCCCAGCGGTATTCGGGCATCTTCACGTAGTCGAACACCGCCCACTTGTCGCTGCCCTTCGACTCGACCCGAACCGCGGTCCGCAGGTAGACGTTGGAGGTCTGAAAGCCGTCGGGCCCCATGTCCATCCACCAGTCGATGTAGCCGGGATGCCAGCGCTCGAGGCCGCGGCGGACGCGGGCGTCCGACGCGAGGGCGACGTTGTTCGGAATCAGAACGTCGTAGTCGACAGTGCCGTCGAGGGTCGTCATCGGTTCGTGTGCTCCGGGGGAGGGTAGTGGGTCCTGGTCACGGGCTGCTACACGCGCTCGCGGTCGAAGCGGGGCCGGCGGCCGGTGCCGTAAAGGCGGAGCGCTCCCTCCTCGCCGACCGCGTTCGGACGCTGGAAGATCCAGTTCTGCCACGCGCTCAGGCGGCCGAAGATCTTGCTTTCCATGGTCTCGGGACCGGGGAAGCGGAGGTTCGCTTCCATCGCGGTCAGTGCATCGGGCGAGAAGCTGGAGCGTTCCTCGAGAGCGATGCGGACCTCGTCGTCCCAGTCCAGGTCGTCGAGCACCTCGGTGACCAGGCCGGCGCGTTCGGCGGCCTCGGCGTCCAGCGGCTTGCCGACCAGCTCGCGAAGGTGATCTACGGCGTCCGGTCGGCCAAGGAAGCGGGTCTCGAGCCGGCTCAGGCCGTTCGGCATCGGGAGCGCGGCGAAGCTCAACTCGCCGAGCTGGATGCACGGCGCCGGGGTGCCGTCCTCGGCCTCGGCTTCGAACATGTAGGAGCGGTCCGCGGCCAGTGCCAGTTCCAGCAGGAAGCCGGCGAAGCAGCTTCCGGGCTCAATCAGCGTGAAGACGCTGCGCGCAGTGAGATCGAGCCGCTTGAGGACCCGCTTCCAGTACAGCAGGACTTCGCGCAGGAACCAGTGCTCGCGGTCGCGCTGTAGGAGCGTGTCGAAAGCGGCGACCGCGGCCAGCTTGCCCTGGGAGCGGATCACGACCTGCCCGATCCGGGTCTCGTTCAGCCGCAGGTGGAGCAGGGCGTCGTCGAGTTCGCGGGCCAGGGTGAGGGGCCAGAAGACGGCGCCCTCGGCGAGTGCGGCGGAGGCGCCCGCGGGCGGCGGCGCGGTCGGCCCGAGGACGGTCAGGTGGGCCACGCCGAGCGCGCGGTCGAACTCGACCCTCAGTGTGGAGTAGGTGAGCGTGTCGGTTCCCAACGCCGGTTCGATCGCGGGCCAAGCCGCCCCGCCGGCCTCTGGGGGGCGGTCGCTCTCTGCGGCCATATCCTGCGCGCGTGCGGCAGCGTCGTCGTCGAAGGAGGACCGCGGAAGCAGCTCGTCGACCAGGTTCCAGTCCACCGCCCGCCGGCCCTTCACGCCCTCTTCGAGCGTGCAGAAGAGGTCGGCCAGGTCGCGTCGGACATGGCGTTTGTCGAGCAGACGAGTCAGTCCGCCGGTGCCGGGCAGGACGCCCAACAGAGGCACCTCCGGCAGGGAGACCGCGGAACTGCCGTCGTCAGCGAGCAGGATGCGGTCGCAGGCGAGCGCCAGTTCGTAGCCGCCGCCTGCCGCGGAGCCCTTGACTGCGCACAGGTAGCGCTGGCCCGAGTGCCGGCTTGCGTCCTCGATCCCCAGGCGGGTCTCGTTCGTGAACTTGCAGAAGTTGACCTTCAACTGGTGCGAGGAGCCGCCGAGCATGCCGATGTTCGCGCCGGCGCAGAAGATCCGGTCCCTGCCGGAGCGGAGCACCACGGCGTGGACCTCCGGGTGCTCGAAGCGGAGCCGCTGGGTCGCGTCGTAGAGCTCGAAGTCGACACCCAGGTCGTACGAGTTCTGCTTGAGTTGGTAGCCGGGCCTGAGCCCCGCCTGCTCGTCGACGTCGAGGGTCAGGAAGGCGAGCGGCGGTGCGATCTCGAAGCGCCAGTGCCTGTACCGGTCCGGCGCCGTCCGGAAATCGATGACCTCATCCGCGGGTGTCCCGGTTCCAGTGCGGCCGGCAGGGGTCTCGTCCGTGGTGGCCTGCGTGGTCATCTGCTGACCTGACTGACTTGAATCGGCAAGTGACAAGTATAGTGACGGCCCCCCGTGGACGTCCCGGCCCCTGACGAGCGCGGTGACAGCGCCGTCCCCCACGTTGAGTTCGTTGGCGTAGACAAGAGCTACGACGGCCGCAACCTGCTCGAGGTCCGCGGAGTCGAGCCGGCGCTGCGCCGGGAGCGCGTCGAGCGGGCGCTCAGCTTGGTGCAGCTCGAGGGCCTGGAGGATAGGGAGACCCGCGCAACTCTCGGGCGGCCAGCAGCAGCGCGTGGCGATTGCCCGTGCCCTCGTCTTCGAACCCGAACTGGTGTTGATGGACGAACCCCTGGGCGCTCTCGACCGGCGGTTGCGCGAGGAGATGCAGTACGAGATCCGGCGTATCCACTCGGCCCTGGGGGTGACCGTCGTCTACGTCACCCACGACCAGCAGGAGGCGATGACGCTGTCCGACCGGGTGGCGGTGTTCCACAACGGCATGATCGAACAGGCGGCGCCGCCCGAGGTCCTCTATGAGGAACCCGAGCGGGCCTTTGTCGCCCGTTTCATCGGCGAGAACAACCGCCTGGACGGAGTCGTTGTGAGCGAGGGCGACGGCGCCTGCGAGGTCGATGTCGGGGGCTTCAGGGTCAGGGCGATGAGTCTGGGGCTTTGTCCACCGGGAGCGCGCGCGACTGTTGTCATCCGACCTGAGCGGGTTGCGGTTTCGCCGGGGCCGGGCCGCTACCGGAACGAGGTCGAAACCCGCATCGACGACATGATCTTCCTCGGCGACCACCTGCGCGTGCGCATGAAGGTGGGCGGTTGCTCGGACTTCATCGCCAAGATCCCGAACGTCGCCGGCCACGGCGCGGTGCTGCCGGGGGACAGCGTCACGATCGGCTGGGCGGCACTCGATTGGCGGGCGCTGGCGCCGGAGGAACTCGCCGAGGGCGAGGAAGAGTGGTAGCGGCGCCCCTGGGCTGCGGAAGCCTGGCGGCTTCCGCCCTGGGAACCCGGGTGGCGCGACGAGGGCTGCTCGGCCGATCTGGCGGCGGAGGCTCGGGCCGCGGATGCGTGCCGCCGGTCTCGCCCTGCCAAGGCGTACTCGCTGCGCTGGTACCGGAGCATCTTCGACGGCGACGAGTGGACGCGCCCGATCCTGAACAGCCTGATCATCGGCATCTCGGCGACCGTCGTCGCCACCGTGCTGGGCGCGGCAGCGGCGTTGGGACTCGCCCATCCGGCGATGCCGGGTCGCCGAATGGTCTCGGCGCTCCTCATCTCGCCCATGATCACGCCGGTGATCATCGCCGGCGTCGGCATGTTCTTCTTCTACTCGAGTCTCGGTCTCTCTCAGACCTACATCGGGATCATCCTCGCGCACGCCGTGTTCGGAGCGCCCTTCGTCGTGATCACCGTGAGCGCGACGCTGGCGGGCTTCGACTGGACCGTCATGCGCGCCGCGGCGAACCTGGGGGCGAACCCCCTGGTCGCGTTCCGCCGCGTGCAACTGCCGTTGATCCTGCCGGGCGTCATCTCGGGCTCGCTGTTCGCCTTCGCCGCCTCGTTCGACGAACTCGTGATCGTCCTCTTCATGGGCGGCCTGGAGCAGCGCACTCTGCCGCGCCAGATGTGGTCCGGCATCAGGGAGGAGATCAGCCCCACGCTTCTGGCGGACAGCGTTTACCGTACCCACGGTGCCTGTTCCCGACCACAAGGTTCTGGAGGTCGGTACCGGCTCCGGCTACTTGGCTGCCGTGCTGTCCGAGATGGCGGGCCACGTCTACACGATCGAGCCCGTTGAGCCCCTGGCCGTACGGGCGGCCGCCACTCTGGGCGACCTTGGCTACGGCAATGTGACGGTCCGGATCGATGACGGCTACCAGGGTTGGCCCGAGCTCGCACCGTTCGACTCGATCGTCGTCAAGGCGCCAGTCGATCCCGTGCCGCAGCCGCTGATCGATCAGCTTGCAGTGGGCGGGAAGCTCGTGGCGCCGGTGGGGCCTCCGGATGGAATGCAGGAACTCCAGGTCCTGGAGAAGCGGGCCGACGGTTCTGTGGAGCGGACTTCCGTGCTGCAGGTGCACCTCCCGCCGCTGACCCGGGACCGGCGCTAGACTAGGTCGATCGATACCGCCACAGCCCGGTCGCCGCCATGCTGTAGACGAACAGCAGCACCGACGCCGCCATGCCGGGGACGAGGCCGGCGAGGGCGCCGTAGCGCTCGACGATCGTGCCCAGGATGACGGCGCCGATCAGCGGGCTGCCGAGTAGGCCGAGACCGAAGACGGACATGACGCGGCCACGGGTCTGGGGTTCGGCGGCTTCCTGGACGATCGCTCGGGCCAGGGTGGTCGTGACGCCCATGTTCAGGCCCCAGGCAATCAGGGCGACCACGACCAGCCACCAGGCCGGTTGGATCCAGAGCAGGAACAGGACGACGATCCGGGAGAGTTGCAGCACGACGAACCAGCGGCCGGGATGCTGGAACGGCATGAACCGGAGCATGATCAGGTTCGAGATGACAGCGCCGGCGAAGAAGACGATCATCAGCCAGGACAGCAGCTCCGCGTCGCCGTTGTAGACCTGCCGAACGATGAAGGGGAACACGGTCAGGAAGGCGCCGGCGTTGAAGATGCTGGAGACGAAGTTCACCGTCATCGCGTCGAATACGGCGCGCTGCCGGTAGGAGGCCTTGAAGCCCTCGAGGATCTGGCGCCATGCGGGCTCCGCGGGCTCGCCGTCGTTCAAGGGCTGCGATCCGATCCGCCGGATCCAGAGTGCGGCGAAGGCGAGGCACAGGCACTGTGCCAGCAACACCTGCCGCAGGCCGATGCGGTCGAGCTGGCCGGCCGCGGCCAGGCCGACCATGTAGGTGAACATGGTGATTGCGGTGGTTGCGGTGACGCCCCGCTGCAGGTCGCGCCCGGCGATCCGGTTCAGCACGGCCTGCTGGGCCGGGCTCGAGAACGACAGCGCGGCGCTCAGGCCGAGACCCCAGGCGGTGACGGTCCACACGTTGAGTTCGCCGAATTCCAGCGCCAGCGCCAGACCGAGGGGGACGAGCGCGGCGGCGCCGAACACGCGGGTCAGCGTCGTCCTGGCGTCCGTGCGGTCCGCGCTGGCGCCGCCCCAGAGCATGATGATCACGCCGGGAAGGCCGACCGCCGCCTGCAGGGTGCCAACGCGGCCGGCTGGCAGGCCGAGCACGGTCATCAGCAGCCACGCCAGCAGGAGCTGCTGCATGGCGAAGCCGGCGCTCGAGCAGGCCAGCGACACCATGTACGCTTGGAGGCCCGGTCGGCTCCACAGGCTGACGGCTGGAGTGGCGGGAGAGACGATGACGCGGATCTCGGTTGGAGGCAGTGTCGGGAAAAGCCTGCGAAGGCTACACGCCGGTTTCCGGCGCGGTCCGATTCCCCAACGCGCCGTCGCCGTCGCCGCTGCCGCGCTTGGCTTCGCCGGCTGCACGGCTTCGGCCCAGGAGTCGGTCGACTTCGCCGAGCTGCGGCGGCGCATGGTGCGCGACACGATCGCCGAGCCCCGGGACGGCCGGCCGCCAGTGCGCGACGTTCACGTGATCGAAGCGATGGAGAAGGTGGAGCGCCACTTGTTCGTGCCGGAGGAGATGCGGGCCTGGGCCTACCGTGACTCGCCGCTTGGAATCGGCTGGCAGCAGACGATCTCGCAGCCCTACATCGTGGCGCTGATGACGGAGCTAGCCGCGCCGGATCCGGCGCACAAGGTGCTGGAGATCGGAACCGGTTCGGGCTATCAGGCCGCAGTCCTGGCCGAGATCGTCGAGCACGTCTACACGATCGAGATCGTCGAACCGCTGGGGCTGCGGGCAGCGGCGGACCTCGAAGCGGCCGGCTACGAGAACGTGACGACCCGGATCGGCGACGGCTACGCCGGTTGGCCCGAGAAAGCGCCGTTCGATGCCATCGTCGTCACCGCGGCGCCGGACCATGTGCCGGAGCCGCTGATCGAGCAGTTGGCGACCGGCGGCCGGCTGGTGCTGCCGGTGGGGCCGCGGGGCGGCCGGCAGGAACTCGTTGTGCTGGAGAAGCAGGCCGATGGGACGGTGAACCGGACCCGGGTGATCCCGGTGCGATTTGTGCCGCTTACGCGGAATCGCTGAGCGCCCCGCTACAGGGGCACTTCTTCGCCCTGGCCCTTGATGACCAGGCCCAGGGTGACGTCGCCCAGGGGCACGGCCAGGGTGGGCTGGTCGAGGTCGTTCCAGAACATCGCCGCGGCGTCGACGCCGTCGTAGTTCTGGAACAGCGCCATGGTCATCGGATGGGTGCCGCCCTCGATGATCGTGTTGCTCGCTTCGATCAGGGGTTCCTGCTCGGGGACGCCGTAGGGATCGAAACTGTCGAGCGCGAGCGGAATGAGCAGCAGGAAGTCGCGGAACCAGGTCTGCCCGGTGTGATCGCCGTCGGCGGGCTGCACCGCGTAGCGGAGCGTGTAGGTGCCCGGCGGCACGACCTGCGCCTTGTAGGTGCTCCACCCCCCGGTCGTGCGGACGATCCCGATCAGACCGCCGGGCGGCAGGGTGGGGTACTCGACGCCGAGTTCGGCTGAGGGGTTCTGCATCGGCAGCGCGGGCGGGAACCAGAACTCGATCGGCTCGCCTTCGTCCCGGACCACGCGGTAGCCGGACGGATCAAGCAACGGCGACAGCCACTCAGGCAGGCCGGGCGGCAGGCCGTCTGTGCGTTCCAGCGTCGGGTCGGCGGCGAGCGGCGCGGCGAGAACCAGCGCGGCGAGGAGCAGGCCAACCGGATGCGGGCGAGATTCCGGCGTGCTCACTCGAAGTTGATCAGGTAGTAGCGGAAGTTCGCGGGATCCACCTCGTCCAGAATGAGCAGGTACTGGACCAGGGGTTCGATGTCGGCCTCCGAGATCCGGATTTCGCCGAACAACGGGTCGACGCCTTCCTCTTCGCCACGGGCCGCCTCGGCCAGTGCCATGTGGCCCTGGAGTACCTCCTCCAGCGTGGCGGCGCTGCCGTCGTGGAGGTACGGGTCGGTGCGCGGCAGGTTCCGCAGCGGCGGTGTCTTGAAGCGGCCGCGGCCGCTGCCGGTGCCGTGGAGGGAGTAGTCGCTGAAGGTGGGCGGCACATGGCAGCGGACGCAGTTGCCCACCGACTCCACGTCGAACACGCGGAAGAAGGTCTTGAAGCCCTCGTACGCGGCTTCGGTGAACCCCTCCGGCCGCCGGATCAGGCCGCGGCCCTCCTGGTTGTAGATCCGGCTCTCGATGCTTGCGGCGTAGTTCATGATGTCTTCGCCCGCGTTCGGCGCCGTGCGGAAGCGGTTCTGCTCGGTGAACGCGTCCCAGCGCGAGGTCATCGAGAAATCGAACGTGCGCGTGTAGTCGGCCAGGGCGCGGGCGGCCGCTGCCGCGACCTCCGGCCGTTCCAGCGACTCCAGGTCGAGGCCGTAGACCTCCTGGAACTGCTCGATGTAGGGCACGCCCGAGATCGCATTGTGGCCTTCGTCCAGCAGCACGTAGGCCGCGTTGTCAATCGCCTCGTCGCGGGCGTCGGGCTTCCAGCCATACTGCTTGCCGATCAGCTTCTCGAGGATCATGTCCTCCATCGAGTCGTAGGCGCCGTCCCAGCCGAACACTTCGGCCCGGTGGACGCCGGCCAGGGTCTGGGCGTTGCGAGCGGTGGTCTCGCGGCCGGCGGTCAGGCTGGTCGGCGTGTAGTCGGCGTAGAAACGCTCCGCTTTGCCGGCCACCGACTGGCCGAGGGCGTGACATACCGAGCACGCGATCGCGTAGTCGGTGCCCTGGTTGTTGAACAGGAGTTCGGCGAACAGGTCGGCGCCGAGCCGTTCCAGTCCTTCCGCCTGGTCCTGCGCGGCTGCTGCCGTCCCGAAAAGGAGTGCCGCGGCGGCGGCCCACGCCGTTCTTCGCGTGACCCTTCTTCCCTTCATGATCGTCCTCCGGTGTGCCGGTCCGGCGGCACGCGCGTCCTGCCCATGTGGGTGCTGAGAATAGACGATCGCGCCTGATGGCAGACTACGACGCCGTGACGACCATGACGCCGCCGCGCGACGTGCCCTGGGGAGAACTGGACACGATCTTCTTCGACGCGGGAAACACCTTCCTGTCGATGAACTTCAAGCGCATCGCCGAGGCCGCGTCGGACCTGGGCCTCGATTGCTCCGGGCGCCAGTTGGAGCGGGCGGAGGCGGCGGCGCGGCCCGATCTCTCGGCGGCCCTGTCGGCGGAGTTGCAGTCGACCGAGGGCGGGTCCACGTTCCGCTTCTACGTAGAGGCGATTCTCGCTCGGCTGCCGGCCGCCTGCCTGGATGGCGTCGAGCTTGCCGGCATGGCCTCCGGGCTGGCGGAGCGCCTCTACGTGCCCGGCCGGAACGATCTGCTCTGGAACCGACGGCTGCCAGGCAGACGGGAGGCACTGGAGCGGATCCGCTCGCTCGGCTATCGCATGGTCGTGGTCAGCAACTCCGACGGCAGCATGAAGCGGAACGTTGAGTCGATCGGACTCGGCCAGCTCTTCGACGCCCTGATCGACTCGGAGACGGTCGGTTTCGAGAAGCCCGATCCGCGAATCTTCGAGGCCGCTCTCGAGACGATCGGCGCCCGGCCGGAGCGCACCGTTCACGTCGGCGACCTCTATGCGGCCGACGTAGCCGGCGCTCGGGCCGCCGGCGTTCACGCCGTCCTGCTCGATCCATGGGACGACTGGCCGGAGGTCGACTGCACGAAGGTCGCCGATCTGGCCGAGCTGGCGGCCCTGCTGCCGGGGCCCCCGGGCCACAGGGCGGACGGCGCGGCCGCGTGAAGCCGTCCGAAGTGCGCCGGCACCGCCATCGGTTCTACGAGGCGGCGGCTCAGAACGTCGAGGTGGACCTCGACTTCCTCGAGCGGGTCTACCGCCGGCTGAATGGCCGGCGACCGGTGACCCTGCGGGAGGACTTCTGCGGCACGGCCGCCCTGGCGAGCGCGTTCGCAGCGCGGCGGTCCGTGAACCGCGCGTGGGGCGTCGATCTCCACCGGCCGACCCTGGAGTGGGGTTGGCGCAACCGGGTCGAGGCGCGCTTCGTCGAAGACCGGGTCGAACTCGAATGCAGAGACGTGCGGTCGGTTGGCAGCCCGCCGGTCGATCTGCAGGTCGCGTTCAACTTCTCGTACTTCCTGTTCACGAAGCGGGCCGGCATGCTGGAGTACTTCGCCGCCGCCCGAAGCTCCCTCGCCGCCGACGGCCTGTTCGTACTGGACGCCTTCGGCGGCACGGACTCGTTCCAGACCGCGACGGAGGACACCGCGGTCGAGGCCTCCGTCGGCGTCGACGGCGTGGCGTTGCCGGCGTTCACCTACACCTGGGACCAGGCGTCCTTCAACGCGGTCGATCACTGGATGAAGTGCGCGATGCACTTCACGCCGGAGGGTGGCGAGCGTGTCCGCAACCTGTTCCGCTACGCGTGGCGGATGTGGACCCTGCCCGAGATCCGCGAACTCCTGGGCGAAGCCGGCTTCGACGACATCGACGTCTATGGCGAGGGCTGGGACGCGGATACAGACGAGCCGAACGGCACTTTCCGGCGCCGCACCCGCCTCGCCAACGAGGGCAGTTGGGTCGTCTACCTCGTGGCCCGGCGATAGGACCATCAACCCGCCTGCGCTGCTAGCCGGCGAGGCGCTTCCAGTACTCGTCGTCGGCGTCCCTGGCCAGGCTCAGGCCGCCGTCGGAGCCGACGAAGACAGGGTCCTTGACCACGCGCACGCGGCCGCCGCCGAGTTCGCCGAGGGCCTGCTGCAGCTCGGCGCCCAGGCCCCGGATCAGGCCGGAGCCGCCCGTAAGGATCACGTTGTTGCGGATCCGGCTCTGGTACTCGGGTTCGACCTTTGCGATCAGGTCCAGCATCGTCTCGCGCAGGGGCTCCAGCAGGCTCTCGCAGGCGCGCCGCATGGGCTCGGCGATGTCGATCCGGGTCGGTTTGCCGCGCACCGGCACGTCGACCATCACCGGGGCGCTCTCGCCGACGAAGGAGTGACGTTCCTTCCAGGCCCGCACCATGTGGATGGACACCGAGGCGTCGGGGTAGCGCTCTTCGATCAGGCCGTGCAGGTGACGGTCCACGGCGTCGCCGGCGGCGCTCAGGGTGCGCTGATCGTCCTCCGTCGGGAAGCGGCCCATCAGGACGCAGAAGTCGGTCGTACCGGCGCCGATGTCGATGACCATCGTGTGAAGCAGGGCATCCAGTCCGTAGGCGACGGCGAACGGTTCGGAGACGATGATCGTGTTCGCGACCTGGCCGGTCAGGATGCGCCGGAGGTTCTGGCGGTTGACCCTGAGCGTTTCGGCTGGAACGCCGACCACGGCGTGGATCGCGGGCGTCGGCCCCGCCCCGGCGGGCGCAGCCAGTTCCAGCAGCCGGCGAACGAGTTCGCGCACCGCCTTCTCGTCCTGGACCGATCCCTCCTTGATCAGACCCCGCTCCAGCGGCCGGCGCAGGTTGAGCATTGGGCGGTGCTCCAGTGCTTCCGCCCCCACCAGCACATCGCGCCCGAGCACCTTCTTCGCCACCATGTCGCGGGGCCAGCCGACGTAGCTCTGCACCATGTGGCGCTGGCCGTTCGCGGCCGAGATCGAACTCCGCGAGGTTCCCAGGTCGATGCCGACTTTGAGGATCCCTTCGCTGGACGTGGTGCTGTTCACTGCTCTTCAGTAGCCTCCGGCGGCGCGGAGCTTAGCGCCGCATCTTCTGCCGGCGGCTCGGCCGACAAGAGGAGCGAGTCGGCGTAGCTCCGGATGCCCGCATCGAGGGCTTCGGCGATCGACCTTAGGTAGTCGCCGTCGCGCAGCCGCTCGATCTCGTCGGCGTCCGAAAGGCAGGACACCTCGGCCAGGATGGCCGGCATCTCGGCGTCGATCAGAACCACGAAGGGCGCCGACTTCACGCCGCGATTCCGTAGCTCTGGATTCGATGTCTGCAGTTGTGCGAACAGGGCGTCCTGAACCGCGTTGGCGAGAGTGCGGCTTCGGTCCTGCATGGCCTGTGCGTAGACGCCGTCGAGGAGGCGGCGCAGGTCGGCCAGGGAGTAGCTGTGCGCCTCGGCATTCTCCCGTTCGGCGAGTGCGGTGAGCTCGGGGTCGTCGGTGGGGCCGAGGTAGTAGGTCTCGACGCCGCAGGTCTGGTTCCGCGTCAACCAGTTAACGTGAATCGAGACGAACAGATCGGCCCCGGCCCGGTTGGCGATGCCGGAACGACGATCGAGTTCGACTTCGAAGTCCGCTTCGCGGGTCATTGCGACCCGGTACCGGTCGGACAGCAACTCGCGTACCCGACGGGCGATGTCGAGCGCGAGGTCCTTCTCGGCCAGTCCTCCGGCCACCGTACCGGAGGCGGCGCCACCGTGACCCGGATCGAGCACGATTCTCTTGATGGGCAGCGGGAAGACGCTGAGGTTGAGGGATTCCGGCGGCTCGGTGAAACGGACTTCGGGCGCCGGCGGCGCCGCCTCGACGGGCGGAGCGGGTTGGATGTCCGCTTCCGGGCGGTTCAGCTCCAGATAGCCGAGTCCGGCGGCGGCGGCGATTGGCGCCAGCAGGAGCAGGCTCCAGGGCGAGAAACGGCGTCGCCGTCGGCGTTTCGGACCGTCGCTCCCGGCGGGGTCGGAACCTTGCCGGCCAAGCTCGGCCTCGTTCTCGCGCAAGGCGGCCTCGATCAGGTCGAGCTTGAGCTGCCGGTCGACGCGGCGGTGTCCGGAAGGCGGGTTGGCGCCGCGATCCTTCGGGGTCACGGAACCTGCTCCGGGTCGGGTGCCATCGAGATGACGCTAACTGATTCCCGGCCCGCGGCGGCTAGTAGTCTCGGCCGGGCGTCGAACTCTCGAGTCGATCGTCCGTACCCAACAACCAACCAACGTTGGTTTCCCTTCATGGTGATGGTCCCCCTTCATGGTGGCGTCCTGGGCCGGCTGCGCTGGTCGCTGGTCGCCGCTCCGATCTTCTGGCTCGGCTGCAGCGCTGTGGGCCCTGGTCCGCCGGCTCTGGAAGCGCCTGTGGCGGCCGAGTTCGGCGATGCGGCGGCCTCGGCGGAGGCGCCGGCCGGCTCCTCGCAGGTCGCGTCGGACTGGTGGAGCGATTTCGGCGATCCGCTACTGTCGCAGTTGATCGTCGAGGGTTTGGAGCACAACGCGAGCCTGCGCGCCGCGGCCGCGAATGTCGAGACGGCCTTTGCCCAGGCCCGGATCGACGGGGCGGCGGGGAATCCGGAGTTGGAGGCGGCGCTCGACCCCGGCCGGCGCAAGCAGAACACCGCCCAGAGCGGCTTGACCAAGGCGATCCCGATCCCGATTCCCGGCTTCGAGCCAGGTGGCGTGCGCAGCTTCGCCTTCACCAGCTACGGCCTGGCGCTGAACGTCCGCTGGGAGGTCGACCTGTGGGGCCGGCTCCGCGCCGTGACGGTGGCCTCCCTGGCCGAGGCGGCCGCGGGCGAGGCCGACTTCGACGGGGCGCGGCTCTCGATCGCCGGCCAGCTCGCGAAGGTGTACTTCGGCGTCGTCGAGGCGGTGCAGCAGGAGGAACTCCTCCGGCGCACTCTGGCGAGCCGCGAGCGGACACGCGACCGGATCGGGGCCCGCTACCGGCGGGGTGTGGCGACCGCCCTCGAGGTGCGGCAGGCGCGCGCCCAGATCGCGACGGTCGAGGCCTCGCTGGCGGCGCAGAGGCAGGCGCTCGACGGGCTGCGCCGCCAGATGGAGGTCCTGCTGGGGCGCTATCCGGCCGGCGAGATCGAGGCGGCCGAGGGCCTGCCCGAATTGCCGTCGCTGCCCGCGACCGGCGTGCCGGCGGATCTGCTCGCGCGCCGGCCGGACCTGCGGGCGGCGGAGTACCGGGCGGTCGCCTCGTCCGAACGGCTCCGCGCCGCCCGCCGTTCTCTCTACCCGACCTTCCGACTGGACGGATCGTCAGGCACCTCGAGTGGTTCTCTGAGCGACCTGCTGGACGGGGACTTCTCGGTCTGGAGCCTCGCCGCCGGCCTGCTGCAGCCCCTGCTTTCGGGCGGTCGCCTCCGGGCCGGGCTGGATCTGGTGACTGCCGGTCTCGACGCGGCGGAGGCGAACTGGTTGCAGACGGCTCTCGCTGCCTTCGCCGAAGTGGAGTCGGGTCTCGTGGCGGAACGGATGCTGGCGGAGCGGACAGGGGCGCTGGAGCGGGCGGCTACCGAGAGCCGGGAGGCGGAACGCCTGGCCGAGGGCCGCTACCGGCAGGGACTGGTGGGCTACCTGCAGGTGCTCGACAGCCAGCGCACGTCGCTCGAGTCGGAGCGCCAGTTGCTTGCCGCCCGCCGGCAGCAACTCGAATCGCGGACGGATCTGATCCTGGCGTTGGGTGGGGGCGTCTATGGTGGCCCGGTCGCCCCGGTCGCTGGAGGCGGAGACTGAACGTGCTGAAGTGGATTCTGCCCGTCGCGGTCGTGGCGCTTACCGTGGTGATCGTCGTGGGTCTGGTGATGTCGCGGCCGGTGGTGGAGACCGCGCCGCGACAGGTCGCGCCGCCTCCGGTCCGGGTCCTGACTGTGGCGCCGACCTCGCTCGAACTCAGCGTGCGCTCTCAGGGATCGGTGGTCCCTGTGACCGAGGCCGGCCTGGTCTCGGAGGTCGCCGGCAACATCGTCTGGGTGGCCGCGAGCTTCGAGGCCGGCGGGTTCTTCGACGCCGGTGACGTGTTGCTGCGGCTGGACCGCCGCGACTACGAGCTGGCGGTCGCCAGCGCCCGGGCGTCGGTGGCGCAGGCGCGGGTCGTGCTGACGCGGGAGGAGGCGGAGGCCGAGGTCGCGCGGGAGGAGTGGCAGGATCTTGGGGAGCCTGGCGAGCCGGGGCCCCTGGTGCTCCGCGAGCCTCAGTTGGACGAGGCCAGGGCGCGCGTGGAGGCTGCGCTGGCGAACCAGGCGCGCGCCGACCTGGATCTTTCGCGAACGGCGATCCGGGCGCCGTTCGCCGGCCGCCTGCGCGCCAAGCTGGTCGACCGCGGCGAGTTCGTGAACCGCGGCGCGCCCCTGGCGACGATCTACTCCGTGGACGCGGCCGAGGTCACCCTGCCGGTACCCGACTCGGAGCTCGCCTTCCTCGACCTGCCGCTGGGCACGGCACTGGGGGGCGGCGGGCCGCGGGTGCTGTTGCGGGCGCAGTTCGCCGGCGGGCGGCACGAATGGGAGGCCCGGATCGTCCGCATCGGCGGCGAGATCGACCCGGCGACGCGCATGGTGAACCTGATCGCCCGCGTGGAGGACCCTTACCGGGCGGTTGGGGAACGCCCGCCGCTGTCGGTGGGTCTGTTCGTGGACGCGGAAGTGGTCGGGCGTTCGGTCGACTCCGTGTTCGAGGTGCCGCGCGGCGCGCTGGTCGGCGCGGACCGGCTGTGGTTGGTGAAGGACGGCCGGCTGGCCCTGCGGCAGGTCGGGGTCCTGCGCTCGGACCCGGAGGTGGCGATCGTCTCCGACGGCCTTGTAAGCGGCGATCGGATCAGTTTGACGATTCTCGAAACGGCCGTGGACGGCATGGCGGTGACGCCGGAGCTGGAGCCCGCGCCCGCTCCGCCGGTCGCGGCCGCTGCGGCTGCGACCGGCGCCGAGGAGCCGACACCTGCGGCCCCGGCTGCCCGCGCCGCCGCCGCCGACCCGCTCAAGACCGGGCGATTGACCCTCACCGGCGTCGAACTGGAGCGCGGCGCCGGGTACGTCGACGTGCTGCTCCGCGCCGGCGGCGAACCCGTCTACCGGACGTTCTGGCTGGACGATCCGCCGCGCTACGTGGTCGACCTTTCGGGTTGCGTGATGCGGGTCTCGAACACCCTGGTCGCCGTGGACCAGGAGGGTGATGGAGGTGCAACCGGCGGCTCGCCGGCACGCTCTGTCCGTGTCGCCCAGTTCCGCGGCGGCGCCGACCCGGTCACCCGCGTGGTCATCGACGGCGCCGCCGCGGGCGACGTGGCGCCGATCGCGGATCGTGCGGGGCTGCGTCTGCGTCTGCGCGGCGGCGCGCCATGAGCGGAGTGATCGGTTGGTTCGCCCGCAACGGCGTGGCGGCGAACCTGTTGATGGTCTTTGTCGTGGTCTGGGGTCTGCTCGCCATGACCGGCATGCCGATCGAGGTCTTCCCGAGCCTGGAGACGCAGAGCATCACGGTGACTGTGCCCTACCTGGGTGCGGCGCCGGAAGAGGTCGAGCAGGGTGTCTGCCTGCGCGTGGAGGAGGCGGTGCAGGACCTGGAGGGCATAGGCAAGGTCCGCTCCACGGCGGCGGAGGGAGTCGCCACCGTGGTCATCGAACTGGAGAGCGGCGCCGACACCCGCGAGGTGCTGGACCAGGTCAAGTCGCGGATCGACGCGATCACGACCTTTCCCGAAGAAACCGAGAAGCCGATCATCCAGGAGGCGCTCATCCGTCGCCGCGTGATCACGGTGGCGATCTACGGCGATGTCGAGGAACGGGCGCTCAAGGCGGTCGCGGAGCAGGTGCGCGAGGGCCTGTCGGAACTTCCCGACATCACCCAGGTGGAACTCGACGCGGTGCGGCCCTATGAGATCTCGATCGAAGTCTCGGAGGACACCTTCCGGCAGTACGGCCTGACCTTCGACGAGGTCGTGCTGGCGGTGCGGCGTTCATCGCTCGATCTTCCGGGCGGCGCGGTCAGAGCGCGCGAGGGCGAGATCCTCCTGCGCACGATGGGGCAGGCGTACCGGGGCGCCGAGTTCGGCGGCATCGTGCTGCGGGCGCGGCCCGACGGCAGCCGGCTCGTCCTGGGCGACATCGCGCGGGTGACGGACGGCTTCGCCGAGACGGACGTGACGTCGCGCTTCGACGGGCAGCCCGTGGCCCTGGTCCAGGTCTACCGGGTCGGCGACCAGAGCGCTCTCCGCATTGCCCGCCAGGTCAAGGACTTCATCGCGGAGCGGTCGGCGGCCCTGCCGCCCGGCCTGCAGATGACCACCTGGCTCGACGACACGGTGCCGCTGCAGGACCGGTTGCGGGTCCTGCTCGAGAGCGGACGGTTGGGTCTGCTGCTCGTGTTCCTGGTGCTGGCCCTGTTCCTGAAACTCCGCTTGGCCCTGTGGGTCTCGGTCGGCATCGCGGTCTCGTTCCTGGGCGCGCTCGCCGTGCTGCCGTACGTCAACGTGTCGATCAACGTGATGTCGCTGTTCGCGTTCATCCTGGTGCTCGGGATCGTGGTCGACGACGCGATCGTGGTCGGCGAGAACATCTACCGCCACTTCGAGATGGGCAAGCGGGGCATGCGTGCGGCGATCGACGGCGCGCGCCAGGTGGCGACGCCGGTCACGTTCTCGATCCTCACCACCGTGGCCGCCTTCTCGCCGTTGATCTACTCGATGGAAGGCCCCTCGGGCGCCATCGCGCGGACGATTCCCCTGGTTGTCATCGGCTGTCTGGCGTTCTCGTTGATCGAGTCGATGCTGGTGCTGCCGAATCACCTGTCCCACCTGTCGCACCGGCGCGAAGACCGGGAGCGGCACGGCATCTCGCGTGGTTGGTACCGTTTTCAGGGCTTCTTCGGCGAGGGGATGAAGTGGGCGATCGAACGCGCCTACCGGCCCTTGATCGAACGGGCGATCGAGTGGCGGTACACCACCGTGGCCATCGCAGTGGCGGTGTTCATGATTGTGGCCGGGTACATCTTCTCCGGTCGGATGAAGTTCGAGTTCTTCCCGGATGTCGAGGCGGACAACGCGGTCGTGCTGCTGACCATGCCGCAGGGAACGCCGGCGGAGACCACCCTCGCGGCTGTCGGGCGCATCGAAGCGGCGGCCTTCGAACTCGGAGAGGAACTGCGGCGCGAGGGTCACGGCGACGTGTTCCGCCATGTGATGGCGACGGTCGGCTCGCAGCCCTACGCGGCGCTGCAGCAGGCGAGCGGACCGACCGCCAGCTTCCAGGTGGCGGTCGCGGCGCCGCATCAGGGCGAGGTGAACATCGAACTCATGTCGTCCCGGGAGCGGACGATCCGGGCCACCGAGGTCGTCCGACGGTGGCGCGAGAAGGTGGGCAGCGTGCCGGACGCGGTCCGCGTCGCGTACACCGCGAGTCTGGTCAGCTTCGGCGCGGCGGTCGATGTGCAGCTCACCGGTACGGATCTCGACCAGCTTCGGGCGGCGGGGGAGGAGATCAAGACCCGCCTGACCGACTACCCCGGCGTGTTCGACATCTCGGACTCCTTCCGTGCCGGCAAGCGGGAGATCCGATTGGAGCTCGATCCGCGGGCCGAAGCCCTGGGCCTGAGCCTCGAGGCTCTCGGCCGTCAGGTGCGACAGGGCTTCTACGGCGCCGAGGCGCAGCGGATCCAGCGCGGGCGCGACGACGTGCGGGTCATGGTGCGGTATCCGTTGGAGGAACGGGAGACCCTGGCGTCGCTCGAGGACATGCGGATCCGGACGCCGACCGGGGCCGAGGTCCCGTTTTCGTTCGCGGGCCGCGCCGACTTCGGCCGCGGTTTCGCGACCATAGGGCGCATCGACCGGCGGCGGGTGCTCAACATCACGGCGGATGTCGATCCGGGGGCCGTGACCGCGAACGAAGTCGTCGGCGACCTCGAAGCCAACGTGCTGCCCGAGATCCTGGCCGGCTACCCCGGTGTCAACTCCTCGTTCGCGGGCGAACAGGAGGAGCAGCGTCAGACCTTCCAGGGGCTGTTCGAAGCGCTGGGAGTGGCGCTGATCGTCATCTACGCCCTGCTCGCGATTCCGTTCCGTTCCTACCTGCAGCCGATGATCGTGATGAGTGCGATCCCGTTCGGCCTGATCGGCGCCGTGATCGGGCACCGGGTGGTCGGACTGAACCTGACCATGCTGTCGCTCCTCGGCCTGATCGCCCTGACCGGTGTGGTCGTCAACGACTCGCTGGTCATGGTCGACTTCATCAACCGGCGGCTTGCGAGCGGCATGATGGTCCACGAGGCGATCCGCGATGCCGGCGCCGCCCGCTTCCGGCCCATCGTCCTGACCTCGCTGACCACCTTCGTCGGCCTGCTGCCGCTGCTCCTGGAGCGGAGTTTCCAGGCGCAGTTCCTGGTGCCGATGGCCGTCTCGCTCGCCTTCGGCGTCCTGTTCGCGACGGCGATCACGCTGGTGCTCGTGCCGTCGCTCTACGCGATCCTGAACGACTTCCGATCTCAACTCGCGGTCCACGGTGTGAAGCCGCCGCCCGAGCCTGCCGAGGCCGCGATGGAGGAGGTTTTCGATGCAGTCTGAGCAGCGGACTGGGTGCATTCGGCGCGTGGCGCCGGCCTCCGGGCGTTGGGCGGTTGCAGCACTTCCGCTCGCGGTCCTCCTGCTGATCGCCTGCGCGCCCGAGCCGGTCCGGTACGACCTGGTGCTTCGCGGCGGCCGGGTCATGGATCCGGAATCGGGCCTGGACGCGGTGATGGATGTCGGCATCAGCGGCGCGGAGATCGCGGCGATCTCGGCCGAGCCCTTGAGCGGCTCGGAAGTGATCGATGTCTCGGGCCTGGTCGTCGCGCCCGGGTTCATCGATCTGCATGCCCACGGCCAAGATCCGTTCAGCCGCGACCTGCAGGTGCGGGACGGGGTGACCGCCGCCTTCGAACTCGAAGGGGGAGCGTTCCCGGTCGACGAGTGGTACGCGGAGCGCGAGGGTTGGCGAATCCACTTCGGCGCCACAACGGCGTACGGGGCGGCGCGGGTGCTGGCATTCGGCGAAGACGAGCAGGCCGCGCGAAACGAGGAGGCGAGTCCCGAACAGATCGAAGCCATCCAGGAAACGCTGCGGGAGGGGCTCGCCGACGGCGCTCTCGGAGTCGGTCTGCCGCTGCAGTACCAGCCCGGCGCCTCGCGCACCGAGATCTTTCGCATGTTCCAGACCGCCGCGGAAGCCGGCGTGACCGTCTTCGCCCATATCCGCTACGCGGGGATGAAGGAGCCGGAGAGCGCGATCTCCGCGGTCCAGGAGATGATCGCCGACGCCGCGGGCGCCGGCGGCTCGGTTCACATCGTCCACATCGGCTCGACGGGCCTCGGGCAGATGCCCGTGGTCATCGACATGATCGCCAACGCCGCGGCGGCGGGGATCGACGTGACGACCGAGGTCTATCCGTACACCGCCGCGTCGACGGACATTCGCTCGGCCATCTTCGACCCGGGCTGGCGCGAGCGCCTGGGCGCTGATTTTCGCGACATCGAATGGGTCGCCACCGGCGAACGGCTGGACGAGGCCGGCTTCATGCACCGAAGAATGGAAACCCCGGACACGGCGCCCGCGATCGTCATCGCCCACATCATCCCGGAGCAGGAACTGGGCGACGCGATCGCGCACCCGGACGTGATGATCGCGAGCGACGGGGTCGGCTACATCGACGGCCGCGCCCATCCGCGCGGCACCGGAACGTTCGCCCGCGTGCTCGGACGGTACGTGCGGGACCAGAGACGGCTCAGCCTGATGGAGGCGATCCGCAAGATGACCCTGGCGCCGGCTCAGCGCCTCGAAGCGGTGGCGCCCGCGATGGCGAAGAAGGGCCGGGTAGCGGTCGGCGCGGACGCGGACATCACCGTCTTCGACCCGGAGACCGTGGCCGACCGGGCCACCTTCGCCGAGCCGGCCGTGCCCTCGGCGGGGATTCCCCACGTGCTCGTCGACGGCGTGTTCGTGGTCCGGGACGGCGAACTGGTCGAAGGCGCCCTGCCGGGCCGGGGGATCCGGTCCGGCGTCGTTGGCAGGGAGTAAGACTGAGCGTTCTGGCCTGGGAACGCGGGCGTCTCGCCCGCATCCGGCCCGCCGTCGATCAACCCCCGAACCGCGGCGCCCGCTTCTCCATGAACGCCCGCACCGCCTCCCTGTGGTCGGCCGTCCGCACCGACGCGACCATGCCCTCGGCTTCGCCGGCCAGACACGCGCGCAGATCGCCGAGCACGGCCCGGTTCACGTTCTCCTTCATCAACCGGAGCGCGTTCCTGGGGCCGTTCGCCAGCTCCAGCGCCAGGTTCCTCCCCTCCGCGGCCAGGTCGTCGAACGGCGCGATCCGGTTCACGATGCCCAGGCGCAGACACTCCTCGGCCGGGATGCGCCGACCGGTCATCAGCAGCTCCTTGGCCACCGCGGGTCCGACCAGACGGGTCAGGAACCAGCTCGAGCCGTAGTCGCCGGACAGTCCGATGCGGCGGAAGGCGGTGGCGACGAAGGTGTCGTCGGCCATGATCCGAAGGTCGGCGGCGAGCGCGATCGATAGCCCTGCGCCGGCTGCCGGGCCGGGCAGGGCGGCCACGATCGGCTTGTCGAGCTCCGCCATGCGTAAGGTCAGGGATTCCTGTTTCTCGATCAGGGTGCGGACCGCCTGTTCGTGGCTGGGCGGTTCGCTAGGGGCCTCGCTGCGGCCGCCGTCGCCGTCGCCCTTGCCGCGGTTCGACCCCATTCCCGACACGTCGCCACCGGCGCAGAACGTTCTGCCCGCGCCGGTCAGCAGAATCGCGCCGCAGCGCCGGTCGGCTTCGAGCTCCAGCAGGATGCTCCTTAGCGCCGGGGTCAGGATGTCGCCCAGGGCGTTTCGCTTCTCGGGCTTGTTCAGCGTCACCGTGGCGACGCCCTCCGCGAGGTCGCACAGCAGTTCGTGCGTGCCGGTGTCGATCGCGGCCATCACCAGGTCTCCCGGAACGGCCGCAGGTCGAGCTCGAAGGTCCAGGCGTCGCGGCTCTGGTTGTAGAGCTGCCAGTACGCCTCGCCGACGGAAGCGGGGTTCATCAGAGTATCCGGCGGCAGTTCGTCCGGATCGCGGCCGCCGCGGGCGATCCCGCCGCGCATGCTCGCGGTGGCGCCGGTGAGCGCGCTCCGCGTTCGCGCGGGACCATATACTTCGCCGCCTCCCGGCCGGTCAGAAACCCGGCCAGGCAGGACATCTGCCAGACCTTGGTGAACACCCGGGTCGTCGTGTCGAGGATCAGAAAGCGGACGTTGCCGCCGACGTTGAAGACGCAGACCTCGATCGGTCCGATGTCCCGCTCGACCTGGGCGAAGCGGCCTGTGATCTGCTCTTCCTGCCGGGCGTCGAGGGAGAAACCGTGGCAACGGCCGCCGCCGGCCTCGATCTCATCGATCAGGGGTTGCAGCTTGTCGCCGTTGCGGCGTCCGGCGGCGATCGTGAACCCGCCCTTGGCGAAGCGCTTTGCGATCGCCGATCCGATGTAGTCGCCGGCGCCGACGACGAGGGCTACGTTGTCTTTCATCTCGTTCTCCGTTCGCGGGCCATGGTCGGACTGTCGCCAAGCATCTCGCTCCCTCGAATGCCCCGTATGAGTTGAAGCGGGATCGTCAGGAGGTGCCGGAGGGGGCGCACGACGTCACGCGTCGCAAATCGGCTCGCGCAGCATGATCACATCAACATTCAGCCCCAGCCGGTGAAGCTCGAACAGAGGGGACCGACGAAGATCGTAGGGGCGCAGGGCGAGGTCGAACGGGAACAGTGCGGGATGTCGAAGGGCCTGCTCGACCGGGAGCGAGCCGTGCTCGTGCAGTAGGAGACCCTCGAGCAGGAGCTCCGCTGGGCCGCTGCCCAGAGTGAGGCGCTCGGAGGCAGGTGCGTACACGCCTCGTTCGCCTGAGTCTCTGAGCGTGCCCCACTGCACCATGGAACGGACGATGCGCTGGGCAGCGCGGTCTACGGTCGAACGGTCGCCCCAGTCGTGTCGCATTCGGCGCGTGAGTTGGGACAGGGTCACGCTACCCTGAAGCGACAACAGGCGCCCCGTGTTCCGCGCCACGTCGCCGAGGAAGGGGTAGCTCGCCATCAACACCGCCCAGTGCATGGCAAGTCTCTCGCTGGGGGATAGGGAGGGAAGCAGATCGATGGCGCGGTCTCGAAACGAGAGCAGCTCCTCCGGCAGGAGAACCCAGGCGCCGACGAGGACACCGACCGTCTTGTGAAGGGCGGTTCCTCGCTTCCTGCTGCCGCGGACTTCGCCTCGCAGCGCCTCAAACAGATGCGCTCGAATAGACGACTCGCCGTCGCCGGCCGCTACCCGGGCGGCCACTGCATCGAGCCACTCGAGTTCGAGCCGGCGGTCGATGCCGATGCGGGAGCTTCGGTTCACTGGGCCGCCCGCCGAATCTTGACGAAAGGAACGATGACCTCTTCCATGGCGATGCCGCCGTGTCCAACAGCATGTCTCCCCTCGGACACGAATGCCCCCCGGCCCGGCGCCAGCAGTGCCAGATAGTCCTTCGGCAGGCCAACCGGAGGCCATTCGATGGCGTCCGGGAAGTTCCGCGCCGCGGCGGCCCGCGTGCTCTCGCTACGGAACACGTGGGCGCGCACACTCCGTTCCTCCACGACCGCGCCGGCGTCGAGCCGGCCAATGCCGTAGCCGTGGATATTGCCGTGGTCCGAGGTGAGGGCGATGTGGAAGCCCCGAGCGGCTAGCCCTTCGAGCAGTCGGGCCATGGCGCCCGCATGCGCCCACTGGCGGACGAGCGCGTGCAGACCGCCGCTGCCCGTAGTCGTGCCGTGCATGGACTGGTCGATCTTGTTCACGACTATGCCGAGCATTCGCTTCCTGGGGTCATCCGCCAGCTTGAGCACGTCGTCGAGGAAGTCGACGTCGGTCCGGTCGTTGCCTTCAAGAAGGTAGCCGACCTCGACCGGCTTCGCACCAGTCTTCTCCCAGAAGGTCGCCCACTGCTTGCCCTCCTTCGATCTGCCGCCAATGCTGCCGCCGAAGAACAGCGGCTCTTCTCCGGCGAAGATCGCCTGCCGCGACACGCGGGTTAGCGTGGGGACCCAGGCGAAGCAGGCATCCTCTTGGATGTCCAGGGTTCCGCCTAGTTGGCCGCGTACCACGTCTCGCAGCACAACCCACTGGTCGAGCGCCAGACCGTCGACGACGATGAGCGCGTGCCGGGCCGGTGGTCCACTGCCCGTACCCAGAGCGCCGGTGGCGGTGAAGAACCGCGCCAAGTGGCGGGGGATGTGGTGCACCATGGCCGGTCGCGCGTGGTGGGAGAGGTTGTAGAGCGATGCGTAGTTCCGTTGCATCCACTCGCCGAACGCCGCCTCGATCCGATCGTGCAGCGGCTCATAGCCGGCACTGATCCCCGCGTCGGCGTCGCCAAGTTCCCAGCGCAGCGCCGTCCACTCCGCCCAGGAGCGCGCGTAGTCGATCCATTGCCGGTGATCGGCCTCGAGCCCGGGGAACTCAGCTTCGAGACGTTGCAGCAGGCGTGTGGAGCGCTCTGCCCGGTCATCTCCGTCTGCCCCGGCAATGCCCACACGCATCCAGGCATCGGGAACCTGGTCGGCATGGAAGCCCTTTGTCGGTTCGAGTTGGCCTTCCTGAAACAGGGCGTCGATGTAGATCCTGACGTCGTCGTGGTCGAACGGCAGGTCGGCGGGGCCGGAGAAGCGGAGGCTGGCCACCGCGCCGTCGGGGCCTAGCTCGCCGCTCTCGCCTTTCACGCTCTGCTCGACGAAGCGCGGCCAGCGCTCACTCAAGAAGGTATGGAAGGCTGTGCGGCTCGGGACGATCTCCTCCAGGGGCCACTCGTCCCAGCGGCCACTGCGGCGAAGAACGTGGGTAATGCGCCGGTCGAGCTCCGGCGGGAAGGAGAAGCCGCGATAGTGCCGGCGCAGCAGCACCCGCAGCAGGCCAGCCGACGTAGTGATGATCTCCGGCGAGATGCCGAATACGTGACGCAGCACAAAGTCCCGCGTGGCGTCCACGCCGAGCTTGGCCGAATCCTCCGGCGCCTGAGCGTTGAAGAGTGCATCGAAGCAGCTTCGCTCCAGTTCCAGCACCACTCTGGGCGCCAGCCGAGGAAAGAGCTCGCCCACCGAGAACTGCAGGCACCGCTCCTGGCTTCGTGCCTGCTCCAGCAGGTCGAAGGGCAGGGAGTTGAGATCGCCCGAGGTACTCCGAAGCACGACCACGAGGTTCGTCGTCTCGCCGCAATCCCAGATCTGCCGATACCGGCTCTCATAGGCGAACCGAAACGCCACGTGATCTTCGAACGGCAGCAAGTCGAACCCGCGCCTCATCAGCTCACCCAGGATCGCCTGCTCGGTCAGCAACTGGTCCGGGTCGGCGACGATTGTGAGCCGGGTGGCGCCGGCGATCTCGGGGGTGAAGTGCTCCAGGATCGAGGCACGCCAGTCGTGGGCGTGAGCCGAAGGTGCGGGCGGGTTCTTCACGTGGTTACTTCGCTGCGCGCGACGCGGAGCATCAGCAGCGCCGTCAACTCTGGCACGACCGCATCCTGCTCCGTCAAACGCTCGCGCCAGTCCGCCTTTTCGCGCTCCAGTTCCTGCAGCCGGTGGTTCCGCACCTCGGGCAGACCGATGCGCTCGACAGTCTTACGCCTCGCTTCGAAGGCGCGACGGCCCTTTCGCCGCTGTCGGTCCTGACTCTCACGATGCGCGGCCATGAGTTCCGAGAATAGAGCCTCGCCCTGGCGCTCGGCCTCGATTCGAGCACGTTCGTAGGTTGCCATGGCGGCATCGCCGGTGACGGGTGCCGTATCGGCGGTGGGAGTCGAACCATCGAGGTCGATGAGCCGGTCCCACACCGCGCGGGCGGTGGGCGCGAGTAGCCGCCCCTCCTCGCTGATGAAGAGCGGCATCATGCGATGCGAGCTGCGGTCCTTGGCGCGCAGGGCGATTCGCCAGAGTGACCAGGCGCCAGTCACCTTGTCTGAGATCCCCTCCAAGAGTACTGAGGCAAGGGGCTGACCGGGCGCGAACTGCGTGAACCGGGCCGTGAGCCTGCGCACTTGGGCGTCTTCCAGGGACACGAGCGCGGTCCCTGGCTCTTCGGCCTCCTGCCGCGAGAACACAGCCCTGCGCTGCACATCGCCATTGGGCCATCGCAGCCGGTAGCCGATGTCGTCTGCCCTGGCGTCGCCGCCTTGGCTCTTCCGGTTGTTCAGGTAGGAGATGGTCATGCGCTCGGTCCAGTAGGGGAGCCGATGGTGAGCGATCTTCCGAGCCGCGCTCGGGTCCAACTCGTCTGTGCTCCCGAGCAGTTTCGATCCATCGCGGGACGCTTCGGCTTGCTCCCGAACGCGCTCGGCCAACTCCCTGGCCCGGGTCTCGGCTTCTTCAGGATCGAGCATGGCGGCGACGTAGAGGTTCTCAAAGTCAACGCCGCCTTCTTCCGAGTCGAGCACATCGGCCAGCTTGTCGACACCGAACTCTTCGAGAATGCGCGCCAGCTTCTTCTCGAGCACCTCGCGGACTCGCAGTTCGACGGTGTCCTCAAGGGCGAAGTTCTGCGCCCGCACGACATGGGCCTGTCCGATCCGGTCCACACGGCCGATGCGCTGTTCCAGCTTCATTGGGTTCCAGGGAAGGTCGTAGTTGAAGACCACGTGACAGAACTGAAGGTTCAAACCCTCGCCCCCGGCGTCTGTAGAAACCAGCACTTGCGCCTCGTCCGAGAACGCCCGTTGAACTTCACGACGCTCGTCCAGGTTGAGCGAGCCGTTCAGGCACACGACGGCGAACCCCCGGTTGCCGAGGAACTCAGCGAGCATCGCCTGAGTTGGCACGAACTCGGTGAACACGAGCACCTTCAACCTGGGGTCGCTCTCTTGGCGTTGCAGCTCTTGAATCCACTCCAGGAGAGCCTGCGCCTTGATATCGGGACCCTTGGCCTCGCAGCGCCTGGCGGCTGAGAGCAGCAACTCCACCTCCGCCCGTTCGTTCGCCAGCCCCTTCATCCGGCTGCTGAGCGCGGCCTCCAACTGTTCCTCCGACTCCAGGCTGGCCCACTCCTCGCCGACATCTTCGCCGAAGAGATCGAGCTGGCCCTCCGGCTGGTTCACCACTTCAAGCCGGCGCTCGAGCGAAGTGCGAATTGCGCACACGCTGGACGTGACAAGGCGCTGCATCAGGAGCATCAGGAAGCCGATGGCGTTGTTGCGCTCGCGCCGGGCCCGGTTGTATCCCTCCCGCACGTATTCGGTCACAGCGTCGTAGAGGGCCTTCTGGTCACGCTGCTCGCCGCTCCATGAGACCTTCACGAGTTGGGTGCGGCGGGGCTTGAACAGCGGATTGCCGTCGGCATCGATGGTGTTGCGCTTCTCCGTGCGGATCACGAAGGGCGCGACGTTGTCCCGACATACGGTGTCGTCGTCGGGGAAGGCGTCGTGGTCAATAAAGCTCAAGAGCCGGCGAAAGGCATCCGTCTTGCCCTGGTGCGGCGTGGCTGACAGCAACAGCAAGTAGGGCGCAGCATGGGAGAGCGCTTCCCCGAGGCGATAGCGCGCGACCTGCTCGGTACTTCCGCCGAGGCGATGCGCCTCGTCGATGACGATGAGATCCCAGCCGGCGGTGACGAGGTCCTCGAACCGCTCGCGGTTGTAGCGGGCGACCTTGCTGGAACTCCAGCCGTGGCGAGAGTCCATGGGCTTCACCGAGTCAATCGGGCAGACAACCTGGTCATGGAGGCGCCACAGGTTCTCGCGCTCATCGACGCCCGCGATCTTGCGCCAAGCCGCAAAGTCGCCCGGTAGGACGAGGCGGAAGTCCTCGCGGAAGTGGTTGCGCATCTCGCTGACCCACTGGGTTACCAGTCCGGCCGGCGCCACCACCAGGATGCGCCGGATCAGTCCGCGTATCTTGAGCTCGCGCAGAACCAGCCCAGCCTCGACCGTCTTCCCCAACCCGACCTCGTCCGCCAGCAGGTAGCGCACCCGGTCATCAGCCATGGCGCGGGAGAGCGCGTGGATCTGGTGGGGCAGCGGGATGACCGTTCCTTCGAGTGGGGCCGCGAGGGCATCGCGCTCCAGCGCATCGGCGATTCGAGCGGCGGCGGCGACGAAGGCGAGGTGCGACGGGCCCGGGGGCGGAACGTCAGCTAGCGGGCGTAACCGGTCTTCGGCCACGCGCACAACCGCATCGCGGCTGGGTAGCCAGATCAGGCAGTACCGCCCGCCCCACATGGCCTCGGCGGCCACGAGGCGACCGGCCTCGTTGTGGTCTTGGCTGTGGAGCCAGGTTCCGGGTTGCATGGTCGATGGCCCTTTCAACGCCCTACTGGATTCGCGGAGCTGCCAGGCCGTGCACCGACGGGAACGGCGCCGCAGACGTCCACTGCGTTCGCGTTGCTACCGATCGAAGTGATCGAGCTCGCTTCCCACTTCGTAGATTCCTTCAAGACAGAGGCGGTCGATGAGATCCAGCGAACGCGAGGTCCATTCGTCGTCCTGGTGCTGCTGGTACGTTCGGAAGATGAGTTTCACGACCGTCCCGGTGTCGCCGACACGGCCAGTACCAGGGTTTTGCGCGTCTTCGGCGAAGCGGTCGAAGAACCTCTCGCAGGCCATGCACGTCGTCCCGGGCAGCCGGCGCCGTGACTTCTCGAGCGTGTGCAGCATCCAGAACGAGTCGTCCTGGTACGCCCTGCTGTTACAGAACGTTTCGATGAGATCCGTGTATGCGTCGAGAGCTTCATTCTCCAGGGCGCGAAAGCAGGATGCTGCCTCAGCTCTCACCGCGGCGTCTTCGTCCTCGAACAGTCTTGCGAGGCTTTGCTCGCACCAGGCCCGGTGCTCCGGTGCGGCGATGTTGGCGGCGGCGACCTGTGCTGCGCCGAGTCGTTGCGGCGTGCTGCCGCTCAACGCTTCGTCCGCGAGTTCCACGGCAATCTCGTGTTGCAGCGCCGCGAGGCTGGCCATGCACGCTCCGACCTCACAAACCTCGGGTTCGGAGGATCGGAGCATACGTTCGACGACGGGGCGCACCTCGGAGAACCTACCGCGCAGCGCGCCACGGATGAAGCTGCGAGCGTGGTGTGTGGCGAGCAGGCGGTCTTCGGACAGGTTGGTCCTCTGGAAGAGCCGCAGACCGAGCGCAGGGTCGTGGTAAGCCACGGCCCTGAGCGTCCCGAGGGCACATGAGATCACGGCGGCGCTCCGGTCCTGGATCATTCGATCGAGGGTCGGCCGGAACGCGGCAATACACGACGCGTCCTTGGAAATCAGTTCCGCGATGGCGCAGGCGGCTCTCCCGCGTGCTGAGTTGATACCGCTTGTAAGGATCTCGCGGTTGAAGACTGGGCGGCCATCGGCTGTGGTTTGCTGCCAAGCCTCCGAAGAAGGGTCTTCGTGTTCCGTCGCGAGCCAGTGAAGCATCCGGACAGCATCGTCCGAGACAGGGGCGTCGAGATTGCCGAGGACATCTGCAATCGATTGGCCACAGTAGACGGGTGACTCCGCGAACGCCTTGCGACACACCTGGAGCTTCAAGTTGTTCTCTATGGACGCCTTCTCCAGTCCGGCAAGCGTGCGGGCCAAGTAGGTCGGGTTAGCGTCGGGAGGAAACTGCAGACTGAGACGCGCGAATCGTTCGGGCTCTTCCTTGACGCGACCTGCGAGAGCTCCTGCCAGCTCGACCGCGCCGCCTTTCAGGGGATCGTTGGGGTCGAATGGGAGCCGTTCCTCGGACGAGTACTTGGCGATCGCCTGGAGCCAGTTCTGGTCAGTCATTCTGGCGATGGCATCCTCTGCTATCGGCGGCTCCACGAAGCCCCCACTGATCCCCTTTGGTTCGCCCTCCGGCACGCCGAACTTCCGTGCGAGTTCCTGGAAGTGCTTGCTGGCGTGCCTGCTGCGAAGCTCCGGCGGAATAGCGGAGAGAAGGGTGAATCGGCTCCAGCCGGCCCGCTTGTAGCCGCGAGAAGTGCGCTCGAAGGGATCGACGTAGGAAAGAAGTACCTGTTCGAGTCTCTCGCGAGCTGCCGAGCCGCAGTGCGGGAACGCTACTCGGATCGCTTCCGTCGCATACCAGTGCGGGTTGTTGGATCGGCCGCACTGGAGTCGCCAGGACTCTTCGCACAGCACCGAGACCGCCTCGTCGGCGTAGCGCGTGGGCGCACCGGCGTACAGTGCCAGTAGCAGGTAGTTTGCCGTGTAAGTGTGGCGGCGGCGAAAGTCAGTCAGCAGCTCCGTTAGCTCGGCAGCGTCATCGCCGGCAAGGGCGGAAAGCGCCTTGGCAAGCCCCTCTAGGCATGCGTGATCTGCGTTCGAAGATCCCGGGTCGTGAAGAAAGACCCACACGGCATCGCGCTTCGGCGGCGTAGCGCCGATGAGAGTGGAATCGGAGACCTCAAGGACCGCGGGCAGCACGTGTTCCACGAACTCCGAGGGCGCGCTCGTTGCAGATTGCCTGAACATTCGTGAAGCGGTGTTGTCATAGCCAAGTAGCTCTCTTGGGCGCGAGTTGTCGTCGGTTTGGCGGCTGGTATGAAGGCGCCGCCGGAGCCGATGGGCGAGAACCTCGGGAACCCAATCGGGGCGCTGCTCGTCAAGACCGTAGAGCATGCTCCAGAACGTGCCGTTCGACGCAAGTCCCCGGGCTTCATCGACGGTGCCGTTGTTTACGAGACGCAGAAAGAGGTCAAAGAGGCGGCGGCTCGTGTGGTGGCGAACCCTCTCCATGAAAGACCGGAGCCGTGGGACCCACTGGCCGGTGCGGTCGGCATACGGTTCCAGCAGTGCGGCAGCACGGTCTGGTGAATGGCGTTGATGGACCCGCAGGTAGTTCACTGCCATGTCGGTGAGTCCGTCGTTGCCGGAAGCGAGCCATTTCTCGATCAAGCCGCGCCCATCGGCGAAGTTGAACCACGGGGCCGACCCGAAGAACCGGCGCCGGGCAAGCTCCGACAGCTTGCTCGGATTGGGTGTTCCTGCCTCGACGGCCTTCAGTGCGGGCGCTATCCACTCCTTCCAGATCGCCCACTCCCCGTCGGTCGGGCCTCTGACTTCGGCGAGGAGTGCAAATGTCAGGTGTTTGATGTGAGCCCGGATACCCTTGTTCGCGAGCAGGCCGCGAAGCTCTCGCAGATAGCGAGCAGGGTCGGCGTCCCGAAGATAGGTCAGAACCTGCCGGACCTGTGCGCGGCGGAAAAGGTGCTGCTCTGAAGTCTCGATGAAGGACGTGAGCGCCTCGGGGCGAGCGGAGAACATTCGAGCGAAGCAGTAGTCGAAGAAACTCTCATGGCCGAATCCGTAACGCCGCCCGTCAAATGTGATCACGCCCTCGGACGCCATCTGCTCCAGGTAGGTGGCCGAAACGCCATCCAGCCTTTCCTTCGGTACCGAGAGCTGTTGGGCGGAAGTCATCGCGGTGCAGAGGCCCTCCACCACCTCCAGCCATCGGTCCGCCGAAGGTGTAGCCCGTAGCTCAACCTTCTGCCGCTTCTCGTCCCAGTACCGATCGAACAGGTCCTTCGCTGTGTCGAACGCCGGAGTGTGCGCCACATCAAAGCCAGCCTCAAGAAAGAGGGACAGATTCTGAGGGAGCCGTAGCAGCTCCAGTTGAGGCGAACGGAACGATGTTGGGTCGAAGCCCGCGTCGCTCAGAATCGTGCTGGTTTCAGCAGGTGTGAACTCGGTGACCTCAACCTTCGCCTCCGAGTCGGGAACGAGGTGCCGCAACTGCGAGTCGTGGCGCCAGTCGAATTCGCGGCAGACCACGACGATGTGGATCGGGACGTGTGCCCGCACGCCACGCGCCTCGCGCAGCAGTCCTTCGACCAAGTCGAAGGCCCCAGACATTCTGCCGGACATGGTACTTACCGCGTCCAGCTGATCGATGAGCAGGACGCCTGGGCGGTCAGCGAACCTCGTGGCAGCGGCGAGCACCCGGGCTGGCGACTCCTCGAGACCAAGGCGCTGCCCGACTCCGATGGTTGTCAAGCGCGAGGCGAGACGGTCGAGCCGGAGTGCCAAGACAGGCATGCCACGTTCCCGTAGTCCCTTCACGATCTGGACGACGCAAGCCGTCTTTCCAGAGCCGGCCTTGCCGGTCACGACACTGTCAGTCGAGCTTTCGCCCAGTCGTGAGAGCAGCGTCTTCGCTGCCTGCCTCTCGACTAGCTCTTGCCGAATGAGCTTTTCTTGGGCGCTGTCGAGGTATTCGCGGTCCGTCGCAGCCCGCACGGCGGCGGCCGCTTGCTCGGGGTTGCGGACAGGCCGCACTGGATAGCCTCGGGCAGCAAGTACGTCGCTGAGCCCATGGGGAGTGATCGTCTTGTGTATGGAGTCTTCAGCGATCGCCGAGAGCGTCTCCTGCACCTCTGTCGGATCCGCGATAAAGAGCGCCTGCAGGCCCCATTCCACCTTCTCCCTCAGCTCTGGCTCGCCGATTGTTCGAACCTCGATCCGCCGCAGGCGATCGAAGGCCGTCGGGACATCGCAGGCCCAGTCTCGGCAGAGTTTCTCGAATGGCTCACTACGGGCGTCGGCCTTCAGGAAGACGCGCTCAAACTCCTCGACCGACTCAGCAGCGTTGGCGGCTTCAGATAGATCGGAGAGTTCCGGGGCGTCGCTGCCCGAAGCGAAGACGAACCGGTCGACATTGTCAGCCAAGGCCTCGCCGATCGTCTGAAGAAGCCCGTCGGAGCGCAGCCTGGCCAAGCTCCACTTGCCGTCGGAGTTACTGCGCTTAGCCTGGTGGAACTCTCGCCGGGAACCCGTCGTCACGACAAACTCGGCCTTGTCGACATCGGGTTCCTCGAGTCGGATGGCTTCTGCGGATCCGAAGAGTATGCGCACGAACTCCGACAACGTCCACCACTTCTCGTAGCGGTTGCCGAACTTGTTGGCGGCTCCTCCTGGTAGTGGCATGTCGAGCGGGCGCGCGCGCAAGGACGTTCGAGGCGTGCCTAACCGGCCAGCCGCGTTGCAGCTACGTCGTAGTACATGAGGAGCTTCTCGTCTTCCTGGATCACCCGGTCGGGCAACTTAGCGGCCACGTTGGCGATGGTCTGGTAGTCCTGCTCGTCGTAGCAGTACTTGAATCCGGCTCGGACTGCCTCAGTGCGGAACAGGCGGATCAGGCGCTTGTCAGTAGCGCGGTACTCGTCGAACTCCTTCAGCAGAGTGCGGAGGCGGAGTTTCTCCAAGTCGCCCTCCTTCTTCGGGTCGGCGACGTACCAGCGGCCGGTGGCTTTAGCGCGTAGGCGAGGGTCGTCCTTGAGGAGCTTGCGTAGGTCCTTGTAGGCGGTCGAGAGGTAACCGTGAACTTGGCTGGGTACGGGGCCAGTCCCGTCGTAACGGAGGAAGTTGAGTTCCAGGAGCTCCTTGAGCTCGACGGTCTTCTCGTGCCTAGCCCATGACGACTGGGCCTGCTGCATAAACCGGGGCTGCAGGACCTGGAAGGACTGGGGCTTCGTCTGAAGCTGCTGACGCACCCACTGGGTGGCGCTGGCCTCGTCAAACACGAAGAGCTCAAGCTGCCGCGTGGCGCGGACGTTGGCGCGCCTGCGGTCGTAGGCAGGGATCTGGCCGCGGAGGAAGTACATGCCGTCGCGACGTGGATACCGCTGCTCCAGGCCGGCAAGGAACTCGGGGCCGCCCATGGGCACAGCGACACGGCGCTGGACGTAGAACGCGATCATGCGGTCGAGAAGCATCTGGGGAGTACGCTCGGCGATGATGTCGACTTCGTCGCCCCTACCGACGAACACCGGCAAGTTGCCGAGGTGCTCATCGATGAACGACCACACGGCCGCCTGGTCGGCGGCCCCGAGCTTGAAACGGTCAGCCAGGGCGTCTGTCGGCTTGTAGGCGGAGATGACGAGATCCTGCTTTACCGCCGAGCTCGTGACTTGGCGGAACGAGCCCTGCTTCTTGTCTAGGGTACGCACGTCCGCGATGACGAAGCCGGCCGTGCCCATGGCCTCCTGAATCGCGCGCCAGATCGCGTTCTTCGAGTTGCTGAACACGACGGTCATCCACCGCCCGGGCTTCAGGACGCGGTGATATTCCTCGAAACACCGGCGCATCAACTCCTGATAGTCGGCGGCGGTCTTCTTCTTGGCCCTGTCGACGATGGCTTCGGGTTCGGGGTCAGTCAGCACGCCGTGCCAGGATTCGACGAGGAAGTTCAAGTCTGCGTAGTAGATGTTCTCCCCAAACGGTGGATCGGTGAATATGTAGTCGACACTTCCGGGAGGTACGCCGGAACAGGTGCAGTCAGCGGTGGTGACGCAGGCTGTGTCGTGCAGCGAAACAGGGAGCGCGAAGGCGTACTTGCGGAGGCGCTCTAGACGCAGTTGAAGGCTGTAGTGGGGCGATACCTCAGAGATCATCGATCCAACGTAGTACACGCCATTCAGGTATTGATTGACCTGCGAGTAGTGACTCGGGACGTAGCGGGAGAGAATTGACAATCCCCAGATAGCCTGCTCGACGAAGTACAAGAGCACGTTGCGAAGTCGGTGGTCGCCGGCTGCTGCTGCTTTGCGCCAGAGCACCGCAAGAGCCTGGGTTGGCCGAGGTAGGAACAGGTGATGTGTATGGGTGAACCCCTTCGGTGCCAGTCGGGAGCCGTGGTACATGTTCTTGATCGGGTACGGGGTTGTGGGAACTTCCGCTGGCAAAGAGAGTCTCTCGACGTGTCTCAGAGTTTCGCGATCGAGTTGATCAGGTTCCTTTTGGTGACGGAGTTTCCCGATCGAGTAGTCGACAAGAACCGGCGTGAGGCTGATCGTCTGCCGGGAGGAGCCTGTGGCGGTGTCGAGCAGGGCCCTTAGGCGGCGCTGGAGAGTCTTCTTGTTGAGGCTCGCGCCACATTGCGGACAGGGGAACGCGATGCGGGTGCGTTTGGTGTCCTGGTCCAGCGCTTCCTTCAGGAATACAACGTCGGTGCTGCACTCCGGGCATAAGAACACCTCGCTCCAGACGGTGTAGTTGATCCGACCCTTGGTCTTGCCGTCGGTGTGCTGGGTCTTGTACATCCAACCCAGCTCGCCCTCGACCTCGTCCAGGATCCGCTGCGCTGCCTCCGCGAACTCGTCCACGTCGAAGGGGATGTTGTAGTTGGCGGCAATGAAGGTGGCTGCGGGGCCGAGGTCGCCGAGAATGACGTTGCGGGCACCCCATTCGGGAGGCTCGCGTCCATCGCGCTTCCACTCCGCTTCGAGCTCGCGCCGGTACTTGACGGGCGCCGTGCCGCACCATTGTGCGGCAACGCCGGTCATCCCCGAGCCGCAGAACCCGTCTAGCACGAGGTCGCAGGGCTTCGTGTAGTGGAGGATTGACGGCACGATAGCCAGGTGTGGCACCTTCGTGTGGTAGCCGTGCGCCTTGTACAGCGCGTCCGTCTTGCCGACGCTCACGTCCACTGCGAAAGGTTCGCGGCTGTACTCTTCTTCTGGGTCGTACGGCCGGCCGTGGAAGCGGACGAAGTCCTCCACGAACGGGTTCGGGCAAGCCGTGTAGTACGGCGGGTCAGACATCCGCAAGATCGCTTCGTCGGTTCCCCTGGGGAAGCCCGGCGTGGCGCGAAAGTCGGGGTCCTTCAGTTTCGCGGCGAGCAGGCCTAGGTAGTGCTCCCGCCGCGCCTCGTCGCTCTCGAAGGTCCGCCCCAGGCAGGTCACTGTCCCGCGCGGGTTCGCGGCGGTGGAGAGTAGTTGCTGGGTTTCGGGCTTTCTTGGCATTGTTGGGGGCTCCAGAGTGACCGCTTAGGGGCGGCGAGTCGTGCGCGCTTGGACAACGACGCGTTCGCGTTCGCGGACACGGCTGCGAACCTGGTTGTAGAGCTCGACCCCGACGTCAGAGTGCCAGAGGCGGACGGCCAAGCTGTACCGCTGCTGGTTCCCTTCGCCATGCGGGAAGCGCAGTTGACAGCCGACTACGACTCGGAGTTCTGGCTCTTCGTCACCTGCGGCCGTTGGAATCGAAGGGGCACGCTTCCAGGTCTTTCGGCGGACCTGGAGTGTCGACCAATGCAGGGCGGTTGTCGCTGGTCGAAGAGCCAGTAGCTTCGATTGCGGGATGCGTAGTGCGTCACCGGAACCTCTGTGGGGGGCCCGATATGCCTCCAGCCCTGCGGTGTCGAGCCCCTTGGCGACTTCGATCCACATCGTTCGGGAGAGATACTCGCGCCGACTCGACCGGACCGGTGGATCGAACGCGAGTGCCAGAACGATCCCGCGGAGCCCGCTTCCAGAGCGGAACGCCGGCGGCACCGGCACTGAGTAGGCGTGCCAGTGGTCTTCCTGGACCTCGCTGGCCGCAATCAGGCAGATGTCGTTGGCGAGCGAGGCGCGGACTCGCTCGACATCGACGATGCCGTAGCCGCTGAGCCGGAGTTTGTCCCAGGTCTCCTTCCGTTCGGGGTCGAGCAGCCAGTCATGGCCACAGGGCGGCGATTCTGCGCACACGCCAAGTAGCGCTCTGGCGGCGTTCGCGCTCGCCGAGCCGAGTGCGCCTGATGTGGTTTCCAGGGCCCAGGCGGCTGCGTTGCTTACTTGCGGCGCGGCAAAGCTGGTTCCACTGACAGCGGTTAGCGGTCGGTCGCCTTCGGTCGTGAGTCTGGTCGTCGGTTCGCCCAAGTGCAGGTCAGAGTCTGACCAGCGTGGTGCACCTCCAGCGAAGCGTCTGACTCCGTAGTTACCGCCATAGGCGACGAACTCGGGCTTCACGGCGCGGTTGGTCGGTTTGCTCTCGTAGCCCGGTCCGGTCCGGCTGAACGGTGCGGGCGCTCCCTCGGGCGCGGCCGCGAAGGTGTCCTTGATGCCATGTGCCTCTGACCGGGCGAGGGCGCCTACGGTTACCGCAATCGCAGCGGTCGCTGGGTTGCACAGCCTTGCTGCGTCCGACAGGAGCGCGTTGCGGACTCGCTCCTGGAACTGGCCTCTGGTGGCTCCGGCGTCTTGTATCTCGCGGTTGTGGTTCCCCGCGGACACAACGATCACGATGTCGAGTTCCCGAGCAAGTTGATCGAGGAGCTCGGCCCACGCAAACTGCCGCCCGCCGGCGTAGACGTCGTTGGCGTTGCCGAGAGACAAGTTGAACACCCGACACCCACGGGTGTCGTGGTAGTGCCGGATGGCGCGGTTGACGAGAGCTTCCGGCCGATGATGCTGGGGGAATACCGGCCTGCCGGTAACGGGTTCACGTCGGAGTACCTTTGCGCTTGCGACCAGCACGTTGGGAGTCCAGATACCGGACTCCACACAACGATAAACGCTGCCGTAGATGGCGAGGCCTGCTACCTGAGTTCCGTGGCCCTGTAGGTCGACGGCCGTTTCCTCGCCGCTGTCGAAGTCGGTTTCGTCCAATATCCACCCACGTAGCAGCAGATGGCCCGGGAGTACGCCGCTGTCGACAACAACTACTACTGGTTCCTCGCCGGTCGGTTGCGCTGCCTCAAGTAAAGGGCCGTGGTCGCCGAGGAGAGAGCTGTAGGCTGCCGGCAGCACGGGTGGCAGATCTACTAGAGCTACGGTATCGAGATCCAGCAACTTCACGGCAAGTTCTCGGTTTGCCCGGACTCTTGCGAGAATCAGGCTATTCGTAGATAGGCTCTCGACAACCTTTCCTTGGTTCGCACTACAAAGTTGCCGCAAATCCGTCTCTAGTTGTATAGCCTGATCGGGTGCTCCCGGATGCCACAGATCGGCATCGATGTAGAACGTCTCATCGTCCGGTAAGCCCTCTTGCCGAAGCCGGTTCCCGATCCGGTCCTCTCGGGCCACCGGCCTCACGGTTTCGATGCCGTCGAGGAAGTCGCCCCGAAGGCCCGGAGGCAGGTGCGCTTTCTGGTCTGAGTCCAGGCGGTACTCGGCGATCTCTTCCTCGAGTTTGGAGATCGACTGCTGCGACGGGAACAGCACCTTCACGTGTGAGAGCGTGTTCTCGCCTCCGTGTGCTACAAGGCGCTCGTCGACGACGCGGGCTCCGAAGCGTTCTTCGAAAACGTCGCGGCAGGCTGGGTCCCACGAACGGAACTCCACAACGAGCAGCCGGTCGGGTGCTATGCCGAGTTCTCGCCGCTTGGCCGCGACGGTGGACATTGTTGACTCGACATCCTGTTGGACCGATGCGCCGTGGGCGGCCCGGTCACGTGTCGGTCGTGGTGCTGCGTGCCCCTTCCGTTTTCGGCGCTCGGGTTCGACATCCGGCTCGCGCGCGATGGCGATGTGGTCCATCTCTTCTGGCTCCATGCCGATGTGAACCAGTTGTACTGGCTCTCTGTCACTGACCATGTGGCGACCTACTCGCGATCAATCGCGGGCGTCGAATCGGTCGGTATCGCGCGGAGGAGCACCTCCTGGCGATAGTGGAACCGCTCCAAGGCGGCCGTGATGTCCTCGCTGCGCAGCTCGGTCGCGCCGGACAGTGCGCAGCGCTTTCGGGCGTCGAAGCACACACGCTCTGCGTCTGCGAATGATGCTCCCGACACGGCCTTCACCAGGGCCTTGATCTGCTGCCGCGTGACGTGAAGAGGCCGGAAGCGCTTTGTCAGGAGGGCCTCGATGCCCGCCGAGTCGGGGAATCCGAAGCGCAGGACATCGTCGAACCGGCGCCAGATCGCAGGGTCGAGCGCTTGCTCGAAGTTGGTGGCCGCGATGACGAGGGAGCGTCCCTCGAAGCCGTCGAGGAGTTGCAAGAACGTGTTCACGACCCGTTTGATCTCGCCGTGCTCCGTGGCATCGTCGCGGGAGCGTCCGATTGCGTCGAATTCGTCGAAGAACACCACCCACTGCCCGCGACTGGCGTAATCGAAGACCTTGCGGAGGTTGGCTGCCGTCTCTCCGAGCAAGGAGGACACGACGCTGTCGAAGCGCACGTAGAGCATGGGCAGACCCAGTTCTGCAGCGACGGCGCCGGCAGATGTGGTTTTGCCGCAGCCGGAGGGGCCACAGAACAGGAGCCTGCGCGTGGGGGACAGACCGTGCGCCTCAAGCACCTCCCATCCTCGGACTTCGACCATGACGCGGGCAAGGACGCCGAGCATCTCGGTGTCCAGTACAAGATCGTTGAAGTATCGGTCCGGTCTGCGAATGCATAGGAGCGGCGTCTTCCGGTCGCTGTCCATCGGCGCCGGATCGAACAGGGAACGGGTCTCGGAGATCCCCTCCATCGACCGAGTGCCGTTGCTCAGGATTCGTTGAAGCTCGTTGGCCAAGACGGGGTGGTGCTTCTTGCGCTCCTCGTCGACGATCTCGGACGCGGCGCAGCGGAAACCAGCGTCGTCGCGCTGCTGGTGAGTCTCGAACAGCTTCTTCAGTAGGTCCGCGCGCGCCATCATCGCCCTCCGAGTCGCTGGCGGCTCGGGGAGGAAGCCCAGGGCCGACTGCGGAGGCGCCCATAGTATGCCCGAGGGCCGCGTTGCTCGGTCACTTGAGTGCTTCGCGAAGGTGGGCCTTGAGGTGGTAGCGGTCGTCCTGCTTCTCGACCAGGACTTGGCGGCTGAGGTAGCCCAGGGCTTCGCGGGCTTCGGCGAGTTCAAGCCCGGCGCCCGCTGCGGCCTGGTGTTCGGTGATGCCAGTCGTGTCGGTTGCGAGGTTCAGGACGCTGGCTTGCTCCGTTGTGAGTTGGACTCCGAGCTTCTCCCTCCAGGTTTTGTCGTAGGCATTGGGCACTTCGCGCCAGTCGAGAGTCAGCGCGAAGGTGTTGCCCGTGCGGTCGGACTCGATGACTGGCGGCCGGCGTCTGGCCCGGCGCCATTCGTGCTGGAGCGCCCGGATGCCGCTGCCGGCGAGCTCCGCGTAGCCGATGAGGCGCAGCGCGCGGGCGATCAGCGGGTTGCGGGCCTGGCTCTTGCCGCCGTCGGCCAGGTGGTCTTCGGTGACGAGGCTGTGCCCGGCGTTGAAGAACATCGCCCGGCGCGGCGTCAGCTCAATCTGGGCGGCAGCGCTGCTGTCGGAGTAGTCCTGGTGGATGAACTGATTCACGAGGGCTTCCCGCATGGCGATGTAGTCGGCGCTGCCGTGTGTCCTGGTGAGGTCGGCACTCTCGCTTGCGTCAAGCCCGACGTGAGAGGCGAAGAAGTCGATGGCGGCCTTGAGTGTGGCCAGGATGTTCCCGCTGCCCGTCGTCCGCTTGTCCCAGCGTGGCCCCGGCTTGGACATGGACCGGAAGTCGTGCATCTCGCGTCCGAGGGCGGCGCGGACGGCGAGTTCCTTGCCGAACAGCAAAAGGAGCTGCCGTAGTTCGTCCTCGGTCAGGCCGGTGGTGCGGCCGTCGAGCAGGTGAGTGACGATCTTCTGAGCGTCGGACTTGCCCCTCGCATTCGGCAGGCGCTCGGCGTACCAGGCGAGTGAATGCGGGTCGTACTCGCCCCAAGGCGGCGTTCCCTCGGTGCGTCGGAGATCGGCCTCGCGCATCTTGCGCAGGTTCGCCCATTCCTGCGCCATGGTCGCGCCGTCTGGCAGTGCGAGTTCCTCCGGCGGGAGGCGGTCGCCGTCGAAAACGGCCATCAGCTCCTCGTGGTTGCGAGCGTTGTGCTCCAGAACGCTGGACTGGAGAGTCTTGAAGCGCAGCGTGTTCCCGTGCACGGCGTCGAGAAACGCGAGCCGAAACGCCTGCTGTTCTTCGATCAAAGCGAACAGCATGATGGGCGGCAGCCGCAACGCTTGTTCGCCGAGAGCAATGTATGGCATCTGCTGCTGCAGAGGCTTCAGCAGGAGTATCTCGTCGGGGACGGGGTCGGGGCTCTCGCCCATCAGGAGCAGGCGCTGGCCGACCATCTGCATGTCCTGGAAGCCGAGTTCATGGAGGACGAAGAGCGGGAGGGAGAGGACGCCGTCGAGGGCGCGCAGTGCTTGTGCGAGTCGTTCTTGCGGTCGGTAGCGGTTGAGGAGAGCAATGGCGCGGGCCTTCTCGGTGACGGCCAGATCGTGGCCGAGCGCGTTCCGCAACTCGAGCAGCTCGACCAAGGGCTCGTCCGCCTTCCCGGGCCCGCTGTCTTTTCCTCTGCGACGGGGGCGAAATGGTGCTAGATAGGTCTCCAGCGGATGCCGACTCGCCTTGGCGGCGGCTTGGATGAGACTCAGGTAGTGGCCGAAGCTGAGATCTCCCTTTAGTGGTGGCAGGTTCGACGGGAAGGTCTTCGTCTGACGACCGCGCAGCGAGGACAGAGCTAAGGCGGAGAGATAACGGCAGAGGACCTCAGCCGCCTTGATGCAGGCGTCGATCCGTTCCTGGGGGTTCGACACGCGGAGAATCCGCCCGCACGCCGCCGCCACTGGCTGCGGGTAGATCAGAGCGGCGCGCTTGAACGCCTGAGTATCTGGCTGGGTGGCTTCGGTCACTACTTCTCGGGTGCGCTAGACGTCTCTCGTTCCACCACCACCCGAACCTTGTCCGTGTCCTTGCCCTTGGCCAGCCTGGTCAGATAGGCGGAGAAGCGATTCTGGATCTCGTCCAAGGTGCAGGGCAGGCCACCTTCGGTGAGGGCCGCTCGCAGTTCCTTGTCGGTCACAGCCACTCTTTCGAGCCCAGTGAGGGCCTCTTGGAGGGCCTGAACGAGGGCGGGTGAGACGGGGTCAGGCAGTTCCCGGCTAGCCATGAAGGCTGCGAGATCGTTCTTTCCTGTCTGGTCGCTAATCAGGTCGAGGTTCGCTCTCACGGTCGGGTCGTCGAGGTTGGTCAGGAGCGTCTGGGTCCAGTCGTTGAGCAGATCGTCGAGGCGATCGTCCAGACTGGCGAGAACTTGAGAAGCGCTGATCGACTCCGCTGGACTCTCCACGGGGCGGTAGCCGGTGTGTGGGCAGACCGGGTTCGCGTCGAGATCACGGCGGCTCAACGCGTAGCAAGTCTTGAGGCCGAACAGCGTGTCCTGGAACGACCGCAACTGCTGGTGAGGCATGATCTCCACCGCATCGAGGTCCTGTAGCTGCTTGAGCCGCGGATCCTTGGTCAGGGCTGTCTTTCTGTCGTCGTCCTTGGCACCCAGATGCGCTTTCCGGTGGAGCTCGAGGTAGGCGTCCTGGTAGGCCGTCTTCAGTTGACCCAGGGTCTGAGTCAGCTCTTGCCGGAAGCTGCGGTCGGCGCGCTGGCTGGAGTTGGTCACCTTGGCGACTAGGTCGTCTCGGATGTTCTTGACCTTCTGGCGCCACGGGTGATCGGTTGGCAGCACAGCCTCGGCGGTCGACAGGTAGTCCGCCAGCACACCTACTTCGGCGATCAACTCCGCGAGATTCTCCACTTCTCGGACCAGGGCGAGGCCGGTCTTCTTGGCGGTCACGGCTGCAACGTCGTAGGGGAAGTTGTTCAGCTTGCCGGCGGTGTTGAATGCCTGGAGCGACTCGAGGAAGTTCTTGGTGTCTGTGAGGATGGCGCTCCAATGGGCGCCTTCGTGCTCTGAGAGCACGGGCCGCCCCCAGAAGGCGAGGCCGTTTTGAAGCTTCGATTGAGCCAGGACGAGGTCCTGGACGCGGCTGGCGACCGCTACCTGCAGGTCTGCCGCGGCCTGATTGCGAGTGCTCTCGGCTGCGAGCTTGCCTTCGGGGAGATGGAGCAGGCTGAAGAGTTCGCGGAGCGGTTCGATCGGCAGGCCTTTGGGCCGTTCGATGTGCTTGAACTGCGCCAGGTCGCGGGCCGGTATCCGGCTGAGGTCCTCCACGGATCCGGCACCGATCTTCCTGCCGGGAAGGCTCAGCACAAGGGATCCGCTGTGGATCAGGGAGGCGAGCACTACGGCAAGGAACTCGGGTTCGAGTCGGAACGCGGTCCAGTACTCGATGCCGTCTTCGTCCTGCACTAGTTCCGTGCGGTTGAGCACTTGCCCCTGCCGCTTCTGTTGGAGCTGATCGAGAATGGCAGTGGCGTAGCGGGATTGCCGCGGCCTGAGCTGGTCTCCATCGAGCAGGCCGAGGGCATCGAGCACTGCGGCGCCTTGCTTAGCCCTGACGCCGCCGGCGATCCACTTGAGAGCTTCTCCCGCAGTCTGGTCCCGGTTCTGACGGGTGATGAGCACGCTGAAAGTGGGGTAGTCGGGGCTCTGATTCTCGAAGTGTGGCGCGAGACAAGCGGAGCCAGCGATGTCGACCAACTCGCGGACCGAGGCGCGGCCGGCCCCCCCGCCGACCTTGCCCTGGATCACTTCGCGCAGGGAGCGCGATCGTCCTTCACAGGTGACTTCGAGAGCGGTGGTCATGTGCTCACGCAGCCATTGGGTGAGGTGACGCACGTGCTCGTCGGCCTTCTGTTCGTAGATGCGCTTGTTCTCCCCAGACGCGGTGGCCGACTGTTCGCGGGTGCCCGCGTAGAGCCTGAGTTGCCGGTCGAAGTCGTCGTCTCGATGCTTTAGTTTGAAGAACACCTCGTCGGGTTTCTTCTCGTCCTTGTAGTAAGGCGGGTCGTTGGGCTGAATGAAGTAGAGGTAGAAGTCCCGCGGCGGCTGAGCCGTGGAACGTTCGTTGGGCGCGCCAAAGAACAGGTAGCCGCTCCGGTTCGTCCTCCGCTCTCGCCACTCGATCTCGTGCTCCCAGATCTTGTAGCCGGACACGTACGTCTGTTCTGCGGCCCCCATGACGCGGGCGAGCGCGGTGAAGTAGTGGCGATCGAGCTGTCTTGCGCTCAGCGTGTCTGCCTTCCGCTCGATCAGCGCGTCGAAGTCGACATCCTTCTTGAGGTCCAGGTAGTACTGGCCGTTCTCCTTGTTCACCGTGATGAACTGCCCGCTCACGGTGCGGAGGATCTCGGCCAGCGCTGTCTCAACGAGTGTTTGCAGGAACTCGGCGTTCTGTTCCGGCATGGGCAGGATCAGGCACAGGTCGTCGCGTAGCTCGGCGGCTGTGGCCCCGAGCGGAGCGTAGATGTCGTCGGTCGTGAGCCGATGCACCGAGAGGGCACCGATAATGCGCAGCGCCACGTCCTTGTACAGGGGCTTCGTGTAGGCCTGCCGAATGCGGTCCTCCAGCACGTCGCTCTTGTCGATGACTTCTCTGATCTCGGGCACGGAGCGGAAGGAGGGATTGCTCTTCAACTCAGCCCAGTAACCGTCGTAGGCAATGACGCCAGGAGCGTCCGCGGGTAGCTCTTGGTGGACCAGATCCCGGATAGCCGCGCTGAGGGTCTTGAGCACTTCGCGCTTCTCCGCGACATAGACCTTCTCGAACGTTTCCAGGTAGGCCGGATGTACGGGGAAGAGCTCGACGAACTTGTCCATGCGTTCATTCAAGGAGCCGTACAGAGGCGCGAACTGCTCCAGGTGCTCTCGAATTCGGCCTTCCTGTTCGGGCGTCTTCTTGAGCAGGCGTTGGGAGACGACGTAGGCCACGTCTTCGCGCGCGATACGGACCTGCTCGAAGCGATCCTTGACGCGGCGGAGTGTCTCGGCCACGAACTGGAAGCGGGGATTGTCGAACAGGCTCTCTTGGACGCCGGAGATGAAGCGAAACCGGGTCGATTTGCAGATCTCGCCTACTTCGCGGAGGAAGTTCAAGTCGAGGATGAGGGCCTGCTCGTCGCGGGTGCGCAGGTAGTCGAGCAGCTCGTCGAGCACCAGGAGAAGGCCCTGGTCCGGATGGGACTCCTCGAACGCCTCCATCATGGCCGCGAAGGAGTCCTTGTTGTTCGTGATCTCGCTCGCTTGCGGGAACTGGTAGTCCACACCGAGTTGACTGAGTTTCTGTTCGATGTGGAGGCAGACGATGTCGCGCAGGCTCATCTCGGTGGAGCCGATCTCGGCACGAAGAACCTGGAATCGCCCGGCTACGCTGCTGGCTTCGGTTGCCACAGCATCGTGAGTTGTGCGGCACGCCAAGTCCGCGTGTTCGGCGATGGCGGAGATCAGCGCCATCAGATGTGACTTGCCGGTACCGTAGTTGCCGACGATGAGCAGGCCCCGGTGATCGGCAGGGTTGTCGATCTGAAGCTGGGGGAACACGAGCCCCGTCAGAAGCTCGGCCATTCGGTCGGAGATGACGAAGGTTTCCACTAGACGCTTGGCGTCACTCGCTTCGTCTGCCTCGCGAAGCTGGATGACGGACTCGATGGGCTCGAACTGGATGAGATCGGCGTACTTCATGCCGTTCCCACCTGCACGGCGGAGGCTTGGTGCGCGGCTACGTCGTCCGGCGAAACGATCAGCGCCTCCGGTCGTTCGTAGCGCCTGAACTCGGGGTGCGTCGGGTCCGCGTAGGTCAGCCGCTCCCCATCGTACTCGCCAGCCCAAGCGGCGATGATCGACCGGTTGCGTGCGAGCCGCTGCAACAGCCGCAGCGGGTCTTGCTGAAGATCGCGGCTGAACAGGACCTCGGTGTTGTCGAGCAGGAGCACGTCTTCGTTGTACCCGTCCACGATCTCGTCGAGTAGCTGCGGCGCCTTCAGAGCGCGCTGCCTCGGTGAATGCTCGAGCAGGGCTTCCGACAGTGCGAGGTTGAGGTTGACCAAGGGTAGGCCCTGTTCTTCGGAGAGCTTACGCAGGGCCGCCGTCTTCCCCGAACGGGGCGGTCCGACGAGGAGCATCAGCCGATGATAGAGGCTCGCAAGGGAGGGGATGCCGGCAGTGATGCGGTCTGGTACTCGGTCGGTGCTCAATCTGGGACTCTGGTCGGTGATGCGGTGATCGGCTCTCCACCGCGGGCCTGAGTGTAGACCGGATCTAAAACGCCTACAGCGGCAGCGCCCGGCTCATCTCCCGCAGCCGTTTCCGGCGGTCCTGAGCGTCCGGAATGGTCCGGCAGACCCGATCCCAGAAGGCCTTCGAGTGGTTCATGTGCGTCAGATGAGCCAGTTCGTGGACGACGATGTAGTCGATGAGCGACTCGTCGAGCATCATCACACGCCAGTTGAAGCGCAGGGTGCCGTCGCCAGCGCAGCTTCCCCAACGGCGGCGCTGGTTGCGGATCAGGATCCTCGGCGTACCGCCGCGGCCAAATTTTGGCCACCAGCGGTCAACGACGGTCGGCAGGTGTTCCGAGGCGCGGTCGCGGTACCAGTCGATGATGGCGATTCGGATCTTCTCGTCGTGCTCCGGAGTCGGCAGGTCGGTCGGGAGCGAGACGCGGAACCCTGAGCCGTCGAACCGAACGGTGATTCGCCTGGCGTGTGTCCGATCGAAGACCATCGGCACTTGGCGGCCGAGGTAGGCGATGGTTCCGCCGTCCTCGAAGCGCAGTTCCGGGGCGGACCGCAGCGCGGCCTGTTGCTTCCCGATCCAGGCCGCTCGCTCTTGGACCATGGACCGCAGTTTGCTGTCGGATGTCCTCGCTGGCGCAGCGACATGGACGCCGTCTCGATCGACGGTGATCTGAACCGTCTTGCGTCGGCGTCGGCTGCGCCGGATGTCGTACTCGATCGTCGTTTCGGCGAGGCGGATCTGGTCTCGTGAGTTCATTCTGGAGCAGGGCCGGCTCGCCTGGGGAATCCGGACGTTAGCGGATGGTGCTGGCTGCCTTGACTACACGGGCTCATGGTGGATACGGTACGGAGATATGACAGAGATCCGAATACAATCCGTATCCGACCCGTTCGACGACCAGCAATCCGCCCGGCTCGGCGTCCAGGTACTGACACGGGCCGAGGCGATGGGAATCCTGGGCGGCGGGGCCATCCGCCGTTTGGATGCGGCAGTTTGGTTGGACGTTCTGGCGCAGATTCGACGGGTGAGCGTCGGACGGCGGCTTGCAGCCCCGATCCCGGAAAGTGTTGGCGGTCGCGAGGAATTCGTGCGGCAGCTCGAACAACTTGGCGATGCGCTCGAGGCGTCTCCGGTGCCGGCGTCGGAGGGACCGAAGCTCGACCGGCTGCTCGGTCGCGAGTTGCTCGCGAGGCTGCTCCGGATCTCCCTTGTGAGCCTCCGGCGCTACCTGTCCGGAGAGCGGGCTTTCCCCGACGCGGTGGCAGTCCGGCTGCACTTCCTGGCTTTGGTCGCCGGCGACCTCTCGGGTGCGTACAACGATATCGGTGTGCGGCGCTGGTTCGACAGGCCGCGAGCACTGCTGGACGGGCGCTCCCCGGCGGAGCTGCTGGCGTCGGAGTGGCAGCCCGAGGATTCCGAGCCGCGCCGCGTGCGCGACCTGGCCCACTCTCTCGTCTGGTCACCTGTGACGTGATTGGTTTTCGACACGCGGACCCTCGCTACCCGTTCTTCTGGGAGGATGCCTCTCAGCCGGGGGCACGGTGGCACGGGGATGGCGAAGGTCCGGTCCAGTACCTCAGCGATACGCCTGACGGCGCCTGGGCCGAGTTCCTGCGTCATGAGGAGATCCGCGACCCGGAGGATCTTCTGACCGTGTGTCGGTCGCTATGGGCAGTCGACCTGGGCTCCGAGGAACTGGCCGCAGTCGAGCTGCCGCTTGAGACCGTGACCGGTGAAACCGATTCCTACGCTCCGTGCCGGGAGGAGGCGCGCCGATTGCGCGCTGCCGGGGTTTCCGGCCTGAGGACCCGAGCCGCCGCGCTGCTGCCGGGTACGGCAGGGGGTTGGCGTGTCGACACCGGCTTGCAGCCGGGCGCTGAGTCGGACGGCGGAACGATTGTCCTGTTTGGGCGAAGGCCTCAAGTGACCGGTTGGCGGGCGGTGTTCGAGGGCCGGCCGGGGGAGACCCTGCTGGCTACGGTGCGCCACTTCGCGAGCCGCTAGCCGCCCTCCACCACGCCCGCCCCGTCCCCGACCCGGCAGGTGTGGATCTCCGGCCGGCGGCCGAAGCGCCGCTCGAAGGCGACGGCGGTCTGCTCGCGCACACGGTCGGCGGCGTCTTCGCTGGTGATCGCGGTGACGCAGCCGCCGAAACCGGCGCCGGTGAGCCGGGCGCCGTAGCAGCCTTCGGCGCCGGCGGCGGCTTCGGCGAGCACGTCGAGTTCCTCGATGCTGACGTCGTAGTCGTTGCGTGAGCTTCGGTGGGACTGGCCCATCAGGTCGCCGAGCCTGTGCAGATCGCCGCGACGCAGGGCGTCGGCGCCGTCGAGGACGCGGCGGCACTCGGTGACCACGTGGCGGGCGCGCCCGTCGAGCGGCGGTTCGAGCACGTGCCGCAGCCGGTCGAGGTCGGCAGGCTCGAGGTCGCGAAGGGTGGGGAGGTCGGGCAGATGCGGCCGCAGCAGGTCCACCGCCCGGGCGCACTCGCTCTTGCGGTCGTTGAAGCCGGTGCCGGAGGCGAGGGCGCGCCGGACGCCCGTGTCGGCGACCAGGAAGACCAGGTCGTCGGGCGTCGGGATCAGCTCGTGCTCGAGCGACCGGCAGTCGAGCAGCAGGGCGTGCCCCTGGCGGCCGTGCACCGAGGCGAACTGGTCCATGATCCCGGACTGGACGCCGACGTAGTCGTTCTCGACCTGCCGGCCGACCTGGGCGCGTTCGATGCCGGAGAGCTGGAAGCGGCCGAGCTGCTCCCAGGCGACGAGGAACGCCATCTCGACCGCGGCCGAAGAGCTGACGCCGGCGCCGATCGGCAGATCGCCGCCGAACGCGGCATCGATCGGCGGCGCCTCGATGCTGCGCTGCGTGAGCGCCCAGGCCAGGCCCTGGGGATAGTCGCTCCAGGACGCTTGTTCGCCTCGCTCCGCAACGGGCGGCTCGATGTCGGCCGCGTCGAAGGACGCCTCCTCGCTGAAGTCGGTCGCTGTGAGGCGCGTCCGCTCGCCGGGCGCGCGCCGCGCCGCGACCCAGACCGACCGGTCGATCGCCGCCGGCAGGACCCAGCCCTCGCTGTAGTCGACGTGGGCGCCGAGCAGGTTGACCCGCCCGGGAGCCCGCGCGACGACCTCGGGTTCGCCTCCGAAGCGATCGCGGAAGGCGCCGACGAGATCGTCGACCTTCACTCGACGCTCCGGCAGGTCACACCAGGAGGTGCTGCTGTTCGACGGTGACGATGGAGATGTTGGTCATTGTTTGTCCTCCGCGAACGCCCATGGATCGACGGCGGTTCAATTTCGACTCGTGTCCAGGACGAGTAGTGATGGGTGTGCTCAGTCGAACTTGGGTGGCTCGCGCATCGGCTCCCGCGGCGGCAGATCCAGTTCTACGCCGCCGAGGGGCTTGAAGCGCTCGTGAATCGCTGTCCCCAAGCCCTTCGCTGGGACCGGATCCGGAGCAACGGCCTCACGCAGGATGTACCGCGCCTCTTTCTCCATGGACCGGCCATTGCCGGTGGCCCGGATCTGGAGCCGTTCCTTAAGGTCCTGATCGAGATTGTGGATCGTGATGCTCGCCATCAACGTTGCCTTCGGTCGCGTCGCTCAACTTACAAAGTGACTGGTTTGCAATCAAGGGCTGCCATAGACCGCCCAGGGCTCAAGCGTCTTCCGTGACGTGGAGAGCCTGCACCCCTCGGAGCAGGAGGTCCCGCGACTCTTGCAGACCGCCTTCGCGGCTGGTGGTGAGCCAGACCGGCGGCAGGTCGTCGGCGATCTGACGCAGCTCGGCGCCGAGGGCGGAGCGGACCGTCGAGGCGAGCTGCTCGATCTGTTGGCTGCGCCCGGCGCCGAGCCGCTCGATCCCCAGCCGGCAGCACCACGCCATGATCCGGCAGGTCCAATCCAGCGCGGTGTAGTTGGGAGTGCCTGCGAGCCGGTCGCGGATTTCGGCCAGACGGGTGTACGTCCGTTGCAGGCTGGCGACGCTGAGCCGGGCGAAACGGCGGTGGGTCAAGTCCTCGTCGATGAACCGCAGCAGGTAGAAGATGGTCGTGCCGTTCATTACCGGTCCGCCACAGTCACGGTCTATGGCGCCGAGTTCGACGACGGTGCGCGCGAGCGTCTCGTCGCCGTCGTAGACGAAGCGGACGGCGTGTTGGAGCCATCGTTCCTCGGCTTGTTCGGCAGCGTCTGCATTCGGATGCGGGCGAGACGCCCGCGTTCCCAGGGCCGCGGCGGGAGGTCGGCATTCCTCCTGCGCCGCCTGGACGGACCAGGCGAAGCCGGCGCCGATCGAAAGCGGCAGCTCGGCGATAGCCGGCGGCTGCAGGTGTCCGTGATCACCCCAGTCGGTGACGAGCAGCCCGCGGGCGCCGGCGTCGAAGCCCGCCGTCGCGGCGGCAGCCAGGTTCGCGACGGCGTTGTGCAGCCGGCCGCCGAAGCTGTGCCAACTGCTGGTGCCCGGACACACCCAGAACTCCCGGCCGGACGCGGCCAGACGGGCGCACTGGTCGGCGAATGGGTGGTCGGCCTCGTAACCCCAGCACAGCGCGACCGCGTCGTCCGGGATCTGACCAACGAGCTCGGGGTATCTCAGGATGATGTCGCCCCAGAACAGCATCTGCCTGTCGCGGTCCGTGACGAGGCCGTGGACTTGGCGCAGGAAGTCCAGGTAGACGGCCGGCTTGCCGCGCTCGGCGCAGGCTTCGGCGGAGCGGCCGCGGCCCAGGTCGAAGGTCTCGTCCAGGCCGACGTTGAAGCGACGGCTCACAAACTGCGGCAGCAACTCGTCGTAGAGGCCGCCGAGGAGCTCGATAACCCTCGGATCGGTCGCGCACAGGCTGAACGGTTCGGGGTCGACGGAGAAGGGGTGGCGGAACCCTTCGGGCACCTCCGCCAGCGGGCGGTACCGGTCATGGACGAGCCAGCGGTGGAAGTGGCCGAAGCTGTTCTGGTTCGGCGCCAGTTCGATGAACCGCTCGCGGCAGTAGGCGTTGAGTGAGTGGATCTCGGCGGCGGTGAAGGGGGAGGCGTGTTGCCAGACATCCTCGTGGCCTTCGTAGGCGTAGGTGTGCTCGACGTAGAGCTGGAGGTGGTTGACCTTCCACTCCGCCAGACGGTCGATCAGGCGCTCCAGGTACGCCATCGTGGGCACCCGGTTCCGGCTCACGTCCAGCATCGCGCCGCGGATCGGGAAATCGGGCCGATCCTCGATCTCGACCGCCGCGACCTCGAGTCCGCGGTCGGTCTGCCGTCCGTGCGAGGCCAACCACTGCCGCAGCGTCGCGGCGGCTCGGAACAGGCCGGCCGGTGTTGCAGCCTCGATCGCGATGCCGTCGCGGTCGATCCGCAGGCGGTAGCTCTCGTCCGTGGGAACGGCGGCTCGCGCTTCGCCTACGGAGGTGGCGGAGTCGACGGAGACCCGGCAGATGATGACGGCCTCTGCCCCGGACGCGGCGCTCCCGGCATCCGAAACGACCAACTCCCCGTCTACGGGCGCCAGGGCGCGGCGCAAACCGGAGACCGCAAACTGCAGCTCCTCGGCGGGAGTCTCTCGGTCCGCCGCAACCCCCGCCGCTGTTACCTCAAGCCCAACCGCCGTGCCCTCGGGGACGACCAGAGGAGGGGCCGCATCAGGTTCCTCGACCCGCCGCGGCGGCGGCCAGAGACTCATCAGCAGCCCGTCAGACAGCGTCCACTCTGATGTTCACACCGGTCGGGCTCGTGTGCAGGCCGCCACTGATGTCAGGGGAGTTCCAGGCAAGGCGGTCTATGGCGCGGCCCGCCGTCGGCGCGAGATCGTCGTCGGTCTGGCGGAAGAGCACCCTCATCGTGCCGTAGTTCACGGCGAGCAGCATGCCCTTGAAGGTCTCGGCCTGTCCCGGCGCGTGCTCCAGCAGCCACGCGCGGTCCTCCTCTGGATCGGGTCCGAGGATGTGAACGTGGTGGAAGCCGGGGTGGTTCTCGTCCTCCAGGAGTTCGATCTTCGCGCCCCAGGGATCGGTCACGAAGGAGATGTAGAGCTGCGCCGGTCCGAAGTGCCGCGGCTCCCAGAACTCCTCCGCGCCGTCGGCGAGCATGGCGGCGTGGATCTTGTCGAGGTTGTCGACCGACCATCCCGAGTGATCGAGTCCGGTGCCGAGGCTGGGGCCGGGGGCGTCTGCGTGCCGCCACTCCAGTCGGGCGACACCGTTATTCGCGCGAAACTCCGCACCGGTCAACATATCGCCGCTGCTCGAGTAGCCGACTAGCAGGTTGCCGCCGAAGTGCCTCGCATACCAGGCGGCCGCGGCGGCCGGGTCGGCGGCGTTCAGTGCCAGGTGGTCGAATCGGCAGGTGGGGGTCATGAGCGGAACTCCTGGGACGATTGGGAGACGGAACGGAAGGCGCGTGATTGTGACACCGATGAGGTTGGGCGTGGCCTTTGCGGCATAGTTCGTCACCATGACGGCTTCGGACCAGGATCGGGAGGCTCTCTCCGGGGTCGTCGAGCGGGTCGTCTTTCACAATCCGGAGAACGGGTTCGCCGTGATGCGCGTACGGGTCCGGGGCCGCGGTCAACCCGTGGCGGTAGTCGGGCGACTTCCGGTGGTCTCGCAGGGGGAGACGATCCAGGCGTCCGGCTCGTGGCGCAACGACCCGAACCACGGCCTCCAGTTCCAGGCTCAACGGCTCGCCGTATCGCCGCCGGATTCGCTCGAGGGCATGCGGCGCTACCTGGGGTCGGGAAGGGTGCAGGGCGTCGGACCCAAGATGGCGAGACGGCTGGTGAAGGCGTTCGGCGAGGACGTCTTCGAGGTCATCGAGAACGAGCCGGAGCGCCTGACGGAGGTACCGGGCATCGGCCCGAAGCGCGCGAAGAGTTTGAGCGAGGGCTTCAAGGACCAGAAAGCGGTGCGCGACATCATGGTCTTCCTGCAGACCCACGGACTCGGATCGTCCCGGGCGGCTCGGATCTACCGCACGTACGGCGCCGACGCCGCGACGCTGCTGACCGACGACCCTTACCGGTTGGCGCGGGATATCCGGGGCATCGGCTTCCGGATCGCCGACAGCATCGGCGCGAGTCTGGGCAAGGACCGCGAGGGTTTGCCGCGGGCGCGCGCCGGCCTCGGCTACACCCTGGAGCAGGCCCGGGGCGCCGGACATTGCGGCCTGCCCCGAAGCGAACTCCTCGAGCAGGCACAGGAGCTGCTGAAGATCCCGGAGGAGATCCTCGTCACTGCCTTGGCGGATGAGCTTCGCGCGGGGCGGCTGGTTGCCACGCGTCTGGGCGGCGAGGAGGCGATCTTCCTGCCGCTGCTGCTGTCGGCGGAGCGGGCCATCGCCCGCCGGCTGGGTGAACTGATCCGGGCCGATCCGCCGCCCTGGGCGGACATCGACGCCGCCAAGGCCCTGGTCTGGGTGGAGAGGCGGCTGGATGTGACCCTGGCGCCGACCCAGCGCGCCGCGGTCGAGACCAGCCTGCGCTCGCGGGTTGCCGTGATCACCGGCGGCCCGGGCGTCGGCAAGACGACCCTGGTCAACGCGGTGCTGCGGATCCTGCGGACCCGCGACGTGCGCTGCGCACTCTGCGCCCCGACCGGCCGCGCGGCGAAGCGGCTCGGCGAGAGCACCGGCCACGCGGCGAAGACGATCCACCGGCTGCTCGAAATCGACCCGTCGAACGGGACCTTCCGGCGCGGCCGCCTGCGACCGATCGACTGCGGCCTGCTGGTGGTCGACGAGGCGTCGATGGTCGACGTGGAACTGATGGCGGCGTTGCTCCAGGCGCTGCCGGCGGAGGGATCGCTGCTCCTGATCGGCGACGCGGACCAACTGCCGTCCGTGGGCCCCGGCCAGGTGCTGCGGGACCTGATCGACTCCGGCGCCCTGCCGGTGGCGCGCCTTCGGGAGATCTTCCGCCAGGCCGACAACAGCCGGATCGTCAGCAACGCCCACCGCGTGAACCAGGGCTATCTGCCGGAACTGGAACCCGTACAGGGAGAACTCAGTGACTTCTACTTCGTGCCGGCCGAGGATGCGGAGGACGGTCAGCGGAAGGTGGTGGAGATCGTCGCCGGGCGGATCGGCCGGCGCTTCGGCCTCGATCCGATCCGGGACGTCCAGGTCCTGTCGCCGATGAACCGCGGGCCCCTCGGCGTGCGGTTCTTGAACGTGACGCTGCAGGCGGTGCTGAACCCTGCGCCGGAAACAGGCGCCGTCGAGGTCGAGCGTTTCGGCTGGAAGTACCGCGCCGGCGACAAGGTGATGCAGACCGAGAACGACTACGAACGCGACGTCTTCAACGGCGACGTCGGCCGCATCGTGTCCATCGACCCAGGGGCCGAGCAGATGACCATCGCCTTCGACGGTCGGCCTGTGCTCTACCGCTTCAGCGACCTGGACCGGCTCATGCTCGCCTACGCCGTCACCGTCCACAAGTCACAGGGTTCCGAGTACCCGGCGGTCGTCATACCGATCTCCACCCACCACTACGTCATGCTGCGCCGCAACCTCCTGTACACGGCGATCACCAGGGGCCGGAAGCTCGTCGTCATCGTCGGCCAGAAGTGGGCTCTCCAGAAAGCCGTCGACGAGGCTTCCGACCTGCGCCGCTACTCCACGCTCCGCGAGCAACTTGCGGAGCTGGCCGAGCTTCGGTAGCCCCCCTCCGCAGCCGACGGCGGGCGGGTGCTGCCCACAACGCCGCGTTACAGCGAAGCGTCGGCCGCCCGCTCGCGCGGCAACCGAATCTCGTTCACCAGGCGCTGCACTTCGTCGGGCGGCGGCTTGGTGAAGCGGCTCACGATCAACGCCAGGGAGAAGTTGATCAGCATGCCGACGGCGCCGATGCCCTCCGGGCTGATGCCGAACAGCCAGTCCTCGGCGGTGGCTTCGGGCCGGATCAGGCGGAAGTAGACGATGTAGGCGCCGGTGAACAGGATGCCGGTGCTCATGCCGGCAATCGCGCCCTCCTTCGTCGTGCTGCGGGTGAAGATGCCGAGCACGAGAATGGGGAAGAAGCTCGCCGCGGCCAGGCCGAAGGCGAAGGCGACGACCTGGGCGACGAAGCCCGGCGGCGAGATGCCGAAGTAGGCGGCCACGACCACGGCGGCGGCCGCGGTGCTCCGCGCCAGCAGGAGTTCCTTGCGCGAGCTCATGTCTTTCCACAGGACCGATTTGCCGACGTCGTGGGAGATCGCCGAGGCGATCACGAGCAGCAGACCGGCGGCGGTGGAGAGCGCCGCCGCGAGCCCGCCGGCGGCGACGAGGGCAACCACCCAGGCGGGAAGCTCCGCGATCTCCGGGTTGGCCAGGACCATGATGTCGGGGTCGACGGTCAGTTCGTTGGCGCCGTCGGCCATGTCGATCATGCCGTCGCCGTTCTTGTCGTCGAAGGCGATCAGGCCGGTCGTTTCCCAGCTCTGGAACCACTCCGGGACCTCGCTGTAGCTCGCGCCGTGGAGGGTGGAGATCAGGTTGACGCGGGCGAAGGCGGCGACCGCGGGCGCGGTGGTGTAGAGAAGGCCGATGAAGACCAGCGCCCACAGCGCGCTCCAGCGCGCGGCGCGGGCGCTGCGCACGGTGTAGAAGCGGACCAGCACGTGCGGCAGGCCGGCGGTGCCGACCATCAAAGCGAGCGTGATCGCAGTGACGTCGATCATGCTCTTCTTGCCCGGCACGAAGGCGGCGGTGTACTCGGGCAGCCGCAGTTCCCGGTGCAGGGCGTCCAGGGTTTCGAGCAGGAAGACGCCCGCCGCCTGGCCCTCCTGGACCGCGCCGCCGAACCCGAACTGCGGGATCGGGTTGCCGGTGATCTTCCACGAGATCGCCGCGGCCGGAATGAGATAGGCGACGATCAGGACGCAGTACTGGGCTACCTGGGTGTAGGTGATTCCCTTCATGCCGCCGACCACGGCGTAGAAGAAGACGATGACCACGCCGATCACCACGCCCCAGTGGATCTCCACCTCCAGGAAGCGCGAGAACACGACGCCGACGCCCCGCATCTGGCCGGCGATGTAGGTGAAGGAGACGAAGATCGTGCAGCCCGCGGCCACCAGCCGGGCGGCGTCCGAGTAGTAGCGGTCGCCGACGAACTCGGAGGTCGTGAACTTGCCGTACTTGCGCAGGTAGGGAGCGAGCAGCAGCGCCAGCAGCACGTAGCCGCCGGTCCAGCCCATCAGGTAGATGGTGCCGGTGTAGCCCATGAAGGAGACGAGGCCCGCCATCGAGATGAAGGAGGCGGCGCTCATCCAGTCGGCGCCGGTTGCCATGCCGTTGGCGATCGCCGGAACGCCGCGGCCGGCGACGTAGAAGCCGGAGGTCGACTTGACCCGGCTCCACCAGGCGATGCCGATGTAGAGCGCGAAGGTCGCGGAGACGATGACGTAGGTCCACGCCTGGACGTTCATCGGCTATTCCCTCGCGTCGTCGTTCGTATACCGTCAGTGGAGCCGGTCGGGTCTCGGGAAGCGGCGGGTAGGTCGCCTGAGCGGCTCAGTCGACTCCGTAGCGGCGGTCGAGGCGGTCCATGACCGCCGCGTAGACCAGGATCAGCACGACGAAGACGTAGATCGATCCCTGGTGCGCGAACCAGAATCCGAGCGGGAAACCGCCCACCCGGGCGCCGTTCAGCGGCTCGACCAGGAAGATGCCGAGTACGTAGGAGCAGACGAACCAGACGGCGAGGAGAATCGCCATCAGCCGCAGGTTCGCCCGCCAGTAGGCGGCCGGGTCGGGTTGATTGCTCAAGAGCGGGGATCGTAGCACCGTCCTGTGCGATGGCGGCAGGTCGTCGCCGCCCGCGAAGGCGGCCGTGCCGGCGAACAGAGTCAGGAACGCGACGGTTGCTCGAGACCCTTCATGGTCCCATCGCCGCACTCTCGCGACTGGACTGCTACGGAACCGACTCGAACGCGCGAGACCGAGCCGCCCCGGGTCGATCTTCGCCGTCGGCGCAGCGGAGTGCAAGCTCGTTCTGGGATGCAAGCGACGGGGGCGGTTCCTCGGGAGTGATTCTCGTCTCCCGTAGCACCCCTCCTCTCCTGACTGTCAGCATCAAGGCGACGCCTGCGAGGGCACGCTCGGAGAAGAACTCCAGAGCAGTCACGGACCGACTCGATTGAGCGTTCCAGCGATGACCTGCACCATGGCGCATTCGGTGTCCCTTGGGCAGTAGCTGTAGCTGCCAGGGGCGAGGTTTCTGATCACCGGGCCCTCTTCCGTGTCGCGAATCTGCCCCACATGTCGCAGGACCGAGAGTCGCAGCGCAACGCCCCGGGAGTGGACGATCGTCGCGTCGGCCGTATCGGGCAGCAGCAGGTCGCCTCGTGCACCAGAGAGCTCGACTTCAAGATCGCCCTCTGGCGGCAATGTCATCCGCCACCCATCCGTCCCAAAACCAGCGGCCAGAACGACAAAGTCGACAAGGTTGCCGGGAGGAACCCAGAACTGCGTGGAACCGTCGCCGAGGGTCCACTGCACACGGACTGCTCCGGACTCTGTGTCCAAGAGCAGGACGGCGGCATTCCTCAACGGACCGTTGCGTGTCCGAACGAGCAGGTTGAAATGCCGCTGTGGTTCCACGAGGATCTCAACATCCTCAACGGCTTCTCCCTCCGAGAGCCGCAACCGGGTCCGGCCAGACCGAAAGGCCTGATCGTCCATGCGCGCTTCAGCAACCAGACCGACGTCTCCGTCTGGTACGCCAAGAAACTCGAAACCTCCTTCCTCCGAGGTCACGGCACTCCAGTCCCAACGGCCATGGTCCCGGGCGCTGAGCCGGACGGTGGCGCCGGATACGGCCGTCCGACCCGCCGTCTCGGCCTCCGCGCGCAGGACGCGGCCGCTGATCCGCCCATCCGGTAGGTCGATTTCCACCCGCCCGACGCCATCCACGTTCTCGGCTATCTCGACCACCCCAGCATTCACGACCTGACCAGAGTCGAAGTCCTGCCAAGTTGTCCAGTCGCCTTCACATGGGTCACAGGCTGGCGGCCGCGTCACTTGAACGTGCCACTCGTTCCCGGAATCTCCAAGGCGCGTGCGCGTTGGCAGCCAACCCTCGAATCGGCCATCATGTCGACTCTTCATGGCCACGCGCTCTCCGCCCGTGAGACCGCCGAACCAGACGAGCACATCTTCCAGGGGCTTGGCGCCTCGCCGAATCCGACCCCGGATCTCGGTCCCATCCAGATCGATGGCATGGTAGGAGGCAGCAGAGAAGTCGACGTGTTCTCGATACAACCGATTGCCCCAAGGGCCTTCGACCGAGATCTTGTAGGACCCGCCGGGTAAGGCAGACCAGATGAAGAGCGAACTGCCATCGAAGGACCGCTTCGCTAAGTGCTTCCCGAACGTCCTGCGTTTGGGTGTGCCGTCCTCGCGGAGTGACACCCGACTGGCCTTTACGACCAAGTCGGCAAGAATCGCTTGGGGAACGGAGACGTCCACGGAGAATCGGTTGGCAGCCGCCGAGACGATCTCGCCCAGGTCGATCTGATCCAGCAGCGACTCGACCCGAACCGCCCAGTGGTCCCGAGGCGACTGCTCTAGATGAAGGTCGTACGTTCCCGAAGCAAGGCCCTCAAAGGCAAAGACGCCGTGCTCGTCGGTCCAGGTCGTGAAGGGGAAGGACCCGTTTCGCGGCGACAAGGCCAGCAGGAATGGACCTTGCCCGACGGCGGCCCGCACACGGCCGGAGGCCGAGGCTCCGCGTACCGGGCTGATCGTTCCGAAGTCGGTGTCTTTGGCCACCACGACACCAGCCCGGGTCCACGCCAGGAAGGGGCCCAGAGAGACCTGGATGTCCGCCTTTTCACCGAGCGCAAACGGGCACGTTACGGACGGGTCCCGATCGTCGCGGTCGAGGTCGACCTCGCACGGGCCGCCATGGATGCCACGTTCCAACCTCGTCCCCTGGCTCCAGACTCGCCCGAAGACCCGGACAGTCGCGCTGTCCAGAGTCTCCACGCCGACATCGGCGCTCTCCAGGCGGAATCTGAGCAGACCTTCGGGCACCAGAGCCAACGAGGCTTCCGGATCGTCTGAGGTCATCCGAGCCGTCGGCGCCCACCAGCCGGGCGCCGACACCTCCACGATCCATCCGTTCGCGGCAGGGGGAACGTTGGCGGTGACCGAGCCCGGAATCTCGCTCACCGTGTACCGACCAACGATCTCCCGGGTCGGGGCGAGAGCCAGCAGGACCTCGGCTTGGTCCGGAGACGCCTCACCGGGCAGTAGATTCGCCTCTACCTGAACCGAGATGGCGACTTGGGCCGTCAGGGGCCGCTGGACCGACACCGTCGCAGCCACAGCCAGGGCCGACACGACGAGCCGACGGCAACCTCCACCCATTAAGGCCTCTCAGCTCGCGCCCTACCTTGGAGGCTCGTCCTCTTCACGCTATCGGATAGGCAAAGTCGTCGCAGTAAATGAGTTCACAGTAGTTGTCCTCTTTCGTGTTGATTGGAATGCATGATTGCGCGCCCGTCTCGCCGTGCGCGACCGTGCCGCACGACGCCGTGGTTCCGTTGGGGCCAATGCTAATTATACATTTCTGGCGTGGTGCGCCTTCATGAACCCGTAGACCTCGTGGGCCCCGTCTCCCGAGCGAACCAGGCCGTTGGTTTGCCAGGATCTCCCGCTCTTCGCGCAGCCGCCGATTCTCCCGCCGAAGCCTCCGAAGCTTCTCGCGCTCCGCTGTGGTCATCCCGTCATCGCGGCCGCCATATTCCCGCTCCGCGTGGGTCAACCAGTTGCGGACCGACCATGCTGACGGCTCGAACTCGCGCGCTAAGTGGTCCGGGCTGTGCCCAGACCGGACCAGCTCCACCATCTGGTGCCGGAAGTCTGCGGGCACGGTAGCCTTGATCTCGGCATCGCGGATACGTCCTCCTCCAAGGATCTGGTGTCCACCAAACCGGGTCAAGCTCAAACTGCGGCGGTGCGAGGGATCCCTCACTACACTCACCAAGTCCCTGATGTCCGACCGCACCATGGGAGCCTTCCTCCACGCCGCCTCGTGGCTGCTGCGGCTGCTGCCGGCGTCCGGCTTCGGCCCGCTGGCGGGGCTGTTGGCCCATTGCCGCCGGATCACGCCGCGCGACCTGCGGTTGATGCGCCGCAATCTGGCGGTGGTTCTGGGGCTGCCTCCGGGGTCGCCGGAGGCGCGCGACCTGGAGTGGCGCTGTGTCCGGCATCAGATCGTGGCGGCGCTGGAGACGGTGCGGCTCAGCTTCGACCAGAAGCGGCTCGACGTAGGAGCGATGGAGGGCTTCGGCGACCTGCAGCGGTTGATGGCGGAGGTCGAGGGTTGCGGCCGCGGCCAGGTGCTGGTCACGGCCCACCTCGGCGCCTGGGAACTGCTGGCTCAGAGCACCGTGCGCGCGGCTGCCTCTCCGGTGTGCGCGGTCGCCAAGCCCGCGCGTTCCGCGGCGATGTCGCTCTTTGTCGAGCGGATGCGGGCGCGGGCGGATGTGCGAGTGATTTGGAGCGGCCGCGCCTCTCTCCTGCGCGACATGCTGAGCTGCCTCAAGCGGAAGGAGACGCTGATCATGGTGGTCGATCAGCGGCCCGACCAGCGGCGCGGGCCGGAGGTCTCCTTCCTGGGCCGCCGCACCGAGTTCGTCGGCGGCCCGGCGGCGCTGGCGGCGAAGCGGGACTGCCCCCTGGTTGCCGCGTTCTGCGTCCGGGAGGGCCCCTTCTCGTACCGGCTGGAGAGTGAGATCCTCCGCTCGCCCGGCGGTACGCGGGACGGGGTCGAGCTGTCGCAGCGGATCGCCGGGGCGATTGAACGGAGAGTGCGGGCGCAGCCCGAGCAGTGGATGTGGAACTACCGGCGCTGGAACTACGAGCCCGAGGAACTGGCGGCGGTCGGTCTGGGCGAACTTCCCCAGAAGAACTGAGATGACGGGAGCTGAGATGACGAAGATCGAACCTGGACGGCGGCCAGGGACCGGACGCGTTGCCGCGCGCCTGGTGACGGCGTGCGTGTTGCTTCTGATGGCGGCCGCTCCGGGGCTCGCCGACGAGCCGCGGCCCGGATTCGACCGCTGGGTCTCGTTTCCGGGTCAGGGGCTCTACTCCAACCAGACCTTCAACATCGACGGCGAACCGGCACGACAACTACGAGGGCAAGCCGAACTGGGTCGAGGCGCAGCGGCGGAGTTGGCACGGGGTCGACGGCCTGTACGACAACCGGGTCGACTTCCAGCAGTTTGCGCTGGACTACGCGGAGACCTTCCTGGAGGCTGCGGGGCTCGAGGTTTCCGTCAAGCGTCCAGGGGCGCTCCTTCCTGGGACTGATCGATGGCGACCGTGCCAATGCGTTGCCGTGGCGCGACGCCTTCCTCTACGAGTACTTCTGGGAACGGTCCTTCCCGCAGACCCCGACCGTGCTGGGGGTGCGCACGGACCGCTACAAGCTGATGCGGTTCCACGGTGTGTGGGATCGCTACGAGCTGTACGACCTGGAGGCCGACCCGGCGGAGAGAGACAACCTCCTGGGCGACTTCATCACCCGCCACGGCGCCGGCAACGTCGAGACGCGACTGGCGGTCGCGGCCCGGAACGCGCGAAGCCAGGACGCCGAACTGGCAGGCGCCGCGCTAGCTACAGCTTCCGCAGACGCACCCGCCGCACCGCGTGGTCGGGCGCCTTCTCAAGGATCAGATCCGCCCGCTCGCGGGTGGGCAGGATGTTCTGGGTCAGGTTCGGCTCGTTGATCGCCTGCCAAATGCCGCGCGCGGTTTCGGTTGCGTCCTCTTCGCTCAGGCTCGCGTAGCGGTGGAAGTAGGCGTTGGATCCTGGAACGCGGTACCCCTGAAGGTCAGGAAGCGCTCTACGTACCAGCGCTCCACGACCTCGGTCTTGGCGTCCACGTAGATCGAGAAGTCGAACAGGTCGGAGAGCATCAGCCGGCTGCTCTTGGGCGCCTCCGACCGCGCCTGGAGCACGTTCAAGCCCTCCAGGATCAGGATGTCGGGCTGATCGACGATCTCGGTGGCCCCGGGCAGGATGTCGTAGGAGTGGTGCGAGTAGACCGGGTGCTTGACTCGACGCTCGCCCGATTTCACCTGGAGGACGAAGTTGACCAGGGTGCGTATGTCGAAGCTCTCCGGGAAGCCCTTGCGCTCCATGAGCCCACGTTCCTTCAAGACGGCGTTGGGGTGGAGGAAGCCGTCGGTGGTCACCAGGTCGACCTGGGGGTGGTTCGGCCAGCGCGCGAGGAGCTCGCGCAGGATACGGCCGGTGGTGCTCTTGCCCACCGCGACGCTGCCGCCGATGCCGATGATGTACGGCACCTTGGGCGCCAGACCGCCGAGGAAGGTGGTGCTGGCGCGGTAGAGATCCTGGGTGCGCCCGACGTAGAGATTCAGGAGGCGCGACATCGGCAGGTAGATCTGCGCGACCTCGTCCAGCGACACGTTCTCGTTGATGCCGCGCAGCCGCTGCAGTTCGCTCTCGGACAGCGTCAGCGGCGTGTCGGCACGCAGACGTCCCCACGCCTCCTCGTCGAAGGTGACGTAGATCGAGTCGGTGAGAGAGTCGACCTTGTGGTTGGTCAAGAGACCCCCGGGCTACGGATAGCCGGGCTGGATCAGCCGAGTTCCTTCAACACTGCTTCGGCGCCGCTCACGCCGACCTGACCCGCCGGCTCGACGCCGAGGTACTTCAACACGCCGTCGTCGACGACCGCGGCGTAGCGCCGGGACCTGGTGCCCATGCCGAAGCGCGAGGCGTCGAGTTCCAGTCCGACCTTGGCCGTGAACTCGCCGTTGCCGTCGGAGAGCAGCAGGATGTCGTCGGGAATGCTCCGCGCCTTGCGCCATTCGTTGATCACGAAAACGTCGTTGACCGCGACGCAGGCCACCGTGTCGACGTCCTTGGCCTTGATCGTCTCCAGGTGCTCGACGAAGCCGGGCATGTGGACCTCGGAACAGGTCGGCGTCAGAGCGCCGGGCACTGCGAAGAGGACGACCTTCTTGCCTTCGAACAGCTCCCGCGTCGAGATGTCGACGATGCCGTCCGATGTCATCTGCTTGAAGCTGGCTTCGGGGATCGACTCCCCGGTCTTGATGCTCATGAACTCCGCTCCGTGACGTTCCTGGGTCCGATGGGGGCGGCAGTATAACTATGATCGCGACTTGTGTGGAGGCGTATGCAGGCGGAGATGATCGTGGCTCGGACGCCCTTGGTCCGGGTGATCGGTCTCGCGTTGCTGGTCTGTGCCTGTGCCCGGACTTCCGATGACGGCGAGGCCGGAGACGCGGGCGCGTTCGACTTGGGCGTCGAGCACGCTGCGTACCTGGGAAGCGTGGCGGGCGCCGAGCTCGAACTCGTCGAACCGGGTGGTGACGGCGTCTGGCGCGAGATCCGCGGCGGCGGGCGAGTGGTGCGGTTGGCGGCGCCGCCCGAACGGATCGCATCGCGGACCTTGGCAACGGACGAGATCCTGCTGGAGATCGCCGAGCCGGAGCGGATCGTGTTGCTATCGCCCTTTGCCGGCGATCCGGCGTTCAGTCCCAGCGCGGACGCGGCGCGGCGCCTGGGGCGTGTAGGCGGCTTCAGCACGGAGGAGATCCTGGCGGTTTCGCCCGACCTGGTGTTCGCGGCCGGGTTCAACACCCGGGAGACCCTCGCCCAGTTGGAGGCGGCGGGTGTGCCCGTACTCGTCCTGCTCGATCACGAGAGCCTGGCGGCGATCGAGGGCAACATCCGGGTCGTCGGCTTCGCGATCGGCCGCGAGAGGGAGGCGGAGCGGCTGGTGGAGTCGATGCGGGCCCGGCTGGAGGAGGCGCGGGCGCGGGCTGGCGCCCGGGTGGCGGGCCTGCGCGTCGTCCACTACAGCGGCGGCGTGGTTATGGGTGGGCGGACCGTGTTCGACGACGCTGTTCGCTACCTGGGTGCGGTGAACCTCGCGGCCGAGAAGGGCCTCGTCGGCTGGCCGCGGATCAGCGCCGAACAGGTCGTGCTATGGAACCCGGACGTGATCTTCACCGATTCCTATGTACTCGACGCCGCGGCGGTGGGCGTCCCGGACGGCACCCGGGCCGCTGGACTGGGCAACGTGGTGGCCCTCGACGGCCGGGACATGGCCGCCGTCTCGCACCACGTCGTCGGGTTGGTCGACCGGCTCGCGGACGCGCTGGTTGACGCCGCGGAACGGCTTGAAGCCGCGGGCGGTCGGGATGCCGCGGCGGGTGGCGCCGAATGAGGATCGCTCTGGGGGTGTACCGGGTCGGATTCTGGTCGTACATGGCCGCTGGCGCGGTGTTGCTCGTGACGTTCGCGGCGATCGGTCTGTACCGGGGCTCGGTCGCTCTCGATCCAGCGGAAGTCATGGCGGTGCTGGCGCGGCATCTGCTGCCCGGCGAGTACGGCCCCGTGGATCCGCACGTGGACACGATCGTGTGGTCGCTGCGGGCGCCGCGGGTGGTGGTGGCGGCGATGGTCGGCGGTTGCCTGGCGCTCGCGGGCGCCCAGATGCAGGGGCTGTTCCGCAATCCGCTCGCCTCGCCCGGGATCGTCGGCACGAGTACCGGCGCCGCCGTGGGCGCCGTCTTTGCCCTGACATTCGGCCTGGCCGGCTCCTTCCTCCTCGCCGTGCCGCTGTTCGCGGTCGGGGGCGCGCTGCTCTCGCTTCTGATCGTGACCCGGATCGCCACCCGCGACGGCTACACGCCGGTGACCACCCTGTTGCTAGCCGGGGTGGCGCTCAACGCTCTCCTTGCCGCGGTCAACTCGTGGTTGATCGCCCGCTCCTGGGAGCAGTACGAGGCGGCGCGCCAGATTGCGTACTGGATGATGGGCGGGGTCACGGACCGCGGCTGGAACCACGTCGGCATGCTGCTGCCGGGGCTGGTCGTGGGCTGCGTCGTGGCGGCCTGGTTTGCGCGCGACCTGGATCTGCTGCTTGAAGGCGAGGAGGTGGCGGCGTCGCTCGGCGTCGACATCGAGCGGGCGAAGCGGGCCGTGTTGTGGAGCGCGGCCATCCTGACCGGCAGCGCCGTCGCGGTCAGCGGTGTGGTCGGCTTCGTCGGCCTCGTGGTGCCGCACCTCGTGCGCTTGCTGTTGGGACCCGTCCACCGCCGCCTGCTGCCGGCCGCGTTCCTGACCGGCGCCTGGTTCGTGGTCGGCGCCGACCTTCTGGCGCGCACGCTGGCAGCGCCCAAGGAAGTCCACCTGGGCGTGGTCACGGCCTTCGTGGGCGCTCCGTTCTTCCTCTACCTGCTGATGCGCCATGAGGGCGAAGTGGCGGTGTCGCGGTGACGGCGGCGCCGGGGTCGGCGCGCAGGGCGCCGCGGCTGGAACTCGTGGGCGGCGGCGTCCAGCGCCGGGGCCGCTGGCTGCTGCGTAACGTCGATCTCGTCGTCGAACCGTCCATGCTGACCTCGGTCGTGGGCCCGAACGGGGCCGGCAAGTCGACCCTGCTGCGGCTGTTGAGCGGCACCTGGCGGCTGACCGAGGGGCGCGTGCTGTTGGGCGGCTTCGATATGGCGGAGCTGCCGCGGCGGCAAGCGGCGCGGCGGGTGGCCTACGTGCCGCAGTCCGTGCGTCCGGCGTTCGAGTTCACGGTGCGCGAGTTCGTCACCCTCGGCCGCTACCCGCACGAGAGCCGGCTCTTCGGCACCCGCTCGGCCGACCGCGGCTGGATCGACCGCTGTCTGGACGACACGGACGTGCTGGCGCTCGCCGAACGCAGGGTCACGACGCTCTCCGGCGGCGAGTTGCAGCGCGTTCTGATGGCTCGCTGCCTGGCCACTGAAGCGGAGGTTCTGCTGCTCGACGAACCGACCTCAAACCTCGATCTGGCCCATGGCCTGGACCTTCTGGGCCTCGCCCGCCGGCTGGTCTACGAGGGGCGCTCGGTCGTGCTCGTTCTGCACGACCTGAACGCCGCCGCCCGCTTCGCCGATCGGGTGGCTGTGCTCGACGGCGGCGCTCTGGTCGCCGAAGGCCCGGCCTCCGAAGTGCTGGCGCCGGAGCTCGTGCGGCGCGTGTTCCGCGTCGAGGCGGTGCCTCTGCCCGGCGCCGCGTCGACCGTCTTCGACTTCGAACCGCTGGAGAGTTGAGCGGAGTCACTGGGTGCCGGCCTTCTTGCTGGCAGCCGCCCCTGGGAACGCGGGCGTCTCGCCCGCAGCCGCCGTAGGCGGCCTCCGGTCACTCCGAGGCCGCGCCCTCCAGCCGCACCAGGTAGCTCTGCCGGCCCTCCAGCACCCGCTCGCCGCGCTGGTTCTCGATCACGCTCTCCAGCACCACGACTCCAGTCGTCCGCTGACGCTTCAGCTCCGCGAGGTGGAGAGTCGGGTACAGCGTGTCGCCCGGATACACCGGCTTGAGGAAGCGGCATGACTGGTCGATGTAACCGACCATGGAGCGGCCGATCACGTCAGCGAACGTGCCGGCCCCGGCGGCGCTGTAGCAGAGCACCATCAGCCCGTGGGCGAGCATCCCGCTGTGGCCCTGGGACCGGCAGTACTCGATGTCGTAGTGGATCGGGTGGTTGTCGCCCGAGATCGCCTGGAACGCCGCGAAGTGCGCTTCGGTGACGGTACGGCTTGGAAGTGGGAAGCGCTCCCCGAGCTTCAGTTCGTCGAATGGCCTGACGTCGACGAGACCCCTCTCCTCAGCGCCGCCGAATCCCTCGCCTATGTTCATCAATTCCTCGGAATGGTGTAGTGGGGTGAGGCATTGGGATCGCTGGCCGTCTCCCCCCCGACGACTAGTTCGAGTCCTGCGACATGTTCGCGCACGGCGAGGTTCGCGCAGTCAGGCGTCCCAGGGTTGAATGGATCCTCAGCCCGCGTTACCAGATACCCCCGCATCATTTCATCGAGCGCGACCCACGCGCCGCTGATCAACGCCCTCGGACGGCGGATCGCCGCGCTTCGAACCTCGCGGGCAAGACAGTGCTGTGCTCTCCGCCTGAAGTCCTCCGCGAACATCGCAAAGCTCGTCATCTCAGCGCGCCTGGCGAAGCGTATGGTACCGACGAAGCGCTTGCTTCCTGCCGCGAGATCGGTCACTGCAAGGGTCATCGCACTCCCGCCGTTCATCTCCTGCTCGGTGACTTCGAAGCGATAGGTCGACCCGACCTTCCACGGATAGTTCAACTCACAGGCAACTCCCGTTCCTTCATTTCCGAAGGTTCTGCACAGGACATCGCTTGCTTTGTCAATGAGCTCGGCATCTCCGTGTCCGGGAGCGTCCCAAACGGAGAACTGGAGCTGTCGGTCTAATCGGGAACCCCCGCGTTGCAACCCCGTGTATCCCCCATCCCAATTGATCGCGGCGTAGTAGGTGCCATGGGGTTCAGCCAGCGGAGTCATGTCGATTGAGTAACCGGTACTGGGGTTGGTCCGGTTGTATATCCACATGCTGATCGCCCCATTGGGGTGATGGTTGGGTATCGTCGACAAAGTCGCCAACTCCTCCGTCACCTGCGATAGCTCGTTTTCCACGGTGAGCGATAAAGTGCCCTCGCCCGGCCTGCCCGCCACCCAAGTTGTCTGGAGGCGACCCCGGCCGTCCGTGATGCCATGAGGAGGGTACACCCAGCCTGAGTAGCGGTCGGTTGACCATCGGTAGCTGGCGTCCGCGACCGGTGAGCCTCCGCCGTCCAGGGCAGTGACGATGATCGTGTCCGCGCCCTGTTTGCCCGCATGGGCAGGGGTCAGGTGTGTGGGCTCCACAGAGAGAGAGGCAATCGACCCTGTGTTGCAGTCAAACGCCGAGGTGTCGCTGCGGGTGGCGGCTGTGACACCCAGGCGGTTGCGATGGGTCCAGGTGCGGCCGTTGCTGCTCGTGATGTAGAGATTGAACGCGACATCGGTCACGGGCGCAACGAAAACCCAGCGGCGGCCATTGTGCGAGCAGCCGTTGAGCACCTTGACCAGCACTTCCGCGTTGTCGCGGCTGAAGAACCAAAGCAGGCCCGACTGGTTCGAAGCCCAGATCCCCCCTCGGGCCTCGCCAACAAGACCTTCCGCCGTTTCGTAGCACAGGCTCACCTGGTAGCCACCGTCGAAGACGAGCGGTGTCGTGGTGGGGCGGCAGTCGGTGTACTCCCCTTCCGATATCGGACTCTCGTTGACGGTCTGTCCAGCAACGATCGCCGACTTCAGGCTGGAACCGGAGATGGCATCCCCGTCGTCGGTGTCACAGACAAACGCCAAGGTGTCGCTTCGTGTGGCGGCCGTCACGCCCAGCCTGTTACGGTGGGTCCACTCGCGGCCTCGGCTGCTCGTGACGTAGAGATTGAAAGCCACGTCGGTCACGGGCGCCACGAAGATCCACCGGCGGCCGTTGTGCGAGCAGCCGTTGAGCACCTTGACCAGCACTTCCGCGTTGTCGCGGTCGAAGAACCAAAGTAGGCCCGACTGGCCCGAGGCCCAGATCCCCCCTCGGGCCTCGCCCACAAGGCCTTCCGCCGTTTCGTAGCACAGGCTCACCTGGTAGCCACCGTCGAAGACCAGTGGCGTCGTGGTCGGACGGCAGTCGGTGTACTCCCCTTCCGATATCGGACTCTCGTCGACCTCGTCGACAGTTTGTCCCCCAGTGATGGGCACCGCGCTTGCGATGGTTCCGACGGCGGCGGCGCACAGCAGCGCCAGCAGAAGGAGGCGCACAACCCTGTCCCCGCGAAGAGCGCTCACGCTTGTCCGGAAGAGAGTGGTGTTTACAAGCATTGCCGAAGCCTCCTGTTGTCCAACTTCCTTGCTACTGCTGCCCCATGTCGTCCTTAGCCACGGTACTTCCGAACACCCGGGTCAGGGCCTCGGCTGCCTGCGCCGTCTGCTCCGGACTCACGTCGCGGTGCGTCACCAGCCGGATGTGAGTCGGGCTCACCGCCAGGCACAGCACGTTCTCGCGTTCCAGGGCCTCGGCGCATGCCACCGCGCTTCGGCCGGCGCCCTCGACCGAGAAGACGAGGATGTTCGTGCGCTGCTCGGCGATCAGGGCGACGCCGGGAAGGTCGTTCAAGGTGTCCGCGAGCAGACGGGCGTTCTCGTGATCCTGAACGAGGAGGGGCGGGCTCTCGTCGAGGGCGACTTCCGCCGCCGCCGCGAGCACGCCGACCTGGCGCATCTGGCCGCCGCACATCTGCCGGTAGCGGCGGACGTTCTGGACGAAGTCGCGGGAACCGACGACGATGGAGCCGACCGGGGCGCCCAACCCCTTCGAGAAGCAGAAGGACAGGGAGTCGACCGGTCCGGCGGCTTCGGCCGGCGTGCAGCCGAGCGCGGTCGCGGCGTTGAACAGCCGGGCGCCGTCGAGGTGGACCCGCAGACCGTTGCTGTGGGCCGTGTCGCAGAGTGCCCGGGTGCGGTCCCGGTTGTAGATCGTGCCGCCGGCCTGGTTGCAACTGTTCTCCAGGCAGAGCAGCCGCGTCGGGGCCAGCGTGGGGTCGTCTGGCGCGATCGCGGCCTCGACCTCGGCGGGCGTCAGGTTGCCGTCGGCCGCCGCCGGGACAGCGCGCGGCAGCAGGCCGGCGACTCCGGTGATCCCGTTCATCTCGTGGTTGATGATGTGTGCGTTCGCCTCGAGCAGCACCTCGCTGCCATGCGGCAGTTCGTGCGCGAGCAGGCACGACAGGTTGCCCTGGGTGCCCGAGGGAACGAAGAGGGCCGCCTCCCGTTCGAACATTCCGGCCACCCGTTCCTGCAGCCGGTTGACGGTCGGGTCCTCACGGAAGACGTCGTCGCCGACGTCGGCCTCGGCCATCGCCTTGCGCATGGCCGGGGACGGCCGGGTCAGTGTGTCGGAGCGGAGATCGACGGCGGTGTTCATGGCCGGGCGATCATACTTGGCGCCCGATGGACGATTCCGGGTCCCAGTCAGAGCGCCCACAGTCTGACGCGGAGGTGGTCGCCGCGGCCGACCTCGGCTCGAACAGTTTCCACCTGGTGGTGGCGGAGGTTCGGGGCGGCCAACTCGTGTTCGTTGACCGTCGGAAGGAATTCGTGCGGCTCGCCGCCGGACTCGACGGGCGGAAGCGCCTGACCCCGGAGGCGGCGGCGCGGGCGCTCGACTGTCTCGACCGGTTCGGTGAGCGGGTACGCGGCCTTCCGCTGGGGACGGTCCGGGTCGTGGGCACGAACACGCTCCCTCCGCCTCGCCCGCAACGCGCGCGATCTGCTGGAGGCGGCGCAGCGGTCGCTCGGTCACCCCGTCGAGATCATCTCGGGCTTGGAAGAAGCGCGGCTCATCTACCTCGGCGTCTCGAGGAGCCTGGCCGGCGACGAACGGCGCCTCGCCGTGGACATCGGTGGCGGGTCGACGGAGCTGATCATCGGCGAGGGCTCGCAGCCGCTCGACCTCGAGAGCCTCTACATGGGCTGCGTCAGTAGCAGCCTGCGCTACTTCCCGAACGGCCGGGTGAAGGAGAAGAGCTGGCGGCGGGCCGAGACGGCGGCGCTGGTGGAACTGGAGCCGGTCGAGCGCCGTTTCCGCTTCGGCGCCGGCTGGGAGTCGGCGGTCGGCTCCTCGGGCACCGTGCTTGCGCCAGGAGGCGACGCTCCTTGCCGCGGCGAAGTACCGGCTCACCGTGGAGGAGGAGGGAGCGGGTTTGGCCGCGGCTTTGCCAACGGTCGTTGCCGCTTCTTGATGCGACGCTGAAGATCGACTAGGGTGGTGGACCATATTGAGAGGCATGGGGACCCATAGTGAAGACCACCATAGAAATCTCGGACGACCTGGCGAGAGACGCGAAGGCACACGCGGCGAGAGAGAACATCACGTTGCGAGAGCTGTTTGAGCGTGGCTTGCGACTGGCGATCAGGGCGGACCAGGAGAGCAGCGGCTTCGTTCTGAGGGACGCGAGCGTGGGTGGCCGCGGATTGCAGCCAGAGTTCCAGGACGCCGACTGGCCCCGCATTCGTGAGGCAGCCTACGAGGGACGAGGCGGTTGATTGCCACGGACACGAACCTCCTCGTCTACGCACACAGGACCGACTCCGAGTGGCATGAGCAGGCGAGAACCTGCCTTGCATCGCTGGCGCAGGGAAGGGTGAGTTGGGGCCTGCCGTGGCCGTGTGTGCATGAGTTCCTGGCCATCGTGACCCGTCCGCGGATCTACGACCCGCCGTCGACCCTCGACGCAGCCCTCGACCAGGTCGATGCCTGGCTCGAGTCCCCGGTTGCCGACCTCCTCGCGGAGACCTACACCCACTGGGAGTTGCTGAAGGACCTGCTCCGAAAGGGGCACGTAAAGGGGCCGATGGTTCACGACGCGCGGGTGGCGGCAGTGTGCCTTGCGCATGGCGTGACCGAATTCTGGACCGCCGACCGGGACTTCAGCCGCTTTCCGGAGTTGCCGACGAGGAATCCGTTGCAGGACTGAGCGGGGGGTCAAGCGCTCCTCTAGACGACCGTCACGTCTCGGCGTTCGCGCAGTCCGCTACGGCTTCGGCCATCTCGCCCATCGAGAAGAACACGAAATCGGTGGGGGCATCGTCTCGACGCGGTCCGTAGCGCCCCAGCTCCCGCCATCGGAAAGGCGCTGCCGGTCGATCCAGGCGTTGGCGAGCCCGAGCCGGTTCGCCGGCACATGGTCGTGGTGCAGGCTCTGCGCGGTGCTAGCAGCGCGGCGTCGCGTGTGACCTCGGCGCCCCGGTTCCGCATGATCAGCGGCAGAAGGGCGTCCCAGATCCGGGTCTCCCAGTCGATCAACGTGCCGTAGCAGTCAAACGTCAGAACGCGGTAGTCGGTGAGTCGGCGCATGGTTGTTGCCTTGCAGAAGCTACACCCGCCTGTTGGGACCTCTCCCCCGGCCCCAACAAGACGGGTCTTGGGTTGGGTTGAACAGCTATGACGCTTGGCGTCGTACGAGACGTGTACTACGATGCGGAGGTGATCCGGTCCTTCGCCGACAGCAAGACTCGGCGGCTGTTCGAGGAGGACCGTCGACGAGGATTCCGTGGCTTGGACTATGACCGCGCCTTGCTCCTGCTGGACACACTTGATGCGGCTCCTTCGCTGGATTCGCTGCGCGAGCTCCGGTCCGTTCGGCTGCATTCCCTCAGCGGAAAGCGGAAGGGTACAAGCTCCATGACGATCAACGCGCGATGGCGAGTGACTTTCAGGTTCGCCAGCGGGGACGCTGCGGACGTTGCGGTCGAGGACTACCACAAGGGGTGACGATGAACAAAGGGGTGACGATGAACAGACTGAGAAACCACCCGGGCCAGATTCTCAGAGCAGAACTCGAAGCCCGAGGGATGAGTGCGAACCAACTAGCCCTCGCGCTTCGAGTTCCAGCGAATCGGATCACAGGCATTCTCCGTGGGGAGCGAGCCGTCACCGCGGAGACGGCAGTTCGCCTCGGTCGCTACATGGGCACGGGAGCGGTCCTGTGGATGAACCTCCAAACGGCGTACGACGTGTCCGTCGTCGAGGCCAAGCAAGGCGCCGCGATCGGCCGCGAGGTGCTGCCCGCTTCATCGGCCTCTTCTGCGAGTAAATCAGCGGAGGCCAGCCGATAGCAGGTCGGTAGGCCCGTTGAAGTCCAGGGCGGCTCTCAGGCCGCTTGGCGGCGTGTTCGGGGGGCGTGTCGTGGGGCCCGGTGCGTCGATCGGTCGTGGCCCTGGTCGTCCGCTCACCGGTGGTGAGAAGTTGAACGAGATGTAGACCGGCCACAGCACCGGTTCCCCATCCAGAGTGGCGGGCTTGTACCGGACTTTCTGGAATGCCTTGATCGCCTGATCGGTCATGCCATAGGGCAAACCCCGGACGACCGTCACGTCCTGGATTCTCCCGCGCTCGTTGACGAACCCCTGCAACGTCACGGCGCCGCCGACGCCGGCCTGCCGCGCTTCCCTGGTGTACGCGGGTGCGGGTGGGCGGGACCTACGTTCGGGAGGTCTCAGGTCCAGACGTCCAACCGGCGGCATGGTGATCAGCCCCTCGGGATGGTCCGGCGGCAGTGAGAAGGTCACGGCCGAGACCGTCCTTGTCGCTACCGGCCTGTGTCGGGTCCCTTCGATGGCGGCCTTGGCGCTCTCTGTGAGACCATGCGGCAAGCCCCGAAGAACCTTCCCAACCTCGGCGCGACCGTTGGGGTCGACCACGACCTGGAAGAGCACCAACCCCTCGATGCGAGCCTCCCGCGCCGTCTCCGTGTAGGAGATCAGGTGGCTGACGTCCTCGATAGCCGGGGATCGGGGTTCCTGTGCGGCTAGTGAGGCGATGCACAGGACCAGCAAGGTAAGCACACTCACGCAGGTCTTGTTCGGACTTGTCAATCTCCCTGCTCCTTGATGCCGACTGCGGAGCCGGCGTCATTGCGTACGTGGCCTCCACGCCTTGAGCCGACCCGACCGAGGTGAGGAGACCCGCCGAGTGGATTGTAGCCAGCCGCCCGATCCCGGGAGTGTGATCTCACGCTGCCCGCCGGCGGTCAAGAGCATCGTTCCGGAGGACTCGGACTCGTTTGGCCAGGTTGCGGATCTCCTTTGAAAGGTCATCGATCGAGCCAGAGAGGTTGATCGTCGCGATTTCGAGTCGCTTTCCGGTGTTGCGGACTCGATGGGTCACGTTGGCTTCGCCTTCGGCGTAGATCAGGAGTCCGCCGGGAAGGTTGAGCGCTGTGGTGTAGGCGAGGAGTTGGTAGAGGTCGGCGTTGGGGACGTGGGTGTGCTTGACCCGCTTGTACTTGGCGTCGCCGACGAAGGTGCATGTGGTGCCGTTCCACCAGGACAGGTCGGGCTTGAGCGGCACCTGCCAATCCTCGTCGAGGTGTAGGCGGGGAAGTCGCTTGTCTGACGGGAAGGTGCTCTCCGAGAGTTTCAGTTCCTCTCGGAGTGCACGAGTCACGAACTCCTGGAAGACCACGTTCATGTCCATCAGGAACCCGTTGGCCCGTGCCTTGCCGCGGGCCGTTTCGATGGCCGTGTGGCGGAGGATCAGGCGCGCCAGGTTCACGACTTCGCGGTAGTGCCCGTTCAGCCGGTCGAACTTCACTGCGGGGACGCCGACCCGCGAGAACTCAACGAGACTCACGTTGTCGAGCGTCGCGGCAATCCAGCCCAGGTCGAGACGCGATTTCGCCGAGCGGATTCGGAGTTTGCCAAGCCTGCCGGCCGCGGCCTTGACCAGCCGGTTGGCCAGGATGTCGTCCGTGAAGTCGTCATAGCGGACCTCGACCGGTAGGGGAATGTCGAACCTGCGGCGGACCTGGTCGGCTACCCGGATGCGTCCGCGGACAGTGTGGAGGGCCTCCTCCTCCGTGCGATAGCCGTGGAGCAGTCCGCGCGCGAAGGCGCGACGGGCGGCTCGGGTCAGGGCCGGAACGAGAGCCTCCACCAGGGTCGGCTGGGTCTGGAAGTCGAAGCGCTCCTCCCGGAAGTCGACTGCCCCCATGGCGAAGGAGGCCAGGTAGAGCACGCGGCCGATGGGGAGTTTCGGTTGGATCGACACGGACAGGTCGCCGATGTCCAGCGCTCCGACGGTGGAGCTTGGCTTGAGGTGGTGGGCGTCACTCTCGCCAAGCGCCGGTTCGATGGTCAGATCGAGCGGAAGTGCGGCCAGGGTGTCGCGCTGAGACGTGGTGAGCTGAATCGGCTCATCGGTCTTCCTCCACTCGGCTAGGTCAATCCTGTTCATCGTTGGCCGACTCGCTGCTCTCGTCGCTTGTCTCCGCGCTGGTGTCGGCGGCCTCCGGTTCGCGCCGGAGCTTGTCGAGGTCGAACTCGGCAAGTCGGTCGCTCTCTCCGTAGAGATGCTCCTCGACGTAGGGCAGCACGTTGTGCTCCCAGATCAGCCGGACCTTCTCCTCGTCGAGATCCTTCTTCATGAAGTAACTCGGGCCGATGGCCGCCTGGCGGTCGTTCAGCTTTGCGTTCGCCCGGTTCACGACATCTTCGACCCACGTCATGTCGGGAGCATGCCGTTCGAGCCAGCGCTCAAGCAGGCCCTCGATTGGCGGCTTGTCGGGGTGAAACTCCACGAAGTGGAACCGCCGCCGCAGCGCCAGATCGACTAGGGCAATCGAGCGGTCGGCGGTGTTCATCGTGCCGATGATGTAGAGGTTCTCGGGCAGGCTGAACCGCTGGTCCTCGTCCGCGGCGTACTGGAGCGCCATCCCCTCGTCCCGGTACTCGAGCAGGAAGTACAGCTCGCCGAACACCTTGGCGAGGTTGCCGCGGTTGATCTCGTCGATTACGAGGAAGTGCGGGGCGGCCGGCTCGGCGCGGGCCTTCTTCGCCGCCGTGACCAGCGGACCGTCACGGAGCGTGAAGCCGGCCTGACCGTCGCGGAGCGTCGGTCGGTAGCCCTGAACGAAGTCTTCGTAGGCGTACGACGGGTGGAACTGGACAAGTGTGACACGGTCGTCACTTCCGGCGAGGAAGTGGGCCAGTTTGCGGGCGGCGTAGGTCTTGCCGGTGCCGGGTGGTCCCTGGAAGATAACTTGGCGCTTGTCGTCGAGGAGTTTCGCCATTGTGTGGAGATCGGCCGCGTCGTAGAGCAGTTCGTCGGCGAGTTCTTCTAGATCGGCTGTCTCTCTCTGGTCGGTGGGTGCGTCCGGCCTGTCGCCGCCTTCTTGTTGCTTGGGCTGGTGTTGTCGCTGTCCTCGGTAGAACGTCTTGAACACAACCGACTGCGCATCCAGGCGACTTGAGGGCCGGGCAAGGCCCCGCTCTTCGGCTTTCTCGATGAGCAGGTCGAGGAATCGCAGAGCGTGCTCGTACAGGCGCTCCTCACTAAGGTCATTGCCGGACAGCTCGCCGAAGCCTGTGAAGCTGTACGCCGCGACCATCTCTGTCTTACGAAGGGGAGGATGACGATGGGCTCCGATCGCCATAAGGAGGAAGGAAGCCACTTTCAGGCGACTCCAAGCACCACTGATGCCGTGCTCGGAGTAGGCCCGGTGCTGATCCCGTTCCTTCCGTTTGGCATCGGTTGGCAGGCGCTTGGAAAAGGCGCGAACCCGCTCGGTCAAGGGGCTCTCCTCAGACCAGAGTAGGTGGAGGCCTTCGGAGGCGGTCTCAGGATCCGCTGCAAGCCATTTCAGGAGCTTGTCCTTGTTGATCCAGTCGAGGAGGTACCTGTCCTTCTGAACCGCGGCCCTTACGAGAGCGATTGATCTGTCGTCGTCTACTAGGAGGGCGTTCCGCGCTTCGGCAAGGCTATGGCCCATGTCCAACTTGAACTGGACTTCCCTGTCGAGTTCGCCGCCCTCGATGTAGGGCCGTACATCTTCCTTAAGGTATGCAGCCCATCCGTCCCCGCTGGCCTCCGTCGCATTCGGCGTTTCGTCGTTCGCACCGCGGAAGTCGCGGTAAAGAGAGACCGCAGTTTTCAGCATGGCAGTGCCGCTGTAGACGTCGCCGTCGATCGGGATCTCGTGGTTCGGCTGTTTGCGGTTTCGCTCATCCTCTCTAGAATAGGTGAGTCGATCAGTCAGTCCATCCAGTCTGTCCGCTTCCCACTGGGCGTCCAGATCGCCCTCGAATTGCTCCACACGCCTGCAGTTGCTCATTCGGGAGCTGACGGTTGATTCCATGTGCCGTCGTTCAGCGCTCAGCCAGTTTCGGAACCGTTCCTCCTGCATTCCTATCCCTCCTGTATTCGTCGCGGACACTACGCCATTGGCTGTAGTGGAAGCTCTCTCACACGCAGCCTCACGTGCCGCTTCCGAATCTGCTTAGTGCGGGTCGGGCACGGAGGTTAGCCCAAGTCCTCCCGGAGTGCTCGGAGGACACGTCATTCACGGGTGTGTAGCGCGCCAACTAACTCGCGCTCGCTGCTACGTGGCTCGCCGGATGCGGGCCAGAAGGCCCGCGCACCCAGAGATACGGCGTCGCTTCGGACGTACTGCTCTACCTGAACCGCTGTCCCCTTGGAAGCCCGACGACCTCCAGCCTGCCCTGACCTGAGGGGCTCGGGGGGCAAACTCCTGCGGACTCGGAGCGAGCGACGGGCAACGTCGTTTCAGGAACCGACACCCAACCGGAGCGAGCGAAGTGGAGTGAGCGCAACCCTTCCATCATCCGAACAAGCGCGAACCCGGGTGGCGCGATCCGCGCCACCCGTGAACCAGTCCGTGCGCCCGTCAGCGGGCGCACGGATGGCACGGCCGCTGGAGGTTGCCCCCCGGGCCCCTCAGGGCAGGCGGGTACAACCGACGCCGTGTCGCCGCAACGGGCCACGTCACCGCCGCCGTGCCGCCGCGCCAGTGCCGCGCCGACGCCGCCTCAAGGCCGGAACTGGATCGGCCGCGGCTTGAGCCGGGCCGGCTGCGACACGATCTTCCAGGCCGTCTCGATCCACTCGCAGATCATTCGCCGCGTGTCCCTCGGGTCGATCATCTCTTCGATCTGGAAGCGGGACAGGGGGCCGACGGGGCCGCGGGCGCTTTCGATTCGGGCCATCAGTTCGTCGCGCAGGGCTTTGGGGTTCTCGGCCTGGGCGAGTTGGCGCTTGTAGGCGGCTTCGATGCCGCCTTCGGGCGGGATGCCGCCGGTGTCGGCGGCAGGCCAGGCGACGCGCATCGACGGTTCGGCGCGGGGTGAGGCGTAGTTGTTGCCGGCGACGCCGAAGCTGCGCCGCATGAGGACGGTGAAGATGGGCGTGGTGACCTGGGAGAAGGCGATCATCCACTGGCCGCCCCAGCGGATGGTGCCGGTGATCTCGTGTTCGAGGCCGACGGCAAAGCCGGGGTTGTCGACCAGGTTCAGGACCGGCAGGTGGAAGAGGTCGCAGAGGTCGAGGTGGCGGGTCAGCTTGCGGCAACCGTCGGCGGTGAGCGCGCCGCCGTTGGTGTGGCGGCTGTCGGAGGCGATGACTCCCATCGGATGGCCGTTCATGCGCACGAAACCCGTGACCTGGTCGGTGCCCCAGAGCGGGCCGATCTCGAAGAAGGAGTCCCTGTCCGCCATCAGCCGGATCGCCCTGCGCACGTCGAAGGTCGCGGTGCGCTTGCGGGGTATCAGACCGAACAGCTCCTCGTCGCGGCGGTCGGTCGGGTCGTTCGGATCCGGCGGCGCCACCGGCGGCGTCTCGAAGACGGAGGAAGGCAGGTACGACAGGAAGCGGCGGGTGAGCGCCATCGCCTCCTCCTCGGTCTCGGCGAGGTTGTCCACCGAGCCGTTGCGGCAGTGGATGTGCCAGCCGCCGAGATCTTCCTTCGTGATGTCGTAGCCCATCGCGGGGCGGACGACCGGCGGTCCGGCGACGAACAACTGCGCGATGTCGCGCACCATGACGGAGAAGTGGCCGAGCACGGCCTTGGCGGCGCCGATGCCGACGACGCTGCCGAGCAGCAGGTTGACGACGGGCGCCGTGCTCAGTTGCTCCGTGTACATCGTGCTGCCGAGGTGGCCGGGCAGGAAGGAACCGCCGCCGCCCGCGACCCGGGGCCGGCCGGCCTTGATCGCGCCGCGGCTCTCCTTGGCCTTGCTTTCGCCCTCTTGTCTTTGCTGCGGCACCATCGTGGCGACGCTGCCGCCGCCGGACGAGCCGTCGAGCAGACGGACCGAGGGCACCCGCATCTCCAGGGCCAGCCGGTCGAGGTGGCGGCTCTTCTCCCCGATCGCGCCGTCCGCGTGGCCGCCACGGGAGGTGAAGTCGTCGGCGCAGACGACGGCCGTGCGGCTCTCGATTCGGCCCCAGCCGCCGACGTGGTTGGCGGGCGTGAAGTCGACGATCGCTCCGCTCTCGTCGTACGAAGCAAAGCCCGCGATGCTTCCGATCTCGTGGAAGCTGCCGTCGTCGAACAGGAGGTCGATGCGCTCCCGGCAGGTCAACTTGCCGCGGCTGCGCTGGCGCACCACGCCGCGCTCGTCGGAGCCGGGCGCCAGCCGCTTGTGCGCCAGGGCCTGCATCGTGGCGACATCCTCGAGCAGCGGCGCCCAAGTGTCGGCTCGGTGCTCCGCCCGCGGCTCGCTTGTCGCGCCCTCAGCCGCCGCGATGACCGCGACGACCTGCCCTGCCTCCACCGTGTCGCCGGCCTGAAGCGGCTGAAGCGCCGTCACCGTGCCGCTCAGCGGTGCGGCAACCTGGGACTCCATCTTCATCGCGCTGACGATCAGAAGCGCTTCGCCGGCGGCCACGCGGTCGCCGTCGGCGACCCGGATCTCCAGGATCGATCCGGCCATGGGGCAGGCGACGGCGTGCTGGCCTGGTCCGACCGGGAGTTCCGTGGCCGTCGACCTCGCGGTGGGCTGCATGCCGGCGCCGCCCGCCACGGAAACGCCCGCCAGCGTCGCCTGCTGCCGCAGCAGGGTCAGGGCGCCGTTGCCGGTGGCGTCGGCGGCGGGGGAGAGCAGGTCCGGGTGTTCGCCGAGAAGCGTGGTCCGTGCGTCGCCGGCGCGGACCGCTGGGTGGGCGAGGATCGCCTTCAGTTGATTCAGGTTCGTGGCGAGACCGCCGATATGGAACTCGTCCAGGGCCCGGAGAAGACGGTCGAGCGCGGCGACGTAGGAGGCGTGACCGGAAGCGAAGGACGACGAACTCGCCGCGATGACCTTGGCGAGCAGCGGGTCGAACTGGGGTGGCGGCGCGTAGCCGACGTAGCCGCAGCCGTCGACGCGTACGCCCGGTCCGGTGGGCTCCTTGTAGGCGTGAAGCGTCCCGGCGCCGCGGGCGACCACCCGGGCCTGGACGGCGGCGCCGCGCGGCGCGCCGACCGCGTCCTGGCACCTGAGACCGAGGGAGGCGAGCGTGCCGCCGGCGGCGATCCGGAACTGGGCCTCGACGAGGTCGATGCCGGTGACCTGCTCGGTGACCGTGTGTTCGACCTGGATGCGTGCGTTGCACTCGATGAAGAAGTGCTCGCCGGTCTCGGGCACGACCAGGAACTCGACCGTGCCGGCGTTCGCGTAGCCCGCCGCGGCGACCAGCTTGACCGCGTCGGCGAGGATGCGGTCCCGCAAGTCGGCGTCGAGACCCGGCGCCGGCGCCGTCTCGATCACCTTCTGGTTGCGCAACTGGACGGAGCAGTCCCGCTCGTGCAGGTGGACGACCTTGCCGTCCCCATCGGCGAGAACCTGGACTTCGATGTGACGCGGGCGCTCGATGAGCTTCTCGACGAACAGTGTGCCGCTGCCGAAGGCGGCCTCGGCCTCGCTCCGGCAGCGGGCGAACGCTTCGTTCATCGCCTCGGCGGACGCGACTCTGCGCATGCCGCGGCCGCCTCCGCCGGCGGCCGCCTTGAGCATCACGGGATAGCCGAGCAGCGCGGCCAGATTCGCCGCGTCGGAAGGGGACAAGATAGGACCGTCGCTGCCGGGAACCACCGGGATGTCGAGAGAGGCCGCGAGCTGGCGGGAGCGCACCTTGTCGCCGAACAGCGAGAGCGCCGCCGGCGGCGGTCCCACGAAGACCAGTCCGGCGTCGGCGCACCGCTCGGCGAAGCCGGCGTTCTCGGCCAGGAACCCGTAGCCGGGGTGGACGCAGTCACAGCCGCTCCGGTGGGCCGCCGCCACCAGCGCCTCCCCGTCGAGATAGGCGGCCACGGGATCGCCGGGAGCGCCGTTTCCGATCTCCACGGCCGATGTCGCGAGGCGGGTGTGGAGCGACAGCGAGTCGGCGGCCGGATAGACGCCCACCGACTCCATGCCGAGCGCCGAGGCGGCCTTGACGATGCGGATGGCGATCTCGCCGCGGTTGCTGATCAGGACGCGTTCGAGTTGCGGCATGGACTGACCCCGTTGGTTTGAGGAAGAACGGGAGGATACAGGGGCGGCGCTAGAATCTCCGGCTGCTTGTGGCGGGCCAGCCCGTCCGAACTTGGATCCGGTTCCATGGCCACCCCCTGCCGCACCGCCACGGTCGCCGATGCCGCGGAGATCGTGACCCTCGTCAACGACGCCTTCATGATCGAGGCGGACACGCTCTCCGGCGACCGGATCGAGCTCCCGGAGGTGAGGGTTCGGCTCGAGCGCGGCTCGTTCCTCGTCTGCGACGCCGAAACGGGCGGCCTGGCCGGCTGCGTCTATGTCGAGGTGCGCGGCGGGACCGGCTATCTCGGCCTGATGTCGGTCGCGCCGTCGCAGCAGAGCCTCGGCCTCGGCCGAAGGCTGATGACGGCGGCCGAGAGCTGGCTGCGCGAGGCGGGTTGCGGCGTATGCGAGCTCTGGGTGCTCAGCGTGCGGCCGGAACTGTCGGCCTGGTATCGCCGTCTCGGCTATCGCGTGGTGCGTACCGAGCCGTTCGAGGCGGTGAATCCGCCGCCGGCGCGGAGACTGCTCCGCCCCTGCTACTTCGAGGTGATGGAACGCGACCTGGCCGGCTCGTAGCAGCGGCCGCGCAGGCTCCTACTGTTCTCTCAGCACGTCGTAGAGATTGAGCAACTGGCGTCTGAGACGGCGCTGCTGGATCTGTTCCTCGAGCAGGCGCTTGAAGTCGTCCTGGGAGTCCAGGTAGCGGCCCATCTGGGAGAGCAGGGAGAACTTGTTGTTGTCGTGGAAGCGGGCGTCCAGTTCCAGCAGTGCGTCGTAGTAGTCGAAGTCGTTCTTGATGAAGCCGCGCTGACCGGCCTCGGCCATGACCAGGGCGACGCGCTCGTAGGGCGCCACGAGAGAGCGCTGCGAACCGGGCACTGCATGGGCCACGATCTTCACTTCGTCTGAGACGGCGAAGCGGTCGCGCAGTTCCGGCGCGGTCATCGGCCGCACCGAGCAGTCCGTCTCGGTGATCTCGACGGTAACCACGTAGCGTGATCTGGGTCTGGGCAGGTGGACCGAGCCTTCGACCTGGACCTCGAGCTGGTAGGCTCCGTCGTCTTCGGCAGGCAGCGCAGCCACTTCGGTAACGAAACCGCGCAGGACGTAGATGTCCTGGGGGAACAGGGCGTGGGGTACGGGGCCCGGGCACTCCTGGCCGCCGACGGGTACTGCGGCCACGGCCGCGCACAGGATGACGACGGCGCCGAACGCCGAGCGGCTCATGCCGGTTCCGCGACCTCGGCTGCGGCCTCGACCGGTAGCTCGGCGGCGCCGGGCCGGTCGCCCAGAGGCGGTGCGCCGCTGCCGATCGTGTTGATCGCGGTGCGGACGCCGATCGTCAGCCACAGGAGCGCGATCGAGGCAGAAATCACGGTGCCGATGAGCGATGAGTACCAGACCCACTGGACCGGCAAGCGCAGCCAGAAGGTCACCGCCCAGGCGAGCGGCGCGCTGATCAGGATCACCCGCAGCAGGGACAGCCAGAGTTCCGGGGCGCCGCGGCCCAGGCCCTGCAGGCTCCGCCCGGTGAGGATCGAGATGCCGATGAAGGGATAGGCGAACACGACCACTCGCAGGTAGCCGACCCCCAGGCTGCGGATGCCCTCGCTGTCGGTGAAAAAGGCGACGAGGCCGGGCGCCAGGACGTAGAACGCGGCGGCGATGGCGATGCTGAGCAGGATCGTCCGCAGCATCGCGTAGGTGATGATCTCCCGCAGCAGGTCGCCGCGGCGGGCGCCGTAGAACATGCCGACCAGGGTCACCAGGCCGGAGGCGACCGCGACCTGGGGCAGGATGACGACATGGTCGAGGCGGCTGCCGATCTGGAGCGCGGCCACAGCGTCGGGCGTGTGCTCGACCAGGATCCGGTTCAACACGCCGCCGCCCATCGACATGACCAGGAAGGACAGTGATGCCGGCAGGCCGATGACGCAGATGCTGCGCGCGATGGCGGGGTCGTAGTGGAAGTTGCGGAGGTCGAAGCGGACGTAGGAGAGCTTGGCGACGAAGAGAAGGTAGATGAAGGCCAGAGCCGCGACCGCCTGGCTCACGATCGTGGCCAGCGCCGCGCCGGCGACGCCCATCCCGAACGTGAAGATGAACAGCGGGTCGAGAGCGATGTTGAGCAGCGTGGCCGCGCCCTGGATCATGACCGGGGTCTTCACGTTGCCCTCGCCCGAGAGGATCGAGCGGAAGAAGACGGCCAGCACCATGAAGGGATAGCCGCAGGCGAGTACCCGGAAGTAGCCCCAGGCTTGGGGCACGAGTTCGGCGGGGACCCCGAGCGCGTGGAGCAGTGGTACGCCGAAGCCGAGCGCCGAGCCCGTGGTCAACGCGGCGACCAGGGCGCCGATCAGCACGGCGTGCTCGGCCGCGCAGTCGGCGCGCACCCGGTCCCGCGCGCCGATCGCCTGCGCGATGACCGCGGTGATGCCGGTGCCGAGCCCGAAGGTCACGCCCATGGCCAGGAACACGAGCGGCATGTTGAAGGCGAGGGCCGTCAACGCCTCCGGACTCACCCGGCCGACGAAGAACATGTCGACGATCATGTAGAGCGTCTGGATCGACATGCCGACCAGGATCGGCATCGCCAGCAGCCACAGCGCCCGCCGCGGATTCGCGACGAAACGGTCCAGGCGATCGGCCCCGGGTCGCTCCTGCATCGGCGGAGGTTATCCCGCGGGGGCGAGCCGGCGGAGGTCGCTCACGGGCTGGAGTGTTGCTGTATAATCCCAGCTTAACTACACCCCAAGACACTCCCTAGCAGGCACAGGAGGTCCCATGTCTCGACTCAGTCCGTCTCCGACGCTGGTCACACTCGCCAGCTTCGCCGTCCTCGCGCTCGCCGTTTCGGCGACTGCCGCGGCTGCTCCGAACAACGCGCTCGACGCGCCGCTCACCGTCTACACCGGCACCGTCGTCGGCAACGACGGCCAGCCGGTCCGCGGCGCCACCGTGTCCCTGTTCTCGACCGATGAACAGAGGAGCATCTCGGTCTACAGCCAGCCGGACGGCGCCTACAAGCTGCCCGCCGTTCCCGCCGGCAAGTACAAGCTCCGTGTCCGCCTGATGGGCTGGCTCGACGAGTGGAAGGATCTCAAGGAGACCACCGAGCCGACCCCGATCCAGGTTCGCCTGCGTGCGGCCGAGGGTTGGGCCCTGCAGTCGCAGCGCCCCGGCCACGACCTGCTCGACATGCTGGAGTGGGAAGACGAGAAGGACGCCCTGAACTTCAGGATGATGTGCACCTACTGCCACCAGGTCGGGACGATCGGTTTCCGTTCGCCCGAGGAGCCGGTGGACTGGGAGGTCATGCTGACCCGGATGGACGGCTTCCAGGGTCTGTACAAGCACACCCAGGACGTTCTGGTCGACAAGATCGTCAGCGTCTACGGCCGTGAGGCCGAAGAAGAGTGGCCGGACTTCGTGCCGCCGGAGCCGCCGAAGGGTGAAGCCCTCAAGGGCGAAGTTCGCGAGTGGCTGATGGGCGACCAGTCCGGCGCCGTGATCCACGACCTCGAACTGGGCGACGACGGCCTCGTCTACACCGTCGACATGGCCCAGGACGTGATCGAGACCCTCGACCCGGCTACCGGCGAGCGCGCCTTCTACACCGTGCCTGGCGGCAAGGACTACCTGTCGCCATCCAGCATCACGACCGGCATCCACTCGATCGAGAAGGCCCAGGACGGCAACATGTGGGCTACCTTGGCCTACTCGGGCCGGATGGCCGAGTTCGACGTCGAAACGAAGGAATGGCGGGTCGGACCCGGCCGCGCCGCTCCGCGTCCGCGCGGCGGCTATCCGCACACCCTGCGTTTCGCGCCGAACGGCATCCTGTGGTGGACCGACGCCGGTAACCCAAGCGGCGTTGGCGTCCTTTCGCTTGATCCCGAGACCTGGGACGGCGAGCGCTGGGAAGTCACCGAGTACAAGCTGCCGTCGGCCGATCAGGTCCGTGGCGGCGGCGCCCGCGGCGAGTCGCGCGGCGTGACCCCCTACGGCATCGACGTGGCGCCGAACGGCCACGTCTTCTACACCAAGCTGAACGGCCAGCGGGTCGGTCGCATCCGTCCGGAGCTCGACGCCGACGATCCTGAGCTGATCGTCGAGTGGAAGCCGCCGGTACACGGTCCGCGCCGCCTGCACGTGGCCCCCGACGGCGTCGTCTGGGTGCCCGGCTGGGCTTCGGGCGACATCGCGTCGTTCAACGAGGAAACGGAAGAGTGGAAGGTCTACGACCTGCCGCACGGCCCGAACTCGATGCCCTACGCGCTGAACATCAACCCGGTGAACGGCGAGATCTGGATCACCGGCACCGGCAGCGACTCGATGCTGCGCTTCGATCCGAAGACGGAGAAGTTCGTCGAGTACCGGATGCCGATGCAGGTCACCTACACCCGCGAGATCGAGTTCGATGAGGCTGGCAACGCCTGGACCACGAACTCGAACGCTCCCTCGCGTCACGCCGAGCACCGTCAGGGCTCGGTGCTGATGATTTCGGCGGGCGGCGGCGAATAGGCCTCGTCAGATGGGTTCGCCGGACGAGTTCCGCAGACCTTCGTAGTTTGGCGGCCGGTCCCTCTGGGGCCGGCCGTTTTAGGTCGGGCGTTTCCTCTTGGTGGGAGGACACTGGGCCTTACGTGCCAACTCGTTCGCTCCAGACTTTCGGTCCGGCTCTGGTTGTAGCCGCGTGCTTGCTTGCCGGAATCGCGGCGCCGATCACGGGTTCCGAGTTTACGGTCCGTTGGGCGGATGAGGAGGCCGAACCGCGCGCTGGCGGAACCGTGTCGGTTGCCGCCGGTTATCTGCCGGCTGCGCCGGCGATGGAGGCGCGGGCATGCAGCGTGACGGTGCGCGATGCGGACGGCGCCGGCATCGAGGGGGCGACAGTTGCGGCGGAGTTCTCAATCGAGGAAGAAGAGCGGCGGGGCAACGCGCGGCGGTCCAGGACCAGACCCTCGGTGTTCGGTGACTGGCGTCCATGGTCGCCCCTGCTACGGACCGATCGAGCGGGCCGAGCAGTGGTGCTGGTTCCGGTCCAGGGAGTTGCCACGTTGCGGGTCGGCGCATCGGGTCGGCAAGCCCTCGAGACAACATGCGTCGCCGGTGAGTCGACGGTCCTCGAACTGGAGCGCCGCGATACCCCTCAGGTCCTTCACGGTCCAGACCGCCGATGCCGCACCGCTGCCCGACGCGTTGCTGCGAGATGCCCTTGGCTGGCCGCTGGCAGTCACCGGGGCGGCGGGGTCCGTGGACCTTCCCGCGGACGCGGCTGAGGCCGCCGAGCTGTGGATCGAGACAGCCTCCGGCGCGGTCTACGACCTGGAGTGGCGTTCCGGCGAGCTCGTCGTCGCGCATGCCGCAAGCGAGTTGCGTGTAGGTGCGGCAGTGTTGCACGACGAGTCGGTGGATGAGGTGACGCCGGTGGCGCCGGTGTCCGAGATCCGGTACTGGCGCGACTCGAAGCGCCCCTGGCCGGAGATCGACGCCCGCGTGGCCACACCGCTGCAGCGCTCGATCGACGGTTCGTACGGGGCCCACCTGCTTGCCGGGGAGGCGCTGTGGTTCGAGGCTCGGGGTCGCGGCTACGACTACTGCGCTGTCGAGGACCTCGGGCCGGGACGAAGTGCCTTCGGCGAAGAACCCCTGCCGTGCCCGCTGTTGCCGCCCGGTCGGTCGGTCGGTCGACGGTCGAGTGATCGACGAGGATGGCGCAGCGGTGGCGGGCGCGGAGATTTACCTTGACTGGTCGCAGCAGCGTAGCTACAAGCGGGACTTCACCGTCGTCGCAGGTGAAGAATCAGCTCGCCGAAGCAATCTGCTCCTGTTGCTGCGCTCGGACGAGGGGGGGCGGTTCTACAGCGATCGGATAGGCGGAAAGCCGCCGCGGACGAGTTTCCCGTTCGGCGGCTTTGTCGGCATCGGTGTGAAGCGACCGGGCTACCTTCCGATCTCGCCCTGGAACATCGACGGGTACAGGACGGAAGACGACCAGGTAACAGCCCTCGGGCCCTAGCTCCTAGAGGACTTTGGAAACAGGCGTGCCGTCTCCTTGGGTGACCTCCCATTCCCCGACCAGAAAGTGCGCGGCGGCGCAGGCGGGGTCCGCCAGCGCGGAAGATTGTGCGGTTGCGATCGACGCACAGAAGAGGGTGGCTGCGACTGATGCGCGGCCGAGATCTCGTGTCAAACCCATGTCGTCCTCCTTCTGGAGATGCGCCGCCCGCACCTGGGGGAGCCTGTCCGGTTCGCTGATCCGCTAGGCGGGGAGCTCCCCGCCCAGCTCGAACCAAACCTGTACCTTGCCCTGGTGGACGAGGAACATCGGTGTCTCTTATGCCTAGAAGTCCACACCCACCCGCACCGCCAGCCGCCGCGGATAGGTGTACTGCGAGGGAGTGAGCGGAGTGGGGTAGCGCCCGTAGCCCCCCCAGTAGTAGAAGGTGTCGTCGTTCAAGACGTTCAACGCCTGGAGGTCGACGACCAAGCCGACCCGATCGCCGACAAGGAACCGACGCGAGAGACCAAGGTCGAGATTGGTGTTGGTAGGCATCCGACGGTCGCCGGTCAGCGGCTCGAGTGGGATCGTGACATTCCCCTGGTTCAGCCGCACGCGCGCCAGATGTCGGTACGGTCTGCCGTCCTGATAGTTGAAGCTGGCTACCGCCTTGAGCTGCCAGGGCAGGTCGACCTGTGCCTGGGTCCGAAACACCCACGGCCGGTCGGCCTGTCCGAGCCCTCCACCGTAGAGATGGTTGTTCGGGTCTTTGCCATCTCGACCGACGTAGAAAGTGCCCCCCTGGTTCTGGTTAGCTGACTGAGCCTGGAATCCCTTCGTCTCCGACCAGCTGAGGGATGAGCTCACCGACCAGCCGTCGGTGTGGCGCTTCGCGAAGGTGAGGAAAGCGGCCTGGTAATGCTGCTCGTACTTCGTCCCCGCTGGGACATTGGCGTCCGCACCGGGCGCATTGCCCTTTCGAGAGGTGGGCGTCTCGATGATGTTCTTGAGCATGATCGTCTCGCCGGTCAAGGGGTTGACGTAGGCAAAGTCCTCGTAGACGCCGTCGTCGTCGAGCTGCCAGCCAATCAGATCCGTCGTGTCATGTTTGACGAGCTGAACGCCGACGGTGTAGTCCCCGAGCTGCTGCTCGTAGCCGACGAAGAACTGGTCCGTCTGGGGTCGCTTCAAGTCCTTGCGCGGTAGCCCGAAGTCCTCCTCCGTGATCTCGGCGAAGTAAGTGAATGGGCCGTTCCGGTTGGGGCTGTAGCCGAAGCGCGCGGGGGGCCGGTCGGGGTGCGGTTGTTGCCACATGGAGGTGGCGTTGAACTCGTGATACCTGCCGGCGGACGCCCGCAGGACCCCTTGCCTGCGTCCCTCACCGACCCGGTAGGCGATTCCGAGGCGCGGGTCGACGCTGTCATAGTCGACGACATCGGGGTATTCGGGCGTGAATTCTCCGGGAACGGTGACGCCGCAGTCGACGTCGTTACAAAGGTATTCCTCGAGGACCGGAAAGGAGGGCAGATCAGCCCCGTCCTGGTCGGCGCGCACTCCGACGTTCAGGGTCAGTCTGTCGGTCACACGCCACGAGTCGTCGACGTAGACCCCGACAGCCTCTGCTTTGGCGCCGTAGTAGTGCACGGCGCGGGCGTAGAGATAGTAATTGGCCCCGTACTTGTAGTAGTACTTGCCGCCGAAACCGGGAAAGACGCCCCCTGCCTTCTGACCGCTGGTGCTGTACTGGACACCGAACTTGAACTCGTGGCTGCCGGCGAGATCGTCGGCGAAGTGCGTCACCTTGGCGTGGCCGCGAGACCACCAGACTGGGTAGAGGTAAGGATAAACCAGCCCGCCCGACGCCGTCTGGGGAGACGTGTTGTAGTCGATGAATGGCGATTCAAAACTGCCGGTCGCCGAGGTGTGATGGTACACGCCGTAGATGTCCGACCAGTTAGCCTCGAAGAGGGTGGTGGCACCCACAACACCCGTGTAGCCGAACCGGACGTACGGCTTGCCGCTTGCCTGCAGGATGCCAACGGCATTTGGGTTGGCGAGTACGCGACCCCCTGTCGTTGAGAAGCTCGGTCTAGCAACCTCTTCCCACTGGTACGCGCCCGTCAGCGTATGCGACGCGTTGATCGACCAATCGACCTTGAGGTTGTAGTGGTCTGCCTGACCGGCGGGGATGTCGATGCTAGGAGTGTGGCCGGGATTGTTCATGAGTTCTTCCCTCAACCCGATCGAGAGGAAATAGAACAGCTTGTCCTTCTTGAGGGGCCCGCCCGACCACAGGGAGTAACTCTCGTAGGTGTCTCTCTCGAAGCCGCGCTCCACCCCGAACCCGTCCTCGACCTTGGGGCCGGTGGCGGTGGTCCCGGGCCACTCACCGTTGTAGGCCAGACGCCCTTGGAGGGTGTTGGTCCCCGACTTGGTGACCACGTTGATTGCGACTCCCGTCATGTTTCCGTACTCCGCCGGGGCGCCGGCGCCGAGCACCTGATAATCGGCGATGGTGTCGGGGTCGATAGACCCACCAATGGGAGTGCCGTCATCTGGAAAGCCGACCCCGAGGCCGTCGACGTTCCACCCCAGTGACCCTAGGTCGCGACCGTACGCCGAGATGAACCCCTGATACTCCCCGACGCCCCCGACGCGACCTATCGCGTTCACGCCAGGGGCCAGCAGGGCGATCTCCTGGTAGTTGCGCGTCGTCGTCGGCAGAGCGTCGATGAGCTCTGCCTGGTAGTTGGTGCTGACGGAAGAACTCGTCACATCGAGGATGGGTGCCTCCGCGGTCACGGTTATTGCCTCGGCCACGTCCGCAGGCCGCATCGTGAGGTTCACGGTGGCCACGCCGGAGATCGAGACCCGGACCCCTTCGACCCTGTCGGGCTCGAGCCCTTCGAGCGTTCCGATCACCGCCACCAGCCCGGGCGGCAGACCTGGGATCAAGTACTCCCCAGTGGCTCCGGTTGTCGAGGTGCGCTCGCCACGGACGACGTCTCCCGTGACCTGCACCAGCACGCCCGGAAGCGGCTCGCCGTCCGGTGAGGTGACCGTGCCGCGCACGGTTCCAACGTTTTGGGCGTAGATAGGCGTTGCCGCCAGAAGCGCCAGAATGACGAGACCAGCCGCCGTAGCCATGCGAGAAGAAGACAGCATGCTTCCACCTCCGTTAGCGCACTAGCGTTAGCGCATTGCCGCCTCGACACATTAGCGATAGTGCATTAGTGCATTAGTGCATTGGCAGCTTTTCAGTGAACTCGGAGGAACCATAGTTCGCGATTTCTTTCAAGTCAAGTCTGAGATTGTCGCCGAGTCCGTGAAGCAGCCCGAGCGCGGGCAGTACGCTGGCGTAGATGCCCATCCCGGTCCGCTGGACGGCGGCCGGTGGATAGTGCGGTGTCGGCATGGTGGTCTATAACTAGTGCGTAGCACAGGAGACAATGTGGCACGAAGAAGACACACGCGGCGGAGGTTCGCCCCAGCCCCACCTTGCTGGGGCTCCGCACCGTCCTACGGCCCAGACTCCTAGAACGAGTACCGCAGCGAGTTCGAGAGCACGACGTCCGTCTCCTTGACTCTGGTCGGGGGCTCGCTGCCGTGGGCGACGTACTCGCTATTCGCGCTGCGGCCGGCGCCGTAGAGCTTGATCACGAGGCCGGCAACGCCTGGACCACGAACTCGAACGCTCCCTCGCGTCACGCCGAGCACCGTCAGGGCTCGGTGCTGATGATCTCGGCGGGCGGCGGCGAGTAGGCGCCTTCGTCAGATCGGTCCGCCGGACGCAGTTCGGCGGGCCTTGACAGTATGGCGGCCGGTCCCTTCGGGGGCCGGCCGTCTTGCCTTCGTTCGGTCGGATTGGGCGGTGCGGCCGCCCTGCTGGCGGCGGTGGGCTTTGAGGAGTTCTTTGCCCCGGCCGCATCCGTCGGTTGGGCTTTGATCGGTCTGTCGTTCCTCGCCGGCCCGAGGCCGTTTCGCTTTCGCCTTCGCCGCTCCTGAGATTCGGCAGTGGGTCGTTGCGTCGACTCTTGTTGCCGCTGCGACGCGGTAGAGTCGCTCTTGCTGGCCGGATCAGGTGCTCTCTCGGCCTGCAGCACGGAAGGGGCGGCAGATGCACCGGTCACGGTTGTCTTCGAGAGAGGAGGACGGAGGAGATGCAGGAGTACACCGCGATCGTCAAACGTGACGGCGACTGGTGGATCGGCTGGATCGAAGAAGTGCCAGGCGTGAACTGCCAGGAGCGAAGCCACGACGAGTTGTTGGAGACGTTGGCCATCACTCTGAACGAGGCGTTGGAGTTCAATCGCGAGGATGCGCTTGCCGCAGCAGGTGAGGGCTACAAGCTGGAGAAGGTCGTTGTTGCATGAAGCGCAGAGCCCTTCTGCGACACCTTCGGAGGCAAGGTTGCGAGTTGGTTCGTGAGGGGAGACGCCACTCCTGGTGGCGGAACCAGGCTGGCGACCGCCGCAGTGCGGTTCCACGGCATACCGAGATACGGAACGTTTTGGCGCGCAAGATCTGCTCGGACCTTGGGATCGAGTTGATCCCCTGATCCCCTGATCTCCTGCGACTCGAAGAACATGGCAGTGCGTTCTGTTTGAGGCGCCCGCTCCGCGGTTAAACTGCTTGGATGAACGTTGGCGATCCGGACCCGTTTCCCAGGTGGACTCGTCCGCTGCGCACGAAGGAGGAGCAGTGGGTCCAGCTATTGAGCGTCGTCGTGTCGGTTCTGTTTGTCGTCGAGTTGTTCTTCGACGGCTTCCCTGACAGCCCCGACGCCGCCCCCTGGGGAGAGGCCAGGCGTCCGCTATTGGCCGTCGCGGTCGGCGTTGTGGCGCTGCTCGCCTTGGGGGCCGTCCAGGCCAGGTGGGGAAGCCGCGAACGCTGGGAGAGTTCGAGCGTCCGGCTGTCGGGGCTCGGCAGATGTCCCGCGTGGTTCGCCTTTCTCGCCTTCGGCTTCGGAATCGTGGGATTGGCCCTCTACGTTTACGCCGGCTTCCGGTCCCTCAGCGAGGGCGGCTCGCTTCATGTCCTGGCGCGGCGTGCAGCGCTGATGCTGCTGACCGGTTCTGCGGGTTTCTTCCAACTGATTTCGTGGCGGTCGTCCCGTGGGCGGGAGGACGGATGAGTGTTGGGTCGGCCGCGGTGTCGGACACAGGCGCCGCTCGAATAGCGAGCAACCCCGGGCCGGCGTCTCCGCCTTGACGATCACATCGCGACCGCCCGTGCGAGGTCGTCATGCTCGAAGGCGCTCGCCATGCGATCGACTTCCGGGGGTGGCGCCCCCGCTGCACGGGCTACTCTCTGCCAGTGCTTTACTGCCTTGGCTACTTCCTTCACGATGTCGCGGGCAGCAGGCAGTGAGAGCCCGAAGTAGGCGGACGCGCTCAGCACCAGGTCAAGGGAGCAGGTTCCATCGTCGAGATCGATTCGGGTGGTCAGGATACGCGCTTTGACATCGGCTGGCGTCGGGTTCAGGTCGTAGACGGGCGAGAGCGACCAGCCATTCCGTTCCAGGCGCAGAAAGCCGTGGTTGCGAAGATGGTCGTCGACGTTCGAGATCAGTACGTTGAAGGCCATCCGCCGGTAGAGAGCGACGGCATCGGACTTGGCTTGAGCGCCGTGGCGGGCGATCTCGTCGACGATTTCGGGGTAGCTTCCCGACTCGCCATCGACAGATTCGGTGAGCGACATGGCGGAGAGGAAGGGGATTCGGGCGCCACCGATTCGGTCGAAACGGCGCGAAAGGAGAATTGCCCGGTCCGCGAACCTGACGAGTTCGTGAGGCGGGGTGACAATGCCGGCTCGCTTCGCGAGCCTCAGAGCCACCTCTTCCCAGGTTTCGATGCTGTACTCGTCCGTTTCCTTGGGGAACTTGGCGATGGCGAGTTGCCCGCGCTGGTCAACCACCGCGGCCTTGGGCCGCGCACCGCCGAGCGAGGAGCCGGGCGCCAGGAGCAGACGGAGATCTTCGTCGGACTCTTCTCCGCGCAGGAGCCGGTCGACGATTCCCGACAGCCGGCGGAGGGCGACGAGCGTCGGCACTCCGGCGTCTGACCGGGCCTCGAATAGGGCTCGGCCGCCGACTCGAAACCGAAGCGCACCTGTCCTCACCTCGTCCGTGACGCCGAGCAGATAGTCCAGTTCGTGCGGGCTCGGTACACGTTCGCCGTCCCGATCAGCTCGGCGCCGTGCGGCCCGTTGCATCAACTGGCGGCCCCAGGTGTCGGGAGCGGCGTCGCCGATCGCTCCGGAGAGGGGGCCTCTTCGGCTCGCTTCAAAGAGGCCGGGCGTCAAGGGCAGGCTGGGATCGAGCGGGAAGCTCCTTGCCTCGTCGAGCCAGGCCCGGTCGTACTCGAAGGTCAGGGCGTCGGCGCGCTGCCTAATGGCATGGCGGCGCAGGAGTCCTACACGGTGCGGACGACCTTCGAGGTCGACGTGAACTTCGACCTCTCGTTCAGCGGAAGAGTCCGTCATCGTCCTGGCTTCGAGGGCAAACGCCTGGAGCGAACTCGCTGCGGCAATTCGGCGGCCGTGAGCGCCTGGCCGAACTCGTCGCGGCGCCAGTCCGCGACCTCGCCCAATCCCTCCAGCAGCCCCAGTGCATGCATCACCGCGGCGTAGATGCCCATGCCTACACGGTGGTCGCCGGCTTCGATGCGTTGGAGTGTGGAGCGCGAGGTGAAGGCCCGATCGGCTACCACCTTCATCGGCAGGCGTCGTAGCCGGCGTGCGTCACGCAGGTCGGCGCCGAGCTTGCGGAGGGTTCGCCTCACGGCGGCCGGCGGATAGTGTGGTGTAGGCACGGTAGTCCACTTCGTAGTTCGATAAATGCCGATACAGTAGCACGAAGATTACATTCATGGGTCACACTCGTGTCTTGCGGTCCGGGGTTCTGCGCGCCTGGGGAGCCGCGTGGTCTGAGACAGCGGCGATATCGCGGTCTGGACGAGGTGGCGGGCACTCTGTAGTGAGTTGATAGGTTGCTCCGATGCGGCTGACGCACCTGACGCTCCGAAACTGGCGCAACTTCAAGGAGGCGGACTTCGATCTGCAGGATCGCCTGGTGGTCCTGGGTCCCAACGCGTCCGGAAAGTCGAACCTCCTGGATGCCTTGCGTTTTCTGCGCCAGGTCGCTTCGGCGGGCGGCGGTTTCCAGGAAGCGGTGCAAAGCCGCGGCGGCATGCCGCGTGTACGGTGCCTCGCGGCCAGGAACTTCAATCATGGTTACGTCACGATCGGTGTCCGGCTTGGAGACGAGGAGAGGAAGAACCGGTGGTCCTATGAGCTGACGTTCACCCGGGAATCGAGGGGGCTGCATCGCCCGATCCTCTCGGCCGAGATAGTGATGCGAGATGGCGCTGTCGTCTTGAGACGTCCAAATGACGATGACGAAGCCGATAGCGAGCGTTTGACCCAGACGTACCTGGAGCAGGTGAATGCGAACAGGGAGTTTCGGCCCATCGCGGACTTCCTGCGCACGATCCGCTATCTGCACTTGGTGCCGCAACTACTCAGAGAGCCGGGGCGCCGGGACCATCGTCCGGATGATCCTTATGGGGGCGACTTCCTGAACCGAATCGCAAGGACCGCGGGGCGGACCCGCGACCGGCGACTTCGTCGAATCAGCAGCGGGCTCAAGGCAGCGGTGCCACAGTTGGACCAACTCGAGTTGGTACAGGACGATGTGGGGCGGCCGCACTTGGAGGCTAGATACGGTCACTGGCGACCCCAGGGGGCGAAGCAGAACGAGCGGGACTTTTCCGACGGCACGCTGCGACTGATCGGACTGCTTTGGTCTCTGCTGGAGGGAAGAAAGGACGCCGGACCGGTGCTCCTGGAGGAGCCGGAGTTGTCGCTGCACTCCTCGGTCGTCCGACAGTTGCCGTCTATCTTGAGCCGCTTCCGTAGCACGGGAGGGCCCCAAGTTCTGCTCACGACCCACTCCGAGGAGATTCTCAAGGACGAAGGGCTCGGGTTGGATGAGGTTGTCATGCTGGAGCCTGGCGCGGAGGGTACGGTGGCGTTGTTGGGCACATCGGTTGAGAGTGCGGGCCGCCTGCTCGAGAGTGGCCTGAGTCTTGCGGAGATTCTCGGTCCTCGCACAAGGCCCAAACGGGTCGATGAACTCTCCGGCCAGCTCTTTCTGAGGTGAGACTCGTCAACCTCGCCGTAGAGGGATACACCGACATCCCGGTGGCCGAGCGACTGATCGCTCTGTTTGGATTCGAGCCCCTTGCTGTGGTGACTGGACCAAGCGCGCCGAGACTCAATCCCCGGATTCCCGAGTTCAACCGCTCAGGAGAGCACGTCAACTGGTTGGTCTTGCGGGATCTGGACCACGACGCGCCATGCCCCGCGGAGTTGGTACCGCGCCTTCTTGCCGGGCAGCCGTTGGCCCGACGGATGGCGATCCGAGTTCCGGTTCGGGCCGTTGAGAGTTGGCTCCTCGCGGACAGTGAGAGCTTTGCGCAGGAGTTCGCGGTAGCTCGGACGCACTTGCCGGCGGATCCGGATGCACTGGACGATCCGAAGCAGCGGTTGATCGACATCTGCGGACGCTCTCGACGGCGCGATGTTCGGAGAGGCATGGTGCCGAGAGAGGGGAGCGGCAGGCGGGTCGGCCCGGAGTACCCTGCTCGCATAGTCGCATTCGCTCGGTTGGCATGGGTTCCAGAGCGCGCGGCCGAGGCGTCGGGGAGTCTAAGGCGGTCGCTCGCGGCTCTGCGGCGCCGGGTGGAAGACGGTTCCTGGGATTGAGTGGAGGCGTCGCTCGGAAACTGAGCCACACCCAACGCGCAGAAGGTGATCCACCCTCGGCCCTTGGCCGGTAGCCTTGGTCGAAGCACCCGTCGTCAATCGAAAGTCCCTTCAGAGGAGACAACTCCCCGGCCCTCTCCATGGCTCGCCGCCACGCGCTGATGTTCTCCTCGGCCACGCACAAGGACCGGCGGTCACCTGACCGCGAGGCGGCGGGTGGCTGAGATTCCCAGGGGCGAGGTGAGACCCTTCTGGCGGTGGGGCCTCGTAGTCGTGTTTGCCTTGTTGATGGTCGAGTGCTCTCTCTTCGCTTTCTGGCAGGGAGACAGGAGCCCGCTTGCTACTGCGCTGGTCGGCGTTGCCGCGTTGTTCGTGTTGACGGCTGTTCCGGCCAGGTGGGACAGAAACGAGCGCAGGGAGAAGTCGAGTGCCTTGGTGCCCTGGTTCCGAGGGTGTCCCCCGTGGTTCGGCCTTCTCGTTTCCAGCTTGGTGGCCTTTTCCGGCGCCTTCTTCGTGTACACGGGTTTTCCGTCCCTGAACGACAAGGGCGGGAGTTCGCTGCACCCAATAGGGGGATGGGCACCGCTGGTGTTCGCCATGACTCTCGCTCAGTTGCTGCCGCGCCTCCGTCGCACTTCCGGCCGGAACTGAGGCCGCGCCGCGGTCAGAACGAGTACCGCAGCGAGTTCGATAGCACGACATCCATCTCCTTGACCCCGGTCGGCGGCTCGCTGTCGTGGGTGACGCTCAGGTTGATCGCCAAGGCGAGACGGCGGAGGAGCCGGATCTCGAAGGAGGTCTCGGAGAGCAGGCGGTAGTCCTCCAGTCGGTCGACGCGGGTCTGGACGTAGAAAGTCTCGACCAGGCGGAGACGTTCGTCTTCGCTGTTGTAGCGGACGGTCAGGTAGTTCGTCGACCGGTGGTGCTCGCTGCGGCGCGCGTCGGGAGGTTCCCGCGGCAGGTCGAGGGTCTCCCACTCGAGCATGTACCCGGTTCCGAGGAAGATCTCGGTTTGTGGCGCCTGCAACACCAGGAAGCGGCCGCCGCCGCCGAACAGGAGCCGCTGCTCGAGGCGGATGAACTCGTTGAACTGGTGCTGGCCGAACAACTCATAGGAGAGCCGGTGGCTGTGCCGCCGGATGAACCGCAGGTGGCTCAGGCCGTTGTTGACGAAGCGGTTGTCGTTCAGCCGGGTGAAGGAGTAGTTCGAGGTCAAGAAAACGGTGCTGGCGGGGCCTTCGGCCACGTCATCGGCCTCGGCGTCGTCGTCCTCGGCCTCAGCCGGCGGCGGCCAGGCGTACTGGAGGCGGAGGCCACCGCCCAGGACTTCGCGCTCGGTATTGCCGCGCTGAAAAGAGGAGCTCAGATCGAAGGTGCCGGCCCATCCGGGTTCGCCGGCGCCGACGCGCATGTTCTCGGTGTTGACTTGGGCGGCGGCGGGCAGCGTGAGTGCCGTCACGGCCGCGAAGGCGGCCAGGGCGTTCACGGCCACGCCGTGACCACGTGCGCGTCTCATCCGGCGCTACGCTACTGCGGGAACGCCGACGTGTCGCCCAGGCCGCAGAAGGGACGGCTCGGGTTGGAGTACGTCTTCGATACGCCGGCCACGGTGTCGGTAACAGTCAACTGGTAGTCGACATCGGTGAGTCCGGCAGCGAAGACCCAGAAGGCGTTGTTGATTGTGGTGCCGTCGAGGGCCTTGACCGCGAGCTCGATGTTGCCGGGCGAGAAGAACCACATATAGCCGGTGGCGTCGGCGCCCGGCAGCGGGGTGGCTACACCGCTCTCCCCGTCGGCCTTGGTCCACTCCGCGGTCACTTCGAAGCGGCCGTCGAGCAGGCAGAGGGCGCCGGGAGGGCAGGCGCCGTCCGTTTCGACGGATGCGGGCGAGACGCCCGCGGTCGCGCCGGCAGGCTGAGGGAACGCCTTCGAGTCGCCGCGTCCGCAGATCTCGCCCGGCGGATTGCGGTAGACGACGACCCGGTCGTGCAGCGTGTCGGTGACGGTGAGCCAGTACTCGACGTCGGAGAGGGCGCCGTAGTACACCCAGTGGTGGTCGTTGATGCCTCGGCCGTCGAGGAGCTTGAACACCAGTTCCACGTTCTCGGGCGAGAAGAACGTCGCGGTGCCGGTCTCGTCGCTCAGGCGTTGCAGGGCGCCCGTGCCGCGCTCGCCGTTGTACTGCGACTGCCACTCGACTTCGACCCGGAAGCGGCCGCCGGAGAGGCAGAGCGCGCCGTCGCTGTCCGTGCAGCCCGGTCCGGCAGTCATGTCCTGGATCACGCCCACGGCGCGGGGTTCCGGCAGCTCGGCGCCCCCGGAAACGTCGCTGAGGACGAGATCGAACAGCTCGCTGCGCTCGATCTCGTCGTCCGCTATCAGCGGGACGTTGACTAGGCGCGGCCCCGATTCCCCGTCCTTCCACACGAGCCGGCCCTCGACGGCGCTGAAGTCGGTGTGGGCGGCGGCGGAGCGGGGCATCGTCCGGTAGCGCACCGCGACCTCGCCCTGCGTGCCGCCCCGGCGTTCCACCGAGATCGTGGCTTCGTCGCCCTCGTGGCCCGGGAACGCCGGTCCCGTGAACTCGATCGATCCGGCCGGGTTGACCGGCCGCCCGCCGGGTCCGAGCTCGAGCTTCAGCCGGTGCGGGGCGTCGATGCCGCCGCTCATCGACTCGAACTCGAAGCGGAAGTCGCGCGCGGCATCGCCGGCCGCGTTCGGGAGTAGCGGAATCCGGACCGTGCGCGTCGAAGCGTCGCCGTGCTCCCATCGCAGCTCCCCTTCGGTACGGCGGAACTCCCGGCCGGCGCGGGCGCTGCCGTTCCGTGTCCCGTAGGCGAGGTTCACCGCGCCGTCGCTGCCGCCGACACGCCGGACTCCGATCGTGATTCCGTCCAGGTCGCCCCCGCCGGCCGCCGCGGTGGCCACGAGCCGGCCCCGCCGCTCCGGCCTCATCGCCTCGCGGGCGAGATCCTGGAGTTGCTCGAAGTAGTAGCGGTAGGTCTCCTGCGGCCGCGGCGACTGCTCCGAGAGGGTGATCATCGTCATCACGATGTCGGCACCCGGATCGACGCCGATGTACTGCCCGTTGTAGCCGTGGGCGAGGTAGCGCCCCTGGGGCCGGATCCACCACTGGTAGCCGTAGTTCGGAGCGCCGGCGACGCCGCCCGTCTGACCGCGTGTCGACTCGGCGATCCACTCCCGCGATACCAGCCGCCGGCCTTCCCACAGCCCCTCCTGCAGGGTGAGCTGGCCGATCTTCGCCATGTCGCGCGGTCGGATCCGGAGCCCGGTGCCGCCCCAGTGGCGCCCGCTCGCGTCCTGGTTCCAAGCGGCCGTGGTGATCCCGAGCGGACCGAACAGGTGCTTCTGGACGAAGCCCAGGTGGCTCTGGCCGGACGCGCGGTTGTTCACCTCCGCGATCACGTGGGAGAGGCCGCTCGAATAGAAGAATGCGGCGCCGGGTTGGGCCACGACGTCCCGGGTCAGTACGTAGTCGACGCTGTCGGGAGAGTTCCAGAAGGCTCCAGCCGTCTCGTTCCACGCGAGGCCCGCGGTCATGGTCAAGGCGTGACGCAGTGTGATCCGATCCTTGGGCGCTTCCTTCAAGCGGTGCGTGTAGTGCGGCAGGAGGTCTGCGAGACGCGCGTCGACGGAGGAGAGCATGCCGCGGTCCATGGCGATGCCGACCGCCAGCGAGGTCACGCTCTTGCTGACCGAATGGACGTTCTTGAGGCTGGTGCTCGTGAAGTCGCCGAAGTAAGCCTCCGCCACCAGCGTGCCGTGGCGGACGATGACGACTCCCCGGACGGTCCGGAAGTCTGGCTGTAAGCGCACCCGGTTGAAGATCTCCTGAACCATCGCGTTGTCCAGGCCCTGGTGCGCCGGCACGGAGCGGAACCAGCCGTCGCCGATGTTCAGAGGCGTCTGCGCCTGGCCCGGCGCCGACGCGGCCCCGAAGAGGACGGTCGAGATCGCCGCTGCGAGGAGGAGGTCCTTCATCGTCGAGATCCGGGGCCGGGCTGCTTGCAGGTACACGCTCTCAGGAGGCAGGGCGTTCACTTTGACACAGACACGGCGGCAGCGGCGCCCGCTGGCCGCTATCCTTGTTCTACACGAAGCGTTGTTCCACAAGAGCCCCGTGGCCGGCGCGGCTTGCCGCGGCAGGAGGGAGTACAAGATGTCTCGTTCACCGTTCAACTTCAGCCGTTCCAGTTCCTCCGGCGTGATCTCCGGTTCGCCGCGCTCGGCGAGCAGGGTTGCAGCGTTGTTCGCGGTCCCGGTTCTTTGCCTGGCGTCCGCCGGGTGTGTCATCTCCGCGGATTCGGAGGCAGCCGCCGAGCCCACCGGAGCGTCCGACTTCGACGCCTCGGTCGACGTCGGCTCGATCGACTTCCCGACCTCGGCCGGCAGCGAGGCGCAGAAGCACTTCATCCGCGGCGTCGCGATCCTGCACAGCTTCGGCTACGAGCAGGCGCGCGAGCAGTTCCACGCCGCCCAGGAGCTGGAACCCGACTTCGCCCTCGCCTACTGGGGGGAGACGTTGACGTACAACCACCCACTGCTGGCGGAACGGGATCTGGAATCGCCGCGTGCCGCCCTGGAGCGGCTCGGCGAGACTCGCGAGGAGCGGGCGGCGAAGGCCGCGACCGAACGGGAACTCGGGTTTCTGACCGCGGTCGAGGAGTTGTTTGGCGAAGGTGAACTCGCTGAGCGGCGGATCGGGTACATGGAGGGGATGCGCAACCTCTACGAGAGCAACCCGGATGACGACGAGGTGGCGGCTTTCTACGCGCTGTCGCTGTTGTCGGCTGTAGGGCCGCTCGGCGACGACACGTTCCGCCTGAACGTCATGGCGGGGTCGATCGCACTGGGCCTCTTCGAGCGGAATCCGAACCACCCGGGTGCGGCCCACTACACCATCCACGCGTTCGACGATCCGGTTCACGCGCCCCTGGCCCTGCCGGCGGCGCATCGTTTCGCCGCGATCGCGGCTGCCGTCTCGCACGCCCGGCACATGCCTTCCCACATCTTCATTCAGCGCGGCATGTGGGACTTGGTCTCGAAGTCGAACGACTCGGCCTACGAGGCTGCGGTGGCGCTCTGGGATCCGGGCGAGACGGTGAGCGACATGGTCCATTCGCTCGACTGGGGGCAGTACGGCGACCTGCAGCGCGGCGACTACGCGAAGGCGAAGGAGTGGATCGCCGAACTCGACGACCTCGTCGAGCGCACCGGCGACACCGGCCGCGGCAAGAGCACGGCGCCCTTGGTCCGGGCCCGGTACATCGTCGAGACGGAGCAGTGGGAAACGCGCGAGATCAACGAAGATACGGGGAGTTCGGAACTCCTGGCCACAGGGATCTCGGCGGTTCACGGTGGCGACCTGGAGCTTGCCCGCGACGCTGCCGCGCGGCTCGAGAAGATGGGCGCCAGGGAGACGTCCGACAGGTCGACCTTCCAGCGCGGAACCAAACCCGCCCAGGTGATGCACCACGAGCTGGCGGCACTGATTCGGTTGGCCGCGGGGGACGCCGACGGTGCGGTCAAGCTGTTCGACGAGGGAGTGGCGATCGCCTCGACGATGGGGCCCCCGCGCGGCGCCGCGTCGCCGATCAAGCCGATCCGCGAACTCTACGGGGAGGCGCTGCTGCAGCTCGAACGTTCCAAGGACGCGATCGCGCAGTTCGACGACCAGTTGCTCTACACCCCGAACCGTCCCCGCTCCCTGCTCGGGCTGGCCCGCGCCCATGCGGCCGCGGGCGACGCGGCGGCTGCTGCGGATGCCTACGGCAAGCTGCTCGAGGCGTGGCACGGCGCGGATGAGCCCACGGAGCTTGCGGAGGCCCGGGAGTACCTGGCTGCGTCGGCCTGAGGCCGTCTGCGTGACCTTCGAGACGGAGTTCGAAACCCGCCACTCGGACTGCTTCGCCGCCACCGGCTTCGTTCACGCCGGTGTGTTGCTGGCGCTGACCGAGATGGCCTACGCCCGGTTCGAAGCCCACTGCGGCATCGACGCCGGTCACAAGCCGGAGCACGTCTACGCGGTGCAGCGTTCGACCGCGGCGACCTACTTCTCGCCGCTGCGTTGGCAGGAGGGGGCGCGCATCCGGGTCCGCACCACCGAAGCGAATGAGCGGGGCTTCGACCAGGACTTCGATGTCTTCTCCGCGGCGGACGGCCGCGAGATCGCCCGCTTTAGTCACCGCTGGGTGTGGTTTGACACTCGCTCCGGGCGGCCGGTTCCGCTGCCGGAGGAGGTCGGACGGCAGTTCCTCGAGGGCTGATCCCTCTGAGATGCAGGAAGGAATGCGTACATGAAGCGTCCGTATCGATCGCCATTGCGTTGGACATTGCTTCCGTTGATGATCGTCGCCATGGGGTGTGGTGGTCCTGAGCCGGAGAGCGACGGTCCTGAACTCATCATCGAGACCTCCTACGGCCGAGTCGAGGGCGCCGCGGTCGACGACGGCCGCGGGCCGGCAGGCGACGTCCTCGTTTTCCGCGGCATCCCGTACGCGGCGCCGCCGGTGGGCGAGCTGCGCTGGCGGCCGCCAGAGCCGCCCGCCTCGTGGGAGGGCGTGCGCAGCGCTCATGAGTCCGGCGCCCCCTGCTGGCAGGGGATCACGCCCGACACCTCGATCTACAGCCGCGGCGAACTCGACCGCAGCGAGGACTGCCTCTATCTCGATCTCTGGACCGCCGCGGAGGCGCCCGGCGGCGGCAATCCGAGGCCGGTCATGGTCTGGTTCCACGGCGGCAGCCACGAGATGGGCCACGGTTCGTCGCTCGTCTTCGACGGGGCGGCGCTGGCCCGCAAGGGCGTGGTGCTGGTCTCGATCAACTACCGGCTCGGCTCCTTCGGGTTCCTGGCGCACGCCGGCCTGAGCGCCGAGTCCGAGCACGGATCGTCGGGCAACTACGGCCTGCTCGACAAGATCGCGGCGCTCGAGTGGGTGCAGGCCAATGCCGGGGCTTTCGGGGGCGATCCGGAGCGGGTCCTGATCTTCGGCCAGTCGGCCGGTTCGATGAGTGTCTGCAGTCTGGTTGCGTCGCCGCTGGCCGCCGGCCTGTTCCACCGCGCGATCGGTCAGTCGGCGGGTTGCTTCACGCCGCTGCCGACGCTTGAGCAGGCAGAGGAGCGCGGCGCCCTGCTCGCCGCGGAACTGGGCGCGGCCGAAGGGGCCGCGCCCAGTTCCGCGGTCTCGACCCTCCGCGCGGCTTCCGCCGAGGACGTGCTGGCGGCGGCCGGCAGCTCCGGCTGGTCCGCCGATTTCAAGACGGTGGTCGATGGCTGGTACCTGCCGGATCAGCCCGCGGCGATCTACGCCCGCGGGGAACACAACCGCGTACCGATGATGGTCGGCTCGATGGGAGACGAGTCGAGCGCCCTGTTCGCTCCGGGGCCGCCGCTCGAGCGCGAGGAGCTCGAAGAACAGTTGGCGGAGGACTACGGCGAGGCGGCAGAGGGGCTGCTCGCGGCCTACGCCGCCGAGGCGGAGCAGGCGCCTGGGGCGGTGCCGACACTGATCCGCTCCGACACGATCTTCGGCTGGGGCAGCCGAACCTGGGTCCGCCATGCCTCGGCCGCCGGCGGCGACGCGTATCTCTACGTCATCGATCACGCACCGCCGGTGTTCCGGCTCTACCTGCCGGACCGGCCCGACCTGGGCGGGGAGGGCGGTCCCCGGCATTTCGGCGCCTACCACTCCGGCGATCTCGCCTACGTCTTCGGCAACGTCGACCTGGTCGGGATCAACTGGGAGGACTGGGATCACGAGATCGCCGATCTGCTGTCGAGCTACTGGACGAACTTCGCCAAGACCGGAGATCCGAACGGCGAGGGATTGGCCCAGTGGCCGCGGTACGACGTGGACGGCGACCTGGCGCTCGTGGTCGGCGACGAGGTCGGCGCGCAGGCGGGTGTGCTGAAGCAGAAGCTGGACGCCCTGGATCGGGCCCTGGCCGGGGGCGGCTAGTCTCGCGCCATGACCGCGATCGCCGAGTTGTTGCCGCCGGAGATCGAGGATCTGCGGGGCCGCCTGCTGGACTTCGCGGAGCGCGAGGTGCTCCCGCGGCACGAACGCCACGGCGAACTGCTGGCCGATCCGCGGCGGCGATACGACGCCGGCGGCCGGCTCCGCCCCGAAGTCGTCGATCTGATCCGGGAGGTGCGCACGGCTTCCGCCCGTGAGGGTCTGTTTACTGCTTCCGTGCCCGAGGAACTGGGCGGCGGCGGCTACGGCCACCTCGCTTACTACGTCGGCTGGCAGGCGCTGTTCCACCGTTTGGGGCCCCATCCCTGGCTGCTCCTGCACGTGTTGGCGCACTGGGCCTTCGGCCCCAGCCGGTTGCTGCTCAAGCTGTCGGCCGAGGCCCGCGAGCGTGTCCTGCCCGGCCTGATGGACGGCTCGAAGATCATGTGCTTCGGGCTCTCGGAGCCGGGCGCCGGTTCCGATCTCTCGGCGCTTGCGACGAGAGCGGAGCGGGACGGCGACGGCTGGCGGATCAACGGCCGGAAGATCTGGACCACGCACGGGCCGATCGCCGACTACTGCGTGCTGTTCGCGACCACCGGCGAGCGGGGCATCACCGCCTTCCTGGTGCCGACCGCGTCGGAGGGTTTCGAGAGGGTGCGGGTCGTCACGCTCTTCGGCGACATCGGCGGCGACGAGGCGGAGATTGTCCTCGAGGATGTCCGTGTGGCGCCCTGGCAGGTCATCGGCGAGGTCGACCGGGGTCTGTCGGCGGCGCTCTACGGCGTCTCGCTGGGACGGGTCTACAACTCGGCGCGCGCGGTGGGCACCGGTCGCTGGGCGGTCGAGACTGCGCTCGACTACGCGCAGAAGCGGCACGCCTTCGGCGCCCCGATCTCCGAGTACCAGGGCGTCACCTTCCCGCTCGCGGAGTCGGCGACGGAACTCCACGCCGCGCACCTGATGGGGCGGAACGTCGCCCGGCTGCTCGATCTGGGCGAACGCGCGGTCAAGGAGCTCAGCATGACCAAGGCGTACTCGGTTCAGGCCGGACTCCGGGCGGTGGATCGGGCGATGCAGACCCACGGCGCCCTGGGGTTCACCAACGAACTCGGGCTCACCGAGGCGTGGAAGGCGCTGCGGGTCGTGAACGTCGCCGACGGCTCGAACGAGATCATGAACCGGATGATCGCTCGCCAACTCCTCAGGGGCGACACCGATCTCTGAGTGTCGCCGTCCTGAAGCATAGACTGCTGCTCCTTACGTTGAACCAGGACCGAATCCGGGAGTTGAGATGAGCCTACCCGCCGAGCCGACTTCGTTCGCCCCTTCCACATCAGATCGCGACATCGCGTCCGTCCTCCATCCGACGACGGACCTTCCAGCCCTGCGCCGGGACGGCCCGCTGGTGATCGAACGCGGCCAGGGCATCCGGGTCTGGGACGAGCACGGCAACGAGTACATCGAGGCGATGGCGGGCCTGTGGTGCACGGCGCTGGGCTACGGCGTGGAGGAACTGGCCGAAACCGCCGCGGAGCAGATCCGGAAGCTGTCCTTCTCCCATCTCTTCGCGGGTCGCAGCCACGAGCCGGCGGTTGCGTTGGCCGAGAAGCTGCGCGAGATGGCGCCGATTCCGAACGCAAAGGCCTTCTTCGGCACCTCGGGCTCGGACGCGAACGATTCCCAGGTCAAGCTCGTCTGGTACTACAACAACGCCCTCGGCCGGCCCGAGAAGAAGAAGATCATCAGCCGCCGGCGGGGCTACCACGGCGTGACACTGGCCGCCGGCAGCATGACCGGCCTGCCGGCGTTCCACAAGAGCTTCGATCTGCCGCTGCCGCAGTTCCGCCATGTGACCTGCCCGCACCACTACCGGGACTCCGAGCCGGGCGAGACGGAAGCGGAGTTCACGGTACGGCTGGCGGCGGAACTCGACCAGATGATCCGCGCCGAGGGGCCCGAGACCGTCGCGGCCTTCATTGCCGAGCCGGTGCTGGGCGCCGGCGGCGTCGTCGTGCCCCCTGAGGGCTACTACGAGGCGATCCAGGCGGTTCTGGACGAGCACGACGTGCTGCTGATCGACGACGAGGTGATCTGCGGTTTCGGCCGGCTCGGCACGCAGTTCGGCGCCGAGGCGATGGGCATGAGGCCGGATACCGTCTCGGTCGCCAAAGCCCTGTCATCGGCCTACCTGCCGATCAGTGCCGTGCTGGTGCCCGACCGGATGGTCGATGTCTTCGTCGAGGCGGGCGAGCGGTGGGGCCTGTTTGGCCACGGCTATACGTACACGGGGCATCCCGTCTGTGCCGCGGTAGCGCTCAAGGCCCTGGAACTGATGGAGGAGCGGGACCTCTACGCTCATGCCGACCGGGTGGGACGCTACTTCCAGGCCGGGCTGGGGCGGTTCGCGGATCACCCGCTGGTGGGGGAGACGCGCGGCGTCGGGCTGCTCGGCGCCTGCGAGCTCGTGGCTGACAAGCGGACCCGCGAGGCGTTTCCGGTGACGCGCGGAGTCGGCGCGTACTGCCAGGATCGTTGCCTGGACCACGGCGTCATCCTGCGGGCGCTCGGCGACACGGTGGCCTTCTGTCCGCCGCTGATCGTCACCGAGTCGGACATCGACGAGATCCTGGAACGCTTCGGTCGCGGCCTGGAAGAGACCCTGGCCTGGGTGGAGACGAGCGGCGGAGCGTCCTGATGACGGAACTGAGCACGCTGAGCCGATCGGTGGCGGGGAAGACCGCGCTGATCACGGGTTGCGCCTCGGGCATGGGGCGCGCGACGGCCCGGCTATTCGCGGCCGAGGGCGCCAATGTCGCCGCCACGGACATCAACGGCCCGGGGGTTGAGGCTGTGGTCGCGGAGATCCGCGCCGCCGGCCGGGAGGCGACGGCCTGGACCCTCGATGTGGGCGATGCGGAGGCGATCCAGCGGGTCGTCGGCGAGGTGGCCGACCGCTACGGCGGCCTGGACATCCTGGTCAACAACGCGGGCATCTCGCGCGGCGGACCGATCGACGCCGACGAGTACGAGGAGCGCTGGCACGAGACGGTCAGCGTGCTCCTGACCGCCCATCAGCGGACGATCCGCGCGGCGCTGCCCCATCTTCGCAAGTCGAGTGCGCCGCGGATCGTGAACATCGCCTCGACCGAAGGGCTGGGCGCGACGCCCCTGAACAGCGCTTACTCGGCGGCGAAGACGGGGGTGATCGGCCTGACCCGGGGCCTGGCGGTGGAGCTCGGCAAGGAGGGCATCACCGTGAACTGCATCTGCCCCGGGCCGATCCGCACCGGGATGACCGAGCGGATTCCCGAGGAGCACAAGCAGATCTACGCCCGCCGGCGCACCGCCCTGCGGCGCTACGGCGATCCCGAGGAAGTGGCCCACGGCACGCTGCACCTCTGCCTGCCCGCTTCGTCCTTCATCACCGGCGTCGCGCTGCCGGTGGACGGCGGGTTGACCGTGCGCCGCGCCTGACGGGCAGTGTCAGCGGGTCTGGCGGCCAGTTCGGGGCGCGGTCGCGCTCAGTCGATGTAGCCGAGAGCCTTGAGCGCCTCGCGCTGCTCGGCCGGCATCGCCGGTTCGATCCCGGCCGTGAGCGGCCCCGATCCCCGGCGTTGGAGCTTGCCGACGGCCGCCAGATAGCCGGCCCAGAGGGACTCTTCCTGTCTCAGGTCGTTCAACTCGGCACGATCGCCGTTGGCGTCGAACAGTTGCCGCGCCGTACCGGAAGGCGTGCTGCTGTAGTCGATCAACTTGCGGCGGCGGTTGGCGCCGTCCAGCAGCACCGCGTCCATTGCCAGCCCGTCGACGCGGAGTTCGGCCATGGCGACGGTGGGCGGGCGGAGCTCGTCGCCGGAGCGTATGAGAGGAAGCAGAGACTGGCCATCGGTCTCGACCGGGACGGTACGCCCGATCGCGTCGAGAATCGTAGGGACGATGTCGATCTGCCGCACCTGCGCCTCGACCACGGAGCGGTCCGTAGCCTGTCGCAGCCGGCTGGGTAGCCGGACGATGAGCGGCACGTGGATCTGCTCCTGGTACAGCGTTGCTCCGTGACCGTGCCGGCCGTGGTCCAGGAACTCCTCGCCGTGGTCCGCCACGAAGACGACGAGCGTGTCGTCGAGCAGACCTCGCCGGTCGAGTTCCTCGAGCATGCGGCCGAAGTGCTCGTCGACGAAGGCGATCTCGGCGTCGTAGAGATCCTTCAGATCGCGCGTCGAGTGGCTGGCGTCGGCCGGCTGGTTGCGGTGGAGGACGCCGGGTCCGGCCGGCGCTTCGGAGGCAAACTGCTGCCTGTGAGATTCGGGCGGAAGGTAGGGCGCGTGGGGATCGGTTACGTGCAGGAAGACGAAGAAGGAGTCTCCGGGACCGATCCGTTCCAGCCACCCGAGGGCTTCGTCGACCGCTCTCCAGACCGGGACATGAACCCCTGGTCGGGAGGGCCGCTCCCGCATCTGTTTGAAGTGATTGAATCCGCGGCGGAATCCGAAGTCGATGCCGGCGTTGCCGTTCGTTGACACGCCGATGGCGCGGTAGCCGATCGATCGCAGGATCTCGGGCAGGTAGGGGATCTCCTCGCCGAGCTTCTGGTTGCGGGTGCGCGCGCCGTGGGAGTGGGGATAGAGGCCGGTGAGGATGCTCGCCGTCGCCGGGCGCGTCCACGAAGACTGCGCGACGGCGTGTTCGAAGCGGACGGCGTCGTCGGTGAAGCGGTCGATGTGCGGTGAGGTCGGACGCTCGTAGCCATAGCAACCGAGGTGATCGGCTCGGAGCGTGTCGACGAGGAAGATCAGGACGTGCGGCAAGTGCGCGTCGGAAGTGCCGGACGCGCTGGAAGACCCTTCGCGTCCGTCGGCGGGCCGGGCCGCAGCCGGTTCGGCGACGTCGGGGGCCGGCGCTTCGGCGTGCGGCCAGGGCTGGGTCGGGCTGCTCAGAACGGCCGAGAGACGGAAACCCGCCTCAGCCTTGGGCAGACGGGCGCCGCCGAGCGCTTCGATGCGGATGCGGAGGGGACCGTCATGCACCGGGAGTTTCAGTTGGCCGCGGCCCTCGGTGAGGGTCGTGGTGGCCGCTGCGGACCCGGTCGGGTAGCGGTGGACTGCCGCTACCAGGCGAGGCGCCGGTTCGGCGCTGCGCCAGGAGCCCTGGGGTCCGTACAGGGCGAGGTCGTCGAGTTCGAGGATTCCGCCTTCGGGCAGCAGGACGTAGTAGTCGAGCGCGGTGCGAAAGGGCAGATGGAGCGTTCCGTCCGCGGCCGCGGAAGGTCTCGCGCCGGCGCCGGCGCCCTCGATCCGGATGCGGCGCCACGCGACGTGCTCTGAAGTGGTTCCAGATGGTGGATCGGACGAGTACTCGAGCACGACCTCGTTGGCGCCCGGGCGCTGCACCGCCATGGGCACTTGCAGCCGGTACTCCTCCATGCCGTCGGTCGAGGCCAGCTCGAGCTCGCCGAGCGGTTCGCCGTTCCATGAAACGTCCACCGTAGTCGGCTCGCTCCCGGGCGACTCGAGGGGCCGGCCGGTGAACACGAGTTCGAGGGGGCGCGGCCAGGACAGTTGCCAGTTCAGTCTGGAACGCTCGCCCTCGCCTGTCGCGAAGGCGCCGCTCTCGTCCTCCTCCGGTGCGGACCACCCGTCGAGGAGTTGCTGGCGGTGCTCGTAGTCGCCGGGCCGGAGTTCGGCCGATTCGGCCGTTGACTCGGCAAGGTCGAGCACCTCGGCGAGATCGGTCTGGAAGCGATCCGCCGCTCCGCCGCCGCAGGCGAGCACCGCCAGGGCAAGGGCGGCGCCGCGGCAGGACCGCGCGGCCCGGGTCACCGGCTGCCGCCGTCGATTCGCAGTACGGCGCCGGTCGTGTAGCTGGAAGCGTCGGACGCCAGGTAGAGCGCCGCGCCGACGATCTCATCCGGTTCGCCGCCGCGACCGAGCGCGATCGAGGTCTTCGCCCGCTTGTTGAACGCTTCCAAGTCCCAGGCCTTCGAGATGTCGGTCAGGAAGGGTCCCGGCATGATCGCGTTGACCCGCACCTTGGGGCCGAAGGCGTGGGCCAGGGATTCGGTCAGCGTGTTCAAACCTGCCTTGGCTGCGCCGTAGGGCTCGGCGTTCGGGCTCGGATGGATCGCGGCGGTACTCGTCACGTTGATGATGCTGCCGCCGTCCCCGTCGGCCATACGCTGTCCGATCACCGCCGCCAGCCGGAACGGTCCCTTCAGGTTCACTCCGATCACCTTGTCGAACAACGCCTCGCCGACCTCGGACAGGCTGGGGTAGAGCGGTGACATGCCGGCGTTGTTGACCAGCACGTCGACCTTGCCGAACCGTTCGTAGGCGGCGTCGATTAGCCGATCGACTTCGTCCCAGTGGCCGACATGGCAGGCGTGGGCGAGTCCCTGCCGGCCCATCGCCTCGATCTCCGCCACTACCTCGCGGCAGGAGTCGATCTTCCGGCTGGTGACGACGACATCGGCGCCGGCGGCGGCGAAGGCGAGCGACATCTCACGGCCCAGTCCGCGGCTGCCGCCGGTGACGAGCGCGGTGCGGCCGGAGAGGTCGAAGAGGCGGTGGGCATCGCGAGCAGTCATGGCGCGAAGGCTAACAGTCCCCGGAGGGTGGATCCCTCGGATTCGGCGCCCCGGTCTGGGCCGGGGTAGATTCCGCTGACGATGACCGATTCTCCACCGCTTGCTGCCGCCGCCGCAGCCGATACGGCCGCCGCCGAACCCCGTCTCGTCCAGGTCCAGGCCGGCCCGATGGCCAACTTCGTCTACGTTCTGGCGGACTCCGCCACCCGCAAGGCGTGGGTCGTGGATCCGGCCTGGGAGCCGCTCGGCATCGTCAAGATCGCCGGGGAGCAGGGCTACGAGGTGACGGGCGTGCTGGCGACGCACTTCCACCAGGATCACATCGGCGGGGAGATTATGGGCCAGCACATTCCCGGCGTGCGCGAGCTGCGCGCCGAGTTCGACCTGCCGATGCTGATTCACGAGGCCGAGGCCGAGCGGGGCGCCGAGATCGCCGGTTGCCCGCCCGACCGGGTGGAGGCGTTCCGCGACGGCGACGTTCTCGAACTGGGCGATCTCCGGGTCGAGGTGCTGCACACCCCCGGGCACTCGCCGGGAAGCTGTTGTTTCCGTGCCGGCGACCACATGCTGACCGCCGACACCCTGTTCGTGCAGGGCATCGGCCGGGTCGATCTGCCGCACAGCGACATCGACGCCATGTTCCACTCCCTGGAGCGGTTGAAGGCGCTGCCGCCGGAGGTGGAAATCTACCCGGGGCACGACTACGGTCCGGAGTCGTTCTCGACGATCGGCCGTGAACTGCAGCGGAACGCCTACCTCCGACCGAGCAGCCCGGAACAGTGGCGCGCGTTGATGGGGATCTTCTGAGCCGGGACCAGGCCGCTTCGCCTGCCGCTGGCGCGCCGCCTGGAACTCCTCCGCGGATCGAGACCCGCAGACTGCGCCGGGAGTTGCGCTCCGGGGAGCGCACCCTGATCGTGGTGGACGACATCGATCTTGCGGTGGCCGCGGGGGAGTGCGTCTCCATCCGCGGTCCCTCGGGAGCGGGTAAGTCGACGCTGCTGGCCCTGCTCGCGGGCCTTGACCGCCCGACCGCGGGCAGCGTGCTGATCGACGGCCGGCCGATCGAGGGTCTGAGCGAAGACGAGCTGGCGCTGCTGCGGCGCGAGAAGATCGGCTTCGTCTTCCAGTCCTTCCAGTTGCTCGGCAACCTGACCGCGCGGGAGAACGTCCAGTTTCCGCTCGACCTCCTGGGTCGCCGACAGTCGAAACAACGGGCTGAGGCATTGCTCGCCGAAGTCGGGCTTGCCCGGCGCGGTCACCACTATCCGTCGCAGCTCTCGGGCGGCGAGCAGCAGCGGGTGGCCCTGGCGCGGGCGTTCGCCGCCGAGCCGGCGATCCTGCTTGGAGACGAACCGACCGGCAATCTCGACTCGGTCACCGGCGCCGCGATCCTGGACGTGATGATGGCGCTGCGCGACCGCTTCGGTTCCACGCTGGTGCTCGTCACCCACGATCCGGCGGTCGCCGCGCGCGCCGACCGCGAGCTGGTCATGGTGGACGGACGGCTAGGAGCTTGCGCCGTAGACGCGGAACGGAGTGAGCCATGAGGCGCAAGCTCCTGGCGAGGTGGGGGATGGGGCCAAACACGGAGCCCGCGACGGGTTTGGCGGCGCTGTCCCAGCGGAGCTGACGGTGGGTCCGGGCGCGGTCTTCCGCTACTCCCTGTGGGAGTTCCGCGGCTCTCTGGGACGGATCTGGGTCTGGGTGCTGTGCCTGTCGGTCGGAGTCGGCGCCGTGGTCTCCATCGCGGGTCTGGCGTCGAGCGTCGACCAAGCGATCCGGGGCGAAGCGAGGGCGCTGCTGGCAGCCGATCTCGCGGTGCGCTCCCGCACGCCGGTCTCTGCGGACACGTTCGCCGCGATCGACCGGGTGCCGGGGGCGGCCCGCGCCGAGGTGCGCGAACTGGCGGCGATGGTGGGTCGGGCGTCGCCGCGAGCGCCGGGAGACGATGGCCCGTCGAGCCTGCTGGTCGACCTGAAGGCGGTCTCGGGCGGCTATCCGTTCTACGGTGAGCTGGGGTCGGAGCCGCCGCTGCCCCCGGACCGGGCGCCTGCCGATGTGCTCGGCGACCACTCGGCGCTGGTGGCGCAGGAGGCCCTGTCGCGGCTCGGACTCGAGGTCGGTGACGAGATTCGGATCGGGCGGCGGACGTTGCGGATTGCCGGCGTGCTTGTGGCCGAGCCGGACCGGCTGCCGGCCGGCTTGTCCTTCGGCCCGCGGGTGATCGTCGGCCTGGCGGCGCAGGAAGCGGCCGGGATCTTCCCCTTCGCGGGCTTCGGCGGCTACCGGGTGCTGGTCCGGCTGCCGGCCGAGAGTTCGGTGGAACGGCTGGAACTGATCGCGGCGGCGCTGCGGCTGGCGTTGGGCGAGGATCCGACGGTGCGGGTCGAGACCTATGTGGACGCGCAGCCGGGCATCCGACGCGACCTGGAGCGGATGGAGCGTTACCTGGGGCTGGTCGCGCTGCTGTCTCTCCTGGTCGGGGGCGTCGGCGTCGCTCAGGGTATTCGGGCCTGGTTGCTCCAACGCCTGGACGCCCTTGCCGTCTTGAAGTGTCTGGGCGCTCGTCCCCGCGATCTGCTGCGCGCCTATCTTGTTCAGGCACTCGTGCTGGGCTGCGGGGCCGGAGTGCTCGGCGGAGTAGTGGGTCTGCTCTCGATCCTGCTGGTGCCGGCAATTCTGGGCGGGGCGTTGCCGCTGCAGGCGATCTCGATCTGGCAGCCGCTGGCCTTGGTGCGCGGGATCGTTCTCGGCGTCGGGGTATCGGTGGCGTTCTCGGCGCCGGCGCTGCTGGTGGTGCTGAGAGTGCCGCCGGTGCGGGTCTTCCGGCGGATCGCCGAACCGCTGCCGGGTTCTCGCAAGGCCGGCGTGGTGTCGGTGCTCGTTGTGGCGATCGGCGTGGCCGCGACGGCCGCCGTGCAGGCGGGCTCGCTGCGACTGGCGCTCCAGTTCCTGGGCGCGCTGGCGGCAGCGGTCGCCGGTCTCTGCCTGGCGGCCCTGGTGGTGCGCGCGGGAGCGCGGGTGCTCGCCCCCCTGTGCCGCCGGTACTGGTTGCGGCACGGGGTGGCTGCTCTGGCGCGTCCCGACTCCGGTACGTTGCCGGCGACGGTCGCCCTGGGCATGGGCCTGATGGTTCTGCTCGTGATGTTCGTCGTCCAGGGACATCTTCGCGATCAACTCCTGGCGGAACTCCCGGACGAGGCGCCGAGCGCGTTTCTGCTGAACGTGTCGGGGCCGGAGTGGAGCGGTCTTGAGGAACTGCTCGAGCGGGAAGGAGCTCGGAGAGTGCAGTCGGCGCCTGTCGTTCTCGGCCGGGTGCGGACGATCGATGGCGAGTCGGTGGAGGAGCGCATCGACGACGGCAACCGCTGGGCGCTGAGCCGGCAGTTGCGGCTGACCTACCTGGACGAGCTGCCGGCGGACAATGTGATCGTCGAGGCGGCCGGACCGGTGGCGGGACCGTCTCCCTGGATCGATCCCGCAATCGCCGAGGTCACCGTCGAGCAGGAGTTCGCGGAGACGATCGGGGTGGGAGTCGGTTCGGTCATCGCGCTCGACGTCGCGGGCCGGGAAGTGGAGATCACCGTCACCAGTCTGCGTCAGGTCGACTGGGAGGGCTTCGGCATCAACTTCTTCCTCGTGGTCGAGCCGGCGGTTCTCGACTGGGCGCCCCATACCCGGCTGGCAGCGGCATGGCTGCCGCCCGAGCGGGAGTTGGGGATCCAGGACGCGGTCTACCGCGCCCACCCCGGCGTCGCGGTGGTACGGATCCGCGAGATGTTGCAGAAGGTGGTCGAGTTGATACGCAACCTGGAGCTCGGCGTGCGGGTGCTCGGCAGCTTCACGGTGGCGGCGGCGCTGCTGACGCTGGCCGGGGCGGTCGCCGCCGGTTCGTTGCGCCGCGGCCGGGAGGTGGCGCTGCTCAAGACGATCGGCTCGACGCGCTTTGATCTCCTGCGCGCCTTCGCGGCCGAGTACGCCCTGATCGGCTTGTCGGCGTCGGTCGTGGCCGCCTTGCTGGGCACGGCGGCGGCGTGGTGGCTGGTCACGCGTGAATTGGAACTCGAGTGGTCGTTCCGTCCGTGGGCGGTGCTCGGTGCGCTTCTGGCCGGCGGGCTGCTGTCGCTCGGTACCGGGATCCTGGCCAGCGCGGGTGCGATGCGCAGACCGCCGATCGACTCGCTGCGGGAAGCGTTGTGATGCCGCGAATCTCCACTCGTTGGCAGTTGGTCGGGGCGCTGTTCGCGATGATGATGTTCTCGTCCGGGCTCGGGTTCTACAACCAGTCCGTGCTGCTCGAAGCGCTGACCCGCGAGCGTGGGCTCTCGGTGACGGCGGCGTCGTTCGCCTCGACCTTTTTCTTCGCCGCCAGTGGCCTCACCGGCCTCGCCGTCGCCAGCCTGATCGAGCGGATCGATGCCCGCTGGTCCGTTGCCGGCGGCGTCGCCATCTGCGCGGCGTCCCTGATCACGATCGGCCGCGTCGAAGCGATTCTGCATATCTACGCGGCGTTCGTTCTGTTCGGAATCGGTTTCTCCGGCACGAACATGCTCACGGCGACCACCCTGATCACCAGGTGGTTCGCACGGCGCCGGGCCTTTGCGCTCTCGATCGTGTTCACGGGCCTTTCGGCCGGCGGCATTCTGCTCGCACCCTTCGCGGCCTGGGCGGTGGGCGAGCATGGCCTCCGGCGCGGTACGGAGATCCTGGCGTTGGCGTACGTCGTGGGCATTTTGCCCTTGGCTCTATGGCGGTTGCTGCCACGGCCGCGCGGGGATACGGACCTGGCCGGCGAGTTCGATGGCGGTGAGGACCCAGGCGTCGGCGCGCGCGAAGCGTTTCGCTCCCGCTACTTTGCAGGTATCGCCGTGACCTTCTTCTTCGGCCTGATGGCACAGGTCGGCGCCATCGCCCACCAGTTCCGGTTGGTCAGTGTCCACGAGCCGGATGTGGCGCCATGGGCGGTTTCGGTCCTGGCCGCCGCGAGCGTCGTGGGCCGCTTGACCTCGGGCGCGCTGCTGGGGCGGCTTATGTACCGCGGCTTCAGCCTGATCATGCTCGTCCTCCAGGGCTTCACCCTCCTGGTGCTGGGGTCGAGCACGTCCGCGGCGGGCCTGCTGATCGCCTCCGCAGCGTTCGGGCTCACCATCGGGAGCTTTCTCATGATGCAGCCGCTGCTGCTTGCCGAGGCCTTCGGTACCAGGAACTACGCGCGCATCTACTCTGTCAGCACGCTGTGTGCGTCGGTGGGTGTGGCGGCCGGACCCCTGCTGCTCGGCTGGGCGCACGATCTGACAGGCGGCTACCGCGGTGCGTACGCGCTCGCTGCGGTCATGTCGTGGGTTGGCTGCGTCGCGCTCTGGGCTGCTGGGAGCGGCTACATTCGCCAGGCTTCCGGCTCAGCGACTCGGACGTAGAGGACGGCGGCCCGGAGCACCAACGAAGTTGGAAGTTTCGGCGAATCCGCGGTACACTGTGACACGCAATGGACACTTGCTGCTCGCCTTCCCGCGGCGTAGCGTCGCTCGGCGCAAAGGACCGCGCCCCAGGGGCCTCTGGCGGGGCTTCCGGGTCTCGTCGAAAGCTGACGCACCTTGACGGTGGCCGCTTTCGAATGGGAACGGACTCGTCAATGGCGGTGCCCGGCGATGGCGAGCGACCGTCGCGCGAGGTCGAGGTCGGCCCGTTCGGGATCGATGTCTTCGCCGTCTCGAACCGCGACTTCGCCGACTTCGTCGGGGCGACGGGCTACGTCACCGACAGCGAACGCCTGGGGTGGTCGTTCGTTTTCGAGGGCCGGCTTTCACGTCGGTTGAAGCGCAACGGGATCGTCGAGCGACTTCCGGCTGCGCTGTGGTGGTGCCGGATCGACGGCGCGGACTGGCGCCGCCCCGAAGGGCCGGGCGCCTCGATCGAGCGGCGGCTCGACCATCCTGTCGTCCATGTGTCGCACAACGACGCCTTGGCCTACTGTTCCTGGGCTGGCTGCCGCCTGCCCACCGAAGCCGAATGGGAGTATGCGGCCCGGGGCGGCCTGGTAGGGAACGACTTCCCGTGGGGCGACGAACTCGAGCCGGGCGGTGAGCACCGTTGCAACGTCTGGCAGGGCGACTTTCCGCACCGGGACGAGGGAGCGGACGGCTACCGGGGCACCTGTCCGGTGGACTCCTTCGAGCCGAACGGATTCGGTCTCTACAACATGATCGGCAATGTCTGGGAGTGGTGCGCTGACTGGTTTGCGCCCCGCCTTCCGCCCGCCGGCGCTCGCGATCCGAAGGGGCCGGCGACCGGCATGGCTCGGATCATCCGAGGCGGTTCCCACTTGTGCCATGCTTCCTACTGCAACCGCTACCGGGTCTCGGCCCGAACGCACAACACGCCCGACAGCGCGACGGGGCACATGGGCTTTCGTTGCGCTTTGACGATGCACTGACCGTACTGGACGGTGGCGCTCTGGCGGCGCCGCCGGAGAACAAGGAGAGCCCTTGCCAAGCCGAAGAGAAGTCAACATGCGCCGTCGCAAGCGACGGATTCTGGAAGCAGCGACCAAGCTCATCTCCAACGGAGGCATAGAGGCTTGCACGATGCGCGAGTTGGCACGCAAGGCCCGGCTCGACGTCACCACGCTCTACAACTACTACGGTTCGAAGGAGGAGATCCTCGAGGCTCTGCGCCGGTCCGGGGCCCGGAAGCTGGAACGGCGGATCGGCTCGCTCGAGGAGACGGAGCCCATCGATCGCATTCGGGCGATCGTCGACCTGATGATGGGTGTCCGGGAGTCGCCGGCGGGTCTCGCGCGGCCGATCAATCTGCCCGGACCGTCGCGCCGTCCTGGCACCGGACCAATCGAAGGAGTCGCGAGGGTACATTTGGAGAGAGAGTTCCGACGGGCCGCGGCCGGTGGCGACCTGGTTTCCTCGGCCAACCTCGAGCAGTTGGCGCTGGTCATTCTCGGTCACGCTGGTGTATGGCTGCCTCTGTGGGCTCGCGGTGTCGTCAACGCCGAGGAGACGGCAGCTCGGGTTGGGTATCTAGTGAGCCTGTGCCTGCTGGCGGTCGCAACGGACGGGTCGCGGCCCGGACTCGAACAGGGGATGTTCGAGAGCCAGAGTCGGCTGGCCGCTATCGATGCGGCGGTTGAGACCGCGGCCGTCTGATCGATCGGAGACCGGGGCCGCCCGGCATCACGACGGCGCCTGGATTCCAGAGGGCAGGGCAGCTCTCCAGCCGGCTTCGAGTTCGCGGGCGAGCCGGTCCCTCAAGGCGGCGTGGTCGGGATCCTGGCCCAGGTTGTTGAACTCCCTGGGATCCGTCTCCAGGTCGTAGAGCTCGATCGCCACGTCGCCACCTCCTGAGGCCGGCGTCCACTCGGTGTAGCGATACCGGGCGGTTCGAACGCTGAGCCCGGCGGTGAGGTGCTGTCGATCGGGCCGCGTGAAGCGATCCGACCGCGAGAAGATCGCACTCTTCCAGTCCCGGTCGGGGTCATCGAGCAGCGGCCGGAAACTCGTGCCCTCGAGGCCCGCCGGTTCGGGTAGACCGGAGAGGTCGGCGAGCGTCGGATAGAGGTCGACGAGTTCGACCAGTCCCGTTGTCGATCGGCCGCCCGCGATGCCGGGCGCGCGCACGATCAGCGGCACCCGGGTCGACTCCTCGAACTGGCTCTGTTTGCGCCACAGGCCGCCGTGCTCACCCAGGTGGAAGCCGTGATCGCTGACGAAGACCACGATCGTCGATTCGGAAAGATCGAGTTCCCGGAGGGCGTCGAGCAGAAGGCCGACCTGGTGGTCGATCAGCGTGACCGTGGCGTGGTAGGCCGCGATCGCCTGCCGCTTCTGGTCGTCGGTGTGCCGGGCGTCATCCGGGTAGCCGACGAGCGCCGCGGCCGGAATGTCGTCGCGGTCGTCGTCGGGCTCGCTTGGCAGCGCGGTCTCAGAAAGCGGATGTTGCTCGAAGAAGCTGGCGGGCGCCACCCAGGGCTGGTGGGGTTTGTGGAAGCCCGCGGCGATGAAGAACGGTTGGTCCCCGTGCTCGCGGAGAATCTCGATGACTCTGCGCGTCGTGCGGCCGTCGGGCGTGTCCTCTTCGCGCTCGTCCGTCGCTCGCCAGGTGAGCGGCAGACCGCCGGTGCGGCCGTGGGGCGCGAACACGTCGGCGCGCGACATGCCGTCATCGGAGCCTTCGGTCCAGGAGTTGTCGCGGACCTCGGAGTGGTCGATGCCGGGAAGGTAGTTCTCCCTGCCCCGCTGGCGGGCGTTCTCGGAGATGTCCCAGGTGACCGAGTCCTCGTAGCGGCCGTGCGCCACCTTGCCGACCCGGGCGGTGAAATAGCCCTGCTCGCGGAAGTACTCGGGCAACATGACGGCATCGCCGATCGCGTGGCGCGGCGCCGTGAAGTTGTAGAGCACCTGCGTTGTCTCGGGCCGCAGTCCGCTCAGAAAGGACGCCCGCGAAGGGTTGCAGACCGGGTGTTGGGCATAGGCCCGTTCGAAGCGGATGCCCTCTGCAGCCAGACGGTCGAGGTTGGGTGTGACCGCGGTCGGATAGGCGCCGTAGGAACCCAACGCGACGTTCAGGTCATCCGCGACGATGAACAGGACGTTGTGCCGGACAGGCGGATCGGCGGCGGGAGTGCAGGAGATGAAGGCGAGTAGCAGGACCGCGGTCACGGACGTTCTCATGCGTTTCTCCTTCGCCCTGCCGGCGTGCCCCGATCGAGGCAACGGCCTGCCCGCCTTCACCGGGGGCTTCCGATCAGAAGCGGAAGCCCGCCTTCAGGCGGAACTCGCGCGGCAGTTGCCAGGCGGTCACCGTCGAGATCGGCTCGAGTGTGCGCGGGTTGACGAAGAGTACGCCCTGCTCGTCGGTCAGGTTGGCGGCCTCGAAGCCGAGTTGGCCTTTGATGGAACCGCGGATCGGGAAGAACCAGACCACGGAGCCGTTGAGTGTGTAGATGTCGTCGAGCTGCAGGTCGTCTCGCGGCGCCAGGCGGGTCACCGTGTCGATCTCGACGCCGGTGGTTGGATGGGCGACTGTGGTGGCCAGGGTCGGTCCGAAGTAACGGCCGCTGCTGCCGGAGAAGAAGCCGCCCAGGCTCAGGCGGTGATTCCCCAGCTCGAAGATCCGGACCGCGACGATGTTCAGCCGGTCGATGTCGTGGCCCATGCGCCCTGCCTGGTAGCGGCTCGTCGCGTCGGTAGCGCCGGTGCCGAGCTCGATGCCGCCCAACCCCTCGAACAGGTTCGAGTTCGTGTTCACGCTCTCCGTGTTCCCCTTGGCGTCGCCGATGGTCAGGTTCGTGTTGAGCGACCAGTTGTTACGGAACCTGCGGTTCAGCTCGAAGGTGAGGCCCTGGTACTCACGGAACGCGCCCGGCCAGTTGCGAACCACCCGTTCAACGCCCGTGCCGTCGGCGGTGAACTGTTCGTTGCCGAAGTAGACGTTGTCCGTCTCGTGCCACACGGCGTTCGAGCGGAAGACCCAGTTCTGACGGAATTGCCAGTCGAGGCCAAGGGCGACCTGGTCCTTGTAGAAGTGGTCGACGCGCTGGATCTCGCCGCCGCCCGCCGGCCTGACCTGCCTCCGGAACCGGTCGTAGCGCAGTGTGCTCGAGTTCCAGTTGTACTCGGTGTAGGACTGCTGGCCGGTCGGCAGTTCGCTGTACTCGCGGTAGGCGAAGTCGAGAGGAATGTTCTGGTAGTAGCGCCCGGCGCTCGCCCGGACCAGGAGCATGCCGTCGCTGTTGATGTCGTAAACGGCGGTCACGCGCGGCGCCCATTCCTGGGTGTCGTCGACCGTGCGCCCGACATCGTTCTTGATCGTCTGATCGTCGAGGCGGAGGCCGAGGTGGAGGCTCCACTGGTTGCCGATGTCGATCCGGTCCTGGACGTAGAACGCACTCTCGATTCCCTCGCTCTGGGAGGGCACGGAGTCGTCGAAGATGCGCACCCGTTGCGGCCGCTCGTAGCCGCCTGGGAGGCTCGGGTCGTAGCCGCGCCCGCGGAACTCCTTGCCGACGTTGCCCAGGTTCGTGAACGCGATGTCCTGGATGTCGATACCGAACTTGACCTCGTGGTTGCGGCGGAAGATGCTCGCCGAAGCGCTCGCCGTGTCCCGCGGGAAGTCGTTATAGCCGATGCCGGAACCCGAGGCCGGCCCGTTGTGGCGCAGGTTGGTCAGCAGGTCACGGTAGCGATAGTTGTTCCCCGGCGGGTCGTCGGGCGAGGCGTTGGAATCGAGGCTCTCCTTGGGGAAGAGAAGATTCCGCGGGAACAGGTCCTTGCGCTTCGATGCCTTCACCTCGAGGAAGACCGAGTTGCTGGCGGCGAAGCTCCAGGTGACCGTCGCGAGCTGAGCGAACAGCGGCCGGTCCATCAGGGACAGGAAGTCGCCCGAGTTGCCCGGGTTTGCGATGCCGTTGCCGCGGGAATCGATCCATGTGCCCGCGATCTGATGGCGGTCGTTGGGCTGGAAGTTCAGCTTGGCGATGCGGGGCTCGGAGGTGCGGCTGCTGTCGACGACCGTGCCGTCCTTCAACTGGTCGAGCAGGTTGTTCGTGAGGTCGGCCCAGGCGGCAAAGAACCAGGCCTTCTCGCGCCGGATCGGACCGCCGAGCGACGCCTCGAAGCTCGGCGTGTGGTCGTCCGGCCGCTCGAGTTCCAGTTGGTTCAAGGTCCTCCACTTCGGGTTCTGGCCGACGTACAGCAAGTTGCCGTGAAGTTCGTTGGTGCCGGTCTTGACCGTCGAGTTGATGACGCCGCCCATGACCCGGCCGTACTCGGCGCCGAAGCCCTGGGTCTCGAGTCGGGATTCCGAGAGCGCCGTGGACGGCATGATCAGCCGTGCCTCGCCGCCGCGGCGCGTGTTGCTGGTGTCCACGCCGTCGATCAGGACCTGGGTCTCGGTCGAGAGTCCGCCGTTCACCGCCGGCAGGTGGTCGCCCTCATTGATACTGACCACGCCCGGCAGTTGACGCAGCGTCGAGGAGTAGTTGCGGGTGCCGTAGGCGACGTTCTCCACCACCTCGGCGCGAACGCTGCTGACGACACCGGTGTCGTACTTGCTGATCAGGACCGCGTCGGCGGTCACCGTGATCTCTTCCGCCTCGGTCGGTCTCAGCGTGAGGTTGACGCCCCGCCGTTGGCCGGGGTTCAGGCTCGTGGCGAAGTCGGCCCTGCCCAGCCCTTCCAGTTCGGCCGTGATCGTGAAGTCGCCGGCCTGGAGCAGGGCGAACCGGTAGCCGCCGTCCGCATCGGTGATCGTGTTCCGGGTTCGCTGCGGTCCGGTGAGGGTGACGGAAACGCCGGGAACCCCTAGTCCTTCGGCGTCAGTGACCCGACCGTCGATGGTGCCGGTCTGCGGGCCGTCGGCCAGCATCGGCAGAGCGCAGCAGAGGAGCACAGCCAGAAACCAAGGGAGAGCGTGGTTTGCATGTCGACTCATTGTCGATCCTCCAAAGCTGTTGTGTGGCGATCTGTGGTTACAAGGTTAGCCGGACGAGGTTGGAAGTTTCAAGTGGCGCCAGAGGTGAAGTGGCGGTGCAGGCGCCGCCGCGGAGAAGAAACGTTGGCGCCGGTGGGCACGCGCTGGGCGACGACCTCTACGCCGTCCTCGATCAGAGCCTTCGCACAACCGAAGCCCAGTCCCGTCGATGCCGCGGCGACCGCCGCCTTCCTGCCCTGGATTCCCAGATCCATCCTCGCTTCTCCCTTGTTCGCCCGTTGTTGCGGTGCGGCGCCGGTTTCGGCGCCTGCAGCCCTAGCGCCTGCGGTCCCGGGCCAACTCGGCCATGCGCGTGAACAGTTCCTTCATCGCGGTCGGGCCGGTGTCGCCGCCGCTGAACTCGCGGTACAGCGTGTCCACGTTGATCGCGATCCGCTCGCTGTCGCCCCAGGACTCGAAGTCGCCAAGGGCGATGTCGAACGCCGCCTCCCGCGCGCTGAGCCCGGCGTCGTAGCGCTTCTTCGTCTCGTCGCGGATGTAGACGAGGTAGGCGCGCATCGCCTCGACGCCGCGCCGGTCCGTGATCGGTCCGTGGCCGGGCACGATCGTCTCGAGATCCCAGCTCAGCAGCAGGTCGCAGGCGTCGATCCAGTTCTGAACCGGTCCGGCCCAGATGATCGGCGCGCCCTCGATGAACAGGATGTCGCCGGTGAAGGCGGTCCGGTCCCCCGGGACGTGGATCAGGATGTCGCCGCCCGTGTGCGCGGGGCCGACCTCGACCAGTTCCACCGGCGTTTCGCCGACTTGGAGGCTCAATGCGCCCTCGAACGTGCGGTTCGGCGGCGTGTGGGTGATCCCCTCGAACTTGAAGCTGCCGAAGCACTCGACCAGGAAGTCGCCGACCAGGTCGCCGTCGGTTCGGGCGCCGCGCATCAGCGCCGCGAGCGCCTCCGGCGTCGTCACCTCCATCTCGGCGGCCGCGGTTTTCGAGGCGACGATCTCGGCGCCGGCGACGAGTTCGTTGCCGTGGGTGTGGTCGCCGTTGGAATGCGTGTTCACGAGCCGGTCGATGTCGGCCGCCGCCACGTGGGCCTTCTTCATCGCGTCGAGCATCTCGCGCGTGTTCGGCAGATCGAACAGCGTGTCGACGAGCAGCGATTCGTTGCCGCTTACGATCAGGCCCGCGTTGCTCCAGCCCCAGCCGCCGTCTGGCTGCAGCCAGGCGAACGAGCCGTTGCCGAGGTCGTGGAGACCGCGCTCGTACGCGAAGCGCGGGGTGCCGAGTCCAGTCCAGGGAGGTGCGTTCGTCATGGGCGGACTCTAGCGCGGTAGAACTCCCAGAGGCCGGCGCTTTGCGCCGGATGCGGGCAGGATGCCCGCGTGCCATCCGTGCGCCCGATGACGGGCGCACGGAGTGGTTCGCGTGTGGCGCGGGTCGCGCCACACGGGTTCCCAGGTCAGATCGTTCTACGGCGCAAGCTGCTGGCGTGGGCGCCCCTTGGATACCATTGCGCGATGGCAGCCCCCACCGAGGTCGAGCGTTCCCGGGCCACGCTCGATCTGGACGCGTTCTGGAACTGGCTCGTCCTCCACCCGAACTGCGTCATCCGGGCCGGATCGGCGGACGCTCTGCTTTGCGACGACGAGGTCTTCCACTGGCAGTTCGTGTCCGAGGACGACAACCTCCTCATCGCGCAGCTCGTCTACGGCAAGCGGCTGGTGGGTGAGATCCTGATCGACCGCGAGCGGGTCGCCTACGTGCAGTCGTTTCAAGGCGACCAGGAGAACGAGTACGTCTTCGAGTTGATCTGCGAGACGGAGCGGGAACGTCTGGCCGCGTGGGTCTTCGTCATGTCCCACGGCCTGGAGGACGACCCGCAGGAATCGGCGCATGTCGTTCCTTCCCTGGTCCACTGACCTCGCTGCTGCCGGTCCCGCCCGGCGGCCAAGCGGCTAGAGATTCGCCTTGACTTTGCGCATTCTCGGCGTCGTCGACCTACGCCGGCAGCGGCGGGGGGTTCGACCTTGACTCTTCGAGTTCTCGGCGTCGTCGATCTACACTGGTCCGGCAAGAGGCCGCCCCGCCTGCCGGATCCGTCCGGTTTCGATCTTGTCGTTCTCGCGGGCGATCTGACCAACTTCCTCGGCCCGGACCACGCCCGTCAGATCGTCGAACCGCTGCAGGCGTCCGGCGTCCCGGTACTCGCGGTCTGCGGCAACTGCGACCAGCCCGCGGTCGAGAGCTACTTCCGGGACATCGATATCGACCTCGACCGCCGCGCCCGGGTGGTCGACGGCGTCCGGTTCATCGGCCTGTCGGGCGGTCTCCCCTTCGGCGACCTCCCCTACGAGCGCACCGAGCAGGACTACGAGCGCGTCGCCGCCGAGGCCTTCGACAACGCCGCCGCGGTCAAAGGGCAGCCCACGATCCTGGTCTCCCACCAGCCGCCCCACGGCACCGCCTGCGACCTCGCCCGCGGCCGCCACGTCGGCTCGCGGTCGCTCCGCGCCGCCGTCGAGCGGCACCGACCCGACCTCGTCTTCTCCGGCCACATCCACGAAGCGATCGGCCACGACACGATCGGACCGACCCGCGTCGTCAATCCCGGCCCCTGGTTCGAGGGCCGCTCCTTGGTCATCGAAGCCGACTCGGAGTCGGGTGCCGTCGAGTTCGAGATCCGCGAACGAAGGCGGAGGATCTGAACGATCGCTTACCGACTCGGCCCGGCCAGCCTGAAGGAGGCCCTCACCGGAACGAACGTCGACTGGCTGCAGGCGATGATGCGGGAACTCCCGGTGCCGCCGCCCAAGCCGACCCGCAAGGTGGACATCGTGAAGGCCATTCTGCGCTGCCTCGATGGCGCCAAGCTGAGGGAGTTGTGGTCGCGGATGGACGATCTCCAGCAACTCGCCGTGGCGGAAGCCCTGTACGGCCCTGCCGGCCGCTTCAACGCGCGGCAGTTCCGGGCGGAGCATGGCCGCCTGCCGGAAGGCTGCAAAGTAGCGAGTTCGTACGACTTCTCGGTCCTGCGCTTCTTTCTCTTCCCGCTTGAACGCCACTTGCTCGAGTTGGTTGTCGTCCCTTCGGATCTCGCGGACCGCTTGCGCGAGTTCGTGCCCCGGCCGCCGGAACCGGTTCTCGACACCGTCGAGGAGTGCCCGGAGTTCATCGAGCGCCGGCTGCAACGTTGGGTCGTCAGGGGAGGGGAAGAGAAGTTCGAGAGCGTGGCGCTGGTTCGTCGCTACATGGAGGAGGCCGCCGTCGAGGACCTGTTCGCGACTCTGCGTCTGATCGACGACGGGAAGCTCGCCGTCGGCCCCAAGACGCGGCGGCCCTCTTCGCGAACGGTCGAGCTCCTTGGCGGAGTCCTGCACGGTGGCGACTACTTCCTGGAGTCGAAGCGCAAGGGCCGCCGGTCGCACCAGCCGATCGGCGCCATCAGGGCGTACGCCTGGCCTTGGCTGGTGCAGGCCGGCGGACTGGCCGAACCGACCCGCGGCAAGCTGGTCCTCACGCCGGCCGGCCGGGCGGCCTTCAGCGTGCAGCCCGCACTCACGTTGCGGCGGATCTGGAAGCGGTGGTTGGCGAACACCCTGCTGGACGAGTTCAATCGGATTGATGAGGTGAAGGGCCAGTTCCGCGGACGCGGCCGACAGGCGATGACGTCGCCGCGCGGACGCAGGAGGGCGATCGTGGACGTCCTTGCGGAGTGCCCCACGGGGAGATGGGTGGAGGTCGACGAGTTCCATCGCTTCATGAGGGCGAAAGGCCGAGATTTTGAAGTGACGCGGCATCCGTGGCGTCTCTACATCGTGGACCCGGAGTACGGCAACTTTGGCTACGCGGCGGACGGCGCCGCCGACGAGCTCGAAAAGCGCTACCTTCTTTGCTTCCTGTTCGAGTACGCGGCGACCATGGGTCTCGTGGATGTCGCGTTCACTGCTCCGGAGAACGCCCGATTCGACTATATGGCGCGGTGGGGGGCCGACGATCTGGACTTCTTGAGTCGCTACGACGGTCTGGAGTTCTTCCGCGTCAATCCGCTCGGCGCCTACTGTCTTGGCAGAGCCGGGCGGTACGAGCCTTCGAATCTCCCGATGCCCAGCGCACTGACCGTTCTGCCCGATCTTCGCGTTCGGGCGTCCGCGCCCGTGCTGCCGGCGGAGCGCCTCCTGCTGGAGACCTACGCCGCAATTGAAGCGGAAGGAGTCTGGCGTCTGGACCTGGACCGTGCGCTGACGGCGCTCGAACACGGTCACGAGCCGGCGGAGTTCAGGAAGTTCCTGGCCGCGCGCGACGACCAGCCGTTGCCGGAGAAGGTCGAAGGGTTCTTCCGCCTGATCGAACGGGGCATGCATGCCCTGGAGCCGGCCGTGAACGCACTCTTGATCGAGTGCGGGGACGCGGAGATTGCCGACCGGATCGCGGCCAACCCGCAGGCGGCGAAGTACTGCCTGCGAGCCGGCCCGCGCGGCCTTTCCGTGCCCGTGAAGTCCGAGAAGAAGTTCCGCAGGGCCGTCCATGCGCTGGGCTATGCCTTGCCGCTGCGCTGAGGTTCCGGCGTATACGCGGCGTTGTCCAATCCTGAGATGATCCTGAACGGAGACGGGCATGGAGCGACCCTTGTCAAGGATCGTCCGCTACGGCCCGATAGCGAGGCGATGGCCTTCGGTCAGTGCTGGCGAGCAATAGAATAGAGTGCGGCGCCGACCCGGACATAGGAGGCTTGAATGTCCGCTACGAGATTCCCTGAGCAACAGAACGTTCGCCTGCCGGACGGCTGGCGGATGCGAATCGAGCGCCTGTCGGCCCGCGACGGAACGGACGCCGGAGGGGTTGCGCCCTGATCCGCCGCGCCCTGGAATCCGCCGGTCGCGCCGACGCCGGCGCCGGAAGCGGAGCGCGAAGTCCTGCCCGGCTGCCGCCGCGGTGGGACTACGGTCTGGTGGCGATACGCCGCCTGCGCTCGCGCAGCTGACCGCGTCTGCTTGGCGGGTGACTATGCGGTAGCGGTCGACTACATGGACTCCGCCGGGAACTGGGTTCGAGGCGCGCCGCAGAAGAAGCTCTCCGAGTCCGCCGCCGTCTTCTACTTCTTCGACCCGGACAACGCCGAAGTCCTGGTCAAGCTGCTGGACGCCTGCGGCTTGACCGGCCATCGCTGGCTGTATTCGGCGCCGGCTACGGATCTCGCCTACCGCGTCACGGTCTACACCCCGGTCGATGGCGTACCGCACGAGTGGACCGCGAACGCCGGCAGTGGAGCCGCGGATACGCGGTTCACGTCGGTTTGGGCGATCACCGATACCGAGGCGTTCCGCTGCAGCGAAGAGCCATGAACTGCCGCCCCTCGAAGCGGAGCGAGCCATGAGCCTGCGGAGCGCCGCTATCGCCTTCGGGCGGATCGAGCGCGGCCGCCAACGCCGACGGAGCGGGCCTCGAGCCGCCGCCGCCCTGCTCGTTGATGCGGCGATCAGACTCGGGGACCTGGCGAGACGCTTCGCGAGGACCTGGACGCCCTCGGAATCAGTGCGACGGAACTCGCGCGGCGGATCGAGGTACCGCCGAACCGGATCACCGAGATTCTCAACGGTCGGCGTCTTGTGTCGGGCGACACGGCCCTGCGCTTGGGGCGCTTCTTCGGCACGTCGGCTCGCCGAGAAGGCCCCGAGGAGGACGATCGAAATCGGGATCCTCACAAAGGCAGTCGTCCTCTGGTTGGCCGCAACGGAAGCACTCGTCGTTCATGGGTTCACTCTATCGGTGGGACCGTCGCAGCGGTGCGCAGCCGACCGAAGCGAGCGCCGGCTTCCTCTAACCGGAACCGAAGGGTAAGAGACAAGCGTCCCCTGGGATGCTCTCCACGAGCACGCCGCCAGGCGAGTGCTACACGCGAACCCGTCGCAGCCGCGCCACCAGCTCGTCGATGGCGGGCAAGTCGACATTGGCGAAGGCGAGGCGGAGGTAGCGGTCCTGGCCGGGGCCGAACATGGCGCCGGCGAGGCAGAGGATGCCGTGGTCCTGGGCGAGGCTGCGGCCGACAGAGGCAGAGGTGCGGTCGGGCCAGGGGTGGCGGAGGTAGACGAAGTAGCCGCCCGAGGAGGCGACCTCGAAGCCGGTGCGGGCTTCCTGGATCCGGCGGGCGGCGTAAGCGACGCGGTCGCGGACGGTGCGGCGGTACTCGCGCTTCCAGTCGTCGAGGTGGTCGAGACAGTAGAGCGCCGCCAACTGGCCGATGTGGGAGGGGCAGAGGGCGACGCAGTCGGCGATCTTGAGTGTCTCTCGCAGCAGGGCGGGGTCGGCGGCCATGGCGCCGATCCGGTAGCCCGCCATGCAGTACGCCTTGGAGAAGCTGTAGAGGTGGATGAGGGCGTCGGTCCAGTCGGGACGCTGGAAGAGGGCGTGGGGCGGGTCCGAACGGTCGCGGAACTCGCGGTAGGTCTCGTCGACCACCAGTGCCAGGCCGCGGTCCCGGGCGAGTTCGAAGAAGCTGTCGATCAGGGCCGGCGGGTAGACCGCGCCGGTCGGGTTGTTCGGGGTCACGAGCACGATCGCCCGCGTCCTGGCGGTGATGGCGGCCTCGGCGGCGGCGGGGTCGGGCGTCATGCCCGGTCCGGGCTTGAGGTAGACCGGCGCCACATCTTGCGAACGGAGCCACATGTCGTGGTTGAAGTAGGAGGGCAGCGGCAGGATGACTTCGTCGCCCGGCTCGGTGAGGGCCATCATCGCCAGGCAGAACGCCTGGTTGCAGCCGGCCGTTACGGCTACCCGGTCGACCGCGACCGGAGCGTCGTAGTCCATCGACATGGCCCGCGCCAGCGCCTCGCGAAGCTCGGGGATTCCCTGCTGATCGGTATAGGTCGCCGTGGCCGGGCTCTGGGCAGCGGCGGCGATGTGGTCGCGCAGCTCCTGCGCCGGCGGGTAGGTCGGCGCCGCCTGGGAGACATCGATGAGGGGAAGGTCGCGGGCGGCGCTGCTCTTCCAGCGTCCGACCTGGGTGATCGGCGAGTCGATCACCCGATGCACTGCTTGCCTGATCTGCACGGGGGCTAAGCTACAGGATCGGCGAGGGCGGCCACGAACGGGGAGGCGACGGATGAAGTACCTGCACACGATGGTCCGTGTCGGCAGCCTGGAGGAGGCGCTCGACTTCTACTGCGGCAAGCTGGGCATGGTCGAGATGCGCCGGATGGACAGCGAGCAGGGCCGGTTCACGCTCGTGTTCCTCGCCGCGCCGTCGGATGTCGAACTGGCCCGAGAGCGGACGGCGCCGCTGCTTGAACTGACCCACAACTGGGACCCCGAGGACTACACGGGAGGCCGGAACTTCGGCCATTTGGCCTTCGAGGTCGACGACATCTACGGCGCCTGCCGCTCGCTGCAGGAGCAGGGCGTGGTGATCAACCGTCCGCCGCGGGACGGACGCATGGCGTTCATCCGATCGCCGGACGGTATCTCGATCGAACTGTTGCAGGCGGGCGGCGCGCAGGCGGTCGAGGAGCCGTGGGCCTCGATGCCGAACGAGGGGATCTGGTAGCGGCTCGCGCCGGTCCAGTGCCGCCAGATCAGTACTCGGCGTAGTCCTTCTCTTCGACGAGTTCAGAGCCCAGCAGCTCGTTGATGCTGCGCTTGGCGGCGGCGCGGCGGTCGTTCGTCCGGTAGACCGCCCGGGCGAGCTCGATGAAGCGCTCGCCGAAGTCGCGCTTTCGCTCGCAATCGCGGATGTCGTCCTCGATCTCCCACAGCCGCTCGTTGACGCGGCGCAGCTCGGCGGTGAGCTCGTCGAGTTCCTCGGAACTCGGCAGCGCTTCGCGGCGCGTTGCTGTCAGGCTCCGGAGTTCGCGGTGGACATTCGCGAGCTTGTCCGGGTCGGCGATCCGCTCGGCCTTGATCTCGAGGATCGTGATCTTGTCGACGAGTTCGCCCGCCGATACCTCGACCTCCAGTACGGTGCCCACGACGGCGCAGACCTTACAGCAGTCAGCGACCCTCGAGCGGGCGGCTCAGGCTCGCTCCCGCCGCACCAGCTCGCTTGCGGTTTCGATCACCCGATCCGCGACTTGTCGCCAGTCGTAGCCGGCCGCTCGTTCCACCGCGGAGCGGGAGGCCGCAGCGAGTTGGTCCGGCGCATCGAGCAACCGTTCGAGGGCGTCGGCGAGTTGCCCTGCATCCGCATCGACCGCCCAACCGTCCACCCCGTCGCGGACGAGTTCGGACACCGCGCTGTTGGCGGAGCGGCAGTGGACCACGGGCACGCCGGCAGCCATCGCCTCGAGCGGGAACAACCCGAAGCCTTCCCGGGCCGAGGGCTGAACCGCGATCGCGGCCCCCGCCACGGCGCGCCAGACATCCTCGTTCTCGGGCAGGCGACCGGCGAAGTCGACGATGGCGCCGAGGCTCAGTTCGTCGATCCGCGCCCGGAGTTCCGGCTCGGCCGGGCCGCCGCCGATGATCCGCAGCAGGGCGCCCCGCTCGGAGGCGAGCCGTCTACCGGTTTCGGTGGCCGCCAGTCGCGCGGTCGCGTCGAGCAGGAGATCGACCCGCTTCTCCGGAATCAGCCGGCCCGCGTAGACCAGGGGCGGCGCGGTCGCGTCCGCCTCGGCTGCGAGGGTGCGGATCCGTTGGTACGGGATGCCGTTGGGGACGACCTCGACCGCTTCGCCGCGCACCTTCGCGACCCGGCCGGAGGTGAGCTTGCTGACTGCCACCGCCCGGCTGCCGAAGCGAAGCGACAGGCGTTCGCAGAGGGCGTAGAGCCGCCACAGGCCGGGATCGAGCGGTCCCGGCGGCCGGTGCCGCCGCCAGTACCTCCCCCAGTGCTCGTGCCAGGTCACCAGCAGCGGAATGCCGCGCCGCCGGCAGCGCCGGGCGAGCAGGGGCAGGTGCAGGTAGGGGATGTTCGCGGTCTCGACGATGTCGATGTCGTCGAGGGGAATCCGCCGCACCTGGGATGCCAGCAGCAGCGCCTCGAGCCCCGACCGCCGTCCGCGGGCGAGGTAGCGCCGGCTCGCCTTCGCCACCGGCTCGACCCGGACGTTGGGGTGGGGCGCGTGCGGCGCCTCCGCCCAGCCCGACAGCACGACCTCGTGCCCGAGCCGGCCCAGCTCCCGCGCGAGTTCGTAGTTCCGGTGCTCGACGCCCCCCAGAGACCCCGGGTAGATGCAGTCGTAGAAGAACAGCCAGCGGAGTGGGCGTCCGGTCATCGTGGGGAAGCGTAACCGGACCGGCTGTGGATGCTGGCTGTTACCGTCGCCCGGTATGCGCTGGTTCGAACGGGATCTTCCCGCGCGGGAGCGATGGCGCCGGATCGCCGCGCTGGTGACCCTCGGCTGGGCGCTCGTGGCAACCGTTCTCGCGATCGGACCGGACCGGATCGCCGGCTGGCTCGGCGCGCCGTTCCGGCCTGAGGCGCCGCCGCCGACACAAGCCGCGCCGGTCGAGATCTACGGGACCTCGGTAGAGGTCGCCTCGCTGCCGGGCTGGGCCGGCGACGAGGTGGCCCGTGCGCTGCCGGCGTTGCTGAGGAGTTGCGACCGGCTGACCGTGCAGCCCGCCGATCGCGTACTGAAGCCGGTCGAACTGGGCGGCACAGCCGGCGACTGGCGGCCGCTCTGCAGCGCTCTGCGGGCGTTGGGAGCTTCGGTGGGCGAGGAAGAGGTGAGAGACGTCATCGAGCGCGAGCTCGTCGCGGTCCCCCTTTCTCGCGCCGATGTGCCCGATGCCGCGGGCCGACCGGGCGAAGGCGGGGGCTGGGCGTGGCGCATCGGCCTCTTCACGGGCTACTTCGAGCCTTTGCTTCACGGCAGCCGCCGCCGCAGCGAGCGGTACAGCGTTCCGCTGTACACGCAGCCGTCCGACCTCGTCTCGGTCGACCTGGGCCGGTTCCGCGACGATCTGCGGGGCCGGCGGGTGGCCGGGCGGGTTCGGGGCAGGAGCCTCGAGCCCTACGACGACCGGGAGGCGATCGCGTCGGGTTCGCTCGCCGGCCACGGCCTGGAACTGGTCTGGGTCGATGATGCGGTCGATGCCTTCTTCCTCCACATTCAGGGCTCGGGGCGGATCGAGTTGGACGACGGGACCATGTTCCGTGTCGGCTACGCGAGCCAGAACGGCCACCCGTACCACGCCATCGGCCGGACGCTGGTCGACTTGGGCGAGCTGACGCTGGACGAAGTGTCGCTGCAGTCGATCGACGCCTGGCTGCGTGCCCACCCGGACCGCGCGGGAGAGGTCATGGCAACGAACGACTCCTACGTCTTCTTTCGCCAGATCCGAGGCGAGGGCCCGGTCGGCGCCCAGGGCGTCGCGCTGACGCCGGAACGCTCCCTGGCGGTGGACCGGCAGCACATTCCTCTCGGTGTGCCGGTCTGGCTCGACGCGATGACACCGGCCGCCACTCCCGATGAGCCGGACGAGCGCCGTCAGTGGCTGCTGGTGGCCCAGGACACCGGCGGGGCAATCCGCGGCGAGGTACGGGGTGACGTGTTCTGGGGCGCCGGCGAACGGGCCAAGTCGATCGCCGGCCGCATGGCGCACCGTGGCCGCTACTGGGCGCTGGCGCCGCGGAGCGTGGCGCCGCCGCCCTAAGCGCATTGCTCACCGGCTGTTACACGGCCCGGCCGGTGGGGATAGTGTCGGCGCATGGGGTCGGTCCGCAGCTTGGAGTCAATGGAGGTTGGCGGCGGCATCGGTGTCGTCGAGACCCGGTTCGAGCACTTTGAGGAGCCGCTGAAGCTGCGGTGCGGTGACACCCTGCCCGAGTTCACCCTGGCCTGGGAGCAATATGGGGAACTGAACGGAGCGCGGGACAACGTCGTCTTGCTGTTCCACGCCCTCACCGGCAGTCACCACGCGGCCGGTACGAACCACGGCGTGCCCGGTCCCGCCGGCGCCTGGACCGACGAGATGGTGCTCGGTTGGTGGCACGAGTTCATCGGCGCTGGCCGGGCGATCGATACGAACCGCTTCTGTGTCATCTGCGTCAACTACATCGGCGGCTGCTACGGATCGACCGGGCCGCTGTCGACCAACCCGGCCACCGGCGAGCGCTGGGGACCGTCGTTTCCGCGAGTGCGCTTTTCCGACTCGGTCCGCGCGGCGATGCGGCTGATGGACCGGCTGGGAGTCGACGTACTGCACGCCGGCGTGGGGCCTTCGACCGGTGGCATGGCGGTGCTCGACCTCGCGGTCATGTTCCCGGAGCGGGTGCGCAACGTGGTCGTGGTCGCAGCCGGCATGGAAGTGACGCCGCTCCAGCGGATTCACAACTTCGAGCAGATCCAGGCGATCGCCAACGATCCGCGGTTCGACGACGGCGACTACGAGCCGGGCACCGAGCTCGAAGGGATGAAGATCGCCCGCCAGATCAACCACAAGACCTTCGTTTCTCTGCACACGCTGAGGCGGCGGGCCAGGAACACGGTTGCCGAGGCCTCCGGTGTGCCCTGGTACGGCGTGAATCACCCGATCGAGTCGTACATGCGACATCAGGGACACAAGTTCGCGGCCCGATTCGACGCCAACTCCTACCTTCGGATTCTCGACGCCTGGAGTCAGTACGACCTGGCCGCCGCGGCCGGCGTCGCTTTTGTGGGGGAGGCCTTCGAGCGCTGCCGGGACCAGCGTTTCCTGATCTTCTCGATCAACTCCGACGTCTGTTACTACCCCGAAGAGCAGGGCGAACTGATGGCCACTCTGCAGGCGTCGGGCGTCCGTTGCATGAGGATCATCGTCCACTCCGACAAGGGCCACGATTCGTTCCTGCTGGAGCCGGCCCTCTACCACCCCCACCTGACCTTCATGCTCGAGGGGCGGGGTTCCTGGCCGGAGACCTAGAGCCGCCAGCCCGCAGCCCGGATTTCGGTACGGCGCCAAGACTCCCGGCATCGCCTCCTTCGTGCCATGATCCCAGCCCCCAACAATCCAACGAGGAGGAGCCCCGTCATGTGGTTGCGACTGCGGCAGATCTGTCTGGTAGCCGAAGAACTGGCCCCGGTGGTGGCGGACTTGGAGGCGGTGTTCGATCTCGAGGTCTGCTACAACGATCCGGGTGTCGGTCGGTTCGGGCTCGAGAACGCTTTGCTGCCGATCGGCAACCAACTGCTCGAGGTGGTGGCGCCGGTCGAGGAGAACACAGCCGGCGGCCGCTACATCGAGAGGCGGAACGGCGAGGGCGGTTACATGGTGATCACCCAGTGCGACGACATGCGTCCGCGTCGGGGCCGCGTGGACGAACTCGGCATCCGCGTGGTCAACGAGTTCGAGCGCGGCGGCTTCCAGAACATGCAGATGCATCCCAAGGACACGGGCGGTTCGTTCTTCGAGATCGACTGCCAGACCAACGACATGGCCCCGGACGGGGCGTGGGAACCGGCGGGCGACAACTGGCAGCGCTGCCGCCGGACGGACGTGATCGATGGCATCGTCGCGGCGGAGATCCAGAGTCCCCGCTCCGCCGACATCGGGGCGCGTTGGAGCGAGATCGCCCAGATTCCGCTGCAGGACGAGGGTGGCGTGTCGACCATGCCGCTGGAGAACGCGGACGTTCGCTTCGTGCCCCCGGGCGACGGCCGGCCCGAGGGCCTGGGTGGGATCGACGTGCGTGCGGTGGACGCGGACCGCGCCCGTTCAGCCGCGGGAGAACGGGGCTGCCTGGGCGACGACGGCGTGATCCTGATCTGCGGCACGCGCTTCCGGGTCGTGGGGTGACGGCGGCTCGTCGGGTGACGGCGGCTGGCTAGGAGCGTGCGCCGCAGAACATGGGGTACGCCGATTCTTCCTGCCGCGCACGCTGCTAGCCCGCGCGTCCGGTTCCGAGCCGTTCGCTCCGTCGAGGCTGTTCGCTCCGCCGAGGAAGGCCGATTTCCGGCGGCTGCCGTCCCAGCGGATGTCGGGCAGGAGCACGTCGCGGCTGGCCGCGATCCGGTCGTGGTGGGGGAGCAGGTCTTCCAGCATCGCCCGGAGTTCCGAGTCCATCTCCCGGGTCGGCTGGTAGCCCAGGGCGAGCAGGTGATCGTGATCCGGGTTGTAGTAGTGCTCTTCGAGTTCCTTGCGCGGGTTCTCGATCCGGCGGATCCGCGGATCGAGTCCCATGTCGGAAGCGACAGAGGCGACCTTGGAGGCGAGTTCTGAGACCGTGTAGGTCTCCTCGAACTGGTTGAAGACCCGGTAGTCGCCCGCTTCCGGCGGGTTGTCGACCGCCAGGGTCAGGCACTGCATCGAGTCGCAGATGGGCAGGAAGCCGCGACGCTGTTTGCCGAGCCCGAACAGGGTCAGCGGTTCGCCGACCACGGACTGGCAGCAGAAACGGTTGAGCACGGTGCCGAAGGCCTGGTCAAAGTCGAGCCGCGTACTCAGTGCCTCGCCCGCGGGGTGGTTCGCGCCGTTGCCGAAGAAGCGCGTGCCGTAGACGACGCCCTGCATCACGTCGGTGGCTTTGAGTCCCCACATGCGGCAGGCGAACATCACGTTGTTGCTGTCGTGGACCTTGCTCCAGTGGTACCAGGAGCCAGCCTGCCGAGGGAAGGGCAGGCGGTCGCGGCGGCCGCGGTACTCGACCTCGAAGAAGCCCTCAGGGATGTCCAGGTTCGGCGTCCCGTACTCGCCCATCGTGCCGAGCTTGACCAGGTGCGCGTCGGGCGCGAGGTCGCGCATCGCGTGAAGCACGTTGAGCGTGCCTTCGATGTTGTTGCGCTGCACCCAGACCGCGTGTTTCGCGTCCATCATCGAGTACGGCGCCGACGGACACTCGCCGAGATGGACGATCGCCTCCGGCCGCACCTCTTGGAACAGCCGGTAGACCAGATCGAGGTCGGTCAGGTCGCCGAGGACAACGTGCGGACGAGTGCCGTAGGCGGACTCGAACGCGTCGAGGCGCGCCTCGAGCGACGCGATCGGCAGGGCCGAACAACTGCCCATCTCCGCGACCCAATCGCGGCGGAAACCGGCGTCGATGCCGGAAACCTCGTGGCCGCTGGCCGTCAGGTACTGGGCCAACGGCCAACCGAGATAGCCGTCGATTCCAGCAATGAGAACGCGCGTGATGTCACCCCCTGCTGATTGCAACGCGGGGATCAGACCGCGCTCTCAAGTGCGAAACGGGAAGAATCGACAAAGAAACGAGGAAAATGAGTGTACCAGCCGGCTCACCGGCGTTGCCGCTTGCGACGGCGGCTCGGCGGGTGCTACCTTCCGCCCGCGTGCTCTGGTCCGGAACAAGACCGTCAACGGTCCCGGTATGAGGATTCTGTACGGAGTTCAGGGCACAGGCCACGGCCACCTGGTGCGGTCGGCGGCGATGGTGGCCGGCCTGCGAAGCCGAGGGCACGAGGTCCACTGCCTGCTCACCGGCCGATCTTCGGCGGCGTTCGCCGACCCGGAGATCCGGGCCAGCCACACCCTGCTCGAGGGGTTCACGGGCCGGGCCGCCGGCGGCCGGGTGCGAATGCTCCAGACCCTCGGGCAGTTGCGCTTGGCCCGTTTCCTGCGCGACGTGCGCAGCTTCGATGCGTCCCGTTTCGACCTCGTACTGACCGACTATGAGCCGGTTTCCGCCTGGATCGCGCGTCGCTGCCGCCGACCCAGTATCGGCGTCGGCCACCTGTACGCATTCCACCGGCGTCTCCGCCTGCCGGGGCGGACCGGGCCGGCGCGCCTGGCGCTGCGCCTGTTCGCCCCGGTCTACACCCCGGTTCGGACCGCGGTCGGCCTGCACTGGCATCGCTTCGGCGGCGCGAATCTGCCGCCCACGATCAGTCCCGACCTGGTCGCGGCGGCCGAGGCCGGTCCGCCGCCGGACGCCGGCGAGCGGATCCTCGTCTACCTGCCCGCGGAGAGCGAGCAGAGCATCACAGCACTGCTGGGACGCTTGCCGCACCGGCGGTTCGTCGCCTACCGGCCGGTGCCGGCGCCGGTCGACCGCGACAACGTCTCGATCCGCCCCTACGACCGCGGGGCGTTCGTGGCCGATCTGGTCGCCTGCTCGGGAGTGATCACGAATGCCGGTTTCTCGCTTGTCAGCGAGGCGCTGCACTTGGGCCGCCGTCTCCTGGTGCAGCCCATCGGCCGCCATCCCGAGCAGTTCCTCAACGGCCGGGCGCTGCAAGCCCTCGGCCTTGGCACCGTCGTCGAGCGGCTGACCGTGGGGGCGATCGAGTCCTGGACCTGTGGTCCGGCGCCGCCTCCCATGAACTACCCTGACGTGACGCTGCGCCTGGTCGACTGGATCGACGGCGGCGCGACCCGTCCGGTCGACGACCTGGCGACCGAGATATGGGACGAAGTCTCCTGGGAACCGGCATGAGCAGATCGCGACCGCATCGGCTTGCCGATCCGAACCTCGACTTCACGCTTGATCACTACCGGGAGATCCTGGCGCGGATCGTGGCGACTCACCGGACGTTCTCGTTCGCGGAGGCGGCGCCGATGGGCGAGGCGCTGCTCGACGTGGAGCGTTTCGTGCTGATGCGGCACGACGTGGAGTTCAGCCTCGACGCGGCGTTGACGATGGCCCGGGCCGACCACGGCGCCGGCGTGCGCTCGACCTTCTTCGTCCAGATCGGTTCGGACTACAACCTGTTCGAGGCCGAGGGCGCCGGGGTCGTCGAGGAGATCCTCGATCTGGGGCATGACCTGGGCTTCCACTACGACCTGGGTTTGCTCGAGCGCTCGGGCGGCGAGCCGGTCGAACTGGCGCGGCGCGCGATCGGACTGATCGAGGGTTTCTTCGGCGCCGAGATCCGGGCAGCCAGCCCCCACATGCCGATGCGGTCGGGCCGGACGCTGCGGATTCCCGGTGTGGTCGACGCCTACGATCCCCTTTACTTTGAGCGGATCAAGTACCTCTCCGACAGCACCCAGGTCTGGCGCGAGGGCGTCGTGACGTCGCTGCTCGACCGGTACGACCAGATCCAGCTCCTCACGCACGAGTACCACTGGACCGAGGAAGGCCTGGGCTGGGACGAGCTGCTGCTGCTTGAGGCCGAGCACAAGTACCGCCGTTTGAAGGGGCGCGCGGAAGCCAACATCGAGCGTTTCCGCGAGGGGTTGCGGCTGCGGGCGAAACGCGACGCGGCCTTTCGCGCCCGGCGGCAGGGCGGCGAGGCGGAGTCGGAGCGATCGTGAGCCAAGGACTCAGCGGATCCTCGTCGACGACCGTGGCGCGGCGCCTTGTGAAGGACGTTCTATTGCGCCCAGGCGTTGAGGGCGACCTGGAGCGCCTCTCCGATCTGACGGAGATCGTCTACGGGCTCCGCCGCGAGCCCGACATCCTGCGGTGGCTCCTGTTCAGCGGCCCGCCGGGGCCGGAAGTCGAGTCCCTGGTTGCCGAAAGGCATGGGCAGGTCGTCGGTCATGTGGGGGCGTTGAACAGCAGCTACCGGATCGATGATCGGATCATCAGGGGAGCGCACAGGATGCTGTGGATGGTGGAACCCGGCTCGCGCGGCGCTGCCGGTGTGCCCCTGGGCGGCAGCGTGCCGGACGCCGAGTTCGAGATCGTTCTGGGAGGTACCCCCACGACACAGTCCATTCTGGAACTGCGGGGCTTTCAACGCGCCGGCGAAGCGTGCGAACTCCGATTGGCGACGGCGGTCGGGGAGGGCGGAACCGCCGAGCCGGAGGTCGACCTCCTCTCGTATGACCCCGGCGCCGCGGGGCCCGATTCCGGCTCCGACCGGCTCGTCAACATCGCCGACCCCGGGCACCTGGCCTGGCTCGCGGCCTGTCCCGAGCACGACGGCTTCCTGTTCAGTCTCAGCCGCGGCGGGCGGACGCTTGGTCCGCTGCTGCTCTACGTGAACCGGGCGAACGATCCGCCGACCGGACGGATCGTTCACTTCCCCTACCTGGGCGAGGGGGCGGCGCCGATCCTGCGCGCCGCACTTGCCGAGTTGGCAAGCCTGGGCTGTGCCGAAGCGACCGTACTGGCCACGGAGAACACGCTCCAGGCAGCCGCGGAGTCGCTGGGCGGCGAGACGTTCTACCGGCGCCCGCTCTGGTTCCGCAACCCGAGCGGCACGATGAAGCCGCAGTCCTTCTACCTCACCTACCTGGAGGGAGACCTTGCCTACCGGCGCGTGTAGTTCGACGGGTTTGGACTACCCATGCGGCGTCACCAGGTACTTCTCGCCGGTCGCCTGCTTCGCGTAGACCGCGACCGCCGCCGGATCGAGCGCCTGCTGCAGCGTGACCGTGCGGGCATAGCTCGAGGCGAAGGTCGTCTTGACTTCGGCGGCGACTCTCTGCCGGAGCCGCTCGGAGGCCGCGGGTCCGATCCGCTCCAGGAAGTGGGGAAGCAGCCAGCCGCCGAGACCCCAGGCCATGCCGAAGTTCCGGGTGAGGACGGTCTGGCTGCGGTCGAGCCCGCCGTAGATGTAGACCTGCTTCAGTGTCGCGGAACCGTAACGGCTGTACTCGGGGGCGTTCGCGGATAGGGCCGCCTCCATAGCGGTCAGGATCTGGCCGCCCAGCTTGCCCCCGCCGGTGGCGTCGAAACCGAGGGTGGCGCCGGTCTCGGTCAGGGCAGCGATCAGTTCGGCCATGAAGTTGTCGGAACTCGAGTTCACCACGTGTTCGGCACCCAGGCCGCGCAGGAGTTCCTCGTGCTCCACCCGGCGCACGATGTTGACCAGGGGCACCCCATCGGCGATGCAAATCTTCTGCAGCATCTGCCCGAGGTTCGAGGCGGCGGCGGTATGGACCAGGGCGCTGTGACCCTCCAGCCGCATCGTCTCGACCATGCCCAGGGCGGTCAGCGGGTTGACGAAGCAGGATGCGCCTTCCACCGGCGTCGTGCCCTCGGGCAGCACGAGGCACCGCTTCGCTTCGGACAACCGGTACTCCGCGTACATCGAGCCGCCCAGTACCGCCACGGTGCGGCCGATCAGGGCCTGCGCACGGGCCGAGGAACCGGCCGCGACGACGACCCCGGCGCCCTCGTTGCCGGTCGGAATCGTCTGATCGAGACGCCCTGCGACCAGGCGGGCCAGCCCTTCGGGGATGTCGGCGATGACCACCGGACCCTCCGCGCCATCGGACGCGCGCACCGTGGAGACATCGGCGGGTCCGAACAGCACCCCCAGATCGGAGGGGTTGATCGGCGCCGCTTCGACCCGGATGACGACCTCGTCCGGTCCCGGTTCCCGCATGGGAGAGCGGACCAGCGCGAGTTCGACTGTGCCGCCTCCCTTGTTGTTGGCGCGGATCGTGGAATGGAGTGCGAGGCCGTCGGCGGGGAGTTCGGTCATGGTGCTGTCCTGGTTGGTGGGCGCCAAGCGGCTACGCCGCAGAACGACGTGTCCCGACGCTCCTGGGAACGCGGGCATCCTGCCCGCATCCGGTCCGGAGCGCTGAGCCTGGTCGTCGGTAGGCGGTGGAGGCTATCGCGCTGAGAGCGCAGTCGGCGACTATGCTCCCGCCCTCGGATGCCGCAGCTTGTTTGTTCCCTGGAAGAGTCGTATCGGCGCCCGTGCGATGTTCGCGGCCTGCTCGAGTTCTTCGCCGTTCGCGCCCTGCCGGGCGTCGAGGTGGTTGACACGGAGCGGCTGCTGTATCGGCGCACGATCGACCTGGCTTCGGTTTCGCCCGGGACGGGCTGGACAGGTGTCTCACCCGCGGTGCTTCGTGTGGATTTTGATACCGGCGTGCGGGCGGATGTCCAGGTACACACCGCTCACGCTGAGACAATTGGGCCGGACGCGGAGGGCGCGACCTCGCACGGAGTTCGGCGGCTCTTCGATCTCGACGTGAATCCCCACGATCTAGCGTCGCAGCTCATGGAAGCGCCTGACTTGGCGGCCGAGGGGATTGATCCGACTGGCGTGCGCATCCCAGGCGCCTGGGACCGCTTCGAGGTCGCGGTGCGCGCGCTCCTGGGGCAGCAGATCTCGGTAGCCGGCGCGCGCACGCTGGCCGGCCGTCTGGTGGCGGCGTTGGGCGACCAGCTTCCGGACGCGTTGCGGGAGACCGGACTCGAGCGCACCTTTCCGACACCGGAGCAGGTCGCCGCTTTCGATCTGCGCACGATCGGCCTCACCGCCGCTCGTGCACGGGCGCTGCAGGAGATGGCAGCCGAGATCGCGGCCGGCGCACTGCGGCTCGACGCCGCGCCTGCAGAGGTGCGCGAACGGCTGCTCGCCATCAAGGGCATCGGTCCCTGGACCGTCGAGTACATCGCCATGCGTGCCCTGGGCGATGGTGACGCGTTCCCGGCCAGCGACCTGGGCCTGCGCAAGGCGGTGAGCCGGGAGAAGCCGCCGACCGCGGCCGAGTTGGAGGCGATGGCCGAGAGTTGGCGCCCGGTGCGTGCCTACGCCGCGCTGCTCCTGTGGCGCAGGGCCGGCGGTGGGTAGCTTGTCTCAGTGCTGAAGCAGGAATCGACCGCCGGCTTCGCCGGTCGATTTCGCGGCCGCTTGCGGTGTAGGCTCGGACAATGGCTGAGCCCGTTGCCAAAACGCCTCCCGGTTTGCCCGACGACGGCCCCGCCCCGAAGGCCGTGGAGTTCCCCGGCTGCATCCCGGTTCGCGTTCGGCCCGAGGAACTCGACGACTATGGCGACCGTCGGTTCGAGTACTGGGATGCCCGTACCGAGATCGCGATGGTGGCGGAGAACCCGACTGCCCATCACGAGTACGGGTCGATGCGGCTCGCGGGTTGCGTCACGCTGATCGCAGCCAAACGGGGTGCGCCGATCGACCTGATCGGAGCGACGGCTCTCGTCGTGCGAGGCCCGGAGGGAGGACGTGAGCGCGTCATGTCGGCGGATCAGGTCGTCTACCTTCATCCGGCCGAGGCGCGGCCGCGCGGCGGCGAGATCGAGTACGGCGTCGACGCGCTGCCGGACGTGGTCCTGGAAGTGGACTACAGCACCGACGTGCGGCGTCGCAAACTGAGCATCTACGAATCCTGGGGCTTCCCGGAGGTCTGGGTAGAAGTGCCGGACGCGAGTTGGCGCTACCGCCCGAAGTCTCGCCGTTCGGCTCTCACGATTCGCGTTCTGGAAGACGGCCGCTACGTCGAGGCGGCGAGCAGCCGGGCATTCCCGGGCTGGACGGCGGCCGAGATCCACAGAGCGCTGAACGAACCGGAGGCCTCGTTCGAGACCGTCGACGTTCTGCGCCGAGTGGGGGGCGCCCTGGGCGCGGCCGAAGGAACGAGCGCCGCCGACGACTTGTTCCTGAGCCGGGAACTGGCCGCGGAGAGGAACCGGGCGCGGGCCGAAGGAAGAGCGGAAGCGCAACGGGAGATGCTGCGGGCCGCCGTGCCGCGGGTGCTTGCCGCGCGAGGGCTTCCCGTGACGCCGGAGCTCCGGACGTGGCTCGACGAGATCGACCGGGTGGCGGACGCGGCGGGGCTGATCGAGCTCGCCCTTGAGTGCCGGGACGCGGAGGACTTCCTTCGCCGCGCAGGCGAACTGGACTGATTGTCCGCCAGGCGCCGGGGTTGGCGGCGGTCGGCGCCGTAAGCGCCCGCCTGTCGCACTGGGCTGCCGGGGATCAGGGTTTGCTCACGTCGATGACCCGGACGGCGATCTTGCGCAGTTGGTCGGGCGGAAGTTGACGGACGAGAGTGGCCTCGAGGCGCTCCAGGAGTTCTTCGGCGCTGCCGGGGCGGGTCCCGGTTTCGTCCAGTGGCGTCTTCTCTTGGTCGCCGAACCAGAACACTACGTAGATTCCGAAACCGCCGGTCGCCGGGTCCCGTGTGTACTTTGCCAACAGTTGATCTCGGGCCGCGCGCCACAGGGCTTTGTGGGACTGCTTCTTCGCCTCGATGGGTACCTTGAAGTCGGCACAGTAAAGGCCAACATCGGCACGCCGGCTGGCCGGGGCTGGCGCCTCTGGAATCGTGACTGCATCCGGCAGCAACGGCTTCAGTTGCCGGAGCAGGGCATCGCGACAAGAGTTCTCGTCGTTGGGCGTGAGATGTCCTTGTTTGTCGCGGTTCCAGTACTGGCGCCAGTCATTCGTGTCGGAGTTGCGGATCGATGGTGCGAGTTCGTCGAGCCGGTCCAACGCCAGCGCGGCGAGGTCGGCGGCATTCGCCGGTGCCGCGTTGGCCAGCGTCGCGCGGATGGCAGCCAGCTCGGGACGTTCATACGAGGCATCCCGGCCCGCGACGGCCTGACGATCAATGGCGAGTAGCAAGCCGGGCCTCCATTCCGAGAGGGATTCGTCATTCGCAAGCCGCCGAAGAGCGCCGGCGGCCTCGTGTTCCGGGGCGGCCGCCAGGCGTTCGATCAGGCCGCCCAGTCGTCCGGGGGACGGGTCGGGAGAATCTGGAAACTCGTTCTCGTAGATGCCCGCTCTTCCCAACTGTCGGATGAGCGCCTCCAGCGCTGGAGGAGGCAGTTCCTCCGTTCGAAGAAGCCACTCGGACCAGAGGAAGTCGGCGAGCAGGCGTGCTCGCCGTTCGATGCCGTCCACGAACTCCTCCAGAGGTCCGGCGTAGGTGCGCGGATCCGCGATGAGGCCCGCCGCCAGCCAAGTGACTCTTTGGGCGACAGTCATGCTTCGGGCCGCCAGCTTCTTCGCGATGATCGAGCGCAGTTCGTCTGGATCACCGTGCTGTAAGCCTGCCCAGAGCAGTCGTCTCAGGTCGCATAACTGCCTTGCGCTGCCCCGCAGCGGAAAGCCGCGAAGGAGAGGCAGGCTGACAAGAGCCGCGACTTCGGTGTGATGCCGATCATGGACGAGTTCCGAAAGTCCGGCAACGTGATTGCGACCGGCCCGGATCTCGGCTCGTACGAAAGGCAGTAGAACAGAGGCCGCAACCTCAGGGCTCTGCTGGATCAGACAGCGGTACCAGGCTGGGCGACGGCCCCACCCTGTCGGCACGCAGTAGTGAAGCGCGAGCGCTTGGCGTTGTTGCCGCCTGGTCAGATCGTCGACAAACGTGGGCACTTCCTGATGTTGGTCGTGGAGCGCCGCCAGAAAGGGCAGCGATAGCCGGTGGCGTCGTGACTCCGAGTGAAGGTTGAGAATCTCGTCAGGTCCTGGCATGTCGTCTCGGTCCACGACGCCCCGCAGGCCTTGAAGCGCTGCGGCCGCCAGGGCCTCGTTGGGGTCGAACTCCTCTCGAAGCCAGTCTTGCAAGGAGATCTCCTCGCTTGACGATCTTTCGAACCACTCGCTTGCCAAGCGCCCTAGTAGCCACGGAGCGCTCCGGTTCTCTCGGAGTGCGGGTACTTCCTGGCCAACGGCGTCGAGCCACTGCCTCTGCCGTTGCTCACGTTCTTCTTCGAAGGCTCTCTTCGACGCTTTCCATCTGCGCTCTGCGTCTCGGAACTCTTTTTCTGCGTTCGGATCGTCGGGCTCCGGTTGCCAGGAGGGATGCCGTAGGACGCACTCGTCGAGTCTCTCTTGGGAGAGGCCGGCCTCACCCCGGTTGAACCGGGTCAGAGCGTGCCTGAACAGCCACCGAGCGAGGGCTGGCCGCGTATCGGCGAGAATCTCGGCCTCGCCGAGGCACCAAGAGCCGAAGTCGTCGGGCGGCTCTGCTTCGTACAGCCGCTGCCGGGTGACGCGAACGACGCGGCTCGGTGGATCGTTGTCCTCCCCACGGCGCAGGCCCTCGCGGAACACGCGCTTGTAGGCGCCAGCGTTGTTTTCGAGCCAAGCGGCGATCCGGCCGTGTTGCTCCTTGGTTTCTTGAGTAGAGGAATAGGGCTGGCACTCCACGGGAGCACTAAGCCAGTCGTAGAGACGGGAGGGAGTCAGCTTTGCGCCTAGTGCGTCGAGACCACGGGCGAGGAGTTGCGCAGCGACCGCGGCTAGTCGGGAGCTGTCGAGCACGGTCCGCAAGCCGGTCAGGTGGGTCGGCAAGGCATCCAGCAGGACTGCGACGTCGGCGTCAGATGATCGCTCCTCTTCGGCCAAACGAGTCCAGAACAGCCAGTGGCTTCCAAGGTAGTTCGAGGGTTGCGTCCTTGTGAGGTAGCGCCAGACCTCTGCTGGACCAACCACGCTCGGATAGAGCTGTTCAAGCGCCGCTCCGGCAATCCGGTTGTCTGGATCCTGCAGGTGACCGCTGTAGACGTCCGACAGGAGTCGTTCGAGCTTGGCAAGCTTTGTATCTTCGTCTAAGCAGTGGCGGAGGAAGGCGTCGAGGGCCCAGTATCGAACCCGAGACCACCAGGCGGACCCGCGGAGGATCGTGAGTATCGGCTCTGCAAGAGTCGTCATCGGAGCGGCGTTGCTGAGCAGCATGAGCAAGAACGCCGTTGAATGTTGATCGTCCTCTTTCTGCGGGTTGATCGTCAGCTCGTCGCGAATCTCCTCTTCCAACGCCTTGGTGGCGATTGGCACGAAGGCGCCGACATTCCGCCAGTGGAGGTCCTGTAGCCTTGGGCCCACCCTCAGCAATGCACGCAGAAGCGCTCGCTCTTGCTTGGTCGAGAAGCTGCTGATGTCGCCGTAGAGACCGACGCCAATAGGGTCACTGTCAATCAGCCCCTCTCGGGCGGGGTTGGAGTGCGCCGCCAGCCAGCCGGAGAGACCGCGATGCGCGGTCACCACGCCACCGTCGAACGCCGTGATCAAGGCAAGAACGCGGGCGGCTGGAAGCCCGTCTTTGATCTGCTGAGCGACGTAGTGGCCGGCAAGGAACTCGGCGATGTGACGATGCACGGGTTCGAAGTGTTGTGTGGCTGGGTAGCTGCCGCCGACGCCCCTGAACAGCCTGCCCGACACGGCTAGGCGTCTTCGGCGGGTGAGCACTTCGGATTCGCCTGCCGTGATCGCCTCAGGGGTTGGATCGAAGCGCTCGACCTGTGGGTAGTCGGCGTGCTCCTCTGCGGAGGGGAGCAGGCTGACACCCGGCGTTCCGGAAAGGAGGAGCAACGCGCAAATGCGTCCGGCGTCGTTGAGGACTCCGTCCTCGCTGGGTGGATCTCGCTGCGAGTACCTGTGCTCCTCGTTCTGCTCCTTAGCGAGTTGCCGACACGCGAGTTCGAAGGTCTCAAGGCGACTCTCTGGCCATTGTCTGGCACCGCCGACAGCCTCGATCAGCAGTTCCAGGGTCTGGGGATTGAGCAGGAGTTCCTGCAAGCCTCTTTTCTGCGCCTCTCGGATGAACTGCCTGGCGTCCTCGCTGGGGTGGCTGGCTTCAGCGATGCGATGGGCGTCATCGAGCGTCAGCGCATCGAGCCGAAGCACGGTTAGTTCGCGGCTTGGAGCGACTTCCTGGAGCCGGGTCCAGTCGTTCGGACCCAGCCAATCCGCCTCTCGGCAAGACAGCCGGAAGCGAGGCTTGCCAAGGGCGTCGAGTCGCGCGCGGACTTTGTCGAGGGCGGTCCGGCCGTCAAGGCTGCCGGCGCGAATCTCGTCCAGACCATCGATGAACAGGGTTCGGTTACGCCATTCCGGGTGGTCGGCAACGTCGAAGGTGACGAAGTCCCTCGCCTCGATTACCTTCTCGGCAGCAGCGGGTGTCCGCTTGCGCTCCTCCTTGAAGGAGGTGCTCTTGCCGGCGCCAGGGTCGCCGAGCAGGACATAGGCGGGTTCGGAGCGGTACTCCGAGAGCGGGTTCGAGACTGGCTGGCTGTTCAGTCCGCCATGGCCCTTTCGGACCTCGGTGCAGGTGCGGTCGACAATCGTCATTCGCCGTCCTCGAACCAATCGGAGGCGGGTCGGGAGAGGAACTCCGCGAGCGACACGGCGTTCAGCGTCCGGGCGTCGGGAGCTACCAAGACGACGCGATCGGGACTGAAGCGCTCTCTGAAGACCCACATCCCGTGGGTCGGCTTGGCGTTCGCGCCGCTCTTCACTTCAACACCCACGACCCTGGAGCCCCACTCCAGGACGAAATCGACCTCGTCGTCGCTCTCACGCCAGTAGTGGACTCGGGGGCCGGAACCTGCGGTGTTTAGCAGATGGGCGCCGACCGCACTCTCCACCAGCCGTCCCCAGAAGGTTCGGTCCGCCTGGGCTTCGGCGAAGCTGTAGTTTGAGGTCGCCGTCACGAGCGCGGTGTTCAAGGCGTTGAACTTGGGCGGCGACCTCCGCATTCTCAACAGGTTGGGTGAGTACTTCTCCAACCCCGTCAGCATGCCTGCGGCCGAGAGAAGGTCGACGTAGCGAGCCACGGTGGTCGCATTGCCCGCGTCCTGGAGGCGTCCGAGCATCTTGTGGTAGGGGAGCATCTGTCCTGAATGGGCGACGGCCAGATCGAACACCTGGCCGAGGAGCGCTGGCTTGTCGACGCGCGTCATCGCGAGCACGTCGCGGTCGATGGTCGGGGTGATGATTGCCCTTCGCACGTACTCGCGCCACCGGGGTTCGTACCCGCTCCACTCCGGCGGCCAGCCAGGGGCGAGGCTTGCGACCCGGGGGTAGCCGCCGAAGAAGATGTACTGGGGCAGATCGAGGCCGAAGGCGTCGGCCATCTCGCTGAACGACCAGTGGCCGACGCGGATGAGCTCGAAGCGGCCCATCAGGCTCTCGCTCAAGCTGGACTGAATGGCCATCGGCGCCGAGCCAAGAATGACCACTCGGAGCGGAAGGTCGTTCCACCGGTCGCCATCCCAAAGACCCTTGACTGTTCGGGACCAGTCGGGGATGTGCTGGATCTCGTCGAGTACCAGGATGCACCCGTTGTGGCGGTTCGCCTCGGCCCGGGCGTGTTCCCAGGTTGCGACGAGCCAACTCCGGTCACGTTCACCGGCGTACTCGAGCGATTGCCATGCCGGCATGTCGGGCGAGTTCGTCTCGTCGGCGCCAGGCGCGTCGACGGCGTAGTAGTAGTAGCGGTGTGCCGATGTGCGGAGCGCTTGTTTGACTATAGTGGTCTTGCCGCTCTGCCGGGGCCCGAAGACGGCTTGGATCGTCTTGGGAGCTTCTGTCAGGCGTTCTCTCAACACCGCTACTTGCTCACGCTCATACTCCATGGCGGCCGCTAGATTACGATACTGAATAGATTTGTTCAATAGGGTAAGTGGGTGAGGCGCTGTCTCAGTGCAGTTCGCCCCTGGACGCTGAGACTTCGACCTCAGAGCCACCTGCAGAACCAACGGAGACCAAGGAATGACCACCACCTACCACGACTTCGAGATCCCGCTCGGCACCCTGCGCCTGGTTGGAACCAAGGAGTCCGTCGACCGGATCGAGCTGCCGAACCGGGCGGCTGAGCCGCCCGACGCGGCATGGGTGGTCTCGAATGGCGTCCTCCCGGCCGCCCTGGCGGACGCGAAGCGGCAGATCGAGGAGTACTTCGCCGGCGAGCGGCGGGAGTTCGACCTGCCTCTGACTCTGGAGGGCACCGAGTTCCAGCGCCGGGTGTGGGCCGAACTGCGGCGCATCCCGTTCGGCGAGACGATCTCCTACGGCACGCTCGCGGAGCGGATCGAAAAGCCCTCCGGGTCGCGCGCAGTCGGCCAGGCGAATGGAAGGAACCGGTTGCCGATCGTCGTACCCTGCCACCGTGTGATCAGCCACGACGGGAAGCTCGGGGGATATGGCGGCGGCCTGAGGACCAAGCAGGCGTTGCTTGATCTGGAGCGGCGGGCGGTCGAAGGGGCCGCTTGAGCCGGCTCTACGCCAGGAAGGTCCGACGCTAACGCGCCGGATGCGGGCAGGATGCCCGCGTTCCCAGGACGCCGGGTGGCGGCCGCAGGCTTGGGCCGATGGTAAGCTGCGCGCCGCCGCTGCAACCGCCTGCTTGTGCCCTGGCGCCGGCAGAATCTGTTCGAACCATCTCCCCTCAGGAGGTTCATGATGCGTCGATCCGCCCATCTCCTAGCCGCCCTCGCCGTGGTCCTGCTGGCCGCCGGCACGGCCCTCGCTGCGCCGCCGGCCACCGACAACTGGCCTTCGTTCCGCGGCGCGGACTCGATGAGCGTTGCCGACGACGATCCGCGGCTGCCGGAGACCTGGAGCACGACGGAGAATGTGGTCTGGGTCGCGGATGTGCCAGGCCTGGGGTGGTCCTCGCCGATCGTGCTGGAGAACCGTATCTTCGTAACCACGGTATGGAGCGAGGGCGACATCGAGGAGCCGAAGAAGGGGCTCTACCTGGGTGGAAACCGGATGCAGCCTTCCGAGGACCTGCATCATTGGTCGGTGTACTGCTTCGACGTCGAGACGGGCGAGAAGTGCTGGGAGCGCGAGGTGCTGGCCGGGGCGCCGGACTTCCCCCGTCACTTGAAGAACACCTACGCCTCTGAAACCCCGGTCACGGACGGTGAGCGCCTGTATGCCTACTTCGGCAACGTCGGCGTGTTCGCCTTCACCCTGGACGGCGAGCCGATCTGGGAGCGTCGTTTCGAGGCCGTTCCGACGCGTTACGGCTGGGGTACCGCGGCGTCGCCGATCGTCCACGACGGGCAGCTCTACATCGTGAACGACAACGAGGACCAGTCCTTCATGCTGGCGCTCGACGCCGCGACCGGCGAGGAGCTCTGGCGCGACCCGCGCGAAGAGGGCAGCAACTGGGCGACGCCCTTCGTGTGGGAGAACGAACTGCGCACCGAGGTGATCACTGTGGGTACCGACCAGGTGCGGTCGTACGACAAGGAGGGCAATCTCCTGTGGCGCTTCGGCGGCATGTCGTCGATCGCGATCCCCCAGTCGTTCTCGGAGTACGGCCTGCTCTACGTGTCGTCGGGTTACATCGGCGATCGGATCCGCCCGGTCTACGCGATCAAGCCGGGTGCTACGGGCGACATCACGCTCGAGGAGGATCAGCAGAGCAACCGGTGGGTGGTCTGGTACCAGCCCCAGGCCGGCGCCTACAACCCGACGCCCTTGATCTACCGAGACCGGTTCTACACCCTGCTCGACCGCGGCTTCTTCACCGCGCACGATCCGAAGACCGGCGCCGAGGTCTACGGCAAGCAGCGCATCGAGCGCGGCTCCGGCGCCTTCACGGCCTCGCCCTGGGCGTACAACGGCAAGGTCTTCGTGCTCAGCGAGGACGGTGACACGTTCGTCATCGAAGCCGGCGACGAGTTCAAGGTCGTGGGCAAGAACTCGCTTGACGAGATGTGCATGTCGACGCCGGCGATCGCCGACGGCAGCCTCTTCATCCGCACCCGAAGCAAGCTCTACCGGTTGACGAACCAGGGCGGCCCCTGATCGGGACGTCTGTTGAAGCTGCCGGACCGGCGCCTGCGCGCCGGATGCGGGCGAGACGCCCGCGTTCCCAGGCCCGGAGTATTACGAGTCTTGCGGCGCGAGCTGCTGCCGTCTCCGCTGAAGCCGGCGCGGCGGTCGTTACCGCCCTGGCCGCTTCGGTCCTCGCTTCGGCGGCGCTGCCCGCGGCAGAGGTCGACTACGACCGCGTAGCCGGGGTGTTCCGCCTCCGCTGCGCGGGCTGCCACCATGAGGGTGGGCCGGCGCCATTCGCGCTCGAGACCTTTGAGCAGGCCCGCGCCTGGGCGTCCTCGATCCGGCGCGCCATAGCAACGGGGGCAATGCCTCCGTGGCACGCCGACCCGCGCTACGGCGAGTTCGCCAACGACCGGCGACTGCCCGCGGCCGAGAAGGAGAAGCTGCTGGCCTGGATCGACGGCGGCAGCCGCCCCGGGTCCGGAGGCGGTGAGGTCGCGCCCGCCCTTGGCCCGGAACGCTCGGAGAGTTGGCGGATCGGCGTCCCCGACCTGATCTACGAATTGCCGCAGGAGGTCACGATTCCGGCCGCCGGCGAGGTCCCGTACCACGGCTACCGGGTGGAGACGGAGCTGCCGGAGGACGTGTGGATTCAGGCGGCTGAGACGCAGCCGGGCAACGCCGCCGTCGTTCATCACGTGATCGTCCAGGCGTTCCCGGGCGCCGGTGCGGCGGCGCCGGCCAGTGGCGATCCGCGAACCGCGGGCGACCTGGGCGGCTACGCCCCGGGCACGGAGCCGCTCGTCATGCCGCCGGGCGTCGGCCGCCGGCTGCCCGCGGGCGCGGTGATCGACTTCCAGATGCACTACACGCCGACCGGCCGGGTGGAGACCGACCGCAGCCGGATCGGTCTGGTGCTCGCCTCCGAGCGGCCCCGGCACGAGTCGCGCACGGCCCTGTGCTCGACGCCGTTCCTGTGGATTCCGGCCGGGGAGAGCGACGTTCGCTTCGAGGCCGAACTCGTGTTCCCGCGTGAGAGCCGCCTGCTGTCGCTGCGGCCGCACATGCACCTGCGCGGTGACACGTTCGAGTTTCGGGCCGAGTATCCGGACGGCGGCGCCGAGATCCTGCTGCGGGTGGACGGCTACGACTTCAATTGGCAGACGACCTACCGCCTGGTCGAGCCGAAGCCGATGCCCGCGGGCACGAAGCTGCTCTGTGTGGCCACCTACGACAACAGCAGCGGCAATGCCGACAACCCGGATCCGGCCCGCGATGTTTCGTGGGGCCGGGAGACCGCGGACGAGATGATGATCGGCTTCGTGGACTACTACGAGGTAGACAAGTAGCGGACCCGCGCCGGGTTCAGCGGGCGGGGTTCCATTCGCCGCGGGCGACCGCGGGCACGAACTCGTCGAGACCTTCGGGCGGGTAGTCGACGGTCCGGCCCAACTCGGCGCTCATGTAGGCGGCCATCAACAGACGGGTGACCTCCAGACCGTCCTCGAAGGTTTCGCGCGGCCGTTTGCCCCGGCGGAAGCTCTCGACCATGTGCCGGTTCTCGGCGTCGTAGCCGTAGGCCACGGGCTCGTTCGAGAGGACCGGCATCAGTCCCATCTCCGCGTTCTGTTTCTCGACCAGGTCCTCTCCGGTGCGCTGCTCCACAGCGGCGAGACGGTCGCCGCGACGGCCGCGGAGATCGCGGCTGAAGAAGAGCTCGAGGTCCGTGTCGAGACTGTTGGCCCGCATCGAGTACTCGGGACCCAGCAGTTCCATGGTCAGTCGCAAACCGGCGCCCACGTAGCTCCACGAGGTTGTCGCCTCGACCACCAGGGGCGTGCCCGCTTCGTCCTCGTACTCGACCATGGCGCGCCCGAAGTCTTCCGCCGGCCGGCGCGCGTAGTCGACCGTGTCGCCGTACTGCTGGCGCAAGCGCGCCGCGTACTCGGGGCGCTGCCACTTCAGGCAGTGGATCTGGGCGTTGACCCGCTTCGGCGTCAGGCTGCTTCGCGGCTTGTCCGGGTCGGTGAGCAGGAACCGCGCCGCCTCGATCGAGTGGCACATCATGTCGTTCAGCACCCCGCCGCCCTGCAGATCGCCGCGCCAGAACCACGCGTTGTGAGGGCCGGAGTGCTCCTCGGCGGCACGGGCCAGGTAGGGCCGGCCGGCGGCGCGGGCGCCGCGTTCCCACGCGAGTTCGCGGCCGCGCACCACGGCGGGGCTGAAGACCTGGTTCTCGAGGTAGCCGTCCAGAACTTCGATCTCACGCGCGAGTTCGACCATTCGCAGCGCTTCGGCGGCGTTGCGCGCGAGCGGCTTCTCGCACGCGACGCCGATCAGACGGCCACGGCCGGTGCGCACGGCCTCCGCGATCTCCTCCATGTTCGCGACGCGGTGGTCGTTGCGGCCGCAGATCCAGATCGCGTCTACGCCATCGTCCTCAACCATCGCCGCGATGGACTCGTAGGCCCTGGCGTCGCCGACGTCGAGGTCGTTCGCCAGTGCGGCCGCGGACTCGGCGCTGGTCCGGTTGGGACTCCAGACGCCCCGGATGTCGGCGCCCCGGACCGCGGTCCAGGAACGGATATGGAAGCGGGTGATGAAGCCGCTGCCGACGAAACCGATGCCGAGAGGGCGCCGGGACGGCACTAGACCTCCTTGAGTTCCCTGGCCTGTGCGATCCAGCGCTCGACCATCGAAGCGGAGGGCGCGCGGCGGCTCAGTTTCCGGGCCGCGTTCACCGTGCTCATCTTGGTGGCCAAGTTGAAGGCCCGGCGACGGCTCAGGTCGCGGACCGTGCGTACACCCGAAGCGCCGAGCAGTTCGGCAAAGTCTCCGCCGATGCCGCGGATGCGCATCAGGTCGGCCATGTTGACGAACCTCTGAAGCTGCCGCTCGGGCAGGCCGGTGCGCTCGGAGAGCAGACGGCGCTCCCTGCGGCCGCTACAGACGGCGAGGAGCGTGTCTGTGGTCCGGACGCCGGCTGTGGCGAGTTTCTTGGCGACGGCCGGACCTATTCCTGCGATCTTCCGGACGCCGTAGGCCATCCTCCCGTGCGCCTACTCGCTGCCTTCGAAGGTCAAGTCAAGACCCTCGACATTGCCGCTTACATCGACTTCGACCACCTGTTCGCCCAGCTTCTCGTGCCAGAAGACGAGTTCGTAGGAACCAGCCGGCAGGCCGTCGATCCGGTACGCGCCGTCGCTGCCGGTGGTCGAGTGGAAGGAGTGCTCCATGACGAACACGTAGGCGGCCATCCAGGGATGGACGTCGCACTTGACCTTGATCGGTTTCTCGGGCGCCCGGAACGACTTGGTTCTGGTGCCCCGAGCCGGCTGGCCGATATTGAACGGCCGGTTCTTGCTGGCCAGGGCCCGCACGTTGTGAAGCGTGGGGTCGTCGTTGACGATCTCGATGTCCTGCTGGACGCGGACACCGAGAATTCGCGGTGTGTAGAGGCAGCCTCGCTGCTCCAGCCGCACGGCCGCTGCGGGTGTTTCGCCGGCGCCTCCCTCGGGCGCCTCCTTCAGGTAGACGAAGACGTTCTCGATCGCGCCGCCCTCTCCGATCAGGCTGGCGCGCGAGAAGACCCTTTTGCCGTCGTAGATTTCGGCGCAGTTCGGGTCGGCGTCCATGCGCAGCGGGTAGCGCTTGAGCGGCTCACCTTCGTAGGTGACCGTGCCGCTGATACTGAAGTCGGCGGCCGCCGCCGGGACGCCGCCGGCGAGGAAAGCGGCGACCGCGAGAACGGCGGCGGGAATGCAGATGCGCTGGTGGTGGGGGGCGATGCGCAGCATGTCCTGCTCTTTGTCTGCCGCTAGCGGGAGTAGTACTCGATGACGAGAGGCACTTCGCACACGATCGGGACCTCGTCCCGAACCGGCGTGCTGCGAAGCGTCGCCTCGTAGCCCGTTTCGTCCGTCTCGACGTAGGTGGGCACGGTGACCCCGCGCGGCTCGTTGAAGCAACGCAGCTTCCTGCTCTTTTCGCGTACCTCGACGACGTCGCCCTCCTTGACCCGGTAGGACGGGATGTCCACCCGGCTCCCGTTGACCAGGATGTGACCGTGGCCGACGAACTGGCGCGCGGCGAACACGCTGGGAGCGAAGGCGCGGTGGACGACCGCGTCGAGCCGGGTTTCGAGCAGGCCGACGAGGTTGTCGCCGGTTACCCCTCTCATGCGGGTCGCGCGCTTGTAGTAGTTGCGGAGCTGACGCTCGCTGACGTTGTACTGGAAGCGCAGCCGCTGCTTCTCGAGCAACTGCCGTCCGAAGTTGCTCTGGCGGCGTCGCCGCTTCAGGCCATGCATGCCTGGCGGATGGCTCTTCTTTTCCATGTAGCGCGCGGCCTTGGACGTCAGAGCGACACCCAGTTTGCGCGAGAGCTTGACCTTGGGCCCGTTGAACTTCACCTATCTCTCCGATTTCCTGTTTGCTTTGCCGATCAATGGGCGTGGAGGCAGCGAGCCGATCAGCCTGCCGAGGGTCGAATCCGACCGGCGTACCTATCGCTTCAACTGTTCCAGGGGCCCGCTGCCGCCTTCGAGCGGACGCGCATTGTAGCAGCGAGCGGTCTCAGACCCAAGTAAGGATCGCGTCCCGTTTCCCATTGTGACTGCCCCCGTCATCACTGCGTCGGCGGCGGCGGGGGTTCTCGAACCCGGGTGGCGCGACCCGCGCCACCCGTGAACCAGTCCGTGCGCCCGTCATCGGGCGCACGGATGGAACAGAGTTCGCTGGGCAGTCCGGCGCCGGAACGAGGCTGCCGATGGGCTTTCCGTGCGGCCGCTCCGGCCGCCTTCAAGCCCGACTCGACGCCGAACGGTCTCGAACAGGCGACCGATCTGCTCGGCGTACTCTCCGCCACCCTTCATGCGGTGATGGAAGCGGGGGTCGTTGAGGTCGCCGTCGCGGGCCTCGCGCAGCCGGTTCAGAACCCGATCCCGCCGGTCCGGAAAGTGCGTACTGAGCCAGTCGGCGAAGAGCTCTCGCAGACCGTGCGGCAGCCGGACCAGGATGTAGCCCGCTCGCCGGGCGCCGGCCTCGGCGGCCGCCTCCAGGATGGCCGGGATCTGGTCGTCGTTGAGACTAGGGATGATCGGCGCCGCCATCACGCCGCAGGGAATGCCGGCCTCACTCAGTTCGCGCAGTGCTTCCAGCCGCCGCCGTGGACTCGAAGCCCTGGGCTCCATGCGGGCCGAAAGCGACGGCGACACCGAGGTGATCGACAGGTGGACGGCGCAGGCCTGGAACCGGTTGAGTTCCAGGAGCAGGTCGAGGTCGCGGGTCACAAGATGGCTCTTGGTCACGATCGCTACCGGGTTGCGGAACTCGGCCAGCACCTCCAGACACCGGCGGGTGACGCGGAGCCGCCGCTCGATCGGCTGGTAGGGATCGGTGACGCCGGAGAGCACGATGACCTGGGGCGTCCAGCGGGGGTTCTCCAGGGCTCGGCGCAGCAGCTCGGGCGCCCTTTCCTTGACCAGGATCCGGCTCTCGAAATCGAGCCCGGCCGAGAAGCCGAGGTACTCGTGCGTGGGCCGCGCATAGCAGTAGATGCAGCCGTGCTCGCAGCCGCGGTACGGATTCAGGCTGTACTGGAAGCCGAGATCCGGCGAGTCGTTTCGCGACAGGACCGTCTTCGAGTCGTCGCGGAACAGTTCCGTCGGCGGCGCATCGCCCCGTTCGGCCGGGCTCTCGCCCGGCTCGAAGTCGATATCGATCCGTTCGAAGCGGTTCCTCGGGTTGGCGGCGGCGCCGCGGCCGCGCACCGCTCCGGCCGGCGCCGTGACGGGCCGCGGTGAAGCGGCGAGGGCACCGTCGGCGGCAGTCATGAGGAGGAGCGTAGCACGGTTTACGCCTTACTTGCGTGTTCTGTGGACCCACGGCGATGCTAGCGAAGGATCAACTGCGGGCCCTCCGAGCGCGCTGGCCGGGCTCGTGCGACCACACGCGCCGAAGCGAGTCCCTGGGAGCGTAGATCGTCGACCAGGCCTCCGGTCCGGCCCGGTTCGACCGCCAGCACCAGACCGCCCGCGGTCTGCGGGTCGAAGGCCAACTCCAGCCGCGGCCCCGGCGACGCCTCGCGCCTTGTGGGCAGCGGCAGGTGGGTGTTCTGGTGGTGACTCGTGCTGCGCTCGCCGCGTTCCAGCAATTCCAGGGCGCCGGGTAGGGCAGGGAGGGCATCGACATCGACCTCGATGTCGACACCGCTGGCCTGGGCCATCTCGCCGATGTGGCCGGCGAGACCGAAGCCGCTGATGTCGGTTGCCGCCCGGACCCCGGAGCGCCGGGCCGCCTCCATCGCGCCGCGGTTGCTCGTCTGCATCGAGGCGAGAGCGGCGCGGATTGAGCGACCCGGGCACAGGCCCATGCGATCGGCAGCGAGCAGGACGCCGCAGCCGAGCGGCTTGGTCAGCACGAGTTCGTCACCGGGCTGGACCGCGCCCTTGAGCAGCAGGTCGTGGCCGTTCCCGGCTACTCCCTCGACGTGGAAGCCGACGACCAGTTCGGGTCCGGTGTTCGTGTGGCCGCCGAGCAGAAGCACGTCCTCGGCATTCAGGGCCGCGCGGGCGCCGGCCAGGACCTGGAACAGCAGTTCCTCCGCCGTCTCGCCGTCCGCGGTCTGGGGCAGGGTGACCAGGGCCTGGGCGACGCGGGGTGCGACGCCGGTGGCGTAAAGATCGGAACAGGCGTTGACCGCGGCCACTCGCCCGACAAGCCATGGGTCGTCGGTGAAGGCGGGAAAGGCATCGAGCGAAGCGACGACCCGGTCGCCGGCCGGTGTCCGGTACGCCACGGCGTCGTCGGGGGTCGCCACATCCAGGATCACGTCGGCTCTCTGGCCGGTCTTCGCGACCAGGCCCGCCCGCGCGAGCGCCCTGCCGAGGTGATCGGGCCCGACCTTTGCGGCGCAGCCGCCGCAGAACATGGGCGCCGCTTCGCCTCCGCCCGCGTGGCCCATGGCGCCTCCGCCGCCGTTGCCCTCCGCGTGGGTCATGGCGGCGAGCCAGGGTTTGGGCGCGCCCCCGGGATCGAGCGCCTGGAAGCGGTTCATGAACTGGCGGTCGATCCGGTCCTTCAGACGCATGACCCACCTGCCCTCGAACGTGCGTCCCCACTTGGTGCCTGCGGCCGTTCCGTCGCCGAGATTGAGCAGCGAAAGGAAGTCGCCTTGCGGCTTGTAGCGGCGGAGCCGCCGCCCGCTGAGCAGGCGTCCCAGGTTGTCGATGAGATAGGGCCCCATGCGCACCGCGTAGACCCCGGCGCGGGCGCGGTGGGGGTGGTCGGTCAGGGTCGCGCAGTCGCCGACAGCGAAGATGTGGTCGTGCTCCTCGACCTGCAGGGTCGATCGCGTGCGCACGAAGCCGCCGTCGTCGAGGGGCAGGTCCGAGTCGCGGAAGATCGGCAGCGCGGCGGCGCCGGTGACCCAGAACGTGAGGTCGGCGTCGAGCCGGCCGCCGCCTCCGAGTCGGACCGAGTCCGCCTCGACCGTTGTGACCTTGGCGCCGAAGATCGTCTCGATCCGGCGCGTGCGGGCCGCGGCCTCGATCCGGCGCGCCAGGGATGGGTGATAGCCGGGCAGGATGCCGTCGCCCGCCTCGACGATCGTCGTTCTCGGTTCGAGTCCCCGGCTTCGCAGCCGCGCGTCGATGCAAAAGGCCAGTTCGATACCGCCGGCGCCACTACCGACGACGACCACCTTCGGCTGTTTGACGGTCAGGGCCTCGATGTGACCATCGACCGCCGCAGCCAGGCGGTTGATGGGCCGCGTGGGAACCGCGTGCTCGCGGACCCCGGGCAGGTCGAGTGCGGCCACCGTGGAGCCCACGTCGAAGGACGCCAGGTCGAAGGCCAGGGGTTCGCGACCATCGACCAGGAGCCGGCGGGCCGCTGCTTCGACCCCGATGCACGGCGCCAGGACCACCCGGACTCCGGCCCTGCGCGCCAGCGGCACGGCGTCGATCTCCAGTTCGTGGCGTTGGTACTGGCCGGCCACCAGGCCGGGCGCCATCCCCGAGTAGACGGCGATTGGCGTGTCGACGACGAGAGTGGCGTCGACGGCCGGGTTGGGACGCATGATCCAGTGCCGCAGCACCTGGATATGCGTGTGTCCGGCGCCCACCAGGACGACACGGGATGGAATCGTGCGCCCTGAGCCCGCCACGCGCGGCCCCCGATCCCGGTGGTGGGCTGCCGTCGTCACGCCGCTGCCGGATCGGCGGAGGCGCCGGGGACCGCCATCAGCCGCCGTTCGTTTCGTCGACGCGCCCCACGGCGCCGGAGGCCTCGAGCGAGGCGATTCGCTCGGTGTCGTAGCCCAGTTCGGCAAGCACTTCGTCGGTGTGTTCGCCCAGGCGCGGGGCGGGTCTCCGGATGGATGCCGGGGTGCGGGAGAAGCGCCACGGCACGCCCGCCATCCGCAGGTTGCCGATCTTCGGGTGTTGAATGACCTGACTCATGGCCATCGCCTCGACCTGGGGATCGTCGAAAAACTCGTCGGCCGACCGGACCGCGGCGCATGGAACGCCGACCTCGATGAGCTCCGCTTCCAACTCGCGCGCCGGCCTTGAGGCGATGATCGGGTCGATCTCCGCACTCAGTTTGGCGGCGTTGCCGACCCGTTGCGGGTTCGTCTCGTAGCGCGGGTCGTCGCCGAGGTCGTCACGGCCGATCGCACCGCACAGCAGTCGCCAGAACTTGTCCGTTCCGGCGGCGATGAAGATGGGGCCGTCGGCGGCGGCGAACATGCGGTACGGGAAGATCCCCGGCGGTCCGCTGACCTCGGCATCGAGTGGCTGGATGTAGAACTGAGCCTGTGCGCTCATGATCGCCTGCAGCAGCGAGGTCTCGATGTGCTGGCCTTCGCCGGTGCGCTCGCGGTGGAGGAGCGCGGCGTTGATGGAGCAGACGAGCAGCACAGCGGCCATGTAGTCCGAAACCGCCACCGCACAGATGCCGGCGACGCCGTTCATCTGCTGCTGCAGGTGCGCGGCGCCGGCCATCGACTGCAGCACCGGGTCGTACCCCGGGCGCTGGGTGTACGGTCCGCTGCCGCCGAAGGCGCTGGACGAGGCGTAGACCAGCGCCGGGTTGCGGCGGCTCAACGTGTCGTAGTCGATGCCCAGTCTGGCTGCGACTCCGGGCCGGAAGTTCTCCATCGCCACGTCGGCTTCCCGGGTCAGGTCGTAGACCACCTGCCTGCCTTCCGCGGTCTTCAGATCGACCGCGATGCCACGCTTGTTCCGGTTCCACGCCTGAAACGACCGGCTCTCGCCCTCGATGAAGGGCCCCCAGTGGCGTGCGTTGTCGCCGTGGAGCGATTCGATCTTCAGGATGTCGGCGCCCATGTCGCCGAGCAGCATGGCGCCGTAGGAGCCGGCGATGAAGCTGGTGAAGTCGAGAACGCGTATGCCGTGCAGGGGGCCTTGGGGGCGCGGTTCCGGCAAGGACCCTTCAGACATTCGGCGATTGTAGCTACTCCACCAACTCGACGTTGTCGACTTCCAGCCAGAAGGTCCCGTGCTCGGTTGGGCCGCCGATGAAGAAGGCAGACGCGCCAGCAGGATCCAGACCCGCGAAGGAGGCAAGTGGAATCTCGATCCGGGTCCATTCCTCCCCGGCCTGGAAGGACGTGGCCGCGGGCCTCATGCCGAGGCTCTCGGCAAAGGCCATGGCCTGGCAGGTCTCGCAATCGCCGCGGGCATCGAAGGCCAGGGCGCGGATGCCGCCGGCGTCGACCGGGTCGTTAAACTGGGAACCGAGCAGGACCATGATTCCGGACCATGGGAAGGGGAAACCCTCCTTGATCTCGCCCTCGATCCGGAGCGCGCTGCCGGCCTCGCCGCGGCTCGTGATCGTCGTCTCGACCGTCGACTTGCCGCCGGCCAGAGCGTCCGTGGATCGAGCCCAAGCGCTGCCGGGAAGAGCGTTTCCGTCGAGACCCTCGAAGTCGCTGAGCAGCGTGGGATCGATCTGGCGCCTGCCGGTCGGCTCTTCGGCCAGCCGGCGCTCGACGCGCACGCCGTCTTTCAAGATCGTCACCAGATCGCGGACGACGCGGACATCGGAGGTCGCATCGCCCCGGACCAGGATCAGGTCTGCCTTGAGTCCGGCCGCGATCCGGCCGCGATCGTCGAGCCCGAACGCGTTGGCGGGTGCGGACGTGGCCGCGCGCAGAGCGTCGACCGGCGTCAGACCGGCTTCGACCAGGAGTTCGAGTTCCCGGTGGACGCTGGCCCCGTGGGTGGTGCCCGGGTTCGGTGCGTCGGAGCCCGCCAGGATCGGTATACCGGAAGAATAGAGGGCTGCGACGCTGCTGATCAAGTTCGCCCTCATCTCGGGATCCGGCTCGCGGCCGAAGCCCTGGCCCAGCCCGCCGCGCTGATCGGGAGTCAGGAAGGGCGCGATTTGCGGGTCGCCCGCGAAATCCGGTCCGCCGCTGCTGCCAGCGAGCGTCTCGGACACGGCCAGTGTGGGAATCACGAAGATCCGGGCGGACCGAGCTGCTTCGACCACTTCCGCGGTGCCCTTCTGGTCGTGGTAGACGTGGACCAGACCGTCGGCGCCGGCACGAATCGCCTCAAACGCCTCGGCGACGGTGCTGATGTGAAAGACCGCCAACTGGCCGTGACTGTGGGCGGCGGCGACGATGCGCGGCAGGGTGGAGGGGGCGAAGGTGGGGATGGCCCTACCGACCGTCCCGCCGCCTTCATAGATGACCTTGATGAAGTCGGAGCCTTCGGCCACCCGTTCTGCGATGAACGCCTCGGTCTGTTCCGGGTCGTCCAGGGTCGGCAACGACATGCCGAACTGCGTGCCGTGACCGCCCTTCACCGTGACTGGGCCGCCCGCGAAGACATCAGCCCGTTCGGTGGCTCTGCCCTCGGCCTGTTGGCGGCGCCATTGGCGGGCCATGTTGGCGTCGGTCGCCATGTCGAGGACGGTCGTGACGCCGAAGTTCAGCGCCTGCTCGAGCGACGGTCCGAAGTTGTGTGTGTGGCTGTCGATCAGTCCCGGCAGCAGGGTCATGCCCTGAGCCTCGACGACCGCGGCCTCGGCGCCGGCGCCCGCCGGAATGTCGGCGCCCGACGTGACCGACTCGATCGTGCGGCCACGGATCACGACAGTGGCGGTATCGAGCACCTCGTCTCCGGTGAACACGCGGGCGCCCTGGATCACCGTTGCCGGGGACTGGGCGTAGAGGCCGCCGCCGATGGCGAGTTGGCAGGCGATCAGGACGGCGGCTCGGCCCACACGTCTCGTACGTTCGTTCATGCTCGGTCTCCTCTCGACTGGGGTCAACCGGTCGTATGCTAGCGATCGCCTGCGGTCGGCAGGCGCCTCATTCCCAGGACCGGCCGTGGCCGGCCCGCTGGCCGGACACAGCTCGGACGAAGGAGAACCCGTGAAGATCAAACTGGACATCGACTGCACCCCGGAGGAAGCACGCGCCTTTCTCGGTCTTCCCGACATAGCGGGGATTCAGAACGAGATGCTGGAGCGGTTCCGCGATCGAATGACCGCCAACCTGAAGTACGCCGACCCCCAGGAAATGTTCAAGCTGTGGTTCCCGGGCCTGGCGGCGCGGCGCGGAGGCGACGCCGACACCGAGGGGAGCTGACGGGAGGCGGGCCAGGCTCCGCCCGGCTTGAGGCTCCATGGGAGCGGGCGCCGCGGCGGAGTGCGATACTCCAGAGGTGCGCTTCTTCAATACCACCGGCCCCATCGTTCCGGCGGACCATTACTACGTGCCGCCTCTGGAGCGGCTGCGGCTCGGCCATGTGTTGACTCTCGTCCGGGACAAGCGGTACTTCGTGCTGCACGCGCCGAGGCAGACGGGAAAGACGACCGCACTCCTGGTGCTGCGGAATCTCCTGAACGAAGGAGAGTGCGGGGACTTCCGCGCCAGTTGCGGGCCGGCTACGTGGACCGGCCCGCGCACTTTCCCCACAGCGTCGTCCTCTGCGGCGTCTGCGACGTGCGCGACTACCGCATCCACTCGAGCGCCGAGAGGGCGATCATCATCGGCGGCAGCGCCTTCAACGTCAAGGCAGAGTCCTTGCGTCTCGGAGACTTCACTGAGCAGGAGGTGCGTTCTCTTCTGGACCAGCACACGAACGAAACCGGGCAGGTGTTCACGCCGGAGGCGCTGGAGATGGTCTGGAGGCAGACCCAGGGCCAGCCCTGGCTCGTCAACGCGCTCGCGTACCGGGCGTGTCCCCGCGACGACCAAGGCCGCTACGGGACGAGTCCGGTGACGGCGGAAGCCGTCCTGGACGCGCAGGAACAGCTCATCCTGAGCCGCGAAACCCACCTCGACCAACTCGCGGACAAGCTCCAGGAAGAGCGGGTTGCCAACCGTCGGCCTCCGCAGCAAGGACGATTTGCGCGCAAGCGAGCGCGTCGGATGCGGGGTCGTGGTGACGAAGCGGGATACGCAGACGGCGGCAGACATTGGGCAGGTTCGCCGGCGAGATTCCCCACTGCGTGCGAGCGAGCTCCACGGTGCAAACGAACCGCTTGCGGGGCGGACGCAGCCGGAAGCGGGCGCAGCAGGCGCGCAATACGTCGTGGTCGAACGGTGCGTTGTGGGCGGCTACAAACGTTGCGCGATCAAGCCAGGGGCGGAGGGTCGGCCACAGTTCAGCGAAACTCCGAGCGTCGGCTACGTCTTCCCAGCTCAGGCCGTGCAGGCCGGTGAACGTGAAGCGCCTGCTGGGGGGGCGAATCAGGTAGCTCCGGGATAGGACGACCCGGCCATGGCTGCAGGCCGCGAGGCCGACCGCGCAGGCGCTGTCGGGCCGGCGGGACGCGATTTCGAAGTCGATTGCGACAAAGGTCGACGCGCTCTTGAGTACCATCTCGTCGCGGATGCTAGCGACGGGTGACAGATGGACCCGGCTGCCCACTACGGAGGTCACACGAGTTGCTCACGGCTGAAGAGATCGGCGCGTGGCCCGGGAAGTCGATTGATGGCGCCTATCACCCCGCGCTGTGGCACTTGCTGGATGTCGGCGCGGTGGCAAAGTGCTTGATCGCCAACAGGTCGCTGACGAGGGACGCGTCGCTTGACCAAGCCTTCGCCTTCTTCGTGGCCTTGCACGATCTCGGCAAATTCAGCGCGAGCTTTCGCGACATGCTGCTGGGCCGCCCGTACTGGGGCTTCCGGCACTGGCAACACAGCTACCGTCTTCTGCTTGAGCATGATCGCTTGGTGGCCGATGCTGTTGGTGGAACACGCGGCGCTCGGAAGATCCTCTATGCCGCAGTAGCTGGACATCATGGAGGCCCGCCCGAGCACTTGGACCTACGGAAGTCCAGGGATCAGGCGCAGCAGATCGGATCCGAGGCCAATGAACTGATGCCGAAGGTGATTGCGGAAGTCGCGGAGCTCTTTGCGGGCGCTTCCCTGGTGGGGCTGAGCGAGTCTGAGGCCCGGAGATTGTCTTGGGTGCTCTGCGGGCTGACGGTCCAGGCCGATTGGATCGGGTCCAACACTGAGTGGTTTGGGCAGCGGGACGCCGAGATGTCGGTAGCTGACTACTGGGCAGACGCGCTCCACCTTGCAGAGACTGCGATCTCCAAGGCGGGCCTGCACCATGCGTTCCCGCTGCCTGACGGTGTGGGACAGGTGCTTGCGGATTCCGTGGTGCCGCGCCCGATGCAGTCGGCGGTGGCCGAGGCGGATCTGCCGGAGGGCGCCTTCCTTGCCCTGATCGAGGACGCGACGGGCGCTGGCAAGACAGAGGCCGCCTTGATCCTCGCCGCGCGGATGATGGCCGCCGGCAAGGCGAGTGGTTTCTTTTTCGCTCTGCCGACCATGGCCACATCGAATGCCATGCTGGAGAGGCTCGAGAAGATCGCGCCACGTCTCTTCGAGGGCAAGCCGGCCTTGGGGCTGACCCACGGGAGGGCAGGACTGAATCCGCTTTTCCGGGAGATTCGAGGGCGAGACGGGTCCGACCCCGGGGCCGACGTGAGCTGCGGGCCGTGGCTTGCCGACGACAGGCGCCGGATCCTGTTGGCCGATGTCGGTGTTGGCACGATCGACCAGGCGCTGATGGCGGTGTTGCCGACCAGGTTCAACACTCTCAGGCTGAAGGCGCTCTTGGACCGCGTCCTCATTGTCGATGAAGCGCACGAGTTCGACCCGTACATGGAGGCGCAGCTTCAACGGTTGTTGGAGTTCCAGGCCATGCTGGGCGGCTCGGCGGTCGTTATGACTGCCACGTTGCCGCTCGGGATGCGCGACGGCTACGTGAAGGCGTTCCAGAGGGGCCTTGGCGTGCGTCGCCCGTCCGCCGTTGCGGGCAGGGACTATCCGGCCCTGAGTTTGATCGGGCGCGAAATTCGTGCCGACAGCCCGGATCCTGTCCCGGCGACATGCCGCGACGTGGTCGTGCGCCGGCTTCCTGATGAGGAGGCCGCGCTGAGGTTGCTTCGGCAGGGAGCCGAGCGGGGAGCGGCCTGTGTCTGGGTGCGAAACGCGGTCGACTCAGCGATCGGTGCGATCTCGGTGCTGCGCGGCGCAGGAATCAACGCCGATCTGCTCCACGCACGATTCACTGTCGCCGACCGGCTGAGGCACGAACGCGCCCTTCAGGGCCGGTTTGGGCGAGATGGTCGAGGGAGAGCAGGCCGGGTCCTGGTTGCGACTCAGGTCGTTGAAGCCTCTCTCGACCTGGACTTCGACTTGATGGTCTCCGACTTGGCGCCGGTCGGATCGTTGATCCAGCGGGCCGGTCGGTTGTGGCGGCACATGGACCTGCGCCCCGCCGACAGACGCCCGGTGGATGGACCCGCACTCCATGTGTTGGCGCCCGATCCAGGCCAAGTTGCGGACGGGAGCTGGTTGAAGCGTGTTCTTGGCCCGGGGGCGCTGGTCTACCCGCTAGACGTGCAGTGGCGCACCGCCAAGACGCTGTTCGACCGCGGCGTGATACGGGCGCCGGGGGGTCTGCGCGACCTGATCGAAGCAGTCCACGGCGCCGAGCTCGAACCAGTACCTGATCCGTTGGAGGAGGCTGAGTTCGAAACCGAAGGACGACAGATGAGCGAGGCGCAGCAGGCGTTGACAATGTTGCTCGATGCCGGCGACGAGTACGACCAGCTACAGATGCAGAAGGTGTTCGACGACGACCGCTTCCCGACACGGTTGGGCATCCCGCAGGTGACGCTGCGCTTGGCGAAGACCGCGAAAGGCGGACTGGCGCCGTGGGCCGACGATGGCGCCTTCGGATGGCAGTCATCGGAGGTGCGCGTGTCCGCCCACCGGTATTTTAGCCTTCCGGGAGTAGATCAGGACCGGCCCGAGATCGCGACCGTGCGGGAAGGCTGGCCGAAGTGGACGCAGGCTTCGGTGTTTGTCGCTCCGGTGGCCGAGGACGGCTCGATCTGCGAGGGATTGCGGTATGACGCCGAGCGCGGCGCCGAGTTCTTGGGATGACGGCGACGCGCCTTTCCGATGTAGGCTGCGCGACTTGTCAATGCTGAACCTGATCACCGACGCTTGGATTCCCGTGCGCTGCCGGTCAGGCCACGCGGTGATCCGGCCGGACCAGATCGTCGACCCGGATGTCCTCCGCCCGGAGTGGCCGCGGGCGGACTTGAATTTGGCCTGCCTCGAACTCCTCGTGGGTCTGGTGTATCTGGCTCATCCGCCGCAGGGCAGTGACGATCGGGAGAATCCGCCGGATGCGGCCGCTCTCAGGGAGGCGCTGGCCCCCCTGGCGCCAGCGTTCAACTTGCTGGGTGATGGGCCCCTTTTCTTGCAGGACTGGGAGCCACTCGATGGAGTTGGCGATCCCTGCGAGCGGCTGTTCATTGACAGCGCCGGCGGCAGTACGGCGAGGAAGAACCAGGATCTGATGGTCCGGCGCGATCGGTACCGGGAGTTGCCGCTGCCCTTGGCGGCGATGTCGTTGTACGCCTTGCAGGCGTTTGCACCTGCCGGAGGAGCAGGCAACCGCACATCGCTCCGAGGTGGTGGCCCCATGGTTGCGTTGGTGCGGCCCGGTACAGAAGGGTTGTGGCCCCTGATTTGGGCGAACGTGCCAAGGGGTGTGCCGCTCGAGGCCGAGGGCTTGGACGCCCTGCCATGGATGAGACCCACGAAGTCGTCGAAGTCAAAGGGCAGGCACGTGCCGGAGTCCTTGCCTGACAGCAGTAGTCCGTCTGGGCCGGATCCGGAAGTGTTCTTCGGCCAACCACGGCGTCTGAGACTCGTGGCGCGCGACGGCTTCGTTACCCGCTTCGTCCAGAAGCCCTATGGGGCTAACTACCCATCCTCGAGATGGCGTCATCCGCTGACGCCGTACTACGCCCAAGGCACAGACTTCCTCCCAGTTCATCCCAGGCCGGGCAGTTTCGGCTACCGCCAGTGGCGGGGCGTGATTCTCCAAAGCGACAGCCGCCGGCGCCCGTTGGCCTTGGAGCAGTACCTTCGTGACGTCGAACGGGGTGATTGCAGCCTCATCGTTGCGGGTTGGGCGATGGACAACATGAAACCGCTTGACTTCGTGTGGTCTGAGCAGCCTGTGTTCCGCTTGTCAGGAGGAGGTGATGAAGCCCGCGCCGCGGCGGCCGTCGAGGCGGCGGAGCAGACGGGCTTCACGCTCGCCAGGCAAGTCAGCATTGGAGCGGGTGAGGACAGCATCAAGTCAGGCGCCGGTCTACGAGCCCGAGAGATGCTGTTTGCTGATACACAGACGGCGTTCGAGGAGATCCTGGGAAGAATGTCTGTCGGAAGCCCGTTTGTCGCGGAACATTGGGTTGAGACTCTGCGACGGGCGGCTTTGGCGATCTTCGATACGGAAGTGACTCCCGGGCTGGCGGACTTGGGGGAAGCGCGCCGAACCGCCGCCATCGAAGCCAGGAAAAGTCTCGTAGCCGCCTTCGCCGGTAAGAACGCCGCAGGGAAGAGGATCTTCGATGCCCTTGGGCTCCAGGCGGCATCGAGGCGACCCAATAGAGGAGAGAGAGCATGACGGGGGACCAGTAGATAGGCGCGACCTGCATGAGCTGGTGGAGGAACAACATCGACGGTGGGACGGGCGACGCGAGGCGGTCGAGGGCTGAACTTCGCCGGGCTGGAGGTGTTACTGCGGCGCTCAGCCTCTCGGCAACCCACGAACTGAACCGCCGTCTGATCGAGGCGGGGTACGACCTGCGCCGGCGAAGAGATGGGCCGGATCGGCTGGCGCTCATCGCCGTCGCGTTGGCGCATGTGGCTAAGCATCGACCGGACAGCGCAGCCAGACGCTTCGGCTCGGGGGCCCCGAAGGCGCTGAACGGAATCCGCTTCAACGCGCTCATCAGGGCGAAGGATCCCGGTCAACTCCTGCGGCCGTTGGCTCGCTCGCTTCGGCTCGTGGACGGGGCGGTCAACGTGGCGAAGTTGGCGGCCGACCTTTATTGGTGGAACGACAAAGTGCGCACCGATTGGTGCTTCGACTATCACGGCGCGGAAGACGCCAAGCCGGCTTCCGAGGAAGAGAGCGTATGAGCGGTTTTCTCCAGCTTCACTATCTGACGGTGTACCCGATCTCCAATCCCAATCGGGACGATCTCGGCCGCCCGAAGACAGCAACTTTCGGTGGCGCCCCGCGGCTGCGCATCTCGAGCCAGTCGCTGAAACGCGCGGCACGGCTCTCGGACGCCATGCAGCAGGCGCTCGCCGGTCACATGGGCGATCGGACGCAGCGCATCGGCGAGGTCGTCCGTGACGCGCTGCAGGGGCTTGCCGAGAGCGATGACCAGATCAACGAGATCGCCACCAAGGTGGCTGATGTCTTCGGCAAGTTGGATGCTGCGGCGGGGAAGAAGGGCCAGATTCGCACTCGGCAACTTGCCTTCATTTCCCCGGAGGAGCGTGCCGAGGCCATCGAGTTGGCGAAGAGGGCGGTGGCCGGCGAGAAGCTGCCAAGCAATGAGGACCTCAAGAAGCTGATTCTGAGGACGGCGGACGGAGCGGTCGACGTCGCCATGTTCGGTCGCATGCTGGCCGACGACCCTGGCTTCAATCGGGAGGCGGCGGTGCAGGTCAGCCATGCCTTCACCACTCACCATGCCATCGTCGACGACGACTACTACACGGCGGTGGATGACCTGAAAGAGCCGAGCGAGGACGCGGGCGCCGGGTTTGTCGGCGAGGCCGGCTTTGGATCGGGTGTGTTCTACACCTACGCCTGCGTGGACCTCGGCCTGTTGGTGGAGAACCTGGCAGGAGACCGGGAGCTCGCTGCGCGGGCCGTTGGCGCGCTGGCCGAGGCACTGGCTACGGCGACGCCGTCGGGCAAGCGGAACAGCTTCGCGCATCAGACACGGGCTGCCTACATCCGTACCGAGATGGGCGCTTCGCAGCCGCGCAGCTTGGCGGGTGCCTTCTTCAAGCCGGTCGAGTCCGAGGACCTGATGGCTGGTTCGGTTGAGGCGCTGGAGAACCTCGCAGCCAGCCTGGACTCGGCCTACGGGGCCTGCTGCGATGCCACCGAGACCATGGACGTCGTGCGCGGACAGGGGACTCTGGATGCGGTCCGGGCCTTCGCGATGAGGGCCGTCGCGCGTGACTGATTTCGTCGTCTTCACGCTGGTTGCGCCGATGGGTGCCTTTGGCGATCTTGCCGGGCACCAGCAGCGAAGCTCGCGAGAATGGCCGGCGCGCTCGGCGATCTTCGGGCTGGCCGGGGCTGCCCTGGGCGTCCGGCGGGGTGATCAGCAGGGGCACGAGGAGCTCTCGCGCTGGAGTGTGGCCGTCTCGGTGCTGTCCCGGGGCGGCTGGTTCCGTGACTTCCACACCGTGCAGGCGGTGCCGACGGCACGCATCCGGCGGCCTTCCTCGCGACGAGATGCACTCAAGGCTCTCCATCGCCGTGACAACCCGGTGGTGACCCAGCGCGATTACCGCACAGATTGTGCGTTCGGCGTCGCCCTTTGGGGCTGCAAAGAGCTCCAGCAACTCAAGCAGGCGTTGGCGAGTCCCTGCTTCGTGCCCTATCTGGGCCGGAAGTCCTGCCCACTTGCCGCTCCGATGGCGCCGAGGGTTGTCGCCGCGGACGGGCCGGTCGAGGCGTTGGGTCACATCCAAGTGCCCCCTTACCTCAAGCAGCAGCTCGATCCCGAGCGGCCATTGCTTGTCGCATCCGACGAGCCCTTAGAGGCCGGCCGGGAGGAGGTCCGCTGGGATGAACCGCTTGACCGCTTGGCTTGGCACTTCGGGCCGCGTACGGTGCATGTTGCTCGACCCCGGTGAACTGCGGGCGGACGAATGACCCTCTACCTCTCTCGCCTGACTCTTAGGCGAAACGCGCCGACTGCAGCGCTGATGCCGCTGCTCGACCCCCCGGAGGCGGGACAGGCAGCGGATGCCCACCACCGCCTGATGTGGTCGGTGTTCTCGGATGGTCCTGGGCGAGAGAGGGACTTCCTGTGGCGTGACGACGGTCAAGGCCGCTTCTTCACTCTCTCCGCCCGCGTGCCGGCACCAAGCGCCCTGTTTCGTCCGCACGAGACGAAGGTCTTCGATCCGAGTCTGAGTATGGGCGATCGGCTGCAGTTCAGGCTTAGGGCGAATGCGACAAAGGATCGTGCCGTCGTTAGCCGTGGGCGAAAGAGCCAGCGCAAGGACCGGCGCGTGGACGTGGTGATGGACCGCCTGCACGAGGCGGCGGCCGGAGCCAAGCGTGCTGAGTTGCGCGACCAAGTGGCGGAGGCCGCGGCCAGCGACTGGATGACGCGCCAAGGCGCCACCAGAGGGTTCAGATCGCATTTGACGGTGGTGGAGGGCTACTCGACGATCAACTTGGGCCGCCGTCGCCGTCAGGGAGCTACCCTCGGCATTCTCGACTTGGTCGGGGTGATCGAAGTCACGAGTCCTGAAGTCTTCGTTCCGGCGCTTGCGAGAGGTTTCGGCCGAGCGAAGGCCTGGGGATGCGGCCTCATGCTCATCCGTCGTGCTAGATGACTCTGCCCGGCCTGCCCCCTCCCAAGCCGATTCCCTTGAAGGACCGGTCGGCCTTGGTGTTCGTTGAGCGGGCGCGGGTCGATGTCGTCGATGGGGCGTTCGTAGCCATCAACGCCGACGGTACCCGCACCCACATTCCCGTTGGGGGCCTGGCTTGCTTGATGCTGGAACCGGGGGCTCGAATCAGCCACGCCGCCATCTCCTTGGCAGCGAGGGCCGGGACCCTAGTGACCTGGGTGGGCGAGGCTGGAGTACGGCTCTACTCCGCCGGCCAACCCGGCGGGGCGCGCTCGGACCGGCTCCTTTGGCAGGCACAGTTGGCATTGGATCCGGCTGCAAGGCTTCGAGTCGTGCGCAAGATGTACTCCTTGCGATTCGGTGTGGAGGCACCCTCGAGGCGATCGATCGAGCAACTGCGGGGCATCGAAGGGCAGCGGGTTCGCCATACTTACAAGCTGCTGGCGCAGCGCTATGGCGTAGCTTGGAAGAGGCGCAAGTACGATCCTCGTGAATGGGGCAGTGCGGACATCGCCAATCGCTGCCTGTCGGCTGGCACCGCCTGTCTTCACGGCCTGTGCGAGGCGGCAGTGTTGGCAGCCGGGTTCGCGCCGGCAATCGGCTTCTTGCACACCGGCAAACCACGCAGCTTCGTCTATGACATCGCCGACCTCTGGAAGTTGGAGACTGTCGTGCCCGAAGCGTTCCGGATTGCGGGCCGAGCGGAGAAGGGCAGGGTCGACATGCCTATCGAGCGGGCTGTGCGCCTCGCCTGCCGGGACAGCTTCCGCCGAACGAGGCTTCTGAAGCAGATCGTCCCGGTCATCGACGAAGTGCTTAGTGCTGGCGAGTTGCCTCGTCCTGAGCCTGCCGCCGAGGCTCTTGGGCCGGCCTTCGAGGAGGTGCAGAGCGGCGATGATGGTCATCGCGGTTAACAACGCCCCGCCGCGTCTGCGTGGCCGGTTGGCAGTGTGGCTCCTGGAGATCCGGGCAGGCGTCTACGTGGGCGACTATTCGGCTCGGGTGCGGGACCGAATCTGGGAACAGGTCTGTGCAGGCATCGGCGACGGGGACGGGCTGATTTGCTGGACGGCTCAGACCGAACAGGGGTTCGACTTCGACACCGTAGGCATCAACCGCCGGATGCCGCATGACTTCGATGGACTGAAGCTCGTGAGGTTCTCGCCACCGCTGGATGACGGGGCAATATGATTCCCCGTGGCGGGCCGGCGAACCGGGCGGAATTCGGCCGTGGATACTGGGCCCACCGGCAAGTGCCGTGGCGTCAATAACATACGGTTAGTCCGTTCCCCGCACACGCGGGGATGAACCGGATGTTCCCCCACGCTCGGAACCACCATGCCTCCGTTCCCCGCACACGCGGGGATGAACCGAATCGCACCTACGAGGACACGCACGGGTCGTTCCGTTCCCCGCACACGCGGGGATGAACCGGACTTCCCGATCAACCGGATTGTCGACACGGTCCGTTCCCCGCACACGCGGGGATGAACCGACGCCGGCGCCGTTGGCAGAAGAACAGCGCGTCCGTTCCCCGCACACGCGGGGATGAACCAGGCGCTGTTCGAATGGCTCGAGGACAAGCGGACCCGTTCCCCGCACACGCGGGGATGAACCGGACCGGGGCGCAGTCACCCACGCCTACGCCGTCCGTTCCCCGCACACGCGGGGATGAACCGTGCGTGCGCGGCGAGGCGACCACGGGGAGTGTCCGTTCCCCGCACACGCGGGGATGAACCGGCTCAACAGCGCTTCGGCCGAGGTCGAAGCGCCCGTTCCCCGCACACGCGGGGATGAACCGACGACTCGCGCCAGGGACCATCGGTTGCCCCGCCGTTCCCCGCACACGCGGGGATGAACCGTTCGAGCGCGCGCTGCCCTTGGCCGCAGCCTCCCGTTCCCCGCACACGCGGGGATGAACCGTTCGATTGCGTTGCCCGTGGTCGTGGGCGTGCCCGTTCCCCGCACACGCGGGGATGAACCGCGCGGCGTGTGGTTCGTGACGCGCCTGGGGCTCCGTTCCCCGCACACGCGGGGATGAACCGCCCACCGCCTGATACCTCGATGCCCCACCCATCCGTTCCCCGCACACGCGGGGATGAACCGAGCCACGGCTCTCGCCGAGGCGCGGGCCGGTACCGTTCCCCGCACACGCGGGGATGAACCGAGCTCATGGGCGTGATCGACCGGTCCAACCCGCCGTTCCCCGCACACGCGGGGATGAACCGAAGTCCATCAGCAGACGGGCGCCCATGCGGGCCCGTTCCCCGCACACGCGGGGATGAACCGAGATAGCGGATCGGGCCGGCCTGGGCCTGACCCCGTTCCCCGCACACGCGGGGATGAACCGTGACCGCTCTCCTGTGTCCCGAGTGCGAATGCCCGTTCCCCGCACACGCGGGGATGAACCGGTGGTCGAATGTGCCCGGAGGTCCGGCGCTAACCGTTCCCCGCACACGCGGGGATGAACCGTTGGCCGGATCGGGCGGGTTTGGCGCAGCAGCCCGTTCCCCGCACACGCGGGGATGAACCGTGCGAGGGCTGGGATGGGGATTGGGAGTTCAGCCGTTCCCCGCACACGCGGGGATGAACCGGGCGCCAACTTGGACCGCGATCCCCGGCCCCCCCGTTCCCCGCACACGCGGGGATGAACCGAACGTCTGGCCGCTCGGACCCCACTCGTCGGCCCGTTCCCCGCACACGCGGGGATGAACCGATGACGATGAGCGGGATGCTCGCGCTCGGAAACCGTTCCCCGCACACGCGGGGATGAACCGACCGAACGGTAGCGGGCTTCGGAGAGTAGCCCCCGTTCCCCGCACACGCGGGGATGAACCGACGGCTACCGAGATCGCCAAGGGGCTGAAGATCCGTTCCCCGCACACGCGGGGATGAACCGACTGCGGGAGCTCACGCCCGACGAGCAGACATCCGTTCCCCGCACACGCGGGGATGAACCGGCCGAGATGGCGGAGGAGTCCGAGCGCACGGACCGTTCCCCGCACACGCGGGGATGAACCGGGGTGGACGGGATCTGGCCCCAGCCCCCAGCGCCGTTCCCCGCACACGCGGGGATGAACCGAAGTTCTCTCCCGAGCAGGGCCGGCACCCGAGCCGTTCCCCGCACACGCGGGGATGAACCGATCAGGTTCCCCACCAACGTCTACGGGACAGCCCGTTCCCCGCACACGCGGGGATGAACCGCCAATTCCCGTGGTACGACCGCCTCGCGGCCGCCGTTCCCCGCACACGCGGGGATGAACCGATGGACGTCTTGCGGCGACCGATCGCGCCGAGCCGTTCCCCGCACACACGGGGATGAACCGGAGGGCAACCGCTGGCTCGGCGGCAGCGACCACCGTTCCCCGCACACGCGGGGATAAACCGAGAGCACAATACCGGTCGACCCGGGCTCCCCGCCGTTTGTCAATGGCAACTGAAAACTGCGCACTTGTGGCAACTGAAAACTGCACACTTTGTCCGAGGGAGCGGTGGCGGGCCTATCGGGGCCACACCCCCGACCCCGGCCAACACGGGACATTTCGGTTGCCAGAAACGGGACACTTGGCACGCACCACACACGGGAATGAACCAGTCGTGCCCGTGGACGCGCGCGTACTCGGCGTCCGTTCCCCGCACACGCGGGGAGGAACCGGAACCCGAGGATGGCGACGAGAAGTTGATTCACGGTTCTGCTCGACCACTTATCGCACCATGCCCACATCCTCGCCACCAAGAGGTCCTTGTCTGGAACAAGTGGCGCTACCGGAAGCCGCCTGCGGCGGATGCCGGCCAGAAGGCCGGCGCAGCCAGTCTCGGCGGCGCTGTTCTCTGCGCGACAGCGCAGCAGACTCCGCTGCGGAACTCCTATCGGACGCGGCCGTCGAGCAAGCGTCATCACGCCGAAGCTACGCCCCCGCCCCCGCCTCCAACCCGGTCACGTCGTAGGACATCAGAATCAGGTCGTGGGTGGCGTCGTCGGGATCGATCACCCAATCCGCGAGCAGGGCTTCGATCGAGAAGCCCAGCTTGTGGAACATCTGGCGGGCGCCGCGCTGCTCGCGGGCCATCTGGGCGACGATCTTGGTCAGGCCGATCTGTTGGGCGAGCTGGAAGATGTCGTGCGCCAGGTGGCCTCCGAGACCGGCCTGCCGGACCTCCGGCAGCACCATGATCCGGATCTCGCCCAGGTGCCGCATCCACGACGACTCGCGGCGGTTCAGGCTGCCGTAGCCCACGAGGCGGCCGTCGAGGTGGGCGAGCACGGCAATCCGGAGCCCCGAGTTCACGCCGTCGATCCAGTGGTCGACGACCTTGGGGTCGGTCAGGTCGACACGCAGAAACCGTAGATCCTCTTCCGGCAAGGTGCGCGCAAAGGCCAGCATGTCGTCGCGGTCGTCCTGACCCAGGAGCCGGAACTCGAAGGGTTTGCCCTTCAGGTGGACCGTGCGCGGGTACTCGTTCGCCATGTCGTTCACTCGGGTGCCTCCGTTTCGCCTGCCGGTTCTTCGTCCGGGTCGCCTTCCGCGAGCCGGTCGAGGTAGGTGGTCACGGCGGCGAAGGAACCGTCCACCGTGTTCTTGAACTGACGTTGACCCTCTTCGGCCGCGTCGCGCCAGGTCTGCATGAGGGCGCGTGCTTCGTCAGGCAGGTTCGGAACCTGGCCGATCATCCGGTCGGCGAGTTCGAGCTGCCGTTCCTGCAGCGCGACGATCGCGTTGTAGCCGTTCTCGAACGCGGACTTCTGGAACTCGAGCACCTGCTTCTGGTAGTCGAGCACCTGCTTTGGAATGGTGGGACGGTTCATCTAGGTCTCCAAGGTCTGCTCTGCGTGCGGTGGCGGCGCAAGTGGGGCATTGCGAACCGGCCGGCGCGGAGCGCTGCCGGCTGCTTCGCGGAGTTCGTTGAGGGACTCGGCGAGAAGGTCGGGCAGCACGGCGCCGTCCGGACAGGCTCGTTCGTCCACTGTGAGGCCGACGTGCAGCAGTTGGTTGTAGGCGAAGAACGCGGCCCCGGCCCAGTTCTCGAGCCACTCGGCCACTCGCCTGCCGGAGTCGACTCCGGACCGGAACGCGTCGTCCCCGCCGTTGCCGTTCGCGGCCAGTCCGGCGATGTGCAATCCAGGGCTCTGGCGCTCCAGGTTCCAGAGGAACGCGCGGTCCGCCGCCAGCGGTTCGTTGGCGGTCGTCATGGTGTGGACTCGCCTGCCGCGGGATGGCGGTTCAGGAAGCGCGCGAGGTGACGGTAGGCCAGCGGGTTGGCGGCGAGCCCGCTGTGCGTGCCTGGAACCGCCGCGTTCTGTGCGGGATCGTGGAGGCGCGTGTAGCGCCAGGCGACGACGCCGTCACGCCGCGTGTAGATCGCGAGTTGCGGGATCTCTTCCGGGAAGACGCCCTGAACCGCGCGCACGAAGTCGCACCGGCAGTCGCCCGAGAAGCACCCGGGGTTCCGGCCTCCGTCCTGTTCGACTACGCGACGCCGTACGACCTCCGCCAACCGCATGACCAGCGGGTGGGAGCGGACCCCTCGGATCGGCGTCCCCATCGTGGTGACCGAGGCAACCAGGTCGGGCCGCAAAGACGCGACACCGCGGCAAAGCACGCCGCCCAGGCTGTGGCCGACGACGTGTACGCGGCGGCCGGTTTCCGCGGCCGCGGTCTCGAGGGTTGCCGTCAATCGCTGTCCCAGCCGCTCCAGGCAGTTCGCGTTGTGACCGATGCCGGAGGCGTAGGGCCGGTAGCCGATACGGTTGAGCCAGCCGCGCATCGGGGCCAGGTAGCCGTCGGTGGCGGTGAAACCGGGCACGACGACGACCGCGGCGCCGTCGCCCCGGGGGACGCCGAAGCCGTGGTAGATCGGCGTCATGGGAAGGACGCAGAACTCCGCGATCGCGAAGCCCTCGCGCCACAGTGGCAGAGCGGCTGGAACGGTGTCCCGCAGCAGGCGCGGATTCACGCTCCAGATCGGGTTGGTTGGACGGCGTGGCGCCGATGTCACCGGGCGACTCTCCGCACTATGCGACTCCCTGGAGGCGGCCGTCCGGATCCGCTGGGGCGTCGAATGTGGAGATGTCGGCCGGTTCCGCGATACCGACCGGCTCGGCGGTCGCGGCCGGCGTTGCGGCCCCCGGCTCCGCCGCTTCGGCCTGGTCAAGGGCGGCGTAGCAGCGCGCTCCCGTCGCTTCGTCGTCTTCGATGCCGGCGGCCTGGCGCAGTTCGGCGTAGGACGCCTCCAGGCACTGGGTGAGGAACCAAGGATCCGGAATCAGCTTCGAGTCCACGGTGATGCCGAGTGTGATGCGCTGGTTGTAGGTCAGGATGGAGACGAACAGGCCGATGTTGTTCGACACGATACCGAGCGGCAGCCAGTCGACCAGCTTGTGCTGTCCGAAGTAGAGGGGGATCATCGGGCCGGGCACGTTCGTCGACACGGTGTTGAACAGCGTCTGTGAGAACGGCAGCGCCGCGCCCAGGGCCGCCATCAGGGGCGGCACGCGGATGCCGAACTGGCTCAACTGGTAGAAGGCCTTGGCCTGTCCGGCTTCCTTCAGCTTGTTCATCGCGTCGCGTTCCCTGCCCAGGCGCTCGACCGGATCCTCGACGCCTACGAATAGCGGGGCGATCATGTTCGAGACCAGGTTGCCGAACTGACCGCGTTCGCCCGCCTGCCGCATGCTGACCGGGCACATGGCGCGGAGTTCAAGCCCCGCCGTGTCCTGGCCACGGGCACGCAGGTAGCGGCCGAGGCCGCCGGCGAGCATGGTGAGCGCGACGTCGTTCACGGTGCCGCCTAAGGCCGACTTGACCGCGCGCATCGTCGGGAAGGCGAATTGGGTCCAGGCGAAACCGCGGTCGCCGCCGACCGGCCGGTTGAACACCGTACGCGGCGCCGGGGTGATGCTGACCGGCAACGTGGCGCTGCTGGCCGACATCATCTCGCGAGTGCGTTCCGCCATGACGTCGGGCCGCAGGGCGTCGAAGGCGGCTTCCGTCCAGGTCTGGTTCAGTTCGCGGAAACGATGCTGCATCGCTTCCTGGAGCAGACTCAAGGGTTCGGGCAGCGGCTGCGGCACCCAGGGCTCGGCCGGCGGCGCCGGCAGCTCATCGGTCGGCGAGACGCCGCTCAGCACCATGGTCAGATCGACGCCGGAGACGCCGTCGACCATCGCGTGGTGGATCTTCCAGACCACGGCGGTGTGTCCCGGAATGCCGCGCAGCACGATCCCCTTCCACAGCGGACGGTCGCGGTCGAGCATGCCGCTGTAGGCCTCCGCGGCCCCGCGGCCCAGCACCTGCTCGTTGCTGTCCGCCGGTAGCCAGACTTCGTCGATGTGATTCTCGATATCGAAGTTCGGGTCGTCGACCCAGAGCGGATGGGAGACGAGGAACGGCGGGAACACCACGCGCTGCCGGTACCGGGGCAGCAGGTGCATGCGGGCGCCGACCTGCTCGATCATGTGCTCTCTGGAGAACTCGCCCTCGTAGACCATGCAGCCACCGATGTGCATGGTCTCGTTGGGGCGCTCCACGTAGAGGAAACCCGCGTCGAGGGGGCTGAGGAAGCGGTTCAGTTCCGTGGCCATCGGGGTCTCCAGAAGACGGCGGATCTGTGGGGTTGGAAGGCGGTTTCCTGCACTGTTTGCTGCAATGCAGCAGAGGCATCGTTACACAGAACCGGGCGAACGGCAAGGGGGAAGTGCGTCCGCTAGCCCGTTGAACGAATCAGTCGTGCCGGCGCCAACGGAAGGCGGTGACGTCGATGACCTCGCGCGCGGGTTCGACGTTCACGCGAATCGGTGCCGTCGGCTGTGGAAAACGTGGCGTCAGGCAGCGGCGGCGTTGCCGGCCTTTCTGCGTCAGGCGGCAGGAAAGACCCTCGTCGCCGGCCTCGACCGCCACCTCGACCGTGTCGCGGTACGGCGTGCGGATTGCGATCTCGAGCGACACCAGGGACGGCTCGGGGCTCTCGGCGGCGCTGCCGGGAGCGACGACGTCGACTTCGTAGACGCCTTCGCCCGCTGCCTCGAAGGGCGCCGGCGAGGGCGGCGCGAGCGCGTCGAACCGCCGACGGACCAGGACGACGGGCTCGCCGCGCAGCCGGAACAGTCCTGGTTCAAAGCGCTGCAGCGTGGCGCCGGCCGCTGTCGCCAGTTCCCTGTAGACGGGATCCTGATCCGACTCGAGCCGCGAAGCGGAGAAGAGCAGCACGTCGGCGCTTGCCCCATCGGCGCCCAGTTCGGCCGCGATGTCTTCGGTCCGGATCACGGTGGGAACGAAGGCGCTCTCCCAGGTTCTGGGGTCGAAGGCCTGGGCTCCGAGCGGCAGTTCGGTCACGAACGTGCGCCCCCGAAGCGGCTTGCGCGCGCCGGCGACCCGCGCCGCTTCGTCCGTCGTCAGGGGAACATTTTCGTCGTAGACGGTGCGGTGAACGAACTGGACCTTGGCGGCCAGAGCCGTGCCGACGATCACGATCAGCGCCGGCGCCGCAGCCCGACGCCACCAGACCGAACCGGTCCTTCGAGCGGCGGTGACGAGACGGCCGATCAGCCAGGCGCCGGCGAGCGCGGCGACGGGAGCGACGATCAGCCAGTTGGGGGGTTTCGGGTACCGGGTGACTGTCCAGAGCGCGGCGACGTAACCGCCGAAGAAGGTCAGCACGATCCAGGCGTCCGCGGTTGTCACGGCGCCGCCGGCGCCGGGGAGCGAGCCCGACGCGCGACGGTGGCGCAGAGCGAGAACGACTAGCCAACCCAGGCCGAACAGGGCGAAGCCGCCCAGGACGGAGCTGAAGTAGACGCTCCCGGCAAGGCTGGTGGCCACGCTGAGCGGCTGATCGAACCACCCCGAGTCCGCGTTCACGAGCCGCTCCTGGTACTGGTTCACCGTGGAGCCGAGGTGGCGGAGGTAGAGGTCCGGGTCGAGCGCCAGCCACGGATTCAGGAGCAGCAGGACGCCCGCCGCAGCGGCAACGGCGGCAGCCGTCCTCCGCGCGAGGAGGCCAACGTCCTTGATCCCGCCCAGGGCGATGGTCGCAAGAAGCGGTACCAGGAGCGCGCCCCCGTTCCACTTGGCGGCCGCGGTGGCGCCGACCATGGCGCCCGCGACGGCGTAGCCGCGCAGACTGCCGGCTCGCCTTGCCGCCAGCATCGCGTACAGAGCGACGACGGCGGCGAGCACGAGCATGATGTCGGGCTTGAAGGCTCCGGACTGACGCAGGTGCCATGGCGCCACGGAGAGAAGCAGGACGCCTAGCAACGCGACAGGGGAGCCGAACAGGCGCCGGCCGATCAGGAACAGAACCCAGAGGGAGGCGGTGCCCACCAGGGCCTGGATTGCACGGCAGGCGCGTACACCGAAGGGCGTCAGGAAGGGTCTTCCCTCGGGAGTCAGGGCGAACGCCGACGGGCCCCCTCGCAGGCCGGGCAGCGAGCGCGCGGTCTCCCAGGTCTTGAGGACGAGCGCGTGCGGCAGGTAGGAGAGGGTCGGATAGTGCGCGCGCACCGGACGGAGCTGACCCTCGGCCAGGATCGCCGCGACGTTGCCGGCGTTGTAGCGCTCGTCCCAGATGCGGTTCATGGTCGGGTCGGGCCAACTGAAGATGAGGCGGACCGCAAACGCCCACAGCAGGAGCAGCCCGAGCAACCCCGCCTGAAGACGCGAGGTTGCGGGCGGGACCCCTTCCGGGTCCGCGTGAACCGCCGGGTTCGAGTGAACCGCGGTCATCGGCTCAGGCCAGGATCTGGTAGCCGGAGCGCGCGGTGAGTTCGCGGAACAGTTTCTGCAACCGTCCGAGCACCGGCCGCTCCCCGCTGCCGATCGGCCGGCCGTCGACCTCGGAGACCGCCACCAGTTCGCCCATCGTACCGGTGCAGAACGCCTCGTCGGCGCGGTAGAGCTCGGCCTGGGAGTAGTCGGTCACCTGGTGGGGAATGTCGTTGTCCCGGCACAGTTCGAGTACGGTGGAGCGGGTCACGCCCTCCGGGCAGGCATGGCAGTGGCTTGTCGTGACGACGCCGCCGCGGACCAGGAAGACGTGGGTGGCGTTGGTTTCGGCGACGAATCCCTGACGGTCGAGCATCAGGGCGTCGTCGGCGCCGGCCGCGTTCGCCTCGATCTTGGCGAGGATCGACTGAATCAGGTTGTTGTGGTGGATCTTCGGATCCATGCAGTCGGGCGGGAAGCGGCGGATCGAGGACGCGATCAGCCGGATCGGCTGCGAGCCGTAGACCGGCGCCTTGTGCTCGGCGAGGACGATCAGGGTCGGTCCGGCCGTATTGAGCCGGGGGTCCATGCCGGAGGTGATCTTGACGCCGCGCGTCAGGGTGAGCCGGATGTGGACGTTGTCGCGCATCCCGTTGGCCTCGAGGGTGTGGCGGATTTCACCGATGATCGCGTCCTGGGACGGAATCTCGGTGAATGCCAGGGCCAGGGCCGAGTCGCGGAGCCGTTCCAGGTGCCGTTCGAGCTTGAAGATGCGACCGTCATAGAGGCGCAGCCCCTCCCAGACGGCGTCGCCGCCCTGGACGGCGGAGTCGAAGGGACTGATTCCCGCGCGGTCGCGGTGGATCAGCTCGCCGTTGATGTTGACGAGCAGGTCGGCGTTCCGGGGGTCGGCCTTTTGCAGCATGGTTGGGTCCGTGGGTCGGCAGGTCGGTTGATCAGAAGACGAGCCGATGCACGGCAAGGTGATCGTAGTGGCCCTGGCACTCCTCGAGAACATCGGCCAGGAAGTCGGGCACCGGCTCGTTCTTGGGACGGTAGGGAGCGAAGCCGGTGCTCTTCTCGACCGCGCCGTACCAGTGCGGCGCCCAGATCCCGTCCGTGTCGCGGCGGCCCGGCGGCCAGCTCAGCATCGCTTCGTCGAATTCCGCGCCGACCACCCGGCACAGGCTCTCGAGACCCGCACGCGGATTCCGCAGCACGTCGGCCGAGTCGATCACGGCAGGGGGCGCGCCGAGCCGCTCGCACTCCAGGTCGAACAGCTCCCGCTGTTGCGGCAGGCCGGTGTCGGGCAGGGTCGGCTGCGGGAGGATCCGCATCAGTGAGGTCAGCATCTCGGCCGGGTCGCGGATCAGGAACACGTTGGTCAGCCGGCTGACCCAGGATCGGTCACCGGGGAGCAGGTGATGCGCCATGTGCTTCTGGTAGAAGATCGGCCTGTCTTCTGGCGCGTCCTCGGTCAGCCACTTCGTGACCCGCTCCAGGTCGCTGTCGTGGTGGGCGAGGATGTTCTCCCGTCCCGGATGGTCGTGGCCGTGGTCCACGAGGTAGTTCGCGTACAGGGGCTCGTCGCAGACGAAGGTGTCGTCGCGGTTTCCCCAGGACCGCAACATCGCGGTCGAGATGTTGCGCGGCCCGGACCACATCGCGATCCGAAGCAAGGAGCCTCGTGCGCCGGAAACGTCTTCACCCATGCGCTGCATTCTAAGTCGGCCCTTGCGGATCCCAGTGATAGCTTGCGCCGATGGGCCGGCGGGCTGAGTTCGAGGCGGAGCATCCCGAAGTTCACGTCCTGTCGGCCGATCAGGCGGGGCGGGTGGATCTCGTGATGGGTGCTCTCGGCTGGCTGGGCGACGAGGAACAGGTGACAACCTGCACTTCGCTCGGTGGCGAGTCCAGCACCGTGATGCGGGTCGAGCTGCAGGAGCTGCGCGGCGGTTGGCGCACCGCGGTCTTGAAACAGGCCCTGCCGTGGCTGCGGCGGGACGAGTCGGTCGCCATGCCGGAGGACCGCGGGGGTGCGGAACTGCGCTTCTATCGTCGCGTGGCCGGGCTGCCGGAGGCCGCGGCGGGCATGCCTCGGCTGCTCGGAGGCGACGAGACGAGGTCCGTGCTGTTGCTCGAGGACTTCCGGGGCGCTTCGGATCTCACTTCGCTCTACCGGGGCGGTTCCCTCGGCGAGGACGCCGCGGATGCCTTGGGTTCCTTCCTTCGAGCGCTTCATCTTGGGACCCGTGGCGGGCAGTCTCCGGAGCTGGCCAACACCGGCATGAGGACGCTGAACCGCCGGCTGTTGTTCGAGGCGCCGTTCGCAGCGTCGTCGGCCGGCGCTGACACATTCGGTTCCGACGGACCGGCGCTCGATCACGCGGCACTCGAAGCGGTCGAGCCGGGCCTGGGCGACGCGGCGACCGCGTTGCGGGAGGATCGTGCACTTGGCGAAGCCTTGTGCGCCCTCGCCGGGCGGTACCTGGAGGGTCGAGGGTGCCTGGTTCACGGCGCCTTCCATCCGGGCAACTGGCTGTTGCTCCCCGACGGTGGCGTGCGGGTCGTCGACCCGCAGTACGGAGGTTGGGGAGATGCGGAGTTCGACATAGGCACCGGTCTTGCCCACCTGATGCTGGCGCAGCAGCCGGATGAGACCGTGAGGACCTTCCTGGCAGCAGCCTCTGGCCGGCTGGAAGGGGAGGGAGAGGTGGAGGACTCGGACTCTGACGAGCCGGAAGCGGGTGGCGAGCCCCTGGTGGCGCGATCCGCGCCACCCGCGAACCAGTCCGTGCGCCCGTCATCGGGCGCACGGATGGAACTGATCGCGCGCTATGCCGGGGCGGAGTTGGTCCGGCGTCTGATCGGTGGCGGCCAACTGCCCCTCGCCGCCGACGCGGGTTTTCGTTGCGCTTTGTTGGAGGTGGCCCGGACTGCGGTCACAGACGGCCGTATGGAGGTTCTGGAGACATGATGCGACGGTATGTCCGCCCCTTGATCGCCGCGATCGGTTTGTTCATCGTCTCGGCGATTCCCACGTTCGCGCAGACGACGGACTTCGAGCAGGGCCGGGTGCTCGACAGTCCGGGTCACGTGCTGCCGCACCGGGATCGGGTCGAGCCGTTCAATGGCATGCTCGAAGAGCGGCTCGAGACGCTGCTGCCGCGGCTGATGCGGGAGACCGGCATCGACATGTGGCTCGTGATCAACCGCGAGTACAACGAGGACCCGGTGTTCTTCAGCCTGGTGCCGCGGCCGGTGTTCGCGGCCCGCCGCACGACGATGCTGGTCTTCTTCGACCGCGGGCCGGAGAGCGGCGGGGTCGAGCTGTTGACCGTCAACCGCTATCCCTACGCCGCCCTGTACGAGTCGGCCTGGGAGGGCGGCGACCTGGACGAGCAGTGGCAGGGCCTCGGCGAGGTGATCGCGGAGCGCGACCCGAAGCGCATCGGCGTCAACGTGTCGCGGCACTGGCCGGTGGCCGACGGCCTGTCCGCTGCACTCCAGGAGCGACTGCTCGAGGTCCTGTCGCCGGAACTGAAGGCGCGCATGACCAGCGCCGAGGAACTCGTCGTGCGCTGGATCGAGACCCGCAGCCCGCTCCAGTTGGAGGCGTATCCGCAGATCGTGTCCCTGGCGCGGGGCGTGATCGCGGAGGCGTTCTCCGAGCGCGTGATCACGCCGGGCGCGACGACCACCGACGACGTGGCCTGGTACATCGCCCAACGCTTCGAGGACCTGGGGCTCGACATCTGGTTCCTGGCCTCCGTGAACGCGCAGCGCCGGGCATCGGATGAGGGCAGCGGCTGCGGCGCCGACGAGCCGTTCTGCGGGGGCGACGGCGACTTCGTCATTCGCCGCGGCGACGTGCTCCACACCGACGTGGGCATCTGCTACATCGGGCTCTGCACCGATACCCAGGAGATGGGTTACGTGCTCCGCCTGGGCGAGAGCGATGCGCCGGCCGAGCTCCAGGGCGCGCTGGCCGCCGGCAACCGCTGGCAGGACATCCTCACCGGCGAGTACCGAACCGGGCGCACCGGCAACGAGATCCTGGCCGCGACGATCGCGCTCGCCACCGACGAGGGGCTGCGTTCCAGCACCTACACCCATCCGCTCGGGGTGTTCGGCCACGCGCCGGGACCGACGATCGGCATGTGGGACAACCAGGGAGCGACGCCGGTGCGCGGGGACTGGCCGCTCTACCCGGACACCGCGTATGCGATCGAGGGCAACGTGAAGGTCGAACTCGAGATGTGGGGCGGCCAGGACGTGCAGATCAAGCTCGAACAGAGCGCGGTCTACGACGGCGAGAAGGTGTACTACCTCGCCGGCCGGCAGACCGAGTGGCACCTGGTCCGCTGACGCCGATCAGAAGACCGCGGCCAGCAGCGTGAAGCCGGCCCAGACTGCGGCCACCAGCCCGGCGACAACGAGCAGCACGGCGCCGACGGCGAGCGCTACGGGCAGCGCGATGATCGCGATCGGAATCAGGATCGCGGCGAGCAGCGCCCCGGCGACGTAGCCGACGATCCTGAAGGGCAGAAGAGCGAGCTTGAATACAACCTTGAGTACGGCGAGGACGGCCGCGAAGACGGCGAGCACGGCGAGGCCGATGGCCCCGATGGTCAGGATGGTCAGGATTTCCATGTCGAGTTGCACTCCTCCTGCCTCAGCACTACGAGGTTGAGGCGTCGAGGTTTCGCGGCGCGCTACACTCCCCGGATTCCCAGCAGGAGGTGCGCACGATGAAGATGGACCGCAGACGTTTTCTGCAAACCGGCGCCGTCCTGGGCGCCGCCGCCGCCACCGGCTGCATGGACGGCGCTGGTCCGGACGCGGAGAGCGCCGCAGCCGATGCCGCAGCCGCCGACGCCGGCCCTCTGTACCGCATCTCCCTGGCCGAGTGGTCCTATTACCGCGAGCTGTTCGGCCCGGGCCTGAGCGCGTTGGCCGACGGCTCCTTCCGGGACGACCCGAGCGTGCTCTACCAGGGCGAACTCGATCACCTGGACTTCCCGGCGCGCGCCCGCAGCCATGGCATCGAGGCAGTCGAGTACGTGAACACCTTCTTCTTCGATCGTGCCCGCGACCAGGAGTACCTGGCTGAACTCAAGTCGCGTTGCGACGGCGAAGGCGTGACCAGCCTGCTGATCATGTGCGACGCGGAGGGCGACATCGGCGCTCCGGATGCCACCACGCGCGCGCAGTCGGTCGAGAACCACCACAAGTGGGTCGAAGCGGCGGCCTTCTTGGGCTGCCACTCGGTGCGGGTCAACGCGGCCAGCGCCGGGTCGTTCGAGGAACAGCAGAAGCTGGCTTCTGACGGTCTACGCGCCCTGTGCGAGTACGCCGACGGCTACGACGTGGACGTCCTGGTGGAGAATCACGGTTACCTCTCCAGCAACGGCGAATGGCTCGCCGGCACGATCGCGATGGTCGACCATCCGCGCGCCGGCACCCTGCCCGACTTCGGCAACTTCAAGACGTCCTACGAGCCCGAACAGTGGTACGACAGATACCAGGGCGTGACCGAGCTCATGCCCTACGCCCGCGCCGTGAGCGCGAAGAGCTACGACTTCGACGAGGCCGGCGACGAGACGACGATCGACTACGAGCAGATGATGCGGATCGTGCTCGACGCGGGCTACCGCGGATGGGTCGGCATCGAGTTCGAGGGCCGGATGGCCGCCGACGAGGGCATCGTGAAGACCAGGGAACTGCTCGAGCGCCTGCGCGACGAGTTGGCGCCCGAGTACGCCTGACGGGCGGCTACGGCAGTCGCGTGCTCGCGCCCGGGTGCGCCCCCGTCGGCGGGCCGCCGTCCGCTTCGAACACCCGCCCCGGGTTGAGGATGCCCCTCGGGTCGAGCGTCCTCTTGAGCGCCTTCATCAGCTCGATCTCTTCGGCCGAACGGCTCCGACCGAGATGGGCGCGCTTTTCGAAGCCGATGCCGTGCTCCGCCGACACCGAGCCGCCGATCGGCTCGAGGTGCCCGTAGACGATCTCCTCGACCGCGCCGCGCGCCTCCGGGGAACCATCGCCGACAGAGGCGACGACGTGCAGGTTGCCGTCGCCGAGGTGTCCGAAGACGACGCACTGGCTGTCCGGCCACCTGTCCGTCAACGCGGCCTTGATGTCGGCGACGTAGCGCTCCATGTCGGCGATGCGCAGGCCCACGTCGAACGTGAAGATGGGGGCCAGGTGGTTGAGCTGCTCCACATCGTCGCGCAGCGCCCAGATCTCGTCCCGTTCCGCCTTCGACTTGCCGAGCACGGCGGCGCCGATCAGGCCGGCCTCCATGCAGTCTCCGAGCGCCTCCTCGAACTGCACCGCGTCCTCCTCCGGGCGTGTTCCGAGCGATTCGACCAGCACGTAGAGGGGATCGCCGTGCGGGATCGGCGGCGCCGTTTTCGCCCGTGGGCCGGTAACCAGCTCATAGAACTCGCGCCACATGACCTCGAAGGCGCTCATCGAACCGCCCACGTCCTCCTCCAGCTTGCGGAGGAGTCCGGTGACCTCGGTGAAGCCGGGTACCGCGAGCAGGGCGCAGTTGTGGCTGCGAGGACGCCGTTCGAGGCGCAGCACGACTCGGGTGACGACGCCCAGCGTGCCCTCGGAGCCCACGAAGAGATGCTTCAGGTCGTAGCCGGCGTTGTTCTTGACCATCTTGTTCAGGCTCGAGAGCACCGTGCCGTCGGCCAGGACCGCCTCCAGACCGAGCACGGAGTCGCGGGTCATGCCGTAGCGGATCACCCGGTTACCGCCGGCGTTGGTCGCCACGTTGCCGCCGATCGTGCAGGAACCGCGGGCGCCCAGGTCGAGCGGGAACAGCAGTCCCTCGGCGTCAGCCGCCTCCTGAATGCTCTGCAGCGCCGCCCCGGCCTGAACCGTCATCGTCCGGCCCACCGAGTCGATCTCCTCGACCGCGGTCATCCGTTCGAGGGTGATCGCCACCTCCAGGTCACCTGCGACACCGCCGCCCACCAGCCCGGTCAGCCCGCCCTGCGGCACCACCGGTTGGCGGGCGCGGTGGCAAGCCGCCAGCGCCGCCGAGACCTGCTCCGTAGTGCGTGGTCGGAGCACCGCCCGGGCCGCGCAGGGCACCGTGCCCGAGCCGTCGCCGGCACGCGCCGTCACCTCGTCGCCGGTGAGGACGACATCTTCGCCCAGGGCGGTGCGCAGTTCGGCGATGAGCGCGCTGCTGCTGTTCGGTTCGGAGTCGGTCATGGCGGCTCGGTGGACCTGGGTTGCCAGATCAGTGGACGCGACGGCGGATCATACCGATCTGGCCGTGACTCTGGCTCTCGGACCCTGACTCTGGCTATCGCTTTCCGCCGCCGCCGGCGAGTGCTTCAGCGCAGAGCGGCAGTGCCGGCTGAGATCCTCCCGCGCGCGCCATGAGGCGCCGCTGTCGCTTGGTCTCGCATGCCGAGTTTGCGGGCGTGGGTGAGGTCGGTAGCGGCCACCGGGCGAACCTGGGAAGGCTGCACAGTGGCTAGCGCCACGCCATGGCCGTCCAGGGCAAGGAACTCGACTTCGAAGGCGCTCCGGTCGGAGTAGACATGCACTATGGTCCCAATGTCTCCGGGCTTCAGGTTGCTTTCACCGAGGTCGTCCGTGAGCACGACGCAGTCATGTTCTTCCAGCATGGTCCCTCCGGAGCGGGTACGCGGTGATGAGTCGGGGCGCGGTGGTCGCCTCTTCGATGAGCCAGACGGTCCTCGCTTGCGGATTCCGACCGTCGGGTGTCTTGATCGTACCATCGACGCAGTGCAGCACACCGTGGTCCGACGCCCTGGCGTCGGTGACCTCATTGTCGGCGCCGTGGTCGCGCAGGGCTGCGGCGAGCGCCTCCCATCGCTCCTCGTCGAACCCGAGGCCGAGGAAGAAGGCGGCCTTGCTTCGTCCATTGGGATGGTCTGACGACAGGAGATAGTCGACGATCTTGGCGTGGTCCACGCGAGCCTCGCGTGCGTTCGGCAGCTTCAACGCTCTTCGCGCCAAGTAGTCTCTGGGCCCACAAAGACATTGACGGATTTACCTCACCTACTCCGGTCCGGCCGCTCGGTCCAGCAAGGGCGAGTACCCAAGCCTCTGCTCAATGTTGCTCTCTCGATAGTATGGGCGGCGACGGGCCGGCCTGGACTGTGCGCGGGCCGTGCTTCGAACCGCCGCTTTCCGAGGCCCGCGCCCGCTCCTCTAGCACGCTGCCGGTGCCAGTTCCAGTTCGTGAGTGCGGTAGGCCCTCAAGGTGCCCTCTCCACCACGGGTCCTGAAGAATACTAGCGACTCGCGGGATAGCTCCAGTCGGCGTGAACACTCTGCGATGAGCGAGGTCTCGTTCAGGAGGCCTTCAATGGTCCGTACCTGCTTCCTCAGGCGTCTCCTGACCCAAGGAGGCTTGCCCCAGGCCCTCGCTTTGCTTCGCGGTGCTCGCCACGGCCGAACGTCGAACCAACTTCCCTCGTCGAGACCCCGTTGCAAAGACGCCAGGGACGTCTCCAGCGGGTTGCGATCGAGCAATGTCCTGAAGCGGTTTCGGCAGGTTTCGACGTTTGTCAGCAATTCCGTCTGCAGGCGTACTGCGTGGTCTGGATCATCCTGATGCGTCAGATACAACCGGAGCAGGTCGGCCTTGAGGCTTAGGAGGCTCGACGCCGCGAACAGATTGATGCGGAACATGGCGGTGTGGAAGTCGCTTTCCGAACACACCTCCCTACTGGCCAGCGGTTCGTACTTGTGGTGCAGATCGCGGATGGTTGTTCGGGCCGAGGTCACGGCAATGGTCATGGCGTCAGTGAACGTCTGGGCGTGTTCGAACTGCGAGCGGATCTCCTGCAGCCTCTCGGCGGCGCTCTTGAGCCTCCCGCAGTCATCGGCCTCCATGAGGTCCTTGACCCGCTTCACATTCTTGGAAAGCTCGTTGAGCGCCCTCTCCACCCGGTTGAGACCGGCGCTGGTCAGCATCGACGAGAGAGTCATGAAGGCCATCACCGGTGCCACGACGGGTATCAGGGCAGTGCTGGCGGCAACGAAGGGTGCCTGCGCAACGATTCCGGCTGGACCCATGACCGCCGACCCGACTCCGCCGCCGATGGTCATCAGTGTCGCGGGATTTGCCGTCGCCACGAAAACGTTGCCTGCGAGCAGAGACGTTGCAACCGTCCCGCCGCCACCGAGCACCGGTTGCAGCCACACGCTCTCGATCGCGTGGCGCGAGCGGAACGGGGGCTCCGACCCCCACGATTCGCGTAGTTGATTGCTGGCCCGGCTTCCGAGGTCCACGAAGGCGAGGTCTTGGTGCCCGTCGTGCTTGACGACCTGTGCGATTGGGCCTGAGCGTGCGGAGTTCTGGGCCATCACTGCAACGTCTCTGCGAGCACCGCTGCGATGGTCGTCCGGTCCTGCGTCAGCAGCGTCGCGCCAAGCACGCGTGCGGTTGGCACCAGGTTCCGTTTCGCCGGATCCTGGTGAGAGGAATCGGGAAGCGCAGCGAAGTGTTCATGTGAGTCGGGCAGTAGTGTCAACGGCGCGTGCTCTCCCAGTGGTCCGCGGAAACTGCCGGCTCCACGATGTCCCCGACCTCGACCACCGTGCCCCTGAGCTCGTACTGCGGGTAGGGCGCGGTCGAACGCACGGCGGGACAGAGTTCGGCGATCGGCCGGCCGCTCTTCAGAATGATCACGGACTCGCCGGTAGCAGCGACGTGCTCAAGAATCGCTAGGCAGCGGGTCTTGAAGTCGCTGGCGTTGATCGGTTTCATGTGAGCAGTCTTCAAGCCCGGTTCGCAGGTGTCAAGCCGTTCGAGACCCTCACCCCGCGACGCTGTGCTCCCGCTCCCGCAGCCGGATCAGGCACTCCTGGGTTGCCGACGCCACCAGCTCGCCTTCCTGGTTGAAGACGTGGCCGCGAACGAAGCCGCGGCCGCGGGCGGCGACCGGGCTCTCCTTGCTGAACAGGAGCCACTCGTCGGCGCGGAACGGGCGGTGGAACCAGAGCGCGTGGTCGAGGCTGGCGCCCTGTACTCGGTAACCCTTCATCGAGGGGCCGTGCGGCTGCATGGAGGCGGCCATGAAGTCCAGGTCCGACATGTAGGCGAAGAAGGAGAGGTGCACGGTGCGGTCGTCGGGGAGCGGCTCGCGGCACCGTAGCCAGGTGTTCTTTCGCGGCTCGGTGGCCGGGCGGTCGCCGCGCGGCAGCATCTGGATTCCCTCGACCTGCCGGCTGTCGATCACCTCGAAGCGGTGAGCGAACCGCCGGTATGAGGGGTCGTCCTTTGCCATCTTTCGGTAGATTTCGCCGTCGGAGGGCCGCTCGTCGGGCGGCGGCACGTCGGGCATCTCGGACTGATGCTGGAGGCCGGCCTCCTCGACCTGGAAGGACGACGACATGTTGAAGATCGCCTGGCCGTGTTGGATACCGACCACGCGCCGGGTGGTGAAGCTCTTGCCGTCCCGGATGCGGTCGACGTCGAACAGGATCGGCCGCTCCGGGTCGCCGCGGCGGGGTCGTTCAGAGAGTCCGACGCAGCCAGGCGAGCAGATCCGCCAGGTCGATGAGCACGGGCGCGCCCGCTGCAGCCGCGGCCGTTGACTGTTCGCTGTCTCCGGGCGGACGGTCGTAGAGGGCCAGGGGCCGCCCGTAGCGGAGCGCCAGATCGATCTCGCTCCGAGTGCCGGCGCTGCCGGGCAGCGCGACCACGGCGTCGGCGGAGAGGACGTTGATGTGGTTGCGCGAGTCGGGTCCCGTTCCGGCCGCGCCGGAAAGCGGCAGGTGGGTCCGGATCGCCACCTCGACCCAGGGATTGGGGTAACCGTCGGGCGAGCCGTTGCCGTTCTCCGCGCTCGGCACGACGCCGATGCACAGGCCCGCGCGGTCCGGTGTCTCGGCGAAGGCGCGGCTGGTCGCGGTCATCGTGCCCGCGCCGCCACCGGTCAAGAGGTGCCAGCCGGCGCTCGCGATCGCGCGGCCGAGCGGAGCGGCCAGATCCTCGTGACTGCTTACGCCCGAACCCATCACGCCGACGATGGGCAGTCGGCTCACTACTGCGACTTGCCGCGGGCGCTGATCGGCCACAGTTCCTCGACCCGGCCGTCTCGCACGGGGTAGTAGACGTCGTAGAGGTTGACCGTCGGGTCGCAGTGCGGGGTGACGCACCAGAGCCGGTCGCCGAGTTGCGGCGGCCGGGGTGCGTCGGCGATGCGCAGCATGCCGTGCTCGTCGCCGCCCCAGCCGTAGTCCACGCCGGCGATGTCGGCGAGTTGAGGCCGGTCGGCGTCCGACGCGAACGCCTTGTAGCCGCCGTCCGTGGTGATCATCTCGGGCACCGGCTGGCTGATCGCCGTGACGACCACGAAGAGCGAAGTCTCGAAGTCGTCGAAGACCTCGCCGTCACGGCTGCCGATCTGCCGGTACTGCTCGTCCATGAACAGGTAGGAGCCGACCTGGAGGTCGGTCATGCCGTCGACCGCCGAGTCGATGTCCCAGGTTCCCGTGCCGCCGCCGGTGAGCACACTGAGCTCGATGCCGTCGTCCTCGATCAGCCGCTTCGTCTCCACCGCGGTCTCGAGCGCGGCCAGTGAACGGGCCTGCCGCTCGGCGTGGCCGTGGACGTGCATGAGGTGCCCGGCGTAAGCCTGAAGGCCCTGGAGCTCGAGGTGGCGCAGGCCGTCGATCGCCCGCGCCAGTTCGAGTGCGGGTTCGCCCACCGCGATACCGGTGCGGCGCGTACCGACGTCGAGGTCGACGAGCACAAACTGGGTCACGCCCCCGGCCTCAGCCGCCTCGTTCAGCCGTTCCGCGGCCGGCTGGTTGTCGACCACCAGGGCGACATGGGAGCTCTTCTTCGAGAGGGCGACGACGCGCCCGATCTTGTCGTCGGTCACCACGGGCGAGGTGATCAGGACTTCGTCGACGCCGGCTTCGACCATGACCTCCGCTTCGCTGACCTTGGCGCAGCAGACACCGACCGCTCCCATGTCCATCTGGCGGCGGGCCAGCAGGGGACATTTGTGGGTCTTGGTGTGGGGGCGGAGCGAAATGCCCTGCTCCTCGGCGTGGGCCGCCATCTTCGCCAGGTTCAGTTCCATCGTGGCGACGTCGACGAGCAGCGCCGGCGTGGGGATGTCCTCGACCGCGAGGGGCTCGTCGAGCGGAATCGGGTCGTGGCTCAAGGCGGGCGCCGGCGGGCCTCCCGTGAGACCTGAACTGCAGGCGACGGACGCGCCGCCGGCCGCACCGACCGTCCCCAGGAACGCGCGTCGGGTGGTGTGATGGGCCACTCTCCAGCTCCCTTGGTCATTCGCGGCTCGTTGCTACGGCCCCCGGGTCTCCGGGCAGTGGAGCCTCCGGTGCACCGGGCGCAGCGTCGCTGGGACTATAGCCTCGGCAGGCTGTGGTGGACCGTGGAACAGAACGTCAGTGGCGTGGAGTTACCGCAACAATGCGAAGCGCCGCAGTCCTCATCCTGGTCGCGGCTGCCGCAACGGCCCTGCCGGCGCAGGAGCCACCGCGGCCGGACCGGACCTTCACGGACGAGATCGACGTCGCGGAGTCGTCGGTGGTCGTCGAACTGCCGCGGCTGGGCAAGGTGTCGCCGTCGGAGTTCGAGCCGGACGACTTCATAGTCGAGGTCGACGGGCGCCGCAGGCGCGTGGTGGGAGTCTCAGCGCTCGACCTGAAGTCGAACCCTCGGCCGGTGCTCGTCTACGTCGATTCCGTGCTTTCGAAGCCCGAGACGGTTCGCGTCGGCGCCGAGGCGCTGGCCCGGCAGGCGCGGCCGCTGACCGCGCTGGGCCCGGTGGAGATCGTCGTGGACGACGGTTTGCCGGGCGGCGTGGAGCAGCGGCTCACGCCGTCCAGGGCGCCGCGAGGCGTGGCGGCGGCGCTCGAGAAGGTCGCCGGTGAAGGTCTGGGCCGGGACGCCTACTTCGAGTCGGAGAACCGGCCCGCCGGCCTGTCGACCTACGCGGACGTGGTGCGCGGATCGGCCGACCGCCTGCTGGCCGAGGCCATTCCGCGCTGCGGCGATCCGCCGTGTTTCCTGTTCTGGCTCAGCGACGGCTTTCCCGCCGTGGACGAGGAGGGCGAACGGGCCGCCGACGACCTGGCGGCCGGGTTGTCCTCCCACGGCTGGATCGTCGTCGCGATGGCGCTTCACATCCCCACTCCCGATCCGGACCTCGGCGTGCCGCAGCCGCTCAGCTTCGAGCAGTGGAAGGCGCTGACGCCGGGGGTCAAGATGGGGCCCTCCGGGGGCGAGATCAGCCGCCTCCAGGGACTCTCCGCGAGCAGCTTCGACTTCTACGTCGAGCCCCGGTACGAGCCGTTGCGGCGGACGGCGATCGCGTCCTGCGGCGCCGCGCTGCGGGTCGAGCATCAACTGGAGGCCGAGTTCGAGCGGCTGGAGCGGCGCCTGCTGTTGCGGTTCGCGTCAGCGGAGGAGGCTGGCGCGCAGCGAGATTCGCCGCCGGCGTTTCTGCCGGTGGAGGTGCGGCTGGCGGAGGTGTCCCGGTTCGCCGATCGGCGTCGGTTCAAGCGGTGGCTGGGGCTCGTGCCGGCCGAGGAGCGGCTGCGGTATGGGCGGTGGGTGCGGGCCGGGGAGTCCCAGTGACTCCTAGAACGTGAGCAACTCGACCAGGTCCGGGGCGGCGAAGAACAGCGCCAGCGACAGGAGCGCGGTGAGGACCAGGGGAAGGACGCACAGGAACGGTGCTTCCGCGACCTTCGCGAGGCCGCCGCCGGCGCCGCCCGGTGGCGCGGCGAAGAAGCCGCGCACCACGACGGGCATCAGGTAGAAGAGGGCCAGCAGCGAGCTGAGCATCAGTACGCCGAGGAACGCGGCCTGGGCCGGGAAGCCGGTCTCGAGCGTCCCGGTCATGAGAAACCACTTGGCCCACGACCCGCCGAGCGGCGGAATGCCGATGATCGAGAGCGAGGCGAGGAAGAAGGCGGCGAAGGTCCAGGGCATGGTCCGGCCGAGGCCGTCGAGTTCGCTGACGTTCTTCTTGTGGGTGGCGACCAGGATCGCGCCGGCGCAGAAGAAGAGGGTGATCTTGCCCGCCGCGTGCATGGCGATCTGCATGCCGCCGGCGAGAACGCCGGTGGCGGTCGCCATCGCCGCGCCGAGGACGATGTAGGCGAGCTGGCTGATCGTCGAGTAGGCGAGCCGCGCCTTCAGGTTGTCCTGGCGGATCGCCACCACCGCCGCCATCAGCATGGTGAAGGAGGCGATCGTCATCAGGGTCAGCGAAGCGGTGCTGCCGCGCAGCAGGTCGAGGCCAAAGACGTAGACCACGACCTTGAGGATGGTGAACACGCCCGCCTTGACCACCGCCACCGCGTGCAGCAGCGCGCTGACCGGGGTGGGGGCGACCATCGCGTTCGGCAGCCAGCGGTGGAGGGGCATCAGGGCCGCCTTGCCGGCGCCGAAGGCGTAGAGCAGCAGGAGCACGGTGACCATGCCGGAGCTCGTGTCCGCGGCGAGGATGCCGCCGGGCGCGAACTCGACCGTGCCGGTCAGCCGCCAAGTGAACAGGATCGCCAGCAGCAGGAAGGAGATCGAGGTGAACAGCAGGATGCCGAGATAGACGCGCCCCGCGCGCCGCGCTTCGGCGGTGCCGTGGTGGACAACGAGCGGGAAGGTGAGGAGCGTCAGCGCCTCGTAGAACAGGAACAGGGTGAACAGGTTGCGGGCGAAGGCGATGCCCAGGGCGGCGAAGATCGAGAGCGCGAAGTAGGTGAAGAAGCGGGTCTGGTTCTTCTCGTGGTGTCCGCGCATGTAGCCGACGGCGTAGATCGAGGTGGGGATCCAGAGGCCGCTGGCGACGAGGCCGTAGAGCAGGCCGAGCGGCTCCACCTGGAACGCCAGCTCGACTCCGGGCAGCACCTCCAGCAGGACAAGCTCCGGCCGGCCGCCCGCCAGGACATCGGCGCCGATCTGCCAGACGGCGGCGAACGTGCAGACTCCGATCAGCGGCGTCGCCAAGTCGCGCAGGTTCGGATGCCCGAGGCGGCCGAAGACCTGGCAGGACACCGCCGCGGCGAGCGGCAGCAGCAACGCAACCAGAATCGTGGTTTCGGTGCTCATCGGGTTTAGATGCCGCCCGCCAGCAGGAGTTGCGCGGCCTCCGCGGCAACGCCGTAGGTCCACTTCGTGGTCAGACCGAAGACCACCGCGGCCCCGATCAGGATCCAGGTCGGCGCCAGCATGCCGAACGGGGCTTCGCGAATGTGGTCGATGGGTTGGGTTGCGGATGGGCGACGGAAGTAGACGACCTCGATCACCCGGCCGACGTAGACCACGGCCAGCAGCGAACTCAGCAGGATGAGCACCGCCGCCGCGGTCCAGCCGCGCTCCAGGGCGCCGGACACCAGGTACCACTTGCTGACGAAACCGACCGTGCCCGGGACGCCGATCAGGCTCAAGCCCCCGACCACCAGGGCGGCGCCGGTCAGCGGCATGCGGCGCCCGATCCCGGCGAGAGCGTCGAGGTGGACGGAGCCCACCCGGTAGAGCAGGCAGGCGACGACCAGGAACAGGCCGCCCTTCATCACCGCGTGGTTGAACAGGTGGACCAGAGCGCCGGCCAGGCCGGTGGCGTTCGCGGTCGAGAGGCCGAGGGTCATGTAGCCGATCTGGGCGACGCTCGAGTAGGCGAGCAACCGGCGCAGGTCGGTCTGGAAGATCGCCGCGCCGGAGGCCAGGAACATGGCGAGGATCGAGAGCGGCAGGAGAACCACCTGCAGGCGGAGTTCTTCGAACACGAAGGGCGCGCCGAAGATCGTGAACAGGATCATCGCCAGCAGGTAGAAGGAGACCTTGGTGGCGGTGGCGGCCAGGAAGGCGCTGACCTTGGGCGGTGCGAAGGAGTAGGCGTTCGGCAGCCAGTGGTGCAGGGGGAAGACGGCCAGCTTGATCGAGATGCCGACCACGAGCAACGCGAGCGCCAGGACCGTGCCGCGAGCCTCGAGCGACGGATCGAGCCGCTCGGCGATGTCGCGGAGGTTCAGGGTGCCCGTTTCCTGGTAGAGCAGGCCGACGCCGAGCATGAAGAAGACGCCGCCGATCGTGCCCATGACGAGGTAGTAGAAGGCCGACATGAGGGCGCGCCGGTGGCCGCCGAGGCTGACCAGGATGTAGGACGACAGGGACGAGATCTCGAGGAAGACGAAGATGTTGAAGGCGTCGCCGGTGATCGTGATCCCGAGCAGGCCGCAGATGCAGAGCAGGAACACGGCGTAGTAGAGGTGGCGGCGCGCTTCGGGCACTCGCGTCGGACCGCCGCGTGAGTCGAAACTCAGCACGACGAGGGCCATCGCCGTGACCAGGGTGAGCAGGTAGGCGTTGACGGTGGAGACCCGGTACTCGATGCCGAGCGGCGGCGGCCAGCCACCGAGCTGGTAGGAGATGACGCCGCCGCCGCGAACCTCGACGAGGAGCGCCACCGCGATCGCGAAGCACGCCGCGACGACGCCGAGGCTGAACAGGCGGGTAACGCGCGGGTGGCGGAGCAGCACGCACGCCGGCGCCGCCAGCAGCGGCAGGACGACTTCGAGGACGACGATGTGCTCGGTCATCCCGGGCAACTCATCCGTGTTCCATGTCCCACGCGACCGCCTCGTCCTCCTCGACGGTGCCGTACTCGCGGTGGATGCGGACGGCCAGGGCGAGCGCCAGGGAGGTGGTGGCGACGCCGACCACGATCGCGGTCAGCATCAGCACATGGGGCAGGGGGTTCGAGTAGACGACATCGTGGCCGCCATGGCCGGCGCCGTGACCCGCGTCCTGGGGAACGATCGGCGCCGTGCCGCCGGCGACCTTGGCCATCGACACGTAGAAGAGGATCGCCGCTGCTTGGAAGATGTTCAGCCCCATGACCTTCTTGACCAGGTTGTCGCGCGCGATGACGATGTAGAGCCCGACCATCATCAGCGCGACGATGAGCCAGTAGGCCCACAGATTGGTGAGCGCTTCCGGCAGGGTCATGGCGCGTCTCCCGCGGCGTCGATGCCGGCGCCGGGCGCCGTCTCACTGGTCTCCCGGTGGCTGCCGAGGTGGCGACTCACGAAGGCGTAGTAGACGCGCATTATCGTCGCCGCGACGGCGATGCCGACGCCGAGCTCGATGACGATGATGCCGAGGTGCTGGCCGTGGTGGCCCGTGGTGAGCGGGTCGAGCGCGGAGTAGTCGAGGAACGTGCCGCCCAGGAACATCGCCACCACGCCGACCGCGCCGTAGAGCAGCACGCCCGCCGCCATCAGCCGCTCGGTCAGGATCGGAGAAACGACCTGCTGGAGGGGCGCCAGGCCGAAGATCAGGGCGTAGACAATGAGACCCGCGGCGAAGATCACGCCGGCCTGGAAGCCGCCGCCGGGGCCGAAGTCGCCGTGGAACTGCACGTAGAGCGCGAACAGCAGGATCATCGGCACCAGCGCCCGGGCGATGACCCGGAGCACCGGCATTTCGCGGACGCGGACCGGCCTCACGGCTCCTCCTCCTTCCGGCGCCGGCTCAGGCCGCCCAGGAGCAGCGCGACACCGACCCCGGCGGTGAAGATCACGGTGACTTCGCCCAGCGTGTCGTAGCCGCGGAAGCTGGCCAGGATCGCGGTGACGATGTTGGGGATGTGGATCTTCTCCTCGGTCTCCGCAATGAGGTCCGGGGCCAGGTAGTGGTGGATCACGGCGTCGGGATCGCCGTAGGCCGGCATGTCCCAGGTGCCGTAGATCAGCACCGCTCCGGTAGCGACGACGATGATCAGCGGCGCGATGCGAGTCCGCCCCTGCCTCTCACGCCGCGAGGTCAGGCTCAGCGCGCCGAGGAAGAGCACGGTGGAGATTCCGGCGCCCACGGCTGCCTCGGTGAAGGCGACGTCGACCGCGTCCATGAGCACGAACAGGCCGGCGGCCAGCAGGCTGGCGATGCCGGTCAGCATGGCGGCGGCGAACAGGTCCTCGAGCCGGGCCACGACGACGACGGTCGCCAGGAGCAGCAGCATGAGCAGGAGTTCGACCGGCGGCATCGTCACTCTCCGCCGGTTGTCGCGCCGGACTCGTCGGGCGTTGGTGCATTGGCCGCGTCGTCGCCGGACACTTCGAGTTCGAGCGCCAGACCGTGACCGTGGGCCGCCTTGACCAGCGCATGCGCGATGGCGGGGCTGGTGAAGAGCAGGAAGACGAGCACCAGGAGCAGCTTCACGGTGACCATGGACAGGCCGCCCTGGAACATCAATGCCAGGAGCATCAGGCCGGCGCCGGCGGTGTCCGTGACCGACGCGGCGTGGGTCCGCTGGTAGAAGTCCGAGAACCGGTGCAGGCCGATGCCGCCGACGATGCAGAAGAGCCCGCCGATCACCAGCAGGACCACGGTCACCACGTCGAGCGCGCCATTCATGGGGCGTCCGCCTTCCGGTCGTTGCGGGAAAGACTGCGGTCGTCGCTGCCGAGGCTGCGGTCGTCGCGGGCCAGGTTGCCGAAGCGCGCGAAGCGCAGCACCGCGAGCGTGCCGGTGAAGTTGACCAGGGTGTAGACGAGGGCGAGGTCGAGCCACTCGGGCCGCCCCATCAGAAAGCCGCTGACCGCGATCAGCAGCACCGTCTTGGTGCCGAACATGTTCACCGCCAGGATGCGGTCGAACACGGTGGGGCCGATGGCGGCGCGGGCGAGCGCCAGGAACATCGTCACCACGATCGCGGCCATTGCCGCCGTGTACATCACGTCGACCGTCCCTCCAGGCGGAGCACGTCGCGGTCCATCGAACCGTCCACCACGTCCGCCTCGCTCTCCGCGTCGAGCGCGTAGACGAGCAGCTCGCCGTCCCGGAGGTCGAGTGTGATCGTGCCAGGCGTGAGGGTGATGAAATTCGCGTACAGAACCTGGCCGAAGGACGTTTTCTGGCTGGCGCGAACGCGCCTGAGCCGCGGGTGGAGTTGGCTGCCAGGGGCCAGGATCAGCCTCACGACGTGCAGGTTCGCCATCGCGACCTTGGACACGAAGGCGATCAGGAAGCGCGGCAGCCGCAGCCAGGCCCAAGGGTGAAAGAACTCGGAGTCGCCGCCCGCGGCCCGGTCGAGCGCCAGGTACAGGCGCCATACGAACAGACAGGAGGCCAGCCCGAAGAGCGCGATCAGCCACTCGCCCAAGGTGTAGTGCCCCGACCAGGACAGCCACGCCGCGGCCAGGAGCAGGAGCACGCCCCACCTCATGGCGGATTAGCCGTCCACATAGGATTGCTTTCCCTTCGAGATGCTGAGAGTCCACCTTCCGGTGGCCCGGATCCTCAGTGGGTAGACGCCGGGTTCGGGGTTGAAGAACGTCCTGATGCCCGACCAGTTCGTCGTGTTCTCTGAGATGTTGAGCGGCGTTCCGATCGCGAACAGGCCCTCGTTGCCTTCGACGCTGATGGACGCCGTGTAATCGCCGCCGTCCATCTGGAATCGGACCTCGGCGTTGCCCTTGCCCTCCAGGCAGCCGGTGCCGCAGCTCTTCGGTGGCGGCGGGGGCGCGGGCGGCTTCCAGACCGGCCGCTCGGCGGCGACCTCGGGCGCCGGTTCGACGGCTTCGGGGGTCTCCTGGACGCACGCTGCTGCCCCGAGCAACAGGCAGCCGGCGACCGCGCAGGAGCGAGCGGCGTGGAGGCTGAAGCCGTGTGGACGGTGCAGGCTCACTCGTCGCCGCCGGTCGCCTCGGTTTCGGGGGTTCCCTCGTCGCCCTCGTCGGCTTTGTCGGCCCAGGGCAGGTAGACCGCGTAGTCGATCTCCCGCGGCGGCGGCTCGCCGCCGGGGCCGCTGAGGTAGTGCTCCATCCACCGCAGCGTGCGCAACATGTAGTCGAAGCGCGCTGCCGAACGGCGGTTGCCGTGCCCCTCGCCCGGGTAGAAGACGAGCCGCACCGGGGCTTGGCCCAGGGTCTTCAGGTGCCGGTACAGCTCCATCGACTGGCTGGGGTGAACCCGCGGATCCTCCTTGCCGTGCAGGATCAGGGTCGGCGTGCGGTTGCGTTCGACGTAGTAGATCGGGCTGCTCTTCGTGAAGTAGTCCCAGTCGGCCCAGAGCCGCTTGCGGTGGTGGACGAGGTGCATCTCCTCCGGGATGTCCGTCGTGCCCATCTTGGAGATGTTGTTCGAGATGCCCACGAAGGGGATGGCGGCGGCGAAGCGGTCGGAGTAGAAGGTCGTGCCCCAGGCCGAGGCGTAGCCGCCATAGGAACCGCCGGTGATGCCGACGCGGTCGCGGTCGACGAGGCCGAGGTCGATCAGATGGTCCACGGCGGTGATCAGATCCTCGAACTCCTTGCCGGCCGCTGCGGCCTGACCGTGCTTGGAGAACGCAACACCGCGTCCGGTGCTGCCCCGGTAGTTCGGGTAGAAGGCGGCGAAGCCGCGCGCGGCGGCGAGTTGCCCGAGGTTCGAGTAGCTGGTCAGCCAGCCGTTGCTGTAGTGGCTCTCCGGGCCGCCGTGCACGATCAGGATCAGCGGGTAGCGCTGTCCCTCCTCGTAGTCGAGCGGGTAGATCAGCAGGCCCTCGAGTTCCAGGCCGTCGGGTGTGCTGTGCCGGATGACCGCCTGGCGGGCGAGGGTCAGCTCGTCGAGCGACGGGTTCGAGTTTGTCATGCGCACCGGCGCGGTCTGCGGATCCGCCGGGTCGTAGCGGTAGATCTCGCGCGGGTGATCCGGGCCTTCCGAGACCAGGGCCAGCGCGCCGCCGCCCCTGGCCCGGCTGAAGCTGAGACTGATCGGACCGCCGGGCTCGATCAGCGTCGTCGCCTGGCCAGAGGCGGAGACCCTGCCGAAGGTGCTCCAGACGCCGACGGACGCGCTGTAGAGCAGGTGCTCCTCGTCCTCCCACGCGAAGGCGGCGACGTGCCCCTCGAAGTCGGGCAGCAGATCGCTCGGCTCGCCGTCATGGGTCTCCAGCACGATCAGGCGGCCCGCCGCAGGGTCGTTCGGGTCGGCCGCCGAGACCGCGGCGATGCGCTGGCCGTTTGGACTGAACGCGACCGCGCCGAGCTTGCCGACGGCGCGGAAGGAACCCGCGACGGAGAGTTCTTCGCCGGCGGGGGCATCGACGACCACGACGCTCTTGCTGGTGTAGGAGTCGTCGATGAGTGAGGTCGGAGTGGTGACCGCGGCCAGACGGTCGCCGGTCGGGCTCCAGAGCACGGAGAGCACGGATCCCTCGACCGCCTCGACCAGGACGGGCTTGGACGCCTCGTCATGCCGGTCGGCGTCGAGCGCGGGGACGTCGGCGACCCAGAGCCGGGTCAGGGGACGGTCCTCTTCGTAGATCTCCTGGTTGAATCCCTGGTCGCGGAGCTCCTTCAGGTCCTTGTCCGTCTCCTCCCGAGCCAGGAAGGCGACCCGGCTGCCGTCCGGCGACAGGACGTAGGCGCCGATGCCGACCGGGTGCTCGACCAGCTTGCGGCTCTCACCGCCGCCGAGGGGGATGCCGTAGAGCGCCGACGTCTTGTCGGAGGCGCGGCGGGCCGTGTACAGGACCTCGCCGTTGCCCCGGAAGGTCGGGCGCCCGACGTTGACCTCGCCGGTGATGTACGGACGCGAGGAGCCGGGTTCGCTCATGTCGAGGACGTGGAGCTCGGTCCAGGACGAGCCGCTGTCTTCGTCGAGCGGCCGCCGGGGCACGGCCAGCAGGTAGGCGGCGAGGCTGCCGTCCGGCGAGAGCTCGACTGTGCCGACACTGCGCAGGCTCGCCACGTCGTGCGGCTCGATCGCGGTCGTTTCCTGGGCGCTCAGGGCGGTCGGCGCCAGCAGTGCGGCGGCGGCGACGCAGCAGAACGCAGCGGCGACGGTCGACCGCAGGCTCTTGCGCTTTGTTGCTGCCCGTGGTGCGGACGGATCCTCGATGCGAGCGGTGTGCCGATTCATGAGCGCTCTCCTGTCACTGAGCGGCTTGCTGTTGCTGTTGGCGTTGCCGTTGCCGTTGCTGCTGCTGGTGTTCGATTGATGTCAGGCGTTCGCGGATGTCAGGCGACAGTTTGACGCCCAGATGAGTGATCGTATCGGCGGCCATGGCGATGCCGATCTCGCAACAGGTGCGAATCGGCAGTTCGCGCAGGTGTCCGTAGAGGAAGCCGGCAGCGAAGCAGTCGCCGGCGCCGGTGGTATCGACCACCTCGACCTTGTGGGCGGGGACGTGGTGGACTTCATCGCCCCGGCGCACCCAGGCGCCGCGGACGCCGTCCTTGACCGCGACCACGTCGATCGTTTCGCTCAGTTCGCGGGCCGCGGCCTCGGGCTTCAGGCCGGTCATCATCCGCGCTTCTTCGGCGTTCGCGAACAGGATGTCGAAACCGTGTTCCTTGTGGCGGAGCAGGTGGTCCCTCGAGCGCCCGACCGCGAACGGATCGGCGAGGTCGATCGCCAGCTTGACGCCGGCGTCGCGCGCCACCTCGATGGCGTGTTCTATCGCGTCGATCTGACTCGGCGTATCCCAGATGTAGCCGGTGGTGAAGAAGATGCGCGACCGGCGGATGTCGTCCTCGGGTACGTGTTCGGCGCGGTACTGGCGGCAGACGCCGAGGTGCGTGTTCATCGTCCGTTCGCCGTCGGGAGTGACCAGGACGACGGAGGTGCCGGTCACGCCGTCGATCCGCGCCAGCCGATTCCGCACCCGGCTCGCGGTCAGGCCGCGTTCGAACAGGCGGCCGGTGTCGTCGTCCGCGATGGCTGAGCTGTAGCTGGCGTTCACCCCGAGCAGGGAGGCGGCGCGCAGCACGTTGGCGCAGGAGCCGCCGGCCTCGATCTCGGGCTCGAGGACTGCGCCATCCCGGTTGAGGACTTGGTCGAGGATCGCGTTCTGCTCGTCGGCGGAAACGAGCTTCATGATCCCCTTGTCGAGACCCATCTCGTCCAGGTGCCGGTCCTCGACCCGCACCAGCAGGTCGAGGATCGCGTTCTCGATCCCGGTGACCTCCAGGTCGACTTCAGCCCGCGGCGGTCCCGCCACGGTGGCCTACGCGTCTCCCCAGCGGTCCTTGACGGCGGCTCGGTCGACCTGGTCGCCGTCCGAGCGGGGCAGTTCGCTGGTGAAGATCACATCGCGCGGCCGCTTGAACCGGGCGATGCTTGAGCCGACGTGCTCCCGCACGGCTTCCTGGTCGAGACCGGCCTCCGGGTCCGCTTCGACGACGGCGCGGATCGCCTCGCCCCACCGGTCGTCGCTGACCCCGAAGACGCAGACGGCGCGCACCGCGTCCAGTTCGAGGATGGCCGCCTCGACCTCCGCCGGATAGACGTTCTCGCCGCCGGGCTTGATCAGCTCCTTCTCGGGCTTGCGGGCGACGTAGAACAGGTTGCCGTCCTCGTCGAAGCGGCCGATGTCGCCGGTGTGGTGCCAGCCGCCGCGGAAGGTGTGGGCGGTGACGTCGGGCTGCCCGTCGTAGCCCAGGAACACGAGCGGTCCGCGCACGACGATCTCGCCGTCCTCGCCGGCGGGCACCTCGCGCTCGTCGTCGTCGACCAGGCGTACGCTGCACAGTTCGGCCGCCTTGCCGGCACAGCCGAGGCGCTCGCGGGCGTTCTGGATCGTCACGAAACCGCTCGTTTCGCACTGCCCGAAGCCGGCCCAGAAGGTGGCGCCGGTCTCGTTGTGAAGCCGCTCCATCGTCGCCGGCGAATCGAGGCCGGTGACGTGGCGCAGGCTGGGCAGCTTGCTGCCTGCTTCGGCGGCCGCGTCGAGCAACGTGGCGAGCACCGGCGGGAAGTCGCTGATCATCGTGACCTGGTGGCGGTCGATCAGTTCGACCGCCTGCGCGGGGTCGTACTTCGCCGTGATCACGTTCGCGCCTCCGGCGTGCAGGACGCTCAGCAGGTGGCCGAGCGCGGCGATGTGAAAGAGCGGCAGCGCGACCAGGTTGCGGTCGGAACCGTCGAGCCCCAGGGACGCGATCTCCTGCAGGTTGGCCCAGACCAGGTTCGAGTGGCTGAGCAGGGCGCCGCGCGGGATGACGTCGACGGCGGCGGTCGCGATGACCGCGAACGGTTCGTCTGCCGCCACATCGGGTCGCGGCAAATCCCGGGCCGTGTCGTCGCCGGCGTAGAGCGAATCGAGCGAGGCGTAGCCCGACGCCGGATCGGCGCCGAATTGAAACCAATGCCGAATCGCATCGTCTCCGGGTCCGCCCGGCACGAAGTCCAGGAAGCCGGCACCGACCGCGAAGGCGTTCGGCTTCGCCCGCTCGCGGATCAGGAGCTCGATCTCGCCCTTTTGGAGACGCCAGTTGACCGGGTAGACCACGATGCCCTGGCGGGCGCAGGCGAAGTACAGCTCCACGTAGGCCGCCGAGTTCTGGGCCAGGACCGCCAGCCGGTCCCCGGTGGTCAGACCGAGACCGGCCAGGCCCGCGGCAAGGGCATCCACTCGGCTGCGCAGCTCGGCGAAGCTCCGCTCCTCGCCATCCTCGGTGACCAGGCCGAGCCGGTCGCCGAACGCCGTCGCGTTACGGACGAGGACGTCGTAGAGCGTGAAGTTCTGAACGCTGGGCACGGTAAAGCAGGCTTCCCCGGGGATCGGACCGGCGGGCACTGTATCAATGGCATCCGTCGCTAGACTCCGACCATGCTCACACGAAGATGGAATCCGATCGCCCTGGTCGCGCTTCTTCTCTCCCTGGCCACGCCGGCCCACGCCTGGAACGACTTCGGCCACGAACTCGTTGCCCGGATCGCCTGGCAGGAGCTCGAACCGGAGGTCCGGGAACGGGTCGTGGCGTTGTTCCGGCAGGCGCCACGGGACAGCCTCATGCACTGTCTGGACCTCAACCAGGACCGTCGCCGCGGCTGCGGACGCTTCGCCTACCGTCTGGATTCGGCCGAGAGCACGGAAGACGGCGACCGCATCCTGTTCGAGCGGGCGGCCTACTGGGCGGACCTCGCGCGCGAACTCGAGAAGTACAACCGGCCGACCTGGCACTACATCGGCTGGACCTGGCGCCAGGGAGCGGATGGATCGGCGCACGACACGGATCTGCCGGTGCCCGAACCGAACGTCGTCAGCCAGTTGCAGGAGTTGGCCCTGTCGGTCGCCGACACGTCCGGCAGGCCCGACAAGCGCGCGATCCACCTGGCCTGGATCTTCCACTTGGCCGGCGATGTCCACCAACCGCTTCACGCCGCCTCGCGGGTCACCGAACGCCGCGACGAGCGCGAAGGGGACCGCGGCGGCAACGGCTTCGGCCTCGACGAAGGGAACCGCAACCTCCACGCGTTCTGGGACGGCGCCCTGGACGGGCAATTCTGGGCCGAGCATCGGCGGCGCCTAGCCACCGAACTCGCGCGCGAAACCGGCGGGCCGCCCACCCCGGAGCAGCTAAGGGCAGCCCTCGGCGAAGTCCGCGCCCGCGAGTTCGAAGGTCTCAAGGACCGGATCGCCGTTGAGGCCCGCTCACGCCACCCGCTCGATGACGCCACCCGCGCCGAACTCAAGTCCGGCGACTTCGAAGCCTGGGCGCAGGAGTCCAACCAGATCGTCCGCAAGTCTCTCTATCCCACCGACCTGGCACGCGGCGCCGCACCACCAGCCGCGTACGCCGACCAGGCCTACGACACCGCCCTCCAGCGGGCTGCCCTGGCCGGCTACCGCCTCGCCGACTTGCTACGCCGGATGCTCGGAGAGGGCGAAGCTCCCTAAGCCTAAGGGCCGCCGCGCCGCCGCTACGCCGGCGGCAGCCGGTCCAGGAACCGGCGAATCGACCGGACGAGCTCGTCCGGCGCGTCGTAGTGGACCATGTGGCCGGCTTCGGCGATCTCTTCGTGTTCGCCGCGGCGGAAGAGGGCGACGCGGCGAGCGATTTCGTCAGGTTCGGGGGTGGCGTGTTGTTCGTCGACGCCGCGGCGGCCGCTCCAGAATTCGTTTGCGAGGGCGGCGGTGAGGATGAGGGCTGGGCAGGTGACCCAGCTCCAGCGTTCCTCGGAGGCCTCCGGCGCGTTCGACATCCAGGTCGTCACCACCTGGGGATCCCACTTCCACTCCAGCCCGCCAGAGGCCAGAGGGCGCGTGCCCTGCTCGGCGAACTCGCTTCCGCGACCGGCGCCAGGGTGAGGGCGAAGTCCTGGATTCCGTGGGCGAGGAGGATCGCCGGCCGGCTTCGGTCCCCCCACTCGTAGATCTGGAGTTCGGTGCCGGCGGCTTCGATGCGGCGCCGGATCGGCGCCGCGGTCTCGAGGACGGCGGGAGCGGGGAACAAGGTGGAAGTCATCGGGGGTCCAGGACGAGGAAGCCGCCGTCGGCCAGCGCTTGGTTCAGGTCCGCCAGCGGGCCGGCAAGAGTAGCCTCGAAACGGTCCTCCTGCTCGGCGAGTTGGGATTGGAGTCGTCGCCAGACCGCGACCTGCTGGTCGGTCGGCCGCGCGTCGGCCTGGCCGACCGAGCGTGCGAGGTAGGTGAGCCGCGCGTAGAGCCGACGCTCCCAGCGGAGCGAGTCCTGGCCGGTGCCGGTGAGCCGCGGGTCGAAGAAGGCGCCTGGACTTCGATCCAGTGCACCGGCGCCGGCGGCAGGTTCGCGCCGCCGTCGCTGCGGCGGGAGAGTCGCCGCCAGGCGGCGCCGTCGTCGAAGGAGACCCAGAGCGCGTTCTCGGCGCCCAGGAACAGGAGCCCGGGTTGCTCCGGGTCCTCACGGATGCAGTGGACGTTGCCGAGCGGGCCGCGGGGCAGGCCGGCGGCGAGGTCGGTCCAGGTGGCGCCGCCGTCGGTGGTGCGAAAGACGCCGCGCCCCGCCTCGTCGCGTTCCTGTGGCCCGTAGGCGTGGCCGAGCGCCGCGATCAGGGCGGCGCCGGCGTAGTACCCGCCCTCGTCGCCGGGCACTCCGGCTACGGCCGAGACCCGGTTGCCGATCGGTCCGATGTGGCGGAACGCGAACGGATCGAGCAGCCGCGCGGAGAGGTCGGCCGTCTGCTGCGCGGCGGCGGCGCTGCAGAGCAGGAGAGCGAGTACCGTGCCCAGCGGCGCTTTCGCCACGAACGGCGTCAGCGCTGGTAGCTTGCGCGGCAAGAGACCACGAAGAGTTGAATCCCCTTCTGCGGCGCAAGCTACTTAGTAGCCCGCCTGCTTGTCGACGACGTTGCGCAGCGGTCTGCCGGTCGCGAAACGGGTGATGTTGTCGCGCAGCAACTGCATCCGTCGCTCTTCGAGCCGGTCGGAGATCGTCGCGAGATGCGGCGTGATCGTGACGTTCGACATGGACCACAGCGGATGGTCGGCCGGCAGCGGTTCGGGATCGGTGACGTCGAGGCCGGCGGCGCGGACCTTGCCGCTCTCGAGCGCCGCGACCAGGGCGTCCGTGTCGACGATCTTCCCGCGCGAGATGTTGATGAAGTACACGTCCTCCTTCATCAACTCGAACTGCCGGGCGCCGATCATCCCCTCCGAAGCCGGGGTGTGCGGCACCGAGGAAAAGACGACATCGGCCCTGGGCAGCAGGTCGTCGAGTTCGTCCGGTTTGCCGACGTAGGCCACGTCGCGGTGGATCGGTACGTCCTTCGGATCGACGGCGAGCACGGTCATGCCGAACGCCGCGGCGCGCTGTGCGATCTGGGTGCCGATGCCGCCGAGGCCGATGACCAGGGCCGTCTTGCCGGAGAGCTCGATCATCGGCAGTTCGCGGCGCGTGTTCCAGCCTTCGGACATCTGGGCGTTGAACGCCTTGATGTTGCGGGTGAAGTTCAGCAGCAGGGCGAAGGCGTGGTCGGCGATCTCGGGGCCCTGGATGATCTTCGCGTTGGTCAGCACGATGTCGCTGTCGCGCAGGTCGGGGATGCTGACGAAGCCCTCGACACCGGCCGAGTTGCTCTGGATCCAGCGCAGCTTGCTGTCGGCGACCAGGAAGTTCTCGATGCCGCGGTAGCCGGCGATCAGGCCGTCGCAGTCGCCAGGGTCCAGGTCGTCGTCGACCCCGAGCAGGCGGAGATTCGCGTGCTCTTCTCCCAGGTCAGCAAGGGCGTCCAGGAAGAACGGCGACGCGCAGATCGTGACCGTCTGAGCGCCGACCGGAGCGACCAGCAGGGCGAGAAGCAGATGGGTGAGCAGGACCAGCGCGAGACCCGTTGCACGGCGGTTCAACATGGGCGGTGCCTCCCTTGAGAGGTAATGCTGTCGCGTCCCTCGGACGCTTGAAATGAGGGTTGCTGAGAGTAGCACCGGCAATGGCTCGGGCGGCCGGATCGGCAAGTTCCGTGGCCTGCGCCGTGGTGCTACGATGCCGCGGCTCCGGCCGGTCGCGGCCGCAGATCGGCCGCCGCGGCAAGCCTTTTCGCCCTGGATCAGACAAGGAAGCAAGCCAGATGAGCAGCAGTTCGCTCCGTGAACGCGGACAGTCGTTGGAAGAGGCCTTCTTCCAGAACATGGACCGCAAGCTGATCGAGGATCTGCGCGTGCAGAAGGAGCGCGAACAGCAGATCGACGAGTTGGCCGCGGCCTCAGGGATCGACCATCGGGAAGCGCTCGGCGCGCTTCTTGACGCGGGGGTGCACAGCGAAGTCCTGGTCGCCGTGGGCCTGGCGCCCTTGATCGAGGTGGCGTGGGCCGACCATGCGATGGACGCCGGCGAACGCGACGCCATCCTCCGCGCCGCGAAGGAAGCCGGGGTGACCGAGGGGTCGGCTGCCGCCGGACTGCTCTCGGCGTGGCTCGAGCAGCGCCCCGGCGCCGAGCTGCTCGAGGCCTGGAAGGGCTACGCCGGCGCTCTCGTCGCCGAACTCAGCGAGTCGGACGCCGAAGCCGTGCGGGGCGACATCCTCGGCCGGGCGCAGAAGGTCGCCGAAGCCGCCGGCGGCTTCCTCGGGCTCGGCGCGGTGTCGAAGGACGAGCAGCGCATGCTCGATGTACTCGCCGCCGCGCTGCGCTAGCAGCGTGCGCGGCAGGAAGATCGGACTACCCCATTGTTCCGCGGATGTTCTACCGCGCAAGCCCCTAGCGTCGCTACCAGCTCGCCTTGATGACGCCGGGAAGCTCGCCGCGCAGGGCGAGATCCCGCAGCGCGATACGCGACAGGCCGAACTTGCGGTAGTAGCCCCGCGGGCGACCGGTGACGACACAGCGGTTGCGTATCCGGACCGGGCTCGAGTCGCGCGGCAGCTTGTTCAGCAGGAGCTGCGCTTCGAAGCGCTGTTCGGGGGGCAGGCGCTGATCCCTGACCAGGGAGCGCAACTCGGTCCGGCGCTCCCGGTACCTCTCGACAATCTTCTTGCGGCGCTCGTTCTTGGCGACCGATGCCTTCGTGGCCATATCTTCCGTCTTCCTTCGCGTTGCTGATGCTGGCGATCTTTGTGCGCCGGCCGCGGTCGTCCGGGGCGCGGGAAGCGCGTACCCTAGCAGGTTTCGGCTCGGAGCGTCTCAGAGGGCGCGAACAACACGAACAAGAAGAGCGCCGTGTCCGCTGTTGGAAGGGTGGGTGCCGCCGTTCGGCGTGCAAACATTTGTTCAGGTTCGCTAACAAAAGGCCCTTGACTCCTCAAGAGGGACTAGGAGAACGTGTCGCTATCCTAGCTAGTACCGACTGAGGCAGAGCAGGCATCCCATAGGCGCGACAGGAGGGATCGGGCATGAGCCGAGCATCGGAATCTGGACGTGTCGAGGTGAAGGGAGCACATTCACCGATCGGAAGATGGGCGCCAACGCTCGTCGTCCTCGGCTCGCTGGTGTTCGTTTCAGCCGTACAGGGCTCCGACTGGCCGCAGTGGCGGGGACCGAATCGCGACGGCATCGCAGCCGGTGGCGAGCTTCCCGCCTTGCTTCCCGTGGCGCTCCATCAACTCTGGAAGGTCCGGGTGGGGGGCGGCCAGTCCTCTCCGATCGTCGTTGGCGACCGCGTGTTCGTCCACGCGCGGCAGGGCGAGGAGGAAGTGGTGCTTGCCCTGTCGGCGGCGACGGGCGAGGAATTGTGGCGGCACAGCTACGCAGCCTCCTACGTGCCCAGAACTGCGGCCATCCAGTATGGCCCGGGTCCGAAGTCGACCATGCTGGCTGAAGGCGATTCGCTCTACGCCTTCGGCATCCGGGAGCGTCTTCTTGCCCTGGACGCCGACTCGGGCGCGGTGCGCTGGGAGAACACCTTTGAAGACCTCTACGAAGAGCCGTACCCGATCTGGGGAACGGCTTCGTCGCCTCTGATCGAGGGCAACCTGCTGATCGTCCCGATTGGGACCACGGGCAACGAGCAGCAGGGAGATGAGGGCGCCCTGGTTGCCTATGACAAGGCGACCGGGAAGGAAGTGTGGCGAGTGGACGGTCCGCCTGCGTACGCCTCGCCCGTGGCCTTCACGCATGGGGGTGTTCGCCAGATCGTGACCATGGACGACGTGTCCTTCTTCGGAGTCGGGGCCACTGATGGCGATCCGCTGTGGTCGCTCGACTTCGAGACCGCGTTCCAACAGAACACCCCGACCACGATCCGGTATGACGGCATGTTCATTCTTTCCGGCTACCAGTGGGGTACCGCGGCGATCCGGGTCGAGCCGCCGGCCGAGGCGGACGGGGCCTGGTCGGTGAGCGAGGTCTGGAAGACGACGGACGTCGAGCTCTACATGGATTCGCCGGTGCTGGTCGGCGACCATCTGTACTTTCGGTCGAACAAGCGGGCCGGCGCCTTCGTTTGCCTGGATCCCGCCACTGGGGAACTCGTGTGGCAGGGCCCGGGACGATGGGCGGCGTACGCCTCGGTGATCGCGGTGGGTGATCGTCTGCTCGTGCTCACCGACGAAGCCGAACTGAAGGTGATCGCGGCGGATCCGTCTGGCTACCAGGAGTTGGCCTCCTGGGAGGTGGCCGACAGTACGACCTGGTCGCACCTCGCGCTTTCCGGATCCCGGGTGTACGTGAAGGACGAGGAGCACCTCGCAGGATTCGACCTGGCCTCCATGCGGGTCACGGAAGCAAAGGACCGGCCTGCCGGGACCGCCGTCGCCCGGGCGGAGAAGGGCAGCGCCGGCGGCGCGCAGGATACGGAGGCTGTGAAGGTGGCCGTCCGTCAGATGTTGAAGGCCATGGGGAACGGAGACATGGACCTCATGTGGACCTATCTGGGTGAGGACTTCAGGTCCTACAGCGGCGCTGACAAGGCTGTCTTCCGCCAGTACCTCGGGTCAACTGCCGGTACCGAGACGAAGAGCGAGGACATGAAGGTCGAATGGCAGGGTGCGACGGCCAGAGTCACAGGGGTGCGGTGGATTACGAACGGGCTGGACTTCGGACTGGAGATGCTGGTGGACGAGCGCGACGGAAAGTGGCTCGTCACCTTCATGGACTTCGACTCCAGGCGCATCAGCGGCCAGGAGTAGCGATGAGTCCGCCGCGCCGTCTAGGGTCGGCGCCGCACGACCATCGCCACTTCGGCCAGCGCGTCGAGAGTAAAGCCCTGATCGCAGAGGCGGCGCAGAGCTCGACCGAGCTTGTCGCCGTGCTCCCCGGCCAGAACGTCGGGGAGCCGGTCGCGAAGGTCACGGTCGCACCAGCGGGCTGCGGTCTCGAAGCCATGCTCCTCGTAGATCGAGGCGGGGTGGCCGCCCATGAACACCCCCAGGGGCCTGAAGGGCGGCACGGCCTTGGCTACGGTCGCCTCGACGCCTGCGGCGTCGGCCCAGCGGAGGAACTCCTTGAGCAGGGCGATGCCGATACCCCGCCCGTGGTAGCGGGGATCGCGAGCGTCGCCGCTCTCCAACTGGCCCACGTGGTAGCAGAACAGGTTCAGCGTCCCCGATGGCAGGGATGGGGCGTTCGCCTGGCCAAAGTCGCCCCAGTACAACGGATCCATGATGCCGCTCGGGGAGCGCAGTGACGGGTCATACCGCCGGAACTGGAGTTGGCCCACGTGCTGCTCGCCGTCGAAGGCGAGGATCGCGCTCGCTCCAAGGTCCGCGATCCGGGCTCGGACTTCGTTTTCGGCGCCCTGGCAGTCGATGGGGGCGCGGCCGATATCGGCCATTGTCATCAGCCGGTAGTGCATTGGCGCTGCCTAAACTATCCTCTTTCGGGAGGCGGCTCGGCTGGCTGCTTGCCGGCGCCACAACACTTGAGACCTGACAACCAGCGAAGGGGCACAAGGATGGAGATCATTCAGGCAACCGAGGTTCATGCCGAGAAGTGGGCAGACGAAGTCGCTGACCTGGTCTGGGCTAGCGGGCCGACGACGTACGACTACCAATTCGGGGGCCGGGAGTACTACGACGAGATCGTCAAGGCCTCGTGGCGCATACCTGGCACGCTGTTTTCGTATGACTGCACCACGATTGCGGTGGAAGGAGACGAACTCATCGCTATCGAGATCGGTTTTCGCGGTCCGGAGTTCGCCCAGCGCAAGAAGACGTTGCCGCCCCTGTGGGCGCCGCTGATCGAGTCGGGCCAGGTCTCGCATGAGAAACTCGCTGAGATCGGCCGGGCCGCCTATCTGTGCAGCTACCTGAATGTGGCGATTCCGTCGGCTGTTTACTACGTTCACGCACTCGCCGTTCAGGAGTCGCGACGCGGAGAGGGGATCGGCAAGCAGTTGATGCAAAGGGCGCTCGACGGTGCGAAGAGCGCTGGCCTGCGCGGTCTACACCTCGACGTCCTCTCGGATACTCCCGCGGTTGGCTTCTACTACTCACTGGGAATGGAGTGCCTGACCGAAACGGTTGCGCCGGTACCTCTCCAGAACGGAATACCCATGGAAATGCGTATGTCGCTCGACTTCTAGGAGGTTGCGCGGCGGAAACGACGCGCTCGACAGCTAGGATGGTTTGGAATCGACGGAGGAGGTACTGGTCGTGGGTCGAGCATTGGAATTCGTACGTCTCGAGCTGAAGGGAGCGCATCCGCTGCTCGGAGGATGGTCGCCCACGCTCGTCGTCCTCGGCGCACTGGCTTTCGTTTCTGCCGTACAGGGTTCCGACTGGCCGCAGTGGAGGGGGCCGAATCGCGACGGCATAGCAGTCGGTGGCGAGCTTCCCGCGGTGCTCCCCACGGCGCTCCATCAACTCTGGAAGGTCCGGGTGGGCGTCGGGCAGTCCTCACCGATCGTCGTTGGTGACCGCGTGTTCGTGCACGCGCGGCAGGGCGAAGAGGAAGTCGTGCTCGCCCTCTCGGCCTCGACCGGCGAGGAACTGTGGCGGCACAGCTACGCGGTGTCCTACGTGCCCAGAACCGCGGCCATCCAGTACGGTCCGGGTCCGAAGTCGACCATGCTGGCCGAAGGCGATTCGGTATACAGCTTCGGGATCCGGGAACGCCTCCTGTCCCTGGACGCAATGTCGGGCGCGGTGCGCTGGGAGAAGACCTTCGAAGACCTCTACGAGGAGCCGTACCCGATCTGGGGGACCGCCTCTTCGCCGCTGATCGAAGGCAACCTGCTCATCGTCCCGATTGGGACCACGGGCAACCAGGAGCAGGGAGATCAGGGCGCTCTGGTTGCCTACGACAAGGCGTCCGGAGAGGAAGTGTGGCGGGTGGACGGGCCGCCCGCGTACGCCTCGCCCGTGGTGTTCGACCATGGCGGAGTTCGCCAGATCGTGACGATGGACGACGTCTCCTTCTTCGGAGTCGGCGCCACTGATGGCGATCCGCTGTGGTTGCTCGACTTCCAGACCGCATTCTGGCAGAACACCCCCACCACGGTCCGTCATGACGGCATGTTCATTCTCTCCGGCTACCAGTGGGGTACCGCGGGGATTCGAGTCGAGCCGCCGACAGAGGCGGACGGATCCTGGACGGTGAGCGAGGAATGGACGACGACGGACGCCGAGCTCTACATGGACTCCCCGGTGCTGGTCGGCGACCACCTGTACTTCCGCTCGAACAAGCGGGCCGGCACCTTCGTCTGTCTCGATCCCGCCACCGGGGAGCTCGTCTGGCAGAGCCCGGGACGATGGGCGGCGTACGCTTCGGTCATCGCGGTGGACGATCGCCTTCTGGTCCTCACCGATGAAGCCGAACTCAAGGCGATCGCGGCGGATCCGTCGGGCTACCGGGAGTTGGCTTCCTGGGAAGTGGCGACTTCTTCGACCTGGTCGCACTTGGCGCTTTCCGGATCCCGGGTCTACGTCAAGGACGAGGAGCACCTCGCAGGTTTCGACTTGGCGGCCGCGCGGGTCACGGAAGCAAGGGACCGGCCCACGACGCCCACGGATACTCAGGCGGAGAGAAGCGCCGGTGCGGGCAGCACGCGGGACACCGAGGCCGTAGAGGTTGCTGTTCGTGAACTCTTGAAGACCCTGGAGACCGGAGACATGGACCTCATGTTGACCTATCTGGGCGAGGACTTCAGGTCCGACAGCGGCGCCTCGAAGACGGTCTTCCGCCAATACCTCGGGTCAACTGCCGGCAGCGAGACGAAGAGTGAGGACATGAAGGTCGAGTGGGAGGGCGCTACGGCCAAGATCACCGGAGTGCGATGGATCAGGGGCGGGCTGGATTTCGGGATCGAGATGCTGGTGGACAAGCGCGACGGCAGGTGGCTCGTCACCTTCTTCGAGCTCGACTCGAGGGGCATCTTCGGCCGTTAGTCGGGATGGCCACGGCGGGTGGCCGACGGTAGTGGATTGGCGCTGCCCAACCAGGGCTCATGCCGAGAAGTGGGCCGACGAATCGCGGACTTGGTTCACGCGCTCGCGGTAGGCTACGCGTCGCACTGCTCCCGGCGCCTGCGGCCCGACCTACGATGTTCTCGCTTCCTAGTCGCCGTTCCTACTCCTTCGGACCGTACGTGCTGGATGTCGGTCAGCGGCGGCTGCTTCGCGACGGGCAGCCGGTTCCGGTTCGGCCGAAGGTCTTCGACACGCTGCAGGCTCTGGTCGAGAACAGCGACCGCTTCCTGCATAAGGAGGAGCTGATTGCCATCGTGTGGCCGGACAGAAGCGCGGTCGACGAGAGCAACCTCACCCACAACGTCTCCGTGCTGCGGAAGGTCCTGGGGCAGACCAGCAAGACCCAGTACGTCGTCACCGTTCCTGGCCGCGGCTACCGCTTCACGGCTCCGGTCGAGGCGTCTCTCGAGGGATCGATCGCGGTCCGGCCGTTCGCCAACCTGAGTCCTGACTCGGACCAGGACTTCTTCTGTGAGGGGATGGCCGAGGAGCTCATCGATGCCCTGGCAGGTGTCGAGGGGCTGCGGGTCGTTGGCCGGACTTCTTCCTTCGACTGCCGGCTGAGAGAACTGGGCGCTTCCGCGGTGGGCGAGAAGCTGGGTGTATCGACGATCCTCGAGGGCAGCGTGCGCAAGGCGGGCGACCAAGTGCGGATCTCGGCGCGACTGACCCGGACCTCGGACGGCACGCAGCTCTGGTCCGAGCGCTACGATCGGAAACTGGGGGACGTCTTCGAGATCCAGGAGCACATCGCGCAAGCGATTGTCGACTACGTACGCACGAAACTGCTGGATCCACACACCGGTCCCGTCGTGCCGCGAACCACGGATGACACTCGCGTACCGGGCGTTGGGTGTACTGAGCGCCACGTTTCGGTGGGACTGGCCGGCAGCGCAACGGGCCTACCTGCGGGCTCTGCAACTCGACCCGGGCAATAGCACCGCCCACTACTCGTATGGGAACCACATGCTGGCGCCGGTTGGTCGTCTTGAGGAGGCGGAACGGGAGATCAGGATCGCCGCGGAGTTGGATCCTCTGTCGCCGACATTCAGTCAGGGTCTTTGCCTGGTCCTCTACTACGCGCGGCGCTACGAAGAGGCGGTCGTGCAGGCTCGTCACACGCTTGCCCTGGAGAAGGACTATCCGATCGTGAGCGCGCTGCTATCGGCCTGCTACAGCGCGATGGGACGGCCGGACGAGGCGATCCATGAGCGTCAGGTCCACCTGCGGAATACCGGTCGCGTGGAAGACGCGGAGGCGATCGGGAGCATCTACGCGAAGGAGGGCGAACCGGGAGCACTGCGCTGGATAGCGGATCAGATGCTGAAGCGGGCGGATGCCGGGGAGAAACGCCCCTTCTCCCTGGCTCTTCTCTACTCCTGGCTCGACGAGAAAGAAGCTGCCCTGCTGTGGCTGGAAGATGCGCTGAAGGCGAAGCTTGGCGCCGTTATCTGGACCAAGGTGCATCCAGCGTTTGACAACCTGCGCGGCGAGGCACGTTTCCAGGAGCTGCTTGACGAAATGGGCGTCAACGATCCCCGGGTTGCGACGCCCGGGGCCGTTGTCCACTAGGGATCCTTTACGGGCGGTCCGGTGTGCTGCCGGGGTGGGTGAAAGAGCGTTCCGAGGCCCTTTTCGAGTTCCGCGCAGGCCGCGGCTTCGCCCATGTTGCAGGCCGTGGAGAGAAGCTCCTGGGCCAGGGCAATGTTCTTCGGCACGCCGTGCCCGTGCACGTGGGCATAGCCGAGCAGGAAGCAACTCATGCTGTCGCCTTCCTCGCATCCGCCCGAGAGTTTCCCGATCGCGTCGGACACCCCGGCAGACGACATCGTCACGTTGCCGTCGAAGAATGCCTGGATGGCGACGTTCTGGCAACCCTTGTGAAAACCGGTACGGCACGCCTGGTCGAAGTAGGAGACGCCCTCCAGCGGGTCGAGCGGCACCACCTCTCCCCGGTTGAACAGCACGCCCAACTGGTTGCACTCCTCGCCACCGCCGTTGTCGCACGCGAGTTCCAGCTTCGTGACCAGGTTCTCGCAGGCGAACCGCTTGCCCTCGTCGCAGGCGGTCTGCCAGTACTTGAAATCGTCGCCCTCGTGTGTGCGGCCGACGAAGTTCGACGCCAGCATCCACCCGAAGAGCCCGATCCAGACGGCCATGAAGGCGTAGTTCACCCGGCGCGGCTTCGTCGCCTGAAGCAGCACCGAGAGGCGCAGGCTCTCCACGCGGCGCGACTTCCCCAGCCGGTCGAGCAGCGGCACGCAGAGGTTGAGCACCGGCACGAAGAGGAGCTTGTCGTAGAACAGCGGGACGTCGACCTGGCGGAGGAACTCGAAGAGGCCGAAGGCGCTGAGTCCGTAGAGCGCCCCGAACACCGCGCTTCCCAGCCTGCTGCGCGGAGACGTCGATGGATCGGTGACGAGTAGGTGAAGACCGAGGAAGACCGCGATCGGGATACTGGCGTCGACGAAGAAGTGGACGCCCGTGAAGCTGGAATAGACGAGGTTCGCCGACACCAGGGCTGCTGCTGCGAACAGCGTCACGATCGTCACCGAGAAGAAGAACTGGACGACCAGACCGGCCATGAAGATCGCGACATACATGTGGGGCGCGTTGGCCAGGGTGGTCGCGATCTGGGCGCCCCAGGTGAGGTCCGTCGTCCCGGAGAGGATCAGGCCGAGCGAGAAGACCGACAGAGCGAAGCCCGAGGGATTGAAGATGTGCCTCTTTCGGCCGTCCCGGTTCCACCGGAAGAACTCCTTGCCGAGGATGCCGACGGCGATCATCGAGAACTGCAGGTAGAACCACTCTTCCTTGAAGCAGAGGAAGAAGTTCGTGCTCAGAATGATCGGAAACTGCCCGAAGCCCAGGTACCAGGTGTTACGCCTCGACCAACTGACGAGCATGTCGAAGGCGTAGGCAAAGACGATCTGCGCGAGGATGAGTGCCGCCTGGTTGCTCATCTGGTCCCAGTACAGGCCCCAGTAGACGTAGATGCAGGTCTGAACGAAGGCCTGCACGTAGTGCGAGGGGATGAGGGAGACCTTCAGCTTGAGTTCGCGACCGTCCTGAGCGGAGCTCGCCAGTAGGCGAGCTTGCAGGAGGACCAGGGCCGCACAGGCGGTCCAGACCGACCAGCTCAGTTCGGAGTTGCCCCGGAACTGTGGTAGCAGCGAGAACGCAAGCAGCAGGAGAGTGAAGGATGCTGGCAGCCACCAGGTTGGCGGCAGCCGCCGGCCTTTCCCGATGTCGGTCATGCGGGATCTCCTACGGTCATGCCAGGAGTCGAGTCGCGGCGTCCGCGCCGCGCTGACGCACAGGAAACAGGGCTTGTTCCATGCAAGTCTACGCGGCAGCTCGTCGGCCGGGAGCTATAGTCTTCGTGGATTCCTTGGGTCTTGAGGAGAACGATGCGATCGAGAGCGCGCCGGCGTCGTTGGCGGGCCGGGAGCGTGATTCTGATGCTGGCCGTAGTCGCGGCCGCGGGAGTGCTGGTAAGCCGCGTTGTCCGTGACGGTCGCGCGCAAGCGGCCCTCACCGATGCCCTGGTGACAAGCCGAATACCGGGCCGGTCTCAGGAGACCAGGCGTCGCTTCGAACGTCTGATCGACGACTATCGTGGCAGCTCGGCGGCGTGGGCCGCGCACGGCCACCTCGCTGAGCTGGAGGCGGCGAACGGCAGGTTCGAGGAGGCCCGCAGGCTCTGGCAGAGCGTGGCCGAGAGGGGTCCGGACGACCTCGCGGCGGGCGCCGAGATGAACCTGATCCACCTCGACCGTGAGCAGGGCCGGCTCGAGGAGTTGGCTGGCAGGCTGGAGAGCCTGGTGGAGAGTGGAGAGAGCAGCCTGCCGGAGGATGTCCTCCTGTTCGAACTCGCCCAGACCCTCGAGCAGTTGGGGCGTCACGAGGAGGCCCGCAGGATCAAGCGCTTCGAGGAAGTCGTGCCGGAGGGCCCTCGGGTGCGCAGGTAGCGGCCTCCGGCTACTCCTCAGCAGACGAGCGCTGTACCTCGGCGATGATTCTCCGGCGCACTTCGGTCGGGTTGGTTACCGGTTGACGGCGCAGTCGCCCCACTTCGGCTGCCTCATAGGGCCTCAGGTCCTTTGCGTTCTCGGGATCGAAGCGCCTGACGATCCAGTTCATCAATCTGGCCAGAGCCGCGTCGTCGATGAGAGCCTGGGAGGCGCCGGGCACCTGAACGAGATAGTCGCGCCACTCCGGGCTGGAGATGAACTTGCCCACCTCGCCGGGCAACGGAGGAACCGTGCCCTCCACGCCGGAGCCGTCGGCCATGTGGCAGCCCTGGCAGTGCAGCATGTAGTCGAGGTGGGCGAGACGGTAGGTCTCCGCCTCGTCGGCCGCGGCCGCACCGGCGCCTGCACACAGGAGACCGAGCGTGAGCAGAACGACGACGCGATGCACCTCGCGGTGTACCTCGGAATCCACGAGTCCAGGAGTGCTATTCGGCGACTGCAAGAATGCGGGACATCGTGCAGTGGTAGCCGAACGGAGCGCCGCCGTTTCCGCACCAGAGGACGGAGTTCGAACGCTGCGGCTGGTACCGCGCGGTGTCGCCCTCATTCGTGTTGCAGTAGCAGCGTTGGCAGGGGAAGGCGCCGCAGCAGTCGTGGTAGGCGACGACGTAACTCTTGCCGTCCGCCGGATTCAGGCAGGTGCCGGTCCAGGTGACGGGCGCCGCCTTGGACCCCGGTGGGCACGAGTTCGTCGAGCCGCCGCAGCACCCGCACAGCCAACCGTCGACCGAGCAGTACGCCCAGTAGTCACACTGCGCGGGGTCCTGGTTCGGTTCCGCCGCGCCCTCTGCGGACTCCTGCGCGAAAACGCGGTCCACCGGCAGCAGCGGCAGCAGCACGCCGCCGGCGATGGCGCTACCCAGTGAACCGAGCACCGACCTCCGGGAGGTCTTGTCGGCCAGACTGGTGGCCGCGCGAATCGAGATGTTGTCGAACCAGTTCATGGCAAACCTCACGATGGTTGTTGCGATTCCCCTGCGATCAGCGTCGGCCCTTCGTCCCGGCGCTCGAGAAACTCCTGAATGGAACTGACACCCAGCCGCTTCGCCTCGAACAGGCTCTCCACGTGCTCCCTGCTGTTGGTGAGCCCCTGGGCGGCGATGACGCCTTGCTCGTCGATCAGCACCCCGTAGGGGAGCTTCCCGATTTCGTAGGTGATGCCGAGTTCCGGCGAGAGCACGTACGTGAAAACGTCGAGCCCGTTCTTCTTCCGGAACTTCGCATGCTGCACCGGATCGCCGTCACTCGCGAAGACGAGCCGGAGCCAACTCGACTCCGCCCGGGCGATGGAGCGTAGCGCGGGAAGAAGTTGGGCGCATACGGGGCAGTTGGGCGTCAGGAAAGTGATCAGCGTGCTCTTGCCGTCGGAATCGGGCGCGCCGACGACGACCGCTTCGCCGTCGAGGGTGTCGAGCCGGAACTCGGGCGACTTTTCTCCCACATGCACTCGCTTGCTGAGCGCCAGGGCGCCGACCGGGCCCAGCCGTTGATGCAGTACGCCGACCTGGCGTGCGAGCGCGAAGCTCACCACGGCGAGACCAAGAATCGCGCAGCCCTGGATCGCGAGCAGGATGGCGACGGAGGTCGTCAAGACGTTTGCTCCCGGAGCAGACCGTGATTGGCGATGAGCACGTCCGCCGTAGCGTACATGGCGATGGCGAAGATGCCGAGCGAGAAGGCGCCGGTGTAGTCCGCGAACTCGAGCGGTCGCGCAGTCGCCGCCGGCGCCAGCAGGAGCGCAACGGCGATGAGCACCAGATTCCGCCAGACCAGCGCCCATCCGGCGGGTTGCCCGCTGGCGCCGGCCCAGGAGCAGCCGCAGTCTTCCGGAGCGATGCCGCGGAGGATGCTCACGCTCATGCCGAGCGCGTAGAGGGCGAGCAGCGTGACGACCACTGCGGCGGCCGCCGGCCCCGATGGGTAGAGGGCGCACAGGCCCGCGGCCAGAAGCTCCGTTGCGATGAGCCCGGCCGTCACCATGCCCGCAAGCACGGACCAACCCGGAAGGCCGAAGCTCTCCAGGTAGCGGGATGTGATCGCCGAAGTTACCCGCAGGTCACGCAGCTTGTGCATGGCGGTACCGAGAAACAGCAGCGTGAGCAGGACACGCGCGCCGAGTTGCACGACCGGGTCGATGGCGAGGCTCATGGAGGACTCAGTCCCAAGGTTGAATCATGACGATGGTGCCTCTGACCTCCTGATTGGGGGACAGCACGCGCGTCGCCTCGCCCGTGTTCGCGTCGTAGATGTCGACGTGGGTATAGGTCGTCGCATAGAGGAACGGCGCGTCGTCCTGGCTCACCGCGATCGCGGCCGCGGGGCGGTCCATCTTGTATCGGGCAAGTCGTTCGCGGCTCTCGATGTCGAACACCCAGACCTCGAAGCCGATGCCGCGGTGGAAGTCGTAGCCGCCCGGCTTCCGCTCGAGATCGGGCACCACGGACATCAGCATGAAGAGCCGGCCGGACGCGTCGTGGGCCGCCATGTGTTGGTTTGGCGCGGCGGGCACCCAGACCCCCGCGTCGTCCTGCTCACCGAACTTCCAGGGTTCCTGGAATTGGATCTCGCCGCCGCTCGTGTCGACGGCGTGCATCACGCCGCGCACCGAGGCGAAGTACCAGACGTCTCCCGACCTCGCGCCCGTGGGATGGAGGGGATCCCCTTCCGCGTCGAAGAAACCGGGGTGGGTTGTTCTCGCGCTCTCGGCGCCGTTGTCGTCCAGGTCGACCGCCAGCACGGAGCCGTCGCCGCACATCGACAGGAACCGGCGCGGGCCGGCAGCCATCGTGTGCGCGCAACCACCGGTTTCGATCTCGCCGACGTACTTGCGCTTCTCCAGGTCGACCACGCCGAAACTCAGGGCGGGTGTGAAGAACGACTGGATGAGGAAGCGATCGTCGTCCGTCAGGGTGGTGAGGTTGATGCTCGCCAGCCCCCGCATCGCCTTCGGCGGTTCGATCGGGATCTCGCCCTTGATCTCGAGCGTCTTGGCATCGAAGATCTCGACCACCTCGACGAGCTCGCCGTGGTAGCCGCGCGTGAGGTACACGGCATGGTTGTAGATCTCGTCGCCGGAGCGGGGGATCTGGGGCAGGAGGCCCTGGTAGCCGAGCTCGATCGTGCCGAGAACGGTTCCCGTGTCGGCGTCGATGAGGTCCGCGTGCGCGTAGTTGGGGAAGGCCGCGATCCAGACCCAGTGGGCGCCGTCCGGTTTGTCCGGGAGGACCGCGGTGATGAGCGGTTCCGGCAGCGAGGCCGGATCGATCTGCGCCGAAGCCGGAACTCCGGCGAACCCGATCAAGGCGGCAAGCGCCAGCGTCAGAATCGTCCTCTTCATAGCTACTCCTTGCGGGTCCAGAACAACTCGTACTCGGTCTCCCACGTCTCACCGTTGTCGGTGGAGAGCACGGAGAGCTCGCGCAGCCGGCCGTCGGGCAGGGTGAAGAAGCTGAAACGGCCCACGGTCCCTTCGTCCAGATCGGCCGTCTCAAACCGGAACTCGGTGTCCACCATGTTCCCGTTCTCGAACCGCATTCGCTGTCCGCCCGGCTTCCCCGAGGCGGAGAGGTAGCTCCAGTTGTCGCGCGTGTCGCTGTAGACGAGCACACAGAAGAAGTCCCGTATACCCTCCATGCGGGTCATCCACTCTTCGACGAGATAGCAGCCCTCGGGCCCCAGCTCCCAGACAACTTCGGCCATGAGCGTGCCGTCGCCAGTGTGTACCTCCCATTCGCCGACCAGATGGTGAGCGGCCTTGCAGGCGGGGTTTGCCGGCTCGTGCGAGTCGGCGGCTGCGGCTGAGGCGGCAAGGAGCGTCATCGTTACGGACCCCCAAGCGAGAAGTCGCGTCAAACCCATGTCGTCCTCCTCCTGAAGGCGCCCGCCGGCCTTCCGACGGTGGCCTTCCTTCCGATGTTGCGGTGGATTCACTGTGCCGGAGAACGTATGGGAAGTCAAGGTGCGTATGGGCATTCCACGTTTGCTCAGATTCGCTAAGGAAATGCCCTTGACATCCGACGGCGGCTTCATAACTGTGATAGTTAGGCAGAACAAGCGACAAGCAAGGGAGGTTGGATGAAGTCACCTCATGGTTCACACGGGAGAGTTCTTCTCGCCCTCGGTGTTTTGCTGCTCCTGGTGTCGACCGCGGCCTACGGCCAGAACGTCGGCACCGTACGAGGTACGGTCCGCTCGGCGGACGGTGAGCCGCTGCCCGGAGTGCTGGTGCAGGTCACGGGCGACATCGTGCGCGGCGAGCGCAATTCGGTGTCCGGGACCACCGGCGAGTACCTGGTTGCCGGGCTTCCTCCAGGCCTGGTGACGCTGACCGCGACGCTCGAGGGGCTGGAGACGGAGACGGTCGAAGGCGTCCGCGTCTCGATCTCCGGCGTGGCCGTCGTGGACTTCTCGATGCGGGTCGAAGGAGTGGAGGAGGCGATTACCGTGACCTCCGAAGCTCCGATTCTCGACGTGACGAGTTCCTCGGCCAGCAGCAGTTTCCAGGCCGAGTTGATCGACGCCAAGCCGACGACCCAGCGCAACTTCCAGGAACTCGCCCTGATGGCCCCGGGGGTCGCCTCGAACGGCCGCGTCGGGTCGGTCGGCGTCTACGCGGGGTTCGTTTCCGCCTACGGACGCGACGAGGGGTCGGTAGCCTGGAACGTCGACGGACTGGACATCAGCTTCCCGGATACCGGCAATATCTGGGGCGCCTGGGCCGACCCGGACACGATCGCCGAGGTGCAGGTGCTCGGTGTCGGCGCTCCGGCCGAGTACGGAAACATGACGGGCGCCGCAGTCAACGTGGTCACCAAGTCGGGGACCAACACGTTCCAGGGACGCGCGGCCTACACCGGCGAGTTCGATGGCCTGACATCCGCCGGTCCCGAAGTGGAGGACGCGGCGGGGGTCGAACGCGGTTTTGTCAGAGACACATACAACAGTTGGGCTCTGTCGGCCGGCGGCCCGATCAAGAGAGACAAGCTGTACTTCTTCGCCGCGGTCGGCTTGAAGGAGGATCTGTTGCTCGAGCCGGGAGCGACTCCCAGTATCACCATCCCAGTCAGCACATTCGACCACTACAACCTGAAGCTCGACTGGTCGATCACGCCCTTGCACACTCTGACGGGCGCCTTCCAGTTCGAGGACTACGCGCGCTCTTACGGGAACAGCAGCCGCGTGATCACGAATCCGGCCGCGGTGGGCACGGAGTACGTGGTGGTCCCGTACACCCGCTTCGGTTACCAGGGAATACTCGGCAGCAACACGATCCTGGAACTGAACTGGAACGACATCCACAACAAGAACCGGAACGTGTCGGCGACCGGCAGTCTGGAGCCGCCCTTCATCGACTTCAACACGAGTCCACAGACCCTGAGCGGCGGCAAGACGTACCCGTACATGTACCCGGTGTGGTGGAACCGCGGTCACGCCAAGGTGACCCACTTCGCCGAGGATCTGAACGGCAGCCACGAGTTCAAGTTCGGATTCCAGTACAGCAGCACCGGCGAGAAGGCGGCGGCCGTCTATCCCGGCTTCGGCGGCAAGTACTACTACAAGTACGGGGCCAACTACTACGTGTACTCACGCAAGGAGCACTACTACGGGGCGGAGACGGAGGCGTTCGGGCTCTACGTGGACGACTCCTGGCGGGTCAACGACCGCTTGACCCTGAACGTCGGCATACGGACCGACTCGGACGGGGGCGAGATTCCGCCCTTCCCGATCCTGGAGTCCTACCTCTGCGACAAGCTGAACTGCGGCGTTACGACCGGGGAGTTCCAGCCGAGGTACCCGGACGTCGTCGACTATTCGAGCGTCGACCCGCGGCTGGGGTTGGCCTACCGGATCGGCGACGGCGACCGGCAGGCTGTGCTTCGGCTGTCCGCCGGCCGGTACCACGAGATGAACGTGGTCTCGAACTGGCAGCAGCCCCACCCCGACCGGCCCGTCGCGCGGTTCGGCTCCAGCCCGAACCGGCACGGTCCGTTCGTCTACTTCTCTGAGTTGGGCAATGGCACCTTCGGGCTGCCGAGGAAGGACCTCAAACGACCCCAGACGGATCAGTACGCGGTGGGGTACGAGCAGCAGCTCGGGGAGTACGTCGTCGGTCTACAGCTCATCACGCACGAGACGACGGACATGATCGGCTGGCAGATCGCCGACGACGGCGAGTACGAGGACATGCCGTACGTCAACCCGCTGACGGGCGAGACGATCATGCTGAAGAACATGATCGTTCAGCCTACGCTCCAGAAGGGCAACAGCCCCGGCAATGCGGCGAACGCCCCGCCGGGAACCAAGTACGAGCAGGAGTACACGGGCGCCTTCCTCACCTTCGGCAAGCGCCACACCGGCCGCTGGTCGCTGAACGCGTCGGTCGGTTGGGCGGAGTCGAAGGGGCACCAGCCCGACGCGCTCCAGCAGAGCCAGAACAACGCCTTCTACATCGGTAACCAGGGAGCCGATCCAAACCATCACCTCTACGGAGGAGGTTTCGGCCAGAGCGATCGGCCCTGGACGTTCAGGACCCAGGCGACCTTCGACCTGCCCTGGGACCTGAGGCTGGTCACCATCCTGAACTACGAAACCGGCCGCCCGTACCGCCACATGGCGCGCGTGCGACTGAACCAGGGGAACGTCACAATTCCGCTGGAGCCGATGACCGGCGACCGCCGGATGCCCGGCCGCAAACAGATCGACATCGGTCTTTCGCGCCGGTTCACGCTGGGCGACCGTGTTGGCCTGAACGTCGACCTGCAGGCGTTGAACCTCCTGGACGACGACGGCCACTATTACTGGGGAAGCTACGGCCGCTACCCGGCGGAACTCGTCCCGTCGCAGTATTTCCTGCCGCGACGGATGGCGCTACGGGTAGGTATCGACTTCTAGGAGTTTGCGCGGCGGAGATGGAACGAAGTGAATAGAAAGCGCGGAGACAGCATTGCCTTGACCTCTAGAAAGGTGGATTCCTGACATGAAGACCAAGCCCGAGACGCCACTACCCTTCGATCGCCGCACTCTCCTTGCCGCGGCCTCGCTCGGCATCGTGGCCGCAGCCTGCGCTCCGGCGGAGGAGGAAGCCGCTGCGACGGAGGAGGAAACCGCTACGGCAGCGGAAGAGACCGCTTCGGCGGGTGACGACGCCGGTCTGACGGAGGCGGAACAGGCGCATCGGCAGACGGCCCGCGACTTCGTCAAGGCGCTCGAGACGATGGATTGGGACGCATTTTCGGGCCTGCTCGCCGACGACGCCCGGTTCATTACCCACGCTGCAGAAGGCAAGTACGCCCGGTCACAGACGGTGGGCGGCGCGGAGATCGTCGACGCGATGAAGCAGTTGATGCCGGGCCTGACCGATCCCAAGCTGACGATCACCCGGGAGCGGGTGCTGGGACACCTCGTGATTCACGAGCGGGAGGAGACCTTCACGACCGAGGACGGCCCCCAGACCGCGAGCATCACGGCGATGTACCTCGTCCACCAGGGCAAGGTGCAGGTGTGGTTCGAGCTGGTGGGCGAGCTGCCGGCCTAGCCCCGGCGTTGCAGGCGCCGTCCGTTCTCGACCGCTTCCATCGCTTCGCCCAGACGTCCCTTCCGGTTGAGGATGTCGGCGAGGACGAAGTAACCGTACGGGCCGAAGGCGCCCTCCGGGTCGAGACGCAGACCTTCTCGCGCCAGCGCCTCGGCGCGGTCCAGGTCGTCTCCGCGGTCCAGGTGGAGTTTGGCCAGGTGGTAGTAGCCGAGGACGAAGTTCGGGTTCGAGCGGATGGCCGCGCGCCACATCTCCAGGTGTTTCTCCGGCCGGCCGAGCTGGCCGTAGAGGCGTCCCAGGTTGAACTGGGCCCGGAAGTGGTAGGGCGAGTGCTCGATTGCCTGTTGGTAAGCGGTGATCGCTTCGGAGGAGCGGCCGGCCTCATCGTTGGTGAGCGCCAGGTTGAAGTGGGCCTGACCGATCTCGGGGTTCTTGGCGATCGCCTTCTGGAAGTGGAACGCCGACTCCCGGCTCCGTCCCAGGAGCGCCAGGAGTTCGCCGTGCTGGTTGTGGATCCACGCAGGGGCCAGCTCGTCCGCGGCGGCCGCTTCCACGACTCGCAGCGCATCGGGAAGGCGGTCGAGATCGGCATAGATGTCGCTCATGGCGATTGCGGCGTTCGACTCGTAGGGAGCCAGCTCCTGCAGGCGGTGGAAGCCGACCAGGGCTTCTTCGAGGCGGCCGAGGCGCCAGTAGCTGGTTGCCAGTCCGAGCAGTGACGCCTGGTGCTCGGGGTTCAGGGCGAGCGCCCGCTGGTAGAGCTCGAGCGCCTGCTGCTCGAGTTCCGTCGCTTCGGCGGTGTCGCCTTCGCGCGAAGCGATGTCGGCCTGGCGGCCGATGATGCCGCCCAGCATCTGGTTCGCGTCGACGATGTTGTCGTCCAGAGCCAGCGCCGCGCGCAGGTACTCTTCGGCCCCCTTTTCGTCGCCGCGCCCAATCAGGCTCTGCGCCTCCATGATCGCCCGGTGGACGGCGATCCTCTCCTTCGGATCCGTTCGCGGGTCGCCGTCGTTTTGGTCGACTCTGGTGCTGGCGCGGCCCGCCAGGTAGCCCAGGGCGCGCAGTTGCGCCAGCGTCTCGGTATCGAGGTCGGGCAGCCGGCCGGTCCGGTCGGTGGAAGGCGTCAAACTGCGGGCGTAGTTGACGAGGCGGTCGCGTAGGGACCTTGACAGCTCGCGGTCTCGGAGCACTACGTTGTCCGCTTCGCCCTCGTCTTCGGACAGCAGGTAGAGCTCCGGATTCGTCGTATCGATGAACTTCTCGGACCGCGTGCGGATCGAGCGCAGAGGCGCCCAGTTGTAGTGGTAGAGGGAGTAGTACGACTCCGTGTACACCTCTCGCTGCGATTCCAGTTCGCGGCCCAGGATCGAGGGCAGCAGATCGGCGCCCTGCACGGCTGCCGGCGCTTCCTCGCCGACGATCGAGAGGACGGTCGGCAGGATGTCGACGTGGCTGACCGCTTCGTCGACGACCCGTTCTTCGAAGTCTCCGAAGGGCAGGCGCAGAATGAGGGGGACGCGGACGGTCGAGTCGTAGATGAAGTAGCCGTGGAAGCCCTCGCCGTGCTGGCCCAATCCCTCGCCGTGGTCGGCGGTGAGGAGGAACACGGACTCGTCCAGGACGCCTCGACTCTCGAGGCCTTCGCGCAGCAGGCCTACGAGAGAGTCGGTGTAGGCCACCTCCGCGTCGTAAGGGCGGTCGGGATACTGGGACCGGTAGGGCTCGGGCGGCGTGTAGGGATCGTGGGGCTCGAACAGGTGGACCCATAGAAAGAACGGTTGGTCGCGGGGCTCGTCGAGCCAGGCGAACGCCTCTTCGATCGTGTCGCGCCCATCGTGCTGAACCTGGCCGACGTTCACGGAGGGCTTGTTCGGGTCGAGCTGGAAGTCGTCGCGGTAACGACCGAAGCCGCGGCCGATCCCCCAGCGCGAATCGAGAACGAAGGCGCTGACGAAACCCGCCGTGTCCCATCCGGCTGCCGAAAGCCGCTCGGCGAGAGTCGGCACCGTCTCGTCGAGGTAGTAGCCCACGTTTTCGCGTACGCCGTGGATCGGCGGGTAGGTACCGGTCATGATCGAGCAATGGGCCGGCAACGTGAACGGCACGGTGGTGGCGGCGTTCGAAAAGCGCACGCCTTCGCGGGCAAGCCTGTCGATGTGAGGGGTTGAAACCTGCTCCGAGCCATAGCTGGAGAGCCGGTCCGCGCGCAGCGTGTCGATCGTGACCAGAATGACGTTCAGGCGGTCGGCGGCAACATCGCCCGCAAGTTCTGCCCAGGTGGGCAGCGGTTCCGGCGCCGTCTCAGGGCGCGGCTCAGGGTCGCTTTCGGGAGCGCAGCCGAGCAGCAACCCGAGGGCAAGAACCGCCGCCAGAGCGCGTCCGCCGGTCACGGGCCGATCAGGTCCACCAATTCGCGGACGCCGCTGTCGAAGCGCTCGAAGGCGCGTTGCGCGCGCGCCCGGTGGGCCAGGTCGCCGCTGCGGTCGAGTTCCGCGGCGCTCTGCATGACCCGGCCGATGGCCTTGCGCGCCTGGCCGCGCTGCCGCGCGCTCAGGCCGGTCAGCCGGTCGAGCAGCACCTCGGCGAGATCGCGGGCGTCGAAGGCGGGCACGTAGAGGGTGAGCCATTCGCCGTTCTCGATCTGGGCGCGCACGCGGTCCCGCTTGTTGGCCATGAGAGCCATGACGGCTACCGGATCTTCAGGGATCGTCATCGGCGGCCGCTCGTGGCTGTGCGGGCCGGCGCGGATCGCCGTACCGCGGGAGGCGCCGCCCGCGGGCTCGACCGTGGTCTCCTCGAAGTAGAAGTCGTAGCGCTGCTGCTCGCCGGCCAGCCAGACGTGGGCGAAGAACTCGCTGGGGAGTTCTTCGGGAAGCTCAGAGATGAGGTAGCCGCCGACCGCGGCGTCGAGCGCGTAGCGGGTCTCGTCGTAGTTCTTGGTCTCTTCGTTCCACGCCTCGAACACGACCTGGCCGCCGAAGTTCCGCGGATCGACCGGCTGCTTGAAGTCGTCGTAGACGTAGAGGCGGAACTCGCCGGGCCGGGGCAGGGCCCCTTCCAGGTGGTGGTAGTTGTTCGCCGCCATGAAGAACTGACCGCCGTGGAGGGGGTTGTGGTCCATGTGGGCGGCGGCGTTTGGATCCGCTGGGTCGAGCCTTCCGGCCGCCGGCGCGCCGCCGGTGGCCGTGCCGCCGGTGGCCGTGCCGCCGAATGCCGCGGTCAGCATGCCGCCGCGGGACTGCGGTTGTTCGCGGGGCTCGAAGATCTCCGGCAGCACGAGGTGGTCGTCGAGCTCGTAGTCGACGTTGAGGGCGAACGCTTGGACAACGGGCTCCTTGCCCTTCCCGACATCGAACGATCCGACCAACTCGACGCGAGTGCCCGGCGGCGCGTGAATGGGCTCCTCGAACAGGTAGGAGGCGGGGAACTCGGGGTCGTACTCGGGGACGTAGAGCACCGTTTGCACGCGCTGGTCCGGGAAGTGGACGCGGACCTCCATGCTGGCGAGCCGGTCGCCGACCTCGGGGTGGAGTCCGATCAGGCGGGCGCGCTCGGACAGGGTCATGCTCGCGGTCTGCGGTCGCGCGGCGCGGCGGCCCTTGAGCGCGACCTCGCCGCCGGCCTGGGCGCTCTCGACCCACAACTCGACCTCGTCTTCGGTCTGGGCCAGGAACAGCCCCAGACTCGAGCGGTCGCGGACCTCGATTCGTGAGTCGTCGTTGGGCCGCCGGCGGTACTCGACCAGGAGTTCGATCGTCGAGCCGCGGCGCAGCCGCTTGCCGGCGCCGTCCGGCAGCAGCACGGGGTCGTCGCCGCGCAGCCACTGACCGAGGAACTGGGGGCCGGCCGTTGCGGTCCGCATCCGGGTCGGCTCGGGTTCGTCCTCGTCGCGGAACGGGTCGTACGGCACCTGGACCTCGACCTCGAGCTGCTCCGGCGGCGCGTTCTCGGGGTCGTGTACCCAGGCGGCCATCCGGTAGACCACGCCCGGATGTTGGGGCCGGAATTCGTAGCCGGTGACCCAGGCGTCCTCCTCGAGCTCGACGGCGAGCCGCTCGCGCTGGAGGGCGGTCTGCTTCCCGGGCTCGACAACCGTCTCGGCGGCGGGCTCGACGACCAGATCGGGCACGCCGAGCACCCATTCCTCCTCCGTGAACTCCGGCGGTGGAGGCAGGTTGCGGCGCGGCCCCTGGGGCCCGCCGCCCTGGACCCATGCGACCACGATGTCGATCTCGCGCTGGCTCATCCGCCGCGAGTTGCGGAAGTGGTCGTACCGGGGATCGGCCGTCCACGGCGGCATGCGGCCGGTGAGCAGTTCCTCCTCGATGGCCACGCCCCAGGCGCGGGCGCCGGGCTTGGCGTCGTTGCCGTAGGTGGTCAGGTCGATGTAGTCGGGCGCCGACCCCTTCGGGTTGTGGCACGGCATGCAGTAGCGGCGCAGGATCGGGCGCACGTCGTCGGCGAAGTTGATGTCCGTCGTGATCCGCACGTGGGCCGGCGCGGGGTCGGTGGCGATCCCCGTCAGGGTCAGGGCGGCCAGCCCGACCAGGGCCGCGGCCGTGCCGATGCGCCGGCCGTGCCGGCTGCGTCGCTCCGACGTCATTGCCCCTCTCCGGAGTAGACCGTCAGGTTGCCCTCGCTGTCGGCCACAAACAGCGGCCGGAAGTCGAAGCCCCGGCTGCGCAGCAGGTCGCCGCCGCCCTCTTGGCGATCGACCACGGCCGACACGGCCGCCACCTCACAGCCCTCCGCCTGGACGGCCTCAATCGCGCGCAGAATGGAGCCGGCTGAGGTGACCACGTCGTCGACCACGGCCACCCGGCGTCCTTCAGCGATCAGCTTGCGGCCATCCGGGTGGTACGAGGCGTCGATCCGGGCGCTGGTGCCGTGTCCCTTCGCCTTGTTGCGGACCAGAAAACCGAAGAGAGGCGGTCCGTCCAGGTCGCTCGCGACAGATGCCGCGGTGGCCAGGTAGGCGCCGCCCACCTCGGGCCCGCCGACCGCTTCGACGCCGAACGGCCGCAGTTGCTCGCGGAGCGCCTCGCCGATCAGCCGCGAGCCGCGCGGAGACAGCACGGTCGCCTTGGTGTCGCAGTAGTAGTGGGAGTGCGCGCCGGAGGTGAGCGTAAAGCTCCCCTTGGCGATGCTCCGCTCCTGGAGCACGGCCTTCAGCTCGTGGAGCCGCGCCGTCTGGCTGGTGTCTGGCACGGCCGGAGACAGTATCAACGCGAGCGGGCCCGGCGGTGGGTAGAGGTGTTCTTCGGCTGGTACCCTGAAGGGACTTGGCCGTGTGTGTCCGAGTGCTGCAAGCAGGCGTGATTTGGCCCGGGGGATGGGAATTGAGCGCGAGTAAGAAGTCGTTTGAGGCGAATATGCGCGCGTTGCGGGCAGAGATGAGGGTCTTGTGGTTGCTGGTCTGTGGCGACACTTTCTTGACCTTTCTGATTCTCCTTCGCGTTTACGGAGCCGTTTGATCGCACACGACAGACCGGACGCCGCTCCGGCGCGCATCGGCATCGTCACCGTCTCGGATCGAGCGTCCCGGGGCGAGTACGAGGACCGCGGCGGTCCGGCGATCCGCGACTATCTGGCGGAGGTTCTGACATCCCCTTGGGAACCGTGCACGCGGGTCGTCGAGGACGAGGTCGACCTGATCGCCGCGGCGCTTGGGGAACTCTGCGACGAGGGCTGCTGCCTGATCGTGACCACCGGCGGTACCGGCCCGGCGCCCCGCGACGTGACCCCGGAGGCGACCCTGGCCGTGTGCGAGAAGCCGATGCCGGGGTTCGGCGAGCTGATGCGTCAGGTGTCGCTCAGGGCGGTACCGACGGCCATCCTCTCGCGCCAGACGGCGGGGATCCGCGGCTCTTCCCTGATCGTCAACCTGCCGGGACAGCCGAAGGCGATCGGCGAGTGCCTGGACGCGGTGTTCCCGGCGATCCCGTACTGCGTCGACCTGATCGGCGGGCCGTACCTGGTCACGGACGAAGCGCGGATCAAGGCGTTCCGGCCGAAGTCGGCGAAGAAGAGTTGAAGAGGATCGGCATGGCGAAGGAAGGAGCGCGGCGGGCGACTTGGCCGGTGCTTGTCGCCCCGCTGATCGCCCTGGTCGCGGCCTGCGGCGCCCCTGGCGGAGGGGGCGACGAAGCGATCGTGTACCGCGACACCTGGGGCGTTCCCCACATCTACGCCGACAGCGCCGAGGCCGGGCTGTACGCCTCGGGCTGGGCCATGGCCGAGGACCGGCTGAGCCAGTTGCTCGAGAACTACCTCTTCGGCCTCGGCGAGTACGCGACGGCGTTCGGCGCCGGCGAGAAAGATCGTTGGGTGAGGTCCGACCTCGAGTCCCGGATGTGGGACCACTACGGCACCGCCAAGCGGCACTACGAGGCGAAGCTGAACCCCGAGTTGCGCCGTCACCTGGCGGCGTTCGTTGCCGGCATCAACGCCTACCTGGAAGCGCATCCAGGCGAAGTGCCGGAGTGGTGGGGTAGCCGGAAGGCCGACGTCTACATGCCGGTCGCCTTCAGCCGCCAGTTCATCTGGAGCTGGCCGGCCGGGCAGGCGCGTTCCGACCTGCGCGCGATCGGTGTCGAACCCTCGTTCGATGTCGACCTGCGGGCGTCGAATCAGATCGCTCTGGCGCCGGATCAGACAGCGTTCGGCGCCGCGGCGCTGATCATCGACCCGCACCTGTCCTGGCTGGGCCGGCACCGCTACTGGGAGGTACGCCTCCACGCCGGCGACATCCACATCAGCGGCTTCGCCACCGCGGGCTTCCCCTACGTCAACCTGGGCCACAACGAGCATGTGGCGTGGGCGCATACGACCGGCGGGCCGGACACCGCCGACATCTACGAACTGACCCTCGATCCGGACGATTCGAGCCGCTACCTGTACGACGGCGAATGGCGGCAGATGGAGAGCCGGACGGTCGAGCTCACCGTGGCGGGCGAGGCGGCGCCCCGCGAGACGACGTTCTGGTACTCCCACCACGGTCCGATCGTGGCCCGGCGCGGCGACAAGGCTTGGGCCGCCGCGCTGGCCTACGCGGAGGAGATCGGCTACCTGGAGTCCAAGTACCACTTCATGGTCGCCAAGGACTACCAGGGTGCGGCCAAGGCCCTGGACGTGCGCCAGATCATGCCGCAGAACGTGATGATCGCCGACACCGGGGGCAACATCTACTACCAGCGCACCGGCCGGGTGCCGATCCGGCCCGACGGCTACGACTGGAGCCGGCCGGTCGACGGCTCGACGTCCGCTACGGAATGGCTCGGCATCCACCCGGCTTCCGATCTCATGTCGCTGCTCAACCCGGAACGCGGGTACATGCAGAACTGCAACATCGGCCCGGACACGATGCTGGTCGGTTCGCCGCTTCAGCCGGATCGCTACCCGGCCTACCTCTACAACCAGCCCGCGCTCTACACCCACCAACGCGGCGCGAGCGCGATCGCGCGCCTGGAGGCGAAGCGGGAAGCCGGCGGCAAGTGGAGCGAGGAGGAGATCGTCGAGTTGGCGCTCGACCGCTCGGTCTACCAGTTCGAGCGCTGGGTGGAGGAGTTGCGGCGGGCGGAAGCCGCTGTCTCGGGACAGCGTTCAGCGGACCATGCCGAGGTGGCGCGTCGTATCGAGGAGTGGAACGGCGTCTCGGAGCCGGAATCGCAAGGCGCGCTCGCCTACTTCCGGTGGCGCGAAGCACTGCGCGGCCTCGTAGGCGCCGAACGGATGAACGACATGACCGCGCGCGTCAACGACTACCTGGAGCTCATCCGCGAGGCGCCCGAGCTGCCTGGACTGCGCGACGACGAACTGCCAATGCTGGTCGAAGCGGTCGATGCCGCCGCCGAGGCGCTGCACTCAGGCCCGGGGGGCTTCGAGGCACCCTTCGGCGACGTGTTCCGGGTCGGCCGCCAGGACTCGAGCGACGAGGTGTCCTGGCCGGTCGGCGGCGGCTCGCTCGGCGAGGCGGGGATGGCGACTCTGCGCGCGGTCGGGTTCAGCGCGCCCCGTGCAGACGGCAGGCGTTGGGGCAACCGCGGCCAAACCTCGACCGAAGTCGTCATCCTGAGCGACCCGATCCGGAGCTACACCCAGCCCCCGATCGGCCAGAGCGACCGGCCCGGTTCGCCCCACTACCGCGACCAGGCCGAGAAACTGTTCTCACCCGGCGCCATGAAGCCGGGCTGGTTCGCTCGCGAGGAGCTGTTCGCCGACGATGGCGCGAACGTCGCGGCGGAGATGCGGTTGATCTACGAGCCCTGAGTGGGAGCAGAGGAGTGTTGAGAACGTCCTGGCTGTCGACGTGCGCGGCGAGAAGGTGGTGTTCTACGTCAACGATGCGGAGGTTGCCGAGTTGCCGGCCGATCAGCTTCGCCTGGACGGCGTCGTCGGGCTACGCGCAGGTGAGGGCCTCAGCCTGCACGTAACCGAGATCGCGATCGGGCCGAACCGCCGGGAGGAGTGAGGAACGGCGGAAGCCGGCGTGTTGCGCCGGATGCGGGCGAGACGCCCGCGTTCCCAGGGCCGGAGTCAGTCGCCGCTGCCGGCGCCGGTGCTGGTGGTTTCGCCGGACCGGATGTCCTCTTCGAGAATCCTCGCGCCGCGCAGCGTGTTGCCCATCGCGTAATTGCCCTCGTGGCAGGCGTACTCGTAGACCCGCTCGGGTCTGTTCCGCCAGATGTACTCGCCGGACCAGGGGGCTTCCCAGGTAGCCGGGTCGTCCATCGTGAAGTGGTAGAGGATGTCGCCGTTGGGTTGGAGTGTGAGACGTTCGGTGACGTGGAGATCCCGGGTCGCCCCGCGCAGGAACCCATCGGATCGGAAGTGGACCGAGTCGATGACCAGGGTGTCGCCTTCCCACCGGCCGATCGAGTCGCCGAGCCACCTCCGCTCTTCGGGGCTCGGATGCTCCGAGTTCAGGCGCACGATCCGGGCGTCATGGACCATCTCGATCAGGATCATGATGTGGTCGTCGGTCTGCACCACGCGCTTGTAGTTGTTGTAGCCGCTAGGGAACGTCGGCGTGGCGCCGGTGAAGCCGAGGATGCAGCGTTCGTTGATCGGCAGCGACTCGGGGCCGTCGTAGGGGCCCGGGCCGTCGTGTTCGAGCCACCAGGCGGTGCCTTCGTTCGGGCGCCGCAGCTTGGCGCGCTCCGCCGCTCTCGCCTTGGCTGCCTCGGTCGTTTCCGGAATGCGGCCGTTGGACGGATCGATGATGATCGAGGTGCGGAACTTGCCGTCCACCGCGAAGGCCTCGGTGCCGCGGTCGAGCCAGAAGCTGTTGTAGCCGCCGACATTGCCGGCAGCGCCCGGGGACCCGTCGCCGCCCTCCGGCGGCGCTTCGCGGTTCGGGTCGGAGACCTGATGGCGGTCGGCGCGGCTCTTGGCCGCGTCGGCCGCGATCTTCTCCGCCTCTTCCCTGGTCAGGAGCAGGTTCTCGCCGTACTCCTCGGGGCGCTGCAGCGGCGTCAGGGTGGCGGCGTCGAAGGTGCCGGTCAGGTCCGGCTTGCCGTTGGCGGCCCGCTTGATCTCGCCTTCGGCCGCAAGGGCAGGCGCCGCGAGCAGCAGCCCGAGGATGGTGGTCAGGACCGCGGGTATTCGGACTCTCATTCTGCGTCCTCCTGTTTCGACTGGAAGGTGAAAGTGTAGCGGAGGGCCCACAGGTAGGGCCGCCACCCGCAATCGCTCAGCGAGCGCGTCCCGACGTTCTCGGAGGCAGTCGAGCGCGTGATCGAGATGCACCGCACTTCCTGGCGGTCCGGCAGCGCCAGCGAAGAGGACTGGCGCCGCACGCTACGCCTCTACGCCATGCCCCGTTTTGGGCGCGATGCGAGTCAGCGAGATCAGCACGGCGGACATCATGGCGGTGCTGCAGCCGATATGGGGCGCGAAGGCCGTTAGGGCTAGGCGCGTCCGGCAGCGGATCGGAGCGGTCATGAGGTGGGCGATCGCGCAGGGCTACCGGGCCGACAATCCCGCAGGGGGCGCGGTTACGGCGGCGTTGCCGCGAAACGCTGCGCAGCCGGAGCACTTCCGTGCGCTGCCACACGGCGAGTTGGCGGCGGCGCTGGCGAAAGTGCGGGAGTAGAAGGCCGGGCCCTGTGCGCGGCTCTCCCTGGAGTTTCTGGTCCGGACCGCGGCTAGCTAGTGTCCGCCAGGAAACCCCGTTTCGGCGGACCTGCTTCGTGGATTCCGAGAGTCGCGGCAGGCGCTTCGGTCTATCGGAGGGGCGCCGAGAGCGCTGACAGTGCAGTCGGCGGGGTTGGTCGGCGGATTCGGCGATCTTCGGGCACGGCGGCGCCTCCGTCTCGGACGGTCGGTCGGTAACGGAGGTTTCGGTGACGGTCAGGCGGCCCGTCGTCGTTTGCGTTCGCGTGCTTGCAGGAGCCGGCCTAGCCGGTGCAGGTTGGGGGCCAGCACCGAGAGAGCGACGATGCGCTCGAAGCCCGCGGCACCGCGGCTTCGGACGCGGTCGAGGCCGCGATGCTCCAGAGCGTTGATGGCGGACTCGACCGCGGGATGAGCACGGCGTGCGGAGACGAAGGCCTCGTCGGTTTCCCGCTCCCGGTCGGCTTTCGACAGATACCCCTTCTTCGGCAGTGCGTTGAGGTCGAGCAGTTCATCGAGCCGGACCCGGTTCTCCGGACTGTGAAAGTTGCGGTCGAAGCTGCACGCCCGGAGTTCAGGGAACCGCTTCTGCGCCGCCGCGACCAGGGGCACGGCCGCATCGGCGTCGCCGCCTTTCCACAGGACCTCGTAGTGAAGAACGAAACCGTGCTGATCCTCGATCAACGCCACCGGAACGCCGAGTTCCACCGGCGTGCCCGCCTTGCCCTTCGACACCCAGGTCCGGGAAGATCTCGGCATGCAACGGTCGAATCTACACCTGTTCCTTGCGTGCCCGTTGGCGATGGCGGTCCTAGTAGGACAAATGCTGAACACGTTCTCGGCCTGCCACCTCTATGAGCATGATCCGGGAGAGCGCCCGTCGTTTCGGCGGGTCCACACATTCGCAGTGTCGAGTCTCGCGTACGAGTAGGGTGCTGTGCCTCTTCGGTTCGCCCTGAGGAGCAGAGACCTGCCCCAAGAGGAACCGCGTATCGCAGTCGCCGATGTGGTGGCGGCAGCGATTGAGCTGACCATGCATACCGCGACGCTGCGAGGGAAACAGGGCCAGCGATCCGGCGCGACTGGCGCGCGACTCGGGCGCCATGGTCACTTCTGGGGCCGCCCACTGCGCCAGCCGCCGCCGGTTCGCACCGTTTCGATGGTGTCGTCCCGCTGCATGCCCTCGGCGTGCCCGAAGGGTGTCAAGCCACGAGCTTTGACGGGCAACGCGGCCCTGGCGATCGCCGGCGGTTGGAACGCTCCGGCATGGTCGTGCGCTACGCCAAGGCCCGGAGGCCGGCAAGGGGGGCGGTGAGGACGTGCTCTGGAGAGAAGCAGGCGACGGGAGCGGCCAGAGACTGCTTACAAGGGTAGAGTTTGCTTTACGCGCTGCCCCAGGTGCACGGGCACCGGTCACAGCCGTCGTCGAGAGAGGAGCCGGAGGAAGATGCAGGAATACACCGCGATCGTCAAGCGTGCCGGCGACTGGTGGATCGGCTGGATCGAAGAAGTGCCGGGCGTGAACTGCCAGGAACGGAGCCGCGAGGAGTTGCTGGAGACCTTGACCATCACTCTGGGCGAGGCGCTGGAGTTCAATCGCCAAGCGGCGCTGGCCGCGGCGGGTGAGGGCTACACGTTGGAGAAGGTCGTCGTTGCTACATGAAGCGCAGAGCTCTGCTGCGGCATCTTCGAAGACAGGGCTGCGAACTGGTGCGCGAGGGGCGACGGCATTCCTGGTGGCGGAACCGCGCTGACGATCGCCGCAGCGCGATTCCACGGCATACCGAGGTCAACCGGATCCTGGCGGAAGATCTGCGCGGATCTCGGGGTCGAGCTGGTCCCCTGAGCCGTTGCCCCCAGTGGCTTCCGGCCGGGAGGGCTGCGGTTCCGGCGCGGTGACCTGCCGCGGATTCAGTCGCCGCTGCCGGCGCCCGTGCTGGCGGTCTTCCCGGCCAGGACGTCGGACTCGAGCATCCGCGCGCCGCGCAGGGTGCCGCCCATCGAGTAGTTGCCCTCGTGGCAGGCGTACTCGTAGACCTTCTCCGGGCTGCGCTTCCAGACGTACTCGCCGGACCAGGGAACGTCCCACGTGGCCGGATCCTCGATGGTGAACTGGTAGAGGATGTCGCCGTCGGGCTGCAAGGTCATGCGTTCCGTGACGTGGGACTCCTGAGTGGCGCTGCGCAGGACCGCCTTGGGATGGAAGTTCCTCGAGTCGATGACGAGGGTGTCGCCCTCCCACCAGCCGACCGAGTGGCCGAGCCACTTCCGCTCTTCGGGGCTCGGGTGCTCCGCGTTCAGGCGAACAATCCGGGCGTCGTGGACCATCTCGATCAGGATCATGATGTGGTCCGCGGTTTGCACAACGCGCTTGAAGTTGTTGTAGAGGCTTGGGAAGGTCGGGGTGGCGCCGGTGAAGCCGACGATGCAGCGCTCACTGACCGGTCGCGATTCCGGGCCGTCGTAGGGGCCGGGACCGTCGATCTCCAGCCACCAGGCCGATCCGTCATTGGGTCGGCGCAGCTTGGCGCGCTCCGCCGCCCTCATCTTGCCGGCATCGGTCATCTCGGGAATGCGGCCGTTCGGAGGATCGACCAGGATCGAGGTGCGGAACTTGCCGTCGACCGCGAATGCCTCGGTCCCGGTCTCGACCCAGAATCTGTTGTAGCCGCCGACGTTGCCGGCGCCGCCCGTCGTCCCGTCGCCGCCGACTGGCGGCGGCTTGCGGTTCGGATCGGAAACCTGGTGCCGGTCGGCGGCGTACTGGGCCGCCTCCGCCTCGATCTTCGCGGCGTCTTCCGGAGAAAGGAAGAGGTTCTCGCCGTACTCTTCGGGCCGCTGGAGCGGTGTCAGCGTGCCGGCGTCGAAGGTGCCGGTCAGATCCGGCTTGCCGTTGGCGGCGCGCTTGATCTCGCCTTCGGCGGCCGGGGCCGGCGCCGCGATCAGCAGCACGACGAGGGCGGTCAGCGCCGCGGGGACTCGGAGTCTCATTCGGTGTCCTCCTTCTTTGACTGGATTCGGGGAGTGTACCGGAAGGCGGCGCGCCTTCGGCGTCAGGGTGACGGCTTGGAGCGCTCGATCCGCCGCCTCGGAAGCGGCCGTTCCGGCACGTCCTCGAGCAGGCCGCCGTGGCCGAGCGACGTGATGTCGCGGCGCGTCAATCGATCGCCTGCCAACAGGCGGGGCAGCACCAGGTCGACGATGTTGCGCTTTGGACTTCGCGCGCAGCCGGGGGCGCCGAGAACGGGCGTGCCGCCCAATTCGGCGAGCAGGAGCAGGTTGCCGGGATCGACCGGGGCGCCGTAGCAGATCACCGTGCCGCCGGCGGCTTCGATCGCGCTCGGTGCGAGGTCGTGGCGGTCCTGGATGGCGGTTTCGCCGGCGAGGAGGAGGAGATCGGTCTCCGGCGCCAGTTCGGCCGCGGCGACGGTGAGGCCGGAGGCGCCCTGCTCGCCGTGGAGAGGGACGAAGCGGACCTCTGACAGCTTTGCGTTCAGGAGCGCGAGCCGCCCCTGGAACGCGGTCTCGAATCCCTTGACGAGCCGTTCGCGGCCGGCGGACTGACCGGGGGCGACGGTGCCGGAGACGATCAGAGCGGCGCGTTTGGCCTCCAACGGGTCGACCCGGATCAGGTGCCGCGTGGCCGCGCTCTCCGCCGCGGCCACGGTCTCTTCGGGCAGCGCGTAGGGGAGGATCTTGGTCGTCGCGACCATCTTGCCGGCGCGGGCAACACTGTGATTCGGCAGGGTTGCGAGGGTGACCCCGTCGCAGTCGTTGATGCGGTCGAGCGGCTCGGCGTCGACCCGCACAAGGCCGAGGGTCTCGGCGTGCAGGTTCACCCGGCCGGTGGTCGGGCCGCGCAGGACGAGTCCAAGGCCCGCGACCGCTTCACTGATCCTTCGGGCGGCTTCGTTCTCGTCGACATCGCCGGGTTCCAGGCGCGCGGCGTACACCTCCGAGCGGCCGAGCCCGATCAGGAGAGCCACTTCCTCGTCGCCCAGGGCCCGGCCCTTGCGCAGAACCCGGCGCCCCTCGGCGTCGTAGACGTTGTGGCCGAGAATGGCCCCCAGGGCCTTGGTGAGCGGTGTGGCTTCGAACTTCATCTCCGCTGGCGAAACTACACCGCCCGGCGGCGTTACACTCGCGCTGCCATGGCTTCGGAGAACTACGGCCGGATCGACGGCTGGCGCGACGAGCTGACCGAGTGGCGTCGTGACTTCCACCGCTACCCGGAACTCGCGTTCGAGGAGGAACGGACGGCGGGCATCGTCGCGGAGCGTCTCCGCTCCTTCGGCGTCGATGTCCATGAGGGGATCGCGAAGACCGGGGTCATAGGAACCCTCCGCGCCGGCAGTTCGGATCGCGCGGTGGCGTTGCGGGCCGACATGGACGCGCTGCCCATCGACGAGAAGAACCAGTTCGGGCACTGCTCGACCGTGCCCGGGAAGATGCATGCGTGCGGGCATGACGGCCACACCGCGATGCTGCTGGGGGCCGCGCGCTACCTCGCGGAGACCCGAACCTTCGACGGCACGGTGCAGCTCATCTTCCAGCCCGCGGAGGAGAAGGACGGCGGCGCCGGGGTGATGGTCCGCGAGGGCCTGTTCGAGCGCTTTCCCGCCGACAAGGTCTTCGGGCTGCACAACTTTCCCGGTGTTCCAACGGGCGCGTTCGCGACCAACAGCGGGCCCTTCATGGCCGCGATCGACCAGTTCGAAGTCGAGATTCGCGGTCGGGGCACTCACGGCGCCTGGCCTCACATCGGCATCGACCCGATCGTCGCCGCGTCCCAGGTCGTGCTCGGCCTGCAGACCCTGGTGTCGCGGAACGTCGACCCCCGGCGCCGGGCCGTGGTGTCCGTGACGATGCACCACGCCGGTGACGCCTTCAACGTAATCCCCGAGACCGCTTACCTGGCGGGCGGCGTGCGCTCCTTCCTACGCGAGGTCCAGGAGACGCTGGAGGTCGGTCTGGAGCGCGTCGTCCACGGGGTGTGCGCGGCCCACGGCGCATCGGCCAAGGTGGACTACCAGCGCTACTACCCGGCGACCGTCAACGCGCCCCGCGAGACCGAGGAGATGACCGCCGCGGCGCGCAGCATGGGCTGGGAGGTCGACGCCGAGATGGAGCCGCTGATGGGTTCCGACGACTTTGCGTTCCTGGCCCAAGAGCGGCCGGGATCCTTCATGATGATCGGCAACGGCGACAGCGAGATGCTGCACACGCCGAGGTACGACTTCAACGACGAGTTGCTGACCGTCGGCGCCAAGTACTGGGCGCGCCTGGCCGAGAGCCAGCTTTCTTAGAAACCGTCGAAACAAAGCCGGCGGCTGCGGCGTATTCCTTGGTGACGCGGGAAACAGACGAGCAACCTTGATGCCGTATACGAACCAGCCCACAGCGGCCACGTCCCGAACGAGTTGGACGCCGCTTGTTCTCACTCTTCTTCTCTTTCTGCCCTTCGCGGCCGGCTGCGCGTTCGACAGCGGCGTGGCCGGCGAGCCGCCCTCAGCCGACACCACGAGCCCGCCCGCCGACGACGCGATCCCCGTCGCCGCCCTGCCCATGTTCCGCGGCCGGATCGAGTCCGTGCTCCGCTTCTCGACCAATCTCGAGGCGGAGAACCGGGTCGACGTGCTTTCCGAGACCGAGCGGCACGTGACCGACCTCATGGTCGAGGAGGGCGACTCGGTGCGCGTCGGCGAGACCCTGCTGCTGCTCGAGGACGAGGCGCAACGCACGGCTCTCAGGAGAGTCGAGAGCCAGCTCGCCCGCTCGCGCCTGGAGTACGAGCGCCAGGAGCGCCTCTTCGAGCAGGAGCTGATCAGCGAACAGGCCTACATCCAGGCGCGCTACGACACGGAGCAGCTCGAACTCGCGCTCGAAGACGCCGAGCGCGAACTCAGCTACGCGACCGTCATGGCGCCGATTTCCGGCGTCGTCACCGAGCGCCTCGTGAACCTCGGAGACCACGTGGAGACCCACGCCAAGCTGTTCGAGATCGTCGACTTCGACTCCATCGTGGCGCGCGTGTTCGTGCCGGAGCGCCAGTTGACGGGGCTGTTCGTGGGCCAGCCGGCGCGAGTGCTGGCGCAGTCTCTCGACGGCCCGCACCAGGCGAGGGTCGAACGCATCTCGCCGGAGGTCGACCCGCGGAGCGGCACGGTCAAGGTGACCCTCGACATTCCCGGCAACCAGGGTCTGCTGCCCGGCATGTACGTTGAGGTCGACCTGGTGGCCGCGGTCGAGGAGGACGCCCTGCTGGCGCCGAAGCGGGCTCTGGTCTACGACCAGGAGCAGGTCTTCGTGTTCCGGGTCACCGAGGGCGCCGAGGGCCCGCGCGCCGAACGCCTGCTGGTCAACATCCTGATCGAGAGCGAGGACGTCGTTCAGTTGGCCGGCGATCTGGCCGAGGGCCAGCGTCTGATCGTGGCCGGGCAGGCCGGACTCAAGGACGGCGCCCGCATTCGTCTGCTCGACCCGGCCGAGGCGCTGGGCTCGGCGGCGGAGCTGGGCGCCGGGTCGGCCCCGAGCTATCAGCCCGCGAGCTGACTCCTGCCACTGCCATAGCGAGAGGAGCGGCGTTGTGAATCGTCCGCGGGCAGCGAGGTCCTTCGTCACTCACCGGCCGGTCGCGGTCTCCATGGTCTTCCTGGCGGCCGTCGTCTTCGGCCTGCTGTCGTATCAAGGTCTCGCCGTGACCCTGATGCCGGAGCTGTCGTATCCGACGCTCACCGTGCGCACGGAGTACCCGGGAGCGGCGCCGGAAGAGGTGGAGAACGACATCTCGCGGCGCATCGAGGAGCAGCTCGGCGTGGTTGGCGGTCTGCGGCGGATGAGCAGCGTCAGCCGCGCCGGCGTCTCGGACGTGGTGCTCGAGTTCTCGTGGGACACGCCGATGTCCGATGCGGTCCAGGAGACCCTGGAGAAGCTCGACCTGGTCCTGTTGCCCGATACCGCCGAGCGGCCGCTGATCCTGCGCTTCGATCCCGGTCTCGACCCGGTCCTGGAACTCTCGCTCTCGGGTGAGGGCGACCGCTTCGAGGGCGAAGAGGGATTGCGGCGGTTGCGCCGCGTGGCCGAACTTCAGGTCAAGCGGGCGCTCGAACCGATCGACGGCGTGGCCGCGGTGCGGGTGCGGGGCGGCCTCGAGGAAGAGATCCACGTCCTGCTGGACGCCCAGGACCTGCAGCGGTCGCGGCTGTCGGTGCAGCAGGTGATCGACCGCCTGGGCCAGGAGAACATCAACGTCGCCGGCGGCACCCTGAAGGAGGGGCGCACCGAGTACATGGTGCGGACGGTGAACGAGTACCTGAACCTGGAGCAGATTCGCGACACCGTGGTCGCGTCGGTGGACGGCCGGGAAGTTCGTGTCGGCGATCTGGGCGAAGTCCGGCGCTCGAACAAGGACCGCGAGATTCAGACCCGGACCGACGGCGAGGAGAGCGTCCAACTCGACGTCTACAAGGAAGCGGACGCGAACATGGTCGCGCTGGCGGACCGGGTGCGAGAGCGGGTCGGCGAACTCGACCTGGAGCGGGAGCGCGCCGCGGCCCGCGGCGAAAAGGTCGAGCAGCCGCGTACGTTCCTGCAACGGCTTACCGGCCGCTCGGGCGGTGGCGGCAGCCAGCAGAGGGTCGGTCTCGGCGGCGCAACCCTCTCGGCCGACCTCTACCGCTCGGAGGGAGCGGTGCTGACGGTGGTCTCGGACCGTTCGGAGTTCATCGAGGGCAGCATCGCCGAGGTCCGCAACACGGCGATCCTCGGCGGCCTGCTGGCGGTGGTCGTGCTCTACCTGTTCCTGCGCAACCTGGTCACCACCCTGATCGTCGCGGTCTCGATTCCGATCTCGCTCCTGATCACGTTCGCGCCGCTGTCGGCCGCTTCGGTGTCGCTGAACATCATGTCCCTGGGCGGTCTGGCGTTAGGCATCGGCATGCTGGTCGATTCCTCGATCGTGGTGCTCGAGTCCATCTTCAGGTGCCGCGAGGAGGGCGACGACCTGGTCGAGTCAGCGATCCGCGGCGCCCGCGAGGTGCGGTCGGCCGTGGTCGCCTCGATCCTGACCTCGATCGCGGTCTTCCTGCCGATGGTGTTCGTCGAGGGGATTGCCGGACAGGCGTTCGGCGACCTCGGACTCGCGGTGGTCATCTCGCTCCTGGCGTCGCTGGCGGTGGCATTGGGCTTCATCCCGATGCTGGCCAGCCGCCGCGGCTGGAAGCCGCCCGCACGCGGCGGCGTGGTCTCCCGGCTGCTGCGATACGCGGCTCTGGCGGTGTTCCGGCGGGATGCGGCGTCGCTTCGGGAGTGGTCACGGTCGCGGAACGCCGTCATCGCCTGGCCGTGCCTGGCACTTGCGTTTCTGTTCATCAGCTTCCGGCTGGTCGTGGGGACCGCGCTCGAACTCGTCGCCAAGCTGGTCCTGCTGGTTCTCGGCGGTCTGGCGCTGTTCGTCGTCCGCCTCGCTGCGCCCTTCCTGATCAAGGTGTTCGGGCTGCTGAGCCGCGGCCCGCTCATCCTGGTCAGCCGTTTGCTCGACTGGCTGAACCGGGTCTATCCGGTGGTCCTGCAGGGCGCCGTGCGTTTCCCGGTCGCGGTGGTGGCGCTGGTCGCCGTCACGCTTTGGAGCTCCTGGTGGTTGCTCGGTCGCCTGGACAGCGAGCTGCTGCCGGAGGTTCGCCAGGGTGAGTTCACGATCGAGGTGTCGCTGCCGGTCGGCATGCCCCTGGCCGAGACCGAGCGCACGCTCGCCGCCGTCGAACGCGGGATCCTGGAGGAGAAGCGCTTCATCGAACGGCTGCTGGTGACCTACGGCTACGACGTGACGAACACCCAGCGCTCCGACGAGGGCGAACACACGGCGCGTTTCAAGGTGCTGCTCGAATCGGTGGAGGCGTCGGTCGAGGACCAGGTGGTGGAGCGGCTGCGGCGTCGCTTCGCAGAGGTACCGGACGCCACGTCGCGCGTTGTGCGGCCGGTCCTGTTCAGCTTCAAGACGCCGATCGAGGTGGAGGTCCACGGCGAGGATCTGGGCCGCCTGCAGGAGTACGGCGACCGGGTGCGGGATCTGATGGCGGCGATGCCCGAACTCGCGGATGTCGAGACGACCCTCAAGAGAGGCGCTCCGGAGGTCCAGATCGTCTACGACCGCGCGATACTGAACCGCTACGACCTCCAGACCTCGGTGGTGGCGCAGATGGTGCGCAACCAGATCGAGGGCTTCGAGGCCACCCTCTACAACCTGAAGGACCGGCGGATACCGATCATCGTGCGGCTCGCCGAAGAGGATCGCCGCACTACGGACCAGTTGAACGGGCTGGTCGTCAACCCCGGCGGCGAGCGCCCGATCCCGCTCCATGCGGTGGCGTCCGTCGCGGTGGGCGAGGGCCCCTCGGAGGTGCGGCGGATCGACGGCAAGCGGGTGGCCGTGGTCCAGGCGAACCTCGGCGAGGCCTCGCTCGGCCGCGCCGTCGAGCGGATCGAGGAGGAGCTTTCGAGCGAGATCGAGTGGCCCGCGGACATGAGCTTTCTGGTCGGCGGCCAGAGCCAGGAGTGGAAGCGGTCGAGCGCGAGCCTGTGGTTGGCGCTCGGGCTGTCCGTGTTCCTCGTCTACGTGATCATGGCGGCCCAGTTCGAGTCCCTGCTGCACCCCCTGGTCATCATGTTCTCGATCCCGATGGCGTTCTTCGGCACGCTGCTCACGCTCTACCTGTTCGACGTGAACCTGTCGATCGTCGTCTTCCTGGGGATGATCATGCTGGCCGGGATCGTGGTGAACAACGCGATCGTGCTCGTCGACTACATCAACACGCTGCGCGGCCGCGGCTTCCCGCGCCAGCGGGCGATCGTGGGCGCCGGCCTGGTGCGGCTGCGGCCGATCCTGATGACCACGGCGACGACCATTCTGGGTCTCCTGCCGATGGCCCTGGGCCTCGGTCAGGGCGCCGAGATCCGCACCCCGATGGCGCTGGCCGTGATCGGGGGGCTCGCCACCTCGACCGTGCTGACCCTGATTGTCGTGCCGGTGATCTACGAACTGGTGGAACGGCTGCGTGATGCGCTGTCGTTCTCGCGCGATCGTGCCGGGCGCAGCGCGCCGGCAAGCGGCGGAGTGCCCGCTCCGGCCGCGGCGGCGCCGGAGGGGACTTGAGATGAGCGATTCGCGGCGCACTCGCAACGGAGATCAGCCGGCCAACCGGCGCCTCACTTCCCTGGGCGTCTCCCTGCCGCGGCTTTCCCTGGAGCGGCGGATCGGCGTGGTCGTCGTGGTCGGCGCGGTCCTGGTCATGGGACTGGTCGCTGCCCTGTCGCTGCCGATCGAGCTCATTCCGTCCGGCTACAGCTCGCCGTTCCTGCGGGTGACCGTGCCGTGGCGGGACGCGCCGCCCCAGGAGCTCCTGGACAAGATCACGATTCCGCTCGAGGAGGAGCTGGCCACGGTTCGCGGGCTCGAGAACCAGTACTCGTTCTGCGCCGTCGGCTTCACTCAGGTCTTTCTGAGCTTCGCGCACGGAACGGACATGGACGTCGCCTACCGCGAGGTCCGGGACCGGATCGAGCGGGCCCGGGCGAGGATGCCCGACGACGTCGAGCAGGTCCTCATCCGCAAGGACGACGACGCGATGATGCCGGTGGCCATGGTCGGCCTGATCGTGGAGGAGGAGACGGCGGACGTCTACAACCTGGTCCAGAACGAGGTCATCCTGAAGCTGGAGCGGGTCCCGGGCGTGGCCTCGGTCGACGCCCAGGGCATGCTCGAGCGGGAGGTTCTGATCGAACTCGACCGGCAGCGGGTCGAGGCGGCGGGGCTCAACATCTTCGAGATCGCGCAGGACCTGCAATCCGACTACTTCACGCTGGCATCGGGCAACGTGCGCGCCGGCGACCGCAAGCTGCTCCTGCGATCGGTGGCGAGGTATCCGGCGCCGCAGAACGTCCGCGACATGTGGATCACCGACACGGTGCGTCTGGGAGACATCGCGTCGGTGCGCTACGACGTGCCGGACGACGAGTTCCGGGTGCGCGTGAACGGCCTGCCCGCCTATGCGATCCAGGTCCAGAAGGAAGGCGAGGCGAACGCGCTCGATGTGGCCGACGAGGTCGCACGGCTGGTCAAGGAGATGGCCCGGAACCCGAGGCTCGCGGCGCTCGAAGTCGGCATGATCATGAGTTCGGGCGAGATCATCCGCGACTCGATGGGCGTGTTGCTGTCGAGCGGTCGCATCGGCGCCCTGTTCGCGATGATCGTCCTCTTCTTCTTCCTCCGCCGGCTGCGGATGTCTCTCATCATCGCGTTCTCGATCCCGCTTTCCATGGTCGCCGCGGTGGTGGCGATGTACTTCTTCGGCGAGACCTTCAACGTGATCTCGCTGCTGGGCCTGATGATCTCGGTCGGCCTCCTCGTCGACAACTCGGTGGTCGTGGCCGAGAACATCCACCGCCTGCACCAGAGCGGCGTTGGCCGGCGCCAGTCGGCGCTCCAGGGCGCGGGGGAGATCGCGCTCGCGATCACCACCGCCACCCTGACGACGGTGATCGTCTTCCTGCCCGTCTCCCTGGTCGACGGCCAGGGTCAGTTCATGCTGCTGCGCCTGGTGATCCCGATCACGGTCTCCCTGCTTGCCTCGCTGGTCGTGGCGCTGGTGGTCGTGCCGCTGATGGTCTACGTCACCCTGCCCTCGCAGCGGGCGGCGGAGAAGGGCGGCCTGCGCCAGGTTCGGGATGCCTCGAACGTGGTCCTGCGCCGCGCCTATGAGGCGACGTTCGGCCTGTTGAACCGCGCCTACCGCAGCATGCTCGGCTATGGCTTGCGGCGTCGGCTCGACGTGGTTCTGGCGCTGGTGGCGGCGCTGGCTCTGACCCAGTTCGCGGCCCAGGGGCGCCTGGAAGTCGTGCCCATGTCGGAGGACGACCAGGCGTTCTTCAACATCGAGGTCCGCTTGCCGCGCAACCTGTCGTTCGACGAGACGATCGAGTACTTCGCGCGCGCCGAGGAGAAGATCGACGGCTTGCGCGACGAGCTCGGCCTCGAGTACCTCGTGTTCTTCCACGAGCGCACCTGGGGCCAGATCCAGGGGATCATCGCCACCGACGCCGACACCGGGCTGAAGCCGCGCGAGGTCACGCAGCGGGTGCTCGATCTGATGCCCGAGATGCCGGGTGTGCGCTTCCACACGGGCTTCGCCTCGGAACAGGAAACGACGGACAAGGCGTTCGAAACGCTGACCCTCTTCGGCGAGGACGCCGACGTTCTGGAAGAGGTGGCGAGCGGGCTCGAGGACCGGCTGGTCCGTGTGCCGGGCGTGCTCGCGGTAAAGAGGGCGGGCGACGAGGCGCCCAACGAACTCGCCCTGGTCCTCGACCGGGATCGTGCCATGCGCCAGCAAGTGAACCCGCGGACCCTGGCGGCGATGGTCGGCTACGCGCTGCGCGGGCAGGCGCTGCCGCGGATCTACTACGGCGGCCAGGACATCCCGGTGCGCATCCGCTTCGAGGAGCAGGACCGACAGAGCCTCGCCGAGCTGCGCGACTTCTCGGTGCCTACCGAGAGTGGCGAGACGCTCGCGATCGGCACCCTGGTCGATGTCCGCCAGCAGCCGGCGGCGACCCGGATTTCGCGCCGTGACAAGCAGACCGCGCGCCGGATCACGTTGGAGCTCGAGGAGGGACGAGAGAGCGAGGCGCGCCGGGCGGTACGGGCCGCGGCCGCGCAGACGGAACTGCCCGAGGGTGTGGCGTGGGCCCGGCGGGTCCGCAACGTGGCCGCGGAGGAGACCCGGAACCTGATGATCGCGGCGCTGATGTCGATCGCGTTCGTCTACCTGCTGATGGGGTTCCTGTTCGAGAGCTTCCTGCTGCCGCTGGCGATCCTGATCACGATCCCGCTCGCCAGCATGGGGGTGACCTGGATCCACCTGCTTGCGGGGCGCGACCTGGACTTCCTGGGGCTGGTCGGCCTCATCATCCTGATCGGGGTGGTCGTGAACAACGGCATCGTGCTGCTCGACTCGGTGAATCGACTGCGCGCGGAGGGCATGGAGCGAGGCCAGGCCCTGCTCGAAGCCACCGATCGACGCTTCCGGCCGATCATGATGACCGCGCTGACCACGATCTGCGGCATGGTGCCCCTGCTGTTCGGTCAACCGACGCAGATGGGCCTGAGCTACAAGAGCTTCGGCCTGACTCTGATCGGCGGCATGGCGGCGGCGACACTGCTGACCCTGCTCGCGGTTCCGGTCTTCTACACCATGATCGAGGACGGCCGCGCCTGGGTCGGCCGCACGATCGCCGGCGCCCTGGCGCCGCGGCCTTCTGGCCGGCCTCCGGTTTCTGTAATCGGATCCGTGTGATTGGATCCTCGGCCGGATTTGAGCCGATTCCGGCCTACCGTTGCTATAGTCGGCCGTTCCAGCAACCACGGAGGATCGGCTCATGAAGCGCACTCTGGCCCTGCTCGGAATCTCCTGCCTCCTGGTCATCGCTGCACCCGTCGCGGCGGACAGCCCGGAAACGGGCATCGTCGTCGGACGGGCGGTCGACTCGAACGGAGACCCGATGCCCGGTGTCACCGTGACCCTCTCCGGCGAGCGCGGCGAGAAGGTCTCGATCACCGACGCCGATGGCGCGTACCGGTTCGCCCTGGTGACGCCTGGACCGTACACGGTAAGGGGCGCCCTCGACAGCTACGGGACGGCCGAGAGCGCGGTGCGGGTGACCCCGGGCACCCGCTCGGAAGTCGGTCTGACCATGGTGCTCGAAGCGGCGGGAGAGATCACCGTGGTCGCCGAAGCGCCGGTGATCAACCGCTTCGAGTCGACCTCGGCCGGCACGATCACCTCCGACGTGGCGGGCAACGTGACTTCGGTCAACTCGAACTACTACAGCGCTCTCGCGCTGCTGCCGGGCGTCACGTCTGACGGCGACCTGGCCGACGAATACCCCGGCACCAACGGTTCTCGGTGGATGGAGGCCGCGGTCTTCGTCGACGGCGTGGACACGACGTACACGCGGCGAGGCGGCTCCCGTCTGTATCTGCCCCAGATCGCCATCTCCTCAACCTCGCTGCAGTCGACGTCGGGCAGCGCCGAGTACGGCCGGGCCACCGGCGGCGTGACCAACGTCACCACCAAGTCGGGCACGAATCGCTTCCACGGCGAGTACTACGTCCATCGCCAGCAGGGCGACTGGGTGTCGGAGTTCAAGCACCACCCGGAACTTGCGGAGCGTGTCAACTGCAAATACAGAACGGTCGTGGAGCCGCACCTCCTGGCCCGCAGCCCATACTGCAACCCGGATTTCTTCGTCCGCACCGAGGAGCAGAAGGCCTACTCGGACCTCACCCTGCAGGGTTCGCTTGGCGGCCCGCTGGCGCGGAACAAGGCCTGGTTCTTTGTTGCGGCTGCGGACACGAACACCTTCAGCAGCCAGGAGACCTACGGCGGCGACATCGTGGACAACAGCGCCTACGTTGGCAGCCGGATCGCCAAGCTGAACTTCCAGCCCAGTCCCTCCCACGCGCTCTCCGCCTACTACACCTCCTCTCCGCTCGACATCACGTTCATTCTTGGCGATCTGCCGGCTGACAGGTACACGGCCACGCCGCATGTCTTCGGCGGCGAGCTGCTGACCACCAACTGGAACTGGAGCGCCAGCCAGGACGTGTTCATGGAGTTCAAGCTGGCATTCCACGACTCCAGCGAGCACAAGCCTCTGAACGCCGGCACCGGATACGACCTGGAATCCGCTCTACTCGAGAAGCAGCAGGATCCACGGTATCCGGCGAACAACCTGGGGCCCCACAGTCCCGGCAACAACTTTGACGGCTATATCGGTTTCGACGGGCAAGATCACTGGTGGAACGGCTGGATACTGGACAACGGTTTCGGTCGCAACGACTACCCGCGGGACCAGGCGAACGCGCGCACGACCTGGTTCGCCAGCGAGAACCACGAGGCGCTGTTCGGGGTGGATTGGCAGAGTGTCGGCTGGGTGCAGAACCTGCAACGGAACAACACCTACTACGGAAACCAGTTTAGCGTCTCGAGCCCGTCCGGCTTCGACGTTTGTAGCATCGTTGCGTTGGGTTACCGTCTTTGCACCCTGGACGACTATTCACCTGCCGATCTGGTGGGCGAGCCGGTTCTCGACGGCACCAGATCATCGAACGTGGCGTTCTTCGCCCGCGACAGGTTCTCGGCGGGAGATCACTGGACCTTCAACCTGGGGCTCCGGTACGAAGATCAGGTACACAAGAACGATGTCCGCCGCACGGTGATCGACGCAACCGATATTTCTCCCCGTATCTTCACAGCCTACGATTTTCGAGGCGACGGAAAGATGCTGCTCAGTCTGAATCTCGGCCGCTCCTATCAGCACATGCCGCAGGACCTCGTCAACAACCACCTGCTTGAAGGGTGGAACGGCACGAATGCGTTCGACCGGTTCATCTACTGTGATCAGTTGGCAGCGTTCTTCCTCGCGCATGTATGTCGGGGGGTGGGATATACGGGACTGGTCGGCAGGCAGCGTCCCGGCGTCATGTGGCAGCAGATCGATGCCGGTGTCTTACCGAACGTCGAAATTGAGCCCTACTTCAAGGACGAGGTCGACCTGAGTCTGCGTTGGGCCCTGAACAGCAGTTGGTACTTCCAGGCGAGCGCGATCTACTGGACGTTCCAGAACTCCATCGGCACGACCCAGCAGCGATTGCCCAACGGCGATTTCTTCACACTGACTGAGAACTACAAGGACTACGAAGAGGTCCTGGGTGCGATCGGCTTAGTGGATCCGGACGTGCTTGCGAACTTCGACGAAGGCAAACGCACATACAGGTCCCTGCAGTTGCAGCTCAACCGGAACTTCCGCAACAACTGGGCGCTCTACAACAACCTGACGCTGGCGGACGCCAAGGGCCACTTCTGGGGCGGCCTGTTTGACAACACGAACTCGGACTACGGGCGGAACCTGGATGTCGGATTGACCCAGGGGCACATCGACTCGTGCACGGGGGGGCAGAGTGTGACCCTTGGTGGACAGCCGGTGATCGGCGCCGACGGCAATCCCATCGTGAGGCCGTACCCGGTCGATTGCGAGGCGGCGCTGTCAGGGTTCCTCGGCCAACCGGTATCGACGATCAACCGCTACGGCACGGTCGGCGAGAACAACAAGGTGACATGGAACAGCTATGGCTGGAAGACCTGGAATCTGGGAAACAGCGGCCAGACGTTCACGTTGGGCGGTTCGTTCTCGTGGCGCTCCGGGAAGCCGTGGCAGCGGCAGGCGGGCGCGGGACTGGGAGGCTGCGGCAACACCTTTGAGGGCTGCGATCCCGTGCAGGCGGCCATCAGTTCGGGCACGGCCCTGTATCTTGAACCGCGCGGCACCCGCGATCCGTTGAACTCGAATTGGAACGTCAACCTTCAGTTGAACTGGGAGTTCCGCATACGGGGTGACCTCAGGGGCAGCCTCCGCCTTGACGGCTCGAACGTGACGAACAACCAGGAGCTCCAGCGAGTTACGAGTCAGGGCGAGGTCGACACCTCGCGGTACATCGGCTGGCAGGATCCGCGGAAGTTCGCTTTGTCGGCGACGATGAGCTTCTAGACGGCTTGTCGGTGGGCCGCTGCGCGTGCGCGCAGTGGCCGATTGGAACCTTCACGTGGCGCCCGGCCCCGGCCGGGCTCTTCGTCTTTCTACGTAGGGTCCGACAGTTCCATCGGCCGACAGGATGGCGCCGGTCAGTGGATCGTAGACCGCGGGCCACGAAGCGGTGCTCGCGGCGGCGGAGCAGCAGGTTCGACCATCCGCATCACACCGAGCGCCGGGCGCTCCCGTGCCTGACGCAGCGCTTCCCGGATCTCGCTGGCGGAGTTCGTCCAGCCCGTCAGCAGAGTCACGTTGGCGCCGTCCGAGGCGACTGCCGCCACGCGGTCCGTGGGGCGGAGCTGCGCGAGGTCCTCTTCCAACCGGTTGAGTACGCGGTCGCGGTGCTGCCTATAGGAGAAGAAGTCGTCGATGAACACCAGGAAGTTTGTGCCGACTTCTTCGCCGGCGTCCAGCGCAGGCATGGCCTCCGCGACCTCCACTCCCCTCGCGGGCGCCGCCCGGACGATGCCCTCGTCGATCTCCGTGAAGTAGGCGATTGGCGCCGGCTCGCCGTCCACCAGGAGCTCGAAGTCGTTCGCCTGAAGGCCTCGGACCCGGTTCCCCTCCCTGTCGGTGACGACAACCTCGACGTTCACGACCCGCACGTCGATCACGTCGGAGAAGAGCTCCGGCAAAGGGCTCTCCTGCCCTGCGGCGGGGAGCGCGGCCAGGAGCCACAGGGCCGCGGCAGCCGGCCGGAATCGGTGGAGACGGCGTTCTCTCGTCATGTGGTCTACCTCTCTCTACTTCGGTCCGACAGTGCCGCTCGTCGACAGGAGTTCGTCGGTGAGCGGATCGTAGATCGCCGCGACGTAGCGGTGCTTGCGCTTGCGAAGCCGCAGATCCGTCTCGAAGACGAACAGGTCGCCCGGGATGGGCTCGTTCGGGATGAGCACCGGGAGCTTCGCGGCCGGGGGCACGGCCTGATCGCCGAACCTGTCCATCAGTCTGATCTGGAACTCCAGCTCGTTCATCCACTGGCCATTCATTGGCAGCAGCTCCACGTCGTCGAGAGCGATCGTCACCCTCATCGGCACGAAGATCTTGCGGAAGCCCGCCTTACGGGGCGTGCCGAAGTGCACCTCCAGGGACTCGGCGCCGGGGGCGCCGCCGAGCAGCAGCGCGCCTTCGACCAGCATCGCGACCTCGGTGCCCTTCGACATGTCCAGATAGTTCTCCCGGGCCCGGACCCGGACGCCGTGATGCCCGGGCAAGCGGACTCTGATGTCGTGAAGTCTGTCGTCTTCGCTGCGGGGAGGCTCAAAGCCGAGCCAGTAGTAGGAGCGGGTGTCCTTCACGGTCTCGCCGAGCGCCTTGTTGCTGAAGGAGTTGATCATCGGTAGTCCGCCGGTCTCTTCGGCCAGGAACCGGAGGACGTCATGGAATCTGCGCTCGGGTACCTCCCTCCACATTGCGTACCCTCCGATGGGACCCGCGAAGGGTGGCGCCGCGCCTGCCGTGCCGAAGCCGCTGATCGGAACATCCCGGCCGCGGAGGCCGGGCAGGTCGATCGGGTAGAGGCTGTAGCCGACCAGGTTCGCGGCGTTGACCAGAGGCCCATAGAGTCGGTCCAGCGTTGCGCCGGCAGACGCCGCCGCGTACGCCGATCCGAAGTTCCAGGAGTCGGACACGGTGGCCCACCCTTCGATCAGCAGCAGCATGACCTTGCGGCCCGGTGCGTTGGCGAAACTGCGCATGGCGCCGGCGGCAGCCATCACCGATCGCCGGGTCTTGTCGCCCCGGTCTGCGCCCATGCCGTACCTGTACAGCAGACCGTGCGGCTTGCGTTTCCTTGCCTCCTGTAACGCGGTCTCAATGTCTTCGCGGGCGCCGGTCCAGTCCGTGATCAAGGTGAGTTCGCGGCCGTCGTTGGCCACAACCGCCACGCGATCGGCCGGCTCGAGCTGGACCAGATCCCGTTCAAGACGCGTTAGCACCCGGTTTCTGCGCTGCTTGATGGCGAACAGATCGTCGATGAAGATGAGGTAGTTGGTGCCCACCGGCTCGTCCGGCGTCAGCGAGGGCACGCGTTCTACGCGCTCGTCGGACGTGGCTACCGCGCGCCCGTCATCGATCTCCGTGAAGTAGTCGATCGGTACCGGCCTGCGGTCCACGCGAAGTTCGAAGTCGCTCGCCTTCAGGCCCCGAATCCGGTTTCCCTTCCTGTCGGTGACGACGACTTCGACGTTCACGACACGCACGTCGATTACGTCGGAGAAGAGCTCCGGTAGGGGCGTCTCCTGGGCTGAGCCGGGCGCGACGGCGAGGCTCAGAGCAGCGATGGCCAGTGTGCAGGATTTCAATGGGATGCCCTCGGCGTCGGGTGGTCCTCTACTGCGGCCCCACGGCCCCGCTGGACGAGAGGATCGCGCCGCTCACCGGGTCGTAGATGGCCGCCACGAAGCGATGTTCGCGCTTGCGGAGCAGCAGCCCCGTGTCATAGACGAAGTGCTGGCCGGGCTCTGGTTCTGCCTGGCCTGCGATGCGGATCGTCTCGACCGGCGTCTCGGAGCGGTCGCCGGACTCGTTGATCACGGTGACGCGCAGCTCGAGTTCGTTCATCCACAAGCCGCCCATCGGAAGGAGCGTGATGTCGTCGAGGGGAATCACCACCTCCATCGGCACCAGGATCTTCCTGAACCGCGCTTTCTGCGGCGATCCCAGGCGTATTTCCAGGGATTCGGTCCCTGGGGATCCGCCGAACAGCAGTGCGCCCTCGACCAGCATCGTGACCTCGGCGCCCTTCGACATGTCCAGATAGTGCTTTCGCGACCGCACGCGAAGGTCGGCCCGTCCAGCCAGCCGCACGTCGATTCTGTGGAGAGCGTCGTCCTCGTCGCGGGGTGGCGCGAAGCCAAGCCAGTAAAACGACCGCGTGTCTTCAGCCGCCATGGAGAATGCGATGTCGCGCCGGCGGTTGATCATCGGGAGTCCGCCGGTTTCGCGGGCAAGAAACTCGAGGACCGAGTGATCCGCCCACTCCGGTGCGCTCGATGGGAACAGGCCGCTTCGCACCAAACCGCGTGCGTTCATGTACCCGTTGTAGAGGTCGTAGCTCCCGAAGAGGCCATAGTCGCGGTAGAAGCCGTGACCTCCGAAACCCGCTGCTCCGATCGACGCGTCGCTCTCGGGCCATGGAAACCTGGGTCGGAAGCCGGGAAGGTCGACCGGATACAAGGTGTAGCCGACCAGGTTCGCGGAGTGGACCAGCGGCCCGTACATGTCGTCCACCCTGATGTGGGAGTAGCCACCCGGGCGGAACACGTTCTCCGGCAGAGCCGAGGGCGCGCGCCATCCCTCGGCGAGGAGGAGCATCACCTTGCGGCCCGGAACAGCGGCGAAGCTGCGCACGGCAGCCGTGGCGGCCATGACAGCTCGCTGGATCTGAGCGGAGCGGGTGCCCAGGGCGATTATCCGCCTCAGACCAAGAGCTTCACGGTCTCGCGCCTGCCTTAGTGCGGCCTCGATCTCGTCGCGGGAATCCGTCCAGTCCGTCAAGCGGGTGACGTTGTAGCCGTCGAAGACGACCAAGGCCACGCGGTCCGCCGGCCCGAGCTGGGCGAGGTCGGCGTGCAGCCCGTCCAGTACCCGGTCGCGGTCGCGCCGGATCGCGGACAGTTCGTCGATGAAGATGAGGTAGTTCGTGCCCACGGGCGCCTCCGGCGCCAGTGAGGGCACGCCTTCTACGCGCCCGTCGGACGTGGCTACCGCGCGCCCGTCATCGATCTCCGTGAAGTAGTCGATCGCCACCGGGTCGCCGTCCACCTGGAGTTCGAAGTCGCTCGCCTGGAGTCCGCGGATCCGGTTCCCCTTCTTGTCGGTGACCACGACTTCGACGTTCACGACCCGGACGTCGATTACGTCGGAGAACAGGTCCGGCAGCGGCGTCTCCTGCCCGGTGGCGGGGAGCGCGGCCAGGAGCAGTGCGGCCGCGACAGCCGAACGGAATCGTGAGAGGGTCATCGTCGAGCGGCTACCTGCTGTGCTGTTTGGGTCCGACAGTTCCTTCCGCAGACAGGATCGCGCCCGTCAGCGGGTCGTAGACGGCGGCGACGTATCGGTACTCGCGATTGCGAAGGAACAGGTTCGTCTCATAGACGAAGACATCGCCCGCCTCAGGCACCGTTGATCCTGCGATGCTGAAGCTTTCGACCGGCGTATCGGACCGATCGCCGTGTTCGTCGATCACCGTGACCCGGAACTCGAGTTCGTTCATCCATTGGCCGCCCATGGGCAAGAGTTCTACATCGTCCAGGGGAATCGACACCTCCATCGGCACGGCGATCTTCCTGAACCCGGCTTTCTCGGGCGTGCCGAACCGCACGTCGAGCGCGTCGGCGCCGGGGGCGCCGCCGAACAGCAGCGAACCCTCGACCAGCATCGTGACCTCGGTGCTTCTTGACATGTCCATGTAGTTCCGGCGCGACCGAACCCGGAGCTTGGACCGGCCGATCAGTCGCACCTGGATGTCGTGGAGTGCGTCGTCTTCGGCGCGCGGCGGTTCGAAGCCGAGCCAGTAGTAGGAGCTCGTGTCTTTTGACGCTTCGGCAAGAGCCTTGTTGCCGAAGGCGTTGATCATCGGCAGTCCGCCGGTCTCGTCGGCCAGGTACCGGAGGACGTCGTGCCATCTCCGCGAGTCCTCGGGCACTTCCGGCGCCCCCCCGAACGGTGCCGCGAGACCGGTCAGGCCGAACTCCCTGTGGTTGGCTCTCCGGTCGTTGGGACGCCCGTGTCGCGACCCGCCGAGGTCGATCGGGTAGAGGGTGTAGCCGACCAGGTTCGCGGCGTGAACGAGGGGTCCGTACAGGTCCCCCAGACGGGCGTCTCTGAGTCCCAGCAGCCAGAGCAACCGTGGGTTCCATAGATCGATTTCCGTGTCCCATCCCGCCGCCAGGAGCAGCATCACCTTGCGGCCGGGAGCGTCGGCGAAACTGCGCACAGTGCCGGCGGCAGCCATCACCGACCGCTGGGTCTGAAACCCGAGGCCGAACTTGTTCAGCAGGCCGAGCGCCGTCCGATCGCTTGCCCGCGACAGGGCGTCCTCGATTTCGTCGCGGGAGCTCGTCCAGTCCGTGATCCGCGTGAGGTTGCGGCCATCGAAGGCCACCACCGCCACGCGGTCGGCCGGTCCCAGCCGGTCCAGGTCCTGCCCAAGGTGTTCCAGCACCCGGTTTCTGCTTTGCCGGATCGCGAACAGATCGTCGATGAAGACGACGTAGTTCGTGCCCACCGGCTCGCCGGTCAGGAGCGATGGCACGTTGCCGGCGCCGTCGTCGGCTGAGCCCTGCGCGCGCCCGTTGTCGACTTCGGTGAAGTACTCGATCGGCGCCGGCTCGCCGTCAACGAGGAGCTCGAAGTCCTGCGCGTCGAGGCCTCGAATCCGGTTTCCCTTCCTGTCGGTGACGACGACTTCGACGTTCACGACCCGGACGTCGACGACGTCGGAGAAGAGGTCGGGCAGCACCTCTTCCTGTCCCCAAGCGGGGACGGTCGCGATAAGAAGGGTGACAGCCGCAGTCCAACCGAGCCTCAAGAGGACTCTCCTAGCGTGCGTTCGGGATCAAGACAGCCTGATGACTTGCAACCTCTATGCCGGGTGGGCGACGTTCACGCAGGGGCCTCAATGCTCAATCGCTCGGGCGTCCGCGGTCCTGCCGCGTACGGACTTCCTCGATCTTAGCGGCGACTTCCGATGCGGTCAATGGAGGCGGCGTCTTTCCAGTCGGAACGGCGACGACCACCGAGCCGCGGCGTTCAAGCTTCACCTTCGGCACGACCAGCCAGCCAATTTTGTCGATCGTTGTCATGGCATCGGGAACACTACTCGCCTTGCCATCAGTCAAGGCAGGTTGAGTGGGAAGAGGATGAGATGCGGGGCCGCCTGGTTGTGTGTCGAGCGACGGTTTCAGCGCCGGAGCCGGGCGAGCTTCGCGCGCAGACGGTGCGCATCGAGACCGTTCGTCTCGCCGGCCAACTCCAGCGCCTTCTCGAGCTGGGTGGCCGCGGCCTCGTCGAGGCCCGAGGCGGCCATGGCTTCGGCCAGGTTCTCAAGCAACTGAATCAGGGCGCCGCGGGTCGACGGTTCCTGGGGGCGCGCTTCGAACGCCCGGTCCAGAGTCTCGACCGTGCGGACGACATCGCCCCTTTCCGCGCTGACTATGGCGATGAGGAGCATCGTGTTCACGTCGCCCCCGTCCTGCTCCAGCGCTCTCTCGGCCATCGCGAGAGTTCCGTCGAGATCGCGGGCCTGGTAGAGGGCGCGGGCGAGGAACGCGGCGACGCCTTCAAGGTCCGGGTGCAAGTCGTGCGCGCGGCGGGCGGCGGCGAGCGAGCCCGGCTGGTCACCGGACGCTGCGAGCACTTCGGCGAGCGCGAAGTGGAGTTCGGGCCTGGAACCGTCGACGACGATGCCGGCCTGGAGCTCGCGTCGCGCGAGGTCGAGTTCGCCGTGGACGCGGTGGGCGTTCGCGCGCCGCAGGTAGCTGCGGACATCGAGGGCGAGATCGTGGACGCTGGAGCGGATGGGGTCGTTGCGGTAGTTGATGCGGCCCAGCGTGCGTGCTGCCGCCGCGATCTCCTGCGCGCGCTCCCGGTTGCCGTTGCGCGCGTGGGTTTGGGCGAGAGTGACCGCGAACGATCGGTTCTCGGGCGCCAGGTCGCGGGCCCGGGACAGGTGGCGGACGGCGCCGGCCGGGTCGCCCGCGCCGAGGGCGAGGCGGCCCAGCCCGGCGTGGGCGTGAGCGTTGGCCGGCATGAGCCGGATCGCCCGCTGGTACTCGCGGGCGGCTTCGTCGAATCGGCCTGTTCGCTCGAGGGCTTCGGCGTGCCGGACGTGGCCGGGGGCGTAGTCGGGGTCGATCGCCAGGGCGGCACGGTAGAGCGGGAGGCTGTCCGCTGCCGAGCGTTCGTCGACGAGGGCGGCGAGCAGGTAGGGCCAGCGGAACGTCCTCGGCGACAGCTCGTGGGCTTGCCGGTAGGCGGCGATCGCCTCGTTCGTGAAGGTGTGCGCCTCGAGCGCCATGGCGTAGCGGCCCCAGGCGTCGCCGCTTTGGGTGTTGGCGCGGAGGTCGGCCTGGAGTGAGGCGAGGCGTTGGCGGACGGCGGGTTCGGCGCCGTCGAGGCGGGGTTGGGGGATCTGCTGGGCGGGGAGGGTCGTGGCGGCGAGGAGGAGGATGGCCGCGAACCAGAGTCGTGGAGACCGGCGGTGCGTCACCGTGTCTGTCCTTCGCCGCGGACGAGCTCGATGACCTGGTTCGCGGCGGCGCCGTCGAAGCGCTCGGTGAGGCCGTCGGGCCAGACGACATCGAAGCTCTCGACGGCGTCGGCGGCGCCGAGGCCGATGTGGACGGTTGCGGGTCCGGTGGAGAGGTAACTGCCGGGCGGCAGGACGTGGACCAGACGGGGGCCGCTTTCGGTGCGGACGGTGATCCGGGCGCCGATCGCGTCGCGGCGCAGCCGAGGGTCGAGCGCGCGGATTTGGAGCCAGTTCGCGCTGGTGGGTGGGGCGCCGGCGCCGGCGGGGTCGATCGTCAGGTTGCGCAGGACCTGTGGAGATCCGTCCAGGTTGGCGATCACCAGGTCGAGGTCGCCGTCCCGGTCGAGGTCGGCGGGAACGAGTGCCCGGCTGAGGCCGAGGTCGGTCCAGGGCTGCTCGGAGGAGGCGTCGGTGAAGCGGCCGCCCTGGTTGATGAGGAACAGGTTCGGTTCGAGGTAGTCGGACCAGAATGCGGGCGAGACGCCCGCGTCCGCCGCCGGCGCCAGTGCGGAGGGACGCCGCTTGACGGCGCCGTTGGCGACCGCGAGGTCGAGGTCGCCGTCGTTGTCGGCGTCGAAGAAGGCGGCGCCGAAACCGGTCAGGTCGAGGCTGGCTGCGCCGAGGTCGGAGTCGATCGTTGCGTCCTCGAAGCCGGGCAGCATGAGGTTCCGGTAGTAGGTGTTCGTTTCGGTGATCAGGTGGGTGACGAACAGGTCGAGATCGAGGTCGAGGTCCGCGTCGCCGGCGGCGATGCCCATGCCGGCTTCGCTGTTGCCCCAGCGGTTGAAGGCGGACCCCTGGAGAACGCCCCCGTCGACGAAGCTGCCGTCTCCCTGGTTGACCCACAGGTTGTTCGGGTCGGCGTCGTTCGCCACGTAGAGATCCATCTCGCCATTGTGGTCGAAGTCGGCAGCGACGACCCCCAGGCCGGCATCGGTGACCGCCGAGATGCCGGCCGAGGCGCTCACGTCCTCGAAACCGGCGCCGCCCCGGTTGTGCAGCAGCACGTCGCTCAGTCCCTCGAACTCGGTCGGTCCGCAGAAGTCGCGCCGGCCGCCGTGCTGGGAGCAGACCCGCTCGGGATCGAAGGCGACGTAGCGGGCGACGTAGATGTCGAGATAGCCGTCATGGTCGAAGTCGACCAGGGCGGCGGAGGAGGACCAGCCGGGTGTGGCGGCGCCCCAGGCCGTGCTCCGGTCGGCAAAGATGCCGTTGCCGTCGTTCAGCAGCAGGCGGTCCGGGCCGACGCGGGTGAGGTAGAGGTCGATGTCGCCGTCGTTGTCGAGGTCGCCGGCGGCGGCGCCCATGCCGTCGCCATCCAGCCCGGCGTCCGTCGTCGCGTCGATGAAGCGGCCGTCGTCCTGTTGCAGGTAGAAGCGGTTGCCGCCGGGGGCGATCAGGTAGAGGTCGAGATCACCGTCGCCGTCGGCGTCGAAGACCGCGGCGCCGCCACCCATCACCGCCGGCATGGGATACGTCGAGTCCGTGCCGGTCCGGTAGATGAAGTCGATGCCGCTCTCGGCGGCTACGTCAACGAAGCGGGCGATCGTCGTAGGTGGTTCTGCGCCGGCACGCGGGATCGCGTCAGACGAGCCGGGTCCAGGCTCGGAGGGCGTGGAACAGCCGTTCGCCACGACCGCGAACAGCCCAATCCAGATACCCCGAGCCCGCATCGCTCGATTCTGTACCAGGGCGAGCGCCGCGATTCGCCTGAGGGCTGGCGGATTCGCCTCAGGCGAATCCGCCCCTGGCGGCGCGGGCGACGTGGATCCCTACTGCCAGGCCCCCTGGATGGCGCCAACAAGCGCGAACCCGATCGTCAGGTGCGCCGCGTTGATCAACCACAGCTTGAGCGACTTTTGCTCGTGCAGGTAGTTGACGCCCATCATCACCGAAGCGACGCCAAGGCCGAGGAGCAGACCGGTGTGGATTCCGGCCATGTAGCCTTCCCCGCCCATCTCGGCCATCAGCATGCCGACAACAATGGCCGCGACCAGCTCGAGTACGAAGGTGCCGCCCATGGTCCGGACCATGTTGACCTCGGGCGGGTTCTCCATGTCGATCCCCAGTTCGGCGGCCCAGGCCTTGCCGAACAGGACGGAGTACCAGAGGGCGCCGAGAGCGTAGAAGGCGACAGCGGACACGACCACGGAAAGCCAGTTCAGGTCGGCAAGATGCATGTGCAAGCTCCTTTCAGCCGTTACTTGTAGCGATCAGTGTAGCTTCTGCAATGCGGGGTGCAAGCCGGTGCGCACCTACTCCTCCGGCGCGCCGAAGTGCTCGATCATGTAGGCGTCGTAGGGGCCGGCCAGGAAGTCGAGAAAGACCTCGTTGACCAGCTTGACCGCCCTGGTGGCGGCGTACTCGAAGTCGCCGTCGAGGCAGCGCACCTCGATCGACACCGAGCCCGCCCGGTTGCGACATCCGGCGCTCGCCTTGGCGGGATCGAGGCGGCGGTGCTCCGGCAGATTCTCGCCGCGGCGCGCCGCGACGTACGACCGGAGCGCCCGGTCCATGGCGGACGGATAGGGAACGCCGGGCAGGAGGTCGACGAACACCAGCGCGCTACGCTGTGGCTCGAACCGCAGCCGGTGCGGGGTCGGTGCGTGCCAGAGAAAACGGCATTCCAGGCTGCCGCCGCGCGTTGCCCCGGCCCCGAATCCCCGAAAGATCCCCCGGTCGGCGTACTTCTGCAAGCAGGCGAGGACCGTGTCCTGCGGCCTCATCTGGAGACTGTGCAGAAACGAGCGGCCGCTGGGACCCTCCCCTCCGGACCCGCCGCGGGCGGGTGGCGTTCGGCGCCAGCTCAGTGGTAGTAGGCCATGCAGCCGGGCTCGACCTTGCGGGGCAGGCCGGGCGGGTACTCGTTGGTCCAGAACTCCTTGATCGCCTGGCAGTTGATCAGGGTCGAGACGCCGTCCTTGGCGGCCATCTCGTAGCTCCGGTGGAGGGCCTCACAGAGTTGCTCGGGCGAGGTGACGTACTCGCCGCGGGCGCCCAGGCCCTCGGCGATCTTGTCGTAGCGGAGGTTCTCCTGGAACAGGTACATGTGCATCGAGCGCGTTGCTCGCCGCGCCGATCCGTACACGCCCCAGGCGTTATTGTTGTAGACCAGCACGACCGCGGGAATCTTGTACTTCGCCAGCGTCTCGAACTCCATGCCGGAGTAGCCCATCCCGGCGTCGCCGGTGACCGCGAACACCGGGGCGCCGCGATAGGGCGCCTGCGGTCCGACACCGTTCATCACCGCGGCGCCGGCGCCGACCGTGTAGCCGACGTCCGGACCGATCGCACCGTACTGGTAGGCGCCGTTCAGGAGCTGGCCGGGACGGTGGGCGCGCAGCCAGCGGCGGGTGTAGCGGGCGATGCCGTAACCGCCGGAGACCACAGTCGTCTGTTCCTTCGGCAGATCGCCCGAGTAGAGGAAGGACGACAGCTCCTGCGCGATCACGGCGGGGTGGATCGAGTCGGTGGCGGCGCTGTGCTTGAGGCCGAGCTCGTACCACTCCGCGTTCTGCTTCTCGAACGCCTCGCGGGCGTCCGCGAGTTCGTCGCGCCAGGCCGGACGCGACGCGGACGGCAGCGCCTCGGCGAGCGCTTCGAGCCCGCCGCGGGCGCTGGCCACCAACCCCAGGTCGACGGGCAGGTTGCGGCCGATGTCGGCGGCGTCCGGATCGATGCGGATGACCTTGGCATCCGGGTCGAAGGCGACCTCGCCGACGTTGGGCATCGAGTACTGGCCCGCGAAGATCACGAGATCGGTCGAGAGCAGGGCGTCGGGTCCGGTGCTCGCCGACAGCGGGTGGCTGTCGGGGAAATGGCCGCGCATGGCGCCCGACTCGACGACCGCGATGTCGGCGCGCTCGGCCACCGTGCGCAGCACATCCCACGCTCGGTCGTAGAAGACGCCGGTCGAGGCGACGATCATCGGCCGTTCGGCGCGCTGGATCATCTCGACCGCCTTGGCCGTGTCGGCCTGGGACGGGTAGGGGTGGGCGTCGGTGCGGTACGTGCTCTTGTCGTGGTAGTAGAGCAGGTCGTCCGGCGTGTCGAACTGGGCTCGCGCCACCTCGCCGGTGAAGTCGAGATGCACCGGCCGCGGCACGCCGGACCGCAGGTGACGAAAGGCGTAGGCGGCGTACTCGTAGACCCGGTTCGGGGTGATCAGCCGCTTGCCGTACTTCTTCATGCCGACCGTCGTGGGCTGCTGGTAGCCGCGCTGGATGCCGCGTTCCGTGTCGTCGCCGCCGACAGTCATGTTGCTGGCCAGCACCAGGAGCGGCGTGCGTGCGGCGTTCGCGGCGCCGATGTTCATGATCATGTTCGTGAAGCCCGGCCCCTCGGTGCCCGAGCAGGCAGCGACCTCGCCGGTGACCCGCGTGAAGCCGTCGGCGGCGGCGCACATGCTGCCTTCGGTACGGCCGCCGTAGGTCGGGATGCCCTCGGCGGCGATCGCGTTGATCACCTGGTAGTTGCCGGGCGCGCAGAACAGCGCCTTCAGGCCCTCGTTAGCGCAGGCGCGCGCAAAGACCTGGGCGCCGTTCATCGGGAACTCGGCCGGGTCGGGCGCCTCGCCCAGAGTGCGCGGGATGTCCTCGGGAATCGAGATCGGCCGCTCCTCGCGGTCGGTTGCGGCGGCCCTGGCCTGGTTGGCCAACAGGGCGGCGGCCCCGACTCCGGCAGCGCTCGTAGCGACGAATCTCCGGCGGGAGACCGAGGGCCCCTTCCCCGGCCCTCCGGCCTCGCCCTTCTCGGTGGTCTGGGCCTTGGGCGTACGGTGCGATTCGTTCATTGTCAGTTCTCCTGGATCTGGACGGACCCTTCGAGGGGCGGTTTCTTCGGCCGCAGATCCTTGGGGCCGATGCTCCGCAGGTAGTGGACAAGATCCCAGATCTCGTCGTCGTCGAGTTCCGCCTCGAACGGCGGCATGTCGAGGCCGGCGCCGAGCTTGGTTGAGCGGAACAGATCGCCGTCGGTGGTCCCGAATCGCCAGCGCTCGGGGTCGGTGAGGTCAGCGGCCTCGAAGTCGATGTTCTCGAGCGCGCGACCGTCGAAGCCGTGGCAGATCTGGCAGTGCCGCAGGTAGTGGGTGCGGCCGCTCTTCGCCGCGGTCTGCGTGTACGGGGTGGGGTTCGCGGCTACCACGACATCCTCCGCCGGTTTGCCGCCGATGGTCGCGTCGGTCTGGCCGGCCGCGGCCGCGGCAAGGCAGAGCGACGCGAACGTCGCTTCGCGGAGCGCTTTGAGGACGACTGTCATCGGAGGGACCGGGACAGTGTACCGCCGGACTCAGTCCGCCCGGGTGGGAACCAACTCGATCCGAGCCTCCGCGGCGTCGAGGATGGCGGGGCGCGTGTAGAGCAGGGGGAATGCCTCGTCGGCGGCCCAGGGCGCGAACAAATCCTTGTAGTGCGGGCTGCGGGGATCGCCGGACTGGCCCGGGTTGTTCATCGCCACCGAGGCGTCCCAGTTGCCGACATCGATCACCATGCGAAAGGAGGCGCCGGATCTCTGCTTGAAGTCGCTGCCGTAGCTCGTGTTGCCGACCGTGTCGCCGGAACCGCCGCGGGGCGCCGGCCCGACATCGGCGAGTCGGCGGAGTTCACCCGGAAGGTGGGCCGACATCGGGTGACGCAGTTCGATCCGGTGCAGGTCGCCCCAGCGCCAGACGGCGGGATCGGGTCCCAGGTGCTCGGAGACATCGTCGAACGCGGATTGGAGGCTGCCGAGGAGCACTTCGTCCCGTGCGGCGTCCGGGGGATCGCCGAGGTGGGGATCGGCCCGTTCGATAATCCGCAGCAGGTTCTCGTCCTGCACCGGAATGGGGTCTTCGCCGGCCTCAAGCGCCGCCGCCATCCGCCTGCCCACTTCGGCATCCAGATGCCTCCGCCACCAGACCTCGAAGAGCGCGGCCGCGGCGCTGTCGGCGGCGAGTTCTCCGTTCCAGCCGGCGAGAACCTGAAGCGCCGGCCGGGCCTCAGGGGTCGGTGTCAGCTTGCGAAGCAGCGCGAGCAGGCGGCGGGCCGGAATCGAGACGTAGTCGGTCTGTAGGCGGACGGCGTCGTCAATCGTCACCGTGTCCGAGGCGCCCAGGACTTCGCCGATCCGCTGGCGCCGGTAGGGTCCCGCCCACTCCAAACCCAAGGGAACGTCGTAACCGGGCGGCAGGTTCATTTCGTTGGCGGTGGCGACCCAGCCGCGCTCCGGGTTGACCTCCACCGGCAGTTCGTCCATGTCCCGGTAGCCCTGCCACTCGTAGCGGCCGTCGCCGGGCACCGGCAGCAGTCCGTCCCAGTTCGGGCGGATCGGCGCCAGCCCGCCCGGTTTCCAGCCGATGTTGCCGTGGATGTCGGCGTAGACCTGGTTCTCGGAGGGCGCGCCCCAGCGGTTCATCGCGGCCAGGAACTGATCCCAGTTGCGCGCCCGGATGTACTCGATGGAACCCAGATAGGGCGCCATGCCGGGTTCGAGCCAGGCCGCCCGCAGGCCTACGGCGAGGTTGCGGCCAGGATCCTGGTGGAGCACCGGGCCGTGTCGTGTGAAGCGGAGTTCAACGGGCTGCGCCGCACCCCCGCGAACAGGAATCGCCTCTTCGATCACGTCCATCGGCAACCAGTTGCCCCGGTACTCGTAGAAGTCGGGTTCGCCGGGCTTCGTGCGGTAAACGTAGATGTCCTCCTGGTCGATGCTGAAGATCGTCAGGCCGAAGGCGATCGTGCCGTTGTGCCCGATCGAGATCCCGGGCAGCGCCGGCTCGCCGGCGCCGATGAGATCGAGGTCAGGCGAGGCCAGGTGGACGATGTAGCGCAGCGAGGGCACGGCCTGTGTGCGGTGCGGGTCGTTCGCGAGCAGGGGCCGGCCGGTGGCCGTGCGGCGTGGCGAGATCGCCCAGTTGTTGCTGCCTTCCGAGGCCGGGTCCAGGGCGCCCAGAAACCCCGGCTCGAGGTCGCTGAAGCCGACGCCCCGTGTGCCGAGCCGGTAGAGGTCGAGTGCGTCGGGGGCCTCCCGGAAGAAGTCGAGGTCGAGGCCGTCCGGCACCGCGAGGCGATGGTCCGGTTGGTAACGGTCGCGAAGCGCGAGGGCCTCAAGTCCGTGGTCCGCCAGGAACCTGGCCCGCGCGAACTCGCTGCCCGCATTCCGCAGCAGCCCGTGGCTTCGAATCCGGGGCACCGCCTCGGGCGTCCAGTGCGAGGGTTCATAGTCGAGGGCCTCGAACTCCGGCGGCATCAGCTCGGGACGCTCCAGCACCAGGTCGACGTAGGCGTTCACTCCGCGCACCCAGGCTGTGACGATGCGCTTCGTGTCCGAGGCGTAGGCGAGCCATTCGGCGTGCATGTCGCCGCGGTAGAGGAAGAGCCGGGCGGCGCGATCCTGCTCGACGAAGCTGGGCCCAAAGACCTCGGAGAGCGTTCCTTCGCCGCGCCGCCGCCACAGGTCGATCTGCCACAGGCGGTCGCGGGCCGCGTTCCAGCCCTGGGCGAAGAACAGGTCGTGCTGGCCGCCGGCGAAGACATGGGCGACGCCCCAGCGGTCGACGAGGATCTCGACCGGTGCCTCGAGCCCGGGGACCTCGAACCGGGTCGTTTCGATCGCCCCCAGCAGGTCTGCCGTGCCGATGGCAACCAGCAGCGGGATCGTCGGGACGATGCGCTTCAACCGCGGCATGGGAAGATGCGGCACACTACCAAGGGCACCAGGGACGACGCCGCCCTGGACCGTCGGTCGGCTGAACCCGCAGATTGCCGAGGAACTCGACCGCGCTCAGCCAGCTGGCGCGGCGTCAGCCGGTCGAAGGAACGGAAGTCGCCTCGCGCAGGATGGACATCGTCCCGGTTGGCTCGTCCACCAACCCCACGACGACCGTGTACTCCCCTTCCCAGAGCTTCACGGCCAGGTCAACGAAGTGGAAGCCCCCATGGGACCGGAGGCCCTCGGGACCTCCAAGCTCAAGGAGCATCCGCCGCGCCGGGGTCCGGTACCCCTTGTTTCTTTCCACGGCCATCAGCCAGAGGCCCAGCGTGCCCCTATCGCCATCGGGGCCTGGCAGCAGCGTTGCCGCCAACTCTGGAATCGCCACCTGGATCACGAGTTCGTGAACGTTCTCGCGGTTCCTGCGTCTCCGGGACCGATCGTCGTCCGTCTCGAGAGGCGTTGTCGGCGCGAAGCGCATCGCCACGCTCAAGGGGTTCGCCGCCTCGGCGAGCCACTCTCCGTCCAGCCAGGCCGTACTGACGAGGCGCTCGGCGATTGCCTGGTCCCGTGACTTGTCCTGCCAGGACCGGCGATGAGCCAGGCGGTATCGCTGACGACGAAACGACGGAGCCAGTTCCACGTCGATCAGCCTCAGCGCGCCAGGCTTGTGGTCGGCGACTGCGACGGCCAGTTCGTAGGAAGCGTCCAGGTGCTCTTCCACGTCGTCCAGCAAGGGGCCCAGGGCGTTCGAGTTGAACAGGGTGCGCCCGCCCGTCTTCCGGGACAGATACGCCATCCCGCCCTGGCGGTTCAGTCTCCAGGAGCGCCCCGACTCGGAGGCGGCGGGCACGCCGCCCGCGTCCAGCATGTAGAGCGTCGTGTTGTTCGCGTTCGCATGCGCGGCGATCTGGTCGAAGAGCTTGCTTGACTCCCCTCCCGGACCCAACAGAGCGGCCCCTCCACCGGACCCGACGCCAAGACAGAACCGCTGGACGTAGTCGTGGAGCTCTTCCCCTGGCACTTGAGCGAAACCGTTGCCGACGTAGAGCACTACCTTCCTGCCAGGAGCACCGCTGAACGCCGTGACGACGTCCCAGAGGGCCTCCAGTCGCTCTGCTGTCCGCCGCCTCTCCCGCACCTCGTAGCTCTTGATGACGGCGGTCACCTGAGGGAACCCCACCCCGCAGCCATCGCCATACGGCGTGAAGAGGACTTCGGCGATCTGCTCCCTTGCACGCTGGAAGTGCAGCCCCGTCTGACTAGACCGCCACTTGGGCATGGGCAATGCGTCAGCCGCAGCCAGTACGGCATCCAGATCGTCCGTCGGGGGCACCCGAATCCGTACATGGTCCCCGGACGTGACCAGGGCAAACCGCGCGTTCCAGGCGCGGAGGGCCTCCGCTTCGCGCTGCACCCTGTGCAGGAATCGCCTGCGGTCGAAGAACCGGGTACCGGCCTCGTCGAGATAGACGATGACGCTGACCGGCGGCCCTCTCGGCTCCTGTGCCACGACGGCGCCAGCGGCTCCGTTTGCTGCGGGCTCACGCAACACCGTACGCCGAAACCCCGTGATCTCGACCCGCTCGCCATCCACATGGACGACGAAGTCCTCCTGCTCCAGGTCTGTCACGGGGTCACCGCCGCGACCCGTTACCACGACATGGACCAGTACCTCGACCACGGATACCGTGTCCGTGAAGGTCTGCGCGGCAGCCGGTTCCGGAAGCCCGCCCACCATGACACCCAGTACGACTCCCAGGAACAGACTCCCGGTCAGCCGTCTAGCGGGTCGCAAGTGAGCGCCCGAAGAGGGCACGCCGTCAGTGGTCGGGCGCCGAGGCCGCGGCATTCGGGAAGCGGGCTACCTCGGTTCCCAACGGACGATGCACATCGAGATGCAAATGTCGAGTCGCAGCTCCGAGAAGTCAATACAGATGTCACGCCGGATAGCGCAGACCTCCTCTCGAACCTCCGAGCCCTCACCGGGCGGGATGTCAGCGATGCAACGGTCGTATTGGAACCAACAGTCTAGTATCCGGGAATCTTGGTCGACATAGCACTGTCTGATGCACCACTCAACCGGCTGGGGAAAGTCAAAACGGCCGCTCACATCCTCGCACTTCTCTTGAAGAATCCCCTGGAGAATCGTTTCGGGCTATAGCGCGTTGGCGCCATGGCCATCAGCGGAAGGGGGATCCGCCGTCGCGGAAACACTCAGTGCCGTGCCAACGGGCCAAAACGCCATCACCGCGAAGGCCACACCCACCCATCCGAGTGCCGATCTGGTTCTGATTCGGCTCATTGTTTTCCTCAACATCCAAGCCAGAACTTGACCAAGGTAAAACTGTACCACACGCTAGAATCGGCACGTCGCATGGCTCCACAACATCCAGGCGGGCAACGCGTCGCTCCTGACTCTCTAGCTAGTAGCCCGCATACTTCGCCGATCTCCTACTGTGGTCGCGAATCCGCTCGCTAGGTACCTAGCTCGCTAGGTGAAGTATGTGGGCTAGTCTCGTGTTCCGCTCGTGCCGTGGACGTTCGTGGGTCTCTCTGGCGGCGCTGCCCTTCGCCCTCGCCACCGGGGCGGCAGGGCAGGAGACCGGAGAGCCGGCGGAGGATGGGGCGGAGCAGGAGACGCCCCCGGCCGCCACCTACTACGAGACCGCCACCGTTCGCGCACGGGCGCTCGAAACGGCGACCGCTTCGGTGCAGGTTGTCGAGCGCGACGATCTCGCCGACTTGGCGGCGGCCGACGCGTCCGAGGCGTTGCGGCTGGTCCCCGGCGTGTACATCCTCGGCAACGACTCGAGCGCCGCGGTCGCGGGTGCGTCGCTGCGCGGCGGCGACGCGAACTTCACCCTGGTTCTGATCGACGGCGTGCCGATGGCCGACAGCACGGACCAGTACGGCGGCGCCTTCCCGCTCGGCAGTATCGGCGCGGCGGAGGTCGAGCGGCTGGAGGTGGTGCGCGGCCCGCTGTCGTCCTTCTACGGATCGAGTTCGCTGGGCGGGGCGGTGCAGTTGATCACCTCCGCGCCGCGGAGCTCGGCGCCGTTCCTGGGCTGGAACGCCGACGCCGGCAGCCACGAGCATCGAAGCGGCCGCCTGTCCTGGGGCCGCGCCGGCGAGTCCTCGGCCGGAGCGATCGGCGCCGCGGTCCGGGAAGAGCAGGGCAGGGTCGGAGACGACCGCCTGGAGCAGGCGTCTCTGAGCGGCCGCTGGCAGCGCCAACTGGGATCGGCGTCGTCGTTCCGGCTTGCGGTCCGGACGGCCGACTGGCAGGCCGACGACTACCCGGACGGTTCGGGCGGCCCGCTGTTCGGCAGCGGCGAACTGCGTTCCTCGGATCACCGCGAGTACGGCGTCGCTGCCACTCTCGATCTCGGTGGCGGCGGCCGGTTCAGTCAGTACCTGCGGTCGACCTGGTACCGGCACTCGATGGAGCGGGACAGTCCGGCAATCGGATTCCAGGTGCCGCCGTGGACGGAGGGCACGGACTTTCGCGATCTGCGCCTCGCCTGGACCGGAACGCTCGTACCCGAGGGCGGTGGATCCGAGTTCAGCTTCGGCGCCGAGGCGCTCACTGAGGAAGCGCGCAACACCAGCCTGCTGCTGTTGCCGGACTTCTTCGGCGGACCGGTCGCGGGCGACTACGCGATCGACCGGAACCGCGTCGGTCTGTTCGGAGACTGGCGCTGGTCCGTGGGCGATCTGGTGGCTGAACTCGGCGTGCGCGCGGACATGCTCGAGGGTCGGAGCGCCGGCGGCGGACGCGAGGAATTGAGCCCGCGCTTCGGGCTTCGCTATGCGCCGGACGGCGGCGGCTGGTCGCTACGCGCTTCGGTCGGTCGGGCGTTCAAGCTGCCGAGCTTCTTCGCATTGGCGTCGCCGCGGGCGATCGGCGGCAATCCGGATCTCGACGCGGAGACCAGCGTCGGCGCCGACCTCGGCTTCGAGGCGCGTTCGGCGGACGGCTCGCTCCGGTGGGGCGTGACCGCCTTCGTCAACCGTTTCGAGGGCTTGATCGACTTCGACTTCGAGGCCTTCCTGAACGTCAACCGGAACAAGGTGGATGTCGAGGGGCTCGAAGGATTCCTGGTGTGGCGCCCTTCGCCCCGGGTCGTGCTCGATGTCGCCTTGACGGCGCAAGACACCGAGGATCGCGCTACGGGCAGGCCGCTGCGGCGACGGCCGGATCTCTACGGCGGCGTCGGACTCCGCGTGGACCTGAGCGAGGCGGTTCGGCTCGGTCTGGAGGCCAGACACGCCGGCAGTTATCTCGACGAGCAGATTCCGGCGCCCTGGCGGACCGAGGTCGACGGGCGGACACTGGCCGGCTTGACGCTGGCGTGGCGGGTTTCCGAGCGCTGGCGGGTCACGATGCGGGCGGACAACGTGCTCGACGAGTCGTACGAGACGCAGGTCGGTTTCCCCGGTCCCGAACGCTCGGTCCGGATCGGCGTGCGCTATGGGCCCTAGCAACCCAACCCCTAACCCCAGAAGGAGGACGGACCGATGAGATGGATGGCATTGCTTGCGTTGGTGGCTGCGCTGCTCAGTCTCGGCTGCAGGATTTCTGTGGGCAGTGGCGAGCCGGCGTCGGAGACCGAGGAGGAGGAGGCGGCCGAGCCGGCCGCGGAGATCAACCAGCTCAGTGCCGAGGAAGCCGAGGCGGGCTTCATGCTGCTGTTCGACGGCGCGTCGCTGGAGCACTGGCGGGGCTTCAAGCTCGACGGCGTGCCGGCGGGTTGGGCGGTGGCCGACGGCGTGATCCACTTCATGCCGCCGGAGGGAGACGACGCCGGGCCGCGGGCCGATCTGATGACCCGGGCGCCGTACCGGAACTTCGAATTCCGCTTCGATTGGGCCGTAACGGCGGGCGGAAATAGCGGCGTCATGTTCCACGTTGCCGAGGACGCCCCCGCCTCCTACTCGACGGGCCCCGAGTTCCAGATCCTGGACGACGGCGGGCACCGGGACGGTGAGCGCATGGAGACTTCAGCAGCTTCGAACTATGCCCTCCACGCCCGCCAGGGCGGCGAGCTGATGCCGGTCGGGGAGTTCAACACGAGCGCGCTGCGAGTCGAGGGTGCTGCCGTCTCGCACTGGCTGAACGGCGAGAAGGTGGTCGAGTACGCGCTCTGGGACGACGAGTGGAAGGCGCTGGTGGGGGCGAGCAAGTTCGCCTCGATGCCCGGCTACGGCATGATGGAAACCGGCCACATCGCGCTCCAGGACCACGGCAACGAGATCTGGTTCCGCAACCTGCGCATCCTTGGGCTGCCCGACTGATGGACGATCCAGGCGTGTCAGCCGGCCTCCAGTGGTTCAAGGTCGCCGAACCGGGTGAACTGCCCGAGAACCGCGTCAAGACGGTGGTGGCGGGTAGCCGTTCGATCTGCCTGACCCACTACGACGGTCAGTACGGCGCGCTGGACAACCGCTGTCCGCACCAGGGCGGCCCCCTGGGCGAGGGGTCGATCGAGAACGGCTGGCTGCGCTGCCCGTGGCACGGCTGGGACTACTGCCCGCTCAGCGGCAAGTCGCCGGCGGGGTATGACGAGAAGGCGCCGACCTATGCGATCGAGGTGCGGGCCGACGGCATCTACGTCGGTGTCGAACCGGAGGTCGAGCGGGAGCGGACGGTCAGCGACGCGATGGTCGAGACCTTCGTCAACTGGGGGGTCACCCACGTCTTCGGCATGGTCGGCCATTCGAACCTCGGTCTCGCCGATGCGATTCGCAACCAGTGCGAGGCCGGCGCGCTCCAGTACGTCGGCGTGCGGCACGAGGGCGCCGCGGCCTTCGCGGCTTCGGCCTACGGCAAGCTGACCGGCCGGCCGGCGGCGTGTCTGACGATCGCCGGACCCGGCGCGACGAACCTGCTGACCGGCATGTGGGACGCGCGGATGGATCGCTCCCCGATCCTGGCGCTCACCGGCCAGGTCGACACCCAGGTGTTGGGGCCGGGCGCCTTCCAGGAGGTCGACCTTGCCGCCGCCTTTGCCGGCGTTGCGGTGATGAGTCACGCCGTCTACCGGGACAGCCGCCACGTGGAGCTCGCAAACCTGGCGTGCAAGAACGCGATCCTCAAGCGGGACGTGGCGCACCTGATCTTCCCGGACGAGGTGCAGACGATGCCATCGACCGCTCAACCGGGGTCGCCTGAGGGACGGCTCACTCCGTCCGAGATCACGCCTCCACCGGAGGCGGTGGCGCGGGCGCTGGACCTGATCCGCGCGGCGCGCCGCCCGGTGATCGTCGCCGGTCACGGCGCGCGCTTCCAGATGGACGGTGTGACCGCGCTCGCCGAACGGCTGAACGCACCCGTGGTGACGACCTTCAAGGCCAAGGGTCTGATCTCGGACGATCATCCCCTGGGCTGCGGCGTGCTCGGTAGGAGCGGAACACCGGTCGCGAGCTGGTTCATGAACGAGAGCGACCTGCTCATCGTGTTCGGCGCCTCGTTCTCGAATCACACCGGGATCACGACCTACAAGCCACTCATTCAGGTCGACTTCGAGGCCATGGCGCTGGGCAAGTTCCACGCCGTGGACGTGCCGGTCTGGGGTGAGATCGGCGTCACCGCGCGTCTGTTCGAGGAGGCCCTGGAGCACGGCGGGGTCGAGACCGCCGATCAGCGGCCGGAAGTGGCCGAGCGCTGGCGGATTTGGCGTGAAGAGAAGGAGCGCCGTCTGGCCGATGTCGGCGAGGCGGGCATCAGCTCCGCGGCCGTCTTCGCGGCGCTCAACCGACACATTCCGGAGGACGCGATCATCGCAGTCGATGTCGGCAACAACACGTACTCCTTCGGCCGCTACTTCGAGTGCCGCCGGCAGGCCGTGCTCATGTCGGGCTATCTCGGATCGATCGGTTTCGGCTACCCGGCCGCCATGGGCGCCTGGGCGGCGACCCAGACGGACGACGAGCGCTTTGCCGGCCGTCCGGTGGTGGCGATCACCGGGGACGGCGGTTTCGGGCAGTACCTGGGCGAGGTCACGACTGCCGTCCACCACCGGATGAACATCACCCACGTGCTGCTGAACAACAGCGAACTCGGCAAGATCTCGAAGGAGCAGCGGGCGATCGAGTTGCCGGTGTGGATGACGGAGTTGACGAATCCGAACTTCGCCGACTTCGTGACCAGTTGCGGCGGCCTCGGCATTCGCGTCGAGGACGCGGCCGACCTCGACGGCGCCCTGCGACGGGCACTCGACTACGAGGGTCCGGCAACGGTCGAGATCGTGGCCGACCCGCTGCTGGTGTGAGGCCGCGGTGACGATCGACGGCCAGGAGGATCTGGACGGTCTCCGCCGGGCAGGTCGCGTGGCGGCCCGGTGTTTGGCGAGGATGGGCTCCAGGGTCGAGCCGGGCATGACGACTCTTGAGTTGGACCGGATCGGCCGGGAGTACATGGAGAGTCGGGGAGCGCGCTCGGCGCCCGAACTGAGCTACGACTTCCCGGCCGCGACCTGCATCAGCGTCAACGAGGAAGTCGCGCACGGCATTGCCGGCGGGCGCCGGATCGAGGCCGGCGACCTGGTCCACATCGACGTCTCGCTCGAGCTGGACGGATACTTCAGCGACACCGGCGCGGCCTTTCCCGTGCCGCCGGTGAGCGAGGAGCGGCGGCGCATGGTCTCGGCCACCCGGCGGGCGCTGCGGGCGGCGATGCAGCAGACCCGCCACGGCCGCCGGCTACGCAACATCGGCCGGGCGATCGAGGACACCGCGACCAAGGCCGGCTTCGGCTTGATCCGCAACCTGGGCTCGCACGGCATCGGCCGCTCGCTGCACGAGGAACCGAAGTTCGTGCCCGGCTTCGACGACCCGGAGGATCAGCGTTTCCTGCACGACGGCATGGTGTTGACGATCGAGCCGTTCCTGACCAACGGCCGCGAGCAGGCGCTGACTGCGAAAGACGGTTGGACCCTCCTCAACGAGCCCGGAACGACGACGATCCAGTTCGAGCACACGATCGTCGTCACCCGCAAGAAGCCCCTGGTGATGACCCTGCCTTAGGCGAGGCGAAGTTGAACGAACGGCCGCGTTTCGGAGGTTGCAACCTTGCTTTTGCAAAGCCGGGCTTTCGATTCGCAAGGTTGGGCGCCGGGCGGCCAGGGACGAGGCGACGGCGGGGTTTGAAGAGAATCGCACTTGCGTTGGGTCTCGTAGCTGCCGCCGTGGCCTTGCCCGCGCAGGCGCCGGCGCCCTCCGCCGAGCCGGGACTCGCCGAAGGACTTGCCTACGTCGTCCTGCAGGCGGTGGTCTACCGTGAGGCCTCCGCGGAGGTGACCCTTCTGGCGACGAACGCGGAGGGCGTCGAGCAGGAACTGCCGGTGACCAGCGATCAGTACTACGAGGTGTACCTGTTCGAGCCCGGGCCGTGGCTCGTGCGTCCGGCTCAGGGCAGCGGCTTCTGGGGCCGCGAGACCCTGATCGATCCCGATGCCGCGACGAGCGAAGGGATCGCCTCGGTCCAGGACGGCGTGGAGGTGCAACCGGAGGTCGTTCCGGTGTTCGAGATACCGGTCTACCCGGCGGTAGCGGTCAGCGGCCGTGTGGTGGGCGCCACCCGCGACCCGATGCGCACGGTCGTCCGCGACCGTGCGGACGACACGCTCCGGATCGTGCTTGGCGATGTGGATCCCGAGAACACGGACCCGCGGTTCCACGTCCAGCGCGTGGTGGTCAGGTGCCCGGTGGCCGGCGACGGCCGGTGGTCGTGCGAGTTGCCGGCCACGCTCGTTCACCTCGCGTTCTGGCGGCCCGGACACTCGCCGGAGTACCGGTGGAACACTCCCCTGCAAGGTCGACGGCAGCTCGCCCTGGGCGATCAGGAGCTCGTTCCCGGAGCGAGTCTTGCCGGCTTCGTCGCCCCTGGCCCCGGCTTCCAGGGTTTCGTCGACCACTGTGTCGTGCATGTCGCGGCGGGCGATCCGGCCCTGCGGGCAACCAGTCTCGAGCCGGTGCTGACGACCGTCGAGGTGGCTGACGACGGCTTTTTTCAGGCGCCGGGCCTGGACGCCGGCAGACGCTGGATTCAGGTGGACTGCGACGGCCGGGTTGCGGCCCGGGCCGGACCGTACGAACTGGCGAAGAACGTCGAGACTTTCCCGCGCAACCGTGTGCTGCTGGCGAGGAGTCACCTCCTGGACGTGTTCGTGCAGCCCGCGGATCCGCCCTACGGCAGCCATTGGATAGCTCGGCTCAGGCAGATCAGAGAGGTCGATTCGCCGGAGTTCCGGTTTCGCAACCTGACGACGGAGTACCCGCAGCAGACGGCAGTGGTCGAGAACGGCCACGCCCGGTTCCACGTTCCCGGCGACGGCGCCTTCTCCGTGGAGATCCAGGATGCCAACGGTGGGCGCTTCGGCGAGCTGGACTATCTCGAAGTTGTCGGCGACCGGTCCGCGGTTGTCGAACTGGAACTGGTGCCCGTCGTTGGCCAGGTGACGCTGGACGGCGTCCCCCTGGAGGGCTACGTGTTCTTCGGCGGTCGCGACGCGTCGCCGGGCCTGTGGTTCAGGAGCGGTGAGGATGGCTGGTTCCGGGGTGCGTTGCCTGGGCGCGAGGACTGGCGGGTCGACGTGGCTTCGCCGGAACACGATGTGGCGCAGTCGTTCCACGATGTCGATGTGCCGGCGAACGAGCCCCTGACGCTGGAACTCGCCGACACCGTGGTCCATGGCCTTGTTGTATTCGCAGAGACCGGTGAACCGGCTGCCGGCGCGGTTGTTCGGTTCGAGACGGCGGACGAGAGGATCGTGCATCAGGGCCGCGCCGGCGACGACGGCAGATTCTCGGCTCGGGGCGTACCGGTCGGCTGGATCCGCATCTCCGCCCATCCGCGGGGCCTGGGCGGATGGTTGGCGAGCGCCTCAGTGGAGGCGGTAGTGAGTTCGTCAGGTCCGCTGAACGTGACCCTGCGGTTGCCGGAACTGGACCTGGAGTCGCTGCGGCCGGGAGCGAGGGCGCCTGTGCGCCGGACCATCCGGCAGTAGCTGGTACCCTGCGCCGCCATGGGCGGTCCGCTCGACGGCTTCCGGGTGATCGAACTGGCGACCATGGTGTCGGCGCCGATCGCCACCATGCTGCTGGCGGATCAGGGCGCCGAGGTGATCAAGGTCGAGGCGCCGCCCCACGGCGACATCATGCGCCGGCTCGGGCCGCAGCGAGGGGGCGTCACGGCCGGGTTCGCGACGATCAACCGGGGCAAGCGGTCTCTGGTGCTCGACCTGAAGCATGAGCGCGGGATCGGCATCCTCCACGACCTGGTGGGAACGGCCGATGTCTTCGTCCAGAACTTCCGGCCCGGCGTGGTTGATCGTCTGGACCTCGGCGCCGACCGGCTGCGCGAGTTGAACCCGCGGCTCGTCTACGTGTCGATCAGCGGCTTCGGCCAGGATGGCCCGTACGCTCAGAAGCGCGTCTACGACCCGATCATCCAGGCGCTGTCCGGCTTCGCCGACATCCAGGCCGATCGGGTGACGGGCGAACCGAAGATGGTGCGCACGATCATCCCCGACAAGGTCACCGGGATCACCGCCGCCCAGGCGATCACGGCGGCGCTGCTTGCGCGGGAACGGACCGGCGAGGGCCAGCACCTCGAACTCGCCATGCTCGACGCGACGATCTCCTTCGTCTGGCCCGAAGGCTTCGTGCGCCAGATCCTGGTCGGCGGCGAGGTGGCGCACGGACGCCCCGGATCGACCAGCGACCTGATCTACAAGACCGCCGACGGCTACATCACGGCGTCGACGATCTCGGACGCCGAGTGGGAGGGCATGGCGCGCGCCACCGGGCACCTGGAGTGGCTGGAGGACGAGCGCTACAACACGGCCGCGGGCAGGATCTCGAACGCCGACCAGCGTCTCGGGATGGTTGGCGACGTCCTGCGGCAGCGCACGTCCGCCGAGTGGCTCGCCGCTCTGGAAGCGGAGGACGTTCCCTGCGCTCCGATCCTCAACCGCAACGAGGTGCTGACCGACCCCCAGGTGGTCCGCAACGAGTTGCTGCACGAAGTCGACCATCCCCAGGTCGGCCGGATGCGCGTGCCGCGCCCGGCGGCGAAGTTCTCCGGCACGCCGCCGGAGCAGGCTGCGGCGTCGCCGGTACTCGGCGAGGGGGCCGAGGACCTGCTGGGCGGTCTCGGCTTGAGCGCCGCCGAGATCGACGCACTGCGGCGCGAGAAGATCGTCGGTTAGGCGTCGGCCGCACCCGCCTGCTTCGGCGTCGGCCACACCCGCCCGCTTCGGGGCTCCGGGGGGAGGTCTCCCAGGTGCCGTGCCATCCGTGCGCCCGCTGACGGGCGCACGGACTGGTTCACGGGTGGCGCGGATCGCGCCACCCGGGTTCGCGCTCAGTCGGATAGTGGGGAAGTCGGCGCTGAGGGCTGTTAGGGTCCGCCGGTCGTGCGCTGGCTGCACTACTACCTCAGGCTGCTGGCCGCGGCGTCCCTGCTGCTGATCGCGGCGGGTGGTCTGGTCACCAGCACGGACTCGGGACTGGCCGTTCCCGACTGGCCGAACACCTACGGCTACTTCATGTTCTCGTTCCCGTTCTCGAAGATGGTCGGCGGCATTTTCTACGAGCACGGCCATCGGCTGATCGCGAGCACCGTCGGTCTGCTGACCATCGGCCTGGTGCTCTGGGCCTGGCGCGCTGAGCCGCGCCGGTGGGTGCGCCGGATGACCTGGACGGCGCTGGGTGCGGTCGTGGCTCAGGGGCTGCTCGGCGGCATCACAGTGATCTACCTGCTGCCCAAGCCGATTTCGATCAGCCATGCCGGATTGGCGCAGCTCTTCTTTGCCCTGGTCGTCGGCCTCGGCGTCTTTACGTCGGCGGGTTGGCGAGACGGCTACGGGCGTGTCGAGCCCTTGGGTGATCCCGTTCTCGGGCGTCTCGCGGTGGCCGTCCCGACACTCGTCTACTGCCAGATTCTGCTTGGCGCGACGATGCGTCACAACGACGCCGGGCTGGCGATACCTGACTTCCCTCTCGCTTTCGGACGTCTCCTGCCGCCGGAGTGGAGTCTCGGCATCGGCCTTCACTTCGCGCATCGCCTGGGTGCTGTTGCCGTGACGGCGACGGCCGCCGCCCTGATCTGGCGTGTGTTCGTTCAGCACCGAAACCGACTTGAACTCGCCCGGCCCACGTTGCTCCTTGCCGCGGTCCTGCTGGTGCAGATCGGTCTCGGAGCCTGGACCGTGTGGAGCGGCCTGCAGCCCCACATCAATACGTCGCACGTCGCCACCGGCGCCCTGGTGTGGGTCGTGTCCGTGACCCTGGCTCTGCGCGTCCACCGAGCCTGGTTCAGCGACGGGCAGTCGATCCGGTTGGCCCGTCTCTTACCCGACGCCGCGGCCGTCGAGGGCCACGGGCGGGCCCGGGCGTGACGATTCTGGCCGCCGAAGCAGCCCGTCCGGGTCGCGCCTCTCTGTTGCTGGCGCTGGCAAAGCCGCGGCTCAATGCACTGGCCGTCGCCACGGTGGCGATCGGTTACTACTTGGGAGCCCAAGAGTTCGACCTGGCTGTGTTCCTTGCTGTCGTTGCGGGCTCCGCGTTGGTAGCGGGCGGCGGCGCTGCGTTCAATCAGGTCGCGGAGCGCGATCTGGACGCGCTCATGGCGCGCACGCGGTCGCGGCCACTGCCGACGGGGGGGGGCGGACTACCCGTCCGACCTGAGCAGGAGGATGCGGTTGTCGCTGGCGCCTGGAACCGCTGCGATCGGGATCGAGTCGTCGAAGGTGGCCAGGATGCCGTCGTTTTGCACTGCCAGGGCCAGGAGGTAGACGTCCGTGATCTGGCGGTAGCCTCGAATCGACCCGGCCGCGAGGTGCTCGCGTTCACGTATCGATAGCGAGTCGGGCCAGAAGGCGTGATCGTCGGTCTGGCAGAAGATCCTCAGGCGCTCCGTTGCGTCGGCCACCGTGGTCCGGCGCCCGGAATAGCTGGGGTTCGCCACGATCCGAACGAAGCCGTTCTCGGTCAATGGACAGGTTGACCAAGGTCCCCGCGAAGGACTTCCGAACCACCGGTGGGCCGTCTCGTAGTGGATGTGCTCCGGGTCGAAGAGAGCTATCAGAACATTGACGTCGAGCAACGCACTCAAGGTTCGTCGTCTCGCAGAGCGTTCACCGCGGCGAGCGAGACCGGCCGAGCGCCGTCACGCGAGGGCAGCAAGGGAACGCCGTTTCGTTCTTCGACTCGGTGGGACCGGGGCGCCAGCGCCTTCCTGGCGAGCTCCGAGACGACTCGACCCACAGGTACACGGCGCTGCGCGGCGAGCTCCTTTGCGGCCCAGAGGACATCTTCGTCGAGGTTCAGTGTGGTGCGCATAGGCTGAGCATCGCGCATCATGCATCTGATGTCAACCGTGCGTTCTACGCCGCCCCGAACCCGTCTTGGGAGGAGACGAGCAAGACGCGAACCAGTCCGTGCGCCCGTCAGCGGGCGCAGCCGCACGAACTCGCGGTCGTTCTGGACTCCGATCAGCACGGAATTGCCGTCGCCGAGCTGGAACACGCCGTAGGGAACGATCGTCGGATGGCCGAGGCCGACCCGCGGCCAGTCGAGGCCGTGCTGTTCGAAGCGCAGCAGGGGCACCGCCATCCAGACCGCCATCGTGTGGAAGAGGGTGGCCTCGACGTTGCGGCCGGCGCCGGTGCGACCGCGCTCGATCAGGGCTTCGAGGATGGCGGAGTACGCGTAGATGCCGGTGGCGAAGTCGCAGATGGAGACCCCGACGTGGCCGGGCTCCGCCGGCGTCCGCCAGGCGGCAGGTCGCCAGCGGCGCCGCCACCGCCTGCTCGATGGCGACCACGAGCAGGCCCTCGAGAGGACGGTTGGCGGTCATCGCCAGGCGAAGACCGGCTGCTCGTAGTGGGCGACGCGGACGTCGTTGCCGCGGAGGACGACCTCGAGCATCTGGTAGACGATCGCCGCCGTCGGCGCGTGGACGAGACCGCCCCGAATCGGCATCGAGAGGACCGGGTTCTCGCTCTCGGGAATCTCCCGCAGCACCGGCACGTCGGGCCGGTCGAGGTCGATCAGGGGGATGCGGTAGGCGCGGTAGACCTCGTCCGGGTTCGGCTCCAGCTCGCGGTAGTCGTCGCACCAGAACACGACCGGCGTGATGACGAAGCCGGAGCGGGTGCCGAAGTCGTCGAGCCGGCCCAGGACGGCGCCGGGTTCGAGGTCCAGGCCGACCTCTTCGTGGAGTTCGCGCAGGGCCGCCTGCTCGGGGGTCTCCGCCTCGTCGATGCGGCCGCCCGGAAGTGCCCACTGACCGCGGTGGCGGCGGAGCCTCAGGGAGCGCCGAGTGAGCAGGAAGCAACCGCGGCCGCCCTTGTCCGGCAGCAGGGTCACCGCAACGGCGGCATGCGCGTTGGCGGACACGGCGCCGGTGTGCCCGGAGGCTTCCGCGGCCCGCGCCGCGGCCGCTTCAGGATCGAGCTTTCGCCGCTCGAAGCGCTCCAGGTTCCGCTCAGCGTGGGCGTGGAGTTCCGGACCGTGCCGTGCGGGGAAGCTCATCCAGTGGCGGCTGCCGCGGTCCGTGCGCCGGATGCGGGCGAGACGCCCGGGTTCCCAGGGGGCACTGCCATCGAACCGGTCACGGCGCCTCCTCGCGGATCAGCTCGACGACCCGGCCGAGGGTGTCGAGCCGTTCCGTCACCGTGGCGCCGGCCGGGCTCAGCCGCAGCGTGGTCACTCCGGCGTCCCGGTAGGCGCGGATGCGGCCGCGAATGCGGGCTTCGTCGCCGATCAGGGTGTTGCCGAGCACCATCTCGTCGGGAACGCGCGCCGCGGCTTCCTCTCGCTTGCGGGCGATCCACAGCGCCTGCACTTCGCGGGCCTCTTCGACGAAACCGGCGCGGCGGTAGGCGTCGTTGTAGAAGTTGGTCTGCGCCGAACCCATCGCCCCCAGGGTGAAGGCCATGGACGGCTTGCGGCGGGCCGCCATCCGCTCCAGGTCGTCGCCGAACTCGACCTCACCGCCGACCTGGATGTCGATGTCGTCAAAGCTGCGGCCGGCACGCTCGGCCCCCGCGCGCATCGAGGGAAAGAAGGCCTCGGCGTGTTCCGGGATGAAGGAGGTGCCGAGCCAGCCGTCCGCTACCTCGCCGGTGAACTCGAGCGACTTCGGCCCGAGGGTCGCCAGGTAGATCGGCAGTTGCGGCCGCGGCGGCTGCGACATGCGGATCGTCTTGCCCTCGCCGCCGGGGCGGGGCAGGGTGTAGTGCTCGCCGTCGTAGGCGATCTTCTCGCCGGAGAGTGCAATCTTCAGGATGTCGATGTACTCCCGCAGGCGGCCCAGGGGCTTTGCGAAGGCTGTGCCGTGCAACCCCTCGACGACCTGGGGACCACTGACGCCGAGGCCGAGGACGAAGCGATCCTTCGAGATCGACGCCAGCGACATCGCGGTCATCGCGGTCATCGACGGCGCCCGCGCCGAGATCTGCATGATGCCGGTGCCGAGCCGGATGCGCTCCGTGCGCGCGGCGAGGTAGGCGAGCGGGGTCACCGCGTCGGTGCCCCAGGCCTCGGCCGACCAGACGTCGTCCACGCCGAGGCGGTCCGCCTCGACAACGTACTCCGTCAGGGCGTCCCAGTCCGTTCCGGAGGCGTAGGCGCTCCCTATTCCGATCGCTGTCCGCATCCTTCGTTGCTCCTTTGTGCTCAGGTGGTCTACTGAACGGCCGTGGCGCGGACGTAGATCAGTTTGCGGATGTCCGGACGGCGGTCCGGAATGCGGGTGTGCAGCATCACCTGCAGTTCGCTTCCGTCCTTTGACAGTTGCCAGGTCTCGGTGATGTCGAAGTCGCCGAACGGTGTGCTTCTGGTGTACGAGAGGGAGAGCTTGTCCTTGCGCCACTTCACGCGGGCGGTGCGCGTACCGCCTTGGAAATCGGGCATCTTCTGGGGCTTGCCGTCGGTGACCAGATTCTGGGAGAACTGGACCGGCGCCGGCAGGTTCTCGCCCCGCATGGTGTAGTTCATCACCAGGTCTTCCCCGGTCAATGAGATCTCGAGTTCGAGGTCGAGTGTGTTCGGCCGTTCGCGGCCGGCGCGACCCGGGGCCAGGGAGTCGCTGCGCTCGTTGTCCAGTTGCCAGACGCCGGCAAAGTCCTCGTTGGCGGCGGCCAGCGGCGCCGTGCCGAGCGAGGCGATGGCGAGGGCCGCGCCCACGACGGCGGCCGAGAAGGCCGTGGCTGTTAGGGAACCGGAAGGGCCGGCTGGGATCGTACGAGCGTGGGCTGAGTTGTTCATGGATGTCTCCTCGCGGGCGGCGTGGTCGATGCCGGTCGCCGTCGGCAGCGTTTCGTTGCTCTCTTGATAGCGGGCGGTTCTACTGAACGACTGTCGTGCGGACGTAGTAGTTCTTGCGGATTGTCGGGACGGTGGCTGTTCCCGATCTTACCGAGGCGCTAGCAGCGTGCGCCGCAGGAAGAATCGGCGCACCCCATGTTCTGCCGCGCACGCTCCTAGGCGTCCAGCAGCTTCGCGAAGTAGCCGATCGTCTTCTCCAGTCCCATCTCCAGGTCGACCCGGGGCTGCCAGTCCAGCAGGCTGGCGGCGCGGCCGATGTCGGGTTGCCGCGTCTTTGGGTCGTCGACCGGCAGGGGCTGGAACTCGATCTCGCTACCGCTCTCGGTCAGGCCCTGAATGACCTGGGCGAACTGCAGCACCGTCATCTCGCGCGGGTTGCCGAGATTGACCGGGTCGTTCTCGGACGAGTTGAGCAGACGCCAGACGCCTTCGACCAGGTCGTCGATGTAGCAGAACGAACGCGTCTGCTGGCCGTCTCCGTACACGGTCAGGGCTTTGCCGGAGAGAGCCTGGCTAATGAAGTTGGGGACGACGCGGCCGTCCCGCAGCCGCATGCGCGGGCCGTAGGTGTTGAAGATGCGGACGATCCGGGTGTCGAGGTCGTGGATCCGGTGGTAGGCCATGACCATCGCCTCGGCGAAACGCTTGGCCTCGTCGTAGACGCCGCGCGGACCGACCGGGTTCACGTTGCCCCAGTACGACTCCGGTTGCGGATGGACCAGGGGGTCACCGTAGACCTCGGAGGTCGAGGCGAGCAGGTAGCGGGCGCCGTGGTGTTTGGCCAGACCCAGGGAGTTGTGGGTGCCGAGCGATCCGACCTTGAGGGTCTGGATCGGCAGTTCCAGGTAGTCGACCGGGCTTGCCGGCGAGGCGAAGTGGAGGACGTTGTCGACGTGGGGGCCGACGTAGACCGGCTTGCTGACGTCGTGCTCGATCAGCGTGAAGCGCTCGTTGCCGATCAGGTGCTCGATGTTCGCGGGGCTGCCGGTGATGAAGTTGTCGACGCAGTAGACCAGGTGGCCCTCGGCGAGCAGCCGGGAGCAGAGGTGGGAGCCGATGAAGCCGGCGCCGCCGGTGACGACGGAGAGCGGTTTGCTCACGAGGCCTTCACTCCCGGAACCGCGGCTGCCGGGACGGCGACGGGCTCGCTGACTGACGGTTCTCTGACCGGAAGGGCGTCGGCGCGCCCGAGCGAGGAGTACCTGAGTCCGGCCGCGGCCACCCGCTCGGGCTCGTAGAGATTGCGCAGGTCGACGATCTGCGGTTTGCGCAGCAACTGCCGCAGCCGGTCGAACTCGAGCGCGCGGAACTGGTTCCACTCGGTGAGGATGACCAGCAGGTCGGCGCCGTCGGCGGCCTCGTACTGGTCGCCGCAGTAGACCGCCTCGGGACGGATGCGGCGGGCCTTTTCCATCGCGGCCGGATCGTACACGCGGACATCGGCGCCGCGGGCGAGGAGTCGATCAAGCACGAACAGGGCCGGCGATTCGCGGATGTCGTCGGTGTCGGGCTTGAAGGACAGCCCGAGCAGCGCCACCGTCCGGCCCCTGGGGTCGCCGAGCACGGACTCGATCTTGGCGAGCATCCGTTCCTGGACCCGGTGATTGACCTGGAGCGTTGCCTCGACGATCTCGGCGCGGGCGCCGGCGGCCCGCGCCATGGAGACCATGGCCCGCGTGTCCTTGGGAAAGCAGGAGCCACCGAAGCCAGGCCCCGGGCGCAGGAACAGCGGTCCGATTCGCTTGTCGAGACCCATGCCGTGGGCCACGACCTGGACGTCGGCAGAGGTTAGCTCGCACAGCTCCGCGACTTCGTTGATGAAGGAGATGCGGGTGGCGAGGAAGCTGTTCGAGGCGTACTTGATCATCTCCGCGGTCTCGACATCGGTGACCACGATGGGCACGCCGCGGGCGCGCAGCGGTGAGTAGATCTCGAGCATGATGTCGGTGGCGCGCTGATCGCGGCTGCCGATGACCAGGCGGTCCGGGCGCATGAAGTCCTCGATCGCGGAGCCCTCGCGCAGGAACTCGGGGTTGCTGACCACGGAGAACGTGCGGCCGTGGCCGATGATCTCCTCGATCATGCGGCCGGTGCCGACGGGCACTGTGCTCTTGGTGACGATCGCCTTGTAGCCGTTGAGCCTCCCGCCGATCGCCTGGGCCACTTCGCGCACGTAGCGGAGATCCGAGGAGCCGTCCTCGCGGGGCGGCGTGCCGACGGCGATGAACACGGCCGCCGCGGCTTCAAGCGCGGGCCCCAGCTCGGTCGTGAAGCTCAGTCGGCCCGCTTCCTCGTTCTTCGCTACCAGGGTCGCCAGGCCGGGCTCGTAGATCGGAATCCGGCCCGCCTGCAACTGGGCGATCTTTGCCTCGTCCTGGTCGACGCAGACGACATCCATGCCGAAGTCGGCCAGACAGGCACCCGTGACCAAGCCGACGTAGCCGGAACCTACGACGCAGATTCTCACCTGCGCTGTTATATAACAGCGAGTGCAATGAGCCGCTCCCGCCCTCGGGTTGCGGCGCGCACACAGGACATTTCAGAAGAGTCAGGGTGAGTCGATGAAGCGTGGACGACGGCTGAGCAACGCGATAGCGACCCGGAAGTCGGTGATCACTGCGCCGCGCAGCTTCTCGAAGGTGCAGCGGAACGAGCCGTGCCCGTGCGGCAGCGGCCAGAAGTACAAGGACTGCCACTTCGCCGAGGGCGAGGCCTTCCTGCGCAAGCTGGAACGCCAGCGCTACAAGGCGCAGCAGAAGGCGGACGGTACGCCCTGGTACGTGCGCTGGCTGACCTGATCCGTCAGACCGGGGTCGGCTCCGCCCCCGCGTCGACCGCGGCGTCGTGATCCTGCTTGGCCTTCAGAAGTTGCGGCATGATCAGATCGATCTCGCGGTTGCTCCACATGCCTTCCTTGCTGAACTTCCGGATCACCTTGGGCTGCTGCATGATGCCGATCCAGCCGCGCATCACGTCGATGATCTGAGCCGTCATGTCCTGACCCGCGTCCGAGGCCAGCCAGGCGCACACGGGGGCGATCTGGTTGGGGCTCTGCTCGGGGGCGTTCTCGTCGACCTGCATGCCGCGTGAGGCGCGCAGCTCGGCCGTCATGCGGGTCGTGGCGCCGGGGGAGATCGTGTTCACGGTGCAGCCGTACTTCGCGAGCTCCAGCGCCAGCACCCGGGAGAGGCCGGCGATACCGGCCTTGGCGGCGGCGTAGTTCGACTGGCCGAAGTTGCCGTAGAGGCCGGAGACCGAGGAGAAATTGATGATCCGGCAGCCGAGCCGGTTCGTCCCACGGATGTAGTTGGCGAACGGCCGGCTGCAGCAGTAGTGGCCCTTCAGATGGACATTGAGCACCGCGTCCCAGTCCGCCTCTTCCAGGTTGAAGATCGTCCGGTCGCGCAGGATGCCGGCGTTGTTGACCAGAATGTCCAGGGCGCCGAACGAGTCGATCGCGGTCTGGAAGATGTTCTGCCCGCCCTCGACCGTGGCCACCGAGTCGTAGTTCGGCGCGGCCGAGCCGCCGGCGCTCCGGATCTCCTCGACGACTTCGTCGGCGATGCGTGAACCGCCGGTGCCGTCGGTGGCGCCGCCGAGGTCGTTGACGACCACGTTCGCGCCCTCTTCCGCGAACTTGAGCGCGATGCCCTTGCCTATGCCGCGTCCGGCGCCGGTGACGATTGCCGTCCTGCCTTCAAGGATTCCCATGATCTTGCTATCTCCGTCGGTTGTCGTGGTGGCTGTCGGGGCGGGTACTCTAGCGCCCCTTCGGCGGCTCGTCGCGGAAGCTCAGGCGACGACCGCGACGCCCTGGCTCACCGCTTCCTCGCCGTCCGCGTTCAGCACCCGGAAGGCGATCTGCCGCGCGCCGTCCGTTTCGCCGACCGGCGCATGCTCGACCTGGATCGATGTACCGGGGATGACCATGGCGGTGAAGCGGCCGTGCAGGCGCTTCAGGCGGGCCGGATCGCCGTCGCCGTAGGCGCGCAGCACCTCGCGCCCGGCGAGAGCCCAGGTGGCGGTGCCGTGAAGGATGATGTCCGGCAGGCCGGCCCGGAGCGCGACGTCGCGCTCGGTGTGGATCGGGTTCCAGATCCGGGCGCACTCGGTGTAGACGTGGGGCATCTCACGGGGCACGAAGATCTCGGTCCGGCTCGAGTCGGCGCCGTTCAACCGGAGCCGAGGCACATCGGGCGCCGGCTCGATCTCGGCGTTGCCGCCGTCGGTGGCCACGCCGCGAAAGATGGAGCGCGACCAGGAAGTGACGACCGGCCGGTCGTCGCCGTCGACCGTCTCCAGGCAGGTGGTCAGCAGGGCGCCGGCGCGGGTGGCCCGGATGCCGGCGTAGCGGCCGCGCGTGGCCAGCGAATCGCCGGGCCGGATCGGCCGGTGGAAGTGGGAATCCTGGCTGGCGTGGACGCCGCGGACCAGTTCGTCCGCTTCGCCGCCGAGGAGGTGGCGGCCTCTGCCGTTGCTGACCACCGGCCACTCCAGGGATACGCAGTAGGAGGGCGGCGCCGCGATGCCCCCGTCGCGAGCGTCGTCGAACACGGACTCGCAGGTGTCGCCGATGCCGGCGGCATAGGCGAGCGCGTCGCGCACGGTGATCCGGCGCTCGTAGGGCGGCAGGTCGCTGCCGGCCGCGGCGGTGGAGATCGGCATTGTGGGCGTTCCCGGTCGGTCGTGACGGGTCAGTCGGTGGCGCCGCCGAGGCGCCGTTCGAGATCCTGGAGCCGGTTCTTCAACTCGTCGAGTTCTGCCCGGCTGGCGCTGCCGCCGTCTTCTTGCTGCGTTGCGGCAGGCGCCTTCGGTTCGGGTGCGGTCGGTGCGGCCGGCCGCGCCGGTCCCTGGCTGCCGCCCGTGCTCTGCCCGGCGCCGAAGACGCCCTCCACCTGGCGGCTCATCTGCGCGTGCATCTGCTCTGCGATGGCGCGTGGATCCCAGAGACGCATCCAGGACGGTTCGGGCGCGAAGGGGTTGGTTCTCATCGTGTCGCGCATGCGCTCGTAGACCTCGCCGGCGCTCTTGAGGTACCACTGGAAGAAGTCGCGCCCCGCCTGGTCGCGGGCCCGGACCAGGTCGCGCAGGAACTCGAGCGGCGGCCCCTGTTCAGGGTCCTTGGCCCCGTCGACGATGATCTGGGTCAGCACGTGGCGGGTCACATCCTCGCCCGTCTTCGAGTCGACGACCTGGATGTCCTCACCGCTCCGCACCATCTCGGCCACACCGTCGAGGTTCACGTAGCGACTATTGTGGGTGTCGTAGAGCCGCCGGTTCTCGTACTTCTTGATGACGATGGGAGAGGGCATCTAGAGAGGGCCGCTCATGTCGCGAGAGCGGAGGTCACTTCGTGATGGGTCGGTCATTGCGCGGGGGGGGGGTTGACACAGTGCAGCATAGTGTGCAGGATTATTGCTGCACTGCACAAGACGGGCGCTGTCGACAGACGTCACCGTCATCGGTGCATCCGTCGAAACAGGCCAAACAAGCCGTAACCACATGGACAATCCGAACCACGGATCGTACCACTCAGGAGACTTCAGATGACGACCAGTACAGCAGCCAGCACGACGAAGAGCCCCATGCAGCCCTGGCGCGGAACGATGATCGACGCCAACCGCCGGGTGCTTGACTTCCAGAAGCGGGCGTTCGACACCAGCTTCGACATGGTGGCCAGGCTCCAGGAGCGCCGGGAAGAGGCCGTCGGTAACTGGGTCGAGAACGCCGACCGGATCCCGGCAGAGGCCAAGAGCCTGGTGCAGGAGTGGACCCGGCTGGTCCAGGAGAGCCGCAACGCCTACCGCGCCGCGGTGGAGACCAGCTTCGGCCTCGCCAACAGCTACCTCGACTCGCTCGCGCCGCAGGCGACCGAGGAGTCGTAGTCAGAGCCGCCATGGCAGACGACCGTCGCACCGCCAAGCCTGTGAATCCGCCGCCTGATCCCTTCGCCATGTGGCGCGAGTGGGTCACCCAGTCCGAGCATCAGATGAACGCGATGCTCAACGAGATGATGGGGACGGAGGAGTTCGCTCGCGCCTCGGGAAGCTGGGTCGAAGCGATGACGATGTTCCAGCAGACGATGAACGAGAACGCCCAGCGCTACTTCCAGATGGTCAACGTGCCAACACGGACGGACGTCAGCGAGCTCGCCGAGCGTCTGACCGCGGTGGAGGAACGGCTGCAACGGATCGAGGCGCTGCTCGCGACCGCCGTCGGACGTAAGGGACAGAACCAGGCGGTCCGCCCGGCCCGGACCCGCCGTCCACCGTCCGAACAGCCCGACCGGTGAACCCGGCGAACCTCAACATGGGCGGCGTCGCCGAGAGCGTTCGACGCGAAATGGAGCGCACGTTCCGCCGCAGCGTCAAGGGACTGCAGTACATCTCGACCGGCGATCCGGGCGTCGGGTTGACGCCGAAGGACATCGTCCACAGCCGCGGCACCCTGCGTCTGTACCACTACCGCGCCCGGGTCGACGAGGTCTACCGGACGCCGATCCTGCTGGTCATGTCCCTGATCAGCAAGCCCTACATCCTCGACCTGGCGCCGGGCCAGAGCCTGGTCGAGTTCCTGCTCGACCGTGGCTTCGACGTCTACATGGTCGACTGGGGCACGCCCAGGTCGGAAGACAAGCGGCTCCGGCTCGAGGACTACGTGCTCGACTTCATCCCGGAGTGCATGGAAGCCGTTCATGAGCGCAGCGGCGAGCCCGACGTGTCGATCGTCGGCTACTGCATGGGCGGTCTGCTGGCGGCGCTCTACGCGGCTCTTCATCCCGACGCGGCGTCGGGCGGCCGGCTCCGCAACCTGGCCTGCTTCACCACGCCGGTCAACTACGACGGCATGGGCCTGTTCAGGACCTGGACCGACCCGGCCCACTTCGATGTCGACCGGATCGTCGACAGGTTGGGCAACGTGCCGCCGCAGATGCTCTACGCCTCGTTCAACGCGCTGCGACCGGCCTCCCAGGTCGCCGGGCGGGTGCGCCTCTGGGACAACATGTGGAACGACGAGTTCGTGACCTCCTACCGCCGGCTGCAACGCTGGGCGGCTGATCAGATCCCCTTCCCGGGCGAGTGCTTCCGCCAGACGACGAAGGAGTTGCAGCAGCAGAATCTCCTCATGAAGGGCGAGTTCGAGCTCGGTGGCCGCGTGGTCGACCTGTCGAACATCCGCGTTCCCTTCGTTCACGTGGTGGCGGAGCACGATCACATCGTGCCGTACGAGGCGGCGCGTGATCTGGTGGGAATGGTCGGATCCGAGGACAAGCAGGAGATCATGCTCAAGGGCGGCCACGTCAGTCTGGTCGCGGGCGCCAACGCGGTGCGCCGCCTGTGGCCGCGGCTCGAGGAGTGGTTGGCCGAACGGTCGGTGTAAGCGTCGGCCTCCTACCTGGGAACGCGGACGTCTCGCCCGCATCCGGCTCGGCGGCCGCGGCTGATGTGACATCTGAGGACTACTGAGGGAGGTCCACGGGATGACTGAACAGAAGAACGAGGGCGGAGGCAGTCCGGTTTCCATCTCGCGCACCGGTCGCGTGGCGAGACGGCTCGGCGCCATCGATCTGACCGTGCGGCCCATGACCGCGGACGACCGCTCCGCCGTGCTGGCGTTTGCCGACGGCTTGCCGGACCACGATCTGCTGTTTCTGCGCCGCGACATCCGGGACACCGAGGTCGTCGACGAGTGGATCGGCGAGATCGACTCGGGCCGGATCGTCACCCTGCTGGCCGTCGTCGACGACGAGATGGTGGGCTACGCCTCGATCGACCGCAGCCAGTTGCGCTGGTCCTCCCACGTCGCCGAGATCCGGGTCGTGATCTCCGAGGCAGCGCGCGGCAAGGGCCTCGGCCGGCTGCTCGTGGAGCAAGCCTTCCAGGCGGCGGTTGCAGCGGGGATCGAGAAGCTCGTGGCCCGGATGACGCCGGACCAGAAGGGTGCGGTCGCGGCCTTCGAGGGGCTGGGCTTCGTTGCGGAAGGTCTGATGCGCAACCACGTGCGCGACCTTTCCGGCGCGAAGCACGACCTCCTGGTCATGGGCCTGGATGTGGTCGCGTTCCACCGCACCCTCGAGAGCTACGGCGTCGGCGAGGCCGCTGCCGCCGGTGGCGACTGACGCCAGGGGCCGCGGCCGGCGCCACGGCATGCTCCGGGCGCGCTACGATCCCGGATCCGAAACGGTTCCCTGAGGAGAATGAGCCATGCGAGACAACGTCGGACTGACCCTGACCAAGCGCGCCTCTCTGTCGCCCGACATGGAGGGCTTCATCGACGTGGAGACGGAGCGCCGTTTCACGTTCGCGGAGTGGAACCTGCGCTCGAACCGCACCGCCAATGCGCTCCGGGAACTGGGCGTGGGCAAGGGCGATCGGGTGGCGCTGCTGTTGATGAACAGCGTCGAGTACATGGAGACCTTCTTCGCGGTCGCCAAGATCGGCGCCGTCTGCGTGCCGCTGAACTGGCGGCTGACGCCTGAGGAGCTCTCGTTCATCATCCGCGACGCCGGCGCCGAGACCCTGGTCTTCGGCGACGAGTTCCAGGCCCAGGTCCTGGACCTGATCGCTCGCGGCGGCGGCGAGAACGGCACCAGGATCAACAGGTGGGTCCACGTGGGTCCGGACGACCAGCGGCCGCACGGCTGCCTCTCTTATCTCGATGCCACCTCCGCGGCGAGCGACGCCGAGCCCGAGATCGGGGCCCAGGACGACGACCTGCTCTACATCATGTACACGTCGGGGACGACGGGCCTGCCCAAGGGCGCCGTCCACACCCACGAGTCCGCGCTGTGGGCCGCTCTGACGATCATGGCCAGTGCCGATACCCGCTACGGCGACCGCTACCTCGTGTCCCTGCCGCTCTTCCACGTCGGCGCCCTGACCCCGGCCACCGGCAATGTCCACCGCGGCAGCACCAGCGTCGTGATGAGGGCGTTCGATCCGGTGCGCACATGGCAGTTGATCGAGGAAGAGAACATCGACGTCATGCTCAAGGTGCCGGCAATGCTCAACTTCATGCTCCAGGTGTACGACCCGGAGCGTTGCAAGCACGAGAGGCTGCGCTGGTGCATGAGCGGCGCCGCGCCGGTGCCGGTCAGTTTGATCGAGGCGTACGAGAAGCTGGGCATCGAGATCCACCAGGTCTACGGCCTGACCGAGACCTGCGGACCGGCCTGCCTGATCTCGCCCGAAGACGCCATCCGCAAGGCTGGCTCCACCGGCAAGGCCTTCTTCCACACCTCCGTGCGCGTCGTCGACGGCGACGGCAACGACTGCGCCCCCGGCGAGGCGGGCGAGGTCCTGGTCGCCGGCCGCCACCTGATGAAGGAGTACTGGAACCGCCCCGAGGCCACCGCCGAGGCGATCAAGGACGGCTGGCTCTACACGGGCGACGGCGCGGTGATGGATGAGGACGGCTTCGTCTACATCCAGGACCGGCTCAAGGACATGATCATCTCCGGCGGCGAGAACGTCTATCCCGCGGAGCTCGAAGAGGTCATCGTCCGCCACCCCAAGGTCCTCGAGGTCGGCGTCATCGGCCGCGAGAGCGAGAAGTGGGGCGAGTCCCCGGTCGCCATCGTCGTCCGCTCCGACGAGAGCCTCGAAGGGCAGGAGGTCCTCGACTTCTGCAAGGACAAGCTGGCCCGCTTCAAGCAGCCGGTCGCCGTCCACTTCATCGACCAGTTGCCGCGCAACCCGTCGGGGAAGATCCTGAAGCGGTTGTTGCGGGAGCAGTTCAACTAGAGGGGGTTCCGGGCCGACTAGGTGTCCCCGGACGCCGGGAACTCCTCTAGAAACCAGTACTCGCCGTCGATCGCGCCGGCTTCCTCGCCGACGGCGGCTGCCTCGGGGGTCGCCATGTACGCCTCCGCCTTCGCGCGGTCCTCGACGCCGAGGATGAAGAAGACCTCGCCCGGCGTGTCGGCCGAACGCCACGCGTGCAGGACCGTCAACCCGGCGGCCACGCCCGCCGCCGCTTGCGCGTCGAAGACGCTCTTCCAGTGGTCGATGGCCCCTACGCGGTTCCGAACCAACAGCACCATCGTTCAGCTCTCCTCGTTTGGGTCGGTCTAGTCCTCCCGCCCCACCCACCACGCACGCGTCCCGGGCCGGAACGCGGTGACGCCGGACGGCCCGACGACGACGCCGCGCATCCGTTTGCTGAAGCCCCAGGTGGTGCTGTAGTTCCACAGGAACAGCACGGGCTGGTCGGCCTGGACTTCGTCCTGGAGTTGGCGCAGCAACTCCGAGCGGCGGTCGCGGTCGAGCTCCAGGCGGGAGCGGTCGAACAGGTCGTCGACCTTGGGGTTGCTGTAGCTGTCGTAATTGCGGCCGTTGTCGATCGCTTCGGTGTGGAAGAAGTTGCGCCAGATGTCGGGGTCGGCGAAGACCTGGTAGGTGTCGACGTGGGCTGTCATCTCGTGCTGGATCAGGCGGGGCGAGCGGCTTGCGTTCTCCTGGATCTCGGTGTCGAAGGAGACGCCGATGCGGCGCAGATCGTCTCGGTAGATATCGACCATGCGCCGGGCGTCGACGAAGGACTGGGGCAGGTTCATCATGAAGTGGAACCGGACCTGCTCGCCGTCGATCTCCTTGTACCGCCAGCCGTCTTCCGGGTTGCTCCGCCAGCCGGCCTCGTCCAGAAGCGCCGCCGCCTTGTCGAGGTCGTAGTCGATCGGTGCGATGTCCGGGTTGTGGCTCCAGTGGCTGGGCGGGAACATGCCGTTGGAGCGAGTGTAGACGTTCCAGCTCACCTGGCGCAGCACGCGCTCCGCGTCGTAGGCGTGAGCCATCGCGCGCCGCACCAGGACGTCGCCAAAGAACGGATTGCTGCCGTTCTGGTTCCAGCCGATGTAGGCCTGCATCCATCGTGGGCCCCAGGCCTTGACGCCTACCGCATGGAAGTCCTCGTCGTTCGTCTGGCTGCCGTGCTGCTGGACCGTCAGCCAGATGTCGTCGAGGGTTCCCTTGCGGAACTGGAGCAGGGCGGCGTTGCGGTCGCTGTGGGTGGTGATCACCTGCCGGCGGATCGGCGGCTTCTCGAACGGGTAGTCCTCCCAGCGCTCGACGACGACGCGGTCGGCGTGGATCCACTCCACGAACCGGTACGGCCCGTTGCCGATGCCGAGTTCTCGCAGGTAGCGGTTGTAGTAGGCGCTGGAGCGCATGGTCGGGTCGGCGGCCCGTTCCTCGGGGTTGTTCAGGATGTGGGCGGGAACGATCGGGAAGTAGAGATTGTCGATCGTCAGCGCCGAGACCTGCGTATGGACGACATCGAAGGTCAGGTCGTCGATGATGCGGATGTCCTCGATCTCGCTGACCTTGTACTTGTGGTCGACCGCCGGCACGTTGTCGTCGCCGATCGCCTCCCAGGTAAAGCGGACGTCCTCGGAGGTGAGCGGCGCGCCGTCATGCCAGCGCAGGCCCGCATGGAGCCGGATGCGGTGGATCCGGCCGCCATCGAGCTCTTCCACCTCGTCCACCATCGCCGGGTTCCAGATCGCCTCCAGCTTCGAGTTCCGGTGCGCGATTGGATCGAACAGCAGTTCGTAGAGAAAACCGTCCGTCCAGGCGCGGATGAACAGCGGGTTGAGCGAAGTCGGCTGGTCGAGCGAGTAGCGGTTGATCGTGGCGTCGGTGTCGGCCCGTTCCGGGTCGAGCGGTGCAAAGAGGGAGTCGGGGTTCGCTACCGGGTCGGTGAGCGGGTCGTAGTCGAACATCGCGCTCGTCGCCGGGCTGCCGAGGTCCCCCATGCAGCCGGCGCCGAGCAGCGCGATGAGTCCGGCGAGGGCGAGTCGAACTGTCACCGGCATGCGGCCCTGCCGGCCCCGTCGAGTTCGACCGGACGGCCGCAGAACTCCTGCTCGCACATGGCGCGCAGCGTGTCGGGGTCCTCGACGTTGGCCCATGTCCTTTGGCCGTCAGGCAGCCGGCAGGCCAGGTGGGCGACGGTGGGGACGAAGCTCGGGGCTTCCCGCTCGCCGTAGACCGAGCGGTAGGAGGTGGTCGACTTCGCGCTGCCGCCGCCGAACATGACCGAGTAGCTCTCGACCTCCGCCGGGCCGGCGTAGCCGGTGACCGCTTCGCGCTTGGGGAGCGCGTGGACCTCGGTCGTGAGGTCGACGTGACGGTAGGGCCGGGCCGGCGCCTCTGTGCTGTAAACGCCGAAGGAGTGCTTGGTCAGCATGCCGCCGTTCGCGGTAACGAGGGCTCGGCCGCCCTCCTTCTCGCGGAGCAGTTCGGCGGTGCGGGCGATCGCGTGCATCACGTAGCTGTTGAGCGGGCCGCCGCCGAAGGTCAAGCCGCCGGTGACGGTGAGCGGGCGTTCCGGGTCGAGACCGAGCTCCCGGGCGGCGACCTGCACCGAGCTTGGAAAGCAACTGTAGACGTCGACGAAGTCGAGATCCGCCACTTCAACGCCTGCCAGTTCGAGAGCCCTACGGCCGGCGAGACGAATCGCGGGCGACGAGTGGAGATTCTCGCGCTCGGAGACGAAGTAGTGGTCGACGGCGTCGGCGCCGCTCAGCGGAAAGATCATCTTGGACCGCGGTACGCCCAGAGCCCGCGCGGTATCGAGCGAGCACAGAACGAGCGCGGCCGCCATGTCGACGCGCATGTTCGCGTTCATCAGCTTGGTGTAGGGGTAGGTCACGGCGCGGTTCGCGGGCGACACGGCGCCGATCTCCGCGGCGGTCAGGGGTTTCCTGATCCAGGCGCTGGGGTTGCCCTGCGCGACGCGGTTGAAGCCGGCCCAGAGCTCCGCGATCCTCGCCCGGTGGCCGTCCACGGACTCGCCGTTCCAGCGCCGCAGGGCGATCTCGAACAGGGAGTAGTACTGGACCGCCTGCTGGATGCCGCAGGCCATCTCCATCTCGTGCCGCGTCCAGCGCGTGTCGCCGTAGTTTGTGTCCGGCAGCTTGGGCGGGTCGTCGTCGACGAGCCAGTCCAGGTCCACGCCCATCTTGCCCGCCCGTCCCATCGTCCGGCCGCATTCCGCCGCGCAGAGCACGACGGCTTCGCGGCGCCCGTTCTGGATGTCGAGCGCGCTCTGGTTGAAGACCGCCTGGACCTGGTTGCCGCCGACCACGGACAGCCCGGTCTCGGCGCCGTGAAGATCGAGGGCCTCGGTCACCATGAGGGCCGGGTTCCGGTAGCCCCAGACGCCCTTCATCGCGCGCACCGAGTCGATTCGCCGGCGCAGTCCGGGAGCTTCGGCGTCGCCGATCGCGGCCCGCACCGCCTCGATCATCAACTCGATGGGCGGTCGAGCGTCGGCTGGATCGTCGGCGCGCTGGAGGACCTGGGCGACGCCGACCAGAACGGGGGTGCGTTGGGTCATCGTGGACGCTTGCCTTCCGGGCCGGTTGATCGTTGTCGATTGGGGAGTGCGGTCGGCGAGTGTAACTTGCCGGGTTGCCCGGCGCCGCGCCTGAGCGCTGCGCTAACGTTGCCGGGCCTCGTTACCGGCCGCAGCAGATGCTCACCAAGCTCACGATCCGCAACTTCAAGCGCTTCGAGGAGGTCGAGATCGAGCTCGGCAACCCGGTGGTCCTGATCGGTCCGAACAACTCGGGCAAGACCTCGGCGATGCAGGCCCTGGCGCTCTGGGACATCGGTCTCCGGCGTTGGAGGGAGAAGCGGTCGGGCGGCAGCGCACCGGAGAAGCGCCCCGGGGTGACGGTGAACCGGCGCGACCTGGTGGCGATCCCGGTTCCGAACGCCAATCTGCTGTGGCGGCAACTCCACACCCGGAACGTGCGCATCGTGGACGGTCGTCAGCGCACGGACAACATCTGCATCGACGTGCTGGTCGAGGGAACGACAGGCGGCGAGGCCTGGCAGTGCGGCCTGGAGTTCGACTACGCGAACCAGGAGTCCTTCTACTGCAGGCCGCTGCGCCTCGGCGCGGGTGGTCCGACGAAGCGGATGCCGATTCCGGCGCCGGCCATGGCCGTCGAAGTGGCCTACCTGCCGCCGATCTCGGGGCTGACCTCGGCCGAAACCCGGCTCGACCCCGGTGCGGTGAACGTCCGCATCGGCGAGGGCCGCACCGCCGAGGTGCTGCGCAACCTGTGCTTTCGCATTCACGAACGGGATGAGGAGTCCTGGGAACGGATGTCCGAGCGCATCGATCGTCTGTTCGGCATCGAACTCGACGCGCCCGTGTACGTGGCGGAACGGGGCGAGATTGCGATGCGGTACCGGGAACGGGGGATCTGGCTCGATCTCTCGTCGAGTGGCCGCGGTCTGCAGCAGACTCTCCTCATCCTGGCCTACATGTACGCACACCCTGGCGCCGTCCTCCTGCTCGACGAACCGGACGCGCACCTGGAGATCCTCCGTCAGCGCGAGGTGTACTCCCTGATCCGGGAGGTCGCGGGGGAGAGCCACAGCCAGATCGTGGTCGCCAGCCACTCCGAGGTGCTGCTCGGGGAGGCAGCCGGGACAGACACGGTGATCGCGTTCGTGGGCCGGCCGCACCGGATCGACGACGGCGGCAGCCAGGTCGCCAAGGCGCTGACCCGGATCGGCTTCAACCAGTACCTGCAGGCCGAGCTGACCGGCTGGGTGCTCTACCTCGAGGGGTCGACGGACCTGGCGATCCTCAGGGCGTTCGCGAACCGGTTGGGGCACGAGGGCGCGATGAAGGCGCTCGACCGGCCCTTCGTGCAGTACGTCGGCGATCGGCTCTCGACCGCCGAGCGGCACTTCCACGGCCTCCGCGAAGCCAGCCCGCGGCTTCGCGGCCTCGCTCTGCTCGACGAGTTGCCGGAGAAGGCGCCGGTCGAGGACGGCCTGGAGCGTCTCGCGTGGAGCAAGCGGGAGATCGAGAACTACCTGTGCTCGCGCTCGGCTCTTGAGGCGTACGCCGCCGACTGCGCCCGGCGGGAGGCGTCGGGTCCGTTGTTCGAAGAATCGGAGGCGGATCGCCACGTCGAGGCGATGCGCGAGTCGGTTGCGGAGGTGGAGAAGGCCCTTGGCCATCTCGAACGGCCCGATCCCTGGAGCGCGGAGACAAAGGCCAGCGTGGACTTTCTGGGACCGCTGTTCGAGACCTACGCCGGCAAGCTTGGCCAGCCGAACCTGATGGCGAAGACGAACTTCCACCGGCTCGCCGAGTTCGTGCCCGAAGACGAAATCGATCCCGAAGTGGTGGAGAAGCTGGACGCGATCGCCCGGATCGCGGCGGCCGCCGAGGCCGCCCGCGAAGAGTCGTGATGGGCGGGTTTCCGGTCGCCGCCCGGGCCACCGCGGCGTTCGCCGCCTGTCTGGCGCTCCTGTCCTGCGCGGCGCCGGAGGCAGACGAGCCCGGCGCGGGCGCCAACGCACCTTGGCGCTGCCGGCCAACTACATGCCGCAGCACCCGTTCGACCACGGCGCGCTGATCCTGCGGGACGAGAACCTGGCGGCCTGGCCGCGCAGAGAAGAGGTCGTGCGCGACCAGCTCGCCGAGTACTACGGCCTGATCACCCACCTCGACGAGCAGGTCGGCCGCATCCTCGCCGCCCTGGACAAGAACGGGCAGGCGGAGAACACGATCGTCGTCTTCGCCGCCGACCACGGGCTGGCGACCGCCAGTTGTTCGATCTGGCCGAAGACCCCGACGAACTCGACAACCTCGTCGCCGATCCCGACTACGCCGACACCGCAGTGCGGCTCGAAGCCCTACTCGAAGGCTGGCAAGCCGCCATGGGCGACACCGTACCCCTCTCAGTATCCGACCCGGCGCCCCTTCACCGCGACCTCACCGGCACCGAACGCAAGCCCGACCGCTGGCAGCCGGACTGGATCCTGGAGAAGTACTTCGGCTTGTCTCTCGCAGCCGACGACAAGTAGATGGAACCGGCCGGAGCGCGGCGCGCCTGGCGGTTCGCGACTGTCCGCCTCAGGAGCAGAGGAAGCCCTCAGTTGAAACGCCGCGCACGCCTATCTTTGGCCCGTTGGGAGGCCCAAGGATCATGAACGGAACCGGTTACAAGTCCTCCACACTTACGGAGGGTTGACCTGTTTCTGCGGCCCACCGAGCCTTTTTCGCGAGGACGTCCACGAAGTCGAGCCCGCGTGAAAGAACCTCATGGAGGTCGCGGCCATCCATACAGATGACGCTTCGGCCACTCCCGAATGCGGTGAGTCCATCGGAGGAGAATCCGCTATAGCTCAGTAGGAGACCGCGTGACCACTTCGCCTTGTCCTCTACTTTGGCGTTGAACGCACGAAGCGTCGCTGCGCCGACCAAGTCGTTCGTCCACTTGGCCTCGAGTAAGTAGACGTCGCCTCCAGCCTCGAAGCTGCCGTCGATCTGCTCGCCCACCAGGCGAAATGAAGCGCGGGCCGACAATCCGTACGCATCAAACATGTCCTTCAGGAATCTCTCGAACTCGTAGCCGCGCGGCTGTGGCTCCAACTTGGATACATCCAATAGGCGTTCGGCAAGAGATGAAACAGTCGGCGCGTCAGGTCGCGGTCGAGGCGAAGTGGGAGAAGACACTGTTGGAGAAATTCAGTACGTAGCCGTCCCCCATGTCGAACACCTTGTCGAGGACGAGCATGTCCATCGTTCGAATCGTCGTGCCGGGCGCGCTCTTCATATCTTCCTCAAGCCAATGCCTCTGAGCCATGCGTCAACCTGTCCGAAGGCGTCCTGCTGCCACTGATCCGCTGTGCGATCGCCAAGCGCGTCAGCACCCTCCACGAACCGTCGGACAGTCTCCGGGCCGAAGTCGTCGATGTCGCGGAACTTCTCCGAGATGGAGGAGTAGCCGCTTCGAGCAGAGGGAGCCTCGAGGAGTGGTCGGGTCGCTTCGACAAGGCCGTCGATTCCGTCCGGGAAGTTGCGGACAGCATAGTAGATGTCGTAAGCGTCCTTCGGTTTGTCCCGGCCATTGATGGCGTGGCCTTTCATGGCCAGGAGGGCGGGGATAGAGGCCACTGCGACATGAACGCGATTCCGGCGGCCATCGGGCATGTTTCCTTCGAGGGCGACCATCTTGGGGAAACGGAGCGCCAGCTCGATGCCGTAGGCGCGCTGAACGGCGAACTGGCTGACGAGCGGCGGGGAGTTCTTTGTGATCTTTGCGTCCCGCGGCATCAGGAAGTCTACGACTACGTCGATGTCGGCTCCTCCATCCACCGTTGGTACGGTGCGCACGAGTTGGAAACGCCGCAGGTTGTCTCGTTGATCGTAGCCGTGGTTCTGGAGGGTTTATACAAGTTGGGCATACTCGCCGTCGCCTAGGGCAGTGGCGTCGAGACCGAGGTCGGCATCGACGGTTCCGATGTGGGGAGTGTCTTCATCTCTCAGCAGCAGCCAGGGTACGGCGCCCCCGACGATTGCGAACTTGCCACGGAAGCTGCCCAGGAGTTGCCCGATCTCGATCAGCACGGACTTGACCGCGGCCGTCGTCCGGTCGTCGTAGTCGACTGCGGATTGGGGCTCATTCACAGCCATGGGAAGTACTTGGAGGCCAGGTGGTCGGCGGCCTCACGATCTCGATCGCTGCCATTCCAGAGATCGAGATAGGTGACAATCGGACTGGTGCAGAAGATGCCCGGTGACGGTTGAACGGCCTCCGCGAGTAGGGTCTCGTCGTTCAGGATGTGCACAGTTGCGTTCGCTCCTCTTTCGATGCGAGTCAGCTTCAGGGTCTCTTGCAGCAGCCGAGCGCCGGATTCGTCCGCATAGAAGCTCGGTGCGCCGCCGCGGACGAAGGGAGCAAGCCACTGAGCGGCGGAATTGTGCGAGTAGATTGCGCGGGCGTGTCGGGGTTCGGGATTCAGCGTTCCCGACAGCCGTTTGGTGAGTTGCTTGCCGTGAAGGAGCGTGTAGCCGCGAATGCAGCGGCCGAGCGGCTTCCGGTATTCCTCGCGCCAAGTCCTCATGAGCGCGTCGGGCTGGGCAAGAACGATGCCGTCCGTCCGCTTCGCGACCCACTCACGTTCGAGGAGGGCCTTGCGGACGTTGCTCACATGGCCGAGGCTTACGTTGGCAGCTTCGGCTAGCTCGGTGACCCGCCAGGCCCTGGTGGGTTCGCGAAGGAGTACTCGCAGGATTGCACCGGCCTTGGGCGCGAAGATCGACCTTAGAGCACGGGTTTCGGGCTTGGGCCTGTCTGGGACGGCTCGATCAATGTAGACGTTGTCGAAGGCGAGGTGGCCGTTTCCGAGAAAGTCTAAGTAGGCGACATCGTGCTCCAGGCAAATGGACCGGGAGTCGGGAGACAGGTAGGGAGCCACGAGCATGGGGATGAAGTGCCGGTCGGCATCCGGGGGGCGGGAGTCGTGGGAAACCGCCAGGTAGCCCTTGAGTTGAAGGACGGCAGCCCGCACGAAACGGGGAGCGCCGTTGAACTTGACCTCGATAACAAGTGCATACCTGTCATCGCCGTGGTCGAAGTCGATACGTCCGTCGATGGGATGGTCGGCTCCGAGCCGTGGCTGGTGCCGAACAGAGCTGCACTCCAGGCGGGGCACCGCATTCAGCAGGTCGAGGGCGGCTTGGACTGCGGCGGTCTCTGGATTTTGCTCAGCACGCTCTTTCATCGGACGCTGAAACTAGCCGAATTGGTGAAAAAGGTCAAGTGAGATTTCATCCATTTGGACAGTTTCACCAGAGCGGTGAAATCTAGCAGGACGATGAAAGTGCCGGAGTGCTGTGTCCTTGAGGGGCTTGTCGCGAGAATGTACGGGCGGTCTTGAGTGCGGCGTGGTGGAAGAGATCCGGACGGCGGCGGTCTCCGGGAAGTCCGGGTGAGCGGCTGGCTTCGCAGCGGACCCGGGGGCTCGGGCTTGGCCTCAACGCGATGCCTAGGTCTCTAGAGGGCGGGGACAGTTCCGATGCCGTCCAGCCTGCGGGTGCCGACTAACGCGCCGATTCGGCCTGCGCGCGGCCGCGCGCGCGGATGCCGGCCAACCGCTCGCCGACCTCTTCCGGCTTCGGCGACTGGTACATGCGGTTGACCTCGACCTCGTAGTCCATCGCGTCGCCCAGCGTGAGATCGAAGCCGCGGTCGATCATCCGCTTGTACTTGAACATCACGTCTCGCTGGCAGGTCAGCATGTCGGTCGCGAGCTCCCGGCAGGTAGGGAGCAACTCCTCTCGCGGGACGATGCGGTTGACCAGGCCCCATTCGGAGGCCCGTTCGGCCGACAGGTAGTTGCCGGTGAGCGAGAGTTCCTTGGCTCGCGCCATGCCGATGGCCCGTGACAGCCGGGAGGAGAGACCCCAACCGGAGAGCAGACCGATGCGGGCGTGGGTGTCCGCGAAACGCGCTTCCGGGGCGGCGATCAGCAGATCGCAGGAGAGGGCGATTTCGAAGCCGCCGGTGACCGCGAGGCCGTTGATCGCGCCGATCACGGGTTGCTTGAGCGACCGGAGCAGATTCGGCGGGTCGGCGAGGTGCCTGCGTTTCCGGTTCGGATCGCTCATCTCCTTCAGGTCGAGGCCGGCGCAGAAGGCGCGCCCCGCGCCGGTCAGGATGACCGCTCCCACCTCGTCATCCCCGTGCAGATCCTCGATTGTCTGGGCGAGCAGGGCCCGCAGCTCCTCCGAGAGGGCGTTCAGCACGCCCGGACGGTTCAACGTGAGGGTGGCGATGCCCTCGGACTTCTCGACCAACAGCACCGGCTCAGACATGGCTCGAACGCTCCTTGCTGGGTTGAACGGCTGGCATCTTACGGCACTGCGGGTAGGCTCTTCACGTATCTGCGGGAGGGAGCCAGCGATGCGACGAGAACTTAGCCGTTCGGCGGATCGGAAGCCTGTAACCCTGGACCGCCGGACGCTGATGGCCGGCGTGGCGGGTGGCGCCGCGCTCGCGATCGGCTGCGGCGCAGGTGCTGAGCCGGACGCATCGGAGTCGCAGGCCGCCGTATCAGGTGGTTGGCAGCCGCCGAGCGACGACGAGCGGCGAGCCCTCGTGTCGACGGCGCATTTCGGCCCCAAGCGGGCCGTCCGGAGTGCGAACGGCATGGCCATCTGCACCCACCCGCTCGCCGCCGCGGCGGCCGCCGACATGATCGCGCTGGGCGGCAACGCCTGCGACGGCGTGCTCGCCGCGAGCATTGCCCAGGCCGTGGTCGAGCCGCACATGACGACGCTGTCGGGCTGTCTCTCGATGCTCTACTACGACGCGGTTTCGGGCGAGTACAGCTACGTCAACGGGATGATGGCGGCGCCGCAGGCGGTGCCGGACGTGCGGAGCATGGACGTGGCCGAGTTCGGGGCGCTGATGGCGAAGACCGACGGGACCCTCTGTTTCGTGCCCGGCTTCTGGGGCGGCTTCGAGGCCGGGCACGACCGCCACGGCCGGCTGTCGCGGGCCACCGTGATGGCGCCGGCGATCCACTACGCCCGCCACGGCTTCGAGATCCACCCCTTCCTGTGGGGCGAGATGTTCGTCGAGTCGTCGGTGCTGGGCCGGGCGCCCTTCAGCCGCGAGATCTACTTTCGCGGCAGCACGCTCCGCGACATCGGCGACCTTCTGGTGCAGAGCGCGCTCGCGGACACCCTCGAGCGGCTCGTCGCAGAAGGCAGCGACCACTTCTACCGGGGCGAGTTCGGCCGCCGCTACGCCGAGACGGTACAGGCCAAGGGCGGTTTGATCACCGCGGAGGACATGGCGTCCTATGAGGCGTTCTGGGACGAGCCCGTGCACGGAACCTACCGCGACTACGGCGTCGTCGGTTCGCCGGCGCCGGACTTCGGCGGTCAGGCCCTGGTCGAGATCATGAACATGGTCGAACTGCTCGACCTCCAGGCGATGGGGCCGGCGTTCGAGTCCGGCGAGACGACGCTCAAGATGATGCAGATCGTCGGCCGCGTGTACGCCGACGCGGTCGGCGGCCGGTTCGACGGCACGCTGCCCGAAGTCGAGCGAGCGATCTCCAAGGAGTACGCGGAGGAGCGGTTCGCCGCGCTCGAGGGCAGGCCGGCCAGCCCCAACGACCGGTACGCGGCAGCCGGACCGATCCCGCCTCCGCCGGGCTCGAACCAGGTCACGGTGGTCGACGCCGAGGGCAACGTCGCCACGGTGCTGCACTCGGTCATGTCGATGCCGTTCAGGACCGGCATCTACGTCGACGGCGTGTACGCCTGCGCGTCGGGCGTTCACCTGGGCTCCGGGCCGGTCGAGCCCGGCGGCCGCGCCCACGCCCGCATCTGCCCGAACATGTTCACCCGGGACGGCAGGCCGGTGCTCGCCTCCGGTTCCCCGAGCGTGTCGCTGACCGAGAACATCGTCCAGAACTCCGTCAACCTGGTCGACTTCGGCCTCGACCTCGAGACCTCGGTCCACAAGCCGCGGTTCGGCGGCTCGTCGATGAACGTCCCCGGGGCGCTGATGGTGGAGGCCGATCTGCCCGGGGAACCGGCGCGGCTGCTCCAGGAAGCCGGCGCGACCGTAGACGTGGTGAACCCCTGGAACTGGCTGTGCGGTTCGTTCGAGGGCGTCCTGATCGAGGAGGACGGCGCTGTGGCATGCGGCGACCCGCGTCGCACGGCGCAGGCGGTAGCCGTTTGAGAGCTCCGGTGCTGCGGCTCCTGCCGGCGCTCGCACTCGCGACGGCCGGCGCCTTCGCCGGTGAGGTGACCGTGGCGGTGGCGGCCAACGCGGCAGAAGCGATCGAGACGCTCGCCGCCGAGTTCGAGCAGGACAGCGGCCACCGGGTCACGGTGACGGTCGGCTCGACGGGCAAGCTCTACGCCCAGATCCTCCACGGCGCGCCTTACGACCTGTTCCTCGCCGCCGACCAGGAGCGCCCGCGGCTGCTGGTGGAGCAGGGGCTCGCGGCCCCGAACTCGCGCACGACGTACGCCGTCGGTCGACTCGTGCTCTGGCGCCCGGCGCCCGAAGCGTTCACCGACGCGGCCGCCGTGTTGCGCGAAGGCGCCTTCCGCCGGCTCGCGATCGCGAATCCTGATCTTGCGCCCTACGGCGCCGCCGCTCGCGACACGCTGCGCGAGCTCGGCCTCTGGGAGGGCCTCCGGTCGAAGATCGTGGTCGGCGAGAACGTGGGTCAGGCCTTCGCCATGGTGGCTTCGGGGAACGCGGAACTCGGCTTCGTCGCGCTCTCCTCGGTGCTCAGTGCCCGGACAACGCAGCCGGGGAGCCGTTGGGAGGTTCCCCCGCACTTTCACGCGCCGATCCGCCAGGACGCGGTGCTGCTCGACCGCGCCAGGGCCAACCCGGCGGCGCACGACTTCCTTCGTTTTTTGGGCAGCCCGCGGGCGCGAGAGTCCATCGCGTCCTTCGGCTACCTGGTCGACTAGCTCGTCGGGCGCCGGAGTACCTGCGCGATGGACCTGCCCGAACTCGGCCCGCTCTGGCTCAGCCTGCAACTCGCGGCCGCGGCGACCGCGGTGTTGATCGTCCTCGGGACGCCGCTCGCGTGGTGGCTGGCGCGCACCCGTTCGCGGATCAAGCCGGTGGTCGAGGCGGTGACCGCGCTGCCGCTGGTGCTGCCGCCGACCGTGCTCGGCTTCTACCTGCTGCTGATGATGAGCCCGCGCTCCTCCCTGGGCCGCCTGTGGGTGGAGATCACCGACACGACGCTCACCTTCTCGTTTACGGGCCTGCTCGTCGCCTCCGTCGTCTACTCGCTGCCCTTCATGGTTCAGCCGCTCCAGGCCGCCTTCGAGTCGCTGGGACGGGGTCCGCTCGAGGCGGCCGCCGCGCTTCGGGCCTCGCCGATCGACGCCTTCCTCACCGTCGCCGCGCCGCTGTCTCTGCGGGGTTTCCTGACCGCGGCGGTGCTCACCTTCGCGCACACGATCGGTGAGTTCGGGGTCGTGCTGATGGTGGGCGGCAACATCCCGGGCAAGACGCGGGTGATCTCGATCGCCATCTATGAGCACGTCGAGACCCTGCGCTACGCCGAGGCCCACACCCTGGCCGCGGGCTTGCTGCTGTTCGCGTTTGCGGCGCTCGTGTTCGTCTACGTCTTCAACCGGAGGCTGCCGGTCCATGTCGCCTGACGGCAGTGGGATCGGCCTGGCGGCTGGAACGGTCGCGCAAGGCGAAGATTCGGCAGGGGCGCCTCAGGTCGGGACTGCGCTGGAGGTCGACGTGCGGGTCGAATTCGGCGGCTTCGACCTCGAGGTCGAGCAGTCGATGCCGGCCGCCGGCGTCACCGCCGTGTTCGGGCCTTCCGGCAGCGGCAAGACGACCCTGCTCCGCGCCCTGCTCGGGTTCGAGACCGGGACCCGTGGACGCATCGCCCTAGGTGGCGACGTCTGGCTCGACAGCGAGCGCGGCGTACGCACACCGCCGTACCGGCGTCCCGTGGGTTGCACCTTTCAGGATGGGCGGCTGTTTCCGCACCTCGATGTGGCCGGCAACCTGCTGTACGCCGACCGGAGGAGCCGGCGCGGCCGGGACGATTCGGCCCCAGCGGCGAAGGGCCGGCCACGTCCCGGTTGCAGTTCCGTCTCCTTCGACGATGTCGTCGACGCGCTGGACCTCGGGCCCCTGCTCGGCCGGCGATCCCAAACGCTCTCAGGCGGCGAACGCCAGCGGGTCGCTCTGGGACGGGCTCTGCTCAGCCGGCCGCGTCTGCTGCTGCTCGACGAGCCGCTTTCGGCCCTGGACAGGCGCCGCAAGGCGGAGATCCTCCCGTACCTTCTGGCTCTCCACCCACGGTTCGGCATTCCGACGCTCTACGTCAGTCATGCGGTCGACGAAGTGGCGCTGCTGGCGGACCGCATCCTGGTGCTGGCGGACGGGCGGGTGCAGGCGTTCGGCGGCACGGTGGAGGTCCTGGAGCAGCTCGACCTGGCGCCGCTCACCGAGCGTTTCCAGGCCGCCGCCGTACTGGAGGCCCAGGTCAGCGCCCACGACGACGAGTACCGGCTGAGCTGGCTCGATCTCGACGGACAGCGGCTCAGCGTGCCGCGGATCGAGCATCTCGAGGTCGGTGAATCGGCGCGCCTGCTGGTGCGAGCCCGGGACGTCTCGCTGGCCACCGAACGCCCGTCGCCGACCAGCATCCGCAACGTGCTGTCGGGAGTCCTCGTTGCGCTGCGGCAGGACGAGTCGACCCCCTTCGCCGAGGCGACGGTCGATCTAGGCTCGCACCGGCTGCGGGCGCGGATCACGCGGGCTTCGGCGGCGGAGCTCGGCCTCGACCTCGGCTCGCCGGTCTTCGCGCTGCTCAAGAGCGTCAGCCTGGACACCCGGGCCGGCCGCTAGCCGACGGCGCCTCCAGAGTGCGGCCATCTGTTACGGTCGCCGCCTTGCCCGCGAATCCGGAGAAGCAGGAGTTCAGTCCGGGCTACGCCCGCTATGTGCTCGGCGTGCTGTTCCTGGTCTACGTCTTCAACTTCGTCGACCGGCAGATCCTCTCGATCCTGATCGATCCGATCAAGGAGGAACTCGGGGCGTCGGACACCCAGATGGGTTTCCTGACCGGGATCGCCTTCGCGGTCTTCTACACCGGGTTCGGCATTCCCATCGCGCGCTGGGCGGACCGCGGCGTGCGGCGGTCGATCATTGCCGTCGGCTTGACCGTGTGGAGCGTGATGACCGCGCTCTGCGGCCTGGCCCAGAACTTCCTCCAGCTCGCGGCGGCGCGCATCGGGGTCGGCGTCGGCGAAGCGGCCGGCAGCCCGCCCGCGCACTCCCTGATCTCGGACTACTTCCCGCCGGAACGGCGGGCCGCCGCGCTCTCGATCTACAACATCGGCATTCCGATCGGCGTCATGATCGGCTACCTTGCTGGCGGTTGGATCGTCGAGTTCTTCAACTGGCGGGTTGCGTTCTTCGTCGTCGGGATTCCCGGCGTGCTGCTCGCGCTCGTGATGCGCTTCACCGTCCGCGAGCCGCCGCGCGGCATGTCGGAGAAGGGCGCGGTCGATACCGCGTCGGACTCGTTGGGCGACGTCATCCGGTTCCTGAGGTCCCTGCGCTCCTTCATGCTGCTGGCGATCGCCTCGGGGATCGCCTCGCTCACCGCCTACGGTTTCGGCGCCTGGGTGCCCCCGTTCCTGGGCCGGGTCCACGGCATGGGCAGCGGCGAGATCGGCACCTGGATGGGGCTCGGCACCGGCATCGGCGGCGCGCTGGGCATGGTGGTCACCGGCTTCGCCGCGGACCGGCTGGCGCGCCGCGACCCGCGCTGGTACCTGTGGATCGGCGCCGGCACGATCGCGGTCTACTTCCCGTTCATGGTCGGCTTCCTGCTGGTCGACCAGGCGATCCCGGCCATCCTCCTCTACTTCGTTCCGCTGACCCTGGGCGCCGTCTACCTCGGCCCTGCGATCGCCATGACCCACGCCCTGGTCAAGGTGAGGATGCGGGCGCTCGCGTCCTCCATCCTGCTGTTCATCCTGAACCTGATCGGCATGGGCCTTGGCCCGCAGATCGTGGGCATTTTGAACGACGTGCTGGAACCGAAGTACGGCATCGAAGCGATCCGCTACTCTCTGCTCTGGGTGGGTATGGCGAAGATCCTCGCCCTGGTGCTGTTCCTGCTGGCGGCGAAGTACGTCAAGGAAGACCTGAAGGCGAAGTATCGGCTGGGCGGCGCGGCGGAAGCGTAGGCCTTAGCCCCCGGGAGAACGAACATGATGTTGACAGTGAAGCGCGCTCTGACCTTGACCGCAATCCTCGTCCTATGGCTGGGCGCGACCTCCGCGGTTTCCGCCCAGGCCCTGCCCGACGGCGTCACCAAGGTGGCGAGCGTCGAGGGGATCACCGAGTACCAGTTGGAGAACGGGCTCAGGTTCCTGCTCTTCCCGGACCAGGGCAAGCAGCAGGTCACGGTCAACATCACGTATCTCGTGGGCTCGCGCCACGAGGGCTACGGCGAGACGGGGATGGCTCACCTGCTCGAGCACCTGGCGTTCAAGGGCACCCCGAACCACCCGGACATTCCCGCCGAGTTGACCGAGCACGGCGCCTTCCCCAACGGGACGACCTGGTTCGACCGCACGAACTACTTCGAGACCTTCCCGGCGACGGACGAGAACCTGGATTGGGCCCTCGACCTGGAGGCGGACCGAATGGTCAACTCCTTTGTCGCGGCCGAGGACCTCGAATCCGAGATGACCGTGGTGCGGAACGAGTGGGAGTCGGGAGAGAACCAGCCCGGGAGCGTGCTCCGCAAGCGCGTGATGTCCGCCGCGTTCGACTGGCATAACTACGGCAACTCGACGATCGGGGCGCGGGCAGATCTGGAGAACGTGCCGATCGAGCGCCTCCAGGCCTTCTACCGCAAGTACTACCAGCCGGACAACGCGATCCTGGTGGTCGCCGGCCGGTTCGAGGTTGACCGGGCGTTGGAACTGGTGGCGGAGAAGTTCGGCGCCATCCCGCGCCCCGACCGCACCGGCGCGAACAAGCTGTTCAGTACCTACACCGCCGAGCCGGCGCAGGACGGCGAGCGTACCGTGACGCTGCGGCGGGTCGGCGACGTGCAGCTCGTGATGGCCGCGTATCACGTGCCGCCGGGCGCCCACGAGCAGTTTGCGGCGGTCGATGTGCTGACTCATGTGCTGAATGCCAGGCCTGCCGGGCGGCTGTACAAGAACCTCGTCGAGCCGGGGCTCGCCGCTTCGGCGTCCGCTTCGAGTCTGCAGCTCAACGAGCCCGGTGTCCTGATGGCGTCCGTCCAGGTCCGGGAGGGGGATTCGCTGGACGAGGCCGCCCGGGCTCTCTTCGCGACGATCGACGAGATCGCGGCGGCGCCGCCCACCGAGGAGGAGGTGGAGCGCGCCAAGACGGACTATCTGTCGGCCATCGAACTCGCCTTCAACAACCCTCAGGGCATCGCGCTCCAGTTGAGCGAGTGGGCCTCGATGGGAGACTGGCGTCTCTTCTTCCTGCATCGGGACCGCCTGGAGCAGGTCACGGCGGAAGGTGTTCACGAGGTTGCGCAGATGTACCTGCGCGATTCGAATCGCACCGTGGGCTACTTCTATCCGACGGACGAGACGCCGGTTCGTGCCGAAGTTCCTGAGCCGCCGGACATTGCCGGCCTGGTTGCGGGCTACGCCGGGCGCGAGGCGGTGGCGGAGGGCGAGGCCTTCGACCCGACACCCGCGAACATCGATCGCCGGACGCGGCGCCTGACCCTCTCGAATGGGGTGAAGGTGGCGCTGCTGCCGAAGAAGAACCGCGGCGAGTCGGTGGGCGTGAGTCTCGGTTTCCGCCACGGCACGGAGGAGACCCTGATGGGTCGTGCTACTGCCGGCGATCTCGCGGGTTCCATGCTCATGCGCGGTACGACGAAGCGCTCGCGACAGGAGATCAGCGACGAACTGGACCGTCTGAAGGCCCAGGGGAGCGTCGGCGGCAGCGTGATGATCGCGAGTGGTTCGTTCACGACGGTGCGGGAGAATCTGACCGACGTATTGCGGCTGGCCGGTGAGCTCCTGCGCGAGCCGGCGTTCGATGCGAACGAGTTCGATCTGCTCCGCGAGGAGCGTCTGGCCGCGATCGAGTCCCAGCGCTCGGAGCCGATGGCGCAAGTGCCGCAGGCGATGAGCCGGCATTTCAATCGCTGGTCGCCGGACCATCCACGCTACTCACCGACCTTCGATGAGCAGATCGAGCGCCTGAACGCGGCCACGGTCCAGGAAGCGAGGGAGTTCTGGTCCTCCTTCTATGGCGCCGACGGCGGCACGATCGCGGTGGTCGGGGACTTCGACGAGGACGAGATTGCAGCCGAACTCGAGCAACTGTTCGGGGATTGGCAGGCGCCCCAGCCCTACGAGCGGGTCGCCGATCCGTATCGGGAAGTCGAGGTGGCAACGGTCGACATCGAGACGCCCGACAAGACGAACGCGATGATGATGGCCGTGACCACGTTCTCCATGCGGGACGACAATCCGGACTATCCGGCGCTCGTGATGGCGAACTACATGCTGGGCGGCGGCTTTCTCAGTTCCCGGTTGGCAACGCGCATCCGTCAGGAGGAGGGCCTGTCTTACGGAGTCGGCTCCCAGGTCGCTGCGCAGCCGATCGACGACAGCGCGCTCTTCCTGACCTACGCCATCTTCGCGCCGGAGAACGCCGACAAGGTGGTGGACGCGTTCCGGGACGAGATGCGGAAAGCCCTGGAAGGCGGCTTCACGGCGGACGAGCTGGCAACCGCCAAACGGGGCTACCTGGACGCACGGCAGAACGGACGTTCCCAGGACCGCACGCTTGTGTCGATGCTGAACAGCAACCTGTTCTTTGGCCGGACGATGGAGTTTTTGGCAGCGCAGGAGCGGGCGATCGAGGCGCTGACACTCGAAGAGGTCAACGCCGCCCTGGGCCGGTACATCCCTCTCGAGAGCATCTCGATCTTCCGCGGCGGCGACTTCGCCAACAAGCTGAATCAGTAGGCGCGCCGGTCTCCGTTCCGTCCTACCCCCCAGCCTCGCCGCCGATCGCCGCCACCAACGCCGCGATCGACTCCGGGTTCTTCAGCGTTCCCACGTTGACCGCCCGCTCGACCGGCTCGCCGGCGAGGATCCGCTTGATCGGTACCTCGAGCTTCTTGCCGGAGAGCGTGGTGGGAACCTCGGGAATCGCCCGGATCTCGTCCGGCCCGTGGCGCGGCGAGAGCCGAGTACGCAAGTGCCGGCGAATGCGGTCGGCGAGCGCCGCGTCGAGGGACACTCCCTCGCGCGGCACGACGAACAGCCACAGCTTGCCCTCGCGGTCCAGGCTGCCCGTATCGACGATCACGCAGTCCTCGACTTCCGCCAGCTCGGCCGCGGCCCGGTAGAAGTCGGCGGTGCCCATCCGCACCCCGCCACGGTTGAGCGTCGAGTCGGAGCGGCCGTAGATCACGGAACTGCCGTCCGCGTCGAACTCGATCCAGTCCCCGTGCCGCCAGACGTTCGGCCAGTGGTCGAAGTAGCTTTCCAGGTAGCGTTCCCCCGAGTCATCGGCCCAGAAGAAGAGCGGCATCGAGGGCAGCGGCTCGGTGATCACCAGCTCGCCGACCTTGCCGACGACGGCGCGGCCGTCCTCATCGAAGGCTTCGACCTTCGCGCCCAGGGAGCGGCACTGGATGCGGCCGCGCCGCACGGGCTGGAGAGGATTCGGACCGACAAAGCCGGTGCAGACGTCCGTGCCGCCGGAGAGGGAACCGAGCCAGACATCGGACTTGACGTGCTCGTAGACCCAATCGAAGCCCTCGGCCGGGAGCGGCGCGCCGGTCGAGCCGACCGCGCGCAGGGCGTCGAAGGCGAACTGCTTGCCGGGTTCGAGGCCGGCGGCGCGGCAGGCGAGCAGGAAGGCCGCGCTGACGCCGAAGCAGGTCACGGCCTCCTCGTCGGCCAGGCGGTACAGGGCGTTCAGATCGGGCCACCCGGGCGAACCGTCGTAGAGCACGACCGTGGCGCCCACAAGAAGCCCCGAGACCAGGTAGTTCCACATCATCCAGCCGGTGGTCGTGTACCAGAAGAAGCGGTCGTCGGGCCCCAGGTCCGTGTGCAGCGAGAGCTGTTTCAGGTGCTCGAGGAGGATGCCGCCGTGCCCCTGCACGATCGCCTTGGGCAGACCGGTCGTGCCGGACGAGTAGAGGATCCACAGCGGGTGGTCGAAGGGAACCGGCTCGAAGGCGAGTTCACCGCTCTCGGCGGTCAGTTGGGCCCAGGTCAGGTCCATGGACGATCGGCCGGCACCGCCGGCGCCGGGAACCAGAACCGCCGCCTCCAGGGTCGGCAGGGCGCCGACGATCCGCTCCAGGGCGCCGCTGCGGTCGAACCAGCGGCCGTTGTAGCCGTAGCCGTCGGTTCCGATCAGCACCTTCGGCTCGATCTGGCGGAAGCGGTCGAGCACGCTGCCCTTGCCGAACTCGGGCGGGCAGCTCGACCAGATCGCGCCCAGGCCGGCCGTGGCCAGGAACGCGATCGCGGCCTCCGCGCTGTTCGGCAGGTAGGCGACCACCCGGTCGCCGGGGCCGACGCCGAGGCGCTGCAGTCCGGCTCGCGCGGCCGCGACTTCGCGTCGCAGGTCGTCGCGGCTCAGTTCCCGCCGGGAGCCCGCTTCGCTGCGGCAGATGAGAGCCGGTTCCGCACCGCCGCTGGCCAGGGCATGCTCGGCGTAGTTCAGGGTCGCGCCCGGGAACCACTCGGCGCCCGGCAAGGACCTGTTTTCGATCACCCGCTTGGCGGGCGTATGAAGCCGGACCTCGAAGTACTCGGCGATCGATCCCCAGAACCCGTCCAGATCGGTCACCGACCACTGCCAGAGCTCGTCGTAGCCGGCGAATCGAAGCCCGCGCTGGCTCTCCAACCAGCGGAGGTAGGCGGTCAGCCTGCATCCTTGGACCTGTTCCGCGGAGGGTCGCCAGAGGACCTCATGCTCGGTCACGTTGTTTTCCTCACCGTTCGGTGCCGAACGCTACGCTGATGTGACACACACGAGACAAGGGAGGGTAGACGATGAAGCATCTTCCGCTCATGGCGCGCGTCCTGCTGGGGCTGATCTTCGCAGTCTTCGGCACGATGGGCCTGCTTCAACTGGGGCCGGCGCCCGAGATGGGAGAGGAGGCAACAGCGTTCATGGGCGCGTTGATGGATACGGGCTACCTGTGGCCGGTCATCAAGGTGACGGAGATCGTCTGCGGCGTGCTGCTCATCCTCGGCCTGTTCGTGCCGCTCGCGCTCGTCGGGCTGGCGCCGATCGTCCTGAACATCCTGCTCTTCCACATCTTCCTGGCGCCCGAGGGGGCGGTCATCGGTGTGGTGGCGGTGGTACTCGGTCTCTACGTCGCCCACCAGCACCGCTCGAGCTTCACCAGCGTCCTGCAGCGCAAGGCCTAGACCCGGAACACGCCCCGGCGGGTGCTACGACCCGGGGCCGACGGCGATCAGGTGACGGCGGGCCCGGAAGTAGATGACGCCGTCTGAGATGGCGGGCGTCGCCATCAGGGTTTCGCCGAGTTCGTTGACGGCGATCTCATTCAACTCGGGGCCGGGCTCGATGACGTACACGTCACCGTCCTCGCTGCTGAAGTAGATGTGGTCGCCGGCGGCGACCGCCGAGGCGCTGAAGCCGGAGGCGCCGCGTCCCAGGCGTTTCTGGGTCAGGCGTTCTCCGGTCGTCCAGTCGACGACGGTGACGACCCCGTTGTCGTAGCAGAAGTAGGCGAGGTCGCCGACGACGATCGGCGTCTGCATGTAGTTCCCCAGCCGTTCGTGGAACCAGGCCACTGCGTCGTGGTCCGGATCGAGCTCGCCCTCGGCGTCCGGATCAATCGCGTAGATCGGCTTCAGGCGGCCATGGGCGTTCGTGATCAGGATCGGGCCGTCGCCGGCGCGGATCGGCGTCGGCACCGGGATGTCGCCGCCCCCTTCCAGTTGCCAGAGTTCCTCGCCGGTGTCGAAGTCGTAGCCGCCGATGTGCCGGTAGCCGTTGACGACGACCTGGCGGCCGCCGCCCTCGCGCCGGAAGACAGCCGGCGTGCTCCAGGTGGCGACCTCCTCGCGGGGCGTGCGCCAGATGTCCTCGCCGGTGGTGGCGTCCAGGACGGCGACGAAGGAGTCGCTCAGGATGTCGACCTGGATGATCACCCTGCCGTCGTGAACGACGGGTGAGCTGGCGAACCCCCACTCATAGGTGGGGAAGTCGTAGGGCCCCGAGTCGAGGACGCCGAACTGACGGTTCCAGAGAGGGTTGCCGTCCAGGTCGTAGGCGTGGAGTCCCTCCGAGCCGAAGAAGGCGACGAGGACGTTGCCGTCGGTCGCGGGCGTCGAGTTCGTGTGGGAGGCCTTCGTGTGGCGCTTGATTGCGGGCGTGCCATGGAACGCCGTGTGCTGCCAGAGGAGTTCGCCGCTCTGTTTGTCGAAGGCGAGCACCTGAAAGCGCTGCTGCGGTTCGCCCGCAACCGGGGTGCCATCTCCGTAGAGCCCGACCTTGAGCGACGCCTCGCCGCTGTCTGGCACCGCCGAGGTCAGGAACAGACGGTCGCCCCAGATCACCGGGCTCGAATGGCCAAGGCCTGGAACGGCGACCCGGAAGAGGATGTTCTCGCCCGTCTCCGCGTTCCAGGTCGTTGGCGGCGATCCGGTGCCGTTGCCGTCGGCGCCGTTGCCGCGAAAGGAGGGCCAGTTGTCCGAAGCGGCAAGGGGCAGGGCCATCGCCGCGGCCAGCGCGGCTGCCGCGGCGATCTGTCTCCCGGGAGAAGTCGTCATCGTGGACTACGACCCGGCGCCGACCGCGATCAGGTGCCGCCGGGCCCGGAAGTAGATGACGCCGGCAGAGATGGCCGGCGTCGCCATCAGGGTCTCGCCGAGTTCGTTGACCGCGAGCTCTTTGAGTTCGTCGCCGGGCTCGATGACGTAGACGTCGCCGTCTTCGCTGCTGAAGTAGATGTGGCCGCCGGCGGCGACCGGCGAGGCGGTGAAGCCGGAGGCGCCGCGGCCTAGGCGTCGTTGCGCGACGCGTTCCCCGCTCTGCCAGTCGACGACGGTGACGACACCGTTATCGAAACCGAAGTAGGCCAGGTCGCCGACCACGATCGGGGTCTGCATGTAGTTGCCGAGGCGCTCATGGAACCAGGCCATCGCGTCGTGGTCCGGACCGATACCGCCCGCGGCCTCCGGGTCGATGGCGTAGATCGGGCGCATTCGCCCGTGCGCACTGGTGATCAGGATCGGACCGTCGCCGGCGCGAATCGGCGTCGGGACGGGTATGTCGCCACCGCCTTCCAGCCGCCACAGTTCGTCGCCGGTGTCGAAGTCGTAGCCGCCGATGTGCTTGTAGCCGTTGACGACGACCTGGCGGCCGCCGTCGCCGCGAGGGAACACGGCGGGGCTGCTCCAGGTCGGAATCTCGTCACGGTCGGTGCGCCAGATGTCCTCGCCGGTCGCGGCGTCGAGGGCGGCGAGGAAGGAGTCGCCCTGCACGTCGACCTGGATGATCACGCGGCCGTCGTGGATCAGGGGCGAACTGGCGAACCCCCACTGCGCCGTCTTGACCATGTAGAAGCCGGAGTCGAGCAGGCCGAACCGCCGGCGCCAAAGCGGCTTGCCGTCGAGGTCGAAGGCGTGAAGCCCCTCGGAACCGAGAAAGGCGACCAGCACATTGCCGTCGGTTGCCGGCGTTGAGTTCGTGTGCGATGCCTTCGTGTGGCGCTTGACCGCCGGCGTGCCGTGGAAGGCCGTGCGCTGCCAGAGCTTCTCGCCGCTTCGCTTGTCGAAGGCCAGGATCTCGTAGCGTTGCGGGGGTTCCCCCACGACCGGTGCTATGTCGCCATAGAGCCCGACCTTGAGCGATGCCTCCTCGCCTTCAGGTACCGACGAGGTCAGAAACAGGCGTTCGCCCCAGATCACCGGGCTCGAGTGGCCGAGGCCGGGAACGGCGACGCGGAAGAGGACGTTCTCTCCGGTTTCGACGTTCCAGGTCGCCGGCGGCGAGCCGCTGCCGTTGCCGTCGGCGTCGTGGCCGCGGAAGGAGGGCCAGTTGTCGGAAGCGGCGGCGAGTGAGGCCGTTGCGGCGGCGAGCGCGGCCAGAACGAGGAGGCTCTGTATCGGTGAGGTGTTGGCGGTCGTCTTCATGGCAGGAGTATCTCCCATCAACTGGTTTCGCGCGCTGCAGGCAACTCGCACTCCGGGTCCGGCCTACATCCAGCTCTCGATCCGCAAAGCGTCGAATGGCAGGAAGTCGTCCGTGTTCGCCGTCACCAGCACCAGTTCGCCCACATGCGCGATCGCCGCGATCTGGCCGTCGACGAAGGGAGGCGTCCTGCCCAGGGCGACCAGACGCGCTCGTTCGCGGGCGTGCCAGTCCGCCGCCTCCCGGCCGTAGTCCAACACCGGGAAGCTCGCCGCCACCACATCCTCGATGTAGCGTTCGACCGCATCGCGACGGCGCGACGGGGCGAGTCGCGAACAGCCGAACCGCAACTCGTGCCAGACCGGCGCCGGGATCGCGATCTCCCCCTCGTGTTGCAGCAGGCGCTTGAGGACCTCGGCGCTTGGCCGCGGGCGCAACGGTTCCGAGACGGTGTTGGTATCCAGGAGATACTTGGCGTCGCTCACAGCCGCACGTCGCGCCCCGCGCCCAGGTCGCGCACATCCCCGAACAGTTCGTCGGGGTCGAGCGCCAGCTCCTTGAGCTCCACGCTTGCAGCGAAGCCGCGCCAAGCGTCGGCAAACCTCCGCCGGCCCGACGTCAGCCGTTCGAAGTCCCGGCGACCGATCAGGACCGCCACGGGTTTGCCCCGGCGGGTGAGCTCCACTGCCCTGCCGTTCTCCGCCTCCCGAACCAGTGTCGGAAGGTTCCGCCGCGCGTCGGCGATCGAGTGTTGTTCAGTCATGGTCGCACCCGCATGTTCATCGAGATGTACACTATCCCAACCATGAAATCACCGATGAGTGTCTTCTGGGACCCGGGCTGTGAGCGACATACGGTGCCGCCGAGGTTCCCCGAGCGGCCCGAGCGTCTGGCCCTCGCGCTGCCGCATCTGGAGGAGCGGGGTTGGGATCTGGTGGAGGTGGGTGCTGAGGAAGCTGGCGCAGCAGACGGCGGGATGGCCGGGCAGGCCCGGCGGCTCGCCGCACAGGTCCACGACCCGGCATACATCGAGCGGATGGAGGCCGCCGTGGCAGAGGTCGCCGCGTCGGCGGCGGAGGGGAACTTCCCGCAACGACCGACTCCGATGCTCGACACGAACGACAACCCGCTGTCGCCGGGAACTGCCGACGCCGCCTGGGCGGCGGTCGATGCAGCGCTCGCGGCCGGCGACCACGCGATGCTCGGCGCCGGCCACCGCGGGATGAGCGTCACCCGGCCCCCCGGACACCACTGCGAGCGGGACCGGGCGATGGGCTTCTGCTACCTGAACCAGATCGCGATCCTGGCCCAGGGCCTGATCGAAGTCCATGGCGTGGAGCGGGTGGCCGTCCTCGACTTCGATGTCCACCATGGCAACGGCACCCAGCACCTGTTCGACCATCGTCCGGATGTCGCCTATCTCAGCGTCCACCAGTACCCGTTATATCCAGGTACGGGCGCCGCCAACGAGCGGGGCATCGGCGCCGGCGAGGGCACCACGGTCAACGCCCCGCTTCCGGCGGGCAGCGGCGACGATGTCTACCGGGAAGTCATGGCTGACCTCCTGCTGCCGGCGGTGCGGTTGTTCCGCCCCGACGTGCTGCTTGTCTCGGCCGGTTTCGATGCCTGGCGGAACGACCCGATCGCGGGGATGGTGTTGACGGAGAAGAGCTTCCATCGGTTCGGCGTCGATCTGGCCGACCTCGCTGAGGACGTGTGCGAAGGTCGGCTCGTTTCCGTTCTGGAGGGTGGCTACGACACCGCCGCGCTGCCTGGCCTGATCGATGTCTACCTGCGGGGCACGGTCGGGATGGAGCGGAGCGGGTAGCCCGAAGTGCCGGACCGGAATCTCGGTGCGGGCGGCGCGTTGTACCATGGTGAAGATTCGGTGAGGGTGTCCGGTCGAGCCCACGGGCGTTTCGTCGGTCGAGACCGCATCGAGCGGCCGGGCCTCGTTGCCGGACCACCCAGGGAACAACCAGGAGGAGGCAAACGAAGTTGAGAACGAGTCCCAGTTTTCCCGTCAGGATCCGTACTCAGGGCATCCGACTGAGCGAGGATCTGAAGCGCACGATCGAGACCGAGGCCCAGGGCCTGGAGCGGTTCAACTCGCGGATCGTCGACTGTGAAGTGGCGGTTCACGGCCCCAGCGGGAACCGCCGCAACGGGTCGTTAGTCGATGTCGTGGTCAAGGTCGCGCTGCCGGGGCCGGACGTGGTCGTCCATCGGTCGGCCGCCGCATCGATCCCGATCGCCATCAACCAGACATTCGCCACCGCCCGTCGCCGGGTGAAGCGGCAGGCCCACCTGCGGCGCAGGCGAATGCCGTTGGGGCGGACTTCGGGGGTCGGCCGCCGGCGGATGCGCGCCTAGGAGTCTGCGCGGCGCTAGTCGGCGGAGGCGCCGAAGACGCCGTCGAGCACGGCGCGCACCCGAGGAAGCAGGGGATAGGCGTCCGGGTCGGACTCGGCCGCGGTGTAACCCACCCAGACGGCGACGACATCGCGGTCCGGGTTGACGAGCAGGCCCTGGCCGGCCCAGCCGCCCTTGTAGATGTCGTGGTTCGTGAACACGAGATCCCACTGGTAGACGTTGTGCTTGACATCAGACGCTCTGCCGCCGAAACGGGCGTTCTCCAGCAGCTCCTGGCGGCCGCCGTAGAGCAGGGTCTGGACGTGCTCCTCCGGCACGATCCGTTGCTGTGAGACCTTCCCGTAGCTGGGCGTGAACAGGAGGCCGAATCGGGCCATGTCCCTCGGGCGCGCCAGCATGCCGCCTGAAGTCAGCGGAATACCGTAGTGCCCGGCGTAGATCGAGGCGTCGGCCTCGGCGCCGATACGGGTCCAGATTTCGCGGCTCAGGGCGTCCTGGAAGGGCATGCCGGTGACTTCCTCGACCAGCCAGCCGAGCACGAACGTGTTGGTCCCCGAGTAGTCGAAGCCCTTGCCCTGCTTGGTCCAAGTGCCGACGTTCAGGTTCGAGAGCATCGTGTACGGGTCGTCAGGCGTATGCTTGCTCCGCACCCCGTCGCCGAGCGAGGCTTCGAACTGGTAGTAGCAAGTGCTGCGGTCGCTGTAGTCGCCGTCGGGGCAGTCGACGCCCGAGGCCATGTCGAGCACGTTGCGGACGGTGACGCCCTCGAAGTCCGATCCCTTGAGCGCGGGCACGTAGCGGTCGACCGGTTCGGCTGTATCGACCAGCCCGCGGTGTTCGAGGATCGCCACCAGCGTCGCCGGCAGGACCTTCGTCACCGACCACCAGATCGGCTTCTCGTGCGGTTGCATCCGGGGGTAGCGCTCGAAGACGACCTCGCCCCGGTGGAGGATGACGATGCCCATCGTGGTCGAGTGTTCGCCTTGCAGGTAGGCGTCGAAGCTCACCTCGCCTGACGGCGTCGCGACCGGAAAGTCGGCGATCTCGGCCATCGGCCGCACCGTCAGCTCGCTGACCGGCCCGTCGCGATAGACGTTGACCGAGGGCACGATCTGGTGGAGGTTCCGGTTGCGCCAGGCCATCGCCTCGCCGGTCTCCGTCCACCAGACCTCTTCGGCCGGGTCGGGCAGAGCGCGGTGCTGGCGCAGGTTCTCCTCGACCGTCCAGGTCGGTTGGAAGGTCGGGGCGGTGTCCTGGGCGCAGGCGGCCGCGGCGACGACGAGCGGGAGCGGCAGGAGGAGGCTTCGTTTCATGCCGCAGGCTAGCCGAAAGACCGGCAGCGGACAGATGTCGCATCGGGCCGGGGATTGTAGCTGGGGCTTCGGGTGGGGCAGGTATTGGCATTTGGCCGGGCAGCGCCCGCCAAGTGTCACGTCGCTTTGAGCATCAAGCCGCCGTGCGCCGCGAAGTGGCGGAAGTCCCGATCTCGCGTGACCAGGGGCAGATCGTTGTCGAGGCAGGATTGGCTGATCAGCGTGTCGGCCAGGTTCGCCCGCAGCCCCTTGGCCAGGATGCCGGCTCGCAGCGTCGCCGCGCGTTCCCAGTAACCGGGTGTCACCTGCAGGAGCGGAAACTGCCGGATCAGCGCCTTTGTGTCTTCATCGGCAGTCGGGCTGCTGAGCAGCTCGGTCAGGACGACCGGGGGCAGGACGGCGATACTGAGGATCAACGCCTCCTCGACGGCGTTGACGTCGGCTCCTTCGGCGCCCTCGAGGTAGGCGATGAGCGAACTCGTGTCAAGCGCGATCAAGGTGCGGCGCTAGTCTTCCCGGAGGCGCTTCAGATCGAGATCGAAACGGACCTGACCGCGAAGCGCGCGCAGCTTGCCGTACGCCTCGCGTGCGGCGACGAGGTGAAGGCCCTGACGGACCGTCTCCGTGATTCCGGAACCGCTCGCCTCCCGTGCGCGCGTCAGGAGCACGTGCGGTACGTGGACGGTGATCTTCTGCAGAGCCGTGCCGTTACTTGCACTCTCAGCCATGGGGCGACCGTACCATATGTATTGCCATAGTCATTTATGGCATCTTGCTGCCGGTTGACGGAAACCGCTGGTGAGGCTACGTTCACGGGCACCATGAAGAAGACAACACTCTGGATCGTCGCCGCTGTGGCCGGTCTCGTCCTGCTGGGTCTTGGCTACGGCATTGGCTGGATCGCGGGCGTCACCGGCGTCGGACGGACCGTCCCGCTCGAAGAACTCTCCGAGCGGGAGCGGGCCTTCGCCGAGCGGATGCAAAGCGTGGACCTCGTCGGCCACTTCACGATCGATAGCTTGGAAGGTCTTGAGGAGTTCGAGGACGTTCGACGCGACCGCAACCCCGAGCGCTACGAGATCGCGAGCGTCGCGAAGCTCGAAGGGGAGGGCGACCGCTGGCGCTTCGACGTCCGCGTGGTCTACATGACGGTCGACGTGACCCTGCCGGTCGTCGTGCCCTTGGTCTGGGCTGGCGATACGCCGATGGTCAGCATCACCGACTTCGAGATTCCGGGCCTGGGCGAGCAGTTCGGGGCGCGGGTGCTCTTCTACGACGACCGGTACGCCGGGACCTGGGACCACGGGCCGTACGGCGGGATGATGTACGGCGTGATCGAGCCGGCGGGCGGCGGCGAGTAGCCGCCCTACCAGGTGTCGATGTTGCGGCGCTTCTTGCCGTCCCGGACCGGGGGCGGCGGCACGGAGTCGAGGGTCCGGGCGATCCAGCGGCGCGAGTCGGCAGGGTCGATCACGTCGTCGACGGCGAAGGCCGCGCCGGCGGTGAGGGCGCTGCCTCGTTCGTAGGCTGCGGCGACAAGTTCCTCGTAACGGGCGCGCCGCTCTTCGGGGTCCCCGATTGCGGCGAGTTCGTTGCGGAACCCGAGCTTGACCTGACCCTCGAGGCCCATGCCTCCGAACTCGGCGGTCGGCCAGGCGACGGTGAAGAAGGGTTCCTTCAGGTCGCCTCCCGCCATCGCCTGGGCGCCGAGCCCGTAAGCCTTGCGGAGCACGATCGTCAGCGTCGGCACCGTGATGTTGGCGCCGGTCACGAACAGCCGGCAGCAGTGGCGGACCAGGGCGGTGCGTTCGATCTCCGGCCCGACCATCATGCCGGGCGTGTCGCAGAGGACGAGGACGGGGATGTCGAAGGCGTCGCATAGCTGCAGGAAGCGGGCGCCCTTGTCGGAACCGTCGCTGTCGATGGCGCCGGACAGGAACTCGGGGTTGTTGGCGAGGACGCCCACCGGCCGCCCCTCGACCCGGATGAGGGAGGTCACCATGCCGAGGCCGAACGAAGGCCGCAATTCGAGCACGCTGCCGGTGTCGGCCAGGGTGCGGATCACTTCGCGCACGTTGTAGATTCGCAGGCGGTTCTCGGGCACGATCCGGCGCAAGAGTCTCTGATCGGGGCACTCCCAGTCGTCGACCCGGCCCTGGAAGTAGGACAGGTACTGCTGCGCGGCCGCGACCGCCTCGACCTCGTCCTGGACCGCGATGTCGACGACGCCGTTCGGCACCTGAACGTCCATCGGACCGACTTCCTCCGGCCGGAACACGCCCAGGCCGCCGCCCTCGATGAGGGCCGGGCCGCCCATGCCGATGCTGGAGTCGGCGGTGGCGACGATCACGTCGCAGCAGCCGAGCAGGGCGGCGTTGCCGGCGAAGCAGAAACGCGAGGTGATGCCCACGATCGGCACCAGTCCGCTCAGGCGGGCGAAGGAGGTGAAGGTCGGCGTGTCCAGAGGCCGGTAGGTCTCGTCGCTGCGGCCCTGGCCTGCCTTGGTGGTCGAGGCGCCGCCCTTCCGCTTGCCGCCGGTACCGGCGCGGCCGCCGCCGCCCTCGGCGAACAGGACCACCGGGCGCTTCCAGCGGTGCGCCAGTTCGACCATGCGGTCCGTCTTCGGATGGTTGATCGCGCCCTGGGTGCCGGCGAGCACGGTGTAGTCGTAGGCCATCACCACGCAACGGTTGCGCTCATCGGGGAAGAGATCGCCGTTGATCGAGCCGACGCCGGTGATCATGCCGTCGGTGGCGAACTTGCGGATGATCTCTTCCTTCGGCAGCCCGGTGCCTGGCGTCAGCACCAACTGTCCGTGCTCCACGAAGCTGCCCTGGTCGCAGAGCTGGTCGATGTTCTCGCGCGCCGTACGTTGCTTTGTGTTGCGCCGCTTCTGGACCGCTTCGGGCCGCGCCTCGTCCAGGGTCACCCGGTGGCGTTCGAGGACTTCGCCGAGATCGGGCCGGATCAGATCGAGGTCGATCTCGGCCTCCTCCTCGTCGCCCGAGACGTCGATGTCCCGTTCCTCGATCAGCGCCAGGACGTGGCCCTCCCAGACCGCGTCGCCGACCGCGGCCCGCAGATCGCGCAGTTCGCCGCCGATGTCCGAACGGATCTCGTGCTCCATCTTCATCGCTTCCATGATGAAGAGGATTTGACCCGGGGCGATCTCCTGGCCCAGTTCCGCCTCATGACTGAGGACGGTGCCCTGCATGGGGGCGCGGACGGCGGTGAGGCCTTCGGGGACGGGCGTCGAATCGATCGGAGGGGGCGCGGCTGCCTGCACGCTGACCGCGGGGCCACCCGCCTTGCCGTGGTCGAGCACGGCGAGCGGATCGACGGCGTCGACCTTGACGCCGGCCAGGCCTCTTCCGCCGCCGCCGGCGTTGCCGCTGTCACCGACCTTGCCGGCCTCGCAGCCGCGATCCTCGAACCCGGCGGCCGCCTCGACGAGCTCCGCCAGCCGCTCGTCGACGAAGCGGGTGTGGACGTCCCACGCCTCGGCCTCGGGACGCGTGAGCAGCGCCCGCAGGAAGGAGGCGTTCGTTTCGATGCCCTCGATCCGGAAGTCGCCGAGCGCGCGGGCGGTCCGGGCCAGGGCGGCGCCGTGGTCCGCCCTTGGCATTCGACCCACAACCTTGGCCAGCAGGGAGTCGAAGCGTGGATTCGTCCGGTAGCCGGCGTAGCCGAACGTGTCCGTGCGCAGCCCCGGCCCGTTGGGCGGCTCGAAGGCGGTGAGGACGCCGCCGGTCGGCAACACCGCGCCGCCCGCGGCCATCTTCTCCATGTTGACCCGGGCCTGCACGGCGTAGCCGCGCGGCTCTGTGCCGATCTCTGGAGCGAAGCCCAGTTCGGCGAGCGAGCGGCCCCGAGCAAGTTCGAGCTGAAGGTGGACGAGGTCGACGCCGAAGACCTCCTCGGTCACCGTGTGCTCGACCTGCAGGCGCGCGTTCGCTTCGATGAAGAAGAAACGCGGTTCGGCATCGGGTCCAGCACCGGTCTCGACCAGGAACTCGAAGGTGCCGAGGTTGCGGTAGGCCGCCGCGGAAGCAAGAGCGAGCGCGGCGTCCCGGATCGCCTTGCGCAGCGTCGGCGGCAGGCAGGGCGCGGGCGCGATCTCGATCAGCTTCTGGTGGCGTCGCTGGAAGCTGCAGTCCCGGTCGCCGAAGTGGACGACGGCCCCGCTCGCATCGCCTGCGATCTGCACCTCCACGTGCCGGACCGCCGTCAGCAACTCCTCGACGAAGACACCGTCGTTGTCGAATGAAGCTCCCGCCTCGGACACGGCCCGGCGGTACGCGTCGTCGAGTTCGTCTTCCGCGGTCACGATCCTCATGCCGCGGCCGCCGCCGCCCCCGACCGCCTTGATCAGCATCGAGGAGCCTGGGGGCAGGTCGTCCATGAAGGCGCGCGCCTGTTCCAGGGTGACCGGTTCGGAGATCCCGGGGACGACCGGAACGCCATGCTCCTGCGCGAGAGCCCGGGCCCGCGCCTTGTCGCCGAACAGCTCGAGGGACGCAGGCTCCGGTCCGACGAACCGGAGGCCCGCGGCGATACAGGCGCGGGCAAAGCCGGCGTTCTCGCTCAGGAAGCCGTAGCCCGGGTGGACCGCGTCGCATCCGTGCCCGGCGGCGGCCCGGAGCAGTTGCTCGCCGTCGAGGTAGGCGGCGGGGCCGGCGCCGCTGAGCGCCGCCGCTTCGTCCGCCGTCCGGACGTGCAGCGACGCGGCGTCGTCCTCTGAGAACACCCCCACGGTCGGGATGTCGAGTTCCGCCGCGGCGCGGGCGATACGGACCGCGATCTCGCCGCGGTTGGCGATCAGCAACTTCATCGGAACTTGGCCCCCTCCGGCTCGGAAGGGCCGCTATCCTATGCGGCCGGTGATCCACCAGCTCGCCTCGAAGCACAGACAGGCGCGCTTGCCCGCGTTGACGCGCTCGCACGGCCGCCGACCCCAACTTCAAGCCGGAGAAGCCCAGAGTCATGAAAGTCCTTCGCACTCCCGACGAGCGCTTTGCCAGCCTGCCCGACTTCGACTACGAACCGCACTACACCGTCGTACCGAGGGGCGACGGTGAGGGCCAGGGTCTTCGGATCCACCACGTGGAGGCGGGGCCGGAGGACGGTCCGGTGGTGCTCCTGATGCACGGTCAGCCGACCTGGAGCTACCTCTACCGGCGCATGATCCCGGTGCTGGTGGAGCGGGGAATGCGGGTGATGGCGCCGGACCTGGTCGGCTATGGCCGGTCGGACAAGCCGACGGAGCGCGAGGACTACACCTACCAGCGGCAGGTCGACTGGTTGAGCGCCTGGTTGCGCAGCAACGGCGTCGTCCACGCGACCCTGGTCGGCCAGGACTGGGGCGGCCTGATCGGGCTGCGGATGGCGGCGCTCGACCCGGCGCGCTTCGACCGCATCGTGGCCGCCAACACCGGCTTGCCCTTACCGCTGGAGATGCCCGAGGAGACGGTCAAGAAGATCGAGACGTTCCGGGCCGAGGCGCCGACACCGACGATGATGGAGATGCAGCAGCAGATCTCGCAGATGGGAGCAGATCCGGCGGTGAAGTTCGCGTACTGGCAGAAGTGGACCTGGGAGACCGAGGACATTCCGGTCGGGCTCATGCTCGCGGCCAGCGTCAACGGCGTGTCGCTCACCCCCGAGGAGATTGCTGCCTACGACGCGCCGTTCCCTGATCCGTCCTTCAAGGCGGGAATCCGGGCCATGCCGAGCCGCGTGCCGATGCTGCCGAACGATCCTTCCGTGCCGGCCCAGATCGAGGCTTGGCGCGTGTTCTCGGGGTGGGCGAAGCCGTTTCTCTGCGCCTTCGCGGACAACGATCCGGTCACGGGCGGCGCCAGGCGGCCCTTCGAAGCGAGGGTTCCCGGCGCGAGGGGCCGACCCCACAAGACGATCGAGGGCGGCGGCCACTTCCTGCAGGAGGGGCGCGGCAAGGAACTGGCCACGATCGTCGCCGACTTCATCGATTCGACGCCGGTGGGCGGGTAGGTGGAGATGAGCGACGGTCGTCGGAGACTGCTCCGACGTGGACTCGTGGCGCTCGTCGCCGTCGTGGCGCTGGCCGGGGCGGCCGTCGCGGCGGCTCGGGTCTACCTTCGCTCGGCGCCTCGGCCGCCCGACACGACCGAAGCGCGTCTGCTGATCGGCGGCGGTGGCGAGATCGATCACTGCGACCTGCCCGTGCTCGACGGATCGGGGCTTGGCGCGGACGAGATTCCGATCGCCTACACGCCGGGGTGCGCCGGTTGGACCGAGTGGCCGCTGCCGGTGCTGGCCGCCTGCACGGCGCCGCTTCCCGCCGGGGCGCCGGACCTGCGCGGTCTCTGGCTGGACGACAACACCGGGCACCTCGAACGGGTCGAGCAGTGCGGCGACCGCGTGGTTGTCACCACGGTCGGTCTGATCCACGATATGCGGGCGGATGGCACGCTGCGTCGCGGCGCGAATGACGTGAACACGAGTTGCATGAGGATTCGCAACCGGACCCGTTACCGGGACGGTGTGCTGCAGATGGACGGCTTCGGCATGCCCTGGTTTCGCGTCGAGCGCTGGATGGATGGCGACGAGCTGCGCTGGACCCACCCCCAGGCCGGCGAACACCGGATGCAGCGCACCTGTCACGTGCCTGCGGATCGCGTGACGCGCTCGCCGCGCTGAACTGCCGGACCGCGGTTGCTTCGGGCTCCGGGATCCCGGAGGGCCGGCTTCGAGCTTCGGGAAACGGGTCGCGCCCATGCTTGACATCTTCCGGACGATGTGTTGATGTCTGCGCATCACACATGTGGATGTCCTGACATCATGCGCAGTACGGTACGAATCGACGACGACCTCATGGCGGCGCTCCGTGCGCGTTCCGAGGACGAAGGGCTGACCATGACTCGCATGCTCAACCGGCTATTGCGGTCCGGCCTCGGCGCGCAATCATCCGACGCCCGGAGGTCTCGGTACCGCGAAGAAACCGCGCGCCTGGGGCGTCCGCGGGTTGACTTGGACAAGGCGCTCGCGCTCGCGTCCGCGCTTGACGACGAGGAGATACTCCGCCGCCTTTCTCTGAGGAAGTGACTGCCCCTGAGGAAGTGACCACGCCGTGATGATCGTCGACGTCAACGTGCTCCTGTATGCGGTCAACGAGGACGCTGTGCACCATGAGCCGATGCGCCGGTGGTGGGAGGACGCTCTGAGCGGGGACGAGTCCGTGGGGCTGCCCTGGGTCGTCTTGCTGGGTTTCGTGCGCATAGCGACCAACCCGCGGGTCTACACGGCGCCGTTGTCGGCCGACGAGGCGCTTGGCAAAGTGGGGAGGTGGTTGGCAGTCGAGGTGGTCACAATCGTCACGGAGAAGCCCGACCACTGGGGCGCGCTGCGGGGCTTGCTCCAGGACACGGGCACGGCCGGGAACCTGACCACTGATGCGCACCTCGCGGCGACTGCCATCACGCATGACGCAACCCTGGTGTCGTGTGACGGCGACTTCGCGCGCTTCGAGGGCCTGCGCTGGAGGAATCCGCTCGATGCGGCGCGGCCAACGGCACGCCGTGGTACGAGCCCGTCGCGGTAGCCGTAGCCCGAAGGCGAAGATCGACACAACGACATTCGATCGTCCGAGACCTGTCGGGACTCTGGGCTACGATGCCGTCGATGCTCGGCACGACCCTCGACGCCACGGCGTACCTCGACCGCCTGCGCGCCGAGCTGGCCCGGGTGGACGCGGCGGCGGTCGAGCGTTGGGCGGATTTGGTGTTCGACGTCTGGAGTCAGGGGAGCACGCTCTTTCTTGTCGGCAACGGCGGGTCGGCCGCTGCGGCAAGCCACCTGAGCGTCGATCTGGGGAAGGGCACGGTCGCAGCCGACGGCCTGAGGGACGAGTCCCTTCGGCGGTTGCGGGTCGTCAGCCTGGCTGACAACGTGCCGTGGATCACGGCGGTCGGGAACGACCTCGACTACGAGCAGATCTTCGTCCAGCAACTGATGAGCGCTGCCGTTTCCGGCGACGCCCTGGTGGCGTTCAGCGGCTCGGGCAACAGTCCCAACGTGCTCGCCGCGGTGGACTGGGCGAACCGACACGGCCTGCGGACCTTCGGGTTGACCGGATTCGACGGCGGCCGGCTGAAGGAACTCCAGCAGGACGGCGTCCACGTCGATCTCGACGACATGGGAATGGTCGAGAGCGTCCACGTCAGCCTGTTCCACTGGGTCGTGGACGATGTCTACGCCCGCACCCAGCAGACCGGCCGGTACGCCTGAGGGCGGCGCCATGGAAACCGCATCGAGCGGACGCCGGGTCGATGTGCCGGGGCGAGGTGCGACGTGGGTGCACGAGGTCGCGGGGCCGCCCGGGGCGCCGGTCCTGCTGCTGCTTCACGGCCTGGCGGCCACCGCGCTCCTGAACTGGGCTACGAGCTTCGCCACTCTCGGACGCGGTTTCCGGGTCATCGCCCTCGACCACCGGGGCCACGGCCACGGCATCCGTCGGATCGGCGCCTTCAAGCTCGAGGACTGCGCCGACGATGCGGCGGCGTTGGTTGACCGGCTGGGCGTGGAGCGGGTGATCCCGGTCGGCTACTCAATGGGCGGAGCGGTGGCGCAGTTGTTCTGGCGCCGTCATCCGGACCGGACCGCGGGTCTCGTGCTCTGCGCGACCAGTTCGCGCTTCGGCGGTCCGCGGGCCCAGCGGGCGGCCTCCACGCTCGGGCCGTTGCTGTCGCTGGCGGCGCGCGCGGCCCCCCGGTCGCTGTGGGACAGCATGGGCGAGCGCATGCTCGCGAACGTCGAGGATCCCGGCCTGCAGCAGACATTGAAGCAGCAGATGGGACCGACCGATCCGGTCTCGGTGATCGAGGCCGCCGCCGCGTTGGCCCGGTTCGACTCGAGCCCCTGGCTCGCTGACATCGACGTGCCGACCGGGGTGGTGCTGACCGAGCAGGACGGGCACATTCCGCCCCAGTACCAGGCGCTGATGGCGGAGCAGGTTCCCGGCGCCTCGGTCTACCGGGTGGATGCCGATCACTACGCCTGCGTGGCGCGACCGGACCTCTTCGTTCCGACTCTGTTCGCCGCCTGCCGATCCGTCGCTCTGCGCGGCGCGGCGGTGCGCAGCGTTTCCTGACGCTACGTCAGCGCCGCGGTCGCTTCCGGAGGCGCCTACGGCGTCGTCGCCGCGGCCGGGTGACGTGGGCGGCCTGGGTGGCGGGCTTCCGGCCCAGGTTCACGAACTGGTCCCACACGGTGCGGCTCCACGCCGTCAGCTTCTCGGTTGCCCGGTCCACCAGGTCGTAGATCACCGGCACGACGAGCAGGGTGAGCAGCGTTGAGGTGGCCATGCCGCCCATCGTCAGCACCGCGATCGCGGCGCGGGCCTCGGAACCGGAGGCGGTGGAGAACGCGACCGGCAGCAGGCCGCAGATCAGCGAGAGGGCGGTCATCAGCACCGGACGCAGGCGCGCCGGCCCGGCCTCGAGAATCGCCTCCCTGCGGGTACGGCCGTCCTGGCGGAGGCGGTTGATGTAGTCGACCAGGAGGATGCCGTTCTTCATCACCAGCCCCATCAGCACCAGGAGGCCGATGCCGCTCAACATGTCGAGCGGTTTGCCCGAGAGTTTGAGGGCCAGGAAGGCGCCGATGAAGGAGAGCGGCGCGGACATCATGATCGTGATCGGGTGGACCAGGGAGTTGAAGAGGGACGCCAGGACCATGTAGATCGCGGCGATCGCGAGCACGAAGGCGAAGAACAGCGAGACGCTGGTCTCCTGCAAGACCACCGTCATGCCGCTGGGCACGAGTTGGTTCGGAGCCTCGAGCCCCACCATCTGGCTGTAGTCCTCGACCCGGGCGGCAAGTTCGGACTGCGCCACGCCCTCGGCTGCGTTGGCCGCGATCGTGATCTGGCGGGAGCGATTCTGCCGGCTGATCTGGACCGCGCCTTCGCCGACCCGGATGTCGGCGACGTTGGTGATCGGGGTGAGTTGACCGGAGGCGGTGCGGATCTGGATCAGGTCCAGCTTCTCCGGGGTGTCCCGGTACTCGGGCAGGACCTGGACCCGGACGTCGTAGCGTTCCCCGCCCTCCTCGAAAGTGCCCAGTTCCTCTCCCGCGAGCAGGGTGCGGATCGTGCGGCCGATGACCGTTGCCTGCACCCCGAGGTCGGCGGCGCGGTCGCGGTCGACGTTGATCTCGATTTCGGGCTTGCCGGTCTCCCAACTCGTTCCGACGTCGACGAAGGCGGGATCGGAGCGCATCAGCGCCACCAGCCGGTCCGAGTAGAGCTCGAGATCCTCCATGAGCGGACCGCGCAGGCTGTAGGTCACGGCGCGCGAGCCCAACTGGTCGTCGCTTCCCGCGATCCAATTGATCGGCGACACGGCGACCTCCTCGGCCTCGGGGATCTGCGTCAGCAGCCGCTCGCGGACCCGGTCCATGATCGCCGCCTGGCCGAGATCGCGCTCTCGCTTGTTCGTCAACTGGACGTAGATCGAAGCTCGATGGGGCTCCTGCCGGCTGCCGCCGCCGATCGTCGCGAAGCGGTTCCGGACCTCGGGGTCGGCCGCGAGCACCTCCTCGGCGCGCCGCGCCGCCTGAGCCGTGACGGCGAGCGGGGTGCCGATCGGCATCTTCAGGTCAACGTTGAACTCGCTCCGGTCCTCGGTCACGAACAGATCGAACGGAAGCGTGGTGGCGACCAGGACTCCGCCGGCCATTGCCGCCACCGCGACGATCAGGGTGAGCAGCTTGTGGCCGAGGGCGCGCCGTAGAACCTCCTGGTAGAAGCGGTCGAGGCCGTCGAGGGCCCAGCCCAGGGCACGGCTCACCGGGTCGTTTCCCTGACGCGCCGTCAGCACGCGGCTGCCGAGCATGGGCGTCAAGGTCAGGGCGAACAGGCTCGACACGCAGACGGCGATCGCCATCACCATGCCGAACTCGTAGAACCACTGGCCGACCGTGCCGGACATGAAGGCGATCGGCACGAACACGGCGCACAGGGCCAGGGTGGTCGAGATCACCGCCAGCGTCACTTGGCTGGCGCCCTCCTCGGCTGCCTCTCTTCGGCCCAGCCCCTGCTCGATCCGGCGGTAGATCACTTCCAGGACCACGATCGCGTCGTCGATCACGACGCCGATCGACAGCGACAACGCCATCAGCGTCATCACGTTCAGGGTGAAGTCGGCGAGGTAGAAGAAGGTGAAGGACGCGATCACGGAGGAGGGGATCGCGAGCGCCGAGATCAGGGTCGACCTCGGGTTGCGCAGGAACAGGAGCACCACGGCGACCACCAGGACGCCGCCCCAGAGCATGTTCGAGAACACGGAGTAGATCGAGTCCTCGATGAACACCGCCATGTCGCGGGTGATCAGGACCTCCATGCCGGGCGGCAGGTTCGGCCGCAGCGCCTCGACTTCCGCCCGAACCGCTTCGGCGACGGCGACCGTGTTCGCCCCGCTCCGCCGCCGCACCTCGAGCGAGACCCCGCGCTGGCCGTTGAAACGGGCCACGGACCGCTCCTCGGCCAGGCCGTCCTCGATCTTCGCCACGTCCCGCAGGTAGACCAGCCGGCCGCCGCGTTCGGCGGCGATCAGGGCGCCGAAGTCCTCGACCCGCTTGACCCGGCCGGAGGTGGTCACCGTCCACTCCCGCTCGCGCCCCTCGATGCGGCCGCCGGCAGTCTCGGCGTTCTCCAGCAGCAGGGTGGAGCGGACATCGTCGATCGAGAGCCCGTAGCCGCCGAGCCGGACCGGATCGAGCCAGATCCGCACCTCGCGGCGGCGCGAGCCGATAATCTCGATCCTGCCGACGCCGGGCAGGCGTTCCAGCCGGTCCTTGACCATGTTCTCGGCCAGTTCGGACAGCTCGCGGACCGAGACCGGACCACCGAGCATGATCGACAGGATCGGCGTCGCGTCCGGGTCGATCTGGGTGACGACCGGATCTTCGATGTCGAGGGGAAGCTCCGCGCGGACGGGGGCCATCTTCTCGCGCACGTGCTGCGCCTTGACGTCGATGTCGTAGCCGGTTTCGAACTCGACGAAGATCTGGGAGATCCCCTCCGAGGAGACCGAACTGAGTTCGCGGATGCCCTCGATCGTGTTGATCTGCTCTTCGAGGACATCGGTGACTTCGGTCTCGACGGTCTCCGGTGAGGCCCCTTCGAGGATTGTCGTGACGGTGACGAAGGGGAACTCGACATCCGGGTTCAGGTCGACGTTGAGCCGGGTCAGCGACACCAGGCCCAGCACGACCAGCGCCACGTTGAGCATCAACGCGAACACGGGCCGCCGGATCGAGATGAGCGGCAGGTTCAGCATCGAGTCAGGCGGCGCCGGTGGGTAGAGATGCTTGCATCAGCGCGCGTGAACTCCAGGAAACGCCGGATCGAGATGAGCGGCAGGTTCAGCACGGTCGCCTCATCGTGGCTGCGGTGCGTCCGGGAGCGCGGCGGAGAGCGTCGTGTCCCCGCCGGCCGCCAGCGGCGGCGGCTCGGCGGCTTGAACCGGCGCGCCGTCGGCGAGCCGGTCGATCACCGGACCGACGATCACCGCGTCGCCGGCTTCGACGCCGGTCCTGATCTCGACCAGACGCGAGCCGGTTGCGCCGATCGTGACCTCGACCTGCCGGGCGCGGCCGTCCACGGCGGTGAACAGGTAGGCGCGGCCGTCGCGGTTGAGCACGGCGGCCCGTTCGACAACCACCGCGCCGCCGCGGGTCCGCGGCCGGATTTCGGCGCGGACGAAGGCGCCGGCCTTGGCGCCCGGCCTGTTGCCGGGCACCGGCGCCCGCACCCGGTAGGTCCGCGTCTCGGGGTCGATTCTGGCGTTGACCGAGGCGATCGTGGACTGGAGCGGCTCGGCGGCGCCCTCGACGATCAGCAGCGCCGGATCGCCGACTCTCACCGGCGACGCCGCAGCCGCCGGCACGTCGAGTTCGGCGGAAAAGCCGGTCCGTTCCTGGATCGTGACGACGACGGCGCCGGGGCCGACGATCGCGCCCTCGTGGAGCTGCCGTTCGACCAGATGGGCGGCGTACGGGCTGATCACCTCCGTGCGGGTGAGGTCCTGCTCGGCGCTCTGGACCGCGGCCAGCTCCTGCTGAACACGGGCCTTGGCCACCGCCAGCAGGGTGAGTTGCTGATCGAGCTGTTGCGGCGGCGCCACTCGCTGATCGGCCAGCCGGCGCACCCGTTCCAACTCATGCAGGGCTTGCGCGGCCTCGGCCTTCGCCAGCGCGAGGCCGGCGCGCGCCCGTTGCAGGTTGGTTCTGAACGGCCCCGGGTCGAGTTGGAAGACGACATCGCCGGCTGCCACTTGATCGCCGACATCGAAGTGGACGACCGAGAGCCTCCCCGCCACCTCCGGTCCGAGTTCGGTCAGGCGCGGAGCGACAACGGAGCCGGAGGCGGTGACCAGGGCGTCGACCTGGCCGCGCCGCACCCGGGTGGTCGGGGCAAGCGCGCCGCTCCTGGAGATGACCGTGCCGGTGGCCAGGCTCGTGTCGGCGCCCGCGGCGCTGCCGGGCACGTCGCCGCGGCAGCCGATGCTCACCGCCACGGCGAGCGTCGCTACCAGCGCGACGGTTCGCTGTATGTGTTCAGGCCCCGATCGGGTCATGGTCCGACTCCTGCCAGGTCGTGCGGAGTCTTGGCCGTGTCGCGGCGCCCGGGGACGGCGTCGCGTCCACGGCGTTCGAGGTGCTACGTAGCCTTCACGGTCGTACCGGTTGAGTTGGTACTCTGCGGCCACCGCAAACCGAATCATACAGACGATGGCAGATCCGTGAGGATCCGTTGCCGTCCTAAGTAACAGTTTGGAGGTCGTTCGAACATGCACCGCGATCCACGAAGAGTTCCGGCACTTGGTTCCCTCGTTGCCGGCCTGATCCTTGGCCTGGCTTTCGGCACCGTGCAGCCGGTGGCCTCGGAGGACTTCGACCACGTCCACCTGATCGCGCCGGACACGATGGCGGCGGCCCAGTGGTACAACGATCTCTTCGGCGGCAAGCTCGGCAAGAGCGGTCCCTTCGATGCCGTGTTCTACGGCAACGACATCCTGAAGGTCCGCGAGGGGGAACCGACCAGCGGCAGCGGCGGTACCTCGGTCGATCACATCGGCTTCTCGGTCGAAGACGTGGAAGCGGCGCTGGAACAGTGTGAAGCGGCCGGCGGCAAGGTCGTCGGCGCCGCCCGACACGTGGAGGCGGCCGGGTTCACCTTCGGCTTCTGCGAGGACCCCTGGGGCACGCGCATCGAGGTGATCGACGACCTGGATCACGGCGGCGCGCCGGGGCTGCACCACGTCCACGTCTTCTCGGGCGACGCGGTGGCGACCGCCGCCTGGTACGCGACGCAGTTCGGCGGCGAGGTCGTGCCCTTCAAGGGCTTAGCCCCCCTGCACTCGATCCTCTACGACAACGGCGGCGACGAGACCTGGCTGATCGTCAATCAGGCGCCGGGCGAACGGACCGGCACCGACGGCACGGTGGTCGATCACATCGGCTGGCACACCACTGAATACGATCCGTGGCTCGAGCGGTTGCGTGCGGGCGGCGTGAAGTTCGTCGTCGAGCCGCGGGAGCTGGAGGACGGACACCGGATCGCCTTCATCGAGGGGCCGGACGGCACGAAGATCGAGGTCGTCGAGCTGCTCGAGGGAGGGGCTCCTTGACGCGGAGGCTGAACCTGGATCGCGGTTGCCGGTGGTTGCGGGTGCGGCTGCTTGCCGCCGTCGCCGCGGCGACCCCGGTTGCCGTCGCACCGCTCGGGGCACAGGAGACGGCTGCGCCGGTTGAGCCGGCGCGGTTCCACCACATCCATCTGAACATCACGGACATCGACCGTTCGATTCGACTTCTACCGTGGCACGTTCGGCGCGTTGCCGATCGAGTTCCGTGGCGCGCCGACCGAAACAACGTTTCACAAAGCTGGAGACCTGCATGAGCCGCTCGATCGCTGCACTTCTCGTTCTTGGCGCCCTGGGCCTCGGTTCCGCGGCGGTTGCCGCCGACACCGGCGAGGCGGTCACCTTCCATGAGCACGTGCTGCCGATCTTCCAGCAGAGCTGCCAGACCTGCCATCGCCCGGGCGGCGACAACGTCGCCGGCATGGTGGCGCCGATGCCGCTGATGACCTACGAGGAGACGCGGCCGTGGGCGCGTTCGATCGCGCGCCTGGTGCAGAGCCGCGAGATGCCGCCGTGGGACGCGACGGACCACACGGCAGGCGTCTTCGCCAACGAGCGGACGCTGACCCAGGAGGAGATCGACACGATCGTGGCCTGGGCGGGACGCGGCGCGCCGAAGGGCGATCCGGCCAAGGGGCCGGCCCCGCGCAAGTTCGAGGACACCGGCGGCTTCCTGATCGGCAAGCCGGACCTGATCGTCTACATGGAGGAGCCCCACTTCGTCGGCGATGACGTGGAGGACGAGCAGCCCAGCTTCTACATCACCCTGACTGAGGAGATGCTGCCCGAGCCTCGCTGGATTCAGGCGATCGAGTACCAGCCGGACGCCGAGGTCGTTCATCACATCACCGGCCGGGCCCTGATCCCGAACGAGGACGGCGAGGTCGATGTGCTTAGGGAGAACACGTTCTCGCTCGGCTCGATCGCGGCCGGAGAAGATCCGACGATCTACCCGCCAGGCTTCGGCAACCAGTTGCGTGCCGGCATGGTGGTGCGTCTGAACGTCCACTACCACAAGGAACCGGGCCCCGGAACCTCGGCCTACGACCGTTCGGCGGTTGCCTTCAAGTTCCATCCGGTCGGCGCCGACGTGAAGCACAAGGTGACCTGGAACACGATCGGCAGCGGCGGGTTCGAGATCCCGCCGGGTCACGGGCGTTGGCGCGTCGGCTCGTCGCGTGTGTTCGAGAAGGACACGGTGCTGCTGTCGCTGCACCCGCACATGCACTTCCGGGGCCGCAGCATGATCTACACGGCGCACTACCCGGATGGCGGCGCCGAAGTGCTCCTCGACGTTCCGCAGTACGACTACAACTGGCAGACGAACTACATCTACCGTCAGCCCAAGGTGCTGCCGGCCGGCACCCGGGTCGAGATCGAAGCGATCTACGACAACTCGGAGACCAAGCTCGACGAGTACCCGTTCCTGAACATCCAGCGCGCCGTGGACTGGGGCGCCCAGAGCACGGACGAGATGATGGCGCCGTTCCTGGCCTGGACCTACGTCGAGCCCGAGGAAGCGGCCGCGATTCGCGCCGGGGGCGCGGCGGGTTCGACCGGCGGCGGCGAGTAGCGCCGGCCGTCGACTTCGAGTTCCCAGTCCAGCATGCGGTCGCCGTCGAAGATGTAGCGGCCCTGGGGCTCGAGTCCGCCTAGGGCATGGGGTAGCCACAACCGGTCGTCCTCCCACATCTCGTCGTAGGGGATCGCGTCGATGTCGGTCCACAGCGGCGCCGCCTCGTCCGTCTCCCGGACTTCGCCCCGGTATGCCGAGGCGGCGAAGGCGTAGACGTGAATCGAGTAGCCGTCGACGAACTGGAACCGGTTCTCTCCCCGGTACTCGAGTCCGAGGGGGATGATGCCGAGTTCTTCCTCGACTTCGCGAGTCGCGCAGTCAATCGGCTCCTCACCTGGTTCGAGCCGGCCGCCGGGGCCGTTGATCTTGCCGGCGCCCAGGCCGCGTTTCTTGCGGATCAGGAGCACTTTGCCGTCTTCGCGGACGAAGGTCAGCGTGGCCCGGTCCACGGCGCGCCAGGTTGACCAGTCGATGTCGGTGAGCTTCGTCTTGCCGGCGGCCTCGCGCACGCCGGCATCGTAGCGGAGGGAAGGCGGTAGCGATTCGGGCTCCGGCGCGTACCGGTACACTGCGCGCCCATGAGATTCGGACTCAGGTACTGCAACACCGGCCGCTTCGTCGATCCGGGCTTGGCGGTGGAACTGGCCCACGCCGCCGACGAGGCCGGCTTCGAGTCGATCTGGACCGTCGAGCACACGGTCGTTCCAGGGGGTTACGAATCGGCGTATCCCTATTCGCCCGACGGCAAGATGGCCGGCGGCCGGGACGACTTTCCGCTCCCGGATCCGCTGATCTGGATGGCGTTCGTCGCTTCGCAGACGCGGCGGATCCGGTTCGCGACCGGAATCCTGATCGTGCCTCAGCACAACCCCGTGACTGCCGCCAAGCAGATCGCCACCCTGGACCACATGACGGGCGGGCGTCTCCTGCTCGGCATCGGCGTCGGCTGGTTGAAGGAGGAGTTCGACGCGATCGGCGTCTCCTTTGCCGACCGCGGCCGGCGCACGGACGAGTACATCGAGGCGATGCGGGAGCTCTGGGGCGCGGAGAGGCCGGCCTACCAAGGCGAGTTCGTCCAGTTCGAGGCCGCCTACTGCCGCCCGCAGCCGGTCACCGGCAGCGTCCCGATCATTGTCGGCGGACACTCCAAGGTCGCGGCACGGCGCGCCGGCCGCCTGGGCGACGGCTTCTTCCCGGCGCGCGGCGCCTCGGCCGAACTGATCGGACTGGCACGCGACGTGGCCGCGGCACACGGCCGCGACCCGGACGCGCTCGAGATCACCACCGGCATCGGCGAAGACCTGTCGAGCCTGCGTTCGCTGGCGGACCTCGGTGTCGGGCGGGTCTTGGTGCCGGTGGCGCCGATGCCCGGCATGGGCCTGCACCTGGGGCGGCCGGAGAACGCGCAGGCGGTCATGGACCAGCTCCTCGACTCAGCGCCGTCCGACTAGTCAATAGAGCTTGCGGTTTCGAGCACTATCGTCCTTCGCGCTCTCGGCGCTCCTCCTCGGGGGATGCTCCGACCCCGGGCCGCCGCCGTGGCACTCGGTACACCTGACCTGGCAGGGCGACACGTCGACGACGATGACCGTCAACCTCGTCGTCGAAGCGGATGGAATCGGGGAGAGGCTGCCTCGGTCGGCCAGCGTCGAATGGCGACCGTCCGAGGCGGATGGCGAGCCGACCTCGGTTGCGGCGGCAGCGGTGAAGATCGCAGGCGTTCCGGACGTGCGCGTCTACCGGTTCGAGTTGCGTGACCTCGAGCCTGGAGCGAGCTACGACTTCGAGACGCTCCTTGACGGACGCCCCGTGGGTCGGCCGCGCAGCTTCCGCACGGTGCCGAGGGTTGGCCCGGTGCGACTCGCGGCGGGCGGCGACGTGGGCGCCGAGCCGCTCTCGCTAACCCTGCTGGCTCAGGCGGCGCGGCAGTCGCCGCACCTGCTGGCAATCGGCGGCGACCTCGCCTACGCCAACGGCTTGACCTCGAACTGGCCGCGGTGGCGCGTCTGGCTCGAATACGTCACCCAGGCCCTTGTCACGCCCGACGGCCACACGGTTCCCCTGGTGCTCGCGATCGGCAACCACGAGGTGAACGTCGGCCGTGCCGGCGGGGTCCCCGAGTCGGCGCCGGACGAGGAGAAGGCGCCCTTCTACTTCGCGCTCTTCGCCCAGAACCAGGGCGGCGGGGATCCCGGCGCGGCCGGCGGCGCGACCTACTTTCGCCGAAGTCTGGGCTCGGCGGGGGCCCTCTACGTATTGGACACGGAGGAGCTCGCGGCCTTGCACCGTCAGCGTTCCTGGCTGGAGGAGCGGATGGAGGAGGACGCGAAGCTGCCGAACCGGCTCGCGCTCTACCATGTCCCCCTGTACCCGGCGCATCGGTCCTACGAAGGCTCGGCCGTCGTTCGTGATGCCTGGGAGCCGGCGTTCCACCGCGGCCGGTTGACGGCGGCGTTCGAGAACCACGACCACGTGTTCAAGCGCAGCCACCCGATCCGCTTGGGCGAGGTGGTCGAGGAGGGCGAGGGCGTGCTCTACCTCGGCGACGGCTGCATGGGCCAGGACGCACGCACCGTCGACGTGGAGGAACGTTGGTACATCGCCAGGTCGGCCAGCGAGCCGCACTTCTGGACCGCCGAGCTGTCGGGCGAGGGCGCGATCTTTAGCGCGTTCGATGAGGAGGGCCGTTTGCTCGACCTGGTCTCGACCGGCGGTGTTGCGCCGCCGCCCGACGCCGGGGTTGTTCTGCCGGAACTCGACCGAATCGTTGAGCTGCCTTCGGGAGCGGTCGAGTTCGAGCCGCTCTGGCCGGGCAGCACGAACGCGCCGGAACTCGTCAAGGGCACGCTGCGCAACCCGACGGTCTATCCGATGACGGCGGAGGTCACGGTTGAGGCGCTGGAGGCGGCTGCGAGCGGCGAGGAAGCCCGGCGCCGCGGCCGGACGGTTGTGCCGTTCAAGCAACCAGCGGAGATCCGGGGGGAGACAGCCGAGGAGGCGATCCGCTGCTGGCCATCGGCCCGACCCGTAATGAAGTCCAGCCCGACCCGCTCGCGAAAATCCCGATCGGGCCGGGCCCACGGTCCGGGGGCACGTTCCCGGCCAACTCCACGGTTGTGAGAGTGGCTCAGGCGGCCGGGGTTTTGCGCAGCGGCTACACCGTCTATGCAACCGTGCCCTGGGGCTGGGTCACAGGCGCCGGCGTACCGGAGCGCGTAGCGCTCAACGTCGCGCTGGTCGACAGCGACGGCTCTGCGGTCGTCCACGAGCTGTTCTGGCTCCCGTCCTGGGAGAACCCGGAGCGGCCGCTGGGGCAGGGAACCTACGAACTGCGCCCCTGATTCTGAGAGTGTTGCGGGTTCTTCACGAACGATCGCCAAGCTTCCGGTCGGCGACGGGTTGACTCCAAGGAACCCCTCGTCCTTCTCCCTCCGAGAGGCGAGTGGGGCGACGGCCGTAGCTAGCGCGGGTTCGGGCGTTTCCAAAGCCGCTGGCATTCCGACCGGCTGGGAGATCACGGTCGACCTGATCCGCAAGCTGGCGCGCGTTCTCGGTGAGAATCTGGAACCCTCGCCTGAACGCTGGTACGCCGACAAGTATGAGCTGGAACCCGACTACTCCGAGATCGTCAAGGAACTGGCCAAGACGCCGGCTGACCGGCAGCAGCTCCTGAGGGGCTATGTGGAGCCCAACGACCAAGAGCGGCAAGAGGGCAAGAAGGCGCCGACGTTGGCTCACCGCGCGATCGCGGCCCTGGCCAGGCAAGGCTTCGTACGGGTCATCGTGACGACCAACTTCGACCGGCTGATGGAGACTGCCCTTGCTGATGAAGGGCTACAGCCCTTGGTTCTGGCGTTGCCGGGTCAGATTCAGGGAGCTCCTCCGCTGACACACGCGGGATGTACGGTCCTCAAGGTCCATGGCGACTATCTCGACACGCGGCTCAGGAACACAGAAGCGGAGCTTGAGACGTATCCCCGGAGGTGGACCAATACCTGGATCGCGTGTTCGACGAGACCGGCGACGGCTCGGAGTTCTCTCTCGATGTCGGGCCCGTAACGGACGAGTCTGTGACTGCGCGGCTGCAGCGGTACGACGCGGTCTGCGAAACCCTGGTCGCGATGGCTTCGGTCGGTGGCTACTGGGCGGAGCAGGAGCACTACACGGTATGGCGTCGCGCGCTCCGGAAGCTCGGCTCGGCCGTGCCGCGGAATGGCATCGACGTATGGCTTAACTTGTCACGGTACGCGGCAACGCGGCTTCTCTACGCGCTGGGGGTCGGCGCTGTGTCCTCGAATCGACTCCAGTTCCTGGGGCACCTCCTGAGTACGCCGATGCTGGCCCGGCGCGTAGACGTAGATTCGGTTGCTGGATGTGAGTTGGCCGCATCGTTTCTGGGGGCAGGGTTGGAGGGTGGGGGCCGGCGTGTTCTGCCAATAAACACATGGATGTTCGAGACACTGTGGCCGCATGCCCAGGAGGTCGTGTCCGGCGAGAGCGAGTACAGCGTGGTGTTCGATCGTCTTGAGGTGCTGTTGGCGTTGCACTGCAGCCATCGGAAGGGGTCAGAGCCGGAGTCGTTCGTGGTGGTTCCACCTGGTCTCTTTGTGTTTCGGGGCGAGAAGTACCAGCGGTGGCTTCAGGAGATTCGAGGTTCCCTGTCTGAGCGGAGGGGCGAGTCCCCGTTCGTAGTGGCCAAGTTGTTCGGCGAGACGGTTGAGGAGTGTGAACGCGCCCTCACGCTGCTGGAAGAGCAGGTCCAAACGTGGGGCTATGGCTGGTATGAGTGAAGTGGCACGGCTCCGTTCGATGTAGAGGTGAGCCAGCCGGTAAGCTGAGCCACGATTTGCCCCCGGGGACTTGGAACAGCATTCTGAAGCAGGCCGGACTCAAGAAGTGAGTAGCTCGTGAAGTACACGATCGTGATCGAGAAGGCGCCGAACAACTACGCAGCCTACGTGCCTGATCTGCCCGGCTGCGTTGCGACGGCCAGGACCCGCGCCGAGGTCATCCAGCTCATGCGGGAGGGCATCGCCTTCCACCTCGATGGCTTGCGGGAAGACGGGCAGCCCGTGCCTCCGCCTCAAGCCACGGCCGTAGAGGTGGATGTAGCGCTAGGCGTGGGCGCCTAAGGGCAGTACGGGCGTACTCTCGGCCAAGCGACTCGCCTCGAGGCGGCTCCGCAGGCTTGCCGCTACTTCGAGGTCTTCGCTTGCCGCGCCACGCCCAGGTGCGTGTCGGACCACCGCAGCATCTCCTCGACCACGTGGAGCACCGACTCGCGGGCCGCGTAGCCGTGCGACTCGTGGGGCAGAGTGACGTAGCGGACGGTGGCGCCGTGGCCCTTCAGGGCCTGGTAAAAGCGTTCGGACTGCATTGGGAAGGTGCCGGAGTTGTTGTCGATCTCGCCGTGGAGCAGGAGGATCGGTTCGTTCACCTTCTCGGCGTGGAAGAACGGCGACATGGCCGCGTAGATGTGCTGGGCTTCCCAGAAGGTGCGGCGTTCGTTCTGGAAGCCGAACGGGGTGAGTGAGCGGTTGTAGGCGCCGCTGCGGGCGATGCCGGCGGCAAAGAGGTCGGAGTGGGCGAGCAGGTTGGCGGTCATGAAGGCGCCGTAGCTGTGACCGCCGACGGCGATCCGGTCGCGGTCCGCGACGCCGAGTTCGACCACGGCGTCGATCGCGGCCGCCGCGCTCGCGACGAGCTGCTCGATGTAGGTGTCGTTGGCCGTTTCACCCTCGCCGATGATCGGCATCGTCGGGCCGTCCAGGATCGCATAGCCCTGGGTGAGGAGAAGCAGGTGCGTGGCGCCTCTGAGCCGTGTGAATCGATGCGGTGAGCCGCTGACTTGGCTGGCCGCGTCGGGATTCGTGTACTCGCGTGGGTAGGCCCAGAGCAGCATCGGCGGCCCGTCGCCCTCGCGGTGGCCCGGAGGCAGGTAGAGGGTGGCGGAGAGGCCGGTGCCGTCGCTTCGCTTGTAGGTGATGAGACGCTTCTCGATCTGCCGCAGGATCGGCGTCGGATCGCTGAAGTCGGTCAGCGCCTTCCGGGCGCCGTCGGCCGTGTTGCGCACGAAGTAGTTCGGGGGCTCCGTCTTGCTCTCGCGGCGGGTGAGCAGGGTTCTGCCGTCGTCCGAGAGGACCGCGACCACGGTCTCGTAGGTCTCGGGTTCGGTGCGGAAGAGTCGTTCGGTCTGAAGAGTCCGCAGATCGAGTCGGTCGATGAACGGCCGGTCGCCTTCGGGCGATGCGCCCGCGCCGCTCAGGTAGATCGAGTTCCCGTCCTGCAGCAGTGTCGCGCCGGCGGCCCCGCCGCCGGGGCGGCGGAGCGGGAAGCCCGGATCGCCGTAGCGGTCTTCGGCGCTGCGGTCGAACAGCGGCCGCGGCTCGTCGCCGCCGACGTCGAGCAGGGCGGTGCGGGTCCAGCGGGTGGGGCGGTCGTATTCGTTGACCAGCGCGGTGCCGTCGGCGGTCCAGGAGATGCCGGAGAACCGGTACTCGGTGCGCGTCAGCTCACGCGGCTCGCCGTCGAACGGCGCGGCGAGGGTGTACACGTAGTCGCGGTGCGGCACTTCGGCCTTCGGATCGCCGCCGTCCTGCGCCTCGCTCCAGACCAGCGTCGCCTGTGCGGCGGGATTCCAGCGATGGCCTCGGGGGCCGGTGGGGACACCGCCGATCGGCACGGCGTCCGCGAGAGGCAGGGTCGCCAACGTGACCGCGTCGCCGGCCAGAGTCCAGACCTCGACGGAGCGCGCGAACCGGCTGGCCGGGTGCAACCACGAGAACGGACGCACAAGGCGCTCGATGAGCACGTGGCGGCTGTCCGGCGCGGCCGAGACGCGGGCGTAGAGGCCCGGTTCACCGATCGCGGTCCGCGCGCCCGTGGCCAGAGCAACCGTCTCGATCTGGCTCGTGAAGTGGTACTCGAACAGGGCTTCGTCGTGGGGGTTGGCAAGCAGATCCTGGTAGGTGCGGACCGGCGCCGCGCGCCCGCCCGCGTGTTCCTGGATGTTCGGGCCGTCCGGCTGCCGCGGCGGTGAGGGCGGCGTTCCGCGGGCGGATCGCCGGAAGCGGCAGAGCACGCCGGTCGAGTCGAAGAGCCACTCGCAGGGGTTGCCCCAGGTGGCGTTGAGCGAAGCCGACGTCAGCGGGCGTGGCCGGCCGGACGCGACGTCGACGACCCAGAGTTCGATCCCCGTATCCCGGAGGACCGCGTACGAGAGGTGCGAGCCGTCCGGGGAGAACTCCGGCCAGCCGAGAGTCGTGCCCAGGGGTGCGTCGATGCGCACGCCATCATCGCCGGCGCTTGCTTCGTCGCTGACAGCGTCGAGGCGGCGGACGGTCAGCGCCGCAATCTCCGGCGCCCGCCAGGGCCCGCTGTTCCGCGGATCGATCCGGTAGCCGCCCAATCGCTCCAAGGGGCGCGCCAACCAGCCGATCGACGGCATGCTCCGCTGCTCGACCAGCACGATCACGTCGCGTCCCGGCCCGACGAGTACCGACGGAGTCGGCGGCGCGTCGAGAATGTCGACGATCGCCTGCGGCGGTGTGAGGTAGCCGTTTGCGGCGGAGGGGCTCGACTGGGCGGATGCCGAGCCGGTAACGGCGAGCAGGAGGATCGGCAACGCTGCGGCGGGAGAGAGTCTCAATGTGTTCTCCTCATCGGTGGTCGGCATTATGGTCTACCGGATGGCGGTCTGATCCCCTTGGCGACTAGAGGAAGGCGACGCGCTCGCCTTGGTATCTTGGACGCTGCCTGGTCGAAGCCCCCGAAGGAGGACGTGGACGAACCGTGGCTATCGAGACGGATTACCTGGAGCGCTGCATCGGGGAACGACACAGCGCATGACTACGGCGAGGGCTTTGCGGAGGCGACGCTCAAGCTGCTGCCGGACTTTCTTGCCGACGCGAAATCGCTGGCCGGTGTGATCGGGGACGCGTCTCATGAGTGAACCGGTTCGCACCGCGCCCGGCGAGCAGGAAGCGGCCTCCCTTCACCTGCCGCCCCGGCACCGGGCGCAGATCGAGGCCCTCTTGCAGGACCACCTGCCCGACGTTGAGGCGTGGGCATACGGCAGCCGCGTGAGCGGCAAGAGCCACGACGGCAGCGATCTGGACTTGGTGCTGCGCGGGCCGGGCCTGACCCCGATCGATGTCTCGGCGCTCGCCAAGTTGCTGGATGCGCTGCGGGACTCGACCATCCCGTTTCTGGTCGAGGCCAGGGACTGGGCACGCCTGCCGGAGAGCTTCCACCGGCAGATCGAGCGCGAGTACGTCTTGCTCCCGCGTGGATAGAAGGAGGCGGCGCGGCCCGGCTGAGGAACGGAGGATCTCTTGATGGGCGCTCCCGGCAAGAACGCGATCCGCGAAGGACCGGGACCGAGTTCTCTTGACCCGGCGCTCGAAAGTGGTCTATGTTGGACCATGTTGTTCGAGCGTAGGGAGGCGCCATGAAGGCCGAGCCGACCGATTCGCAGCGCACCTGGACAGTTGCCGAAGCCAAGGCGCGCCTGTCGGAGGTTCTTCGTCTCGCGGAGGAGGAAGGGCCCCAGCGGATAGGAAAGCGCAACACCTTCGTCGTCGTGCCGAAGAGCGAGTGGGACCGCCGCTCGACGCCACGAAAGCCGCTGGGGCAATGGCTGGTCGAGAACGCGCCTCGCGGCATCGAGCTGGAGCTTCCCGACAGGAAGAACGAGCCGGAGCGAGAGATTCCCTTCCAGACCGAGGAGTGGGATTGGGAGTGAGGGGGTTTCTCCTCGACACGAATGTCGTCTCGGAGGTCGTCAGGCCTGCCCCTGATCTGCAGGTCGTCGCGTTTCTGAACTCAAGAAGCGACTTGTGGCTCTCGGCCGTTGTTGTCTATGAGTTGAACTTCGGGTTGGAGCTCCTTCCCGCTGGGCGTCGTCGGCGCAACCTCGGCGCGTTCCTGTCGGCGGTCCAGGCCGACTTCGGGAACCGGCTCCTTCCCTTAGGCCGGCCCGAGGCTCAGCACGCGGCAAACATGCGTGCGCGAGCACGCCTCTCGGGTCGGAACGCGAGTGTTGCCGATGCGCTGATCGCCGGAACTGCGGCCGTTCACGAGCTGGTGGTGGCGACCAGGAACGTCTCCGACTTCGACAGCCTGGGCGTCGACGTGCTGAGTCCCTGGGAGCCCTTGTGAACTCGCGCCTTGAAGATGCGATCGAGGCCCTTCAGGCCATGCACATCGAGGACGCCGAGGATCCGCGGCAGACCCTGGCGCTGGCCCAGCGCGACATCCTGGGCGAGTACTCGCCGGCCTACATGCGGTGGCTGGGCGCGCACCCGGAGGCGGAAGAGGGGCTGTTTCCGGTCGAGGAGGAATCGGCGAGGGAGCAGCGCGAGCGGATGTCGGGACTCCGCCCGGCGCCGGGCGAGGACATCCGGCGCTGGCTGCGTTTCCTGCGTTACCGGGAGTTGATCCGGGTGGCCGTTGCCGACTTCAGCGGTCTCGACGACTTCGATACGACGACGGCGAAGATCTCCCAGGTCGCGGATGTCTGCATTCAGCGAGCCCTTGAGGAGACGGGGCTTGATCGGGTGCCGTTCGCGGTCATTGCGATGGGCAAGTGGGGTGGCCTGGAGGTCAACTACAGCTCGGACATCGACGCCCTCTTCGTCGCCTCGGACGATGTCGACCAGGAGGCTCTGCACCAGCTGCAGCGGCAGGCGCCGCAACTGATCCGCCTGATCTCGGACAACACGGCGGACGGCTTCGTGTTCCGCGTCGACATGCGCTTGCGGCCGGAAGGGAAGATGGGCCCGTTGGTGCGCACGGTGGGGCAGTACCTACGCTTCTACGAGCGCTACGGCATGACCTGGACCTTCCAGGCACTGATCAAGGCGCGCTTCGCGGCCGGCGACGCGGCGGCGGCCAAGAGCCTGATCGACGGCACGCGGCGCTTCGTCTTCAACCCGGAGAGGCCGCCGGAGACCCTGCTGCGCGAGGTCTTCGAGATGAAGCAGATGATCGAGAAGTCGCTCCGTTCCCGGGGCACGGACGTGGGCAACGTGAAGCTGGGCGCGGGCAGCATCCGCGACATCGAGTTCATCGTCCAACTGCTTCAGCTCTACCACGGCGCCGCCAACAAGAGTCTCCGCTCGGCCAACACGCTGCAGACGATGGCGCGGCTCCGGTCGCACCGTGTCATCACCGATGACGAGCACGATGAGTTGCACGAGGCGTACGTCTTTCTGCGGGTGGTGGAGCACGTGCTCCAGTTGGAGCGGGATCTGCCCGTGCGGCAACTGCCGCAGGACCCGAAGCAGTGGGCGACGTTCCAGTGGCGCGTGGCTTTCGCCCTGCGCCAGCCTCTGGACACGCTCGATCTCGGCCGTCGCTATGAGCAGACGGCGGCCACGGTTCGCCGCATCTTCGGCGAGTTCTTCGAGGAGACGATCGAACTCCTGGAGCGCAAGCAGCAGGTGCGCGAGTTGTGCCCTGCCCTGCCCGCCGAGGTCGTCGACGAGCACTTCAGGCGGCTTGAGAGAAGCTACTTTCAGAGCTTCCCGGTCGAGGACGTGGCGCGCCACCTGGAGATGATCCACGAACTCGATTCCGATCGGCTGTGCCGGGTCGATGTGGGCTACGTCGGCTCGACGCGGCGGGTGACCGTGGTCGCAAACGACTACCAGGGCGAGTTCGCCAAGATCTGCGGCCTGCTCGCGGCCTACGAACAGTCGATCCTGAGCGGCAGTTCCTACACATACCAGGATGTCGGCGACATCGGACTGTACCGGCGGCCTGGGCGAGTCCCGCGGCGCCGGCCGGAGCGGCGCCGGAACCTGCGCCCGCGGCGCGGGGCTCCGGCGCGCCCGCGAAAGAAGCAGGGCCCGACCCGGATCGTGTTCTCGGCCGAGGTTCAACCGGCGCCGGAACGGTCGACTCAGGTGTTTTCCTGGACCGAGTTCGAGCGGGACCTGAACCGGTTGCTGGCGTTCCTCAAGAGGGGCGATGCGCATCGGGCCAACGAGGAACTGACCCTGCGGGTCATGGAGGCTGCCCGTCGGATGGACTTCGGCGCCCAGGCGGACCGGGTCCTGCCGCCGATTGCCATCTCCATCGACAACGAGTCGGACGAGCACTGCACCATCCTCGAGATCCGAAGCCCGGACAGCTTCATGTTCCTGTTCGAGTTCGCGAACGTCCTCTCGACCCGGGACTACTGGATCGACAAGGTGGAGTTCGACACGGTCGACGGCGAGGTACGCGACCGGCTGTTCGTGACCACCCGGCGCGGCGCCAAGGTCGAGGATCGGGTCGGCGTTGACAGTCTGCGCCTGACGGTGACCCTGATGAAGCAGTTCGCGCGCCGCCTGGCGGTGGCGCCGAACCCGCACCTGGCTCTGCGGCAGTTCGGGTCGCTGATCGACGCGGCGTGCGAGCAGGTTGCCGATCCGACTCAGGCCCTGACCTCGTCGCTCGACGAGCTGGCGCGGGTCCTGGGGGCCGGCACCTACCTCTGGGAGGAGTTCCTGCGCCGGCAACACGAGAACCTGATGCCGCTGCTCGCCAACATGGCGGACCTCGACCTCGGTGCCGGCAGGAGGGACCTGGAGCGCCGGCTGGACGCCGCGCTCGAAGGTCAGGAGACGCTGGACGACATCCTCAACCGGTTCAAGGACGACGAGATCGGGCGCATCGACATGCGCCACCTGACGCGCAGGATCGAGCACTTCAGCGACTTCGGCGCCGAACTCTCGACTCTCTCCGATGTCGTGCTCACCCGCGCGGCGGAGGAGGCTGTTGCCGAAGTTGTGGCCGACGGACCGGCGCCCGGAGCCTGGTCTCTGTGCGCGCTCGGCAAGTGGGGCGGACGCGATCTCGGCTACGCCTCGGACATAGAGCTGATGTTCGTCTGGGATGCCGAAGGGTCGGAACAGGTCCGGGCCGGGGAACTCTACGAGCGCGCGGCGATGCGGCTGGCGCGGCTGATTCGCGCCAAGCGGGACGGGATCTTCGAACTGGACTGGCGCCTGCGTCCCGGCGGCTCGTCCTCGCCGCTGTCGGCGTCGTTCCAGCGGTTCTGTTCGTACTACAGCTTCGACGGCGGCGCCGACCCGTACGAACGTCAGGCGCTGGTTCGGCTCCGCGCGGTGGCGGGCGATCCGGAGCTGTGCGCCCGGATCGAGGCGCACCGGCGGGACTACGTGTTCGATCCGCGGCCGCACGACGTGGCGCGCATCCGGCACCTGCGGAACCGTCAACGATCCGAACTCACAGCACCCGGTACGACGAACGCGAAGTTCAGCGCCGGCGGCCTGGTCGACGCCGAGTACTTCGTGCAGGTGCGGCAGATCGCGGCCGGCGCGGGCGACCCCGAGGTGCGGCAGACCAACACCCAGGACGCGGTCCACGCGCTGTACGACCGCGGCCACATCTCGCGTGACGAGTTCGAGCAGGTCGAGGCGGGTTACCGGTTGCTGCGGGCGGTGATCAATTGCCTGCGCATCGTCCGCGGCCACAGCAAGGACCTGGTCATTCCCGCCCGGCAGACCAGCGAGTTCCGCTTCCTCGCGCGACGTTTGCACAGCCTGGGCCAGTTGCCGGACGAAGAGGGAGCGTGGGATCGGATCGCCGAGCGGATGGGCAGCCTGCAGCGTCTCTTCGACGGCCTTTCGGACTGAGTGGCCGGCACACACAAAGAGAAGCGCGCCGGGGAGCAGCAAGCTCCCGCGGCGCGCGCCACACGCGAACCACTCCGTGCGCCCGTCATCGGGCGCACGGATGGCACGCGGGCGTCCCGCCCGCATCCGGCGCGAAGCGCCGGCCTCCGGTCGTTCTGCCGCGCTAGGTCAGCCGATCGCGACGTTTCCGGTTTCGCCGGTGCGGATGCGGATGCACTCCTCAAGCGGCAGGACGAAGATCTTGCCGTCACCGACAGCGCCGGTCTTGGCGCCCCGTGTGATCGCATCGATCACCACGTCGACATAGTCCTCGTTGACTGCAATCTCGAGCTTGAGCTTGCGTAGCAGAGCGCCGGCCTCCTTGTTGCCGCGGTAGACCTCGGCGACGCCCCGCTGGCGACCGCGCCCCATGACGTTTGAGACGGTCAGCAGGTGAATGTCCTTCTCTTCCAGGAGATCGAGGACCTCCTGCATCCGGTCGGGCTGAACGATGGCCACGATGTACTTCATGTCATTCCTCCTTCCCTAGTCGACCAGGGTGTAAGCGTTTTCGCGGTGGTCGGTGAGGTCGAGACCGATCCGCTCTTCGTCATCGCTGACACGGAGTCCGATGATCAGGTCGATGACCTTGAGCAGGATGAAGGACACGACCGCCGCCCAGACGATGGTGAAGGCGATTGCCTTGAGCTGGATCAGGACCTGACCGGCGTTGCCGTAGAACAGTCCGGTCGCGTCGTTGCCTGGCACCACGTCCGTGGCCCAGAGGCCGGCCGCAACCGCACCCCACATGCCGGCGATGCCGTGGATACCGAAGACATCGAGGGAGTCGTCGTAGCCGAGCTTCGACTTGAGCCACGTCACCGCCAGGTAGGCGCAGACGGACGCACCGATACCGACGCCGATGGAGCCGATCGCGTTCACCGAGCCGGACGCCGGAGTGATTGCAACCAGACCGGAGATCGCGCCGGTGATGACGCCCAGGAGCGTCGGCTTCGAGTCGCGGATCCAGTCGATCAGACCCCAGGTGGCAGCCGCTGCCGCGGTCGCCACCTGGGTGACGACGAAGGCGTTGGCTGCCGAGCCGTTGGCCGCCACGGCGCTGCCGGCGTTGAAACCGAACCATCCGAACCAGAGTAGGCCGGTGCCGAGGACGGCGAAGGGCAGGTTGTGCGGAGGCGAGGTGTGGTCCGGATGACCCTTTCGGCGACCGAGAACGAGCGCCGCAACGAGGGCCGAAACACCGGCGTTGATGTGAACGACAGTGCCGCCGGCAAAGTCGAGGGCGCCGTCGCCGCCGAGGCCGAAGAAGCCTTCGGAGCCGCCCCAGACCCAGTGGCAGACCGGGGCGTAGACCACCAGCAGCCAGGCGCTCATGAACAGGCAGATGGCGCTGAACTTCATCCGTTCCGCGAAGGCGCCGATCATCAGGGCCGGCGTGATGACCGCGAACATGCCCTGGAAGATCATGAACAGCGGGGCCGGAATGCCGGTGCCGTCCCAGGCGTCGTAGCCCAGGTTGGCGAGCAGGAAGTAGTCGCCGCCGCCGATCACGCCGCCGAGGGCGTCGGAGCCGAAGGCCAGGCTGAAGCCGATGACGACCCAGAGCACGGTCATCAGGCTCATGCACAGGAAGCACTGCATGAGGATCGAGAGGACGTTCTTGCGCCGGACCAGTCCGCCGTAGAAGAACGCCAGTCCCGGCGTCATCAGCAGGACCAGGGCGCTGGCGGTCAGCATCCATGCCGTGTCGCCGCTGTCCACGCCGTCCTGTGCCGCGGCCGGCGCGGCGCCGAACAGAGCCAGCAGCAAGGTGAGTCCCAAGGCCGAACCCAGACCGATGGTTCGACCGCGAATTCTGAAGCTCATACGAGTCCCTCCTCTTCGTTTGATCCGCCCGGCTGATCGTCTCCGCCCGCGCTACCTCTAGAGAGCGGGCGAGGTCAGGTTTCCGAAACTGACGCCCAGGCTTGCCCCGCTCCTCTATCCAGATCCGTGCCAAGCGCGCGGAGTCGCTTGGGTCGCGTCGGGAAGTGCGGACGCGGAACCGCGGCAATGCCGCTAACCCGCGCGCAGGCGCGGGTTAGCGGCGGATCGAGGCGGCGGCGATGGGGTTCGAGTGTGGCTACCCGATCCGGGTCAGGCTGCCGGCGCGCCGCCCCGGACGAACATTCCTGTTCGGCTCGGGGCGGGCGTGCGACAGAACTGTAACGCCGGCAGGTTCGGGCTCAGGGCAGGTCGAGCGCCGGGTTGCGGTCGAAGAAGTCGAACGGCCTCAGTTCGAAGCCGTGCCACATGACGGGCATCACGGGCCAGTCCTCGGCCCGCGGAAGGTGGTGCATCCCGACCGTGTGCCAGAGCACGATGTCCCGGTCCTGGATCGGCCGGTCCGCCTCTGTCCATTTGGGTAGACCCATGCCCGGCTCGCTCAGCGTCGGGTGGTCACCGGCCGCGTAGAGTTCGTCCGGGTCGTAGGGGGTCACCCACAGGTGGTGGTCGATGAAACCGGCGCGCCGCCGCGGATAGTCGTCCGCCGAGAGCAGCGTATTCGCGTTCCTGCCCGGCATCACCTGGAAACTCGTCGGGTAGCCGACGGCGTTCGTCCGGCTGGTGCTGAGCACCCGCCAGAGCGTTGGTCGCTCCAGGTCGATGTTCAGCCGGGCGTCGTGCTCGCTAGCCGCGACCTCTTGTTCCTGGACCCACAGGCTGCGTCTGGGGTGGTCGGCCGGCAGCCGCTTGGTGACCAGGCGATCGGCGACGAAACGATTGTCTGCGCCATCGACGTCGAGGTCGAGCCGGTAGCTGAAGTAGTGGTCGTGATTGACGGCGACGATGTTGCGGTCAACGAAACGGCCGTAGGCATCGGCACGACCGGGTGTCCGGAGCGCGTCGGCCGCGGCTGTGTTGACCGGCCCCGCCGATGGCGCCGGTGGGATTGCGGAGGCTGCGTTCGTTGCCTTGACTTCCAGGATGCCGGTGGCGCCGACCCGGGCTTCGATAGAGCCGTCCTGCCGGAAGATCCAGTCAAGCAGGTAGTCGTAGTTGCCGACCACGGCCCCCGTCCGCACGACCAGGTCGCGACTCCGCCGGCTCTCGGGCTGTTCGGAGGCGTAGTGCCGCCAGACAGGATCGCCGGTCTCTCGTTCGTACATGCAGATCGTGTCGGGCACGGTGCGGGGGCGGCCGTTGCCGCCGCTGACCAGGGTGTCGATGTAGACCGCGTGATCGGGGCAGTCCCGGCCGCGCAGCATCGGCTTGGCCAATCCCCCGGCAACGAATTCGCCGGCGTCGATGAAGTTGCGCCGATACCAGGCGAACGACGGGTCCATGTACGGAACGAAGATCTCGGACAGATGGCCCTGGTACATCACGGAGCGGGAACTCGCGCCGGATCCCGGCTGGTAGCGGACCAGGGACAGAACCAGGCCGATCCGCTGATCGGGCCTCATGTGGAAGTTCCAGTTCTGCCAGCGCACCTGGTAACCGTCGATCTCAAAGCCGGGTCCGAGCGGCTGGCGCGTATCGATCGGTCCCGGCACTTCGCGCGGATGGTCGAGGGTGGTGCGGTCGAAGTCCGCATTCGTCGTGGTGGCGGGCACCGGGCCGTCGTCAACCACCCGCAAGACTTCGCCGGCGCCCAGGTCGACCACGGCGCTCAGGCCCTCGACCTGCCGGGTCCAGCCGTTGCGGACACCGCGCGACTCGGAACACCTGACATTGCCGATCCGCCGTCCGCGCTCTTCCTCGGTCCCGAAGTAGCCGGGTGGTCCCGTGCCGCAGTCGAGAAAGGTGTGGTCGGTGATGCCGCGCGCCTCAAGGCCGGCGATGAAGTCCGGATGTTCGAGCACCTTTTCGACAACTGCCTCGAACTCTTCGCTGAGCCAGGCGGGTTGCGCTCCGGTAAGGGGCGTCCATGACGTGACTCGCTCGGCGGCAAGGTCGACGGTGGCTTCATAGGTCTTGTCGGCCTGGCGAACCACGGCATAGACCGCCCGGGCCATTTCGAGGCCGGGTTGCCAGGCCAGCACATCACGTTTGGCCGGCTCCTTGAGTCTCAGTTCCGAGAAGCGGGTGTCCTTGTCCATGTGCCCGGCATCGCGGAGCACCTCCAGCGCACGCCACATCTCCTGGTAGCTCAAGGGGTCGAGCGGATGTTCCGCGGCCGGTACGGGTGCGGCCATGGCGAGAACCGTGGCGAGAGCGAGAAGGAAGGTCGACGAGCGCATGGGTTCTCCTTGGAGCGCGGTGGTTGGGTCCGCTTGATGGGGGCCGACTTGTTGCCCGGGTACTGCTGGCTCCGCCACCTGAACCTATCGCGGCTGCGCCTCCGCTGTAGACTCGCCAACCTGTGAGTTTGCGCATCGTGCCACCGTCGCCGCGTCCGAGCGCACCTCCTGACGCCGTCTCGGCGCCGAAGGCGGGACACCGCTGGCCGTCCGCCCCCCAAGGACGGCAGTTGTTCCGTCAGGCGACGGACAGCAGCAGCCCGCGTCAGGTCAAGACCAGCGTCGCGCTCCAGTTCCTGCACCGGATCGTCGGGTTGGAGTACCTCAACTTCGGCATGTGGAGCGCCGGCGATCCGCTCGACCTGGTTAGTCTGCGCCGAGCCCAGGAGCGCCTGGTCGGACGCCTGTTCGAGCTGCTGCCGCCGGGCGTGTCCTCGGTGCTCGATGTGGGCTGCGGCACCGCCGTGATCTCGGAACGGCTGGCGGCGTTGGGCTACGACGTCGAGGGTTTGTCGCCCGATCCGTACCATGGCGAGCTGTTCAGGTCGCGGCTCCCGGACGGGCGCTTCCACCTGGGCCGCTTCCAGGAGTTCGAGCCCGACCGGTGCTATGACCTCCTGTTCCTCTGCGAGTCGGCCCAGTACGTGTGGCTGGAGGAGCTGTTCGAGGCTGTGGAGCGGTCACTGACGCCGGGTGGGCACGTGCTGCTGTGCGACTACTTCGTCACCTGCCCGGACGGCAGCGAGGGGTCGAGGAGCGGCCACCCGCTGGACGAGTTCCTGGCTCGGGCCGAGGCCAGCGGGCTCGTTCTCGAGATCGACGAGGACGTGACCGAATCCGTGCTTCCAATGCTGCAGCTTGCGCGGGCGATGCTCGACCGCTTCGGCCGCGGCACCGTGAGCCTGCTGCGTGAGGCCTCCACGCGGCGGTTCCCGCGGTTGGCCGGTGCAGGCTGGCGATTGGCGCGGCCGCTCACCGACCGGCTCGACCGGCTCGACCGGCTGATCGACCCGGAGCACTTCGCCCGCATCAAGCAGTACAGGGTCATGCGCTTCCGGAGGGCCGAGTGAGGCGGCTCGGTATCGCTGCCCTCTTGTTCGGTGTGTTCCTGGCCACTGTTCCCGCGGCGGTTCTTGGCGACGACGCTTCAGCAGACGCGGCCGGCACGCCACGGGCGATCACTCTGGACGGGCGCGAAGTGGCGGCGCCGGACGGTCTCGCGCCGCAAACGTTGCTGGTGATGAGCTTTCACCGCGCGGCGAACGGTGGCGCGCGGGCCTGGCGCAGCGCACTGGACGAGGATTCGCGGGCCGGTGAGTGGTCCATCTACACCGTGATCGTGCTCGACGGCGCCCCGGAGATGATCCGTCGATTCGTGGTTCGGGGGGTGCGCCGCGAGGTACCGGAGGATCGCCACGGTTCGTTCCTGGTCGTCGAGGAAGGCGCCGACGCGTGGCGGACTCTCGCCAGCTCGAACGGCGAGGCCGAAGATCAGGATGATGCGGTCTTCGTTGCACGCCTGGAAGGCGGCGAGGTCTGCACGCGCTACCGCGGCGTGGTGTCAGCGGCAGCCTTGGATCGGCTGTTCAGCGCGCCTTGCGGTCCCTCGCTCGTTCAACACTCCAGACAGAAGCCGACGCCGGCAGTCACCGCCCGCGACTTGTTGCCGAACCAGGGCGGAATGACAGCCGCGAAGCCGCCTGCGGGGCCACCGGCGGCGACGATCAGTAGATCGTCCAGCGACTGCAGCGCCTTGTACTCCTGATCGCGGTTCGCGTCCGTGACCACCGCCGCCTTGCCGACCCGTTCCCAGTCGCCGCGGCGGACCCGGGCGTTCCGGTGCAGGTAGCTCTGAATGTCCGCCTTGGACCACCCGGCGTGGGCCAGGCGCTCGCGCAATTGCGGTGGCAGGATGAGGCAGTGGTTGCCGGCCCAAATCGAGTAGTGGAGCAGGTTGGCGCGCATCTCGGCCGCGACCGTGTCCAGGATGTCCTCCGGTTCGGTCGTCCACTCGTTCATCACCTGCCGGGGAGCGCCGGCGGCGAAGACGGTCACCGTCGAACTGCCATCAGGCGCGCCGCGCTCGGTTGCCAGCGACGGCCAGGGTGAGCCCTCTTCGTCTTCTGCCAGGCAGTAGCTGAACTTGCCGGGGTGTCCGAGCGTCGCCCGGTCCAGCTCGCCGGGCCGCACGCCGAGCAGGTTGCGGAGAATCAGGCGCAGCGCCCGCCCGATCGCCAGCGACGCCCGGTCGGCGCCGCCCAGCACGTTGAACGTCCCGGTCATGCCGAGTTCGTGGCGGATCGGACCGTTGACGATGACGAGCACGGCGCAGCCGCCGGTGCTCGACGTCGCGCCGTGAAGCAGGAAGGCGGGGTCGCACATCGCCTCGACCGCGGCGGCCACGACGGCGAAGTCGCGCGGGCGGCAGCCCGCCAGCACCGCGTTGATGGCGGCCTTCTCGGCCGTGATCGCTCGCCCGCGGACGGTCTCCACGCCCAGCACTTGCGCGGGCTCCATGACCGCCGCCTCGACGGCGGCCGCCACCCGTTCCGGCGTCGGTGGGGTGATCGGAAGCCCGTCAGTCCAGCCGCGGGACTCGAACAGGGCGCGGGCTGTCTCGTCGCCGTCGACGGAGTGGATCGAGGCCGGATCGGCAGGCGTGACTTCGGTTGTCTGGTCGTCCTTTATCAAGTGGACGATCCGGATCCGGCCCGGTCCCGAACGCGGTAGATCTTCCTCCGCCGGGACCCGCTCAGCAGTTGCACGACCTGGGGCACGAGCGATCTCAGCTCCTGGAGTCGGGTCCGATGGGCGATCATCACGACGACCGCGATGGGGAGTTTGGCGTCCAGTCGTGGAGCGCTTCGCGCGCCACCGATCCTCCGTTCAAGCCTGGGCGCCCTGTGTGAGCGCTGCTCGCGCCAGCTTGAGCGCCGAGATCGCTTGGTTGCGCGACACAGTGGGGAAGCTATCCAGAAAGTCGTCTAGCCGATCACCCGCTTCGAGGTGCTCAATCAGGATGCGCACAGGTACTCTGGTCCCGGGGAATACGGGTGTGCCGCCGAGGATCGCGGCGTCTCTGCTGATCACGGTGTCCGTCATCGGTCGCTCCTCAATAGGGTACCGCAGGGTGCTTGGGCAATGCCCGAGTTCATCTGTGCTCGCTGGTCGGTACAAGCTGCTGTGCGTCAGGCGCTACGATGCTCTCACAACCGACTGTAGGAGGTGGGACGATGGCGATCAGGATCCCCCAGTGGTGGCGGGCTCGACGGTTTTCTTTCTGGCTCGCGGTTGGCGTGGCAGCCGCCGCGGCATGTGTGTTCGCTGCCTGCTCCGGTCCAGCCGCGGAAACCGAGGCGGCGAACCCGGACGCCGAGAACTTCGGTCCGTGGGGCGAGATCCTGTTCTGGACCCCGGAACAGCAGGTCGCGGGCTATCGAAATATCGATCAGATCCGCGAAGCGCGCTGGATCGGGGCCTCCGACGATCCCTATCCTCTGGCATCGGCCCAGCAGGATCTGTCGTCGGTGACCTACGAGGTCGAGGGCGAGACGTTCTCGGTCGAGGACTACATCCGCGACCGCCGGGTGGCCGGGCTGCTGGTAGTCAAGGACGACGAGGTCCTCTTCGAGCGCTACGGCCTCGGCAACGACGAGAACAGCCGCTGGATCTCGTTCTCGATCGCGAAGTCGGTGGTCTCGATGCTCTACGGCGCGGCGATCGTCGACGGCTACATCGGCGGGGTCGACGAGCCGGTCACCAAGTACCTGCCCCTGCTTGCGGGCGGCGGCTACGACGGCGTGACGATTCAGCATGTGCTGCGGATGGCCTCCGGCGTCAAATGGAACGAGGACTACGCCGACCGGGAGTCCGACCTGGCGACCATGCCGCGCGGCCTGGTCGAACAGGCCCGCTACATGGCGGCTCTCGACCGGGAAGCGCCCGCGGGCGAACGCTTCCACTACAACACCGGCGAGACGAACATGGCCGGCGCCGTGCTGCGGGCGGCGATCGGCAACAACCTCTCGACCTACCTGGAGCACAAGATCTGGGGCCCGTTCGGCATGGAGGCGGACGCGACCTGGGTGCTCCACGAACCCGGCGGCGGCGAGCTCGGCGGCTGCTGCATCAGCGCCACCCTGCCCGACTACGCCCGCATCGGCATCTTCGCGATGAACGGCGGCGTGCTGCGCGACGGCACGCGGGTGCTGCCGGAGGGCTGGATGGCGGATTCGACCAGCCCCAGCCCCGGCTCCGACGGCTACGGCTACCTCTGGTGGCTGAGCGGAGACGGCGTCTACTCCGGGCGGGGCATCTTCGGCCAGATGCTGTGGATGGACCCGGGGTCAAACACCGTCATTGTCGTCCACAGCGCCTGGCCGGACGCCACGAACCGCGAGTGGTCGCGCCACCGTTCCGCGGTTGTTGGGGCGCTGGCCGAGGCGGTTCGCTAGCTTCCGCTTCCGCAGCCAGCGCCAGCCGGGAACAGCCAGAGTCGCCACGACCAGAATCCAGGGCATCGCCCCGTCTGGAATCGCGTCGAGCAGGGGCGCCAGAGGCCGGTAGGCCATTAGATCGGACCCTCGCTCGCCCGTCCAGTGCCAGGCGGCGTGGACGATCAGAGCCGAGATCAGGATGATCCCCAGCCGTTCGGAGGGGAGACGGCGGAAGACGAAGTCGAGCAACGGAACGAGCAGCAGCAGGACCAGGAGTTGACCGAGCTCGACGCCGACATTGAAGGCGAGCAGTGAGGTCACCAGGTGGGCGCCGGCGAACTGGAGCGATTCGCTGAGCGCGAAGGAGAAACCGAAGCCGTGGACGAGGCCGAAGCCGAAGGCGGCGGCCCAACGGCGGTCGCTTCCTACGCCGAGGATGTTCTCGAAGGCCATGTAGACGATCGACAGGGCGATCAGGACCTCGACCAGGGTGGGAAACCAGAGGGCTCTGGGCGCCAGACCCGCGGCGGAGGCGATCAGGGTGATCGAGTGGGCGACCGTGAAGGAGGTGACGACGAGGACGAGTTGGCGCAGGCGGCGGAGCGGGGCCACCAGGCAGACCAGGAACAGCAGGTGGTCGAGACCCCCGAGGATGTGCTCGAAGCCCATTGCCACGAAGTGGAGGCCGGCCTGGCCCCAGTGCGGGTCGAGCCGGACGCGACCGGGCTCGGCGGCGAGCTGGAAGACTCGTGAGTCGCCGTCCTGCGATTCGTACCGGATCACGACCAGGACGCGCAGCCCGAGCCGTCCGAAGCGGGGATCGATCGAGAAGCGCGGCCCTTCCTGCGCGTTCACGGTGTCGAGCGGCGTCTCGATCAGCACGTCGAGGAGGGCTTGTCTCCACACGATCTGCGTGGTCGCCGCCAGCGGCGGACCGCGGATGTGCGCCAGGGCGCGGTCGAAGTCCGTGAACGAGCGGTCGGAAGGGATCGACAACCGGACCGCGCGGACGGTGGTGGCCGGCAGTTTGGCGTCGCCGGCGAACAGGTCGAGATTGGGTGTGATCCAGCGATTTGCCGACTCCGTCAGGAGGCCGCTCGATCGGACCTCCTCGAGGTCGAGGATGCCCCGGAGGTCGACCGGGAACTGCATCTCCTGCATCGCTTCGAGCGGCGTGCGCACGAGCACCTGGAGACGATCGTCCTGCTGCCGCACGAGCACCTGGACGGTCACGCTGCCCGGGACCTCGTGCGCTGCCGCGCGCCCGTGGGCAAGGGGCAGCAGAGCCAGGGCGATGGCGCCGCTCGCGCCGAACACGCGTGATCTGGGTGGGAAGTTGGACAGGCGCCGGATGTTACTGAGCCAGGATGTAGACTGACGTCACCTCCCTGGTGCAGCAGGAACCGCGAAACACCGCGGAAGACGACGGATTCCAACGATTGGAAGGGCCGACGATGACATCGAACCGTCTCCTTTGTGCTCTTGGCTGGGCGGCAGCCATCGCTCTCGTTCTCGGCGCCTGTGGCGGCTACGGCGGTTCCGAAGCCGGCGATGTGGCCGGCGAGGGTTTGATGGCGCCGCGCTTCGAGGTCGACCCGTTCTGGCCCAGGCCGCTCCCGAACCACTGGATCCTCGGCCCGGCTATCGGCGTCGCGGTCGACTCCCGCGATCACGTCTGGATCGTCCACCGCAACACGCCGAACGTCTTCGGCGCCATCAACGAGATCGGCGCGGCCCAGAATCCGCCGCTCTCCGAGTGCTGCATTCCGGCGCCGCCGGTGCTTGAGTTCGATCCCGACGGCAACCTGGTCGGGCACTGGGGCGGTCCCAGCGAGAGCGGCGAGTTCGAGTGGCCGACATCCAACCACGGCATCCTCGTCGACCACATGGACAACGTGTGGATCGGCGGCAACGGAGGCGGCGACTCCCACGCGCTCAAGTTCAGCCGCGACGGCCAGTTCCTGATGCAGGTCGGGAAGGCGAACGCCCGGGTCAACGAAGAGGCCGGCGAGGAGGCTCCGCGGTTCGTGCGCAACAGCCACGACATGGAGAGTTTCGGCCGCGTGGCGAAGCTCTCGGTCGATCCGGAGGCGAACGAGGTCTACGTCGCCGACGGCTACTTCAACCGCCGCGTGGTCGTGATCGACGCCGACACCGGCGAGTTCAAGCGCTTCTGGGGCGCCTACGGCGAAGCGCCCGACGACGAACTGGACCTTGGCCGCTACGTCCCCGGGGACCCGCCGGCGCGTCAGTTCCGGGGTCCGGTCCACTGCGCGGACATCTCGGCCGACGGTCTGCTCTACGTCTGTGACCGCGCCGCCGACCGCATCCAGGTCTTCCAGCCCGACGGCGCCTACGTCGACGAAGTGTTCATCGCCCCCGAGACCCTGTCTCAGGGCTCGACCTGGGATGTCGCGTTCTCCCCCGACGAGGAACAGAAGTTCCTCTACCTCGCCGACGGCCAGAACATGAAGGTCTACGTGATCGAGCGCGAGAGCATGGAGGTGCTCTACGCCTTCGGCGACGGCGGCCGCCAGCCCGGCCAGTTCTTTGCCGTCCACAGCATCGCCACGGACTCGAAGGGCAACATCTACACCACCGAGACCTACGAGGGGAAGCGGCTGCAGAAGTTCGTGAACCTGGGGATGCAGCCGGTGCCGGAGGAGGACCTGGGGACACCCTGGCCGGCGGAGTAGCGCTCGCCGGGCCGCCTCAGTCGAAGGCGGTGAGGATCTCCTCCGCGATCATTTGGTAGTGATCGAGACGGTGGGTCGGGATGCCGCCGATCATGATCTCGTGGGCGCCGGCATCGATCATCGTGCCGATGCGGTCGATGACGTAGCTCTTCGGGCCCGCCGCGGTCCCTTCGCCGAGGCCGCGCGCGGCGATGAAGGACTCGGCGGCCGCGGCGTCGTCGGTCACGAAGGTCGGCATCAGCACCGTGTGCCGGATCTCGCCCGGGGCGCGGCCGGCTTCTTCGCAGTGCCGGTTGATCACTGAGACCTTGTGCTGGAAGTACTCCCGGGTCATCGGCCCGCGGGCCCAACCGTCGAGGTTCATCACGTCGCCGTGGCGGGCGAGGGTGCGCAGCGTTCGCTTCTCGCCGGTGCCGCCGATCAGGATGGGAATCGGGTCCGCGTAGCAGCCCGGGGAGAGGGGCGCCGAGTCGAGTTCGTAGTACTCGCCCTTGAAGTCGACCGGCTCGTTCGACCGGAACAGAGCCCGGATCAGCTCGACCGCCTCCTCGAAGCGATCCTGCCGCTCCTTCATCGATGGAAACGTCCAGCCGTAGGCCTCGTGCTCGCGCTTGAACCAAGCGGCGCCGATGCCGAGCACGAAGCGGCCGTGGGAGATGTGGTCCAGGGTACCGGCCATCTTCGCCACCAGGGCGGGGTTGCGGTAGGTGTTGCCCAGCACCAGGTGGCCGATCTTGAGGTTCTTCGTGACCCCGGCGGTCGCCGCGGCGATGGTGAAGGCCTCGTGGGCCGTGAGGTGCTCCTCTTCCCTGAGCCCGGGGGGCGGCAGGTAGTGATCGGCGTACCAGATGCTGTCCCAGGGGCCCTGGTCGAGCAGCTCGGCCACTTCGCGGATGCTGTCCCAGGTGTTTCGATAGCAGGTGACTTGTGCGCCGAACTTCATTCCGTGGTCCTCCCGGTCATCAACCCGCGTTCTCCATGACCGTCTTGCCGATGATCTTGCGGTCGATCATGTCGCGCAGCGCCTGCGGGATCTGGTCCAGCGGGTAGCGGCGCGAGATGTAGGGCTTGATCTTGCCCGCGGCGGCGAGGGCCTCCGTCTCGACCCGGGCCGCTTCGAAGATCTCCGGCTCGCGCATCCTGGAGGCGCCCCAGAACACCCCGACGATGTCGCAACCCTTGAGCAGAGTGAGGTTGAGCGGCATCCGCGGGATTCCGGCGGTGAATCCGATGACCAGGAATCGCCCGCGCCAGGCCGTGGCGCGCAAAGCCGTTTCCGCGTACTCACCGCCGACCGCGTCGTAGACGACATCGACGCCCTTGCCCCCGGTCAACTCCTTGGCGCGGACCTTCAGGTCCTCCTCGGTGTAGTTGATCGTCTCGTCGGCGCCGCGCTGCCGGCACAGCGCCAGCTTATCCTCGGTCGAGGCGGCGGCGATTACCCGCGCGCCCATCACCTTGCCCAGCTCGAGTGCGGCGAGGCCGACAGCGCCGGCGGCGCCGAGCACGAGGAGGGTTTCCCCGGGTTTCAGGTTGCCCCGGTACTTCAGAGCGTAGTGGCCGGTGCCGTAGGCGTAGCCGTAGCCGGTGGCCTCGGCGTGACCGAGACCCTGCGGCAGCTTGCGCACCTGGGACGCGGACAGCAGCACCTGCTCCGCGAAGCCGCCGGTGCCGCCACCGCCGACCACGTCGTCACCGACCGCGAGGCCGTCGACGTCAGGGCCGACCGCGGCGATCGTGCCACCCACCTCACCGCCGACGACGAATGGCGGCTCCCCGCGGAACTGGTACCGGTTCTCGATGATCAGCGTGTCGGGGAAGGTGATCGCGGCCGCTCGGATGTCGACAACGACTTCGCCCGGACCGGGGACCGGATCCGCCAGCTCCTCGATCGTCAGGTTTTCCGGTGGACCGAACTCACTGCATACGACTGCCTTCATTGCTTGCCTCTCAGACTGTTGTGGATTCTCCGCCAGGTGGCCACCGCTAGATCGCCCGGTCGCGGCCCTTCCAGTACGGCGCACGGACCAGGCCGCGCTGGATCTTGCCCGTGGGCATCCGCGGCAGGTCGGTCGCGAAGTCGATCGAGCGGGGCCGCTTGAAATCGGGCAGGTTCTCGCGGCACCAGGCCAGCAGCTTCTCGGCGAGTTCGTCGCCCGCTTCGAAGCCTTCGTCGACTTCGACCACCGACTTGACGCTCTCGCCCCATTCCTCGTGGGGCACGCCGACGGTGCATACCTCGTACACCGCGGGGTGCTGTTGCAGCACGTCGTCGATCTCCTGGGGATAGATGTTGACGCCGCCGGCGATGATCGTCTCCGCGGACCGGCCGGTCAGGAACAGATAGCCGTCCTCGTCGACGTAGCCCATGTCGCCCATCGTGAAGAAGTCGCCGCGATAGGCCGAGGCGGTCTTGTCGGGGGCCTTGAAGTACTCGAAACGGTTCTCGGACGCCTGGAAGTACACGGTACCAGTGGTTCCAGTCGGCACCGGTTCGCCGTCGTCGTCGAGGACCTTGTACTTCGTTCCCTCGACCGTGCGGCCGACGCTGCCGGGCTTCTTGAGCCACTCCTCCGAGTCGACGTAGAAGGTGCCGCCCTCGGTGGCCGCGTAGTACTCCCAGACCACCGGGCCGAACCACTCGATGATCTGGTGCTTGATGTGGACCGGTGTGGGCGCCGCGCCGTGGACCAGCCAGCGCATCGAGGAGACATCGTAGCGTTCCCGGACCTCCTGCGGCAGGGCCAGCATGCGGTGAAACATCGTCGCCACCATGTGGGTGTGGGTGATGCGGTGCTTGTCGATCAAGGCGAGCGTCTCCTCCGCGTCCCACTTGTCCATCAGCACGGCGCCGACTCCGGCGCCCATCGGCACGGAGAGATTCAAGCCCAGCGGCGCGGCGTGGTAGAGCGGTCCGGTGACCAGGGAGCAGTCCGTATCGGGCTCGAAGTCCCCCGACTCGCGCACCGCGAGGAAGAAGGGCGTCGGCGTCGCGTCGGCCTTGCGGTAGACGCCCTTGGGATGGCCGGTGGTGCCGGAGGTGTAGAGCATCGGTGCGCCGAGAATCGGATTCTCGAGGTTCGAACCGTCTTCGGCGGCGAGCGCCTGGTCGTAGGACTCCGCTCCGTCGATCTCGCCGCCGACCGCGAGCGTGAGGCGTAGGTGGTTCGAGGCCGCTTGCGCTGCCGCGACGGACCCGGCGAAGGCGGTATCGGCGATCAGTACCCGGGCCTCGCAGTCGGCGACGATGTAGGCGACTTCCTCCGGCGTCAGATGCCAGTTGGTCGGCGTCATCCGGGCGCCGCTGCGCGAGCAGGCGGCGATGGTGTCGATGAACTCGGGCCGGTTCCGGCACAGCAGGGCAACGCCGACATCGGGGCCCACGCCGTGAGCCCGCAGCACCCGCGCAAGGCGGTTCGCGTTCGCGTTCAGTTCGCCGAGCGTGCGGCCGCCGAACTTGGACCGCACCGCCATCCGGCCGGGGGCCTCGTCGGCGTGAACGGCGACTCCCATGCCGTAGGGCGCGGCCGCCATCAGTCGTTCCTGCAGTGCTGGGTCGATCGCCATGCGGGCTCACTCCGTGGGCGCCGGCCGTTCGTCGGCGCCGTTCGTGTCGTTGCCGGCTTCGTTGCGAGTTGGCCAGTCTAGGAGTCTGCGCGGCAGAAACGCAACATGGTCAGTTCTGGCGCGCGGACTTCTTGAAGGCCGGCTACCCGGTGCTGGCTACACTGACCGCCGATGCCCGCCCCGGACATGCACGGATCCGTCGAACTGGCCGACCTCGACCGCAGGATGCTAAGCGGCGATTGCGGCGAGGCGGCTGCGACCGCGATGCGCATCCTTGTGACGATGGCCGGGGTCTACGGCGCCCGCCGGTTGCTGGACATCGAGGGCGCCCACATCGACGGCTGCCTTTGCCACGGCGACTCGGGCGTCGACTTCGCGGAAATGCTGGTGGCGGGCGGGGCTCGGGTCCGGGTGCCCACGACGCTGAACGTCGGCGGCCTGGACCTGCTGCATCCGGAGGAGTTTGCGGGCACGGCGGAGCGCCGTGCCAAGGCCCTGCGGTTGATGGAGTGCTACGAGGAGATGGGCTGCCGGACGATCTGGACCTGCGCGCCCTACCAGACGACTCCGCGGCCGGCGTTTGGGCAGCAGGTCGCCTGGGCCGAGAGCAACGCGATCGTGTTCGCGAACTCGGTGCTGGGCGCTCGCACCCACCGCTACGGCGATTTCATCGACATCTGCGCCGCGATCACTGGTCGCGCGCCCGCGGTCGGACTGCACCTGGAGGAGAACCGGCGTGGACAGGTCGTGTTCGATCTCCGTTCCCTGCCGCGGTCGCTGAGGGCTGCATCGTGGCTGTTGCCGGCGATCGGCTACCTGGTGGGAGAGCGCTGCGCCAACCGCGTGCCCGTGCTGCTCGGCCTGGAGAAGGCGGACGAGGACGGCCTGAAAGCCCTCGGCGCCGCCGCGGCGTCTTCGGGCGCGGTGGCGCTCTTCCATGCCGTGGGGATTACGCCCGAGGCGCCGACGCTCGAAGCCGCGCTCGGCGACCGGGACGCCGACGAGTGGATCGAGGTCACCGTCTCCGATCTGCGGGCCGGGCTGCGGCGCCTGTCGACCGCGGCGGGTGCCGCGGAACCGGATGGCGGCGCGAACGAACTCCGGATCGACGTCGTGGCGCTGGGCAGTCCGCACTTCTCGCCGCGCGAGTTCGCGGAGCTGCTGCCCCTGGTCGAGCGTCATCCGCCGGCTGGGAGTGTCGAGTTCGTGGTCTGCACGAACCGTGTCTCGCTCGACGTTCTCGAGCGGAACGGGGACCTCGAGCCGCTGCGTGGGCATGGCGTACGCGTGGTCGTCGATACCTGCGTGGTCGTGGCGCCCATCCTGCGTACGCCGGCAGGAGGAATCCTGATGACGAACTCCGGCAAGTTCGCGCACTACGCGCCCGGCAACGTCGGCTTCGACGTCGTCTTCGGCAGCCTGGCCGAGTGCGTGCGGTCGGCTCATGCCGGCCGGCTTCGGCGCGATCCGGAGTTGTGGCCGTGAGCGGCGTCGAGCTGCGAGGCCAGGTCCTTGTCGCCGGCGCCGGCGCCGGGCCGGTGCTGCGCCTGGAAGAGCCGCTTTCCTTCTGGGGCGGAGTGGACCCCATGACCGGGCGGATCATCGACCGGCGCCATCCCCGGTGCGGTGAGAGCGTCTCGGGCCGCGTCCTGGTCGTGCCCTACGGACGGGGGTCGAGCAGCTCCAGCTCCGTGCTCCTGGAGGGCGTGCGTCTCGGCACGGCGCCGGCGGCCATCGTGCTGCGCGAACTCGACGGCATTCTGGCCTTGGGCGCTACGGTGGCGCGGGAGCTGTACGCGAAGTCGCCGCCTGTTGTCGTCCTGTCGGCGGCGGACTGGGAGGCCCTGTGCGAAGGGGCGGAGGCGTCGGTCGACGTCAGCGGTCGCCTGCGGATCGCAGGCTGACGTTCCAGGACGTCCACAGCCATACCTTGAAGGTGTCGGTGCTCCACTCGTCCGCGTTGTACTGCGCCAGCTTGATGCCGAAGTCCTGCTTCCAGGGGGTGTTCCACACCGCCATCGCGTCGATCTCGGAACCGTAGTCCATGCTGCCGACCGCGGAGCGGAACTGGTGCCAGCGCACGGTCCAGTTCCAGGTCTCCAGGCTGTGGTCCAGACGCAGGTAGAGGTCGACGAGGCCGTTGGCCGGCGTGCCGAGGAACTTGTCGGTCCAGCCGTTGAAGCCGTGCAGGGTCGCCAGGGGCGTGCGGAACCCGTAGGCGCCGTCGCCGTCCAGCGCTTCGCGCACCGCGCGCACGCTGACGTCGCCGCGGGAGAAGCCGATTCCGGCCTTGGTGTAGTCCAGACTGACGCTGTCCGGATGGTCCGCCCATTCCTGCTGCACGGCGTACTGGAGTTCCCAGAGCACGGAGGTCGAGCCGGTGTCGTGGTCGCCGACGTAGCTGGCACCCCAACTCGACGTTGACAGGGTGGCCGCCGCCGGACGCTCGTAGTCCAGCAGGTAGCTGAACAGGGACAGCTTGCCCGGTCCGGCCGGTCCGGAGACATACAACACGTGGGAGGCGAGGGGCTCCTCGGCCCCGGTGATCCGGTGGACCCGGTCGAGGAAGGCGTAGCGCAGCGTCCAGTCGGCCGCCAGCGAGGCATCCAGGGAGGCGGCGTCGAATGCCTGGTGGTGCTGGCGCCAACCGACCGCGCCGACGAAGCGCTGGTCGCCGATCAGGAGTTCCGTCCGGCCCAGCGTGAACGCGACCGGCCCGCGCTCGAGGCGCGCCGCCGCCTGGTTGATCGCGGTGATCGCCGGGTCGGCGATGACCGGGCGGTCGCGGACGCCGTTGTCGAGCCCGCCGGCACCCAGGTTGCGGTACAGGCGGTCGTTGCCGACCGGGGTCACGTCCTCGGCCTCAATCAGGAAGGAGAGCCCGCGGAAGGCCTTCGTCTGCAGCTTCATTGTCGTGCGCAGGGTCGAGGCGAGCGCGCTGCCGTCGAACGCGTCGTCGTCGGACTGCTCGACGCGGTAGCGGAGACCGATAGAAACGTCCGCGTCGCGCACGGCCTGCCCGAAGGTCGCCGGCTGCTGCGGCGCGGCGTCTTCATCGCCCTGCGAGAAGCCGGGCCAAGCACCGACCAACACGGTCAACACAAGCAGAAGCAGACACTTGCGCATGATCGGGATCGGCAATCGAGTAGCAGGGGTCGGGCTAAAGCGGTTGGCGGAGCATACACGCCTGCCGGGGGAGTGTCGTTCCGGCGCCGAACGTTACCGGGTTGGCGGGCCGCCGACCCAGATCGGCGAAGACCAGGCACGTTCCTGGATCGTTGCCTTGAGCTCGGGCCTGGGATCGACTCCGGCCTTGACTGCGTCCCAGGTCGACCAGCGGCAGGTCGGGTTCTCCAGCGCTCGGAGGTAGTAGAAAGCGTGTTGCCCGGGTTCGAAGTCCGGGTCCTTCCAGAGGGCGACCAACTCTGCGGCGCCCCTGTCTGGGGTGATGCTGCAGTCGCTCAGGTCGACCACAGCGCCGTTCTCGGGGCAGCGGTGGGTCTTGGGATCGGGTGTCAGCCCGTCGGAGCAGGCGACATCGAACACCTGTTCCATCGCGTGGCCCGCGTCGCTCCAACCCTTGATGACCTGCACGCGCTGCAGCGGGGTGCCGACCGGATCCTGGAGCGCCCAGACGAGGAATCTCGGAGCTGCCGCGGCGGAAGAGCCTGCGGGCATTTCCCCGCCCATCGGCACGCCCTCGGCGTAGGCCAGTTCGACCGCATCGTCGCGCCGGGCCAGGTCGTCGGGATAGGTGCCGGCGAAGAATCGCACGACGATCCGTGGACCGCTGGTGCCGAAGGTCTCCTTGCGGCGGAACGCCGCGTAGATGGCCTCACGGGTGTTCTCCTCCGCCCAGACCCCGGCCAGACCGGAGGCCCCCCAGGTCTTGTAGTACGTGTCGTTGTAGGTTGTGACGCCGTCGCCCGACTCGAATGGCACGGAGCCGCGCAGCTTGGCGGTTGCGTCCAGGACGCCTACCTTGGCGACGAAGTTCGACTCGTCGAGGGAGGCGCCGCCGTTGTGGGTGTCGCTGGCGCCGACCAGGCCGAATTGGTAGGGGTTCACGCCGCGCTCGGCCTGCAGCTTGAGCCCTCGCTGGTATGCGTCGCGGACGTAGGAGCCGCGTGGCCTCGACCTGTTCCACTGCGCGATCCGGTAGGGCATGATCTCGAAGTCGGCCCACTCGTCGTTCGGCGACAGGAAGGGGTGGGTGTCCGACGTGCCCTTGACCTGGGTGATCTCGACCAGGGGTTCGTTCCGCATCCGGGTCTCGGCGTAGGCAGCGTCGATCGGCTCGCCGGCGAAGTTCACGAGCTGGAACATGTGGCCGTCGGAGCCGTTCGAGTTGTGGGGGATGGCGAGCGCTTCGATGCCCCGTTCCCGTAGGCCGTCCATCCATGCCCAGAGGTCTTCGGGGTTGATGGAGTCGATCCGGCCGTACGGCTGGTCCGGCACCGCGTCGCCGCGGAAGATCACATTGCGGTGCAGGTTGCCGCCCTCGCGCCTGGAGCTGTATTCGTAGGCCGGAAAGGTCGTGAAGACTCCCGGGTCGTTGTGGCGTTCGGCGGCTTCGACAGTCCGTCTCCAGGCCGAGCGGATCACGTCGAGGTCGCGGTGCTCTCTGACGTAGGCGCCGCTGCGGAGGGCGCGTCGCTTCTCGGCGATCGTCCGGGCCTGGGTGAAGTCGGCCGCCCGGTCGAGCTTGGAAAGGGGGTGGTCGGGCTGAGACATCGCCTCCAGCATGCCGAGGTAGTTCGCGTGGTCGGTGACGGCGAGGAAGTCGAGCGGCCGGTCGAGCTGGAGCTCAAAGCCGCCAGGGTGCTCGATGGGTCTGCCCTTGGCGAACTCGTAGGCGTCGTCGGGGGTGCTGCGGGTGCCGAAGATGAAGGCGTCGAAGGAGTAGCGGGTGTGTACGTGGAGATCGCCGAACAGGGCTCGTCGGTCGGCTTCGGCGGCCGCTGCGCCCGTGGCGTAGGCGCCGAGAATGGTGAGGGCGGCGACTACTGCAGCGGTCGGGCTGAGGAACGGCTTCGACATCGTGGAACCTCCTGTTTGTTCGCGGCGAGCGTGAGTCCGCCAGAATACCTGCGGCGCCGCTCAGAAAGTCTGCACCTGGGTTAGACTTGCGACCGCTGCCGGTAAGCCGAACCAGGAAGCGGTTCGTGGCGTGTGCATACGCCACGAACGGCACAAGCCGGAGACAGGAAGACATGAAGACTGCGACCTCTCGCCCCGTCCTCATCATGATTGTGGCCGCCGTTGCCCTGCCGAGCGCCGTCCTGATGGCTGTCGACGCGGAGACGCCTACGTTCTACCGCGACGTGCTGCCGGTCCTGCAGGAGAACTGCCAGACCTGCCACCGGCCCGAGGGCGAGAACATCGGCGGCATGATCGCGCCGATGCCGCTGATGACGTTCCAGCAGACCCGGCCTTGGGCGCGCTCCATTGCGCGGGCGGTCGAGAACCGCACGATGCCGCCCTGGTTCGCCACCGAGGCGACCGAGGGTCACTTCCATCATGAGCGCGTGATGTCCGACAGCGAGATCGAGACGGTCCTGGCCTGGGTCCTCGGCGGCTCACCGGCTGGCAACGAGGCGGACGCGCCGCCGCCCAGGAAGTTCGTCGAGGAGGACTCCGGCGGCTGGTCGCTCGGCCGCCCCGACCTGGTCGTGCCGATGGAGGAGGAGTACTGGGTCGCCGACGACATTGCCGACATCAACATCAACTTCGAGGCGAAGTTGACCGAGGAGATGCTGCCGGTGCCGGTTTGGGTGCGGGGTGTCGAGTTCAAGGTCGGCAGCAGCAAGGTCCACCACATGTGCGCCAGCCTCCGGCCGCCGGGCGGCCAGACGGCGCTCGGCAAGTTCAGCAACAACTCGCTGGGCTGCATCGCCCTGGGCGCCGAGAGCCACCTCATGGAGCCGGGCTACGCGATGAAGCTCGATCCGGGTTCGACGATCGAGTTCTCCCTGCACTACAACAAGGAGGCAGGCGAGGGCAGCGGCTTCTCCGATCGCTCCTCGCTCGGCTTCGTGTTCGCCGACGCCCCGGAGAGCGAGCTGCGCGAGGTCAAGTTCGACTCGATCGGCAACATCACCTTCGAGATTCCGCCCGGTCACGAGCGCTGGAAGGTCGGCGCCGCGCGGGTGTTCCCGGTTGAGACGGACATCCTGGCGCTGTGGCCGCATGCACACTTGCGGTCGGTCGCGGTGCGGTATGACGCCTTCTACCCCGACGGCACCACCGAGGTCCTGCTCGACGTCCCGAACTACGACCAGGAGTGGCAGACGACCTACCAGTACAAGAGGCCGAAGACGATACCCGCCGGTACCCGCGTCGAGGTTTCGATGTGGTTCGAGAACACGCCCGAGCGCGGCGATGAGCGCGGGTTCGACCCGGCGGACAACGTGATCAATGGCACGGCCACGACGGACGAGATGATGCTCGGCTTCGTCGCCTACGCACCGGTCGTCCCGGTCGACCAGATGTCGCTGCGGCTCGGGATCGCTCCGGACCAGAGCACCGGCGGAGAGTAGGGGCGCCAGCCATGACCGTCCTCCGCGGGCGGCGGCTGCCTGCGGCTGCCGCGCTATCGCTGTTGTTCGGGGCCGTTGCCGCGGCCCCGGCCGTTGGTCAGTTCGCGAGCAGAGACAAGGTCATCGAGAAGCCGTCCAAGGAGGGCGAAGGAAAGAAACTCGATGCCTCGGGCCTGACCGTCGGCTTCGCGGCACTGGTCGGGGTGACACGCTCGATCGATCAGGTCGAGATCGATGGCGCTCCTGTCGAGGTGAACGCCGGCAAGCTGCCGCAGCTCGGCGTGGACTGGGACTCGTTCAGCGAGCACGAGGACGGCCTGCTCGAGTTCCAGACCGCGGCGGCGATCAAGCTCCGCACTGGCGCCGACCTGATCTTGGGCGATCTGAGGGTGCCGACGGGCAACGTCTCTCCCGGTTTTGCCGGTCTCTACAGCCTGTGGTTGCGCCTGGACGGTGACGGCCGGTGGACCCTGATCGTGAACCACGAGCCCGATGTCTGGGGGACGATGCACGACCCCGCCCACGACCTCGGGGAGACAGCCCTTGAGCACTCGGTCGAGGAAGGTGAGAACACGAGCCTGACGATCGAGATCGAGCCGCCCGAGGGCGATGCCCCCGGCACCCTGAAGCTCTCCTGGGGAGAGCACCGCTGGCAGACCACCCTGGCCGCCGCGGGCTGACGCGAGCCCCCTCCGGCTTCCTGGGAACGCGGGCGTCCTCCAGCTCTCCAGGACGTTAGGAACTTGCGCCGACAGGCGCGATCGACCGTGCCCTGAGCGCGGGCGCGCGCAGCCCGAAGGCGACGAGGGCGCCGGCGAGGCAGAGCCCGGCCAGGATGGACAGGCTCAGAACGTGGGAACCCGACCAGTCCGAGAGCATGCCGGCCAGTAACGGGGCGGCGGGGGAGATGGCGCCGGTGATCGCGAAGCGGATGCCGACCGTGGTGCCGAAGGCGCGCCGACCATAGAAGGACGAGAAGACGACGGGGATGCAGACGTAGGCGGCGCCGAAACCGATCCCGATCAGAGCCATGGACAGGTAGGCCATCAACGCGGTGTTCGCGACCGTGAACAGGGCGCAGCCGACGCCCTCGAGGACCAGCACGATGCCGAGCAGCCGCTGCGGAGTCATGAAGTCACCGACGAAGGCGCTTAGGCGGCCGAACAGGCTGATCAGCACCCGGATGCCGAGGATCGACCCTGCCATCGCGGTCGCGAACCCGAGGGCCTCCAGATGGTGGCGGCCGAAGACGGTTATGACGCCCCAAGGCACGCCGTAGGCCACCGACAGGCCCACCAGGACGTAGAACTGGGAGGTGCGCAGGGCGAGGAGCGCTGTCCATTCGCCGCGGCCGGTTGGTCCGGACGGCGCCTCGACCTCAGGTTCGTCGCTGCCGGCGCCACCGTCCGGCTCTTGGCCGACTCTCTCCGGTTCGCCTCGCATGAAAAGCCCGGCCAGGATGGCAACGAAGGCCGAGATCCCGGCGATCACCAGCCAGCCCGTGCGCCAGTCGGCGACCCTGAGCATCTCCGGGGCAAAGTACCTCAAGGTCAGATAGCCGACCACGGCGCCGCCGCCGAGAATCAGGGCCATGCCCCGGGCGCGGTAGCGGATGAACCAATTCGAGGCCAGGGTCTGCGCCGCCAGGATGGTGCCGAAGCCGATCGCGATCCCGCCCAGGACTGCGTAGGCGAACATCGCGTCGGCGAACGAGTCGGCCCTGCTCAGGAGCCAGAAGGCGAGCACCCCGACCACAGCGCCGAGACTCATCATGGAACGAATGCCCCAGCGTCCAATCGCGAAGCCGGCCACCGGCCCGAGCAAGTGGTACATCCAACCGAAAACGCTGAAGATCAGGCCCCCCTGAGTGTCGTTCATGCCGAGATCCCGTTGCATCTCGGGCAGGAAGAAGCCCCAGCTGTAGTACATCGGCGAGATGCCCAGGCCGTAGCAGACCGAGCCGAGCCCGACCATCTGCCATCCGAGGAAGCGGCGGGGCGGGTTGCTCGTCATTCCCGCTTCCCCATGTGTTGTCTGGTGAGGTCGGTGTCGTCGCTTACTGCCCGCGGATCGCTTCGAGCCGGTCGTTGATCTCCCGCTCCAACGCCGCGCCCGTCTTCACCTCGTCACCGAGTTCGAGGTACGCCTGCTTGTCCGGGTCGAACTGCGGCCAGGCCGGTCGGCCACCGCCGTTCGGGTCGCCGGTGCGGGCGAACTCCACCCAGTAGTCGATCATGAGGGCCGCGAGAGCATTGTCCGTGTCGTCGTAGTTCTGGCCCTCGAGCGTGTTGAAGACGTAGCCGAGTTCGGCCGCATGATGTGCGCCCCAGGCCGGGTTGTCCGGGTTCACGCGTGTGAAGAAGTACTGGAACGCGGGTGACGAGACCTTGTCCATGCCGAGCAGCATCCTGCGCGTGCCCCGCAGGAACCAGGTGTCGGTCATGAAGCGGTCCTGCTGCACCTTCAGTTCGTCGGCGTTCGACGACGGGTAGAGCTCGGCGACCGCTTCGGCGGCGTCGCCGTAGACGCCCTTGAGCATTGCGAGGAACTGCGCCCGTTCGGCAAGCGGCTGGAAGGCCATGAACATCGTGCCCTCGTTGCGGTTCGTGCCGGCGATCAGGGGCACGTCGTTCTGTTGGCCGGCCGCGTACCGGTCTTCGCTCGACTCGGGCATGAAGTCCGTGCCGTAGGTGACATGCGCTTCGTAACCGCCGAGCGCGGCGCCCTGGGCGGTCCTCGTGATGATCGTGTCGGCGTCCAGTGAGCGTAGCGCCTTCGCAGTTTGTTTGGCGCCGTCACCGAGCATCGTTGTGGCCCAGGCGACGCCTACGTCCTCAGCGCTCGCGTGCATTCCGTTCGCTTCCTTGAGGGGACGGACGTTCGTGTCGGTGACCCAGGGGCTCTCCGCGATCGCCCGGTGGATGAGACCGTTCCCCTGCGGACTCGCCATCAGGGCGTGAACGCTGGTACCGCCGGCTGATTCGCCGAAGATCGTCACGTTGTTCGGGTCGCCGCCGAACTGGGAGATGTTCCGGTTGACCCACTGTAGGGCCGCGATCTGATCCAGGAAGCCGTAGTTGCCGGATTCGCCGCCGGCCTCCTTGGACAGCGCCGGGTGTGCCAGGTAGCCGAGCGGTCCGAGCCGGTAGTTGATCGATACCAGGACCACGCTCTTGCTGGCGAAGGCCGATCCGTCGTAGCCCACCTGGTTGCTCCAGCCGAGGCTCAGTCCGCCACCGTGGATCCAGACCATGACCGGCCGCGGGTCGTCGCCGGCGCCGGCCGTAGTCCAGACATTCAGGAACAGGCAGTCCTCCGAGCTCTTCGGCAGGGACTCGCCGGTCAGCATCGCCAGAGCCGGGCTCTGGGGGCAGATGGCGCCGAACTCGGCCGCCTCGCGCACGCCGTTCCACTTCGCCGGCCCCTGCGGCGCCTTCCAGCGCAGGTCGCCCTCGGGGGCCGCCGCGAAGGGGATGCCGCGGTAGACCGTCAAGCCGCTCGCGTCGTCGAGGACTTCGCCGCGCAACGAACCCGTGTCGATGTCGACGACGGCGACGCCGCCACCGGCAGCCTTAGCACTCGATGTCGGCAGGAAGGCGACGGTGAGCACGGTCGTGGCGGCGAGGAGGGAAGCGACGGCTCGGAAGCGGCGGATGGTCATGAACTCTCCCTCTCGATGCTTGGGGCCCGACTGGGGAGTCGAGGTCCGATGGCGGTCATCGCGGTTGGCCTGTAGCCGAAGGCGGCATCCTAGCGGAATGTCGGGGTCCGCAATTTTGAGGGAATTGTAAGAGGTCGAGTCAGGCACTAAGATTGGCCTGCGGCCCGAATCGGCGGCCGCGAACACTGGCCCATTCAAAGGAGAGCTGGTCCATGTCAAGACACTCCGCAGGTACCGAGAAGATGAACGGACGGCTTGCTGCAGTCGTTGCAGGCAGCCTCCTGATCTTGCTGGCCGTTCCGCTGCAGGCCGGCGAAGCGAATGCCCCCGAGCCCGGGGCCGCGGCGGATCTCGTCGCCTCCGGCCAGTTCCTTGAACCCTCCTGCGTCGAGAGCGACACGGTCATGTGCCTGCACGAGGGCCGCTACGAGGCGACCATCGAGTTCACGGAACCCGACGGCGACATGGGGTTGGCCAGGGTGGCAAGACCCCGGACCAGGGACTCCGGCTTGTTCTACTTCTTCGTTCGCAGCAACTGGGAGGTGCTGCTCAAGGTCCTGGACACCTGCGGGTCCGATTTTGACAACCACTGGGTCTACGCCGCCTCGGCCAGCGACGTCGGCATGAAGCTGGTCGTTCGGGATACGACCCTCCCGGACGAGATCGACGGCAGGCTGAGCATCAACTCGAGGACCTACACGTTCAAGCCCGTCAGCAGAAGGGACCAGATGCCTGGTGAATTGGACGACGACTACGCGGCAAATGTCCTCGCGAAGGGACACCCGGCGCTGACGGCATCCGACGCGTTTCCCGATGCCTGCGGTTCCTAGTAGCTGACGCCGAATCCGGGGCCTTTCCGGCGAGCTGCGAGTTCTGGCTGCCCGTCCGGGGAGCGCCACGAGGCGGTGCGTGCTGTACGTGCGCGGGGCCGCCGGTCGCCCGCAGCCGCCGGATGCTCCACGACCGGCTCGTGCCCTGCGTGTGCAGGGCTGTCGGTGTCCATGCTCAGTCGTTCAGCGTTGCCAGCAAGCGCAGACTCTGCCGCACTTCTTCCGGGCCGGTGTCGGGAACCCCGCACCGGGCGATCAGGTGGGTCATGCCGATCAGCTCGGCGTAGCGGTCGATGCCATCGCGGACCTGCTGAAGATCGCCCACGAGGGCCCAGTTCTCGATGTCCAGGAGCTGCTCTTCGCTGACCAGGCGGGTGCCGGAGCGCGCCATGCGAACTGCCGGGGCGATCAGGCCGGAGCGGACGCGATCGCATGTTCCCCGGTCGTTCGAGACGAACACGGTGCGCATGACCGGCACAATGGGCCGCGGGGCGCCGGCAGGCAGAGCATCGCGGTGGAGTTGGTGGTTCGCTTCCAGGCGCTGGATCGTCTCGAGCGGTGACGACAGGTAGGGCAGGCCGAGTTCGCCAGCCTGCTTGAGCGCCAGCGGACCGAAGGCGGCGACCCACAGTTCAGGGTGTGGTTTCTGGACCGGTAACGGCGCCAACCGCACCGGCTGCCGCGCTTCCCCTGCGCCGACTTCGATCGCTTCGCCGGCCCAGGCCCGGCGCATCAGGTCGAGGGACTCGGAGAAGCGCTGGCGTTTGGTCCGCGGATCGACGCCGAACGCCGCGAACAGCGCCGGGCGGAAGCCGCGGCCGAGGCCGAGGATCACCCGGCCGTTCGAGATCCGGTCGAGCACCGCGACCTCCTCGGCCGCTTGGAAGGCGTTGCGAATCGGCAGCAGGTAAGAAGTGGTCCCGAGACGCAGACGGGTCGTCCGCGCTGCCGCGGCGGCGAGGACGACCAGGGGCGATGGGCAGGCGGCAGAGCCGGTGAAGTGACTCTCCGGCAGGAAGAGCGAGTGGAAGCCGAGCCGATCCGCGAACTCCGCCTGCTCGGCGATCGCGGCCGCCTGGTCGCCCAGGTGGTCAACCCAGGGCGTGAGTCCGACCTGGATCCTGTTCGCTTCCTCCGTCATCCGCCGGCTTGGCTGTGCCGGTCAGGCGCGCCAGTCGCTGAAGCTCTTGCCCTGGGCGGCCAGGTCCGCCAGCAGCCCTGACGGCTGCCAGAAGTCGTCGCCGGTCTCGCCCGCGAACTCCCGCATCCGGTCCGCGATCTTCGCCAGGCCGACGCTGTCGCCCCAGTGCATCGGACCGCCCCGGTAGATGGGCCAGCCGTAGCCGTTGACCCAGATGACGTCGATGTCGGAGGGCCGGATCGCGATCCCTTCTTCCAGGATCTTCGCTCCCTCGTTCACCATCGGGTACAGGCAGCGTTCCAGGATCTCCTCCTCGCCGATCTCGCGCTGGGCGATGCCCTTGGCGGCGCCGAAGTCGCTGATGATCTGTTCGACTTCCGGATCGGGCGCGGAAGCGCGGGTCTCCGCGTCGTAGACGTAGTAGCCGCGGCCGTTCTTCTGGCCGCGCCTGCCGGACTCGCACAGGATGTCGCGAATGTCGCGGGATGCCGACTCCTTCTCGTTCCAGCCGATGTCGAGTCCGGCGAGGTCGCTCATGGCGAACGGGCCCATGGGGAAGCCGAAGTCGTACAGGACGCGGTCGACGTCGTAGTACTTGGCGCCTTCCAGGATGATCCGCTGCGCCTGCGTCTGGCGCTGGAAGAGGATCCGGTTGCCGACGAAGCCGCGGCAGACGCCGACCAGCACCGGTACCTTGCCGATCTGCTTGGACAAGGTCATCGAGGTGTGGATCACGTCCTTCGCCGTCTTCTCGCCGCGCACCACCTCGAGCAGGCGCATGATGTTGGCCGGCGAGAAGAAGTGCATGCCGATCACGTCCTCCGGCCGGCTGGTGGCGGAGGCGATCTCGTTGACGTCGAGCGCCGACGTGTTCGTGGCCAGGATCGCGCCCGGCTTCACGATCCGGTCCAGGCTCGCGAAGATGTCCTTCTTGAGATCCATGTTCTCGAACACGGCCTCGATCACCAGGTCGCAGTCGGCGAGGGCTTCGCGGTCGGTGACGCCGTTGAGCAGCCCCATGCATTCGTCGACCTGGTCCATCGTCATCCGTCCGCGCTTGGCGGTGCGCTCGTAGTTCTTGCGGATGACGCCGAAGCCGTGGTCGATGCGGCTCTGCTCGGCCTCGACGATCGTCACCCCGATACCGCGGTTGGCGAAGTTCATCGAGATGCCGCCGCCCATCGTGCCGCAGCCGAGGACGCCGACCTTCTCGATCTTGCGCATCCGGGTGTCGCGCGGCACGTCGGGCACCTTGGCCGCCTCGCGCTCGGCGAAGAAATAGTAGCGCTGGGCGATCGACTGCTTGCCCGCCATGAGGTCCGCGAACAGCCGGCGTTCGTAGTCCAGCGCGTCGTCGAAGGACATGTCGAGCCCCGCCTCGATGGCGCGGACGTTCGCCTCGGGCGCGTCGAAGCCGCGCGTACGCCGGGCGATCTTGCGCCGGAAACCATCGAAGATCTGCTTCCGGTTGGCCCGCGCCTCGTTCACCTTCTCCTCGAGGTCGCGGATCTTCTTGAGCGGCCGGTCTTCGGCGACTACCTTCTCGGCGAAGGCGACGCCGCCCTCGAACACGTCATCCACGATCTCGTCGATGAGGCCGCCCTCGAGAGCTTCCTTGGCGCCGATCGGGTTGCCGACGGCGCACATCTCGAGCGCCTTCGGGTAGCCGACCAGCCGCGGCAGGCGCTGGGTGCCGCCCGCGCCGGGCAGCAGACCGAGCTTGACCTCGGGCTGTCCGAACCGGGCGGAGGCGACCCCGACCCGGTAGTGGCAGGCCATCGCCGTCTCCAGGCCGCCGCCGAGCGCGGTGCCGTGAATCGCCGCGACGACCGGCTTGGAGGACTGCTCCATCGCCTCGATCGCCTCGCCCAATCCCGGCTCCTTCATCGGCTTGCCGAACTCGGTGATGTCGGCGCCGGCGATGAAGGTGCGGCCCTTGCAGACCAGGAGCACCGCGGCCACGTCGTCGTCGGCTGCGGCCTTGGCGAGGCCGCCGACCATCCCGGCGCGCACGCCGTGGCTGAGCGCGTTGACCGGCGCGTTGTCGATCACGAGCAGGGCGACGTTGCCGCGGACTTCGTAGTCGACCATGTCTGTCAGTGGGGTCATGCTTCTGATCTCTCCTGGCGCGGACGCGCGCGTCGTTGTGTTTTGGGGCGATTGATGGCTGAGGGGAGCGGTATCGTAGCCGCTTACTCGCCGGGATCCAGCCCGTCGAGGAAGCGGCGGATGCGGGCAGCGTTCGCGCCCTGGTCCCCGATCCCGACCTGGGACACCGAACGCACGTCGACTGCGGCACCGGCTCCGTCGGCGCGGACCCGGACGGCGACGTAGTCGACGAACCGGAACCAGCCCGTGGTGTCCGAGAACTCAAGGCGCCCGTTCTCCCCGTCGTCGAGGATCAGTTCCCAGCCGAGATCCTCGGCCGTGTGCTCGACGCGCCAGAGCGCCTCCGCCGGAGTGACGTCCAGGCGGGTGGTGCCGAGATCGGGATACGCCTGCCGCTGAAGATCGGGAACCTGCGCGCCGCCGCTCGGATAGGCGAATCCGCCGCCGCGGCTGTCGTGCGGAACTGCCGCCTCGAAGGCCGGCGGATCGTCGAGATCGGTCGTGATGTCGTGGATCGGCGGCGCTTCGAGGGTGCTGGAAATGAGCACCAAGTACCAGCCGAAGACCGTGATCGAGAGGAGCACCCCGCCCCAGGCCTGGGAAGCGCCTCCGCGTCGCTGCCGGGGCCGCGTCCGCAGCAGGCCGATCAGCCCCAGGAGCAGGGCGAGCAACGTGCCTAGGGGCATCAGGAAGGCGAACAGTTGGAAGCCCGAGATGGGAGTGATCAGGCCGAACCGTGCGCCGAGAACGCCGACCAGTCCGGTCACCAGCGCGAGGGCGGATACCAGGGGGGAAGCGAGAGCGGTCAGTGAGTTCATAGGGGGCGGAGGGTAACAGGGGCTGCTACGGTTCGCTGGTCCGCCGCCGCCCCTTCGAACGCCGCAGCCTTCATCGCCGTGCAGGAAGTCCGCTCCGCCCTCGCTCTTCCCGAACTGTTGGCGGTGGCGCTGCTTTCGTTGCCACTCGTTTCATGCGCCGGCGATGCGGCCGGCAGGGGTGAGGTCCGGCGGCCGAACATCGTTCTCTACGTCGTCGACACCGTCCGTGCGGACCGCCTCGGCGTCTACGGGTACGAGAAGCCCACTTCGCCTCGGTTGGACGCTTTCGTGGAGGGCGCCGTCCTGTTCGAGAACGCCTACGCCCAGTCCTCGTGGACCCGGCCGGCGGTGGCATCCCTGTTCACCGGCCTCCTGCCGCCCGGGCACCGCACCGTCGACCGTCGTTCCGTGCTGCCCGAGGAGGCGGTCACCTTGACGGAGATCCTGTCCGCCAACGGCTACGAAGGCCTGGGCCTCATCCGCAATCCGAACGTCGGCCGGGCCTTCGGGTTCGCTCAGGGCTTCACGCGTTTTCGCAGCGAGGACCGCGACCGCGACGAGACGATGCTGGACCGGGTCCGCGTCTGGCTCGATGAGCGGCAGGGCGCCGAGGATCCGTTCTTTCTCTACCTCCATGCGATCGACCCCCACGGCCCCTACGCGCCGGCGCCAGAGTTCGAGCAGATGTTCGACGCCGGCGGGGCGCCTGCGGAGTACCGTACGGTGAACTACCTGTTGCAGTTGAACCGCGGCGAGGTGGCGCCTGATGCCGGCACGGCCGAGGCACTGTCCCGGCTCTACGACGCGGAAATCGCCCAGAACGACCGCGCCTTCGGCCAGCTCCTCGATGAACTCGAGACACGCGGTCTGGCCGGTGACACCGCGGTGATCTACGTGTCGGACCACGGCGAGGAGTTCGAGGAGCACGGCCGCTGGGAACACGGGATCTCGCTCTACGAGGAGGTGCTGCGAATCCCCTTCGTCATGCGTCTGCCGGGCATCGCACCGCGGCGTCTGGAGGCGCCCGCCCAGCACGTCGACCTGCTGCCGACCCTGCTCGCCTATCTCGGCATCGAAGCGCCCGCTACCGATGGCCGCAATCTGCTCGCAGCCCGGCGTGCCGGCGATGGCCGGCGGGGCGTGTACACCCATCTCGACGTCGACGGTCATCGCGCTGCCTCGGTGATCCGCGGCCGCTACAAGCTGGTGCTGACGCAGTCGCCGTCGCCGTCGCAGGGCAGCGAGCCGATGCTGTTCGACCTGGAGACGGATCCCGGCGAGCGGGAGAACCTCGCGTCCGGTCGCCCGGAGATCGTCGAACGCATGCTGGACCTGCTCGCCGATCGCGGCCTCGCCGGCGAAGTAGAACCCGCCCTCGAGATCGACGAAGACGAGATCGACGAGGATCTGCGGCGCAGGCTGAAGGCGCTAGGGTACGTCGACTAAGCGAAGCGCTGCGGCGCCAAGTCCCGCAGGCACTCTGCCAGCAGCTCGACCCCTTCGTGGATCTTGGCGACGGAGGGGCGGGCATAGGCCAGGCGCAGGAACGGCACGTCCTGGCCGTCTGCATGGTAGGCAGCGCCGTAGCCATATTCGAGGCCCCGCCGCTCGCCGAGGGCAAACAGCGCAGCCCGGTCGACCTCGGGCGGCAGGCCCACCCACAGGAACATCGCGCCCGCCGGCTTGCGCCAGGTGCAGATGCCGCCGAGCTCCGCGGCGAGCGCGGCCAGCAGCGCGTCGCGCTTTGGCAGCAGGGCGGCGTTGTTGCGTTCGATCTGGGCGGGCAGACGGCCGCGCAACAGCTCGGCGACGATGCTCGAGGAGAGCACGCTCTGGCCGGCGTCGAAGCGCTGGTCGAGAAGCCGCTGCTGCAGCGGCGGCCGGGCCAGGAAGTAGCCGATCCGGACGCCGGCGCCGAGGATCTTCGACAGCGACCCGATGTAGATGACGCCCTGGCCCTCGGCCAGGGTGTAGAGCGACGGCGGAGGCTTCGGCGCGTCGTCGTAGTGGACGTCGGCGTAGCAGTTGTCCTCGACCAGGAGAACGTCGAACTCGCGCGCGGCCTCGATCATCTCGATCCGCCGCTCGCGCGGCATCACGGCGCCGGTCGGGTTGTGGTAGGTCGGCAGTGTGTAGATGAACCGTGGCTGTTCCCCGGCTGCCCGAAGCCCTTCGAGCGTCCGGCGCAGGGCGCCTACGTCCATGCCGTTCTCGTCGGTGGGCACGCCGACGAGGCGGTAGCCGAGGCCCCGGTAGGCGCCGAGCGTGCCCGAGTACGTGGTCTCCTCCGTGATCACGATGTTGCCCGGCTGCTTCATCAGAACCCGGCCGACCAGTGTCACTGCCTGCATCGAGCCGTTCGTCAGGGCGATTTCGGCCGGGTCGAACGCCGCCCGCTCGCGGTCGGCTTCGCGCTGGGCAAGCACCTCGCGCAGACCGAGATGGCCGAGGTCGCCGGGGTAGAGGGCGAAGTCCTTTCCGATGTCGAGGATCGCGCGGCCGGCCGCCTCGGCCATCTCGGCCGCCGGGAATGCTTCGGGCGCGGTCATGCCGACCCGCATCGGAATCGGGTCGGCGGGTGGGTGGCTTGAGTGTGGAGCATCTGCGAGGTCGCGGTGGTCAACCGCCGTCGGATCAAGGCCGTGCTGCCGCCGAGCATTGGTCATCGCGGCGGGGACTGTAGCAGCGCCTGGCAGGCTGGTAGCCTCTGCTGCTTCCCTGGACACAAACGGTTACGGCCCCTTTGGGGCTGCGAGGAGAACGGACAATGAAGGACCTGTTCGACCTGACCGGCAAGGTCAGCGTCATCACCGGATCGACGAAGGGCATCGGCAAGGCGATGGCCGAGGCGCTCGCCGCCTTTGGATCGAAGGTCGTCATATCGAGCCGCAAGGCGGATGCCTGCGAGGCGGTTGCGGCCGGGATCAACGAGAGCGGTGGCGACGCGATGGCGCATCCCTGCCACGTCGGCCACAAGGATCAGTTGGAACGCCTGGTTGCGGCGACCCGGGAGCGCTGGGGGAAGATCGACAACCTGGTCGTCAACGCCGCGGTCAACCCGTACTACGGCTCGAGTCTCGGCATTCCCGACACGGCGTTCGACAAGGTGATGGAGGTCAACATCAGGAGCGTCCACTGGCTGTGCCAGATGGTGATTCCCGAGATGCAGGAGCGCAAGGACGGCTCGATCATCGTCGTGTCCTCGATCGGCGGCTTCCGCGGCAGTTCGATGCTCGGCGCCTATGCGATCTCGAAAGCCGCCGACATGCAGCTTGCGCGCAACCTGGCGGCCGAGTTCAGCCCGGACAACATCCGCGTCAACAGCGTTTGCCCCGGCCTGGTCAAGACCGACTTTGCCCGCGCGCTGTGGGAGAACCCCGAGAACAGGAAGCGGGTCGAGGCGACCACGCCGCTACGGCGTTTGGGCGAGCCCGAGGATTGCGCCGGCATCGCCGTCTACCTCGCCTCGCGCGCCGGCTCGTGGACCACGGGCCAGACCTTCACGGTCGACGGCGGAGTCGTGGGCTGCGGTTGATCCCGCTCTTCGCAACGCTGCTCGTCGCCGCCGGCGCGCACGTTGGGAGCTTGCTGAGGGGCGGGCGTTTGCTGCGGGACGAAGATTCCTCTCACACCCTGCCCGGCCCACGCCGCTTCGTGGGGTTGTCGAGTCGGCGTTCGAGAGCGGTGGGGGACAGGATCGGTGCGGAGAACTCTCCTGCGACCGCAAGCAGGTCGGCGTCGCCGGTGACTAGGGCCTCCGCGGCGGAGGCGAGCGCGAGTTCCAAAAAGGGCTGGTCGAACGGGTCGCGGCACGGGGGTGTCGCGGGCGGTGGGTCCGGCACGACGATCGCTTCGCAGAAGGGCAGGTAGTCGTCCAGAAGATCCTGCTGCTCGTCTCCGGTCAACCCGAACTTGGGATATGCAAGGACCCGCATCAGTTCGGCCGTGGTAGCCCGGCTAGCGATCGGTCGGATGCGACCTGAACGCCAAGCGTCGCGCAGCCACGACACCTGGCCCGAGGGAAAGAGGAGCGCCGAGACCAGGACGTTCGTGTCCAGAACCAGCCGAACCGGCGTCATTCGCCCGAGCGGGCCCAGGCAACGGCGTCGCTGACGTCGGTTTCCGAGATGCCGAGTTCGGCGAGTTTCGCGCGAACACCATCGGCGCGGTTGATGCGCACTGGCGTCAGAACGATGCGGCCGTTCTCTGTGGCCACCTCGAAGTAGTCGGTGGCGTCCACGGCGGCGGTGGCAGCCTTTGGCAGAGTCAACTGGTTCTTGGAGGTCAGCTTGGCGAGCATGATCGTTTCCTCACAGGGTGCGACGGACGACTGGGCTAAGCAAGGAAACCTTACTTCCTTGCGTCGCTCCGGGCAAGAGCCGGGGGCTTGCGCGGGCCGGCGCGGCCGGAGGGTCGGTTCCGGGTCAGATCGTGGCTTTGGGCACCGGCAGCCCCGCCACCGGGGCCCTGGTCCGGAAGATCGAGCCGCTGCTCTCGGGATCGTCCTGGTTGCCGGCGGTGACGACGTAAAGGTCGCGCCGGTCGCTGCCGCCGAAGCAGACGCTGGTGATGTTGTCTGCGGGGACGTCGAGGTGGCTGAGGATCCTGCCGTCGGGAGCGAAACGGGTCACGCAGCCGCCGGCGAAGCAGGCGACCCAGAGGCAGCCCTCCTCGTCGACCGCGAGGCCGTCCGGACGGCCGCGGTCGGGCGAGGCGAGACCGCGACGATTGACGCACCGGCCGTCGTCGGTGATGTCGTGGGCGACGACATGGTTGCGGGCCGTATCGGCGTGGTAGAGCGTGCGGCCGTTCGGTGAGAAGCCGATGCCGTTGGTCAGGCTGATGTCGCCGTAGAGCTCAGTGGCGTTGCCCTCCGATTCGATCCGCCAGCACTCCCCGGGGGTCCGCTCCTGGCTGCCGGTGAACGGGCTCGTGCGCATCGTGCCGGTGATCACGCGGCCCTCGGCATCGACGAACAGGTCGTTGAAGCCGGGCGTGTCGGGCGGGTCGAAGAGGACCCGAGTCACGCCGTCCCGGACGTGGCAGATGTTGCGGCCCGAGCACACGATGCCGCCCTCGGCGTGGAGTGCAATGCCGCCGACGCCGCGACGCTTCGGCACCACGGTCTCGATCTCGCCGTACGGACTGCGGCGGTAGACGCCGCCGTTATGCACGTCGCTGAAGTAGAGGCGATCCTCGGCGTCGACGCGGGGTCCTTCGATCAGGGTGTAGCCGGACGCCAGGAGTTCCATGGGGCGCGCACTTTAGCAGCGCTACCGCCAGCGAACCCCCAACCAGGCGGCGGGGTGGAGGAAGATCAGGACAGTGATGATCTCCAGCCGCCCGATCCACATGTTGAGCGACAGGTAGACCTTGATCGGGTCGGAGAAGTGGGCGTAGTTGCTGGACGGTCCGATGTCTCCCAGGCCCGGACCGATGTTGCCGAGGGTGGCGATGCTGGCGGTCACCGCGGTTGGCATGTCCGTACCGGCCAGTCCGACGACGCCGACGCTCACGGCGAACAGCACGAGGTAGAGCAGGAGGAACGACACGACGGCGTGGATCACGTCGTCCGGCACTCTCCGGCCGTCCAGGCGCAGCGGCCGCACGGCCCGCGGGAAGACGGTCTGGAACAGTTCGAGCAGCGTCGACTTCGCGATCAGCCATACCCGCACCAGCTTGGGGCCTCCGGCCGCGGAGCCGCCGCAGCCGCCGCAGAACATGAGCAGCAGCAGGATGGTCTGACTCGCCTGCGCCCACAGCGCGAAATCCTCGGTCGCGAATCCGGTTGTAGTGATGATCGCGACCGCCTGGAAACCCGCGCGCCGCAGGGTGTCCTCCGACAGGGCGTCGGTTGCGATCCACTCCCACAGCGGCACCTCGTCGCTCTTCAAGGTGCAGGCCAGAAGCAGGGTCGCGGCGACGACGATCAGGAGGTAGAGCCGGAACTCCTCGCTGCGCAGCAGGGTCAGCGGGCGGCCTCGAACGGCCTGGAACTGGAAGGCGTAGTTCGATCCGGCGAGGAGCATGAAGGCGATCACGGTCCACTCGATCAGGCTGCTGCTGTAGCCGCCGATGCTGCTCGGGTGAGGAGAGAATCCCCCCGCCGACACGGTGCTCAGGGAGTTGCAGATGGCGTCGAAGGGCGGCATGCCGAACCGGATCAGGAGGCCGATTTCGAGAGCGGTCAGGCCGACGTAGAGCGTGTACAGGTAGAGCGCCGTGTTGCGGATGCGAGGTGTGAGGCGCTCCTCCGTGGGCCCGGGCGCTTCGGCGAAGAACATCTGGCGGCCCGCGATGCGGAGCGCGGGCAGCACCGCGATGAAGAGGGCGATGATGCCCATGCTGCCCACCCACTCGCTCAGGCTGCGCCACAGGAAGATGCCTTCACTCACCGCGTCGAAGTCGGTGAGGATTGTGGCGCCGGTGCCGGTCAGGCCCGACATCGACTCGAAGAGCGCGTCGGCGGGGGCGAAGCCGCTCACTGAGTAGGGGATGGCGCCGATCAGCACCAGGAAGAGCCAGGCCACGGCAACGGTCGCCAGACCTTCCATCCGCCGCATTTCGAGCCCCCGACCGGGCAGCAGCCGCGAAGCCGCTCCCAGTAGAACGGCGAGGCCCGCCGCGCCCAGAAACCCCAGCGCGCTGCGGCTGTGTCCGTAGGCGGCCTCGACCGCCGACGGCGCCAGAAGCACGACGCCGAAGAAACCGACCAGCGCCAGGGTCGTGCGGAGAACCAGGGAAACGCGCACGGCCGGCGGCTTCTATGACGCTGCGCCGCGGAACGACACTGAGTGAGGTTTGCGGTGCAGCGTCATGGTGAGGTGGGGGCTGGGGCCAAACGGCGAGTCAGCGAGCGGTTTGGCGGCGCTAGTCGGCTTCCGGCGCCAGACCAAAGGCCGGGCCGACGGTATCGGCGGCCTCGGCCGCGGCGACGACCAGAAGACGGTCGCCGGGCCGCACCTCGTCGCCTCCGCCGGGCACGATCGTGTTGTACTGGCGTAGCACGGCGCCGACGATGACGCCGGTCGGCATGTCCATGTCGCGCAGGCGCCGAGCCTCGAAGTCCGACGGGACGGTGATTTCGACCACTTCCGCCCGACCGTCCTCGAGTGTGGCGCGGTACTCCAGGCGCGGCGCCTGGATCTGGTGCAGGACCTCGGCGATCGCGGCGGCGCGGGCGTTCAGGGTCACGTCGACGCCGACCCGCTCGAACAGTGCGCTGCTCGTGTCGTGGCTGACTCCGGTGACGACCTTCGGGATCCCGAGCTGTTTGGCGATCAGGGAGCAGAGCAGGTTCGTCTGATCGTCACCGGCCATGGCGACCAGAGCATCGCTGCGCGCGACGCCGATTTCTTCCAGGACCTCCAAGTCCGTGCCGTCGCCGCAGAAGACGATCGCCCTGCCTACCTGTCCGGCGATGTCCTCACAACGCCGTCGCGAGACCTCGATGACCCGGACTTCGGGCCAGAGGCCTCGCGTCAGTTCCTGAGCCAGGAGCCTGCCGGTGCGGCCGCCGCCGATGATCGTCACGCTGCGCACAACGGTTTCGGGCGCGGCGAAGAATCGCTTGGCCACCTGCCGTAGCGCGGTCCGCCGACCCATGAACAGGACCTTGTCGCCGGCTTCCAGGCGGTCCTGCCCGCGCGGAACGATCAGTTCGCCGTTCCTGACCCGGCTGACGACCAGGGTGTTCCTGGGCAGGGGCGCGTTGGCCAGCGTCGGTCCGCACAGCGTGGAGTCCGCCGGCAGCCGGTACTCCATCAGCCAGACCCGGCCGCGGTGGAAGTTCTCCACGTCGAGGGCCCGGGGCTCGAGCACGATCCGGGCGATCTCCCTGGCCAGCGACCACTGCGGCCAGATCAGGTGGTCGATGACCTCTTCGAGTGTCGTCTGCTCCGGGTCGTTGAAGCTCTCGTAGTGTTCGTCCTGGGAGATGAAGCAGTACGTCGTCGCCTGTGACCGGCCGCGCGCCGCCAGGCAGGCGATGATGTTGCGCTCGTCCGAGTCGGCACAGGCGATGAAGGTGTCCCGGTCGGAGAGGCCGACCTGGTTCAGGGTGGTGCGGCTGGCCGCCGGGCCGACGGTGATCTGCAGGTCGAGGTGTTCGAACCGGCCGCGAGCCGTCTCGGTGGGCAGAACGACGAAGACATCCTCCTCGCGTGCCAAGGAGGATGCGAGCAGGTACGCGATGTCCCCGCCCCCGGCGATGACTACAGTCACAGTCGGGACGATAGCGCGCTTGTGGCGCCTCCTAGACTTCGGTCGTCTCGAGCGCGGGCGCCGGCCCGGCGAAGCTGGTGAGAGCGAACAACGCGAGGGCCGGGAAGATCGGACGCCATGGGCGGCGTTGCCGATCTCGGGCCGGCTTCAGTGACTCTCCGCCCCCGGGACCCCGAACGTCGCTATGATGCCGGACGGACTCCCGTGAGTCTCTCGGTGTCATCGTTGGGGTGGCCTTGGGCGGCTTGCAGTGGATGTGCAAAGGGCGGCGGATGGACGACGGCGGAAAATACCACAGCGTAAAGAGAGAGCTTCAAGCGTGAACAGCCTCCCGCGCGCCGAGCCCGCTGACCGGCTGGGAGATTCCCGGTGAGCGTCTTCGACTCGGTCGAGTCCGGTGCCGTGCCGGTGCGCGGAACACGTCCTGCGAGCGACCTCTGGGGGCGCGTCAAGGCCCTGATCAAGTGGCCGTTCTACGTGGTCTACCAGCGCCGGCTCGAGTCCAAGGTGCGGACCTGGCGGCTGCCCCGGCACATCGGGCTGATCATGGACGGCAACCGGCGTTTTGCGCGCCAGCAGGGGCTTGGCAACGTCAGCGCCGGGCACTTCCGGGGCGCCGAGAAGCTGTGGGAGGTTCTCAACTGGTGCTACGAGGCGCAGGTCTCGACTGTCACCGTGTGGAGCATGTCGCTCGACAACTTCAATCGCTCCGCAAAGGAAGTGCAGACCCTGTTCGATCTGTTCGAGGAGAAGACCCGGGAACTCACGAACCATGACGATGTCCACGAGAAAGGAATACGGGTGCGCTTTCTGGGGCAGATCGAGCTGCTGCCGGAGAGCCTTCAGACCGCGATCCGCGAGGCGGAGGCGGCAACCAGCGGCTACGACCGCTACCGGTTGAACATCGCGATGGCGTACGGCGGCCGGGAGGAGATCGCAAGCGCCTTCCGCAACTACCTGCTGGACAACTCGGCGGTCGGCAAGTCGCTCGACGAGGTCGCCGACGAGTTCAGCGCCTCGTCGATCGAGCGCTACCTCTACACCTCTGGCCAGCCCGAGCCCGACCTGATCCTCCGCACCAGCGGCGAAGTCCGCCTGAGCGGGTTCCTGCTCTGGCAGAGCACCTACTCCGAGTACTACTTCTGCGACACGCACTGGCCCGCTCTGCGTAAGATCGACCTCCTGCGCGCGCTGCGCTCGTACAGCAGCCGCCAGCGCCGCAGAGGACGTTGAGATTCCGGGACACGAAACAAACAGGACGGCCGCGGTAGCCGCCCGATCGTGATCGACGGTCGGGTGTTGTGCGGCTGGGAGTTGCCAAGTGAACAAGACAGCGCGGAAGTTCTTGATCGATCTGTTGGCCACGCCGAGCCCCTCGGGCCACGAGGAGCCGGTGCAGGAAGTCGTTCGCGCCTACGCGGGCAAGTTCGCCGACGACGTTTCGACCGACATTCACGGCAACGTGATCGCGGCGGTGAACGTCGAGGCCGGAGAGAAGCCGGACGGCCGCCGCGTGCTGTTCGCGGGCCACTGCGATCAGATCGGCCTCCTGGTGAGCTACATCGACGACAAGGGCTTCCTGTGGGTGCAGCCGATCGGAGGCTGGGATCCGCAGCAGTTGATCGGCCAGCGGATGACCGTGTGGGCGAAGGCCGGTCCGGTATCCGCGGTGATCGCTCGCAAGCCGATCCACCTGCTCGACACCGAGGAGCGGCGGCGCGCGGTGAAGATGGAGAACCTCTGGCTCGACATCGGCGCGACGGACGGCGACGACGCGAAGAGCGTGGTGCGGGTCGGCGATCCGGTGACGCTCGATCTCGGTTTCCGGGAACTGCGCAACGGCCTGGCCAACGCTCCGAAGATGGACAACACGACCGGCCTGTGGGTGGTCATCGAGGCGCTGCGGCGGGTCGCAAAGAGGAACCCCAAGGTCGCGGTGTACGCGGTGTCGACGGTGTGCGAGGAGATCGGCCTGCGCGGCGCCCGCACCAGCACCCACGGCGTCGACCCCGACGTCGGCATCGCGGTGGACGTGACCCACGCGACGGACTGTCCGACGATCAGCAAGCGGCAGGAGGGTGACCTGCGCCTGGGCGGCGGTCCGGTCATCGTGCGGGGGCCCAACATGAACCCGAGGGTCAGCGATCGGCTCGAGGCGATTGCGGAGGAAAAAAAGATCCCGTTCCAGTTGGCGGCCCTCGGGCGCGCGGCGCCGAACGACGCGAACTCGATCCAGATCACCCGCGCCGGCGTCGCGACCGGGCTGATCAGCGTCCCGAACCGCTACATGCACAGCGCGGTCGAGACGATTTCCCTGAGCGACATCGATCACTCCGCCGATCTGCTGGCCGGCTTCGCGGCGTCCCTTACGCCCGACGAGTCTCTGATCCCCTGATCGGCGGGCGCCAGGCCGCTGGCTGCTAACCTCCGCCGCCACATGCCATCCGAGCGCCCGATGACGGGCGCTCGGACTGGTTCGCGTGTGGCGCGAAACGCGCCACACGGGTTCACCTTGGAGTTCCAAGAAGGGGGTCGAGGCCATGCCGATGAAGAACCGTCTGCGCGACAAGATCGACAACGGAGAGGCGGCGCTCGGCGCCTGGCTGGCTTTTCCTGACACGCACAGCGCCGAGTTGATGTCTCGCCTGGGCTTCGACTGGGCGACGATCGACATGCAGCACGGGCTGGTCGACTACCAGCGCGCGACGGAGATGCTGCAGGCGATGACCGCCTCCGACACGACGCCGATCGTCCGCGTGCCCTGGAACGAGCCCGGGATCATCGGCAAGATGCTCGACGCCGGCGCTCACGGCATCATCATTCCGATGGTGAACAGCCGTGCCGAAGCGGAAGCCGCGGCGGCCGCCTGCCGGTACCCGCCGCGCGGAAAGCGCAGCTTCGGTCCCTTCCGGGCCGGCCTGCTCTACGGCGGGAACTACCTTGAGGAGGCGAACGAGCAGATCTACTGCATCCCGATGATCGAGACCCAGCAGGCGCTCGACAACCTGGACGACATCCTGTCCGTGCCGGGCGTCGACGGCGTCTACGTCGGCCCGAGCGACCTCAGCGTGTCGCTGGGGCTGAGGCCGGCGGCGGACCAGGAGGACGAGAAGTTCATCGCCGCGATCGACAAGATCCTCGATGGCTGCAAGCGGCACGGGCTGTTTGCCGGAGTCGCCGGCACCGTCAAGGAGGCGCCGAAGCGGATCAGGCAGGGGTTCCGGTTCGTGGAGGTGGCGCGCGACGGCGGCTCGATGGCCAAGGCGGCGCTCCAGGATCTGCGCACCGTGCGGGCATCCATGGAGGAAGGCTGATCCGGCGCCGGGGGGCCACGAGCTATCGGGGTACGGTTGGTCCTGGAACTAAACCCGCGCGAGCGGCGTTTACACTGCAGAGGCGGGCCGGTTGTGGCGCGTCGACGATAGAGACGAACAGGAGAAGGATCGAACCATGTCGCGAATGAAGTTCTGGTTGGTAGTGGGTTTGGCACTGGCTGTGGCTGTGCCGGCGATTGCGCAGAACGGCGAGGAGAAGCAGGTCCGGAAGATCCACGTCAAGAAGATCGTGGAGTGCGCGGACGGCGAGGACTGCGAGGAGCAGTCGAGCCGGGTGGTCTTCGTCGGCGACGACGGCGATGTCCGGATTCTTCATGGCGGCGATACGGAATGGGTGTCGGAGGACAATGTCCGCATTCTCAAGGGCAGCGGCCACGACGTGATCCTGATCGAGGATGAGAACGGCAACAGAGAAGAAGGCAACTCGATCAGACACAGAATGCACCGGGTCATGCAGCGGCTCGGCGAGGCCGCACCGAGGCTGCATGCGGCCCACGGCGGCGGCGCCTTTCTCGGCGTCCAGCTCTCCGATCTGACGCCGGAGCTCCGGGTCCACTTCGGCGTTCCGGAGGACGCGGGCGTCATGGTCGGGAAGGTCGTTGACGGCAGCCCGGCCTTCCGGGCCGGCGTGGAGGTCGGAGACATCGTGACGGCGGTCGACGGCGTAGCAGTCGATTCGGCGTCGTCGCTCGCGCACGCGATCCGCGGTCATGAGGACGGCGACACGGTGATCCTCGAGGTCTGGCGGGACGGCCGGATGGAGAAGATCAGCGCCGCCCTCGAAGAGCGCGAGCGACGGGTCGCGATGTCCAGCGCGGTGTCTGGCGCCGTGGGCGGCCACGGCGAAGCCCGGGTGATCGAGGTCAAGGTCGACTGCGAGGACGGCGAGGACTGCACGGTCGACGTCGACAACGCGAACTCCTTCGAGTTCGCCGCCTCGGCCTGCGGCGACTCGGGCGAGTGCGAGGTGAATGTCGAGTGCGACGGCGGCGACTGCGCCTGCACCGTGAACGGGGAAGCGGTGGACTGCTCGGCGATCCCCGGCCTTCCCCAGTAGATAGACCCCGGGACATGCGGGCGTCTCGCCCGCTTGCGCCGGAGGCGCTCCCGCCGGGGTGCCATCCGTGCGCCCGATGACGGGCGCACGGACTGGTTCACGCGTGGCGCGGACGCGCCACACGGGATGTAGAGTCGCGGCCCTCACCGCGATGAAAGGACTTTCCAGGATGCCCTTCGAACGTCTCAGCCTGACCGAACTGCTCGACCAGCTCGACGCCGGAGAATGCTCCTGCGTCGAGCTGATGGGCGCTACGCTCGACCGGATCGAGGCGACCCACTCGCGCCTGAACGCGGTGGTCAGCACAAGACCGCGCGAGGAACTGCTTGCCGACGCCGAGGCCGCCGATCGCCGGCGGGCCGCCGGCGAGGCGGGCCCGCTCAAAGGGGCGCCGCTCGGGGTCAAGGACCTCGAGGACGTGGCCGGCATGGTCACCAGCATGGGCTCGCGGGTGTTCCGGGACAACGTGGCCGAGAGCGACTCCACCCAGGTGGCGCGGTTGCGGGCCGCGGGCGCGATCGTCGTCGGCAAGACGAACACGCCGGAGTTCGGGTTCACCGCGATCACGAAGAACCCGCTGTTCGGGGTGAGCCGCTCACCGTGGAACCTGGAGCGAACACCCGGCGGTTCGAGCGGCGGATCGGCGGCGGTGCTCGCGGGTGGCGTGCTGCCCCTGGTCACCTCGTCGGACGGCGGCGGCTCGATCCGCATCCCGGCCAGCTTCACGGGCACCTTCGGCCTCAAGCCGAGCCAGGGCAGGGTGCCTCGGGGGCCGATGCGGTCATGGGACTACGCGAGCACTGCGGTCTACGGTCCTTTGACCCGGACCGTGGCCGACGCCGCCCTGTTCCTCGACCTCGTTGCCGGCCCCTCGCCGTGCGACCCCGCCTCGTTGCCGGCGCCGGGTCTCAGCTACCGCGAGGTGTTCGACTCCGGTTTGCCGGCCTCCACGCGGATTGCCTGGTCGCCGGACCTTGGCTATGCCCGGGTCCAATCGGACGTCGGCCGCGTTGCGGCGCAAGGGGTGGCAGCGTTCCAGGAGGCGGGTCTTGCGGTCGAGCCCCTGGAAGAGCACGTCCCCGGCGGTCCGCCGATGCTGACCGCGGCCTGGGGCGCGCTTGGCAACTTCTTTCTCGCCGGGCAACTGCACGAGTCGCTCCGGAACCAGCGCCGCGAGATGACGCACTCCTTTGCCGACGCGCTGGAGCGCTCGTGGGACGTAACGCCCGAGTCGTTCGGCGAGGGCGCGCGTGAGCGCGGCCGCCTGAACCAGTGGTGCGGCGAGGTGTTCGACCGGTTCGACCTGCTCGTGACCCCGACCGTGCCGTACGATCCGCCGCCCGCCCGCGGACCCTTCCCGACCCACACCGAGGGCCGGGAACAGGTTCCGGCCGGCGTCGCCGCGTTCACGATTCCGTTCAACATGTCAGGCCATCCGGCCGCCACGGTGCGGGCCGGTTTCTCCGACGCCGGTCTGCCGGTGGGTCTGCACATCGTGGGCCCACGCCACCGCGACGACCTTGTGCTCCGGGCCGCGCGCGTGTTCGAACGGGCTCGTCCCTGGCACCCGAATTGGCCGGAGATTCAGGAACGGTTCACGGGATCACCGAGACCTTGACCGCGCCGGACCGTTTGTCGCCGGCGATCTCGAAGGCGCGCTCGATGTCGTCCAGCGGCACTTCGTGGGTCAGCAGGCCGGTGTGGTCTCCTCCGGCCGCGGTCAGGATGCGCACCGCCTCCTCGAAATCCGCCTCGCCGGGGCGGCGCGCGTAGCAGTTGGACCACTGAAGGCGCGCCTCCTTGCCCAGCAGCGTCAGAGGATCGAGCGTCAGGGGGCCGAGGAAGACGCCCAGGACGCTGATCGTGCCGCCCGGCGCCAATGCCGCCGCGGCCGCGTTCATCGTGTCCGCTGTGCCGCCGACTGTCTCGACGACCAGATCGGCGTCGAGGCCGGCCAGATCGTCCGTCGACGCGGCGTCGAGCGACTCGTGGACGCCGAGCCGCTTCGCCAGGCGCGCCTGGTGCTCGTAGCGGGCGGTGATCGCGATGTCGTCGAACTGCCAGGCGCGGGCGACCGCGGCCACCGCCAGACCGATCGCGCCGGCGCCGAGGATCAACAGGCGTTCCGGTGGCCTGCCGCCGTCGAAGCCAGCCAGACGCAGGCTGTGGACGGCCACCGCGAAGGGTTCGGCGAGTGCGGCGAGGGCTGGCGGGAGCGTTTCCGGAACCCGGTACAGGCGGTGCGCCGGCACGACCACGGCGTCGGCGAAGCCGCCGGGACGGCGGAGGCCGTAGAGCTCCAGGTCCCGGCAGATGGAATCCCGGCCCTCGCGGCACGGGCCGCAATCGCCGCAGGACGCGAGCGGCTCGACGACGACCGGTTCGCCGCCGGCGAGGCCGTCGACTCCGGGGCCCAGGGCGTCGACCAAGCCGGCCATTTCATGCCCCATGGTCGAACCCGGGGCGACGATCGGCTGCGGGCTGTGAACGAGATGCAGGTCCGTGCCGCAGAGCCCGCAGGCGGTGATGCGGACGCGGACCTCGCCGGGGCCGGGTTCCGGCAGCGGCCGTTCGGCCAGCGCCACCCTTCCCGGTTCCAGGTAGACGCCGGCGCGCATCGTCGTCATGGGGCCGCTCCTTCCTTCCCGTCTCCCAGACATACGGGAAGCGCAAGCAGGAACAACGCCCAGCGCTGGATCTCCGTATCGCGCCAATTCGCCTCGAACAGGCCCGCGACGTTGAGTGCCAAGAGGGCGAAGAGCGCACCCAGGTAGAGGTCCGCGCGGGGTCCGGCCCGCCCTCCTTCGCCGCGGTAGCGCTCGATCGCCAGGGCCGCCGCCGCGCCCATCAGCCAGAGGTAGCAGAGCAGCGACGGGATGCCGCGGCTTGCGGCCATGTGGACGAACGTGTTGTGCAGGTGCTTGACCCGCGCCCGCACCGAGGTCGGATGGCGGTAGACCGGGTACCACTCGCGGACCATGGCCGGGCCGATGCCGGTGAGAGGCCGGTCGGCGATCATCCGGCCGCCGGCCCACAGCATGCAGAGCCGGTCGTAGTTCGAGGGGTTGCGGACGTCGACCATGGACGTGGCGCGTTGCCAGTAGGTCGGCCAGAAGGTGGGTGCAACCGCGGCCAGCGAAACGGCCGCCAGGACCAGGGCGGCGGCGTAGCCCACCAGGACGCGCCGGCGTTGCAGAGCGAAGGCGGCGGTGGCGACGGCGAAGGCGCCGAGCCAGGCGCTGCGGGTGAGCGTCAGGACGAGCGCAGCGCCGACGAGCGCCAGCACGAACCAGTTCACCTGCCGGCGCCAACCGTGGCTGCTCGCGACGCGGCCGGCGATCAGCGCCAGACCGAGCAGGAGCACGCCCGAGAAGGTCATGTAGTGCGAGAACGGCCCCGGGATCCGTTGGTGCAGCGGGCCGTAGTCGGTGAAGACGAACTGCGCCAGACCGTAGACGGCCAGGACGGCCGAGATGCCGATGACGGCGCTGACAACGACACGCACCTGCCGTTCGCCCCGGACCAGCAGGAGCGCCAGGGGCAGGGTGAGGACGGAGTAGAGCTGGGAGAGTTCCTGAAGACTCGTCGCCGGCTCGTAGGAGAAGGCCGCCGAGAGGACGAAGCAGCCGGTGTAGGCGGCCAGCGGGTAGAGGAGCCGTCGCCGTCGCCGGCGATCCTGGTCGTCGTCGGCGAAGAAGAGCCGTCGCCGCCGGACGGCGCACCAGACCAGAGTGAAGAACAGCAGGATGTTCGAGAGCGCAATCCCGAACGTGGTCACGAGCTGGCCCAGGAAGAGCCAGAAGCCCGCGTTTCCCCTCGCTTCCCGGCAGGGCCGGAGCACGGCGCGCTCGATCGCCGCCATCGGCCCCTGCGTCCGCTGCATGGCGGTCAGTCTATGCGGGTCCCTGGGAACTCGGGTCGCGCGCTTCGCAGCGAAGCCCAGGGAACGCGGGCGTCTCGCCCGCATCCGCCGAAGGCGGCCGCTACCGGCCCCGGCTCCGCACTCCCGTCACCGTCAACCCCGGGCGCAACACCTCGACCCGGATGTCCCTGAGCCCATCCGGGCCGGCCATAGTACCCGCCGGCGGTTCGAAGGCGATCAGGTACTGCGAACGAAGAGCGCGCGCAATCTCGCGGTAGATGCGGTCCAGGTCGTCCACCGATTCCGCGGCGTGGTACTGGCCTCCGGTGCGGTCGGCGAGCGTCCGGAGCGCATCGATCGTCGCCGGGTCGCCTACTCGCAGCGCGATCGGGTAGGTCGCAACGCCAGCCAGCTCGACCTGGGCCAGAACGCGCTCGAAGTCGAGGTTGCTGTCGGTGTCCGCGCCGTCGCTCAAGACGACGAGGGCGCGCCGGTCCGGCCGTCCGGCGAAGGAGGACACGGCGTAGGCGATGCCGTCGTAGAGCCGGGTCGCGCCCCAGGCGCGCAGCCCCTCGGCCGCGTAGCGAAGCTGCCGGGCGTCGCCGACAAAGGGCGTCAGCCGTTCGAGATCGTGGTTGAAGACGAGGAGACTGGCGGCGTCGCGCTCGGTCAGGACCCGTTCGAAGAAGCGCTGCGCACTCGTAGCCGCGACCCGTACGCTGCGTCCCAGGGAGCTGGAGACGTCCATCAGTAGGGCAACGTTCATCGGCCGGTCCGCGAGGCTGCGGAAGTCATGGACCGGCGCCTCGATGCCCTGGTGAAGAACCCGGAAGTCCCCCGGTCCGAGGTCCGTCGCCGGGCCGGTCTGCCGGCCGCCGACCGAGACGAGGAGATCGACCAGGCGCACATCGATCTGCTCAGGCGCCCCGGCGCCCAGGAATGCGAGATCCTCGACCTGCTCGCCGGAGCGGAGCGTGGCCGCGGCGCGAACGAAGCTGAGGGGTAGCCGCAGCCTGGCCGGAACGCGGCAACGGAAGGGTGGCGCGGTCATCCGTTCGAGCAGGTCCGCGCCCAGGAAGCAGTCGACGCGATCGAGTTCGTGTCCGGACGGCAGGTCGACACGGACCGGCAGATCGAGCGCCTGGTCGAGATGGGCCGGGTCGGGACGTTCCAGGGCGATCGCGAACGGACGCTCTTCCCGTTCGATGTCGAGGCCGTGTCGGGCCACCAGCCGCCCCCCGCGGTCAAGTCCACGGACTTCGATCCGGTGACGCTGCTCCGGCAGATCGACGGCGTGAACGAAGGGCGGTTCGCCGACCCTGGCTACCGTCTGGCCGTCGCGCAGGAAGACGACCTCGGCGATGCCGGGGCTGGCTGTGGCGCGGGCGGTGAACGTGGCGCCCAGCACCCGGCCGTCCGGCGCCAGAAGTTCGACGCTCGGCAACTGGGTCAGGACGATCGTCTCCCGCCGGGTCAGCAGGTGGAGCCCCGGCACGTCGGGCGGCGTCGAAAGCGCCGGCACGTCGACCGTGTTGCTGCTGCGGAGGAGCCCGCGCCCGAGGTTGTCCTCGGCGCGGAGTTCAATGCGGTAGGCGCCGGCCGGCAGGCGACGGTAGAAGTCGAGTGCGATGTCCGGTACTCGGGTGCCGGTGTCCGTCGTGTCGACCGGAATGCCGCCGCTGATGTGATGGGTGACGACGAAGGCGTCGGCAAGCCGGTTGCCGAAAAACACATCGCCCGTGATCGTTACCCGGTCGAGGATCTGCCCGGCGCCGAGCTCGGCGAGATGCTCGTGAGGCAGCCGCAGCCGGCCACGCATCGCGGTGCGCCGGTTCTCGGTGCCGAGGGCCTCGAACTCCAGCGAGACGCCGCTCAGGGCCATGGCGGCGGGATCGAGGACGGCCTCCACGCGCAGGAAGTCGTCGACCCAGCTCGAGGTCCGTTCTTCGGCCTCGGTCGGTTCCTCTGTCCAACCCAGGCGCTCGATGAACCGTCGCCAGCCTGCCGCGCGTTCGAGCCGCCGCTGCAACCGGGCGCGTTCGTTCGCGGTCAGGCAGCGGCGGCGCTCCGCCTGCTCCAGTACGCGGAGCGCGTCGACTGGCGGGGGAGGGGTGGCGTCGTCACCCGCACCGTCCGACGCTTTGGGGGCGAAGGTGAGATCCACGCCGGATTCCTGCGACCACAGGGCCATCGACCGGGGGTCGAAGTTGACCTGCTGGACGAACGCCAGCACCAGGTCGCCATCGCGTGCCGCTGGGAGCCGGCCGAGTTGGTGCTCGAGCCGCCAGCGGTCGTAGGTCCAGATCTCGATCCGGCGCAGGGCCGATTCGCATGGTTCGACCATCTGCCGGTCAGCCGGCTTGCCGGCCAGCAGCACGGCGCGCTCCATTGCCGGCGACCGCTCGCGGAGCTGGTCGCGGGCTCGCCGGTTTGCTTGCCAGCGTTCGAGCAGGCGCGGCGGGCGCGCCGCCCAGAAGGCGCGCAGGAAGCGTTCGCGCGCGCCCGGGCCTTCGAGCTGTTCGAAGGCCCGGCGCTCGCGGTCGTCAAGTAGCGGCTCAACCTCGGCAAGCCACTGCGTGTAGAAGTCGGGCAGGCGCGCCTGCGGCCGGCGGCTGCCCTGAGCTTCGAGGGGTTCCGCAGAAGCCGCGGTCAGCGCTGCCGCGGCGAGCAGCAGCGACGTGGCTGCCCGGAGGCAGCCACGCGGATTGAGCCGCCGATTCGAGCGGATCGAGCCTTACTCCGGCAGCAGTGCCTTGATGGCGTCCGAGGGCTCGAACACGCTGGGGTCCACGTCGTCCCAGGTGACGGACTCGACGGTCTGGATCATCTCCATGCCCATGATCCCGACCACGATCTGGGTCGGCACCATCACGCCCCCGAACTCCTTGTAGTCGCTCGAACTGATCGTGATGTCGGCCGTTCCCAACTCGCTCGTCTGTGTGGTCTCGACGCCGATCAGGAAGCCGGTGTCCTTGGCGAAGTAGTGGGATGACTCGTTGCCGTCGGTGTCGACGAGGTCGAGCTGGTAGGCCGCCTGGCCGTTCCACTCGGTTTCCCCGGCAGCCTGCTGCTCGGGGTAGGTGTCGTTGTACTCCAGTTCGGCGGAGAAGCGGGCATTGCGCGCCTGGTCCTTCAGTATTTGACCTTCGTTGACGCGAGCGCCCCGCATCGCATCCTCCGCCCAGCCGATCTCGCCGTTGTAGCCCTCGACGGTCTCGCCGAAGCCCGGGATGATCATCTTCATCAGACTCTTGTCGGGCGCCATCTGGAAGACCGTCATGTCGCCGGACACACCCATTGCAGCGATGTCCAGAGTTCCCTTGGTGGTCGCCGATCTGTACGCGCGCAGCGCCTCCTCGCCACCGAGCGCTTCGACGAAGCGAGCGACGATCTTCTCTTCCTCCGTCAGCTCTCGAGGTGGTGGGATCTCTTCCGCTACCTCTTGGGGTGGTGGAAGATCTGCGTTGCGGGCAGAGCAGGCGCCGAGAATCAGACCGCAGCAGGCAAGTGCGAGCACGGTGTGGCGGCGAAGGGGATGGAAAGACATGGGCGGGTCTCCTTCGGAGAATGTGTTGGTTGTCGTACCTGACTACGTAGAAGCGGTGGCGCGGTTGCGGTGCGTTTCCTAGCTTGCCCATTTCCTGGCTGCCGCCAGGGCCTCTTCCGACGGCGGCAGAGTGGGCTTGAGGCGCGCGGTCACGTTGAACGGCGCCGTATCGATCTCGTCCAGGCCTTGTTCGCCGGCGAGGACGGCCTGCTTCCATTCCTGTTGCTCATCTTCTCGGGCCTGGAACTCGGGCATCACTTCGCGCGCGAACAGTTCCAGGCTGCTCTTGATGTCCTCGTGGGTGTTCTTGCCGGCCTGGTTCAGCAGGATGACTTGGTCCACGTGGGCGTTCTCGAGTTCCAGCAGGCGCTCGCGGATCGTGGCGGGTGAGCCGATCAGTTCGCTGCCGGAGCGTTTGCGGCCTTCCGGCGTCTGCTTCCACTCCTGGTAGCGCTCCCAGAAGTTGTTCGACCGGGGCTCGAACGGGCCTTCCTTGTTGTAGAGCTGGAGGGCGAACTGGAAGAACGTCCAGCCGTCTGCCTTCTGTTGCGCCTCCTCGTCGGTGGGCGCGCACATGAAGCCGCCGACCACGGCGAGGTTCGGGTTCGTCTGGTAGTCGCAGAGCTTCTGCTGATCGCCGACGAAGGTGTTGTAGTACGCGTTGACCCAGGCGCGGGCGGAGTCGAGGTCGACGAACTTGAAGCACAGCGCGCCCATGCCGCGATGCGCGGCGTAGCGGATCGTCTCGAGTTGCGAGCAGGCGACCCAGAGCGGCGGGTGGGGCCGCTGCAGCGGCTTCGGAATCACGTTGCGCAGCGGGAAGTCGAAGTAGTGGCCGTGGTACTCCCAGCCCTCGTTCCAGAACATCGGCAGGCAGGCCTGGACCGCCTCCTCCCACACGATCCGCTTGTCGCGGAAACTGCGGCCGAAGGGGTGGAGTTCGGTGACGCTCGAGCCCTCGCCGAGCCCGAGTTCGACGCGGCCGTTCGACACCAGATCGAGGGTCGAGACGCGTTCCGCCACCCGCGCCGGGTGGTTCGTCGTCAACTGGACGATGCCGTGGCCGAGGCGGATGTTCTTGGTGCGCTGCGACGCCGCGGCCAGGAAGACTTCGGGCGCCGAACTGTGCGAGTACTCCTCCAGGAAGTGGTGCTCCACCTCCCAGGCGTAGTCGTAACCGAGCCGATCCGCGAGTTCGATCTGCTCCAGCGAGTTATGGAGCAGCCGGTGCTCCGAGTCCGCCTTCCACGGTTTCGGTAACTGGTGCTCGTAGAAGATGCCGAATTTCATGGCAGCCGACAGTAACACTGCCGCGCTTGCAGCGGACTGTTAGGGTCGCGCGTCGGAGGTGATGGCCATGGCGATGACTACAGACGAAGTGCGGGCGGCTTGCGGTGAGTTGAACGGTTGGGAGGCGGACCTGGACGTGCCTTCGATCGCACGGGACTACCAGTTTCCGACTTTTCCCGCGGCGGTGCGTTTCGTGGACTTCGTTGCCGAGCTGGCCGAAGCGGCGGACCACCATCCGGACATCGACATCCGCTACAACCGGGTCCGGCTCACCTTGAGCACCCACTCCGCGGGCGGCGTGACCGAGAAGGACTTCGCCCTCGCCCGCGCGATCGACCAGAGCTGATCAGCCCGGCCGGTTACCCGTGACGCAACCCCTCGAAGCGGCAGCGCCGACGCGTACGCTGGAGGCGCCGTACTACCTGCCCGTCGGCAACGAGGTCGAGCTGTTCCTGGCCGCTTACCGGGCACGGCTGCCGGTGCTGCTCAAGGGGCCGACCGGTTGCGGCAAGACCCGGTTCCTGGAACACATGACGCACCGCCTCTACCGCGGCGGTGAAGCCGGGACACGAGCCCGTATCGAACAGCCCTTAGTGACGGTCGCCTGCCACGAGGACCTCACCGCCACGGACCTGGTGGGCCGGTACCTGCTGGAGGGCGACGACACGGTCTGGATGGACGGCCCGCTGACGCGGGCGGTGCGCGACGGGTCGATCTGTTACCTGGACGAGATCGTCGAGGCGCGCAAAGACACGACGGTGCTGATCCACGCGCTGACGGACCACCGGCGCATCCTGCCGATCGAGAAGCGGGGCGAGATCCTGCCCGCGCACCCCGACTTTCTGCTCGTCTTGTCGTACAACCCGGGCTACCAGAGCGTCGCCAAGGACCTGAAACCCAGCACGCGCCAGCGCTTCGTGGCGCTCGAGTTCGACTACCCGCCGCCGGAGATCGAAGCTGAGATCATCGCGCACGAGGCGGACGTCGACGTGACGCTGGCCCGCGACCTGGCCGAACTCGGCAAGCGCATTCGCAACCTGCATCACCGCGGCTTCGACGAAGGGGTCAGCACCAGGCTGCTGATCTACACGGCTCAGTTGATCGTGGGCGGCATCAGTGTGCGCGAGGCGTGCGTCGCCGCGATCTGCCGGGCGATCACCGACGACGACGAAGTCCAGCGCGCGGTGACTGAGGTCGCGTCGACTCTCCTGTCTTGACCGCCGTAGAACTCGACGACATCGGACGCATCCTCGAGATCTACGTCGAGGCGATGCTGGCGCGTCCGGCCGAGGTACGTCCGCTCGCCGATCTGTCGACCGGCGACCGGTCGCGCGGCGGCCACGTCGACCTCGAAGGCGCCGCCGCCGCGGGCCGCCCGACGACCGACGGCGCGGCCTTCTACCTGCCGGAGCGGATCGCGCGCTTTCCCGACCGCTACGGGAACTTCATGGTCTACCGGATGGCGGTGTTGCACCAGTTGGGCGGTGTCTTGTTCGGCACCTACCGCCGCGGCCCGGTCCGGTTCGCCGACTTCTTCGCCGGGTTCGAGGAGCCAGGCCTGGCCCGGGCGCTGTTTGCGCGACTCGAAGGGGCGCGGATCGACGCCGCCCTGGCGCGTACGTTCCGGGGCGTCCGCCGCGACCTGCTGCGGCTGATCGACGACGCCCTGGAGTCGTCGCCGGCGCCTCCGTCGAGGCCGCGGCGGCGACATCGGCGCCGCGAATCCGCTCTATTCGATCTGGCCGGCGCGTTGCTGCTGGCTCAGCGCCGGCTACTGAAAGTGGCCGCATCCGGCGCCGGACTACGCCACGGAAGCGACTTGCCCGAGGAAGCCGCGTCCCTGCTCCACGCCGGCGCCACCGTCGAGGACACCCGAGGGGCGGTGCTCTCTCTCTATCCGGCGCTCGCTGCCCTGCGTTCAAGCGGCCACCTGGCCGACCCCGGCGTGCCGGCCGGCGATGTCCACTCTGACCAGCCCGCTGCAGACTCAGACGCGGACCCCGTCCCGCAGTCCCTCGACGTTCCGGCGCCGGCCCACCACGGCGACCCGGCGCCGGAGCGGGTCGAGCTGCGGAGCGAGTGGGCCGAACTTGCCGCCGAGGTCGAGTTGCGGGACGACGTGGCGCCGGGCCCGGTGGCCTCGGGCATGCTGGACCAGTTGCAGGTCGACGAGCTCGGCGTGCTCTGCCTCCAGGACGGCGATCTCTCGGGCACGGCCGGACTGCCTCTCACCGACCTGGACGTTACCGGGGCGATCGAGGCCGAGGCCGGCGACACGGACGGCGAGCCGATCGAACTCGACCCCGAAGAGCTGGCGGCCCGCCTGGAGGAACTGTCGAAACGGCTCGAACGGGAGCTTGAGGCGGCGGGCCTGACCCGCGACCGCGAGCAGGTCCACTACTACGACGAATGGGATCACGAACTCGCCGGTTACCGTCGCCGCTGGTGCCACCTCAGGGAGAAGACGCTCGAAGCGCCGCCGACGGACGGCGGAGTCACGGCGGTGCCCGGTCAGCGGTTCGTCGATGAGACGAGGCTCCACCACGCCGACCTGCTGCAGCGCGTGCGACGCCAGTTTGAGTTGCTCAAGCCGGAGGAGTTCCGGCGCGTGCGCCGTTTGATCGAAGGCGAGGAACTCGACCTCGACAGGGTGGTGGAGACCCACGTGGACCGCCGCGCCGGCCGGCCGCCGGACGGCGCGGTCTACATGAGCCGCCGCCGCCAGCACCGCGACGTGGCGGCGGCGTTCCTGCTCGACATGAGCGCCTCGACGGACGCCGAGGCGCCTACGTGTGAGCCGGAACCGCCTTCCGGAAAGACCCCGGCGCCCGAGTACGTGGGCGTCTTCGACGACTTCGACTGGCCCGACAATCCCCAGCCCCTGCCGCCCGGCCGCCGGGTGATCGACATCGAGAAGGAGTCCCTGGTGCTGATGGCCGACGCGCTCGAGACGCTGGGCGACGACTACGCGATCTACGGCTTCTCCGGGTTCGGCCGCAAGGAGGTCGAGTTCTTCGTCGCCAAGGAGTTCGACGATGACCTCAACCGGGAAGCAGAAGAGCGGATCGCCGCGATGGAACCGAAGCGCAGCACCCGGATGGGGCCGGCGATCCGCCACGCCGCAGTGAAGCTCGCCGAGCGCGAGGCGAGGGTCAAGGTGCTGCTGATCCTCTCCGACGGCTATCCCCAGGACTTCGACTACGGCAGCGACCGCGCCTCCCGTGTCTACGGCATCCGCGACACGATGGTGGCCCTGCGCGAAACGGAGCGCCAGGGCATCTCGACCTTCTGCATCACCGTCGATCCCGCCGGCCACGACTACCTGCGCGAGATGTGCCCCGAGCGCCGCTACCTCGTGATCGACGAGATCGCGGCCCTGCCGAGGCAGTTGCCGAAGGTGTACCGGGGCTTGACGAGTTGAGCAGCGCCGGCGCGGCCTGCGTTGCTAGGATGACGGTGCCGCGACCTGCCAAGGCGTAACGTGGACGCTCCCCTGCACAAGAACGTCGAATGGCCTGCTGAGGACATCGCATCCTTCTGCAGCCGCTGGCAGATCTCCCAACTTGGCGTGTTCGGCTCGGTCCTTCGGCCTGACTTCGGCGCCGGCAGCGACGTGGATGTCTTGGCCCGATTCAGCGAGGCGGCTCGACACTCTCTGCTCGACCTGGAGCGGATGGAGTATGAGCTGGAGTCGATTCTGGGGCGTGAAGTGGACCTTCTGAGCTGGTGGGCGGTGGAGCGAAGCAGGAATCGCTTTCGACGGGAGGCGATTCTCGGGTCGGTGGAAACCATGTATGAATCGTGATCTCGCGGCTGTTGTCGGCTCCCTTCCGCGAGACCCGGCCGAGTATCCCGTGGCGGGAGATCCGAGGAATGCGCCACCGGATGGTCCACGTCTACGACGACATCGACATGAACCTGGTGTGGCGGACCGCCCGGAACGACATCCCGAGCCTCCTCGCTGAGCTGGCGCCGCTGGTGGACCTGGAAGCCGAATCAAGCGATTGAGGTTTGTGTCTTCCCAATGAACACCAGACGGCGACGGGAGTTCGTGGAACTCCTGGCAGTCGAGAATCAGGAGACACTTGAGGGGAAGGCCTCGCGCCTACCTCGTCAACACACCCAACGGCGGCGCGCCGTCCGGGCTCTCGAAGTCGACATCGAGCAGCAGGGCGATGAGATCGGCGATGTCGGTGAGACCCATGCGGTGGACCGTGCGGCCCGCTTCGAAGCCGGCGCCCCAGCCAACGAAGCCGGTGAGGATCTCCGGGAAGTCGGTGGGGAAGAAGCCGTGCGCGCCGCCGTCGGCGGGGCGTACGGCGTCGCCTGAGGCGTCGGCGCCGAAGCTGACGCCGAGCGTTCCGGCGACGGCGAAGGGTGCGTTGGGATCGGCGCCGATGGCATCGAGTTCGTCGCGTTCGACGACGCGGAAGAGACGGCGAACGGCCTGGGGCAGGTCGGCGAGTATGCCGCGCGCGGCAGCGGTCGTCGCATCGTCGCCGGGGTCCCGAAGGCGCAGGAAGGCGCCGCCGCCCGTGGGGTGGAAGGTGGCGCGCCACTCGCCGCGGTCGGGCTCGGTGCCGTGGAGACCGGCTTCGGCCAGCCAGACGTTCGGCATGACCTGGGTGTGGAGATCGACGAAGCCGTGGTCGCCGGTGATCACGAATGCGGTGCGCTCGAGAATGCCGGCACGTTCGGCGGCGTCTCGGATCGCTCCGATCGCCCGGTCGGCGCCGGCGACAGCGCGCCGGGCGACGTCGGACTCCCGCCCCTGTTCGTGCTGGAAGCGGTCGGTGGAGATGAGGTGGAGGGCCACCAGGGCCGGCCGGTAAGTCTCCAGGACGTACGCGGCGACGGCGCCCGTCGTGTCGTCGCGGGTGATGTAGTTGGAGGAGTAGTTGCGGAGGTTGAGGCGCCCCGTGGCCTCACGCTCCAGTTCCTGCCACAGACCCGGCGTGCTGCCCTCGCGCATCGGCAGCAGGCGGTCGACGTTGGGGTCGAGGGAGTAGACCTCGGGGACGAGGAGGTCGATCGGTGCGCCGACGGTTACCGGCCAGGAGATCGCCGCGGTCTCTCTGCCGGCGGCTCGGACCGCGTCCCAGAGCGTGGGAACCTGGATTGCCGATTCGTGCCAGTACCAGTGGCCGGTCTGGCCGGCGGGTTCAAAGGGTCGGTTGTAGTAGACGCCGTGGCGGGCGGGTAGTGCGCCGGTCACGATCGTCGTGTGCGAGGGATAGGTGACGGAGGGGAAGACCCCGTGCACCCCCTCGGCGTGCGCGCCGTCGCGCGCCATCTGCTGCACGTTCGGGGCCGGCCAGGATGAACCTGGAACGTAGAAGTCAGGGCGGAAGCCGTCGACGGAGACGAGCACGACGTGGTCCGCCCGCGGCTGGGCGGCGAGGGGAACGGCGACCAGGAACAGGGCGCCGAGAATGGCTGGAGCGGTGCGCTTCACCGCGTGCTAGACCGCCGCCGCCAACTGGCGGTCGTAGACGCTCTGCCGCATCTCTTCCAGCTTGTCGAGGTAGAGCTGCCGGTAGCTTTCGTACTCGAGGCCGAAGGGCGCGTTGCCCGGCTCGAAGCCGGCGAAGGTCTGGTTCGGGCCGTCTTCCGCGAACGGACGCATGGCCTCGACCTGCTCCTCGAACGGGTCGATGAGGCGCGGGTGCGCGGCGAGCAGCCGTTGCAACAGGTAGACGCCGAAGGCGATGTGACGGGCTTCGTCGCGCTGGATCAACCGGATCCCGCGCTCGAGCGCCGGGAAACGGCCGCTGCGCTCGAAGATCGAGTAAAACAAGGGGTAGCCGGCTTCGGCGCCCACGCCCTCGACGTAGAAGTGGTAAAGCATGATCGCGTTCAGCATGGCCTCGGGGCTGTCATCCGTAAACAGCGCGCGCATCGCCTGGGGCAGCCGGGTCGAGAACATGTCGCCGTGCAGATCGGGGTAGGGGATATCGACGCCGAAGCGCCCAGGAAGCGCCTCGATCAGCCAGGTCTCGAAGAACTGGACGTGGCGCGCCTCCTCGTACATCTGGGCCGTGACGAACATCTCCTCCTCGAGCCGGCCCTGCTGGCGGAGGCGGAACTGGAGCGGCGCGAGTTCGTGGGTCACGCCGCGCTCACCGACCCGGAAGCCCGAAACGAGCCGCAGGAGCAGGTTGTGTTCGTCGCCCGTGAGCGCCAGCCAGTCCGACTGCTCCTGCGAGTAGTCGATGTCGCCGGGATTCCAGGAACGTTCGTGCGAAGCGGTGAACAGTCGCATCGGAAGCGAGTTGTTGTCGAACGGCATCGGTAGACCTCCTGGTCGCCGATTCTATTGGAGACGGCTCTAGGCCGGATGGACGCGAAGGGTCCTGACCAGCATCAGCATCGCGACTGCCATCAACAGCGAGCCGGCCAGAAGTGGCGCGCCTGGCAGCTCGAATGGCGCGGCGTCCGAGGTGAAGTAGCCGAACAGACCCGCGGTGAACACCAGCGGCGCGACGATGGCGGACAGGCTCATGAGCGAGGTCAGAGCGCCCTGGACCTTGCCCTGATCGTGCGGCGCCACGGTTCCGGCGATGATGCCCTGCACCGCCGGTCCCGCGATGCCGCCGAGGCTTGGGCCCAGCATGAAGCCGATTCCGAAGGCGACGTTGATCAGGCCGTAGTTCCGGGCCCGGGTCTCGGGAGTCGAGATGTCGGCGATGTAGGCGTTCGCCGTTGTGATGCTCGCTCCCATGATGCCGGCAATGATCCGGCCGGCGAACAGCCAGACCACCGAGGGGGCGAAGCCCATGATGAGATAGTCGACGCCGAGGCCGAACATCGACAGCAGCAGCACGCGGCGGCGTCCGAAGCGGTCGGAGAGGGCGCCGAGAATCGGGGCGCAGTGGCTGAGGCGCTAGAGTTGCAGCGTGAATACCACGTCTGAATCGAAGCGGCGGGCCCCGGTGCCGTTCCCGCCCCGCGCCCCGGCACGGTCCCGGTTGGTCGCCCTTGGCGTGCTCGCGGTGGCCGGAATCTTCCTGGCATGCGCCGAGACCGTGCCCCAACCGAACGAGAAAAGTCTGCGGGCTTCCTTCATTGCCCAGATCGAGGCCGACGAACACGTGAAGGACCTCAAGGTCTACGGCGACGAAATCCACTTCGTCCGCCGCGACGGCTCGGGCGAGGACGTCAAGTGGCGGGTGCGCATCGACTCGCTGGAGGTGTATGCCGGCGAGGCCGAAGGGGCCCAGGCGAAGGGTCACGTCGTATCGGGCTGGAGCGTCGCCGGACGCCCGGTGTCGGTCGAGGTCGGGCCGGAGGGCCTGGTCACCGACATGCCGATCTGGGTGCTCGACGCCGGTCTGGCGCCGGAGTGCTGGGCGCTCTGGGACGAGGCTGGGAAAGCCTGGGGCTGGTGAAACCGGGTGGCGCGTCGTGGCGCTGCCGGCGTCGCGGCTATGATCACGGTACGCGTTTGAACACGGTTGTTGGAGGGCAGGCATGAGAAGGAATGAACGCTTGAACGTCGGTTGGACGGTGTCCGTGGTCGTTGCACTCTTGGTTCTCGCCGCCGCGGGCGCCGCGGGCGCTGCGGGCAAGAATGCCAACAACGCCAACAACGCCGCCAAGGACGCCGACTGGACGATGCCTCGCACCGGCTACGGCCATCCCGACATTCAGGGCGTGTGGGCGAACAACAACGCGACGCCGCTGCAGCGTCCCGCCGCCTGGGCCGGCAAGGAACGCCTGACGGACGAGGAAATGCAGCAGTTGATGGCGGCAGCGGCCGAAGCGACGAACCCGGGCGCCGACGCTCTGTTCGGCGACCAACTCGTGCTCGCCGCGATCGCGCGTACCGAGGCCACGTCCTACGACCCGACGACCGGCAACTACAACCAGTTCTGGATCGCGGACCGCGACTTCACCAACCGCACCTCCCTGGTCGTCGATCCGCCGGACGGTCTGATTCCTCCCTTCACCGAGCCGGCGAAGAAGCGGCTCTGCAAGCGGGTCAAGCACCTGATGGAGCATCCCGCCGACTCGTGGCTGGACCGTCCGATTCCCGAGCGCTGCATCAGCTACGGCGCTCCGTTCATCTTCCCGGGCTACAACGGCTACCACCAGGTCTTCCAGAGCGAGGACCACGTCGTGATTCACCAGGAGATGATCCACGACGCGCGGGTCATCCCGCTCGACGGCCGGGCGCAACTCGACGAGGACGTGCGGCTGTGGAACGGCGCCTCCCGCGGTCGCTGGGAAGGCGACACCCTGGTCGTCGAGACGACGAACTACTCATCGAAGAACGACTTCATGGGCTCTTCCGAGCAGTTGAAGATCACGGAGCGCTTCACACTCACTGGCCCCGATACACTGGAGTGGGCGATCACGGTGAACGACCCGGGCACCTGGACCAAGCCCTGGACGGCCTCGATCCCGCTCAAGCGCACCGAGGACGCGATCTTCGAGTACGCCTGCCACGAGGGCAACTACGCGATGGAAGGGATGCTCTCCGGCGCCCGCACCGAGGAGGCGTCAGACAAGCCGAAGCAGCTCGATCCCGGCGCCGCGTTCCGGTATCCGGGTCTGACCTGCGACTTCTGATCGGTTCGGCGTTTCGCTGAGCCGGTCGCGCCGGCGCCACCTCACTCCTTCCGGGCTTCGGCTCGGCGCTCGGCGATGAAGGCGTCGACCTCGCCTCCGGCGCCGCCGCCATGCCTCCTGGCAAGGGACTGGGCCCGTTCCACGGCGGCCTTGAGCGCGGCCTCGGCGGTTGTCACCCTGATCGACGCGCCCTCAAGCGTGAGGAGCACTTCCTGCCGCGCTCGGAACCCGAGAGCCGCACGGAATCGAGCCGGCACGACAAGTCGACCTGCTGCGTCCACGACGGTCGTTGCCGACGCAGGGGTGGTGTCCGGGTCGTGGGCCATCGCTGGCGACTCTACCGTTTGCTCTCCGGCATGGCAGGAAGGAAGTTGCCCGCCTACATCCTTGGCTGGCAGACGGAGTCGATCATGAGCAGATGGCCGGGCGGAGATACGCGATGACAAGCCAGAAGATTGCCTCGCCTGGATTCCCAGCAAGAGCGTGGTGTTGGGCCATCAAGAGATCGCCGGTACAGACGACTCGCCGTGCTCTTCCGGCAACGGCGTTGATGTCTGTTTCCGAGAGTGTCTCGAGACGGTCGGTGTCGATGCTTGCAGCGTCCTTTGCTGCGGCTGCGCTTGGCGACACTGCCAAGGAAGCGCCTCCACTCAGTACGAATGCTGATAGTGCGATAGCCAGGGTTCTCTTCATGATTCGTGGTCCCTTTCTTTGTCTTGTTTCTACTGCCTCTGTTTCGTGAGACCGGTGAGGTCGCTATGGACCTAGACGGAATTCGGCGAATGGAGCACGCGCGTACACGAGCCCGAGATGGCAATCAGCGTGGTGCGCGAGCGCGCGCGAGTTGCGTGGCCCGCGAGGAGGAACCCGGGGCGCGAGTTCAGCCGAGCATCTTCTCCCGGCGCTCCGCGCGGGCGAAGGTGAGCGCGACGATGGCGGCGATCACGAGCGCAATGGCGATGCGGTTCCGGACGGCCATAGCGAGCAACTGCTCGGCGTCGACTCCTTCCACCGTGAGCGGGTTCCAGAACGGCGAAGTGCAGAGCAGAATCGGGAATAGGAGGCTGAGAAGGACGGCCACGCCGAATAGCCCGATGGTTGCCAGGGCGCCGGAGGTCTCGCTGCGGAACCAGGTGGCGAAACCCATGGTCAGTGCCAGACAGAAGACGGCTCCTTGCGCGGCGCCGTAGAGAGTCTGGACGACCGGAAAGGCGGTGAAGAAGGCGAAAGTGAGCACCGCCATCAGGCTCAGGCTGGCAAGCAGGATGAGGCCCGCGGCGGCGAGCTTCCCAAGCCAGACGCGATGGGCGCCGCCGGGTACGGTGTAGGCGATCTCCAGGGTGTGCTCGTCGAGTTCCCCGGCGATGATCCGGCCGCCCAGAAACACGGCAAGAGCCGACACCGGTATGCCGATCAGGATGTTCTGGGCTGCGGCGGGTTCGAATCCGGTTTCGGAACCGCTGAACAGGAGGACCGCCTGGACGGCAAGCCACGGCAGCGGCAGCAGTAGCAGCAGCCAGTAACGCGGGCCTCCGAGCAGCACGGCGGAGAGACGGATGAAGGTGATCACGCCAGGGCTCCGAGGGGCGCCAGGCCGGGGCGGACATGTTCGGGTCCGATGCCAAGGAGCGATTGCTGCGAAAGAAGAACTGGGAGTAACGCGAGGGCGACGAATACCAACGGATTCCACGCGACGCAGCCGACCGCTGATCGGCGCGTCCGCGTCGTCAGCGGCTCGGCGGCCGGTCGCACGTGGCATTCTGGTTGGTGCACTAGACGTCGCCCTCGCGCCCACGCGGGAGGAAGGACATTGGCCCACCGGTGCTCTCGGAAGAGAGAATCCTCATCAGTACGAGCGCGTGTAGATTCTCAGATGACGCCGGTGGAGAACCTGGCTACGCGCAGATGGCAGGGGCGGCACTGACAAGGCCGAGGCCGATACCTTGCCCGATTGGATCCCCTGCTATGGTGGCGGCTCCGAAGAGCAGGTAGCCGCCACCCTTGACGACCAGAGTGCAAGCTCCCGACCGCCACCCTTCGCCCATCACGGCGACCAAGTCGGCGTCCGGGAGTTGCTCGAGCCCCCAACTGTCGACGCCCGATGTGTCGCCCGCCACGGCCGTGACAGGCGGTTCTGCGAAGGCGCCGCCAACACTCAGTACAAGCGCCGCCACGGCGATAGATAGGACTTTCTTCATGATTCTGGTTCCTTTCGTTCCATAGGTTTGTCTTAGCCGTCGACCCCTCGAAGAGGCCGACGACGCTGGTTAGGCGGGAAGGTCCTGCGGAAGCCGAGAAGGCTTCGCAGGTCCGGCGCCCCGCAGCGCCTTGCGGCGTGCAGGGACGTGGACTGCCTATAGACCTATGACGGAATTCGGAGCGGTTCTTCTGGCGAGGACCTTAGGGAGCGGGGCTGGGTGGCAGCGGATGCGTGTCAGTCGATGGCGGAGCCCGGCTTAGCCGCCGAGCATCTTCTCGCGGCGTTCGGCGCGCGAAAACGTGAGCGCCACGATGGCGGCGATCGCGAGGGCGATGCCGATCCGGTTCTGGACGCTCATCGCGAGCATCTGGTCGGCGTCGGCTCGGTCCACCGACAGGGGATTCCAGAATGGCGAGATGCGCAGGGGGTTTTCGCCGAAACCGGTGATCAGACCGTTGAAGCCGAGGAGGCCGGTCGTCGTCAGGGCGCCGGCGACCTCGCTGCGGAACAGGGTGGCGAGCCCCATGGCGGCAACCAGGTAGAAGGCGACTCCCTGGCCCGCGCCGTAGAGGCTCTGGAGGACGGGGAAGGAGGTGAAGAAGGCGAACGTGACGAACGCCATGAAGGCCAGACTGGCGAGTAGCAGCAGGCCGGCCGCGGCGACTTTTCCCAGCCAGACTCGGTGTGCGCCTCCCGGTACGGTATAGGCGATCTCGAGGCTGCGCTGGTCGAGCTCGCCGGTGATGATCCGGCCGCCGAGGAACACGGCGAGCACGGCCACCGGCACGCCGATCAACGTGTTCTGGGCTGCCTCGGGCTCAAAGGTGGTCCGGGCGCCGGCCAGAAGCAGCACCACCTGTACACCCAGCCATAAGAGGGGCAGCAGGGGCAGCAGCCAGTAGCGCCGCCCGGCCAGCAGCACGGCGGAGAGACGCAGCACGGCGATCACGCCGGGGCGCCGCCGCGCGCCGCCCGCGCCAGCCAGAGGTAGCCGTCCTCGAGCGTCGGTTCGACCGGTTCGGCGCGCTGATCGGGGCGGTCCGCGGCCAGTACGCGCAGGCGGCTGCTGCCGTCGGGCTCGGGTTGGCGATCGGCGAGCATGGAAGCCTGGGGCAACTCCGGCTCTTCGTCTCCGGGCGCCGTCCAGGACCAGACGCGGCCTTCGGCTTCCCGTGACAGCGCCGCCGGCTCGCCGTCGAACACCATGCGGCCGCCGGTGAGCACCAGCACGCGCTCGCAGGCCACCGCCACGTCCTCGACGACGTGGGTCGAGAAGAGGACGATCCGGTCCTTCGCCAGGCGCGACAGCAGGTTACGGAAGCGGACGCGCTCACGCGGGTCGAGGCCAACCGTCGGCTCGTCGACGACGATGATCGGCGGCAGGCGCAACAGCGTGCGGGCTACCGCGACCCGCTGCCGCATGCCGCCGGAATAGCCGCCGATCTGCTCGTCCGCGCGCTCGTCGAGGCCAACCTCGCGCAGCAGGGACGCGATGCGCTCCGCTCGCTCCGACGCCTCGATCTGGTAGAGCGCGGCGTAGTACTCGAGGTATTGCCGGGCCGTCAGGCGCCCCGGCAGGCCGGCGTCCTGCGGCAGGTAGCCGACATAGCGCGCCAAACGCTTGCGGACCTTGAGCAGGGGCACGCCGCCCAGGGTGATGCGGCCGCGGGTCGAATCCAGAATGCCGGTGACCTGGCGGAGCAGGGTCGTCTTGCCGGCGCCGTTCGGACCCAGCACGCCGACCATGCCTCGCTCGACTTCGAAGCTCACCGCAGCCAGCGCCTTCACCGTGTCGATCGGCAGGTCGAGACCGAAGACCCGGGTTGCCGCCGCCCGCCAGAGGCGGACCAACATGCCGCGCCAGCCGCGCGAGCGGCGTCGGCGGGTTGACCGCTGCTCCCGGCGCGCCGTCTCGAGGCGCGCCGTGCGACGTCCGAGTTGGAGCAGAAGGATGATCGTGCCGAGGATGGCCACAAGGATGAATGCGGCGACCTCGGGGTCGGCGGCGAGATCCGGACCGACCAGGCCCGCGAGAAGCGCCCAGGGCAGCAGGGCCGTCAGCACGCCCTCGATGCCGCCCGGCTCGACTCGACCAAGCGCGTCGGCGCGGCCGCGGGCACGCCGGACCTCGGTCAGCAACCGGGAAGCAATCAGCAGGGCAGCGATCCAGGCGCCCAGTTGGATCAGGTCGGCATGAAACCTCAAGGCCATGGCGACCGCGCCGGCGAGCAGCAGGAGCAAGGGCAGGATGCGGTCCCGCGCGTCGGCGGGGTGGAAGGCCTGACCGCCGCAGTCGACGACCTGTCTGGCGAAGTCGGTCGATGCCCGCAGTGCCCGGCGCACCGGTCCCGGCCGGCCGTAGGTCTTGCGCAGGTGACGGACCACCAGCCGGGGCGGTCCGGCGTCGGTCTCCGGTTCCGGTGTCGGCGGTTTTGGCACCAGCCACACAGTGAGCCCGAGCAGGGCACCGGCGATGAGCACCGTCGTCGTGACCTGCCAGAACATGGACTCGATCACGCCGAGAACGAACAACGGGGCGGTGGCCGCGATCACCGCGCCGAGCCAGGTCAGAACCACCCAGGGTCCGACGCGGCTGAAGAGATCGTCCAGGCGCCGCAGAAAGACGTAGCCGACCGGGATGACGAGCAGCGTGAGCACAGTCGAGGTCAGAAGACCGCCGATCACCAGGGTCGCGAAGGGCGGCCAGATCTCGTTCTCGCGTCCGGTGGCGATGGCCAGCGGTGCGAGGGCCGCGATCGTCGTCGCGCTGGTCATCAGCACCGGACGCGCGCGCTCCCGAACCGCGGCCAGGGCGGCGGCGCCGGCGCTCCAGCCGGCGCCGAGTACGCGTTGCTGCATCCGGTCGACGAGCAGGACGGCGGGGTTCACCGCCAGCCCGAGGAGGACGAGCGCCCCGAGCAGCGCCATCGGATCGAGCCCGATGCCGGAGAACATCAGCGCCCACAGCGAGCCGAGCAGGGCGAGCGGCAGTGCCAGCAGAACGAGGATCGGCAGGGTCATCGACTCGAACGCCACCGCCAGAACCAGGAACACGAGCATCACGACCGGTCCCAGGACGCGACGGAACCAGCTCGTGTTCTCGTCCGAGCGGTCGAGCTCGATCGTCGTTCCGGGCGGGCGGTGGATGCTGGCGAGCGCCTCGTCCAGGTTGCGGTCGAATTCCAGCCGCGCCGGTCCGCTGCTGGGTACGTCGGACGAGACGCTGTAGATGACCTCCCGCTCGCGGCGGCCGTTGTGGTGGGTGATCACCGGCGAAGCCGGTGCGCGGCGCACCTGCGCCAAGGCGGCCACCGGCAGGACGCCGGCGCCGGTGGAGATGCGCAGCCGGGACAGGCCACTGAGCGACACGTCGCGGTCGCCATTCATCCCTTGTTCGCGCATCCCGTCTTCGGGTGCCGCGTCGCTCGGGCGAGCTTCCAGGCGCTGGACGACGATCGGAAGCTCGCGGCCACTCGGAAGCGGGAAGCCGCTGTTGATGCTCGTACCCTCGCGGCCGGCGAGACTCAGCATCGGCAGCACATCGTCGAGCAGGACGCCGAACATGTCGAAAGCGCGACGGTTCGGGCTGACGTGGATCTCCTCGGGGCCGGGCCGTGAGGACGGGAAGGCGCCGCTGATCCCATTGATCTCCTTGAGCCGCTCGGCGACCTCCGTGGCCAGACCGGTCAACTGGTCGTTGTCGTTTCCGGACAGGATGACCCGTTTCGGCCCTGCCCCGAGCAACTCCTGGGCGCCGCCGCCACCGCCGGGACCGCCGCCCCGACCGCCCGGGCCTTCGCCTTCGCCGGGTCGCAGAATCTCGGTGCCTGCGCGCCGGTTCGCGGCCCTGCGTACGAGCTGACGCACGCGGGCGGCGGTCAGGTTCTCGGGACGGTCTTCAAGCGGCTCGAGGTGGACGGTGAGCGATCCGCCCTCTTCGCGGATCATGCTCTCGACGCGGTCCACACCGTCGACTTCGTGGACCGCCTCGAGGGGCTGGAAGGCGCGCACGGCGGAATCGAGCGAACTGCGGCTCTCGTCGAGGCGCACGGAGAGCTGGACTTGGTCTGCGATCTCCGCTTCGGGGGACACAGAGTTTCCGAGCACAAAGGGCAGGGCCACGAGCGCGGTGACGACGATGGCGAGAGCCACCGACGTGACCCAGCTCGCAGGCCGCCTCAGTGCCGAGGCGAGAACTCCTGCAAACAGGATGCGGGTCGGGTCGGGCGGCGCCTGTCCGGCGAAGCGTTCGCGGCGCTGTCGCAATCGGGCCAGCCGGCGGATCGCCGCGGGCGCGGCGAGATGGCGGGCCAGCAGCGGTACGAGACCGATCGCCACCAACAGGGAACCGAACAGCGGCAGCAGGATCGAGAGGGCGGCGATCGCGATCAGGTTGCGGATCATCGACGATCCCAGGTCGACGAGCAGCGGCGGCACGAAGACGACCGCGGTGGTCACGGACGCGGCGATGATCGCGCGGGCGGTGCGGCGAATACCGCCCGCCGCGGCGTCGTCGGGACTTCGGCCCCGCTCGAGGCGGCGTTGGACGGATTCGAAGACCACGACGCTGTTGTCGACCAGCAGTCCGACGCCGACCGCCAGGCCGAAGAGGCTGATCAGGTTCAGGGTCTGGCCGGCCAGGTAGAGGAAGGACAGCGCCGCGGCCAGGCTGACCGGCACCGCGATCGCGACCACCGCCACGGCCCGCCACTGTCGCAGGAACAGGAACAGGACGGCGAGAGCGATCAGGAAGCCGGTCAGACCGAGGTTCTTGAGCCGGTCGATCTGGGTCTCGACGAGTTCCGCGGCGTCGAAGCTGCTCAGCAGGCGAATGCCCAGCGGTTGGAGATCCTCGTTGATCTCCGCGATCCGGCGGCGCAGGTCGCGGCCGAGGCGAACCAGGTTCGCGCCCTCTTCCTGGAACACCATGACCCCGACCGAGGGATCGCCGTTGACCCTGAACAGCATTTGCCGGCGGCCGGGGCCGACCTCGATTTCGGCGACGTGGCGCACCAGGGCCGGCCGGTCCGGCACGATCCGGACTTCGCCCATGGACACCGGCCCGATCGGGCGGCCGTCGAGCATCACCGCCATCCTCCCGGCCTCGTCCTCCAGGCTGCCGAGGTAGCGCAGGCGGCCGGCCGCGGCGCGAACCGCCGCCGTCACCTGCTCCGTGGTGACGCCGAGCGCGGCACAGCGGTTCGGGTCGACCCAGACGGTCAACTGCCGCGCCGCGCCGCCGCCGACCATCGCCTGGCTGACGCCCGAAACCGCGGCCAGCCGCGGGGTGACGAGTTCGTCGACCAGGTCGTGCAGGGCGTCCTGGTCGGCCGCGCCGGTGACCTGCAGCACCATGGCGAAGCCGGAAATGATGCTGGTGTCGTCGGCCTGGACGTCGAGGAAGGCGTTTCGCGGCTGGGTGCGGGCGAGGTCCGCGGCGATCCGGCGTACCTCCAGCTCACGGACCTTCAGGTCGACGCCGCGTTCGAAACGGATCGTGAAGTTGCCGCCGGCGCCGATGACTTCGCCCCAGGTCTCGGCGACCCGCGGCAAGGTCCGTATCCGGGCCTCGAGCGGCAGGAGGATCTCCCGCTCGACGGTCTCCGGTTCGCTGCCCGGGCGGAAGAAGTTGACGTAGATCTGGTCGCCGGTCAGGGCCGGGAAGAGCTCGACCGGCAGTCGTCGCCAGGCGAACAGACCCAGGATCACCAGCCCCAGGAAGAACATCGCCACGGCGACGGGGCGGCGAATGGCGAGGGTGTCGAGGCCGGCTCTCACGTCGCCTTCCCGTTCAGGCGCCGGACGGGGCGCGGCTGCGCCGGGTCAGTCGCATCGAGTCGAGGATCAGGTAGAGGCAGGGCAGGACGAGGAGCGAGCCGACGGTGGAGGTCAGGATGCCTCCGATGATCGTGTACGCCATCGGGCTCCGCAGTTCCGCGGCCTCTCCGGCGCCGAGAGCGAGCGGCGCCAGGACCAGGACGGTGGTCAGCGTCGTCATCAGGATCGGCCGCAGCCGGATCGCGGCGGCCCGGGCCAGCGCGGCGCGGCGCTCCATGCCGGCGGCGAGCAGGCGCCGGGCGGTGGCAATCAGGAGGACCGCGTCGTTCACCGCCACGCCCGCGAGCACGATGAGGCCGAGCAGCGCCATGACCCCGACCGGCCGCCCGAGGAAGCCGAGGGTGCAGGCGACGCCGACCAGAGCCAGAGGGATCGAGAACAACACCGTAAGCGGTTGGAGCAGGGACTCGAACGTTCCGGCCAGGACCATCAGCACGAGAACGAGGGCCAGCAGGCCCGCCCAGCGCAGTTCGCCGACGGCACGCTCGCGTTCCTCCTCCTCGCCGGCCAGACGGACCACCAGACCGGAGGGCAGGTCGGTTGCCGCGATCGCCTCGCCGGCTGCCGCGACCGCGCGCGGGTAGTCGCTGTCCTCGGCGACCCGGGCGGTCACCTGGGCGACGCGGCGCTGGTCGCGGCGAAAGACCTCGCGGGCGCCCTCGGCGGGGACGAAGCGGGCAACCTGGCCGAGGGCGAGGTCCGCGCCGGCGTTGCTCGTGAAGCGCAGTTCGGCAAGTTCTTCGGGCCGCGGCTGGGGCAGAGAGAGGACGACGTGGCGCTCCTCGTCTCCGGTCGAGAGCAGGGTGACCCGGCGGCCGTCGAGTGCGGACTGGAGCACCCGGGCGATCGTTTCCAGGCCGACGCCGAGGCCGTCGGCCATCGCCCGGTCGAGTTCGATCCTGAGTTCCGGCGGCCCGCCCTCGAACGAGGAGCGGACGTTCCAGAGTTCGGATCGCACAGCCATCGCGTCGCGCAACCTGGTGGCCGCCAGGCGCAGGTCGGGCAGCGACTGGCCCGCGATCTCGACCACGATCGGAGGTCCCGCGGAGCCGAGCGCGCGCGATAGCGCCGATGCCCCGACCTCCCACTCGATCTCGGTATCCGGCAGGTCTTGGAAGTTGGGCTGCAGGGCGGTCACGATCTGGCCGCCGGTCGGCCCTTCGGCGGACAGCCGGACGAGCAGGCGGGCCGTGTTCTCCTCAGTCAGCTCCGTGGTCACGAGCCGATCGTCCTCGGGCAGGCGGCCGACCTCGGCCTGGATCGCCTGCAGGTGCTCGCCGGCAGCCTGCCTGACCGCCTCTTCCAGCGTCGCCACGGCGCCGGCGGTGGCCTCGACGCGCTGGCCGGGCGGGCCGACCATGCGCACCGAGAACTGCCGCGGGTCGGCAGGCGGCAGCAGTTCGCTGCCCAGTCCGAGCAGAACGTAGACGGCGCCGGCGGCGGCGAGAACCGCCACCCCGACGACCAGCCAGCGAAGCTGAAGCAGGCCGAGAACCAGGCGCTCGACGGCGCCGAAGGCCCAGCCCAGCGGACGCGCTTCGTCTTCGTCGGCGTCCACCGGCATGCCGATGGATGCCGCCGCCGATGCGTCGGCCGTGGGCTCGGGCGCGGCGGTCCCCGGCTTGGCGCGCGGCAGGAGCCAGCGCGACAGGGCCGGAATCAGCATGATCGCGACCACCAGGGAGGCGCTGAGGGAGGCGGTGACGGTGAAGGCGATGCCCTCGATCAGGCGCGCCGCCAGACCCTGGACGAAGAGGACGGGCAGGAAGACAACGCACGTAGTGAGCGTCGAGGCGGCAATCGCGCCCGCGACCTCGCCCGTGCCGCGGGCGGCCGTGTCGGCTGCCGAGGCGCCGGGGCGGTGGCGGCGGTGGATGCTCTCCACGACGACGATCGCGTTGTCCACCAGCATGCCGGCGCCGAGCGCCAGCCCGGCCAGGGTGATGATGTTCAGAGAGTGCCCCCACAGCCGCATCGCGAACAGCGCGACGAACAGGGACACCGGCACCGCTGAAGCGACGACCAAGGTCGGACCGAGGGAGCGCAGGAACAACGCCAGCACGACGACCGCCAGGGCGATGCCGATCAGCGCCGCCTTCAACAGATCGTCCATCGCGTCCTCGATCAGGGCGGCGTCGTCGTTGACCATCGAGACGCTGACCCGGGGCAGGTCGCGCTCCAGATCGGCGAGCGCCGCGCGCACGGTGCGCGACACCTCCACGGTGTTGGCGCCGGCCTCCTTGAACACCTGGAGGCCGACGCCCTCCTGGCCGTTCACCCGCACCAGGTGGTCGATCTCGGCATGGGCGAGTTCGACCGTGGCGACGTCGGAGACCCGGATCGGCTGACGGACCTGCTGGCCTCCCTCCGCCTGCTGGGTGCGGTAGCGCACGACGACCCGCTCGACATCGCGGGAGTTCCGGAACCGGGAGATGCCTCGCACGAGATAGACCTGACCGCCGTCCTCCAGCGTGCCGGCGTCGATGTCGACGTTCTCGGCGACGAGGCGTTGCTCCAGTTGGCTCAGGGTGACGCCGAACGCCTGCAGGCGGTAGCGGTCGACGCGTACCCGGACTTCCAGCTCGCGTCCTCCAAGGACCCGCACCTCGGCGACGTCGGCGAGCTGCTCCATGGCCGGCGCCACCTGGCGGCGCGCCAGGCGGCGGAGTTCGGCGAGATCGGGTCCCTCCGGCTCGGCGGCCAGCCCGAGGGTGATCACCGGCGACTGCCTCGGATCCAGTTGACGGACCAGGACCTCGTCGACTTCGGGGTCGGCCGCGACCGGATTGACCGCCTTCTGCACCTCGATCAGCGCCAGATCCATGTCGGCGTCCCAGTCGAAGCGGACGGTGGCGATCAGGCGGCCGGTGCGGGCGACCTGGTGCACCTCGCGGAGGCCGCGCACCGTGAACAGGCGCTGCTCGACCTGCTCGCCGTAGAGCCGCTCCATCTCGGTCGGCGGCCGGTCGCCGGAACGCACGGCGACGACGATGGTCGGCGAACGCAGGTCGGGCAGGAGGTCGATCGGCAGTTCACGCCACGACATCCAGCCCACCAAGGCGAATGCCAGGGCGGTGACGGTGACCGCTACGGGCCGGCGCGCAGCCAGGCGGGCGGGGCCGAAGGTCTCACCGGATGTTCGAGTCATCGTGCCGGGCTCCGGTGGTCAGAGCTGCCGAATCGGTTCTTATTGGGAAACCCGGACGCGGGTGCCGTCGGTCAGGGTTTCGAGGCCACGAACGACGACCCGCTCGCCGAGCTCCAGCCCCTGGCGAATCTCGGTGATCTCGTCGTCGCCGAGACCGAGAACGACTTCGCGCCGCACCGCGCGCTGGCCGTCGAGGACGAAGACGACGCGCCGGCCGCCGCGCTCGGTAACCGCCTCGCGCGGAATGACGGGGACGTCGTTCCGCTGCTCGACGACCAGGGTCACTTCGACGAACATGCCCGGCCGCAGCAGGCCGCCGGGATTGCGCACCGCCACCTCGGCGCGGAAGGTGTGGGTGACCGGGTCGACCTCGGGGGACAGGCGGACGACCCCGCCTTCGAAGATCTGGCCCTCCCAGGCGAAGTGCCTGAGCCGGCCCCGCTGCCCGGGGTGGACCCGCGCCAGTTCGGGGCCCACGAGGTCGATGTCGGCGATCAGGGAGGCGACCGGAGCGATCCGCGCCACCTGGAAGCCCCGGGAAACGAGCTGGCCATCGGCGATCGGCATGCCGTTCGGGTCGCGGGCGAGTTCCATCAGCACGCCGCCGATCGGGGTCAGCATCTTCGCGCGGTCCTCGGTAAGCAGGCTCTGCTCCCAGGTCGCTTTCGCGTCTTCGAGCGAGATCTCGGCGCGGCGCAGCTCTTCGGCACTGATCAGTTCCTGCTCGAACAGCTTGGCGCGGGCGTCGCGTTCGGCCTCTGCGCCCAGGTAGGCCTGGTGGGTTGCGTCGACCCGGGCCGCAAGGCGTGCGTCCTCGCCGGTGACCTCCGCGATCATCTGCTCGGGGACGACGCGGTCGCCTTCGGCCAGCCGGTCGCCGGAACCGTTGCGGCCGATCAGCAGTCTCCCCGGCGTCTCGACCTGCAGGACGATGCTCTCGGCCGCTCGCAGAGTGCCGGTGGCGACGATCAGATCCTCGACGTTGCCGGTTTCGACCTCGGCCGCGGTGACCGGCACCAGGAAGTCGACGGGGTCCGTGCTGCCGCCGCCTTCGCAGGCGACGATCACGGCGCAGGCGGCAATCGCCAGGCCCGCACGCCGGAAGTTGGCGGTCGGGCGGGATGGCTGCCGCGCGCTCATGGCCCCGCGCCCCCGGTCTCGGCGCGGCCGGCGGCGGCGCCGTCGTCGAGCCGTATGAAGCGCACGGCGTCCGCGGCGACCACACTGCCGGAGGTCTCGTCGCTCAGGACCAGTTCGGTCGGGCCGCCGAGCAGATCGAAGTCGCCCAGCACCGCCCATCCCGTGCCCGCGGCCGCGGCGTCGAAGTCGATCGGCCGGGAGACGCCGCCGTTCTGCAACTCCAGGTCGTAAGTGCCGAGAGCCAGCCCCAGGTTCACCGAGACCCGTACGCCGCGGTCGTCGCCTGCTCCCACTTCGACGGATCCTGCTGGCGACGGGGGCCCTTCTTCCCGCCACCCGGCCGTGGCGCCGGCTGGCAGGGGCGAGAGAGACGGCACGTGCAGTTCGACCCGCCAGCGGCCGTCCGCCGGCAACTCCGTCCGGTAGATCGCGCGGCTGTTTCCTTCGCCCGCGGGCGCCAGGGCGGTCGTGCGGCGGTAGCGCCCCCAACTGGTGGGCTGTGCGTAGCGCGACCATTCGGTCGGCGCTCCGCCGAAGCTCTGATAGACGAGCAGACCCTGATCCGTCTGGTTCGACGGCGCGAAGAAGCCGGCGAGACCGCCCTGCAGCCGGAAGCCGCCGGCATCCGCTTCATCCGTCTCGATCGAGAAGCCGGGGTCCAGGTCGTCGACGACGATCATGTCGGTCGTTGACTCGAGGAAGGCGGGCAGCCAGTCGGCCGGCCGCGTGCCGCGTAGCGGTTCGGCGTCGACGATCGTCTCGTTGTCGACGCTCGGCAGATCGATCGGGAACTCCCGGCGGTTCAGCGACAGGTAGGGGGAAGCCAGCATCCTGCCCGGTACCCTGGAAGTGACCAGACCGAATTCGACGGAGCTGTTGCCCGCGATCAGGGTTGGCTCGCTGGACTCCCAGCGCGCGCCGCTCGGTGCGCGGACGGCGTAGCGGAGCCGGAACAGGCCCGGCGCCTCCTCGCCGTTGTGGACGAAGAGCCGGGTCTGGTACTGCGGCAGGCCCTGGTCGTCATCCGCCAGCCGCACGAGTTCGGCGGCGGAGACGACGAAGCCGGGCAGGTCGGTCTGGTGGAGGAAGTCGCCGACCAGGCCGGCGAGGTCCAGGCCGGCTTCCTGAGCGGCCCGTTCGACATCGGCGGCGGTGAAGGTCGATCCCCGGTGGTCGCGCATGAGGTTCGCGATCATCGCGGCGGTCCGTTCCCGGCCGGCGCCGTCCAGGATTGCGCCGGCAAGGGCCGAGGTCTTCAGATAGAGCGCGTTCAACGCTTTCTTCGGCTCCTCTTCGACGTCCATTTCCGTCAGCGAGGCGCCGAGAACGGCGTCCCATACCTCGGGGCGGTCGGTGAGGCTCTGCACGATGGTGCTGGAGACCGAGGAGGCGCCTCCGCCGAGCTGGCTGAAGATGGCGCCCTGCAACACGCTGGCGAGCGTCCAGCCGAACTCGCGGTCGAACAGGTGGGCCGAGAAGTACGATTCGCCGCCGTTCACCAGCCGGTTCACCAGGTTGTTGCACAGTTCCTCGAGCGCCAGCGCCTCCGGACCGCGGGCGCCGGTCTGGTACATGAACAGGTTGCGGACGCCGCCGACCTCCACGTTGCCGCCCGAGAAGTCGTTGCGGAAGAACTGCTGCAGCCCGGAGGCCTTTGCCCGCGCCAGACCGCCCTCCTGCTCCTCGAACCGCTCCGGGTTGCGGAACAGGAACTCGAAGCGAGCGGTCGGCAGGCTGCTCTCGCTGATCAGCAGCATGCCCGGCGGCGCGCGCTCGGTGTCCATCCGCCAGCCGCCGCCGTAGGAGCGCAGGGTCCAGGGCACCTCAACCAGGGTGAGCTGACGGTAGGGGTAGGGCAGACCCAGCTCGCGCGCGCTGGTGAAGCGCTCGGCGGCGACTGCCTCGATCTCTTCCCGGGCGTCGGCGAAGAGCTCCACGTTTCTCAGATGGCGGGGGTGGAGGAGCAGTTCGATCTCGACGCCCTCGACTTCCGTCGTCCGGCGATCGAACCGACCGGCGACCAGGGCCGCTTCGGGCACGACTGCCACGGGTGCGAACCGTTGCCGTTCGCCGGCCGGCTCGGCTCTGCCCGGCCCGGCGACCGTCCAGCCCGAGGGGGCGCCGACCTCCAGGTCGAGTTCGAAGAAGTCTCTGGGACGCCTTCGCGGATCGGTGAGGCCGACCGACGTGCCGGGGCGCGGCAGCCAGGCCAGCGCGGCGGGCAGCGCGACGTAGCGGCGCTCCGCAAAGCCGTTCAGGGCGCCGAGAAGGATGATCTGGGCGTCCTGGAACTTGATCCGGTTGAAGTCGATCGCGGAATCCAGGTACGCGAAGCGAAGGTCGGGCCGTCCGTGGGCGCGCAGGCGAAGGTCGACGGCCTCGCCCGCGGCCGGCGAGCGCCCGAGGTCGACCTCGAGCAGGCCGTCGCGGTGGTTGAATCCGAGCGTCGCGCCGGCGGTATCCTCAATGGCGTCGACCTGGAGGCCGGGGTTCAGGCTGAAGAGAGCCTGCGAACCGCCGGCGGCGAGGAACCGGACGTTGACATCGAGGGTCAGACGGCCCCGCGGTGCGATGTCGACGGCGCCGTGGATGTGTTCCAGGTCGAGGACCGGTTCGCTCTGGCGTTCCGTGTGGGCGATGCGCCAGTCGTCGATCTCGTCGACCCGGTTGCCGGCCGTGACCGCGGCTGCCGCGATCGTTCCGATGGCCGCCGCCAGGAGGCCGGCGCCGGCGGTGGCCCACAGGCGTCGCCGGGTGTCGTCGAGCCGGGGATGGACGGCGACGGCGACCGCAAGCATCCCAACGGCCAGCGCCGCGACCGTGGCCCGGTTCATCAGGTTGAAGGCGGTCCAGATCTGGGGCGCGACCTCGGAAGGATTGGTGCCGAAGCCGCCGTTGATCGCCAGCATCGGCAGGACGTAGGTCGGCACGCGGAAGGAGAGAAGGAACGGCCCGATGGCCAGCCCGAGGCCCAGGAGCGCGGCGACCAGGCGGTTGCCGCTCAGGAGTGACGCCACATGGACGAAGGCGATGGTCAGAGCCAGCGCCGGCAGCGCCTCGGTCAGCAGGTAGGCCCAGACGGAACTCCAGATCGCCGGTTCGCCCACGTACCAGCCGAGCGCCACGCCGAGATGGCCGATGCCCTGGATGATCATCATGCCGATGAAGGCGACGCCCCAGATCATGATCAGGGCGCCGAGGAAGCGGCCGAGGACGAGTTCGGCGTTCGAATAGGGCCGGCTGTCCAGGACCTCGATGACGCGGTCGCGCCGGTCCCGTGCGCGCAGGTCGAAGGCCAGGAACACGACGCCGATCGCGAGAACCATCGTCTGCGTCGAAGCCATCTGAGCGAGCAGGAACTTCGGGCTCATCGCGCCGACCGTCGCCGAGAAGGATGAGAAGAGGCCGTGGATTACCCAGTAGTAGCCGTACGACACCAAGCCGACGAGGAGTGCGAGGCCCGAGAACAGCCAGAAGCGGAACAGCCGGCGGATGGTGCGCATCTCGGCGCGGGCCAGGGACCAGACGGCGGCGAGTGAGATCACTGTCGGGCCTCCTCTCCGGAGGTCGTGGCGCCTGCGCCCGTCTCGGCCGATCCTGCTGCGTCACCGGCCTGGGCGGTGTGGGCGGCTTTGTTCTCGCCGAAGTGCTCATCGGTCACGAGGGCCTCGGCGCGGCCGCGCGCGACCATGAAGGCGAGGTATCCCTCCTCGAGGGTCGGCGACGAGGCGATTCGCGCGCCTGCCGGTACGCCGCCGGGCGACGCAACGGCGCGGTAGGTCGTTTCGTTCATGCTGACGGTGCGCGAGACGATCTCGAAGTCGCCCTCGGGCTGCGACGCGGATGTCGGCAGGGTCAGCTCGAACACCTGGCCCTGGGCGTGTTCGAGCAGCCGTGACGGGGAGCCGCGAAAGACGATCTTGCCCGCGTCGAGCAGGGCGAGGTCGTTGCAGCCGGTGCCCAGGTCGGCCACGATGTGGGTCGAGAGGATGATCGTCCGCTCGCGGCCGAGGCTCGCCATCAGTTGGCGGAAGCGGAGGCGTTCCTCCGGATCCAGGCCGACCGTGGGTTCGTCGACCACCAGCAGGCGCGGTTGGTGGATCAGTGCCTGGGCGATGCCGAGGCGGCGGGTCATGCCGCCGGAGAGCTTCTTCACCTTGCGGTGCGCGACCTCGCCGAGGCCGACGCTGTCGAGGACGGAATCGACCCGGGCCCGGCGCGCGCCGCGGCCGTCCAGGCCGGAGAGCTCGGCCAGGGTGTCGAGGACCTCCTCCACGCGGTGCAACCGCCAGGCGCCGAACTCCTGCGGCAGGTAGCCGAGATGTGCGCGGACGCCGCGTCGCTGCGAGACCACGTCGTGGCCGAAGACGGTTGCCGTCCCGCCGCTGGGCTTGAGCAGCGTACAGACGATCCGCATCAGGGTGCTCTTGCCGGCGCCGTTGGGGCCCAGCAGACCGAACAGGCCGGTGCCGATCTCCAGGTCGACGCCGTCGAGGGCTACTGTGCCGCCGCGATAGACGTGGCGGAGGCCGCGGGCGGCCACTGTCGTAGTCAGAGTGTTTCCTCCCGAAGGTCTATACGGATGCGGGCAGCGCTTGGTTTACACCGCGTGTCCCTTCCAGGATCCGGTGACCGTGGGCTGAAACCCCGCCGGGGCGTCCGCGTACTCGTATAGTATGCCGGCCCATACCGGATAGCTTTTTCTGCCAACATCTCTGGACACCCCCCGAGTTCCTCGACATTCCAAAAGGGAGGCCTCCACGCAGTGATTCGTTCCCAGTTCTCGCTCGCGACTCGTGCGCTCGCAGTCGGCGCCGTCTGTTCCCTGGCGCTCTCCGGCCTCGCCGCTGCCGCGGCGGTCGACCCTGAGCCGGTCACCTTCCACCGTGACGTGGCGCCCCTGCTGCAGCAGGAATGCCAGGTCTGCCATCGGCCCAACGGCGCGAACCTCGGCGGCATGGTGGCGCCGATGGCGCTGACCACCTACGAAGAGACCCGGCCCTGGGCGCGCTCGATCGCCCGCCAGGTCGCGACGCGCGCGATGCCGCCGTGGGATGCGGCGCCGGCCCACAACGGCGTGTTCGCCAACGAGCGCACGCTGACCCAGGAAGAGATCGACCTCATCGTGCGCTGGGCCGAGTCCGGCGCGCCGGCCGGCGATCCTGCGGACGCCCCGGCGCCGATCGAATGGCCAAGTGCCGACGGTTGGCTGATCGGCGAGCCGGATCTCGTCCTGCAGTTCGACGAGCCTTTCTGGGTCGAGGACGACGTGGACGACCTCTACATCTACCGGAAGACGACAGTGACCGAAGAGATGATTCCCGAGGACCGCTTCGTCAAGGCGATCGAGTTCCGGCCCGGCAGCCCGGCGGTTCACCACATCATCGTTCCCGGCCTGGGCGGCATCGCTCCGGGCAACGACCCGGTGATCCACGCGGACGGCATGGCGGACGTGCTCAAGGCGGGCCGCGACCTGACCTGGCAGATGCACTACCACAAGGAGCCGGGCGAGGGCACCGGCTCTTGGGACCAGTCCTCGGTGGCGCTCAAGTTCTACGACAGCGAAGACGAGGTCAAGTACGAGGTCTTCAACGCCGGCATGGGCAAGTTCGACTTCGCCGTGCCGCCGGGCGCGTCGGACTACACGATCCAGACCGAGTGGACCTTCCCGACGGATTCGGAGATCGTGAGCTACCTGCCGCACATGCACCTGCGCGGCAGCGCGGCGAAGTACGAGGCCTACTACCCGGACGGCAGCCACGAAGTCCTGCTCGACGTGCCGAACTACGACTTCAACTGGCAGACCACCTACCTGTACGAGGAGCGCAAGAAGGTGCCGGCGGGCACGCGAGTGGTCCTGACCACGGTGTTCGACAACTCGGCCGACAACCCCGCCAACCCGAATCCGAACGAGACGGTGCGTTGGGGCGAGCCGACCACCGACGAGATGAGCTTTGGCTTCATGGCGTACATCAACGAGGAGAACGAGGGCCAGGGCGCGTTCGAGGACGACAGGGCCTCCGGCATCGACGTGACCGCGATCGTCGCCTTTTCGGACAAGAGCCGGGACGGCAAGATGCAGCTTGAAGAGGCGCCGGAGATGGTCAAGGCCTACTTCGAGATGATGGACCAGAACAAGGACGGCGCGGTCGACATGGAGGAGGCGCGGGCAGCCAACGCCGTCGTCCAGCAGATGGCTGAGGCCGCGGCCGCTGGAGCAGCCGGCGGCGAGTAAGCCGAAGACGCTTCGACTGAATAACTGCCGGCGCGCCGAAAGGCCGCCGGCGGTTCTGCGTTTGGGGCCCTAGTGCCATCGGCGCCGGCGTGACGTGGCCGGAGTTTTAGGGACGGCGGCCCACGCCGCCGGCGTGTCTTTCTGAAAGCCGGCCAGAGGGCCGGCGCACCCAGAGATCACGGTTGCTGCTTTGCGATCTTCTGCTCAACTGCGTGGGCTGGCAGTACACGGTGGGTGCGCCGGCGTCCCCGCCGGCATCCGGCTCCGGTGGGGCTGCGTCAAACGTCGTAAGCGTGACGAATCGCAGCCGCCGCCAGCAGCCGCGCCGGGTCCAGCAGCGGCCGCCCCGCAACCTCCGCGCCCTCCAGCGCCAGCGGAATCTCCGTGCAACCCGCCACCAGGACATCGACGGCGGCACCATCGACCAATCGCCGCGCAGCCTCCTCCAGCAACTCCCGCGCCTCCGCCGACCCCCCATCTGTCTTGATCCCGCCGCCCTGGTGACGGCCATCGACCCAGGGCCCGTAGATCGCCTCCATGACGCAGCGGAGCTGCAGCGCCTCGCCGTCGTCGAGATCGAGCGGGCTTGCCGCTCGCAGCCCGCGCGCGTTCAGCGGCAAGTGGTAGAGCCTCGAGCGGAGAGTGCCGGAGGTGGCGAGCAGGCCGACCGAGCCGCCGGGCGCGATGCGCGCCGCTTCGTCGGCCGTGGCCTCGATCAGGCTGAGGATCGGCAGCGGGGTCTGCTCCCGTAGACGCTCCAGGAACAGGTGCGCGGTGTTGCAGGCGACGACGGCAAAGTCGGCCCCGGCGCGCTCGAGACGCTTCAGGCTGCGGGTCAGGGCCGGCGTCGGGTCCTCTGCCTGGCCCAGGAACGCCTCAGTCCGATCCGGCGTCTGAGGGATGCTCGACAGCACCCACTGGGGAAAGTCCTGATCGCGTCGGGCAGAAGTGAGCGCGCTCGCGGCATCCAGGAGCTTCTGTTCGAAGTCCAGGTGTGCGAAAGGCCCGAGGCCGCCGACGATCCCTATCAGCCGCTGTTGACGCATGCGGCTCGAGTCCAGATCCGGACGACTCAAGGCCTGTCAGCCTGCGGTCGAAGAGCGCCAGGCGGCTGGCGCGGCAGGCTCGGATGGAGCGGCGCGCCGCCGAGGTAGGGATGTTCCTCGAACACCCCGCTGTCGCCGGTGACGCGCGGGTCGCCGGTCGATCGCAGTTGCTCCACCAGCCGTTCGCCCAGGCGCTCCCTCATCTCCAGGTACTCCGGCTCGTCCGCGACGTTCAGCTGCTGGTCCGGGTCGTTCCGCAGGTCGTATAGCTCGACCGCCGGCCGCCTGCCGAACGCCAGTTCGTAGAGCCGGCGGTGTTCGGCGTCGACGTCGCGCTGCTCGATCATGTACGTCTTCGTCGGCCCGTTGTCGGTGTCGGCATACCAGGCTCCCGGGTAGGCGGCCTGCTCGTAGTTCGGCGTGCCGTTCGGCCAGCGGTCGGGTCGGAAGTTGCGGATGTAGAGGTAGTCGTGGGTGCGGATGGCGCGGCTGGGGTAGCCGCCCATATCCGGCGCTTCCTGCGCAGGCACGTGCCGCTCCTTGCCGGTCAGCACGTGGTCGCGCCCATCGGCCGCGATGACCGCCTGGGCCGCGGCTGTGTCGGTACGAGCGGACAGCAACGGGATCAGGCTCTTGCCGGTCATCGCCTCGCGGCGCGGTAGCCCAGCGGCTTCCAGGAACGTCGGCGCCAGGTCCGTCAGACTGACGAAGGACTCGACTTCGATCCCGGGTTCGACTCGTCCCGGCCAGCGCATCGCAAGAGGCACCCGGGAGCCGCAGTCATAGACGTTGCTCTTGCAGCGGGGGAAGGGCATCCCATGGTCGCTCGTCATCACGACGATCGTGCTCTCCGCGAGACCCTGCTCGTCGAGCAGGCGCAGCGCGTCGCCGACCAGAGCATCGAACCGCTGCACCTCCCAGTAGTAGTCCGCCACGTCGCCGCGCGTGTCCGGGTGATCGGGGAACGCGGCCGGAAGGTGGATCGCTCCCAGGTCCATGCCGCTCTCCTTGCCCGATCCGAGGCGGAAGGGACGGTGCGGATCGGACGTGCCGAGCCAGAAGGCGAACGGCTGACTCTCTCCCTGCCCGGCCAGAAACTCCTCGAAGCCCGCAAAGCGGCGCCCCGCGAGCTCCCGTCCTTCCGTCTCGGTACTTCCTGGCCCCCAAGCCTTGCCGGTCACACCGGTTCTGTAGCCCGTGCCCTTCAGCACCTCCTGGTAGGTCTCGAAGCGGTCCGGGAAGACGCTCCACAGGTTGGCAGCGCCGTCGAGCCGCCAGTGCCACTGCCCGGTGAGGATCGCTCCGCGCGACGGCGTGCAGGAGGGCGAGGAGACGTAGGCGTGGTGAACCAGCACGCCCTCGCGGGCGATCCGGTCGAAGTTCGGCGTCTCGACCACCGGGTCGTCGTATGCTGAGGCGTGCGGCCAGCCCCAGTCGTCGGCGATCGCGAACAGGATGTTGGGCGCGTCCTCCTGGGCCGCCGCGCTGGTCGCGGCGAGCAGGCAGGTCGCGAGAAAGTGGCGTAGCAACCGCATTTCCGTAAGGATCCTAGCCCCTTCCCCGAGAACTGAATTGGATGGAGCCCAGATGCATGCAATGACTCGCAGTCTGCTCGGCGTCTTTCTTCTCTCCGCTTTTTCGACCGGTCCAGTCTCCGCCCTGACCGAGAGCGAAGCCACGGCGGCGGTCCAGCGCTTCATCGAAGCGTGGAACACCCGCAGCGCAGCCGCCTTCGCGGCGACTCTCCAGTACCCGCACGTGCGGCCGACGGCGGACTACGACGGTCGGGCATTCGCTGACGCCGCGGCTTACGCCGCCACGGTCGACTTCGAGCAGGTGCTCGCCACGGGCTGGGATCGAACCCGCCTCGATTCGGCGGCCGTCGTCCACCTCGGAGAGGGCAAGGCCCATGTTGCTGGCAGGTACACGCGGCTTCGGGAGGACGGTTCTGCCATCTTCAGCAACCAGATCACCTACGTGGTGACCGAGCAGGACGGCTCGATCGGCATTCAGGCCCGGCTGGCGGCCGGCTTTGACGACCTCTCGGGCGCCGACCGCGCGGCGAATGCGGCGGCGGCCGTGGACGTGATCGAGCGTTACCTCGAGGCTTTCAACGCCCGCGACGAGGAGGCGGTGGTGGCGACCTTCCACTTCCCGCACCTCCGGGTCGGGAGCGGATCCGTCAGCGTCTCGAAGACCGACGCCGAGTACACGGACAGGTTCGACTTCGACGCCTTCGCCAACCGTCTCGGATGGGAGCACTCGGAGTGGGACACCGTCGAGGCGATCCAGGTCGGTGCCAGAGGCGTCAACCTGGCGATCAGGGGGACCCGCTACCGCCCTGACGGGAAGAAGATCCACAGCTTCGACGGGATCTATCTGATCACCGAGAAGGACGGTCGTTGGGGCATCACGGCGGGTTCCGGCATCTCGCCCTAGCGCCTGACGGACCTCGCGCCCGCTCTCTAGGTGGACATTTTGCATTGAAAATGCATAATTCCCACCAACGTGCGCGGCTACATCGAACGATCTCTGGAACCGGTACTGGAGCGGGCAGCTTCTGAGTTTCCCGCAGTCGTCCTCACTGGTCCGCGACAGGCCGGCAAGACGACGCTGCTCCGACACTTGTTCGGTGATCGCTGTCGCTACGTGTCCCTGGAGATCCCGGACGTAAGGGGGGCCGCTGCGGAGGATCCGCGCGGGTTCCTCGAGATGAATGCCCCGCCCGTGATCTTTGATGAGGTCCAGTACGCCCCGGAGCTGCTGCCGTACATCAAGGAGCGGATTGACGCGAATCGTCGTCTCAGCGGCCAGTATCTCTTGACGGGTTCCCAGAATCTCCTGCTGGCAGAGAAGGTGACCGAGTCGTTGGCGGGCAGGGCTGCGATTCTCCGGCTGTTCCCGCTCTCGAGGCGGGAGGCGGAGGGACGGCCGCAGCTTGCCCTGGCGTGGGAAGGAGAGCGCCAGGGATCGCCGAAGACTCGAACGGCCTTCGGCAATCTATGGCAGGCGTTCCTTCAGGGCGGCTATCCGGAGTTGGCGGCCGGTCCCGAGCGGGACCAGGCGCTTTGGCATGCCAGTTACCTTCAGACCTATCTCGAACGGGACATCCGCACTCTCCGGCAGGTTGGCGACTTGAACCAGTACCAGAGCTTCCTTCGGGTTCTGGCGGCGCGAAGCGCCCAACTCCTGAGCCTGACCGACGTGGCCAAGGATCTCGGCGTCGCCGTCAACACGGTGAAGGCGTGGCTGTCCATGCTTGAGGCGACCTATCAGGTAGTCGTCGTGCGCCCCTATTTCGCCAATGTCGGCAAGCGGCTCGTCAAGACGCCCAAGGTCTATTTCACGGATGTCGGCATGCTGTGTCACCTGGTGGGCCTCAGGGATTCCGAGCACGCCGCCTCCGGCCCGATGAACGGCGCGATCATGGAGACTGCGGTGCTTTCCGAGATCGTCAGGGCGCTGACGCATCGAGGGATCGATCCGCGCGTGTACTTCTGGAGAACGACGGCCGGAACCGAGGTCGACTTCGTGATCGAGACGGCCGACGGGCTCGTACCGGTTGAGGTGAAGACGACCGCTACGCCGCGACCCGCGATGGCCAACGCGATCAGGACGCTGCAGCGAGACTTCGATGGGATGGCCACACCGGGATACGTCGTGCATCCGGGAGATGTACGCTTGCCGCTGGGCGCGGGTGCAACGGCTCTGCCGTTCGGAGAGTTGTAGCGGTTCTAGGGGGCGCCGGCGCTCGCTGTAGAGTCGGTGTCATGGATACCGCTTCATCTCAGACGATTCCCGGCGCCGTCGTTCGACGTGCCGACGACGCGGCAGCAAACCGGGTGGAACTCGGCACCGCGACGACGACCCAGGTGCTGCTCGGGCCCGACGACGAGGCGCCCCACTTCGCGATGCGCCGCTTCCGCATGGAGGACGGCGGCGGCATGCCGCTGCACACGAACCAGGTCGAGCACGAGCAGTACGTTCTGCGGGGTCGCGCCCGGATCGTGTTGGGCGACGAGACGGTCGAGGTTGCTGCCGACGACGTGTTGCTGATCCCCGCCGGCCTGCCGCACTCCTACGAGGTGATCGAGGCGCCGTTCGAGTTCCTGTGCCTGGTGCCGAACCGGCCGGACCGGATCGACCTGGTCTAGCCCGCGAGTGACCGTCCGCCGTTGCCTGGTCATCCTGGCGGTGATGCTGGCGGCCTCGGTTGCCGCGGCGTCCGGTAGCGAGACCCTTCCGCCGGATCTCCGCACCCGCACGGATGGCATCGACTGGCCGGGTTTCCTCGGACCGAACCGCGACTCGAAGTCGCCTGAAACGGGTATCCGCACGAACTGGAGCGCGGGCGGCGGCCTTCCCCTGCTGTGGCACGTGGAACTCGGTGAGGGCTATGCCGCGCCTTCCGTGGCCAGAGGCCGGCTGTTCTACTTCACCCGCGTGCGCGACCGGGCGCGGTTGGTCGCGGTCCGAGCCGACACCGGTGAGGAGCTCTGGCGCTCGGAGTACCGCACGGCATACGAGGACTTCTACGGCTACGACGGGGGTCCGCGTACGGCGCCGCTCGCCTCTGGTCCGCGCGTCTATGCGGTGGGCGTCGACGGCATCCTGCGCTGTCACCGCGCCGTCAACGGTTCGGTGCTCTGGGAGCGTGACGTGCATGCCGAGTACGGCGTCCAGCAGAACTTCTTCGGAGTCGCCAGTTCGCCCTGGGCCGAAGGCGACCTGCTGATCATGACGGTCGGTGGCAGTCCGCCCGGTTCGCCCGGCATCCACAGCGGCCGGGTGAAGCCGAACGGCACCGCCCTGGTCGCCTTCGACAAGCGGACGGGGGAGGAGCGCTACCGCGTCGGCGACGATCTGGCGAGCTACGCGAGCCCGGTCGCGGTCGACATCGGCGGCAAGCGGCGCGGCTTCCACTTCGCGCGTTCGGGCCTGATTGTCTTCGACCCCAAGGACGGGCGGGAACTCGATCGCTTCGGCTGGCGCGCGCGCCGGCTGACGAGCGTGAACGCCGCGAACCCGGTCGTCGTCGGTTCCCAGGTTCTGCTCACCGAGTCGTACGAGAAGGGGGCGGTCCTGCTCGACTACGACGACGACCCGAAGGACGGCGCGAGCGGCTTCCGGCCGGTGTGGCAGGACGGACCGCGCGACCAGGCGATTGCGGCGCACTGGAACACGCCGGTTCACCACGAGGGCGTGGTCTACGTCTCGAGCGGCGAGAAGTCGCCGAACGCTGAGCTGCGGGCCGTCGACTGGGCCACGGGCGAGGTCCATTGGAGCCAGCCGCGGCTCGCGCGCAGCCAGTTGCTCTATGTGGACGGCCACCTCGTGGTGCAGAGCGAGGTCGGCGACCTGCTGCTGGTGCGCGCGACCGCCGAGAGCTACCAGCAGGTCGGGCACGTCCGCTTGCAGGCCGAGGACGGCGGCCGGAGCGTCGACTTGCTGCGCTATCCGGCCTGGGCGGCGCCCGTGCTGGCTCAGGGTGTCCTCTATGTGCGTGGCCGAGACCGCTTGGCCGCCCTGGAACTCATTCCGCCGCCGGAGCAAGGCCGCTGACCCGCGCTTCGATCCTGGTCTCGTGCTCGGCGACCCGCCGTCTCGCGGCGGCCGCCGAGTGGCTGCGGGAACGCGGCCGCGGTGAAGAGGAGACGCTCCTGCTTGCGGCGTCCCGCGGCGCCGCCGACGACTTGGTGCGCGGGCTATCTGAGAACGGTCGGGGGATTCTGGGCGTCCATCGTGCTTCGCTCGACCAGTGGGCGCTGCAGACCGCGGCGCTGGAGCTGGCTGCTCACAGCTTGAGCCCGGTCACGCCGCTCGGAACCGAAGCAATGGCCGCCCGCGTTGCCCGCATGGCCGAGGCTGCGGGAGAACTGGAACGGCTCTCTCCGGTCGCCGGGATGCCCGGGTTCGCGCGTTCGCTGGCCGCGACGATCGGCGAGCTGCGGTCGGCCAGGGTTCCTCCGGCGGAGCTGTCGAACGACGACCGAACGCGTGACCTGGGCCGGTTGCTTCATCATTTCGACGAGGAGATGGGCCGTTTCGGGCTCGCGGACCCGGCGACGGTGCTTCGCCTGGCTGCCGTGGCTGTAGGAGGAGCGCAGATCGCTGTTCCGCCGGGATCGCTGTGGCTCGACCTGCCGCTTCGAAACGCCAGCCAGGTCGAGGTCCTGCGGGCGCTCGCGGGGCGCAGCCGGGAGGTGCTCGCGACCGCGGCCGCAAAGGACGAGGAGACGCTTGAGTGGCTCGGTTCCCTTCTTGGCGACGACGCGGTGATCGATCTCGACCGGGACGAGCGGCTTGCCATGGGCGGCGGCGAAACCGCGGTGGACGGTCGCCTGGACCGGGTTCAGCGTTTCGTGTTCGCTTCCACGCCCCCGGCGCCCGAGGCAGGAGAGAACGCCCCGGCGGGCGACTCGTCCCGGCCTGGCGATGTGCCGGCCGAATCCTCGGTCGACCTGTTCTCCGCCGCCGGCGAGGGCCAGGAGTGCGTGGAGATTGCCCGGCGCATCCACCGTGCGGCCGCCGGCGGCCTCGCCTTCGATCGCATGGCGATCCTGCTGCGCCAGCCGGCGGCCTACCTGCCCCTGGTCGAGGATGCGCTCAGCCGCGCCGGCATCCCCGCTTACGTCACCCGGGGCACGCTGCGACCGAATCCGGCCGGCCGGGCGTTCCTGTCGCTGCTTGCCTGTGCCGGGGAGAGGCTCTCCGCCAGCCGCTTCGCCGAGTACCTGTCCCTGGGCCAGACACCCGAGCCGGCGGCTGACGGCGGTCCGCCCCAGCGCGAAGTGCCCTGGGTCGAGCCGGCGGGCGATCAACTGGTGCTCAAGTCGCCCGATGAACCTGCCGGGCCGGAAGATGCCGCGGACGAGGGCTCCACGGGCGAGGTCCAGGCGGACGGCGACTCGCGGGAAGAGGCCGCGCCCGCCGGCGTGCTCCGTGCCCCGGCCCAGTGGGAGCGCCTGCTGGTCGACGCCGCCGTGGTCGGCGGTGCCGCGCGTTGGAAGAAGCGCCTCGCGGGTCTCGGGGCGGAGTTTCAGTTGCAACTGCGCGCGGCAGCGGACGAAGACGAGGGCCACCGGGCCTACCTGGAGCGGCAGATCGAACGCCTGGACACGCTCCAGGCGTTCGCGCTGCCCCTGATCGAGTTTCTCGACGCCCTGCCCGAGCGCGCGGACTGGGGATGGTGGCTGGAGCGCTTGCAGGAACTGGCGACGATGGCGCTGCGGCGCCCGGAGAGCGTGCTCGAGGTGCTCGCCGAGCTGCGACCGCTCGCGCAGGTCGACGAGGTTGGATTGGCCGAGGTCGAACGGATCCTGGTGGAGCGTCTGCGCTTCAGCCGCAGTCAACCGCCGAAACGGCGATTCGGCCGGGTCTTCGTCGGCGGTGTCGAGGAGGCGGCGGGGCGGAGCTTCGACCTGGTGTTCGTGCCGGGGCTGGCGGAGGGGGTGTTTCCGCGGCGGGCGGGAGAGGACCCGCTGCTGCTCGACGACCGTCGCCGGACGCTGCGGGAGGCGGGCTACCGGTTGACCGAGGATCTGGGGCGCACCCGACGGGAGCAACTGCTGCTTCGCCTCGCCATCGGCGCCGCGAGTCGCTGGCTGGTCGTGTCGTATCCCCGGGTCGACCTGGTGCAGGGGCGCGCCCGTGTGCCGTCGCTGTACGCGCTCGACGTGCTGCGGGGCGCCGAGGGGAGCCTGCCGGACCTCGACGCGCTCGGCCGGCGTGCCGCGGCCGCGGGCGCCGCGGTGGTCGGCTGGCCGGCGCCCGCCGACCCCGAGGACGCGGTCGACGAGGCCGAGTTCGATCTCGCCCTGCTGCAGCCGCTGCTGGGCCCCGGCGCCCCGGTCGCGGAGCGCAGAGGACGGGCGCGCTTTCTCCTCGAGTCGAACCCGCACCTCAAGCGTGCCCTGGAGGCGCGCGGCCGGCGCTGGCGGCGACCCTGGTTCCCGGTCGACGGTCTGGTGGACGCGAGCGCCGAAGCCAGGGAAACGCTGGCCGCCCAGCGCATCGGCGCGCGCTCCTACTCACCGACCGCCCTCCAGAACTTCGCCGCCTGCCCCTACCGCTTCTTCCTCCAGGCGGTGCTCTACCTCAGGCCCCGCGAGGAGCTGGTCCAGCTCGAGCAGATGGACCCGATGACCCGGGGCAGCATCTTCCACGAGATCCAGTTCCGCCTGTTCGGCGCCCTGGAGGCGGCGGACCTGCTGCCGGTGGCGCCGAGCTGCCTGGAGAAGGTTTTCGAACTGCTCGACGAGGTGCTCGCCCAGAGCGAACGCGACTACCGGGAGGAACTCGCGCCGCCGATCGAGCGCGTCTGGAGGGCGGAGTTCGAGGGCCTGCGGGCCGACCTGCGCGGCTGGTTGCGGCAGGTGGCGGACGAGGGCGGCCAGTGGAAGCCCATCCACGCCGAACTCTCCTTCGGTCTCAGACGGTCCGGGGACCGGGATCCGCGCAGCAAGCGGGCGCCGGCGGAGGTGCTGGACGGGGCGCTGCTGCGCGGCTCGATCGACCTCGTCGAGGAGGACGCGGGCGGTCGGCTGCGGGTGACCGACCACAAGACCGGTCGCGCCGTTCACGCAGGCGGGGGCCTGGTGATCGGGGGCGGCAAGGTGCTGCAGCCGGTGCTCTACAGCCTGGCCGCGGAGCACGTGCTCGAGCGGGACGTGGTCTCGGGGCGGCTCTTCTACTGCACCCAGCGGGGCGGCTACAGCACGGTCGCCGTGCCGCTCGACGAGCGGAGCCGCGGCGCCGCCCGCCGGCTGCTGGACGCGGTGGACGGGGCGCTGGAGGACGGTTTCCTGCCCGCGGCGCCGGCGAAGGACGAGTGCCGGTACTGCGACTACCGGCGGGTGTGCGGCCCCTACGAAGAGTTGCGGGTCAAGCGCAAGGACGCGACGCGGCTGCAGGATCTGCAGGCGATTCGGAGCGAGCGATGACTTCGATGGACCGGCACGCAGGCGCCCCGCCGCCGGCCGACGAAGCCGCCCGCCGGCGCATCCGCGAGGCGCTGGACGAGAGCCAGTTGGTGGAGGCGGCCGCCGGTACCGGCAAGACGACGGTGCTGGTGGAGCGTCTGGTGGCGATCCTGGAGGCGGGCCGCGGCTCGGTCGACGGGCTGGCGGCGGTGACCTTCACCCGCAAGGCGGCCGGCGAACTCAAGCTCCGCCTGCGCCAGGCGCTCGACGCCCGTCTGATCGAGTTGCGCGGCAGCGGCGCGGCCGGCAAGCGGACGGCGAACCTCGAAACCGCGATTTCCCGCCTGGAGCAGGCGGCCATCGGCACGATCCACTCCCTCTGCGCCGACATCCTGCGCGAACGCCCGGTCGAGGCCGGGGTCGATCCGGGGTTCGGAGAGCTGGCGGAAGACGAGGCGCCGCGCCTGTTCGCCCGCACGTTCGGACGCTGGATCGAAGAGCAGCTCGAGGCGATGCCGCCGGGCCTGAGGCGGGAACTGGCCCGCCTGACGGTGGGGCCGTGGTCGCCGCACCAGTCGGCGCTCGACCGGCTGCGCGAAGCGGCGTGGAGACTGGTCGACTGGCGCGACTTCGCGGCGCCCTGGCAGCGCCCCGAGTTCGATCGGGAGACGGAGTTGGAGGAACTCTCGGCCGGGGTCGAGCGGCTCGGGGAACTGGTCCTCCACGGCCGGCCGGGCGACTTGCTGCGCCGGGGCCTTACGCCCGTCGTCGAGCTGTCGAACTGGATCGTCCGTACTCGGCAACTGGGTGTGGCGGGCCCTGAGCCGAATGGCGGGGATCGGGCCGATGGCCGGGAGGCGTTCCAGGATCAGTTGGAAGCGAGGCTCGTCAAGCTGCTGCGAGATCTGAGTGGGTTCAGGAGTCCGCGCAAGGGCCGCGGCGGCTTCGCGGAGGGCGTCGCCCGCGAGCAGGTCTTCGAGCTCTGGCGCCGGCTCCTGGAGCGACTGCGCGGCTTCGAGCAAACCGCGAATGCCGACCTGGCCGCGCTGCTGAAGGACGAACTATCCGTAGCCGTCGAACGCTACGAGCACGCCAAACGACTGCTGGGGAAGCTCGACTTCCACGACCTGCTGATCAAGGCCCGCGACCTGCTTCGCCGCGACCGGGAGGTGCGGCGCCATCTGCAGGCGCGCTACCGGCACCTGTTTATCGACGAGTTCCAGGACACGGATCCGCTGCAGGCCGAGATCCTGCTGCTGCTCGCCGCCGACGACCCGGACCAGGACGACTGGACGCAGGTCACTCCGGCTGCCGGCAAGCTGTTCCTTGTCGGCGATCCGAAGCAGTCCATCTACCGTTTCCGCCGGGCCGATGTCGTGCTCTACCAGGAGGTCAAGGAGAGGCTGGCGGAGCGCGGCGTCGAGGTCCTGCACCTTGTGACCAGTTTCCGGTCCGCGGCGCCGATCCAGCGGCTGGTCAACGCGGCCTTCGCGCCGCACATGACCGGCGACCGGACCGCCGGCAGCGCCGACTACATCCCGCTGGGCGAGCACCGGCAGGCCATCCCCGGCCAACCCCAGGTCGTCGTGCTGCCGCCGCCCAAGCCCTACGGTTACCGCAACGTGACCCAGCGTGACATCGAGGCGTGCCAGCCGTCCGCGACCGTGGAGTTCGTGCGCTGGTTGATCCAGGACAGCGGCTGGAAGGTCGAGGTCGCCGATCCGGACAATCCGGGTCGCTTCATGCGGACGCCGGTGCAGCCGCGGCACATCTGCCTGCTCTTTCGGCGCTTCCTGAGTTGGAACCAGGACACGGCCCGGGACTACGTCCGCGGTCTGGAGGCGCTGGGCATTCCGCACCTGCTGATCGGCGCCCGCTCCTTCCACGACCGGGAGGAGGTGGAGGCGTTGCGATCGGCGCTGACGGCGGTGGAGTGGCCTGACGATCGCCTCTCCGTCTACGCGACGCTCCGCGGGTCCCTGTTCGCCTTCGACGACGATCTGCTGTTGCGCTTCAAGACGCGCTACGGGAACTGGCATCCCCTGTTCTCGCCGCGCAAGGCGCGGGAGTGCGGCGAGCCGCCGGAGGAGTTCGCCTCCCTCGTCGATGTGCTCGACTTCTTCGGCACGCTCCACCGTCGGCGGAACTACCGGCCGATCGTGCAGACGGTGCAGGAGATCCTGGCCAAGCCGCGCGCCCAGGCTGCGATGGCGCTCCGGCCGGCCGGCAACCAGGTGCTGGGCAATGCCCAGCGGGTGTGCGATCTGGCCCGCCGCTACGAGGTTGCGGGCGGCCGTTCGTTCCGTGGGTTCGTCGAGCAGTTGGACGAGGAGGCGGAACGGATCGGCGGCACCCAGGCCCCGGTGGTCGAGGAGGACGCCGAGGGAGTTCGCGTGATGACGGTCCACACCGCGAAGGGGCTGGAGTTCCCGGTCGTCATTCTGGCGGACATGACGGCGAAGCTCTCGCGCGGCGCCGAGCGAACCGTCCGCAGCGAGGACGAGCTCTGCGCGATGAAGCTGCTTGGACTGTCGCCCCAGGAACTGCTCGACGCCTCGGAGGTCGAGGACAAGAGGGAGGAAGCAGAAGGCGTCCGGGTCGCGTACGTGGCCGCCACGCGGGCTCGCGATCTGCTCGTGGCGCCCGCGGTCGGCGACGTGAAGCGGCCGGGCTGGATCGAATGCCTCAACGACGCCGTGTACCCGGGATCGGACTGTTGGCGTGGCTCGGCGCCGGCCGAGGGCTGCCCTGAGTTCGGCGACAGGTCCGTGGCAGTGCGTCCGTCGGACTACGACCGGATGCCGGAGCAGTCCGTCAGACCGGGCCGGTACCGGTTCCCGAAGGCGGCTGCAACGGACGTCGCGGCCGGCGACGCCCCGGACTACGACGTGGTCTGGTGGGATGCGGACCTTCTGAACCAGGAGCCCCCGGCCACCTACGGCCTGCTGGGCGAGGATCTCCTGGTCGAGGGCGGTGGCGCCGCCGCCGACGCGAGTCGCGAGCGGTTCGAACGGTGGCGTCGCCGGAACCAGGAACTGCTCGTGTCCGGCGGGCGTCCCTCGGTGCGGCCTGAAGCGGTCACCGGCCTGGACTTCGAGCCTCCCGGGCCAGTGGCCGAGGTCTTGGTCGAGGAACTGGAGCGTGCCCGCGACCGTCCCGGCGGCGTCCGGTTCGGGAGTCTGGTGCACACCGTGCTGCGGGACGCGCCTCTTGCCGGCGAGCCGGACCGGATCCGGGAGTTGGCCCGGCTGCACGGTTCCCTGCTGGCGGCTGATGCGGCGGAGATCGAGGCCGCGGTCGCGGCGGTGTCGGCCGCCCTTGCGAGCCCGGCCGCGCGCGCCGCGCGGGACTCGCCACGGGTGCTGCGCGAGACCCCGTTCGTGCTGCCTCTACCAGCCCCGGAAGGTGGCAGCGAAGACGGTGAGGATGGCCGCGGAATCGTCGAGGGGACGGTCGACCTCGCTTACGTCGACGAGGACGGCCGCTGGATCGTCGTCGACTGGAAGACGGATCTGGGCGATCTCGACGCACCGGCCGGCGGCGGCGACCCCGGCGCCGAGGGCGTCCCGCGGGGCGAGGCGTACCGCCGCCAGGTGCGCTGGTACTGCTACGCGCTGGAGCAACTGACGGGCGCACCGGCTTCGGGGCGGCTGGTGTTGCTGTAGGTGCGGGCTGGCTAGGTCTAGAAGGGAGCGGGACCAGGCCCAGGGCGGCCGGCAGGCGTTCAGCAGCGTCGCCATGGCAAGAACCGTCGCGGTGATGCCGAGCGACGTGCCCAGGCGCAACACGAGTTCGAACTGGTCGGGCGTGAACTCGTTGTTGTGAATCGCCAAGCCTGTCGGTGCCGAAAACACGGCGGCCGGTAGGTGAACTAGCGTGATCCACATCCCAAGCGCTCGCAAGGAGAGGATGAGTTGACCAATTGGCAGGCGCCGGCCGAGACCACGAAGAGAGATCGGCGCGGAGGGAACTCTTGCGATGCGAGTTGACCAGTGTCCAGCCTGCGCGTAGGCCAGTACGAGAAGGATAATTGCGGCCACCAGCCCCAGCGTAGATGCGCTCGCCGCCAGCGGTACTGCTGCCGCACCGCAGGCGCGAACCCGCCGGGGTGCTGGCGTCCACACGCTTGCGGCGGCCAGGGCTAGCAGGGGAAGACCAAGCAGGGCGCGGACCGAAGCTGGCTCGCCGAGCAACTTCGCTCCGGTCCAGAGCAGGATCCATAGACCGGCAAGGTGGGGAAGCGTGGATGCGACGCCCAGCACTCCGGCGGTCCAGCGGGTTCGCAAGCCTACGGGCAGATGAAGGTGCCAACCGCGGTGTGTCGGCGCGAGACGCCGGGCCGCCGCGGCAGCGGCAACGACGGCCCAGAGCGCGAAGCCGAGCCTGGACGCCGAGAACGCCTCGGGCGTCGCGATACCGGCCGCCAGACCCTTGAGCAGAAGCTCACGCGCCGCCGGTGGCTGGAACGCCACCAGAACCAGCAGAAGCACCAACTGAAATGTCGCCAGACCGAGAGTGACCCGGATGCCGGAAGAGAGATGGAACCGGTAGCTGGCGCCCAATCCAGTCTTTGTCACCGACTGGTGCACTTCGGAGACTCTAACGGTCGGCGGGTTCGCCGACTGGCGGCGGCCTGTCACGGGTCGCTTCTCGCCGCCAGAACGGCCGGATGAAGCGGCCCTGAAGCCGTGCCCGCCTCAGGAAGACAGCGCTCGCCAGCAGGCACACGGCAATGGCGAACACGGAACCCTCTACGCCGAGAGCGCCGCCGGAGAGGAAGTCGGGTCCGCTCAGCCGGGATTGGAGGACGCTTCTCACCTGATAGCCGGAGAGACTCGGGCCGAACACGCCCGCCACCATGAAGTTCCATCCGAAGTGGACGCCGATCGCGAGCCATAGTCGCCGGGTCAGGACGTAGGCGGCACCGAGCAGCACGCCCGCTTCGATACCGATCGCCGCGGTGCCGTAGAGGGTCGCGTTCGGATTGCTCAGGTGTACGAGACCAAAGAGCGCTGCCGAGATGGTGAGGGCCAGCCATGTTCCGAGCCCCTCTTCGAGAATCCGGAACACTACACCGCGAAAAATCACCTCCTCGGCATAGCCGGACACGGCGGCGAGGCCGAACGCGGTCAGTAGGGCGGTCCATGCGCCGACTCCTTGCACCTGGTAGAAGCCAAGCGCCGCGATGAGCGCCACGATCAACGTCAAGCAGGCGGCGCCGACCAGAGTTCCCGCGCTGGTTTCACGCAGTGCCCCGCTTAGGCCGAAGTTCTGAGGCCCGATGCGTGAAACCCCCTGCAATGACGGGGTTTTTTCGATTTGAGCGTGTTGGCTACTGGGTACGTGTGGTCGTGGTCCGAGGTTTGAGGAGGCTGAAGGCTTCGGTCTGGAGGGGTGTCGGTCTGGCCAGGACGTCCGCGGTGGCGTTTCCCTGGCCGTGGAGTCGAACGCGGTTTCGGGTCAGGGTGGCCAGGTCGGCGAGCAGGGTCTGGAAGCTGTGGACGGGTAGTCCTTCGGGTGTGCGCTTGGCGCTCGCCTTGGCGCGGGCTGCGGGCGAGCGTCGAGCGGGCTGGACGGGCGAGGTGCGTTCGTCCCTAGGGTCGTCGTCGTCGAAGAGCAGGGGAGCGAGAAGCCGTCGCATGTGCCACTCGACGTAGTAGGCGAGCATGCACAGGAAGACGTGGGCTCGCACTCTGTCGGCCAGGCGATGGTGGACGGGCCGCACCTTGAGGTCGACGCTCTTGTAGCTGCGGAAGGCGCGCTCGACGCGGCTGAGGCTCTTGTAGGCCCGGACCGCCTCCGGCGCCGGGAGGTCGGCCTCGGCCACGTTGGTGCGGATGACGTAGAAGCCGTCGAGGGCGGCCTCTTCGGCGATCCGCGTCTGATTGCGGCAGTAGCGGAAGCCGTCTTCGTCGATCTCGGTGTCGAAGTGCTTGCCGACCTTGTGGGCGCGCAGGGCGCGGTCGGCGCGGGCGGCGATCTTGTCCTTGCCCCGTAGGGGGCGCTGTGGGCGCCTTGTCGCTTCGGCGACGGCCTCCAGCTTGCGCTCGGTGGCGTCGAGAAGCTCCTGGCGCTTGCGGCGCCGCCTGGTTGCCAGCAGCGGGTTCCGGCACACGATCAGCCGCTCTGCGGGGTACAGCTCGGGGACGCTCAGTTCGGCCATGTCCCGTTCGTCGAAGATCGACAGTTGCAGGTGGCCCTGCTGCACCAGGGTGCGGATCGCGGGCGCGCGCAGGGCGGTGATCCACGACAGGCCGCCGGGTTCGAGGTCTTCGCGGATGCGGGCGTTGGTGAGCAGGCCCCGATCGCCGACCACGACCATCCGGTCGAGCGAGAAGCGCTCGTTGAGCTTCTGCACTTGGGAATCCAGCGTAGAGGGATCGGCGGTGTTGCCTTCGAAGACCTCGACCGCGACCGGGCATCCGTCCCGGTTGCAGAGCAGCGCGAAGACGATCTGGGGCTTGCCCGGCTTGCCGTCCTTGGAGTACCCGCGCCGGGCGAGGGCGCATTTCGCGCCCTCGAAGTAGACCGAGGTCACGTCGCACAAGACGAGGGAACCGTCCTTGAGGTGCTGTTCGGCCAGCCGTCGCTCGATGCGTTGCTGCCGTTCGAGCAGCCAATCCATGGCGGAGTAGAGCTCGTCGGCGCCCGCCTCCTCGACTCCGAGTTCCTCGCCGAGGGTGTGGGTCGTGGTCTCGCTTGAGAGCCCGCGTGCGGTGGCGAGCTTGGAGCGGGGTTCGAGGATGCGGGCGACGATCATGGCGAGCGCGAGCGACCGTTCGCGCGAGGGTCGGCGGTCGAGGAGTGTTTCGAGGCCGCGTCGTCGCGCGGCGCCGAGCGTGGCGGCGACATGACCGTGGGGCCTGGAGCGCAGGATCTCGAAGGCGGAGTCGAGGGAGGGCAGTGCGACGCCGCCCTTGAGGAGAGTGCGCAGGCCCTCAACGAGATGATCGGGCCACTTGGAGAGGTTGGCGAGTGTCCGTTTGCAGACTCTTCCGTGCTCTCGGTAGGACTCGCGCAGGAGCACGGCGGGTGGCGAGTTGCGGTTGGGTACGCGTTCGATGTACATGGCTTCTATTGTAGCTTCATCATGTCTCCATGTCTATCTGTATTGATGACAATACATGGGTACACAATGCGGGGCGGAAACCCCAAAACCCTAGGCGCAGCAACGATCTGCGACGCTCAAGCCCCAGAACTTCGGACTAGGGAGAGTTCTGCGGCAGACCGTCGCTCCAAGAGACGGGTCATTCCACGGTAGCCGAAGTGAACGGCGAGGATGGGAAAGACCACTCCGACTACGGCTCGCAGCCACGCACTTTCCAACCACTGGCTGAGCCCGGCGGCCGCCAGAGCCTGGAGCCCGACGGCCGCGGCGATACCAGCGCCAAAGAGGACGATCCGGGTCAGCGGGAATCGGAGAACCCGAACTCCCCATCGCTTCCACCGCTTCTGAGCGGGCGCCGCCGTCTCGTCCATGTCGCGATCTCCGGGAGGAAGGAGCCTCCTTTTCTACGCGCCTCCTAAGGGTATCCCGCGATGCCGGGCGTCCTCCAAGTGGCCCGGCGGATCGGCGGTGGGATCGTGCGGGTCTTGCGGCCAACGCTCAGGATCTGACCGTTCCGGTGGGCCATCGACACGCTGCCGGCGTCGCAGGCGATCCTCCGGGCGTTTCCGCGGAAACGCGAGGCAGGCTGTCAGTCGACGCCCGGCTCTCTCTTGCGGACTACTCGACGTTTCCTGGGCGGCGTTCGGAAGACAGTCGTCGAGCCACGGCTAGGCTGAAGTCCGCCAAGTCATCGAGCCGATTCTCCAGGACATCGCGGACGATCGCCAGATTCGTCCTGGCGTACTCATGAACGAGGATGTTCCGGAAGCCGACCATGTGCTGCAAACGGCGGGCGAGGTCTTCGTCGATCCAGCCGGCGGCGTGCAGCAGTTGGAACAGGTCGCGGTTGTGCTGGGGCTCGCCGAGTTTCTCGTCTGAGACGATGTGCGAGGCGGCGTCGAGGACCGCCTGGATCGCGAGCTGAAGCGTCATGAGCAGGAAGCGCTGCTCCTTGAGGTCGGTCTCCAGGAGGTCGGGTCGGCCGAGCCTGCGCAGGTCGGCCAGGTATGTCTCGATCTCGGCGAGTTTCTTGGCTACGAGTTCGGCGTCAGTCATGAGCTCGACCCGTGCCGGTACAGCCGCCGTATCGGCTCCATGTCGAAGTACTCGTTACGAGACTTGACCTCCCAGGCGATGCGCCTTCGTGGGGCGCGGTCGATCAGGAGTTGGCCGTCTCGGCGCACCCGGTGGGCGAGGTCGCACGGGGCTCGATTGAGGATGACAATCTGTACCGGCCGCCCCGTCTTTTCCTCAATGCGGGCGGCGAGATCCAGGCGGAGGCTATCGAGTGTGTCTGGAGGATCCGATTCGAGCAGGAGGGCGACATCGACATCGCTGTCGCGGCGCTGGGTGCCGCGGGCGACGGAGCCATACAGATAGGCGGCGACGATGTCCGGCTCGGCGTGGAGCTCGGAGCGCAGCGTCGCGGCGACCGCTTCGGTCTCGGGTGTTGTGGTTGGCATCGCGGTTGGTTCTTCGGTGCCGCCCGGGGCGGATGCCGGCCAGAAGGTCCGCCGCTGGGTGCCGCTTTGTTGGCTACGTCGTTTCTGGATTCGGCGAACGAATCGTTGTGGCCGGCTGAGAATACCGCCTCAGTCCGCGTCGGACAGCGAATCGAGGTCCAGGACCTCACCGGCGCGCGCCCGCGAAAGTCCGAGGTTCCGAGCCCCAGGGCCCTACGCGGCGTGCGATGTGTTTCGTTCCCGGGCGACCGCTGCTTCGAGGTGCGGTGGCGGCCGCCACAGGCATTCCATGACGTAAGGCAGGTTCATCGGCCGGCCGTCCCAAGCGGGCATGGATTCCTTGCCCGTGATCAGGATTCCTGCGTTCTCCAGGTGTTCGACCAGATCCCGGGCGGCGTGGAGGCCCACCGGAGGCGGCGCCGGACTCTGCTCCAGCGGCCGTCCGCGGGGATGCAGGAACTGCACGGCACCTTTCTCGTTCATTTTCACGCTTATGCCGCCTTCATGGAGCAGGCGATGGTGTCGGCGGCAGAGGAGCACGAGATTTGAGAGCTTTGTCTCGCCGCCGTCGGCCCAGTGGACGATGTGGTGAGCGTCGCAGTGCTTCGAAGTGCAGCCCGGGAAGCGGCAACCCCGGTCCCGGAACTCCAGGGCCCGCCGGATCGGCGGCGGGATCGTGCGGGTCTTGCGGCCGACGCTCAGGACCTGGCCGTTGCGGTGGGCCATCGAGACTCTGCCGGCGTCGCAGGCGATCCTCCGGGCTGTTTCCGCGGAAACAGGGACATGGGAGGTCCCGAGCCAGGCGCCGTTGACAACTCCTGGGAACGCGGGCGTCTCGCCCGCATCCGTGTCGCGGTCCCCTCGCGTTTCCGCGGAAACGCGAGCCCCCAACGTTTCCGCGGAAACGCGTCCCCGAGACGTTCCCGCGGGAACGTGAGTCCGGCTGTCAGCCGTCGCGCTCTCCTGCGCCCTCAGCTCTTCCCCGTTGACATGAACCACGACCTGATACCGGTCGCCGCTCGACCCCGGATCGAGTCCGCCCTTTAGTGCGCTCTCAGCAACGAGGGCAAGAGCGTCGGCGCGCACTTTGCCGACTGGCGGTTTGTCTTCCTGCTGCTCTGCGTAGAGCTTGTCGCTCGCCGCATCGAGCGCCTTCATCAGGACTTCGCCCGCTTCAGGCGCCAGACATCCGCGGATCACGAACATGCCGTTCTCGTCGATGTGGGTCGTTAGGTGACTCGCCGCATCGCGCAGCTCGTCCTCGTGGGCCTCGACAGTGCGGTCGATCCGCCGCCAGCTTCTCACTACTCGTTCGACGTGCGCCGCGGTTCCGGCCCTGCCCAAGTCCACCAGCGACTGCTCGGTGTCCGGCGTGGCGATGCGGGTGAGCGCTCTCACCTTGGAGTAGGAAAGCTCGCCGCGTCTCATGGCCTCACTCATCAAGGGCAGGTCGCCCAAGGCTCGGGCGACTCGCACCCGCTCACGGGCCGCGCCGGGCGCCAGACCGATTCGCCAGGTCAGCCAGTGGGCGCAAGTGAGAAAGCCGCAGCTCCAGCCTTCGTCTTCATCGAACTTACGGATCAGGACGAGCAGCTCATAGGTCGCCGCATCGATGCGGGCCGCGAGCGCGGCGATCTCCTCGCCCATGCGCTCCTTGGCGCTCCTGCCGGTTTGTTTGTCAATCATTTGATTGGAAGTGGTCCTTGGGATGTGCAGTGATGTTGACGTGTGACGGAGGCCGTGGATCCGGCCCTCGTGGGCCTCCGTGGAGAGCATGGAGCCTATCGTAAATGCTTTCTAAACACAAGGGATTCCGACAGATCAAGAAGGTCGGTTCGGGCTCTTCACCCAGTACTTCCTGACCGACGGCATTCGCGAGACGTCGGAGTGGTGGGAGCCGACCCGTCATCCGGAGGCCTTCAGCGAGTTGCGGTCCGGTGTCTCCGGCCGGTTAGTTAGCGGAGTTCAGCCGCTTCACGGACCCGAATGAGGCGGCGTATCGGCTCCATGTCGAAGTACTCGTTGCGGGACTTGACTTCGGATGCGGGTCGGAAGGTCCGCTACTTGGCGGCGTTCTGTGGGTTGCCTAGTTCCGGATTAAGCGAACGCGCCGTGGCGACCGCCGGAGAGTACCTTCTCACGCCGCGCCGGCAGCAGCGCACTAATCGTCACCGATGAGGACTACGAACCACGCCTATTCCCGGGTTCGATTCCGGCTTGATCTCACTCGTTCGCCCACTCGTGTCAGGCCGAGATCCACCGGACGCCGGACGAGCACGGATCTCGAGGAGACGGCGGAGTTCTGCGCCGGGCTGGCAGCCGGGTCAGGCCCTGAGCCAGGCGGCCCGAGATGCGTCCCGTTCCCGCGCCACCACCGCCTGCCTACAGGACTCCCATGCGCCTCAGGTCACGGAACAGGGAGACCGTCGAGTCCAGCGTCTCACGTTCCTCGGGTTCAAGACCGTCGGGATCGAAGTGCATGACGTCGTTCCGGATCTCTCTCACTTTGTTCAGCCGCTCGACGAACTTCCCGCGACTGAGGGTCAGGCCAATTCGCTTCCACCTCTTCTCGTTCTCCAGGAGACGGCAGTACGCGCCGAAGTTCAAGTCGGACGTCGCCAAGTCGTCCGATTCCCCGTCCGGCCCGTAAGCCGCGTCTTTGAGTTCGTCGAGAGTGAACTTCCTGTGGACCAGGGCTCGCAGATACCCTTCGATTTCGCTGATCGCCAGAAACGGACCGGCAAGCTGTAGGAACTGGTCGCCCACGTCGGCTACGGTAACGATCCCCGAGATCTTCTGTGTTTCGTCCCGGACTAAGGTGTAACCGTGCTTGGTGATGTCCCTGAAGGCGGTGAACAGAGGTTTGCCGATGCGAGTCTCGCGGGCCGGGTCCAGACAGTCCCGCACGAAGCGGCAGTGAAGGCCCAACGACAAGCGGGAGCCGATCGACCTCCAACTGATGACGCCGCGGACCTTACGAAGGTCCTTGGTCACGGGTAGCTGGGAGAAGTCGTTCTCCATCATCAACGTGACCGCGTCTTCGAGGGAGTGATCGGGATCGACCACCACCGGTTCGCGGTGCGCCGCAGCAAGGGCACCGATGCGGACGGTGGGATCGTCGAGCTCGAAGGCGTTTTCGGAGCCTTCCTCCGCTGTCCGATCGAGCTCGATTGAGATTCTCTGGTCGATCCAGCCGTACTCGAAGTCGGGTACGGTCCGGAGGCCGAAACGCTTGAGGTCTTTCCTGATCCTGGCGACGACGTGGACTCCGCGGCGGGCGTATCGGTACCACCCCAAGAGTTCGCGGATCGTTGTCTCCTTGGATTGGGGGGCGAGCCCCTTCTCAAGAGCCCGGTTGGCGTTCTGAGCGATCTCCTGTAGACGGTTGCGACCCTTGGACTTCATCGTGTCTCTCCCCGGGCCAGAGTGTCGTCCGTCACGGAACCACCTCACCCCAGTTCGGCGCTGTCGCTGCCTCGCCCCTTCCTGCCGCCCACTCGATTGTGTCGCCGACCCAGGTCTGGAACATCTCGTGGGACCAGACGTCTTCGCGGTGGCCCATCGCGTTGTAGAGGACGCGGCCGGCGCCGAGTTCGCGGCACCAGACGATGGGGTAGGGGGCGATGTCGTACACCTCCTGCTTCGCACGCTCTTCGCCGGGGTCCATCAGGGCGAGGACGTGCAGTTTGTCCTTGGCGACGTTCTTGAACAGGTACCACTCGTCCATGATCTTCCAGCCGTCTTCGACGTTGGCCATGGTCGGGTGGTTGGCGTCGGCGAGGCGGACGATGCCTTCGAACTGCTGGCCGTGGTGGAGAAACTCGCCGCCGATCATGCCGACGTAGGGGGTCACGTCGTCGTTCTCGCCGTGGAAGGTGTCGGTGGCGGGGTGGAAGCCGACGAAGCCGCCCCCGCCTTCGATCCACTCGATCAGGTCGGAGACGCCGTCGGCGCTCATGGGCGGGTTGCCGTCGCCGCGGAAGATGCCCGAGCCTTGGCCGCCGCGCTGGGTGAGGTCGCCGGTGGTGTAGAAGATGACGACGTCGAACGAGGCGAGTTGCGTCGCGTTGATCATGCCGGCGTCCTTGGTCGACGTGACCTCGAAGCCGCGGTCGGCCGCGATCTGGGCGAGCACGGTGTCGACGTGGCTCGGCCGGGCTTCCTGTCGCGTGATCGCCGAATGCTCGAAGCCGGAGGACTTGTTCACGAACAGGACGCGGACGGGGCCGTCCGATTCGTGCTCGGAGGCGACGGTGGGCGTGACGGCGGCCAGGAGCAGCGTGAGGGCGAGTAGCGCCGCGCGGAGGGCGGGCCGGCTGCCGTGAGTCGATCGTGGCGTAGAGAGGCTTGAAGCGTGGATCATGGGTCAAAAACTACCACCGCGTAAGCTCGCTGCTGCGCGGCATCGCGCTTGATGCGGGCGAGACGCCCGCGTTCCCAGGGGCGACTAGCCGAACTTCGCGATGACCTCTTCGCCGAACTGGGCGAGCCGGTCGGGGGCCATCGGCGGTACGAAGACGCGCGAGACGCCGAGTTCGGCCATCTGTGCGAGCTGATCCGGCGGTCCGCCGGTGGCCGTGATCTCGATCGCATCCGGGTCGCGGCCGGCGGCTTCGGCGCTCTCCCGCATGATGCGGAACAGGTGCTTCAGCTTGTCGACGTCGGTGATGGCGGGGAAGAAGCCGTCGCCCAGTTCGCCGGCGCGGCGGGCGGCGCGATCTGAATGGCCGCCGACCACGATCGGCACGGAGCCGTTGACCGGCTGCGGCCGGCAGTAGCAGTCGGAGAAGGAGACGAACTCACCGTCGTGGCTGGAGCAGTCCTCGGTCCACAGCGCCCGGATGGCGCGCAGGTAGTCGTCGAGGCGGCGTCCGCGGCCGGCGAAGGGTACGCCCAGGGCGTTGAACTCCTCCTCGAGCCAGCCGACGCCGACTCCGAGGATGGCGCGTCCACCCGAGAGCTTGTCGAGCGTGGCGACCGACTTGGCCGTGATCAGCGGATTGCGCTGCGGGACGATCAGGATGCCGGTGGCGAGCTTGATGCTCTTCGTTGCCGCGGCCACGTAGGATAGCCAGATCAGCGGGTCGGGGATGTCGAAGTCCTCGCGTCCACCGGGCATCTTGCCGCTGTCGTCGTAGGGATATGGAGAGGCGTAACCGCGCGGGACGACGACGTGCTCCACGGTCCATAGCGAATCGAAGCCGGCGGCTTCGGCGGCTTGAGCCAGAGCCACGGCTCGTGCACCGTCAACGAACGGACCGGTGTTGGCGAACATGATGCCGAACTTCATCTCGTCTCCTTGTTCCCTGAGGTTTGAAGCGCGCGACTGTAGCAGCGCATCTCGCTCCGCACCGGGGCCCCTCGGAGGGCCCGTGACGTGACCATGCCAAGCCTGCTCGACGCGGTCGCGCGCTGGACGATCCGCTCGCCGCGAAGCGCGATCGCGTGGGCGGTCGTGCCGGCGCTCGCGCTGGCGGCACTGCTGCCGGCGACGCCGGTGGACCTCACCTTCGTGGGCGTGATGAACCGCGCCAACGAGCACATCGGCCGCTATTTCGAGATGTCCGAGCGCTACGAGCTCGGCGGGTTGCTGCTGGTGCTGCTCGAAGGCGAGGAGGAGTCGCTCGACGACGCGGTCGAGCGGACGATTCAGGCCGCGTCGACGCTTCCGTCGGTGGTTGCTGCGCGCCGTCCGCTGCCGACCGAATGGCTCGAGGAGCAGTCGCCGTGGCTGGTCGAGCGTTCCCTGTTCGACCGTTGGGTGGGGCTCGTGGAGCACCCGGGCGATGTCGCCAACGCCGCGGAGTTCGCGGCTTCCGCGATGGCGCTTCGCGGCGCCGTCGGCGGTGTGCCCGGCGCCCGGCTGGTCGAAATCAAGATGGCGCTCGATCCGCTGGAGGAAGAGGTCGGCCGGAGCGCCTTCTTCGAACTCGAAGCCGCGGTTGAGCGCGCGCTTGCCGGTTCGGGGGTCACGGTGGGCTTCTCGGGACTGCCGGCGGTGTCGGCTGGCGACCAGGAGCAGACCCTCGGCGCGATCAAGCGCCTCACGCCGATCAGTCTGGCGCTGGTGCTGCTGCTGTTCCGGATCGTCGAGAAGAGGCCGGGCGGCCTGCTGTCCGTGGCGGCTGTGCTCGTGCTCTCGATCGGCGCCGCGCTGGGCGCGGCCGGTCTCCTGACCGGCAAGCTGACGATCATGGAGACGTTCTTCGGCGTCACCGTGTTCGGTCTGGGCATCGACTTCGCCGTCCACCTGTTCGTGCGCCAGCGCGAGGAGCTGGCTCACGGGCTTCCCTTCGAGCAGGCGCTGCGCAGGACGGTGACGGGCGCCGGCCGCGGCGTGGTGGCCGGTTGCATCACGACGGCGGGCGCCTTTCTTGTCGCCGCCGCGGCGCCGGACCCGGTTGCCCTGCACCTCGGCCTGTCCGGCGGCCTGGGGCTGCTCTTCTGCCTGCCGCTGACGCTGTTGATCCTGCCGTCGGTGTGGGTTCTGAGGGAGCGGAGGCGCCATCGCCGGGGCCAACCCGTGGTTGAGGCCGGAACGGTGTGCGCGGCGCCGGTCCGGGTTCCGGGCCTTGCGTTCCTGGTGCGATGGGCGACGGACGGGCCGGTCCGCTGCCTGGTCGTCAGCGCCGCGATGCTGACGGTGGCGCTCGCGGGGTTGCCCCGGCTCCAGGTCGAGACGCGGCTGGAGCGGATCATGAACCGCGGTATTCCCGCACTCGCGGTGGTCGACCGGATCCAGAAGATTCTGGGGACGAACGGCGCGCCGTGGATCCTCTCGGCGGAGAGCCTCGAGCAGTCGCGGAGCTTCGCGCGCCGGCTGGACGGGCATCCGCTGTTCAGTGAGGCAGTCAGCCTCGGCGCCATCCTGCCGGACGATCTCGCGGAACGCGCCCTTGCCCTGGAGCGGGTCCTCGGAGCCGAAGACGCGGGCCGTCTGGTGGCGGGCGGTCCCCTGGGGTTCGCGGTCGAAGCGCTCCGGCGCGCCGCAGCCGCCGGGCCGCCGGACATCGACTCCCTGCCGGCCGGTCTGCGGGAGAAGTTCATCGCGCCGACCGGCGAATTCCTGGTCTACGCGTATCCCGTGGACTCGAAGGCCGACGGCGACTTGGCCCGGCGGCAGCGTCTGGCGGTCCAGGCGATCGACCCCGGCGCCACGGGGCTCCTGGCGGTGGTCGAGGGGATGATGATCGGCAACCGGCCGTGGATCCCATGGATCGCGGTCTCGATCCTGGCGTTCGTTTTGATCGTCCTGTGCCTCGACTTCCGCCGCCGGGCGTCGGTTCTGCTGGCGCTGCTGCCGGTTCTGGCCGCCGTGCCGTTCACGCTGGGCGCCTTGTGCTGGGTCGGCATTCCCTTCAACGTGATGAGCTGGCTGGTGCTCCCCCTGATCTTCGGCCTCGGCATCGACGACGGCATCCACGTCGTTCACCGCATCCTCGACGATCCAACGCAACCAATCCATCAGGCCGCCCTGTCCGTGGGCCGCGCGATCACGATGACGACCCTCACGACGACCGCCAGTTTCTCCGTTCTTCTGTTCACCGACCACCTGGGCCTGGAGACGATGGCCGCGGTCATGCTGATCGGTTTGCCGGCGTGCCTGCTGGCGTCGGTGACGGTGCTGCCCGCGGCGGCGGTGCTGCTGCTGGGAAGACGGTAGCCTCGGCGGCACGATGCCGTATGGCTTCTAAGAGATATGTAGACGCTGTCGGTCTGTGGTGCGTCCTGGGCTACGCGGCCCTTGCGTTCCTGGCGCGGCAGCCCGGCGAACCCGATCTGCGGGCGTTCTTCCTGCTCGCCGCTTCGACCGGCCTGCCCGTCTTCGGTCTCTTCTTCCACTTCCGGAAGACGGGGGCGCCGTTTCCGGTCGGTCGATTGCTGTTTTGGGCGGTCGCCTTTCGCCTCTGCGGTCTGATCGGCGGGCCCTTCTACGAGGACGACTTCTACCGCTACCTCTGGGACGGCTATCGCTTCGCCGTCGCCGGCACCCCCTACGGCGCGGCACCGGAGGCGTTCTTCGTCGACCCGGCGGTGCCCGCGCTCTTCCAGGGCGTCCTGGACGGCGTGAACTACCCGGAGTTGCCGACCATCTACGCGCCGGTCGCGCAGGTCGTGTTCCTGGTCGCGTACTGGGTGAAGCCGGCCAGCGTCGCCGTTCTGCAGGCGATCCTGATCGCGGTCGATCTCGCCACGGTTCTCTTGCTGCTGCGGCTGGCGCCGGCGCGCAACGTCCTGCTCTACGCCTGGTGTCCCCTTGTCGTCAAGGAGATCGCCTTCACCGCGCATCCGGACGGGGTCGGGATCTGCCTGCTGCTGGCCGCGATCGTGCTCGCCCGGAACCGTCGCTGGTGGATCGCGGCCACCGTCCTGGGTCTGGCGGTGGCGACGAAGACCTTCGCCCTGGTGCTGGCGCCGTTGATCCTGGTCCGCGCGCGGCTCAGGCACTGGCTCCTCTTCGTGGCCACGGCCGCGGCGGTCTACCTGCCCTTCGTCGTCCTGGGGGGCACCGATCTGCTGTCGCTGGGGGTCTTTGCGCGGGACTGGGAGTTCAACTCGGCGGTGTTTGGACTGCTCAAGACGATCGTGCCGCCGTTCGAGGCGCGGCTGGTGCTGGGACTCGTGTTTGCCGCTTTCTGGACGGTCTACGTTCTGCGCTACGCGCGCAGCGGCGAGCAGGGAATCCCCCGCGGCGACTGGCTGTTCGGTTTCCTGCTGGCGGTGTCGCCGGTGATCAATCCGTGGTACCTGCTGTGGCTCTTGCCCTTCGCGGTAGTCTTTCCGAGCTTCTGGGCCTGGACGGCGTCGGCTGCGGTCCTGCTGAGCTACATCACCGGGCTCAACCTGCCCGACTACACGTTGCAGCCCTACGAACAGCCGGGATGGGCTCGGGGGCTGCAATTCGGACTGATCCTCCTGGCGCTCGCGGCTGACGTTGCGGTGCGCCGCCGGAAAGGGATACGAAAGGAAGAGCAATGACGAATCGCAAGTTGATCGGCCTCGTCGGTGCGATGGCGATCGCCTTCGCCTGCGGCGCCCCGGAACCGAAAGAGATCGCGGGTTGGGGCGTCAGCGACGAGACGAGTACCGCAACGATCGATCACAGTCCCTGGCAGGAGATCCTGGACGGCTACGTCCGCACCGACGACTCGGGCGTCAACCTGTTCGACTACGCGGCGATCTCGTCCAACGCGGCCGACACGGCGAAGCTGGACGACTATCTCGAGTTGCTGCAGGGACTCGACCCGAGCGACTACTCGCGCGCGGAGCAGATGGCGTACTGGATCAACCTGTACAACGCGACGACGGTCCAGGTCGTGCTGTCGGAGTACCCCGTCGACACGATCAGGGACATCCACGAAGGCGTAGTCCCCAACACCGGTCCGTGGGGGGACGTTCACGCCAACGTGAACGGCCAGGACCTGAGCCTCGACGACATCGAGCACGGCATCCTTCGCCCCCTCTGGCGCGACAAGCGCATCCACTACGCGGTGAACTGCGCGGCCTACGGCTGTCCCCACATGTTGGCGGCGGCATTCACCGCGGCCGATACGGAGTCGCTACTTGAGGCCGGCGCTCGGGACTATGTGAACAACGCGCGAGGAGTCGACTTCGTCGACGACGACTTCATCGTCATCTCGAGCATCTACGACTGGTACGCGGAGGACTTCGGCGATACCGAGGAGTCGGTCGTCGCCCACCTGCTCGAGTACGCGGACGAGGAACTCGCCGCGCGTCTCGAGGGGTTCGAGGGCTCGATCGACTACGAGTACGACTGGAGCCTGAACGAGCCGTAGGAGCTTGCGCGGCCCTTGATCAGTAGGTGTCGAAGTTGAAGCTGAGCGAGACGCCGATGACATCGGACACCGCAGTGTTGCGGCCGCCGACGACCGACCCGTAGGACAACCCCAGATTCGTGGTGTCGGACAGGCCGAAGCTGATGGTGCCGATGACGAGCTGGACTTCCTCCTGGAGTTCCGGGAAACGCGCAGGAGAGAAGGGGGGTACGCCGATGTCGAGCCCGGAGGACTCGGCGTCGACCATCCGGTAGCCGATGTTCAGTCCGACGCGGTTCCCGACCAGCACGCCGACGGCCCGGCCATGAAGGAACTCTCGGCGCCGCCGACGCGAAAGTCCAGAGCCAGCGAATCCGACAGGCCGTAAGTTCCGGCGACCCAGAGAGTCTGCTGCCCGAGTTCGTGGCCGCCGGCGGGAGTCGGCCCCTTCCGGGCGGCGCGGTAGAACTCGGTCGCTTCCTGGGAGACGTAGGAAACAGTAATGGTTCCGGCGCCGGGCGCGGGCAACCACGGCGATCCTTCGGCGAATGAGGCCGACCCGGAGGCTGCGACCGCGGCGGCTGCCGCAAGGAACACAGGAGATATGCGCTTCATTTCTTTCCCTCTTGGCTCTCGCCTGCGCTACAGCTTGTAGCGGCGGGTCAGATAGAAGTGAACGAGTTCCTGCTCGTCCGGTTTGCCTTCGCACATCGAGTCGCCGGCCCCTGGGCAGAGAACGGTGATGTGTTCGTCGTCCGCGGTTCCCGGCTTGACCGCCTCGTCGCGGGCTTCGAGACTGTTCTTCAGGCTCAGGGCGCGGTCGCGGTCGAGATCGCCTTTCTGCAGGGGACAGGAAGGGCAGACGAGCTTCTGGAACGTGAGCGCCTTGCCCGTCGTGTAGGCGTTCCGCGGGTTGATTCCCTTGCCGGCCGAGATCGAACCGGAGGCATAAGCCGAAGCGTGTAGAAGAGCGCCGGCCAACACGAGTATAAGCGTGCTGATGGTGCGTTTCATCAGTCGAGTTCCTCCGTGATTTGCCTGCGTGGATTCAAGGAATCCACGCGCTTGCGGCGCGTTCGAGCAAAGGCTAGCACGGCCACGGTGGCCTCGAACCTCCTGTTCTGGGTGGGATCCGCACCTCCTTGGCCGGCATCGTAGGCGAGAGATTCGGGATCGGCGGAGGCCCGCTGCTTCGCTGTGCGACAATGGCCAGCCTTACGGCACAAAGGCCACCCAGGGAGGGCAGCAGGCATGATCCAGACGGGCGAGTTCCAGGGCTTCGAGGCAGAGGTAGAGGATCCGGGGATCCTCGTCATCACGTTCAACCGGCCGGATCGGCTCAACGGCATGAACGCGCCGATGAAGCGGGACCTGCTCGAGACGCTCACCCAGGCATCGATGGAGGATTCGGTGCGGGTGGTGCTGTTCACGGGCAGCGGCAGGGCGTTCTCGGCCGGCGACGACATCAGCGGCAAGGACCGCGGCGAACGCGGCGAGCAACTCGTGCCGGACATCCACCGGGGCCACGACAACGTGCTCGGCACGATCAACGGGTTGCGCAAGATTTCGCAGCCCGTCAACACGGCGATCCGGGGCATGGACAAGCTGACGATCGCGGCGATGAACGGTGTCGCGGTGCAGACCGGCTTCTCGCTGGCGCTCAGTTGCGACTTCCGCATCGCTTCGACGACGGCGCGCATGAGCAGCGGCACGCTCCGCTTCGGCCTGCTGCCGGACGAGGGCGGCCACTACCTGCTGCTGCAGATGATGGGTCTGCCGAAGACGATCGACTTCCTGATGCGCAGCCGGATCGTCGGCGCGGCGGACGCGCTCGAACTCGGGCTCGTCCACGAGGTGGTGGCGCCCGACGACCTGATGCCGCGCGCCATGGACCTGGCGCGCGAGCTCGCGAACGGACCGCAGGTGGCGATGCGGCTGCTCAAGCGCAGCCTCTACAACGCCGCGGACCAGACCTGGGAGCAGTCGCTCGAGGACATCGCGGCCCGTACGCCGATCGGCGACCATCACCCGGACTCCCGAGAGGGTGTGGCGGCGTTTCGCGAGAAGCGGAAGCCGGCCTTCAACGCCTGGTTGGAGGACTGAGCACCGACCGACCGGACGGTAGGTGTTACTCTCCCGTGCTCCACCGAACCGAACACACAGCAACCAATCGAAGCCAGGGAGTTCCTCCATGAGTGACGCCGTCATCGTTTCCACCGCCCGCACGCCGATCGGCAAGGCCTACCGGGGCGCGTTCAACAACCTCGAATCGCCGACGATGGGGGCGGCCGCGATTTCCGCCGCGATCGATCGAGCCGGTGTCGACAAGGGCGAGGTCGACGACGTCGTCATGGGCTGCGCCATGCAGCAGGGCACGCAGGGCTTCAACATCGGCCGCCAGTGCGCGATCCGGGCCGGCCTGCCGGTCGAGGTGTCGGGCATGACGATGGACCGGCAGTGCTCTTCGGGCCTGATGTCGATCGCCACCGCCGCCAAGCAGGTCATCGTCGACAGGGCGCCGGTCGTCGTCGCCGCCGGCATCGACTCGATCAGCCTGGTGCAGAACGACAAGATGAACGGCTTCCGCGCTCCCGATCCGTGGATCCGGGACAACAAGCCGGCACTGCACATGCCGATGATCGATACCGCTGAGGTCGTGGCGAAGCGCTACGGCGTCACCCGCGAGCAGCAGGACGAGTACGGTCTGCAGAGCCAGCAGCGGACCGCGGCCGGCCAGGAGGCGGGCGCCTTCGACGACGAGATCATCACGATGAAGGCGACCAAGATGATCCTCGACAGGGCCACCGGCGACATCAGCTTCGGCGAGGTCGAGCTGAGCCAGGACGAGGGCAACCGGCCAGGCACCACGATCGAGGGTCTCTCAGCGCTCAAGCCCGTGCGAGAGAACGGAACGATCACCGCCGGCAATGCCAGCCAGCTCTCGGATGGCGCTTCGGCGTGCGTGGTCATGGACTCGAAGCTGGCCGAGCAGCGGGGCCTCGAGCCGCTCGGCATCTACAAGGGCATGGCGGTCGCCGGCTGCGAGCCGGACGAGATGGGCATCGGCCCCGTCTTCGCGGTTCCCAAGCTGCTCGAGCGCCAGGGCCTGACGATGGATGACATCGACCTCTGGGAGCTGAACGAGGCGTTTGCGGTTCAGGTCATCTACTGCCGCGACCGGCTGGGTATCCCGAACGACAAGCTGAACGTGAACGGCGGCGCGATCTCGATCGGCCACCCCTACGGCATGAGCGGCGCGCGCATGGTCGGCCACGCGCTGATCGAGGGCAAGCGCCGGGGCGCCAGGAACGTGGTCGTCACCATGTGCATCGGTGGCGGCATGGGCGCGGCGGGGCTGTTCGAGGTGGCGTGAGGCCCGGCGGCAGGAGCGGCGCCGGCGGTGCCGACCGCGCTGCCGGATGCGCTACGTCGGGTCCCAGGTGAACACGTCGGTCGTCCGGTCCAGGTCGTGGAACGACCCGGCCAGGGCCGGCATGCCGTGCTCGGCGATGGACTCCGGGGTCCAGCCGTCTCCGTTGTGGACCGAGCGGATCGGCCGCGGCTGGCTCATCAGGAAGATCTCGTTCTTGCGCACCGCGAAGATCTGACCGCTCACGTCCTTCGCCGCGTCGCTCAACAGATAGACCGCAAGCGGCGCGACCAGAGCCGGCGTCATGGCCTGCATCTTCGCCACCCGCGCGGCCTGGGCCGGGTCCGCGGTCGGAATCGTCCCGATCAGCCGCGACCAGGCGAACGGTGCGATGCAGTTCGAGCGCACCTCGAAGCGCTGCATGTCGAGCGCCAGAGACTTGGACAGTCCGACGATGCCGAGCTTGGCCGCGGCGTAGTTCGCCTGGCCGAAGTTGCCGATCAGCCCCGAAGTCGAGGTCATGTGGACGAAGGCGCCGCCGATCTGCTTGCGGTAGTGGGGAGCGGCGGCCCGCGCCATGTTGAAACTGCCCTTCAGGTGGACGGCGATCACCGCGTCCCAGTCGCTCTCGTTCATCTTGTGGAAGATGCCGTCGCGCAGGATGCCGGCGTTGTTGACGATGCCGTCGATCTGGCCGTAGCAGTCGAGAGCCTGCTCGACGATGCGGCCGGCGGCGTCGAAGTCGGCGACGCTCTCGTAGTTCGCGGCGGCGCGTCCGCCCGCGGCCACGATCTCGTCGACGACGCTCTGGGCCGGCGTCTGGTCGGCGCCGTCGCCGCGCTCGGAGCCGCCGAGGTCGTTCACGATCACCGACGCGCCGTGGGCGGCGGCGAGGAGGGCGATGTCGCGGCCGATGCCGCGGCCGGCGCCGGTGACGACGATCACTTTCTCGTGGAGCATGCGAGTGTTCATTTCGGGGGCCTCCAGGTGGCTGGCAGTCAGACCGCGGCGATGGCGGCGATCAACCGACAGCCGTCGAGGTACTCCTGCACGTCGACGTACTCGTCCACGGTGTGGGGGTTGTGCTGTCCGGCGCCCAGGGTCACCGTGGGCAGACCCTTGGCGTTCAGGTAGTTCGCGTCGAGTCCGCCGTTGACGACCGAGAACGCCGGGTCGGCGCCCAGGACGGCTCGGATCTGTTCGGCAGCGAGTTGCGCCGGCGGCGATTCGGTCGACATCTCGAACGCTTCGTAGTCCTGCTCGCCGCGAAAGTCGACGCGACCGCACTGGCCGTCGGTGTTTCGGACGCTCCCTGCGGCCTGCTCGAAGGCGTCGCGGTAGGCGGCCGTGATCTGCGCCAGAAACGCCTTGTCGTGGCTGCGCGATTCGCCGGAGACGAAGACGTGGTCCGTGACCTGGTTGCCGGCCTCGCCGCCGGTCATCCGGCCGATGTTCGAGGTGCCGCTGCCGGTCGGAAGCTCGATCTTGCCGAAGAAGCCCTGCGCGGCCACATCGGCAACGGCGCGCGAGGCGATCAGCGCCGCGGAGATCCCGTGCTCGGGATGAACGCCCGCATGCGACGAGCGACCATGGACATCGACCTCCCACCGATCCGCGCCGGTGGCGCCGATGATCACGACGTGCGGCGCGCCCGAGTCGATGTTGAAGCCCATCTCGGGAGTGCCGAGGCGCTCCAACTCGACCGTGCGCGCCCCCCACAGGCCGATCTCTTCGCCGACCGTCATCAAGACGGTGATCGGCGGCCTTGGTGTGTCCTGCGCGAGCAGGGTCTCGATCATCGTCACCAAGGCGCCGATCGAGGTCCGGTTGTCGCCGCCGAGCGCGGTGTCGCCCTCCGCCTCGATCCGTCCGTCCCGGCGCACCGGCACCGCGCCGCGGCAGAGCGGCACCGTGTCGAGATGCCCCATGAACAGCCGCCGCGGCCCCGGCTGGGTGCCGGGAAGTGTGACGATCAGGTTGCCGATCTCGAAGTCGCGCGGGATCCGCTCGTGCACGTCGTCATGCCCGATCCAGGACGGCTCGCAGCCCGCGGCCAGGAGCTTCTCGCGGACCGCCGCCGCGACCCTGGCCTCGCGGCCGCTCAGGCCCTCGATGGCCAGCAGGTCCATCAGGTGGTCGAGGGCGCGGGCCTCGTCGATTCGGGTTGTGGTCATGGGCTGATCTCGGGTCGGTCCGGGGGCGGAAGTTGGCGATCCTACAGTCTTGGCCAGCCAAACGGACAGTAGCCGCAGGCGGGGGGAAGGACGCCGATTCAGTTTGATCCGGTCGGCCGAGGTCTCAGGCCAACGGGCGAGCCGCCCTGCCGCGCGACTCGTCTCCGTTGCGGTCGAAGAGCGGAAGAGCAGGTTCCCTTGGTCGCCATTGCCTCAGCAGGGAATCGGCCTCCGCATCCAAGTCGGCCGGAGGCTCCTTGCGCCGGAGTTCGGAGCGAATGGTGGCAGCGTCGGTCAGGATTGCTTCCCGAGCAACGGACAGGATCGCGTACAGGTCGATTCGCTGAAGCAACTTCTTGGTGACGACACGTTTCGCGTCGACGAAGAGCAGCGACTTCAGGAGGTGCGCGGCCGGCTCACTACGGAGGGTCGCGGCGATGATCGCGGCCTGCTCGCATGTGTCGCATGGGAGGAAATAGGACGTGTCGTCGAATAGAACAGGTTGGCCGCCGACAGGGCCGATGACACGGAACTTCGGCACCTTCCAGAAACTGGACACCGCTACCTTCCAGGGGCTGAAGGTGTATGGACCCACTCCGAAGATTGAGAATCTCGGTCGACCTCGGTAGATCGACGACTTTCGCGCGGAAAACCGGTCTTCGTGGTCCTCCAGGTAGGTCCACAGCTTCGGGGCAACTCGGCGCAGGGCGCGCGGATCCTCGCCAAGAGACCTCTGAGTGACGATGACCCGCCTGCCTGGCTGGCGGCCGGAGTAGATGTCCGAGCCCTTCATTAGCGGAAAGGACCAACTCGCTTCGACTGTCACACTCTCGCCTAGACCGTTGCGCCAACCGCCGTTACCATCCGGAAGAAGTTCCAGCGCGCGTGACGCGTCGTGCTTCACGCCTTGGCGCCACTCCACTGGAGACCGGCCGTCGAAGGACCGAGACGCCTGGTGAGCGTCTACATCGGCAACGAGGGCGCCATTGACCACTCCCATCGTCGCGGTCGTTCTTGGAGCCGTCAGGGACTCGTAGACGGCGCACGTGTAGTCGGGGCTTCCCTCGCCGAGACGAATCATGAACAAACAGGCGTCGGCCGAGACGCCGAACGTTCGCTTGGCGTCGATGCGCCAGAGGCTGGCTTCAGCCACATCGAGTCGCAGACGGTGCGCCTGCGTCAGGACGCGCCGCGCCACGGACGTCTTGCACAGCAGGGCCACAGTTGGGCGCTGCTCCCGCAGCTCTGTGAGAAGGCGCATCCAGATGTACTCGGCGACATCGAAGTTTGAGTCGCCCGTCAGGGCGTCGATGCCGCGCACGGATCGGAGGTTGGAGCGTTCGGGGACGTGCTTTGAGTCCATCGCGCCGAGCTCCGCGAGCGTGATCCAAGGCGGGTTCCCGACTACGAGAAGCGGGCCGGATGTGCGCCAGGGAAGGGCGCCCAGGTTGTGGGTGAAGATGTTCCCTGTTTGCACCTGCCACTTCACGCCCGCGGGCGCGTACCGGCGAAGCGCTCGGCGTGCCTTGTCGGCGTGCTGGGGTTGGATCTCGATTCCAAACAACTCCAGAGGAGAGCTGATCTGCTCCGCCGCGGCGCGGAGAAAGGTCCCGGTTCCGCATGTCGGTTCCAGCACTCTGGTCGATCGGCTCTGCTCGGATCGTACGGCCCTTAGCGCGCCCAATGCCAAATCGAGCGGCGTCTGAAAGTCTCCGAGTTCCTTTCTGGTATTTGGCGCGGCCGTCTTGGCGCTGCGGTCGGCCCTTCTAGCTGAGAAGCTCGTGGACACCGCCAACCCTCCCAGCGTTTCGTATTGCATGTCCGTACTGAAGTCGCCACTGTAGAGCGTTGCTGACCGTGATGTAGCCCTGTCGCGGGGGACAAGCGAGGATGCGTTCAGCGAGCGACCGGCGGCCAATGTCGTCAAGTGGAAGATTGCGTTCTTCTATGAACGCAACGAGATCGTCCAGGTTCCCGTCTCGCTCGAGAACGCCGAGGATTCCTGCGGTCGTCTGGTAGTCGCCGGTTTGATCGCGTTCGATGAACAGCACGTGATGAACGTCGATGTGCGCTACATTCGTTTGACTGATGTCGGTTTTCTCGTTGACGAAAACGAGGAGGTGGTAACCGAGTCCGAACACTTTCTGCGAGGCGTCCCGAAAAGGGCAGGATGACTGTGGCTGTGAGACGAATGTGGCCTTGAGATCCACGTTCAAGTCCGGGAAGTCGATTCCTCGCGCTGCGCTACCGGAGTCGAACGTGTAGCGGCGGGCAAGGAACTCATCGAACTTGGATTCGACCCACGTGCCTAGCGCCTTGCCGTCAGTGGTTCCGAAGAGCTCCGGGATGGGCAACTCGTTCAACGACTCCGCGAAGGCGGCGGCTTCGGCGCGTAGGGCGTCCAGGCTCAGAGAGTCTTCAGGACTCACTGCGCCTACCGGTAGCTTGGACGGGCTCTTGGTGTCTTGATGGCTTGCTGCGTCGCTCGCAATCAGGCGGAGGCCGGTCGCCCGGCTCGGTGAGCGTAGCACTGGAGTGTAGGTGCTTCGCCGTAGAGCCTTGTCCCATGACAGATGAGCCTGAAGGAGCGGCGTCAATCCGCTCGAGAGATGAGCCTGAGAGTGGGCTGGGGATCATTGGAGGATGATCTTGCGACTCGATACCGAACGGCTGCGGACCCTCGACGAGCTCCGCGACTTCATGGTCGGCGGCGCAGGGCTCTTGGTCTGGCGAAGCGCGGATGCTACTCGACGAGAGAGGACGTCGACTCCGTGTGATGCGCTCGGCGGCTGCGTTGGGTGTGGCTAGACTCCTCAGCGTACGGGCTGCTTTCCCGTTTGATGGGCGGCTCGCGGGGAACCGATGAACAAGACCGAAGTTCTGGAGTTGATCCGTAGCGGCGAGGACTCGCTCGTCGAGTTCAAGCGGGACGTAGCGGACACCTGACCTCATGCCATCAGTGGTCACCGTATTGGGCAGCCTTCCCGGGCTTTGCACTTCAAGGCGATCCGAGTAGATCGTGGACGTCACGGCGCGCGCCTTGCAGCACCGGGCCGGAGTCGTCGTGGCGCCCTCGGAATTCGATCTTCGCACCGCCGACGACTGAACTCAGTCTCCCGGCTTCTGCCGTTCGCGGGTCGCGAGTCTCTTCTGACGCTCCAGCCGGCGCTGCCAGATCATCGCTTCGCGGGCGACCTGCCTACCGGCCCGGATGCTGCGCATCCACCAGCCGAAGATCGCGCCGACAAGCGCCGCGGCGGCGACCCAGATCCAGATTTCGAGAAGGACGTAGAGCATCAGCGTGGTTCAGGGACGGTGGAGAACGCGGAACTCGATGCGCGGACTCGAGGCGGCGCCAGTGTCCGCTGCGTCGTCGCCGTCCGCCGCGAGCGCACGGTCGCTGCCGTAGCCGACCGCCAGCAGGCGGTCCGGATGAATGCTGGCCGAAAGCACGTCACGCACGGCCCTTGCCTGTTCGAGACTGAGCGTCCGGTTCGCTGCGGGGTCGGCGCCTGCCTCGGTGCGGGCGAGGATCTCGACCCGGATGTCGGAGATGTTGGTCAGCGCGGCGCCGATCTCGCCAACTGTGGTCGTGGCCTCCTCGGTGAGCGTCGACGTGCCGTCCTCGAACTCGATCGACCCGCGTTCCAGCACGCTGCGGATGCGGTTCTCCGCTGCGTGGTTTATGGCCACGGGTGAGATCCTCATCCGATTGGCGATGTTCCAGTTGGCATTGGCCGCGGCGCCGATCGAGGTGATCTCGAACACCAAGTGGTCGCGCAGGCCCTCGCTGGAGGTATGACCGGTCAGGGTCAGCGTCCGGTCCTCGAGCCGCAGGCCCGGAGCGCCGTCCAGGCGGCGCAGGAGCTGGATGAGCCTCGGCAGCGTCGAGAGCCAGGGCGGTTCGGTTACGGAGCTGTCGACTTCGGTCTCGTCGATCACGTTGCCCTGCCCGACGATCGCGGCGGCCGCGTCGAACAACTCCTGCCTGGTCTCGGGCGTCGGCATCTGGCCCCGGAGCAACCAGATGTCGCCGTCGGGAGCGAACTCGAAGGAGGGACCGATGGCCATCTCCAGCCGGTTGTCGACGTTGCGCACGCCGGGTGTCGCGGCCGCGCGCCGCGCCGCCTCGATGCCGATTTCGGCGAAGGCGACCGTGCCGGAGAGCGTCACGTTGCGCCCCCTCGCCCGCACGCTCAGGTTGCGGACGCCGACATCGGCCAGCGCCGCCGCCGTTCGCGCCTCGATCTCGGCTTGGATGCGGGGTCCCTCGAGGGCGAAGCCGGCCAGTCCCAGTGTCAGGACCGACGCCGTGCCTATCAAGATCACGCTCGGCTCTCTCATCGTCTTCGTTACCAGTGCAGGGGAGTATCGGCGCTACTGCGAGGTGTGGTCGGCTACGATCAGCCACTGTTCCCCGTGCTGCTCGAGCAGCAGGGTGAACAGCCCGGTCGGTTCGTCGGCCTCGCGCGTCAACCGGAAGCGGCCGAAGACCATGGCGGCATTCTCAGAGAGCACGCGTACGTCCAGGTTCTCGAAGGCGAGCGTTCCCATCGCGGCGCGGTCGGGGTACCTCTGGCGGTAGCGCTGACGGGTCTGTCGCCAGCCGCGATGGACCTCGTTGCCCGAGGCGAACCGCAGTGCATCGCTGTTCAGATAGCCGGCCATGAAGCCGTCGATGTCGCCCTCGTTCCAGGCGTCCACCTGCATGTCGAGAACGTCGAGCACCGCCGCCGCGACGGTCTGGGGGTCGAACTCCGGGGCCGGTTCCTCGAGCGCCGGCGGTTCGCAGGAGGCGAACAGCGGGAGTGCCGTGATGGCGGCGAGGGCGGTAGTGAAGCGCACCGTCAACTGGCTCCCGTCCGTTTGACGTCTATGTCGCGCAGTTCGATTTGCGAGACGAGGGGCAACTCGTCCTCAACGTAGAGCGGGTTGATGTCGTCGACGGTCAGGCCGCCGTCGGCTGTGTTCAGGCCGTAGTTGTGCGCGTCGTAGAACAGCAGGCCGCCGATCCGCCGGTAGTTCGTCAGCACCCGGAAGCGGAGGCCGGCGCCTTCGCTGTAGTCGTACGCGAATTGCTCGAGGCGGGCGGTCTCGGGATCGAACCAGTAGACGTAGGCGCTGTCGGCGCCGTCGCTGGCGCCTGATTCGAAGGTGACGCGTACGCGGTGCAGTTGGCGGCCGTTCCACTCCTCGAGGCCCTGGTCCTCCTTGTAGGCGCCGGGATCGTTCAGCTTGTAGGGCAGAAAGAGGAAGTACATGCGCTGGTTGACGTAGCTCTCGGCGCGCACGTGTTCCGCCTCGTCCATCTCCATCGGCTGACCGCCCTCGGCTACCTCGAGCGCCATGTTGTCGCGGCGGTATTCCCGTTCGTCGCTGCCGTTCGAGGCGCGGATCCGGTGCTCGAAGCGGTCGCCGTCGGCCATCGAGTCGACGTCGAAGCTGCCGGAGCGGGAGGCTACCGTCAGCTTGACCCGGGACTGTTCGAAGAGCTCACCGCCGTGGTGCTCGATCGCACGGTCGACGATCTCGAGTCGTTCGGAGGTGCCGGGCGGGGGCGCGGGTCGGGGCGCCGGTTCGGGCTCGGGGCCGGCGCAGGCCACGAAGAGCGCGGCGGCGACCAGAGCAACCGGCGCCGGCGTTGCCGTGCGACAGTCGTCGCCGCTTGTTGAAGTTCGAGGCATGACGTTCTCCTTCGACGCGGTGTGCGTTCTAGGGCGTCTCGTCATCTTAGCGGCCGCCCGGGTTGCGCTACTCTTGGCCGCTCACTTCGAACAGCGGCTGGAGGCCAAGGCATGACCGAGTACGAACTGATCAAGTACGACGTGGACGATCCCATCGCCACGATCACTCTCAACCGGCCGGAGCAGTTGAACGCGATTACCGGCAACATGATGGCCGAATTGAAGCACGCCATCGCGGCCGCCGAGCAGGACGAGCGGGTGGTCGGCATCCTGCTCACCGGGGCCGGCCGCGGTTTCTGCGCCGGCGCCGACATGCAGGGCCTCCAGGCCACCAGCCGCGGCGAACGCGGCAGCGGCGGCGGCGCGAGCTTCGAGGACGCCCCGGCCGGGGCGATCGAGGAGATGGGCGAAGACAATTTCGGCGTCACCTACAACTATCTGATGGCGGTGCGCAAGCCGATCGTCGCCGCGATCAACGGCCCCTGCGCCGGTCTGGGTTTCGCCATCGCGATGCTCTGCGACATCCGGATCGCATCGGACCGCGCCGTCTTCGCGTCCGCCTTCGTCAACCGCGGCCTGATTGCCGAGCACGGTCTGAGCTGGATCCTGCCGCGCGTCGCTGGACCGTCCAACGCCCTCGACATTCTCTGGACGGGTCGCAAGTTCTACGGTCCGGAGGCGGCCCAGATGGGCGTCGTCAACCGCTCCGTGGCGCACGACCAGGTCGTCCCCGAGGCCCAGAACTACATCAAGGCTCTGGCCGAGCGCTCCGCGCCGATGTCGCTCAAGGTCATCAAGCAGCAGGTCTACCGCCACCTGATGATGGACTCCGGCGACGCCCTACGCGAGTCGAACCAGTTGATGTCCGAGAGCCTGCAGCGCGACGACTTCAAGGAAGGCGTCGCCTCCTTCGTCGAGCGCCGGCCGCCGAACTTCCAGCGCATCACGGGCTAGGAGCTTGCGCCGCCAAACCCGTCGCGGGCTCCGTGTTTGGCCCCAGCCCCCACCTCCCCAGGACTTCGCGCCTCTGATCTCACTCCGCTCCGTTCGGCGGCGCGAACTCCTGGGCGACGCGGTCCCGCCTTTCCTTGAGTTCGCGGAAGGTGGTCAGGACCAGCCCTTCCTCCTCGATCACCTGCTTCACGCGGGGGTCGAGCATGGCCAGCATGTCGCCCTTGCGGCTGGGGCCGGAACTGGAGATGTGCTCGAAGTTCTCGCTCGGATCGGTGGAGTGCATGATGACCATCGTGACGCCGGGGCGGAGGTCGCGCAGGCCCTGGATGTAGCGCTCGACCTTGTACTCCAGCAGCTCCTCGTCGGTGGCGTCGGCGCCGGCTTCGGGGACCCATCCGTAGCTCAGGTTATGGAGGTCGTCCAGCACCGGCAGGCCGCCGTCCCAGATGCGCCGGCCGAGTTCGGTTGCCTGGCCCAGTCCGGGCGGCGTGTTCCGGCCCTGCGCTTCGTACTGGGCCTCGAGGATCGTGTTGTGGCCGCCCGGGAACATCAGGGGAATGTCCTCGTCGAGGCCGACTGCGATGTACCGCTCGAGAAACTCCATGGTGGCGAACAGCGTGCCCATGTGGGAGTCGAGATGGGTCGGTTCGAAGCCCATGGTGCGGGCGCGGTTGATCTGCTCGCGAACCTCGGCCTCCACCTCGTCGGGGGTCGCGCTGGCGACGACTTCGGCAACGCTGGACCACAGGGCGCCCTCCGGGTCGACCAGGCCGGGCGCCGACTCGCGGCCCACGAGGGGGCCCCAACGGTAGTCGTCCCACTCGGCGGTCAGGGTCAAGTGCAGGCCGGCGTCGATCCCCGGGTTCTCCTTCAGACCGCGCACCAGCTCCGGCACCCACGGGCAGGGCATCATCACGCTCATCGAGTTCGCGACTCCGTCGAGGATCGAGCGGAAGGCGCCGACGTTCGAGTCGTGCGACATGCCGGCGTCGTCGACGTGAAGGATGACGGCGCGGGCGCCGGCGGGAAAGCCGAGCTTCTCGGCGTAGGTCTGCGCCTCCGCCTGGCAGGCGGCAAGGAGGGCTGTGGTCAGGCAGAGGGTGGCCGCCGCGGCGGCTCGAAACCTGCCTGTCGGGGCGGGTGTCAGGGTCCTGGGCATGGAGGTCGTCCTCATTCGGTCAGCCGGTCGACGCCGTCGAACCCGTCGAAGTCGAGTCCGAGGATCGTGGCCAGGCTCGGTGCGAGATCGATCGTGTTGGCGCGCTCTGTGACCACACGGCCGGCGCCGTCCTGACGGCGGATGATCAGCGGCACATGGGTGTCGTAGGCGTGCGGGGAGCCGTGGCTGGCGATGACGGCAGTGAACGGCGTCGGCAGCACGTTGGGCTCCGGCACGGCGATCAGGTCCCCGCTGCGGCTCGCGTAGTAGCTGTTCAGGTAGAGCTCGTGGAGGGGATTGGCCGGGTCGAGTTGGGCGGGCCGGACGACCTCGGCGATCAGCGGGCAGTTGCCCATCGCCTCGATGATCTCGTCCTCGACCGCCGTCCGGTCGGCGCCGGCCGCGGTGATGGCCTCGTCGTCGATGTAGAAGGTGTCGAGCAGGAACTCGCCGCCATCGAAGCGCTCTTCGAGCCGCGCCAGCAACCGCTGCAGGCAGAGCGTCTGCTCGGCGCCGAAGCGCCCGCCCTGGCCTCCGCCGCGGACCACCAGCTCCGGCACGATGCCGACGCCGTGGTCGGCGGAGAGCGCGACGACCACGTTCTCCATGCCGATCTTCTCGTCGATGAAGTCGAACAGCTCGCCGATCTTCCGGTCGAGCCGCAGGATCGTGTCGAGGGTCTCCGGGGCGTTCGGGCCGAAGCCGTGGCCGACGGTGTCGAGGGCGGAGAAGCTGAGCGCAAGCAGGTCGGGGACATCGTCGGCGCCGAGATCCTCCGCCTCGATCAGGGTCTCGGCGAAGTCCTCGAGGTAGCCGTCGAGGAAGGGCGTCCGGTAGATGGAGGCATAGAAGGCCGGCCGTTCGACGGTGTAGCCGCCCAGGGCGTGAGGGAAGGTGTTCGCGAACAGACCGCTGTCGAGCGGCTCGATGTCGTACGCCGCGGTGTGCTCGAGGGGCAGCAGCGGCGCCCAGGCGGTGCCGAAGAGCGGATCGAGACGGCTCTCGGCGTTGAAGTCGTCGAGCCACTCGGGCTGGGAGTCCCGGTCGCCGTAGTAGGTCGAGGTGACCCAACTCCCGGTCGCGCGGCTGTACCACCAGGCGCCGTCGGCTTGGTGCCCGCCCATCAGGATCGCCGCCCGGTCCTTGCCGCTGGCGGAGAAGACCTTGGACTGCGGATAGGCGGCCTTGAGAAGATCGCCCAGGGTCGGGACGAGCAGGTTGCGCGGCGACACGCCGTGGTCCGGGTCGCCGCAGCAGTACGCCTCGTCGCCGGTTTCCCGGTCGAACCAGCCGTTGCCGATGATCCCGTGCCGCTTGGGGAACGCGCCCGTGGCCAGGGTGGCGTGGCCGGGGGCGGTCTCGGTGGCGGCGTGGAAGTGGTGGGCGTCGGTGAAGGCGACTCCCTCGCGGAGCAGACGGGCCAGGCCTTCGGTGAGCAGGGGGCCGAAGCGCTCCAGGTAGTCGGCTCGCATCTGATCGACGGCGATCAGGAGGACGAGTCGGGGCGCGCCTTCGGGGACGGCGGCCGTTGGTACGTCCGCGGATTCGCCCTCGGGGGCGGTCGCGGGACCGCCGCAGGCCGCCAGCAACAACAAGGCGGCCAGTGCGACCAGCGACAGATGGAGCCGCCTCATGAGTGAAGAGCCTTCAGCGGATGGCGGCCGTCGACGTGGCCCATGAACGGGGGATGAATGCTGTAGCCGATCAATTGCTGGATCCTCTCGGAGAGTTGTGGCACCTCGCCCGCGGGTACGCCGAGGACGAAGTTCTCCTGCTGGCGAGCCCACGGTGGGCAGTATTGGATGGTGAGGCCGAGGCGCGCGCCGGCCGAACGATTCTCGCCGCCGCCGTGGTAGAGGGTGCCGAGGAAGATGAGCAGCGAGCCGGCCGGCATGGTGACCGGCTGCGCCGCCGACTCGTCGGGTTTCTCGCCGTTCCACCGGTGGCTGCCGGGCACGATGCGGGTGGCGCCGTTGTCCTCGGTGAAGTCGTCGAGCGCCCAGATCGTGCTCACGCCGAGCGCCGCGCGGGGACGGGGCAGGGGGTAGAACGAATCGTCGAAGTGGAGGCTCTGGGCCGCCTCGCCCGGGTGGATCAGGATGGCGTGGGCCACGGAGAGCAGGAAGCCGGCGCCCAGGGTGCTCTCGCAGGCGGCCATCACCGCTGGATGCTCGACGAGGGGGTCGAACAGGCGGGACTTGGAGAGCAGACCGTAGACCCGCTGCGTGCTGTGTCCCTCGAACGGGTTGCGGCCGAACAGTCGCCGGTCGAGGTGGGGTTCGAGTTCCCGGCGCAGGGCGCCGACCTGCCGCCGGTCCAGAGCCCCTTCCAGGATCACGTAGCCCTTCTGTTCAAGCTCTTCCAGATGGTCCATTGCGAATGAGACTATCCTCCGCATTCGGATGCGATTCTTCGACGCCGCCAAGACCGCCGAACTGCTGCCCTGGGGCGCCGTGGTGGAGGCCCTGGAAAGGGGCTTTCACGACGGCTGCGAGATGCCGGTGCGCCACCACCATGGGGTCGCGGCGCCGGCCGGCGATCCCGAGGCGACGCTGCTGCTGATGCCGGCGTGGACAGCCGGCGGCTATCTGGGGGTCAAGGTGGCGACGGTCTTCCCCGGCAACGTCTCCCGCGGTCTGGGGGCGGTGCAGGCCAGCTACATCCTGTCCTCGGCGGTGACCGGCGAGCCGCTGGCGTTGATCGACGGCCTGGAGTTGACCTTGCGGCGCACGGCGGCCGCCTCGGCCCTGGCGTCGAAGTTCCTCGCGCGCCCCGAAGCCCGGCGCCTGCTGGTGGTCGGCACGGGCAACCTGGCGCCTCACCTCGCGGCCGCGCACGCGGCTGTTCGGCCGGACCTCGAAATCGAGTTCTGGGGGCGCCGGCCCGAGAAGGCGTTGGCGGCGTCCCGTTCGCCGCTGCTTCAGGGGCTCCGTGCCAAGGCGGCTGTTGATCTGGAGGCGGCCGTGCGCGCGGCGGACATCGTCAGCACCGCGACCCTGGCGACGGAACCCCTCGTGCTCGGTTCGTGGCTGCAGCCCGGCGTCCATGTGGACCTGGTCGGCGGCTTCACGCCGTCCATGCGGGAGACGGACGATGAGGCGATGCGCCGTTCGACTGTCTTCGTCGACACCCGGGCCGGCGCCCTGGTCGAGGCCGGCGACCTCACCCAGCCGATCGAGTCGGGCGCCCTCGCTCCGGAAGATGTCGCCGCGGACCTCTACGAGCTGTGCCGGGGGGAGCACGGCGGGCGCAGGGATGGCGAGGAGATCACCCTGTTCAAGTCCGTCGGCGCCGCGCTCGAAGATCTCTTTGCGGCCATCCTGCTGTGGGAACGAAGTTGAGCGCTCCTGGGACGGTTCCCCCACACCAACCGGCTACACTCCCGTGCCCATGTTCTCCACACAAGCAAGGGTGCCTCGAACCGCCGCAGTCGCCTCCGCAGCCCTCCTCGCGGCCGCTCTCGCCGTGACAGCCTGCACGGCCCCCGCCGCCGGCCCGGGCGACCCGCCGATGGCTGCGGCGCGCCCGCACGAACTCGAGACCCACGGCGACGTCCGCGTCGACGAGTACTACTGGCTTCGGGAGCGGGAAGATCCCGAAGTCATCGCCTACGTCGAGGCGGAAAACGAGTATCTCGACGGCGTCATGGCGCATACCGAAGAGCTGCAGGAAACCCTGTTCGAGGAGATCCGGGGCCGCATCGTGGAGGACGATTCGTCGGTTCCCTACCGCGACGGCGACTACTGGTACTACACCCGCTACGAGGAGGGGAAGCAGTACCCGATCCACTGCCGCCGGCCGGCGGACGGCGATCTGTTCGGCGGCGCCGAGGGCCCCGACGCGGAGGAAGTCCTCGTCGACGTGAACGAGATCGCCGAGGGCAAGGAGTACACGTCCGTTCGTCCATCGGTCAGTCCGGACCACCGCATCCTGGCCTATGCCGTCGACGATGTGGGGCGGCGCTTCTACACCGTGCGCTTCAAGGATCTGGCGACGGGGGAGACGCTGCCGGACGAGATCCCGGACGTCACCGCGAACCTGGCGTGGGCAGCCGACAGCGCGACCCTGTTCTACGTCCGCCAGGACCCCGACACGCTGCGCTCCTACCAGGTGTTCCGGCACCGGCTGGGCAAGGGCGCCGCCGACGACCTCGTCTACGAGGAGCCGGACGAGACCTTCAGCGTCTTCCTGCGGCGCAGCCAGTCCCGCAAGTACCTGATGGCGGTCTCGAGCCACACCCTGCGCACCGAGGTGCGGACGCTGCGTGCCGACGATCCCGATGGCGACTTCGCGGTCTTCGAGCCGCGCGGCGAGCGGCACGAGTACAGCGTCGACCACCTGGGCGACCGCTTCTGGGTGCGCACGAACGACGAAGCGCCCAACTTCCGCCTCATGTCGACCGCGGAAGACGCGACCGGCCGCGCCGCCTGGCGCGAGGAGACGCCGCACCGCGACGACGTGCTACTCGAGGGCTTCGAGCTGTTCGATCGCTTCCTGGTGCTGGCCGAACGTCGCGGCGGCCTGAACCAACTGCGGATCGAAGAGGTGGGCGGCGGCGGCGTGGAGGGTCACGACCTGGACTTCGGCGAACCGACCTACTCCGCGGGGCTCGGCGTCAACCCCGATCCGTCGTCGGGAACGCTGCGCTACGTCTACCAGTCGCTGACCACGCCGCGGTCCGTGTTCGACTACGACCCGGCCACGCGGGAGAAGACCCTGCGCAAGCAGGATCAGGTGCTGGGCGGGTTCGACTCGGCGAACTACCGCAGCGAGCGGCTCTGGGCGGTCGCCTCGGACGGCACGGAGGTGCCGGTGTCCGTCGTCTACCGACCCGATCTGCGTCCGGCCGAGGGCGGCAGCCCCTTGCTCCTCTACGGCTACGGCTCCTACGGCGCCAGCATGGACGCGGGATTCAGTTCGCTGCGGCTGAGCCTGCTCGACCGCGGCTTCGTCTACGCCATCGCCCACATCCGCGGCGGCGAGGAGATGGGGCGTTCCTGGTACGAGGACGGCAAGCTCCTGAACAAGAAGAACACCTTCACCGACTTCATCGCCGCCGCCGAGCATCTGGCGGCCGAGGGCTACGCCGATCCCGACCGGATCTGCGCGATGGGCGGCAGCGCCGGAGGGCTCCTGATGGGCGCCGTGTTCACGATGCGGCCGGACCTCTGGGGCGGCATCGTGGCGCAGGTGCCGTTCGTCGACGTCGTGACCACGATGCTCGACGCGAGCATCCCGCTGACGACCTTCGAGTGGGATGAGTGGGGGGATCCCAGGGAGCGCGAGTACTACGACTACATGCTCTCCTATTCGCCCTACGACAACGTCGAGGCGAAGGACTACCCGCACATGCTGGTGACCACGGGTCTGCACGACTCGCAGGTCCAGTACTGGGAACCGGCCAAGTGGGTGGCCCGGCTGCGCGAGAAGAAGACGGACGACAATCTGCTGCTGCTGAAGACGAACATGAGCGCCGGCCACGGCGGCGCTTCCGGGCGCTACGACCGCTACCGCGAGACGGCGCTGGTCTACGCCTTCCTGCTGGACCTGGCCGGGGTGTAGCAGCTCGCTGCGAGGCGGGAACCGGGTAGCGGCGGGAACCAGGAGAGAACGTGGCGATCGACTTCAGCGACCGGCGGGACAAGCTCAGGCGGCAGCAGGCCGGCAGCATGCGTTTTGTGCGCGTCGTGGTGCGGGTCGCGCTGCTGTTCGCGATCGCGGCGCTGGCCGTGCTCCAGGGCTTCTCGCCGGCCTCCTGGCTGTTGCTGGGCGTCCTCTTGACCTGGGGAGCGTCCCTGCCGTACCTGCTGCGGACCGTCTTGCGCTGGACCCGGAGGCAGGAGCATCTCGAGCGCTGGCAGCGCACGGCCCTGATGTGGACCGCGGCGCTGATCCTGATCGGGGGCTTCGCCGTCCTGGCCCGGTACGTGCTGCTGCCGCCGCCGCCGGCAGGCTGACCAATGAAGCGGCCAGCGCGAACCGGTGGCGCCGACCAGCTCCCGCGCTAGTAGCTCTTCGGCAGGCCGAGGACCTTCTCCGCGATGTGACAGAGGATGAGCTGCGGGCTGATCGGGGCAAGGCGCGGGATCATGACCTCGCGCATCAGCCGCTCGACATGGAACTCCTTCGCGTAGCCCATGCCGCCATGGGTCATGACGGCTTGGGTGCAGGCCTTGAAGCCCGCCTCGGCGCCGAGGTACTTCGCGGCGTTCGCATAGTGGCCGCAGGGCTCCTCCCGATCGTAGAGCGCCGCTGCCTGCATTGCCATCAGGAACGCCGCCTCCAGCTCCATCCAACACTCCGCCAGAGGATGCTGGATCGACTGGTTCTGGCCGATCGGACGACCGAAGACTCGTCGGTTGCGGGCGTAGTCGGTGGCCCGTTCCAGGGCGTTGCGGCCCACGCCGACTGCCTCGATGCCGATCAGGATCCGCTCCGGGTTCAGGCTGTGCAGGATGTACTCGAAGCCGCGGCCCTCTTCGCCGATGCGGTCCTCGGCCGGTATCTCGAGCCCGTCGATGAACAGTTCGTTCGAGTCCACCGCGGCCCGGCCCATCTTGGGAATGCGCCGGACGTCGACCGTGGACCGGTCGAGCGTCGTGTAGAAGAGCGAGAGGCCCTTCGTCGCCTTCCCGGTCTCGGCTCTGGGCGTCGTGCGCGCCAGGAGCATGACCCGGTCCGCCTCCTGGGCGGTCGTGGTCCAGATCTTGCGGCCGTGGGCGATGTAGCTGCCGTCGGGGCGGCGCTCGGCGCGGGTGGTGATCGCGGTCGTCTCGAGTCCGGCGTCGGGCTCGGTGACCGCGAAGCAGGTCTTTGCCCGGCCCTCGATCAGTTCGGGCAGGAAGCGGCGGCGCTGCTCCTCGGTCCCGAAGACCACAATGGGGTGCGGTCCGAAGATGTTGATGTGGATCGCCGAGGCCGCGCTCATGCCGCCGCCCGCGCGCGCCACCTCGTGCATCACCAGGGCGGCTTCCGTGACCCCCAGGCCCGAACCGCCGTATTCCTCCGGCATGGCGATGCCGAGCGCGCCGCATTCGGCCATGGCCCGGTGGAACTCCTCCGGGAAGCGGACCTCGTTGTCGACCGCGAGCCAGTAGTCGTCGTCGAAGGCGGCGCAGGTGCGGGCAATCCCCTCACACAATGCGCGCTGCGGTCCAGTCAGTGTGAAGTCCATCGGAGCTGCGGAGGCTACAACGTTGCGCGTTCGCACCCAGTATCAGTCGACCGGTAGACCGGCCAGCAGCTCGGCCGCGGTCTTCTCCAGGCCCGGGTGCCAGGCGTTGGGGGCGATCTCGGCCAGGGGCCCCAGGACGAAGCGGCGGCGGTGCATGCGCGGGTGCGGCACGATCAGACCGGACGCCTCGATGACGGCGGCGCCGAACAGCAGCAGGTCGAGGTCGATCGTCCGCGGGCCGGCCGGGGTGGACGTCCGATTCCGACCGAGGGCAGCCTCGATCTCAAGCAGGCCGTCGAGCAGGCTCCGGGCATCCAGGCGAGTCTCGATCGCCGCCGCGGCATTCAGGAACTCCGGGTCGGTGGCCGCGACGCCGCTCTCGGGCACCGCCTGAGTGGTGCGAAAGCTCGAAACCGCGGTCACGTCCCCGAGTTGCGAGAGCCGGTCGATTGCGGTGCGCAGATTCGCCTGTCGACTGCCCAGGTTCGAGCCGAGGGCGACGAAGGCGCGAGTCCGGATCACGGCCGCCAGTCGACTTCGGCGCCGACTTCCGCTGCGCCGATTTCGCGTGCGGCGCCGGGCTTCGTGACCCGTACCCGCAGCGATTCGATCCGGCGCCACGGCGTCGAGCCGCCTGCCGCCTGAGGTGTTTCCCGGCCGACGGTGGCCGCAATCCGCTCGGCCAGCGTTTCAACGAGGCGGTACTCGTCGCGTGCCGCGACCGCTTGCGCGATGGCGGCGAGCTCCGCGTAGTCCACGGTCTCGCCCAGGTCGTCGGGCGTTCTGCGTGCCCCGGCCGTCAGGGTCACCTCGATGTCGACCAGGAGTTCCTGCGGCGCGGCACGCTCTTCGGGGGTGACGCCGATCCGGCACCGGCAGACGATGCCGTGCGCGAGAACGCGCCGTTGCGGCGCAGATCGATTGCGCCGTTGCGGCGCCGATCGATTGCGGCGCCGCCTCAGGGCGCCGATGCTCTCCGCCAGTTGCCGGTGCTGCTCGACATCGTGTACCCGTAGCACGTCGGCAATGCCCAGTGCCGCCGCCCAGGCGTTGACCGCCAGGGTAGCGGTGAGCCGCTCCCCGACGGGTACGCCGCCGAGCAGCCGGTCGAGGAACGACTTGCGCGACACCCCGAGCACCAGGGGCGCGCCGATCTGCTGCAGTTCGTGCAGGTTCGCGAGCAGGTCGAGGTTGTGCTCGAGCGTCTTGCCGAACCCGATCCCCGGGTCGACGAGCACCTCGACTCCGAGGCGACGTCCGGCCGCGACCCGCTCGGCGAGGTAGTCGCGGATCTCCGCCACCACGTCGTCGTAGCGAGGCTTGCGCTGCATCGTGCGCGGCCCGCCCTGCATGTGCATGGCGATCACCGGAGCGCCGTGGCGGGCCGCTACCTCGAGCATCGCCTCGCCGGCGCCGGAGATGTCGTTGATCAGGTCGGCGCCTTCGGCAAGCGCCCGATCGGCCACTTCGGGCTTCGCCGTGTCGACGCTCAGGGGCACTCCGAGGTCGAGCCGGCCGATGCCCTCGATCACCGGCAGCAGCCGGGCGAGTTCCTCCGCCGACCCCACCGGATCGGCGCCCGGCCGGGTGCTCTCGGCGCCGATGTCGATCAGGTCGGCCCCTTCCGCCGCCATGCGCCGCGCGTGTTCGATCGCGGCCTCGGCGGCGCTGTGGCGCCCGCCGTCAAAGAAGCTGTCCGGCGTCACGTTGAGTACCCCCATGACCAGGGGCCGATCGCCTGATGTCAGGGTGTGCGGGCCGCAGATCAGGTGCATGGGCGCAGTCTACGGGCTGCTGTTACCGTCACCGGATGAACTTGCGAGGCGGCGCTGGATTGTCGGCCGCTCTCTTCGCCGCCGTGGGTCATGCCGCCGTCCGGCCCCACATCGCAGCCGCGGCCGCTGGCGAGGATTGCGGCTTCACGTTCACGGAAGTGGCGGCGGAGGCCGGAGTGCACTTCAACCACGACTCGGGCGCCAGCGGCGGCCTGCATCTGCCTGAGACGATGGGCGCCGGCGTCGCCTGGATCGACTTCGACGGGGACGGTTGGCTCGACCTCTACCTGGTGCAGTCGGGGGCTTTCCCGCCGCAGGGCGGCGAGGCGTCGGTGGACCGGCTGTTTCGCAACCTGGGGCCCGACGCGGCGGGGAAGATCCGGTTCGAGCCGGCCGATGCCGGCGCCGTAGCCCGCGGCTACGGCCAGGGAGTCGTCGCGGCGGACGTAGACGGCGACCGCGATGTCGACCTGCTGGTGTCGCACTACGGCCCCACGGTGCTCCTGCGCAACGGCGGAGACGGATCGTTCGCCGCGGCGGAACCGCTGTTGGCAGCCCGGCCGGAGGGAGGGGCGGACGAGTTCCCCTGGGGTTCTTCGATGGCGCTGGCGGACGCGGACGGTGACGGCGACCTCGACCTCTACGTCTCCCGGTACCTCGACTACGACCCCGACCATGGCCTGGTCTGCCGGCGGGACGGTCCGGGTTCCGCGCCGGAGGTCTGCGACCCCTCGCTGTTCCGGGGCCAGCACGACCGCTACTACGTGAACCGGGGCGGCGGCGACTTCGAGGACGGGGCGGCGGACGCCGGTCTCGACGGCGCCGACGGCAAGGGTCTCGGGGTGGTGTTTACCGACCTCGACGGAGACGGCCGGCCCGATCTCTACGTGGCCAACGATCTGACCCTGAACCTCCTGTTCCGCGGCCGGGGCGATGGCACGTTCGAGGATCAGTCCCTGGTCTCGGGCGCCGCAGTCGATCGAAACGGCCGGCCCGAGGCGGGCATGGGCTTGGCGGTGGCCGACTTCGATTCCGACGGCGACCCCGATTTCGTGGTGACCAACTTCGACGTCGAGACGAACACCCTCTATCGCAATGCCGGCGCCGGGGCCGGCCTTCTGTTCGAGGACACATCAGCCGTCTCCGGCTTCGGTCAGCCCTCCTTCAACCTGCTCGGCTTCGGGATCGTGGCCGAGGACTTCGACCGGGACGGCGCGCTCGACGTGTACGTCGCCAACGGGCACATCTTCACGACGCCGCGGCGCGACAACACGAGCTACCGGCAGCGAAACCTGCTGCTCCGCGGCAACGCCGCGGCCCCGAGGCAGAGCTTCACCGAGGTGCGCTGCGACTGGACGGATCGGGACCCGCTGGTGAGCCGTGGGGCCGCCGTCGCGGACTACGACGGCGACGGCGACGGCGACCTCGTGGTGACCGCCAACGACGGTCCGGCGCGCCTCTGGCGGAACGACACGGGGCGCAGTGACACGGGGCGGAATGACACGGGGCGCAACGACAGGGCAGGGCCGGAAGGCGGAGGCTGGCTGGGAGTCGAGCTGCGCGGCGCCGGGTCGAACACGCAGGCGGTGGGCGCCGCCGTGACGCTCGCCGGCGAGCCCGGGAAGCCGCCGGCTCGCCGCTGGGTGCTGCGCGGCGACAGCTACCAGTCGTCGAGCGGGCATCGGCTGCGCTGGGCTGTGGCGTCGTCCGGCAACGAAACGGCGGCCGGCGCCGGGGGCGCCCGCCGGCTCGACGTGCGCTGGCCTTCCGGCGCCCGGACCCGCATCGTCGATCCGCCGTCGGGCGTCTACCTGGTGGTCGAGGAGCGGCGGTGAGGCCGGCGCGGGCGCTCGCCTTCCTGCTGCTCGCCGCGGCAGCGCCTGCGGCGCCCGCGACGTTGCCGGCCGAGCTTGAGCCCGCGCACTTCGAGCTGGAAAACGGCATGACCTTCCTGGTCGTCGAGCGGCCGGGAAGGCCCCTCGTTTCCGCCCTGTGGGCGGTGCGCGGCGGCTCGGCGGGCGATCCGCCGGGGCAGCGGGGCATGGCCCACGTCGTGGAGCACCTGCTGTTCGCCGGCAGCCGGACCGTCGGCACCGCGGACTGGGACGCGGAGGCGGGGCTGCTGCGGCAGTGGGAGCGTCTCTACGAGGACTCCGTCCGCCGGCGCCGCGAGGCGCCGGGTCTCGCCCGTCTCGAGGGTCGGCTGGCGACGCTGCAACGGCCGGGCGAGTACTCGGCGGTCTACACCCGTGCCGGCGCCTTTGGCCTCGACGCGGAGACCCGCCACGACTCGACCGTGTTCCAGGTGCTGATGCCGGCGGAGAAGATCGAGCTGTGGTTCTGGATGGAGTCCGACCGATTGCTCGAACCCGTGTTCCGCGGCTTCGAGCGCGAGTTGCGGGTCGTCGAGCAGGAGCGGCGACAGCGCATCGACTCGAGTCCGGCGGGTTCCTGGTTCGAACTCTTCGACGCCGCCTTCTGGGGCGCCGGCCACCCCTATGCCCACACGCCGGGAGGTGACCGGCTGGAGATCGCGGGCCTCCTGCCGGCGGACGCGCGGGCTCATTTCGAGGCGGCCTACCGGCCGGAGCGGTTGGTTGCGGTGCTGGTCGGCGACTTGGCGCCGGAGCGCGCGAAGGAACTTGCCGAGCGCTACTTCGGCCGCCTCGAGCCTGGCAGCCGCAGCGGCAGGGGCGGCGCCGTCAAGGCCGGCGACCGGTCCGACCCGCCTGCCGCGCCGGCTCTCGGATCCCTGGACGGACTCTGTGCCTGCCGCGGCCAGATCGAGATCCGCTATCCGACCGTTCCCTTCGACGCCGCCGGCGACGCGGTTGCGCTCGACGTGCTGGCGGGGGTGCTGAACGGCCGTTCGGGCCGGCTGCATCGCCGGCTCGTGCTCGGAGACGACGCGGTCGCGACTTCGGCGTCGGCGCAACATGTGTCGCGGATGCAGGGGGGCTACTTCGCGGTGCGCCTCGAAGCTGCCGGCGATACGGGGTTGGAGGAGCTGCTCCCGGCCTGGGACCGCCTGCTGGCGCAGGTTCGGGCGGACGGCGTCGAAAGCGAAGAGCTGGAGCGGGTGCGGCGCCAACTGGCCACCGACTCCTTCCGGCAGATCGAGACCGACGCCGGCCTCGCCCACCGGCTGGCGGCAGCCGAGGTGCTGGGCGGCTGGCGGCAACTGGAAGGGTGGTTCGAGGCGGCGGCCGCCGTTCGCGCTGACGATTTGGAGCGGGTGATCGACGCCTTTCTCGTGGCGGAGAAACGAGCTGTCCTGTTGCTCGAGCGGACCGGGGAGGGCTGAGCGGCGCCGGTGCTCGGTCTGTTCGTAGCGCTCGGGCTTGCCGCTGCCGCGGCGGCGCCGCAGATTCCGCCGCGCCCGGCAATTCCGCCGCACCCGGAGGGCCTGCGCTTTCCGCCGTCGTCCTTCGCGCCGCCGGATCCCGCCGGAACGCGCTTCGAACTGGCCAACGGGCTGCCGGTCTACGTCGTGCCGGATCGCGGCCTGCCCCTGGTCGATGTCGTGCTGGCGGTTCCGGTGGGCGACCTGGACGAGCAGCCGGCGGAGGCGGGACTGGCCTCGATGACCGCGGCCATGCTGCGGCGCGGCGGCGCCGGCGACCTCGATCCGGACCGCCTGGACGACGAGATCGACGCTCTGGGCGCCAGGATCCAGACGGTGGGCGCCTCGGCGCGGAGCGTGATCGCTCTCGACTGCGGCTCGGAGGCCTTGGGTCGCGGTCTCGAACTGCTTGCTGCCATCGTGCTCGAACCGCGCTTCGACGAGGAGCGCCTGGCCCAGGCGAAGGGCAACCTCGAGGTCAGCCTCGCCGCCCAGGACGACGACCCGCGGCGGCTGCTCGAACGGGAGTGGCTGCGGCTCGTGCACGGAGGCAGTGCGCCCCGCGGACGGCGGCTGACGCGCGAGGCGGTGGCCGCCTTCACGCCCGTGGCGCTCGCCGACTTCCATCGCCGCCACTACCGCCCCGAGGGCGCGGTGTTCGCCGTTTCCGGCGATGTGGATGCCGAAGCCGTGGCGGCGCGCCTGAACGAACTGTTCGGCGACTGGACGGCGCCCGACGAAGGCGACCGCCCGGTGGCCGGTCCAAGCGCCGGCGGACCGGAGGCGGACCAGGTGGGCAAGGTGCGCGAGGCGCGAACGGGCGATTCGGGAGCCGCGGCCGCGATGCCGGGTTGGTGGTATGTGGACCGCCCGGGCGCCCAGGCCGCGATCGCCATCGGTCACCGGGGAGCGGTCTTCGATTCCTGGGACCACCGCGACCGCTGGGCGCTGCTGCTCCTGACCGAGATTCTCGACGGTCCGGGCGCGGTGTCGCGCCTGCGGTCCCGGCTGCAGCTTGGTGACGGCCTGGTCTACCGCGTCCTGACAACCTTCGACATCGATCCCCTGCGGAGCGGCTGGGGACCGGAGCACGCTGGCGAGTTCCGCGTCTTCCTGGAGACCGCGCCCGAGTCGGCTGCCGAGGCTGCCGGCGCGGTGCTGCGGGAACTGCGGCGGTTGCAACGGGACGCTGTGCCCGCCGGCGAACTCGAGACCGCGAAGCAGTCCGTGCTGGCCCGGTTCCCGCTGCTCTTCGACCGTGCCGAGGCGATCGCCGGCCTGTACGCCGAGGACGAGTTGCTGGGCCGCCCCCACGAGTACTGGTCTCACTACCGGCAGCGGCTGCATGCCGTGGCCGCGGACGATGTCCGCCGTGCGGCGGAGCGCTTTCTCGACCCCGGCGGTGTGGTTCTGCTGGTGGTCGGGGATTGGGAGGCGGTGCGGGGTGGCGGAGGTTTCGCTGAGCTACGGCGCGCGGTTGGACAGCCGCGGGCCCTCGGGGAACAGTGATTCAGCCCGAATGGTGGTGGATTCGGACACTGTCTTGCACTAGCATAGTGAGTTCACCCATCGTCCGAGGAGGAGGGGTCTTGGGGGGTAAGAGCGTTTGCGACACGAGGCTCAGTGGCGCCGCGTTCAGTTGGTGCGGTCCGTTGGTCTACTCGCTACTCCTGCTCGTAGCGACATCGGCAGCGGGCCAGAGGTTCGTGAGTTTGGAGACACGGGAAGACAACCGGAGCGCGTCAGCGCGCGCTGCCGGGCGGACAATCGTCGTCGATCGGGACCTGGTGCGCTCCGGACCGCAGTTCCTCGAGTTGGAGACGCCGGACGGTCGGGTGCTGGCGGCCGAACGGAGCGTGTTCGAGGATCGGGGCGACGGCAACGTGATGTGGTCGGGCCGCTTCCTGGGGGCCGACTACGACAGCGTCGTGTTGACGGTGCAGGACGGGCATCTTGATGGTTGGTTTGGTGAGCCGGGCCGCGCCGCCTTCTGGGTTCGCGCTGGCGCGGGCGGGATTGGCCGGATGGTCCAGCCGGTCGGCGCCGGGCCTGCGGGACCGGCGTTCTGCGGGGGCGGCGTTTTGCAAGAGGAGCCCCTACAGGTTGCCGCCGCTCGGGCGCAGCGAGCGGATCCACCTGTTGGAGTGCGAAGCGAGTCGAACCATGACCGGCTCGACATTTTGGCCCTCTACACGGTCAGCGCCGCGGAAGTCTGGGAGAGCTTCGGGTACGGGACTCCGCGGGCGTCGGTGCAGGCCGCCATGGACTTCCTGAACCTCACACTGCGGAACAACGCGATGCCGGTTACTGCCCATCTGGTCCATGTGGCGGAGGCGCCGGCCGCGCTGGACGGCCCGAGCAGCGTTGTTCAACGTCTGGCGCAGCTCAGAGAGGTTGCTGAGCTACGCGGCGAACATCAAGCGGATTTCGTTCACCTGTTCACCGGCGAGGAAGCCCGGAGGCTGGGCTACTGCGGTATCGCGTATCTGCTCTCTCGCGCCGCTGAGAGAGATCAGTCCTTCGAGATTCCGTTCGGTGTCACCAGTGCGACTTGTAGCTTTCCGGCCCAGGAGGGTGGCTATCCCTACTTCGGTCAGGTCTTCGCCCATGAGATTGGTCACAACCTGGGCGCCAATCACGATCCTGCGAACAGCGGTGTCTCCCAGGACTTTGCCGTGAGACCGTGGGCTTTCGGGCACTACGACATCACTTCCAATCCGACGGTCGAGACGATCATGAGCTACCGGAGCTACGTACCTCGCCAGTGGGTGCCGTTCTTCTCGTCCGTGCGGATCAAGCCGAACGGTTGGACGATCGGTAAGGAGAACGAGCGGGAGAATGAACGCGCCCTCTACGACACGGTTCCCTTGGCGGTTCAGTACAGCGACATGATGACGGACCCGACCGAACTGGCCGCGTCTCCGAGTTGGGTACCCGAGGCGCCGGCCAAGATGACTGTCAAGGCGACGAGCAAGACGAGTGCTCGGCTGGAGTGGGTGGATCGGTCGGACGACGAGATCGGCTTCCGCGTCCAGGCTAAGACCGGCGGTGACATGTGGAGGGTCGCGCAGACAGTGGCGGCCGACGCCGAGTCCACGGAGATCACGGGCCTGAAGAGCGAAGCCCGGTACGTGTTCCGGGTACGCGCCTACCACGACCTGGGCGGAGCCGACAGCGACCTGGTCACCGTCACGCTGCGTGCCGGCGATGGGGGCCCTGGCCCCGGCCCCGGACCGGGAGGGATCAGCGTTCCGGACGATCTCACCGCGGCGGCGCTCGGCTTGACCTCCGTCGAGTTGACCTGGGCGGGCGTGACGAAGGGGACGGTCGAGATCGAGGCGCGGACCTGGACGGCGGGCTGGACGCAAGTGACGACCGCCGATGCCGCGGCCGGCCGGGCAACCGTGGCGAGCCTCGAGGCCGAGGCGCCCTACACGTTCCGGCTGCGGAGCCGGGCCGGCGGTGGCAAGACATCCGCGTGGTCCGAAGAAGTCAGCGCGACGACCGGCGACGCGTCCGGGGCCTGCCGTACGGGCGGGCAGTACCTCTGTCTGTCGGCGGGCCGCTTCGAGATCCAGACGCACTGGAAGAACCACCTCGAGGAGGGAGTCTTCGGCGCGGCGACAGCGGTGCCGATCGACGTGTCGGACGAGTCGGGGATGTTTTGGTTCTTCAGCAGCACGAACATCGAGCTGGTGGTCAAGACACTGGATGGCCGGCAGATCAACGGCCACTACTGGGTGTTCTTCGGCGCGCTCTCCAACGTGGAGTACTGGGTCACCGTGCGTGACACGCTGGGGGGCGGCCGCCGGACGTACCACAACCCGCCCGCGGAGAACTGCGGGCAGTCGGACACGATGGCGTTCGTCCCTGTGGGTGCGTCGTCGGCCTCGGCTGCGGGCGGCAGGAACCTGGAACCGGGCTTCGACCTGATTCCCGTGTCGTTGGCCTCGATCGACTTGCCGGGCGTCGGCCTGGGACAGGAGAGCGGGGGGACCTGCGAAGGAGGCGAGACCCGCCTCTGCCTGCACGACGGCCGGTTCGCGGTCGAAGTGGAGCTCGTCGATCCCAAGGACATGGAGCGGAAGGCCGGGAAGGTCGTGGCCTCGGAGGGGACGAAGGAGACCGGGTTCTTCTGGTTCTTCAGTCCGACCAACGTCGAGTTGGCGGCGAAGGTGCTGGACGGTCGCGCGCTGAACGGGAAGTACTGGTTTCTCTACGGTGGACTGTCCGACGTCGAGTACACGGTCACGTTGACCGACACGGTAACCGGCGAGTCGAAGCCCTACCGCAACGCGGCGGGCAGTTTGTGCGGCGGCATCGACATCGAGGCTCTGCCCTCTAGGTGTTGTGTCTCCGAATGACTTAGCGAGCGAGGTCTATACTGATTCGTCATGAGTACTTTCCTACATCCCGGACGTCGAGCCTCCGGCAAGGCAACTTCCAGGCCCCCTGCCAACCCGTGTCGGCGGTTCCTGCCCGTCTGTCTGCCACTTCTACTTGTATTCGGTGGAACAGGCGCCTTCGGGCAACGGCTCCTGAACGTGGTCCCGCTGGGCGACGACCCGACGTTGGACGGCTGGTCGATCGAGGTCGACCACGACCTCGTGCGCTCGGCGCCCCAGCGGCTTGAGTTCACGGCGCCGGACGGCCGCGTGCTGGTCGCCGAGATGCGCGTCTTCGAAGACCGGGGCGCCGGCAACGCGATGTGGACGGGGGGCTACCCCGAACTGGGGTACGACAGCGTGGTGCTGACGCTGCAGGACGGCTACCTGCTGGGTCGTTTCGGCTTGCCGGAGGGCGGCACGTACTGGATTCGTTCCGGCGGTGACGGTTCCGGCCGGTTGACCGAAGGGCGGGCGACGGGCGGCAACTGCGGCGGCGGCATCGTGCCGGAAGCGGATCCGGCCTTCCCCGCGGTGGAGGCGCTGCGAACCGATCCGCCACGGCGCGTGGCCGGTGAATCGAACCACGATCGCCTCGACATCCTGATTCTCTACACGGCCTCCGCCGCGCAGCGGTTGGATCAGGCGGGCTGGGGGACGCCGGCCGCGTTCACGCAGCTTGCGATGGACTACCTGAACCTGGTGCTTCAGAACAACCAGGTCGACGTGAGCGCGAACATGGTCCACCACCAGGAGGCGCCGGCGCTTCGGGGCCAGACCAACAACCCGCTCGGCCCGCTCACCGGGAACCAGGCGGTCCACGATCTGCGGGTCGAGCACCAGGCGGACCTGGTCCAACTGTTGTTCAACGCGGACGCCGGGTTTTGCGGGCAGGCTTGGTTGATGGTCAAGGAAACCGCCACGCCGCGGGCTTTCTGGAGCAGCGGCTACGGCATCACGTCCGTGTTCGGCGGCTGTGTCTCCGCCGAGCGTCTGGTGCCGGAGGACGAATACGCGAACCAGTTCGAGACGTTCGCGCACGAGATCGGGCACAACTTGGGCGCCAACCACGATCGGGACAACACGAGCATCGATCCAAACGATGCCGTGTATCCGTACGCCTTCGGCCACCACAACTTCACCCCGCAGCCGAACGTCAAGAGCGTGATGAGCTACAACGAGGGCCAGCAGTTGCCCTACTTCTCGACCGTCCGCGTGCGGCCCGGAGGGTGGGACCTCGGCGTCGCCAACGAGCGGGAGAACGAGCGGGCCGTCCAGCAGACGGTCCACATCGCGGTCCAGTTCAGCGACCATCTGCCCGAACCGGGGGAACCGCCCCCGCAGCCGCCTCCGCCTCCTGAGCCCCGCCCGCGGGCGCCGAGCGGTCTCCAGGTCATGGCGACCGGCAGTGACAGCGTGAAGCTGACCTGGACTGACGAGTCCAACAACGAGAACGGCTTCGAGGTCGAGTCACGGCTCCAGGGCGCGCGCTGGCAGTTGGCGCTGAAGCTGCCTGCGGACACGGAGTCGGCCGACATCACGGGCCTCCGAAGCGGTGGCCGCTACGACTTCCGCGTGCGGTCCTACAACCGGGGCGGTAGGGGCAGCAGCAACGTCGTCACGCTCGTGCTGCCGACCGCGGAGTACACGGACTGCGTGCCCTCGGCCGCGCAGATCACGTTCGACCACGGTTACACCGTGAGCATGTGCATTGAGTACGAGAATCAAGAAGGCGAGACGGTGAAGGAGGATGCCCAGAACTACGGGTTGGATTCGCGTGAGTCGGGCTTGCTGTACTTCTTCGACCGGGACAACGCCGAGGTGCTGGTCAAGGTGCTCGACGCCTGCGCGGTGAACGGCTACCGCTGGGTGTTCGTGGCGCCGGTGACGACCCTGGCGTTCAACATGCGGGTCGACGAAGTAGGTTCCGATCGGCCGCCCTGGACGCACAAGAATCCGAGGGGCGGTCAGACGGCGACGACCAAGAGCGACATCCAAGCCTTTCCCTGCGAGCCGCCCGGATCGTCCACGGCTTCGCAGGGTGATGTCGGCGGTATCCGTGGGGTTGACCTCGTCGATGCGGGCTTCCCGTCGTCCTCGGTTTCGGTGTCTTCGAAGCCGGACGCGTCGCCGGTCCTGCCCCCGGTCGCTGTGGCTCAGCCGATCAGCGGTGGGGAGGGGACGGACTGTGTGCCGCAACCCGTGGTGACCCTTCGCGGCGGCTACACCGTGAACATGTGCGTCGAGTACCTCGACAATGACGGCGAGACGGTGGTGGCGGAGGCGCAGGACTACGATCTGGATTCCCAGCAATCCGCCATCCTGTACTTCTTCGACCGGAACAATGCCGAGGTGCTGATCAAGGTGTTGGACGGCTGCGCGCTCAATGGCCACCGGTGGGTGTTCGTGGCGCCGGTGACGACCCTGGCGTTCAACCTCACGGTCGAGCCGCCGGGCGGGGAGGAGAAGGTCTGGACCCACCAGAACAACCTGAACGACACCGCAGCGCCTAAGAGCAACACCATGGCGTTCGCCTGCGGTAGCTGATCAGGCGCGATTTCTACCCGGCGGGCTGAAGGGTCAGTAGACCGTCGTCTCCGGGTAGAACGCGTACCAACCGAACCAGAAGGCGACGTGGCCGGGGACGCGTGGCAGCAGATCGCCGCCGCCATCGGGGGCCAGACCATCCTCCGCGATCCACCACGTCGATCCGTCCTCGGCGCGGAGCTGCTGGAGGGGCGCTGCTTCGGGCGTCTCGAATCTGCGCCGTCCGCGCTCGTAGGCCCGCACGGCGGCGCTGTCCCCGTCGACGACGAGCACGATCGGAAGGCCGCCCAGCGTGTCGTGGACGAGCCGCTCGGCGCGCAGCTTGTCGAGCGGGTAGGCCTTCGCTTCGCCGTTGATCCGGAGCGCGTAGATCCGCGCGTTCCGCTCCAGTGCGTCATCCCGCTGCCAGACCGGGAACTCGACGCCGGCGCGCGCCCGGTCCGCCGCGCCTTCCACGTAGCGGTAGCCCGCTTGCCGCGCCGCCGCCGGATCGGGGACCATGACGGTCGTGTCCGGATGCCGTTGCCGCCATGCGTCCCAGCGAGTCAGCGTCATCGGCAGCATGGTGAGCCGTGAACCCTGGGCGGCGCGTTCCCCGACCACGGCTTCGCCGGTCAGGTTGCTCCACAGGCTGAGCGTGGCGCGGTCGAACATTAGCTTGTTCGAGCGGTAGAGAAGGCCGGAAGTGCCGAACATGAGCCGGGCGCCCTCGTCGTCGACCGCCGAGTACAGGATCCCCGAACCGCACAGAGTGCAGAACGAGAGAGTGATCGGCTGACCGCCGACCGTGTCGTTCAGGAGTTCGTGCCAACTGAGCACCTTGACCGGATAGGCGCGGTGCTCGCCGCCGATACGGACGCCGAAGACCGTGTCGGTGTCGCGCATGAAGCGCGCGGTGTCGGCGGGAACGGACTCGGGGTCGTCGATGGCGGGGATTCCATCGAGCGGCACGCCGCCCCACTGGACTTCCCGAAGGCGGAGGCGCACCTTGGTTCCGGGGCCCAGAATGCGCCGGTACACGGGATCGATGCGGGAGAACACCTCACCCTTCCAGGCAACGTAGCTGGGCGGCGGCGTCAGATCGTCGCGGCCGCCAACGTACAGAAACCAGTCCCGGTAGCGGCCGCCGAGCCGTTCACCTGACAGGTCCTCAAGGAGCTGCCTGGCGTCCGCCCGGGCCTCGTTGCGCATGAAGAAGTAGGCGTCGACGAGGGGCACCAGGGTCGCGGGGCCGGCCGTGGCGAGTGCCTTCGCTGCCCGGCGCCTGGCTTTCTGTTTGTCCGACATCAGCCGCCGAAGACGGTCGTAGACGGCACTGTCGCCGCTGCCCGAGTCCACCGTGGGGTAGGTCGGCGCGACCGCCGGCGGATCGCCCGTATCCTGGGGTTGCGCTGGGAGTGCGGTCGAGCCGAGTAGCGCCGCCGAAAAGAGGATCGCGGCGGCGAGCCGGAGCAGGGAGTGAAGGGGCATGATCGTCGGGTTCTCGTCGATAGTATGCATGTCGTGCTGAACGCGGGGTCCCGGACCGGAACTTCCGGTGGCAGAAACACGTCACGGCGCCGGTCAGCGCGGTCACTGATCGTCAGCGCCTGGTCCGTCGCCGCGCTGCTTGCCGTCACCGCGGTCGCCGCGGAGGATCAGCCGGAAGTCGTCCTGTCCGGCATCGAGGTGGCGCCAACCGCGCCCGGCGCCGAGACGCTCTGCAAGCTGACGGCGACGATCGAGAACACGGGCAGCCGGGCCGTGTACAGCTTCGGCTTCGATGTCGAGTTGAACGGGCATTCCTTGCCGGTCTACGGGAAGCAGCTCTTCCTGCAGGTGATCGAAGCGGGCCAATCGGAGGATGTCGCGCTCTACAATTTCTGGACCGCGGAGAGCGGCCGCCCGGCGCCGGCGGACGGCAAGCTCGAGGTGGTGGTTCGCCTGCGTGAGGCGCGTTGGGTGGAGGTGTCCGAGGTCGAAGAGGACGGTGAGACAGTCGAGGTTTGGACGCCGGTCGGCGACGTCTCCGGTCTGCCGCAGACTGTCAGTGTGACCCTCGAACTGAAGTGAGTTCTCTGCGCGCTTCCGGGTCGCGGCTTGCGGGCGCTGCGGCGGTGGCCGCGTTGACCTGCACGCCGTCCCCGCCGCCGGACGCGGCGCCGGCCGGCGATGCGCTCCGCCCGCCGATCGTTCTGATCTCCGTCGACACCCTGCGTTCGGACCGGCTGCCGGCCTACGGCTACGACGGGGTGGACACGCCCGCGATCGACCGCCTCGCTGCCGAGGGCGTGCTGTTCGAGCGCGCCTACACCCATGTCAACGTCACCCTGGCCTCCCATGCCAGCGTGTTCACCGGCCTGCTGCCGCCGGAGCACGGGGTGCGTGACAACGCCGGCTACCGCCTGGACGATGCGATCCCGACTCTGGCCGCCGAACTCCAACGGAGCGGCTACGCGACCGGAGGGTTCGTGTCTTCCTACGTCCTGCGGGCCACGACCGGGATCGGCCGGGGCTTCGACGTCTACGACGACGGCGTCGGGTTCGAGACCGGGCGGCAGTTGGGGCAACTTCAGCGTCCCGGAGCGGAGACCCTGGCCGCGGCTTCGGAGTGGCTCGCCGGCGTGGCGGACTCCCCCTTCTTCCTGTTCCTTCACCTGTACGAGCCGCATGCCCCGTACGAGCCGCCGCCGCCGTTCGCCGAACGCTACGGCAATCCCTACGACGGCGAGGTTGCGGCCGCCGACTCGGTAGTCGGTGAGTTGATCCGGCGCTTGGAGGAGCTTGGGGTCTACGACGACGCGCTGGTCATCCTGATCTCGGACCACGGGGAGGGCCTGATGGACCACGGCGAGATGGATCACCTGATCCTTCTCTACCGGGAAGTGCTCCAGGTGCCTCTGATCGTCAAGCTGCCGGGAGCAGAGCGCGCCGGCGACCGGGTCGCGGTCGGGGCCCAGCTCAGCGATGTCGCGCCGACGGTCTACTCGCTTGCGGGGCTGCAATCGCCCAACGGGCTGGCCGGGTTGGATCTGCTTGGGCTGGAGGTGACGTCCTCGGGCGGCGCGCCTCGCCAGATCGTGTCCGAGAGCGTGTATCCGCGCATTCACTTCGGCTGGAGCGATCTTGCCTCGATCGTCGAAGGCGACCTGCACTTCATCGAGTCGCCCGCTCCGGAGCTCTACCGTCTGTCCGAGGATCCTGGCGAGCGATCGAACGTGATCCAGGAGGAGCGGGCCGCCGCGCGGCGGATGCGCGCGGCGTTGCAGGAGATCGACCGCACGCTGACTTCGCCGGCCGAGGACGATCCCGAGACACGGCAGCGCCTGGAGTCGCTCGGGTACCTGTCCGGTGGCGCGGGCGCGGGCGGTGACACGCTGGCGGATCCGAAGAGCCGGATTGCCGTGGTCGCCGACCTGGGCCGGGCCTCGCGGCTGATCGACGGCGGCGACCTGCCGGAGGCCGAATCGGCGTTGCGGGCAGTGCTCGCGAGCGAGCCGCAGCTCGTCCTGGCGTGGCAGCAGTTGGGCGACGTGCTGGAGCGGCGGCGCCGGCCCCGACAGGCGCTCCAGGCCTACCGCAAGGCGTTCGAGGCGTCGGCGGGCGGCGCGGCCAGCGCCGGGCTCAAGGTGGCGGAGCTGCTGTTGCTGGAGGGCCGGGTCGATGAGGCCCGGGAACACGCTCTGGCGGTCGTCGATCGCTCGCCCATGGCGAACGACGTGCTGGCCCAGGCGGCGCTCCTGGAGGACGACCTCGAGGCGGCGAAGGAGTACCTGGACCGGGCCATCGCCGAGCGCGGCCCCCAGGTCATGCCGCTGATCACGAGGACGGCCTGGCTGAACAAGCAGGAGCGCTTCGAGGAGGCTCTGACCCAGAGCGACGAGGTGTTGGCCGAGTTCGGCGACCGCGGCGACCGGGAGATCCTCGGACACCTGTACCTCTACCGGGGCACTGCGCTGGCTGCTTTGGGTCGCGACGACGAGGCCGAGGGCGCCTACCGGGAGGCGCTCGAGCTGAAGTGGGATCTTCTGGGGGCATACTCCTCCCTGGCCTTTCTCCAGGCGCTGATGGGGCGGGGTGGCGAGGTCGGCCGCACCCTGCAGGAGATGGTCACCGTGAATCCGAATCCGGCGGCGTACGCCGAGGCGGTGCGGGCACTGAGGGCGATGAACGATCAGCGCTCGGCGAACGGTGTGCTCGGCGAGGCCCTGCGGCGGTGGCCGGAGGCTGAAGAACTGCGGCTGCTCGCCGGGTCGCGTTAGTTCCCGCCTGGGCACGCGGGCGTCTCGCCCGCATCCGCCGTGAACAGGTTAGTCTCTCCCCCATGGCTTTGACGACCCAGGCCTCCTTGGTCCGTTCGGGCATTCCTACGGCAGTGCTTTCTGTGTACGTCCTGCTGTGCGCGGCGCTGACGCTTCCCGCGGCAGCCCAGCCTGAACCCGCGTCCGGGCCGTCCGGTCCGGGCTTTACGGAAGTTGTCAACGTCGAGGTCGTGAACATCGACGTCTACGTCACGGGCTCAGACGGGAAGCCCGTGCTCGGTCTCGGGCCCGACGATTTCGACCTCCGGGTCGACGGCAGACCGGTTCGGATCAGCAACTTCTACGCCGTGGAACTTCGGGACGACGAGCTGTTCGTCCGCCGCGGCGGCGATGTCGAGGCCCAGCCGCTCGTACCGCCTCCACCTGAGGACCCGCGGGAAGCGGACCGGGTGCGCCGGGCGCCGCCGCCGATACCGGCAGAGCAGGCGCTTCATGTGGCCGTCTACATCGACAACTACAACCTGACGCCGTTCAATCGCAACCGGGTCCTGCGCGAACTCCGGGCTTTCATCCGCGAGCAACTGCGGCCCGAGGACCAGGTCATGCTGGCGAGCTTCGACCCGGCTCTCAATCTCCGGTTGCCGTTCACCAACGATCGGGAGTCGCTGAACCGCGCGCTGCTCGAGTTGGAGGAGGTCTCCGCCCAGCGCCTCCATCGCAACAACGAGCGCCGCGACCTGATCGCGAACATCAACGACGTGAACAACGAGACCTCGAATGAGGGCAGGCCCGGATTCGCGGCCGCCGAGCGGGCCGGTCTCACGGTGGGCGGCGGCGCCAGCTACGCCCGCACCGAGCTCATGGCCTACGCGGGGTCGGTACGCAACGATACGAACCTGGCGATCAACGGCCTGACGCGGGTGGTGGAGAACCTCTCCGCGGCGCCCGGCCGCAAGGCGATCATCTACGTAGCCGACGGCATTCCGATGATCGCCGGCGAAGACGTCTTCTACTTCGTCGAACAGCTCTACGAGAGGTCCGTGTCCCTGATCGAGATGGCGGAGTACGACCTGTCGAGGCGATTCCAGCAGCTCGCGGCGGGGGCCAACGCCAACCGCACGAGTTTCTACACGATCGACGCCCGGGGACTGACCGTCCTGTCGCAGAGTTCGGTCCAGAACCAGGTTGCGGGGGCGCCGGGTCAGGCGTCGCTGATCGATCAGATCCTGATGACCAACCTCCAGGCGCCGCTCCAGCTCATGGCCGAGGAGACGGGTGGGCGCGCGGTGATCAACGCAAACCGCATCATGCCCGACCTGCTGAAGATCGCGGACGACTTCCGCAACTACTACTCCCTCGGCTACATGCCGCTGGCGACGGTCGGTTCGGGGCGCTACCACTCGATCGAGGTCCGCTGGAAGAACAGACCCCGCCGCGCCAGTGTCCGGTTCCGCAAGGGCTACCGGGACAAGACGGTCGAATCGCGGATGATCGAGGGCACTCTGTCCGCGCTCAACCTGAACATGCAGGAGAACCCGCTAGGCGTTCGGGTCGACAGCCTGCCTGCGAAGCGGCGTTCAGACGGCAACTACGACGTGCCGGTGGTGATCGAGGTCGCCTGGAAGGAACTCACGCTGATCCCGCGGGACGGCGCCCACCATGGCCGCATCCGGCTCTGGTTGGCGGCAAAGGACGAGCGCGACCGCGCGACCGAGCCACAGTTGACCGAGCTGACGATCGCGGTTCCCCAGGATCGGATCGCCGAGATCGAGAACGGTTCCTGGCGCTACGGCCTGGAGGTCACCCTGGAGGGCGGCTACCACGACATCGGCGTCGGCCTGCGCGACGACATCGGCGGCCGCCAGTCGTTCCTGCGCGGCGGCATCGACGTCCGGTAGCGCACTGAGAACGGTACAGGTGCGCCGGCCTTCCGGCCGGAAGGCCTACAGCACCCGGATCGTGGTCGAGGACGCGTGCTCCTGGTTCTCCTGGTCTGTAACGACAACGGAGAGGGTGTAGTCGCCGGCGGTCAGCTTCCGGCCGGCCACGAACACGCCGGAGAGCTGGGAGAGACCTGAACCGGCCTGATCTCCGGGAGCCAGGACGATCTCGCCTCCGTCGTCTACCTGCTCACCGTCCGGCCGGAACACCTGCGTCCGGACGGAGACCGGACCGGCGCCGAGATTCATGCCCACGAGGCTGATCGGCGTCTCGCCGCCGGCGGCGACCTCGGGCCGCGCCGCCGGAATGAAGGGGTTGCCGCTGCGCAGGAAGGGGAAGGCGACATCGCTTCGCTGCTCGGACTCGTCCTCACGAAGGAGGACCCACTTGCCTGGCTGCTCCGGGAACAGCGGCGGCTGCAGCGTTGGCTCCTCACCGGGAACCTGGAGCAAGGACGTGGTCAGCGCCCGACGGCCGGTGGCGTCGTTGCGGATAAGCACCCGCACGGAGTAGGCGCCCGGGTTCAGGTCGAAGTGGCCCCAATACTTGAGCCCGGTCTGGCGGAGCGCGGGGCCGGCCTGGGCCGAGTCCAGGCTCAGCCGGCTGGCGAAGAAGTCGCGCACGACGCCGTAGTCGTCCAGGGCGTAGGCGTAGATCTCGAGCGGAACGGTGGCGCCCTCCAGGCCGGCCAGAAGATCCTCGCCCCGCACCTCGATCAGCACCGGCGCATACGGTTTGCCGTTGTCGGCGGGGAAGGCCGCGGCTAGTACCGAAGCATCGATCTCGCCCGTTTCGACACCGCCCATCACCTGCTGCGCGGAATCCAGGGACCGTTCGAAGGGGCTCGTTTGGGCGTAGGGCTTCGGTGCGTAGTAGCCGGGTCGGTGGACGACTTGGGTTCCGCGGGGAGCGTTCTTCAGCCGTACCCGCAGTTTGTGGAAGCGGCCGTCGTACTGCAGGTCCTCCGGCTGGAAGGCAAGCAGGTAGGTGACGCTGGTGCGCTCCAGCATCTCGGACATCGCGTCGCCCAGGTCGGTGAAGTTGGCGAACAGCTCGCCGCCGCTGTCCTTGGACATCATGAACAGCGAGTCCCGGTTGCTGGCGCTCTCGGCAAGAACCTCGCCGCTGACGTCCACGGTCTGGATGGCGCAGTTCGCCTCGCGGAACTTGGTCAACATCTGGGTCATTTGGCGCTGGGCGGCGCTGCTGCCGAAGAGCTCCTCGTTGTCGACTTCCCCAATCCGACCGCTTGAGACCGCGTCCTGCCTTTGCAGGATCGCGTCCTGTTCCTCACTCGTTTGACCGCGGTTGCCGACCAGGATCCTGCTGTCGAAGCCCTCGGACAGGAAGACGACGTGCTTGCGGCCCTCGATCGATTGCATCCAGGCGGCGAGTTCGCTCATGCCGCTGGTTAGGGCGGCGACTTTGGCGGCCGCTCTGCCGCGCTCCGCGGCGCCCTGCAGGGCTCGCAGCTCTCGCCGAGTCTGGATGGCCTCGAGATCGGTATCGGCAGTAGCTCGGCCGCCGATGTCGCCCAGGTTGGAGTCGGTCGGCTGTGGGGCGCTGAGGTCGCCGATCACTAGACCGAGTGGGTCGCGAATCGCTTCGCCGGTCTCAATCTTGCCCAGCGTCCGGATTGCCTGCCGGAGTTGGCTGCGGTCGGATGTGAAACCAAGCACCAGCCGGGGGCGGGTGTCGAAGATCGCCAGCGCCACCAGGTCGGTGGGGTGGAGCTGGCGCAACACCAGGTCGGCGGCTGCCTGCTGGGCGCGGCCGATGGCGTCGGGAGTGGTGAAGAAGAGGTCGAACAGCAACAGGAAGTGCCGGCGTGCGGCGACCGGTACGGCTTTCTCCGTGGCCTTGCCTTCCACTGTCGACAGGTCGACCATCTCGAAGCCGGTGATCCGGACCGGCTTGCGACCGTCGAGGAGTTCGAAGTCCTCCGGGCCGAGATCGCGCAGCGGATTGCCGCCGCTGTTGACCTGGACCGGCACTTCGACCACGGTGACGGTGGTTGAACCGCTGAACTGGGCCTGCTTCTGCTTGCGGCCACGCTGCGCCTCGGCCGCGGCGGCAGTGGTCAACAGCAGGGCGGCGGCGCACAGGGCGGCGGTGAAAGTCGTCGACGGACGGTCGGGGGGCCTGCGGTTCTTCATTCCAGGGGCTCCTTGTCCAACGGGGCAGAGCTTTGATGATCGGATCCGATGAACCCGATTCGGCTCGGATTCAGTTCAGCACCTTCAGCGGGATCGAGTTGACCGGCCGGGCCTGAGTCGCCGGGTCGGTCACGGCAACCCTCAGAGTGTAGTCGCCCGCCGGCAGATCGGTGGGCTTGAAGGCGGCGACGATCTTGTCGAGTCCGGGAATTCCGGTCACGGTGCGCTCGCGCAGGCTGAGCGCGCCGCCCGCCATCGTTTCCCCACTAAGGTCCGTCACCGTGGCCTCCAGGTTCAGGTCGCCGCGGCCGAGGTTGTAGCCCACCAGGCAGATCTCGGCGCCGCCGTCGTCGCCGCTCCGCTGCACCAGGGGCGCCGCGGACGGCACGTAGGGCTCGCCGTTCACCGTGAACGGGTAGACCGTGGTCTTGGCGTATTGATCGGCCGCCTGCTCGCGGACCAGAAACCAGCTTCCGGGCGCCTCATGGAAGAACGGCGGCAGCAGGGCCGGCTCGCCGGTCTCGAAGGTCGGCACCCGCAACTCGACCATTTCGACGCCGGTAGTGCCGGTGACGCTGTTGCGGGCAAGGACGCGCAGCAGATAGTCGCCCGGTTCGAGTTCGAGATGGCCGTAGTACTTGAGGCCGGTGTTGGCGAAGGCGTCCTCCCGGCCGGCGAGGTCGAGGGTGATGACCTGACTGAAGAAGTCCCGCATCTGCGCCTTGCCGTCGGTGACGTAGGCGTAGAGTTCGACCGGCAACTGCGCCGGCTGGTGGCCGGCGAGCAGTCCTTCGCCGCCGATCTCGACGATCACCGGGATGTATGCCCGGTTGCTGCCGCCGCGGAATGGCGCCGCCAACACGTCGATCTTGAGATCGTTCTTCGCGGTGGCGGCGGCGATCAGATCGGAGGCCAGCAGGCGCTTCTCCATCGGATGCAGGTCGCCGAAGGGCCGTGGCGTGTAGTAGCCCATGCGGTGGGAGATCTGCGCGCCCTTCGGGGCCCGCGCGCGCACCTTGATCCGCCGAAGATCGCCGGGTTCGCCGGGTTCGGAAGGCTGGAAGGCGAGAAGATAGGTGACCGTCGAGGACTCCAGCACCTCGCCCAATTCGGCGCCGAAGTCGTTCGCGTCCTCGTGCAGGCGGCCGCCGGTCTCGTTGGCGAGGTAGAACAGCGCGTCGCGCCCCACGGTGCGCATCCGGTTCTCCTCCGGCAGATCCGCCCGCAGGCCCGAGATATCCACGGCGTGGATCACCGCGTTCGCCCGCTTGAACTCGTTCAGCATCAAGTTGACCTGCGTCTGGAGTTGGGTGTTGCCGAAGCGGTTGTCGGTGTCGACCTGAGCGATGTCGCCCCTCTCGATCGCCTGGTTTTCGCGCTGCATATCCGGGTCGAAGAAGTCCGGTTGGCGACCGAACAACAGCCGGCCGTCGAAGCCCTCCGAGAACAGAACCACGTGCTTGCGCCCCTCGACGCTGGAGAGAATACGCGCCATCTGCCTCAGAGAGTGCGTCCAGGACGAGATCTGGCCGCGGGCGTGGCTCCTCTCGTACTTGGCCATCTCGTTGCCGATCACTCGCAGGTAGGCGTCCACATCGCGCTCCATGTCGATGATCTCCTGGTTGACGCCGCCGGTGTCGAGAACCGCCGAGGCGCTCGGTCCCGGAGCGTCGATCATGAAGCCCAGCGGGTCCTTCGTTGCCAGGTGCAGGAGCCGGGGGTTGCCCAGGGTGGCGATGGCGCGGGCCAACTGTGTCCGGTCGGGAGTGAAGGTGATCAGCAACTGCGGTCCGGACTCGACGGTGTGGACCGCGATCGCCGCCAAGTCTGTTGGGTGCATCTCCGAAAGCACGAAATCCTGAGCGGCGGAGCGCGCCCTGGCGACAGCGGCCGGCGCCGAGAACGAGAGGTCGAACAGGAACAGGAAGTGGCGGCGGGCCGCGGGCGGGATGCCGTAGTCGGTCTCGATCACGCGGCGCTCGTCCGGCGCGAGCAGTTCCAGATCGACGACCCGGAAGCCCGTGATGTCCTGGGCCTTGCCGTCGTCGAGGATTTGGAAGTCCGCTCGGCTCAGACCCCGGATCGCCTCGCCGCTGCGGGCGACGACATTGACCGGCACCTGCACTTCGAACACGAACGCGCGGTCCTCGAACTGCCGCAGGTCCCGCGGTTCCTGGGCGGCCGCCAGCGTCGCCGCCGGCGGCAGAGTGGCGAGCGCCAGCGTCGCGGCGCACGCGAGCATGGCCCGTGTGAGCGGTTTGGGGCCGAGCGGATGAAGGGGCGGAAACGACGGTGCGGGTGTCATGACCTTGGTTGTCCTGTCCCGGGGCATCGTTGGCAGTAAGGCTAGCAGGCGCCTACGGCGCTCCACGTTCGATCAGCGCCGCGTACTTGCGCGCTTCCTCGTGGGTGGCGTCGAGCGTCAGCGCCCGCTCCACATGGTGCTTCGCTTCGCGCACCTTGCCGGTCGCCAGGTAGACCCGGGCCAGCCCGACATGGACCTCGGGAATCTCGGAGTCGACGCGCAGCGCGCGGCGCATGTAGTCGAGCGCGGTGACCGCATCGCCCGCCGCCAGCGCGGCGTCGCCCCGATACACATAGAAGAACGGACTGGCCTGGTTCATGCTCTCCAGGGTGTCCAACAGCTCGCCGGCGCGTTCGCTCTCGCCCTGGAGCTGGTAGGCGCGAACCAGGTTCGTCAGCAGCGGCACGTTCTCCGGATGGAGTTCCAAGCCCTGTTCATAGACGCGCACCGCTTCGCCGGGACGGTCGCGGCGGAGCAGCACGATGCCGTGGTTGTTGATCGCCTTGTCGAAGTCCGGCGTCAGCCGGATGGCGATCTCGAGCCAGCGCTCGGCGGCGTCCAGATCGTCCGCCATCAGCGCCTCGGCGCCGAGGTTGTTGTAGTAGTGGCCGGTGGCGGCGAGGTCGGTGATCGGTTGGAAGTCGCGGTAGGACTTCGGCCGGTAGGGCAGGAAGTCGTAGGTGGCCAGTTCGCCGTCGACATACATGCCGGCGACGATGTGGCCGCGGCTCACCACCACGCCGTCCTGGTAGTTCCAGCGCTGGTAGTCCTCGACCTCGACGAAGAAGGGGTTCAGCCGCCGCTCGCGGCCGACCGCCACGAACAGGTTGACGAAGGAGAGGCAGTTGCCGCGGGCGACGACGAAGGTTTGCGCCGCGGTTCGGGTCGGAGTCAGTTCGTACTGCAGGTCCACCGATCCGAAGACGAAGTCGAGCACCGCATCGCGCCGGCGGGCCTGACTGCCGGCCGGGTTGACTCGCTGGTCTACCGCCTCGCGCAGTTGCTGGTCGATGGCGAACGGGACCACCACCTGATCCTGCCAGCCACCGCCCAAGCGGCGCTCGAACTCGGGCGCCAAGGCCTGGGCGCCGTCGAAGGGCACAAAGCCGCCGCAGGCCGCGGTCAGGGCAAGCAGCGCCGCGGGCAGCAGCGCCACCGGCGACGGGGCCACCGGCGGCACAGCCAGGGTGCGCCCGGAACGTCCGTATCTGGTCGGTCGGGAAGCTGGAGAGTGCCGGTTCATGAGCCGCTGCAGGCGAACTGGGATGTCGGCGTAGCGTGGGATCGTGGACATCCTGGTCAATCTACTGTACGGTTCACACACTCAACAGGTTGATCTGGCGTTTGCACTCGTCACGGTCAGGTTCGGCTGGCGGTCGTCCGTTGGTCACATCTGCGCCGCTTCCGGGTGTTCACCGTCGGATCGTTCATGTCGCCACCCGGCAGATGACAGTCAGATGACGAGTCACGGCGGGGCCACGGGAAGCCCAAAGCCAAGGGCAGCGTGAGGAGTATCTTCAGAATAGTGGATATGGAGCAGTTTCTTGGATTCCCCCGCAAGCGTCATCGCGCCGTTTTGGCGTCGCGTGCGCTCGGGGCATCCAGATCGTCTCGCATCGATGCGGGTTTGCGCCCACCGCCGGCATTGGCCGGCTCAAAGCCGTTTTGGCACATGCCTTGCGGTGGAGAGAAGGGTAGGCATAGGCAAGTTGTTGGGGAGCCCCAGAGGCTCCTTGATACCAGCGGAGGTCGTCAGACGCGGTGTGAGCCGCACCCGGACCTCTCGCACAATCACCTCGGAGGGAGAATCGAAGGTATGAGCAGACGCCTCGTTTTGACGTTTTACGTCGTCGTTAGTCTGCTCGTCGGAGGCTTGGCTTGGGGCCAATCGCCGACGGGCAACCTCTATGGCACGGTGACGGATGAATCCGGCGCCGCACTGCCAGGCGTGAAGATCACCGTTAGCGGGATCGGCGCGGTTCGCGAACAGTTCACCGATGGCCAGGGCGCCTTCCGCTTTCTCGCCCTCGATCCGGGCGCTTACAACGTGGCGGCGGAGCTCGACGGCTTCGGCGGCCTCGAGTTTCCAGATGCCGTGGTCGGCCTTGGCCGCAACACCAACCTTCCCCTGGTTCTGGGCGCGGCGCTCGAGGAGACGATCACCGTCACCTCGGAGAGTCCCCTGCTCGACGAGCGCAAGCTCTCGACGGGCACCAACGTCAGCCAGGTCGAGTTGGAGAAGATACCGACCGCCCGCGACCCTTGGGCCCTTCTCTCGCAGACGCCGGGCGTGCTCGTCGACCGGGTGAATGTCGGCGGTTCCGAGTCGGGACAGCAATCCGTGTTCCGCGCTCCGGGAGTCAGTGGCAACCAGAACGACTTCCAGTTGGACGGCACGTCGATCACCGACATGGCGGCCACCGGCGCCTCGCCGACCTACTACGACTTCGACCAGTTCACCGAGATGTCGTTCACAACCGGCGGCTCGGATGTGACCAAGAACAGCGCCGGTGTCCAGGTGAACCTGGTGACCAAGCGGGGCAGCAACGAGTTCCGCGGTTCGACCCGGTTCTACAACACCCAGGCCAACGGCTACTTCGGCGGCGCGCTGAAGCAGGCGCAGCCGAACATCGATGGCGAGTTGTACAAGTCCAACTTCCAGACCTCCATCGCCGGCGCCCAGATCCGCAAGATTGAGGACATCGGCTTCGAGGCCGGCGGCGCGGCGGTCCAGGACCGTCTCTTCTTCTGGGGAAGCTGGGGCCAGAACGACATCAAGCAGAACAATGCGGCCGGTACAGCCGACGACACGATCCTCGAGAACACGGCGATCAAGGTGAACGGCCAACCAGCGGCGGCGAACTCGCTTGTCGCCTCGTTCAACAACGGCGACAAGCTGAAGTTCGGGCGCGGCGGAGGCACCTCGCGGCCGCCGGCGACGACCTGGAATCAGCGCGGTCCTTCGGCGCAGTACCGGTTGGAGGACACGCATGTGTTCTCGTCGAACTTCTTCCTGACCGGTACGTACTCGCACGGCGACTTCGGTTTCGCTCTGCTGTCTCGCGGCCACTTGTCCAGTGGGAACGGGCTGGACCCGAACGCTCGCGATCCCCGGTATGCGGCTGGTGTCTGGCAGGACAACTTCCTCTCGGGCGGCAGTGCGCGACCGTTCGACTCCTACCAGGTCGACGCCTCGTACTTCTTCACCACCGGCGCTGCGGTGAACCACGAACTGAAGGTCGGCGGCCGTTTCCGCGAGTTCGTGCAGAACTCGGACTTTGCCTGGGGCCCGCGCGACGTGTTCCACACCGATTGGGGGCAGTCGATTGCCCACCGCGGTCAGACCGGCATCGCGGTCTCCGAGTACACGTCGATCTGGGCCCAGGACACCATTTCCCTGGGCAAGGTGACGTTGAACGTGGGCCTGCGCTATGACGACCAGAGTGGTCAGAACGAGGCGTTCAAGCGACCGGCACATCCGGTGGCGATCTATCAGGGAATCTTTCCGGAAAACAACTTCCCCGGTTCTGCCGCCGGCTTCAACTGGGATTCGGTCGTGCCAAGACTTGGCGCCACCTACGCCCTCGGTGAGCAGCGGAAGACTCTCGTTCGGGCCAGCATTTCGCAGTTCGCCGATCAACTCGGTTCCGGCTGGGTCACCAGGCGATCACCCTTTGGTGATGTCTACGCCTACTTCGATTCCGTCACCGGGGACTTCCAGTACGCCAACGGCTTTGACCCGACCGACCCGAATTTGGTCGTGGATCGCACCGATACAGGCTTGAAGGCGCCGGTCACCCGGGAGATCCTGGCAGCGATTGAACATGCGTTCCTGCCGGAGTTCGTTGTCTCGTTCACCGTTACGTCGCGGGATGTCTCCGACGTCCTCGACGGGTACTTGTTGCTCGACGACGGCAGCACGGTCCGGATTCCGAACGGCAGCGACTACTCGCAGCTCGGTACGCTGACCGGCACCTTGCCGCGAACGAACCGCAGCTACAGCGTTCCGTACTACGGTCTCACCACCCCCGGTCTGAGTTGGACCGGCGGTGACTATGTGACCAACGGTGACCGGGGCCGCGACTACCTCGGTTACTCGTTGAGCTTCACCAAGAGACTTGCCAACAAATGGATGGCCCGCGGGTTCTACCAGTTCGGCGACACCACGTGCCGCGTACCGAACTCCTACTACGATCACGCGAGCACGAATGTCGGCGCCGGCGGCTGTGCCGACGGTGATCTCTACATGACATCCTCAAGCGGTTCCGGCAAGGGCGCCCGCTACCTGCAGTCGAGCTGGACATACAGCTTGAACGGCATGTACCAGGTGATGCCGGATCGGTCGTGGGGATTCAACGTGTCGGCGAGCCTGACCGGGCGTGAGGGTTCTCCCATCGCGTACCATCATCGTCAAAGGTTGCCCCTGACGGGAAACGCGAACCTCAACATTGTGTCGGACTACGATTCGCTCCGGCTCAATGATGTCGAGACGATCGATCTCCGGATCGAGAAGGAGATCGCCCTGAACGGTCCGGTCAACATGACGTTCGGCATTGATGCCTTCAACATCACCAACCAGGGCACGGGCCTGTCCTATCTGCTTCGCGCGGATGCGACCAACGGCGGCAACCTGGACGACAACATTTCACCGCGCATCTTCCGCGTGGGTGTGCGTCTGAGTTGGAAGTAGGCCGGGAGCAGGAGGCGCATGGCATGAGTTACGCCATGAGCTGAAGAAACGAGAAGGGCCGGGGATTTCCCCGGCCCTTTTTGTTTGTGGCTGGTGGATTCCAACGGACTCCAGCCTCTCAGGCCCCGTTGCGGTAGTAGCATGGACGGGCAGATCGGCGGTCTCCTAACCAAGGGTGGAGGACTCATGAGCTATCGAACCCGTGTCGCCGGCGCGCTCGTCGCCGGCATTCTCCTGGCGGCGGCGGTCTCGGCCCAGGCCTGGGCGGGACGGGGGCGCCTTAGCGGCACCGTTCAGGATCCTGACGGTGCGCCCGTTGCAGGGGCGAGCGTCAAGTTGACCCTGGACGGCGCCGGTCCGGAAGAGTTCTTGACCAACCAGAAGGGTCGCTGGGCGCGGGCCGGGCTGGCCGGCGGCGGTTGGAAGGTGTTCGTGGCGAAGCCGGGTTTCATACCCACCGAGCACATGACGCATGTCAACGAGTACGCGACTGCCTCGGACCGCGTCTTTCTGAAGACGGTCTTGGAGCCGGGCGAGGCATCGACCGGCGAGTCGGCGGCACTGGACGACAGCGAGGCAGCTCAGGCGGCGCGCGAACTGCTGGAACGCGGCAATGCGCTGATCGGTGAGCAGGACTTCGAGGGCGCGATTCAGGCCTTCACCGAGGCGTTGCCGGCTCTGTCGGACGGCGCGAAGGCGGCGGTGCTGGTCACGATCGCTCAGAACCAGGCGCGTCTGGAGCGCGACGACGAGGCATTGGCGAGTTTGGAGCAGGCACTCGGCTACGCGCCCACGAACGTGGAGGCGCTGCGCCTGATGAGCCGGCGGCTGACGGCGCTGGGCCGCTCCGAGGAGGCGCAGGCGTACATCGAGCGAATGCCGGAGGATCAGCGCGCAGACCCCGAGATTCTGCTGCGCGAGGGGGTCGAGCTCTACAACCAGGACGACTTCGAGGGCGCCCGCGCCAAGTTCGATGCCGCGATCGAGGCGTCGCCCGAGTGGGGAGATGCGTACTACTACCGCGGCTTGGCGAACATGGCGTCGGGCCGGAATGCAGCCGCGGCCGCCGACTTCCGCCGACTCATCGAGCTGGCGCCTGACGATCCGAAGGCCGAGGAGGCGAAGCAGTTCGCGGAGTACCTGGAATCGCTCTGAGGACTGCGAGGCGGGCGGTCTTCGTCCTCGCCGTTCTGGCCTTGGCGGCATGCAAGCCGGCGCTGGACCGCGCTGATACGGCGACCGCGCCGACGCCGCCGTCCTGGCCGGAGGCTCCGGCGCCCGGCTTTGCGCGGGACGTGGTGCTGGTGACGATCGACACGCTTCGCGCCGACGCTCTGGGCTTCGCCGGCAACCTGGAGGCGCAGACGCCGCACCTGGATGGTCTGGCGGCGGGTGGCTGGGTATTCGATGCCGCGCATGCACACAGCGTGATGACGCTGCCTTCGCACGCGAACCTGCTGACGGGCCAACTGCCGTATGAGCACGGAGTGCGCGACAACGCCGGCTTCGTGCTGCCGGAGACAGTGCCGACCGCTGCCGAGGCGTTTGCCGGCGCCGGATTCCGGACGGCCGCATTCGTCGCCGCGTTCCCGCTCGACGCCCGCTATGGGTTGGACCGCGGCTTCGAGGTCTACGACGATGCCTATCCGGAGGGCTCGGCGCGGGGCTTTGCCGTCGCGGAGCGGAGCGGCAAGGAAGTAGTGGCGGCGGCAGCTTCCTGGTGGGAGCGGCATGAGGGTGAACCCAGGTTCCTTTGGGTCCACCTGTACGAGCCCCACGTCCCATACGAGCCGCCTGCCCCGTTCTCGGCCCGCTTCGCCGAAGAGCCCTATCTAGGCGAAGTCGCGGCGGCCGACGACTACGTGGGCCGGTTGGTGCAGGCGGTGGCGCCCCGCGAAGGGCGCCCGGACGTGCTCGTGGTCGTCACCTCGGATCACGGCGAGGGTCTGGGAGATCACGGTGAGGAGACGCATGGGCTCTTCGCCTACGAGGCCACGCTTGCCGTACCTCTCGTCTTGTGGGCCGAAGCGCTGACCGCCGCCCGGATCGATGCGCCGGTGCGCCACATCGACGTGCTGCCGACGATGCTGGAGGCGGCCGGAATCGAAGCCTCCGCGATCCCCGGTATGGCGGGCCGCAGTCTCTGGAGGGCGCCGGATCAGGCTGCGGGCGCAGGAACGAGTGGGGCGGAAGCGACCTACTTCGAGGCCCTGCGCTCCAACCTTCAGCGTGGTTGGGCGCCCCTGCGCGGCGTGGTTGCCCGGCGGAGGTCCGGGACCGGCAAGGAGGGCGGCGCCCGCATCCTGAAGTACATCTCACTGCCGCGCCCCGAGCTCTACGATCTCGCTGCCGACCCGGGGGAGTTCCGCAATCTCCATGCCGCGGAGGCGGCGGCCGCGGCCGAGTTGGCGGCCTTGTTGCCGGTCGAATCGGAGTGGCCGCCGGTGGTGGGTACTGTCAGCGAGGACGAGCGACGGGCGCTTCAGAGTCTGGGCTACCTGAGTTCCTCGGGCGGCAGCCTCCTGCCGGAGTCGTACGGTGAGCAGGACGACCCCAAGAACCTCGTGGACCTCGATCGGTTGATCCAGGACTATTCGGAGGCGTACCAGGATGGCCGCCTGGAGCAGGCCGAGGACCTCGCGCGGCGGACGATCCAGCGCCGACCGCAGATGGGCCTCGGATACTCCAACCTGGCCCAGGTCCTGCTCGACCAGGGGCGGATCGAGGAAGCGCTGCGCCTGATGGTCGACGCCGAGCGGCGGAACCTGGCGTCCCCCTTCCTGCAACGGCAGTTGGCGTTGACTCTGGCCCAGGTGGGGCAAGCGCAGGACGCGGTGCGCTTGATGGAGCGGCATGCCGGATCGAGAGATCCGGACGCGCTGAACGTCCTTGGCCTGGTGCTTGCCGAGTCGGGTGAGACCGATCGTGCCAGGGACATCCTGCTGCGGTCCATTGAGCTTGACGAGAGGAACCCGAGAGCGCGGCAGAACCTGGCTCTTGCGGCTCTCCACGCCGGAGACTGGCCGCTTTGCGAGCGTGAAGCGCGCGAAGCGCTTGCACTCAACCCTGCGTTGCCGCTGGCCTGGAACTACTTGGGGATCGCACTGTTCAACCAGCGACGGGCAGACGAGGCGATCGAGGCCTGGCGGCAGGCGGTGGCGCTTGATCCGCGCGACCTCGGCGTGTTGTTCAACCTGGGGAGCGTGGCTGCGCGAGCCGGACGCCGGGAGGTTGCCGGGCCGGCGCTGGAGCGGTTTGTGCGCGAGGCGTCCGCGCCGGCTCTGGGCGGGCGCCATGCAGCGGATCTTGCGGTGGCGCGGTCGTTGCTGCGAGGCCTGTAGCAGCTAGTCAGCCGTCCTCCGGGGGCTCTGCCGCCTCCAGTCCACCCTCGCGGGTGTCCTCCTGATCGTTGCGGTAGAGCTGTTGGTAGCGCTCCATCTCGGCTGCCGCCTCTTCGTCCCGGCCGAGGCGTCTCAGTACCTGCGCCAGACCGTAGGCGGCCTCGCTGTGCTCGGGCGCCAGGCCAACCGCTCGGCGGTAAACGGCTTCAGCCCGCGTGAGGGGGTCTTGTCCTTCGGAGGCTGTTGCCTCGCCAGCGGCGCCGCCCCAGGCGCGGCCCAGTTCGATCAGCAGGGCTGCGTCCGGCTCGGTCAGCGTCGCCGCGCGCTCCAGGGACTCAGCCGCCTTCAGGTGTGCGCCGCGCCAGAGGAGCAGACCGCCGAGCAGCCGGTGCGCTGCCGCGGACGACGGCAGGAGAGCAGCCGCTTCGCGGGCCTGTAGCTCGGCCTCGGCCGGCTTGTTGTTCTCCCAGAGCGTGGACGCGAGGTCGAGGCGCAGGGAAGCGTCAAGGGGATCATGAGAAACGGCGCGCTGGAGCGGCTCCTCCGCCGCCTGGAAGTTGCGGCCGCGCATCTGCTCGCGGCCGATCCGCGCCCAGGCGCGTTCCTCGTTCGCCTCAGCCTCCTCCGCGTTCGGAGCGCCGCCGATTCGTTCGAGATGGCCTCGCGCCGGCGCGTCGTCGGGCCGGACCTCGAGCAACCTTTCGAGGAGTCCACGTGCTTCCTCGTTGCGGTCGATGCTCATCAGCAGGACGGCGTAGTCGGACAGCACCGCGGGATGGCCGGGTTGGTCCTCTAGGGCTTGACGGAACATCTCCTCGGCTTCGACCAGACGCTCGAGTGACATCAACACGGCCCCCCGCTGGTAGAGACCGTCGGCACGCCCCGGCGCCGCGACGAGCGCCTGGTCGGCGGCGGTCAGCGCCTCTTCGCCGCGGCCGGCGCCCAGCAGAAGGGAGGATGCGGCATAGGCGGCCCGGGGGTCGGTCGGCGCCAACTGCGCCTCCCGGGCGAGGATGCCGAGCGCCGCCTCGACATCGCCGGCGGTGGCCAGTTCCAGGGCTTCCCGCACCTCGCGGCCGGTCGGGTCGGCGATGTCGCGCCGCATCCGGTTGACCGAGGCGACCTCGTTGCCTGCTGCCTGCGACAGCGTCTGGAATCGCTCCAGGACCTCCCTTGCCTCTTCGCGCTCGTCGCTGGCGGCAAGCGCCTGTCCGAGCGCCTGGTAGGCGTCCGGAGTGTCCGGCTCGAGTTCGGTGGCCAGACGCAGGAACGGCACCGCACGCTCGGCCTCGCCGGCCGAATGGAGGAAGCGACCGTACTCGAGCACGACGTCCCGGGCCACGGGAGGCGGATTCTCCGGCGGCGGGCTGTTGGGCAGCGGCTCGGCGAACGGCGCCAGCGTCTTGATCGCTTCCTGCAGGCGGCCTGCCTGAAAGTAGGCGCTCGCGAGCAGGACCGCATCCTCGGGGCCGCTGGTCGGGGCGGCCTCGATTTGGCCGAGAGCGGCATCTGCGTCGCCGACCACCAGGTAGGCGCGGGCGAGAGTGCGCCGGATGGCGCCGTCGATGTCGGGAGGCGGCTCGTCGGCCAGAAGACGCAGTTCGTTGATCGCGCCCCGGGGGTCCGCTTGTTGAAGCAGGACCTGCGCTCGGAGCATCTTGAGGCCGGGATCGTCGCCGCTCAGTCCTTCGAGCAACGTCTCGGCTTCGGGCGTCCGCTCGAGGGCGATTGCGCCTGCCGCCGCCGCCATCCGGGCTTCGTGGTCCTGCGGGTTGGCCGCGGTCCAGGGTCGCAGGAACGCGTAGGCCTCGGCCGGTTGTCCGACTCGCCCCAGCAGCATGCCGAGCGAGCGCAGCGCCGGCGAGCGGGGCTGGATCGCCAGGGAGCGCCGATAGTAGACACCCGCCGCCTGGCGCCGTCCGAGCGCTTCGGCGGCGCGGCCGGCGTTGTAGAGCACGCCCGGATCGGCCGGTTCGGGGGCCGCCAGCGGCGCCAGGATCTCGATCGCCCTCTCCATGTTGCCCGCCTCGACGTGCAGACTGCCGAGCAGGGCGAACGCCGCGTCCGGTGCGTCGTCCTCGGCGCAGAGCGCCTCCGCCAAGGCGATGGCGCCGGCCAGGTCTCCGGCGCCGGCGCGCTCCAGAACCTCGGCCATGGCGGCAGGGAGTTCCGGGACGGGGGCGGTCTGCTGAGCAGGACGTGGCGCCGCTGTCCCCATCGCGGAGTGTGCCGCCAAAACCACAAAGGTGGCGACAAGGACCGGAGGGTTCATGCGGCGATGCTATCTCTGCAGCCGGACGCGCCGGTTGGCCGGCAGGTCGCGCAGCACGAGGGCTTTCTCCGCGGGAGGTTGGCGCACGGTCAGGCGTTCGACCCGTTCCTCGTCCCCGAGTCCGAAGAAGAGGGTCTGGGTGCTCTGAGACAGGTAGGACGAGCCCGCCCGCACTTCCCGAATCTGCGCCCCTCCACCTGTCGTGAGCACCACTCGGGCGCCGATCGCTCCAGGGTCGCTCCCGTTGTGCGAAGAGAAGCCGAACGCAAGCCACCCCCCGGAAGTCCGGTTCTCGTAGACCTCGGATAGCTGGTTCGAGTTGACGACCACCACGTCGAGGTCGCCGTCGAGATCGAGGTCGGCGACCGCCGAGCCGCGGCTGGTGCGCACGGCGTCGAGACCGACATCGCGCCGCTCCCGGAAGCGCCCACCGCCCAGGTTCTCGAACAGTTGATTCGGTTGCTCGTACGTTCCGACTTCGCCGATACGCGCCGCGTTCGGCTGGATGTGACCGTTGGCCACGAACAGGTCGAGATCACCGTCGAGGTCGGCGTCCAGAGCATTGACACCGAAAGCCAGGCGCTGCAGCGAAGGCTGGGCCAGCCCCGACGGGAAGCGCTGATCGAGGAAGACACCGCCGCCGGCGCTGCGGTAGAAGGCGTTCGTCTCGAGCGCGAAGTTGGTCACCACCAGGTCCTGTAGACCGTCGCCGTCGAGGTCGGCCAGTTCGACCCCCATCCCGGCTTCCGCGTTGCCGCTTCGGTCATAGGCGGCGCCGGAGAGCAGCGACTCGTCCTCGAACCGGCCGCCGCCGAGACCGCGGAAAAGCAGGTTCGGATCCTTGTCGTTGGCCACGTACAGATCGGGCCAGCGGTCACCGTCGAGATCGCCGATCACCACGCCGAGGCCTGCCTCGGCGACGGTGTCGAGGCCGCTGGCGGCGGTCGCGTCGACGAAGTACCCGTTGCCGTCGTTGAGGTAGAGGCGGTCCGGCACGCCGTTGTACATGTCGGGGTGGCAGTAGCCGCGTTCGGGCTTGCCGGTGTCGCCGTCCGACCTCTTGTTTGAGGCGCCAAGGCCGCAGAACTTGTTGTTTGGTACCGAGAAGTCGGTGTAGTTCGCCACGTAGAGGTCGAGGTCGCCGTCCAGGTCGATGTCGCCGAAGGCGGCCGAGGCGCTCCAGCGGGGATCGTCGACGCCTCGCTCCGTGCCGGCGGCCCGGAAGCTGCCGTCGCCCAGGTTCAGAAAGAGCTCGTTGTTGCCGAATGCAGTGACGTAGAGGTCGAAGTCGCCGTCGCCGTCGATGTCGCCCGCGGCGCCGCCGATGCCGTAGCCGCCGATGTCGATGCCGGCTGGGCCCGTCACATCGGCGAAACGCGGGGAACCGGCGCCCGTGTCGTTGCGCAACAGCCGGGATCGCGGCGGCGGACCGTCGTATCCGGGGAGGACCCCTCCATCGACGAAGAAGACGTCGTCGTCGCCGTCGCCGTCGTAGTCGAAGAGCACGACCCCGCCTGCCATCGTCTCGACCATGTACATCCGGCCCGAGACTCCGGCGTTGTGCTTGAAGTCGAGTCCCCAGGCGGCGCTGACCTCTCGGAAGGTGACTTCGCCGCCGGCAGCGGAAGTCGCCAGAGCCGCCATGCCGGACAGGCCGGCCGCTGCCAGACGCGCCATGCAGGCGCCCCGCTTGCTTTCGGCCGGCGTGTTCAACGGACCACCCGCACACGCTGCCCGAGCGCCAGTCCCGGCAGCCGCAGGCTGCCCTGCCTGGGCCAGCGAATCCTGAGCTCGACGACTCCGGCGGGCGCCTCGGCATCGCCGGCCTCGTCTGCGTTGCCGGAGACTGGCACACCGAAGGTCTGGGTCAGCGGATTCTGGGACAGGTAGGACGAGCCGGCCCGGATCTCGCGCCGCTGGTTGCCGCCCCGCGACCGAAGCTCAAGCAACGCGCCGATTGCACGCCGGTTGGGTGTGCCGGTGTCGAGCAGGTCCACCTGGATCGCCTCGCCTCGAAGGTCGCTCTCGTTGCGGTAGGCCTCCGCGTGGTCATTGCTGTTCGCGATGACGAGATCGAGATCGCCGTCGAGATCGAAATCGGCGGTGGCCAGCCCGCGGCTGACGCGAACGGCTGAGATGCCGCTATCCTGGATTTCTACGAACCGGCCGCCGAGGTTCTCGAGGAGTTGGTTGGGCTGCTTGTAGGCCGCGCCGCCGAAACCTTCGTGTTCGGTGATGTTGTGGATCACGTGGCCGTTCGCGACCGCGAGATCGAGGTCGCCGTCGAGATCGAAGTCGGCCAGGTCGGTTCCGAAACCGACCCAGGGCATGGACGGTTCGGCGATGCCGGCGATGAACCGTCGCTCGAGGAACAGCCCGTCGCCCCGGTTCGCGTAGAGGGCGTTCGTCTGCCGGTCGAGGTGGGTGACGATCAGGTCCTCGAAACCGTTGCCGTCGATGTCGCCGACGGCAATGCCCATGCCGGCCTCGGGCTCGCCGCGGTCCGACAGGGCGGTGCCGGCGAGAAGGGCATCGTCCTCGAAACGAAGACCCTCCGCAGTGGCCCGGTTCAGGAAGTGCAGGTTGGGGTCCATGTCGTTTGCGACGTAGATGTCGGGCCTCCGGTCGTCGTCGAAGTCCGTGATGACGACACCCAGACCGGCGCCGCGAGCGTCACCGAAGCCGAACTCCGCCGTTGCGTCGACGAAGGAGGTCCGGCCCTGTTCGCGGTAGTCGTTGCGGTAGAAGCGGTCCGGCAGAGGGTCGTAGGCATCCGGGTGGCAGTAGGAGCGGATGCCGCGTTCCGGTTGGCCGCAGAGCTGGTTGTTGTCGTAGCTGAAGTCGACGTAGTTCGTGACGTAGAGGTCGAGATCGCCGTCCAGGTCCACATCGCCGAAGGCTGCCGAGGCGCTCCAGGAGGGGTCGGCGGCGGCGTTGTCCGGCGGTGCGGCACGGAAGGCGCCGTCGCCGTTGTTCAGCCATAGCCGATTCGGCCCGAAGGCGGTCAGGTAGAGATCGGGATCGCCGTCCCCGTCGACATCACCGGCCACGGCGCCCATGCCGTAGCTGTCCAGGAGTATGCCCGAAGCTTCGGTCACGTCGACGAAGTGGCCACCTTCGTTGCTCAGGTCATTCCGCAGCAGGGTCGTCCGGCCAGGCTTGCCGCCGTAGGGCGCTGGCTCGCCGCTGTCCACGAACAGCAGGTCGTCGTCGCCGTCGCCGTCGTAGTCGAACGCGACCACGCCGCTGCCCACCGTCTCGACCATGTAGTAGTCGCCCCGCCCGCCATGGTGGTGACGGAAATCGATGCCCCAGACTTCGGCGGCGTCCACGAAACGGAGGGCCCGGTCGCCTGCCGCTTCGTCGGCCGCGGTCATCGCGAGCGCGGCCGCGAGGGTCGGGATCAGGGCGAGAACCACGGTTCGCGCACCGGTTCGTTGTTCTGGTAGGAGCGGAGACGAAACTCCTGGCCCGGAGTCGGCGAGCCGCCGCGATTCCTGACCTCCTCGAGCACTTGCCCCTGCAGGGCCGCGGCGCGCTCGAAATCGCCGACTTCGGCGAGCGCCATCGCGAGCGTCTCGCCGTGCTCCAGCGTCGGCCGCTCCGACATCAGGCGCTGGGCGATGGCCAGCGCCTCGCGGCCGTTGCGAACGCTCGGGTCGGAACTCGCTGCCAGCAGCCGCGCCAGCAGGGTGTCCAGGTGGTCCATCGCGCCGGCAGCCCTAGGAGTATCGACAGCGGCGCTCAGCAGCGCCTGGCGACCGCTGGCCAGGGCCCCGCGGGCCGACGCGTAGCGCTTGCCGAGAATGAGGGCCATGGCGCGGGCGCCGTGCCAGGCCCCGTTCGCTGGATCGCGGGTCAGCGCTCGAGCGAAGTGGCCGGCGGCTTCCGGGTAGCGCTCCTGTTGCGCCAAGAGGCGTCCGAGCAGGGCGTGGGCCTCAGCGAAGTCGGGATCGAGCTCAACTGCCTCTTGGAGGTGGAAGGCGGGGTTGCCGGTGTCCTCGTGGGCCGGCTGTTCGTTGGGCAGCGCGCCGCCTCTTTCCGCTTCGGCGAGAACCGCCAGACGGTAGTGGGCTTCGGCGCGTTCCCGCGGTGCGCCCGGGGCGGCCTCGAGCACATCGAACAGGGCGGTCCGGGCCGCCTCCGGATCCCCCGCGGCCTGGTGTGCGGCGCCCAGGGCCAACTGGGCTATCGGCATCGCCGCGTCCTTTTCCAGCACGTCACCCAGCAGCGCGATCGCCTCCGGCGCCCCGCCAAGTCGAGTCAGTACTTCGGCGTGCCGGACCCGCGCCTCGAGGTCGTCGGGATCGATCTCGACCGCCCGCCGGAGGTGGCGTTCGGCGCCCTCCAGGTCGCCCCGCTCGGCCAGGATGAGCGCAAGGTTGTAGTGCGGTTCGCGGTAGCTGTCGTCTATGTCGACCGCGCGGCGCATGTGCACTTCGGCGCCTGCCTTGTCGCCGAGTTCGATCAGCGCCATGCCGACGTTGAACAACGTGACGGGGTCGTCGGGGAGGGCCTCCAGTGCGGCTTCAAAGGCGCTTAGCGCGGCCTGAGCGTCGCCTCGGCGCATCGCGTCGGTGCCGCGCTTGAAGTGCGCCTCGCGACTGGCGTTCAGCCGCTGCAGGGCCGCGAACAGCGGGTCGGGAAAGCCGACGCGAATGTGCTGATTCCGTTCCAGGTGGAGCGCCGCCTCCTCGCGCCGGCCCAGCCGTCGGAGCGCCAACCCGATGTGGTGGTGAATGGCGGACCCGTCGGGTTGTCCCCTGAGCGCGGTCTCGAAGCGTTCGGCCGCGCGCTCGAACTCTCCGCGTTCGTAGTCGATCCGGCCGAGGCCGAAGCGGGCGGCGGAGTACTGCTGATCGAGTTCCAGGATTCGCAAATAGTCGCGCTCGGCGTCGTCGACGCGGCCGAGTTCGAGCAGGGCGTCGCCGCGGCGGGTTCGTGCCGCGAGGTCGCGGGGCGCCAGTGCAAGAACCCGGTCGAGTGCAGCGACCGTACTTTCGATGTTGCCTTCGAACGTCTCGTGAACGGCCAGAAAGTAGGGCCAGCGTGGATCGGCGGGAGCGAGCGTTTCGGCGTTGCGGAGAGCGGCGGCGGCGGGCCCCATGAAGTCGTACAGGAGGTAGAGCTGACCCGTATGGCCGAAGGCGGCTGCCAACTCGGCGTCGTCGGACTCGGGCGCTTCGAGCAGGCTGTCGACGCGGGTTCGCGCTGCCGTCAGTTGAGCCTGCACGGACTGCTCGTAGTGGTCGATCCGTGGCTGATCGAGGGACTCCAGGGCGGGCTGCGCGAGGGCCTGCAGAGGGTTCAGAGTCAAAAGCGCGACGAGCGTGGCCAGCGTGGCCGCCCCTGTTGACGGTGCGGGGTTCACCGCGATGCACCTGTTGCCGCGGCGTCGGGCTCGCCGAGGCCGCGGACCAGGGTGAAGTACCGGCCCAGGCCGCCGGGAGTGAAGACCTCGCGACCACCGCCGGGCCAGGAGACGACGACGGTCGGGGCTGCGCCGGCAGCGACGAAGGCGATGCGGGGATCGTTGGACGCCGCATAGGAACCGTCGGTGTGGAAGCGGCGCCAACGGCGTACGGTGTCATTCCCGGCGTCGCGTACGCCGACCCAGGCGCCGAGAGCGCGGCGGCCGGGTGTGCTCTCGTCTTTGCCCGCGAGTCGGAGATCGACTCCGGCCCAGGCTTGCGACGCCGGCCGGAGTTGGTTGACGAGAACGCGCGCCGGGCCGTTGTTGGTCGCGACCACGAGATCCGGGTCGCCGTCGTTGTCCAGATCACCCGCGGCCAGCCCCCGGCTCACTTCGGACACGATGGGGCTCTCGAAGTCCAGGATCTCCTCGAAGCGGCCGTTGCCGAGCCCGCGGAACAGTTGATCCGTCTGCCGCAGCGGCAGCGATTCACCCGCCCGGAATTGCTCCTCGATCCGCTTGACGGCGCCGTTGGCAACGTAGATGTCGAGTTCGCCGTCCAGGTCGTAGTCGAGCGCCGCAGTGCCGAAGCCGGTGTAGGAGAAGCTGGGGCGTCCCAGACCGCTGGCGCGTGTGACGTCGTCCCAGATGCCGTCGCCGAGATTCAGATAGAGCGTGTTCGTTTCCCGGCGGAGATGGGTCATGAAGAGGTCGACCAGGCCGTCGCCGTTGAAGTCCTCCGCCAGCACGCCCATGCTCGCCTGCGGTTGGCCCGACGCGCTGACGGACGTGCCGGCCATGACCGCGTCGTCGACGAAGGTGGCGCCATTGCGATTGAGCAGCAGGGCGTTGGCCTCCTGGTCGTTGGCGACATAGATGTCGATCAGGCCGTCGCCGTCGAAGTCGGATGCGATCGTTCCCAGGGTTGGCCGGGCGAGGTCGGCCAGACCGAGGCGTGCGGTCCAGTCCTCGAACACGCCGCTGCCGCGATTCCTCAGCACGCGGTTCGCCTCGGCCCGATAGGCCTTCGGCCCGCAGTAGTCCAGTACGCCCTCGGCTGAGGCGCACTGCTTGTGGATGGCGACCCGAAACTCGACGTAGTTGCCCACGAAGAGGTCGAGGAGACCGTCGGCGTCGAGGTCGAAGAAGCTCGCGGCGGCGCTCCAGCGAGGGTCGTCCGCGTTGCTGCCGTCGGTGATGTTGGTGAAGCGGGGCGCGCCCGGCGCCGAGTCGTTGCGCCAGAGTTCGTTGGCGCCCAGGTTCATGATGTAGAGGTCGGGGTCGCCGTCGTTGTCGATGTCGCCGACCGCGACGCCCATGGCGTAGCCACGGGCGTCGAGACCGCTCTCGCCGGTGATGTCGGTGAAGCGAAGTTCGCCGGCATCGAGGTCGTTGCGGAACAGCCGGTCGCGCAGGATTGAGCCGCTGGCGTTTCCGGATGCGGGCGAGACGCCCGCGTTCCCGGGTGGCGCCAGCGGGTGCCCCTGACCGAGGTAGAGGTCGAGGTCGCCGTCGCCGTCGAAGTCCGACAGGGCGACGGCGCCTCCCATGTGCTCGGCAAAGTATAGCTTTCCGGTCATCCCGTTCGCGTGTGTGAAGTCAACGCCGAGGTCGGCGGCGCGGTCGACGAAGGCCGGCTTCGGATCTTCGGCAGCGAGAGGGCCGGCTATCGCGGCCACGGCTAGAGCCAGGACGAGGGCGACCGCCGGTGACGGGCAGTTCCCAGACACGGTGGATGCCCTCAGGCCAGCGGCACCGGCGCTGCGGTACGGGGCGCGCCGACCCGAACCGTCCGCCCGTAGCCCAGGTTGTGGAGCACGTCCTCGGAGGTATGCCCCGGAACGATGTCGCAGACGAAGCCGCCGTCGTCGTCCCGGTCGATCAGGAGTTCGGTGGCCTCGGGGAGGACGCAGTGCTTGCTGCCGCGCACGCCGCCGAGCATCTCCTGGTAGGCGCCGACCGAGAAGAAGCCCAGGTGGAGCGGTCGCTCGGCCAGTTCGGCCGCGGCCATGTCAGGCAGGAAGAGGGGAACCGTGCTGCCGCGGGGCGGGTACACGTCGTCCCGGTCGCAGGTGATGCCGCCCAGGCGCACGCGGCGGAAGGGACGGTCGAGGTGGTTGAGCGGCAGGCAGATGAAGTGCTCGCCCAGGGCCCAGGTGTCGGGGAAGGAGGTCATGATCGAGCCGTCGACCAGGTACCAGGGCAGCTCGGCGCCGTTCGCCTTGACCGCGATGACGCGGAACAGGTGCGCCGCGTGCTCGGACACCGTGTAGCGACCGAACTCGCCGATCAACGCCGGCGGCTTCGTGCCGTGGGCGGCGCAGCACGCGAGCGTCCTCTGGAGCAGGTGGCGCGCGAAGAGGTCGTAGTCGAAGCTGCTGTCGAGCGTGGTCCGACCGGGCACGCCGCCGCCGAAGTCGAAGAAGCGGAGGTGGGGGTGGTTGCGGCCGAGGCGGGCGTAGAGATCGAGCCCAGGTTCGAGAGCCTCGACGAACTCCTCCTCGCTGCAGCCCGCCGAACCGAACATTGCGTGCAGGAGAACGAAACGCGTTGCGGGCGTTCGGGCGATCTCGGCTGCGAGACGCTCTGTCCCCAGGGCGTCGACGCCGAAACGCGAGTCGCGATCGGCCGGCCGCGTGCCGTCCAGCCGGGCGCCGGCGCCGGCTCTCGGCCCCGGCAGCCTGAGGCGGACTCCGAGTTCGAATGCCTGGCCGCTGCCGGCGAAGGATTCCAGTTCCGAGGCGTCCTCGAGGATGGGGATCGTGCCGCGGTGTTCGCTCCGGAGCGCGACCAGGTTCTGCGCGTAGTCGCTGCCCGGGCCCTTGAACCCGTTCGCGAGCACGAGCCGATCTTCCGGCAGTTGGCCGGATCGGATCATGCGCCGCGCGATCTCGACGTCTAAATTCGACGACATCTCATGGTGGGCGCCGGCGGCCAAAGTCGAGCGGACGATCTCCTCCGCGGTGTTTGCCTTCGAGGCAAAGGCGAAGTGGAAGGGGGCGGGGTAGCGGAGGGTGTCGATCGCTCGCTGAAAGCATCGCTCCATCGCCGTCACCTGGGCGCGGATGTTCGGCAGGAAGGCAATCTCCAGTGGACTGGGCATCGGGGTCGCAGGCAGACCGGCCGCCGCGGCGCGCCCCGGCTCGAAGAACGCGGCAAGGTCCAGCCCGTGCGCCAGCAGCCGGCCGCGCTCTGCTTCGAGGAAGTGGTTGAAGCGGTACCCGGCGGGAACCGGCGCTGGGGACTCCCAGCCGATTCTGGGGGGTACAGAAGGCGGCGCTTGACTGGAATCCATGGCGGCTACCGTCGGGCCGTCTATTCTACCGGTGAGTCCGAGGCACGGGAGAGTAGCCCGAATCAGCTCAGCCGTTGGTCGAACCTGAACGAGCGAATCGTGCCGGGCTTCACCTCGTCGAAGTTCACGTGCAGCGGGTTGATCACGATGTTCCTCTCCAGCGGGTTCACCACGCTTGGCACGGCGAAGGCGAGATGTTCCTTCAGTGCTGCCGCGCCGGCTTGCTGGCCGTTTCGAGCGGCTTCGTCGATGGGCAGTTCGACCACGTCGTCGTCCGGGATTGTCACGTCCAGGATCCGGAAGGTCGGGGCATCCGAGATGTCCTCGATCCGCGCCAGGGTCTCGAGCATGGCCAGGGACGATGTTTCGCTGCAGTAGACGACGGGCATCCCGGGTGGATTCCAACGGCCTCCGCTGAGGGCGGCGCCCATGCCGCTCAGCATCGCGGCTGCGTCGGTCGCGTGGACCGCCCTGGCGATTCTCCAGACCCTCATCGAGCTTCACGTTGTTGTGGGGCAGCGGACGCGTCGCGACCGAGGCAGTCGGCTGGAAAGGTCAGAGCGGGATGCCGTGCTCGATGCGATGGAGAAGCACGACGACGTCGTTCGCGCCGGTCACCGTATCGGCGTGTTCCAGGGGCGTCTCTCCGCCAAGCCCGATGTTGGGGCGCTTCATCCACCTGAGAGCCGCTTCGTGCTTGTACTCGAAGAAGTCGAGCGCCTTGTTGTACGCCTTGGCGACCGCGACGACCCGGTCGGCTTCGTGGCGCTTGAGAGTTCCGTTGCGCAGTCGGCGCAGCATGGTCTGACGCGGGATGCCGACGATGCCTGCCAGTTCGACGTCCGGCACCTCCAGCGCGGCCTTCAACTCGCGCAACAGGCCTGCGGAGCACGATCCTCCGCGGATCTCCTCTAAGGCGGGGATGCTCAGCTCGTCGCGGGTTTCTCGGCTGCTCATTTGGGCCTCAGTGCAAGTCTCCATGTGGCGCAGGAGAACGTACCAAATGGGACGAAAAGAAGCAAGGACCGTGAGAGGGCGTGAGCCCGATCCTCTTGCCCCTGCTGGCCGTATCCTTGGTACGTGATCGAGGCACTCCGGCAGCAGGCTGAGGACATCTTCTTCGCGGGCGTGGCGGCGGCCGACCCGGTGGTGTCGACCGCTTCGGCGCTTGGCGAACTCGACCTGGGCGTTGCAGCAGGCGGGCGCGTTGCGGTGCTGGCGGTAGGAAAGGCCGCGTTCGGCATGGCGAAGGCGGCGGTCCAGGTCCTCGGGGACCGACTCCGGCCGTCCGACGTGCTGCTCCTGACCCACGACGAGGCCGTGGGCCCGGCCCGGTTCGAGGCGCTTCGTTCGGGGCACCCGCTGCCGGACGAGCGCGGCTTGGCCGCGGCGGGAGAGATCGAGCGTCGCGCTGCTGCGCTCGGCGCGGACGACCTGGCTCTGGTGCTGATCTCGGGCGGGGCGTCGGCGCTGCTGCCGTCGCCGCCGCCGGGGATTCCCCTGGAGGACAAGCTGGAGGTGACGCGGCAACTCCTCCGCAGCGCCGCCACGATCCACGAACTGAACGCGGTGCGCAAGCACCTGTCGACGACCAAGGGTGGGGGTCTGCTGCGCCAATTGCGGCCAGCGCGGGTGATTACCCTCGCTCTCTCGGACGTGATCGACGATGACCCGTCCGTGATCGGCAGCGGGCCGACAGCGCCCGATCCGTCGATGTTCGGGGACGCTTACGCAGTGCTCGAGCGCTGCCGCGCGGTGGAGGCGTGCCCGGCGTCGGTTCGGCGCCGGTTCGAGGCGGGGATCAGCGGCGGCCTCGAAGAGACGCCCAAGCCCGGAGACCCCGTCTTCGACGGCGCGATCTACCGGATCGTCGGCGGCAACCGGACCAGCGTCGATGCGATGGCTTCAGCGTGCGGTGAGGTCGTCGAGATCGAACCGGCGCCCCTGGAGGGCGAGGCGCGCGAGGTCGGGGCTGCGCTCGCGAGACGCTTCGCCACGGCGGCCCCGTCTGCCTACGTAGCCGGCGGCGAGACGACGGTCACTGTCCGCGGGGGTGGCAGGGGCGGCCGCAACCAGGAGATGGCTTTCGCCTTCGCCGTTGAAGCGGTCAAGGGTCCGCTAGCGGACCGTGACGACTGGGTGTTCCTCGCCGCCGGCACCGACGGCCGCGACGGCCCCACCGACGCTGCTGGCGGCATCGTCGACGCCTCGACCGTCGCCCGCATCCGTAAGGCCGGAATCGGCCCGCGCGCCGCTCTCGACGACAACGACTCCTACCAGGCCCTCGACGCCGCGGGCGCACTACTGCGCACCGGCGCCACCGGTACGAACGTCGCGGACCTCGTCGTGTTCCTTGTGAACTATAGTTCTGCCCCGGAAGACTGAGGGTACGGAAAGAAGGACGCCGGCGGTGAACGGGAACGCAGCCAGCCAAGGGGGTTCGCGCGCGGGCAGATGTTCCGCCCGATTCCCCCGGATCCTGCTCTGCTGTTCGTTGGCGGTGTTCCTACCGGTGGCGCCCGCGGGCGGCATCATCTACGTCGCGCCCGGTGACGACGTGATGGTGGACCGGACACCGATCATCGTGTTCGGTGAAGTGCGGTCCGTGATGGCGGCCCCCGGGGCGCGGCGACCCTCCACGGACGCTTTCTTCGAGGTGGAGGAAGTGTTGAAGGGGAACGTCGCCGGCGGCACGATCATTGTCCGGCAACCCGGGGGCGTCAGCGCGGACGGCGTGGTCTCGGGCATCTTCGGCCTGCCGATGATGGCGGCTGGCGACCGGATGCTGCTGTTCCTCGAGGAGATTCCGGATACCGGGGCCGTCGCCGCCTACCGCACGGTGGATTTGTCTCTGGGCATGTTCTTCGAGGTACGGTCGGCCGCGGGCAATCTGCTTGTGCGCGAGGCGGCGCTTCATGAGGCGGCGCCGGCGTCGAACGGTGAGGCGGATTCCGAGCCGGTGAGCCAGCAATTCCGGAGTAGCGATGACTTTCGCCGCTGGATCGGTGACCGCGTGGGCGGCGTGGAGCGAGAGGCGGACTACTTCACCGCGGCCGTTCCAGCCGACGGGCCGGTCTCCCGGATCTCGCCCTACCGGTTGATCACGTCTCCCTCTGTGTGCGACGCATCCAACCTTCCGCTTCGGTGGCCGCAGTTCGACCGTGGACGGGGCGTCGGGTTCACGATCCAGGCCGAAGGGCAGGTCGGCGTCCCGGGAAGAGGAATCGCCGAGGTAGTGCGCGCGATGCGTGCCTGGAACGACGATCCGGAGAGCCGCGTTCAGCTCGTGAATCTGGGCGCCACGAACAAGAAGGCCGAGGTCGCCCGAAGGGATGGCGTCAACTCGATCCTGTTCGAGGACCCCCACGACGAGATCCCGGGCTACTTCCAGTTGAGCACCGGAGGCATCCTGGCCATCACCCGTTTCCGCTTCTTGTGCTCGGAGACGAACCGCCACAAGATCCCCGGCAACAGGTGGCAGGAGGCGTTGCCGGTCATCGAGGCCGACATCCTGACCCAGGACGGTTACGGCCAGGGCTGGGCGGCCCGGACCCTCAACGCCGGCAAGGTGCACGAGCACGTGATGGCTCACGAGTTGGGCCATGCCATCGGCCTCGCTCATTCCTGCGCCCAGGGGTTTGCCGACACATGTAGCGCCTTGACCGCCGATTCGCTGATGCAAGCGACCGCGAGAGGCAAACGGATCTACCGCGGTAGTCGGCCCAACGCCGACGATCTGGCGGCCGTGCGCTTTCTCTACCCCGCGCATGGCGGACCTGCCAGTCCGTCCGATCTGACTGCCGAGACGGTCGATCAGCACAGCGTGGAACTCGCCTGGCAGGACAACTCGAACGACGAAACGGCCTTCGACATCTTCGAGCGCCCCATCAACGGGACGGACTTCACGCTCATCGCCAGTGTCGGGAGCAACACGACCTCGTTTGTGGTCGAAGGACTGCCGCCGGCGACCTATCGCTCCTACCGGGTGGCCTCCAGCAATGCCGGTGGACGTTCCTCGGCGACCAGCGAAGCCAGCGCGGTGACGCTCGGCGAGGTGCGGGCATGCGCCGGGGATGACCAGACTCTGTGCCTGAACGAAGGCAGGTTCCAGGTAACCGCGGAGTGGGCGACCGCGGGCGGCGCCACCGGTCGTGGCGGCTCGGTGCCGCTGACGGCGGACACCGGCGCCTTCTGGTTCTTCGATCCTGCCAACGTCGAGATGGTCGTCAAGCTGCTCGACGGCTGCGGTCTGAACGAGCACTTCTGGGTCTTTGCCGGTGGTCTGACAGACACCGAGGTTCAGTTGACGGTGGTCGATACCGAGACCGGCATCGCCGGGACCTGGTTCAATCCGGAAGGAACGCTCCTGGCGCCGGTGCAGGACATCGAGGCGTTCGAGACCTGCGGGCCCGGCGGGAGCGTCGCGGCGGCGGATCGGCCCGGGCTGGCGAGACCCTCGCCATCGCCCAGGCGCCGCGTGGACCCTGAACAGGAGGTCCAGCGTGCCCTGGAACGCTTCCGCGCCGCTCGCGTCGAGATGCCCCAGGCCGCGCCCGGCGAGTGCACCGCCGGCGACAGGACGCTGTGCCTCGAGAACGGCCGCTTTCGCGTGCGCCTGGATTGGGAAACCGAGGACGAGAAAAAGGGCGACGGCATGGCGATGCCGCTCACCGGCGACACCGGGCTGTTCTGGTTCTTCGAACCCGCCAACATCGAGATCGTGATCAAGGTGCTCGACGGTTGCGCGGTGAACGGCAACCGGTGGGTGTTCGCAGGAGGTCTCACCGATGTCGCGGTCGAGATGACGGTGGTCGATACACAGACCGGCGCCACGCGAACCTACGCGAACCGCTTGGGCAGACCGTTCCGCGCCATCAAGGACACGACCTTCTTCTCGTGCTCCGCCACGGACGATCACGGTGACACCGGCGCGAGGGCGACGGACATTCCACTGGAAGCCTCGCTGGCCGGGTTCCTGGGCGCCGGCGACACCGACTTCTTCGTCTTCCGTATTCCACGCGCCGGCAGGGTGCAGCTTCGCACGACGGGCTCGACCGATACCGAGGGTGTGCTGATGAACGCTGCCGGAAAGGTCCTGGTCAGCGACTCGGACTCCGGCGCCGATGAGAACTTCCGTTTGACCGCGCCAGTGGGGCCAGGGACGTACTACGTACGTGTTACCGGTAAGGACGTCGAAACGACCGGCGCCTACGAATTGCACACGGGGTTCTCGGCCACGACCGTTATCTCCAAGCGGGACCGGGATGCGCTGATCGCGCTCTATCGGGCGACCGGTGGCGCGAACTGGACGAACAAGGAGAACTGGCTGAGCAATCGTCCGCTCGACGAGTGGTACGGGGTGACCACCGGCTCGAGCGGCCGCGTGACCTGGATCGAACTGAGCGAGAACGGGCTGAGAGGCGAGATACCGGCGGCGATCGGCGATCTGGATCGACTCCTGGTGCTCGTACTGAGCGGGAACCAGTTGTCTGGGGCGATCCCCCGCGAACTCGGCAATCTCCGCGACCTCGTGTGGCTGTTCGTGCACTCGAACCAGTTGACCGGCGAGATTCCGAAGGAGCTGGCGAGTCTCCGAAACCTGGTCTACCTGTACGTGCACATGAACCAGTTGACCGGCGAGATTCCAGCAGAGCTGGGGCGCCTCTCGAACCTGGCCTACCTGCGGTTGGGCTTCAATGGGCTGACCGGAGGGATTCCTGCCTCGTTCCGCAACTTGAGACGGCTGAACCTGCTGGAGGTGCGGGGCAATCAGTTGACCGGCGGGATTCCCTCCTGGCTGGGCGAGCTGACGGACATGAGGTGGCTCTGGCTCGGGGACAACGAGTTCTCGGGCGGCATACCGCCCGCGCTCGGCAATCTGACCGACCTGGTGGCCCTGCGTTTGTGGTTCAACAACTTGACCGGTCCGGTGCCGCCCGAGATCGGTCGCCTCACGGCGTTGACGGAAATCTACATCCACGGCACAGAGCTCTCGGGCCCCCTCCCGGACGAACTTCTCAACATCGGTGAACTGGCGGCGTTCTGGTTCGATGGCAGCAGCCTGTGCGCTCCGGCAACCGCCGAGTTCGACGAGTGGCTCGACGGCATCGAAGATTGGCGAGGCGCCCGCTGCGACTAGCGAAGCGTCCCGCAGATCAGGAGGCTGCGCCGCGGGCCGGGAACGCGGCCAGACCCGGGTAGACGGCGCGGTCGCCGAGTTGCTCCTCGATGCGGAGCAACCGGTTGTACTTGGCGACGCGGTCGCTGCGGGCGGGGGCGCCGGTCTTGATCTGACCGGTGTTCCAGGCGACGGCCAGGTCCGCGATCGTCACATCTTCCGTCTCGCCGGAGCGGTGGCTCATGACGACGCCCCAACCGGCGTCTCGACTGCGCTTGACAGCCGCCGCGCTCTCGGTCAGGGAGCCGATCTGGTTCACCTTGCACAGCAGGGCGTTGCAGGAGCTCTCCTCGATCGCCCGGTCGATGCGTTCGATGTTCGTCACCAGCAGGTCGTCGCCGACCAGTTGCACGTCGCCGCCGAGCCGTTCGCAGAGCGCCTGCCAGCCGGCCCAGTCGTCCTCGGCCAGACCGTCCTCGATGCTGACGATCGGGTACTTGCGGCACCAGTCGGCCCAGAGGTCGACGAGTTCCCCGCTCTCGAGTTCGCGGCCTTCGATCGGCAGGCTGTAGCGGCCGGTGGCTTCGTCGTAGAGCTCGCTGGTTGCCGGGTCGAGCGCGATCTGGAGGTCCTCGCCGGGGCGGCGTCCGGCAGCCTCGATCGCCTTCAGGATGACTTCGAGGGCCCGCTCGTTGCCGCCCAGCGCGGGCGCGAAGCCGCCCTCGTCGCCGACCGCGACGGAGAAGCCGCGGTCATGGAGGATCGCGCGCAGCCGGTGGTAGACCTCGACGCCCCAGCGCAGGCCCTCGGCGAACGAACCGGCGCCGGTCGGCATGACCATGAACTCCTGGAAGTCGGTCGAACCGGCGGCGTGCTGGCCGCCGTTGAGGATATTGAGCATTGGCACGGGCAGGGTGCGGGCGTCGCTGCCGCCGACCGAGGCGTAGAGCGGCAGGCCACGGGCGGCAGCGGTGGCGTGCGCTGCGCCCAGACTGGCGCCAAGCAGGGCGTTCGCGCCGAGGCGGCCCTTGTTCGCGGTGCCGTCGAGCGCCACGAGCACCCGATCGAGTCCCGCCTGATCGGCCGCGTCGAGTCCCCGCACCGCCTCGGCGATCTCGCCGTTCACGTGGCCGACGGCCATCGTCGTGCCCTTGCCAGCGTAGCGCGCAGAGTCGCCGTCGCGCAGTTCGACCGCCTCGTGGCGGCCGGTGCTGGCGCCGCTCGGGACGATCGCGCGGCCACTGGCGCCGCCTTCCAGGGCCACTTCGACTTCGACGGTCGGGTTGCCGCGGCTGTCGAGCACTTCGCGGCCGACTACGGAGGAGATGATGGTGGAGTTCGAGGTCATCGGTGTCGCGTCTCGTTTGGTGGAGGTTCGCCTCGCGGCGTGCTGCTCGGAAGGCGGGCAACGCTAGCAGCGATGACACCGCAGTAAGATGCGCCGGTTCCAACAGAAGGGGATTGCGGATGTCGAGGCTCCATCGCTGGGCTACGCCAGGTTTCTACGTTCTTCTGGCCGCGACGGCCGCCCTGCCGGCGACAGCGCAGCGAGGCACGGAGGGCGGGCAATGGCGGCACTACGCCGGCGACAGCGACTCCACGAAGTACTCGCCCCTGGACCAGATCGACGCCGGCAACTTCTCGCAGTTGGAGATCGTCTGGAGCTGGGAATCGGCCGACGCCCTGCTCATGGACAAGACCGACCTGGTGGCCGGACCGTACCGGGGCACGCCGCTGATGATCGACGGCGTCGTCTACACGTCGACCGGCCTGGGTCAGGTGGCGGCGCTCGATCCGGCCACCGGCGAGACGCTGTGGCGGCACGATCCCCGGGACTGGGAGGTCGATCAACGACACGGGCTGATGCAGAACCGGGGACTCGAGTACTGGAGCGCCGGCGAGGCGGCACGCATCCTGGTCGCGACCCGAGGCGGGCGGCTGGTCTCGATCGACACGGAGACGGGCAAGCCCGACGCGGATTTCGGTGAGGAGGGCGTCGTCGACCTGATGCAGGGTCTCCTGCCCGGACGCGCGAACCGAAACATGAATTGGACCGCGCCGGTGACCGTGGTGGCCGACACCATCGTCGTCGGCGGAACGATCTTCGACTTCCCGCTGCGCAACACGAATCCGCCGGGGGACATCCGCGGCTTCGACATCAAGACCGGCGAGCTGAAGTGGACGTTCCACAGCGTGCCCCGGGAGGGCGAGCCCTACATCGAGACCTGGGAGAACGAGTCCTGGAGGAAGATGGGCAACACGAACGTCTGGTCGATGATGAGCGCCGACCAGGAACTCGGCTACGTCTACATGCCCTTCGGTACGCCGACCAACGACTACTACGGCGGCGAGCGGCACGGCGACAACGTGTACGCCGAGTCGGTCGTCTGCCTCGATGCGCGCACCGGCGAGGTCGTCTGGCACTTCCAGACCATCCACCACGGCGTCTGGGACTACGACCTGGCTTCGGCGCCGAACCTGATCGACATCACGGTCGACGGCAAGGACATCGAGGCGGTCGCGGTGGTCTCCAAGGCCGGCATGACCTACGTCTTCGACCGGGCCACGGGGGAACACGTCTGGCCGATCGTCGAGGCGCCGGTCAACTACCACTCCCAGGCCCCGGGCGAGAAGCTGTCGCGCACCCAGCCGTTCACCACCCGGCCGCCGCCCTTCGAGACGCTCGGCATCGACTACGAGGACCTGATCGACTTCACACCGGAGCTGCGGGCCGAAGCGCTGAAGGTGATCCAGGACTACGTGATCGGCCCCATCTTCACGCCGCCGATCATCCACGGCGAAGACGGCAAGCGCGCCTACCTTCAGAACCCGGGCCCCGGCGGCGGCGCGAACTGGACCGGCGCCTCCTACGACCCGGAGACCGACATCCTCTACGTGCCCTCGCTGACGCGGCCGGGCGCGATCTCGCTCTCGGCGCCCGACCCGGCGCGCTCGGACTGGCGGTACGTCATCAACCGTCGCGCCATGCCCCTGGTGCAGGGTCTACCGCTTCTCAAGCCGCCCTACCGGCGGATCACGGCATTCGACATGAACCGCGGCGAGATCGTCTGGCAGGCGCCGCTGGGCGAAGGGCCCCGCAACCACCCCGCGATCAAGCACCTGAACCTGGGCCGCCTGGGCACGCCGCCGCAGGACGGCGTCGTGACCGAGGGCGGTGTCCTGGTCACCAAGACGCTCGTCATCTCGATCGAGCCGAGCCTCGACGAACTCGGCGACCGTGCAGCCACCGGCAGCTATCTCGACGCCTTCGACAAGGCGACCGGGGAACTGCTGGCCCAGGTCGAGGTCGACCGCGCCCTCCACAGCTCGCCGATGACCTACATGCACGAGGGCCGCCAGTACATCCTCGTCGCCAGCGGCGGCGAGAGCCCGGGCCCCGGCGTACCCGTTGAAGCCACGGCCGCCGTCGACGCAGCGCCGCGGCCCAAGCGCCAGCCCCCGCGCAAATCCGAACTGCTCGCCTTCGTGCTGCCCGAGTAGTCGGGCTCTGCCGGCCCATCCGCCCCGAGCGGCGCGCCGGCTCCGCTTGGCGGTGCGCGAGTTCGCCGGGAGTTACCCGACGCCGCCATCTCAGCTAGTTTGGCGGCGCAATGCCAAGCTCTTCGCGGAGGATCGAGAAGTCGAACGGCGCGGGGCCCCCGGCGCGTTCCTCCATGTTCTCCATTTGCCTCAACAGCAGATCGACTTCTCGGCGTCCGCCGGCCGTCCGCGCGCATTCCCGCGGCGTCTTTTGGCTCAGTGCGGGCAGTGGCAGGTCTGGCCACTCGGCGTAGTGGCGGGCTTTGTGCTCGGCTGCCCGTTCCTCGTCTTCGGGTGAGAGCGGCGGTAGTTCCGGCTGCTGCGTCTCGGAGCGCGGCTCGGCCGCGAGAGGGTCTGTCTGCTCGCGAACGTCGTGTTTGATGCGCTGGCCGCAGGCTGCCTCGATCCGTTCCCGCAGATCGTCGGCCCGCGCCGTCGAGTTCGTCTGGATCGCGAGCACGTCTGCGTCCAGCCGAAGCCAGCCCAGGACCGTGTTCTCGCCTGCTGGCAGCGTTTCGTCGCCGAGGCGCAGAATCGCATAGGTGATTGGAGCGTCGTCGTCTGTCTCGTTGCGGGCGCCCTCGAGCTCGGCGATGCGGGCTTCGACTTCGGCTGCCGCTCCCGGCGCGATCTCGAACCGGTCCAGAGTGAGCAGCAGGGGGTCACCGTCCCGGTTGTGCAGGTTCGGCGGCAGCGCGGCCTGCATACGGAGCTCTTCCACGGCCTCTTCCCAATAGCCGACCAGGCCACGCCCGAAGGCCGCGTCGCGGAGGCGTTCCGCCGGCACGAGCCGCTTGCGACGCAGGCGGGCCCGCGCTCGATCGACGACGTTGGCGGCGTCGTAGGGAGGCAGCGGAATCGAGTGGACGCCTGCCAGAAGCGACATGCCGTCGTAATCCACGACGCGTCCGAGGATGGCGTCTCGCTTGGCGAGCGACTTCGAGGCCATCGTGTCCCGCACCGTGCGCCGCTCGCCCGAGAGAAGGTCGTACAGGGTCAAGGTCTTCCCCGGATCGACGGCCTCGACCTCCCAAACCGAGAACCAGGCGGCGCGCTGCGCCTGAAGCCAGGCTCGTTCTTCTGGTGAACAGCGGCGCCCACGGCGCTGGAGATAGGCGTCGACGGCCGCTCTGCCGTCCACCTTGAGGCTGAAGACCGACCACGGCCGTACGAGAAACGGCGTCTCGCAGAGATCTGCAAAGTCGTCCGTCGCCTCCCGCCACTTCTGGCCCAGCTTCCGTTCGGCGAACGTGATCAGACGATCGACGAGTTCCAGGTCCATTCGGTGCGCCGCAGTCGTGCGGAGGCTCTCGGCGTGCCGGGCCTCGTCAGCCGCCAAGTGGCATTTCTTGTACTTGCGGCCGCTGCCGCACGGACACGGCTCGTTGCGACCGGCTCGGGGCCTGAAGGGTCCGGGCTCGGGACTCCACTCGAAGTCGTCGTCAGGCACGATCTCTTCGGGGTCGCCAAGGTGGAAGTAGTCGAACGTGTCGTAGGGAACGGTGACGCGTGCCTCTCGGTCGTTGTCGTCGAAGTACGACTCGCAAATGGGCGTGAACGCTGCCGCGCTCAGTGCCGCCGTGTGCCGGGCGAGGAGCGCACAGAGAGACTCTGCACACGCGGCGGCGATCTCCAGGTCGCGTTTGATGAGCGGTCGCGGCAGGCCCTCCCCGTCGCGGCTTTGCAGCAGTGGATAGGCGTCCGGGCTCTTCACTCGCCATCGGTGCTCCATCGTCTCACGTCGCAGCGACGGCGGCAGATCGGAGGCGGACTTGAATGTGAGCGTCAGCAGGTCGGCGACTACCGCGATCGTTGAATCTTCGGGGTCGCCTGTTTCGGCCGCGTCGTGAAACTCCTCAAACCGGTCGATCGAGGGGAAGATCAGAATGCCGCGGTTCTCGTCGTGTGCGCCGATGATCACGACGCAGGCGCCCTCGACGCCGAGTGCCGGGATGTCCACGCGGACGATGGGCGGATTGTCGAGGATCGTCCACGGCTGGAGTGCGAACAACGCGCCGCTGGCAGCGAACAGAGCCTCTACCGTCGCGGCCGGGATCCGACCTCCCTTCAGATGGGTCGGCTCGGTGATGCGACCGCCGACCCACTCGTGGGCAGGCGGTCTTCGCCTGGCGCCGCGCCGGCGTTTCGCGTTGGCGCGTCGACGTGTCACGTCGCGGCTCTACCGTCCGTGACCTGGCGGGTGCAACTCGACGCCGCTACGCACGCAGCCCGGCCAGCGGGCCGATGAGGTCGATGTAGTCGCCGCGCTGGCCGTAGGTGTGGCTGAGGCCGACGCGGTCGATGTCGAGGCCCATGGCGCGGGCGACGCTGACGAGGAGTCGCTGGTGGGGGATGCCCGCGAGGTTCGTTGTGCCGCCCGGCATGAGCTGCGTGGGGGACCCGCATCTGTGCTGGCGTCTCGTGGGGCCAGTACATGTAGCGGCCGGTGTTGAAGGCCCACGAGCCGCCGATCAACACCGGACAGTAGTAGCGGTAGCCGTGCCAGCCGTCGCCGAGTTCCGAGCCCCAGACGATCAGGGTGTTGTCCATCAGCGAGCCGCCGCCGGCGTCCGGGATCGCTTCCAGCGTACTGACGAGGCGGGCGACCTGCTGGGCGTGGAACACCAGATAGTCGGTCATCGCGGCGTGCTTGGCCGCGTCGTCGTGGATGTAGTGGGCGATGCCCTTGTGCACCTTGTCGCTGATGTGGTCGGCGCCGAACTCAGCGGTCGGCATCTCGCCCAGCGAGAACGAGACGACGCGGGTGATGTCGCAACTGAAGGCCGCGGCGATGATGTCGACGAAGGCGTCGAACCGCGGGGCGACCGCACGGTACTCCTGGTAGGCGAAGTCGAGGGTGCTGCGGCGGTAGGCGCCGACCTCGTCGCCGGATGAGGCCGGCCCGAAGACCCGCTCCCAGGCGCGGAGCGGCGTGTTCTCCGCCGGCAGACGCACACCGCTGTCGTTGTACGCGATCGGGCGGCCGGACTCGAGCGCCGAATCGACCGAGAGCTCCAGGGACGGCAGCCGGTCCGGCCGCGCCAGGCGCGCGGCGACGAGCTGGTCGAGGGATTCCAGGTCGAGAGCCCAGGGTTCCGTCTCGGAGGCGTCCTCCGGCCGCATGCACCAGGTGGCGTACGGCCAGCCGTGGCAGTGGCTGATCACGATCAGACGCCTGGTCTGGGCCGGACTCTGGGCCAGTGCGCGCAGGGCGCCGCCGGGCCATCCGGCGCCGAGCGCCGTCAGACCGCCGAACTGCAGAAGGTGACGTCTCGAGATCATGGGCCGGCTCCAGGGGCTTGTGGGGAGTGCGAAACGGACCGCGCGCGGAAGAGCTCGCTGGTGGCGATCGAAACCAGCAACTCCTTGATCGAATCGTCCTCGCGGAAGCGTTCCTGAATCGTCTTGACGCCGGGCGTCGTCCTTTCGAGGTGGTTGCCGAGTGCGTAGCGGGTCCAGTGGAGCGTGTAACAGTCTCTCACGCGCCGGCTGGCGGCCAGCTTGTGCGCAAACTCGACGCCGAGACGTACTCGATGGGTCGGGTCACGCTGGGACGATCGGCGACGCGGGGCGGGGGCCTGCAGGATGCCGGCGGCCGTGAGCGTCACGGCCTCGTCCAGCGGTCCAGAGTCGATGTTCGCCTGCCAGAACCCCTCGATCCGCGTCTGCTCCCCGGCGCGGAGAGGGCGGCGGTAGGCGCGCTCGGCGAATTGCAGGAGACTCGTCCGTGCGCATGCCTCCTGCTCCTCGGCGGGCAGGCCGGCCCAGTCGGGACAGGTGAAGAAGGCCGGCGCGTCGAGGGCGAAGGAAGCGAAGTGCATCGCCGCGAGGTGCAATTGCTCGACCTGGTAGGAGGAGGGGCTCTGTCCCTGCGCGATGCCCTCGAAGCCTTCGGCGCCGGGCTCGGCCGGGAACGACCACGGCCACACGGGCGGCGAGGGAGGCGGTGCGAAGACGCCCTTGCTCGCCGCGCGCCGGGGGCTGATCCGGTCGGCGAGGGCAGATCGCGCGAGACGAACTTGTAACACTGTATTAGGCGTCTCGTCGGTACGCGGCCGCGGCGTTTCGCCATAGGTGAGTTGCTACTCGGGGGCTCCCGCGGCGCTGCCCGAGGTGCGCAGGATGAAGCCGTCGAGCGTTTCCTTCCACTGCGGCAGCAGAGACTGCTCAACGTACATCATGTGCCCGGCGGCGAAGTCCTCACGCTGGATGTTGGCCCTGAGTTCCGGCGGCAGACCCATGTGGTCCATCGTCCAGACAGCCGCGAAGTAGGGCGTCGCCAGGTCGTACAGGCCGTTGATCAGGAGCACTTCGAGCTCTGGATTCCGGCGCATGGCGGCGGCAAGGTCGGGGGCTACGTTCGGTGTACCGTCGCCGCGCGAGAAGCGGCCTGCGTTCACCCGCCCCCAGTTCCAGTCGCGGACGGCGGCGCTCGGAACATACTCACGGTCGCCGTCGTAGCCGAGCTCGCTCCGCAGGTAGCTGTTGAACGCCGACGTGTAGGCCGAGCTGATCGCCGTGGACTGCGGATCGTGGGAAGGCCGGGCCTCCAGCGCGTCCCCCGCCGGGCCGGTGAAGCGCGCGTCCAGGCGGCCGCCGACCTTCCCTTCGTCGCGCAGCAACTCGGCCTCGAAGGCCGGAGCAGTCACCCGCAGGTCCGACTTGTCGAGAAAGTCGCGCGAGAGCCCGGTGTAGCGGTGCAGGCGGTCGACCACCTGGGCGCGAGTGTCCGGGGCGAGCGTGCTGCCCCGAAGCAACGCGGTCGCGTACTCGGTGAGCGCCCATTCCTCGACGTCGGCCATCAGGGTCTCGAGGTCCGCCGGGGTTCCCTCAGGCAGCGCGTCCAGGTATCGGGCGGCGATGGCGTAGGACGGCAAGTTGACGATATAGGGGAGGTCGTCGCCGGGCGGGAACTGGATCGTGTTGAACTGCAGGACCGCCGAGACCAGGACGATGCCGTTCAGGTCGATGTTCGCGCGCTGCAGGTGGCCGGCGAGCACCGCCGATCGGGTCGTGCCGTAGCTCTCGCCGAGCACGTAGCGGGGCGAGTTCCAGCGGTCGTGCGCGCTGAGGAACCGCCGGATGAACTGGGCAAGCGACTTTGCGTCCTCGTCGATGCCCCAGTAATCGGAGCCCGGAGTCTCGCCAAGGGTATGGCTGAAGCCCGTGCCGATCGGGTCGACCATGACGATGTCGGCGATGTCGAGGAGGGTCCAGGCGTTGTCCTCGAGAGGGTAGGGCGGCGCTCCCTGCGGGCCGACATCGGGGGTCACGACGCGCCGCGGCCCCATGATCCCCATGTGCAGCCAGAAGGACGCGGAGCCGGGGCCTCCGTTGTAGGAGAACACCAGGGGGCGCTCCTGCGGCGCCGCGCCGTTCGTCCGGAAGTACGCCGTGTACCAGAGATGTGCGGCCGGGACGCCGTCGTCGTTGTCGAGCTGGATTCCGGTGACGACAGCGTCGTACTCAACCGTCTCGCCGCCGACGTCGATCGAGTGGCTGGTCTCCCAGTGGCCGGGCGGAGGGGTCGTTTCGGCGACCGCCGATGCGCCGTCGCCTTCCTCCGCGCGCGCCGGGGCCGTCGCGGCCGCAACGGCGACGCAGATCAGGGCGAGAGCCGGTCTGGCTGCGACGAGCATCGGGAGGACGGAGAACGCCATCGGGTTGGCGTATTGTACGCAAGGACGGCAGGCGTCGCCGGAAGTCGGCGGACCACGAGAGGGAGGATCCATGAGACACGTTGGACTGACGATTCGTGCCGCGCTCGCCGCGGCCACAGTGTTTGCGGCGGGTTCGCTGTGGGCCCAGGACTGGACAACCACCACGGATACCCACCGGTTCGTGGAGGTCCGGAACGGCATCTACCTTACCCAGACCACGGCGCAGGTGTTCAACAGCAACGCGCTGGTGATCGTCAACGACGAGGATGTCGTCATCGTCGATTCGCACGTCACACCGGCGAAGGCGCGCGACCTGATCACTTCGATCCCGGCCATTACCGACAAGCCCGTGACGGCGCTGATCAACTCCCACTACCACTGGGACCACGCCCACGGCAACCAGGAGTTCGCCGACATCCCGATCATCGGCCACGAGTACACGCGGATGAAGTTGGCGACCGCGCCGCTGGAGGAGCCGACCTATGTGAGCGGGCTGGCCGGGAACGCGGCGAGGTTGGCGCAGCTCGCGGAGCAGATCGAGGCGGCCGAGGACGACGAGGAGCGCGAGGGGCTCGAGACCTATCGCGCGATGTTCGCCGTCCACGCCGCGGACTTCGACGAGATTGCTCCGCTGCCGCCGGACGTGACGATGAACGAGCGGTTGACGCTGTTCCGGGGCGGCCGCGAGATCCAGATCATCTTCCTGGGCCGAGCCCATACAGGCGGAGATGTCGTTGTCTACTTCCCGCAGGACAAGCTCGTGTTCACAGGCGACATCCTGTTCGGTGGACCGTCGTTCCTCGGCGACGGCTACGTCGACGAGTGGCCCGAGACGTTGGAGAACCTGAAGGCGCTGGACTTCGACATCGTCGTTCCCGGGCATGGCGCGCCGCTCACCGACCTGAGTTCGATCGAGAAGTCGCAGGAGTACTACCGCGTTCTGTGGGTGAGAACGGCCGAGCAGCATGCAGCCGGGGTCTCGGCTGCTGAGGCGACAGGGATGATCGACATGTCGGACACCGGCTTCCGGAATCCCTCCGAAGTGGAGGTGCAGCGGATGTACCAGCGCTTCGACAACCCGGACTAGGGCTCCCCGCTGGGTGCGCCGGCCTGCCATCTGTGCGCCCGATGACGGGCGCACAGAGTGGTTCGCGGGTGGCGCGGATCGCGCCACCCGGGTTCTGGCCGGCATTCGGCGCGCAGCGCCGGCGAACTGTAGACGGCCGCCTCCTGCTGTGCGATTCTCACAGCCCGATGAAGCGGATCGGCATCAGCACCGGCGGCGGCGACGCGCCCGGTCTCAACGCGGTGATCCGGGCCGTGACGCTGGCCTCCATTCGCCGCGGCTGGGAGGTCCTCGGCCTCCTGCGCGGTTACGGCGCCTTCTTCGATCCCAGCCAGATCCGCATCCTCGACCGCGACGCGGTCCGCGGCACGACACACCTCGGCGGCACGATTCTGGGCACGCGCAGCGGCGCGAACCCGTTCGAGCGCCGGGTCGAGCAGGACGACGGCTCGGTCGTCGTGGAGGACGTAACCGAGGAAGCCGTCGCGGGCTTCCATCGTCTTGACCTCGACGCCCTGGTGGCGGTCGGCGGCGACGGCTCGATGCGGCTCGCGCTCAAGTTGCATGGGCTCGGTGTGCCGGTGGTCGGTGTGCCGAAGACGATCGACAACGACCTCGCAGGCACCAACGTCACGTTCGGCTTCCACACCGCCGTCGACGTGGCGACGGCGGCGATCGAACGTCTGCACTCGACCGCCGAGGCGCACGACCGCGTTTTCGTGGTCGAGGTGATGGGCCGCTACGCGGGCTGGATCGCCCTGTTTGCGGGCGTCGCGGCGACGGCCCAGGTCATCCTGATCCCCGAGATCCCTTACGACATGGGCGAGGTCTGCGATCACCTGATGGCGCGTGAGAGACGTGGCCGGCACTCGGCGGTGGTCGTGGCGGCCGAGGGCGCCCGACCGGTAGGCGGCGACTTCACGTGGTCGAAGGGCCTCGGAGGCGGCCCGGCCGAGCGCCTGGGCGGCGTCGCCGAGCGGGTCGCGGCCGAGATTCACGAACGGACCGGCAAGGAGACGCGGACCGTGACCCTGGGCCACCTCCAGCGCGGCGGCCAACCGATTCCCTACGACCGCCTGATCGCGCTGCGCTTCGGCGCCGCCGCCGTCCGCCAGATCGAAGAGGGGAAGTTCGGCGTCATGGTCGCCCTCGACCCGCCCACGGTGCGCGCCGTGCCCCTCGAACTCGTCGTGAGCCGCATGAAGAGCGTTCCCCTCGAAGCCGACGTCGTCGCCACCGCCCGCGACCTCGGCATCTGCCTCGGCGAGTAGGGCCTGGGAACCCGGGCGTCCCCGCCGGCATCCGGCCCGCAGCTCGGCGGTTTCGTTTGCAGTAGAGAGTTGCGCCGCACCGCCGCCGTATCTCTGGGTGCGCGGGCCTTCTGGCCCGCATCAAGTGCGATGCCGCGCAGCGGCGAGCACGAGCCGCCAGCCTACTGACAGGAAATCTCGGTGGCGACCGCCAAGATTTCAGGGTACAAGACCAGTGACCGCTGGCGCCGCGAGTCAACACGTTCATCCAGCGTAATCTTTCTTCCCTCGGAAGCCGGATCCCCGCGCCGACACTGCGCCGGTTCTGGGCCATGTTCGCGCACTGGCACGGCCAGATCTGGAACGGCTCCGAGTTCGGGCGTTCCTTCGGTGTCTCGGATACGACGGTCGGCCGATATCTCGATCAGCTCACGGCGGCCCTGGTCGTGCGCCAACTCCAGCCCTGGCACGCCAACCTCCGCAAGCGCCAGGTCAAGATGCCGAAGGTCTGTATCCGGGACTCCGGCCTGCTTCACACCCTGCTTGCTCTGGACAGCCGGACGGCGCTCGAACGGTACCCGAAGTGCGGCGCCTCCTGGGAGGGCTTCATCATCGAGCAGTTGTTGACTCTTCTGGACGTCCCCGAAGAACGCGTCTACTTCTGGCGCGCCCACACCGGCGCCGAACTCGACCTGCTGGTGGACCGCGGCGACCACCGCGTCGGCTACGAGATCAAGCGGGCATCCTCGCCCAGGTCCACACCTTCGCTGCGCCCGGCGCTACGCGACCTGGAACTCACTGAACTGACCGTCATCCACGCGGGCGACATCTCGTTTCCCATGGCGGAGAACCTTCGCGCCGTGGCCGCAGGACGGTTGCTGGAGGATGTGTAGACTGCGGCGGGCGCCGGTTCCGGTCTGGCCCCATGCGGTCGCCATGAAGCAGGGTTCAGCCGCGCACCGGCGCCGCGTAGACTGCGTCCCTTCGGGCCAGCCGCGGATGCCGGTGAGGACGGGCGCAGGAGGATGTGGTGGCGAAGAAGAGCGGACTGAACACTGCGACCCTGGTCTTGCTGGGGGCTCGACGCCTCGCGGAGCTGCTCATCGACGCGACGTCCCACGACGCGGCTGCCCAGCGGGTCCTCAGGCTGGAGATCGCCGCGGCGGAGAGTCCGAAGGCGGCGGCCATCGAGATACGCAAGCGGTTGACTGCGCTAGCGCACTCCAGGACGTTCGTCCGCCGCTCGCGCGCTGGCCGGTTGGCCCGGGAGCTGGACACGCAACGGGAAGCGATCGAGACGTTTGTGGCCGGGTGCGACCCAAAGCTGGCTGTGGACGTGCTCTGGCGGTTCATGAGCGTGGCGGATCGGGTCCTTCAACGGTGCGACGACAGCGATGGCCTCGTCGGCGATGTGTTCCGGCGTGCCCGGGCGGACCTCGGACGTGCCACGGAGGCGGCCCGATCCGACCCGGTGAAGCTCTCCGGAAAGGTCTTCGAGGCACTGTTGAGCAACACCCTGGGTCAGTACGACGGCCTGATCGGCGAACTGGCGCCCGCACTGGGCGAGACGGGCCTGGACCACTTGCGGCGGAAGGTGCTCGCATTCCGGGACAGCAGGGGTGGCGCCGCGTCCGACGCTGCGCCGAGCAACGTCGTTGCCGGCCCTTGGGCCGCAGGCGACGCGGACAACGGCGGAAGGCGCGATGTCTCGTATCTGCTGAAGTACACCGTCCCTCAGGCTCTAACGGACATCGCCGACGCGCAGGGAGACGTGGACGCCTTCGTGGCCCAGTTCGACCAGCAACGGCGGACGATCCCGGTCTTCGCGGCTGAGATCGCGCAGCGGCTCCTCGCTGCAAATCGGGCGGAGGAGGCGCTGGAGATTCTGCAGGAGGCCGATCATGCAACGGACAGCGGCCCACACCTCAGGAAGGAATGGAGCGATGCCAGAATCGCCGTTCTGGATGCGCTCGGTCGGAGCGCCGAGGCTCAGGCCAATCGGTGGATGGACTTCGAGAGCAGACTCGACTCGGAGCGCCTGAGCGCATACCTGAAACGATTGCCGGCTTCCGAGAAGGAGGCGGCAACGGAAACCGCCCTGGCCTGCGCCGCCGACTACCACGACGTGCACAAGGCGCTCGCCTTTCTGCTCGCTTGGCCCGATCTGCCAGGCGCCGCCGCTCTCATCGTGCGAAGAGCGAGGGAACTGAATGGCGGTCTCTACGGCACCTTGAATGCTGCGGTCTCCTCACTGGCCTCTGACCATCCCCTCGCGGCGACCCTGGCGCTGCGGGCGCTGATGGACTTCACACTGGGCAACGCGCGTTCCACCCGCTACGGGCACGCGGCGAGGCAACTTCTGGAATGCACCGGGCTGGCGCAGAGGATCGGCGACTACCGCGGCTTCCACTCCCACGACGAGTACTTGGCGAATCTGCTGGAGACGCATGACAGGAAGACGAAGTTCTGGGGACTGGTGGGGGACTTGGTCGGCGACGGCACGGATGTCTCCCGCTCCCGATAGCGCCGGGCCTGCGGCGGTTGACCGTTACGTCCTTCGGGATCGATGGGCCGGAGCAGCCACGTGCCTCCGGACTTGGGAAGGCGGGCATCGTTGCCCGCATCCGAAGCCAATCGTCGGCCTCGGGTAGTGGTCCTGTCGATGGCGAGTCACGAGGCCCGTGCCGCTGTGGGATTCTGCTAGCCTAGACCGTCATGGCCACGGCAATGTTCGACACCTTGGCAACGGCCCGCAAGTTGGCGGAGTCCGGTTTGGAAGCCGCTCAGGCGGAGGCTGTCACCGAAGCGATCCGGGCCGCGGTAACGGAGGGCGTGGCGACAAAATCGGACTTGGAGACGCTTCGCGCCGATTTGACTTGGCGCATGGTCCTCGTCGTAGGCGCCCTGCTCGCGTTGGCGACGGCGGTCGACCGTCTGCTTGGCTGACCAGGGTGAAGAACCGCGATGGCGGACCAGATCACGGGCTCCGTCGATTCAGACGTCGCCGAACTCTGCCGAGCCTCTTCCGCTGGTGAGCGTCGCAACTCGACCTGCTTGTCAGCCTGCGTCTTCGCGACGTTGCCGAATCCGGGAGATCGTTGGAGGACGTCGTGCGGAAGGTCAGCCGCAACGCCCAGCGCCGGGGTCTGACCGAGGAGATTCTGCAGTCGTTACTGGCTGAAGAGTGACGCGAGTCGTCTTCGACACGAGCGTCATCGTCAGCGCGGCGCTGTTTCACCGATCCGTGCCGGGGCGCGCGTTTCTGTGGGCCCTGCGTCATGGCACGGTTTGGTTTCCGCCCCCCTGGTGCGCGAGTTTGACGGTGGTTCTTGGCCGAGACAAGTTCGACCGGTACGTCTTGCGGGAGGAGCGTGACGCGCTTGTTGGGTTGTATGGCCGTATGCTCCATCCGGTCGCGTTCTCACGATGGAACTGCATCGACCACCGAAACATCGAGTCCTAGCGGCTTCAGTACGTCCCGGATGACCGTCACTTGGCTTCCTCTAAGCCGGTCCCCTGGCGCCTTGATCTCTCTGAACGCGACATCGGCGCCCTTCCATAGAGTCAAGTCAGGCCAACCCTTCCGATACATGTACGGGTCGCGAGCAAACAAGTGAGGCCTTCTCGGTGGGACGCCCCTACGACAACGCCTCCACCACCTTCGTCAGCGTGTCCTTCGCGTCCCCGAACGTCAGCACCGTGTTCGGCGCGAAGAACAGTTCGTTCTGGATGCCGGCGAAGCCTGGGCGCATGGACCGTTTGAGGACGATGCAGGAGCGGGCGAGGTCGGCGTTGAGCACCGGCATGCCGTAGATCGAACTGGAGGGGTTGTGCTTGGCGGCGGGGTTGACGACGTCGTTGGCGCCGACGACGAGGGCGACGTCGGTGTTCTTGAAATCGTCGTTGATCTCCTCGAGCTCGCACAGGTTGGTGTAGGGGATCTTCGCCTCGGCCAGCAGCACGTTCATGTGGCCGGGCATGCGGCCGGCGACGGGGTGGATGGCGTAGCGGACCTGGGTGCCGTTCGCTTCGAGGATCTCGGCCAGTTCGCTGACGACGTGCTGGGCCTGGGCGACGGCCATGCCGTAGCCGGGGCAGACGATGACGGAATTGGCGCCCGACAGGAGCATCGCGGCGTCGCCGACCGAGGCCTCCTGGACCCGGTCGCCTCCGGCCGCGGCCTTTGCGGCGTCCCCCTCTTCGACCTTGCCGAAGGCGCCGAACAGGACGTTTCGGAAGGACCGGTTCATCGCCTTGCTCATGACCACCGACAGGATGAAGCCTGAGGCGCCGTCCAGCGCCCCGGCGATGATCAGGACGTTGTTGTCGAGCGCGAAGCCGGTCGCCGCTGCGGCCAGACCGGCGTAGGAGTTCAGCAGGGTAATGACGACCGGCATGTCGGCGCCGCCGATGGGCGCCACGAACAGGATGCCCAGGAGCAGGGGCATCGCCGCCATGGCGTAGAACAGAACCTGGTTCGAGGGATCGATCGTGACCAGCACCAGGAGCAGGAAGGTGCCGCCGAACATCAGGATGTTGCTTACGTTCTGCAGCGGCCAGGTGATGCTGCGGCCGGGAATCAGGCCGGAAAGCTTGCCGAAGGCCATCAGGGAGCCGGTGAAGGTGAGGCCGCCGAAGAGCACCTCGAAGCCGATCGCCCCCATCGTCGTGGGGTCGATGTGCTCGCTGTGGCGGTAGTACTCGGAGACGCCGACCAGGGCCGCCGCCAGACCGCCGAAGGCGTGGGAGAGTGCGATCCGCTCGGGCATCCGGGTCATCGGGATCAGCGCGGAGATGGCGATGCCGATCGCGCTGCCGATGAAGACGGTGAGCAGGATCCACTTGTAGGTCTCGAAGAAGCCGACGAGTTCGTAGCGCGCGCCGATGTCCGGGTGCAGCAGGGTGCCCCAGACCGCGAAGACCATGCCGAGCTCGGCGAGGATCAGGCCCCGGCGGGCGGTATGCGCCGCGGTCAGGCCACGGAGCCCGAGGATGAACAGGAACGACGCGATGAGGTAGAGCGTCTCGACCTGGCTGATCACGACTTGGCGTCTCCCGCCGGTTCAGCCTTCGGGTCCTGCCTCTTGAACATCCGCAGCATCCGATCCGTGATCCAGAAGCCGCCGACGACGTTGATCGTTGCGCAGAGCACAGCGATGGCTCCCAGGATGGTGCTCACGTCGTTGTAGTGAGCACCGGCGGCAACCAGGGAGCCGACCAGGGAAATGCCGGAGATGGCGTTGGTGAACGCCATCAGCGGCGTGTGGAGCAGGGCCGGTACACCCTTGATCACGCCGTAGCCGACGAAGGCGGCGAGCATGAAGATGTACAGCCCAAGGAAAATCTCGAGCATGGCGTTGCTCCTCCTTGCGCGGGGTTCAGGCCAGGGCCGGTCGGTTCAGGCCAGGGCTTCTGCGACTTGTGAGTCGACGATCTCGCCGTCGTGGGTGACGACGCAACCCTTGACGATCTCGTTGTCGAAGTCGTAGCTCAACTCGCCGTCGGTCAGCAGATAAAGCACCAGCTTCTCGGCGTTGCGTGAGAACATGCGGCTGGCGTCGGCGGCCAGATCGCTGGCCAGGTTGAGGGGGCCGAGCACGGTGGCGCCGTTGACCTTGACTTCCTCGCCCGGCCGCGTCAGCTCGCAGTTGCCGCCCTGCTCGGCGGCCAGGTCGACGACGAGGGCGCCGTTCGGCATCCCCTCGACCATCTCGGCCGTGATCAGGCGCGGCGCGGGACGACCCGGAATCAGCGCGGTCGTGATGCAGACGTCGGTCGAGCGCAGACGCTCAGCGATCACCTCGTTCGCCCGGCGCTGGCTCTCCTCGGAGACATCGCGGGCGTAACCGCCCTCGGTCTCGGCGTCCTCGATCGCCGGGACCTCGACGAAGCTGGCGCCCAGGCTTTCGACCTGCTCCTTGACCACGGCGCGGACGTCGTACGCCTCGACCACGGCGCCCAGCCGGTGGGCGGTGGCGATCGCCTGCAGTCCGGCGACGCCGGCGCCGAGGACCAGAACGCGGGCCGGGTTGATGCGCCCCGCGGCCGTCATCAGCAGCGGGAAGAACTGCGGCAGGCGGTAAGCCGCGAGCACGGCGGCGCGGTAGCCGGCGACGGTGCTCTGCGAACTCAGGACGTCCATCGACTGCGCCAGGGTGACGCGGGGAATCCGGTCGAGGGCGATCGCGGTGAGCCGGGCAGAGCACAGCTGCCGCACCAGCGGTCCGGCGGAGAGGGGAAAGAGCAGGCCGACGACCGCCGCGCCCGCCTTGGACGCTTCGATCTCGGCAGCGCCGGGCGCCTGGACGCGGACGACGAGATCGACGCTGCCCAGAACCTCGCTGGCGGATGCGGCGATCTCGGCGCCGGCTTCGCGGTAGGCGTCGTCGTCGAATCCGGCCTCAGCGCCGGCGCCTGCTTCGACCAGGAAGTCGACACCCTTGGCGTGAATTCGGGCGACGCTCTCGGGGACCAGGGCGACCCGGCGCTCTCCCGGATGCGTTTCGCGTACGACTCCGGCTTTCATGTTCGCGCGCGAAGGTTATGCCTGCCGGGCGGCGGGCGCAAACGGATGCGGAGTTCCGGCGCTCGGACCGGGCGTCAGGAGACCTGGAAGCCGGCGCTCTGAACGGCTGTCTTGAGAGCGCTCAGAGGTGCGGCGCCCCAGACGGTGGCGCTGCCGCGGTTGAGGTCGACGTGGGCCATTTCCACGCCCGGTTCGGCAAGCAGGGCGGTCTCGACCGCTTCCGCGCAGTTGCCGCAGGTCATGCCGCCGACGGCGATCTCGATGGCTCCCGCAGCGGAGCCGGCGCCTGCCGCGGTCCCTGCTGTTGCTTGGGTTGCGGCGATTCTCTTGGTGGCGGCCGCCTGCCGACGCCAGCGCCGGAACTCCTGGAGACCGAACCAGCCGAACATCAGGACCAGCAGAACGGCCGACCCGGCGGCCCACCACGCGACTCCGTGTTCGTGCATCGGTCCGCGCTGCAGCGCCGCGCCGCCGATCAGGGTCTCGAACAACACCGCGAAGCCGATGCTGCCGACGATGACCGTGGTCAGGTACACCGCGGTCACATGCCGGCCGAACGCCCGGTAGACGGCGCCGACGGTGGCGACGTTGGTGGCCGGGCCGGCCATCAGGAAGACCAGGGCTGCGCCCAGGGGCAGGCCGTTGGCAACCAGGGCTGCGGCGATCGGCACCGAGGCCGTCGCGCAGACGTAGAGCGGCAGAGAGATGACGAGCGCCGCAGCCGCCGCGCCGAAGGTGCCGAGCGCCGCCAGATCGAGCCAGGCCTGCTGTGGCAGGAGCACTTCGATCGCTGCCGAGACCAGAATGCCGACCGCGACCCAGCGCCAGATGCTGCGCAGGAGATCGGCGCCGTGGTCGACCATGCCGGCGATCTTCGGAAGGACCGTTCCGCCGATCCGATACCCGCTATCCGACTCGCCGTCGGCATCCTCGACCGTTTCTTCCTCCTCGGCAACGGTGACTTCGGTCTTCATCCGCTCGACCCACCAGCCGCCGGCCACTCCGGTCACCGCGGCGGCCGCGACCTTGAACAGGGCGAAGGGCCAGCCGAGGAACGTGGCGCTGACCAGGATCGAGTCGACGCCGGTCTGCGGCGTGCTGATCAGAAAGCCCATCGCCGCGCCGTTGCTGGCGCCGGTGCGCTTGAGGCCGATTCCGGCCGGGATCACGCCGCAGGAGCAGAGCGGCAACGGCACGCCCAGGGCCACCGCCTTGACCACGCCGCTGTAGCCACTGAGCTGCCGGCGGATCAGGTCGCGGGGCAGCAGAACGTGGAGCAGCGCGGCGAGCAGGGCGCCGAACAGCAGCCAGGGCGCCAGCTCAGCGAGCACGCTCCAGGTTGCATGTACAAAGCCCATCATGGCAGAACCACTCTATCGTTGCAGAACACTCCAGCGTTTGGGCCGATTCCAACTCGCCCAACAATAGCGCCCCGAGACGGCGGCCGGCTCCACGGCCGTTTCGCCCAGGCGCCGTTCTTCGCTGCCGACGAAACTTAGTGTAGACTAAACTTCTGATTCGCGGAAGCGAATCGCCCTACGCCTGCTGATTCGCTGAAGCGAATCACTTGTCACTGCTGATTCGCCCCAAAGAACATGAACCCTCTTCTCGCACTGGTTGTTCTCGCCGCGGTCATCGCCCTGTCCGCCCTGGTGGCATGGCCGGACCGCGGCTGGCTGTGGCGCTGGCGCTCCGGCGGGCGCGCCCTGCACCGCACGCGCACCGAGGACGCGCTCAAGCACCTGTTCGACTGCGAGTACCAGGGGCGTCAGGCGACCCACCAGAGCCTGGTCGGCGTGCTGCGGCTCGGGGGCCGGCGGAGCACCGAACTCCTCGCCCGCATGGAGCGGCTGGGGCTCATCGTGTCGGCGGAGGGGGGCTTCCGGCTGACCGCCGAAGGACGCAGCGAGGCGCTGCGCGTGATCCGCATTCACCGGTTGTGGGAGCGCTACCTGGCGGACGAGACGGGGCTGGAGCCGGAGCGCTGGCACCCGGAAGCCGAGCGCCGGGAGCACGTGACTTCGCTCGAGCAGGCGGAGGAGCTGTCGGTGCGACTCGGTCATCCACCGTTCGACCCGCACGGCGACCCGATCCCGACGCGGGAAGGCGACCTGCCGCCGCGCGCCGGCCGGGCGCTGACGGACTTCGCTGTCGGCGAGGTAGTCGAGGTGGTCCACGTAGAGGATGAACCCGCCGCGATCTACGCACAGTTGGTCGCGGAGGGTGTCCATCCCGGCATGAAGTTGCGCATCTCGTCCGTGGCGCCCGAGCGCATCCGCTTCGAAGCCGACCTGGACGAGGTCGTGCTGGCGCCGGTCATCGCCGCCAACATCTTCGCCATACCGGCCGCGGAGGAGGTGTCCGACGAGAGACCGGTATCCGCGGACGCCACCGGATCGCTGTCGGGTGTGGCCGTCGGCGAGCAGGCGCTGGTGGTCGGCTTCTCGCGCTTCTGCCGCGGAATGGAGCGTCGCCGACTGCTCGACCTGGGGCTGCTTCCGGGCACCTTGGTGGAAGCGAAGATGGCCAGCCCGTCGGGCGACCCGGTGGCCTACCGGGTGCGCGGCGCCGTAATCGCCCTGCGTCGCTCGCAGGCGGATCAGATCCAGGTTCAACGACCCCAGCAGGCGGCTTCAGCATGACGCAACCGGCACGCGCGCACGACTGCACCCACTGTCCGGCGCATCACCTCGGCAACCTGGTCCGGCTCGGCGTGGACATGAGCAACTGGGACTACGTCGTCGCCCTGGCCGGCAATCCGAACACCGGCAAGAGCACGGTGTTCAACGCGCTCACCGGTCTGCGTCAGCACACCGGCAACTGGCCCGGGAAGACCGTGACCCGCGCCGAGGGCGGTTTCGAGTACGGCGGCGACCGCTACAAGCTGGTCGACCTGCCCGGGACCTACTCGCTGCTCTCGTCGAGTCTCGACGAGGAGGCGGCCCGCGACTTCATCCTCTTCGCGCGCCCGGACGTGACCGTGGTCGTTGTCGATGCGACGTGCCTGGAGCGGAACCTGAACCTGGCGCTCCAGGTACTGGAGATCACGGACCGCGCCGTCGTGTGCCTCAACGTGATGGACGAGGCGCGTCGCAAGGGGTTGACCGTCGATGCGCGGCGCCTGGCGCGGGATCTCGGCGTGCCGGTGGTGGCGACGGCGGCTCGCTCGGGCGAGGGGCTCGAGGAACTGAACCGGGTCGTCGCGGAAGTGGCAACGGGCGCCTATCGTTGCCGCCCGCGCCGGGTGGGCGGCCGATCTCCAGTGCTGAGCGAGGCGACCCGGCGGTTGTCCGGAGCGATTCAGGACGCGTTCCCCCTGCTGCCGAATCCGCAGTGGGTCGCTCTTCGGCTGCTCGACGGCGACCGCACCCTTGCCGCCGCCGTGGAGAGTGGTTCCTTGGCCGAACTGGTCGATCTGGGAGCGCGGGAGGAGGGCGGCGTTCCGGAGGTCGCCGAACCGGAGGCGACCCAGGCGGCTGCCGTCGAGTTGGCGGAACCCTCGATCGACGCCGAACCCGTCGCCCGCGCGGCGGTACTCGAACTGGCCGGCAAACTGCGCTGGCGCGTAGGCCGGAACTTCCACCAGGCGCTGACCGAGGCGGTCTACGCCGAGGCCGCCCGCATCGCCGACCGCGCCGTCTCGCGCGACGGTGAACGCCGGCACTTCGACTTCGACGCCAGTTTCGACCGGGTGGTGACCAGTCGGGTGTTCGGCTTCCCGCTGATGCTGCTCATGCTGACGGTCGTCTTCTGGCTCACGATCGCGGGCGCCAACGTGCCGTCGTCGATGCTCGCCTCGCTCCTGATCGACACCGTGCATCCGCTGCTCAAGCAGGTGGCCGCCGCCTTCGGGCTGGTCTGGTGGCTCGACGGCCTGCTGATCGACGGCGTCTATCTGGCGACAGCCTGGGTGGTCGCCGTGATGCTGCCGCCGATGGCGATCTTCTTCCCGCTGTTCACGCTGCTCGAGGACTTCGGCTACCTGCCGCGCGTGGCGTTCAACCTCGACCGCATGTTCCACCGCGTCGGCGCTCACGGCAAGCAGTCGCTGACGATGGCCATGGGTTGGGGCTGCAACGCGGCGGCGATCATCTCGACCCGGATCATCGACAGTCCGCGCGAGCGCCTGATCGCGATCATCACGAACAACTTCTCGCTCTGCAACGGCCGCTGGCCGACCCAGATCCTGATCGCCTCGATCTTCATCGGCGGTCTCGTGCCGGCGCACATCGCGGGCGCCGTGTCCGCGCTGTCGGTGGTCGCGATCGCAGTGCTGGGCGTGCTCTTGACCTTCGCGGTGTCCTGGTTCCTGTCGCGCACCGTGCTGCGGGGTGAGGCGTCCGCGTTCTCACTCGAACTGCCGCCGTACCGCCCGCCGCGGGTGCTGCAGACGATCTACACCTCGATCATCGACCGGACGCTGATCGTTCTCTGGCGCGCGGTCGTGTTCGCGGCGCCGGCCGGTGCGGTGATCTGGCTGCTCAGCAACATCCGCGCCGGCGACGCGTCACTGGCCGAGAGCCTGATCGGCGCCCTGGACCCGTTCGGCTTCGCGCTGGGCCTGTCCGGGATCATCCTCGTCGCCTACATCATCGCGATACCGGCGAACGAGATCGTGATCCCGACCATCCTCATGCTGGCCGTGCTCGTCGCCGGCGTTCCGGGGGTCGGCGCAGGCGCCGGCGTGATGTTCGAACTGGACTCCGAGGCGGCCACCGCCGGCGTCCTCAAGGCCGGCGGCTTCACGCTGCTGACCGCCGTCTGCCTGATGCTCTTCTCCCTCGTCCACAACCCCTGCTCGACCACGCTCTACACGATCTGGAGAGAGACCCGCAGCGTCCGCTGGACCGCGGTCTCGGCCCTGCTGCCGGTGGCCATGGGCTTCGTGCTCTGCTTCGCCGTCGCCCAGATCTGGCGGGCGTTGAGCTAGCCTTGATTCGCTAGAAAGTTCACGCACGGATGGCGTTTGCGATGGCAAGGAAGTGGTTGGCGACGGCAGGCGAGGCACCGAGATGTAGCGTGGTCTTTCCGGCGGGTTTGAGCAGAACGGCGGCTCGTCCGAGGAGCTTGTAGCGGAGGGTGTGGATGCTCTCGAATCGGCGTCGTGCGCGGCGTTTGCGGTTGGTGTTCCGGGCCGGCGCGGTGGTCTTGGCCTGGAAGCCTCGCGAGAGGTTGAAGGCAAGGACGCTGAGCATCTGCCAGGCGGCGTTGGCGGGTTCCTCCAGGCTGGGCACGCAGCCGAAGGCGAAGCCGCCCTTGAGTTCGCCGTAGACCTTCTCGTGGCTGCCGCGGCCGTTGTAGAAGTGCCAGAGGGTGCGGGCCTTGATGCGCCTGTTGGTGAGGATGGCGGAGTACTCGTAGTGGCCGTCCTCGGGACTGAAGAGGTCGAGCTGAAAGTTCTTCCGGGTCTCGTGGCCGACCTTGCGGCGGTAGAGCACGATGCGTCGGACTCGCCCCCAGACCGGGAGTCGGGTCTCGTAGTAGCTGGTGCGGTCGTCGACGCGTGTCCAGTAGGCCCTGGCCGCCACTTGCCGGAGATGAAGCCACGGCATGAAGGGGACCTTGATGGCGTACTCGACGCCTGCCGGATCGAGGGCGTTGAGCACGTCCTGACGGAAGAAGGCCGCATCCATGCGGAGTTCCAGGGTGCGGCGATTGCCCACCGCGTCGCGGACCTGCCGGATCAGGTCATGGATGAAACCGACGGCGGCCTTGCCGTCGTGGATGTTGCCCGGCCGGTTCAACAGGCGCACGACCTGGCCCTCCTGAGCCTCGCAGGCGGTGATCGGGTAGTAGCTGGGCACCTTCCGGCGGTGAGGGTTGTAGCCCCGGTACGCCCCCTTGACCTTCAGCCCGGTGCTCACCACCGAGCCGTCGACGTCGAGCGTCAATCGGCGGCCGCCTGTCCGCCGCAAAGCGTTCCCCACCAACTCCTCGTTGACCTTCGAGAGCCGTTCGACATCCTCGCTGCCGAGTCGTTGCATCCAGGCGCTCGCCGTTCTTGGCGCCGGCAACCTCGAAAGGCCGCCGAAGCGAGCCAGCACCGGGTCGCCCTGCTCGTGGCGCAGGTGCAGGATGCGCCTTCCGCCGACCAGGATCAGGCCCAGCAGAGTCAGGATCATCGGCACCGCGCCGAAGTCGGTGGCGGGGAACCCCGAGCCCACCGCACGTCGCAGCACGGCCGTGAAACCGGTTCGTTTCAGGTACTCCCGAACCAACTCCAGTCCGGCATGCGAGGTGACTTCCTGTCGTCCGATTCTGTACTGCACGTCGCCGTTGACACGACGCTTCAGATCTGCTCTTCTAGATCGCACTGGGAGTGGCCTTTCGTGGAGGGGCTTCGTGATCTTTTCCAACCACGAGAATATCCCATCCCGCAAGGCCCTCCCGGCCTTCCAGTCAGGTCAAACTAACGCATTGTTCCTGCGAATCAAGGCTAGCTACGATCGGTCTGGGCGCCTTGTGTGGCCCTATCGGCGCAATCGGAGTCCCGCCGCCCGCCATAGAATGGCCGGATGTCGCACGCAGCCGGACACTTACGTCCGGCCGCAGCATGGCCGTGCTGCTCCAGGCCGTGAAGGACTGAGGGTAGGTTCCGGCGGTGGTCGCAACCGACTAACGTAACTCCGTGCTGACTGACCAGCTACACATCGCCTGCGCCGAGGGATCGGAACTGGCACGCCAGTTGGTCCGAACTGCCCTCGGCCGGGCCCCCGCCAGCGTCTGCCGACGGACCGTGGGGCACCTAGTCTCGACAGCGTCGGTACCTGCTCTTCCATGGTTCTGGTGTCCAGCAAGATAGGTCAAGCTCACACCCAACCTGCGGCAAGACGATCGGCGACATCCAGACCGTCGGAGACTAAGGTTCAGTCGCCCATACCTTGGATCAAGTAGAACTCATTCGGGCCCTGCCGCACTCACGGTCCACGTTCCGCCATCCTGAGCCCAAGCGTGAATCTCCGAGCAGCCGTCGTCAACTAAGGACTGCACGACAGTGCCGAGCTCCACCGGCGGGACGCCTGCAATACGCACTCCCTCAATGCTCTGTTTTTTCATCAAGTCACCTCCTATTGCAAACCAAAATGGACCGCTGCCTGCTTGCGAAGCTCCGCGTAAGCACCGCCGTAGATCAGTTCGGTCACTGTAATGTCAATCCCTATCTCCGACCTCAGCCACGCCGCCAGTTGTTGTCGAACAACGGGATTCTTTTCTATCTCTGATTTCAACGTTACACTTAGAGTATCAGGATCATACATAACCTTGAACACGCCTTCCCTTTCCACAACGCGACTCGCGGTTCGTCTGCTCAACAGGTCCAGACAAGCGCCCTTGATTTCCGCCCCGGTCCCGTCGTCCAAGAGCAAAGCTACACACGACTCCACCAAGTAGTCTTTCTCTAGTACGAGCGTGACGAGTTCCCTCACGGTACGCGCGATCTCCCTTACTGACTTTGATTCGGCTTCTTTCTGCAACCAAGTCGGAGGCGCTCCCGTTTGCTTGTTTCCGCCAGCATCGGCCACTTGAACCCTGCTTGTCGCGGCGTTCAACTGCTCCCCCTCGCCTGCCTCCGGCCGCTCCTCTTCGCCTGCGTCCGGCCGCTCCTCTTCGCCTGCGTCCGGCCGCTCCTCTTCGCCTGCCTCCGGCCGCTCCTCTTCGCCTGCGTCCGGCTGCTGCTCTTCGCCTGCGTCCGGCTGTTCCTCTTCGCCTGCGTCCGGCTGCTCCTCGTCCCCGGCAACCTGCTGCTCTTGCTCTTCGTCACCGGGTCCAGGTGCGAGACTGTCAGCGGGGAAGGCACGAGTCGTGAGCTGTTCAATGGCTAGAACGACTGCGGTGAGGTCCTGGCTGCGTGCAAGCAAGTGAAGCACGCTGGCCTCTTTGAGTTTTCCGTTGTAGTACGCCTCGCAGATTCGATAGAGGGCGTCGCGCATCAATGTTGTGGACTGCGTGCGTATACCACTGCCTGTGATGTACTCTTGCAGTCCGGCAGTTATCTTGGCGGCCTTTTCGTCGGAAAGCCCTTTCAATTCGAACCCGAGAGTGGCAGCAAAGGTCTTGATAGCATCGGGGCTCGGCTCTGCGCAGTATTTCTGATCCGAGGCAACAACCACACGCTGGGCCGCGTCCAAGTGAATGGCGACGCCACCACCTGGGAGCCTAGTGCTGCGACCGATGGTCTTGAAGTTGGCACAGCCTAACGTGGCGATCAGAACCAATAAAAGGGCAGTTCTTGTGTTCATTCTGTTGGGATCCTCCCGATCGTTCCGGCGCTGGTGCCTAGGCCGCGGATATCCCGGGTGTGTTCTGAGATCGATGGGGTCCGGTGAGCCGAGGAGAGTGTGGCCGCGCTGCTAGGGCATCCGTAAAAGTAAGGGCTCGTCATTCGCAGACTGTAGCGCGTGGCGGGGAGCAGGGGAAGTCTCTCAGTTGTGGCTGCCGAATGGGGACAGGCTGCCGGTTGTGGAGGTCCTCCACATGGCTGTGGTGCCGCGTCTGACCTGGCCGCTGGCGGCGGGCGGGGTGGAGTGGCTCTGGCTTCGGGGTACTCTTGGGGCAGCCCAATGGGAGCCATCGTCGCGATCGACTGGTGCCGCTACCGCGCGACCCGGCACCGGGGGGCGGATCGCGGTCTGCGCTGGCGGTGGTGGTTGAAGGCGAGCCCCAGCCACGGCTGGGAGAGGCAGAGCGTTCCGAATCGGGAAGGTCGGGCGGTGCCGCCGACGAGGTCGTAGCGTGGTGACCGCGTCCTTGCCGGCCCGGGACGCTACTTGCGCCCGTACCTGCGCTGGAACTTCTCGATCTGGCCGGCGCTGTCGACGAAGTGCTGGCGTCCCGTGTAGAAGGGATGGGACGCGGACGAGATCTCAAGCCGGATCTCGTAGTGCTCGACGCCGTCGATCTCGCGGGTGGTGTCGCTGGTCATCGTCGACTGGGAGATGAACTCGGCGTCGGCCGAGGGATCGACGTAGACGACGGGGTGGAGCTTGGGGTGGATATCGCTTTTCATCGTTCTCTCGCTTGGTTCCTTGGCTCGGAGGGCAATGCGTGGATCGCCTCCGGCGGCACGCGATCATACCCGATGCCGCGTTCCTGGGGGCTTACATGGGAAAGTAGCTTGTCTGGCGCGGACTCGGCGTCGTAGAGAGATCGGCGAACCTATCGCGGCCTTCGGCTAAAAGGCTTCAGAGCCTGGATCTCGGCACCCTACTGCGGTACGCTTGAAGGCGTAATTGGAGCGCAATTGAGAAAGCCGCCATGGCAGGGCGGCTTCTCGAGGACCCCACGACACAGAGGAGGTATCTCCATGTCGTTCCTGAAGCGTAGACTGCTTCCGCCGAGACCGCAGCTCCGATGAGCGGTCCGGGCAGGTCTGACCGCAGGGGCATGACCCTTGCCGAACTCTTCGCCCGGTTCCCGAACGACGAGGCCGCCGAGCGCTGGTTCGAGAAGCAGCGTTGGCCAGACGGCCCCAGCTGTCCAGATTGCGGCCACAACGGCTATAGCTGCGCGACGCACCATCGGACGATGCCCTATCGCTGCACGAGCCGCTGCAGCTACTCCTCCGCCCGGGAAGGGACCGTGATGCAGTCTTCCAAGCTCGGCTATCGCATCTGGGCCATCGCCATCTACCTCGTGAACACGAGCCTGAAAGGTGTCTCGAGCATGAAGCTGCACCGGGACCTCGGCATCACCCAGGCGTCCGCCTGGCACCTGCTCCAACGCATCCGAGAGGGGTTCGACATCGCCATCGAGAATCTCGAAGGCGTTATCGAGGTCGACGAGATGTTCGTGGGCGGCAAGCAGCGGAACCGGCACCGGGCGCAGCGATCGCGGCACTCCGGCCACGACTTCTGGGGGAAGAAGCCCGTCGTCGGGGCGGTGCAGCGCGGAGGCAAGGTCGTGGCGATTCCCGTCGACAGCGTCGACGGACCTACGCTGCTGGCCTTCGTAGAAGGAAACGTCCGCTTCGGCTCACGGGTGTACACCGACGACCACGGCGGTTACGAGGACCTGATGGAGAGCTACATGCACCGGACGGTGCGGCACTCGATCGGCCAGTACGTCCGGGACTACGGCATCCACACGAACACGATCGAGAGCCTGTGGTCCATGTTTAAGCGCGCCTTCATCGGCGTGTACCACCAGATGAGCTTCAAGCACCTTCATCGCTACGTCACGGAGGCTTGCTGGCACTACAACGTCCGGGACCTGGACACGCTCGACCAGATGGCCGCGACGGTGCGCGGGATGGTCGGGAAGCGATTGCGCTGGCAGGAGCTCGTCGCGTAGGCTCAGTACTCGTTCAAACGGGGCCAGAAATGCCGAAGCCGCCGGTAGTACTCGGCGGCTTGAGGCGGGCCCACGACAGGGAGGACAGTCGCGTGTCGCGACGACATAGTCGCCGAAGGTCCTGGCGCGAAGCAAGCGCCCCTCCCGGTGACGACGTCAGAGCGTCAGAACCGGGAGGTGGTGGTGCCCATGCAGCCTGAGTCCGATCGCGCTCTCCAGGCCATCCTTGGTACGTAGCGAAGGCACCGCACCGGGCGATTCTCGGTGCGGTGCCTCGCTGTCAGTCTGGCACGCGCATCCAGCCAATCAGAGTAGCCAGCTGAAACTCCGCCACAGGCTCATCGCCAAGGAAGAAGGTGACAGCCTTGCTGCCCGTGGACACGTGATCGGCCTCGACCGTCTTGTTCAACGAGGTCTTCACTCCGGTGAGTATGACGTGGTACGTGTGTCTGCGTTTCTCAGCCGTCATCGTGGTTCCTTCTTCTTGCCGTAGCAGACCAGCAACCGGCCACTACTGTTCCTGTGTGGCTGGCCGAATCCCTCGAAGATTCTTGATGACGAAGGTCGCTTGGCTCCAGGCCGGAGCAAGCGCCCGACGCCACCAGGAGATCTTCGACACCATCTTCTTGACGTCACTCGAGACGTCCTCACGGGTCGCCTTCAGCGATTCATACTGGCACAGGAGGCTCAGCAGCCGTTTGACCCCGGCCGGTTCTTCAGCTTCGATGGCGATCCTCTCCGCCCGACAGTCCTGATACTGCTCCTGCGTCATGGATCGCCAGTCGATCTTCGCATGCAGTGCCCGGAACCTCTTGGCCAGAAGATGATGCTCTGCAGCACGATCAGCGAACCGGTACGTGAGGTTCAAGGCCACACTGATTCCGGTCAACACTGAAAGTGCCCACGGGAGCCAAGGCAGGTTGACGACCTGTTCAAGCCGTGCCGCGACTCCTCCCGCGAAGAACACGGTTCCAACCAGAGTGCCGTTGTTCCAGCCAGCGAACCAGCTGCGACGCCGATCGTGATACCGAATCGACATCTGCACACCCACCTGCAGGGCGTAGGCGTCAGCTCTTAGCTGCTTTCCTCCGACGCTGGTGGAGGCGGCGGGGTCACCACCGGATCGTCCACTCGGTAGTCGGGCTGCGGACTTTCCCTGGGACTGTCGATTGCCGGGATGTCCCGCTTCTCGATCCGTTCTCCCCTGTCCGGCGCTTCCCTGATCGGCGGCGTGTCCCTCGGCGGTGGCGTTCTCGGTCTGTCTCTGGGCACTCATGATCCTCCGGTGCAGTTTTTCACACTCAGCGCTCGAAAGAGCGCTTTGCGTTGTCCCGGAGATTCTATGGCGGATACATCAAGCCGCTCAACCCACTGTCCATGCCGCGCCACTTAGCGGCCATGCGGTCTTGAACCGTTGGCCGCCGCAGGGCATGGCGCTACTCGACGACAACCACCAGCCTGCCGCTCCGGTTGCCGAGCAAGTACGCCTGCTCTCCATGGTTGCAGGTGAGCCTCCGGTCGTCCAACGAGAACGATGAGATCGACGGGCACGGATGCCCGTAGAGCTTCACCACATCGGCGAGCATCTGTGCCATCACGAAGTCTCCGGGCGTTCCTGGAACCTGAGGCTCAAGGGGCACAGGCAGGGCCCCTCCGTGCTTCTCCAGCAACGCTCCGTATCGGCGTAGCAAGCTCTCGTGGCAGTCTCGCGCTGGCCGAGCATCCTTGAGGCACTCCGTCATCCAGTCCAACACGTCGCGCATCTCCAGCCCGAATTGGAAGCTGTTGGGCGACTTGCAGCGGTCCTTCGCAGACTGAGCGAGCGGGAGAGAACAGAGCTCGGTCAGCCGGCTGGAATCCATGCCCATGGCTTCTCCTAGAACCTCCGCCCATTCTCGCGTCTCGGCCGAGCAGTCGCCGAGCCGAGTCCGACGTTCGCAATCCTCCACGACCGCCAAGGCTGCGCTGGCCTGCGGGAACTCCTGGGCGATCGCAGGCAGAGCCGCGACGGCGAGGAGCATTGGAACCGTCCACTTCATGGGCGCCTTCCCTTCTGCGAGGCACCGGCATCCGGATTGGTGCCGGGCCGCAGGTAAGACACCTCGCGTACAGCAGAAGGGTCCCGCGTATTCGCCGAGCGCAGGTAGCTAGCCCGCGCCGATCAAGCGGCTGTTGCATTCGGCGGGCGACCCGGCTCAGAGCCGCCCCCGTGTCTTACCTGCGGGCAGTATCGCACACCGCGTCGGTCGTTCTATGACGCCGTGGCGCGCTAGACAAGCTACTGTCCCGTGTAAGCCCCCGTTCCTGCGGCGCTAGCTCCTAGACGACGATGTTCACCAGCCGGCCGGGCACCACGATCACCTTGCGGGGCTCCTTGCCGTCCATGAAGCGCTGAGCCTTTTCTGAGGCGAGTGCAAGCTGTTCCAGGGTGGCCTTGTCGGCGTCCTTGGCGACTTGCAGCACGTCGCGCTTCTTGCCCATCACCTGCACGACGACGTTGATCGTCTCGTCGACCACCAGGGCAGGGTCGTAGGCTGGCCAGTCCTGGTGGCAGATGAGCCCTTCGCCGCCCAGCCGGGACCACAGCTCTTCGGCGAGGTGGGGCGCGAACGGCGACAGGACCTGCAGGAAGGTAGCGAGCGCCTCGCGGGGGACCTGGTCGGCGGCGGTCGCGGCTTTGACCCAGATCATCATCTGCGAGATCGCGGTATTCATGTCGAGCGAGTCGATGTCCTCGCCGACCTTGCGGACCGTCTTGTGTAGCAGACGGTTCAGCCCGGCGGCGGCTTCGGCCGCGTCGTCGCTGACTCGGGCGGCGGCTCCGCCGGTCCGCTCGTCGACGACCAGGCGCCAGGTCCGTTGCAGGAAGCGGTGTACGCCGTCCACGTCCTTGGTCTGCCAGGGTTTCTGCTGGTCGAGCGGCCCCATGAACAGCTCGTGCAGCCGCAATGTGTCGGCGCCCCAGCGCTCGATCACGTCGTCCGGGTTGGCGACGTTCAGCTTCGACTTGGACATCTTCTCGACCCGGGCTTCGAGCGCCTCGTCCGTGCCGGTGAGGAACACACGTTCATCACGCCAGTCGACCGTGTCGGGGTGGTGGTACTTGCCGCCCTGGTCGCGGTAGCTGTAGGCCAGGATCATTCCCTGGTTGAACAGCCGGGCGAACGGCTCCGACGTCGAGACCAGCCCCGCGTCGTAGAGCACCTTCTGCCAGAAGCGCGCGTAGAGCAGGTGGAGGACCGCGTGCTCGACGCCGCCGATGTAGAGGTCGACCGGCATCCAGTAGCGCTCCAGCTCGCGTGACCAGGGCGCCTCCGTGTTGTGAGGATCGATGTAGCGCAGGAAGTACCAGCAGGATCCCGCCCACTGGGGCATCGTGTTCGTTTCGCGCCTGGCTTTGCGGCCATCCGGCAGGGTCACGGTGAGCCAGTCGTCGCCGGCCCGCGCCAGCGGCGGCCTGCCGTCGGCGGTCGGCTTGAACTCGTCGACCTCGGGCAGCTCCACCGGCAGGTCGTCCCGCGGCACGGGCAGGATCTCGCCGGTGGCTTTGCCCTCGTCGTCGAGCACGTGGAGGACCGGGAAGGGCTCGCCCCAGTAGCGTTGGCGCGAGAACAGCCAGTCCCGCAGCCGGTATTCGACCCGGCGGCTGCCGTGGCCCTCAGAGGCGAGCCACTCGATCATCCGTTCCTTCGCTTCGTCGACCAGGAGGCCGTCGAGGAAGCCGCTGTTGACGGCCGGTCCGTCCTCCAGGTAGGCGTCGCCCTCCCAGCCGGCGGGCGGCGCCACCGTGCGTACGATGGGCAGGTCGTACTCCACGGCAAAGTCCCAGTCGCGCTGGTCCTGGCCCGGAACGCCCATGATCGCGCCCGAGCCATAGCTCATCAGCACGTAGTCGGCGACCCAGATCGGGATCGGCTGGCCGGTGGCGGGGTTCGTGGCGTAGGCGCCGGTGAACACGCCGGTCTTGCTCTTGGCCAGGTCGGTCCGCTGCAGCTCGCTCTTGTTGACCGCTTCGTTCACGTAGGCGTCGACCGCGCCGCGCTGCTCGGCGACCGTGATCTCGGCGACCAGGGGATGCTCGGGCGCCAGTACGCAGTAGGTGGCGCCGAACAGCGTGTCGGGACGGGTCGTGAAGACGGGGAAACTGTCGTCGCCGACCGCAATCGGCATGAGGATCTCGGCGCCGTGGGACTTGCCGATCCAGTTGCGCTGCATCTCCTTGACGTACTCGGGCCAGTCGACCTGGTCGAGGTCCTCCAGCAGGCGCTCGGCGTAGGCGGTGATCCGGAGCATCCACTGCCGCATCGTCCGCCGCTCGACGGGATCGCCGGTGTCGACGTAGGCGCCGTCCTTGACCTCCTCGTTGGCGAGCACGGTGCCCAGCGCCGGGCACCACCAGACCGGCACGTCCTCCAGGTAGGCCAGGCCGCGCTTGTGGAGTTCCAGGAAGATCCACTGCGTCCAGCGGTAGTAGTCGACCGAGGACGTGTCGACTTCGCGCTCCCAGTCGTACGAGAAGCCGAGGCGCTCGATCTGACGGCGGAAGTTGGCGATGTTGCGCTGCGTGATCAGCCGCGGGTGCTGGTTCTCGCGCACCGCGGCGCGCTCCGCCGGCAGGCCGAAGGCGTCCCAACCCATCGGATGGAGGACGTTGAAGCCCTCCATGCGCCGCTTGCGCGCCACCACGTCGGTCGCCGTGTAGCCCTCCGGATGGCCGATGTGCAGGCCCGCCCCGGAGGGATAGGGGAACATGTCCAGGACGTAGTACTTGGGCCGGCTCGCGAGGAGCTCAGGGTCGTCCGGGGTCCGGAACGCGCTCTGCTCGCGCCAGATCTGCTGCCACTTGGGCTCGATCTCGGCGGCGTCGTAGACGTGCCGGCGGGGCCTGGACTCGGGATCCTGCGTCGTCATCTCGGTGGCTCCACCCGGCAGCGGAGTGTACCCGTAGCTTCCACATCCTTTCGGGCTCTCCGCTACCATCCATGGCGATGGATCCACTGCACGAACAGATGAGGTCCTGGCGCCGGGACCTCCACCGCCATCCCGAACTCGCGTTCGAGGAGGAAGTGACCAGCCGCAAGGTGGCGGAGCTGCTCGAGTCCTTCGGCGGCATCGAGGTCCATCGCGGCCTCGCCGGCACCGGCGTGGTCGGCGTGCTCAAGTCCGGTTCCTCCGAGCGCAGCATCGCGCTCCGGGCGGACATGGACGCGCTGCCGATCGAGGAGGAGAACGAGTTCGAGCACCGCTCGCAGAACCCCGGCACGATGCACGCCTGCGGCCATGACGGCCACACCGCGATGCTGCTCGGCGCCGCCAAGCACCTCTCCTTGAACCGGTCCTTCGACGGCACCGTCTACTTCTTCTTCCAGCCCGCGGAGGAGAAGGACGGAGGCGCCCGCGTGATGATCGAGGAAGGGCTGTTCGAACAGTTCCCGGCCGAGGAGGTCTACGGCGTCCACAACTATCCGGGCATGTCGGTGGGCAACTTCGGCCTCTGCGCCGGGCCGCTGATGGCGGCCATCGACGTGTTCGAGTTCGCCGTCACCAGCGCCGGCGGCCATGCCGCCTTCCCGCACGGCACGGTGGACCCGATCCCGGTTGCGGCCGAAATCGTGCTCGCGCTGCAGACGATCGTGGCGCGCAACGTGGATCCGCTCAAGAACGCCGTGGTGTCCGTGACCCGCGTACACGGCGGCCACGCGGACAACGTGATTCCGAGCCGGGTCGTCCACGGCGGCTGCGTTCGTACCTTCGCGCCCGAAGTGCAGAAGCTGATCGAACGGCGCATGCGCCAGATCGGCCGCGGCATCTGCAGCGCCCACGGCGCCGGCTTCGAACTCGAGTACCGCCGCTACTACCCGGCCACCGTGAACGCCGTCGAACAGACCGAGAAGGCCGCCAACGCCGCCCGCGAGGTCGGCCGCGAAGTGACCACCGACATGACCCCGGTCATGGGCTCCGAAGACTTCGCCTTCATGCTCCAGCAACGCCCCGGCGCCTTCATGTTCCTCGGCAACGGCGACAGCGCCGGCCTCCACACCCCCCGCTACGACTTCAACGACGACGTCCTCCCAGTCGGCCTCCGCTACTGGACCACCTTGGTGGAGACCCAACTCTCGGCGTGACCGCGGCTTTGCGGCTGACGCACGCCCGGCGGTTTTGCGGGTGCTACCCCCGACGCCATCGCCGGCGCCGCTACGCGCAGTTGCAGAGTTCGATGAAGAAGTCGCGGATGGTGTCGATGAACTCGGGGGAGCTCAGGGTGTTGAGGTGGTTCGCGCCGTCGATGACGTGCAGGCGGTGTTCCTGCATGACGCCGACCAGGGCGTCGGCGCCGGGCTTCAGGGGATCGTCGCTGCCGATGATGTTGAGGGTCGGCACTTGGTTGATGCGCAGGAGCTCGGCGCTCACGTCGAGCGCGGGCATTCCGCGCACCACTGCGGCCAGGGCCAGTTGGTCGTTCGAGGCGACCATCGCCTGGCCGATCGCCTGAACCTGCTCGGGCGCTGGCGGTTCGTCCCCGGGCCACAGGAACTCGATCAGCGGACCTCCGCCCTTGCCCCCCTCGAGCGACGAGGCCAGTGCCTCGTACAGGTCGTCGTCGCGCAGTTCGGCGCTCGGCCACCCGGCGCCGCCGACCACGGCCGAGAGCAGCCGGTCGGGCGCCAGGGTGATGAGCTTCATCGTAATGAAGCCGCCCATCGAGTAACCGACGACGTTCGCCTGCTGCAGCCTCATGTGGTCGAGAAGGTCGACGACATCCAGGGCCATGCGCTCGCCGTAGTTCGCCGGGTCGTGCGGCTTGTCGCTCTTGCCGTGGCCGCGCTGGTCGACGGCGATGACCTGAAACTCCTCGGCCAGGCGGTCGATGATGCCGGCGGCGCCCCAGTTCGAGGCGGCAGTGCCGGTGATGCCGTGCAGCAGCACCACCGGGTCGCCGCGGCCCTGAACCAGGTAGTGGATGGCGGCGCCGTCGCTGGCCGTGAAGGTCTGGGTTGTCGCCTCGCTCTGGGCGTAGGCGCCGGTGAACGCCGCGACCGCGAGCAGCGTTGCCAGGACGGCGCGGAACATCGGCCGGAGATTCGTCGTATAGCTCTTCATCGGGTCCTCCAAGAGTCGGCGAAGGCTACCAACCCGGCCCGGGGGCGATCGCTCAGCGTGCGTTTCGCGGCTTTGTTACGCTGCCGCGCAACGCCGATCGGATCACCGCTCACAGGAATCCATGGACATCGAAAGCGCAGCACGTCGCATCCGCGAAGACGGCTATACGGTTGTGCCCGACTTCCTCAACGAAGAGATGTTGGATGGGCTGCGCCGGGGCCTTGCCCCCCTCTTTGACGCGGTCGGCAGCCGCATGACGGAGGACTACGGCCGGCAGACCATCCACACGCACAACTTGCTGGCCAAGACGCGGGCCGTCGACGAGATCCTCATGGACGACCGTCTGCTGGGGCTCGTGGAGGCGGTACTCGGCCCGGACTACCAGATCTCCGGCGTCGCGGCCATGCGGCCGGGGCCGGGCGACCGTTGCCAGCGGATGCATCAGGACGACGGCCACTATCCGATTCCGCGCCCGCATCCTCCCCTGATCGTCAACACGCTGATCGCGCTGGATCCGTTCACGGCCGAGAACGGGGCCACGGAGATCGTTCCCGGCAGCCATCGCTTGGCTGGTCCGGTCGATCCCGACGTGCCCACCATTGCCGTGGAGATGCCGGCCGGGGCCCTGCTGATTTGGGATGGCGCCCTCTGGCACCGAGGCGGCGGGAACTCGACGCACAACGCGTATCGACGCTCCATCAACCTCAACTTCAACCTGGCGTGGCTCAAGCAGCGGGAGAACCAGTTCATCGGTGTGCCGCCGGAAGTCATGGTGGAGATGCCCGAGAAGCTGCAGGCGCTGATCGGCTACAAGCTGACCAACCGCGGTCTTGGCACAGTGGACTACCGCAACCCCATCGAAACCGTGAAGCGGCGGCTCGCCCAGACCCGGGGTTCCTAGCACTAGCAGCTTGCGCCGCGGGAAGCCGCAACAGACAAGAGGAGAATCAGATGACAGCAGCAGGAGCAGCGGGCGCCAAGGACAACGACTCGAAATCGCGGTCGTTGGTGGACTCGGCCGTCGAGACGGCCCACAAAGTGGCGCTTGCCGGCGTCGGTGTCGCGGGCGAGGCGGCCGATGTGGGGGCCAAGGTCTTCGACCGGCTGGTCGAGCGCGGCGAGAAGGTGGAGAGTCAGGGGCGGGAGTCCTTCAGTGGTTGGCGGGACAAGGCCGAAGGAAAGGTGCAGCAAGTGCGTTCCGCGGCCGAGAAGGGAATCGAGCAGACCCGGGCCAAGGCCCAGGCCGGAATCGACGGCGAGTTGGAGCGGCGGCTTGAGCGCCTTGGCGTTCCGGGCAAGGCCGACTTCGAGGCGGTGCTCGAGCGACTGAGCGGGATCGAGGCGCGGCTCGAGGTGCTGAAGAAGAAGCCGAAGCCGCGACGGCGCCCGGCGAAGAAGACAACAGAGTAGCCAGGACCTCCGCAGGGACTGTGGGCTCTAGCTTCTGACGTCGCACACAGCGATCCGACGGTGCGCCCGGAACGGCGCACGGTGCTATTCTGCACCAATAGTGTGACCGAGGGCGTTCTCTGGAGACAAGATGGCGACTATCCGCAAGACGATCACCCTGACCGACCTGCAGGATCAATGGATCAAGGCGCGGATCGCCGCGGGCCACTTCACCAATGACAGCGAGTACATCCGCGATCTGATTCGACGTGATCGGGAGCGGCGGGTCGACTTCGAGTCGCTTCAGGCTGCCGTACAGGAAGGCATCGACAGCGGTCCGAGTGAGAAGACGGTACCTTCCATCATGGAAGAAGTCGAAGCGCGGCTTCGAAGCGATGGGCGTCTATAGGCTCTAGTCGCGGCCGTCGGCGGCGTCTGCGACGCGGTCAGCCTTCTCCAAAGCCTCCGAGGCCGCCCTGCGAGCGGCCTCCAACGGATCGCCGAGCACATCTCGGGAATCGTCGAAGGCGAGAGTGGCGACTCGGTGAGCGCGCCAGGCCTTGGTGACGGCCTTGGAGGCTGTGTCAAACCTCGCACTTGCCTCCTTCGACCTCCGCTCTGAGGCTCGTTCCCACTGATCGCCTGCCTGCGTTAGCGCGTCCACCGCGGCTTCGTACCCTTTGCCCGCCGCTGCAAGTGCGTCGACCGCAGCTTCATACTCGACTTCCGCTTTCGCCAGAGCTTCTGCAGTTGCCTCTAGGCCGAAGTTCTGGGGCTTGAGCGTCGCAGATCGTTGCTGCGCCTAGGGTTTTGGGGTTTCCGCCCCGCATTGTGTACCCATGTATTGTCATCAATACAGATAGACATGGAGACATGATGAAGCTACAATAGAAGCCATGTACATCGAACGCGTACCCAACCGCAACTCGCCACCCGCCGTGCTCCTGCGCGAGTCCTACCGAGAGCACGGAAGAGTCTGCAAACGGACACTCGCCAACCTCTCCAAGTGGCCCGATCATCTCGTTGAGGGCCTGCGCACTCTCCTCAAGGGCGGCGTCGCACTGCCCTCCCTCGACTCCGCCTTCGAGATCCTGCGCTCCAGGCCCCACGGTCATGTCGCCGCCACGCTCGGCGCCGCGCGACGACGCGGCCTCGAAACACTCCTCGACCGCCGACCCTCGCGCGAACGGTCGCTCGCGCTCGCCATGATCATCGCCCGCATCCTCGAACCCCGCTCCAAGCTCGCCACCGCACGCGGGCTCTCAAGCGAGACCACGACCCACACCCTCGGCGAGGAACTCGGAGTCGAGGAGGCGGGCGCCGACGAGCTCTACTCCGCCATGGATTGGCTGCTCGAACGGCAGCAACGCATCGAGCGACGGCTGGCCGAACAGCACCTCAAGGACGGTTCCCTCGTCTTGTGCGACGTGACCTCGGTCTACTTCGAGGGCGCGAAATGCGCCCTCGCCCGGCGCGGGTACTCCAAGGACGGCAAGCCGGGCAAGCCCCAGATCGTCTTCGCGCTGCTCTGCAACCGGGACGGATGCCCGGTCGCGGTCGAGGTCTTCGAAGGCAACACCGCCGATCCCTCTACGCTGGATTCCCAAGTGCAGAAGCTCAACGAGCGCTTCTCGCTCGACCGGATGGTCGTGGTCGGCGATCGGGGCCTGCTCACCAACGCCCGCATCCGCGAAGACCTCGAACCCGGCGGCCTGTCGTGGATCACCGCCCTGCGCGCGCCCGCGATCCGCACCCTGGTGCAGCAGGGCCACCTGCAACTGTCGATCTTCGACGAACGGGACATGGCCGAACTGAGCGTCCCCGAGCTGTACCCCGCAGAGCGGCTGATCGTGTGCCGGAACCCGCTGCTGGCAACCAGGCGGCGCCGCAAGCGCCAGGAGCTTCTCGACGCCACCGAGCGCAAGCTGGAGGCCGTCGCCGAAGCGACAAGGCGCCCACAGCGCCCCCTGCGGGGCAAGGACAAGATCGCCGCCCGCGCCGACCGCGCCCTGCGCGCCCACAAGGTCGGCAAGCACTTCGACACCGAGATCGACGAAGACGGCTTCCGCTACTGCCGCAATCAGACGCGGATCGCCGAAGAGGCCGCCCTCGACGGCTTCTACGTCATCCGCACCAACGTGGCCGAGGCCGACCTCCCGGCGCCGGAGGCGGTCCGGGCCTACAAGAGCCTCAGCCGCGTCGAGCGCGCCTTCCGCAGCTACAAGAGCGTCGACCTCAAGGTGCGGCCCGTCCACCATCGCCTGGCCGACAGAGTGCGAGCCCACGTCTTCCTGTGCATGCTCGCCTACTACGTCGAGTGGCACATGCGACGGCTTCTCGCTCCCCTGCTCTTCGACGACGAAGACCCTAGGGACGAACGCACCTCGCCCGTCCAGCCCGCTCGACGCTCGCCCGCAGCCCGCGCCAAGGCGAGCGCCAAGCGCACACCCGAAGGACTACCCGTCCACAGCTTCCAGACCCTGCTCGCCGACCTGGCCACCCTGACCCGAAACCGCGTTCGACTCCACGGCCAGGGAAACGCCACCGCGGACGTCCTGGCCAGACCGACACCCCTCCAGACCGAAGCCTTCAGCCTCCTCAAACCTCGGACCACGACCACACGTACCCAGTAGCCAACACGCTCAAATCGAAAAAACCCCGTCATTGCAGGGGGTTTCACGCATCGGGCCTCAGAACTTCGGGCTAGGGCCGCGACCTGGTCCTCTGCCGGCGTCTCTGCCAGGATGCGGCAGGCCACTCGACCTTCCACTCGACACCTGCTACGGAGGACGGTGGTGGCTTGTCGGCACTCATCCAGCCTCCGCGCATCGCTCTTTGAGGGCCGACGTTTGCGTGTCGTTTTCGGTCACGACCGTTCCATCTGGGTTCCGCGTCCGTGCGACCATGGAGTGGACGATCGCCGGCCTTGAGAAGGGTGTGGGGCGGAGGAAGAGCAAGCACACTCGGGTCAGTGTAGCCCTTCGTTCCGCGCCCGTCGCTCGGCCCAGACGGCCTGGAGGATCTGGCCCACGGTTGCCGGCTGGGCGCCGGTGCGGATGCGCTCCTCGGCGAGGTCGAAGGCCATCTTCCACTGTCGGCGCAGGATGGCGTGGGCGGCGAAGAAACCGTAGAGGCGGTCGTACATGTGGGTCGCTTCGGAGGTCACGCCGTTCACTTCGAGCACCCGGAGGCCGTCGCCGCGCTGGAGGGCCTCGGCGCTTGGAACCCGTACGTCGAAGCGGCCGAAGTCGAAGCCGTCGTAGGCGGTGCTGATTTCGTTCATCGCGCGTTCGAGTTCCGGGGTGTGGAGATGGTTCGCGTCCAGGAAGATCGTGCCGCGGGAGTGCGCGCCGACCTCGGTCAGCTCGACGACCTCGCCGGCTGCCGGTGTGCGCGTCGAGGCGTCGGGATGCTCCTTCGCGTAGATGTGGGCGATCGCGACGGCGCGGCGGTCCAGGAGGATCAGCCGCTCCAGGGTGCTCTGGCCGTCGCCGGTCACGGTCGGCCGCAACTTGTGGGTGATCGAGAAGACGTGTCCGTCCGATCGACCGGGATGCCGAGCCCAGAAGACACCGTACTCGTCGCCCGCGACGTACTCCTGTACGAGCGCCGGTCCGGGCGCCGCCTCGAAGAACGCGGCTGCGTCGGCTTCTGAGCGCGCCACGGCGACGCCGCGTCCCCGCTCGCCCGTGTCGGGCTTGAGGACGGCGGGGTAGTCCAGGTTCTCGTACTCCAGGAACCGCCGCAACGCCTCGAGGCGCTCGTCTGGACTGCCTGGCGGTAGTCGTCGCCAGGCCGGCAGCGCAGCGCTGATGCCCGCCAGCCCGTCCAGGATGTCGCTCTTCGACTCCCCGAGGAGGCCGCCCAGGGGCATCGACGGATTGATGGTCGTGAACGCCGTCAAGCGCCCGCGCCGCAGGCCCAGCCAGAGCACGTACAGCACCAGCAGCGGGTAGAAGGCCCACATCGGCCAGAACTCCCAGTGGCGGATCCGCAGTAGCCGCCCTCGCCAGAGCCGGCGCCCACGCCAGGTGAAGAGGGGCAGCACGAAGGTGCGCACGGCGAAGATCAGGAGCGCCAGCGCCAGCGCGGCCGCGAGCAGGCCGCCGGGCAGGCGGCCGCCGAATCGTTCCACCGCCTCGCGGCCCAGGAGCGCGTTCATGCCGACGAACGCAGGCGTCCAGATCGCCACGGCCAGGGCGAAGTACATGCAGAAGCGGAGCAGGCTGGTGCGCAGGATGCCGGCGGCGAGGCAGGTCGGCAGCCGCGAACCGGGCAGGAAGCGGCTGATCAGGACGACCACCAGGGCGCGCCGGCGCAGCCACGCGGAGGCCTCCTCGATTGCGGCCTCGCTGACCCACCACTTGAACGGCGGCAGCTTGAGCGCCGGCCGCCCGAGGATCCGGGCCAGCCAGGCAAATCCCAGGTCGCTGCTCAGGATGCCGATGTAGCAGGCGGCAACGGCGACGGGGAAGTCGAGCCGTCCCTGGGCGATGAGCAGGCCCGCGGTGATGCAGGTCAGATCCTCGGTCACGTAGGCGGCGAACACGATGAGCAGGAAGACGATGAGCAGGGCCGGGCCGGTGAACGGCGGCAGGTCCGTGTCGTCGAACGGCATCGCCGCCCGCCGCAGGCGCTCCGGTTCGGCGTCGGCGCGGGTCGGCGCTTCGCCCGCGTCGACGTGGCTCAGAAACCCGTCGATCCGTGCCGCCAGGTCCTCGGCGCCGCGAAAGAGGAAGAAGTGGCTGTCCGGCCGCATCCACAGCTCGCTCTGCGGCACGATGCGGCGGTGCTCCAGGGCGGCCGCGGCCGGCACCAGGGGGTCCTGCTCGCCGTGGACGATGAGCAGCGGCGCTTCGAGGGACTCCAGGATGCCGCGCAGCGGCCGCTGGTCCGTGTCGTAGAAGTTGCGGGCGTAGGAGCGGGCGATCGGACTGTCGAAGGCGCCGAAGTGGGGGACCAGGTTGCGCAGTCCCCAGAACAGGCCGAGCTGGAGACCGTGCAGGCCGTGGTTCACGGTGTAGTCGCCGAGCAGTTCGAGTTCCTGGACGCCGATCGAGGCGACGAGAACGAGCGACGCCACCCGGTCGGGGGCGTCGTCCGCCATGTGCAGCGCCGGGCCGCCGCCCATGCTGAAGCCGAGAGCATGGAAGCGCTCGACGCCCAACTCATCGAGCAGGACGAGAGTCGCCTCGGCGTGGGCGCGGATCGAGTAGTCGTCCACCCGGTGCTCGGAGGCGCCGAAGCCGGGAAGGTCGGGGGCGATGACGCGGCGCCGTTCCGCGAGCCGGGGCGCCAGACGCCGGAAGTCGTCCGCGCTGCCAGGTGAACCGTGGAGAAGGACAAGGGGCAGGGGTTCGTTCTCCGATGCGGTGCCGGCCGGCGCCGGCCACTCGCGCCACGCCAACCGGACTGGCCGGGAATCGCTCTCGGGAAGCGGCGCCACGACGGTTTCGCGGCCCGGCGGCAGCGGCGCCGGGTCGGCCGTGACGCGCGCCAGAGTCGAGGCCAGCAGCAGCGCGGCGTAGACCCCGAGCAGGACCTTCAGCCAGATGCGTCGTCGTCGCGGGCGCCGATCGTCGCTCGTCATCGGCCGCCCCTGCCGCCTGCCGCCGGTTCGCTCGGGGATTCCCATCCCATCCGCTTCAGCTCAGTCCGCTTCGGGAATGCCGATGGAACCATGAACGTCGCCAAGTGCCGCCAGTTCTTCGTTCGAGACCATCGGCCGGAAGCTACCTTCCATCGTCTCCCGGAGTTGGCGGGCAAGCACCTTCCGGTCCGCGCTCTGCAGCGGCGCGTCGCCGAAGGCCACTTCCGCTTCGATGCGGCGAAGCTGCAGGAGCTCGGGTGCGTGGGGGGTCATCGCCATGTTGCCCCACCAGGCGACGCTCAGGAACGCCGGCGTCTCGTCGGGCGGCGTCTCGTAGCGGACGACGGCCCAGTGGACCGGCAGTTCCCGCTCGGCCGCGGGCGCCAGCAGGGAGGGCTTCAGGGGGGCTATCGCGTTGCCGGGGGTCGAGGTGCTTTCCGGGAACAGGATCACCGGGTCGCCGCCAGCGAGCGCGGCCGCGATCCGATCGCCGACCAGCGTCACGTCGCGCCGCCGGCCGCGGTCGACGAAGATGATTCCGACGGTGCGGCACATGGCGCCGACGACCGGCCAGCCCCCGATCTCCGCCTTGGCGACGAAGCGGCCCGGGACGAACGCGGCAAGCAGCAGGATGTCGACGTAGGAGACGTGGTTCGAGATGAGCAGGAAGGGCTCCTTCGGCGGTTCGCCGCGCACCGTGACCCGGCAGCCGAGAATGGCCAGACTGGCGCGTCCCCACCGGCGCAGCACCGAGCGCCGGACGGCTCGCCAGGCTAGGGGAGCGCGCCGGGCCAGGAAGGGACGCAGGATGAGTAGCGGGAACCAGGCGGCCAGTGCCGCCAGGAGGACAGCCGGCCCCCGCCAGATCATCCGCCAGATCCGGACAGGACTTCTGCTCTTGGGCCGCATCCTCAGCGCGGCGCGGGCGGCACTTCGGGCGCCGGTGGCGCTTCGTCCAGCCCGAAGATCAGCCGGGTCCTGCGGCTGAGAGCGGTCGTGTCCATCAGGACCAGGTAGTCGATCGTTTTGAACTCGCGGTCGATCGCGGGGCGGCTGCAGACCAGGGCGCCGTAGCGCAGGTAGGTGGCGAAGAGGGGCGGAATCTTGACCTCTTCACCGTGATCCACGAGGTCTGCGGGCGCCTCGCAGAGGGTGTGGGGCAGGGGCGGTACGTCGAATTCGGGGTGGACCTTGCCCGTCGCCTGCAGTTGCCGGTAGAGCCGGATGCCGGCCGCCTGATCCTGACTGGTCAATGAACAGCAGCCGAACAGGTAGCGGCACTGGCTGTGGACCAGGTACCGGGCCAGACCCTTCCAGAGCAGGAACAGCACGGTCCGCTTGCGGTGGTTGCGGTGAATGCAGGCGCGGCCGATCTCGACCGACTGATCGAGAACGCTTCCGGGCAGGACGTCCAGATCGTACTCACCGGCAGAGTAGAAGCCGTGGCCGCGGGCAGCCATGGCCGCCGTCTGCATGCGGTAGGTGCCGATGAGTTCGCCGCCCTTCTCCTCGACCAGCATGTGGTGGCAACTCGCGTCGAAACGGTCGGTGTCGCGGCCGGTGGCGAAGGACTCCTCGAGGCCCTCGCCCAGTTCCAGGTTGAAGACCTCGAAGCGCAGCGCGAGGAGCGGGTCGAGGTCCTGGGCGGTGCGCGCGAAACGGAGCCGGTAGTTGCCGATCTCAATCTCGCCGTCGGGCAGCAGTTCAGGACTCGGAGGACCGCCGGAAAGCTCGACGGTTTCGCCTGGCAGACTTGCTGTTTCGGTCATTCGCCCGCCCCGGTCGCGGCGCGTATCCACTCGGTGGTTAGAAGAGCCAGGAAGAGGCGGTCGTTCTCGCGACGCAGCAGGCCGGTGACTTCGACCGGCTGGCCGACCCAGTCAAGCAGCTCCTGCCCCAGTGGCCGTCCGGGGAAGTCAACCAAGTTGACCAGTACCCGCTCGCCATTCTCCGTTCGGACCAGCAGTGCCGCCGGGATGCCGCCGCGGATGCAGAGGGAGGCGCAGTCCCGGTGCGGCTTGCCGCGGCCCGGTTTCATCGCTCCGAGATAGCACTTCGTGTCGACGATTTCGCCGACGAGGGTATGGGCGCGCAGGTAGAGGCGGTCGACCTCTGCGCCCGGTGGCGGAACCACTCCAGCCGCCGCGCCTTCGCTTTCACGAGCGGGGGGCAAGCCACCGGTTCCCAGGCCGCTTGGAGAGTCCGGTTCCGCCGGAGATCCTCCGTCGACGCCTCCTTCGGGGAGTTCCAGGGAGTGCACTTCGAGCATCGCCGCTTCCGGGTTCCGGATCAGCGTGCCGGAGAGCTGGATTTCTCTGGATGGTGCGGCCGACCAAGGCGCGTTGGGCGGCTCATTCGCGTCGAGCCCGTGCTTTCCTTCCGCGACCAGAAGGTAACCCGCGGCAGGTCCGTCCGCCGTGAGCAGGCGGGGATGGGGATCGATGAGCAGCTCGCCGCTGTAGTCCCGGACCGTGCCGTACTCGAACACTCCTTCGTCGAAGCGTTCCAGCAGCAGGGCCAGACCGGCGCCGAGCGCCGAGGCGAGCAGCAAGAGTCCGATCACGGCGCGGCGGGCGAACCGGGAGATCCCGGGCGGCGTCTCGTCCAGGTAGCCGACGTAGAACTCGTCGCGGCGTTCGCCGGTCACGAGGGCTCCTCGGGCGTGTCGGGGGGCGCTGTGGCGCCGCCGTTGGCTGCATCCGGATGCGGGCGAGACGCCCGCGGTCCCAAGGCCGGTTCCGCGTGGGTACCCGGCGGGTTCGGCCTCGGGTCGACCAGCACCCGGCCGCCCTCGACGCGGACGTTGAAGGTCGGGATCGTCTCGGTGAAGGGCGGCGGCGAGCAGCCGTCCTCGGGACGGTACTGGTAGCCGTGCCAGGGGCAGGTGATGCAGCCGTCGATCACGCGGCCCTCGCCGAGCGGCCCGTTCTGGTGCTGGCAGACGTTCGATACGGCAGCGATCTTTTCGCCGCCATCCGTGCGGTAGCGGAAGACGGCAACCCGCTCGCCGCTGAGCACGAAGATGCGGGCGCGGTCGAGGGGGATGTCGGAGACCGCGCAGACGTCGACCGCGGCGCCTTTCACCCCGGCGGCCGGCGCCGGGGCGCGCTCGCGCCAGCCGGCGACGAGGTGCAGCGATGCAATGCCGACGAACCCGACGCCCAGCAGGCCCGCGAGCAGGGTGGGTCGTTCGTCGGCCTGCAGACTGCCCAGGGCCACGTGGACGAGGACGAGTCCGTAGGCGACGTAGACCAGCATGTGCAGCGACTTCCAGACCGGGGCGGTGAGGTTCGCGAGCCAGAAGTCGTGGGAGGTCGCCGCCATCAGGAACAGGATGACAAGCGCCGCGAGACCGAGCGCCTGGAAGGGGAACTGGGTCAGGCTGTCGTAGTTGCCGTTGCTTGCCAGCACGCTGACCAGGGGATTCAGGACTCCGAGTCCGTGGAATTGGACGATGGAGAAGCCGCCGTGGGTGGCCGCGAGCAGGAACATGCAGACGCCGAGATGGCGGCGGTTGTAGAGCAGGGGCAGGAAGCGCCGGTCGAGCCGGCACAGCGGACCGATGGCGAGCACCACGTGAAGCAGCAGCAAGGCGCCGGCGCCCAGGCCGCGGATGAGCAGGGTCTCGATCGTCGTTTGGGTTCTGGTCGAGATGCCGATGCCGACGAACAGGCCCAGGAAGACCACCACGCCTGCGGCGATCGCCAGGTCGTAGAGCCTCTTGTTGCGGTTCCAGAGAACCGCCTGGTACCCGGCGCTCATGGTTGCTCGTCCGCGTCCGGATCGTCTTCGGTCGGTTCGGGCGCGTCTGCGGGTTCTACCCAGGGCGCGTCGATGGCGGTGGGCAACTTGTCCACGAGCGGCGGTGCGGGGCGCAAGAGGAGCGCGGCAGCAACCAGCCCCGCCAGGATCGGGGCCAGCACCGCCCAGACCAGACGGTGACGCCGTCGCAGGCCGCGGATCACGGGGAAACCTGCCTCTGCCGAGCGGCGGCCGCGTCACGGTGAGCGTTGCGCTCTGCCGGAGGCAGGCGGCCGGTGAGCCACCTCCGCAGCAGCACGGGCCACAACGCGGCAACGCCGGGCAGGATGATGAGCCGGAAGCCGAGTCCGGCGGGCTTCGCGCCGGGATCGACGCGGCCGACACCGCGCCAGACGAAGAACGGGGCGAAGGCCAGCCCGCAGGCGACGTACACGGTGAGCAGCAACACGACGACCTCGGCGGCGCGCACGATGGACATCGCGGGGAGTATACGCGCGCTATGGCGAACCTGCCGTAGACTCCGCATCCGGTTGCGCCTTCGACGAAGCAACCTGGACCTTAGAGGAAGAGAACATGGCGGTACCGTTTCGTTCGACGGCGACGATCCCTGGAGTGGGCCTGCGATCCCTGCCGGTCGTGGCGCTGGTGACCCTCCTGGCGCTGCCGGTCCTTGGCCAGGGCACGCAGGACGTGAGCGTCGAGGCGTACGAGCCGCGCTCGACCCTGAAGGTCGTGGGCGGACCGGTCACGCGGGCGAAGTTCCCCTTCGTCGACGCCCACGCCCATCTGCGCGGCAGCGATCCGGCGCGGATCGACCAGATGGTCCGCGAGATGGACGAGATGAACATGGCCGTGTTCGTCAACCTGAGCGGCGGCAGCGGCGAGGGACTCAAGGCGAACATCGCCGCCACCAAGGGCCGCTATCCGAGCCGGTTCGTCGTCTTCGCGAATGTCAACCTCTCGGGATTGGACCAACCCGGCTGGGGCGAGAAGGCCGCGGCCCAACTCGAGGCGGACGTTGCGGCCGGCGCCCAGGGCCTCAAAATCTACAAGAACCTCGGCATGTTCCTGACCGACAGCTCGGGCAAGCGGGTGCCGGCCGACGATCCGCGGATCGATCCGGTGTGGGCCAAGGCGGGCGAGCTGGGTATCCCGGTTCTGATTCATGTCGGTGAGCCGTCGCCGTTCTGGGCGCCCTGGGACGAGCACAACGAGCGCTGGCTGGAGCTCAAGCAGTTCCCGAACCGCCGCCGCGACGACCCGACGCGCTTCGCGTCCTTCGAGCAGACGATGACCGAACAGCACAACCTGTTCCGGCGTCACCCCGGCACGACCTTCCTCAACGCCCACCTGGGCTGGCTGGGCAATGACTTGGGCCGGCTCGGCGAGCTCCTGGACGAGCTGCCGAACATGTACACCGAGATCGGCGCCGTGCTGGCGGAACTCGGCCGCCAGCCGCGCACGGCGGCGGCATTCCTGACCAGATACCAGGACCGGGTGCTGATGGGCAAGGATGCCTACGCTCCGAGCGAGTACCACGTCTACTTCCGGGTGCTCGAGACCGCGGACGAGTACTTCGACTACTACCGCAAGCGCCACGCGCACTGGAAGATGTACGGGCTCGACCTGTCCGGCGACGTGCTGGAGAAGATCTACTTCCGCAACGCGCTGAAGATCATCCCGGGCCTCGACCGGAGCCTGTTCCCGGAGTGAGTTCCCCGCCGACCCGGCGCGAGGCGGGGCAGGTGACCCTGCCCGCCCAAGGCCTCTTCCGCGGCCGGACGGTGGCGCGGCGGTTCGAGTCGCCGGACGGCTTCATCGTCCTGGTGGGGAAGACCGCTGCCGACAACGACGATCTGAGTTTGCGGCTCGCCCGTCCGGCCGACTTCTGGCTGCACGCGGCGTCGGGCGCCGGATCCCACGTGCTGGTGCTCAACGACTCTGGCGTCGACCGGCTGCCACGGGCCACGCGGGACTTCGCTGCGGCGCTGGCCGCGCGCTACTCCAAGTCCCGGGCTGGCGGCCGGGTGGCCGTGCACCTGGCCCGCGGCAGCGACGTGAGCAAGCCCCGGGGCGCGCCGCCCGGACGGGTCGCGCTACGACGGTCCGAGACCGTCTTCGCGCGCCCGGCCGCGGCGGATGCCGGCCAGGCCGGCTCGCTAGGTTAGGGACCGCCGGTCGCTTCGCCGCCCTCCGTCTCCGCCTCCGTCTCCGGCACCGGCGAACCGGTGCAGTCGCCGCAGTGGACATCGGCGACCGCCTCGCCCGCGGCCAACTGTGCCACCCAGTCCCGGACCCGTACGCCGTCGGACTCGAAGCTGTAGAACTGGGGCCGCAGCATGATCGTGTGCAGCTCGCCCGGCGCAATGTAGCTCCGGTAGTTGTCCTGCCCTTCGAGGGCCGCGTCGATGTCCGCCTCGTTCGCGTCGAGCAGCGGCTGCAGGCCGTCCTCGGGGTTCGCGCCGGCGAGCATCAGGAAGCGCAGTTGGACATCGTCCTCGGCGGTGTCGTAGCGCGCGAACATGACCTCGGGGTGGGCCTTGGCGGCCTTGACGTACAGCGCCTCGAAGGAGAAGTCGTCGTTGGTGACGTCGGCCATGTTCTCAAAGTGGGAGAGCGCGGCAAGGGTTCCCCAGGCCTCGTGCGGCCGGCTGTCGCCGATCTGCCGGTAGCCCCCGGCGCCGTCGCCCAGCGCCGTGATCCGCGCCTCGGGATAGTGCTCTGCGAAGTGGCGCGCGTAGACCGGCGAGGGAATCGAGCCGGCGCTCGAGCCGGTGATGAACACCGTGTCGGGTCTCAGGAAGTGCTCGTAGGTCCAGTCGAGAGCGGCCTTGCCGTTGGTGTAACCGCGGTGGTGGACGGTCACCTCGCGCGCCGGCGCCTCTTCCGTCGCCGCCACCTCGTAGACCGCGTCGCGGTCGCCGATGTGAACGTCGCCGGTGCAGTAGGGCACGAAGACGAAGCTGTGGTCGGCGAACGGGTTCTCAGGATGGTTGAACGCGGCGATGCCGTGGGCCGCTTGCTCTTCGGGCTCGGTGCCGCTGGCGGACCGCATCTCTTCGAGCGCGGTCATCGTGTAGCTGGGCTGCCCCTGCGGGTCGCAGGTCTGCGCGTTCCAGCAACCGCCGCCGCCCTGGAGGTAGAAGACGAGCTGGGTTGGATCGCCGGAGCGGACGAAGAACCGGAAGGGCGAGCCGTCGGAGCAGGTCGTGTCCCCGCCGGGTGTGACCGTGTTCCAGCCCTCCTGCAGATCGGCGAGGGGCGCCTCGAGATCGACCGGTTCGGGGGCCTCTTCGCCCGCGGTGCAGGCGAGGGCGGCCACGGCGAAGAGCGAAGCGACCGCGATTCCGCGGGCGAGTGGTGGGTTTGTCATCCTGATTACTCCTTGAATGGTGTGGCGGTCAACGGCCGGGCGCCAGGGCGGCCAGCGCTTCGAGGTCCGTCCCCGGCTTGCCGTCGGTCCGGAACGGTTGGATGCAGACGTGGTCGGCGCCGGCGTCCCAGTGGGCCTGGATCCGTTCGCGGAGCTGATCCTCGGCGCCCCAGGCGACGAGAGCGTCGACCAGGCGGTCGCTGGCCTGGAAGTCCTTCCAGTCGTCCTCGTTGAAGCCGAGTTCCAGCAGGCTGTTCTGGTAGTTCGGCGCCCGCAGGTAGACGTGCAGGTTGGCGCGGCCGATCTCGCGGGCGGCAGCGGCGTCGGTGGTCAGGATCACCTTCTGCTCGGGGCACAGGAGCGGTCCGTCGCCGAGGATCTCGCGCGCCCGTCGGGTGTGCTCCGGCGTAACCAGGTAGGGATGGGCGCCGTCGGCCCCTGTGGCGGCGAGCTTCAGCATCAGGGGTCTCAAAGCGGCGATCACGATCGGCGCTTCCTGCTCGGGCTCGGGTCCGCGATAGAACGCCTTGCCGACCGCTTCGAGGTACTCGCGCATCTTCGGCACCGGCGGTTTGTACTCGTGGCCGCGCAGATGGGTGACCAGGTGCGGATGCGAGACGCCGAGCCCGAGAACGAAACGCCCGGGCAGCATCTCGGACAGGGTCTTGTGCACCGCCCGCGTGGTCATCGCGTCGCGGGCGTAGATGTTCGCGATGCCGGTGGCGAGCGTCAGGCGCTCGGTGCGGCCGGCGAGATAGCCGATCAGCGCGAACGGGTCGCGGCCGATCGCCTCCGGAATCCACAGCGCTCCGTATCCCTGCGCTTCGATTCCTCTGGCGAAGTCGGCCGCCTGCGGCGCCGAGAGGCCGTCGAGCCCGGCCCATACGCCGAGCCTGCCGAGAATGGTTGCTGAATCCGCCATCGCGCGAAGTCCCTCCGGTCGTGTGATGGTCGCCGACGGTATCAAGAGGGCTCCGGGTCCTCGAGGAGTCGGCGGTGCTAACGTCCCCGCCCGATGACGGCGGCAAATTCGAGACGCGGCTGGGCTTGGGAGCACTGGTTCGGCCTGATCGGTCTCGCCGTGTTGATCGCGGGCGTCTACATCGGCCTGCTCGTGGCGCCCAGAGAGCGCAACATGGGGGATGTCTACCGCATCCTCTACGTCCATGTGCCGTTGCAGTGGAATGCGCTGGTCTGCTTCTTCGGCGCCGGCTTCGTGGGCGCCGCCTCGCTGTGGACGCGCAAGGCCTGGGTCGACGGCATGCTGGCCGGAGTGATCGAGGTCGGCGTCGTGCTCGAAACGGCCGGGCTCCTCTCCGGCATCGTCTGGGCCAAGCCGACCTGGGGCGTCTACTGGGTCTGGGATCCGAGGTTGACCTTCACCTTCGTGATGTGGCTCACCTTCCTGGGCGTGCTGGCCCTGCGGCGCTTCGCCGAAGAACACCGGCGGGCGCCGTGGACGGCGGCGGCGAGCATCGTCGCCTCGGTCAACGCGCCCCTGGTCTACTACTCGGTCAACTGGTGGCGCAGCATCCACCAGATGCAGTCATCGCCGGAGACCGTCCACACGACGATGATCCTGCCGCTGCGGATCAACGCGATCGCTCTGCTCCTGGTCTGCGTGTGGTTCGTCGCTCGCCGGGCCCGCATCTCGCTGGCCCGCCGCCAGGCCGAGGCGACGCCGATGCCAGCTCGGATCGGACGGACGCCTTCAGGGTTGCTCGACAGTTAGGCGACACAGCAGCGTATTGTGCGTTTCGAGGTCGGCTGACCAGATCAGACGCGCTCCGTCCCGCCACTGAATGTCCTCGTAGCCATCCTTCGGTCTCACCGCGGCTGCGCTGTACTCCACCGCTGACGGCCATTCGGCGTGGTCGAATCCAAGCATGCGCCAGCCGTCAGGCTCTGCCGTCGCTGCGAACTGGCATGGGCCGACGCCGGGCACCGGTTCGGTCTCGTCTTCGCAAGCGCGGTCGAGCGGCGCCTCATGGATCACCAGGCATCGCCAAGCAGCATTCGTGACAGCGACCGTCGCTCCCGTGGCGGTATCCGTGAACTGTGCAATGAGTCCGCCATCGCCCATCTGCTGGTTACGGCGACCGATGTACTCCAGACCCGTACCGTCCTCCTTGAAGTCCTTGGCGACGACGTTCAATTGCAAGGGGTACTCCGCGTTGAAGACGAATGTCTCGGCATTGAAGGACCGCTCCGTCGTGATCGGCGTCGAATCCTCGATGATCAGGCGTTCGCCCAGATAGAAGGCGAACCAGTTGTCGGCCCAGACCTCGCTCTTGATGGACAGGGGGCCCGGACTGTTGACGACGGTGACGTTGGGCGGATCGTCGCAACCGGCCAGCAAGGCCGCCAAGATCGCCAACCCGAGCGGCGCGATCCGCGCCGCTCGTGAACCAGTCCGTGTGCCCGTCATCGGGCGCATGGATGACACCCGAGCGGCGCGATCCGCGCCGCTCGTGAACCAGTCCGTGTGCCCGTCATCGGGCGCATGGATGACAGGTCAAGGTCTCTCGGATAGTGGATTTCATCTAAATGCATACGTAGAACGGTGGGTTCTGTTTCCGCGATCCAAGAGTAGCCGCTGGCCAGAGGGTCAAGGCAGCGCGAACGCCAGCAGCTCCGGCACAAAGTCCGTTTCCGCGCGCCCGGCCACGGTCAGCGCGATGTATTGCCGGCCCTCATAGAGATACGTCATCGGCGTGCCGAGCCCGCGCGCGGGCAGCGGCACTTCGGCGATCACGTCGCCGGTTCGCTTGTCCCGGGCCACGAGCCGGTTGCCGCCGTCGTCGTCGGGGGCGTGCTGGCCGTGGATCAGCAGGGTCCTGGTCAGCAGCGGCCCGGTGTAGGTGTCGCCGCCGAGCGGCGGAAGGTCGAGGTGCTGGAGACGCGGGTGCCGGCGCAGGCGGTCGTTGTTGCCGAGCGGCTTCATCCACACATGCTCGCCGGTGTTCAGATCGATCGCGGTCATCCGCGTGTACGGCGGCTTGAAGAGCGGCAGGCCCTCCGGCATCTCGGGCCGGCGCCCGCGGCCGCCGTGGGTGTAGCGGAGCGTGCCGCCCTCCAGCGGATCCGGCGTGTAGAAGGTGACCATGCTGAACGCGTTCCTCGACGGCACGTAGAGCCAGCCGGTCTCCGGGTCGACCGCGGCGCCGTACCAGTTCGCGCCGCCGCCGGCCGAGGGCCGGAAGATCGTGCCCTGCTTGCCGCCCCGCACCGGCAGCGATGGCGGCGTGTAGAGCGGCCCGATCTCGAAGTCGGCGACCGCCTCCAAGGCCATCTGCCGGATCTCGGGCGTGAAGTCGGCCAGGTCGTCTTCGGTCACTCCCTGATACTCGAAGGGAGCGGGCTTGGTCGGGAAAGGCTGAGTGGGGGCGGCGGTGTCGCCGGGCATCGTCGCCGACGGCACCGGACGGTCCTCGATCGGCCACACTGGTTTGCCGGTGACGCGGTCGAAGACGTAGAGGAACCCCTGCTTGCTGACCTGGGCTACGATCTTCCGGGGTTCGGCGCCGTCCCTGCCCGGAAGGTCGATCAGCGTCGGCGCGGCGGGGAAGTCGTAGTCCCAGAGACCGTGATGGACAGCCTGGAAGTGCCAGACCTTCTCGCCGGTTGCGACATCGACCGCGACCAGGCTCTCCGAGTACAGGTTGTCGCCCGGTCGATGGCCGCCGTAGAAGTCGTTCGTCGCCGTACCGATGGGCAGGTAGACAATCCCCTGCTCGTCGTCGCCGGAGAGCATCGTCCACACGTTCGCGTTGCCCGAGTAGCGCCAGGACTCGTCGCCCCAGGTCTCGACCCCTTCGTCGCCCTCCTGCGGCACGGTGCGGAACACCCAGCGCAACTCGCCGGTGCGCGCGTCCCAGCCGCGCACCCAGCCCGGGATCGACTCCTTGGTGATCCGGCGGTCGGCGATCGAGGCGCCGGTGACGACGACGTCGCGGACCACGACCGGAGGCGACTGCATCGAGTAGAGCAGGGCGTTCAGGTAGTCCCGCTCGCCGCGGTTGGCGCGCGGCAGACCTTCCATCAGGTCGACCCGCCCTCCGTCCCCGAACTCCTCGATCGGCCGCCCGGTGCGGGCGTCGACCGAGATCAGGTAGCCGTCTCCCGTACCCCAGTAGACGCGGCTGTCCGCTTCGTCAACCTCCTCGCCGTTGGTCCAGTAGGCGACGCCGCGCTGGTTCCAGACCACGGTCATCGTCGTGGTGCCCTTCTCGTAGCTCTTCGGGTTGTAGGCCCAGACCGTCTCGCCGGTCGCCGGGTGAACCGCGGCGCCCATCGAGATCGGCGTGTTCAGCAGCAGCAGACCGTCCTGCATCAGAGGCGTCGCCTTCAGGTTGCGAATGAACGGGGCGCGCCCGGCGCGCCAGAGCAGCGGGTCCTCGTCGAGCAACTGGTCGAAGATCAGGTCGCGGTTGGCGTACCACTCGCCACCCGACTCCGTCTTGCTGAGAAACCCGTCGACCGAACGCCAGCGCCAGACATTCTCCAACTGGCCGAAGTTGCCGGCGTCGATTTGATCGAGCGGCGAGTACTTCGTCGATCCCACGTCGCCGCCGTAGCTCGGCCACTCGCCGGCCGGCGCGCCGTGTTGGGCGCCCGACGGCGCGGCCAGGAGGCCGGCGCAGACGGCGGCGGCAGCGGCGATGCGGTTCCTCTGCATGTTCCTGTTTCGGGTGTGGGCGGGAAGGCGGTCACCAATCGTACCGAGTCAGCAGACCTGGGTTGCGGTGAGGCGATGCAGGCGGCGGCGCTAAGCTCGCCGCGACGCGATGGCGGATTCGCAACACTTGCACGTTGGCATCGTCGGCGCCGGATTCCTGGCCGAGACCAGGGCCCGCTGCTGGAGGCAGGTGCGTTCCGCCGGGGTCGCCGGCGTCGTCGCTCGACGCCGCGAACGGGCCGAGGCCTACGCGCTCCGCTTCGATGTACCGGCTGTGTTCGACGATCTCGACGCGATGCTTGAGAGCCCCTCGATCGACGTCGTCGACCTGTGCGTGCCGAACAGCCTGCACCGGGAGATGACCGAGGCCGCCGCGGCGGCCGGAAAGCACGTCATCTGCACCAAACCCCTGACCGCCTACACCGGCCAGGATCTGCCCGAGTCGGCCAGCGACGCCGAGGTCGCCGGCCGGGATCGAGGCGAGATGCTGCGGGTTGCGGAGCGGGACGCGCGCGCGATGGTCGAGGCCGCAAGGCAGGCGGGCGTGCAGCTCCTCTACGGCGAGAACTGGATCTACGCGCCGGCCTTCCGCCGCGCTCAGGCGTTGCTGGAACAGGCCGACGCCGTGCTCCTCGAAATGCGCGGCGGCGAGTGCCACAGCGGTTCCCACTCGCCCTACTCGCGGGTCTGGCGGCACACCGGCGGCGGCGCCCTGATCCGGCTCGCCGCCCATCCGGTCGGCGCCATGCTGCACCTGAAGCGGGTCGAGGGCCTGCGCCGGCGCGGCAAGCCGGTGCGGCCGGCGTGGGTCAACGCCGAGACCGCCGATCTCAGCGCAGTCGCCGGTGTGCCCAAAGAGGAATTGCGGATCGCGGGGGAATGGGGCGAGGTCGAGAACTGGGGCTGCGCTGTGATCGGTTTCGACGATGGTTCGCGCGCCGTCGCCTGGGGCGGCGACCACGTCCTCGGCGGCATGGAGAGCGGCCTCGACCTGTTCGCAAGCAACTGCCGTTTGCGCCTCAACCTGAGCCCGAACGACATGCTCCGGGCCTACGCGCCCGACGGCAGCGTCTTCGGCGACGCTTACATCATGGAGAAGATCGACTCCGGCGCCGGTTGGACTACGCCCATGCCGGACGAGGATTGGACCTCCGGCCAGCTCGGCATGTGCCAGGCATTCGCTGCCGCGCTCCTGAACGGCGAGCCCGCCGAGTCCGACGGCGAACTGGGTCTGGAGGTCGTGCGGCTGCTGTATGCGGCGTACGTGGCGGCGGCGGAAGGGCGGAGGGTTGACCGTCGAGAAACCTAGCCATAAGGTTAGCTAGATCCGTTGGGCCGGGGGCGACGCCACTACGGCGCGACTTGAATCCGGTTTGAGCGCCCCTGCCACACCAGGAGCTATGCCATGCATGTTGTCAACGTCCATCAAGCCAAGACTCAACTCTCGCGACTGCTGGCGCAGGTCGAGGCGGGTGAGGATGTTGTCATCGCCCGCCGCGGTGAGCCCGTGGCGCGGCTCGTCGGCTGCAAGCTCGTAGCGAAGCGCCAGCCGGATGTCCTCAAGGGTCGGGTTGTCGTTCCGGACAGCTTCTTCGACCCGTTGCCGGATGAGGAACTGGCAGCGTGGGAAGGCAGGTAGCAGGTAGCAGTGCAGGCACTGTTGGACACCCATGCGTTGCTCTGGTGGGTTGCCGACAGCGGGCGCCTCTCCGAGACGGCGCGTCGCGTGATCGCGGACGACGCGAACGACATCTCCGTCAGTGCCGCTTCAGCCTGGGAAATCGCCACCAAGTACCGGCTGGGCAAGCTACCGGGAGGCGAGCGTGTTGCGGCTGATGTTGTCGGCTGCATAGGCAGCCAGGGCTTCCGGGAACTGGCGATCAGTGTCGCGGATGCTGAACGCGCTGGTCGGTTGGCCGGACACCACCGTGATCCCTTTGATCGAATGCTCATAGCCCAGGCGTTGTCGCGCGACCTTCCGGTCGTCTCCATTGACCGGGCGTTTGACGCCTACGCTGTCGACCGACTGTGGTGAACGACTTGAGATGAGGAGAAACGGCGTGACAAGGACGATCTGTTGGTTGGCAGTGCTACTCATGAGCGCCGCCGGCGCAGTGGTCGGCGCCGAGGAAACCGTCGGCAAGAACCCGGGAAGTTCAAGGGGCGGTGGCTGAAGGTCTATGACCGCGAGGCGCTAACTTCGTTCGAGACCGTCGTGATTGGTACGACGTCGACGGATATTGCGTGGAAGAAGGCCAGCAACGAAGCGCCGTTGCAGGAGCGTGAGTTGGACGCCCAGTTGCGTGAGCAACTCCTTGAGCGACTGAGCAATTCCGGGTTGTATGGGAGTGTGCTGTCTGAGCCGCAGGCTGCGGACGAAGACGACTACATGCGGGTTGATTGTGAACTGGAAGTGGAACCGGGCAGCCGCATGCTCCGGTATGCCGTCGGTGGAGGAGCCGGAAAGTCCAGGTCTCTTCTCGAGTGTGAGTTCGTTGACCAGGCGAGCGGCCGGGTGCTGGCCGTGTACCACGGCTACGGTTCCGGAACGGGCCTCGGGTTCAAACTCGGCGGCGGCGGCGCCGCGAAGATGACGAAGGACGACAACCAGGAGAACACGGCGAAGCTCGTTGAGCTCCTGAAACGCGTCGCTCGTTAGTGCCGGTGTAACCTACCCGCTTCCCCAACTCGCACCGGTTCAGTTGCATCGCGGCTGAAGCGCGTTGCACACGACCGCACGGAGCCTCCGCGATGAGATTCAGGGGGCTTCTACGGGTAGTAGCCCGACATCGTCCGCACCTCGGCGCCGCGGCGGTCCACCTCGACCCGCACCACCCGGAAGTCGCTGTCGGGCTTCGTGCTCGTCGACTGGTAGGTAAGCAGGTAGCGGTTCCGGAGTTCCCGTTCGATCTGGTCGTAGATCGCGTCGAGTTCGTCGACGTCTTCGATCAGGAACGCCTGCCCGCCGGTCTCTTCGGCGATACGCTCCAGGACGCGCCGCGTGTTGCGGTCCCTGGCCGCGTGCTTGAGACCGATGGCGTAGATCGTCACGCCCGAGCGGTGCGCGGTCTCAAGTGCGCTCTCGAACGAGAAGGTGCTGTTCTCGTCCTTGCCGTCGGACAGGAGCAGGAGCGCCTTCTGGCCGCTGATGCCGTCGAAGTAGCTCAGCGAGTAGACGAGGCTGTCGTAGAAGGCGGTCGTCCCGACGGCTTCGAGACCCGCCAACGCCCGCTCGAGCTGGCCCAAGTCCTTGGTGAACCGGCTCTCGACCTGGGGACGGCTGGCGAAGGTGAGGACCGCCATCCGATCCTGGGGCTGGAGGGCCTTGTCCACGAAGCGCTGCGCCGCGGTCTGGACCTGCTCGATCGTGTCCTGCATCGAAGCCGACGTGTCGATCAAAAGGCCGGCGTGGAACGGCGTGTCGTCGACCCACTCGAAGCGGCGGATGGTCTGTGCGGCGCCGTCTTCGGTGATCCGGAAGCGATCCTGTTCCAGGCCGGGGATCGGGCGTCCCCGGTCGTCGACCACGCTCGCGAACAGTTCGAGGTACTGGACGTTGATCCGTTCGATCGGATTCGGGCTGTTGATGAACACGACGTCCTCGGTGTTGCTGCCGTCGGCGAGGAAGGCGGCGGCGCGCAGGTACGTCAGGTCGGGTCCGTCGAGAACCACCGGCTGCACCCAGGGCGGCTGGTAGAGGGTCGCGATTCGTTCCTCCCCGAGGAACAGCTCCAGGCGGTCGATCTCCTCGCCGTCGGGCGTGGCGATCTCGACCACTGCCCGCGTGCTCTCGAGGAACTGCTCCCCGGAGCGCGGTTCGATGAAGCGGGCGCGGAAGCGCTGGCCACCGCGGTTGACGGACATCTCGTCCGACGCGACGACCTCGCCGTCCTTCAGGCCGTCGACCCGGACCCGGTGTTCGGTCGGATGGGAGCCCAGGTTCAGTTCGACATCGAACGGTGGGCGCCGCTTGCGCAGGATCTCGCGACCGTCGAGCGAGAAGGCGACCGAGTCGAAGTCGCCGATCGCGTGGGTCGAGAAGCGGACCATGCCCACCCGCACCCGCTCGTCGCGCGGGGGCACCAGGCGCAGCAGCCGCTCGCCGCGGGCGGCCGCCGCGTTCGCCTCGGCCAGGGCCGGGAAGGTCTCGAGGATGCTCTTGCGCAACGACTGCCCGTCCTCCAGGTTCGGCACCGGGACCGTCTCGTCGACGATGGCGAACCGTTGGCCGAAGACGTCCTCGATCTTGAGCCGGATCTGGACGTCGCCGGGCCGCAGATAGCGGGTGAAGACGAGTGGGATGGCGTCCGTGTCCTTGCCGTCGGCGGGCAGTTCGAACCGGTAGCGGAAGGTCTCGAAGAGATGATCGTCGCGGATCACCTCGCCGGTCATCTGGAAGCTGTGGTACTCGCGGTCCTGGAAGCTCTTGCGGCCGGCGGTCGCCGCGGGCACCAGGACCAGACCATGGCTCACGGTGCGGGTCTGGTTCCGGCCCGGGAAATCCCACCGCGTCTCGACGTCGAAGCGGGGCGCGGTGGCCGGGACGTCGGTGGTGAAGGAGGCGAAGGTGGCGAGCCACTCCTCCGGCGGCTTGGGCGGCGTCGAGACCTGCTCGATGACGGAGGCGCCCGCGAGGTCGGTCTGCAGGGTGCGGGCCGCCCAACTCAGCCATTCGTCGGCGCACAGCACGGCGATGTTCGTGGTGGGCAGGCCGCGGCGCGACGCCGGCCGGCGCGCGGCGCTCTGATGCCAGAACGCGTAGGGGCGGTTACTGCTGGTGGCCAGGAAAATGACCACGAAGTGGCGCGGCGTGCGGTCGCTGCCGCCGTAGAACCAGATCTCCAGTTCGCTGCCGCGTGAGAGGCAGTACGAGGCGGTGCGCCCGTCGGGCAGGGTGAACCGTCCCGGCGGACCGTTCAAGAGATAGAAGAGGGCGCGGGCGTCGTCGAGCGTGCCCCACTGACTGAGCGCGGCATCCACACGGTCCTCCCAGAGCACGCGGAGTTCGTTCAGCGGCGTCCTGGGGTCCGGATCGCGGGCCTTCCAGAAGGCCTGGATGAACGCCTCGCGCCGGTAGTCCTGGGGCAGGTTGACGAAGAGTTCCCGTTCCTCTTCGCTGATCAGCGGCCCGACGCGCTCCAGCCAGCGGACGAAGCGGGTATCGAGAGGCTGCGGCGGGGCGGCTTCCGGCCCCGTCTCCGCAACCGGCGAGCTGCTGCCGGCGAAAGCCAGCAGCGACGCGGCGAAAGCGGCGGCGATCCTGCTCAGTGTCAGTGCCCCGAGCGGCCCCGCTTGCGCACCCGCCGAGCAACAGCGACCACGACGGCCAACCCAAGCACGGAGGTGGTCAGAGCAAGATCCTGCCTCAGCCAGGGGCCGGCGCCCAGATCGCGGACGATCACCTGGTCGACCCAGCGCAGGAACAGGAAGGTCGCGGCGATCAGCAGCAGCGAGTTGTACTCCCGCAGCAGAACAGTTCGCCAACTGAAGCTCGTCTCGGGAGGTCGCCACAGGTGGGGACGGGGCCAGAACGTCGGCGTGCGCTCGGTCCAGCGGCGATGGGTGACGCCGAATCGCTCGCCTAGGAAGCGTTCCTCGGCGGCGATCACACGTTCGTAGAGCAGCCAGTAGACCAGGGCGGCGGTGAGCACGAACCACCACGACTTGACCGCGAGCGCGAACCCGAGCAGCACGAACAGGTTGCCCACGTAGACCGGGTGACGGCTGAGTGAGTACATGCCGGAGGTGTTCAGCAGGCTGGCGCTGGGGGCCCTCAGGCTGCGAGTCGAGGCCCCGGGTGGAGCCGATCCGACGGCGGCCGCCCGCACGGCCATACCGACCAGGGAGACCGTGAGGCACACCGCGAGCCAACCGAAGCCAGGGTCTGCCGGGAGCGCCGCCGATCGGCGTTCCAGTACCGCGAGCACGGCGGCGGGCAGCAGGAACACGACGAACAGACTCCGGTGCCGGAACAGGAACAGGCCCTGATCCGCCAGCCGGCGGCTGAGGGGGCCGAAGCGGCGCCGCGACTCGAGTCGCGGCGAGGCGGTAGCGGGCGCCAAGCTCAGGCTGTCGCTGTCGTTCATGGTTCCTGCAAACGGGAGGCCGCCACGCGTGCGGCGCCTTCCGGTGTGGTCAGCAGGAGATGGCCCTCTAGTGGATCCTGGTCGCGGCTCACTTCGATGAGCTCGAGCGGTGGTTCCAGGTCGTCCAGGTCGTCCCGTTCGATGAGCAGCCACACCGGCTTGTCGGTGCGGGCCACGAACCGGCGGAGCGCTTCTTCGTCCCCCTGATCGTGGACCTGGGTGCCGCCGTGGAGGTCAACCGCGAAGCGCCGGGTGTAGAACAGGAAGGCGGCATCGGGAAGAGGGTAGATCGCGTACGGCTCGTCGGGTTCCGCCCACTGGACGAGTTCGCGCGAGAGGGCGCGAGCGGACTTGAAGGCGTCGCCCAGAGGCAGTAGCCGCACTGCGGTGACCGACATGGCGAGTCCGAGGCCGGTGGCAAGGCAGGCTATCAGCAGATCGGGACGCCGCCGGGCCGCCAGCCACAGGCCCCCGAGGGAGGCCAGCAAGGGTAGCGCGGCAATCACCTGGAGCTCGACGATGACGCCGTCGGGGAGCGAGCCGTCCGGCAGGTCGCGGGCCGCGACCGGCACCGCGGCGACCAGGGCTCCGAACAGCAGGGGCAGGATCCCTGCCGAAGCCAGCAAGGCCACCCGGTAGCGTGGCCAGTCGTCCCGGATCGCCAGTACGCCGTGGGCGGTGAGGATCGCCAGCGGCGCCGCGAGGGCCAGCAGGTACACCGTGCGTTTTCCGCCCGAGAGACTGAAGAACACGAAGGTGCTGGCAGTCCAGATCAGCAGGAAGCGGAACGCCTGCGCGCGGCGGCTCTCCGGCTCTGTGCGGGAGCGCCGGAAGCCGGCGTAGATGGCGACCGGCGCCAGCACGATGTAGGGGGAGAAGGTCGCGGGCAGAGTCTGGAAGTAGTAGTGCCAGGGTCGCGGGTGGTAGGTGGCGCCGGCGTAGCGGGACAGGGTCTGGTCGAACAGCAGGGCGTCGAAGTAGGGCTTGCCGGCCAGCCACACCGCGGGGCCGAACCAGACGAGCACGACGCCGGCCCAGAGCAGGAGGCCGCGCCCCAGTCGCAGCTCGCCGATCCCGGCGCGGTCGCGCTCGAAGGCCAGGAAGGCGATCACCGCGAGCAGCGGCACGAACAGTCCGACCGGGCCCTTGGCGAGCGTGGCCAAACCCGCGCAGGCGAAGAACAGGAGGCTGGCGCGGCTCATGCTCGGGCCGTTGTCCTCGGTTCGGAAACGGGCCCGGGCCCAGAACAGGATCGCCAGCAGTTCCAGGAACGTGAGCGTCATGTCGATCTGGCCGACCCGCGCGTTCCACATGACCAGGGCCGTGGTGCAGAAGATCGGCGCCGCGAGCCAGGCGGTTCTGCGGTCGAACAGGCGGCCGGCGAGCACGAACACCACCAGCACCGAGCCCACCCCGGCGAGAAGGGACGGCAGCCGCGCCGCCACTTCGTCAACGCCGCCCCGCAGGGCGCCGAGCAGGGCGATGTTCCAGAAGTGGAGCGGCGGTTTGTGGGCATAGGTCACGCCGTTCAGCCGCGGCACCAGGAACTGCTCCATCGCCTGCGGCGGCAGCAGCATCTCGCGCGCGACTTCGGCGTAGCGCGGCTCGTCCGGGTTCCACAGGTCGCGGCTGCCGATGCCGGGCAGGAAGACGGCGAGCGCGGCCGCGGCGAGGACCAGGTACGGAAGCAGGCGGCGGCGCACGGATCGCATCCTGACACAGGCTTCCGCCGCCGCCGCCAGTCTGGCCGCTACCGCGCGCCGCGGTTTGCGGCGATAGGGTAGGGCGCTCCGTTCTACAAAGACGCCTGCTCCAAGGACAGGCGGAGGTACCTGCCGATGGGCCAACTGCCGAAGTCCGTGATCATCACGGACGACACGATGAGGGAAGGGCTGCAGATCGAGAGTGCCGACATTCCGGTCTCGGAGAAACTGCGGTTGCTCGATGCGTTGGGCGAGACCGGCGCCAAGGTGATCTCGATCGGCTCCTACGCCCACCCCAAGTGGACGCCGCAGATGGCCTGCATTGACGAAATCGCGGAGCGCTTCGTGCCCAAACCGGGTGTCCGCTACACGGCCGCGATCTTCAACCAGATCGGGTTCGGGCGCGCGGATCGCTGGTATCCCAAACTCGATGTCCGGCAGCGCCGAATCGGCACCCACGTCGAGTTGTGCGACACCTTTGCCCGCCGCAACTACAACGCGACCCAGGCCCAGCAGATCGAGCGCATCCCGGCGATGATCGAACGGGCGCGCGCGGGCGGGGCCAAGTCGGGCGCGGTGGCGATCGGCAACCCCTTCGGCTCGAACTTCGAAGGTCCGTTCACCCTCGAGCAGCGGCTCGACCTGCTGGCGCTGATGATCGACCGCTGGCGCCAGGCGGGCTTGTCCGTAACCCGCTGCTCGATCATCGAGGCGATGGGCTGGAACATGCCCCACGACGTGCGGGAGACGATCCTCGCGATCCGGGAGCGCTGGCCCGAGATCACCGATTTCCACTGCCACCTGCACAACACGCGCGGCGCCTCGATCGCCAGCTACTACGAGGCACTGAAACTCGGTGTGCGCGAGTTCGACACTTCGATCGGCGGCATGGGCGGCTGCCCCTACTGCGGCAACGGCCGCGCGGCCGGTCACGTCCCCACCGAGGACTTCGTCGACTTCTGCCACGAACTCGGCATCGAGACGGGTTACCGGCTCGACAAGCTGATCGATGCCGCTTGGATCGCCGAGGAGGTGGTCGGCCATCCGCTCTGGGGCCATGTCTCCAAGGCCGGACCGCGGCCTCGCAACAGCGACCTCTATCCGCGGCAGATGCCCTTCGTGGAGACCCTGGACGAGGCCTCCCATTTCCGCAACGGACCGCCGGTCTATACTGGCCAGCGTTCTCCTTGGCGGCCCGACGCCGCCCTCTACCAGGAGTGACGGCTACCGCCGAAGCGGGGCCTTCCGCGAGCGTTCGCTACCAGGCGGACGAGAAACCGCCGACGTTGCTCGCCGCGACGATGGGCCTCCAGTACGCGACCCTGTGCGTTGCCGGGATCGTGCTGACCCCGGCAATCATCGTCCGCGCCGCCGGGGGCAGCGACGAGTACCTGGCATGGGCGGTGTTCGGAGCGATTTTCGTGAGCGGCATCACGACGATCCTGCAGGCGCAGCGGCTGTGGCGCATAGGGGCCGGCTACATCCTGCTCATGGGTACTTCCGGCGCCTTCATCGCGGTCAGCATCGCGGCTCTGAGCGCAGGCGGTCCGATGCTCCTCGCCAAGCTGGTGATCGCCTCCTCGCTGTTCCAGTTCCTTCTCTCCGCGCGCCTGTTGCTGCTGCGGCGGCTGTTCACGACGACCGTCACCGGCACGGTGATCATGCTGATCTCGGTCAGCGTCATGCCGATCGTGTTCGACCAACTGACGCAGGTTCCCGAGAGCGCCCCGCGGGCGGCCGGGCCGATCTCGTTTGCGGTGGCCATCGTGGTCATGGTCGCGTTCGGCCTGCGGGCCACCGGCATGTGGCGTCTCTGGGCGCCGGTCGCGGGTGTCGTCGCCGGCTCGATCGTCGCGGCGCCGCTTGGGCTGTACGAGTTCGAGCGGGTGGCGCAGGCCGCGTGGATTGGCGCTCCGGTCGGCGGCTGGCCCGGGTTTGATCTGACCTTCGGGCCGTCCTTCTGGGCGCTGTTGCCGGGCTTCGTGATCGTGACTCTGATCGGGGCCGTCGAGACGATCGGCGACTCGGTCGGCATCCAGCGGGTCTCCTGGCGTGTGCCGCGGGCGCCGGACTACCGGGCGGTCCAGGGCGCCGTCGCTGCCGACGGCCTCGGCAACCTGCTCTCCGGGCTGGCGGGGACGGTGCCGAACACGACGTACTCGAGCAGCATTTCGGTGACGGAACTCACGGGCGTCGCATCGCGCCGGGTGGGGACGTGGATCGGCGTCATCTTCATCGTCCTGGCGTTTCTTCCCAAGGCGCTGTCCCTGATCCTCGCCATCCCCGGTCCGGTCGCCGGTGCGTACCTGCTGGTTCTGATCTCCGTCCTGTTCGTCCTCGGGGCACGGATCGCCGGTCACGGCGGGTTGGACTACCGCAAGGCGCTGGTGATCGGCGTGTCGTTCTGGATCGGCGTCGGCTTCGAGAACGACCTGATCTTCAGCGATCAGCTCGGCGGCTGGGCGGCGTCCATCTTGGGCAACGGCATGACGGCGGGTGGACTCACCGCGATCTGCCTGACTGCGTTCCTCGAATCGACTAGGCCACGCCGTCGCCGCCTGGAGACCGAGGTCAACTCGGCATCCGCCGCCGGGATCGGCCGCTTCCTGCGCTCGCAGGCCACGCGGGCGCGTTGGAGTACCCAGGCCGCCGAGCGCCTGTGGTCGGCGGGCGAGGAAGCCCTGCTCAGTCTGCTCGGCGAGGACGGGGAAGCGGACCGCGGCGCGAACCGCCGGCTGCTGCTCCTCGCGCGGGTCGACCGCCAGACGGCCGAACTCGAGTTCATCGCGGCGCCGGGCGGGACGAACATCGAAGATCGGCTGGTGCTGATGACTCCCGAGGCGCCCGCTCCGATCGAGAACGAGCTCTCGCTCCGCCTGCTGCGTCACTTTGCGTCCTCGGTGCAGCATCAGCAGTATTACGACACCGATGTGCTCACGGTCACTGTGAGCAGCGACAGCAAGGAGCCGAGCGGGCAGGTGGATACGGCGGGAATCTGATAGGTGCCGGGAGCATTGTAGGATGCACGGCAGCGGTCACGCGCTGACGAACGGACCGCAGGACAGCCCGAACAAAGTGACTGAAAGCCCCCATCTGATGTTCGTCGAGGAGATCCTGCTCCTCCTTCTGGACGACGAGACCGGCGCGATGAAACGGGTCGCGCCGAACGTGATGGAGCTGCTCATTGCCGGCGCCATCCTGATGGACCTTGCGCTGCGCGGCCGCCTGGACTGCGACCTGCAGAAGCTGGTCGTCGTCGATGCGACGCCGGTGGGCGAGGAGATCCTTGACCGTCCGCTGGCGGAGATCGCCGGCTCCGACGACGAGGCAGACCCCCGCACCTGGGTGGTCCGGCTTTCGGCCCGCAGCAAGGAAACCCAGGAAGGCGCGCTCAAGCGCCTGGTCGAGCGCCGGATCCTCCGCGTTGAAGACCGCAGCTTCCTGTGGGTCTTCGGCCGCCGCCGCTACCCTGTCGCCTCCGATCGGGAGGAGCGGGAGGTCAAGCTACGGATTCTGGACGTGCTGTTGAGCGACCGGATTCCGGCGCCGAGAGATGTCGCGCTGATCTGTCTGGCCGACGCCTCAAACGCCTTCCAGGTCATTCTCAGTCCGCAGGAGCTGCGGCACGCCGCGGCGCGGATCGAGTTGGTTCGCGGCTTCGACCTGATCGGCCAGGCAATGACCCGCGCGATCCAGAAGTCCGTTCAGGACATTGCCGCCGCGACGGCGACGGCCCATCACCCCTTCTATTGAGACCAGGAGAGTACTTGGCGTGATCGAGAGCACGAAGATCGGAGACGTGGTCGTTTGGGCCCCTGAGGGGCGAGTCGACGCCTCCTGTGCGCCGGACCTGGAGCAGGCCATGATGGCCAAGATCGGCGAAGGGGGTCTGGATGTCGTTCTGGATCTGGACCGGACCCGTTACATGAGCAGCGCCGGCCTACGCGTGGTGTTGGTTGTCGCCAGGGCCCTGCAGGCAAAGAACGGACGCTTCGCCGTGTGCGGTCTGAACGACGAGGTGAAGGAGTTGTTCGAGGTCAGCGGCTTCAGCCTGATCGTGAACATCGTGCCGGACCGCGACGCTGCGGTGGCGGCGGTTCAGCAGGCCGACTGAGACTCCGGCCTGAGAAGCGGGCCGTTCGCCCGCGGCACCGCGGGTGCTCGTCTTCTCTCCCAACCTTGGTCCACTCTCCGGCCCAGGGCGCCCGCTCTACCTGGCGGGCAATGCTCCTACCACCTAAGGCCCCTACAGCGACCAGCCGTCCCGATACGTCGGCTGGATGTACTCCCGCGGCACCTCGACGCCGTTGGTCACCTTCATCTTCTTCGGGTTCCAGACGATCTCCCGCTGCGTGCGAACCGCAAGGTTGCCGAGCAGAGCGGTCTCGGTCATCGGGCCGGCATGGTCGGCGAAGTTGGAACCGTCCGGGTTCGTGGTGCCCGCCTTGATCGCGTCGATCCACTGCTGGTAGAGGCCCTCGGTGCGCTCGTAGGCCTGCGGCACCGGGTTCTTGGCGATCTTCTCGTGCAGCTCCGTCGGGTAGATCGTCGGCTTGCCGGCGTAGATGTCGGCGGTGATCACGCCCTTGGCGCCGACGAACAACTGGCCGCTGTTGCCCGGCGGCCACTTGCCCTCGAACACCTTCGGCATCTTCGGCGTCAGGTTGCCGTCGCGCCAGACGACGGTCATCTTCGGGCGATTGCCGCGCGCCGGGTACTCGAAGGTGATCCGGGTCGAGGCAGGCGCCGTCTCCTTGAACAGCGGCGTCGACTCGGCGTAGATGGACGACGGGTCGCGCAGGTCGAAGATCCAGAACGCGGCGTCCATCGCGTGGCAGGCGATGTCGCCGATCGCGCCGGTGCCGAAGTCCCACCAGCCGCGCCAGGCGAACGGGTGGTAGTACTCGGAATGGTAGGGGCGCTCGGGCGCGGGGCCGAGCCACAGGTCCCAGGCAACGTGCTCCGGTACCTCGTGGACTTCTTCGGGGCGCTTCATCGCCTGCGGCCAGATCGGCCGGTTGGTCCAGTACTCGACCCGGTCGACCTCGCCGATCACGCCGGCTTCGATCCACTCGCGGATCAAGCGCGTGCCTTCGCCCGCGTGGCCCTGGTTGCCCATCTGGGTCGCGGTCCCCGCCTTGCGGGCGGCCTCGCCGATCATCCGCGCCTCCCAGATCGTCCGCGTCAGCGGCTTCTGGGTGAAGACGTGGAGGCCGCGTTCGAGCGCCGCCGCGGTGATCACGGCGTGGGTGTGATCGGCGGTCGACACCATCACCGCGTCGAGCTCGTCGCCGTGCGCGTCGAGCAGCTCGCGGTAGTCGTGGTAGCGCGCCGCGTCGGGATGCGCTTCCACGGTCTCCTTCGCCCGCTCCCAGTCGATGTCGCACAGGGCCACGATGTTCTCGCTTGCAACGCCGACGACGTCGCTTCGTCCCTTGCCGCCGGCGCCGATGGCAGCGATGTTCAGTTTGTCGCTGGGCGCTTCCTGGCCCCGGCCGAGGACGTGGCGTGGGACGATCATCCATCCCGCACCGGCGGCGGTGGCGCCCAGCATCGTGCGCCGGGTCATCTCTTGCGTAGGCATCAGAACCTGCCTTTCCGTGTTTCTTCGTGCAGCCTGAGTGTGAGGTAGGTTACCGCAACCCTTGAACGTAAGAGGCAAGGGGAGCCGCCAATGCTCCGTCGCGCGCCCAGGGAGGAAGCACCGAGATGTCAGGCTGCACGATGACACTTAGGAGGAGTCTCGACGGAGGCCGCGCAGGCGGCGGATGGCCCCGAGTGGCCTTGCTCTGCATGGTCTGCTGCGTCGCTGTCGGATCAAGCGCTCCGGGCGCGGAGTCCGCGAAGCAGGGACACTCGGCCGACGGGGAATGGCGGCACCACGGCGGCGACCACGCATCGAGTCGCTACTCGCCGGCGGCCCAGATCGACGGCTCGAACTTCGGCCAGTTGGACGTCGCGTGGCGGTGGCGGTCGGCGGATCACGAGGTGCCGCTCGATGTCCTGCCGGGCTACGACACCGGTCACTACCGCTCCGTACCGCTGATGATCGGCGGCCGACTGTTCGCGCCCACCAGCCTCGGCCAGGTGGCGCTGCTCGATCCGGCGACCGGCGAGCAGCAGTGGGTCTACAACCCTCGGACCTGGGAGCGCGGCGGCACCACGATGCGCCACATCACCCATGGCGCACCGCCGATCGTGGTCGGCAACAGCGTCATCGTGGGCTCCAAGATCTTCGACTACTCGGTCAGGAGCGACGCGCCGCCGGGACACGTCCGGGCCTACGACGTCCACACCGGCGAGCGCATCTGGCACTTCCAGACCGTCCACCACGGCATCTGGGACTACGACATCGCCTCGCCCCCGAACCTGATCGACATCGTCACAGGCGGCAAGTTGATCAAGGCGGTGGCCCAGGTCTCGAAGACCGGCTTCACCTACGTCTTCGACCGCGCGACCGGCGAGCCGGTCTGGCTGATCGAGGAGCGGCCGGTGAACGGCAAGTCGACGGTGGCGGCCGAGAAGCTGGTGCTGGCGCCGATGTTCCCGCCCCTGATCGTCCAGGGCGAGGGCGGCAAGGAGGGAGTGCTCGTGGTTCCGGGGGCTGGCGGCGGCGCCAACTGGCCGGGCGCGTCGGTCGACCCGATGACGGGCACGCTCTTCGTCGAGTCGCAGAATCGGCCCACCGGCATGTCGCTGGTGGCGCCGGATGCGGCCCGTTCCGACTGGCGCTACGTGATCGACTACGTCGATACGAGTGGGCCGCAGGGCCTGCCGTTGACCAAGCCGCCGTACCGGACCATCACCGCGATCGACCTGAACCGGGGCGAGCACCGCTGGCGGGTTCCCGTCGGCGCCGGCCCGAAGAACCACCCTGCCATCGCGCACTTGAACCTGGGCGACATGGGCACCGTCTATTTCGGCATGCCGGCCGAGGGCGGTCTGCTCGTTACCCGTACCCTGTTGATAGGTTTCGTGGCGGTGGACGAGGACGGCGACCGCTCGGCCGAAGGCGGCCTCCTGCGCGGCTACGACAAGGCGACCGGTGAGTTGCTCGCGGAAGTGGAAACCGACATCTGGCTGCACGGGCCGCCCATGACCTACATGCACCAGGGCCGGCAGTACATCGTCGTCGCCGGCGGCGGCGCCCGCAACCGTCGGGTGCCCGACGAGTTGATTGCCTTTGCGCTACCGGAGTCGGCGATTGGAGGTTGACGTGGGACGCTGCAGACTGCTCCTTGTCTTCGTAACGCTTACAGCGTTGCCCGGCATCGCGGCCGCCGAATGCAAGCCCCTGGAGGCCGAGGGCCCGGTAACCGTCGAGTCCTGCCCGATCGAGAACGCCGACTACCCCTTGGTGCGGGCGGAGATGACAGTCCGAGGTTCCATGTCGGCAGTCATCGCTCTTCTTGGCGACGCCGACGCCTGCCCCGACTGGCAGGCCATGTGCGAAGAGGAACGCGCGACGCCCTTGATCGGCCGCTTCCAGACCCTCCGCCAGCGTGTCTCCGGCAAGGGCATCAGCCGGCGCATCACCATGGACCGCGCGTCATGGTGGCGGACCCCCGACGGCCACGTCATCGGCGATATGGCCGGCGCCGACGACATGACACCCGAATTCAAGGGCAAGCGTGTCCTCTGCGTCCGGTCACGCTGGTTCATTTCCCCGGGCGAGGAGGAAGGAACGATCACGGTCGTCCAGAAAACCGTCAGCGATCCGCAGCCCCCCTTCGGCCTCGGCGCGGGAGCCGTGACGCCACGGACCGCGAAGACGTTGCTGGAGACCTTCACGAACCTGAGCGCCCGACTCGCCGCCGGCCGGCACGGCGCCGGCCCCGACCTCGAGTCGTTGCCGCTGCTGGAAGCAGAGCTCCCGGACGTCGGCGCCGAGTTCGCCCGCTGCCAGGCTGCGCGGTAAGTCGCGTCGGTCACGCCTGTCTAGGGTGGGGCAGGCTGTTCGACAGCTCGGTTTCGCCTTAGGAGTGGTGCGGGCTCCGGGCCTTTGAGCTGTACACGAGCATGGCAGGCAGCAGCACGGTTGCCTGATCGCCTCGGGTTGACCGGGTCACGCCAGCATGACAGAGTGTCTCGCAGATGAGATACGTGAGGCTCCGATGACGACGGAGAGTTCGATGCTGCACGTCCGGATGGACACCGAGATGAAGCAGAAGGCGACCGCGGCGCTCGCGGCGATGGGACTGACGGCTTCGGAAGCCGTGCGGCTACTGTTCCACCGCATCGCCGTCGATCAGGCCTTCCCGCTCGAGCTCAAGGTGCCGAACGCGCAGACCCGCCACGCCATGGCCGAGGTGGACGAGATGGTGAAGAAGCGCAGCGCGCGGTTCGCCAGCGCGGACAACGATGCCCCGCTCGGTCCCGAACGGCGGGATCACGCGCTCAAAGGCTCATGGGCGCACTACCGGGAATGCCACATCGGCGGTGACTTCCTTCTGATCTATCGCATCGACGACGCGGACCGGCCGAGCGGGTCGATCTACTTTGCCCGGGCCGGCACGCACGCGGAGCTGTTCGAATGACGACCGGCAAGAACCGAGACGGGTCTTGGAGCGACGATGACGAGATTTCGTTCTGACTAGTCGCTGAACGCTGGCTTCGGCTGCTCTGGTCGGAGGAGCATCGCCTCTGCTCGGGGAGCCGGCGCTGCAGGCAGGATACCGGCGTTCCCAGGCGTTACCCCAGAACGATCTCGGCCGCCTGCCGCAGCTCGTCCTTGCTGGCGGCGCCGACCATCAGCGTGGTTACGTCGCTGTTTTCGAATGCCTGGAGGCGGTCCTTGATCCGCTCGGGTGAGCCGACCAGGGAGATCTCGTCGGCGAAGCCGTCGGGGACAGCGGCGACGGCTTCTTCGCGCTTGCCGGACATGAACAGCTCCTGGATCTGGAAGGACTCGGCCTCCCAGCCCATGCGGGCCATGAGTTCGCGGTGGAAGTTGCGCTTCTTGGCGCCCATGCCGCCGACGTAGAGGGCCAGGGACTGCTTGATCGGCAGCAGGGCTTCGGTGACATCGTCGTGGACCCGGAGCCGGGCGCCGTAGGGGACTTCGAAGTCGTCCCGGCGGCCGGCCAGGGACTCGGCGTAGACCTCGGGGCGGTAGGGGGAGTAGTAGAGGGGCAGCCAGCCGCTGCAGAGCTCGGCGGCGAGGGCGACGTTCTTGGGCCCTTCGGCGCCGAGGAAGATCGGCAGATCGGAGCGCAGGGGATGGACGATCGAGCGCAGCGGCTTGCCGAGACCCCAGGAGCCCTCGCCGGTGTAGGGGAGTTGATAGTGCTCGCTGTTCTGGGTCACCGGCTCCTCGCGGGCGAGAATCTTCTGGATGATCTCGATGTAGGCGCGGGTGCGCGACAGGGGCTTGGCGAAGGGTTGGCCGTACCAGCCTTCGACGACCTGGGGGCCTGAGACGCCGAGGCCGAGGATGACGCGGCCCTGGGAGAGGTGGTCCAGGGTCATTGCGTGCATCGCGGTGGCGGCAGGCGTGCGCGCCGAGATCTGGGCGATGCCGGTGCCGAGGCGGATCTTCGAAGTGTGGGCGCCGATCCAGGTCAGGGGCGTGAATACGTCCGATCCCCATGCCTCGGCGGTGAAAACGCAGTCGTAGCCGAGCACCTCCGCTTCGACTGCCATGTCGACGAAGTCGGGGCGCGGTCCCGCGCCCCAGTAGCCGAGCTGGAGTCCGAGTTTGAGTGCCATGGCGGCCGAACCCTAGCAGCGCTTGATAGCTTGCCGTCCGTGTCGGTGAAGGACCAGTTCGATGCGCTGCGGGTCGAGGATCTGGCGGCCCGCACGGGCTTCAAATGGAGCCGTTACACCGCAGGCGGCGCCGATGTCCTGCCAGCGTGGGTGGCGGACATGGACTTCCCCGTAGCCGAGCCGGTACAGCGTGTGGTCGGGGACCTCGTCGAGCGCTCCGACCTCGGCTACTGCGAGCCGCCGGATGTCGGCGATCTGCCGGAGATCTTCGGCCGGCGGATGGAGGAGCAGCTCGGCTGGACGGTGGCGCCGGAGCGGATCCGCTTCCTGGTCAACGCGCTCCAGGGCCTCGACCTCTCGATCATGCTGGGCAGCGAGAAGGGCGAGGGGATCGTGGTCCAGACGCCGATCTACCCGCCCTTCCTCGAGGCCGTGGCCGGCACCGGCCGGCGGCTCGTTGAGTCGCCTCTGCGTCGCGGGCTCCAATCCGGTTCCGGGGATGGGCGCTTCGAGATGGACCTGGACCAGTTGCGGTCCGTGATCGACAGGGATACGCGGGTATTCATGCTCTGCAACCCGCACAACCCGAGCGGCCGATCCTGGACCCGGAGCGAGCTGGAGGCGGTGGCCGAACTCGCGATCGAGCACGACCTGATGGTGCTCGCCGACGAGATCCACAACGAACTCGTGTTCCCGGGCTACGAGCACACCGTGTTCGAGACCCTTGGCCCGGAGGTCAAGGAGCGGACGGTCACGCTCACGTCGGCGACCAAGTCGTTCAACCTCGCCGGGCTGGAGCTCGCGCTGCTGGTGTTCGGCAGCGAGAAGTTGAAGAGGCGGTTCGACGAGCTGCCGCACTTCGTCCTGGCGCATCCCGGCATTCTGGGCGTCGAATCGGCGCGGGTGGCATGGCGCGACGGAGGACCATGGCTTGCGGAGACCGTTGCCTACCTGGACGCCAACCGCGCCTTCCTGACGGACTTCCTGAACCGGCGCCTGCCGGGGATCGTGCACGGGCCGCAGGAGGCGACGTACCTCTACTGGCTCGACTGCCGCGGGCTGGAGCTACCGATGCCGGCGTCCCGCTTCTTCCTCAAGCGAGCGAAGGTGGCGCTCAATGACGGCGCGGAATTCGGGCCGCCGGACTCGACGCTCGGCTTCGAGCGCTGCACGCGGCTCAACTTCGCGACCTCGCGCGCCATCCTTGAGGAAATCCTCGAGCGGATGGCGACCGCGGTGGAGTCCGCCTGAGGAAGCGACGACGGGAATGAAGCCTGAGCGTCCCCCGGTCGACCCGTTGGTGAACGCGAGTCTCCTCGCCGGCTGCCTGCTGGGTACGCTCTGCCTCTTCGCCGCGCCGCGGGCGGCCTCCGCCCAACCGTCAGCGGAAGCCGGCGGTGAACTGCCGGACGTCGAGTGCCTGCGCCTGATGCGTCGGGCGCGGATCGAAGAGCTGAGCTTGCGCCCTGCCGAAGAGGTCGGATGGCTCAAGAGGGCGCGGCGCGAGTGCAACGAGCCGGCGGCTGCGCTGACCGCCCTGCTGCGAGTCCATCGCCGGAACCCGCTTCCCGAGGACGAGTTGCAGGAGTTTCGGCGGGATCTGATCGCCACGTTCGACGACCCGCGGTCCGCACCGCCGCCGGGAGTTCTCGAGTACATCGCCCGTGAGGACGACGCCGATGAGTCAGTGTTGGTCGCCGCGCTCGGCCTGGTCGAACGGCGATTGGCGGCGGAAAGCACCAGCCGCGGACGGTTTCTGCGTCTGCAGGCGCTGCTGCAGCAGCGCCTGGGGCGTGGCGAGGAAGCGACGGTGACGCTGATCGAGTTGCGCGGCCTGGAGCCGCGGAACGAGGAACTCGCCTGGGCTTTGCTGCGGCTCTTGAATGCTCAGCAGCGCTGGAGCGCGGCCGCCGACCTCCTGGGCGAGATGGCCGAGGACGGTGGCTTCTCCATTCGCTCACGCCACGTGAGGGCCCTTGCCCGTGCCGGACGCGTCGACGAGGCGATCCGGCAGCTCGAGCTCCTTGCCGGCGAGGTGGACCACGAAGATGACATGGCGCTCAATGACTACGCGGCCGAGATCCTGGCGGCGGCCTGGAATCTGCGGGATGCCAGCCGTCTCGAGGAGGCGGAGAGACTGTTCCGCCTGGCGGAGGAGCACGCTCCGCCGCAGAGTTGGGCGGGAGTCGAAGCAAGGGGAGCGCTCGTGCATCTCTACGGCACAGCCGAGGAACGGGCAGCACATCAGCAGGTGGTCGCGGACAGGTGGCAGGACGTGACGGATCCCCAGTCGCTGCTGAACGAGGGCGCGAACCAGTTGAGCGCCGGCAATTTCGACCACGCGATCGAGCTGTTGAAGCGGGCGGCCGAAAACTTGGGTCACATGGAGGCGGTCTGGTACAACCTGGGTTTTGCGGCGTACCGGGCGGAGCGCTGGGACGAGGCGTGGCAGGCGTTGGATCGGGCCTCCGAGTTGAACGATCAGCGGGCGGATACGTTCTTCTTCAGCGGGCTGGCACTGACCAACCTGGAGCGCTGGGAGAATGCGATTCCGCGGCTCCTGCGAACTCTGGAACTCGATCCGGAGCGGCGTCTGGCCCACTACCACTTGTGGGTTTCGTACCGCTCGTTAGGTCGCGAAGACGAGGCGGCCCGACACCAGGCCGCGTACGACGCCCTCGGGGAGGAGTAATCCTAGAACTTTCGAACGTAGCGTTCGAACTCGGGCTGCAGTTCTTCCGGGGCGATCTGGAATGCTGCTGCCATCGCATCCTGTCCCGAATAGCCCTCGACCAGGTAGAGCAGCATTCTGGCGAACGGCTTCTCGGTGTCCCACGCCTCCCTGCCATGGTGGAGGAAGTGCGTGAGCAACCAGGAGTAACCGTAGTAGAGCTGGTAGCGCTCGCCGTAGAACGTCTCGCGGGTCGCTTCTAGCAGCTCGGCCACGGTGGGCGCCTCGCGGCGTCGTAAGGCCGAGCGGGCGTCCTCCAGGCTCCAGCTCGCCAGGCTCCGTATCCGCCGGGCGGGGCCGCCGTGGGCAACGACGTACCTGCCGTGGCTCGTCTTACCGGGAATGAGGCTGCCCTTCCGGATCTTCGAGTTACCGAAGTACTCGGCCAGCCCCTCCTCGGCCCATCTCGGCAGTTCCTTGCCCGGCGCCCTCAAATGGCTGTCGCTGAAGGCGTGGAAGGCCTCGTGGAGCATTGCGCTCAGCAGATGGTCGGAGTGTTCGACTTCCTGGTGGAAGGCCATGAAGCCGGGCGAACGGTAGAAGCCGTAGCCGAACCCCTGTCCACCCAGTTCTGTTTGGAGCCGGCGGATGCTCTCTTCCCTGCTGAACAGAAAAACGACGGTCTTGAAGTTCTCCGGCAGCGGCTCGATGTGCGGATCGAAGAGCGAGTGGTAGACCGCGAAGACCGACTCCATGTTGCCGGCCAGGATGTCGACCTGCGCCGCTTCCGCGGCGTCGCTGATCAGAATGAAGCGGGGTGTTTCGCGACGTCTCCGATGCTCCGCGTCGATGTGCTTCTCCGCGACCTCGACGGTGCGGCTCAGGGCGCGACCGCGTTGGGCCGGAGTCAGCGGCGCGGCTGTTCTCGGGAGGCGGCCGGCTAAGACCAGCACGTCGAGCTGTGGGTCGAAGCGACGGTCCGTGACCGGAGATCGGCGCCCTTCGCTCGGGCTCTCGAACTTCATGCGCCAGGAGAGGGTCGTGTTCGCCGGGTTTCCCTCCGCATCCCGGGCGGGTCCGTAGCGCCAACCCGCGACCCGGCTCTCGACGTGCGACCGCAGCAGATCGTCGAACTCCGACGGCGGATCGATGGCGAGGACTTCAACGTCGGACACCCTTCCCGCGGCATCGATCTCGACCCGAACTTCGACTTCCGGGTCGATGCCGCTGCCGGCCAACTCATGCGGCACCAGGAGTTGGTAGCTGCGGATCGCCACCGGTCCGATGGCGACCTCGCCCCCCGCGGTCTGGGCGGCCGCGGAGGCGACCTCTCCGAGGAGTCCGCACAGGGCGACTGCCAGGACGCCGGGCAGGCGCGTCCGGCTGGGGCCGGCGCCTCTGGAGAGACTCCCGCTCAGTCGCCGGAGACGGGCCACTTCAGGACCCCGCGCGTGCTGGGCGGCTCGGCGCCGCCGTCCACGACGGCCTGAGGCCCCCGCGTCGACCCATCGGGCAGGAAGGAGCGCAGCCAGGCGATGGCGACCACTTCGGCGATCCCGAGGATCTCGCCACGGCTGCTGCGGGGGTGCGCCGCGGCCGTTTCCACCAGCTCGACGAGTCCCCGTTCGGCGGCGCCGGCCGGGAAGCCGAAGACTCCGCACAGACGTCCCGTCGTCTCGCCCTCCAAGGCCACGACGCGCGTGCCGACGAGATCGCCGGCTTCCAGGGGCTCCATCGCCGGATGCGGTTCGACCCGGACCTGCTGGCGGCTTGTCACCTCTTCCAGCGCGACCCGGCCGTTCTCGGGACCGATGCGGTAGAGCTGCAGGCGGCTTCCGACCAGTGCCTCCAGCCAGCGCCGCTCCGTCACTTCCAGCAGCAGCCCGCCCGCTCCGAGCAGCTTGTCGGCGAAGCTGAAGGAGCGGCAGTCGCCCTCGTCGGCGTCCGGCTCGAAGCGGCCCTGGGCGAGCAGGCAGCTCATCGCGTTGGCGAAGAAGATGGCCTGGTCGCGGCCACTGCGGGCCTGCAACTGCTCTTCGAGGTCGATCCGCTCCTGGTCGTCCAGGCCGATCAGGAACTGGTCCTCGATCGCCCACTCGACTTCCTCGCCGTACCGCTCCAGTAGCCAGCCGCTTGCTCGCTCCACCGCGCGCCCGAGCGCGTCGGGGCCGATCGAAGGGGGGGCAACGTGCTGCTGTTCCATGCCGGGATGCTAACGCCGATTCTCTGTAAATACCACAAAAGGCGTAACTTAGCGATAAGGATGCCCTCTTCCAAGTGGCACCCGGTTTATGCGGAATCGGTGTTTTCCTCGCCATTTGAGGCGTCCATCACGGCGTACGCGCGCTCTACGCACTGGAGCTTGAGCATGTCCGGGGCCGTGGCCAGGAAGCCCTGCCACTCGATCGTCGAGATCGCCTCTTCGGCGGTCAGACCCTGGTCGCGAGCGCTCACGGCCTGGTTCCAGAAGTCGCTCAGGAAGTCGCGCAGCGCCGCCACCTGGGCCATGTCGCTGAACGCCTCCCCGTGGCCGGGCAGGATCAGGTCGAACTCGAGTTCCTCGAAACGGTCCAGCGTTTCGAGCCATTCGTCGATGTAGGCGTCGCCGATGTAGGCGCCGCCGGCCAGCACCAGGTCGCCGGTGAACACAACCCGCTCGTTGGGCAGCAGGACGACCACGTCGCCGCCGGTGTGACCGCGGCCGAGGTGGAGCAGTTCAATCGGCCGGTCCTGGCCTTCCCAGGTGCGGTGGATCGTCATTCGCTTCTTGAGCGTCATGTTCGGCGGCGTCGGTTCGGTTTCGCCGAGGTCGACGTAGTGGGCCTCCTGGACAGCGATCTGCTGCATCAGATCTTCCTTGTCCTCGCCGTCCTCCATGGCGTCGGCGTTCTTCTTCATCTCCGCGATCTGGTCGGGGATCCAGTTGGAGAAGTTCTGGAACGTGCCCTGCTCCAGAACGTCGCTCATCAGCATCTCGCGGGTGAACTCGTGGCCGACGATCGCCACGTCCTCGGGGAAGACCTGGTTCCCGTGCGCGTGGTCGAAGTGGTAGTGGGTGTTCACGAGGTGGGTCACCGGCTTGTCGGTGACTTCCGCGATCGCGGCGAGCAGGGCGCGGGCCGCGGCCGGCGTGACGTGGGAGTCGACGACCAGTGCGTCCTCGTCGGTGAGCACGAGCATCGAGTTGCTCTGGACGAAGATCGAGCCCGTGCCGACGACGAAGTAGACGCCGGGGGCCACCTCCTCGAAGCGGTGGGTGTCGACGTCTTCGGCGGCGCAGCCGGCGAGGCCTGCGGCCAGGGCGACGACGACGAGACAGGTAAGGGCGGGGCGGTAGGTCGGACGCATGGAGTTGCTCCTCTCCGTTCTGTTCCTGGGAATCATAGAGCTTGCGCGGCCGGATTCGGCGCCTTCTGTCGGTGAATTCAGAATTCCAGCCGCCGCATCTGCCGCACCGCGTAGTCGCAGGCGCGGGCGGTGAGCGCCATGTAGGTCAGGCTCGGGTTCTGGCAGGCGGAAGACGCCATCGCGGCGCCGTCGGTGACGAACAGGTTGGGCACGTCCCAGGACTGGCACCAGCCGTTCAGCGCCGAGGTCTCGGGATCCCGGCCCATCCGCACCGTGCCCATCTCGTGGATCGCGAAGCCGGGCAGCGAGTTGCGGTTGAAGGTGCGGATGTTCGTAGCACCCAGCGCTTCCAGCATCTCGGCCGCGCGGTTCTGGATGCCCTCGCGCATGGCGCGCTCGTTCTCGCCGTAGTTCATCGTGATCCGGGCGGCGGGGATGCCCCAGCGGTCCTTGAGCTCCGGGTCGATGGTTACCCGGTTGTCCGGGTTCGGCAGGTTCTCGCCGAAGCCGGTGAAATTGAGGCGCCAGGGGCCGAGGCCGCGCAAACTGGCCTTGTAGTCGGCGCCAAAGCCCGGTTGGCCGATGCCGCCCTGCCACTGGGTCGGCCGCCGGGCGCCGCACTGGTAGCCGAAGCCGCGCAGGAAGTCCTTCTCCCGGGTTGCCTCCGCCCGGTCGCCGTCGAGATTCACGAAGCGGGGCAGGTAGCAGGCGTTCGGCCGCCGCCCGAAGGTCGTCTTGTCCTCCAGGCCGTCCAGATTGCCGTTGGCGCCGGCCTGGAAGATGTGGTCCATCAGGTTGCGGCCGACCTGACCGCTGGAGTTCGCCAGGCCCTCGGAGAAGCGGGGGGTCGCCGAGTTCAGGAGGATTCTCGCCGACTCGATCGTCGACGCGCACAGGAACACGAGACGGCCGGAGACCTCGATCGACTCCAGGGATTCGCCGTCGACCAGGTGGACGCCGCTCACACGGTCCTGCTGCTCGTCGTAGACCAGGTTGTAGACGACGCTGTTGGGGCGCACGGTCAAGCGGCCGGTCGCCTCGGCGGCCGGCAGAGTCGCGTTGAGGCTCGAGAAGTAGGACCGGCTCATGCAGCCGCGACGGCAGATGCCGCAGTAGTGGCAGGCGCGGCGGCCGAGGTGGTGGCGGGTGAGCACGGCGACCCGGGCGGGAGTGAACCGGCGCGTGCCCCCGAAGGCGCGGTCGAGATCGGCGCGGATCCGCTCCTCCATGCAGCTCATGGCGATCGGCGGCAGGAACTGGCCATCGGGAAGCTGCGGCACGTTCTCGGACTGGCCGGCTATGCCGACGAACGACTCCACGTGGTCGTACCAGGGCGCCAGATCCGGGTAGCGGATCGGCCAGTCCGTGCCGTAGCCGTCGCGGGCGTTGGCGCCGAAGTCGAGGTCGCTCCAGCGGTAGCTCTGCCGGCCCCAGAGCAGCGACCGTCCGCCCACCTGACGGCCGCGAATCCACAGGAACTGCTGGGAGCCCTCGCCGAGCGAGTAGGGGTTGTCGATGTCGTCGACGAAGAACTTGCTCGACCACTCGTCGCAGGCGTTGGCGCGGCTCTGGATCGGCTGGCGGTCGGCTTGCTGCTTGCGGTCATTCAGGCCCCGGTACGGCATCTGCCAGGGTGGCGTGTGCTCGTTGTAGTCCTCTTCGGGCACCACCGGCGGGCCCGCCTCGAGGACCAGCGTTTCCAAGCCCTTCTCGGTCAGCTCCTTCGCCGCCCAGCCGCCGGTGATGCCGGAGCCGATGACGATCGCGTCCCAGACCTTGCGCTCGATGATCTGAACCATGGTCGCGGCGGGCCTCAGGCGTCCTCGAGGTCGACGCAGGGGTCCCAACGGCCGGGGACGATCCGGTAGCCGAGTTCCGACTTCATGCCCGCTTCGGAGGTGTAGTACCCGAACACGGTCAACCACTTGACGAGGTCGAAGAACGGTTGCTCCTGGAGCCGGTCCGGGTTGCGCGAGAAGGCGCGGCCGTCGCGCTGGGCGATCGCTTCGTCCTGCGCCTCGGTCAGGAGCGCGTCCTGCTGGGACTCGGAGAGGTCGACGAAGCCGGCGGTGTCCGGATGGCGCTCGCTCGCCCGGGTGTCGAAGCGGTCGAGTTCGGCGAGCAGGTGACTCCGCGCGGCGTCCGGCAGCCAGCCTTCCAGCAGCCGGTCGACGAAGCCGGGGATCCCGGCGTCGCCGGCGCCCGGGGTGTCCGTCGTCGGCAGGATGCGCTCGGCGATCGCGTTCAGCGTGCCGGCCTGGTGCTCGGTGAGGACCGTGAGCGGGGCAGGCTCACCGCCGGTTTCCTGCTGGTGCAGGTGGACATGGGCGAGGTGGGCATTCGCGAACAGTTCCGCCGGCAGCAACGGCAGGGCGGCGGCGCCGCCGATCACCTGGAGGGCCTGGCGGCGACCGATCTGGTCGGTGAGGTCGCTAACCGGATGCGGACGAGACCCCCGCGCTCGCGGTCCCGTGGAGGAACTGTCCGACGGGTTGGCCATTGCAACGGATACTAGCGCCGCCAAACCCGTCGCAGGCTCCGTGTTTGGCCCCAGCCCCCACCTCGCCAGGAGCTTGCGCCCCAAAACCTCACTGCGTTGCGTTCTGCGGCGCAAGCTCCTGGCCGCCGCCCGCGTCCAGCCGCTTCTCGAAGCAGAGGCTGTGCGGGTCGTAGGCGTACTCGTTGTAGCAGGGGATCTGGACGTAGCCGAAGGAGCGGTAGAGATTGATCGCTGCCGGCTGCATCTCGCCCGTCTCGAGGCGGAGCGAGCGGTAGCCGAAGGCTGCGGCGCGGGCTTCGAGTTCTTCGAGGATGCGCCGCCCCAAGGCCTGGCGACGGTACTCGGGGGCCACGTACATCCGCTTGACTTCGGCTTGCTCGGGTCCGAGGCGGCGGAGCGCGCCGCATGCTATGGCCTCGCCGCCGGCGGTCAGGCCGAGGAGCAGGCAGCAGCCCGGGGCGTCCAGCTTGTCGGGCGCGACACTGTAGATGCTGTCCGCGGGGTAGAGCTCACCGAGTTCGCGGTCGAGCGCCTCGTGCAGGCGCACGAAGGCGGGATCGGCGGGGTCGCCCGGTTCGATCCGAACTTCGTCGGTGGTCATCTGGTCCTCGGTGCGGTGGGTTGGCGAGCCGGCGTCACCGGAATTCCGGAGCTTCACGCAGTACCTGATCGCGCAGGGTGCGCTTGTGGATCTTCTCGGTGGCGCCGCGCGGCAACTGCTCGTCCTGGAGCCAGACGTAGCGCGGCACCTTGAAGCGCGCCAGATGCTCGCCGACGTGAGCCCGCACATCGGCCGCCTCAAGATCGGCGCCGTCCTTGGGCACGACGACCACCGCCAGTTCCTCGCCCAGCCGGTCGTCGGGGACGCCGAAGGCCGCGGCTTCGTAGACGGCGGGGTGCAAGTAGACGACGCGCTCGATTTCGGCGCAGTAGATGTTCTCGCCGCCGCGCAGGACCATGTCCTTCTTGCGGTCGCGGATGTAGAGGAAGCCGTCCTCGTCGATCTCGGCGATGTCGCCGGTGCGCAGCCAACCGTCCTGGATCGTCTCCGCGGTCGCCTCCGGACTGTTCCAGTAGCCGCGGATGTTCATCGACGACTTCATGATCAGTTCGCCCTGCTCGCCGGACGGCAGTTCGTTGCCGTCGTCGTCGATGATCTTCAGTTCGACGATCGGGCACGGCTTGCCGCAACTGTCCGGCTTCTCGACCAGGCCCTCGTCCGTGTTGCCGGCGCCGCCGGCGTTCGTCTCGGTCATTCCCCAGCCGAAGGACCAGTGCTTGTCGGGCATCAGAACCTGCAGGCGATCCACCATGCCGCCGGGGATCGGCGCGCCGCCGCCGGACACCGCGGCCAGGCTGCGCAGGTCGCGATCCTTGAGCGAAGGCGACTGCAGCATCTCCCAGGTCATCGTGGGCACGCCGTTGAAGGACGTGACCCGCTCCCGCTCGATCAGCTCCAGGCCGAGTTCGGGGTTCCACTTGTACATCATCACGATCTTGCGGCCGGCGCCGAAGGAGGCGAGCAGGCCGGCGTGGCTGCCGCTGACGTGGAAGAGCGGCAGGGGCATCAGGATCGAGGGCTGGAACTCGGGGTTCTCCTCCGGTTCCTCGAGCAGGCCCATGGCGATCCGCTGCGCGCCGTAGAAGCCCCAACTGCCGATGCCGCTGAGCACGCCGCGATGGGTCGAGACGGCGCCCTTGGGGAAGCCGGTGGTGCCGGACGTGAAGAGGATCGTCACGTCGTCGTGGACGCCGAGTTCGATGTCGGGCATCGGTTGGCCGGCTGCCTCGCGCCACACCGCGCCGAAATCGTCGACGCCGTCGGGCGGGTCGCCGTCCCAGCGCACGCCGATGCTCACAACGCCGAGGTCGGGCAACCGGCTGGCGACGCGTTCGTAGCGCTGCTGGTCGAAGAAGGCGAGCTTGGCGCCGGAGTCCTTGAAGCCGTACTCCAGTTCCTCCCCGGACCACCAACCGTTCAGCGACACCGAAATCGCGCCGGACGACGTGATCGCCATGAAGGCGATCACCCATTCCGGGTAGTTCCGCATGCCGATCGCCACCCGGTCGCCCTTCCCTATGCCGTAGCGGTGGATCAACTGGTGCGCGATCGCCGCGGCGCGGCCGTACGCTTCGGCGTAGGTCAGGCGGCTGTCCTGGAAGACGAGGAAGTCCTTGTCGCCGTGGTCCTGCAACGCTTGGTCGTAGACATCGCGCAGCGTCGCCGGCAGGTTCTTGAACACCTTGTACTCGACACCGCGCACGGACTCCGTGACGAGCTCGTAGTCGGCGCCCGGGGCGGTCAGGTAGGCGACCGACTCGTCGTAGGTCATCTGGCCGTGGATCGGCTCGGCGTTCGTTTCATTCATGCCATGGCCGCCAGTTCTTCTTCGTAGTTGGCGAAGGAGTGCTTGAGCGTCGCATGGTTCAAGATCATCTCGGCTATGTGTTCCTTCGACTCCGCGTTGAGGAAGGTGGTCCTGACCCAGTACGACTCGGTGCGCCGGCTCTCGCTCAGGGCGACGATCTCGCGTTCGAGCAGGTAGTCGTGGCCCACGAACAGGGGCCCGCGGATCATCCGGATCTGCTGGCCCGCGAACAGGCCCAGGGCCGGTCCGCGGGTGCGGAAGCCGGCCTTGCGGTTCGAGTAGCCGCCGAGCACGCTGATCATCTCTCGCGGGATGACTGCCCGCCCCCAGGGCGACGAGCCGCCCTCGTCCTCGGTGTACCAGGGCGAGGGCTCGGTGATCGCGTCGAGCTTCCGATTCAGGCTGAAGGGATAGAGGCTGCCCATGTGCTGGTCGAAGTCCATCCTCACCTCTTCGAGCCCCTTGCCCTTCATCCCGACTTCGAGATCGCGCATGATTACGAGAGGCCCGGGAGGCCGCAGCCGCGCCATCCGGGTCCCGATCTCGGAGGACTCGACGTCGCCGCGGATCGAGGCGGTGCCGATCAGCACCTCCGTGCCGTCGGCTTTCTCGGCCCGGATGCGGACCTGGGTCTGGCCGTCGGCCGGCTGCTCGACGTAGGCGCGCACCTGCTCCCCCTCGACCACCATGTTCCGGTAGTGGGCGCTCAGGCAGCCGGTCTCGAACCACTCCTGCCCCCACAGGCCGTAGAGCAGGGGCTCGAACTGGCTGAAGTGCGTCGGACCCTCGATCGGGCCGGCCCTGAACCCCATCTTCTCCGCCGTCGAGTCGTCGTGGATGGACACGTGCCCGCCGTACTCCTGCTCGGCGAGCATCTGTTTGGGGGACCGGAGCGGTCCACAGATATAGGTCGGCGTGTCGAAGGCGTCGGCCATTCTGGTCTCCTCGGTCGGGAAGGACGGAAGTCTAAGTCAAGACGGAGGGGAGGGCGCGTCTGCATTCCTCCCGGCCTCCCGGCTTGCCGTGAGGTGATGAGGCGTGGCGAAGATACCGGCGGGGATGTCGTCAACCGGAGCGTCGAGTCCGCGTTTGGAGGTGAGAGGTGAGCAAGCAGCCCGGATGCGGCGTCGGTCGGGCGATATAGGCTTCCGCCATGAGCCGCCTCTCAACGTTTCTCGATGCGATGCGCCCGTTGCTGGAGGAGCAGGGTGCCTGCGGAGCGTGGCTCTTCGGCTCCCAGGCGCGGGGTACGGCGGACGCCGAGAGCGACATCGACCTGATTGTCGTGCAGCCGAGCGACGAGCCGTCCCCGACCCGTCCCATGTCCTACATGCCCGCGATCCTCAAGGCCGGCGGAGCGGTGGACATCCTGGTCTACACGCCGGAGGAACTCGAGGCGATGAAGGAGCAGGAACGGCCCTTCCTCATCACCGCGTTGGTGGAAGCGAAGCAGGTCTACGTGGGAACGCCATGGGCGGAGACGATCGAGCGTGAACTTGAGGCCCTGCGGGGCGGCACGAAGCTCTTGGGACCGTTGCCGCCAGCCAAGGCGCGGGCCGAGGCTGAGCGCTGGCTTGAGCAGGCCGAGTACGACCTCGGCTTTGCTCGATACGCTCTCGAAGGACGGCACTACAACCAGGTCTGCTTCATCTCCCAGCAGGCGGCTGAGAAGGCGGTCAAGGCGATCGTGTACGGCTCGGGAGCGCGACGCGTTCGCGGGCACTCCATCGTCGAACTCATCGACCACTTCGCCGAAGCCGTGCCCGAGTTGAAGGAACTGTTGGACCAGGGCGAAGCCCTCGATGTCCACTACATTTCGTCCCGTTATCCGAATGGCCTCGCGGGAGGCGTCCCGTTCACAACCTACTGCCGGCCGATGGCGGAGGCGGCTCTCGAAGCCGCCGGGAAGATCGTGGTGGCCGCCAGGGTCCGCGTGGATGCCGGACGGGATGGATGAAGGCGCTCACAAAGATCAGGGCGCAGGCGGCCGCGGGCGTTGCAAGGGTGGCAGCAAAGGCGGGAGACGCTGCTGCCGAGGGCGCGGGTCTGGTCGTGTCTGGAACGGACGCAGATCGCGAGGTCCTACACCCCGGGCGGCCACGGCTTCGCTGCCGAAGACGCGAACACGCTGCTCGACCGTCTGCGGGGCCGCGTGGCCGAAGTCGTGGGCATGTCGAATGCGGTTCACGGGGCAGACCGCGTGGTCGACGGCGTGCTGGTGATCGCCCCCGGAGTAGGCACGACGATTGGCGGATTCGTCGGTGGCCTCGTGGGTTCGGTCGGTGGCGGCTTGGGCGCCGCCAAGGCCGTTGCGAGCGGGTTGAACCGGCTGTCTCGTGGCAATGCGCCAGTCTCGGCAGAGTTGGAGGAACTCGGGGCAGTCCTCCGGGAGGAACTCGAGCGGATGGCGGGAGAATACCTGGTCAACGAGGCCGAGATGGAGCAGGTCGCGTCGGTTGCCGACACGCTGAAGTCGAACGGCTGGATGCGCAAGCTGCATGAAGCGAAGGATCGACGCGAGTTCGTGCGCCGACTCGAGCACGACGTGGACGACGACTGGCTTCGCGAGTACGAGGGCGCGGAGCACCGGCGTGAGTTCCTTCGGCCGAAGCTCGAAGCCTGCGTCGAAGAGGCCGTCCACGAGCGGCCGGAGGAGGTGCGGTGCCGGACCGCCGAGCGAGAGACCGCCGATCTGGCAGCCGAGTACCTGCTCGACGAGACGGAACTCGGTGTAGCTTCGGACGCGTTGCGCGGCATCGTGCAGACGCTGACCGCTCGGCCCCAGGGGAGGGTCTCCGCGGCCGAGGGCCTGGCGCCCCGCATCCGCAAGCAGTTGGAAGGGAGGGTCTTCCAGATCGTGAAGAAGCGTCCGAAGATCGGGCCGCTCCCGACCCTCGGGCAGGCCCGCAGGCTGCTGAACCTGCCTCCTCCGGGCGCGGACGCACCCCCGGCCGCTCCATCGCCCTGATACCCGATCCGCCGAGCAGGTCACCCGTTCCTGGCGGCATCAGCCAAGCCGGACGCGATGGCGTTGCGAACGGCTGTTCCGGCCGGCTGGCCCGAGACCGCGTCCAGGGCGCGGAAGTCGATACTGCTGCGACGTCGGAAGTACTCGACCCAGTAGGGGTAGGCGCAGGGCTCGGAACGAAGCAGCGGGCCGCGCTCGCGCGAGCGCTTTCCACGGGCGGCAACGAGGAGAAGTCGATCGACGAACTCCGCGGCCCGTTCTTCGGCCTCGGCGGGTTCGAGGAGCGGTGGCAGGGTCTCGGCGCTCGGCGTCGATGTCGTCAGGTCTTCGGTCCGAATCCGTGCTGCCTGGCCGCTCAGCCGGCAGACCAGGATGGCGATGGGACCGGTTGCGTGCGCCTTGTCTGCTTGCGGAACGGATGCCGTTTCCGTTCCGGTGAGGGGCTTTCGCGTCTCGTACTCTGCGAGCCAATGGGGCAGGTCCAGGAGTTCGAGTCCGAGCGGTCGGCCTCGAAGCCACCGCCGGATCCGTCCTCCGGCCAGGAGTCGACGAGCCTCGTCTTTGGAGATCCCGGGCGCGACCGAGTGGACGTCCTCGGCCGGCGCCCGACACCCGTCCGAGGCCTGCTGCAACTGCTCCGTCAGCGCTTCCGAGCCCCCTTCGATCCGCTGCGGTTGCCGTAGATCATCAGCACCGCGGCGGCCAGGAGCAGCGCCGCTCCGGCGGCCGTACCGAGAGCCAGGTCGATCGATTCGGCCGCGGCGAAGCCCCCGGCCAGCACCGGAACCGCCAGCACGGCCAGGAACACGCCGAGGATGCGGGCCGTCGAGCGGTCGCGGTTGTCGTTGGCGGCCATGGCTGTGAGGCTGGTAGCTACCGGCGCCGGAGCAGTCGCAGGAACTCTGCCGCGTTCGCGCACGTCTGCGCGGCGCGAATCAACTCGGCCACGGAACCATCCGTGAGTTCCGCCAACTGCACTGCCAATGCCGGCGTGGTCGGGATGCCGCGTGCCTCGAGGATGCCGTGCACGGCGCGCAGCACGTCGGCGCGGCCCTCGGCGCGGCCCTCGACGCGACTCTCGTCGCGCTCGGTGCGCAGCCACACATCGTCGTCCGGGCCGGTTCCTTCCGCGGTGCCCAAGGCACGCCCCACCCGGTGCAGCACCGTCATGGTCTCGGGAGATGTCACGGGTTCGTTCAGCGCCGTATGGATCTCCTCCGCCGTCCAGCCCGGGAAGGCTCGGCTGCTCGGCACTGTCCGGAAGCGGCCAGCCTCGAGAACGTGGATCGTCAGTCCTGAGCGACGGGACTTCGGGCGGCGCCGCGAGGGCGCGTCCGGCACATCGACCCAGACTTCGGGAAATCCCCAGGCCTCGTAGAGCGCCAGCTTGCGCACCCGGACGTCGGTCGAGTAGTCCACCTCCAGCACCACGTCCGGCATGACGTCTCCATCCACGTTGACCGACGGGTTCAGTTCGGCAGCGGGCGGGTGGAGGTACAGGATCTGGTCCGCCTGCATCAGCACCTTTCGCTCGCCGCAAGTGTCGAACCGCACCAGGTCGGTCGTCCCCTCCATCTCGATCAGTGTTCCCCTGGAGGCTGCTATCCGGCCAGCCAGCCAGCCGAGCCGGTGCGACGGTCGTTCGTGGTAGCGGGTAGTCGGCTCGCACACCACCATGGCGGTCTCCGTGTGTGCCTCCCAGTACTCGAGACGGCCGTCGTAGTCCTCGATCTCCTCGCGTGGGATGTGGACCGCCTGGCAGCCGGGGAAGTCGGCCGGATCGATTGCTGCCGCTTCCGGATCCCGCGGTTCTTGCGGGAGCTTCGGCACAGCGGCGCGGACGGGCTCGGCCATGGGACGGATCCTAACGCGCTCCCGGTCCGTGTGTCCCGCTACGCCAGCAGCAGGTAGATCATCAGGTAAGGGACGATGAACAGCGCCGCCCAGACCCGCAGGTCGCGCCACTTGGCGCGGTCGGGCGCGCCGCGCAGCACCCAGTCTCGACTGAGCCGCCAGACGGCGACCGCCGGCAGGATGAGCAGCAGCGCCACGGCGATCCGCGCGCTCCAGAGCGGCAAGGCGCCGAGCGCGCTGTTGATCGGCCCGAGGATGAACTCGAGGATCGCTCTCATGGCGCTTCGCCTCCCTCCTGCAGGTGGGCGACCCGCGCCTGCAGCGCGGCCTGCACCGCCTCGTCGTTCCGTACCTCGCCCCAGACCAGGCCCCGGAGACGCTCTGGCGGTTCGGGGGGCGTCAACCGGCTGACGATCCAGGTCACGGCGAGGGTGAACACGAAGGACCACCAGGCGACGAACAGGAAGGGTTCCTCGGACGGGAACAGCCCGTCCATGGCGGGGCTGTTGAGGAGCAGGCAGAGCCCTACGCCCGCCGCCAGACCCGCGGCGCCGCCGTAGCGGTTGGCGCCGCGCCACAGGATGCCGAGCAGGAGCACCGCCAGAGTCGGCCCCTGGATCAGGGAGAAGACGGTCTGGATCGCGTTGTAGATGTTGCTGAAGCGCTGCTCGATCTCGGGGGCGATGAAGGCCGCGGCGAGCAGCAGCACCGCGGACAGGATGCGGCCGAAGCGGAGTTCCGCGGCGGTTCCGATCTCGGCCCGGGCCCAACGCCGGCGCAGCCGGCCGAGCAGGTCGCGGCTCCAGAGGGTGGCCGCCGAGTTCAGGTTCGAGTCGACGCTCGACATGAGGGCGGCCAGGAAGGCCGCGAACATCAGGCCGCGCAGGCCGGGCGGCAGCAACTGGGCGATCAGGGTTGGCACCGCTTCGTCGGCGTTCTGAAGGTCGGGGACGATCAGGATCGCGGCCAGTCCCGGCAGCGCGACGAGCAGCGGAATGAACAGCTTGAGGAAACCGGCCAACAGCACGCCGGCCTTCGCGTCCCACTCGCTGCGCGCGCCGAGCGCCCGCTGCACCATCGTCTGGTTGCCGGTGTAGTACGCCACGGAGAGGACGATGCCGAGACCTAGCACGATGCCCGTCCAGGGGAATGGAGTCGCCGTGTCGTGCGGCAGGTAGAGGGAGAAGTGGTCGGCGTACTGCGGCCCCTGGTTCAGGACGCCCTCGCGCAGTGCCGCCAGTCCGCCGACTTCGTAGAGCGCCCGGGCGACCAGGGCGGCGCCGCCGACGAACATGACGATGAGCTGCAGCACGTCGGTCATCACGACCGCCGCCAGACCGCCGCTGATCGTGTAGATGCCGACGATGCCGGTGGTGATCCAGATCGAGAGCTGTGGGTCCCAGCCGAGTACGGTGCGCATGAGCAGCGCCGTGGCGTGGATCATGATGCCCAGGTTGAGCACCAGGATCACGCCCCAGGCCAGGGCGAGGAAGCTGCGCACGCCGTCGCCGTAGCGGCGGCCCAGGAACTCGGGCACGGTGTAGACGCCGCTTCGCCAGTACAAGGGCACGATCAGAAAGGCGGCGATCAGCAGCGCCGGCATCGAACCGAGCCAGTCGAAGTTGGCCTGCGCCAGCCCGTAGCGGTAGGTGCCGCCGGCGACGGCGATGAAGTCCGTGGCGCCGATGTCGCTGACCACGATCGACATGCCGATTGCCCAGAAGGGCAGGGCGCGGCCGGCGAGCAGGAAGTCGCCGCTGGTCTTCACGTAGCGGCTGAAGGTGGTGCCGATGACCAGCACGCCCGCCAGGTAGACGAGGACGATCGCGGTATCGAGCCCGGAGAGGCCCCAGGTCATCCGGCTTCTCGGGCGGTCAGGGAGCGGCCGAGGGGCGTGGCGGCCCGAAGATGCCGCAGGCTGGCGCCGGCGTCTTCTTCGGGCGATCCATCCGCCTCCGCGGTCCCGTCCTGTTCGACGACGAAGAGGCGCACTCCGGCTTCGAGTGCCGCCTCGACGCAGCCGGCCACGTCGAGATCGCCGGCGCCGAGGGGCCGAAACCAGCGTTCGGCGGTGGCGCGCTCCGGGCCGCGTTCGGCCGGCGCGCCGGGCAGCAGTCCGTCCTTGAGGTGCAGGATGTGGACCCGGTCGCCCAGTTCGCGGATCAAGGCGGCCGGATCGTGGCCCGCGAAGGCCGCCCAGTAGATGTCGAGTTCCAGGCCCCAACCGTCGTGCGAGCGGCAGGAGGCGAGCACGCGCAGGCCGTCCACGCCGAGGCGCTCCGGTTCGCCATCGTCGAACGGCAGCAGCTCGAACTCGTGGTTGTGGTAACCGAAGCGAAAGCCGCCGGCACGGAACCGGTAGCTCAGCAGATCGAGCCGCCCCCCGAGTTCCAGGTAGTGCGCGCGACCGCCGTCGCCTCGCTGGGCTTCGTCGAGCCAGGGGCAGACCAGGACTTCGCAGTCGAGCTCGCGGAAGGTCTGCATCACCTCGGCCGGGGCCGCTTCCAGGTCGGCCAGGGGCACGTGGGCCGCCGCCAGGGAGAGGCCCCGGTCGGCGAGGAGTTGTCGCAGTTCGGCCGTCGTGCGGTTCCAGAGGCCGCCGAACCACTCGATCTCGCGGTAGCCGGCTTCGGCGGCCTGGTCCAGGGCGGTTTCGAGGTTCTCCTGGGCCTGCCGGCGCAGTGTGTAGAGCTGGAGCGCCACGCGCGGGGAGTCGGCGACCTCGCTGGTCGTCACTCCGCGGCCTCCGTGCCCGCTTCGCCGGCTGTGTCTTCGATCAGGCCGTGGTAGAGGCCGAGGTAGTAGGGCAGCAGGAAGCTCGCGCCGTCGGCCAGGTAACGGCCCTGGCCGCCGTGATCGAGTCGCCACGGGTCGTGGTTCCAGTGGTTCACATAGCGCTCGTCGATCGGCAGCACCCGACCGTCGAGCAGGTGGCCCCGCGGACCGCGGCGTTCTTCCTGGTCCATCCGAGCGCCCGATGACGGGCGCTCGGACTGGTTCGCGTGCGGCGCGAGTTCGCGCCGCACGGGTTCGCGGAGCAGGACGACGTCGAGCCGGTGGCTGTTCGTGAGCGCCCAGTCGAAGCGGTCGAGGGGGTAGAGGACCAGACTCTCCACGGCGTCGTCGAGGGGGAAGTCGCCGCGGCTGTAGGTTTCGTCGTCGAAGGCGTCGCGGTAGCTGGCGCCGTCGATTGCGGCGGCGTGGATGAAGTCGAACAGGGGATTCCGCTCGGGCTGCAGGAGCTTCCAGTACTGGCGCAGCGAGTGGGCGACGACGCTCCGCAGCGCCTCGTCCCGCTCGTACTTGAGCAGGTGGTAGTAGTTCATGAACGCCATCTCGTCGTCGGACTGGTTGCCGGTGCCGGGGCCGCTCTGGACCTTCGGGTTGCGCAGGTTGGCGGCGTAGGCGTGATCGTCCAGGAGGGTGCGGGCGGCTTCGGCGTAGCGCTGACCGCGACGGGCGTCGTCGGCGGAACCGGAGTTGCTCATGTGCTCGGCGATGCGCAGGTAGGTCAGGTAGGAGAGCGAGTTCAGGCCGCGCTCTTCCCACCACTCCTGGTCGTCGTTCACTTGCTGCGGGCCGAACACCGCCCAGCGGGTCCGTTTGCCGTCGTGGTCGACCAGGGCGCCGTCGTGGTCGACCAGATGGTCGACGATCGCCAGCACTGTTTCCCGCACCTCGGCGCGCTCGTGGTCGTCGGCCGCGACAAGGTCGTAGCAGAGGCCGTAGAAGAAGAAGTGGCCGTCCAGTTCGTCGGAGCTCGTGTCGCTTTTCCAGTACCACTTGCCGTCGGCACTCGTGGGCCAGCGCGGATCGATGACCTTCCAGAGTCCGTCTCGTTCCTCGCGCATCCGGCGGTCGCTCTCGAGGCGGCCGGCGTTCGGGTCCGGGCCGTCGGTCGGCAGGATGGTGCGGGCCACGAAGCCGGGCTCGGCCGGCGGCGTGCCGCCCTGGGTCACAAGCTGCAGGAAGCGCAACGCCTCGAACGCCCGCCGTGCCCGCTTGCGAGCCTCGGGATCATCGGTGACCGCCCAGCGCAAGCACTCCGCGGCGCCGTACATCGCGGTCCACAGGCCGTCGTTGTCGCTGTCGTGTTGGGTGAACGCCGATGTCTCGCCCGCCCGCTCGAGCGCCACGCCGCCGACATAGCCGTAGGGAGTGCGACGGTGGAAACGGTCGATCTGCCGGTCGAAGTGGTCCGCCTTCTGCCGCAGGGTCGTCGGCCGCAGGTGGATCGCGCCAGGTCCGGCGGCGGTCTCGACCCGGACCGCGCCGTCCGGCTCGACATCGACCGCCATCACATGGTCGTGCGGGAACCAGCGCCGCCCCTGCCGGTACTGCCAGCGCGGCGGGTCGTCCGGTGTCGTGCCCGGGATCAGATGGACCAGGCCGCGGGTCGTGCCGGCCCAGATCGAGCCGTCCGGCGCCGCGGCGAGGCTGGTGAGGTCGTTCCAGGGCAGACCGTCGGTGCGGTCGTAGAGCCGCCAGGTACCGGTGAAGAGGTCGAGCGCGCCCATGCCCTGGGGTGAGGCGAACCACAGCCTGCCGTCGTAGTCGAACGTCACCGCCCGGACATCGACGGGCGCCCAACTCCGGTCGCCTTCGCGGGGAAACAGACGTCGCCAGGCGGTCTCGGAGCCGGATCGCAGGTAGAGGCCGTCGGACGAGGCGGCGGCGATGCTGAGGGTGGCGGCATCCGTGGCGACTCCACGGAATTCGCCGGGGGCGTCGGCGGTGCTGGTGGGGGAGGGCGCGGGCGCCGCTGGTGACGCGTCGGTTTCGTTGGGCGGGGCGTACTCGGCGACCTGCTGCAGGAACGGCTCGACGCGGACGGGCAGTTCGGTCTGGGCCGGCGCGGCGAGCGGCAGGAGCAAGAGCCCCAGCAGTGTCAGGATGCGCTGGTTCACGCGCCGAAGCCTAGCGCCGTGGGTCCGGCAGACCGTCGGCCACACCTTCAGGCGCGCAGGGTCCGGACCCCGTAGAGCTGCATATGGGTATCGCGAGTCACGAGCGTCAGCCCCTCGGCCTGAGCCTGGGCAATCAGGAATCGATCGAACGGGTCCTTGTGATGCATCGGTAGGCGCGCCGCCTGCTCGGCGTGGTGGAAGGCGAGCGGCAGGTGGGTGAAGCCCTTCTCATCGACCATCGCAGCCAGGTTGTCGGGGGCGTCCATCTGGCCTTTGAGGCGCTTGACCGTGATCTCCCACGCGGTGATGGCGCTGACGAAGATGTCGTTGCGCGGGTCGGCTATTGCTGCGTGGGCGTTCCGGCGCAGAATCGAATCATCGGATATCCACCACAGGAACGCGTGCGTGTCGAGCAGCAGGCGCTCCATGTGTCAGGTCTCGTCCGGGAAGATCTTCGAGTTCATCATCAGTTCGAAGAGTTCCTCGTCCGGTTCATCGAAGTCGGGCGCCATCCAGATCTTCCCTTCCAGTCCGCCCGGCTTTCGTGGCTTCAGCTTCTCCCGATAGGGCTCGAGCCGCAGGTACGGCTCTCCCGCCTTGGCAATGACGACCTCCTCGCCCTCCCAGGCCAGCTTGCCCAAGCGCGAGAGCTGTGACTTCGCTTCGTGCATGTTCACCTTCATCTTTCTCCCCTCCGATAGCTAAGTCTAGCTAAGCCTGGCCGGAATGAGTGGCGTCGTCAAGGGGCACCGGCGTGGCAGAGTCGCCGGTATGGTCGGCACCCAACTCCGCGTCCTTCGACCTGGAGAGATCGAGGCCCTCCTCGACCTTCTCGACGGCTGGCCCTTTCCCGACGGGCAGAGGGGTCGGGACTTCTTCGGCCGCTACATCGAGCTCGACGCCTCGTTCGAACCGCGCAACGTGTGGGTCGCGGAGCAGGACGGCGACTTGGTGTCGTGCGTTCAGATCTTCCCGCGCCGGGTGCGGATCGGCGGCCGGATTCTGCCCATGGGTGGGGTCGGCAGCGTCTTCACCCGGCCGGACTGCCGGCGCCGCGGACTGGCCGGCGCCCTCTTGGAGCGCATGATCGACGCGATGCGGGAGCGGGGGATGGTGTTGTCCTACCTCTTGGCCGAACGGCTCGCGTGGTACGGGCGCTACGGCTACCGGCCCTGGTCGCGGGGAGTCCGCATCCTGCATTGGTCAGCGGGAACGCACCGCGAATCGAGTTCCGCTGGTTCGGCTTTGGAGGCTGGCAGCCGCAGGGTCCGCCGCTACGAACCGGAACGAGACCGCGTGTCGGTGGAGCGGCTCTGGCGCCGCTACGCCGAAGGCGCGGGCGGTGCGCCGCTCGACGGCGTCGTCCATCGGGACGCCGAGGACTGGCGCGGCAGCTTCCAGCTCGCCGGCAACCCGGACGAGGACATCTGGATTGCCGAGGAAGCCGGAGCTGTCGCTGCCTATCTTCGGGTCACGGACTTTGGCGGCCTGTTGCGAGTTCTTGAGTGGGGTCGGGAAGGAGATGCTGCCCCGGCCCTTCTCGACCTGCTCGCTGCCGCCCTTGCCGACCGAGGCGCGCAGTCGCTCCGGCTGCCCCTGGTTCGCGACCGGGACCTGGAGGAGCAACTGGCCGGCGCCGGTGTCCGGGTCGAGCAACGTCCAGCCTGGGACGAGGTGCGGGCGGACGCCCGGCCTCCCGCCACCTGGATGGTCCAGTGCCTCGATCCAGAGGCGCTGGCAGACCAGCTCGGTGTGGCTGACGGGGACGGCCTGCTCGCCGGCTGCCTGCCCGCCGAGCGGTTTGCCTTCTGGGAGGCCGACCGTTTCTGAAACCTCCGTCGACGACCGTGTTGGGGGATCGTCAGGGTTCGCAGCTCTCCTCGAACGCCTCGGAGTCAGCGATTGCGGATGCCGGGATGCCGGGCCCCTTGGGGTAGTTCTTGACCGCCCCCGTCGCCGTGTCGGTCAACGCCCTGATCGTTGATTGCCATCTGTGGTGTGTCGAGCGAGGGGCAACGGTTGAGGGGCAATGTTTGGTGCCGCGAGTATACGGCGGCACGAGATCGAGTGCACGACCGACTAGTCGCTGGCGAGATCGGTCCGTGGCTCGTCTGCTCCTACGTAGATCGGCAGGGTTCCGTTTGGCCTCCTGCCCCCGGCTACACTCCCAGCCATGCAGGTGCTCGACCCGTCCTGGGAGGGTTCGCCTCCGCCGCTTAGGGTTGCTCCGCGGCTTGCCGCTTTAGAAGGCATCGACGTGGCGTTGCTCTCGAACGGCAAGGCAGGCGTCGAGCCGCTCTTCGACCACGTGGAGGCACTGCTGCGGCAACGCTGGGGTGTGGCCTCGGTCGAGCGGGCGACGAAGGGGAATTACAGCGCTCCGGCGGAGGTGGATCTCGTGCGCCGGTTGGCGCGTAGTCGGTTGGCGATCACCGGGGTCGGCGACTGAGGAAGCTGCTCGTCGTGCAGTCTGCATGACGCGGTCTCTTTCGAGCGGGCAGGTGTGCCGGCGGTCGGGGTGATGACCTCGGCCTTCGTCGACGGCGCCGTGCTGATGGCGCACGCCTGCGGGGCCCCTGAGTACCGTTTCGCGGTGATCGAGCATCCGATCAGCAGCGCGACCGACGGAGAACTCCTTGAACGGGCACGCGAGATCGTGCGTCAGGCGGAACAACTGGTGCTCGCCGGGACAGCCGAGAACCGGCCGGGCGCCGGTGGGGAGGCAGGGTCCTGACCGCCCGCCGCCAGGCCCCCCCGGTCGTCCTCGCGGCAGCGGTGGCCGCTGCTGTGGCGCTGCTCGCGGCGCCTGTGGCAGCCCAGGATGGCGTAGTCCTCGCCGAGGTCATCTTCGAGACGGCGCCGCATCCCGAGTGCCACGCTTCGACGATCGCCGAGACCGCCTCCGGCGTGCTCGTTGCCGCGTGGTTTGGAGGTACCGAAGAGCGCAACGACGATGTCGGCATCTGGCTCAGCCGGCTCGAAGTCGAGCGGGCCGAGTCGGCCCCGGCCGCTGCGTCGCCGAGCGTCCGCTGGACGCCGCCGGTCGAAGTCGCGAACGGCGTCCAGGCCGACGGCGCCCGCTACCCGACCTGGAACCCCGTGCTCTACCAGCCGCCCCGGGCAGGAGCGCCGCTGCTCCTCTTCTACAAGGTTGGCCCGAGCCCGCCTCTGTGGTGGGGCATGGTCATGGAGTCGGAAGACGACGGCCGTTCCTGGAGTGACCCGCGGCGGCTGCCGGACGGCATTCTCGGGCCGATCAAGAACAAGCCGATCGCCCTCCCGGACGGTTCGCTCCTTGCGGGGTCGAGCGTCGAGGACGCCCCCGAAGCGCCGACGTGGCGCGCGCACTTCGAACGCTCGGCTGATCTCGGGGCGACCTGGAGCCGCACGGCATCGCTTGCCGGCAGGACGGCCGGCGGCAACGACTTCTGGGTCATCCAGCCGACGATCTTGCGCCTCGGCGGCGACCGGCTACTGGCGTTGTTCCGTTCCAAGCAGAGCCGGATCGCGGCGGCCCGTTCGCCGGACGGGGGAAGTACCTGGGGACCGATCTTCGCAACCGCTCTGCCGAACCCCGACGCCGGCGTCGACGCCGTGACCCTGGCGGACGGGCGGCACCTCCTGATCTACAACCACAAGGTGCGGATCAATGGCGCGTGGGCCGGATCACGCTCGCGCCTGAACGCGGCGCTCTCGGACGACGGCGAGACCTGGGACGCATCGCTGATGCTGGAGGACCAGGACGGCGAGTACTCGTACCCCGCGGTCATCCAGACCCGGGACGGGCGCGTCCATGTGACCTACACTCACCGGCGCACCCGCATCCGGCACCTGGTGCTCGATCCGGCGGCACTGCCACGGCACCCGATGTCCGGCGGGGAGTGGCCGGACGAAGCGCCGGTGCTGGCGCCCGAGTGACTGGCGGTCTAGATCTCTTCGTCTTCGCCGCCTACTTGCTGGCGGTCATCGCTCTGGGCCTCTCCCTGGCCCGGCGGAGCCGGACGGCGCGCGGCTTCATGGTCGCCGGCGGCGCGCTGCCGGGCTGGGCGGTGGGCCTGTCGATGTTCGGCACGTTCCTCTCCAGCAACACCTTCGTCGGCGTGCCGGGCCAGGCGTTCGCCGGCAACTGGAACGCCTTCGTGTTCTCGCTGTCGCTGCCGGTGGCGGCCTACCTGGCGGCGCGCTGGTGGATTCCGTTCTACCGGCGAAGCGGCGCGGTCTCGGCCTACCACCATCTGGAGGCGCGGTTCGGCCGCTGGGCGCGAACCTATGCCGTCGCGTGCTACCTGCTGACCCAGTTCGCGCGCGTCGGGTCCATCCTGTTCGGCGTCGCGCTGGCGATGAACATACTGACCGGCTGGCCGGTGGCCTGGATCATCCTGAGCACCGGCGTCGTGGTCACGATCTACACCCTGATCGGCGGCATCGAGGCGGTGATCTGGACCGATGTGATCCAGAGCGTGGTGCTGACCGTCGGCGCCCTGTTCGTGGTCGGGCTCCTGATCGTCGACGCGCCGGGAGGGCTGGGCGGACTCGTCGAGACGGCTCAGGCGGCGGAGAAGTTCTCGCTCGGCAGTTTCGCGTTCGACTTCACGACCTCGACTTTCTGGGTCGTTCTGATCTACGGCCTGTTCATCAACTTCAACAACTTCGGCATCGACCAGAGCTACGTACAGCGCTACCACGCGGCGAACAGCGACCGCGCTGCGTCGCGCTCCGTGTGGCTGGCGGCCGGCCTCTACCTGCCGGTGTCGGCGGTTTTCTTCTTCATCGGGACCGGGTTGTTCGTCGTCTTCCAGGGTCAGCCCGAGGCCGCCGGAGTGGCCGCCGACCAGGCCTTCCCGCACTACATCTCGACCCGGCTGCCGGCCGGAGCCGCCGGTCTCCTGATCGCGGCGCTGTTCGCGGCCGCGATGAGCAGCATCGACACCTCGCTCAACAGCTCGGCGACCGTGTTCCTCTCCGATCTCTACCGCACCTACATCCGGCCGCAGCCGGGTCCGGACGGGGCGGAAGCGGAGGACCTGCGGGTGCTGCGCCGGGCGACTGTCGGTGTGGGCGTGCTCGGTACCGGCGCCGCCCTGCTCATGATCGGCACCGGCAGCCTGCTCGACGTCTGGTGGACCTGGTCGGGAGTATTCGCCGGCGGCCTGCTCGGGCTGTTCGCGCTCGACCGGCTGGCGCCGCGGGCGGGCCGGGCCGCGGCCCAGCTCGGGGTGCTCGTCGGGGTGCTTGTCATCGTGTGGATGACGGCCTCGCCGCGGCTCGAGGGGGGATTGGCGATGCTGCGAAACGCGCTGCACAGCTACATGATTACCGTCGTCGGCACGCTGACCATCTTCGGTGTCGGACTGCTGATCTCAAGGTGGCGGCGGACGGGCGGCGCTGCGATAGGCTGAATGCCTCCGATGCTCGCACGAGACCTTCCGTCCGCCCGGCCTGCGGGCCGCCTGCGCCGCGCGGCCCTCGTTCTCGCCACTTCGCTTCTCGTCCTCGCGCTCGGAGGTTGCGAGAACCGGGGCGACCTGCTGGGCGTCGAGCTCGTCATCTTCACGGTCGGCGAATGGGTGGGCGTCGGCCCCCAGGGAGAGGAGCTGCGCTTCGTCCTCGAGCGCGACGATGACGAGGCGGTTCTCACCGCCTTCATCGTCAGCCTGCCCGGTCTGGGCGACGTGGCCGAGGGCCAACCGGAAGCCTGCGCCACGCTGGTCGACGCGTTCAACCGGTTCGGGAATCTCGACGTGCGTATTCCGCTGCGCAACGCCGGCTTCAGGTTCCGCACTCCGAACGACTTCCGGGTCGACAATGACGGCTATATCCAAGCGGAGATCGTCGGCCGCTTCGACGCGCCGGACAGCGCGATGGTGGACGCCGACATCGAGATCGACGTGACCCGGGTCCTGCCCTGCCGCGCCGAGTTGATGGTCAGTTGGCAGATGGAGCCGGTGGGCTCCTGAGTCGCAGGCAGAGCTACCGGTAAGAGAGCGAATCGCGATGTATCCCGGCAGGTACGCGCGCGAAACGCCTGACAAGCCGGCGGTGATCATGGCCGGCACTGGCGAGTCGGTCAGCTACCTGGAGCTCGATCGACGGTCGAACCGGCTGGCCCAGCTCTGGTACGCGCAGGGCCTGCGACCCGGCGACCACGTGGCGATCTTGATGGAGAACCACCCGCGCTACTTCGAGGTCTATTGGGCGGCGATCCGCTCGGGTCTCTACCTGACCACGGTGAACAGCTACCTGACCGCCGAGGAGGCGGCTTACATCGTGAAGGACTGCGGAGGGGAGGGGATCGTCGCATCCGCGAAGCTGGCCGAGGTCTGCGCTGAGCTTTCCGACCTGATTCCAACCTGCCCCAGCCGCCTGATGGTCGACGACGACCGGCTCGGCATCCCCGCGGGCTGGGATGACTACAGCGAGGCGACGGCGCAGTACCCGGCCGAACCGCTCGCCGAACAGCCGCGCGGCAGCACGATGCTCTACAGCTCGGGGACTACCGGGCGGCCGAAGGGGATCCTGCGGTCGCTGCTAGGGCTGCCGGTTGATGAGATGCCGGCGCTCAGGCTGGAAGTCCTCACGAACATCTACGGCATTGGCGCCGATTCGATATACCTGTCGCCGGCGCCGCTCTACCACGCGGCGCCGATCGGGTTCACCGGCGGTGTCCAGACGCTGGGTGGAACGGTCGTGGTCCTGGAACGGTTCGACCCGGAGCTGGCGCTCAAGGCGATCGAGGACTTTCGGGTCAACGTCAGCCAGTGGGTGCCGACCATGTTCAACCGGATGCTCAAGCTGCCCGAGGAAGCGCGGACGCGCTACGACCTGTCGAGCCACCAGCGGGCGATCCATGCCGCCGCGCCCTGCCCGGTCGATGTCAAGCGCCGGATGATCGAGTGGTGGGGGCCGATCATCCTGGAGTACTACGCCGGCACCGAGGGCAACGGGATGTGCGCGGTGGAAACCGAAGAGTGGCTGGAGCGGCCCGGCACGGTCGGCCGGTGCCTCACGGCGACGATCCACATTTGTGGCGACGACGGCAGTGAGTTGCCTGTCGGCGAGCCCGGGACGATCTACTTCGAGCCGCCCGAGGACGCGGACCTGTTCGAGTACCACGGCGACCAGGAAAAGACCCTGGGTTCGCGGCACCCCGTTCATCCGCGCTGGAGCACGCTCGGTGACGTCGGCTACCTGGACGAGGACGACTACCTGTTCCTCACCGACCGCAAGGCCTTCATGATCATCTCGGGCGGAGTGAACATCTACCCCCAGGAGATCGAAGACGCGCTGATCGTCCACCCGAAGGTCGCCGATGTGGCGGTCATCGGCGTTCCCAACGAGGACATGGGCGAAGAGGTCAGGGCGGTGGTCCAGTTGATGCCCGGGATCGCGGAGAGCCCGGAAGTGACCGAAGAACTGATGGCCTACGCACGCGAGCGAATCGCGCACTACAAGGCGCCGAAGTCGATCGACTTCGAGGAGCAGCTCCCGCGGCTGCCGACCGGCAAGCTCTACAAGCGTCTGCTGCGCGACCGCTACTGGACGGGCCGCACGTCGCGGATCGTGTAGGCGCCTGTGGCGTCGCGCTCCCCGCTGACGGCGATCGCGGACGGGCTGGCCTCGGCAGTCGACGGGCTCGACTTCGGACCTCCGGTCGCGCATGTCTACAACCCGCTGATCTACGCGCGCGGGGCGCACCATGCCTACCTCCGGGTGGCCGGTTCGGCAACCGGACGGGTGCTGCTGCTGGGGATGAACCCGGGGCCCTGGGGCATGACCCAGACCGGTGTGCCGTTTGGCGAAGTGGCCCACGTACGGGACTGGCTGGGGATCGCGAGCGGTGTCGAACCACCGGCCGATCAGCACCCGAAGCGTCCGATCCTGGGCTTTGGCTGCGGGCGGAGCGAGGTCAGCGGCCGCCGGGTCTGGGGTTGGGCGGATCGGCGCTTTGGAACCCCGGAGGCGTTCTTCGATCGCTTCGTGATCTGGAACTACTGCCCGCTTGCCTTCCTGGCGGAGAGCGGCGCGAACCTGACCCCGGACCGGTTGCCGGCGAAGGAGAAGGCGCCGCTGTTTTTGGCCTGCGACCGGGCTCTGGAGCAAGCCGTGCGGTTTCTTGAGCCGCGGCTCGTGGTCGGTATCGGCACGTTCGCCGAGGGCCGCGCGCGGCGGGCGCTCGGCGAGTTGAACGTGCCGATCGGCCGGATGCTGCACCCGAGCCCGGCGAGTCCGGCCGCGAACCGCGGCTGGGAGGAGCAGGCGGAACGGGATCTGCGGAACTTGGGGGTGGTTTTCTAACCCGCATATTTCACCGAGGGCCGCAGTAGGTCATCGGTGAAAATTGCGGGTAGGGCGTTCAGCCGGCGTCGCGCGGCTCGACCTTGCGGTCGTCGATGGCCAGGACCGCGGCGTCGTGGATCGCGGGGCGCAGTCTTCTGATCTCGATGTTGTTCCGGGTCGGGTGGACACGGTTCGTCAGCAGGACGACGATGAGATCGAGTTCCGGGTCGATCCAGAGAGAGGTGCCGGTGAAGCCGGTGTGGCCGAAGGAGCGGGACGAGAAGTAGCGGCCGGCGGAACTGGGATCTGAGGGCGTGTCCCAACCGAGTGCGCGGCTGCTGCCGGGGACGAGTTCGGCGCGGCGGGTGAAGAGGGCGACCGTCCTGGCGCTGGCAAGCCGCTGGCCTCCGTAGACGCCGCCGTTCAGCATCGCCTGGCCGAACGCGGCGACATCGCGGGCGGTGCCGAACAGGCCGGCGTGCGGAGCGATGCCTCCCAGCGCGAGCGTGTTCTCGTCGTGGACCTCGCCGTGGGGCAGCCGGCCGCGCCAGGAATCGAATTCCGTGGGCGCGATCCGTTCGCGCCGGTCTTCCTGCGGGACGTAGCCGGTGTCGGCCAGACGCAGGGGTTCGAGGACTTCGGCCTGCACCAGGTCGTCCAGGCCGCGGTCCGAACTCCGCTCCAGGATCTCGCCCAGGAGCAGTACGCCGAGATCGGAGTAGATCGCCTGTTCGCGCCGGCCCACTTCCGGTTCCGTGCCGGCGATGTGCTCCAGGTATCGGGCGCGCGCCTCGTCGCGGTCGAGGCCTTCTCCGACTTCCCGGAACAGTTCGGTGCAGCAGGGCAGGCCGCTCGAGTGGGCGAGCAGGTCCCGCAGCGTCGCGTCGCCGGCCGGCGATTCCTCGAGTTCGGGCAGGTAGGACGCGGCCGTGGCATCGAGGTCGAGCTTGCCCTCCTCGACCCGGCGCATCATCAGCGTCGTGGTCGCGATGATCTTGGTCAGGGAAGCCAGGTCGTAGATCGTCGACGGGGTGACCGCGGGCGAGCCCTCGTCGTAGGTCAGGCGGCCCGCGGCCCGTTCCAGGACCACCGCTCCACGGCGGGCGACGAGGAGGACGCCGCCCGGGGTGACGCCGTCACTGACTGCCGTCTCCAGCAGATCGGCGGCGTGCTGCAGGCGATCTGGATCGAAGCCGGCCGCTTCGGGCGCGGCGTCTCGAAGCACGGGCGCCGCCGCTGCCGGTTCTGCCGATCTCGGTGGGGACAAGTGCGCCGCGGGTCCAGGCGATTGGCAGGCGGACGTTGCTGCCAGGACGAGAAGAGCCGCCAGAGGTGGAGCCGGTGCGTTGGTAAGTCCTCGCGTGGCGTCCATGGCGGGCCAAGGCGGCAGCGGAAGGACTATAACCGGGTCGGCTGCGGGAGGATCTTCGGTTGCTATCCTCGCTCCTTGCTGATCGGAACAAATGCGGAAGGGGAATGAGGGACGATGAGGAATTCTCTTGCCGGAGTGATGATCGTCGCCGTGGGCTTGACCCTTGGCTGCGGTTACGGCGCTGAGACAGAGGAGGCGGAACCGATGGTGGACGAAGGCGAGGAAGCGGTGGAAGCCGCGGGCTCGATCCTGCGCAACGACCCGGCGATGGACGACCTGGCGCCGGCGGACGCGGTGGTCGAGAGGGTCGCGGACGGCTTCATGTTCACCGAGGGCCCGGTGTGGGTGCCGGGGGATCCAGACCGCCTCTACTTCAGTGACATCCCGGGCAACACGGTCTACCGCTGGTCCGAGGGCGAGGGCAAGGTCGTGTTCCTGCAGCCCGTGCTGCCCGACGACGCCGACACCGGCGGCGCCGGCGGCTCGAACGGGCTGGCGCTACACCCCGACGGGCGGCTCGTCCTGTGCGAGCACGGCGGCCGCCGGGTGTCCGCGATGGCGCTCGACGGCGAGCGGGTAACCCTGGCCGACCGCTACGACGGCAAGCGCCTGAACAGCCCGAACGACATCGTGTTCCACTCGAGCGGCGCCGCCTTCTTCACCGATCCTCCCTACGGGCTGGACGGGCACGACGCGTCGGAGAACAAGGAGCAGCCGCACAACGGCATCTACCGGCTGGACCCGGACGGCACGGTGACCCTGCTCGAGACCGGTCAGACCCGCCCCAACGGTCTCGGCCTGTCGCCGGACGAGAAGATCCTGTACGTGGCGAACTCGGACGCGGCGCCGAACCGGTACTGGAAGAAGTACGCGGTCAACGACGACCTGACCCTCGGCGAGGGCGAGATGTTCTTCGACGCCAGCGACATGGAGGCCCCCGGCGCACCTGACGGTCTGGCCGTTGATGTGAACGGCAACGTGTTCGCGACCGGCCCGGGTGGTGTTCTGGTCTTCAGTCCGGACGGCCGTCACCTGGGCACGATCGCACCGGCCGAGTTGCCGGCGAACACCGCCTTCGGCGGCGACGGCAGTGTCCTCTACATGACCGCCCGTACCGGCCTCTACCGCGTGGCGACAAGTACGCGGGGCGACGTCTACGCCAGCGGCGAGTGAAGAGCCGCCCTGAGTAGGGCCGCATGCAACTCCGCGGTTCTTTCGGCACACTCGACTGGCTGATCCTTGCCGCGCTGCTGGTCGGCCTGACGCTGCTGTCGCGGTCGCTGTCGCGACGGCAGAAGACGGAGCGCGACTACTTCGGCGGCTCGCGGAGTTTGCCGTGGTACGCGGTGGCGGCGTCCCTGGTGGCGACCGAGATCAGTGCCGTGACCTACATCAGCCTGCCCGCGATCGTCCACCGGCCGGGCGGCAACATGACCTACCTGCAGATCGGGCTGTTCGGCTACGTCGCCGCCCGGCTGCTCGTGGCCCGGCTGCTGGTCCCGGCCTACTACCGGTACGACGTGATGAGCCCTTACGATCTGATCGAGCGCCGGCTCGGCGACTCGGGCGCGGCGGTCCGGAAGGCGGCGACCGGCCTGTTCTGGCTGGGAGGGGTGCTGGCGCAGTCGGCGCGGGTCTACCTCTCGGCCGTCGTGCTCGGGGTGCTGCTTCACCGCGAGCTTGCCTGGCTCGAGAGCGCGACCGGCCTGCCGCCCCACGTGGCCGCGGTGGCAGCGATCATGGCCATCGCCATCCTGTGGACCTGGCTCGGCGGCATCGCGGCCGTGGTCTGGACGGACGCGGCGCTGTTCCTGCTGTTTCTCGTCGGCGTCGCGGTCAGCCTGGGCGTCGTTGTGTGGGAGATCGAAGCCGGTATCTCGACGACGCTTGCCGCCGCGTGGACGGAGGGGAAGTTCACGCTGTTCGACCTGTCGACCTCTCTCTCCGTCCCCTACACCCTGTGGGCCGGGGTGATTGGCGCGACGGTCGGCGGCTTCGCCGCCTTCGGCACGGACCAGTTGATGGCCCAGCGCATCTTCTGTTGCCGCAGCGCACGCGACGCCCAACGGGCGGTCGTGGCCAGCAGCGTGTCCGTCATCGTCTCGTTCGCGTTCGCCCTGGTCGGGATCGGGCTGTGGGCCTACTACGAGCAGGCGCCGCTGCAAGGTACGGCGGCGGCGATCGTGGCGGAGCAGCCCGATCGGATCTTCGCGGTGTTCGCGGTCGAGGCGGTCACGGTCGGCCTGAAGGGCCTGGTGGTAGCCGGCGCCCTGGCGGCGGCGATCTCGAGTCTCGACTCCATTCTCGCGGCCCTCGCGCAGACCACGTCGTCGCTGTTGGGCCCGCGGTGGCGTCGCGGCGACAGCCTGCGGTTGCCCCGGTTGCTGGTCCTCGGTTGGGGACTGGTGCTGGGCGTTGTGTCGCTGCTGATGGACCGGGTGGCGGCGCGGTACGACGCGCTGCTGGACCTGGCGCTGGCGATGGCCGGCTACACCGGCGGAGCGCTGATGGCCGCGGTCGTTCTGGCGCTTGCGCCCTGCGGCCGCGACGGCCGCGGCTTTCTGTGGTCCGGGCCGTTGTCCGTGCTCGCCGTCTTCGCAGCGGCCTGGCATCAGCCGGCGGCGGGATGGATCTGCCTGCTCGGCTGCGCTGTGTTGCTTGGAACCTGGCTGCGCGCAGACGGTCGCGGCCGCTGGGGAGCAAGTTTGTTGCTGATGCTGGGCGCCGCGTTCGTGCTCGCGATCTGGCGCTGGGCGGAGGGCCCCGGCGGCGAGTTGCTGGCCTGGCCCTGGTATGTGCCCTTGGGTGCGGCGGTGGCCTGGCTGTGGGGGTTGGGGCTGAGCGGGCGCGCCCGTGTTCTTGCTAGCGTCGCGACATGAGTGAGAAGGAGGGCGCCACGCGGCGGCAGGTGATGGCCGTGGCCGGCGCTCTCGGCGCGGCCGCCGTTGCGGGTTCCGCTTGCACACCCTCCGAACGTGATCCGGGCGCGCGGTCGGACGACGAGTCCGGCTCGGACGTGACCGGTTTCGAACTCGAAGAGGTGACGATCACCGAACTCGGCCGTCAGATGGCGGCCGGTGAGCGGACGAGCGCGGAGATCGCGCGGCTCTACCTCGACCGGATCGAGGCGCTCGACCGCCAGGGACCGAGCCTGCGCTCGGTGATCGAGACGAACCCGGAGGCCCTGGAGATCGCCGGGCAACTCGACCGGGAGCGGGCCGCAGGCAACGTGCGCGGCCCGCTGCACGGCATCCCGATCCTGCTCAAGGACAACATCGCCACCGCCGACCGCACCACGACGACCGCCGGCTCGCTGGCGCTCGAGGGGTCGATCCCTCAACAAGACGCCTTCGTCGCGGCTCAGCTCCGGCGCGCCGGGGCGGTGTTGCTCGGCAAGGCGAACCTGAGCGAGTGGGCCAACTTCCGCTCGGGACGGTCGAGTTCGGGCTGGAGCGCGCGCGGCGGACAGTGCCGCAACCCTTACGTCCTCAACCGCAACCCGTGCGGTTCGAGTTCCGGGTCGGGCGCCGCAACCTCCGCCAATCTGTGCGCGGCGGCGGTCGGCACGGAGACCGACGGCTCGATCATCTGCCCCTCGTCGGCGAACGGCCTGGTCGGCATCAAGCCGACCGTCGGCCTGGTCGGCCGGACAGGCATCGTTCCCATCTCGGCGGTGCAGGACACCGCCGGGCCGATGGCGCGGACGGTGGCCGACGCCGCGGCGCTGCTCAGCGGCATGACCGGGCGGGATTCGCGGGACGAAGCGACGGCCGCCTCACCCGCCCCGACCGACCTGACCCGTCACCTCGGCGGCCGCGACCTGGATCGAGGGGGCGCTTCCGACCTGAGCCGGTTGCGGATTGGCGTCGGCAGGCAGTTCTTCGACCGTGACAGCCGCGTCGACGGCGTGATGGAGGAGGTGATCGAGGTGCTCGGGAGGCTGGGTGCAGAGATCGTCGATCCGGTCGAGATCGCCCATCGGGGGGAGGTTGGGCGGCACGAGTACGAGGCCATGCTCTACGAGTTCAAGGCCGGCCTGAACGCGTACCTCGCCGAGTTGGGCGACGGCGCCCCGGCCGCTTCGCTCGCCGACGTGATCGCCTTCAACGAGGCGAACGCGGAGCGCGAGATGCCCTTCTTCGGCCAGGAGATCCTGATCGAGGCGGAAGGCAAGGGTCCGCTCACCGAGGCCGCCTACCAGGCGGCGCGCGGCACGGCGAACCGGCTGTCCCGCGACGAGGGGCTCGACGCGGCGCTGGCGGAGCACCGACTCGACGCCATCCTGGGACCGAGCGGCGGTCCGGCCTGGGCGACCGACCTGGTTCACGGCGACCACTTCTCGGTCGGCAGCTCGGGCGCGGCGGCTGTCGCGGGCTACCCGAACGTCACCGTGCCGGCCGGCTACGTCCACGGCCTGCCGGTAGGTGTCTCCTTCTTCGGCGCCGCGTGGAGCGAGCCGACGCTGATCCGCATCGCCTGGGCCTTCGAGCAGGCGGCGCCGCACCGGCAGCCGCCGCGGTTCCGCGCCCGCGTCGACGCTGACTGAGTCCGCTAGGCCTTCATCTCGCGGAAGCACTTCCGCAGCTCGCCGACAAAGACGTCCGGGACCTCGAACGCCGCGAAGTGGCCGCCTTTCTCCAGGCGGTTCCAGTACACGAGGTTCCGATACCGCTTCTCGGCCCAGCGCCGCGAGGCCCGGAAGATCTCCTTGGGGAAGATGCTGCAGCCGACCGGTATTTCGACCGGGTCGGCGCCGCCCTTGCCGAAGCTCTCCCAGTAGATGCGTCCCGAGGAGGCGCCGCAGGCCGGCAGCCAGTACATCATCACGTTGTCGAGCAATTGGTCGCGCGTGAGTACGTCTTCCGGATGGCCGTCGTTGTCGGTCCAGGCCCAGAACTTCTCGACGATCCACGCGGCCTGGCCGGCTGGCGAATCGACCAGGCCGTAGCCCAGAGTCTGCGGCCTGGTGGACTGCTGCTTCGAGTAGCCGGAGTCCCAGTCGCGGTAGTACCGAATGCCGGCGAGAGCATCCTTCTCGTTGTCGGTCAGGTCGTTCATCGTGCTCTGGTCGACGCCGACCGTCGGCATGTTCACGTGAATGCCGTGGCAGTGTTCATGGTCCTGGATCGCGATCGCCGTGCTGACGGCGGCGCCCCAGTCGCCACCCTGGGCGAAGTACCACTCGTAGCCGAGGCGCGCCATCAGCTCGGCCCAGGCGTCCGCGACCTTCTCGACGCTCCAGCCGGCCTCCGTCGGCTTGTCCGAGAAGCCGAACCCGGGCAGGGCCGGTACCACCAGGTGGAACGCGTCCTCCGCCGAGCCGCCGTGCGCGGTCGGATCGAGCAGCGGATCGAGGATCTCGAGAAACTCGACGATCGAGCCCGGCCAGCCGTGCGTGAGCACCAGCGGCGCGGCGCCTGTGTGCCGGGAACGGAGATGGAGGAAATGGATGCCCACGCCGTCGATCTCGGTCTTGAACTGATCGAGGTCGTTCAGGCGGTTTTCCAGCCGGCGCCAGTCGTAGGAGGACGCCCAGTACTCGCAAAGCTCTTTCGTGTAGGCGAGTGGGATGCCCTGGGTCCAGTCGGCGACCGTCTCCCGTTCGGGCCAGCGCGTGGCGGCCAGCCGGCGGCGCAAATCGGTCAGTTGCTCTTCGTCGATTTCGATGCGGTAGGGCGTGATGTCGGCCATGGGAGGGACGGTAGCAGTTCCCTGTTTGAGGGCGATGCGGCCCGCTCCTCCTTGCGGATTGCGCTACCCGGGTTCCCCAGGGGCGGTTGCTTCTAGAAGGTCAGGCGGATGCCGGCCGAGAAGATCTCGATGTCGCCGCCGAGTGACTCCCATTTCGCAACCGCGGTGAGGCCGGCTATCAACTTCACGTCGGCGCCGACGCCCAGGATCGTGTCGCCCCGGTCCAAGCCCTGGAGTTCGAGGTTGTCCGCGGCGTCTTCGATGTTCCCCTCCCAGGACACCAGACCGACCTTGGCAAACAGGGCCACGCGGCCGACGACCTGGTATCTCGGCACCAGGGCGAGCGAGATGGCGGTGAACTTGCTCGTAATGCCGATCTCGGAGCAGGCCACGCCCTCGGCGCAGGGGAGGATGGAGCCGTCGACCTTGGAGAGGTCGTGAAAAGCGGCCTCGATGCCGACGTTGCGGCTGAAGCGGTAGCCGATCTCGTAGCTCAGGGCGTTCTCGTCCCCGTCGATGATCTGGTCGAAGGCGCCGGTCGAGCGGATCTCGACGCCGGCGATGCCGAAGTTCGCGCCGACATAGAAATCGCCGCGCTGGGCAAGCGTGGGCGCCGCCAAGAAGAGGGTCGCGAGCGCCGCCGGCACCGCGAGGAATGGCAGACGAAGCACAGTCGGGCGTCTCTTGGTTGTCATCTCCGGTCTCCTGAGCCGTGGCAGGTGAACGAAAGCAACGGAGCATGGGAACTATACATGAATAGCTATTTGTCTGTGCACGCAGCCGAGAGTCGTTCGGCCGAATGGAGTAGCGTCGGTACTCCATGAGCGATCCGGTCTGTCTCATCTCCGGCGTCGGTCCCGGAACGGGGGCTTCGCTGGCTCGTCGCTTTGCGGCCGGCGGCTACCGGGTGGCGATGCTCGCGCGCAACGGAGCGCGTCTGGAGGCGCTGGAGACCGAGATCGAGGGTTCGCGCGGCTACGTCTGCGACGTGTCCGACCCGGAGGCGGTGCGGACGACCGTGGCGCGGATCGGCGGTGACCTGGGCGCGGCGTCGGTGCTTGTTCACAACGCCGTGGGGGGCGCCTTCGGCGACTTCCTGGAGGTCGATCCGGAACGCCTGCGCGCCAACTTTGAAGTCAACGTGATGGGCCTGCTCTACCTGGCGCGCGCTGTCGCCCCGGCGATGATCGAGGCCGGGCGCGGGGCGATCATGGTCACCGGCAACACGGCGGCGCGCCGTGGCATGCCGCGCTTTGCCGGGTTCGCGCCGACCAAGGCGGGGCAGCGCATCCTCGCCGAGTCGATGGCGCGGACCCTGGGGCCGCAGGGCGTCCACGTCGCGTACTTCGTGATCGACGCGGTGATCGACCTGGAGTGGACCCGGCGGCGAATGCCCGACCAGCCGGACGACTTCTTCATCCAGCCGGACGCGATCGCCGAGAACGTCTGGTATGTAGCGCACCAGGACCCGTCCGCGTGGAGCTTCGATGTCGAGATGAGGCCGTACCGCGAGACCTGGTAGCGGCGCCCACGGGCCTCCGATCGGCGGTCCGCGCGTGGTAACTTCGCGGGATGACACGTACCTTTTCAGCCGCCCTGGCGGTCCTCCTGATCGCGCTCGGCGCCCTCGCCTGCGGCGGCGGTGGGGCGGCGCCACAGGCGGCGGACGACACGGCCGAAGCGGATGCCATGCCTGCCGAGCCCGCCGAGTCTTCCGATCCGGAAGGGGCCGACCCGAACGACCCGGTCGCGCAGCGGGTCGCGCCGTTCCAGATCTTCGACAACCTCTACTACGTCGGGATCGAGTGGGTCTCGTGCTACCTGCTGGTGACCACGGACGGTCTGATCCTGATCGACTCGCTCTACGGCGACCACATCGATACCGCGATCGATGGCATCCGGAGCCTGGGCTACGACCCGGCGGACCTGAAGTACGTGCTGGCGACGCACGGCCACTTCGACCACGCCGGCGGCGCCGCCAGGTTCCAGGAGACGTACGGGGCGCGGGTCGGCATGACCGAGGCGGACTGGGAACTGGCCGAAACGCCGCCGGGCAACCCCGACTACGAGATCGACGTGCCGGTTCGCGACATGGTCATCGCGGACGGTGACACGCTTGAGCTGGGAGACACGGAGATCCGGTTCTACGTCACGCCCGGGCACACCGAGGGGGTTCTGTCGATGGAGTTCCCGGTGCGAGACGGCGGCGAGGAGCACCGCGCCTTCGTGTTCGGCGGCGTGGGGCTCAACTTCGAGGGCGTCCATCGCACGAACCTCTACCCCGACAGCGTGGCCAGGATTCAGAGGCTCGCCGCCGAGGACGGCAACCCGATCGAGGTGAACATCTCGAACCACGCCTCGATGGGGAGGATCTTCGAGCGCGCCGAGCAGTTGGCGTCGCGGGCCGATGGCGACCCCCACCCCTTCGTCGATCCCGCTGGGCACACGGCCTGGCTCGCCGAGCTGCAGGAGAACGCCGAGAAGAAGCTCGTCGTCGAGCGGGAATCGGCAGGCGAGTAGGCAACCGTGAAGAGTTTCGAACTGATGCCGCGTTTCGAGAACGCGGTGGCGGGGTTCAACCTGTTTCACCGGGAAGATCCGGCGACGGAGACGGTGGACGGCGAACAGGCGCCGCGGGAGTTGGCCTACGCCCGGCGGTTGGCGGCCTGGGTGACGCGGCTCGATCCGGATGCCGGCGAGATCCTGCTCCTTGCGGCGCACTGCCAGCATCTGCGCCGCTTCAAGATGCCGCGGACCGACTACCCGGCCGGGCGCGAGGGCTATCTCGCCTGGCGGCGGGCGGCGGCGCTGGAGCACGCGCGGCTGGCCGGCGCCGTGCTGCGCGACGCCGGCTACCGGCGGGAGCAGATCGAGCGGGTACAGAACCTCGTGCTGAAGCGGGCGGGCCGAGGTTCGCGCCAAGAGGCGCAGACCCTGGAGGACGCGGCCTGCCTGGTGTTCCTGGAGCGCGACCTGGAGGGATTGACGAGCCGGCTGGGCGCCGAGAAGACGGCGGAAGTGCTGGTCAGGACCTGGCCCAAGATGTCGGCCGCCGGCCGCGAAGCCGCCACGGGGTTGGAGTTGAAGCCGGAGCTCCAGGAACTAGTGGCCAGCGCGCAATCGGTCAGCCCGACCTGAAGGTCAGTTGCTCGCGGGCCTCGCCGATCCGCTCCACCTTGACCGGCGCAACTCCGTTGCCAATACCGGCTACCGCCAATGCTCGCTCGAAGGCGGATTCGAGCACTGCGGACGTGTCTTCGTCTTGGGGGACCAAGCGGTCGTTGACGCGCAGTTCGAGCCGATGGCGGTCGAAGGCGACTTTGCCTTCGAGTTGGGGCTCGGCCTCGATCAGGTCGCACGCGCGAAACGCGCAGGCGAGCAGGGATCGCAGGCGCTCGTCCAGTGAGCCGACGCCCTCGAGCTCCGGCGATGTCTCGCGCCGGCGGCTGTAGAGCAGGCCCGGCTCGCCGCGGCTCTGGTCGTAGGCGTAGATCGCGTCGTGGCCGACCAGCAGCACTCCCGGTCCTTCGTGGACGTGGCTGTAGTCGGCGACGTCGATCAGCAGTTCGGGTAGGACCCGCTCGGTAATCCAGCGGTGGAAGACCGGGATGAACTCCTCGGGCGCCGCTTCCGGGTCGTCGCAGGCGAGCACCTTCAAGTCCAGTTTGATCAGGTCGTCCAGGACGGCTCCACGGGAGGCGCTCACACCGCTCGTCGCAGACCGGCCGTCGCCTGCTGTTGCGCGATCCGGTGGTTGCAGGCGTGGGCCGCCTCGATGAACAACTGGGCCTCCTCGATCCGGCGGTGTGCTTCCTCGCTCGAGTCCGTCTCGGCGTTGCCGTGGATGCGGAACAGGTAGTTGGCGAACTTGGCCCCGGCGTAGGGGTCGAAGAACAGCTCCGTGTCGTAGAAGCGGGTCCGGAACTCGCCGATGATCTCGGCCGGCGCATTGCCGATGTCGATGTTCTCCGTCGTGATCAGCGCGCGCGCCGCCTGCACCATCGCCGCGTAGGCCCTGGCGGCGGCGGCTTCCGCGTCGCCCCGGTCGAGTTCGAGCAGACCCTGGAAGACCTCGCGCTCGGCGGCCGAGAGGCCGAATTCGACCGCGGTGACGACTTCGCCGGCGCACTCGCCGACGCCGAGGTCGCCGATCGTGTACTCGCGCGGGTCGCCCCAATCGGAGTAGAGAGTGCGGTCCTCGAGATAGGTCGGCAGCTTGGTCAGGTCGTCGAGCAGTTGCCGGACGCGGGCCTTGCCGACCCGGGCGATGAAGCGCTGGAAGCTCTCGCCCCTCTCCCGCTCGGTGACGAACAGGCCGGCGATGCGTTCGACCGCTTCGGGAATGCGCTTGGCCGGCACCGCGACCACGGCGAGTCCGTAGGAGCCCCCGTTCTCGCTCCACTGGCCGCCCAGGATGACCTGGAAGTGCGGCACCGTGCGGCCGTCGCTCTTGCGGCTGACGCCATAGAAGCCGATGTCGGCGACATGGTGCTGGCCGCACGAGTTGAAGCAGCCGGAGACCTTGATCCGCAGGTCCTTGACCGCCTCGTCGGCGAGCACGCCGGCTGTCTTGATGGAGGTGGCGATCCGCTTGCGCAGTTCGCCGGCGAGTCCTCGCGACGCGGAGATGCCCAGCTTGCAGGTGTCGGTGCCGGGGCAGGAGGTGACGTCGACCAGGGAGGAGGCGCCGGGCTCGCCCAGACCCTGGGCTCGCAGCGCGCCGTACAGCGCGGGCAGGTCCGCTTCGCTGACGTTCCGGAGCAGGATGTTCTGCTCGATCGTGTTGCGCACCAAGCCGCCGCCCCAGCGGCGCGTTGTATCTGCCAGCGCCCGCAACTGGGTCGAGGTCAGGTCGCCGAGAGGCAGGTTGATGGCGACCGCAACGTAACCCGGCTGCCGCTGCCGCTGGACATTCGAGGCCAGCCACTCGGCGAAGCCCTCGGGCCGCGGCCCCGGTTCGAGCTTCGCGGCCGGCCGCGTCGGCGCCTCATCGGTGATCGCGAGGTCGTCGAGATAGGCGGTCCACTGGTCATCGGCGGGCAGCACCGCGAGTTCCTCGTCGACCAGGCGCGTGAACTCCTCGATGCCGAGCTTGGCGACCAGGAACTTGACCCGCGCCCGCGCCCGGTTTCGCTTCTCGCCCAGGCGCCCGAAGACCCGGCACACGGCTTGGGCCAGGGGCAGGAGTTCGTTCTCGCGCACGAACTCGCGCAGCACCTTCGCCTGGTGCGGAACCGCTCCCAGGCCGCCGCCGACGTAGACCTTGAAGCCACGCTCCGGCTCACGGGCCGTGCCGTTCGACGAGACGCCGGCGCGAACCTGGGCGACCACGCCGAGGTCGTGCATGTTCGCCAGGCCGCAGGCGTGCTGCTCGCAGCCCGAGAAGGCGATCTTGAACTTGCGGCCGAAGTCCTGGGCGTCCTTGTGACCGAGCAGGAAGTACGTCAACGCGTGGGCATAGGGCGAGACGTCGAACGGCTCGTCGCGGCAGACGCCGGCCAGCGGGCACGCAGTGACGTTGCGCACCGAGTTGCCGCAGGCCTCGCGGGTCGTGATGTCGACCGCGGCCAGGCGCCGCATGATGTCCGGCGTGTCGTCGACGTGGATGAAGTGGAGCTGGATGTCCTGGCGGGTCGTGACGTGGGCGATGCCGTCCGAATACTCCTCCGCGAGGTCGGCGAGGACCTCCATCTGCTCGGCGTTCATGGCGCCGAAGGGGATCTTGATCCGAAGCATGCCCGGCGCGTCCCAGACTGTGTTGGGCCCCTTGGTCAGGTCGCCGCAGGGGTACTCGAGGGTCCGGCTGGCAACGCCGTCGTGGCGCTGGCCGTTGTCGTAGCGCTGGCCGTAGACGCCGCGGCGCAGGCGGGTCTCGGCGAAGACCTTGTCGTCGATCTTGCCCTGACGCTTCTGCGCGATCTGGGTCTCGTAGATCTCGATCTCTTCGTTCAGGTGGGGTGGGATGCGGCCTTCGAGTTCGGCCTCCCAGGTGGCGGTGGAGTCCACGGTTGGCTGGCTCATCGATCGGTTCTCGCTTGGTCTCTCGGGAATCGGCTTTCCCGCTCCGAGGCGCGGGGTGAGCGGGGCCGGCGTATTCGTGACCATGATGGTCACATTGATCACCATTTTACGATACCGGCGCCCAACGTTGCAAGCGCGCGGGCTACATCAGGTCCTGGAAGCGGACCGGCGTTGGGAAGTCGGCGGAGGCGGTGCGGATCTTCTCGCCGATCGCTGCGACGCTCCAGGGGTCCTGGTCGTTCGGTCGGCGGGCGATCTCGAGCGATTGCCAGGTCAGCAGGAACACGGTGTTGCCGCCGACCGCGAAGATGCGGCCGGTGATGTCGGCGGCGTCGTCGGTGCAGAGCCAGACCACGGCGGGCGAAACCTTCTCCGGCGCCAGCGGATCGGCGGTCGCCTCGGGCATGATGTCCTCGGTCAGGCGCGACCAGGCGGCTGGCGCCAGCAGGTTCACGGTGACGCCGTACTTCGCGCCCTCGATCGCCAGACAGCGCATGAAGCCGGCCATACCCGCCTTGGCGGCGCCGTAGTTCGTCTGGCCGAAGTTGCCAAGCAGGCCGGACGTCGAGCTGGTCATGACGATCCGGCCGCCCGACTCCTGCTCGATCATCTGGTCGTACGCGGCCTTGGTGACCAGGTACGTGCCGCGCAGATGGACGTCGAGGACGATGTCCCACATCTCGTCGGTCATGTTCTTGAACGACTTGTCGCGCAGGATGCCGGCGTTGTTGATCGCGATGTCCAGCTTGCCGAACTCAGAGGCGGCGCGCTGCACCATCGCCTTGGCGGCGTCGCCGTCGGAGACCGAACCGTAGTCGGCCACGGCCTGACCGCCGGCGTCGTGGATCTCCGCAACCACTTGGTCGGCCATCGCGTTGCCGGCGCCGGTGCCGTCGCGCGCGCCGCCGAGATCGTTGACCACGACCGCCGCGCCTTCCTGCGCGAGGAGCAGCGCGTGCGCGCGGCCGAGGCCGCCGCCGGCGCCTGTAACGAGTGCAACCTTCCCGTCGAGCAGACCCATGGTTGAACTTCCCTTCCTTATCGTCGTCTTGTCGTGGTGCCATCCATGCGCCCGATGACGGGCGCATGGACTGGTTCACGGGTGGCGCGGATCGCGCCGCCCGGGTTCGTCTTGCCGAAGCGCGCGAAGTCTAGCCCGAAACACTGGCTGCAAGACCTCACCCCAGTAGAGTCCCATCGATGAGGACTTTCAGTACCACGCCCCTAGCCGTGGCGACGGCCGCGGTGAGCCTCCTCGCCACGGCGACCGGCGCTTCCGCCCAACAACCGCCCCAGCGCCACGCCGAGCCCAGCGCCGCCATGCTCCTCCGCCAGGCCAGCCTCCACGAGTCCCGGGGCGACTACGAGGCAGCCATCGCCGGCTACGACCGGGCGGTCGCGGCCGAGCCGCGCGACTGGCAGCTCTACCTGCTACGCGGCTCCGCCCACTTCAAGGCGGGTCAGATCAACGCGTCGATCGAAGACTTCGACCGGGCTGTGACGCTCGATCCGTCGCAGGACCCGTACCTCTGGCAGCGCGGCATCTCGTACTACTACGCGGGCCGCTTCGCCGACTGCGGGGCCCAGTTCGAACGCCACCGGCTGGTCAATCCGAACGACGTGGAGAACGCAGTGTGGCACCTGCTCTGCGGCGCCGCCGAGGATGGCCTCGAGTCGGCACGGAAAGCGATGCTGCCGGTCGGTCCGGACGCGCGCCGGCCGATGAAGGAGATCGACGCCCTCTTCCGCGGCAAGGGCAGCGCCGGGGACGTCGAGACCGCGGCGCAGGAGGAGGGCCCCGGCGCCCGTTTCTACGCCGATCTCTATGTCGGTCTCTACTACGAACTGACCGGCGAGATCGAGAAGGCCGGCGCCGCGATCAAGCGCGCCGCCTCGTTACCCAACCGCGGCTACATGGTCGAGGTCGCGCGGGTGCATCGTCGGCTGCGGTATCCGTGAGATCCTCACCGCGGCTCAGTCGGCGGCGCGGCGCAGGTAGTCGCCCTCGTCCTGGCACTCGTAAGCGAGCTGGACCAGCGTGACTGCGTCTGCCGTTGGTCCGATCTCAGTGAGAAAAGTGTAGAGAGCCGGCGTAGCGGCCAGCCCTCGGGCCGAGAAAACGCCGAGCACGGCAAGCCGGAGAGCCTCCCGCCGGCCTTCGGCACGACCCTCAGCACGACCCTCGGCACGACCCTCGGCACGACCCTCGGCTCGGCCTTCGGCGCGCTCGCGACGCAGGAACAGGTCGTCGTCCGGGCCCGTTCCCTCCGACGCGCCCAAGGTGTCACCCACCCGGCGCAGCACATCGACGGTCGAGAGAGACATATCGGCCTCGTTCAACGCCCGGTGGATTTCCTGCGCCGTCCAACCGGGCAAGGCGCGGCTGCTCGCTGCCTCCACATAGCGACCTTCCACCAGGACGTGAATCGCGAGTCCGGACAACCGCGACTTCGGGCGGTAACGCCAATTTGCCTCGGGGACCTCTACCCACACCTCGGGAAAGCCCCAGGACTCGTAGATCCCGAGCTTCCTCCGGCGAACGTCCGTGCTGTAGTCCACCTCCAGGACCACATCGGGCAGCTCGTTGACGCCGTACTCGATATCGGGGCCGCAGGGCCGCGTTGCCCCGGGGCGGAGATACACGATCTGGTCGGCCGCCATCGCCCGCCGGCGTTCGCCTTCCGGGTTGCGCACGACGAGAGCGGCGGCGCCGATCACGTCGATCGGCGAGCCCCGCCTCAGGGCGATCAGGTTCAGGAGGCGCGCGAGCCGCTGCGCCGAGTACTCGTGGTAAGTGGTCGGCGGCTCGGCCACGATCGCGATCTCGTTGCGCGCATCCCAGTACTCCAGGCGGCCCTCGAAGTCGTCGAGTTCGTCGGGCGGAATGTCAATGGCGTTGCAGCCCGGAAACTCCGCCGCGACCGGTGGAGGACCGTCGTCCGGCGGCGTCCAGGTTGCCTTGGAGATCGGTTCAACCATGCACCGATTGTAGCCCGGTCGCGTTCGGGTAGGCCGTCCGTCGATCGGCGAGCGCCGCTATCGCGCGACCTCCCCCCCCTATCGCCCACAGGTGCCCGTCGGTGCGGATGTACCAGACACCGCCGACCAGCGCCGGGGAGGCGATTGTCCGTTCGCCGATCCGGTTGACGTGGAGGAGCTTGAAGTCCGGCCCCTCTTGGATGACGAAGGTCTCGCCGTTGTCGTTGGTGAAGAAGACCTTGCCGTCCAGCGCCACGGGCGCGGCGGAGAAGCCCTCGCGCATCCGTTCGCCCAGACGCTCCTGCCAGACGACTTCGCCGCTCTTTGCCTCGTAGACGGTGATCACGCTCGCCATGTCGTTGACCATGTAGAGGTAGTCGCCGACCAGCATCGGCGCGACGACGAAGGGGGAGCCCTTGGCCGCGGTCCAGACGATGCGGCTGTCCGTCACGTCGCCGTTGCCGCCGGGGCGGATCGCGAGAGTGGGCCCGGCGCGGCCCGAGGTGCTGAACAGCAGGTCGTGGCCGACGACGGGGCTCGGGATGACCTCGAAGGTGGTGCCGCTGGCGCGCCACAGTTCGCGGCCGTCCTCCGGTGCGTAGGCGATCACGTGGTGCTGGCTGTTGACCACGATCTCGTCGCGCTCTTCGCCGTCGTCGGTGGTCACCGAGATGGCGGCCGGTGAACTCCAGCCGACCTGGGTGTCCCGCTCCGTGCGCCACAGTTCTTCGCCCGTGCGTCGGTCGAAGGCGGCGATGAAGGAGGGGGCGCGCTGCTGCTCCTGGACGATGATCAGCCGCTCGCCAAGCAGCAGGGGTGAGGATGCCGTGCCGTGGAACGCGTTCAGGGTTCCGAGCGACTTGTGCCACACGGCCTCGCCGCCGAAGTCGAGCGCCAGCAGGCCGTGGTTGCCGAAGTAGGCGTAGATCCGCTCTCCGTCCGTGGTCGGAGTCGAGGAGGCGTGGCCGTTCTTGGGGTAGGCGCGCTCGGGGTTGGCTTTCGGCGCCGCGGTGGTCCACAGCCGCTTCCCGGTCTCGCGGTCGAAGGCGAGCACCGAGCGCTTGGCGCCGGCCGCTTCGGCGGTGGTCAGGAAGATGCGGTCGCCCCAGACGATCGGCGACGAGTTGCCGTTGCCCGGCACGGCGACCTTCCAGCGGACGTTCTCTTCCGGACCCCAGCGGTCGACGTAGCCGGAGCCTGCGACGTCGCCCTGGCCGCTCGGTCCGCGCCAGCGCGGCCAGGTGTCGGCGGGATCGCCGGTTGCGGGCGTCATCCTTGCCCGTTCCTTCGCCGCGGCGGCGCCGGAGACGAGCGCCGGCAGGAGCAAGCCGGCGGCGACGAAAAGTTGAATCGGCATCGTGGGTCTCATGTGCGGAATGATAGAACCCTCGGGCCTGTCTGAATCCAGAAACTGAGGGACGAACCGAGAATGAGCGACACTTTTCGAGCGGTCGTCGTCGACAAGGTCGGCGACCGGCACACGGTTGACCTGCGCGACCTGACCCCAGGCGATCTGCCGGAGCACGACGTGCTGGTGGATGTCGAGTACTCCACCTTGAACTACAAGGACGGGCTGGCGATCACGGGCGCCGCGCCCATCTGCCGTTCCGTTCCCATGGTCTGCGGCGTCGATCTGGCGGGCACTGTGGCGGAGTCCGCCTCGGACGCGTTCTCGCCCGGCGACCGGGTGCTGGTCAACGGCTACGGGCTGAGCGAGAGCCACTGGGGCGGCTACTCGCAGAAGGCGCGGATGAAGTCGGACTGGCTGGTGCCGGTGCCGGACGCCTTCACGACCCAGCAGGCGATGGCGATCGGCACCGCCGGTTACACGGCGATGCTGTGCGTGATGGCGCTGCAGGATCACGGCGTGACGCCGGAGAGCGGCGATGTCGTGGTGACCGGCGCCGCCGGCGGGGTGGGCTCGGTGGCGGTGGCGCTGTTGGCACGGGCCGGCTACCGGGTGATTGCCTCCACAGGGCGCGAGGCGGAGCATGACTACCTGCGGAGCCTGGGCGCTGCCGACTTCCTCGCCCGCGACACTCTTTCCGCGAAGCCGCGACCCATCGGCCGCGAGAACTGGGCCGGCGCCGTGGATGTCGTCGGATCGTCGACGCTGGCCAACCTGATCGCCCAGACGCGCTACGGCGGCTGCGTCGCCGCCTGCGGGCTGGCCGGCGGGACGGACCTGCCGTCGAGCGTCTACCCGTTCATTCTGCGCGGTGTGGTGCTGGCCGGCGTCGACTCGGTGATGGCGCCGATGGAACTGCGGCGGGAAGCGTGGAACCGTCTGGCCGCCGAGCTTCCGGCCGACCTGTTGTCCGAGATGACATCGGTCGAGCCGATGAGCCGGATCGAGGAGTTGGCGGCTTCGATCCTGGCCGGCGCCACCCGTGGGCGGGTGGTCATCGACGTGAACGCCTAGCGACCAACGGCGCACAGGAGGATCGAATGAGTCGCAGGTCGTACAGCGGAGTCCGTGCTGTCCTGACGGCATCGTTCGTGTTCTCTTCCCTGCTCTTCCCGGCCCGGTCGGAGGGCCAGGACGGCGAGTGGTCGGTGACCACCGGCGACAAGGGCGGGCAGCGCTACTCGTCGCTCGATCAGATCGACCTCGAGAACGTCGGCGAGCTTGAGGTCGCATGGCGCTGGTCGTCGCCCGACAACGTTGCGGTCGCCGAGGACCGCCGGCTCAGGAGCCGCCGCATGCAGCCGGGTGGGCACCAGGTCACGCCGATCAAGGTCGGCGACCGGCTCTACACGACCACCGGGCTGAGCCAGATCGCCGCGATCGATGCGGCGAGCGGCGACACAAAGTGGGTCTACGATCCCGAGTCCTACGACGCGGGCAGGCCCACGAACCTGGGGTTCGTCCATCGCGGGGCCAGTTACTGGCCGGGACGCGAGAGCGACGACGGCGTCGAAGCGGTCCCGCCGCGCCTCTTCTACGGCACCGGCGACGCACGGCTGCTGGCCGTCGATCCCTTCACCGGCGAACCGATCGGCAGCTTTGGCGACGGTGGCGCGGTGGATCTGACGAAGGGGCTGCGGCGCGAGATCAGAGCTCGCGCCTACGCGGTCAGCTCGCCGGTCATGGTCTGCCGCGACACCGTGATCGTCGGCGCCTCGATCTCCGACGCGCCGAACCATCCCGACGCGCCGCCCGGAGATATCCGGGGCTTCGATCCGGTGACCGGCGAACTGCGCTGGACCTTTCATTCGATTCCGCAGCCGGGCGAATACGGGCACGAGACCTGGGAGAACGAGTCCTGGCAGTACACCGGCAACGCCAACGTCTGGACCCTGATGACGGCCGACGAGGAGCTGGGGCTCGTCTACCTGCCCTTCGGCACGCCGACCAACGACTGGTACGGCGGCCACCGGCTGGGGGACAACCTGTTCGCGGAGAGCCTGGTGGCGCTCGACTGCGAAACCGGCGAGCGAGCCTGGCACTTCCAGGCCATCCGCCACGGTCTGTGGGACTACGACCTGGTGACCCCGCCGATCCTGGGTGACATCACGGTCGACGGCCGCGAAGTGAAGGTCGCCGCCCAGCTCAGCAAGCAGGGCTTCGTCTACGTCTTCGATGCGCGCACCGGGAAGGCAGTGTGGCCGATCGAGGACCGGCCGGTGCCGCGGAGCACGGTTCCCGGTGAGCGGTCCGCCCCCACCCAGAAGTTCCCGTCCAAGCCGCCCGCGTACGAGCGCCAGGGCATGCACGAGGGGCAGTTGATCGACTTCACGCCGGAGATCCTCAAGCGGGCGAAGGAGATCATGGAGCAGTACGACTACGGTCCGCTCTATACGCCTCCCTCGCTGCGCGGGACCTGGAACCTGCCGGGCTGGGGCGGCGGCGCGAGCTGGCCGGGCGGCGCCTTCGATCCGGAGACCGGCTGGCTCTACGTGCCGTCGTTCACGCGACCGGTGGTGCTGACGATGAAGAAGCCCGATCCGAACCGTTCGTCGTTCGACTACATCGGGTCGATCCAGATTAGCGTCCCGGGTCCGTTCGGCCTGCCGATCGTCAAGCCGCCCTACACCCGGTTGACCGCCTACGACCTGAATCGCGGAGAGATCGAGTGGGTGCGGCCTCTGGGCGAAGGGCCGAGCGGGCATCCGGCGATCCGGGATCTCGATGTGGGGCCGATGGGGGCCGGTTCCCGCGCCCATGTCTTGCTGACGCCGAGCCTGCTGTTCGTGGGCCTGGAGGCCACGGTTCATCCGGACGCCGAGATGGAATCGCGATCAATGGACCTGGAGTCTGCGGCGTTGGAGGAGCTTGCCGTGGCGAATGAGGAGCAGGCGACGGCACTCGCCGAGATCGCGGCGAGCCGCGACTGGCGCTTCGAACCGTCGACCCTCTCGGCCCTCGACAAGACCACCGGCCAGACGGTGTGGTCGGTGGAGATCGAGACCGGCGTCGGCGGCTCGCCGATGACGTACATGCACGAGGGTCGCCAGTACCTGGTGGTGGCCGCGGGCGGCAGCGGGGCGCCGTCCGAGCTGATCGCGTACGCCCTGCCAGCGACCGGAGAGTGAGTTCGAACGTAGGATGAACCGGCCCGACCCGGTCACCAAACCAAGAGGAGAGGAACGATGATCCGAGTTAGCGGAAAGACGACACGACGGCGCCTCATGGCTGCGGCTGCCGCCGTTCTACTGCTGGCGATGACTGGGGGAGCGGCAATGGCAAGCGACTTGATGGACCGCGTGGAGCACGGCTTCGCCGACTCGGATGGCGTGAAGATCCACTTTGCTTCGATCGGCGAGGGCCCGCTGGTGGTGATGATCCACGGCTTCCCGGACTTCTGGTACTCGTGGCGGCACCAGATGGAGGTGCTCTCGAGCGACTTCCAGGTCGTGGCGATCGACCAGCGCGGCTACAACAAGAGCGACTCGCCGGACGGCGAAGAGAACTACAACATGCGCTACCTGGTCGGGGATGTCGCCGCGGTGATCCGGCATCTCGGCCGCGACAAGGCGACGATCGTCGGCCACGACTGGGGCGGCGCGGTCGCCTGGCAGGTCGCGTTCCACCTGCCGCAGATGACGGAGCGGCTGATCATCCTGAACCTGCCGCATCCGAACGGCATGGGGCGGGAACTGGCGAACAACGCGACGCAGCAGCAGAACAGCGGTTACGCGCGGAAGTTCCAGGAGGGCAAGGCCAGCGACCCGGACATCCTGTTCGGCATGCCGATGAACGCGCAGACTCTCTCCTTCTGGGTCCAGGACCACGACGCCAAGAAGCACTATGAGGCCGCGTTCGAGCGATCCGACTTCGACGCGATGCTGGCCTACTACAAGCAGAACTACCCGAGAGACGGAGGCGGCATCGGCCAGGCGCCCGGACAGGAACTGCCTCGGCTGGGGATGCCGGTGCTCATGTTCCACGGCCTGGACGACACGGCTCTGCATTCGGACGGTCTGAACAACACATGGGACTGGCTCGACAGCGACCTGACCCTGGTCACCGTGCCGGGCGCCAACCACTTCGTCCAGAGCGACGCGGCCGAACTCGTGTCGACGACGATGAAGTGGTGGCTGCTGTCGCGGGTCGAATAGGGCCGTTCACCCGGCAGAGTGCGCGGGTGGTGGTATGCGTGAGGCTGAGCCCGCGACGGGTTTGTGCGGCGCTACACCGGAATGACGCACAGGAAGGGGCGTTCGTCAGCCGACACGAGTCCTTCGATGCCGCTGTCCAGCGTGGCCAGCCGTCCGCCCCGCCGTATGGCCGTGGCAAGCAGCATGGCGTCCGTCACCTGCCGATACCCTTGTAGCCGGTTGGCGATGGCCTCCGGCAGCTCCGCGATGGACCAGTCCAGCGGCCAGAACGCATGAGATCCCAATCGGGTGAGTCTCTCCAGCAACGCGATGGCGTCGAGCGGGGTAATCGTATGCCGCACGGCCGCCGGGTTGCAGGACACGCGGACGAAACCCGCCTCCGTCAAGGGGCAGGTCGCCCAGCCGTCCTTCCGTTGCTGCCCGAACCATGACCTGGCCGCAGTGTGGTGCACATGGTTGGGCCAGGCGAGCGCGATGAGGACGTTTACATCCAGCAGCGCGGTCACGGCCAGTCGTCCAGGGATCGGTACACATCCTCGCTGGTGATGGCCTCTGCATCGGCAGCGACGGCAAACACCGTATCGTCTCCGTCCTTTCGGACAGGACTGGCGCTCCTGAATCCGCGCCGAGCCAGTTCCGACAGAGCGCTGCCCAGGCTGCCGCCTTCTCGTGTGGCCAGTGCCCTGGCCACCGCCAACACGTCATCGTCGATGGTCACTGTGGTTCGCATGGAGTCATCATAGCATCAGTGCACCATCTACGTTGTCGGTGCCGCCGTCAGGTGCTCCCGGTAGCAGCTTGACGTTGTTCTCGCTGAACGAGCATGGCGCGGAGATAGAGGCGCTGGTGGCAGACGAATACGGAGGCGAATTCCCCGCGCAATCGGAGGAGGACGTGGAGTTCTCGACTCTTGAGTTGTATGAGGAGGTTCGGAGTCAGTCCGAGGAGTTGATCTCGGACAGGATCGCACGGATGGACCCGTTCGAGTTCGAGGAACTCGTCGCCGCGCTTCTGCGCGCCATGGGCTATCACGCAGATCGCACCCCGGGCGGGCCTGACCGGGGCGTCGATGTGATCGCTCAGTCTGATGCGCTCGGACTCGATGCGCCCCGGATCAACGTGCAGGTCAAGCAGCGGAACAAACGAGCGAGCGCGGAGGAGGTACGCAGTTTAGTGGGAACGCTTCGGCAGCCGGAGAGAGGGCTCTTTGTTTCGACCGGCGGGTTCTCTCGGGAGGCGCTGTACGAGGCCGAGCGAGCTCCGCAAGGTATGGCGGTCAGGACGCTGAATCGGGACGAGTTCATCGGCCTCTTGACGATGTACTACGAGGCGTTGGAACCGGAAGCTCGGGCGACGATTCCGCTGAAGAAGGTGTTCATCCCTGTCGACTGACCCTGGGTTCGTGGCCCTGGTGTCGATCAGTCTTACCAGCGCGGCCGCGTGCTGACGTAAGCCTGGTCGTCGGTGAGCTGGACTAGCTGTTCGCTCTCGATCTCGATCTTCCAGATCTCCCAGTTCTCCGAGCGGTCGGACTCGAACACGACGAAGCGGCCGTCCCGTGAGAACCAGGGGTGGCCGTCGTTCGCGTCGGACGTGGTCAGCCGCCGCTGGTCTGAGCCGTCGATGCCGGCGAGGAAGATGTCGTCGGTGGCGCCGGTCTGGTTCGTCTGCCAGGCGATCGTTGTGCCGTCGGGCGACACGGCGGGCCGGCGGTGGCGGTGCTCGCGGTCGGTGAGTGCAGTGTAGATGCCCTGGCCGTAGCCGTCGAAGCGGATGATCGCGATCTCCATCCGCCGCTCGCCGTCGACGGCGTCGCTCTCGGCCTGGAACAGGACCGCGCGGTTGAGGCCGACGCCGTTGCCGACCCGGAGCGCCGTGGTGATCGACGCGTCGAGCCGGCGGCGATCGCCAAACTCGGTGATCAGCCCCTGGTTGAAGCCGTCGCCTTCGGGACAGTTCTGGGTGTAGGTCAGCTCCTGGCTGATCGGCGAGATGCTCGCATGGTGGACCGCGCAACCCTCGACCTCGCGCAGCACCTCGCGCTCGCCGGAAACCAGGTCCTCGCGGAAGATTCGGGCGCCGCCTTCGACCCCGGCGTCGGCGTCGTTGAACTCGGCGTAGACCACGGTTCGCAGGTCGAGGGACAGGGACGGGTGATCCAGGTGTGTCATCCGTGCACCCGAGGACGGGCGCACGGAGCGGTTCGCGCGTGGCGTGGATCGCCACGCGGGTTGCGGAACGCCCCGCCGGACCAGGCGCGGGCCGCTGCCGTCCCCCTCCATGATCCAGATGTCGGCGCCGCCGTAGAAGCCGGGGACGGTCGGCGTGGCGCCGGTGTTCGCGAAGCGCTGGAAGACGATCGGGTCGGTGAACTCGGGCGCACGTGGGAAAGCGGGCGTCCCGCCCGCACCTGGGAACGCGGGCGTCTCGCCCGCATCCGGCTCGGTGGCAACGCTGACCGGAGCGTCACCGCCGCACGAAAGCAGGACCGCCGCCGCGAGTGCCCCGGCCGCTCCGAGAGCGGCCGAGGAGAACTTCCGTGGAGCGCCGGAGCGTTCCGTCATGCGGCGCGGACGTTCTACCCGGTCGGCAGGGTGGTAGGCGTCTCGTTCTCGGCCGGTGTACCGATCATCGCGCCGAACCCCATGTTCATGAGCATGGAGCCGTCTTTCTGGACCGTTCCTTCGAGTTCCATCGTCTGGCCCGGGACCTGGGCGGTGGCGGTGACGTGGTCACCGTCCCAGACGATGTCGACGATCGCCGCGGGCAGGGCAAGGGTGCCGAACTGGACGTACCAGCCGCCCGGCCTGCCGTCGCGCGGCAGGAGCATGGCGGTCGGTTCGGGCCCCTGGCCCGGTTGGCGGGTGATGTCGAAGCGCCAGGCCTGCCCCGGATCGGTCTTCCCCAGCTCGGCCAGCTTGGCGATCACCGCGCTGGCGGGCTTCGGGCTCACGCCGTCTGCGGCCACGTAGTCGATGAAACCGATCAGCATCTCGTCGGTCGATTCCGTCCCCCAGGTGACGTCCACTGCCGGATTCGGATTGTTCGGATTGTCCGCGGAGTTGTCCCAATGCGCGACGACCTCGATCCTGGTGCCTGCCGGAAGCGCCAGGGGCTCGTCGAACTCGTAGCCGGTCTGCCAGTTGAAATCGTAGCGGCTGACGCTGAGCAGTTCCCGCTCCTCGCCGTCCGGGAGGTAGGCGGTGTACTTCATGTCCTTGCCGCGGTAGTGCATGTGCGGCGCGAGCGAGCGGACGACGACGTCCTCGGAGAAGACGTGAGTGGCGCTGGCCTCGTAGTTCGGGTCGCCGGCCGGGATCTTGAACGTGGCGTTCATCACCCAGAGGTTGATCAGTTCCTTCTCGACCTCTTCGGGTTCGGCGAACCAGACTCCGACGCGGGTCTTGTCGGTCGAGGCTGTTCCGTTCGGGTGGTAGTGGAAGTCGCCGAGCAGTCCGCGCCCCTTGGGCAGGAAGCGGGCGGTGCCGGCCGGGAGCTCCGTTGGGCCGGCGCCGGCGGCCCAACCGTCGAGCCAGGCGTCCTGTACAACCGTGCTGGCCTCGGATGCCCGCCACAGGATGAAGTGGTGAACGACCTCGCGGTCGCCGGGCTGGACCTCCACGGCTCGAATCCAGCGGTCCTCCTCGAAGCCGGTCTCGATCGGCAGGACGGCGAAGCTGTCCGGGCCGTCGGCGGCGACATCGAAGGCGTCGAACTCGTAGATCCAGTCCGGTTCGCCGAGCGCCCATTCGGCCTTCTCGGCGGGCTGTTCGTAGACCGGCTCATCGCCGTCGCCTCGCGGCGCTCCCGAAGCGGCCCAGCGTGTGATCGCGGCGATCTCGTCGTCGCTCAGACTGATGTCGTTTGCCCAGGGGCCGAAGCCGGGGTCGGCGTCCCAGGGTGGCATGTCGCGGTTCTCGACGGCGCGCGCGATGGACTTCGCCCACGGCCGGGCCTCGCGGTAGGTCCGCAGCGCCATCGGCGCGATCTCATCCGGCTGATGGCAGGAGACGCAGTTCTCGTGGAGGATGGGCGCAATGTCGACCACGAACGTGGGCTGGTCCAGGTTCAGGGCGAGGCCCGTCGCCGGCAGGACGAGCAGCCCGACGGCCATGGTGGTTGCCGCGCGCATGCGGTGGGGGGTCCGGTTCATGTCGTGTCCTTGAGAGTCGGATGGGAGGGTGCTCATGCAACCCTGCAGGCGTCGCATGCGTCTACAACCTGGAAGCGCTCAAGCGTCCGATGTGGCTTGCACAGTACCCGACTATACGGCGCTCGGGGCTTCGGGTTGCAGCCTTCGGCCTGATCCTGGTGCTACGCTCAGCGACATGTTTCCGGTCGAATTGACACCTGCTCGAAGTTCCGCGGTCGAGCCGCGACGACGCCGGTTCCGAGCCTCCTTTCTGACGGTAGCGGCTCTCTTCGCCTCGATCATCTTCTGGGGTCAGCCGGCGGTCGCCCAGAATGTGCTTTCGAGAGCGATTCAGGATCGCGTTCAGGAGAATCCCCACACCACCGAGGCCGACATCGAGGCCGGCGCCCGGGTGTTTCAGCGCAGTTGTTCGCTCTGCCACGGAGCGGACGCCACCGGCGGCGACGGCCCCGACCTCACCCGCGGCGTGTTCCGTCACGGCAGCAGCGATGCGGCTCTGTTCCGGAACATCCTGACCGGCATTCCCAACAGCGGCATGGGCGGCATCTACCAGCCCGACAAGAAGATCTGGCAGGTCGTGTCCTACGTGCGGTCGCTCAGCCGGGCCGGCGGCGACGCGGAGGTGTCGGGCGACCCGGCGCGGGGCCGGCGCCTGTACATCAGCCGGGGCTCCTGCTCCGACTGCCACCGTCTGAACGGCTCTGGCGGCCGGCTTGGACCCGATCTCAGCGATCTCGGCTGGCGGCGGGCGCCCGACCACATCCGCATTTCGATCTCCGATCCGTCGGAGGTGATCGCCGATGAGTACCGTACGGTCGAGGTCAGGACCACCGGCGGCAACACGGTCCGCGGCGTGTTGCGGAACGAGGACCGCCACTCGATCCAGCTCTTCGACGAGTTCGAGAACCTCCGGTCCTTCGCCAAGGTCGATCTGGCCGCGGTCGACAAACCAGGGGAGTCCCTGATGCCGCCGCTCGGCAGCTTCTTCCGCGGCCGGGATCTGGACGATCTCGTGGCCTACCTCTACTCGCTGCGGCCGGAGTGATGCCGATGCCCCGAATGAACGAGACGAAGACGCCGGCGGGCGTCCGCATCGCGCTGTCGCTTCTGTTGCTTCTGCTCGCAGCGTCCGGTGCATTCGCACAGAGCGAGGTCAGCTACGAACGGTTGAAGGCGGCGGCCGATGAGCCCGCCAACTGGCTCATGTACTCGGGCCAGTACGACAGCCAGCGCTTCAGTCGCCTGCACGAGATCGACTCGTCGAACGCCGCCAACCTGCAGCTTCGCTGGGCCCATCAACTGCCGACACTCGGACAGGTCGAGACGACGCCGATCGTTGTCGACGAGGTCATGTACGCGACCACGCCGGACAACATCGTGCTGGCGCTCGACGCGAGCACCGGCCAGCGGTACTGGACCTACACCCATGACGTGCTGGATCAGCTCGCGCTGTGCTGCCGCAAGCAGAGCCGGGGAGTCTCCGTCCTCGGCGACCGGCTCTACATGGGCACGATCGACGCCCGTCTGGTGGCCCTCGACGCGAAGACCGGCGCGCTGATCTGGAACACCGAAGTGGGGAGTCCGCTCTCCGGCCACTCGATCACGGCGGCGCCGATGATCATTCGGGATCTCGTGATCACGGGAATCGGCGGCGGCGAGTACGGCATCCGGGGCTTCCTCGACGCCTACGACGCCGGCACCGGCGCACTCCGCTGGCGCACCTACACGATCCCCGGGCCGGGCGAACCCGGTCACGACACCTGGGAGGGCGACTCCTGGAAGACCGGCGGGGCGCCGACCTGGATGACCGGTTCGTACGATCCGGAGCTTGATCTCCTCTACTGGGGAACAGGCAATCCGGGGCCCGACTGGAACGGCGAGGTCCGCGAAGGCGACAACCTGCACTCCGACTCGGTCCTCGCCATCCGGCCCGACACCGGCGAGATCGTCTGGGCCTTCCAGTTCACGCCGCACGACGTCCACGACTGGGATGCCTGCCAGGTACCGGTCCTGTTCGATGCCGAGTACCAGGGCCGGCAGCGCAAGCTGATGGCCTTCGCCAACCGCAACGCCTTCTTCTATCTGCTGGACCGCGAGACCGGGGAGTTCCTGTTCGCTCGCGAGTTCGCGAAGCAGACCTGGGCCGAGGGCATCGACCAGGACACCGGCCGGCCGATCCGGGTTCCCGACATGTTCCCGACCGATGAGGGGAGGCTCGTTTCGCCGCCGATCGGCGGGGCAGCGAACTGGTTCTCGCCCACCTACAGCCCGGACACGGGACTGTTCTACATCCAGGCCTACGACGCCGACCAGCTCTACTTCATGGCCGAGGCCGAGTACGAGGAGGGCGAACTCTTCGTGGGCGGCTACGGCAAGCCGGCGGCGCCGCCCGACGAGTACGTAAGCGCGGTGCGGGCGCTCGATCCGCTGACCGGCGACCGCAAGTGGGAGTACCGGGTCCAGCCGCGCTCCACGTCGGGCCTGCTGGCCACGAAGGGCGGCGTGGTGTTCGGCGGCAGCGTCGCCGGCATCTTCTATGCGCTCGACGCCGGGAGCGGCGAGGAACTCTGGCACCGCCGCCTCGGCGGCAACATCCACGCCGCGCCGATGAGCTACGAGGCCGGCGGGCAGCAGCACGTGACGATCGCCGCGGGTCAGGCCCTGTTCACGTTTGCGCTGCCGGTGGAGTAGGGAACTCCCCCAAGCCGGCCATGAAGGTCTTCCCGGAACTGCTGATCGAGGATCTGCGCGCGGAGATCGAGCCGGAGCGGTTGGGGCGCCGGGCCGGCGAACGGGGGATGCCGCCTCTCGAGGCGGCGGAGGATCCGGGCCAGACCGAGATCGAGGAATTCATCGAGGCGAAAAAGAACGAGGCGGTTCAGGTGCGAGACGCCCAGCTCGAGCAGGTCGACCGCCACCTGGACGAGCTCGATCAGGCGGTGCTCGCCGGTGACCTGGAGTCGTCGGCGCGCAAGGCGGCGACCGAGTTCCGGGAGGTCGAGCAGAGCGAACTGCAGGCGCTCAAGGCGAGCCTGCACGAGTTCGAACGCAGACGGCGTGACTTCTTCGACTTCAAGCACCGCAACGGGCTCGACCGTGAGCCGGACTATCTGAGTCCGAGGACGACGGCGATCTTCATCGCGGTCCTGGTTCTGATCTTCCTGATCGAGAGCGCTCTGAACGGCACCTTCCTTGCCGTCGGCAGCGAGGGCGGGTTGATTGGTGGATGGGGTTTGGCGCTCGGCTTCAGCGTCGTCAACCTCGTGCTGCCGGTCCTGGTCTTCGGACCGGTGAGCCGCTACCTAAGCCACATCAGCTTCGTTCTGAAGGGGGTGGGGGTGCTCGCCGTGCTCGGCTGGGTGGCGGCCGCCCTGGTGCTCAACCTGGGGCTTGCGCACTTCCGGGACGCCTCGGCCGATCTGAGCGAGAACATCGGCGCCGAGGCGCTCAGCCGGTTCCAGGCTTCGCCGCTGGGCCTCCACGACGCCGAGTCGTGGCTCCTCTTCGTGCTCGGCTTCTTCTTCTCCGGGGTCGCGTTCTTCGAGGGCCGGAAGCTGTTCGGGGACTCCTACCCGGGCTACTCCCCCAAGCACAGGAAGATGGAGACCGCGCGCGCCGACTACGACGACCTCTGGCAGGACGTGGTCGATCAGTTGCGCACCATTCGCGAAGACGGCCTGGACGCGATCCGCCGCACGGCCCACCAGGCGAAGAGCCAGCCCGTCGAACGCCGGCGGGCGCTCGAGAGCGAGTCGAAGCTGCTGGCGGCGTTCGACTCCCATGTCGAGCAGGTGCAGCGCTTCGGCTCGATGCTGATCGAGGAGTACCGGGAAGCGAACCGCACGGTGCGTTTCGACCGCGGCAGTCCGGCGGCCCATGAGGCAACCTGGACGTTGGCCCGCCCGGCGCCGCATCGCGTGCGCCGCGATACGGGCGCGGTCGAGGAGGTGGACTTGGAGCTGCTGAACGAGCAGTACGAGTCCGTCGTCCACCGCGTCCACGAGGAATGGGACCAGACCCAGTTGCGGCTGGACCTCGAGGGCTCGATGTCCCGCGCGCGCCCGGCGGGGCCCGTTCCAGCGGTCGATGACGATTCGTAGGCGCCGGCGCCGCCGTTCCCGTCGAGGGGACCTGTCGCCGCGGGACATCGCGGTCGGCGCCGGCGCCGCGGTCCTGCTGGGTTTCGGGCTGGTCGTCATCGCGCGCCTCACGCTGTTTGCTCCGGGGCCCCCGAGCCGCGATCCCGAGACCGGATGCCCGGAGACGGGGCCCGCGGCCCTGACCGCGATCCTCATCGACACGACGGACCAGATCGGCGCCATCAGCCGCGCTGATGTCCTCGCGCATCTGAACGAGTACGTCGCGACCAGCCGCGAGGACGAGTTGGTCTTGGCCTACGAAGCCAAGCCGGTCGGCGACGCAGTCGGCGATCCGCTGCTCTCCGTCTGCCATCCGGGCGATCCGGACACCGCCAGCGAGTGGACCGAGAACCCGCGGCTGATCAGGCGGCGCCTGGAGGAGCGGTTTGAAGGGCCGCTCGAGGATCTCTTCGCCGAACTGCTCGGGAGGGAGGAGGCGCCGACGTCGCCGTTGATGGAGAGCGTGCAAAGCGTGGCGGTTTCCGTTCTGGCCCGCTACGAGTACACGGATATCCCGAAGCGCCTCATCCTGGTCTCCGATCTGATGCAGAACACGGACCACCTCTCGTTCTTCCGCCAGGCGGTCGACTACGACGGCTTCACCGACACGGTCGGCGCCGATGCTCTGGGCACCGACCTGCGGGGGACGGCGGTCGAGATCCTGTACGTGCAGCGGGCCGCCCACCGCCGCCTGGAGGACGCGCGCGGCCTGATCGACTTCTGGCAGCGCTGGATCGAGGACCAGGGCGGCACGCTGAATCGGGTCTCCCGCATCGACGGCGTGAACTGATGGCCCCGGGGTCACGGTCACGGCCGGCCGGAGCGGCGCTGCCGAGCGGCCGCAGCCTGTTCCTCGCGTTCTTCCTGGGCGGCGGGTTGGCGATTCTGCTGATGAAGTCGCTGAGCGACCGTCCGATCTTCGCCGTCGTGTTGCCGATCCTGCTGATGGGCAGCTACGCCCTGCTGCTCGTGGAGTGGCCCGACCTGCATCCGCGGTACGACTTCGCGGGCGACAACTTCTACTACCTCGGCTTCCTCTACACCCTGATCTCGCTGGCCATTTCGCTGTACCAGTTCAATACCGAGGGCGCGACGAGCGCGATCATCACCAACTTCGGTCTCGCTCTCACCAGCACGATTCTCGGGCTCGCGGGACGCATCCTCCTGAATCAGCCGCAGGACGAAGGGGCAAGCGACGAGGAAACGCGTTCGCGCGAAGACCTGGCACGCGCGAACCGCCGTCTGCGAGCGGAGATGGAGTACTCGATCGACGAGTTCCAGCAGTTCCGGACCGAAGCGAAAAGGGTGTTCGAGCAGCTCGACCAGGGCGTGAGCGCGGCGAGTGCGGCGCTCGAACGGCAGATCGAGCAGCTCCAGGGCGGCGCGGCGAGGTTCGGCGCGCTCAGGGAGCGCGTCGCGGAGGTCGATACGGCCGCGGCCGCGGCGGTCGGAGACATCCAGGCGCAGCGCGAGCTGTTCGTTTCCGAGGCGCAGGGCGTGAGCGACTCGCTGCGGCAGATGCTGGAGAACTTCCGCTCGGTCGACTTCCGTCGTGAGTTCATCGAGGAACTGATCGAGCCGACATCTGAGCAGTTCCAGGGTTTGGCGAGGGAGTTCCTTTCCGTTGCGGAGGGCTTGCGGCGGCTGGAGGCGGGTCAGCTACGGGTCATGGAGCAGAACCAGAGCGCGGTGGCGCGGCTGGCGGAAATCCTCGAAGAGAACCGCCGCTTCTCCCAGGCGAACGCGCGGGCGGCGAACGGCTTCCGGAACGCGACGGACGCGCTCGTATCGCTGCGGACGCACATCGACCGGTATAGCGAGGGAACCCGTGAGGTCGTCAGCGAACTGTCCGCGGCGCGGCGCCAGTTGCACGACGCACCGGAGCGGATGGAGGCGATGAACAGATCGCTGCTGCGGATGGCCGGCAGGCTCGATGCCCTTGCCGAGGACGCCGGGCGCCGGCCCCCGGCGCAGGGCTGGGGCCCCTGGTGACGGGGGGCTTCGCGGGCGGGTCTGCCGGGGGAGCGCGGGCGTCTCGCCCGCATCTGCTTCAGGCCCTTCTGAGCTTCGGGCGGCAGTTCGGCGATGCCTCGGCCTGAGTTGTCGGACCGCGGGCGGACGTTTCCGCGTGGTTTGGTCCTCGGTCTGACGATGGCCGAGATCGTGATCCTGATCATCTTCGTGCTGCTGCTCGCCCTGGCCGCGCTGCTGGCGCGAGAGACGGACCAGCGGCGCAGCGCCGAGCAGGAACTGGTGCGCTTCGAACAGATGGAGACCCTGTTCGAGGAGGAGGCGCTTCCCCAGGACCCGGTGGTGCTCAAGTCCGTGCTGCGGGAGCGCGTAGACGAGCACGAGGACGCGGACAGTTGGCGCGAACTCGTGCGCGAGATCGAGACGGCGTTTCCGGAGCCGTCGGTGCAGCAGGTGGTGGAACGCATCCAGGAATCGGCGATCGGCCGCATGTCGCCGGCCGAGGCCGAGGAACTGTTGGAGGCGCAACGGGCTGTCGAGAGGGCGGATTCCCACGCCGAGCTCGAACGGGCCCTGCGGGAGGCGGAAGTCTCAGCGACCCCGGGCGAACTGCGTGAGATGTCCGAGGCGATGAACGCGGCCGCACGGAGGGGCATGTCGCCGGCCGAAGTCCGGCAGGCGATCGAGAGCCGGGACGCGATGGAGGCGGCCGGCACTGATCGTGCTGCGCTCGCCGAACAGCTCGGTCGAGCCCGGGAGCGGATCGAGAGGTTGGAGGCCCAGGCGAGGGCGCGGGGCGGCGGCGGTACGGACCATCCGAGCTGCTGGTACGACCGCGACGGCACGGTCGCCTACTTGTTCGATGTCGCGCTGGCGCCCGGCGGTTTCGTCGTGGCCATGGCCCGTGCTCCCGAGCACGAGGCCGAACGCAGGCAGCTTCCGGTCGGCGGGGTGCAGGCGGGCCGCCTATTGACCGAAGCCCAGTTTCTGCGCCAGACCGGTCCCGTCTACGAATGGAGCATCGAGCGGCAGTGCCGCTTCTTCGTCAGGGCATTCGATCTCGTTGCCGCCGACCAGAAGAATCTCTACAAGCGCCGGATGCTGGCGCTCGAATCGCGTTTCTACAAGAACGCGAACCCGACCGGCGGCCTGCCTGCGGGCCTCAGGCTTCGCGCCGAGGACTGACGGTGCCAAGTGCCGTGGTCAGCTACCCCTGATTGCCCCGGAGGCAGTCAAGCCCGGACGCGAATCCTCGACTCGTCGACGATCCAAAGCTCGCCTCGGGCGAGCGAGTCGGACAACGCGGGGACAAGTCGCATCCCGGTTTCCAGAACGTGGGTCCGCGTCTGATTCTCCAATCTCAGGACGATGATTCCGGAGTAGGCCTTCGGAGGATACGTGCGGATGTCGGAGAAACCGTGTCGAAAGTGACGAGGACGCGACCTTCCTCGCTGCAGACGGATGCGAGCTCTGGGTCTCTGGCGCCGCCAAGCCCCTGATCGAGAACCGTTACTGCATCGTGCCCGGACCGGCGAAGCAGGCTCGCGAAGTCGCCGGGGAGGTTCTCGTCGAGTTTGAATCGCATTGCGGCAACCTCATCCGGAGAGGGCCACCACCCGCTCCTTCGCCAGTTCCGCGGCGTAGCACATGGCCGCCCTCACTGAACCCGGGGTGATCGAAGGGTAGCTCCGTACGATCTCCTCCGCACTCAGACCGGCCGCCACGTTGTCGAGTATTACGGTCACGAGCACTCGGGTGCCGGTGATGCAGGCTCTTCCATGGCAGATCTCGGGATCGACGGTGATGTGCTCTCGCCAATTCATCGGGCCATGGTACTCCCTCGTCGGCGCAGCAGCTTCCGCTACCGGGAGGTCTGAAGCCTCTCTGCGACCTCGACGCCGGGAACTCGAGCGGACTTGCGTCCATGCCTATGGAGAGAAGAGGTGCGCTTCCAGCGCATCCTCGACGTGATGGCGTAGCACCCAGGCGCCCGCCCAATCTAGAATCACAGCAGAAGGAACCGATCATGAGCGCTACGGGAGCCAAACGTCGCCCCGCCACGCCGGAGGAGATCTGGGAGATTCGCCGCCAGGTGGCGATGCGCCAGAAGAAGGCCGACGAAAGCGGTTGCCTACCTGAAGGCGCAGGAGGGAACGACCCGGTACGCGATGCGGAAGGGGCTGTTCGTGATCCGCGCGACGGGCAGCAGCGCCAGCATCGTGAACGAGCCGGACTTCGAGCCCCGCCTCTTCGGTCCTCCTATTGCGTCCTGACCCGGAATCGCCGCGATCGACTCCCTTGCAGCGGCGGTTCGGGCTCGGCTACTGGGGGGCTTCGGCGTAGCTCTCAGGCGTCTCGGATGCCGGTCAGAAACCGGGCCCGGCGCACGAAGTCGTCGGCGTCGCGGCATTCCCAGGCCAGGCGGATCATCGCGGCCGGGTCCGGGGCCTGGTCGACTTCGTCGAGCCACGTGCGCAGAGCCGGCGTCATCGCCAGAGCGCGCGCGGCGAACGCTTCGCGTACCGCGCTCCGCACGATGTCCAAGCGCTCCTCGGCGCGGCCCTCGGCGCGGCTCTCAGCTCGTTCCCGGTGCAGCAGGGGGTCGTCGTCGGGACCCGTTCCCGCGACCGCTGCGAGTGCGTCGGCTACGCGCCGCAGCACGTCGACGGTCGTCGCCGACACCGCGGGCTCGTTGAGTGCCCGGTGGATCTCCTCGGCCGTCCAGCCGGGAAATGCCCGGCTCGACGCCGCCTCGACGTACCGGCCGCCCTCCAGTACGTGCATCGTGACGCCGGACCGGCGGGACTTGGGGCGGTAGCTCCAAGTGGCGTCCGGCACTTCGATCCAGACCTCCGGGAAGCCCCAGGACTCGTAGATGCCGAGCTTGCGCCGCCTCGCGTCGGTGCTGTAGTCCACTTCCAGGACGACATCCGGCAGGTGGTCCGCGCCCCGCTCGATCTCCTTGCCGCGGGGCCGCGTCGCGGCCGGATGCAGATAGACGACCTGGTCAGCGTTCAGGAGGCGCTGCCGTGTGCCGTCGGCGTCCCGCACCGCGAGGTCCGATGCGCCGATCACGTCAATCGGCGAACCGCGCCTCATCGCGATCCTCTCGATCAGGCGTGCGAGCCGCTGCGCTCCGTACTCGTGGTAAGTGGTCGTTGGTTCCGCGATGAACGCGGCCTCGTTGCGCGCGTCCCAGTACTCGACGCGGCCGTCGTAGTCCTCGATCGCGTCACGTGGGATCCACACTTCGCGGCAGCCAGGGAAGTCGTCGGCCCGGGGCGGCGGTCCGTCGTCCGGAATCTGTCCGGCGGGCTTGGCGACCGGTTCAGCCATGTGCCTAGTCTATGCGGGAACCCAGCCCAGCCACGCTACCGTCCAGTCCACGAGTTTGACCGCAGAATCGCTCCGCTGAGTGGAACTGATGGCAGGACCCGGTCGCGGCGTGCGCTCAGGCCTGCGGAGGATACTCCGCGAAACACGGAATGCTCTCGTCGAGCGTGCTCCACGCAGCCTTCGAGTCGGTGAAGATGTTCACCACCGGCCGGATGCCCGGGTCCGCGTCCAGCGATCCGGCTGGCACCTGGACCTGCCCGGGTTCTCTGAGCCGTGGAACCAGGCTGCCGCAGCGCCGGCAGAACGCCGTCCCCTTCACGCGCGCCTCCGGCATCTTGTAGTCGACGACCGATTCCCGACCGTTCAGCCAACGGAAGGCGTCTTCCTTGACGAAGACGAACGTGCCGTAGGCGGCGCCCGTCTGCCGGCGGCAGCGGGAGCAGTGGCAGTTGACCATCCGCTCCGGCGGTCCGTCGAACTCGTAGGTCACCTCACCGCATAGGCAACTCCCGGGGGTGGCGCCCGGCGTGGCGCTCTGGCGCGCCGGCTTTTCGATGCCGGGCGGAGCGTTCCATTCGGGCGGATACTCCTCGTGCTGGGGCAGGTCGTCGACGATCGTGTGCCAGGGCGCCCTGGAACCGGCGAAGATGTGGAGTGTCGGCCGGATGCCCGGATCTTCAGCGACGCCGCCCATGGTCACCAGCGACACGGGCCCGCCTTCCGGATTCGCCGGGACCGCCGAACCGCACCGCGGGCAGAAGTGGCGGAAGCCGTGCGGCGAGGACTGGTAGTGGACGATCCTGGCCTCGCCTCGTGTCCAGCGGAAGAACTTCGGATCGACCGCGCCGAAGGTGGCGTAGTCCGCGCCGTGGAACTTCCTGCACACCGAACAGTGGCAGTGGGCGATCTCGATCAGATCGCCGTCGACCTCAAAGGCGATGTCGCCGCAGAGACAGGTGCCGGTGAGCAAGTTGTGGGGGTGCGTGTCTGCCTCGTCGCGAGAGCCGGGATGGGAGCCTGCGAGCGTACCCCATTCACCAGCGTGGTGACCCGACTCCGCTACCAAGGCAGTGGCGCACCTTCCCCGGGCAGACACAAGGGCTGCCCGCAAGGGGCACATGGAAGCTGCGCCGTCCCGAAAAGTACCACGTTGGCGGTCGCTTATGAGTTGCCCCAAATGGTTGGGCCAGTTCTCGCTACCGTTTCGAGCGCAACCGCGCGGCGCAGACGCCGCACAGTTCGTAGCGCTGCACAGCCTCGTCCCGCGGCATCGGGATCCTGCTCTTGCCCAGGTAACGGCAGCCGTCCAGATGGTACTTGGCGCCGGTCTTCGTGACGTAGACGGTGCTGGGGACGCCCGCCGGCGCCTCCCGGGGGCTGCCGGCGCTCCCGCCGACGGCGGTTCCCCACAGGCCGCGTCGGCTCGTTCTCGCTTCCCGCTCGAGTTGGCGGAACCTCTCCATGTGGCGGAAGGGAAAGCGGGTGTAGGCGTGGCCGTAGCCGCGGCGGATGATCTCCGCGTTCGCGAACGTGCCGTCGGCGAGATAGACGTAGGCGAGGGTGCGGCCATAGCGGTCCTGCCGCTCCTGGTCGTACTCGAGACGGACGCGTTTGCCTTCGAGCATCGTCTTCGTGAAGGCGCTGGCTTCCTTGCCGAAGAACTCGACCGGCCGGTTCGGGTGGACGGTTTCCGGCGTGTCGACGCCGATCAGGCGTACGCTGCCGATGCCCTCCACCATGATCGTGTCGCCGTCGACCACGCGCTCGACCATCTGCGCGGTCGCGGGCGCGGCCAGCAAGGCGGCGAGCAGGAGCGGGATCCGCCGGCGTGTGGAGATACGGGAGTGGCGATGGGAGCGCACGTCGAAGGAGCGCAGCGGCAGACCGCATGACGGACACCGCCGCCGAGACCGAAGTCGAATGAATCGAAGGGGTTGTAGGGTTCATTCTCTTCCGTGCTCGACGCCTTGTCCAGCGGTTGAGTGTGGCGACCGTTGTCCGAGTTGACATTCTGGCCAGCGACGCGCTAGCTTCCCGGAAACGTTACCGGAGATGCCTGTGGCTGAGCCTGCAAAGAGCGACACGTCAAGGGAGCGAGTGAGACGCCATCGCAGGAAGGCGATCGCGGAAGGATCAAGGAGGGTCGAAGTGACCGTGCCGGCCGAGGACGCGGCGTTGGTCCGCGAAGTCGCCCGCACGCTCCGGGTTGGCGGCCGGCCTGCGGAGGCGTTGCGTGGGCGGATTGCCGCCTCGGTTGCGGCGCCTCAGGCGCAAACCGGAAGAGAACTGCTGGCCTTCCTCCGTTCGTCGCCGCTGGGCGGCGTGGAGTTGGACATTGAACGGGACCGCTCCACGGGGCGGGTAGTCGACCTGGAGTGACCTACCTTCTCGACACCAACGTCGTCAGCGAGAGTATGAAGGCCCGCCCTGAACCGCGGGTGACGGTCTGGTTCCTGGAGCATCGGGCGGCGGATGTCTATCTTTCCGTCCTCACGTTGGGTGAACTTGTGCGCGGTGCGCGCAAGCACCCGGATGAGGGCAGGAGGCACGTGCTCGAGACCTGGATTCGCAACGACCTCGCCAGGCAGTTCAAGGGGCGCATCCTGCCCTTCGACGCGGAGGCGGCCATGATCTGGGGCGATCTCTTGGCAGCCGGGGACCGGTCGGGGCTGCCGCTTCCGGTCGTCGACGCCCAGATCGCAGCGGTCGCACGTCGGCACGGCATGACGGTCGTGACGCGGAACGTCCGGGACTTCAAGCTTCTGAACGTGCCTCTGTTGGATCCCTGGTCGCAGTAGAGGCGGTCGCTGCGCTTGTTGGCCAGGTGCGGTGGCGCTTGGCTTGTGCTCCGGGACCCTCGCTGTTTACGGTAGGTTTCCTCCATGCGATTTGGAGTTGTGGCGGCGGGCATGTGCGCTGCCTACTTGCTGCCGCTGCTGCTCGCGGCCGAGGACGGCGACGGGGCCGACGACGCTCACGTCGTGGTCGCCTTCGCCGCCGAGCCGACGCAAATCGACCCCACGCGCACCTCGGCGGGCGTCGATCAGTACTTCATGGCCCTGTTCTACGAGCAGCTACTGGCCACGGGCCCGGACCTGAAGCAGCGGAACTGGCTGGCCGAATCGTGGCGGTTGTTCGAGCGCGACGGGGTCTGGCTCGTCGGCGTCGAGTTGCGACGCGGCGTCCGGTTCCACAACGGGGAGGAACTGACCGCCCACGACCTCCGGTACTGCTATCTCCGCCAGCGTGATCCAAGCGTCTCGCGCCAGGCGGGCCGGTGGCGGCATGTGGATGACGTGCGAGTCCTGGGCGACTACGAGTTGGAGATCGTCTTCAAGGACCTTCCGGACTCGGCGCTGCTGCCCCTGAACCTCGACCTGTGGGCGATTCCGCGGCGCTACTACGAGGAGGTCGGGAACGAAGGGGTGCAGGCGCATCCGATCGGCACCGGGCCGTGGAAGTTCGTGTCGCGCAGGCTGCGCGAGGAGATCGTGGTGGAGCGGTTCGACGACTACTGGAAGCCCGATGCGCTGCCGAGCATCCGCCGCCTGACGATCAAGATCATCCCCGAGGACACGACCCGGGTCGCCGCCTTCAAGACCGGGGCCGTCGACTGGATCGACGCTGTGCCGCCGGCCCAGGTCGCCGACTTCGAACGCATGCCCGGGGTGGAGGTTGCGTCGCTTCCGACCGCGAACAACCTCTTTCTGGCCCTGAACGCACTCGATCGGAGGAGCCCGTTGGCCGACGTCCGGGTGCGCCGGGCGGTGGCGCACGCCATCGACTTCGGCGCGATCATCAAGTACATCCTCCACGGGCAGGGCATCCGGACCGCGCAATTGACGCCGGGCGCGCCGGGGTACGACCCCGCGCTTGAGCCCTACGCCTTCGACCCCGATCGCTCGCGTGAGCTGTTGCGCCAGGCCGGCTTCGGCCGCGGCATCAACGTGAACTGCTACAACCTGACCACGCCGCGGGAGCCGTATCTCAAGGAGGTTGGGGAGGCGATGTTCGCCTACCTGACAGCGGCCGGCATTCGGTGCCGGATCGCCCAGCTCGAGTACGGCGCCTGGATCAACCTCGGCCGCCGCGACGCCCGCCCCGAGATGGACGGCATCGCGAGCTGGATGTGGGGCCACGGCACGCTGGGCGATCCCACGGACCCGTGGTCCGGGCACCTGCATTCGTACGGCGATGGCTGGGGCTGGTACTCCTACCACGACGATCGGGAGCTGGACGAGATGGTCGAGACTCTGCGGGTGACCGTCGAACCGGAGGCGAAGGAGGCTCTCATTCGGGAGCTTGCCCGGCTCAAGCACGAGCGGGTTGCCGGAGGCGTGCCGACCTACCGGCCTCTCGTGACCCTGGCCTGGCGGGACACGCTTCGCTTCGTGCCCTGGCCCCAGGCCAACTGGCGCATGATGCGGGAGATTGGGTTAGCGAAACCCCACGCAGAAGTGGGGTCGGAGCGGTGACGACGGAGCGATGCGCGCCTACCTGATCCGCCGTCTCTGGCAGGGCGGGGTGGCTGTTCTCGGCGCCCTCCTGATCGTCTTCGTGGCGCAGCGGCTGGCCGGCGATCCGGTGGCCCTGCTGCTGCCGATGGAGGCCTCCGAGGAGGACTTCGCGGCGATGCGCGAGGCGTTGGGGCTCGACCGTCCGCTGCCGGTCCAGTTCCTCGTCTTCCTGCGGGACGCGTTCACCGGCGACTTCGGCGAGTCGTACCAGTGGCAGGCGCCGGCGATGCCGTTGCTGCTCGAGCGCCTGCCGGCGACCCTTGAACTGGCCTTCGCGGGACTCGTCTTTGCGCTTCTCCTGGCCGTGCCGCTCGGCGTGCTTTCCGCGGTCTACCGCGGCCGCTGGGTGGACCGCCTGGCGAAGGTGCTGGCGCTTCTCGGCCAGGCCATGCCGGGCTTCTGGGTCGGGTTGCTGCTCATTCTCTATGTGGCCGTGCGGCTCCAGTGGCTGCCGGCCTTCGGCCGCGGCGGGCCGCTTAACCTCGTGTTGCCGGCGATCGCTCTCGGCTGGTATCCGGTCGCCGCGATGACCCGCACCCTCCGCTCGTCGATGCTGGACATCCTCGACAGCGACTACATCCGCTCGGGACGGGTGATGGGCCTGCCGGAGCGCACCGTGATCTGGCGCTACGCGCTCCGCAACGCGGCGGTGCCGCTGGCGACGATGATCGGCGTCTACTTCGCCAACATGCTCGGCGGCGCCTTCGTGATCGAGGTCGTGTTCGCCTGGCCGGGCATCGGCCGCACCGTGGTCGACGCCGTGTTCGCGCGCGACTTCCCGGTCGTGCAGGCCGGGGTCCTGCTGTCGGCGGTCATCTTCGTCGTCGTGAACCTCCTGGTTGACCTGAGCTACGGGCTGATCGACCCCCGGATCCGCCATGGCTGATCGGCTTGGCGAAGCGATACGGGTGCTTCTGTGAAGAAGTTCGTCGACAGCCGGCGGATTCCCGTTGTCTCGTGCCTCGTGCTCGGCCTGGTCCTTCTCTGCGCCGTTGCGGGGCCGTGGCTGGCACCCCACGAGGCCTCCGAGATCGCGCTTGCGGAGTCGATGACGCCGCCGTTCTGGCGCTCCGGCGGCAGCCTCACCTATCCCCTGGGAACGGACATGCTGGGGCGCGACATCCTGAGCCGGATCATCGCCGGTGCCCGCGTCTCGGTGACGGTCGCCGCCTACGCGATCGCGCTCTCGGGCGGCCTGGGCGCGGCGCTGGGCATTTCCGCCGGCTACTTCGGCGGCGTCGCCGACGCTCTGATCTCCCGGCTGATCGACATCCAGATGTCGATTCCGGCCATCCCGCTGGCGATGCTGTTCGCCGCCGTCCTGCCGCCGGGGGAGGGTATGGTGATCACGATCATCGTGCTGACCTACTGGACCTGGTACGCGCGCATCGTGCGCGGCGAGGTGCTCAGCCTGCGCGAGCGCGACTTCATCACCGTGGCCCGCGTGGCGGGTGTCTCGAGTCCCATGATCCTGATCCGGCACCTGACCCCGAACGTGCTGAACACGCTGCTCGTCCTGGCGACGCTGCAGTTCGGCAGCGTGATCGTCTTCGAGGCGGGGCTCAGTTTCCTGGGGCTCGGCATCCAGCCACCCCAGGTGTCCTGGGGCGGGATGCTGGCCGACGGCCGCAACTTCATCGAGGTCGCCTGGTGGCTGATCACGATGCCGGGCCTGGCGATCATGGCTTCGTGCCTGGCGTCGAACCTCCTGGGCGACTGGCTGCGGGACACGCTCGACCCGAAGCGGCGGCTGACGTAGTGGCTTGCGAGAACGAGGCTGCGCTTGAGGCGTGGGGCTGGGCGCCCGACTTCGCCGACTCCTACCGGGGGTTCCTGGAGTCGTCGTCATCGGAACGGCTGTTCCCGGCACGCGTTGTGTCGATGTCGCGCGGCGTCTATCACTTGGCGACCGCCGAGGGCGAAGTCGACGCCCCGCTTCTGAAGCGCGTGCGGCGCGCTGCCTCGGGCAGTCCGGCGGTGGGCGACTGGGTGGTGGTCGAAGCGGCATCGGCCTCGGGCGCCGATCCGCGCATCGTCCACGTGCTGGAGCGGCGTAGCCGGCTCTCGCGCAAGGCCGCGGGCGCGCGCACCGAGGAGCAGGTCGTGGCCGCGAACCTGGACGCCGTGTTCTTGGTCATGGGCCTCGACGGCGACTTCAACCTGCGGCGCCTCGAGCGCTTCGTCGCCATGGCCACGGAGAGCGGCGCCGAGCCGGTCGTGGTCCTGACCAAGGCGGACCTCGCTGCCGATCCGGAAGCGATGCGGGAGCAGGCCGCGGAAGCGTCGCCGGGAACGACCGTGGTCGCGGTCACCGCGCTGACGAACGAGAACCTGGCGCCTCTCGCGGTCCACCTGGCGCGTGGCCGGACGGTCGCCATGGTCGGCGCCTCCGGCGCCGGCAAGTCGACCCTGCTCAACGCACTCTGCGGCGAGGAAGTGATGCGCACCGCGCCAGTACGGGAGGGCGATGACCGCGGACGCCACACGACCACCCACCGGCGCTTGGTCCAGCTACCTGGCGGCGGCCTGCTGATCGACAACCCCGGTATCCGTGAACTCCAACTCTGGGCGGACGACGACAGCAGCCTGGAAGAGACCTTCGACGACATCGAGGAGCTGGGGCGTGAGTGCCGCTTCCGCGACTGCGGCCACGGCCGCGAGCCTGGCTGCGCCGTGCGGGCGGCGATCCAAGCTGGCGCCCTGGACCCGGCGCGGCTGCACAACTACAACGAGCTCCGGGAAGAGCAACACCGCCTGGAACAGCGCCGCAACGAGGTCTCCCGCCGCGCCCATGATCGGCGTCTGGGGGCGTACTACAAGTCGGTGCAGCAGGCGAAGAAGAACCGGCGGCGGTAGTCGGTTGGACGCAGTGGCCGGGCGCGTCCGTATACTCAAACGCATGTCCGTGACGCTGCTCGAACAGCCGCCGCCGACCGTGCCTCGCCGATCACACAGTGGCGCAGCCCGATGTCCTCTACGTCTCCCCCGAGCGGCAGGAGTTCGTGCAGAACTGGATCGAAGGCGCGCCGGACCTGGTCGTGGAGGTGCTCGCTCCCAGCACGGCGCGCATAGACCGGCTACTGAAGCTGAACCGTTACGCAGAGGCGGGTGTCAGGGAGTACTGGCTCGTCGATCCCGCGGTGCGAACGATCGAGTTTCTGGTCCATGACGGCGAGCACTTCGTGGTCCACGCGCCGAATGGCGGAACCTGGAGGTCCCCCGCCGTGCCCGGGATCGAGCTGGACATCGACGCACTCTGGGCCGCTCTAGAGCGCAAGTTCGGGCCTTAGCAGGCTGAAGGTTGGGGGCCTGCGGCGAATTCGTGGCCAGGGCGCAGTCGCCGCTGCTGCGTCTGGCGTCCACCTGCTGGTACCGATCCCGGCAACAGTGCTCTTGAGGTCAGTCCCAACTCAACTAACTGGACGGCGCGAGACGTTCAATCGCGGACTCGGATTCTCGACTCTTCCAGGATCCACAGCTCGCCTTCGGGCAGCGACGGGGACAGCGCTCGTAGGAACCGCCTGCCGACTCTCAAGACATGGTCCCGCGCCTGATCCGCAAGGCGGAGAACGACGATTCCTGAGTGCGCGTTGGGAGGGTACATCCGGATATCGGAGGAATCCGTATCGAACGTAACGAGAACGCGATTCTCGCGTGAGCAGACCTGTGCGAGATCGGGATCCGGCGCGCCGCCAAGCCCTTGGTCGAGGACCGTCACGGCATCGTGCCCATGTATGCGGAGGAGGTGCGCGAACTCGATTGGGAGGTTCTCGTCGAGTTTGAATCGCACTGCGGCGGCCCTATCCGGACAGCGCTACGACCCGCTCCTTGGCTAGTTCCGCGGCGTAGCACACGGCTGCTCTAACGGACTCGCGTGTGATCGAGGGGTAGCTTGTAGCGATTTCGGCCGGACTCAGACCTGCCGCAACATTGTCGAGAATCACGGTGACCAGCACCCGGGTGCCGGTGATGCAGGCCCTCCCATGACAGACATCGGGGTCGACCGTGATGTGATCTCGCCAATTCATGGCTCCGATCGTACTCCCGTCCGCACGGGCGCATTCACGGGCGTCCGGCATCACGAAGATCCAGGATCTCTTCGACGGTCCCGGGCCAGCCAATCTGCCGGCGCAGTGCGCGAATGTTCTTTACGGCTCTCTGGGCCCGTCTGCGATCTTCCGGCTCTGGGGGTGTTGAAGCGTGGCGCAGCAGTTCAGGCTGGCGTCACACCAGCGATCCGGTGCGCGAGCTCGCTGAGTTGGTCTACGATCGCGTCCACGACCTGGTCGAGTTCGACCCCGGTGGGTAGGTAGATCGGAACGAAGTCCGTTCCGTCCGGTCCGACCACGATGTCGTCCCGAAGACGTTTCCTGACCTTCTTCAGCCGGAGAACTCGCCAGCCTTTTTCTTTGTCCGCTAGCTCCAGCCAGATGGGGGTTTCTCGGTACTTGGACCACGCTGTGTAGTGCAAGCAGAGACAAGCTCCCGCGGGCCTGCTGTTCACCCAGGAGCCTCCTTTTCGGACTCCCAGTGCAAACCACCGCCCGTAACCGTCGCGTGCCAGCTTCTTGCCGAGTTCCTCCGTACTGACGAGTCCCTCTGCCTCCGCTTTGTCGACGACCCGGTCGATGATCCGATTGAGATGCACCAAGCGGCGTGGCACTTCCGGGCCCAACTCCTCTCGCCTCAGAGGCACGAACGCAGCTTCGTCTTCTCGCTCGCATAGGCCGTTCAACTGCCGAATACTGGCTACCGCGGCGGTGTCGCCGTCGGCGTCGGCGCGATGCCTGGCTTTCTCCAGCAGCGTCCTCCAGGCGGTCAGGATCAGGCGCTTGCCGCCGACATTCGCTGATCTCGGGCCGTCAGCGTCCGCTGTCCACTCGAGGTCCCCCTCCTTCGCCAGCCGCTCCAGTTCCCGCCAGAGCGTGTCGAGTCGCGCCTCCGGCGCCACGAACAACAGAGTGCCGCCGGAAGGCAGGCGTTCCAGATAGGCGTTCGGCTGCTTGTCCGTCAAGCCGGCCCAGAACTTCGCTTCGATCAGGAGGCGCTCGTCTCCGTTCTCGTCCCAGCAGACAAGATCGGGACGGTCGCCCTCGTCGCCGGCAACCTGGGTGGCGACTCGGCTGATCCCCTCCATCGTGGCGTCGGCTGATCGGAGGATGCTCAGGAGTCCCGTCCTGGCAGCCTCTGACGTCGAGAGGATGTAGCCGAGCGCCTCGACGGCGATGTCCTCTGTTCGATTCGTGAGCCGGGAAGACAGATGGGCCAGCAACGAGCCGTCGTTCGTCATGCGGCGTCGAGTGTAGCCGCGCTGGCTCGACCCTTGTCGGGGCGGAGTAGCTTCAGGGCATTTGAGCTCGCCAACCCTTCGCTTGGTGAACCCGTGAGGACGCAAGCTCACGCTAGTCGTCCGCGGGGGAGAGATCGAGGATGTCGTAGTCGCCCTGTCTCGTTGTCCCGCCGGGGGCCGAGGCCAGTTCGGGGACCTCTCCGAGACCTGAGCGATGGTAGAAGCCTGCGGGATCGCGGTAGAAGGTCAGAAGCGCCTTGCCGCCAGGCGCCAGTAGGTGACGCGTCTTCGCGACGATGTCGGTGCCCGTGACATAGGACGCGGAGCCGAACAAGGCGACGATCGTGTCGAACCGCAGCGTCGTCTCGTAGTCCTCCAACGAGGTGCGCAGGAGCGTCGCGTGTTCCGCGTAGTCGGGGTGCTTGAGCCTGAACTTGGCCAGCATCCCGAAGCTCGGATCGATCCCGACGTACTGTTCCAGGTCGATGTTCCTGTACCGGTAGTCGACGAACAGGCCGGTGCCGCACCCGATGTCGAGCACTCGGCCCTTGGGCTGGGCGAGTTCGTAGTGTTCCTCGCGCTCCTTCTGCAGGGCCCACTCGCCGCCCCATGGCGAGTCGTAGCTCTGCGCTGCCGCGTCGTACCGGGACCAATAGGCGCCGTGCCAGCAGTACTGCCGGTTGATCAAGGTGGTCTCGCCGACCTTCGCATCCATGGTCCAGTACTGGAACCCGTTCACATCCAGGTACTGCTGCTCATTGCTGTAGAAGCGTCGTACGACTCCATACGTTCGGATCGCCTTCACGGTCCGCAGGAATTCTCCGTCGTCCTTCCACTTCTTGCGGAGGGTGTAGTAGTGCGGAATGCCCGCCATCGTGGATGCGTACAGGTAGGGGGCGGACTCGAGACTTGCGACCAACTCTGGAGGCAGAGTGCGGAGGGTCTTGGCAGGCACTTCGTCTTCTCGGTGTAAGGGGAAGCAAGGTGTTTGAGTGGATGGTGGGGCCGCGGTGGCTTCAGCTACCTGGACCGTTGGCTTCGGCGACCGAGCAGTCCAGAACCAGGGCGCTCATCTGCGCCCGGCGTCGCGCAGAGCCAGGATCTCTTCGACGGTTCCGGACCAGCCGATCTGCCGGCGCAGTGCCTGAATGTTCTGCACGGCTCGTGCAGCCCGTCCGCGGTCTGCCGGCGCGGGAGGCACGAGCCGGGCGACAGGCCGTCCCCGTTTGGTGATGGTGATGACTGAGGTGGTCCCGGTTCGTTGGACAGCATGGCGGCCTGGCTAAGGTGTACTTCCATGGTTGATCAAGCAGCCCGCCGCCGTCGGGGCTGTGGAAAACGTGGATTCTGCGGATCGTCCGGGACCGTCGGCTCGTGCCTGACAGCCGGGTCCGGACGGCCTTCGCGGTGCGCCTCGATCGGCGTACTGCCGGCGAGCGCCGAGTGCGGGCGCTCGGCGTTGTAGAAGGTGATCCACTCGCCGATGATCCTGCGGGCCTCGAGGCCGTCGCGGAGTTCGTGCAGGTAGACCGCCTCGTACTTGAGTGAACGCCAGAGACGCTCGATGAAGATGTTGTCCAGATACCGGCCGCGCCCGTCCATCGAGATCTTCACGTCTGCGTCTTCGAGTCGCTCGATGAAGTCCGAGCTGGTGAACTGGCTGCCCTGGTCCGTGTTGAAGATCTCGGGCTTGCCGTACCGGGCCAGGGCTTCTTCGAGGGCCTCGACGCAGAACGAAGCGTCCAGCGTGTTCGACAGGCGCCACGACAGCACCCGCCGGCTCGCCCAGTCCATGACCGCCGCCAGGTACAGGAAGCCGCCTCGCACCGGGATGTAGGTGATGTCGGCGCACCAGACCTGGTTCGGACGCTCGATCGCAAGGCCCTTGAGCAGATACGGGTACGTCCGGTGATCCGGATGCGGCTTGCTCGTCCGCGGCGCCTGGTAGATCGCCTGAATGCCCATCAGACGCATTAGACGCCGCACCCGGTGACGACCGACACGAACGCCTTCGCGGCGAAGGTGCCGGACCATCTGACGAGAGCCGTAGAACGGGTACTTCAGGAACAGCTCGTCGAGCCGCCGCATCAGGCCCAGCGTCTCCTCGCTCTCTCCCTTCAGCCGGTAGTACAACGAAGAACGGCTGACCTCGAGCAGACGGCACTGCCGGCTCAGGCTCAACTCCAAGTCCTCGCGTTCGATCATCTTCAGGCGCTCGGGCCGGCTTAGTGCCCGAGCCCCCTGGACAAGAAATCCCGCTCGATCGTCAACTCCCCGATCTTCGCGTGAAGGTCCCGAATCTCCTCCTCGTGCGCGCGCGGGCGACCATCCGACTTGCCCGTGAACGTCTCCGTCATCCCCTCGATCGCCTGCCGCTTCCAACTGCCCACCTGATTCGGGTGGATCTTGTGACGGCCAGCGATCTCCGACAGCGGCCGGTCCTCCCGAAGAGCCTCGAGCGCCACCTTCGACTTGAACGACGCCGTGAACTTCCGGCGCTTCCTCATCCTGTACTCCTCCTCTCGGATAGGAGTACACCTTAGCCACCTGTCCAGTTTTCCGGGACCACCTCAGACCTCACCCCTCTGGGCAGCATCGAGGAGGCGGAAGAGATGGGTCTTGGCTTCGAAGGCGTCTATGACTCGCATGACGGAACCTCTGGGCAAACTAGAGGCAAGGACCAGAACCGTAGCCGAACTACCCAAACAGCCCCTTCGCCGCCTTCGCCTCCGGCGCCAGCCAAGCCGCGACGCAGTAGGCGGCAAAGGAGATGGCCATGGCCGGGAAGACGGCGTGCATGCCCTGAATGTCGAGCAGCATCCAGAGGCCCAGCGTCCCGCCGCCGGCAGCAAACGACCAGAGAGCCGCCGCGCCGTTACCGCGGCGCCAGGTCAGGCCCAGGGCCAGAGAGGGCAGGAAGCAGGCGGCGTAGAGCGCACCGGAGAAGGACGTCAGTTCGACGATGCCGCCGGGCGGGTCGATCGCCAGCACCGCGGTGATGGCGGCGAACAGCACGACGCAGACGCGGGTGTTGCGGACGGCGTGACGGTCGTCAGCGGGCACCAGCAGGCCGACCAGGTCGCGCTGGGCGGTGGAGGCCATGACCAGGAGAACGCTGTCGAGCGAGGACATGGCGGCCGAGACCAGGGCCAGGAACAGGAGTGCCTGGGCGACCGGCGGGAAGATGGCCGGGTCGCTCAGCATCATGGGGATGACCTGGTCGGTGTCTGCCACGCCTTGGCCGACGACGAAGTGGGCGTAGAGCCCGAGCGGCGCCAGCAGGCTGAAGACGATCAGGAAGCTCAGGGTCGACACGACCAGGCCGCTCTTCGCGGCGGCCTCGGTCTCCAAGGCGTAGAAACGCGAGAGTTGGCGCGGCTCGACGACCAGTTTGACGGTGGACGCGAAGACGACGCCGATCAGTATCCCAAGTGGCTGCGCCGTGTCCCAGCGGGCGAGCGAGCCGTCGCCGATCTGCGCCAGGTCGGCGAGGCGGCCAATGCCGCCTGCGGCGCGGGTGATGGCAAAGAACATGAGCACCGCGGCGACGGTCATCAGCATGCCCTGGAGGAAGTCGGTCCGCGCCACGGAGTGGAAGCCGCCGATCATCGTGTAGAGGACGACGACCAGGACGACGACGAAGAGCGACAGGCCGTAGCTCAGGTCGAGAAGCTCGACCAGCAGCGAGCCGATGCCCTTGAACACCGCGGTCATATACAGGAAGCTCGAGAAGATCACGATGAGGGCGGCGACGAAGCGGGCCGGCCGGCTGTTGAAGCGGAAGCCGATGTAGTCCGGGATCGTCACCGAACCGAGCGTCTCGGTGACGCCGCGCAGACGCGGGGCCAGCCACGCCCAGGCGACGAAGGACAGGATGACCACCGTCGGGATGATCAGCAGCCAGGCGATGCCCGAGGCGTAGGCCTTGCCGGCGAAGCCGATGAAGCTGTTCGTGCTGGCGTAGGTGGCGAAGAAGGAAACGCCGAGGATGATGCCGCCGAGCGACCGGCCGCCGACCAGGAAGTCGGCGAGGTCGCGGGTCCGCCGCTGGCCGATCAGGGCATGGTGGACCAGGACGCCCGTGTAGAGCACGAACAGGACGAGGATCAGCGCGTGTTCTCGAAACCACATGACCGGTTCTCAGGCCCGCTCGTCGTCTCGAGGGGTGCGCGGTTGGCTAGGACGCCCGATCACAGGCCCATCTGGTCCAGGTACCATCCGTCGAAGACCTGGATGCAGGCTTCGCTCTCTTCGTAGGCGGTGGGGCGGTAGCCGCGGGACGCGACGCCCAACTGGGTGCGGGCGCAAACTTCCCAGTCCTGGCTGTTGACGACGTGCCAGAAGTCCACGGCGTCGCTGGGGTCGAAACCGGGGGCCGCGGCCGTATCGGGGTCGAACAGCCATTCGCAGACAATCCGCGTGCGCCCGGCCTCGATCGGCCAGAGGGTGTGGGTGACGACGTAGTCGCGGTGCAGGCTGATCAGCAGGTTGGGGTACACATGGAAGTACTGCACCGAGGTCCGGTCGGCGACATCGATCGCGGGCAGATCGGGGCGGTTGCTGCGGCCCGTCGCCGTCATCGTGTCGCAGCCGTCGTTGAGGGTCATCGGTCCGCCGACGAAGAAGCGCCCGGTCTCCAGGTTGCCGCCGTTGCGGTAGTCCGACACCCGGTTCAGCTCGGGGTGGACGAGGGCGCAGTGGTAGCACTCGTTGTAGTTCTCGCACAGGATCTTCCAGTTCGCCTGCGCCTCGTACTCGTGGCCGGCGCCGCGGACCAGGCGCCCGAGCGTGAAGCGCGACAGGTCGGGCAGGTCGGCCGCGATGTCAGCGAGCGGTGGCCCGTCGGCCGCCAGGGACAGGTAGAAGAACCCGTTCAGCGCTTCGATCCGAACCGGCACCAGGCCGGCGCTCTTGGCGTCGAAGTCGCGGCTCATGTGCGGCGCGCCGACCAGCCGCCCGTCGAGGCCGTAGGTCCAGGCGTGGTACGGGCACTGGAAGACCTTGGCCCGGCCCGCGCACTCGTCGACGACCCGCGACCCCCGGTGGCGGCAGACGTTGAAGAAGGCGGCCAAGCCGTTCGCCGCGGGGCCCGCTGCGCCGTTCCCGTTCGATCCGACGCCCGCGTCGCCTGCCGCGGCGGTCCGGACCGCGATCACCGACTCGCCGCCGATCTCGCGGGTTACGAAGCGTTCCGGCTCGTCCAACTCCTCGAGGCGCCCTCCGCACACCCACATCCGCGAGAAGATGCGCTCCATCTCCTCGTCGAAAACGGCCGCGTCGGTGTAGAGGCGGCCGTCCAGCGGCCGGGGAGCCTTGCGCGGGATCATGAGCCGAATCCTAGCGCCGTTGATGTGCCATCGTCCGGCCGTGCCGCGCCTGCCCCTCTGCGCCGCGGCCACCGTTCCCTCGGGAAGGACGGGAGCCAAGCACATGACCGTGACGCGTCCCGCCGCGGTCGGTGACCGAGTCCTCTGTGCCGATCGACGCCATCCCGTTTGAGGACGTCGTCAGCCAGGGCGCCGGCACGCTGGACTATCTCGACCATCCCCGCGACCGCGCTGCGCCAGGTGGAGGTGCTGCGCGACGGCGCCTCGGCGCAGTTCGGCCTGCCCTACAGCCAGTTCACGCGCTGGGGCCTGAGCGGCGGCTACTACTACGCGCGCCTCCACCGCCGGTGGGGCCGGTAAGGGGGATCCGAACTGGGGACAGGGCGGTAGAGTGCTCTCATGAGTTGGACATCGGGGGGCGCCGCGTGACTACGCCGGCCGCGAAGCTGGAAGACCGGGAAAGTCGTTCGGTAGTAAGCGCGAAGGATAGGCATCCAGAGGCCGGCGAGCGTAAGCAGCCGCCTGGGCCCTTTCGCCTTGAAGGTAACTGGGACTGGGTCGTCCACGCCGACAACGCCGAGGTGCTCCCGGCGCTCCCGGACGGGTCTTTCCGGCTCATCTACATCGATCCGCCTTTCAACACGGGCAAGGTCCGGCAGCGGAAGGAGATTTCGACGGTCCGTTCCGGCGACGGCGACAGGGTCGGGTTCGGCGGCCGGCGATACCGCACCGTCGAGCTCGGAACGACTTCCTATGAGGACGCCTTTGACGACTACCTCGGGTTCATCGGGCCGCGTTTGGAGCATGCTCGCCGCCTGCTGACCCTCGACGGCACGCTCTACCTGCATCTTGACCAGCGGGAGGCTCACTACTGCAAGGTCCTTCTCGACCAGCTCTTCGGTCGTGAGTGCTTCGTCAACGAGATCATCTGGGCCTACGACTACGGCGGCCGCTCGCACCGCAAGTGGCCGGCGAAGCACGACACGATCCTCGTCTATGCCAAGGACCCCGATCGTTACTTCTTCGATCAGGATGCGATCGAACGGATTCCTTACATGGCTCCCGGCCTGGTGTCGAAGGCCAAGGCGGAGCGCGGGAAGCTCCCGACAGACGTCTGGTGGCACACCATTGTGCCCACCAACGGCAAGGAGAAGACGGGCTATGCCTCCCAGAAACCCGAAGGCGTCCTGCGCCGGATACTGAGCGCCTCATCGCAGGAGGGCGATCGGGTGTTGGATTTCTTTGCCGGGTCGGGGACGACTGCGGCGGTAGCGAAAAAGATGGGTCGGCGTTTCGTGATGGTCGACAGCAACGAGGAGGCCATCTCGGTAATGGCGCGGCGTTTGGGAGTACAGGGCATTCGCTACGGTTGATAGTGGGATGCAGGCCTTGCCGATTCAAACGGCGCATCTCGCCCTTCAAGTCGATTCGTTCGGGTGCCGATCACTCGGCGCGATCTAGCCATCCCACCATGTGAGATCATCTTTCCCATGCCGCGCCGGGCTCCGCAGGGAACGCAGGCCATCCAGCGGGCGCTGTCCCTCTACCGGTCGTTCACGGCGGAGCAGCCGGAGCATCGGCTGACGGACCTCGCCGCGGCTCACGGACTCCATCCCTCGACGGCGCACCGGCTGCTCGGTGTGCTGGAGGCGGAGGGACTGGTTGGCCGCAACCCCGAAACGCAGGGCTACCGTTGGCTGCCCGAGAGCGGCTTCGGTGGCGGTGAGAGGCCTTTGCGCCGCAACGGCATGTCCCTGCTGGAGCCGCTCCGGACGCCGTTCCATCGTCGAACGGAGGCTCTGTGCGAGAGCGGCGCCTGGCGGGACTGGTCCGGCTACACCTGCGCCCTGAGCTACGAGCCGACACCGGACCGCGACTACTGGGCAATCCGCAACACCGCGGCCCTGATCGACGTATCGCCGCTGTTCAAGTACGAGATTCTGGGCGCCGGCGCGGAGCGTCTGCTCGACCGGGTCATGACGCGCGACTTCACGAAGTGCCGCGTGGGCCGGGTCATGTACACGTCGTGGTGCAACGAGGACGGCCAGCTTCTGCAGGACGGCAACGTGCAGCGACTGGACCGGGAGCGGTTCCTGGTCAGCGCCGCGGAGCCGTGCCTGCGCTGGTTCGAGGACTGCGGCTGGGGCATGGACGTCGAGGTGCGGGATGTCTCCGCTGACCTGGGGGTGCTGGCGCTCCAGGGACCGCGGGCGCGGGCGATCGCCGAAGCGGCCCTAGAAGGTGTCGACTTCGTGCGGATGCGCTACTTCGATCTGGCCGGCGGTGAACTCGGCGACCTGACCGGCGACGCCCGCGGCGCGCCGGTCACGGTGACCCGTACCGGCTACACCGGGGACCTCGGTTACGAGTTCTGGATCGCGGCGGAGCACGCGGAGGCGTTGTGGGATGCGCTCGCTGCCGCCGGCGCCGCCCACGGCCTGCAGCCCGCCGGCCTCCTGGCTCTCGACATGGCCCGGGTGGAGGCGGGTCTGGTGCTGATCGACGTCGACTACGTGTCGGCGTCCCACGCCGAGATCGAGGTGCTCAAGGTCACGCCGGCCGAGGCGGGCCTGGGCTTCGCCGTGAAGCTCGACAAGCAGGTCGACTTCGTAGGCCGTCGGGCGCTGGAACGGGAGCGCGAACGGGGACCGGTCTGGGCGATGATCGGCCTTGAGGTCGACTGGTTCGAACTGGAGCGGCTGTGGTCCGAGATCGATCTTAGGCCGCAAGTCGTCGGCCAGCCGGCGTCGCGGGAGCCGACGCCGGTGTTCGCGCCGGGAGGTGCGCAGGTCGGGCAGTGCACGACCCGGTTCTTCTCGCCGTTGCTCAAGAAGTACATCGGCCTCGCGACGGTGCAGGCCGACGTGGCCGCACTCGGGACCGCCCTGGAGCTCGAGGTCGCGGTCGGCTACGGACGGCGACGGGCCCGCGCCCGGGTCGCAAGACGGCCGTTCTTCAACCCGGCGCGCAAGACGGCGGTGGGTGCCGCCCTGGGAGACGCTTCGTGAGCGCCGGCGACGGTTCCGGACCTGGGAACGCGGGCGTCTCGCCCGCATCAGATCCGGCCCGCCCCGGCGGCCGCTTCGACGCGATCGTCGTCGGCGCCGGCCACAACGGTCTGGTCTCCGCGGCCTACCTGGCCCGGGCCGGGCTGGATGTCGTGGTGCTGGAGCGCGGTCCGGTCATCGGCGGCGCCACGCTGAGCGAGGAGGCGTTTCCGGGCTTCCGTTACAGCGTGTTCTCGTACCTGGTGTCGCTGCTGCGTCCGGAGGTGATCCACGAACTCGACCTCGTGCGGCACGGGCTCTTTCTGGTCCCCACGGCGAGCACCTTGAACCCGCTGCCGGGCGGCGACTGCCTGCTGCGCGAGGCGGACCCCCAGCGCACCTACCGCAACATCGCCCGGCACTCGCGGCGCGACGCCGAGGCTCTCTCGGAGTACAAGCTCGAGATGCGCCGCCTGGGGCACCTGATGTTCCGGTTGCAGCGGGCGGCGCCGGACGAACTGGCGGCGGCGGTCGCCGGCCACGTCGCGGAGGATCCGGAGCGGATCGACTCCAGTGTGTCGGCGGAAGTGGCCGACATCGCGCGCTACTTCCTCGACCTGCCGAAGGGCCGGATGCGCTCCTTCCTGCAGATGCTGACGATGAGTTCGGCCGACTTCCTGGACCAGTGGTTCGAGTGCGACGCGCTCAAGGCGGCCCTGTCCACGTCGAGCATCATCGGCTCCTTCCTGTCGCCGCGAACGCCCGGCTCGGCCTACGTGCTGCTGCACCACTACATGGGCGAGGTCGACGGCGTCTACCGGGAATGGGGCTTTCAGAAGGGCGGCACCGGCGGCGTCGCGGCGGCGATCGAGTCGGCCGCGCGCGGCTACGGCGCCGAGATCCGCACGGATTGCCCGGTCGTTCGCGTCCTGGCGCGGGATGGCCGCGCCTGTGGCGTCGTGCTTGCGAACGGCGACGAACTGACCGCCGACGTCGTCGTCTCGTCGGCGGCGCCCCAGGTCAGTCTCGGCCGGTTGCTCGACGCCGACGACGTTCCCGGCGGGGCAGGGGAGGCACTACTCGCCCGCGTCGCCCGTTGGCAGAGCACTGGCTGCGCCGGCAAGGTCAACCTGGCGCTCGACGGGCTGCCGCGCTTCGAGTGCATGCCGGAACCCGGCCCCCATCTCGCGGGCGGGATCACCATCGCTCCGGGTCTCGACTACCTCGACCGCGCTTACGACGACGCGAAGTACGGGGGCTTCTCGGAACGTCCGTTCATCGACCTGATCATCCCCTCCGTCCTCGACCCGGACATGGCGCCGCCGGGGAAATGCGTGCTGTCCTGCTTCGTGCAGTACGCGCCCTACGAGCTGGCGGGAACCACCTGGGACGAGCAGCGCGATGCGTTCGGCGACGCCGTGGTGCGGACCCTGGCGGAGTACGCCCCCGGCATCGAGGACCAGGTGCTGCACCGGCAGGTGCGGGTGCCGCCCGACATCGAGGCGATCGCCGGCATTCCGGGCGGCAACATCTTCCACGGCGAGCTACGTTTGTCGCAGCTCTTCCTGCTGCGTCCGGATCCGGCCGCCGCCTCGTTCCGGACGCCCTTGCCGGGCTACTACCTGTGCGGCTCGTCGACGCAGTTCGGCGGCGGCATCTCCGGGGGGCCGGGGCGACTGGCGGCGCTCCGGATCCTCGACGACCTGCGGCGGGGCGAGAACGGGGCGGAGGCGTCGTGAGCGATCGGGTCGCGATCGTCGGCGGGGGCCACAACGGCCTGGTTGCCGCGGCTCTGCTGGCGCGCTCCGGGCGGGACGTCGTGCTGCTCGAGGCGCGGCGCGAACTCGGCGGGCTGGCCTCGACCCGGGAGCTGATTCCCGGCCACCGCGTCGACTCAGGACACAACGACCTGGGGATGTTCCGCCGCTCCCTGATCGAGGAACTCGAACTTTCTCGTTACGGCCTGGAGCTGATCGAGGCGCCGGCGGTGGCCGCTGTCCCGGCAGCCGGGGACTCCGCCGCCGTCGTGCTCTGGCCTGAAGTCGACCGGACCGCGGAGGGACTCGCTTCGATCAGTGCCCGTGACGCGGCCGCTTGGCCCCGGTTCGTCGCCGAACTCGCGGAGCGGGCGGCGGCGCTCGAGCCGCTGCTGTGCCGGCCGCCGGAACTCGCCGACATGGGGCGCCTGCTGATCGCGCCGGAACTGCTGCGTTTCGTGTCCGCGCCGCTGGACGAATTGTTGCGCGAGTGGTTCGAGACCCGGGCGCTGGCCGCCGGACTGTGCGGCCTGGCGCTTCCGGCGACCGGGATGGGACCGCGCGCGAACGGAACCGGCTGGCCGCTGCTCTACCACTGCGCTCTCGGTGGATCCGACCGCTTGGCGCCCGTGGTGCGGGCGCGGGGCGGCGCGGCCGGGCTGGCAGGGGCGCTCTCGGCTTCGGCCGGGGCCTCCGGCGCGGTATTCCGGACCGGCGCCGTCGTCTCCCGGATCCTGGTGGAGGAGGGCCGTGTTGCGGCTGTGCAACTGGCGGACGGTGAGCGCATCGAAGCCGGGGCGGTGATCTCGACTGCGACGCCTACCGCCACCTTCCTCGACCTGGTCGGCGCGCCGCAACTCGAGCCCTGTTTCGTCCGCCGGCTGCTCAACGTGAAGTACCGCGGCGCCGCGGCGCGACTGGCGCTGTCTCTCGACGATCTGCCCCCGTTCCAAGGTCTGGAACGGCCGGCCCTCACCGGACGGATCGTGCTGGCCCAGGATCCGGACGACATCGAGCGCGCGGCCGACGCGGCGAAGTACGGCCGCTTGCCGGAGCGTCCCTGGATCGAAGCGGCGCTGCCGACGGCGCTCGATCCGTCGCTGGCGCCAGCCGGGCGGCACCTGCTGCTGGCGACGGCGCACCAGCTTCCGTTCGATGTCGAAGGTGGCTGGGGTTCGGCCGGCCCGGCGCTCCTCGACCGGATGGTGGCCGAACTCGAGCGATGGGCGCCGGGGATCGGCGGTCTGGTCCGGGAACGTGCTCTGCTGCTTCCCGCGGACTACGAGTCGGAGTACAGCGCTACCGAGGGCGGGCTTCACCACGGCGAGATGAACCCCGGTCAGAGCCTGTGGCTGCGGCCCACGGCGGCCGCCTGGGCAGGTGAGCCCCTGCCGGTCGAAGGACTGTGGTTGGGAGGCGCCGGTTGCCATCCGGGCGGCGGCGTGACCGGCCTGCCGGGCCGGACCGCTGCGGTGTCCCTGCTCAGGGGATAACCTCCGGCGGCCGACCCTACGATCAGACGACCTTTCAAGCGGCGTTCGCGCTGGCGCCTGCAACGGCGTTCTCAGCCTGACAGCGCTCAGGAGACCCTTGATGAAGAACTTTCTCCCCTTCCTGTTCGCTCTGGGCACCGCGCTGTGCTGGGGCCTCTATGGCCCGGTGTTGGGCAGGGCGCGCCTGGTGGACGACGCGATGTCGCCCTTCAAGCCCTACGTCGGCATCGGCATCGCCTATCTGCTGATCGCGATCGTCGGCGGTCTGATCGGCATGAGAGTCATGGGTGACAGCTTCGAACCCACGGGACCGTCCGGCATCTGGGGCCTCTACGCGGGCATCCTGGGCGCGTTGGGCGCGCTCTCGCTGACCCTCGCCATGTTCAGCGGCGGGGCGCGGATTCCCTACGCGGTGATGCCGGTCGTGTTCGGCGGCGCGGTCACGGTCACGGCTCTCTACACCCTGGCGCGCGCCAAGGGCCAGATCGAAGTGAGCCCGCTGCTCTGGGTCGGCATCGTCGGCATGCTGATCTCGGTGGTGCTGATCACGATGAACACGCCGCACCCCGGGCCGCCGGGCGGCGGCCACGGCGAGCAGGCGGCAGTGAGCGAGGGCGAAAGCGAGACGAGACGATGAGGCGATCGCAGGGATGTGGATGGATGCGGTTCGCGGCGCTCGCGGCCGCGTTCGCCTTCGGAGCGGGAAGCGCCGCGGCGGAAGAGCGGAAGGGCTTCTATCTGAGCAGCGGCATGGGAATCCACGCCGCGCCGGGGGTCTTTCTCGTCGGCCACAGCGACGATCGAGCGAGTCGATGCGACGAGTTCATCAATCCGCGCTACGCCGAGGTGGAAGGATGCACCACGCCCGATCGCGGTTCCGGCGCCGGTTGGCGGACATCGTTCGACAGCGCCCGCGGTCTATTCGCCGGCGCCGCCCTGGGCTATGACTTCGGCGGCCGCCTGCGCCTGGAAGCGGAGTATTTCCACCGCGATTCGAAGTACGACCAGTCGGCGCCGGTTGCCAGCGCCACCGGCGCCACGTTCGCCAAACTGGGCGGCGAGATCCAGGTCGCCGAGGAGCGGATCAACAGCGTCACCTCGGACAGCGTGTTCGCGAATCTCTATGTCGACTTCGGCGGCGGCGGGCGATGGACACCCTACGTCGGCCTCGGCGTCGGCCTCGGGGCGACCGAGATCGACTACGGCACTCTGTGGGCTCGGAACACCGATCCCGACTTGATCACCACCGCCGCCGGCCTAGCCAATGAGGAGGAAGTGCGCCGCAACCTGGCCGGCACGGTCACCAGCGAGACGACGACACTCGACGACGACCTCACCGGCTACCAGCTCATCGCGGGTCTGAACTACGCACTCGGCGATCGAGTCAGCCTCGACTTCGAGGCGCGTTGGACCGACTTCGACGGCTTCTACTCGCTCGACGAGGACGGCTGGCGCCGGCTACGTAGCCATCCGTCCCAGCTCCGGCTCGACGGCAGCGAGCCCGTGTCCTATTGGATGGAGACCGAGGACACGGGCATCCGGGTCCTGAGCGTCAGCCTGCGCTACGACTTCTAGCAGCTTGCGCCGCAGAACGGGCGCCAGGCCGGCCGATCGCGGCCCGCAGCGGCTTGACCATGTGGGCGCCGTAGCCGAGAAGGAACAGCGCCGACGCGATCAGGTGAACCGCGATCCAGGTCTGCCGCCAAGGATCGCCGACGGCGGTCTGGATCAGGTAGCCGGACACGATCATCGGGGCGCAACCCAGCAGCAGCGACAGGCCACTGCGGCGGCGGTCGCGGACGCGGCGGCGGTAGTGCCGCCAGATGTGGTCACGCCAGATCAAGCCGATGGCGAAGACGAGCAGGGGCGCCGTCCAGAGGTGGAGGTGCTGCAGGTGCGGCTGCCATGAGTGGCCGACGACCGCGAACTCGTCGGCCGGTGCCGTGAAGTAGCGCATCCAGGCGTACACGAGACCCGTACCGCCGACCAGCAAGGTCGAGGCGTGAACGCTCCAGGCGGTGAGGCGGTTCACGGCACGAGCCCTTCGGGCTGGGACGGCGTTTCTCTGAGCACCTGATCGAGGGCCAGGATTCTGCGGACCGCATCCGTCGTGGCGCGCGCGGTCAGCGTGGCGCCGGTGACCGCGTGGATCGACCGTTTGAGCCGCAGCCTGGGGTCGAGTCGTCGCTTGAGGAACTGGTCGTACCAGGTGCGGCGCGGGATGTACTCCTCGGGTTCGAGGAACGACATGACTTCGATCTGCCTGACGCGGCCCTCGGCGTCGACGACGACCATCAGAGTTTCGGCGAGGGTGCGGACGCGGTGGACGTCGAAGTAGGCGGCGCCGGCACGCTCGCTGTTGCAGAGCGCGGCGTACTGAACGATCAGTCGCGAATCGACTTTGACGCCGGCCAGTTCCGCCGCGCGGCGGCGCTGGCCTGCTGTGAGGTAGCGGGTCTGCCGGACGACGCGGCAGTCCGGGAACGCGAGTTCGAGGGCCTCGCCTCGGGTCAGAAAGGTCTTGGCGCCTGCCGGCTGCGGCGCGATCAGGGCCAGCGCGAACAGCCCCGTCAGTGCCGCCGTCCGCACGGCGATGTGCCATCCGGGGACCCGATGACGGGCCCCCGGAGTGGTTCGCGGGCGGCGCCGATCGCGCCACCCGGGTTCCTTGACCCCGGACATGTCGTCAGAACAGATAACCCATGGCCAGGTTCCACTCGTCGAACCCGGTGCCGCCGGAGTTGGTCCAGTCCTGATAGCCGACCTTGAAGACGAGCCGGTCGATGGGCTGCCAGGCAGCGCCCCAGGTCAGGATCTCCCGGTCGAAGATCGGGTCCCTCTCGAACCCGGCCGGAACGCGGACCTGTGTGTCGATGGACTCGACGCGAACGAAGGGCGAAAGCGAAGCGCGGCCGCCGCGGCGTGCGAGAACGTCGTAGGCCAGTTCGAGATAGTGACCTTCGAGCTGTTCGCCGATCGAATCGCTGCCGGCAATGCCAAGGGCGGCATTCAAACGGGCAGCGTCCCCGACCTCGGCCTGTGCCCACAAACCGCGCAACCGAAAACCGCGGTGGCGCCAGTCGAAGTGGAAGTCGAGGATCTCGGTGCGCGCGTCAATCGTGCTGCCGGCGGGGTCGAGCAGTCCCTGCCCCGAGTTCCCGACGTAGGCCGAGACGCCGACGATCAACCCGGGGGTCGCCGTGTAGTCGAGCCGTCCGGTCCAGGCGAAGTCCTCGGCCTGTGCCTTGGCGCCCTTCTGCCGTCCGCCACGCAGGCCATTCGAAGTGAAGCTCGCGCCCTTCAAACCGTTGACCACGTAGCTTCGGTAGGAGAAGGGGCCGACGTCACCGAAGATGCCGGCGCCGTTCTCGCGCCAGGTGCTGGGAATGAGTGCCTGCTCCACGTAGGGCCGCTCCGCGCTAGGGAAGAGAGTCGGCTCGTGCAGTTCGTTAAGCCAGCCCATGGGCAGCAGCAGAATCCCTGTGCGGAAGTTCAACTGCGGCTTCCACAGGTAGTCGACGTGCGCGAACTCGACGGAGGCGCTGCCGGACTTGGATGTAGAAGCGTGCTCGAACTCGATCTCCGAGTTGAACACCCAACGGTCGTCGAACTTGTAGCCGATGTAGAAGACGCCGCGCAGGAAGTCGATGACGTCTCCGAAGCCGGTCGGCTCGCCGCTCTCACGCTCGCTGGCGTAGCTCTCGAAGACCATTTCGCCGTAGCCGCCGATCGACAGACCCTCCTCCACGCGGTAGACCTTGGAGGCCGCGACGCCCAGGCCGTAGAGGCCCTCTTTGTCTTCGGCGCTCTCGGTCGTTGCCTCGCCGAGAGTCAGCTCCTCGATCTCTTCGGCCAGAATCTCGATCCTCCGCTCCAGCTCGGTGACACGCTCGTCGGGTGCTTCGGCAGCGAGTTCCGCGATCATCAGGCGCAGTTCGGCGAGCTGCTCCTCCAGCGCCTCGAGGCGCTCCTCGGTCGATCCCTGGGCGCCGGCAAGGCCAGCCGATAGAACCAGGGCCAGCACCGCCAGGAGTAGAGCCGGCGGGCTGCCAGCCTTCCACATGCGGGTTGTCAACAGCTACTCTCCCATTTGGGATCCACGGGCCCCGGTTGCTGGGGCGCGCGGACCGCATGGGCTACCAACCGTCTGGTCCGCTCGCTCTCCATTCCTTGACTTGGCAGCGACGCTGCCTTGTCCGAACCGGGAGATAGTGGAGCGGCTTGGTGCTATTTGTCAAGGACCATCAGGCTGCCAGGGATGGGGCGACTTGCCTGTAGCGCCGGCCCTAGGTCAACCGGCAGAACAGGAAAGGCGTGGAGCTACTCGACGGCGCGCGTCGCGGTCGCGGTCATGTCGCCGAAGTCGGTGGCGAACGTGCCGTTGAGCGAGTCGCCGTCGACCATGCCGCTGAAGACCAGCGTGAGCTGCTGGCCACCGGCGTCGATTTCAACCGTGAAACCCAAGGAGCCGTCTTCGGCAAAGGTGACCTCGGTCGCTTCCACTTCGCCGTCGGGCGAGACCATCGCCACCATCAGGCCGCTGGCGTCGCCGCCCACGTTGATGGTCGGCGTCTGGGTGCCGAGCGGCGTCTCGATCGACATGTTCCATGAGCCGACGGCGGCGGGCAGAGCCGGTGCACCGTAGGCACTGCAGCCGACGGTGAGCAGGGCCGCGGCCAGCGCGAGCAGGAGGTAGTTGCGGAGTTTCCCAGTTGCGGGGTTCATGGTGGCCTTTCCGGTCCCATCGGGACCCGTGAGGTTCGGAGCGTCAACCGGCCCCGGAGTCAAGATCGTGTAGGCGGCGAATGATAGCCGAGCGGCCCCGCCCTTGTCCGTGCTAGTCGTTCTCGAGTTGGCGGCGCATGTCGTCGAACATGGCCAGGTCGGCCAGTGACGGCTCGGGATTGTGGAGGTCGAGACGGGCCAGCGCGTCGCGCACGATGTCCGCCACCGCCCAGCGCATGTACGGCTTGTTGTCGGCGGGAATCGCATACCACGGCGCGTGGCTCTTCGTGGTGGACCTGATCGTTTCGCCGTACGCGCTCATGTACTCGTTCCAGAACCCCCGTTCACGGACATCGCTGATCGCGAACTTCCAGTGCTTGTCGGCGCGGTCGAGGCGGCGCAGGAAGCGGACCTTCTGCTCGTCGGGGGAGACGTTGAGGAAGAACTTGAGAATCAACGTGCCGTTGCGCGCCAGGTGCCGCTCGTGGTCGACGATGGACTCCATGCGCTGCTGCCACAGACCGTTGGGATCCCGGTCGGGCAGCTGCTGCTTCTCGAGCAGCTCGGGATGGACCCGCACCACGAGAACCTCCTCGTAGTAGCTGCGGTTGAACACGCCGATACGCCCGCGCTCCGGCAGGTTGCGCGCGGTGCGCCACAGGAAGTCGTGATCGAGTTCTTCGGTCGACGGCTGCTTGAAGCTGAACACCTGGCAACCGGCCGGGTTGACGCCGGTGAGCAACGCGTTGATCGTGCCGTCCTTGCCGGCCGCGTCCATTGCCTGGAAGACGAGCAGTAGGGCGTGGCGGTTGTCGGCGTAGAGCAGCCGCTGAAGCCGGCTGATGTCGCGTACCGCGGCGCGGCGCAGCTTGTTCAGTTTCTGGTGGCTGGGCGCGTCCGGCGGCGGCGCCGTGTTCCACTGCCGCGGGTCGAAGCGCTTCGTGCCCTGGGGCACCAGGTAGCGCTGGGCCGGTTTCTCGGGCTCGCGACGGACGCTCTCGGAAGCTTCTGGTGGCATGAGAGGGAGGATGCCACAGGCGCCTGGAGGCGCAAAGCGGTCGTTGGCCGCTGCTCACACCCTCGGCGGGCGACCGCCTGAGGGCGGAGCCCGGTGTCGGTTATGCGCCGACTTGGCGGTGCAGTTTCGTAGACTGTCCCCTCCACCAACGGAAAGGGGGGCAACATGAACAAAGTCGACTGGTACTACCATCGCAACGGCTGAACGAGCTGCAAGAGAGCGTCCAAGTTGATGGACGCACGCGGCGCGGTGATTGCGGACAAGACTTCGGCGAGCCGGAAGCTGGGGCGAGCCGATGCGGAAGCTCTGCTCGCAAGAGCGGAAATGATCTACGTCGCCAGGGGACGCAAGCAGACGGAGCTGCAGGCTTCCGAACCGGGCGCGGTTGACCTGATGCTGGCGCCGACCGGCAACCTGCGGGCGCCGGTGGTCCGGGTCGGCAGCACGCTGATCGTCGGCTACCACGAAGAGGCGCTGAACCAGGTTCTGGGCTGAACTACTCTCAGTTGTAGGACAGGCGCCGAACCTGGGAACGCGGGCGTCTCGCCCGCATCCGGCTCGAAGAGCCGGTCTGGTTTGGCGCTAGTTGTAGGACAACCGCCGCACCTGTTCAGGGTCGTCGCCCTCGAACAGCAGGCGGCCGTCGACGAAACGGGCGTCGGGCAGCGCCACCGCCAGCACTTCGCCCAACTCGTCGACGGCGTGGACGATCAGCGACTCGCGCACCTCGGCCGGTAGATCCTCGAGATCGGCCTCGTTCTGCTTCGGCAGTACGATCTCGCGGATGCCGGCGCGCACCGCGCCCAGCACCTTTTCCTTGACCCCGCCGATCGGCAGGACGCGGCCGGAGAGGGTGATCTCGCCGGTCATCGCGAGGCCCGCCTTCGCGGGCCGGCCGGAGAGCGCCGAGACCAGCGCCGCGGCCATCGTCACGCCGGCCGAGGGGCCGTCCTTGGGGATGGCGCCGGCCGGGACGTGGATGTGAACGTCCGTCTCGAAGGCGGCAGACGGGATCTGAAGCGCCTCGGCGTGGGACTTGGCGTAGGTCCAGGCCGCGCGCGCCGATTCCTTCATCACGTCGCCGAGCTGGCCGGTCAGTTCCAGCCGGCCCTTGCCCTTCGTGGTCTCGACCTCGACGAACATGATGTCGCCGCCCATCGGCGTGTAGTACATGCCGGTGGCGACACCGACGGCGTCGCGTTCCAGTGCGCGCTCGGGCCGGACCCGCGGGCGGCCCAGGAACTCCCGGACTTCACCGACGCCCACCCGGGTCGTCGCGCCGTCGTCTTCGGCCTTTGCTTTCTCGGGCGTCACAGCGAGCCGCCGGGCCACCTTGCGCACCATCCGGCCGAGCTCCCGCTCGAGCTGCCGGACGCCGGCTTCGTGGGTGTAGTGGGAGATCACTTCGCGGAGCGCCTCGTCGCCGACCTCGATCTGCTCGGGTAGCAGGCCGCCGGAGCGAACGGCCCGCGGCAGCAGGAACTGGCGGGCGATGTTCTCCTTCTCGTGCTCGGTGTAGCCCGAGAACTCGACCGTCTCCATCCGGTCGCGGAGCGGCGCCGGGATGTTCTGGATGAAGTTCGCGGTGGCGATGAACAGCACCTGGCTCAGGTCGTAGGGGACTCCGAGGTAGTGGTCGATGAAGGCGCCGTTCTGTGCCGGGTCCAGAACCTCGAGCAGCGCGGCCGACGGATCGCCCTGGTGCGAGGCGCCGAGCTTGTCGACTTCGTCGAGCAGGAACACCGGGTTCTTGACGCCCGCCTGCTTCATGCCGTGGAGGATGCGCCCCGGCATGGCGCCGACGTAGGTGCGCCGGTGTCCGCGGATGTCCGCCTCGTCCCGGGCGCCGCCCAGGGAGACCCGGATGTACTCGCGGCCCATCGCGCGGGCGATCGACTTGGCGATCGATGTCTTGCCGACGCCGGGAGGTCCGGTGAACAGGAGGATCGGACTGCGCTCCGTTTCCCCGTCTGTGTCGCGCGTCTCTGCGGCCTCGGGTGAGTCGGCGGCGGCTTCGTCCGCGGTATCCGTATGGAGTTGCTGCCGCCGGGCCTGGCGGTCGTGCATGACCCGCACCGCGAGGAACTCCAGGATCCGGTCCTTCGTGTCCTCGAGGCCGTAGTGGTCCTCGTCCAGGATGCGCGCCGCGTCCGCGAGGTCCAGCCGTTCGTCGCTGAGTTCGCTCCACGGCAGTTCGCACACCGTCTCGATATAGGTGCGGATGACCTGGGACTCCATCGACTCGCGGCCCATCCGCTCGAGTCGCCTCAGTTCGCGGTCGACTTCCTTCCTCGCCGCGCGCGGCAACTCCAGCCCGGCGACCCGCTCCTTCAACTCTTCGAGGTCATCGGCGCCGTCGTCGTCGCCGAGTTCCTTGCGGATCGCCTTCAACTGCTCGCGCAGGTACATCTCGCGCTGCCGGCCGCCGATCTCCTCCTCGACCTGGGTGTTGATGTCCTTCTGGGCGTCGAGGAGCTTGATGCGCCGTTGGACCAGCATCAGCACCCGCCGCATCCGCTCTTCGACTGCCAGCGTCTCGAGCAGGGACTGGTGGTCGCCGGCCGGGAGTTCGAGGTGGCCGGCCACCAGGTCGGCGAGCCGGCCCGGGTCATTCACCGCGCGCAGGGTCTTGGTCAGCACCTCGCTCGGGATGCCGGCACGGGCGCCGAGCTCGGCGGCCCGGTTGCGCAGTTCCTCGTCAAGGGCGACGAAGGCGAGGTCATCCGGGTCCACCGGCATGAGTTCCTCTGCCGGCGAGACGGTGGCGACCAGATGCTCTTCGGTGCTGTCGACGCGCAGCGCGATGCCGCGATGCAGACCCTGGACCAGGGCCTGTGTGCCGCCGAGACCCTGGTGGAGCTGGACCACGCGCGCCGTGACACCGATCGTGTGCAGGCCGAGCGGGTCGACCTCGTCGCTCTTCTCCCGTTGCAGGAGGGCGAAGAAGCTGCGGTCCTGACTCTCAATCGCGGCCTGGATGGCGCTCAGGGTGTCCGCCCGTCCGACGGACATCGGCACCGTGACGCCCGGGTAGATCACCATGTCCTGGAGGACGACGACAGGCAACTCGGGCTTGGGGCCCGTTGTCCGCGGCGCCAGGGCCGCCTCGGAGGCGGTCGGCTCGGCGGCCAAGGCCTTCAGGTCGGGTTCTTGGGCATCGTGCCGGTCGTCGTGCTCGGTCATGTCGTTATCGCCTCGCTGTCCGGGTCGGTTTGTCGGTCGTTTCGCCTTTGGAACGGGGCTGGCGAGAGATCTTATTCCATTTCGCTTAAGTTGGCTAGATCTGAGTCGTCTTCCATAAGGATCATACTCCGGATTGCCCGCATCCGGCTCTAGTAAGGCATGTCGTCGTCGCCAAGCCCGAAGTGATGCCCCAGCTCGTGGACCAGAGTGTCGCGCACCTCGCGGACGACATCCTCCTCAGTGTCGCAGATCCACAGGATCGGCAGACGGTAGATCACGACCCGGTCGGGCAGGGAGCTGTAGCCACTGCCTCGTTCGTCGAGCGGCACGCCGTGGTAGAGCCCCAGCAGGTCGTCCTGTTCCGGGTCCAGGCCGACGAGGCGCAGATCCTCCTCGGTCGGTTCCTCCTCGACCACGACCGCGATGTTGTCAAGCAGGTCGGCGAAGGACCGCGGCAGCGTGTCCAGGGCTCGGCTCAGCAGTCGCTCGAACCGCGGCAGGTCGACCTTGATCATGGGCGGTGCGTAGTTTCCATGTGTCGCTGCGGCCGACCGGCTGCTGTTAGGGTCCGCCGAACCGCGAACTGAGCGATTCCGTGACCGACCCGCGACGATACTTGACCGACGACCCGTTCGAGCCCGGGGCCGCCGCGAAGAGCGCTCTTACCTTCCATGAGTTGGTCGTCGCGGCGCGCCGGAAGCTGACCCGGGAGGTCTGGGACTACCTGGTCGGCGGCGCCGAGACGGAGACGTCGGTCAAGCGCAACCGGCAGGCGCTGGACTCGGTCGCCTTCCGGCCGCGCGTGCTGACCGATGTGTCCGAGGTCGATGCCGGCGGCTCGCTGCTCGGCAACGACCTGAGGATTCCCGTGATCCTGGCGCCTATCGGGTCGTTGCAGTTGTTTGAGGAAGGTGGCGGCGCCACGGCCGCGAAGGCGGCCGAGGACTTCGGGATCATGAACTTCGTCAGTTCGGTGTGTCTTCCCGGACTCGAGGGCTCCGCGGAGGCCTCCGATTCAGCCAAGGTGTACCAGCTCTATCTCGCTGACGACGAAGACTGGATGCGGGGATTGATCCGCCGGGTGCAGAGCGCGGGCTACAACGGTTTCTGCCTCACGGTCGATACCCAGGTCTACAGCCGGCGCGAACGGGACATCCTCAAGCGATGGCGCCCGCCATCGGTGGGCGAGTCGACGGTCCGGGTCGCGCCGCTGAACTACCAGGCCCGGATGACCTGGGATCTGGTCAAGCGGATCAAGGACGAGTTCGACATCCCCCTGATCCTCAAGGGCATCGCCACCGCGGAGGACGCCGGCCTCGCGTGCGAGCACGGCGTCGACGTGGTCTACGTCTCGAACCACGGCGGCCGGCAGCTCGACCACGGCCGCGGCACCCTCGACATCCTGCCGGAAGTCGTCGCGGAAGTGGACGGCCGCGCCCAGGTCGTCGTCGACGGCGGTTTCCTGCGCGGCACCGACGTGGTGAAGGCAAAGATCCTGGGCGCCGACGCCGTCGGCATCGGCCGCCTCGAGTGCATCGCCATGGCCGCCGGCGGCCGCGACGGCGTCGTGCGCATGCTCAAGATCCTCGAGCACGAAATCACCACCTGCCTCGGCCTCCTCGGCGTCACGAGTTGGGACCAACTCGACGCTTCCTACCTCCATCGGGCGTTGCCGGTGGACCGGCCGGGCGTGTTGAGCGCGCTGCCGTTTCTGGACCTCGACTACCCGTACCCGTGAGTCGGCGGCGCGGCGGCGAGTTCACTCGGCTACACCCGCCGGCTGGTCGGCGGTATGAGGGGGTCAAACCCAGGTGCCGCTCGCGCTTGGTCGGAGGGCGGGGGGTTTGCGCTCACTCCACTCCACTCGCTCCGGTTGGGTCTGGGTAGCTGCAGGGTCCTCGACAGTCGCTCGTTCCGAGTCACCTGGGGTTGACCCCCTCAGACCGCCTGGCCGGCTGGAGGTCGTCGTGCTGCCGAATGCGGAAGTTCTGGTCAAGCTGCTGGACGGTTGCGGCGTGAACGGCCACCGTTGGGTCTATGTCGCGCCAGTCACGGACCTTGCCTTCAAACTCGCTGTAAGGGCCGGGAGGGGAAACAAAGTCTGGACATACGACAAGCCCAAGGGCTATCCGGCGCAGGTCAGAAGCGACCTGAGTGCCTTCTACTGCCCCGAGTCCGACTCCGCGGCACTGCTCGAAACCGTTGTCCGCCGAGACGGTTCGCGTGGATCTGTGGCGCTTCCCGAGTGATGTCCCTCTCGCCGCGGACGACGTGGACTGCCCGACACGCCACGTCGAGCGAGGTGAGCCTGTCCGGCAGGGCGTTCGTTGCCCGGCGGGTAGCCCTTCGTCGAATCAGAAGCCTTTCGCCAGACCCGCCTGCGCGAGCACGGCGTTCGCCGTGTGCCGCGACTTGATGTTGCCGTCGTCCGGGCCCGTTTCCCGCAGTTTCCGCTTCAGCGCTCTCGTGAAGCTGGCCATTATCCGGCGAGGCGGATCGTCTCCAGTCTGCTCGACGTCATCCGGAGCGGAATCACTTCCAGGGCCGGTTCACCGAAGAGATGCCGGTTCAGCTCGTACAGCTCAGGCACCAGCGCGCGGATCCTCTTCACCAGGTCGCGCTCCGACGGCGCCTCGGCGGCTAGGCCGGGGAAATCCGTGTCCGAGACGTACCAGACGCCTGCTTCTTCGTCCCAGGAAATCTCAGCGAAGTAGCTATGGTCCATGCCCCCTCCCGGTTGCCGCTCGGCCGCGCGAAGGACATTATGCCCTAGGTCTGCTTCGTCGCGGTGGGCCTGGCCCTCTCCTCTCGCGCCGCTTTCGCGGGACCCAGGCTCTGTTCCCGTGCTACTGCGTTGGATCGTCGGTGATCTGGACGACCATCTTGCCGGTGTTGTCGCCGCGGAAGAGGCCCATGAAGGCTTCGGGGGCGTTCTCGAGGCCGGAGACGATGGTCTCGCGGTAGGTGATTTTGCCTTCGGCGATCCAGGAGGCTGTGTCGCGGACGAAGTCGGCGCGGCGGTTCATGTGGTCCGAGACGATGAAGCCCTGCATCTTGAGGCGCTTGGGGATGATCGAGATGAGCGTCCTGGGGCCGGGCCGGGGTTCCTTGTCGTTGTACTGGGAGATCATCCCGCAGACCGGAATGCGGCCGAACATGTTCATGTGCACCAGGACGGCTTCGAGCGTCGGGCCGCCGACGTTCTCGAAGTAGACGTCGATGCCGTCCGGGCAGGTCTCGCTCAAGGATCGGTTCAGATCGCCGTGGTAGTCGAAGGCGGCGTCGTAGCCGAGGTCGGAGACGAGGTGGGCGACCTTGTCCGCCGAGCCGGCGCTGCCGACGGCCCGGCAACCCTTGATCTTCGCGATCTGACCGACCAGGCTGCCGACGGCGCCTGCCGCGGCCGAGACGAACACCGTCTCGCCCTCCTTCGGTTCGCCGATGTCGAGCAGGCCGACATAGGCGGTCATGCCCGGCATGCCGAGCACGCCGAGGAACGCGGAGAGCGGCGCGCCGTGGGTGTCGATCTTCTGCAGCTCCGCGGCGGAAGCCGCGAAGTGGCTGCGCCAGCCGAAGCGGCTCGACACCAGGTCCCCTGAGACCAGGGCGTCCGAGTTCGACTCCTCGACGACGCCGACCGCGCCGCCGTCGAGCGCGGCGCCGATCTGGAACGGCGGCGTGTAGGACTGGATGTCCCGCATGCGGCCGCGCATGTAGGGATCGACCGACATGTAGACGTTGCGTACCAGCGCCTGCCCCTCGCCGGCGCTTGGCATGGCGGTTTCGACGAGTTCGAAGTTCGCGGCTTCTGGCTCTCCCGTCGGGCGCGAGGCGAGACGGACTTCCTGGCTGCGGTTGCTCATCTTCTCTCCTTCGTCCGAAAGGTCAGTCGACGATCGCCTGGTACGCCAAGTTGCGGAACTCCGTGCCGTACGGCAGGTTGGTGTGGGGGAGGATCTGGATCATGAACACGCCGACCATCTCCTCCTCGGGGTCGATCCAGAACCGGGTGCCGGCGGCGCCGCCCCAACTGTATTCGCCGACGGAACCGTTGGCGCCGTTCATTCCCGGGCTCTCGTTGACCCGGAAGGTGAGGCCGAAGCCGTCGCCGGGCCCCAGGAGCTGGCCTGCGCGCGGCATGTCGCCGATGTGGTCGCTGCCGAGCAGTTCAACCGACTTCGGGCTGAGCATCCGGCCGCCCTCGTACTCCCCGCCGTCGAGCAGCATCTGGATCATCTTGAAGTAGTCGGTCGTGGTCGAGACCAGGCCGGCGCCGCCGTAGAAGATCTTCGGCTTGGACAGGTAGGAGTTCTGCGGCGGTGCGTTGGACCTGGTGATCGTGCCGTCGCCGGCCTCGCGGTCGAGCGTGTAGAGCACGGCCAGCCGGTCTTCGGTGCCGGGGCGCACGTAGAACGCGGTGTCCTTCATGCCCAGCGGCGCGAAGATCTCCTCCTCGAGGAAGACGTCGAACGTCTTGCCCGAGATCACCTCGACCAGGCGGCCGAGCACGTCCATGCCGTAGCCGTAGCGCCACACCGTGCCGGGATGGTTGTGGAGCGGCGCCTGGCCGATCTTGTTGGTGAACTCCTCCAGGGTCTGGTCGCGACTGCCGACCCCGAGTTCGGCGTAGTACATGCCGCCTTGTGCGTTGCGCGGCCCGCCGTAGCTGATGCCCGCGGTGTGGGTCAGCAGATCCTGAACCGTCATGTCGCGGTTCGAGGGCACGAGCTCCAGGCTCGGGTCGCCGGTCCCCGGATCGACGCTCCAGACGGCGACCTTCTGATCGCCGAGAGCGGGGATCCACTTCGAGGCCGGGGTGCGCAGCGAGAAGCCGTACTTCTCGTGGAGGATCATCACGGCGACGCCGGTAACCGCCTTGCTCATCGAGTAGATCCGGAAGAGCGCGTCCTTCGGCATCGGCTCCTTGGACTCGAGGTCGCGGTAGCCGTAGGTGTTGAAGTAGGCGATCTCGCCGCGACGGGCGATCAGGCCCGTGGCGCCGGCGATCTTCCCCGCCTCGATGTAGCCGTTCATCACGGCGTCGATGCGGGCGAGGCGTTCGGCCGAGAGACCGACCTGTTCCGGCTTCGTGACCGCGAGGGTCGCGTCGGCGGCGGCGAGCGATCCGGCGGCGCCAAGAGTCAGCGTCAGCAGCAGGGCCGCGGTCGAGCGGCAGGTCGGGATCAGGCGTCGAGTCATCGGCGTGTCTCCTGCGGGTACGGTCGTGTCGGTTACGGGTGGCGGCGACATGGTACCCGCTGCGTCCTACGATGTGCGCACGCGATTCGCGCGCTGCTACAGTGTTTCGCGCTCCACGTTCCCTTGAATCGCGAGAAGCTGGATGGGCGGCTTCGGCCCGTACCGGCATAGAGGAGGTTCGTTCATGCCGGTACCGATCCCACCGCTGCGCGAGGAGAACCTCCCGGAACGAAAGCTGTCCTTCTGGCAGCTCGCCGGGCCGGGCGCGATCATGGTCGGCCTCGCGATCGGCGCCGGCGAACTCGCGGTGTGGCCGTGGGTGACGGCAAAGTTCGGCACGGTGATGTTGTGGGCGGCGGCGCTGGGCGTCTTCCTTCAACTCTGGATCAACATCGAGATCGGCCGCTGGGCGGTGGTCACGGGCGAGCACCCGTACACCTCGTACGCCCGCATGTCGATGACCGTCATCTACGCCTTCCTGACCCTGGGCTTCGTGGGCCTGTTCCTGCCGGGGTGGGCGAGGATGTCGGGCGCGGCTCTCAAGGCCCTGATCTTCGGCCCCGACGGTCCGGGACCCGAGTGGTTCTGGACCGCGGTCACGTTCGGCTTCATCGCGCTCATCCTGTTCGGGCCCAAGCAGATGTACAAGGCGGTCGAGCGGGCGATCGGGATCATGGTGCTGGTGATCACGGTAGGCCTGATCTACGTCGCGTTCTCGGTCGGCACCTGGGATGCGGTCAAGGAGATGGGGCGGGGTCTCGTCAACTTCGGCCACATCGAGCTGGACGACGAGTTCACCTTCGCCCGCTTCTTCGGCGCCGTCGTCTTCGCCGGCATCGGCGGCGCCGGCAACCTCTGGTACGCCTTCTACCTGCGCGACAAGAACATCGGCATGGGGAAGCGCATCCCGGTGCTGGCGAACCCGCTCCGTCAGCACGGGACAGCAACGGTCCAGTCCGGCTACACGTACCGGGAGAGCCCCGAGAACGCGAGCCGGTTCAAGGGCTGGATGCGCTACGTGATCCAGGACCAGGTCATCTTCTTCTGGCTCGGCAACACCTTCACGATGTTTCTCTTCATGTTCGGTGCGCTGGCCGTTCTCCGCCCGGCCGGGATCGTTCCCGCCGAGGGCCAGATCGTCTGGGACATGTCGATCATCCTGGAGTCGAGCCTCGGCGCCCCCGGCCGCTATGTGTTCCTGCTGATCGGCATGGCGGCGCTGTTCAGCTCCCAGCTCGGCGCCGTCGACGGTGGCGCCCGCACCTGGTCCTACCTGCTCGGTTCGATGTTCAAGTTCGGCAAGAAGCGCACCCAGAGCCAGTGGTACCTGATCTTCGCCATCCTGTTCATGGTCGCCGGCACCGCTTCGACCGCGTTCTTCGAACTCAGCGGCGTATCGGCGCTCGGCTTCATCTTCAACGCCGCGCTGCTCGGCGGCTTCGCGATGGCGATCTACGTACCGCTGACGCTGTGGGTGAACCTCACCAAGCTGCCGAAGTCCGCACGACCGAAGGCGCTCAACATCGTGATGATGCTGATCGCGTCCGGCGTCTACGTGTCCTTCACCCTGTTCACGATCTGGACCCTGATCTTCGGCTGATCGGCTGCCGCTGGACTGGTATCGTCTTGTCAGCGAGGATCGAGCCAAGTGGCGGGGAACCGAATGACGGACTGGCAGAAATGCTCTGAGGTAGAGCGGCACCCGGAGAAGCTAAGCGGCGCTTGGGTTTTTCGGGGCACGCGTGTTCCCGTAGCCACGCTGTTCGAGAACATCAGGGATGGAGCGTCCGTGGAGCAGTTCCTGGACTGGTTTCCAGGAGTGGGAGCGGCAAGCGTCGAGGCCGTCCTTGACTTCGAGGTCAGATCGCTGGCGGAGGAAAGCCCAGACAAGCCCTCGGAGGATGTCGCCACCTCCCCGCCCGCGTGAAGATCCTGTTCGACCAGGGAACCCCTGCGCCGCTTCGGCGACACCTGTCCGGGCACGCTGTGGACACCGCCTTCCAACTAGGCTGGTCTGGCCTCCACAACGGCGAACTCCGGGATCGCGCTGAGAAGGCGGGCTACGACTTGCTGGTCACGACGGACCAGCAGCTTCGACACCAACAGAATCTGCACGAACGGAGACTGGGAGTACTGAAGAACCCAACTCGTAGCGGGTTGAGGCTTCGGCGGCTTTTGACCTTTCCTTGGTTCCTGGCGGTGCCGGTAGCTACTTCCGGCCGAAGCGCGCCGTGACCTCAGCCAACGCGAGTTCCCGACCGTCTTCGGCCTTCGCCAGCCCTTGGACCACGGCGAGAAGGAACGACCGCTCGTCTTGCGCTTCCTCGTACTGGGCTAGCGACTGAAGTACAGCGACTCCCCGGCCACGAGAGGTCAGGAGCACGGGGTGGCCGGATTCCGTGACCTTGGCGCACCAGAGCTCCGGGGTTCACCTTGACGTCGCTCAAAGGCGGCCCGCGGTTCCGGCTGCTCTCGGACCGTCCCGCCGTAACGCTCCCGGTCGACTACCGCCTGTAGATGGGGTGGCGGCTTCCACAGGCACTCCATCACGTAGCGCAGGTCCATCGGCGTGCCGTCCCAGGCCGGCATCGACTCCTGGCCGGTGACGAGGATGCCGGAATCTTCGAGGTCTCGAACGAGATCCTCGCAGGGGTACGGACCGACGGGTGAGGGCGTGGGACTCTCGTGAAGCGGCCGTCCCCGCGGATGGAAGAACTGCACCGCGCCGTCCGCGTTCATTCGCACCTCGAAGCCGCCCTCGTGCAAGAGCCGGTGGTGCCGGCGACACAGAAGCACCAGGTTCGAGAGCTTCGTTTCGCCGCCATCAGCCCAGTGGTCGACATGGTGCGCGTCGCAGTGCCGGGAAGTGCAGCCAGGGAAGCGGCAACCACGATCCCGGAACTCCAAAGCGCGCCGGATCGGCGGCGGAATAGTACGCGTCTTGCGCCCGACGCTCAGGATCTCGCCGTTTCGGTGAGTCATCCGCACCTTGCCCGCGTCGCAGGCGATCCGCCGGGCTGTTTCCGCGGAAACAGGAACGCGAGAGTCACCGAGCCACGCGCCGCAGCGGGATGGGCTGGTGATCTGCGTCCCGTTCGCCGGGAGGGCCGCCTTGGGGTCGTCTGGCGTTTCCGCGGAAACACGGTCGTTGCATCCATCCGCGGAGCCGCGTCCAACTTCGCGGGCCGATGGTGTTTCCGCGGAAACTCGTGATCTGCGTTCGACCGCGGTCGTGTCCTCCGGGGCCTTCAGTTCATCCTCATTCACGTGAACGACGACCTGGTAGCGATCGGCGCTCGCGCCCGGATCGAGTCCGCCGGCAAGTGCGCTCTCCGCCACCAGCGCGAGAGCGTCGGCGCGCAACTTGCCGGCCGGCGGCCTGTCCGCATCCTTCGCCTTTCCGCGACCCCGGTCGTACAGCTTCTCGCTCGCCGCGTCGAGAGCCTTCGCCAGCACCTCGCCGACCTCCGGCGCCAGCCGTCCGCGGATCACGAACATGCCGTTCTCGTCGATGTGGGTGGAGAAGTGGCTCGACGCGTCGCGCAGCTCGTCGTCGTGAGCCTCGATCGTGCGGTCGGCCCTGCGCCACGCTCTGACCACCCTCTCGATGTGGGCCGCGGTACAGGCCCTGCCGAGGTCCACCAGTGACTTCTCGGTGTCGGGCCTGGCGATGCGGGTCAGCGCTCTGACCTTGGAGTAGGACAGCTCGCCCCGCTGCATCGCCTCGCTCATCAGAGGCAACTCGCCTAGCGCCCGGGCGACCCGCACCCGCTCTCGCGCCGCGCTGGGCGCGAGCCCGATGCGCCAGGTGAGCCAGTGGGCGCAACTCAGGAAGCCGTTGCTCCAGCCTTCCTGTTCATCGAATGCGCGAATCAGGCCAAGCAGTTCGTAGGTCGCCGCATCGATGCGCGCAGCGAGGGTTGCGATCTCTTCGCCCAGTCGTTCCTTGGGATTCGAGTCGGTGTGTTTATCAATCATTTGAAGCCTGTTTCGCGGTCGTTGGTAACGGCCTTGGAGCGTGGAGAACGGGGTGCCTTGTGCCTCAGTCCGAAGCAGCCACTCTAGCGCAAATGCTTACGAAGGACAAGGTGCGGAGGAGGTTGCAGCAGGGGAAGACCCCGCCGGCCACCGGCCCGGTGGTCGCTTCGCATGGCCTGTGCCTTGATGGCCGGAGAACCTGGGAAGTTGCTCCTCATTGGCTCTGACAAGTAGGGTTGCGGCGTGATCCCGGCCCAGAAACTCACGGCGGCAGTCGAGACGTACTTCTCCGATCTCCGGCGCCTGCGCGCATCGGGCGGCGCAACCGGCGAGCGGTCGAGCTACGTACCGCTCGCGAACTTGTTGAATGCCGTCGGCGCGGCGCTCAAACCGAAGGTGTTCTGCGTCGTCGAGCTGGCCGACCAGGGCTCGGGCCATCCCGACATCGGCCTCTATGCGTCGAAGCAGGTCCAGAGGGGCAAGCCGCGCGAGGGTCAAGTTCCCGAGCGTGGCGTCGTGGAAGTGAAGTCGCCGCGAGAGGACGTTTCGGGCGATCCAACAGCGGAAGTGCGCGAACAGGTGAACCGCTACTGGTCCCGCTATCGCCTTGTCCTGGTGACCAACCTGCGGGAGTTCGAACTCGTCGGCCGGAACTCGTACGGCGACGAAGTCAGGCTCGAGGCATTTTGTCTGGCGGAGACCGAGACGGCGTTCGAGCGGCTTTTGGAGACGCCGCGTACGTCAGCACAGAAGGTCGGCCCGGGTCTGGGCGAGTACCTTGCGCGTGCGTTGTCGCACCGCGCCGCCTTGGCGGAGCCGAAAGACCTTGCGTGGCTACTAGCGTCCTACGCTCGCGACGGCCTCGCTCGGGTCGAGACGGCTGGAGATGCGCCGTCGCTCGGAGCCGTCAGGTCGTCGCTGGAAGAGGCGCTCGGGGTGCGTTTCGAGGGTGCGAAGGGTACGCGCTTCTTTCACTCGAGTCTCGTGCAGACGCTGTTTTACGGTGTCTTCTCCGCGTGGGTGCTTTGGTCGCGGCAAACACCGCCACCGACCGGCGTGTTCGATTGGCGCACCGCCGTCTGGCACCTCCGGGCACCGGTTCTGCGGGCGTTGTTCCAGCAATTGGCTGACCCCGGCCGTCTGCGCCCCTTGGGTTTGACTGAAGTACTGGACTGGACGGCGGCTGCACTCGACCGGGTCGATCGTCCTGCCTTTTTCGCCAGTTTCAACGAAGGCGAGGCTGTCCCCTACTTCTACGAGCCGTTTCTGCAAGCGTTCGACCCGGCACTACGCAAGCAGTTGGGCGTCTGGTACACGCCGACCGAAGTCGTGCAGTACATGGTCGCCCGCGTGGACAAGGCGCTGAAGGACGACCTCGACATCGCCGACGGCCTCGCGGCGGACAACGTCTACGTCCTTGATCCCTGCTGCGGCACGGGTGCCTACTTGGCCGAGGTGCTGAAGCGCATCGCCGCGAATCTCGAAGGACGAGGACTCGGAGCGCTCGCCGGTGCCCGCGTGAAACAAGCCGCCACGGAGCGCGTCTTCGGCTTCGAGATCATGCCGGCGCCGTTCGTGATCGCCCATCTCCAGGTTGGCTTGACGATGCAGGACCTTGACGCCCCCTTGGCTGAGGACGGGTCGGAACGCGCGGGCGTCTTCCTGACCAATGCCCTTACGGGCTGGGAACCGAGAACGAACAAACCGCTCCCGTTCCCTGAACTGGAGGAGGAGCGTGACCGGGCGGAGAAAGTGAAGCAGGAGGCGCCGATTCTGGTCATACTCGGGAATCCGCCGTACAACGGTTTCCCTGGTCTGGCGTTGGAAGAAGAGCGCGAACTGACCGACGCGTACCGCGCGACGAAACGCGTGCGCCGGCCTGAGGGCCGGGGGTTGAACGATCTCTACGTACGCTTCTTCCGCATGGCGGAGAGACGCATCGCCGAGCGGACGGGCAAGGGCATCGTCTGCTTCATTTCGAACTGCTCTTGGCTGGATGGCCTGTCGTTCACCGGGATGAGGGAGCGGTACGTCGAAGCCTTCGACTCGATACGAATCGACTGTCTGAACGGCGACAAATACAGGACCGGGAAGATCGCACCGGACGGTTCCCCCGACCCGAGCATCTTCTCGACCGAGAGCAACCCGGTGGGCATTCAGGTCGGCACGGCGGTCACGACGCTTGTGCGGAGAGCGGACCATGCGCCGGCGCGGGAGGTCCGCTTCCGGCATCTCTGGGGCCAGGCGAAGCGCGAAGACCTGCTCGAGACGGCCGACGCCAAGCCGGAGGCACTCTACGAGGGGATCGAGCCGTCCCTGCCGCTTGGCATGCCCTTCTTGAGAACGACGGTTGACGAGCGGTGGTTCGATTGGCCAGCTCTGCCTGACTTGTTTCCGGTGCGCTTTCATGGAGTCCTGACGAACCGGGATGCGTTCCTCGTGGACATCGACTTGGACAGGCTCCGAGGTCGCGTCGGCGACTACTTCGACCCGAACTTGGGCAACGAGGAGATCGAACGCCGCTACCCGAGCGCGATGAAATCCACGGCGCGGTTCGACGCGCGGGCAGGACGCGAAGCACTGCTCGCTCGCGGCGGTCCGATGGACGACGGCTTCTGCCGGATCACGTACCGGCCGTTCGACAATCGGTGGCTCTACTGGGAGGACGAGACGGGGCTCTTCGATCGTCCGCGACCGGACTACCGCGAACACGTTGCCCCCGGGAACCTCTGGCTGACAGCGTCGCAGCACGTCCGGAAAGACGCCTCGGAACCGCAGGCCGCGTTCACGACCCATCTCGGTTCGCATCACCTGATCGAACGCGGTTCGAACCTGTTTCCGGCGTACCTTCGGCAAGAAGCCGCGATCGGCACCGACGCCGGGCTGCGTGCCAACCTCTCCGCGGAGGCCCACTGCTACCTGAACCGCATTGACGCGACGGTGGAGGATCTCTTCCACTTCGTTCTCGCCACCCTGCACGACGCCGACTACCGCGCCGCCAACGCGGACGGCCTTCGCCTCGGCTGGCCGCGCATCCCGCTGCCGGGATGGCCCGAGGGCGGAGGCGAAGGTGCCGCAAAGCAGCTCGACGCCGCAGCCTCTCGGGGCCGGCGACTCGCTCGCCTGCTCGATCGGGAGACCCCCGTGCCCGACGTGACGACCGGCGACCTGCGGCCCGAGATCGCCACCATCGCCCTCCCGACCACGCTCGACGGCCGCCAGATGACCGGCGACGACTTCGCAGTGACCGCCGGCTGGGGCCACTTCGGCGCCGGCCAGGCCGTGATGCCCGGCCAGGGCCGCGCGGTGGAGCGGCCCTACACCGCCGAGGAGCGGGCGGCCGTCGGGGACGCCGCCTCTGCGCTGGGCGAGAGAACGTTCGACATCTACCTGAACACCCGCGCCTACTTGCGGAATGTGCCTGCCTCCGTGTGGCAGTACCGCCTCGGCGGATATCAGGTCTTGAAGAAGTGGCTCTCCTACCGTGAGCGGCAGGTCCTCGGCCGGCCTCTTGAACTGGACGAAGTCCAGCACTTCGTGGAAGTCGCCCGGCGAATCTCAGTCCTGTTGTCCCTGAACAGGCGGGGGATCTTCGCTGCAACGGAGTGAGGAATGGGCGCCAACAGGCCAAAGCGTCAGCACTACGTGCCGAGACTGCTCATCAAGAACTTCCTGAATCGGGATGGCCGCGTCTGGGTCGGCGACACGGAAACAGGGAGAGTTTTCTGCACAGGGCCTGTCAACGCCTTTGTCGACTCCGAGCAGTATACGAAGTATGGATTTGGCCCTGACGCTGACGAGACGAACTATGGCTATGAGGAGGACATCTCGAGTGTGGAATCAGAAGTCGAGCCAGTCGTGGCGGAGATTGTCGGCAGCGCTCGCTGCCGCCGCCCCCCGAGGCTGTCGGAGCGACAGGCCTGTACCTTCAAACGCTTCGTTCTCTTGCAAGCTCGACGAACACGCGAGTCGCGGAAGCGCGTGTCCTCTCAGCGTGACCCCGACGACGTCTTCTATGAGGTCGCAGCTTCGGTCCTTACGAGGGGAGGGTGCGACCCGCCGCCCCAAGATGTGCTACTGGCTGAGCCAGGGATGCGGAAGTTCGCGAGGCGTATAGCCCACAACGTCGATGCCCGGTTCTCAGCCGGTGACCACCCTGATCTTGCGAAGGCCGAAGCGAGATTCTGTCGGGAGACAGGGCTTTGCGTGGCCGTAATCGAGGTGCAGCGTAGGAGCTTCATTCTCGGAAGTCATGGGCTCACCATCCGCGAGACGACGGTAGGGGGAGAGTGCCGGGGGGGCAGTCTGCTACCGGTGGCATACGACGTGATCGTGCAAGTAACTCCCTTCGCGGGGCAAGTGACACTGGTGTGCCTGCGCGACGGTAGCGACTCGCTGATCAGGGACATCAACCGGACCACAGCCTCACAGAGCAAGTGGATTGCCGGGAAGTCGGAACGTTTGATCCGCTCTTTGGTGTGAGCTTCGTAGCGAGGGGCGGCGCTTGGGGAGCCGGCGCATTCGAGCTGGCGTTCGCGTGAGGCACTCCGTAAGACGGGTCAGACCTCGCCCGTCGATTCCAGAGGTCAGCGTACTCGCGAGATTCCTGGAAGGAAGAGGGTGCCGGTGAAGGCGACCCGGTCGTTGGGTCGGAGGCGTTTCAGCGAACGGGAACGCGCCTTGCCGGTAGGGCCGAGAATCTGAATCTCGCCTTCCTCCCGCAGGCGGAGCATGACGTGATCCAGATCCTCAAATCGGGCTGCCGTTCTATTGGCGAACTGATGGTGCACCGCTTCCACGGCGACAGGAGTGTCGACGGCTAGTGCGAAGAGCTCTCGGGGCATGGAATCGAGGAGTTGGTTCCGCATCTGGGACTCGTCTAGTTCGCCGAAGTTGAACAACGGCATCGTGGCGGACTCCTTAAGCGGATCCCAACCCATCATGTCGAGACCGCCGAAGCCGTCGTGTTCGAACGTGTTGTGAATGCTCCAATGCTGCTGGACCATCACGTTGCGAGCCGCGAGGTGTTTCGAAAGGTGTAAGAACCAGAGAGACCGTCGCGACAGCTCGGGCCGGATGAAGAACGGCGTACAGTAGATGGCTCCCGTCTTTTCGAGAATGTGTGGTCTCAGTGTCCGCTGTGCTAGGGCGCGCCCTCCGTGGCTCTGCCGGTCTTGAATGAGCTTCTTGATCTGTGTCGTGGAAAGGTCAAGCGGCGCAGTGGCCTTGACCATCGCCGGCGTGACTGCCAGATGATTGATCAGGGCATCGGCCGCAAATGTCAGTATGACCTCGGCCGCCGGTAGTTCCCGAAAGATGCGAGTAACGAGTTCGAGTTCCACTTGCGCGAAGCCCGCTTGGTCGAGAAGGAAGATGGAGCGACCCGCACGTGGTTGGCGACGTCGAATCTCCGCGAGGATGCCGTCGAGGGTGTCCTCGAAGGTCCCCTGGCGCACCAGGACGCTCTCGTTGTCAGGCGGATGGCCCCGCTCAGATAGGACTTTTCGCAGGTGATCGACGTGCGCATGTTCCTTGTCTACGAAGTAGAACCTGCAGTCGACGTGCAGGCGCTTGGTCCTATCCTCGTTGAGTCTCTCCTTGGCCGCTTGCGCCTCTTCAATCATGATCAAGGGGGACCCTGAGATTGCTTCGGCACCATCGCTGAACGTACCGCCCCCGCAGAATCCGTCGACGAGATCGAGTCTGAACTCGTCCCGATTGGGGCTCACGTTGAGCTTGTCGAAGTAGGCGCGAAGGTAGCTGCGAAGCACCCTCAGTTTGGCTTTGCTGTGTTCCGCGATCGACGGGGGAGGCTCGTCCGGATGCCACTTGAAGTCACTCACTGGGCCTCCAGTCGATCCGGGGAAAGCCGTTGTACTCTGTTCCTCGGAGCTTTCGCCCGCCCGACTTCGGCCGCGGGCCGCCCCACTGCTTGAAGAAGAAGGCGACGTCGCGGCGTTCGCAGAGGTCGCGAATCTGGATCGCCCATTGTTCCTTCATTGGGCGTGCTTGAGGTCCGCTTTCACCGCCGACGATCACCCAGGAGATTCCTTCGAGGTCGATGTCGCCCACCGGGCCGAGGAGTGGCTCGATGGACAGGAAGCGCACGGGCACCGGCGCGTCCCGAAGATGCCGAATTCTGACTGTCGCCGCCCGATCCTCGACAGAGACGCCGCACCAGATGTGCCTCGGCGCCGTGCTCGGGTGATAGCGGCGCTGCAGGTAGTTGCGCATGAGGGAACTTCGCTTCGTGAGGACCTGGTAGACGTGCCAGTCCGCCGCTTCCATCGTCTCAAAGACGTGGTCGATGAACCAGAGTGGTACGTCTTTGTGGAACAGGTCGCTGATGGAGTTCACGAAGATCCTGCGGGGTCGCTTCCACGAGAGTGGTTGTGAAAGGCGTTCTGGGCGAAGCGTAAGGTCGAATCCGCTCTCGAAGAAATGGCCGGGCGTGCCGCGGAACCGCTCGGTGAATCGGGCCGCGTAGCAGTTGTCGCAGCCGCGGGCAATCTTGGTGCAGCCCGTTACTGGATTCCAGGTCGCATCGGTCCACTCGATCGGCGTGTTGTCTCCCATGTCCAGGCGCAGTCTCTTAGGCGCGTCCGTAGCGGACAAGCGACACGGCCGAGGGCGCTTCGCCGGTGTCTTCGGCTGCGGCAAGGCCCTCGCTGACCGCGCGGTCGGGAGCGCGGCCTCTCGCCAGATCGTGGGCGCCTTGCATCCGCCTCCAGTGTCCGGCGTCGCTCCAGCCGAGGCGCTCAAGCGCTAATGCGAAGTGGGGGCGCATCCCCGCTGTGCCGTTGAGGACCTGCGACAGCCCGTTCTGCGCCACACCTAGCCGAGTTGCAGCCTCGGAGGCAGTCCAGCCTTTTTCGTCAAAGGCGTCCCGAATGATCTCTCCGGGGTGTGCGGGGTTGTGCATTCCAGCCACGGGGACTCCTCTTCATCGCTAGTGCGGCGGGCCGTATCGTAACCGGCTACGTTGTCAGACCCATGCGGGCGAGACGCCCGCGTTCCCAGGTCAGCCGTTGAAGCGCAACAGCATGGCGCCCCAGTGGAAGCCGGCGCCGAAGGAGGTCAGGAGAACCAGGTCGCCGGGGGAGATGCGGCCGTTGCGGTGGGCTTCCCACAGGGCCAGGGGCACGGAGGCGGAGCCGGTGTTGCCGTACTCCTGGAGATTCGTGTAGACCTTCTCCATCGGCGCGGAGAGGTTCTTGGCGACCGCCTGGATGATCCGCAGGTTCGCCTGGTGGGGTATGACCATCGCGATGTCATCGAGCTTGACGCCCACGGCTTCGAGCACTTCGCGGCTAACGTCGGACATGCGGTGGACGGCGTGCCGGAACAGGGCCGGGCCGTCCATGTCGAGCTTCATATGCTCTTCCCTTTGTGCTCGCTCGAGCGAGAACGGCTTGCGGGTGCCGCCGATCTGGAGGGTCAGGATCTTCCACTGGCTGTTGTCGGTGCCGGTGCTGGAGCCGAGGATCTCGGCTATTTGCTGCCCTTTCTCGACGATCACGCCGGCGGCGGCGTCGCCGAACAGGACGCACGTTTCGCGGATCTTCCAACTCACGAGCCGCGAAATGAGTTCGACACCGATCACCAGGACTCGCTGGGTGCCGGTGAGCACCCGCGAGCGGGCGATGTCGACCGCTTGGACCCACCCGGCGCAGCCGCTTCCGCCGAGGTCGTAGGTGGGAATCTCACGCGCGCCGATCATGCGTTGGACGAAGGAGGCGGTGTCCGGCGTGTAGACCTCGGGAGTGTCGGTCGCGACGATGATCTCGTCGATCTCCTCGGCGCCGATGCCGCGGCTCTCAAGGGCCGAGTTCGCGGCGGCGGTGGCGAGATCTGCGGTCGATTCGCCCTCGGCGGCGAAGCGGCGCCGGTGAATGCCGGTCCGCGCGACGATCCACTCGTCGGAGGTGTCTACGTGTTCGGTCCAGTCCTCGTTCGTCATCACGCGCTCCGGCACGTAGCCGCCGAAGCCGCTGATTCCCACTGTGTTGTTCGTCAAATGGTCTCCTGGGGGCCGGGAGTGGCCGGGGTTCTTCTCACGGTACCACCGCCTGGCGAGCAGTCGTTCGACGGCGAGTTCTGCTAGTCGTCGTCCAACAGTTCCGCGAGCACTTCGTCGGTGTCGGCCCCGCACATGGGCGGCGACTTCCGGTAGGTCACCGGCGTCTCGGACATCTTGATCGGGTTGGCGACTATCTTGACGCTGCCGTTTCCGGCCAGCGGGTGCGGCATGTCGATCGTCATGCCGCGGGCCTGCGCCTGGTCGGAGGCGAGCGCCTCTTCCAGGTTGTGGATCGGGCCGCCGGGCACGCCGCGGGCCTCCAGGCCGTCCAGTACCTCAGCGCTGCTCAACTTGCGCACGCGGCGGGACAGCTCGGCTACCAACTCGTCCCGATGGGCGAGCCGGCCGGCGTTCGTGCGGTAGCGCTTGTCGGACGCAAGTTCGGGCGCGCCGAGGAGATCGCAGAACCGCTCGTACTGCGCGTCGTTGCCGACCGCGACGATGACGTGGCCGTCGGCGGTCTCGAAGACGCCGTAGGGGACGATGTTCGGGTGCTCGTTGCCCCGCCGGCGGGGCACCTCTCCGGAGGTCAGGTAGTTCGTGCCCTCGTTGACCAGCCACGCCATCTGCGTGTCGACGAGGGCGAGGTCGATGTGCTGCCCGCGGCCGGTGCGGTCGCGGTGCCGCAGCGCCGCCAGGATCGCGGTCGCGGCGTACATGCCGCAGACGATGTCGGCGATGCCGACGCCGACCTTCATCGGTTCGCCGTCCGGTGCGCCGGTCAGGCTCATGATGCCGCCGTAGCCCTGGGCGAGGAGGTCGTAGCCGGCGCGGTGAGCGTTCGGGCCGGTCTGGCCGAAGCCGGTGATCGAGCAGTAGACGAGCCCGGGCAGATCGTCCTTCAGGTCAGCGTAGCCGAGGCCGTAGCGGTGGAGCGTGCCGACCTTGAAGTTCTCGATCAGCACGTCCGAGCGGGCGGCGAGGCGTCGCACCAGGTCCGCGCCTTCGGTGGTGGCGAGATCGACCGCGACGGAGCGCTTGTTCCGGTTGGCGCACAGGTAGTACGCGCTCTCGCTGGTGTCCTCACCGTCCGCGCCGCGCACGAAGGGAGGGCCCCAGGCGCGGGTGTCGTCGCCGCGGCCGGGGCGTTCGATCTTGATCACGTCGGCGCCGAGGTCGCCGAGCAACTGGGTGCACGTCGGACCCGCGAGGATGCGGGTCAGGTCCAGGATGCGGAGACCGTCGAGCGCTGGCATGTTTCGTAGCATACGATTCCGCGCAATGCGCAAGTTCGACGCGGTGGTGGTCGGCGCGGGGTTCGCCGGTCTCTACATGGTGCACCGTCTGCGCGGTCTGGGCTTCTCGGTGCGGGCGTTCGAGGCCGGTGACGGCGTCGGCGGCACCTGGTACTGGAACCGCTATCCGGGCGCCCGCTGCGATGTCGAGAGCCTGGAGTACTCGTACCAGTTCTCGGAGGAGCTGCAGCAGGAGTGGTCCTGGAGCGAACGCTATGCCGGTCAGCCGGAGATCCTCCGCTACGCGAACCACGTCGCCGACCGCTTCGACCTCCGCCGCGACATCGAGTTCAGCACCCGCGTGGTGTCGGCCCACTTTCACCCGGAGACCTCCGACTGGCAGGTCGAGGTGGCGGCCGCCGCGACGGCCGAGAAGAAGCTCTGGAGCAACGGCAATGGCAACGGCAATGGCAACGGCGATCGCCTTGGCGACGGCGCCGGTAGCGAGACGATCCGTGCCCGCTTCGTCATCATGGCCACGGGCTGCCTGTCGGCGGCGAACCTGCCGGCCTTCGACGGGACCTGTGCTTTCAAGGGGGCCAAGTACCACACCGGCGCCTGGCCGCACGTGGAGGTCGACTTCACAGGGCTCAGCGTCGGCATCATCGGTACCGGGTCCTCGGCGATTCAGGCGATTCCCCTGATCGCCGAGCAGGCGCGTCATCTGTACGTCTTCCAACGCACGCCGAACTACTCGATTCCGGCCCGCAATCAGCCCATGGACAACGGCCGGGAGGCGGAGGTCAAGGGGGAGTACCCGGAATTCCGGGCGCGGAACAAGCGGATGCCCGCCGGGCTCGGGGCGGACATGAACCCGATGCACGATTCGGCGCTGGAGGTGGACGCCGCGGAGCGCCGCCGCCGCTTCGACGAGCGTTGGTTGAGCGGTGGCTTCTCCTTCATGGCGTCTTTCGCCGACCTGCTGCGGACCCAGGAAGCGAACGACGAGGCGGCGCAGTTCGTGCGGGAGAAGATCCACGGCATCGTCCACGACCCGGACACGGCAACCCTGCTCAGTCCGCACAACGTGATCGGTTGCAAGCGCATCTGCCTCGACAGCGGCTATTTCGAGACCTACAACCGGCCCGACGTGTCGCTGGTCGACATAAGCCAGGCGCCGATCGAGACGATCACCGCACGCGCCGTCTCGACCGGTGGCCGCGAGTACGAGCTGGACGTGATCGTCTTCGCCACCGGCTTCGACGCCATGACCGGCGCCTTGTCGCGGATCGACATTCGCGGCCGCGCTGGCAGGACGCTGGTCGGCAAGTGGGCCGAGGGTCCGCGGGCCTACCTGGGGCTCGGCATAGCCGGCTTCCCGAACCTGTTCGTCATCACCGGTCCGGGGAGCCCGTCCGTGCTCTCGAACATGTTGCCCTCGATCGAACAGCACGTGGAGTGGATCGCGGACTGCATGGACTACATGCGGGATCGCGGCTTCGCGGCGATCGAAGCTTCGCCGCAGGCGGAGGAGGAATGGGTTGTCCACGTCGGTGAAGTGGCCGGCCAGACCCTCTATCCGACCTGCAATTCCTGGTATCTGGGCGCCAACGTGCCCGGGAAGCCTCGGGTTTTCATGCCCTACCTCGGCTTTCCTCCCTATGTGGAGAAGTGCGACACGGTGGCGGCCAACGGCTATGAGGGGTTCGAACTGTCATGAGATCTAGAACCGGCCTGGCTTTCTTTTCGGCAGTCTTGCTCCTGGCCGCGGCCGCACCCTCGACCGCTCAGGAGGCCGAGCCGACCCTGGGAGTCATCCAGGACTCCGTCGATGTCGAGGTCGTGAGCATCGACGTTCAAGTCACCGATCGGCAGGGGGCGCCGATCACGGGCCTTACGGCTTCGGACTTCCAGGTTTTTGAGCACGGCCGGCGCGTGGACCCGGTGAACTTCTACGAGGTGGTGACCGAAGATCCGGACGCTGACGACCCGATCTGGCTGGTGCTGTACTTCGACCAGCACAACATGCTGTCCCCGAACAGAGATCGGGCGCTGGCCGAGCTGGAGGCCGATCTGCCGGCGGTGTTGGAAGATCGTCGCGTGCAGGTGATGGTGGCCGCGCACGACCAGAAGCCGCAGGTCATTCAGACCTTTACGCGCAACTGGGGGTCGATCCGCAGTGCGTTGGTCAGTTTGAAGGGTCAGCGGACGGTCGGTGACGCGCGCGACGGTCTGCGGCAGAGCGCTCAACTCTCGGTCACCGACGCCTTCCAACGGATGCGGGGCAGCGACCGTCTGGACCGCCAGAATGCGGGCCTGGCCATCGACGCTCTGCTGAGCGAGATGCGGACCTACGCGCGCGAGATCTACGCCGACTCCGAGAGCAGCTTCGCGGCGCTCGGCAACTTCGTCCGCACCCTGTCCTGGCTCCAGGGTCGCAAGGCGCTCGTCTACGTGTCGGACGGGGTCGCGGAGAGGCCCCTTGGCACGCTGATGGAGCACGTCCAGGACCTGTTGTCGGGCGGTGCTTCTTCGGCCGGCGCTCTGGTCGAGAGCCGGACCGGCGGCCTGGCCGGCGGCACTCCGGGCACCGGAGGCGTCTTCGACCGCGATGCGAGCATGGAGGTCGGCCGTCTGCAGCAAGAGGTCGAGCAGTACCGGGCCACGGCGACGATCCGCGCCATCGTCGCGGAGGCGAACACCTATGGGGTGACGCTGTTCGCTGCCAAGCCGCCGCCGGGCGACGCGGCCTCGAGCGCCCGGCGTTCCAAGGGCCGGGGCTCCCTGCTTGAGATCTCGGACTACCGGGAAGCTCTGCACGCCCTGGCCGAGGGCACGGGCGGTTTTGCCCGTACCGGCGGCGGGAGACTCGGCGGCGTGCTGCCTCGGGCGGTCAGCGGCATGCAGTCGTACTACTCGCTCGGGTTGTCGTCGTCGGACAAGGCCGAGGGCGAGTTCACCGCGATTGAGGTCCGGGTGAAGCGCCGGGGCGTGAACGCGAACTACCGGCAGAGCTACATCAAGAAAAGCGTCCGGTCCCGCATCTCGGAGCGTGCGTTGGCTGCCGTAGTCATCGGCGAGAGCGACAACCCGCACCGGATGGAGGTCAGCGTCGACGCAATGATGCCCGTCGAGGGTGAGGATCTGTTCGACGTACAGATTTGGATTGAGTTCCCGATCAGGAGCGTCGAACTGGTCGAGGTCGACGGCGTCCACAACTCCGCCACACGTCTGGTCGTCGTGGCGATGAACGACGACGAGCAGTTGACCGCGGCGCAGCACCTGGAGGTGCCGCTGCAGGTGCCCGCGGAAGCGCTCGCGGACGCCCTGGAGAGCCACTACCGCGCCGGGTTGAGGATCCGCCTGCCGGAGGGCCGGCAGCGGATCGCCCTGGGACTCTGGGATGAGACGGCGCGGTCCGGTTCTGTGCTGACCGACGCGTTGACCGTGGGGGGAGAAAGATGAAGAACCTGTTCGACGTTTCCGGCAAAGTGGCGGTGGTCACCGGGGGCTCCCGCGGCATCGGCGCGATGATCGCGCGCGGCTATGTGGAGAACGGTGTGCGCACCTACATCAGCTCGCGCAAGGCCGCGGTCTGCGATGCGATGGCCGACGAACTGAGCGCCTACGGCGAGTGCATCTCGCTGCCTAACGACCTCGCGTCGGTCGAGGGCGTCGAACGCTTCTGCGCCGACTTCCGGGAGCGCGAGGAGAAGCTCGACATCCTGGTCAACAACGCAGGCGCCGCCTGGGGGGCGCCGCTCGAAGAGTTCCCCGAGTCGGGTTGGGACAAGGTGATGGACATCAACCTGAAGGGGCCCTTCTTCCTGACGGTGCGGTTGCTGCCGGAACTGCGCGCCGCGGCGACCACAGACGACCCGGCGCGGGTGATCAACATTGCGTCGATCGACGGGCTGCATCTCAACCCGGCGGAGCACTATCCGTACAGCGCCAGCAAGGCCGGGATGATCCACCTCACGCGCGCCCTGGCCCGCCGGCTCGCGCCCGAGGACATCACGGTGAACGCGGTTTGTCCCGGGCCGTTCGAGAGCAAGATGATGGAGTACAACTTGAAGAAGTTCGGCGACGAGATCCGGGCCCGCAACCCACGCAAGCGGATCGGCACGCCGGAGGACATGGCCGGCGTCTCGATCTACCTGGCGTCCCGCGCCGCGGCCTACGTCACCGGGGCTGCGATCCCGGTCGACGGCGGGATTTTCGCTGTGAGTTGAGAGTGGCGGCGGTCAGTTGACGGAGATGAAGCGAACCCATCGACGCGACTTCCTCAAGACCGTCGGGGCGGCGACTGCGGGCGTGGCCGTCTCGTGCAGCCTGCGCACCGATCGGGACCTCGACCGCAAGCCGCTTCGCGGTTGACACGAGATCGCCTCGGGGTCGTTGCGAAGGAACCCCGCGATTGTGCTACGGTTTGTGGGCACAAATCGTGAGGTAGGGCATGACACTTGGCATCTTCAGCGTACGAGAACTGAGGCAACGTTCCGGTGAGCTGCTCCGAGGCGCGAAGGAAGGGCGCTTGGCCGTCGTCACCAAGCACGGGCGTCCTTCGATCCTGGCCGTGCCGTTCGACGATCGGCTTGTCGGCCTCGGCGTTGGCCGGGCATTGGCCTTGCATCTGTTCGAGAACGGCCATCTTTCGCTGTCCCAGGCCGCCAAGGTCGCCGCGATGGTCCCGGAGGACTTCATCGCTCTCCTGGGCGAGGCAGGCATCCCCGCGGTTGACTATCCGCCCGAAGAGTTGGAGGAGGAGAGCGGCGCGGTCGGATGAGCGGGGAGGTCGTGGCCGATACGGGCCCGCTCATCGCCTTGGCCCGCATCGGGGAGCTTGACCTGCTGCGACGGCTATTCGGCCGGGTTGCCCTGCCGCCCGCGGTGCAAGCAGAACTCGCAATCGGCTCCGACCGCCCCGGCGCCAGGGCCCTGGAAGCCGCACTCGCGGCGGGCTGGATCTCGGTTCACAGTGTTTCGGATCCGGTCGCCCTACGCGAGCTGTCCATGCTGCTCGGCCCGGGCGAGGCGGAGGCGATCGCGCTGACAGAGGAGCGGAGTGCCCGCCTTCTTCTGGTCGACGATGCAAGGGGAAGGAGGACCGCCCGTCGGCGCGGTATCCCGGTGGCCGGAGTCGCCGGCGTGCTGCTGGCGGCGAAGTCCCGCGGGGAGATCGCTGCGGTCGGCCCCATCCTGCGAAGGATCTCGGAAGCCGGGTATCGATTGTCTCCGCAGCTCGTTGCCGAGGTGTTGGCGGCAGCGGGCGAGGAGTAGCGCTCAGTCCTCATCGCCGCTGAGGCTGCAGATGCCGTTGCCCTTGGCAGCGATGTAGAGGAACACGAAGCAGAAGAGGACGGCGAGTTCGCCCTGGTTCGTGAGCGGCATGACGGCGTGCCAGATCGGCTGGTCGTCGCCTAAGCGGGTGGCGTGACCCAGTACGTAGGCGAAGGCCATCAGGCCGCTGGCGAGGAAGGCCGCGTAGCGGGTGTAGAGGCCGAGCATGATCATGGCGCCGCCGATCAGCTCGATCGGCCCGGCGACGTAGAGGATGAGACTTGGGGCGTCAGGAGTGGGCAGCGGGAAACCAAGGAGTTTCTGCGCGCCGTGCCAGAGCAAGAGAAAGCCGGCGAAGATCCGCATCGCGGCGTAGGTCTGGGGCTGGCAGTTCCTGAACGAGTCGAGCATCGCGTCCCTCCCTGGGCTATTGTGGTGCGGAACTAGCCTAGCGTCTGAGTGAGCCCTCCAACGGTGCCAGAAGCTCTTCGTCGCGGCTGGCTACCAGCAGCCGGTGCGGGCGGTCCTTGATCAGGCTGCGTTCGAAGGGGACGATGCGGAAGGCCCAGTGCCGGAGCGCCGGGAACTCCTCGAAGTTGCGGTGGATCGTGAAGATGCCGACCGTGCGGTCGTGCGCGAGCGCTTCGAACTCGGTCCAGAAGTCGGCCAAGGACCAGTGGAAGCCGGCGGCATAGAAGGAGTAGACGACGTCGTAAGGCTCCGGTAGGGCCTCCAGTCGATGGCCAAGGTCGCGGGCGTCGAAGATGCGGAAGTTCGGAACCTCGTTGTGCTCCAGCACGTGCCGGAGAGCGGTCAGATCGCCGCAGAAGGAGCGGTCGGTGCGTTCGGCGCTGCGCGGGTAGTCGATGCGCGGACCGTCGCCGTCGTAGAGGTTGAACTCGGTCTCGGTCCAGCCTAGGGCGTGGTGGAAGAAGGCGGTGGAGCGGCCGAGGCCGCAGCCGATGTCGAGCGCCCTGGCGGGGGCCGGCATGGCGCGGAGGACGGGTTCTACAGCATCGAACTCACCCCAGCACGAGCCGTTCTGGGTCAGCTCCCAGAACGAACGGGAGGACTCGCCCGGCTGCAGGTGAAACTGGGGCGAAAGGCGAGCGATCGCCGCCACCAACGCCGGCGTCATCGGCGGCGATCGAAAGTGCCTTTCCCGGGCCCGGAAGCGAGGATGAATGTCGGATTCGGAGAGTTCGCGACCTGTGCGCTTGCGCCACTCGGCGCGCAGGCGCGGAAGAAGGTACCCGAGGCCGGCTGATGGATTCGTCGTGGTGTTGTCCATGCTGAGTCTGCTACTTGATCTGCGGTGCCAGCGCCGGATGCGGGCAGGATGCCCGCGTTCCCAGGGGCCGGAACTCGGCGCCGGTCGTAGTGGACCTGGTACTAGCGCTGCACCCGGACGGGGAAGTCGGGCCGGCTCGGCTCGCTTGGCGGATTCTCTTCCAGTTGCTCGAGGGCGATCTCGATCGCCTTCTCGAGCTGCGGATCTCGGCCGGCGATGATGTCCGCCGGCCACTGCTCGACGTCGACATCGGGAGGTACGCCGACGTTCTCGACCACGAAGCCGTCCTCGGTCCAGATCGCCAGGTTGGGAGCGGTGACGAAACCGCCGTCCATCAGCACCGGGAAGCCGAGTGTGCCGACCAGGCCGCCCCAGGTGCGCTTGCCGACCAGGGTGCCGAGTTCGAGTTTGCGGAACATCCAGGGCAGGAGATCGCCGCCGGAGCCGGCGGTCTCGTCGATGATCATGACCTTGGGGCCCAGGATGGCCGCGCTCGGCGTGCGCAGATCGGCGCCGTAGCGGGTCGCCCAGTGGCTGATGTACGGCCGCCGCAGGTGGTCGATGTAGTAGTCGGCGACCTGGCCGCCGCCATTGAAGCGCTCGTCGACGATCAGGGCCTGCTTGTGGACCTGGGGGAAGAAGTAGCGCTTGAAGTAGGTGTGGCCGAGTGTGGTCGTGTTCGGGACGTAGACGTAGGCGACCCGGCTGCCGGTTGCCTCATCGACCCGCGCCAGGTTCCGCTCGACCCACTCGCGGTTGCGCAGCGCCGACTCGTTCGGGACCGGGACCACGGAGACGGTGCGCGAGTCCGAGCCGTCGGCGTTCGGGCCGACGGTCAGTTCGACGATCTTGCCGGCGGTGTTCTCGAACCGTGCGAACACGTTGGCCGCGGCGTCGAGATCGATCCCGTCGACTGCCAGCAGGTATTCGCCGGCGGTCACCGAGACGCCGGGCTCGGTGAGCGGCGCCCGCAGTTCCGGGTTCCAGTTCAGGCCGCCGAGCACATGGGCGAAGCGGTAGCGCCCGTCGGCGAGTTCGAAGTCGGCGCCGAGCAGGCCGCCGCCGACCCGCTCGGTCTCCCTGCGCCGGTCGCCGCCTCCGACCCGGTGGTGGCCGACAGCGATCTCGCTGCACATCCAGCGCAGGACCTTGTTCAAGTCGGCCCGGTTGGTCACATCGGCCAGGAAGCCGCTGTACTTCTCTCCCATCGCCGGCCAGTCGGCGCCGTGCATGCCGGGGTCGTAGAAGTAGTCGCGGTTGATCCGCCAGACCTCGTCGTAGATCTGCTGCCATTCGGCCCGGGGATCGATGCGCACCGTCAGCTTGTCGACCGGGATCGCGCTCTTGGCGCGGTCGATCTTGCCGCCTGCGTCAGCGATGCCCCAGTCGTCCTGGCCCGCGTAGAGCACGTTCTTGCCGTCGGCGCTGAGGGAGAAGCCGCCCACGCCTGAGAGCAGAACCGTTTCCTCGCGCGTTTCGAGGTCGAAGCGGATGAGATCGCCGCCGCCGCCGCCGAACCGGGATGCCGGTTGGGAGCGCAGGTAGTAGAGCTTGCCCTCGGCGCCGGCTTCGAGGTTGCTGTAGCCGCCGGTCTCGACCGGAAGCGCCAGGATCCGCTGGTTAAGCCCCTCGAAGTCGATCTCGACGCGATTCCCGTCCTCGTCCTCGCCGTCGCCGCCGTCGGCTTCCGCGTCCTCGTCGCTGTCTTCGCCGTCGGCGCCCTCTTCGTCGGCCTCCACGGTCTGCTCGTCGCTCTCCGGGGCCAGGGGCGATTCGCCGTCCGCGCGCAGCACGGCGACGTAGATGGAGCTTGAGACCTCCATGTCGGCGTTCGACATCGCGAACCAGTGCTTCACCGGACCGGCGTCGGTGGAGGCGGTGAAGTAGAGGTAGTCGCCGCTGCGGTCGAACACCGGTTCGCCGACCTCGCTCAGGCCGTCGGTGACGGGGTGGGAGCTGCCTGCCTCCACGTCGTAGACGAACACCTGCTGCATGTAGGAGCGGGTGATCAGGGTGTAGGCGATGTACCGGGAATCGGGCGACCAGGAGTGATCGGGGCGCGGACTGGCGGGGCCGTAGTAGTACTCGCTCGCGATCTTCGCCACGTCGCCGCTGCCGGTGTCGATCGTGAACAGGGTCATCGAGTTGTCGACGTAGCTGATCCGCTTGCCGTCGGGTGACCACTCGGGGTTCTGGTAGAAGCCGTTGCCGCCGCGCTCGCCGCCGAGCTCGTAGCGGCGGACCTCGCCGCCGTCCTGAGTGCGGACGTGGAGCCGGTACTCGCCGCCTTCGTCCGAGAAGTAGGCCATGCTCCCGCCGTCGGGCGACCAGGCCGGGAAGCGCTCGTGGATGCCCGGAGTCCGCGTCAGGTTGCGAGCGTCACCCTTCTTTGCGGGCAGCGTGAGGACTTCGCCCCGGTAGCCAAACACAGCGCGGGCGCCAGACGGTGAGATCGAGGCACTGCGAATGGAATCCGCGCCGTCGACCCAGCGCGGCCGGGTTTCGATCAGGTCTGCCGCGACGCCGATCCGCAGGCGCTCGTGTCGGCCCGCAGCGGGATCGTAGATGTGCAGGTAGCCGGCCTGCTCGTAGATCAACGTGTCCGCCGATCCTGCGAGATCTTCGAGGTGGAAGTCCTCGAACTCGGAGTGCCGGACGATCTCGCCGCTGCCGGTGTCGAACGAGAAGAGGTTGAACTCGCCCGCGCGGTCGGAACGGAAGAAGACGTGGTTGCCGATCCACGTCGGGTCGGTGTCGTTGCAGCGCCCCTCGGGCTGGGGCACGGTCTGCACCGAGTGGTCCTCCGTGTCGTAGATCCAGATGCGTGACGTCGTGCCGCCCCGGTAGTTCTTCCACTGCTCGAAGCGCTCAGGGGTGGGGATGTAGGCGATGCGGCGGCCGTCGGGCGAGTAGGTGGCCCGCAGCCCGTGCGGGATCGGCAGCTTGCCGGGCATCCCACCGGTCAGCGGCACGAGAAAGAGCTGGAAGTGACGGTTCGTGAACATGCTGCGCTGGGACGCGAACAGGACCGCGGCGCCGTCGACGGTGAAGCCCTGGACGAGGTCGTTGCCCGGATGCCAGGTCAGCCGCTTCGGCTCGCCGCCCGCGGCCGGCATGACGAACACGTCGACGTTGCCGTCGTACTCGCCGCTGAACGCGACCAGCGAACCGTCGGGGGAGAACCGGGGGCTGGTCTCGTTGCCCGGGTGAGAGGTCAGCCGGCGCCCACCGCCGCCGTCGCGACCGGTGATCCAGAGGTCGCCGGCGTAGGCGAAGACCACATGCTCGGCGCTGACCGCGGGTTGGGACAGGAGGCGGGTGTCCGAGACGTCGACCGCCGATGCGGCGGTCGACGTGGCGGCGATTAGAACGTGGCCGAGGGTGCGCAGGGCGAGCGGTGTTCTGGTCATATCGGTTCCTTCGGGGTCCTCATAGGGGCTGCTACTCTGCCACGATGCATCATTCAAATGGAGACTCCGCAACGGGAATCGGGAGAAGACACTCAGAAGGCGAGAGCCCGCGACCGATCGGCCGGCGGGAGCTTCTTGCCGGAGGCGGGGCGGCCGTGGCGGCGCTTGCGGTGGAGGCCGCCGTGCCGGCCGCGGCGAGAGCCCGGGCCGCGCAGCCTGCGGTATCAGGTGCATTCCAGCTCAAGTACGCGCCCCACTTCGGGATGTTCCGGCACCATGCCGGCGACGACCACATCGACCAGCTCAAGTTCATGCACGACGAGGGATTCCGCGCCCTCGAGGACAACGGCATGGGCGGGCGGGAGGTTTCGCTCCAGGAGAAGATCGCCGCCGAGCTGGATCGACTGGGCATGGAGATGGGCGTCTTCGTCGCCCACACATCCTGGGGCGGCAAGAGCTTCGTGTCGGCCGACTCCTCGGTGCGCGAGGCGATCGAGGCGGACATGCAGGCCGCGGTCGAGCTCGGCGCACGGGTGAACGCGAAGTGGTGCACCGTGGTGCCCGGTCAGCTCGACCCGGGGCTGGAGTGGGAGTACCAGACCGCGAACGTGGTGGAGAACCTGAAGCGGGCCGCGGCGATCCTCGAGCCGGCGGACCTGGTCGCGGTGCTCGAGCCGCTCAATCACTGGACGAACCACCCCGGCGTGTTCCTGACCGGGATTCCGCAGGCGTACCAGATCTGCAGGGCGGTCGGCTCTCCTTCGGTCAAGATCCTCGACGACCTCTACCACCAGCAGATCACCGAGGGGAACCTGATTCCGAATCTCGACCGCGCCTGGGACGAGATCGCCTACATCCAGGTCGGCGACAACCCGAGCCGCAAGGAGCCGACCACGGGCGAGATCAACTATCTCAACGTGTTCCGGCACTTGAAGCGGAAGGGCTTCGACGGCATCGTGGGCATGGAGCACGGCAACTCCAAGCCGGGCCGCGAGGGCGAGCGCGCCGTGATCGACGCCTACCGGGCGTGCGACGTCTGAGGGCGGAGGATTATTGGGCGACGCCGAACGGCAGCACGCCCGTCTGGTTGTCCCACATCACGACGATCGCGCCGCCGGCGTCCGAGACGTCGGCAAACAGGATCGTCATCTGGTCGATCGAGTACTCGGTCGTTTCGACCGTCATCGGCGCCCGCGCCACATCGTGCTCGGCGTTGTACCCGTAGGCGCCCCAGGTCAGGCCTTCGGCCATCTTGTCGCGGTCGAACTCTTCCATGTGACCCTGCTTCGAGATGATCGCCGTCCAGGCGCCTTCCTTCAGCTCGACGAACAGACTGTACTCGCCCGCCGGCACCGTTGTCTCACCGATCATCAGGTCGGCTTCGGTCTTGATCCGGGTCGTCACGTTCGCGCCGGCGCGCCACACGGGGCCTCCCGCGTTCGCCGCCTCGCCGTAGGACTCGCCGGCGCCGAAGTAGCCGCTGCGTCCGCGCAGGATGGGCCGGGAGTAGGTGATGTCGATCCAGGCGTCGCCGATCTGGGTCGAGGCGGCGCCTTCGGGGCTGGAGGGGCGTTCCTGGGCGACGGCGGGGGCGAAGCCGACGACGGCGAGGCACAGGCTGAGCACGAGCAGGCGGCAAGTAGTGTGTCGGTGCATTCTCTGTTGATCTCCTGGGGGGGGGTATGGGAGGGCTCGAAATCGTGAAGGCGGACTCTAGCAGCTAAGGAGTCGTCCGCTGACACCGGCTTGTTGGGTCGGCGCTGGCCGCTCTTGCGGGCGTAACGCTGTTGTCGGCTTGAGCAACGGCCTGGGTGCGGTAGTCTCGACGAGTTGATCGAGTTCGGTCCGGACGAGGCCGCGAAAACGGCGGCGAATGGCGACCAGTGAGCGCCTCTGACAGCGTAGTCGGCGTCAACGGGATTGCGCACATCCAGTTGACGGTTCGGGATCCAGACCGCTGCCTGCCGTTCTGGGAGCGGCTCTGCAACTTCCTCGACATGCGCACGCTGATCCGGGGCGAGGACGTGCTGTACTGCATCGGCAGTCGCACCGGCATCCTGGTGCGGGCCGCGCCGGCGGACAAGCGGGGCCGCGGGTTCGACCAGGACCGGCCTGGGCTCCACCACTTCTGCTTCCGGGCCCGAAGCCGCGCCGATGTCGACGCGATCTACCGCTTCATGGTGTCCGAACCGGACGCCACGGTCGTCCACGGACCGGAGGAGGGGGACCGGTTCGCGCCCGGCTACTACTCGATCCTGGTCGAGGACCCTGACGGCATTCGGGTGGAGGTGAACCACGTGCCGGGCAAGGGGCACTTCGGCGCCGGCGGTCGGCTGGGTCCCGGCGGGATGGGGCCGGCGCGCACATACGGCGACCACGGGCTGGGCGACGACTAGTCCAGATCGACGACGTAGATCGTGTTTGCGGCGTCGCCGGCGACCCAGGCGGTCTCGCCGTCGGTTGCGATGCCGTTGAACAGCATCGTGTTCGGGAAGGCGCCGCTGGGCGGCACGTGCAACTCGAGTCCCTCGACGACGACTTCCGCCGCGCCGCTTGCCGGATCGATTGCAGTAACTCGCCCCGCGCCGGCTTCGACGACGTAGATCGAGCCGTTGGCCGCCGCGAGCCCCTCCGGCTGCACGAGCCCGCTCGCCACTTCCTCGGCACCGCCATCGGCGATGCGGAGCAGGGAGCCGGCGAGGTTGTCGGTGACGTAGAGGCTGCCGTCCAACTCCGTCAGACCGGCCGGCCCCTCGAGACCCTCTGCGAGGACCCGCTGCTCGCCCGGGCTGTCGGGTGAGAACGCGATCACGTTGCCGGCGCCCCACTGGCTGGCGACGATGTCGCCGTCGAACTCGAGAGCGTCGACGGGCGCGGCCAGTTCGGCGAAGGTCTGGACCGCCGCGCCGCCGGCCGGGTCCCAGAGCCGCACCGCGTTGTCGAACCAGCTCGAGAGCACGAGGCGGCCGTCGTCCATGGCATGGACCGACATCGACGTGCCGATGGCTGAGAAACCGATCACGTCGCGCACCACGTCAAGCTCCTCGCCGGTCTGCGGGTCAAGCTGCCGCAATGCGAAGAAGTCGGCGACAACCAGGCGGGTCGCGTCGCCGCTCTCGAACAGCGCCAAGCCGCCGGGCATATTCAGCCCGCCCTCGAGCACGACCCGGTTCTCCTCCGGCGACAGCGCCTCGACGATGAAGCCGTCGGCGAAGCTGGAGATGAACAGCCGGTCCGAGGCGTCGAAGGCGAAGTTGTCGAGCCCGGGCTGGACACGCGCGACGACGTCCTTGCTGCCGTCCTCGCCGATGCGGACCACCTCGCCGCGGAGCGAGTCGAGCACGTGGAGCACGCCGGCGCCGTTGAACTTGACCGCCGCCGGCACGGCGAAGCCGCTGGCCACGGTTTCCATCTCGCCGCTGTCGACGTCGATGCGCACGACCTCGCCGCGGAACCAGCGCGGGCCGTAGAGCTTGCCGTCGGCGGAGCCCCAGTCCATGCCGTTCAGGCCGCAGCCGGGCCCGAGGTCGTCGCGGATCAGGCGGGGCGCCGCTTCGCCGGTCGGGTCGAGCTCGAACAGACGCGTGTCCATGAAGCACTGGGAAACGAACAGCCTGCCGTCGTCCGAGAAGGTGATCGGGTTGACGCCGGCCCCTGGAGCGGCGATCACCCGGGTCTCGCCGTCGGGGGTGCGCATGGCGACCTCGCCGTTGCTGATGTCCGTCCAGTACACCGAGCCGTCGGGGCCGAAGGCAAGGTCGTCGGGCGACTTGGGACCGTCGCCGAGTCCCCAGTTGTCGAGGATCTCGCCGCTTTCCGGATCGAGACGCGCCACGGCCGGGGTCACAACAGAGGCCAGGTACAGATCGCCGTCGGGGCCGAAGAGGATGCCGTTGATGCCGCGGAAGCTGGCGCTTTCGCCGATGGTTCGGACTCCTCCCATGTCCGCTTCCGGAACGTCTGCGTCCGGAGAGCTGCAGGCCGCGGTCAGAACGGTCAGGCAGAGGATGGCGCAGCCCAGCGCGGCGCGTTGCGCCTTCGTAGCAAAGCCCACTCGCGGTACTCCGCCGGCAGCCGGCGGGTGATTCATCGCTTCGAACATTGTCGCTCCTCAGTTAAGCAGGGGCCCAAGGACCACGTACCGGATCACGAACCCCGCCATGACCAGTTCGAACAGAAAGATGGCCCAGACGGCGGTGCGGATTCCTATGCCCGGGCGAATGCGCGGGTCCATCCGGTGTTTCTGGAACCAGAGCACGGCGCCGCTCTGGATCGGCAGCAGCATCCCGATGACCAGCGAACTGATCGTGACCAGCAGCACCGGGTTCGGTATCGCCACGTAGACGGCGAACGCGAAGACCGGGATCCCCGTGCAGTAGGCGCGGATCCAGGACGTGCGGGCGGTCAGGTTCCGCCGCCGCAGGTAGCCCAGCTCCATGATGTAGTCCGGGATGTAGCGGGCGCCGCCGGCGATGGCCGAGAGCATGGTCGAGAACAGGATGCAGAAGGCGCCGACACCGAACAGCCACAGGGACCAGGGTCCCAGGGTCTGCGTGAACATCTCGGACAGCATCGAGATCGTCTCGAGGCCCTCCGGCTCCTTCCCCCGGGCCCGCAGAACGCCGGCGCCGAGGATGTAGAAGGGCAGAGTGGCGCAGGTCAGAATCACGAGAGTGACCCAGACATCGGTCTGCATTACCTTGATCCACCCTTTGGCGCGCGCCTCCCATCCCGGAGCGTCGGGGCGTCCGACGAAGTTCGGATAGCCCTTCTCGACGCACCAGTACTGGTAGGCCGAAGTCTCCGAAGAGTTCACTCCGGTGTAGCCGTAGACGGCGAGAGCGGCGATGAAGTACTCGGCCGGGAAATCGAAGGTGAAGCCCGAGGCGAGGTCCGCGCGCGTGACGGCGAACTCGGTGAACTGCATCAGGATGGCGCACACCAGAGTGGCGCCGGTGAAGGTCATCACCAGCACCAGCATGACGCCTTCCAGCAGCTTGTACGAGCCGGTCACCAGCAGGGCTACCGTGCCGACGGCGAGCACACCGGCGGCCCAGGTGGACGGTATCTGCGGCGCCAGCAGAGTGAGCGCCTGGCCGGCGCCGCCGATGATGCCTCCGAGACCCAGCAGCCCGGGGACCAGGGCGATCAGGGCGATCGCCACCGGGAAGCTGATATGGCCGCGTCCGATCGGGATGCGGCCGGGAAGGCGGTTCATCGCCCGCACGTACGTGTCGCCCGAAACCAGGGTGTAGCGGGCGAGTTCCGCCTGGATCAGCGACTTGATCCAGCAGGAAAGGAGAACCCACCACAACAGGATGAAGCCGGCGGAGGCGCCCAGGCCGGAGGTGAGGATGATCTCGCCCGAGCCGACGATCGAGCCGGAGATGACGATGCTGGGACCGAGGTAGCGCAGCCGGCTGCGCCAGTTGGTCGGCGGCGGAACGGCGCCACCCTCGCGGACGGTGTATGGGTCGCTCCGCGGAATGGGGGAGTCGCTCATCGAGATGTCGGACGGAAACCGAGACTTTACACCGGCGCGGCCGGCGGCCGGCGTACTGGTACTCTCAATGTCCGCGCTAGCAGCGTGCGCGGCAGGAAGAATCGGCGTACCCCATGTTCTGCGGCGCACGCTCCTAGCCGGCACTGGCGCCGGCGTTTCGCAGGCCCGGAGACGAGAATGATGAGGGATGGACATCGCTTTCGTAGGACCGTAGGGCTCGGCTTTGCCGTGTTGGCATTGACGCTCGCGGCCGCCGCCTTCGCGCACCTCAAGGCGCTCAAGACCAGTCCGGAGGACGGTGCAGCCTTGAGCGGTCCTGTACGCACTCTCCGGGTCTTCTTCAACCAGGAGCCGGACTTGCCGCTCAGCAAGCTTGAACTCGAAGGGCCGCAGGGCCCGCTGAGCGTTGAGGGCCTGCACACGATGGGCGAGAAGGACCTGATGGCCAGGGTTTCGGGCCGCGTGCCCGACGGCGCCTACACCGCCCGCTGGCAGACGGCCGGCGACGACGGGCACGTCCTCACCGGCGAGTGGTCCTTCACGATCGACCGCGGCGGTCGCTGACCTGCTGACCCCGGTACCGGCAGTGAGCTGGGAGATGGCCGGCCGCTGGGCGGTCTACCTGCCCCTGCTGCTCGTGTACGGTGTTTTGGGCATGCGGGTGCTGGCGGCTGCCCGCGGGTCCTCGTTCTCGGTTCGCGACCCGCAGTTGGCGCTCTGGCGTCTGGGATGGATGTCGGCCGTGCTGCTTGTTGCCGCGTTGCTGTTGCGGGTTGTGTTTCAGTCAATCGAGGTGTGGGGGACCGACGGTGGACTGTCTCTCGAGAACCTTCGGGCGGTGGCGCTTGAGAGCCGATGGGGCATTCGCTGGCAGTGGCAGACGGGCGCCGCCGCGCTGGCGGCGTTCGGATCCCTCGTGCTGTTCCGGCTCCCGGCCCTCGGCGGCGCCCTCGCGTGGCTCGGCGCATTCGGTGTGGGTGCGGCGCTGCCGATGACCGGTCACGCCTACGGCGATGCCCTGGCTTGGACCGCGCAGAGTGTCCACATCGTGGGCGGCGGGTTCTGGATCGGCACCTTGATCGTGCTGCTCGCCGTCCCTCTGGGTTTGTCGGGAATCTCGAAGCCTGAGGCGGCTTCGATGCGACGGTTCTGGCTGCTGGCGTTCGCGCCTCTGGCGGTGACCGGCGCGACGCTGCTTGTTGCCAGCGGAGGGATGCTGGCTTATCTCTACCTGCCGGCCTGGGACACACTGTGGACCGATCGGTACGGTCAGATCCTCCTGATCAAGGTCGCGCTGAGCGTGCTGGTCCTTTTCTTCGGGGTCACGAACTACGTGCGGATGCACTTCCGACCCGACCAGTACACGGATCCGCTGCCGAAGACCGTCTTCCTCGAGGTCGGCTTTGCCCTGCTGGTGCTTGCGGCTACGGGCATGCTGACGAGCACGGCGCAACCCGACATGCACTGAGCCCTGGGAACGCGGGCATCTTGCCCGCTTGCATGGAACAAGCCCTGTTTCCTGTGCGTCAGCGCGGCGCGGACGCCGCGACTCGACTCCTAGAAGCTGATGCGGCTGGACACGCCGAACGTCCGCGGCTGGTTCGTCAGGTAACCGACCCGGGCCCGCGTCCCGCGCTCCTGGTCGAGGGCCAGAAAGGCCCGTTCGTCCGTCGCGTTGTTGATGAACAGCGCGATGTCCCAGCGTTCGTTGAGGAAACCGAGTCGCAGGTTCAGGAGGTCGTAGGCCGGACGTTGAGCGGATCGTTGATGCCGCCGAGCCGGAAGCCCTTGGCGACCTGTGCGTTGAGTCGCGTGTTCTCGCTGACCTCGAAACTGGCGATGAACCGAGGCGCGATGCCGTCCGCGCTCGTCTCGCCTTCGGTCGGTCCGGGATCGGCGAACAGGCCGTCAAAGACCTGGCTGCGGTTCTCCTCGTAGTCGTACCAGCGGGCGCCCGCCGTCAGATCGACCCGTTCGCTGGCGGTCCAGGTGATCTCGAAGAATGCCGCCGTCTGGTCGAACTCGTAGTTCAGGTCGGAATAGAACAGCTCGTCGGTGTCCGCGCCGAAGGCGCCCGCGGTGGGAATGCCGCTCATGGCTTCGAAGCCGGTGACCGGCAGGCTCTGGCCGTAGTCTCGTTCGCTGCTGCTGTAGAACAGGCCGAGAACCCAGTGGGTGTACTCGTCCCCACTGGACAACCGCAACTCCTGGGTCAGGCCGGTGGCGGTCGTCGCGTCGATCAGGGGAGCGTTCAGGGTGTAGATCGGCTCGGGAAGGCCGATCGTTGCGCCGGCGACGCTTGCGTAGAGAGCGGTCGAGTCGCGCACGACGAGCACGTCGCGGTCGGTCATCGTCGTGATCGAGGTGAAGGAGTATCCGTCGTCGAGGTCGATCTCGATCTTCAGGTCGGCGAGCAGGAACTCGTCGGTGGTTGGCTCCTCGAACTGCGTGAAGAGCTCGCGCTCGCCGAGGTTCACCGCGGGGCGCGTCGTCGTGTACGGGTTGGCCAGGATGTTGAAGTCGTCGATCCGGTTCCAGCCGTCCATGCTGAGTTCCTGGTAGATCACGCGCGGGGTGACCGTCACGTTCTCGGAGGGCTCGAAGCGGAGGGCCCAGCGGGCGCCTGTCCGCTCTCCGGAGTTCACGTCCTCGTCGACGCTCAGGTCGGGTTGCACCGCGTCCATGAAGCCGCCGAAAGACGTGTGGTAGGCCGTGATCCGCATCGCCGACGAGTCGCCCATCGGCACGTTGACCGCGACCTTCGCGTTGCCGCCCATGCCGCCGTCGCCGATCGAGTTGAGCGAAAACTCGCCGAAGCCCTCGGAGACGCCGACCTCGGGCTGGTTCGTGATGTAGCGGACGGTTCCGGCCAGGGAGCCGGAGCCGAACAGGGTGCCCTGCGGCCCCCGCAGGACCTCGACGCGCGACATGTCGAAGAGGTCGATGTCCGGCGTGAAGAGCGACAGGGAGATCACCGACTCGTCGAGGTAGATGCCCACCTGTTCCTTGACGCCGGGCTGGTCGCGGACGATCTGCCCGGCGGCGACGCCGCGCATGGCGACCTGGCTCTGGCCGGGGCCGAGGTTCTGGACCGTGAACCCTGCGACGCTGGCCGGGCCGCCGAATCCGCTCCAGAGGATCGCCAGCGTGTAGGCCAGGAAGAGTCGCGAGATTCTCGTCCGAGTCATGGCAGCCTCCTTTGTTCTGTCGAGTTGTCGGGCCAGAGCCTCACGTGAGGTTGGGTCAGGGCCTCACGTGAGGTTGATCAGGGCCGCAGGTGAGGTTCGAGCAGCTTGCTCCACTGTTTGGCGTACGGGTGGACGCGGTCCACTTCCTCCGGTCCGCGATACACGGGACGCCCCGAGTTGGCCCACTCGAAAATCGAGCCTTCGAGGTTCCAGACCCGGCCTCCGATTTCCGGGTCGTTCAACTGGATCAGGTCGGCGACGGCGGCCGACGAACGGTAGCCGACGGAGCAGTAGAGGACGATCGGCCGGTCCGGCTCCGTTTCGGCGACCAGTTCGGCAATCTTGTCGCCCTGTGCGTGAACGGCGCCGGGCAGATGGCTGACCTCGTACTCGAACGGCTCTCGGACGTCGATCACCAGCGGCGGGGGATCGTCCTTGAGCCGGCGATCGAACTCCTCGATGCTCATCTGGGGTACGCCGGGAAAGCTGGCGCGCACCAACGCCTTGAGCTGGGACATGCTCGGTCCGCCGCAGGCAACGGCCAGCGGCGCCGCGAGCAGCAGCGTGGCCAGCCGACGCCGGCGCCCGGTGTTCGAGGGGCGTGCCGTCGTCACTCGCCGCCGGCGGCGCCCGTGGCTTCGCTGGACGGCGCCCGCCCGGCCGGCTGGCCGACCATCTTCATCTGCATCGGACGCCCGGTGTCCGAGCCGATGGTGATCGTGCCCTGGAGCGCTCCGTCCGCGTCGAGTTCGCCTTCGATCACGGTCGTGATCGCCGATGCCTCGGGTGTCGGGAACTGGGTGGTCACCTGCAGGCGGTTCCCGGACCAGGCGAAGTCGTCGAGCGTAGTCGTGAACATCTGGAGGCCGCTGACCAGGTAGAGGATGCCCTCGCCGTCGTGGGGCGCGTCGAAGGCGATCGGCAGGAAGCCCTCGACCAGGAAGGAGGTGCCGCTGGGGTGCAGGGCGATCAGGTCCTTCAACTTGTCGACGTTTTGTCTGGGCCGGTGATAGCCGCCCTCCTTGCGGACGACCTCCATGAAGCCGACGAACATCTCGTTGAACACATTGCCACGGTAGATGATCTCGCGCGTCGGGTCGGGGTTGGCCGGGTTGTCCTCCGAGTTGTCCCACACCGCGGTGACCTCGACCCGGCTGCCGGCCGGGATGTCGATCGGCTCGGTGGGGTAGTAGAGCCACTGCCAGTTGTAGTCGTACTTCGGTACGTCGAGCAGGGTCTCGGTGGCGCCGTCGGGATGGACGAGGCGGTAGGTCATCGCCTTGCCGCGAAGGTGCATGTGGGGGCTGAACGCGAGGATCTGCATGGCCTCGTCCGGCTTGTAGAAGCCTTTCTCCGCGTGGTGGGCGGCGCCCGGAGGAATGCGGATGCCGGTGTTGGCCACCGAGACGGTCGCCACCTCGCGTTGCAGCTCGCCTTCGCCGAAGAAGACGCCGATCCGGGTCTCGTCCGAGGTCGCCTCCCCGAACGGGTGGTAGTGCGAGTCGACCAGAATCGTCGTGCCGGGGCCGAGGACGCGGCCGGTGCCTTCAGGGAACACGTAGGGCGGCATGCCCGCGGTCCAGACGCCGAACAGACCGCTGCCTCCCGCGCCCTTGCGCACCTTGTGGCCGGCGCCGATCGGACCGCCGGTTCGCGGGCCCGGCGTGGTGTAGGTGGTCTGGAAGTGGTGCGTGGCGCGCCGGTCGCCGGGAAGGAACTCGATTGCCCGTACCCAGCGTTCTTCCTCGAGGTCCAACTTGATCTGCTGCTTGGGGAAGACGTCTTCGCCTTCGGCGGGGACCTCGACCCGGTCGAGGGTGAGCACGTAGTCCGGTTCGCCCAGCGTCCAGTCGGCGGGAAACGTCGGAGTGGGCGGCAGGTCCGCGGGGTCGCCTTCGGGAGCGCCGCCGGTAGCCCAGGCGGTGATCGTCGCGATCTGTTCGGGAGAAAGGGAGAGGTCATTGCGAAAGACGACGTGCTCCGACTCGGCGCTCCACGGCGGCATGTCGCCGTTCTCGACCGCCCGCGCCATGCCGCGAGCCCAGGGGCGAGCCTCGCGATAGGAGAGCAGTGACATGGGCGCCGCCTGGTTCGGGCGGTGACACTGCACGCACTTCTCGAAGAGGATCGGGGCCACGTCACGACTGAACGTGGGCGTTTCGGCGGCGCCGGCCGCCATCGCCGACACCAGTGCGGCAGCCGCGAGCAGCGTTGCGGTTCGCTGCGGGCGGGTGTGAATCGGGGTTCTCATCGGTCCGTCCTCTGTCGGATGCCTGGATTTTGGGGTTGGGGTCGAGTCTAGCAACCGGTGGCGGGCGTCCGCCTCGGCGCTAGGATGCCCGTAGTGGACACCTTCTCGTACGACGCGTGGGATCGCCTGCTATCCGAGGTCGTGGCCGAAGACGGCAAGGTCGACTACGAGCGGCTCGCGGAGAGACAGGCTCTGTTGGCGGCGTTCGTTGCCGAACTCGGCTCGGCGTCCCCTGACAGCCGGCCCGAACTCTTCCCGAGCGAGGAAGACGGTCTCGCCTACTGGATCAACGCCTACAACGCGTTCACCCTGGACGCGATCGTGGACGAGTACCCGATCCGCTCCGTGTGGAAGACGCGGGACGGCCAGTTCTTCCAGCGCCGGCGGCACCGTGCCGGCGGCGCCGCGCTCAGCCTCGACGACATCGAGCACGAGATTCTGCGCTCGGAGTTCGCGGAACCCCGGATCCACTTCGCGATCAATTGCGGCGCGAACGGTTGCCCGGCGGTGCGGCCCTCGGCCTACCGCGGCGACGGTCTCCGCGACACGCTGCGCGAGGCGACGAAGGCGTTTCTGGCCAACCGCTGGAACTGCCGGGTGGACCACGAAGCGCGCAAGGTCTTCGTCTCCCGCATCTTCCGGATGTACGCGGAGGACTTCGCGGCCGGGGCGGGGACGACGGAGGACTACCGTCGCGGCGTGCTGCGCTTCGTCGCCGAACACGCCGGTCTCGATGCGAAGCGGATCGCCGACTACGAGCTCGTCTACAACACCTACGACTGGGGCCTGAACGACACCCACCGCGACCCGAACATCGGCCCGATCACGTTCCACGAGCCGGTGGAGCACTTCGCGGAGGCCGACGGCGAGCTCCGGGAACTCCACCTGTACGAGGGCAACTTCTGCAACCGGGACTGCTCCTGGTGCACGATCAACGGCTCTCCCGACGGCTGGTACCAGGCCTACACGCCGGAGGTTCTCGAACAGGCCCTCGACACCCTCGCCGCCGACGGCAACCTGAAGTTCTACGGCGGCGAGCCGACGTTGCACACGAAGGAGATCATCGGCGCGATGCGCTACGTCCGCGAGCGCGGCTTGACCGGCCTGATCACCGTGTTCTCGAACGGCATCCAGGCGGAGAAACTGATCTCGATCCTGGAGTCGGATCCGAAGAGCGAAGCGGTGCTCAACTACTCGATCTACCACGGCCGCGACGCGAAACCGATGCCGCAATACGCCAGGGACCGCCTGGATGCCTGGGCGCGCGAGAACCCGAACCGCATCTTCCAGGGTTACAAGGTGCTCTTCCATGCCGGAGGCGGCGCGGAGCAGGAGTTCGACCGGGACCGGGAGTCGGACTACCACGGCATGGGCAACCGCTGCGTACGCTGCTTTCCGGTGCTGACCACGAAGGGCAAGTTCCACGCCTGTCCCTTCGCTGCCGAGATCGACTCGCCCCACTTCGACCTCGGCGCCGTCGGTTCCTCTTCGGAGACCGTGTTCGAGAACTACCGTTCCTTCCTGCACTGGGTGGACGAGGAACTGGATCCGGCGGCCGAAAGCCGGGGCATCTCGAGTTGCGAGATGTGCCATCGGCGCCTCGCAGAACTGCCGGTCCCCGAGTTCGCGGTCTAGGGATCGCCGCCTTGGAAGCTGGAAAGGTCCTGACAGGCAGGCGTCGACTCCACCCCGTAATCCTCGCCGCGGCGCTTCTGACCCTGGGGGCACTGCTGCTCCACGCCCGCGAGTATCAGTTCCTCACGGACGACTCCTACATCTCATTCCGCTATGCACGGAATCTCGCCGACGGTCACGGCCTGGTCTTCAACCCGGGCTTCGAGCGGGTCGAGGGTTACACGAACCTGCTCTGGGTCCTGATCCTGGCCGCCGCCGCGCTCGTAGGCATCGCTCCGGAAGCCGCCGCGATCGCGCTCGGCTACGGCCTGACGATCGTGCTCTGGTTACTCGTCTGCCGGTTCGCGTACAGCGAGGCACGGCCTCGCGCCCCGCCGTGGATCTGGCTGCTGGCGCCGGTGATGCTGGCCGCCACACGCAGCGTCGCCGTGTGGTCCACGGGCGGCCTCGAGACCCGTCTGTTCGAGGTCCTGATCCTGGGCGCGCTGCTCCGGTTGTTGGTCGAGATCCGCGGCGCGGCGGCAGCGCCGGCGACGCCCGCGTCAAGCGCCGGTGCTGCCGGTGCACCGGTAGCCCACCGCCCATGGGCCGCCCTGCTCTTCGCTCTGGCCACCCTGACCCGGCCGGACGGCGTGTTGATCGCGGGCTGCTCCCTTTCCGCGGCCTGGATTTGGCTGGCGATTCGCCGGCGCCGGCAACGCCTGTACCCCGAATGTCTGCGCGCCGACCTGCGCCGGGCGGCTGGGGACGCCGCCATCTACGCGGTTCCGGTCGCGGCCAGCGTCGGCTTCCGCCTCGCCTACTACGGCGAGTGGTTGCCGAACACCTACTACGCGAAGGTCGGCGGCCTCTCCTGGTGGTCCATGGGCTGGGACTACGCGCAGTTGTTCGTCATCGAGTACGCGATGTGGCTATGGCTGCCGCTCCTCCTGGCCGGCTGCTGGCAATCGGTTCGCTGCCGGCGCGAGCGCGGCCTGGTCCCCTTGCTGTTCGCGGCCGCCGCCGTGCCCCACGCGCTTTACTACATCTCCATCGGCGGCGATCACTTCGAATACCGGCCCTTCGACCTCTACTTTCCGCTCGCCTTTCTGGTCATGGCTCGAGGCGCGGCCGAGTTGCTGTCCTGGAAAAGAAACGGTAGGGGCCTGAAGCAAGGAGTACTTGCTGTCGCATGTCGAGGTGTTGTGATCTGTTTTCTGTTTGTGGTCCTCTACGGCACGGTCCGGCTGCCGGTGGAGCTTCACCGCGCCCTCGCCCACCTGGACCAGCGGTGGCTGACGATGGAGGAGTTTGCAGCGCGCGTGGAGGTTGCTCTCGGCTCCGGCTCCCGGCTGCGGCGACACTACATCTCGCTGATTGAACGGACCCACCGCTCGGTGGTCGGTGTGCGCGCGGAGATACACGGTCTGTACCTCGAGCTCTCCCTGCAGTACGCCCGCGTGATCCGGGACCTGGTGGCAACGGGCCGGCTTCCGGCGGACACACACGTGGCGCTTGGCTCGGTCGGCGTGGTGCCCTACCTCTCGAACCTGCGCACCTTCGATTATCTGGGACTGACGGATAGAGGCGTCGCGCGGAACCCGCCACGGGCCCAAGAGCCGCGGCAGATGGCCCACGATCGGATGGCAACCCTCGATCAGGCCCGCGCCGCTGGCGTCGATCTCTGGAATCCACTGATCCAGGATCGCACCTGGCTCGACCGGGAGCTTGCGACTGCCCGGCGGGCGGCGCGCGATCCTCCCCTCATCTACGCGATGGTCGACGACGACCGGGCGCTGGTCGCCACACCGCTCCACGACATGGAGACGATCCGCAGGCGTTTTCCGGGGCTCCGCTTCGAGCGTCTCGGCCGCAGCGCTTGGGCGATGGTCGAGCGAGAGTTCGACTACACGCTTTCGTTGGCCCCGCACGGACGGGTCTCCGCCCTGATGCGGCGGCCGCGCGGCGTCCCCTCTGCCCCGCCGACCCGGATCCCGGTCCGGACCGGGACGGAACGGATGCGAGGCTTCGTCGATGCGGTCAGGCTCGCGACCGCGCCGGGCCCCGTCGGTTCGCTTGTGACGATGAACGTCCAGGGCTGGGCGTTCGGCGAGCAAGCCGGCGGCATCCTGGATCTGGTCATCTTCGCCGACGAGATTCAGGCGCCCTACGAGCGGGTCGACCTCACGGAACGGCCGGACGTCGCGGCGACCCTTGGACCGGACTCCCGGAACAGCGGCTGGTTCGTTTCCACCAGGGTCGATGCCGAAACGGTTGAGCGACATGGCCTGGTCGTCTTCGCTGTATTCCGCGAGGATCCCGCCGAGGATGCCGCCGCGAGCCGCCTCGACGTCCATCACTGGCCGCTCTCAGACGGGCAGGGCGAGCCGGGAATCCTCCACATCTCGGACGGCCGCAAACTGCCGATCGAGCGGCCCGGCGAAGGACTGGAGGGCGCCATCGACGAGCTTGCAGCGGTCAACGGCGAGTATCTGCTCTACGGCTGGGCCGCGGACGTCGCCAGTGGCGAACCGCCGCGGCGGATCGTCGTCTACCGGGACGGCGGTTTCTTGACGGCGGCGGGCCTGGGTCGGCGCCGGCCGGACGTGGTCGACCGTTTCCGCGACACTGGGCTACTGGAAACGGGATTCCGGCTGACGGTCCCGGCGGTCCAACCTCGGGCCGGCGCCAGCAGTTCCCGCTCGGTGGACGACGCGGAACGAGCGGCCTTCGCACGCCGCCACCGGGTGTTCGCGCTCCTGGGCCGGGGCGCAGCCTTGGAACTGCCGCTACGCTGAGCCCCGGTTGAGCCGCTGCCCCTGGGACACGCGGATCCTACGCAGGCGCCTCGGCGGCGCCGGACGACTTCGCGCCGCCCCAGCGGTTGAAGCCGAGTTCGCCGCGGACGCCGGCGGTGCGCTCCAGGGTGTCGCGTCGCTGGGGATGCCGGTCGAATCCGCGCCGCGGACGAGGCCGTTGAAGGTGCTGACGGTAGCCGGCGCCGCCATCTGGGCTGCCTCGCGAATGCCGCTATCTCGATCGTCCGCCTCGACTTGTAGTGGCTCAGACAGATGTGAGACGGAAGGGCTTGCAATGAGTTATGGGGATCTCCAAGCTGCGGTTAGTCAACAACCAGCGAAAGGAGATCCCCCATGCAGGTACGACACCTGCCCCCCGAGGATAGCCGCAGCACGCGCTGCGGCGGTGGCGCCTGGCCATGTCTGCGGGTCTGACCGCCCAGGAAGCGGCGGCCGCCGTGGGCGTGTCCCGAGCGACACTGGACCGGCGGCGCCGCAATCCGGAGCCGCGGTCGAAGCGGCCTTGTCGAGTGCGCGAGCGGCAATGGACTCAGGCCCAGGTCAGGGCTGTCGAAGCGTTCCGGCGTCGCTACCCGACCTGGGGCCGGCGCAGGATCGGTCACTTGCCGCGTCATCCCGTCCGTCGCGACAGCTGCGCGATCTCGATCTCGGACGCGACCGTGGGCCGCATCCTCGCCCACCTGATCGCTCTTGGACGTGCCCGCCCGGTGCCTTGCTTCACCGTGGCAGCGCGCAAGCGCGGACGCCGTGAGGCAAGACAGGTCAGGCGCCTCAGAGGCGCCCTCGCGGCGCAAAGCCAAGTGACGGGGTGCAGGTCGACACGCTCTCGGTCTGGTTGCCGGCCAACCGCACCGGCAAGCAGTTCACCGCCGTCGACCGCGCCTCGAGATGGGCCGCCGCCATGGCCGCCAGCCACGCCACCGCAGCCTCTGCCTAGTGGTTCCTCGAACACCTGGTCGAACAGGCGCCGTTTACGGTGCAGGCCATCCAGGGCGATGGCGGCAGCGAGTTCATGGCCGACTTTGAGCTGGCTTGCGCCGACCGAGGCATCGACGATGATGAGGCCTCCGATCATGGACCCGGGGCGCCTGCACCTCCACCGTGCCTGCCCCCGCCGTCACCTGCCGGGATCGCGCCCTGCCGTTGCGCACCACCAGCGCGCGGCCGTCCTCCCCCCGCTGGGCGCGGTGTCTCTCCACGTAGTCGGCAACCTCGACGTCCAGGGCCTCCACCAGCATCCGACGAGCGCCCTCGCGGGCGAGCTCGTCGAGGATCGCGGGGACATTCCCCTCCGGGGCGGTTTCGAGTATCTTGAGCATTGGGCGGTGTGTCCTTTCTCCCGGCATCCAACCGGGTATTTGTTGTGGTCTTCAGGGTTGTGTGTGGGCTGGGGGTTGCCGGAATCGGGCGGATCCGATCGGTCGTAGACTGGCGGCATGAAGAGTGCAAGGACGTTCGAGAAGCTTTGAGCTTGACCCGTTTTGGTGGACACTTCATTCTTGGAAGAGGAGGTATCCACGGTGTCGAGAAGAAGGAGCCGGTACCCAGCAGAGTACCGGCAGCAGATGGTGGATCTGGTCCGGTCCGGGCGGAGCCCGGACCAACTAGCCCGCGAGTTCGAGCCGTCAGCGCAGTCGATCCGGAACTGGGTCGCCCAGGCGGACCGGGACGAGGGTCGCCGCAGCGACGGGAGCACGACGGCGGAGCGTGAGGAGTTGCGCCGTCTGCGCCGGGAGAATCGCCGGCTGCGGGAAGAGCGGGAGATCCTGGCAAAAGCAACGGCCTGGTTCGCTCGGGAGACGGAACCGAAGGGGTCTTCCGGTTCATGAGAGCGCACCAGGCCGAGTTCCGCGTCACGACGATGGCCCGCGTGCTCGGCGTCTCCACGAGCGGGTTCTACGCCTGGCTGAAGCGCCCGCGGTCGGCCAGGGAGAAGTCGGACACCGCTCTCGCCGAGCGGGTGCGGGCGATTCACGAACGGAGCCGAGGGACCTACGGGGCGCCGAGGATTCAGGCTGAACTGGCCGACTGTGGGTCGCGGACATCACTTACGTTCCGACGCTTGCCGGGTTCGTGTACCTGTCGATCGTCCTGGACGTATTCAGTCGGCGAATCGTCGGCTGGGCCATGAACTCTTCTCTGGCAACCGACCTCGTGCTCAGCGCTCTGGAGATGGCGATTGCCCAGCGGCGACCCGAGTGCGTGATCCACCACTCCGATCAAGGCAGCCAGTACACTTCCCTGACGTTCGGGAACCGCTGCCGCGATGCCGGCATCGCACTCTCGATGGGTTCCGTCGGAGATTGCTACGACAACGCCATGGCCGAGAGCTTCTTCGCCAGCCTCGAGTGCGAGCTGCTCGACCAGACAACGTTCCGAAATCACGCCGAAGCGAAGGCGGAACTCTTTCGCTACATCGAGGGCTGGTACAATACCCATCGTCGCCATTCCGCGATCGGACAACGCTCACCCGTCAACTTCGAAGAGGCGTACCGAGAGGCCGCCTGATTCCCTAAACACAAACTGTCCACGAAACCGGGGCAACTCCAGTCTGCCGTGGCTGGCGCTGCTGGCTTGGCTTGCGTCCATGGCCTGGTTCCTGTGCGACGACGCCTTCATCAGCTTTCGGTACGTCCGCAACCTGGTGGAAGGCCACGGTCTCGTCTTCAATCCAGGGGAGCGAGTGGAGGGATACTCGAACTTTCTGTGGGTGCTCGAGTTGGCGGTACTGTGGCGGGTCTTGGGGCTGCGCCCCGAGAACGCCGCGCCGTGGCTGTCGGTGACATGCACGGTCGGCACGCTGGCGGCGACGGTGTGGTGGGCGATGCGACTCCCTGGGCGCCTTGGCGGCGAAGCTGGCGGGTGTGCGCGGCGTCGTGGCGATCGGGGAATTCGCTTCTCGTCTGACCCAGGCTCAGTTGCCGGCGGTGCGGGCGTTCTGGAGTCCGAGCAGGGAGCGCTACGTCGCGCCTTCGACCGCGTCGTTCCATCGCGTGCTGTCGGACATCGCCTCGGAGATGCTCGACGAAGCGCTGCGGCGCTTCATCGACCAGAGTCGGTCGCCCCAAGGCGCGGTCGCGCTCGACGGCAAGGCGACCGCGGCGGAGTGGATGCGGGGCAAGGACAGCGAGCGGATGCTGGTGGCGGCGGTCGAGCACACAAGCGGTCTGGCCTGCGGCCAGGAGGCCTGCGACGGCGCCGGGGGCGAGATCGAGGGTGTGCGCGAGTTGCTGCGCCGCCTCGACCTCGAGGATCGGGTGGTGACGCTCGACGCCTTGCATACGCAGCGCAAGACGGCGCGGTTGATCGTCGAGCGCGGCGGTTTCTACTTGATGACGGTCAAGGGCAATCGGCAGGAGCTGCTCGACGACCTTGGCGCCTTCGACTGGGATGCCGAGCAGGTCGCGGCAACCGAGTACGCAACCACCGAGAAGGCGCACGGACGCATCGAGACGCGACGCTGCCGGACAATCGGCCTCGACCTCGTCTCGCCCGAGTACGTCTCGATGCCGCATCGCCGTCAGGCCTTCCGCATCGAGCGCGAGCGTCACGTGCTCCGCTCGGGCAGGATCTCCGCCGAGACGGTGTACGGCGTCACCTCGCTGGGGCCGGAACGGGCATCGGCCAGCGAACTGCTGAGCCTCAACCGGGGCCACTGGGAGATCGAGAACCGGCTCCACTACGTCCGCGACTTCACTTTCGACGAGGACCGCAACCGCGTCGGCGCGAAACGCCTCCGCCGCAATCTCGCCTGCCTTGCGAACGCCGCCATCTCGATCGTCCGCCTCGACGGCCGCTTCGACTACATGCCGCAGGCCAACCGCCACTTCGCCGCCCGACAGGGCGACGCCCTGCGCCAGGTGATGCGGCGCCGCTTCGCCGGCTGACGACGAAGGTCGCCGCCCGGCGCGCCATCGCGCCGAACCGCGTCTGCCACTCCCAGACCGGCCGGCACCCGCCGGTCCGAGACCGACGGCCTCCCCCAAAAAACGGACAACTCGACTCTCAGGGAACCAAGTACTGCCAACTTGGCCATACTCCACACCTCAGCCCTGCCTTCACGGCGACCTTGGAATGATCCGCTGAGCCACTAGAGACACAGCGTAGTCCAATCCTGAAATGAGCGTGAACGGGACGGTCATGGAGAGTCGAGTCGGGTCGGTCTCGGGGTAGTTCTGGAGCGGCAGACGGTTCTGCACCGTCTGCCGCCTGCGGTAGCGCCCGCTGCGAGGTCGCGGCGGGTTACTGGCGTTGTGTTCCGGCCTGGGCCGGTGGTGGTGGGCGGTGTATGGCATCGGGCAGCGCGGTCTGCGGTTCAGGCGCTCCGGCGCCGGTGGGGATCGGACTCCCGGTCGATGAGTTCAAAGAGTCTGGCACGAGCCAGCTTGAGGGCGATCGCGGCGTCGAGGTCGCTCGTGGCGCCGGCCTGGTTTTCGAGGGCGCCGATGGTGACGCCGGGCCTGAGGCGCCGCTCCGCGTCCGGCAGGGCCTTGAGCTTCTCGAGCGGCGTCATCACATCCTGGTAGCGGTAGCGCTTCCTGGTGCGCCCCTTCTTGTCGGTGACCTCGGTGGGAAACAGGCACGGGCGGTGGAAGTTGAGGAAGGGCGTGAGCACATCGCGGGCGAAGGCGTTGACCTCGCGGGCGAAGAGCTTGGCGATGTGTCCGTAGCCGAAGTGACGTCGGATCACGTTGCCGTTCTTGGATTCGACCAGCGCGTTGTCGTTGCTGTGCCGGCTTCGGGACTTGGTGAACTCAGGGACGTGCAGTTGGTTGAGCAGCTCCGCGACCTTGCGGTTGATGTACTCGGAGCCGTTGTCGGCGTGGAAGCCCAGCACCTTGAAGGGGCAAAGACTCGATGAGCTCCTTGAGCACCGGCACGAGACACCGCTGGGAGATGGCCCGTACCGTCGCTACGTGCTCCCACTGCAACACCTCGTCCACGAGGTTGATGTGGTACACGCCCTTCTCGCCGTCTTTGTCCCCCTGATGCACCGTGTCCACGCGCAGGTAGCCCGGTCGCCCCTCCGGCTCAGGGCTTGCGCCGTTCTCCGATCCCAACCGCGGTCGCCCGCGTCCTCTTGAACGTCCTGCGGCGACTCTGGTAGGTCGCCGAGTCGCGCGGGTTGTAGAAGTGTCCGTTCGAGATGGTGGCCAGACGCTCGAAGCGCTCGTCGCCGTAAACCTCGAACTGACGCCGCATCACCGCCCGCGTGCTGTGACCGCACATCTGGCCGAGCGCCGCGTCGACCTCGGCGAGAAGGCCGATGTCGGCCTTCGTGTACCGCCCCCAGAATGCGTGAGGCGGCGGACCGCGACGGTCCTCGATCCGGCCCGCCTCCCGGTACTGCCCGATCAGCCGCGTCACCTCCGACTCGGACTTCCCGGTCATCTTCATCAGGTAGCGCCGAATCACGCCCTTGTCGCGCCTCGCAAGCCCCCGGTAGCGGAACTTGACCAACGTCTCACGGATGAACTCGTAGGTCGATCCGCGGTCGACCAGCACGAAGTCCACCGCCTCGTTGCCAGCCAGGAAGAGGCGAACCTCGTCAAGAGTCTGAAGTCGGCGTGTCTGGAGCGTCACGATCACCCTCCGATGATCCCCGATCCCGGCGCCTCACGCTCACTTCTCGTTGGATTGACCCACCTCGCTCACGCTCACTTCTCATTGGGCAACTCTGACACTTGACAGACTCAACAGAGGCGGCTACTTTCGCATGCGCAAGGCGGAGGACACTGTGCAGCGAAGAGAAGCATAGCAACGGAAACTGTACGCTCAAGAGAGGCGCGCCGCCACGGGCGGGCTGTAGCGTGACCAAGCGCGAGTAGGAGGCAAGGAATGAACGGGGCCATCTTCTCTGCGGTCGCTTTGGCGGTCGCGTGTGTGTTTCCAGCGGCGGTTGCCGCGCAACATCCTGAGACCTTGGGGCACGACCCCGACCGCGGCTACGAGTGGGTCGCCGCGTCGCGGGTCTTGAACGCCGACGGATCCGTCGATGATCGGCAGTCGATACACGAGTGGCTTAGAGAGGGTATCGACTGGCAACTGAAGCACAGTGCGCCCAATCATGGATTCGAGGAGGGCCAGATCCCTCCGCCTGAGAGCTGTGCCACACGGCTGAGTTACGTCTCGTTGCCCCCCCCCGAAGCCGCTGGCGGGCTCTTTGACACGACGCTTCTACTGTCCGACGTGGCCGTGACGGCCACGCTCGAAAAGGCGATTGCCGGATTCACGGAGCACGGCAACCCCGTAGTGCTGTTCGCGCTCTCTGACGTAGTGCCGTTGCGTCCAGGTTCTCTGCTTGTTGACTATCTGTTGCTCCCCTTTGATCGTCTCGTCGTGCATGGTCGCGTCTTCTGCGCCATAAACCCCAATCATCAGTGGTGGCCTGACACAGACCATCCGTCCGTAGGGGACCGCGTTGTAGTGATCGGTGCCTGGACAAGCGATCGCGTAGTGCGAATGCACACCTGGCAACACACTGGCACAGCGGCCGTGGTGCGGAACAACGCGCCGCTGACATGGAGTTTCTCAGTGCGTCGCGGCACCGGCCCCAGGACAATGACGGACCTGCTGACTCGCGTTCGCGAGGCTGTTTCGGGAGGGTTGTTCGATCTTACGTCCGACTTGGTCCTACAGGAGTTCAGTTCGCCGGAGCGCAGGAAGTTCGGCGAACTCTGGCTCAAGCTTAGCGGAGACGGTTGCCGAGTTCAAGTTGTCGAGGAGGGTGATAGTGGCTTGCAGTTTCGCAGACTTTGCCCGGAAGACATCACGCCATGAGGAAGCCCCTTCTCTTGCCGCTTTGCGGACTGCTGTTTCTCGCGAACCAGAAGATCGAGGCGCAGGACGGATGTACGGTGCCGCATGTGTCGGGATTGCCCTCGGAGATCCAGTTTGTAGCTGGAACGAACGAACCATACACCAACTTCGACGCTATCCGACTAGCCCTTGGCCTCCCGGACGAGAACGGTGAGGGGGGAGAAGGAGGTTGGAACAACTCGTGCGACGCTCTTCCGAGCTTCAGTGTAGGCGGGAGTCCGAGCGATGATGCGGAAGTGTGGCCTATGCGTGTGATTCCAGAGAGCGAGATGTTCTATGAAGGCGGTCCGTGCGCAGAGGTTCACATGGGCGAGCTTCGCATCAATGCGGACCCCTCTGATCATTGCGTCCGTAACTGGACCTATGTTCTGCAGCATGAGATTGGTCACATACTTCGCCTTCGAGACACAGACGACCCTATGTGTGCACCAAGAGGCGACAACCCCGGCAGCGTCATGTACCAAGGGCTCGGTGCGGGTCCACGGGCTATCACCACCGAAGATTGTGCAGCGGTGGAGAGAGCTCTAAACGGCGGCGGCGGCGGTGGCGGCGGCGGTGGCGGCGGTGGCAATCCCGGCCCCGGCGAGGTCGATTGCGTTGCACAGCCCTTTCACCCTGACTGCCGCCAGACGATCGAGTTCTGCGAAACAGTATGCACTGAGGTAGACGGCGGTGCGGTTTGCGATGTGGTATGTAGAACATTTGAGTTTTCTCGGGGAACAAGCGGCGGCGGTTCGACGACGCGAACCGGCGTAGGCGAGCTGAGCTACACGATCACGCTGTCTGCCGAGGCTTCGGTCAGCGTGTCGTTGACGGGGATGGACCGGGACATCGACTGTCGGGTCGGGAATTCATCCTGCACGAACCGGGGGGGCACGCGGGACGATTCCTGGAGCGACACGCTTGCCGCCGGCACGCACACGGTGACGGTGTACCCCTACCGCGGTGGAACGGGCAGCTACGCTCTGAGCGTTAGTGCCATCGGTACGACGCCTCCGCCACCACCGCCGCCACCACCACCACCACCACCACCGCCGCCGGTGGTTTGCCCGAGCATCCCCGACTCTCGGGTGCCGTCTGGCGGCTCGATCAACACGTTGTTCCCGGAGGCGACGGGAGGTACAGCTCCTTACACGTACAGCTTGTCGGGGCAACCGCCTGGGATCTCCTTCGCCTCGGCGACGCGCATCGCGAGCGGAACGCTTCCGGCCGTCACGACCGACACGCACTACACGATCACGTACACATGCACAGACAGTGCAAGCGCGTCGGCCTCCGTGACGTTCGGCACTACCGTCGTTGCGCCGGTACGGCCCTCGGCGCCGCAGTTGACCGGCTCGGTCGCAGGGCGGACTCAGACCTTGACTTGGACCGAGCCTGCAACCGGTAGCGTGATCACGCGCTATCAGTTGCAGACGAGGGCATCGGCGGCCCACACATGGCGCTTCACGGGCGCAGGTTCGCCGTCGCCGTCGTCGAACATGAGTTCCAGCGCACGGTCATGGAGCGTGGTCACGCCTTGGACCCTCGTGCGTCACTATCAGGTGCGGGCGACGAATGCGGTCGGAGACGGTGCCTGGTCCGACGTCGTCGAACTGGCAACGCCGTCAGCGCCGCCACCACCGCCACCGCCACCACCGCCGCCACCGTCTCTGCCGGCGATCCCGAACTTCCGTGTGCCCTCCGGTGGGGTTGTCAACACGTTGTTCCCAGCGGCAACGGGAGGGACAGCGCCTTACGCCTACAGTTTGTCGGGGCTGCCGCCGGGGCTCACGTTCGCCGCGTCAACGCGCATCGCGAGCGGGACGCTTCCGACCGTCCGAACCGAGACGACGTACACGATCACCTACGCCGTTACCGACAGCGTAGGCGCGTCCGACGCCGTCACGTTCACTGCTACCGTTCGCCCCTGACGCCGCCGCCCCTGGGTTACACCGGGGGCGGCGGTTCAGCCTTCGAGGGAAGGGCGAGGCCAACAAGGGCCCCCGGGCCACCGGGTTGGAAGATCGATACGTCGAACCGGAGTCGAGGAAGTTGCGGACGATCGGGGTCCGGTTGGCCCGGCGCCGCCGACGAATAGGATGCGCAACATGGCGCGGAGACTAGCTCTACTTGGCGGCAGTCTGCCGTGGCTGGCGCTGTTGGCCGCAATGGCGTCGGCGGCGTGGTTCCTGTGCGACGACGCCTTTATCAGCTTCCGGTATGTCCGGAATCTGGTGGAAGGCCACGGTCTGGTCTTCAACCCTGGCGAGCGCGTGGAGGGGTACTCCAACTTCCTCTGGGTGCTCGAACTCGCGGGCCTTTGGCGGGTCTTCGGGCTGCGCCCCGAGAACGCCGCGCCGTGGCTGTCGGTGGCATGCACGGTCGGCACACTGGCGGCGACGGTCTGGTGGGCGATGCGACTCCCCGGGCTGCGGCGCCGGGCGCTGGTGACCTGGATGGCGCTGGGCCTCCTGTGCAGCAGCGCCACGTTCGCGGTGTGGACCTCCGCCGGGGGTTTGGAAACGCGGCAGTTCACCCTCTTTATTGTTGTGGCGGTCGTGTGCCTGACGGTCCACGGCGACAGCCGTTGGGGACTGATGGGAGCCTCACTGAGCCTCGCGGCGGCCGCGTACACCAGGCCGGAGGGCCCCTTGATCGCGGCGTGCTGCTTCGGTTGGTTCGTCGCACAGCGCATCGCCGCCTCCAGGCGGTTGCGAGTGGACTGGCGGGAGCTGGCCTGGCTGGTTCTGCCCTTCGCAACGCTGGTGGCGGCGCACTTCCTGTTCCGGTACGCCTACTACGGGGAGTGGCTGCCGAACACCTACTACGCCAAGCACGTTCGGCCCTGGTACGAGTCCGGATTCAGCTACCTGTGGGCGGCGGCGATCGAGACCGGGCTCTACCTGCTGATACCGCTTGCGATCCTGGCCCTGCGGCAGGCATGGCGAGAGCGCAGGGACCCCGGGTTCGCTCTGCCGCTCGTGTGCATCGGCCCGCACATGGCCTACCTGTTCCGGATCGGCGGCGACTACTTCGAATACCGTCCGCTCGACTTCTACTGGCCGTTGCTGGCGGTTCCCGCGGCTGCGGGTGTTGTTCACGCGGGTGCCGTGATCTCCGGCCACATGCAACGACTTCGGTCGACGCCGCGGCACGCGGAGCCGATAAGGCTGGCCGCATGCGCCGTCTTCCTGTTCCTGCCCGTCCTCTTCTGTGCGAGCTCATTGCAAGGCGTGCTCCTGTTTCGGGGTGCCAACACACAGGGCTTCACGGAGGAGTTTCACCTGGAAATCAATCGGGAGAACACACCCTGGCTGGGCGTGGCGCCGGGAATGCAGGCGCTCGCTTCCGTGTCCAACGACCTGCGTCAACGGCTGGTAGAGCAAGATGTGGCACTTCGTTTCGTGGAGATTCGGGAGGCTGCCAACATCCAGTTCGAAGAGTGGCGGGAGTACGAACACATGGAACGGGGTGCGTTTCCCCAAGACGCCCTGACGGCGGCGATCGTCCTCGGTATCCAGTCCTACTTCTTGCCGGACCTGAGAGTCGTGGACGGGTTGGGCCTCACGGATGCGACCGTTGCGCGCAACCCGGTAACCCGGACCAACAGCGAGCGTTTCATGGCGCACGACCGAAGGCCGCCGCCGGGGTACATCCTGGAGGAACGGGGGGTGAACATCATGGTGCTCCCATCCGCGACCAGCGAGCAAGAGGGCCTCAAGCGTGCCGCGTACGCCCTTCGGGTCGGTCCCGATCTTTGGATGCCCTTCGATGCCGCCGACCATGATTGGGTCCTCGCGCGCTTTGACCAGGGGAGGCTGCGAATGCGAGAAGAGCGAGAGAGCCGCTGGAGACTGCAAGCCAGGGCCATCCGGAGGTACGAGGCGGGGGGGATGGCGGCGACGTGCGAGCCAACCGCGACTGCGCTATGCCTACAGGCCGGGCGCTACCGCGTGACGATCGACTGGTCCGCGCTGGACGGCGCCAGCGGCGCCGCCCGCGTCTCCGAGGCGCGAACTGCGGACTCCGGCGTCTTCTACTTCTTCGAGCTGGCCAACTGGGAGGTCTTGGTGAAGGTGCTGAACGGTTGTGACGTCAACGGCCACCATTGGGTCTACATTGCGTCTGCGAGCGACTTGGGCCTCGATCTGGCGGTGCACGACACGGTGACCGGAACGGAACGCCGGTACACGAAGGCGCCCGGTGAGCCGGACGCGTTCGCGGACCTCTCTGCGTTCCCGGAGGCGTGCGTCGCGGAGGCGCGTTAGGCATGAAGCGCAGTGTCTGCGGCTTCGTGGCGGCGATCCCTTCGCGATGCGCCGCCGCTATGTCGGCGCCTCGGCGACGCCGGACGACTTGGCGCCGCCCCAGCGGTTGAATCCGAGTTCGCTGCGGACGTCGGCGGTGCGCTCCAGGGTGATCGCGTCGCTGGGAATGCCGGTCGAGTCCGCGACGCGGACCAGGCCGTTGAAGATGCCGACGGTGGCCGCGGCTTCGACGAACTTCGCCGGACCCAGCGCCTCGGCGACGCGGGCGCGGACCGCGTCCAGATCGTCCGTGGCCCGCACTACGGCTTCGGCGAAGGCGGTCAACAGCTCGCCGTGCTCGACGCCGCCGTCAGCCGCGTCCTCCACCGTCGCGCTCAGGTCGACCTCGGCGCCAACCGCGTTGCTGCTCGCCCGGAGCAGCATGGTGTGAGCGGTCGTTCAGTAGAAGCACTGGTTGAGAGCCGAAACCCTGGCCGCGATCAGCTCGACCTGGGGACGTGCGAGGGGCCGGTGATCCCACACCATCTCGGTGAAGTCGGTTCCGGTGCCCGAGTACATGGCAACGACCATGCGGAAGAAGGTGCGCACGCCTTCCGGCACCAGGCTCAGAGCGCGGGCCACGTTGGCGCGGTTCCAGTCGACCACCTGGACCGGGACCCAGGCGCCGATGTCGCCCATGCCGTCCGGCCGTTCTCGGGTCGGTTCGCCGGCCTCGGGTTCGGGCAGGGGCTCGTGCTCGATCCCCATCGCTTCGCAGAAGGCGTCGGCGGCCACCGTCGTTACGACGACCGAGGCGAGCTCCACATACGGCGCGTCGCCGAGTTCGGCGATGACGCCTTCGGCCCAATCGCGGTCGAGGTGGGTCGGATCGGCGCCGATCTTGCGCGCCGCTTCGACTGCCTTCTCGGGCAGGGGCGCCGGCAGCGGCTGCGAATGATCGCGGCGCCAGGGCGGTTCGGTGCGCTGGACGCGCTCGGCGCGTGCAAGCGCCGCGATGGCGACGCGTTCAGGACCGGTCCACCAGGTGCCGGGGCGGCCGATGTCGGCCCACGACCTGCGCAGCGCGGTGGCCATATCCTCGCGAACGGGAACGGGGAAGCGGCCAGCGTCAAAACTCATCGTGTCGAAACTCATCGTGTGGTCCCTCGGCGCGGAGACGAGTCGCCGCCGCGCGCGTACGTTGTTTCGCCGGTAGCGGAGCGGCTGCTGCCGTAGCGGCGGCGCTACGGACTGCTGTCCGCCTTCGTCTTCTCCAGGTGGCGAGCGCCGCTCAGCGTGTTGGTGACCGCCCAGTTCCCTTCGTGGCAGGCGTACTCGAACATCTCGTAGTTCGAATCGAAGTAGAGCGGGATGTCCACGCTCCAGGTGTCGGTGTAGTTCTCCGGATCGTCGATCGTGACCGTCCAGTCGATCGTGTGTTCGTCGAGCCGGGTGAAGCGCTCGACCGTCACGAGTTCGTTGCTCACGGGAATGCCCTTGATCCGGCCCTGGGAGCCGCTGGTGGCGATCCAGCCCTTGTCCGAGAAGTTCTTCGTCTCGACGACCAGCGTGTCGCCATCCCAGTGGCCGCGGGAGTCGCCGTTCCAGAGGTGGATGTCCTCCGGGATGCGGTCCCGGCCGTCGACCGGGATGAAGCGGACATCGTTGATCATCTCGGAGTAGATGACCACGTACTCGGACGTCTGGGCGATCCGGTAGCCGTTGTTGTAGCCGGCCGGGAACAGGTGCCCGGGGACGCCGCGGGTGATGCACCGGTCCCAGACGCTCATGTACTCGTACGAGTCGAACATGAGTTCCAGGTTGTCGGCGCGCACCTTCTGCGCCTCCGGCCGCACCGGCACGCGGCCGGTCGGGGGATCGACGACCAGGGAGGTGCGCCGGCTGCCGACCACCTTCGTTCCGAGTTCCAGCCAGTGCAGGTTGTAGGCGCCGACGTTCTGGCCGGCTTCCGCCTTCTGCGCCGGCTGTTCGGCACGGTTCTCGATCATCGCCTGCCGGGCGGCTTCCTGCTGTGCGACCTCTTCTTCGGTCAGGAACGCCTTGTCGCCCAGCTCGACCGGTCGCTCGAAGGGCGTCAGGGTGGTGTTCGTCCACAGCCCCTGCAGGTCGGGGTGCCCCCAGGGGGTGCGCGGCGTCTTCCAGTCGTCGGCCGCCAGAGTCGGCGCCGCGAATAGTGCGGTCGCCACGGCAAGAGCGAGCGTGGTGCGTCCGATCATCGGTGACTTCCTCCGTGTGCCATCCGTGCGCCCGATGACGGGCGCTCGGACTGGTTCGCGTGTGGCGCGAAACGCGCCACACGGGTTGCGTTCGGTGGTTGCGAGGTTATCAACTCGCCGGTCGCCTCAGTCGTCGCTCATCAGTGCCTGGGCCCGTCGCCAGCGCTCGACGATCCCGTCCTCGCGCTCGTAGTCGAAGCGGCCCGTGCCCGCGGCGTAGAGGTCCTTGTCGGCCGGCGGGTGGGCGGCGAGGTGGCGGGCCGTGGCGCGGGTCGCGGTCTCGGGGTCGACGACATCGCGATAACCGAGCAGGGTTCTGGCCTTGGACATGTCCAGGATCTGGTTCGACTTCTCGGCGAGCGGAAACACGCCGCGGCAGTAGGGCGCCGGCACGCCGACGAGCTCCATGTCGGCGCCGAGCTCGTCGATGATGACTTCCGCCACGGCGCGGCAACTGATCACGCGTTCGTCGCCGGCGTTGAACGCCTCTCCCGCCGCCTCGGACCTCGTCGCAGCCAGGAACACGAGCCGGGCCAGGTTCTCGGCGTAGCCGCGCTGGAAGTAGGTCACGCCGTCGTGGGGCAGGATCATGAAGGGCCGGCGATCGAGGATGCGCTTGACGACCGCCCACTCGTGGTTCATCGGTGTGCGCGGGCCGTAGACCCCCGGATAGCGCAGGATGACGACCTCGAAGTCGCCGCGACTGTGCTGCTCGAAGAGCTGGTCCTCGCCCGCTGCCACCTTGCCGGTGTAGTTCTGCGCGTCGTACTGGCGTGGCGCGAACTCCGGCACCGGCAGGGGAATGCGGCCCTCGGGCGTGGGGGGTTGCGAGCCCAGGTAGACGGGCTGGCCGGTGATGCCCACCAGCCGGGCCGTCTTGCCGGTGAGTTCCTCGGCGAGCGTCCGCAACCGGCCGTACATGCACACCGCGATGTCCCACTCTCGCGACCCGATCTTGGTGCGGATGTCGTCACTGTCGCGGGCGTTGCCGAGGATCCGCTCCACCGGACCGTCGAAGTCGACCGGGTGGCGGCCGGAGTGGAAGATCGAGACCTCGGAACCGGCGGCGAGGAACTTGTTGACGATGGGTGGGCCGGTCGGGCCGGTGCCGCCAACGACTAGGATGCGGGCCATGGCGCGTAGTGTACGCGGGTTGTCGGCAGGGTTGGCGCTCTTGATGGCGGCCGCCGCCAGCGTCGGCGCGCAGCCGCCGGATGCCCCGGCGCGCGTCTTCACCGCCGAGCAGGCGGAGCGTGGGCGGGCGCTCTTCGAGGAGCTCTGCGTCGAATGCCACCTTTCGAGCCTGGCCGGCGCGAGCGAGGCGCCGCCCCTGCGTGGCGCGAGCTTTCTCGACGCCTGGCGAGCCGGCGCCGTGGTCGATCTCGCGGACACCATCCGGGTCACCATGCCGCCGGAGGACCGGAACTCTCTCCAGCCTCGGCAGACCTACGATCTCGTCGCCTTCGTGCTCCGGGCGAACGGTGCTGTGGCCGGCGATGAACCCCTGACGGCCGACGCGCCGGGCTTGAGTGCGGTGCTGGACAGCCTGGGCCTGGACGGCGACGCGGCGTCCGCCCCCGCCGCGGACCCGGCCGTCGTCACTGATCGCGACCGTCGCGGCCCGGTCGAGACGGCAGAGGAGGAGTACGTCAGGCCTCCCGGGGAGCGCGAGATCGAGGACTTCGAGCCGGTGACGGCCGAGATGCTGCTCGATCCCGACCCCGCCGATTGGCTGATGTTCCGGCGCACCTACGACGGGCAGGGCCACAGTCCGCTCGACCAGATCGACGCCGGCAACGTGGCCGAACTGCGCCTGGCGTGGTCCTGGGCGATGGCGGACGGCGTCAATCAGCCGACGCCGCTTGTCTACGAGGGCGTCATGTACCTCGCCAATCCGGCGAACATCATTCAGGCGCTGGAGGCCGACACCGGCACGCTGATTTGGGAGTACCAGCGTGGGCTGGAGGGCGATATGGCGCGCGGGTTCAACCAGCTCCGCAACCTCGCGATCTGGGGCGACAAGATCTTCGTCGCCACCAAGGATGCGGCCATGCTCGCGCTCGACGCCCGGAGCGGGCGGCCGGTGTGGGAGACGCAGATTGCCGATCCGGCGAAGCGCTACTCGAACACCAGCGGCCCGATCGTGGTACCAGACATCGGCGCCCAAGGCGGTCGCGGCGCGGGAGTTCGACGAACCGCCCAAGGAGACGGTCTGGTGATCAACGGCATCAACGGCTGCATCCGCTACTTCGAGGACAGTTGCTTCATCACCGCGCACGACGCGGAAACCGGCGAGGAGCGATGGCGCACCTACACCATCGCCCGGCCCGGGGAGCCGGGAGGCGACACCTGGGGCGATCTGCCGCTCGTGCTGCGGGGCGGCGGCGACTCGTGGATTCCTGGCAGCTACGACCCGGAGCTCCAGTTGCTCTACTGGCCGGTGGCGCAGGCCAAGCCTTGGGTGCCGGCGAGCCGCGGGCTGACCATCGACGACAAGGTGCTGTACACGAACTCGACCCTGGTGCTGCGACCCGGCGACGGGGCGATCGCCTTCTACCGCCAGCACGTGCCGGGCGAGGCCCTCGACCTGGACGAGGCCTTCGAGCAGGTCCTGATCGACCGCGACGGGCGCCGGCTCCTGCTCACCTCCGGCAAGCACGGCTTCCTGTGGAAGCTCGACCGTTCGGACGGCTCCTTCGTGGCGCTCAAGGAGATGGTGTTCCAGAACGTCTTCGACCACATCGACCGCGAGACCGGCGAGGTCCGCTACCGCGAGGACATCGCGTCCGCGGAGGTCGGTGAGTGGATTTCGGTGTGCCCGAGCACCGCCGGCGGCCACAACTGGCAGGCTTCGTCGTACAGCCCGGAACACGGCCTGTTGATCGTGCCGCTGAGCCAGAGTTGTCTGGAGATCTCGGGCCGCGAGACCCGGTTCGAGGAGGGGTCGGGCGGTACCCGGGCCGACCGCAAGTGGTTCGAGATGCCCGGCACGGACGGTCGTCTGGGCAAGCTGGCGGCCTACGACGTGGACACGATGGAGGAGGTCTGGAGCATCGAGCAGCGGGCTGCCTTTCTGACCGCTGCCCTGACCACGGCCGGCGGCGTCGTCTTCGCCGGTGACATCGACCGCCGCTTCCGGGCCTGGGACACCGCGAGCGGCCGGGAGCTCTGGGGAACCCGCCTGCCGACATCGGTGCAGGGCTTCCCAATCAGTTACGCGGTCGACGGCGTCCAGTACGTGGCGGTCCCCACCGGACTCGGCGGCGGCAGTCCGCGCTTCGTGCCGGCCAGGGTCAGTCCCGAGATCCGCTATCCCAGCAGCGGCAACGGCCTGTTCGTGTTCCGCCTGCCGTAGTGCCCCTGGGAACGCGGGCGTCTCGCCCGCATCCGGCGCCGGCAGCCTTCGTTATAGTTCCCGGCCATGCACAAGCACAGTCTGGCCGTGTCGCTGCCGGCGATGCTGCTTCTCGCTGTGGCTGCCGGTGCGCAGTCGCAGGACGGCGCTTACCAGGCGCCGCGGACTCCGGACGGCGATCCGGATCTGAACGGCATCTGGCAAACGATGAACAGCGCCCACTGGGACCTTGAAGGTCACCACGCGCGGCGCACGCCGATGCCGGAGTACGGCGCTTTCGGAGCGATCCCGGCCGGGCAGAGCGTGGTCGAGAGCGGCAGCATCCCGTACCAGGACGGGGCGCTGGAGCAGCGGAACCAGAACCGGGTGGACTGGTTGAACCTCGACCCGGCGGCGAAGTGCTTCATACCCGGCATTCCGCGCGCCACCTACATGCCGCTGCCGTTCCAGATCGTGCAGGAGCCGAAGGCGGTCTTCTTTGCTTACGAATGGGGCGGCAACAGCCGCGCAGTCCGCCTGGACCAGCCCGGCACCAGGGCGGAACTGCCGTCCTGGATGGGCTACTCGCTGGGCCGCTTCGAGGGCGACACCCTGGTCGTCGAGGTCACCGACCAGGTGGCCGACACCTGGTTCGACGCCTCGGGCAACTTCCACAGCGAGGAGCTCAGGGTTGTAGAGCGGTTCACTCCCACGGGACCGAACTCGATGAACTACGAGGCGACGATCATCGATCCGAACGTGTTCACCGAGCCGTGGACGATCAGCATGCCGCTCTACCGCCGGCTGGAGGAGAACGCGCGTTTGCTCGAGTTCAAGTGCATTCCCCTCGGGGGAGAGGACGCGGCCTACGGTCATCTGCGCCGGGGGGCCACGCCGCAGTAAGGGCGGGGAGTTCCTGAAGAATCGGAAGGAGTCGAAGGAATGAAGCAGAAGCACCTACCTTTTGCGACCGTCGTTTGTTTCATGGCGGTTGCGGTCGGTTTCGCCGGCGCCGCGGCCGCGCAGGATGCGGACCTTGTGACCTCCTGGGGCGTGCCCGATCTCCAGGGCACCTGGGACTTCCGCTCGATCACGCCGCTCGAGCGGCCGGCTGCCTTCGGCGACAAGGCGACGCTGACGGCCGAAGAGGCAGCGGCCTGGGAGCAGCGCCGCAAGGACGAGCGCGCCGCGCGCGCGGCGCAGGGCGGCGGCGATGTCGACCCCAGCCAGGGCGACGTCGACGTGGGCTACAACGCCTTCTGGCTCGATCTGGGCGAGAAGGTGTCCGGCACCATGCGGACCTCCCTGGTCGTCGATCCGCCGAACGGCCGCCTGCCGGCGCTCACGGCCGATGCCCGGCGCCGGTCGAACGAACGCTACGCGCTCTGGGGCCAAGCCCCGGCCGGTCCGGAGGAGCGGAACACGTTCGAGCGTTGCATCATCGGCTTCAACGCCGGTCCGCCGATGACCCCGGGGGCCTACAACAACATGATGGAGATCTTCCAGTCAGAGGGCTACGTCGCGGTCATGACCGAGATGATCAACGACCACCGGGTCATCCCGACCGACGGCCGCGAGCACGCCGAAGAGCACATGCGCTTCTGGAAGGGCGATTCGTCAGGCGTCTGGGAAGGCGACACCTTCGTTGTGACGACGAAGAACTACACCGAGCACACGGCGTTTCGCGGCACCGGCGAGAACCTCGTGCTGACCGAGCGCTTCACCCGCACCGGGCCGGACGCGCTGCTCTACGAGTACACCGTCGACGACGCCGAGTCGTACGAGGCGTCCTGGTCAACCGCACTCGAGATGCGGCGGACCGACGATCCGCTCCTCGAGTACGCCTGCCACGAAGGCAACCGCGCCATGACCATGATGCTCCGCGGCGCCCGCCACCGCGAACAGCAGGGCACAGCCGAAGACGGCAAGGACTGGCTGGCGAGCTGGTACGGCGGCCAGAACCGGGTCGACGCGGCGAAGAAGGCGCTTGAGGCGGCGAAGGAAGAGCAGGACCAGTAGCCGGGGATGATCCGCTGAGGCAACGTCCCGGCGGGGATTCCGCGATGGTCCGGTAGAACGTGACGCAGGAGAGGTCATGGAGGTCAGCAAGCTCACACCGAGCAAGATGTTCCGCAAGACGGTTCGTTACGACGTGCCGGAGTTTCAGCGTCGTTATGTCTGGGGGCTGGAAAGGCAATGGGAACCGTTCTGGGAGGACGTGAGGGAGAAAGCTGAACTCATCCTGGAGGAAAGAGGGGACAGCCCGCACTTCTTGGGCGCCATCGTGTTGCAGCAAGTCGCTACGCGCTCGGACGAGTTTGAAGCACGGCTCGTGGTCGACGGTCAACAGCGCCTCACTACGTTGCAGCTACTTCTGGATGCTGTGCAAGAGGTCTTCGCCGACCGCGAGATCGAGAAACCGGCTCGGCGCTTGTCCCGTCTCGTTCTGAACGATGAAGACGATTTGGACGGGGATCCCAGCAAGGTCTTCAAGGTCTGGCCCACCCTCAACGACCAGGACGCTTTCCGGCACGCCATGGACAACGATCTGTCGACAGAGGGTCATGGCGATTCAAGGATCGTCCGCGCTCACGAGTTCTTCAGGGAACAGGTGGGATCGTGGCTCGACTCGAACCTCGAACAGGGCGTAGGAGAGTTCAAGGCTGCCGAGGCTATGGAACGGGTGGTCTCGCACCGGTTGGAACTCGTCGCGATCGACCTTGCCGACAATGACGAGCCTCACACGATCTTCGAGACCCTCAACGCTCGCGGCACCCCGCTCCTCCAGTCGGAGATGATCAAGAACCGCATCATGTACGAAGTCCAGCGGAGCCCTGGAGCGGGACCGTTGACCAACCTCTGGCCCTTTGAAGCGAGTGACGAGAGCAGCGAATGGTGGGCTAGGGAGATCGGCCGTGGGCATCAGCGACGCGCTCGCATCGACATCTTCTTGAACAACTGGCTCTCGATGCGCAGGGGGCGCGCGGTCAAGGCCAACGAAGAGTTCTCCGAGTTCGTGAACTACGCCCAGAGGAACGGTTCGATCACCGAGGTCGCCGCAGACTTGGGCACGATCTCCGAGACCTATCGTCATCTCGACGATCGTCTGGGCCCGGACAGCGAGACGTTCCTCTATCGCCGCGAGACGATGCAGGTCGGAGTGCTGACGCCGGTGTTGTTGTGGCTGGCTTCGTCGACACCGCCGAACGACCAATTGCGCAAGGCGTTGGGATCCCTTGAGAGCTACTTGGTGCGGCGCATGGTCTGCAGGCTGAATGCCCGACAATACGGCGTGTTCTTCATGGAGCTTCTCAGAGATCTGATCGCGGTGGGTGCTGGGCAGGCGGGCGACAAGATCGTGGACCGCCTCGCGTCCGAGCAGTCTGGAGCTACGGTCTGGCCGAGCGACGAGGACCTGCGCGATGCGGTTGGGGTGGCGCGAACAGGCCGACTTCTCCTTCGGCGTAAGGCGGTCGTAGCGCACGCGGAAGAAGCTCGCGTCGAGTTCGGCGGTGGCGGTCACGGTGGCCGATTCCACGTCGCCGACCTCAACCGGAGAGTCCTCGGCGCAGTCCCAGCAGTGCTTGCCCCACTCCTGGAGGAAGTAGGGATAGGACTGCGTGCGGCGGAGAATGGCGCCGACTGCGTCCAGCGTGTAGGAAACGCCGAGTCGGTGGGCGGGCTCTTCGATGGCGAGCGTGGCGGCATCCTCGTCGAGCGGTCCAATCTCGACGAAGCGGAAGAGCCGCTCGGCGTAACTCTTGGCGCGACCGGTGAGGGCCGTGAGTTGGGGAAGACCGGCTCCCACCAGGGTTACCGGGAGCTGAAGCTGAGCTGCCCGGTGGAGTGCGGCGATCACCAGATCCGTCTCGCCATCATCCAGGGTGGTTTCGACGTGGACCCATGCGTGGTAAAAGGTGACCCATGACTGATTTCCACTACTTCATCCTGATGGCTGTGTTGTTCACCGCCCTGGAGATCACCGCTGCGTTCGGTCTGCTCGACGACCATGGGCAATCGAACCGGGCGCCCGGCGATCGCTGACGAGCCGGCGTCGGCCCGTAGCCCGAGTGTCGCTGAGCCGCTTCTACTGCTCGGTCGGATCCGCGCCGTCCCGCGGCGCGCCGGTACCGGAGGAGCCCATGAACAGGCTGCGGCCGTTCGGGAGAGTCATGTCCCGGCCGCTGCCGCGGCAGTTCGGCGTGCACATCCGGTCCTTGCTCTGGTAGCCGCGGACGACGACCTCGGTGCCGGGCCTTAGCAGGGTGCGGGTGAGGCCTCGCCGCACCAGGGTGTTCGGGGTGCCCGCCTCGAGCTCCCAGGTCTCGGTTTCGCCGTTGTCCAGGGTGATCTGCACGTGGACCCAGGCGTGGGGGTTGATCCACTCGACCTTGGTTATCGTGCCCTCCAACTTGATCGACAGGTTGGCGTCGAACTCGGCGGAGAAGGCGTGGTGAGCGGGGGACGGGCCGGCCGCGCTCAGGGTCAGGGCGAGAGCGGCCACGGGCAGGACTCGGTGGACTCGTCGGGACATCTGAACCTCCTCTTGGGCAGTGATCTTAGTTACGCTGCCGCCGCGGGCAGGATCGAAGTCTTGGCGGCGCCGGCGCGTCCGATTCGCGCTCGGCTGAACCGAAACCAGGCCACCCTTAGTCTTGGGGGCCATTTGGGGGGGGGACAATGAGTATATCGTTGTCGCACAGACCCTCGTGTCTAGCTCGCGATCCGGTTGATAGGTCGACGCCTGCCTGGCGACGAGCCGCTCATGCATTGTCAGAGCCGGAGTAATGAGGCGAAATGCACACAAAGTCCATGTTGATCTTGCTGATGCTCCTCTTGGTGGCGATGGGGGGAGCTGCCTTCGCTGCCGAAGACGGGAGCGATTCCACACCGGCCGAAGCCTCGCCGGCCTCGCCGGTCGATACGCCCCCGCCTCAGGAAGACGAGGATCACGACGACGAGGACCACGAGGGTGAGGAGGCCGGCGTCCTCGATTTCCACGCCCACGACACGGTGGTCGTCACCGGTTCGGCGATCGAGGAACCGGCCGTCGATCTTCCCTACGCGGTCGAGGTGCTGAACCGGGAAGTCCAGAAGGAGCAGGGGTCGCTGCAGGCGGTCGATCTGATCAAGAACCTGACCGCCTCGTCCGGCGTCATCGGCGAGGCGAACAGTTGGTACAACGACCAGGGGACGGCGGTGCCCGAGAGCGTCGCCAACGTGAACCTCCGGGGCCTCGGGGCGTCGCGGACCCTGGTGCTGCTCAACGGCCGCCGCCAGGCGCCGTTGCCGGCGCGGTTGTTCGGCGGCCGTTTCGTCGACATCAGCGCCTTTCCCTCGATCGCGGTCGACCGCATTGAGGTGCTCAAGGAGGGCGCCGCCGCGATCTACGGTTCGGACGCCGTGGCCGGAGTCGCCAACTTCGTCACCCGCGACGAGTTCACCGGTTTCGAGGTCGCGCTCTCGCACGAGAGCATCGACCACGCCGGCGATTCCATGGCGGGCGCGATCTGGGGCGGCAAGCTCGGCGGCTCGGATCATCACCTCGTCTTTTCGCTGGAGCGCGGGGAGCGCTCGCATCTCGGCGCCAGGGAGCGGCCGTTCACGCTCAAGGCGCGAGACACCGGCTGGTTCTGGGGCTGGTCCAACACCGGCAATCCGGGCATCTTCCTGCGCCCGAACCTCACCGGCGGCGAAACCTCCTCCGCGTTCGTCCAGGAGCTGGCCCGTGCGCGCAACGGCACGGCCGGCCCGGACTACTTCGTCGATCCCGCGTGCAACGGCCTCGGCGGCTACGACCGCGGCTTCACCTGCGCCTTCCGCTATCAGCCGTGGGACAGCCTGGTCGAGGCGACGGAGACGAACCGGTTCTTCGCCGAGCTGAACGGCCCGCTGGCCGAGGGCACGCGCTACCACGTGGAGGCTCTGTACGCGGAGTCGATCATCCCGAACTACGTGACCACGCCTTCCTTTCCGCCGGTGTCGCTGCTGGACGGCCTGCAGGTCGTCCCCAGCATCCACCCCGGGCGGCAGGCGCTGTGCGGTTCGGGCTTCGCTTCCGCCGGCTTCGGCTCGGAGCAGGCGTGCCTCGACGACGACTGGTACTTCTATGGCCGCCTGGTCGGGAACGGGGGCCCTGGACGCGGTCTGCGGCGGGCCACGGAGACGACCCGCCTCGCGGCGAATATCGACCACGACCTGTCCATCGGCGGCAAGGCGGCCAACCTGGACGTGGGCGTCAGCTACTCGCGGGCCACCGGCAACATGAATCAGCCGGCCGAATACGCGTACCGCAAGTTCCTCGCCTTCCGCGGCTACGGCGGCCCGGACTGCGGCGTCGGCGTGGTGGCCGACGCCACGAGCCCCTCGGGCATGCGGCTCGGAGACACCGGTTCGGCCCAGCCCGGCACCGGTAACTGCATGTTCTACAACCCGTTCGGCAACGGCATCGAGTTTTCGGCCCAGCCGGGCGCGGCGTGGGAGAACAACCCGAATCCGATGTACGTCTCGGGTCTGGAGAACAGCGGGGCGCTGGTCGACTGGATCAACGAACAGGTGGACGTCGACAACGACGCCGAGCTCGTCGTCGCCGAGGCGACGCTGTCCGGCAACTGGCTGCCTGAGAAGGTCGACTACGCGCTCGGCTACCAGTACCGGCGGCTGGACGTGAGCGCGATCCCGAACGCGGTCGGCAACTACGAACTGAACCCGTGCGTGGTGCCGGGCGACCGATCCTGCATCGATCCGGTCACCGGCAGGCAGAGCGGGGCGCGCGCGGGCGCGTTCACCTTCTCCTCGGGCTACTACCCGTACGGCGACTCCCAGGCGGTCCACCGGATGTTCGGCGAGCTGTCGCTCAACGCGCTTGGCGGCGACATGCAGTTCGCGGCGAACTACGAGCTCCACGACGAGATCGACAGCTTCGATCCGAAGTTCTCGGGTCGCTGGCAGCTCTCGGCGGGCGAAGGTCACGTCCTCGCGTTTCGCACCTCGGTCCAGACCACGTTCCGGGCGCCCTCGGTCGACGATCTGAACGAGGAGATCCGCACCACCCTGGAGTACCTGAACACGGTCGGGGTCTACAAGGCGGTCGACGCGTTCGGCAGCCGGGCGTTGAAGCCGGAGCAGGCGTTCACCTACAACCTGGGTCTGGTGCTCTTCGCTTCGCCGGGAATCGACGTCACACTGGACTACTGGAGCTACGACTTCGAGGACGTGATCGCCCTGCTGCCGCAGCAGGAGGTCGTCCGGCTCTACGCCGAAGGCTACGGGGGCAACCAGGCGGCGCTCAACGCGGTCATGGGCCGTGTCGTCTGCCCGGGCGGTTTGGCGGACGGTTCGTGCGATCCCGCGGACATCGAGCGGGTGCGGCTCGACCTGATCAACTGGCCGGGAATCAAGACCTCGGGCTTCGACTTCCATCTGCACGGCCACCTGGACGCGGGCCGTGGCGAGCTTTCCTTCGGCTTGGACAGCACCTACACGAAGAGCTACGAGCTGAAGGAACTCAGTCGTGACGGCGTCGTCTACCGCGAGCGCAAGGACGTGGTCGGCCTGCTGAACCGCGATACGCCGATCGCGCCGCCGCTGCCGGAGATGAAGACGCGGGCCTCGCTCGGCTATCGTTGGGGCGACTACAGTCTGATCGGTTGGGCCAACCACATCTCGTCCTACGAGGACAGCAACGTGGCCTGGACGCCGCCCGAGTTGCTGCCGATCGACGAGTGGCTCACCTTTGACCTGACGTTCCTGTGGCGCTTCCCGCGGCTCGGTTTCGATCTCGCCCTGTCGGCGATCAACCTGACCGACGAGGAGCCGCCGCTCGTCTTCTTCGAGCAGGCGTTCGACGCCCTGACCGCCAACCCGAAGGGCCGCCGTTTGAAGGCCGTCATGAGCTATCGGTTCGGCGGCGGCTCGTAGCGGCCGTCCTTCGCCTCTCGTCGCTTTCTCGGGCCCCATCCGGCGGCGTGCCGCCGGATCGGAAACAGGACCGTCCGTTGTAGGATCGGCATTTCCGGCACCGATGCGAGCCGCACTCCGATCCAATACAGGCAGCTCGTTCACGCTCGGAGCGGGCGTGTTGATCTGTGGCCTCTGGGCGTTCCCGTTGGCGGGTCAGGAGGTCGGTCGCGAGGCGGTCGATCAACCGACCGAAACCTCCATCGCCGATCGGGTGCGAGCGGACGTCGACGACACGTCGCTGCGTTGGGTCGGTATCGGGCGCATCAGGTACTCGACGCCGATGCAGTTCTCGGTGGGTGCCGGAGCGGTCGTGGCGCGGGTGCCGTCCAGCCATGACTGTGTCGCTTTCTGCGAGTACCGCGGCCTGGTTCTGCATATCGAGCCGGGTTCGGCGGGCGGCCAGCTCGGTGTCGGCTATGCCCGCCTCATCGCTGGTCGCAGGACGGGTTCACCCTTCCTGAGCAACATCTACGTCGGCTGGAGCGGCCGCGCCGTGTTGCTCCGCACCTGGGGCGACTCGGACCTCGATCCCGCGCGGCAGACGTTGGCCGGTTTCGAGGCGCAGTTCTCGCTGCCTCGGGTCAGCTTCACCCTCGGCGCGATGCGGCGGATCACCTCAGCCCATCAGGACGCGGACAGCTACGTGTACACCGCCGGCATCGGCTGGGGCTTCTGATGCCGGGTGCGGCGGCCTGGGTGGATACCCGTTCTCCTCTGGTCACGGCGGTCGCGGTGGCGCTGATCGGACTCGGCGGAACGGGCGCGGCGCCAGCTCTCGAGACCGACCAGTTCCACGCCTGGGGGCGCCACCTCGAGGACGCGACCGGGGTGCTGAACGCCCGGGTCAATCTGGAACTCGGGCGTCTGGTCGCCGAGCTGAACCGGGACGGTGAAAACGTCGCCTGCCAGAACGTGCGGTCGCGGTTCTTCGAGCGCCATCGCATGCTGTTCTTCGACGGTTTCGAAACCTGGTCGATGAACTCGCCCTTGGTCAGCCGGTCGCCGTCGGGGCCGGAGGAGATGCGAGAGTTCAAGCAGACGTACATCTACAGCACGATGACGTTTCTCGACACCGGTACCTGGATGCCGCCGAGTCCGACGGTTGAGGTGGACGGTGTACGGCTCGGCACGGACAAGCTGACCCACTTGCTCGGTACGGCCTGGTACTACCACCGGTGGTACCGCAGGGCCCGTGCCCGCGGCGCGAGCCCTGCCGAGGCGGAACTCGTGGCGTTGCGGCGCGGTCTGCGCGCGGAGAAGACGATCCTCGGCAAGCTCGTCTCCGGCGTGTTCTCGTTGGGCGATCTGGAGGCGAACCACCAGGGCATGTGGTTCTATGAGCACCTGTGTGCTGGTGACGATCCGACGATCGTCCGTGACGACGACGGGTGGCGTCTCCGCCGACCGTTCGACCTGCGCGAGTACGTCACCCCGGAGTGGGACGAGTCCTACCAGCCGAACATCTATACGCGGCGGAAGTGGGCCAAGGTGAAGCCGCTGTTGATGGGATACTGTCGGATGCTTGAGCACCCTCAGGTTCGGGCGACGCGCGAGGCGTACGCGGAGAGAGACCAGATCACGGTGACGGAGGAGTTGATCGATGAGATGGTCGCCGCCGGAAAACTGCCCGACCCTTCCGGGTACACGATCGAGAACGTGTGTCGTGAAGAGGCGGGCTGAGGAGCGGGCGCGCCGGCCGGCACGGCTTGCGCTGCTGGCGGCGGCCCTGCTGGCGGCAGGCTGCAGCGCGCCCGAAGAACAGCCGCCGTCGACGGCCGCGGCCCCGGCCGAGCCAGCGCTCGAACGCATCGGCCTCGGCTCCTGCCTCAAGCAGGACCTGCCGCAGCCGATCTTCGACGCGATCCTCGATGACGACTTCGGGCTCTTCGTCTTCCTGGGCGACAACGTCTACGGCGACGTGGAATCGGCGGACTTGCGCGAACTGCGCGACGCCTACGCGATGCAGGCGGCCGCGGACGGGCTCAGCCGCCTTCGCGAGGCGGTGGTCCCGCTTGCCGCGACCTGGGACGATCACGACTACGGCCTGAACGACGGCGGCGCCGACTTCTTCGGGCGCGAGGAGGCGCAACGCATCTTCGAGGACTTCTGGGACGTGCCGGCGGACTCGGAGCGCGCTGCCCGGCGGGGCGTCTACGACGCGGTCAGCTACGGCCCGCCGGGGCAGCGGGTCCAGCTCATCCTGCTCGACACCCGCTACTTCCGGTCGCCGCTCAAGCGCACGGACGAACCCGGCGCCCCCGGCCGGGAGCGCTACGTGCCGGACCCCGACTCCGCGAAGACGATGCTGGGTGAAGAGCAGTGGAGCTGGCTCCGGGAGGTGCTCCAGGAGGAGGCGGATCTCCGCATCCTTGCTTCGTCGATCCAGGTGATCGCGGATGGCCACGGCTACGAGGGCTGGCGGAACCTCCCGGCCGAGCGCGACCGGCTCTACAGCCTTCTGCGCGAAGTCGGCGCTAACGGCCTGGTGATCGTCTCGGGCGACCGCCACCGGGGTGGGATCTACCGCCGTGGCGACGTGCTGGACTACCCGCTGCTCGAGCTCACTGCGAGTTCCCTGAACTCGCCTTCGACCAGCGGGGAAGAGGCGGGGCCCTACCGCGTGGGTCCGACCTACCAGCCCGAGAACTACGGCGCCTTCACGATCGACTGGGCCTCCCGCACCGTGACGCTGGAGGTCCGCGACATGGATGGCGAGCCCGTGCTCACCGAGACGCTTGACCTGGATGACTTGCGCAGTGATGCGTAGCAACCCTGGGAACCCGGGTGGCGCGAGACGCGCCACCCGCGAACCACTCCGTGCGGTCCGTCCTCGGGCGCACGGATGGAACGCGGGCGTCTCGCCCGCATCCGGGGCCAGGAGAACAAGGAGACGCAGCCCATGACAACGATCGAACACGGGCCCCAGGAGATCGCCGGCGTTTCCCGGCGCCAGGTCATAAACGCCCTGTCCCTGGCCGGCGCCGCGGGCCTGCTCGCCGGCTGCAACGGCGATGCGACGGCGCCGTCCGATGCGGCCGCGGCCGACGCTGCTGCGGGGCCGATGCCTGACGACCTGTGGCGTGCCAGCGCCGGCGAACTCGCGGCCGCGATCCGTCGCGGCGAGGTATCGAGCCTCGACGTGATCGAGTCCCACCTCGCGCGCGTCGACGCGGTGAACGGCCACCTGAACGCGGTCGTGCGCGTACTGGCCGACGAAGCGCGAGCAGCCGCACAGGCCGCCGACGAAGCGGTGGCAGCGGGCGCGGAGCTTGGACCGCTTCACGGCGTGCCGATCTCCGTCAAGGACAACATCGCCGTCGCCGGCACGCCGACCACGAATGGCGTGCCCGCCTACGCGGAAGTCAACGCCGAGGCGGACGCACTGATCGTCGCCCGCCTCAAGGAGGCCGGCGCGATTCCTCTGAGCCGGACCAACCTGCCGGACCTCGGTCTGCGCGTCCACACGGATAGCTATCTCTACGGCCTGACCCGCAATCCCTGGGCCGCCGACCGCAACGTCGGCGGTTCCAGCGGCGGCGAGGGCTCCGCGCTGGCGAGCGGCATGAGCTGCCTCGGCCTCGGCAATGACATCGGCGGTTCGCTCCGCGTCCCGGCCCAGTGCAACGGCATCGCGTCGCTCAAGCCGACCTTGGGGCGGATAGCCAGCCCGATCGGCGACGGCTTGTCCGGCCAGTTGATGGCCGTGAACGGCCCGATGGCGCGCCGCGTGGCCGATCTCCGCACTGCCTACGAGCTGCTGGGGCGCTACCACAAGAGCGACCCCTGGTCGGTGCCCGTGCCGCTCGATCTCGAGCGGCCGGCGTCGCCGGTCAGGGTCGCGCTGGTCCCCGAGCCCAGCGGCGGTTCGACCCATCCCGACGTCGCCGCCGGCGTACGCGCGGCTGGCGAAGCGCTCGAGGCCGCCGGCTACGCGGTCGAGGAAGTGGAACCGCCGATGGTGGCCGAGGCGCGCCGGGCCTGGGAGATCTTCCTGGGCTATGAACTGAACCTCGCTCGGCCCGCGCTCAAGGAGGTCATGTCGCCCGACGCCTACGACTTCCTGGTCCGGGCGCTCGACATGTTCGGAGTCGAGTCGGGTCCCGAGTATTCGGCGATGTTCACTGACCGCCATGCCGTCGCCAGTGCCTGGCAGGACTTCCAGGAGGACTACCCGGTCATCGTGGCCCCGATCTTGACCCAGCCGCCCTTCGTCATCGGCTACGACCTGCAGGCGCCGGGCGACGTGCTGGACCAGATGCGCTTCGAGGTGGCAATGAACCTGCTCGGCCTGCCGGCGGTCTGCGTTCCCACCGGCGTCGCCGATGGCCTGCCCCAGGTGGTCGAGGTGATCGGCGGCCGTTACCGCGAGGACCTCTGCCTCGAGGCCGGGCAGGTGATCGAGGACGCGCTCGGCATCATCACGCCGATCGATCCCGTGATGGGGTGATGGCGTTGATGGATGCGGAGGCAAGACGTCTTCGAACGGCGGCATTCAGCGTAGTTCTCGCGAGTCGAACTCGGATGGTCATGGTCGCCGTGGCAGCGTCGTCAGCCGGCACGGATCTCATGCGTTGAGTTGGCCGACAGGATGAATAGGTTCCGGCACTACCTTGCCGAGCGTCTGCATTTCGAGGGTGCTCCGGACGCCATGCTCGACATGTGTGGCCACACGAAGAACCTCTACCGCTACGTGGCTGGGCTCGCTCGAGATGCGGGCTTCTCCCGTGAAGCCGAATGCCCTGAAGTCTCTTGTTCGGACGCGGGAATGGACCGCTTGGTACATGCTGAACAGGTCTGGTTCTATCGACGCCTCAGAGCCATCGGCGGCGACCTTTCCGCCGGGGACCCGGTCACGAGGGAATTGAGGAGGGAGTTCGAAGACGAGAAGCCTGACGAGTCTCCCAAGAGCGCCGTCCGTGCTTGGCGGAAGTGAGGCGCGGAAGAGGTCGTTGGCCAGGTGATGCGTACTAGTGCAGCGTCCCTTCTGAGAAGCGGTTGGCCGACTTGTACCTTGGGCGCGCGCCTATTGGTTGCCGCCAGCACGGCGAGAGCTTGTAGGGGCCGCTGAAGATGGCGGCACCTTGGTCTTTAGGCCGTTCAGGTGTGAATGTGGAAGGTGGCCTTCATACTGGAGCCTCCCGACGATGATGCCCGGTGCAATAGCCAAGTGTTCGGCGAACTCTCTCACTTCCACCTTGCTGCCACGAAACCCCGCCACGAACTGGCGCCAGGGTTTCAGTGGTGTAAGGAAGTCGGCTGCCCACCTGTTCGCCTCGTCCTCCTGTTCTTGGTGCGGATCCCGGGTGCCGGACCGGCCTCCGGCTAACCGGCTACGGTCACCTTCGACGAAGACCTGCTTCTTGGAGTGGAGAAGGATGTGGGCCGCTTCGTGGAAGAAGCTGAACCAGAGATGGTCGTCTGTTTGGTGACGAAGGCTCAACGCGATGACAGGCTTCCTCGGTGACAGCCACCAAGTGGCGCCGCTGAGCGCGGTGTGGGGTAGCGGGTCGACTCGTGCCAAGGCTACGCCTGCGTCGTTACAACGCCTTCTAGCCTCCGCCAGCGCCTCTTCCGGATCTTCGACCGTGAAGCTTCGGATGTCTTGGAGGGCCGCCACAAGGGCCTTGCGACTGTAGTCGGCGCAGTCCTGGTTCTCCGCTTCGATTTCACCCAGTCTGAGCCAAGTTGCGAGTGCCTCAGGCCTGCTCTCGAAGCTCGGCGAATGCCGGTAGGTGGCCTGCTCGGTCAAGTGTTTCGCGTTCCAAGCGTCGACCGATGCCACGTTGAAGAACGCCAGCAGGTTGGAGACAGTGTCGGACCACGAGTCCGCTTGTGGAATGTAGCCCCTCCTTGCCAGCACCTTGACCGGGAAGGCTCTGGCCCAGGTGGACTCGGCAGCCTGCGTTGAAGCCTCAGCCTCTCGTGCGACGTACAGCCGGTAGTCGCTCTCCATGCCGAGCCAGATGCTCGCGTCCAATCCCAGGACCCTCTCAAACTCGATTGCCGTCCTGGGTTCGATAGGCGCCTTACTGGCTAGGATCTCACTGATCAGTTTGGGCGACCGGCCGCAGCGGCGGGCGAACTCGGCCTGGGAGAATCCCCGGGCCTGAAGGTACTCCTCCAGCAAGTAGGCGGGTGGAACCGCATAGTCGGGCTGGTAGGTACCGGCTTCTGTGGCCATGTCCTTCTCTCCGGTTCAGTGGTAGTCGATGATCTCGAGGATTCTGATGGCTGTGACCTGCTCTATTGCGATGCCACCGTCGGCACGCCTTGGAATCGGGTCGTGGTTGGCGGTGAACACCAGCCGGTATGGGTGCCCTAGGTCGACGGCGTACATGTCCTGACGGTCGCCCCGCAGCAAATGCCGCCGAACAGGTGGCGTCGTTGGAACCAGACTCAGGTTCTGAGCGTTCTTCAGCAGACTGAGGCGCACCGCAATCTTCTTCGCGAGTTTGCCGTAGGCCTTCTGGAGCAGGGCATGTGAGTTGCACGTCTTCTGGAGCCGTTTCGTCTTGAACGCGATCTCCACGGCTCCACCGTTACCCGTCGGGTAACGATAGTGGGGTAGGTAGAGGTTGTCAACCCCTACTCAGGTACGCGGCTGCCGGCGCATTCGGATGCGGGCGAGACGCCCGCGTTCCCAGGGGATCGATCCGTCGGATTCGGGCTTCGGGCTGCCTCAGTGGATCTCGGCCGCCTCGCTCCACGCGGCCTTCAGCTTGTCGATGTCGAAGCCGGGCTGCTTCGCGGCATCAATGATCACCCGTTCGCGCTTGGCGATCAGGTCGGCGGCCGCTTCGACCTGATCCGCGACATCGACGGGGATGACCACGGCGCCGTGCTGGTCGGCGTGGATCAGGTCGCCCTCCCGCACCGCCATGCCGGCGACGGTCACCGGAGCGCCGTAGTCCACGACGTGGACGTAGGCGTGTGAGGGGCCGATGCGGCCCGCGAGCAACTGGAAGTCCTCGGCTACGTCTTCGAGGTCGCGGATGCTGCCGTCCGTGATCACGCCGAGGCAGCCCAGGCCGCGGTGGATGTTCGAGTTCACCTCGCCCCAGAAGGCGCCATAGCCGCGCGCGTTGTCGTCGAGGTCCTGGATCACGGTGATCGTGGGGCCTTCGCCCGCGGCCAGGTGTTCGTAGTAGCCGACCGATGTGCGGCGGGCCTGCTTCGGGTCGACGGAGCTCGGGTGCTGGGCGCGGATGCGCGCGGTGCGGGCGAAGCCGACGATCGGCGGCAGCTCGGGCCGGGCGCACACCAGCGGATCCACGGTGTAGCCGTGGCCGCGCCGCTTGGGCGCCACGACCTCCAGGGCGTTGCAGACCGTCGGTGTGTCGAGGGACCTGAGGGCGTCGAGAACGGCTGAAAGAATCATGGCGCGCACATTAGGAGCTTTGCGCCGGAGAACGTAGCGTAGCGAGTTCCTCGGCGCAAGCTCCTGGTGAGGTGGGGCTGGGGCCAAACATGGAGCCTGCGACAGGTTTGGCGGCGCTAGCGTTGACATCGACACAGGTGGGAGTGTATGTTGACGCCGTCAACAACGGAGGATCGATCGTGAACGAGGAACTGACGAGGTTTGTGCGAGAGGCGCTGTCGCGGGGCGCTGGCAGGGACGAGATCGAGGAGGCTTTGGGTGACGCCGGGTGGCGGCAGAGCGACATCGACAAGGCGCTCAGCGCGTGGGTCGACCGCGAGTTCGTGGCGCCGATCCCGCGGCCGCGGCCCTATATGGGGGCACGCGAGGCGTTTCTATACCTGGTGCTGTTTGCTGCCCTGTACACGGCGGCGATCAGCTTCGGCAACGTAGCGTTCGTGCTGATCAACCGCGCGTTCGCGGACGTGGCATTCACGCCACCGGCAGCAGCTTCCGCTGAGATGCTGCGATGGGGGTTGGCCTACCTGGTCATCTCCTTCCCGGCCTTCCTGCTCGTCCAGCGGCTTGTGCGGCGGGTGCTGCGGAGCGATCCGGAGTTGCGCTCGTCGCGGATCAGGAAGTGGCTCACCTACATGACCCTGTTCCTGGCCGCGGGAGTTCTTGCCGGTGACCTGATCGCCCTGGTCTTCTTCGCCCTGGGTGGCGAGCTCGCCGTGCGCTTCGTGCTGAAGGCGGCCATCGTGGCGGCCGTCGCAGGCAGCGTCTTCGGCTACTACTTCTGGGACCTGCGCCAGGATGAATCGGAGCCGGCCGAGGACGGCGATGGATCGAGGTTGCCGGCCACGTTTGCGACGGTCTCGTCGGTGGCCGTAGCCGCCGCGGTCGTCCTCGGTCTGGTGGCCGTCGGGTCGCCGGGGAGCGCGCGCGATCGAGGACTCGATGTCGAACGGATCTCCAACCTGCGGGACATCGTCCGCGGCGTCGATGTCTACTGGGAGCGCAACGGCGCCCTACCCGAGAGCCTGGATGCGCTGAGCGCGGAGCGCGACATCACCGTCTTGTCGATCTTCGATCCAGAGGGCAGAGCGCCGTACGCCTACCGCACCACGGACCAGAAGACGTACACCCTTTGTGCGACGTTCAGCCGCGACGCTCCGACCGACCAGGCGTCGCTGCGGACCTACCCGTATCGGGAGCGGTTCTGGAGGCACCCGGCGGGGTACCACTGCTTCGATCTCGAGGCGATCGAACCGGACGCGCGGCGCTGGTGATTGCGGGTCGAGAGACGTCAGACCGCGACCTGTACCCGCTCCGACAGCCGCGCGCCCAACAGGTAGGACGCGTCGGCGACCATCTCCTCCAGGATCTCCCGGGCGGGTCGGGTCTTCTTCAGCATGCCCGACGTCTGTCCGGCGGCGTTCATCAGCAGGTCGTCCCTGCCGGCGGTGCGGATGGAGTGCAGCAGATCGCGAGTCAGCACGCCCTGGAGCCCCATCGGCAGGGCGCGGATGCCGCTCGCCTCCCAGGACTCGATCAGCGGGTTCGTGATGTTGCGCATCGTCTTGCCGCTGTAGAGCCTGGTCACGACCGTGTCTTCGGTGGCCGCGCTGAGGATGCGCTCCTTCTGCAGTGCGGGCTGATTCGCCTCGTCGGAGACCAGGAAGACGGTGCCGCACCAGGCGCCGATGGCGCCGGCCGCGATGACTGCCGCCAGTCCGCGGCCGTCGGCGACGCCGCCGGCTGCAACGACCGGCAGCGGCGCCACCGCGTCCATGACCTGGGGCAGCAGCGCCAGGGTGCCGATCTTGCCGGTGTGACCGCCGGCCTCGGTGCCCTGGGCGACGACGATGTCGGCGCCGCCGTCGGCGACGCGGCGGGCGGCGCGGGCATTGCCGACCAGGGAGATGATCTTGATGCCGGCGTCCTTGAGCGCCCTGGCGAAGGGCGCCGGCGAACCGAGGCCGGAGGCGAACACCGGCACCTTCTCTTCCAGCAGCACTTCGATCTGCGCTCCGGCGTAGCTCTGGCCCTCGGGCACCCAACTCCTCGCCGGCGGCTCGGGCGGCGCCTCGATCCAGTCGATGCCGAGGTTCTCGGCCATCTTCTTGAGCGCGTCTCGGGTTTCCGTCGGCACGAGGTCGCGCGTGGGAACTGTCGCGGAAGTCGGGCCGCTTCCCGCCTTCTCCAGGAAGTTCGAGGCGAGCAGCAGGTCGACGCCGAAGGGCTTGTCCGTCTTCGCACGCACCTTGTTGATCTCGGCGCGCAGGTCGTCGGGGCTGTAGGCGACGCCGCCGATCACTCCCAGGCCGCCGGCCTCGGACACCGCGGCAACCAGGTCGGCCGTGGCGACCGGCTCCGCGCCGCCTGCCACCGGCCCCATGCCGGCGGAGATCACGGGATACTCGATCCCCAGCATGTCGCAGAGTTCTGTGCGAAGGAAGGGACTGGCCATGGCGACTCCTCTCAGGTATTCGGCCGGTGAGTATACGTGCGCGGGCGGCGCGTCAGAGCAACTCGAGTTGGGGCCGGCGAAGCTGGTTCGACACCGCCTCCTCGACGGTGTCCAGCCAGCCATCGCGATGTCCGGGATCGAGCGCAAGAACCTCGATGCGGCGGTCGTCCAGTTCGTTCCTGAGCCGGTCGTCGATCTGTTGCCGGAAGGCCGGATCCGTCGCCCGGACGCCGTCGGGCTGTGCCTCGCTGCCGCCCAGAATGGGCACGTGGATCTTCAGATCGTAGGTCGTGCACCAGGACTCGATCAGCGGTTCGAGTGCGGGCTGGCGACCGCGGGCGAACAGCAGGTAGACGTAGTTGTCGAGCACGCTCCGGTCGCAGATGACGACCGGCGCACGCGCCTCCGCCACGAGTTCGTACGCGATCTGGGAATGGAGAATCCACGACTGGGCCTCCAGGGTCGTGCCCTGGTTCAGCGGCAACGGGCAGCGCCGTGCGACCTCGACCACGACATCGAGGTTGATGTCGCGGCGTTTCAGGCGGGCGGCGAGACCGTATGCGAGGGTCGTCTTGCCGACGCCGTGGGTGCCGATGAAGGCGATCTTGTAGGGCATTGGGCGGCGCCAGACTACAGCCGTTCGATTGGTCGTGAGAGGATCCTTGGGCGGAAGCGCGGGCATTCTGCCCGCGCCCGCTGGAGGATAGAAGTGACGGGTGAAGCGGGTTGCCGGATGCGGCGCCTTCTCGTTGCGGCAGGGCTGGCGCTCATCGGCGCGGCCTGTACGCGCGCGCCGGAGGACGACGCGCCGAACCCGGAGTGGCCAGACCGTTCGCCCCGGCCGGACATCACAGAGGAGCTTCGGGCCGATCTTCAAAGGCCGCGATCTGAGGCCGACGGCGGCGGCAGCGCCACCGTCGAGGCGCTCTCCGGGCCCGCGGTCGCTGGGCGGCCCGGAAGCTGGCGCATCCTCTACCGCGCGGGTCCGCTCGGCGTTGCCGCCGGCGGCGCGGTCTATCTCCAGGTGTCCCCCTTCTGGGGCTGGAGCACACCCCAGACGGAACGCGAATCGGCGTTGGGCTACACGACCGTTGAAACCGACGCGGACAGTGTCGACCTCTCAGGGGAGACGCTCGGTGAGCAACTGCTCGCTGTCCACGTCGGCGGCCGGGCGTTAGATCGCGGCGAACAGATCGAGATCACCTACGGCGCCGGGACGGCGGGTGCGCTGGCGGATCGCTACGCCGAGCGCGGGTCGCGTTTCTGGATTGCCGTCGACGGCGACGGCGATGGCGTGCGCGGGCTGATTGCCGAATCTCCGTCTATCGATGTGCTGCCGGGGCCGGCCGCGCTGCTGCTCCTGCATCTACCGTCGACGGCGAGGCCCGGAGAGTCCGTCGACCTCACAGCGGCCCTCGTCGACGCGGTCGGCAACGGCTGGCCGCGTGTCGCCGGCACCTTGGAACTGCGGCTGCCGGCTGGTGTCGACGTGGGCGGCGTAGGAGGCGAATCCACATCGCCGGCGCCCGGCGCTGAGGGATTCGAGGGTCCCGGGAGCGATCGAGAGCAGGTCGCGGTCCTGCCTCTGGCTGAGGAGGATCGTGGCCGCCTCGTCGTTCGGCTCCGGCTATCCGCCGCCGCGGGCGGCGTTGTGCGGGTACGGGGGCGGATCGCCGGAGTCGAGCCGGGCCCCGACCTCGAGGCTGAGAGCAATCCGCTTGTCGTTTCGCCGGCCGGCCGGCGCATTCTGTGGGTCGACCTGCAGAACCACTCCGGTCTTTCCGACGGTTCGGGGACTCCCGACGATCTGCTGCGCTACGCGCGCGAGATCGCGGCTCTGGACGCCGCCGCGGTGACTGACCACGACCACTGGGGGATGCGCTTTGCGGATCGCGAGCCGGCGATCTGGCGGCAGACGCTGGAGGCCGTGGACCGCCGTCACGATCCTGGCCGTTTCTTGGCGCTCGCCGGCTACGAGTGGACGAACTGGGTGGAGGGCCACCGGCATGTCGTCTTCTTCGCGCCGCCCGCCGAGGCCGCTGCCGATCTGCTCCTGAGCTCGATCGACGAGCGCTTCGACGAGGCCGATGAGCTCTGGACCGGGCTCGAAGGCGCCCGCGCGCTGACCTTCGCCCACCATTCGGCCGGCGACCCCATCGCCACCGACTGGTCGCGCGAGCCGCCGCCTGGGCTGGAGCCGGTCACCGAGATCGTGTCGGTTCACGGCGCGAGCGAGGCGGCGGACGCACCGGGCGTGGTGATCCGCGGCGCCGTCGAAGGTAACTACGTCCGGGATGCCCTGGATCGCGGCTACCGCCTTGGGTTCGTCGGCTCGAGCGACGGGCACGATGGCCATCCCGGTCTGGCGCATCTGTCGTCACCCAGCGGTGGCGTGGCCGGGATCCTTGCCGACGACGTGACTCGGGAGGGGATCTACGAGGCGCTGCGGGCCCGCCGTACCTACGCGACGAATGGGCCACGGATCGTGGTGCGGGCGAGTTACGCCGGCTGGCCGATCGGCGCCGGCGTACCGGCAGGCGCGGCCGCCGCGGGCGAGATCGGGCCGATTGCGGGGGTGCCCGAACGCACCCTGGTAGTCCGTGCGGTCGCGCCGGGCGAGATCGACCGCATCGAGGTCATCAGCCGTCAGAGTGCGGCCAGCGCTGGCGGCTTGGCGGGTGAGGCCCTGTGCGGGGAAGGGGAGCGCGAGTGCAGCCTGACCGTCGCGCTGCCGGTGTTCAGGCCGGGCGGCTATCTCTACCTGCGAGTGATCCAGAAGGACGGCGGCGCCGCCTGGACAAGCCCGTTCTTCTTCGAGTGACCTCCGCCCGCATCCGGCGCAAAGCGCCGGTCTGGTGGCGCTAGGCCTCTTCTTCCGCCTCTTCCTCGACGTGCACCATGATGTACTGCGACAGGCCCGGCTCGTCGAGCGAACGGTGTTCGCCGTCGCCGATTTGCAGACAGAGGTAGTGTTCGCCGAGGGGGAGTTCGAGTTCGATCGAACTCGAACCGTCGCCGAAGTGGATCCAGGGGTCCGCGGTCGGGATCACGATGCCTGGCTCGAGGCACTCGCCGTCGATCGCGATGTGGTAGTGGCCCGCGCCCTCGTTGATCGCGCCGTCACCAACCGGCTCGATGGTGAAGTTCTCGGCCGCGAAGTTCAGCGTCACAAGGCTGGGGATCGTGTCGTGGTTCTCCAGCCCGTCGAAGTAGACGCGCGGAGCACCGTCGTCGGCCGCTTCGGCCGTTTCCGCATCGTGATCGGGGTCGTCGTTCATCTCGGAGTCGGCGGACTCGTCCGCGGCGCAGGCAGCGAACAGGACGAGCAGCAAGGCTGCCGCCACGATGAGGAACGGGCGATTCTTGGCAAGGTCGAGGAGCATGGCGGTTTCTCCATCGGATGACCGGGCCGGGGCCCGGAGGGGTGACGCTTCAGCGGAAAGAACCCTAGCACGCTGCGATGTTGAGTTGCGCCTTGCAGTGTCCGGAATCAGTCGGTCCTCCACTTGCTTCGCGGGCCGTCCGGTAGGCCGAGCGGGGTTGCCGATCCGCGGCTCGTGGGCTAGATTCCCGCTCGCCATGATGAAGAACTTCCTGTTTGCTATCGCGTACCTTCTCGGCGCCGGTTGGTGGGCCAGTCAGGCCATGGTCGACGCCGCGACCGGCTCCTGGTGGAACCTGCTTGCCTTCTTTGCCGTGCTGATCTTCTTTCTCGTCCGTATCGGCTGCATGGGCGGCAGCGAGGATCAGGCCCAGAAGATGGGCAACATCTTCTCGATACTGACCGCGGTGGCGCTGCTGGTGCTCGCGGTGACGGGCCTGATGGGCGAAACCAGCGGGATCGCGAACCTGGTCTTCGCGCTGTTGTTCGCGGTCGTGGCCGGGCTCGGCGTGCGCGCCACGAGCGCCGCGCACGTGTAGCTGCGGGTCTTGTAGCCGCGGGTCTTGTAGCCGCGGGTCTTCTGACCCGCGGGAAACGACGCGCCGCGAAGCGGCGACCTTGTCTTGGCGGCCTACAGCGCCGCCACCTGCTGCTCCAGCACGCCGGCGTACTTCTCGTAAGCCGCCTGCCGCAGCTTCGGCAGGTGGGTGGTCGGGAACAGGTCGTTCGTGCCGGCGTACTCGCGCAGGAGCTGCCGCGCCACGGTGACCTTGTGGACCTCGGTCGGACCGTCGGCCAGGGCCATATGGAACGAGTCGATGACGCCGGCGGAATAGGGCATCTCGTTTGAGACGCCGAGCGAGCCGTGGATCATCAGAGCCCGTGAGAAGACGTCGAGGTAAACCTTCGGCATGACCGTCTTGACCGCCGAGATGTCCTTGCGGACCATCCGGTAGTCCTTGTACTTGTCGATCTTCCAGGCGGTCTGGAGCACGAACAGCCGGAACTGCTCGATCTGGGTCCAGGAGTCGGCGATCTTTTCCTGCACGAGCTGCTTCTGCGCCAGCAGCTCGCCCTGGGTCTCACGCGAGAGCGCGCGCTCGCACATCTGGTCGAAGGCGGTCCGCACCTTGGCGATCGTGCGCATCGCGTGGTGGATGCGGCCGCCGCCGAGGCGAGTCTGCGCGACCACGAAGCCCTGGCCGCGCTGGCCGAGCAGGTGGTCCTTCGGGACCCGGACATCCGTGTAGCGGACGTAGCCGTGGGCGCCCTCCTCGGTGCCCGTGCCGACGCCGACGTTGCGGACGATCACAACACCCGGCGTCTCCTTCGGCACCAGGAACATGGACATCTTGTTGTAGGGCGGGGCTTGCGGATCGGTGACCACCATGACGATCAGGAAGGAGGCGTAGCGGGCGTTCGAGGAGAACCACTTCTCGCCGTTGATCACCCACTCATCGCCGTCGAGGACGGCGCGGGTCTTGAACACCTTCGGGTCGGAGCCGCCGTGAGGCTCGGTCATCGAGTAGGCGGACACGATCTGGTTGTCGAGCAGGGGTTGCAGGAACCGCGCCTTCTGGGCGTCCGTGCCGTAGTGGGCGAGGATCTCGGCATTGCCGGAGTCCGGCGCCTGGCAGCCGAAGACGATCGGCGCGTGCGGCGACCGGCCGAGGATCTCGTTCATCAACGCCAGCTTGACCTGGCCGTAGCCCTGGCCGCCGAGGTCGGGTCCGAGGTGGCAGGCCCAGAGCTTGCGCTTCTTGACCTCTTCCTGGAGTGGCGGAATCAGCTTCTTGCGCTTGGGGCAGGAGAGATCGTACGGGCTGCCGAGGACGAACCGGAGCGGCTCGATCTCAGAGCTTACGAACTCATCCATCCAGTCCAGCTTGTCCTGAAACTCAGGGTCGGTCTCGAAGTCCCATGCCATGGCTCTTCTCCTCTGGCGCCTTGTTCTTGAAGGCCGCCTAGCGTACAAGATGGAGGCGTAGACTCGCCCGATGACCGTGAACAACATCCGGCCACTGGGTGCGCCAGCCTTGCGGCCGGCATCCGGCTTCCGCCTGATCCCGGTTGCCGCAGCGCTCCTCCTGCTCGTTTCCGTGGGCTGCGGCCGCGACCCCGGCGCCGCCGGTGCTTCAGCCGGCGAATGGCGTCACTACGCGGCCGACCGCGCCTCGACGAAGTACTCGCCGCTCGACCAGATCAACCCCTCGAACGTCGACCGGCTGGGCGAGGTCTGGCGCTGGACCTCGGTGGAGACCGAGGCCGACACCGAGCATCGCGGCGGCATGTACAAGAGCACGCCGCTCTACATCGACGGCACGCTCTACATCACGACCTCGCTCAGCCAGGTGGCGGCGATCGACCCGGGCAAGGGCGAGACGCTCTGGGTCTACGACCCGAGAAGCTACGACGTTGGCCGCCCGGCCAACGCCGGCTTTCAGCACCGGGGACTCGAGTACTGGCGCGGTGAGCTCGACGGCGAAACCGTGGAGCGCCTGATCTACGCCGCCCATCACCGCCGCCTGATCTCGCTCGACCCTGCGACCGGCGAACCCGACCCGACCTTCGGCGACGGCGGCATGGTGAACACCGCCCTGGGCCTGGGCCGGGAGATCAACGAGCGCCAGTACACCCACTCGGCGCCGCCGATCGTGTGCGCCGATGTGATCGTGCTCGGCTCGATCATCTCGGACGGCCCCCGCGGCCCGAAGATGCCGCCCGGGCACGTCCGCGGCTACGACGTGCGCACCGGCGAGATGCGCTGGATCTTCCACACGATTCCCCAACCCGGCGAGTCCGGCAACGAGACCTGGCTTGACGGGTCCTGGGAGTACTCGGGCAACACGAACGTGTGGACGATGATGAGCTGCGACGACGAGCTCGGCATCGTCTACCTGCCGGTGTCGACGCCGACGAACGACTGGTACGGCGGCCACCGCCCGGGCGACAACGTTTTCGCGGAGAGCCTGGTGGCGCTGGACGCGCGCACCGGCGAGCGCAAGTGGCACTTCCAGGCCGTCCATCACGGCCTCTGGGACTACGACTTCGGCTCGGCCCCGAACCTGGTTGACGTCACGGTGGAGGGACGCGAGATCAAGGCGGTGGCCCAGGTCAGCAAACAGGGCATCACCTACGTGTTCGACCGGGAAACGGGCGAACCCGTCTGGCCGATCGAGGAGCGCCCGGTGCCCCAGTCGACCGTACCCGGCGAGTGGAGCTCGCCGACCCAGCCGTTCCCGATCAGGCCGCCTCCCTTCGAGCGCCTCGGCCTCACCGAGGACGATCTGATCGACTTCACGCCGGAGCTTCGGGCCGAGGCCCTCGAGATCGTGAAGGACTACGTGGTGGGTCCGATCTACACGCCGCCGATCGAGGTCGAGGAGGGCGGCAAACTGGGCGTGCTGACGCTGCCGTCCGCTGCCGGCGGCGCCAACTGGCGGGGCGCTGCCGTCGATCCCGAGGCCGGCGTGCTCTATGTGCCGTCGATGACCCAGGTGCTCAGCTACGGAGTGCAGCCGGCGGACCCGGCCCGCTCCGAGTTCCGCTACGTCGCCGCCGTGGACTTCATGGAGGGACCGCGCGGCCTGCCTCTGGTCAAGCCGCCCTACAGCCGGATCACCACGATCGATCTGAACACCGGCGAACACCTGTGGCAGGTCGCCCACGGTCCAGGGCCGAAGGACCACCCGGCGATCATCCACCTCGACCTGCCCGACCTGGGCAGCCCCTCCCACGGCGTGCTCTCGAACGGCGGCCTGGTGCTGACGAAGGACCTGATCTTCATCATCCAGGCCGACTACGACACCAGCCGGATGACCTTCATGGGCGACGCCGGCTTCATCCGCGCCTACGACAAGGGGGACGGCGCGAAGCTCTGGGAGCACCGCGTGGAACCGACGCCGCACGGCACGCCGATGACCTATCTGCACGAGGGACGGCAGTACGTGGCGTTCACGGTCGGCCGCGGGGAACAAAGTCCGGCGCTTGTGGCGTTGGCGCTGGAGTAAGCCTTGTAACAGGGAGAGCAGGTCATGCAGTGGCGGCTACGCCATATCCAGGCCGACTGTCGGTGCGCCCGCAGCGCTGCCAGAGCATTTGCAGTAGAACAGTGCGCCACACCGGAGCGTGTCTCTGGGTGCGCGGGCCTTCTGGCCCGCATCAAGCGCGCCGCCGCGAAGCGGCGCGCGCGAATCGCAGACGGCTGCACTGGACGATTCGTGTGTTCAGCTCCACTGTTCGCTGTGGTCCTGGTCAGCGGCCTGGCAGTGGGCGGGTGTTCGGCGGTCCGCACGCCTGAAGCCGGCTGCCGCCCACTCGAAGCCTCGGAACTGCCTCTACTCGGTGGTATCCGGGGTACCTGGATGGATACCGACCGGTTCGTGCTGGCGGACCAGTACCAGTCCCGACTGCTGGTCTACAGCGCGTCCGCGGGGCTTCAACGGGTCGTCAACGGCTGGGAGAACGAGGATCTGGAGTTGCACTTTGTGTCGCCAGCCGACATCCAGCCTTGGGAGGACGGCTACGTGCTGGCGGAGGTCTTCACGGACCAGGATCGTCTCCTCGAACTGAACGCGAACCTTCGACCGGTTCGAGTGTTCTGGGAGAGCGATGTGGAGCGGTCGAATGGTGAGTGGAAGGGCGACGACGTTCATGACATCGGCCAGTTGGCCGCCCTACGCGACACCCTCTATGTGCAAGCGCACCGGATGGCCGCCGGGCAGTACGGGGAGAGGGAGTATGCGGAGTTTGGAGTTGCCCTCCAGCCCAATCGGCCGGGACGAGCGCTCCGGGAAGTAGCCGCTTGGCCCGCCCTCGCTCGGCAGTGGTATGGGTCGCTCCGCGATCTTGCGACGACCGACGGTCGAGCCGGCTCGGCGTTTGCACTTGAGATCACCCCGGCTGCTTCGTTTGTTCGGGAGCTTGTCGCCGACGGCCGAAGACTCGAGTCCTTTCCGGAACTGCCGGCGCCGTTGCCGGCGTTGCCTCGCCATGATTTCGCCGAGTTCTACGCGGCATTGGAGGTGTCCAGCTATCCAGCCGGTCTTTACGCCGACCGGGACAGTCTTTACGTCCTGGTGCGGGACGCAACCGGCGACGCGGTCGTTTGGGATCTGCATCGCATCGACCCGGAGCGGGATGCGGTCGTAGGCAAACTCCGCCTGCCGACGAACGCACCCCACGTGAGCCTGCTTCCGGGCCGCCGGTACTGGCTGCTTGAGGAATCGAGCAGCGGCTTCGTGAATCCGCTTCGGCCGCCGGTCCGGCTTCTCCTGCTGGACGCCGCGGCTGTTCGCGCCGGGGAGGCACTGTCGTGCGACTGAGAACGGGCGTTCCGGCTCTCGTCGTCCTCGCTTCGCTGAATCTCAGCGGCTGTTCGCTGGTGGGCGGGAAGCCTGAACTCGCGTGCCGTCCGCTGGAGGTCGCCGAGCTCCCTCTACTCGGTGGTATCCGCGGTACCTGGGTGGACGACGAGCGGTTCGTGCTCGCGGATATGCACCAGTCGCGATTGCTCGTCTACAGCACATCCGAGGGACTGGTGCGGGTCGTCAACGGCTGGAAGAGAGAGGATCTGGCACTGAACTTCGTGTCGCCCACGGCAATCCAGCCTTGGGGTGATGGCTACTTGCTGGCCGACGGCTTTTCAGAGGACGATCGTCTCCTCGAACTGGACATGTACCTTCGACCGGTGCGGGTGCTCTGGGAGAGCGACGTAGAGTGATCGAATGGTGAGTGGGAGGGCGACGACGTTGATGGCATCGGCCAGTTGGCCGCCCTTCGCGACCGGCTCTATTTACAGGGGCAGCGGTTGATCCCTGGGCAGTACGCGGAGAGGGAGTATGCGGAGTTCGGAGCAGCGCTCCAGCCCAATCGGCCCGGAGGAGCGCTCCGGGAGCTGGCCGCCTGGCCCGGGTTCGAGGGGGAGCGCTATTGGTATGGATCGTTGCACGATCTTGCGACGACCGGCGGTCGAGCCGCCGCGGTGTTCGCATTGCGGTTTTCGCCGGCTGGGCCGTTCGTTCAGGAGCTTGTCGCGGACGGACGGCGACTGGAGGCCTTTCCGGACCTGCCGGCGTCGATGCCGGCGTTGCCTCGCGATGGTCCGGAGGGGCGCGACGCCTTCTACGCGGCATTGGAGGCATCCAGCTATCCAGCCGGCCTCTTCGCCGACGAAGACAGCCTCTATGTCCTGATGCGGGACGCGATGGGTGGCGAACCGGTCTGGGATCTGCACCGGATCGACCCGAAGCGAGACGCCGTCGTTGACAAGATCCGCTTGCCGACCAACGCGCCCCACGTGAGTCTGCTGCCTGGCCGCAGGTACTGGGTGCTCGAGGAGTCGACCAGCGGCCTGGAGGGCTATTTTCGGCCGCCGATCCGGTTTCTCCTGTTGAGTTCGGCCGCTATTCTCGCTGGGGAGGTTCCATCATGCGATTGAGTCTTGTTCTTGCCTGCTTTGCCATTCTCCAGCCGCTTGGCGCTCCGGTGGGCGCTCAGCAGGCGCCGACACCGGCGCCAGGCCAGATCGTCGTCCTGGGAGCAGACGGCCGGCCCGCCGGCGAGGCGTCGGTGACGGTGCTGCAGCCGAGCCGTGGCGGTCTCTCGCCGGCCACCTCCATCCTCGTCCGAAGCGGCACCGCGGCAGACGGCGTGATCGAAAGCGCCGTGCCCCGCCTTCACGGCCTGACCGTGATCGTCGATCATCCGGAGCACTTGCCCTTCGTCGGCGAGTACGCGAACGCGCCGCCGCCGAGCGTGATCAGGCTGCAGGCGGGGCGGACGGCGAAGGGCGTCGTTCGGGAGAGTGCGGGCGGTCGCACAGTGGCCGGAGCGAGGGTCTGTACGTCATGGCGGGACGCCGGCCTGCCCGACTGGTTCGGGCCCAGGCGGCGGTGCGTCGACAGCGGGGAACGGGGCGCGTTCGAGCTTGCGGGCCTTCCGGCCGGGAATCTCCAGGCGACGGCGGATGCGCCAGGCTTCGAGACGGACGCCCGCACCATCGAGCAGGGCCGGCAGGCTTCCCGCGTGGTCTTCGAACTCGTGGCCGGGGAGGAGCTGGCTGGGGAGGCCGAAGCAGAGCCGGCCTCGGCTGGCGAAGTGCGGGTCGAACTCGTCGGCGCCGTCGGCGAGCCGATCCGGAACTTCACGATGCGCACCAATGCCGTTGGACGGATGGCCGGCTCCTCCCACGACGTCGAGGACGCCGAGGGCCCGGTGTTGGTGCCGATCAGTGCTTCCTTTGCTAGCAACACTGCGGTCGACCTCTCGTTTCGGGCCGAGAACTACCTTGAGTCCCGGCTCGTGCGCGTCGTTCCGGTACCCGGCGGCGAGATCGAGCTTGGTCTGATCGCCCTCGATCCGGGGGCGCTCGTGCAGGGACGTCTGTTCGACGCGGTCGGTGCGGAACCAGCCGCCGGCTGCCTGGTTGAACTGCTCCCGCCGGGTGCGGGCGCCGTTGCGGCCTTGATGATGGGACAGCGCCACCTGACGGTTTCCGATGCTGACGGCCGGTACCTGCTCGGCGGCCTGGAGGCGGGTCGCTACCACTTGCGGCGGCAGTGCCTGGGGGCGCCGGTCACGGACCGGCTCATCGTGCTGGGTCAGAACGAACTGGCCGACCAGGGCGAGTCCTGGCTGGACTCCGGGCGCCGTGTGGCGGTGCGCGTTGCCGGCATCGGCGGCGGGACGGTTCGTCTGCTGGACCGTTTCCGGGAGATCGAGGCGCCGATCCTCGAGACGCCCCTGCGGTCGTCGGCCGAGGCCGACGCAGGGGCGCGCAGCGACGAGGAATCGAAGGTGCAGGCCGAGTTCCTGGCGGCGCCCGGCGACTACCGGCTCGAAGTCGTCGACGGTACCGGCCGCCTCCGCGTGTCGCAGGAGGTCGCGATCGAAGAAGGTCCGGCCGACGTGCAGACAGTCGATGTTCCCATCTCGACCCGGGTCATCCACAGCGTACTGGTCCTGGACGGGCGCCCGGTGGCGGGCGGCACGGTGGCCTTCGGCAGCGTCTACGACGCATCGCGTAGCTCGGGGAAGCTCCAGCTCGTCTCGCAGCGACGTGGCGGCGGCGAAACGTCCCGGATGTTGGGGACGGGGGGCTCCACCGTACGGGCGACCGTGGGCGCGGACGGCTCGTTCGAGGTCGATGGCGTGGCCGATGACCTGCTGTGGATGACGTGGTACGCCGGCGACGGCAGTCAGATCGGGCGGCTGTGGCCGGCCGAGCCGGTGGCGCAGATGGAGTTGGGCGGTGTTCGCGTGACGGGCGCGCTACTCGATGCGAACGGCACGCCGGTCGCTGGCCAGGTCACTCTGATCGGCGATGTCGGCCGGACGGTTGCCTACGCCGGGGCCGGCGACGACGGGCGCTTCGAGTTGCCGCCGGCGCCGCCGGGCTCGTACCGGCTCAAGGCCGATGCGGGAGTGTCGCCGACCCTCGCGCGGGAGGGCAGGAGTAGCCGGGCGGGAACCGCGTCCCAGGACCTCCTTCTCACCACCGAGCCGCCCCTGCCTCAGGTGTTGCGTGTCGACGAAGCAGAGCCGGGCGTACTCGAAGTGGAACTCGGGCGTGGCGACGGCAGTCCGGCCGCGGGCGCTTGGCTTCATTTCGTCAATGCGGTGGGCAATGTGGTCGGCGGCGGTTTGGCATCGGCTGCCGGGCAGAGAACTATGAGTGTGCCGGCCGGAGAGGTGACCGTGGTCTGGAACGACGGCACCGCCTGTACCGGCGGCGTCGGGCTGAATGTCGAAGAGGGCCGCACGACAACGCTGCGCGAGTCGCTGCCGATAGGCCGCCTGCTCGAACTCCGCTGTCCGGCCGCCGAATGCGCCGGCGAACCGCTCTCCTTCCTCAGCATGACGACCGAGTCCGGCGCCGAGATCGCGAGCCATCTGACCGGCGCCGGCGAGGGCGTCCGCTTCTCCGAGTCCGGCCGTCTCGGCCTCGGCTGTGTGACGCCGGGTTCCTACGAGGTCTCGTTCTGGGCTGCCAGCCGCCGCTGGGGCGCGGAAGTCACGGTGGGCAGCAGGGGGCCGGCGGAGGAGCCGGTGGTTGTCAACGGCCGGGAGGCTGGGTTGTAGGTCGGTCTCAGTGACCGGATGCGGGCGAGGACGCCGGCACACCTGTACCTTTCAGGGATGGACTTTGGGCGTGTTCTGAGGTCAGGTGAGACAGTAGTCGTAGTGGCTGCGGTAGCTGTGGGAACCGGCTCCTGCCGGTTTCCAAGGTCGGGCGGGAAACGGTCTGTCGTTTTCCGCGGGACCGGCAGATTCCGCAGCCATGGGGGCGGGTCGGTTTGGCCTCGCCTGAGTTCATGAGAAGTCGGCAAGCAGCCGGGAACAACCACCGGCGCACTGTGCTTCGAGCACCTGACTGGGACTCGTGTCCCGGCTGCTTCGCCGCGTTGGACGCCCAGTGGGAAGTCAGTGCCAAAGAGCACCAGTACAGGTACGGGCAGGCAACGCGGCGTGCCGACCAGTAGAGAGTAACGCAAGCGGAGACAAAGGAGGCGCAATGACGGAGAGTTGGTTTGCCGGCGTGGACTGGGGATCGGAGACCCACCATGCGTGCGTGCTGGATCGGGACGGCAGGACAGTTGCAGAGGGTGCGTTCGCCCACAGCGGCAAAGGGGCTTTCGGCCATGGCGAGCTGGCTTCTCCAGTGCGCGGGCCACGCCCCTGCGGGCGAGATCGGCGTTGCCATCGAGGTGCCGCACGGACCCGTGGTCGAGAGCCTCCTGGAGCGAGGCTTCGCCGTCTATTCGATCAACCCCAAGCAGCTCGACCGTTTCAGGGACCGCTTCTCGGTCGCCGGCGCCAAGGATGACCGTCGCGACGCGAGGGTGCTCGCCGCGGCGCTGCGCACCGACCCCCAGTGTCTGCGCCGTCGGCAAGCCTCCGATGACGCCATCGTCGAGTTGCGCGAGTTGTCCCGCGCCCGCAAGCAGTTGCTTGACCATGCCAACAGCCTGGAAAACCAGCTCCGCGACCAGCTCTGGCGCTACTACCCGCAGTTTCTCGCCGCGGTCAAGGGCGACGTGTCGGCGCCCTTCGCTCTGGCCCTGTGGCAACTGGCGCCGACGCCGGCCAAGGCGCGACGGGTACGCGAAGCCAGCTTCGCCAAGCTGCTCAAACAACACCGCATCCGCCGGCTGACTGCCACCGAACTGCGTGACCAACTGCGGGTCGAGCCGATCGCCGTCAGGCCTTCCAGCGTCCAGGCCGCCACAGACCGCGTCCGCCTCCTCACACCAGTGCTCGAGGCGGTCAAGCGCCAGATCGCCGACGCCGAGCGACGCCTCAAGCGCATGCTCCACGAACTCGAAGACGAGACCCCAAAGGATGACGAACGTCGACCGCCACAGCCGAGCGACGCCGCCATCCTCCGCTCCCTGCCCGGACTCGGCGCCTTCGGCCTCGCCACCTTCCTCTCGGAGGCCGACGAAGCTCTCCGCCGCAGAGACCACGAGGCACTACGCTGCCTCTCCGGCGTCGCGCCCGTCACCGTCAAGTCCGGCAAGAAACTGATCGTCATGCGACGACTCGCGGCCAACCAGCGCCTCAACGACGCCGCGTTCCACTGGGGACGGGTCGCCATCCAGCACGACCCCGTCAGCCGAACAAAGTACGACGCCATGAAGGCACAGGGCAAAACCCACGGACGAGCACTGCGACAAGTCGTCGACCGACTCCTCTCCGTCGCCTGCGCCATGCTTCGAGACCGCACCCTCTTCGACACCTCACGGAACCAAGCAATCGCCGCATGACACAACAGACCACAACCCACCTGAATACCCTTGCAAAAGGGTGGGAAGTCCCAGTGGCTACTGAGACCCGGCGAGCAGGGCTTGCAGCGCCTGCGCGGGCTGGGCGAAGTCGGTGGCGCCGCCGAAGCGGCCGACTTCGCGGCCGTCGCGGTAGACGATCGCGGTCGGCAGGCCCGTCACTTCGTTGCCCTTGACCTCGGGGTCGTCCCAGCCGGCGGGGGGTGAGGCCAGGCCGTAGTACTCGAAGGCGACGTCCGAGCCTTCAAGGCCGGCCTCGACTTCGAGCAGGTTGGGGAGCACGAGCTTGCAGACGCTGCACCAGGTGCCGAAGAAGACACGTACACGGGCCGGTCCGGCGTCGCGGAGGGCCGCCATGGCCGCAGCGTTGGGCTGGAAGGCCTGCATGCCGGCGCGGTAGCCGGGCGAGTGCTCGAGCAGTTCGCCCAGGGTGCGGTCGCCGACCAGCGGCGGCCGGGGCACGATGCGGACGTTGCGGCCCTCGATCGGCAAGGCGATGGCGGTCTGGTCGGCCGACGCCTCGCCGACGTACGACTTGCCCGGTTCGGCGACCACGTCGTAACCGCCGCCGGCGGCCAGGAGATCGGCGGCCGGCAAACGGTCCACGGCCATGGTGCGCGCCCACAGCAGGACGGGCTCGCCCAGGGAGTCGCTGAGGATCAGCATCGCCGCGGCCCGCTGGGAGAGGTAGAGCCTGGCGCCGGAATCGGCCTGGCCGTCGATCTCGAGGATGTACTCGTCGATGGGCAGGAAGGCGCTCAGGACGGGGTGGGCTGTGGGCTGGGCGGCCGCCGATGCGGCCGCGGCGATCAGCAGCGCGAAGAGCGCACAGAGGGCTGGGAGTCGTCGATAGGGCGTCACGGTGCGGAATCCTACGAGGGCTTCACGCCACGCGCGAGCCGAGGGACTGCTCGTCGAGCTGGTCCAGGAGCTGCTTCGCCCGGGTCTTCGCGGTGGCGATCGTGCGCTCCTTGACGCCTTCGTAGCCGCGGATCGAGTCGGGCAGTTTCGCTGCCTCGATCACCAGTGGGGCGGACTCGGCATCGAGCCGGTCGAGCGTCTCGTGTAGAAGCTCCCGGTACCAGTCGAACAGGGCACCCTCGAGACGGCGATGGCGGGTCGCGCCGAAGATGTCGAAGGCGGTGCCGCGGAGCCGGCGCACCGCGTAGAGCAGCCGGAACATGGGCCGGGACCAGGCGCCGAACTTGATCTTCCGCTGCCAGCCCATCCGCCGCAGGGTCGGCGGGTGGAGCAGGATGTGGCGGTCGATCGGACCGTCGTAGTTGTTGGCGATCTGGTCCCAGATCGGGTCCTGCAGCCACAGGCGGGCGACCTCGTACTCGTCCTTGACCGCCAGCAGCTTGAAGCCGTAGCGGGCCGCCTCCTCGCGCACCCTGGTGTGACCGAGCAGTCTCGATTCCTCGGCCTCCCCGACCTCGCCGACGAACGCCAGATAGCGCTCGGCGAGCCCCGTGCCCTGGTAGAGGAGCAGGTCGGCGACGCGGCCCGGTAGTAGGCGGTCGAGCGCGCCTCCCTGCGGTGCGGCCGCCAGGAGGCGCTCCAGTTCGGGCCCGAACTTCGGCGCCCAGCGCTCGATCCGGACGCGGGCGGCTTCCAGGGCTGTCGCCGCGGTCTGCGCTTTGGGACCTTCGAGACCGGAGGCGCTTCGGAACCGCTCCGGGTCCGCGACGGAGAGCCGGCCGTAGCGGAAGGCCTGGATGTTGTCGTCGACCGCCACGCCGTTCGCCCGCAGCGCTTCTTCGATGAAGCGCGACTCGAGCGGCAGCAGGCCCTGCTGGTAGGCGGCGCCGACCAGGAAGATGTTGCCGGTGACACTGTTGCCGAGCAGCCGCTCGGTGGCGGCCTCCGCGTCGACGAAGTAGCTCCGGTTGCGGTCGGTGAACAGGGCCAGACGCTTGCGCAGCTCGTCGAGCGGCGGCATCCGCGCGGCGCTGTCGGTGATCACGGCTGCCGGGCTGATTCCGGCCGTGTTGGCGACCACCGCCGTCGTCTCCTTCGAGAACCGCTTGATGTTGTCGGTGGCGACGGTGGCGAGCAGGTCGAAGGACAGGGCCAGATCGGCTTCGCCCTCGCCGAGCTTGTTCGCCCGGTCGATCGGCTTGCTGCTGAGCAGCAGGTTCGACACGACCGCGCCGCCCTTCTGCGCAAGGCCGGTCTGGTCGAGGTGGACGGCGTACCGACCCTCGAGCAGGGCCGCGGTGACCAGGATGGCGTCGACGGTGACCACGCCGGTGCCGCCGATCCCCACCAGCAGGGCTCTGAAGGTGTCGTGTTCCCTGACCTTGCCGGCCGGTTCCGGCACCTCGTCCGCGACCAGAGGAGCGGCCGCGGCGCGCCGCACCGGCTTCGTGGCCGCGCCCAGGTCGACCGTCATGAAGGCGGGGCAGTCGCCCTCGATGCACGAGTAGTCCAGGTTGCAGGACGACTGATGGATCTGGGTCTTGCGGCCGTACTCCGTCTCAAGCGGCGCGACCGAGAGGCAGTTCGACTTCGCGGCGCAGTCGCCGCAGCCCTCGCATACGGCCGGGTTGATGTAGACGCGCTGGCTCGGCGTCGCCTGGATGCCGCGCTTGCGCTCGCGGCGCTTCTCCGCGGCGCACTGCTGGTCGTAGACGACGGCGGTCGGGCCCTTGATCGCGCGCAGTTCCTTGAGCACGGCGTCGTAGTCGCGGCGGTGCCGGATCTCGACGCCGTTGTCGTCGCGGTGGGGAAAGCGTTCGAGGTCTTCGGTGACCAGAACCACCCGCTTCATGCCCTGGAGCTGGAGCTGCTTCGACACGCCGACCGAACTGAGCAGTCCGACCGCGTCCTGCCCGCCGGTCATCGCGACCGCCGCGTTGTAGAGGATGCGGAAGGTCATGTGGAGGTTGGCGGCGATGCAGGCCTCAATCGCCTTGCTGGCGGAGTGGGCGTAGGTGCCGTCGCCGACGTTCTGGAAGATGTGCTCCTGCTCGGTGAAGGGCGCAAGCCCGATCCAGCAGGCGCCCTCGCCGCCCATCTGCGGCAGCCAACTGATGCCGCGGTCCATCCACATCGCCATCGCGTGGCAGCCGATGCCGCCGCCGGCGGCGTCCGACCCCTCGGGTAGCTGGGTGGAGGTGTTGTGGGGGCAGCCGCTGCAGAAGTAGGGCGTGCGCGGCAGCGCGGCCGGCAGGGTCGCCGCCAGGTCGGCGGATTCGGCGCCCGTCCGCAGGTGCGACAGCTTCTCCGCCGGCACGGCGCCGGGCAGCCGCTGCTCCAGGTAGGCGCCGAGGATCAGGGCGATCTGGTGACCCTCCAGTTCGCCGTGCATCGGGAACAGCGCCTCGCCGTTTGGCGTCTGCTTGCCGCCGACGAGCGGCCGGTCGGGCAGGTTGTAGAGCGTCTGCCGCACCTGGGTTTCGATGAAGCCGCGCTTGTCCTCGACGACGACGATCTCCTCGAGGCCGGCGGCGAACTCGCGCAGGCGCCGCGTTTCGACCGGCGCGATGCAACCGAGCTTCAGGACGCGGATGCCGTGGCGGTCGAGCGCTGCTTCGTCCAGCCCCAGCAAGTTGAGCGCCAGGCGCAGGTCGCGGTAGGGCTTGCCGGCCGCGATCAGGCCCAGGCGGTCGCCGGGGCTGGCGCAGCGGATGCTGTCCAGGCCGTTGGCATGGACGTACTCCAGGGCGGCCACGGTGCGCTCGGTGAAGATCTGGCGCTCCATCTCGACCGTATGCGGCGGCAGCAGCCGGATGTCGAGATGCTTCTGGAACGGTCGGCCGTCGATTTCGAGATCCGGCAGAACCGGTGGCGGCATCTGAGGCAGATCGATGACCGCGCCGCCGTCGGCGACGTTGGTCACGACCTTCAGCGCGGTCCACAGACCGGAGAACCGGGACAGGGCGATGCCGTGCAGGCCGAGTTCCAGGACCTCCGCCGGGTCGCCGGGATAGAGCACCGGCATCGAGAGGTCGAAGAGGCTGATCGTGCTGTCGCCGGGAATGGTCGAACTCTTGCAGGCGGTGTCGTCGCCGGCCAGCACCAGCACGCCGCCGTGCTTGCCCGTGCCGATGAAGTTGCCGTGGCGGAAGGCGTCGCCGGAGCGGTCGACGCCGGGGGTCTTGCCGTACCAGATGCCGACCACCCCGTCGTAGCGCTGGTGGGGGAACCGCTCGAGGAGTTGGGCGCCGTAGATCGAGGTCGCCGCCGTCTCCTCGTTGATCCCCGGCTGAAAGACCACGTCGTGTTCGGCCAGCAGCCGGCCGTTCCGCATGAGTTGCTTGTCGTATTCGCCGAGTGGCGATCCCGGGTAGCCGCTGATGAACCCCCCGACCCGCAGACCGGCTTCGCGGTCCCGGCGGTGCTGGTCCATCGGCAGCCGGACCAGAGCCTGGATACCGGTCATCGCCACGCGGCCTTCAGTGAGCGTGTACTTGTCGTCTAATGAGAAGGCCGTCATTGCTTCCTATCCTACCGCGCCGGGCGGTCACTGTCCGCTGAAGGCGGGCATCCAGTTCGGCGGCGGATCGGCCTTGAACTCGCCCAGGTCGAGACCGGAGCAGAGAGCGCCGCCCGCGCCGCGCAGCAAGAGGACCGCTACGTCGTCGCCCTTGGTTGCGCCCGGGGCGGCTCAGTCGCGCTGTTGGGCGTCGACGAACCAGTCGCCGGGCAGTTGCTTGCCTTCGTACAGCCGGCCCTGGAACCGCCTCATGCCGTGGAGCCAGCGGTCGACGTCGGTCGCCTTGCGGCGGACGTACTCCGCGACCTCGGGATGGGGCAGGACCCAGAACCGCTCCTCGCGGATCGCTTCGATGCAGACTTCGGCCGCCTGTTCGGCGGTCAGAACGCCGTCGCCTGAAGCGACGCCGACGGCCTCGCCGAAGCGCCCGGCAGTAGGGCTGTTGGCGCCGATGTTCGTCCTCACCGCCTGCGGGCAATGCACCGAGACGCGGATGCCCTGGTGGCCGTGGGTGATCGCGATCCACTCCGCCAGCGCCACCGCGGCGTGCTTGGTCAGCGAGTAGGCGAGCGAGCCGAGCTGGGTCAGGAGCCCGGCCGCCGAGGCGGTGCTCATGATGTAGCCCTCGCCGCGCTCGATCATCGACGGCAGAACCGCCCGCGCGGCGTAGACGTGGGACATCACGTGAACATCCCACATGTCGTTGATCTCCTCGTTGGGGACCTCGAGCCCGCCCATGGTTACGTAGCCGGCATTCGACATGAACAGGTCGATCGGCCCGATGTTCGAGGCCGTCGCGGCGACCAGGTCGCGCACCGCGTCCTCGTCGGCGACGTCGAGGCCTATGCCGGTGCCGCCGATCGCCTCGGCGACCGCCTTGGCTCCCGCCTCGTCCCGGTCGGCGACCACGACGTGGCGCGCGCCCTCGCGGTGAAACGCTTCCGCCAGCGCCTTGCCGATTCCGGAAGCTCCGCCGGTGACGACCATGATCCTGTTCGCTATGTCCACCTGTTTCTCCCTGCGTGTAGCTCGAGCCTGTCGCGTGCTGTCGTTGGTGTCGGCGCGCAATCCTACGACTTGCGGGATTGTGGCGCAGGAACCGGGTGCGCGGCCTTCTGGCCGGCATCGGCGCGCAGCGCCGGCTTCCGGGCTCAGGGGATCGGGCCGGCAATCGGCGACGCCAGCCGCGGTGTTGATCCGGTCGCCTTACCGGAGTAGCTTCTTGAACTGGAAGACACCATGATCGTCAAGATCACATCGAAACGTCAGGTCACACTCCCCGCGCGGGTACTCAATGCGCTTGGAGTGGGGCCGGGTGACCGGCTCGATCCCGGTGCACCCGTTCAGGCTGGCCCGATTACTCGGGTTGCAGTTCGATCATGAACCCTCCGCGGCGTTCGCCGGGGACCAGGTCGAGGGGTAAGCTGAACCCCTCGTAGCCTTCTCGTTGGACCGTCAGGGCGGTCGACGGTCCGGGCGCGAATTCAAGCCGGTATTCGCCGCCGGCGTTGCTCAGGGCGTAGCCGGCAGGAATCCCCGGCTCCTCGGCGCCCGGGGCCACCTCCGCTTCGGTGTCCACGACGATGGCGATCAGGTGGGCGCCGGCGAGCGGTAGGCGGGTCGCCCGGTCGATGACGGTCCCGGCCAGCACCGCCGGGGGGTTGAGGTCGATCACGATGTCCTGGTCGACCTGGATCTCGATCTGTCGGGAATGGGTGGCGCCGTTCGGTTCAGCGACCAGCATGTTGTAGGCGCCCGGTTCCAGGCCGTCGATTCGAAAGCGGCTCTGCTGATCAATGCGCGCGGTGCGCGCCTGACGGCCGCGCGAAGTGCCTTCGACCAAGATGACATCGCCGCCGGCGAGCGGTTGCCCCTGGGACCGGACCTCGCCGGTCAGCGTGAGACCGGGTTCGAAGTTCAGTTCGACGAACGCCTCTCCCGGGCCACTGTCGAGCGTGACCGAGCGTTCGACGGTGCGGCCGTCACCTTCTTCGGCGCTGACGGTCCATCTTCCCGGTCCGAGTTCCTCCAGTTGGAAGCGGCCTTCGATGTCGGGGGTCGTCATTCCGCCGAGAAGTTGTTCCTGCGCCGCCGTGATGCGGATGCCGGCGAACGCTTCGGGCGGGCGGCCCGTGACGACTCCGCGCAGCGTGATTCCCCGGTGGAGCACGAAGTCCACGCCGGTCAGGGAGCCTCCGGCGACCGCGACGGGGAAACGGCCGGACGCGGTCCGCGCGTAGCCGTCCGCGTGGGCCCGCAGGTTGTACCTGCCATCGTCGAGGCCGCCGATTCGGTAGGTTCCGTCCTGGCCGGTGACGGCTTGCAGCGGGCCCCGGGGAGGGAAGCGCCGCCGGGGGTCGGCCAGTTCGTCCAGGGAAGCCGACGGCTCGACCGCGTGGGCCTTGACCCAGGCGAGCGCCACCGGCGCGCCGCCGGCTGTGGTCACGGTTCCGCTGATTTCCCAACCGGGTCGAAGCTCGAGATCGATCTCGTTCGTTCCAGGCTTGATCACGACCTCGCGCACGCCGTCCCGATAGGCCGGATGGCGCGCGACGACCCGGGCGGGCCCCGAGGGGACGCCGCGGGCCTCGTAGGCGCCGCTGGCGTCGGCTCGGGGGCCGGAGTGTGTGCCTGTCACCTGACCTGTCGGGTCGAGCGGCTGGACGAGGACCTCCGCTCCGGCGACCGGTTCGCCGGACGGGTCGGTCACGACGCCGACGAGCCGGCCCTGGACGCGCAGGCGGAGCTCGATCTCGCGTTGTTCGCCCGGCCGCAGCCGGATGGCGCCGACATCCTCCGCCAACTGCTCGCCGGCGACCTGGACGGACCACGGACCCGGGCCGAGCGCGTCGAAGTGGAAACGGCCGTCGCCGTCGGTCCTCGTGTCGTGTCTGGGAGGATCGGGACTCCATGCTGTTCGGCTAATGATCGGGCCGCGATCGAGCCACAGGCTTACGAACGCATTGGCGGCGCCCTCGCCGTCGGCATCGAGGACCCGGCCCAGGAGCCGGGCCCCCTCGCCCAACTGGACCTCGATCAGGACGCCTGCCTGCGGGCGCACCGCGGTCATTTCGAACCGTTCGTAGCCTTCGGCATAGACAACGAGGTCTGCCGGTTCGTCGCGGAATCCGCCGATGCGAAACGTGCCGTCCGCTTGCGTGACCCCGGTCCTGATTTCCGGGTCGATAGGCCGGCGGCGATTGACGTTGTCCTGGTAGGCGCTCACCCGAGCGCCGCTCACCGGACTACCGCGGGGATCGCGTACTACACCCTCGATCGCCGCGCCGACATCGAGCGTGAGCGTGCCCAGATCCTTCGCGCCCTCGCCTGAAGGCACGTCGAGCTCGGCCGCCAGGACGCTGACGTGGTCCGGGTGGCTGGCGGTCAGCTCATGGCGGCCGGCCGCGGTGCCGGGGAACTCGAACGCACCGCGGGCGTCGGTTGTGCTGGTCCTCCTTGCAGAGGCGTTCCACGAGTAGCCGCCGTCCCTGGTCGTCGCAACCGGCAGGAGCGCGACCTCGGCGCCGGCAATGGGAACGCCTTGTGAATCGGCGATGATCCCCTGGACAAGCTGGCCACGCGTGAGGGCGACGCGAACGGGCTCCCGCGCCGCGCCTGCGGGCGCCGCCGGAATCGCCACGGTCCTTGGCGCGTAGCCGTCCGCCTCGGCGTGGAGCCGGTAGGCGTGCCCGGATGCGGCGCCGCCGATGAAGAAGGAACCATCGGTGGCCGAGGTCGCCTCCCAGCCCCTGGGCCCGATACTCCAAACGCCACTTCCGCCGGTCGGTTCGATCCTCAGCCACGCGCCCGCCACTGGACTTCCCGATACGTCCACGACGTCCCCGCGTAGTGGCGCCGATGGCGCCAGCACGATGTCGACGCCATCGGCGGACCGGAGCCGCTCCGCTGTCACCATGGCGGTGGTCGCCTGGTAACCGTCGGCGGCGATGCTGAGCTGGGCCTGGCCCTGGTGGAGCCAGGCGCGCAGGACGAAGGCGCCGCCCGGGCCGGATCGAGTCTTCTCGCCGGGCCGGTGCCAGACCGCGGCGCCCGCGACTGGACGGCCGGTGGCGGCGTCGGTGACGCGGCCCGCGATCTCGGCCGGCGGCTTGAGCTTGACCTCGACGGTCCGGGGCGCGCCGGCGTCGCCGGCCTCGGGCCCCAGGGGCGCGGTCCACGCGAGGGAACGGTCTTCGGCGATTGCCTGGTAGACGAGGCTATCGCTCCCCGCAAGACCGACCGTCGCCTCGCCGCGGTCGTCGGTCAGCGCCAGGGGGACGTCCTGACTTTCGCCGACGGTGACCGCCGCGCGCGGAACGGGCCGCCCCTGCGGATCGAGGACGCGGACGGTGACGCCGGCGCCCGGCGCCAGCTCGAAGGAACCGCTGCTGCCGCCGACCTGCCCCGCGCGCAGCCGGAACTTGGGCGCCGAGACGAAGGCGTTCGCCTCCGCGGTCGGCATCGAGAACCTGGCGAGCCCGGAGGCGTCGGTGCGGGCGACGGCGCGCCCGAAGCGCGGGTAGACCCGTTGCTGCCGCCGATTCCACTGCGCTTGGCCGCGGGCCGAGTCGGCGCGTTCGGAACGCCACAGGGCGGGGTCGGCGACGATCGATGCGCCCTCGATGGGTCGGCCGTCCGTGTCCTTCGCGCCGACCACCAGCGTGTGCCATTCCGGGACTTCGATGGGCGGCAGGACGATCGGCGCCGCCAGGGGCGTCAGGGTGTGGAACACCGGCGCCGTGACGACGCGGCCGGCGTCCGGCGTCGCGTCGCCTGCCGCAACGGCGATGTCCAACCGGTAGGTTCCGACCGCCGGCGCGGTCAGTTTGAACGAGCCGTCGGCGTCGGACCGGGTGGCGTCCACCGCCGCCGGCAGTCCGCGCGGCTCTCCCAGGTCATGAAGCCGGCGTTCGTAGCGGCTCGGGTACGGCCGCAGTTCAAGGTCCAGGTCCGCAGCCGGCGCGCCCTCCTCGTCGACCAGGGTTCCCGTGACCGTCAGTTGGGGACTGGGCTGCGGTTGCGCGTGCAGGCGATCGCCGGTCAGCTCGGGAAACAGGCCCAGGCACAGCGCCGCCGCGCCGGTCACGGCCACCCGGGTCAAGCTTGTCCGCACGAACTTGACGATCTCCACCGCGGGTCAGTCCGGCGCCTGACTTGGTCGTTTCTGCCGGAGTTCAACCCGGAGCGGCTTGCGGCGGTCGGCCGCTTGGAGATGCTCCGACCCGAGCCAGACTCGCTTCGTGGCGTAGTCCGCGGCAGCGATCCAGATTGCCGGCCGGGGCAGACCGGCGTCCTCCGAGGCGACCCATAGGCGGTGGTCGGCACGCGCGGTCAGCGTGAACTCGCCGCCGTCGCCGGACCAGGCGAGTCTGTCGAGCTGGCCAGCGATCCAAAGTGTCGCAAGCTCGATCGGCTGGTTGGTCGTCGCGTTCACTACTTGACCTCGAAGCTCGAAGCCGGGCCAGAGGTGGACTTCTACGATCCGGGGTCCGTCAGGACTAGGGGGCTCGCGCTTCACGCGCGCGGTTTGGGCGAAGGAGCCGTCCTCAGTTTCGATCTGGTAGGAGATCCCTCTTCCACCCATCAGCCCGACCGTGGCCTCGCCCCCTTCGTCGGTGAGAGCGAGTGGGATCGCTTCGTTGCCGCCGATGCGAATGACTGCGCGGGGGACTGGCGCTCCGTCGCGATCCAGGACCCGGAAGGTGACGCCTTCGGCGCGCCTGAGTTGGAACGCTGCTCGGTCTTGAGAGAGATCGTCTACGCTGAGGTTGAAGCCGGGCGCCGCGACGGCGACGCTGGAAGCGGCGGTGGGTATGGAGAATCGCGCCATTCCGTCGCTGTTGGTGCGGGCCGCGGCGCGGCCAAAGAACGGAGACGTCAGCTTCTTTGCGCTGTGCCGCCGGTGTTCAGGGGCAGACCAGTACGCGGCCTGCACAAGGACCAGCGCCCCTACGACGGGCTGGCCCGCCTCGTCCTTGGCGCCGACGATCAGGTTGTGCATTGTCGGAAGCCGGATCGGCGGCAGGAGTGTGGGCTCAGCGAGGAGGATTTGCCTGACGTACACCGGAGCCACGACGGTGGGTGGTTTGGTCTGGGGAGCGGCTGCCAGAATCTCGAGCTGGTGGGGCCCCACGCGTGACGTGGAGAGTTCGAAGCGTCCGTCGGCGTCGGAGCGGGTCCGATCGACGACCGGTATCGCGTCGGACACTCCGAGTTCCCGGAGCCGCCGCTCGTAGATGTTCGGCACCGGGATCAGGCGGACTTCAAGGCCGGCTGCGGCCTCCCCGTCCGGGCCCACGAGTCTTCCGGCAACGGTGGGCTCCGCGGCTTGCTGCTGCGCCTGCAGTGCGCTGCCAGCCGGACCGAGCAGGTTCGGCGCAAAGAGCATCGCCGTAGTAAGCGCGGCCGCGAACCCGAACCGGCAACGACTCTTGTGACGCATGCGGGGTCTGGGAGATGGTCTCATGCGATCGGACTCGAGCTTCCGGAAGGAGGACGGCACGCCGATGGGGGCCACTGACGGGTACTCTAGCGCGCGGCAGGACAATCCCGGTACGTGGCGAGAAGCTCGAACAACCCGGATCGCTTGACGAAACGCCTTGGATCTGTTCGTCTTCACGAACGGTTCACAGGGATGGCGGGTACCTTGGAGCGAGACGAATGGCGCAGAATCGAACGAATCTCCTGGTCGCCTTGATCGTGGCCCTGATCGTGCCGGCGACGGCCCACGCTTACCTTGATCCGGCGTCGGGCAGCATGATCCTGCAGGCGGTGATCGGGGGCGTGGCGGCCGCGGCGCTTGCCTTCAGGTTCTACTGGCGGCGCATTCAGACCTTCTTCGGCTACGGCGGCAACGACGAGTCAGAGTCGGAATAGTGCGAACAGGGGCTGCGAAGACCCCCGCGTCCCAGGCTGAGCCTTCGTCCTTCCGCGACCCGGCGGGTCAGGTGATCGAGGGCCGGGACGGCCGCATCTTCCGGAGCGTCGCGCCGGCGGCGGTTGAGGACTACCGCTACGTGCGGAGCTGCGGCGTCGTCGATGCCCTGGTCGTCGAGGGGGCGCTGGTGGCGGCGGAGGAAGTCGATCCGGTCGAAGCCGGCGTCCTGCCGCCGCCGGGCGGAGTGGTCCTGGAGCATCCCCGGCTGCCGTTCATCTCGTACCCGTACGAGTGGCCCTTTTCGCTGCTGAAGGCGGCGGCGCTTCATCATCTGGAGATGCAGATCCGGCTGCTCGACAGGGGCGTCTCCCTCTCCGACGCGAGCGCCTACAACGTGCAGTTCAAGGGCGCCAAGCCGGTGTTCATCGACTGGCTGTCGCTGCGGCGTTACCGCGAGGGCGAGTACTGGCAGGGGCACTCCCAGTTCTGTGAGCAGTTCCTCAACCCTCTGCTCCTGGCGGCGAAGCTCGGCGCCCCGCACAACGCGTGGTACCGCGGGATGCAGGAGGGGATCCCGGCCCGGGAACTGGCGGCTCTGTTGCCGGGTCGGATGCGCTGGTCGCCGAGGATGCAGGCCCACGTGCTGCTGCCGCTCCGCTTCGAGCGCCGCGCCGGCTCGCGGAGCGAAGCGGCAGAGCGGACAGAGCGGCGCCCTCTGCCGCGCAACGCCTACCGGGGTCTTCTGGCCCAGCTCCGGCGCTGGATCAGGAAGCTCGAACCCAAGGGCACGGACACGACCTGGAGCGACTACTCGTCGTTGACCAGCTACGACACGGGCGAAGCCTCCCGCAAGGCCGAATCGGTGCGTGCCTTCATCGCCGAGGCGCCGCCGGAGCAACTCTGGGATCTCGGTTGCAACACGGGCGAGTTCTCCGCGATTGCGCTCGAAGGCGGCGCCCGCGACGTGATTGGTTTCGACGCCGACTTCGGTGCGCTGGAGAGCGCGTGCGCGCGGGCGCGGTCCGATCGGTTGCGCTTTCTGCCGCTGTACCAGGACCTGGCGAATCCGTCGCCCGACCAGGGCTGGGCGCAGGTAGAACGCCGTTCGTTCGGGCGCCGCTCCCGCAGTGCGGATGCGCTGCTGGCCCTCGCAGTAATCCACCACCTGGCGATCGGCCGCAACGTACCGCTGCCCCGGATCGCCGCCTGGCTCGTCTCCCTGGCGCCGCGCGGACTGGTCGAGTTCGTTCCCCAGGGTGACCCGCGGGTCGACGATCTGCTGACGCTGCGCGGCGACCGCTTCGCCGACTACACGCCGGAGGCGTGGGAGGCCGCGCTTGAGCCCTATGCCGCGACGCGACGTGTTGAGACGGTGTCGGCCAGCGGCCGGAAGTTGTACACGTACGAGCGGAGGTGACGGGGGCGCTAGCCTCCGGTCGCGGTCGGTCTGGAGCGCCTGCTAAGGGTTCTCCGGCTCGGACGGCGCCGGCTGCAGTTCAACGACCAGGCCGATCTGGCGTTGACCGGGAGCAATGCTGAGGGGGAGCAGAGCGCCCGCGTACCCGTCGCGGGTGACCCACAGTTGCTCGACGTTTGGGCCCATTTTGAGTTCGAACCTGCCTCCGTCGTAGCTGGACGTGTTCCCGGCCGTCCCAAGTGCCAGTGCCGCCGTGTTGTCCTCCCTCACCAACGCGGCGAGCTGGGCAGCGTCGCCGGCCCACAACCAGGCACCCGCAAGCGGTTGACGGGTGGTGCCATCGACGACGACGCCGACGAGAGTTGCCGGGGGCTGGAGATCGATGCGGAGACCTTCCTGGTCGGTTTGCAGGTCGATGGAGCGGCTCTCCGTGCCGCCGGTTGGTTGCTGAATCCTCAACTGGTAGGCGCCGGGTTCCAGGCCCTCGATCTCGAACTCGCCCCGGTGATCGGTTTGCGTCCATCGAAGCTCCTCGCTCCCAGGCTGAACGGTGCCCAGGTATCCACCGATCAGCGGCTCGCCGGCCGCCAGGACCTGACCGCTCAGGCGGAGGCCGCGCTCGAACGGAAGCTCGACGAACACATCCGCGGTGCTGCTTCGGATCGTCACGGAACGCTCCACGGATCGCGCGCCAAAGCCGTCACCCCGCCTTGCCGCGATCTTCCATTCGCTCTGAGCCAGGTTTTCGAAGGCGAAGGCGCCCTCTGGATCCGGCGCCGTGACTTGCCACTCGGCGTTCCTCGTGGCGCTGATCTCGACATTGGCCAGATCGGTCGAGTCCAGTCCGGTGACGGCGCCGGTGATCGAGCCGCCGGGTTCCAGCACGATGTCCACGCCGTCCACGGACTGCCCGTCGATCTCGATCGGCTGGTCGGGACCGTTCTCCGCGAAACCAGGGGCGCTGGCGGCGAGGAAGTACTTGCCGGGTTCCAGGCCGGTGAGCTGGAATTGTCCGCTGCGGTCGGAGATCGTCTCTGACGGCGGGTTGAGGTAGCGGCGGTAGGCGGCGGGCATATTCAGCGAGTCTTCGCCTTGGGCTTTGACGGTTGCCAGAGCCAGTGGGGCGCCGTCTGCCGACCGGACGGAGCCTCGAATGGTTCCGCCGGGGCCTAGCTGGATAACGAGTTCGTTGCTGCCGGGTTCGAGGACCAACTGCGTCGTTTCGTCCTGGTACTGCGCGTGCTCGACGGTCACCTGCGCGGCGCCGGGGGTAACCCCGATCTGCGCCCGGCCGCTGGCATCGGTGGGGCCGGACACGGTCGATGAGAAGGCGCCCTCAGACCTGACTCGAACGCTCGCGTCGGCCACCGGTTCTCTCAACTGCGTCGAGACGATGACCGTCAGTTGATCCTGAGTCTGCAACTGCAGGTCGATCTCCCGCTGCGTTCCCGGCTGCAGCTCGATTCCGTCGGCCTTGGCTGTCGCCGATCCCTGGTTGGCTTCAAGCGACCAGGTCCCCGGACCGACGTGCTCGAAGCGGAACCGTCCGTCGCCGTCGGCTCGCTTGAAGAGGTCCCGCGCGTCAACGCCTAGCCTCAGAGTGAAGTCGTCGGGCTCCAGTCGTATGGAGGCGCCGGCAGCGGGCCTTCCATCGGTGTCCACGACCCGGCCGGTGAGCAAGGCGCCGGTCTTCAACTCGATCACGATCGGTTCTTCCGTCCCCGGTCGCGCTCCACGCAGCAAACGGGACGTGTAGCCGTCCGCGCGGACCTGGAGGTCGATGAGCTCGTGCGGAAGCCCGGTGAGTTGGAAGGCGCCATCGGCGTCCGATGTGGCGGTGCGCTCCTGGTCCCAGTCCATCGAGCCGAGATCCCGGGCGCGTATCGTGGCGCCGGCCACCGGCTCACGTACCGGATTGGTGACCAGGCCGTGGATCTTCGCGCCGGCCACCAGGGTGAAGACGCCCAGATCGATGTCTCCCTCGCCGCCCGGCACTTCGGCTCTCGGGTTCCCGTGCCTCACGTACTCGGCGTGCGATACCAGAACTTCGTACTCGCCGGCGCTGACCGCCGGGAAGTTGAACTCCCCCCGTTCGTCCGTCGCGGTGGGTTCGGTCGCGTCAAGACGGTCGCGGAAGAGAAACCTCTCGTTGACCGCCGGCCAACGCAGCTTGACCTCCGCGTCGGCTACCGGGCCGCCGTCGGTGTCGACCACTCGGCCCCAGGCATTGCGACCCCTGGTCAGCACGATCCGAACAGGGTCGGCTGCAACGCCGGGTTCGATTGGGGGTACGTCGACAACCGTGCTCGGAAACCCCTGAGCCTGGGCGGTCAGGCGGTAGGGGCTGCCGTAAACGAGATCCGGCAAGCGGAAGGAACCGTCGTCGGCCCTTGTCGCCCGTTGCGGGCGAAACGACCGCACAGCGGCGCGGGGCCCGAGATTGCGAGGTTCGGCCCAGACGTTTGCGCCGGCAACGGGTTGATCGTAGGCGTCCGTGACCAGGCCGGCGACGGGCGCCGCGGGTTTCAGGGCGACAGACACTTCGGCCGGGCCGGCGAGCTCCGAAACCTCGCTGTTAATCCACGCGGACACGTAGCCCGCGGCAGTCACCGAAACACGCGTTCCGTGTGGCACGCGCCGGGTGGTCAGGTCGAAGACGCCGTTCGGGCCGCTGAGCGCGTTGTGCCCGGGGGAAGCCGAAACCCAGGCCGCCGCACCTTCGATCGGAAGGCCCGCCGCGGCGTCGACCACGCGGCCTGGAATCCGGAGCGGGTCTTCGAGCCGCACGTCGACGATCGGTTCGCCGGCGGCCGGGTCGGCCGTGACCTGCTCCGGGGGCGTACTCCTGGCGAAGGCGTGGTCCGCGCGCTCGAGTTCGTACTCTGTTGAAGCGTCGGCAACACGCCCGACGACCGCCACGCCGGAGTCGTCGGTCACCGCCAGCGGTACGCTGGCGTCGCCACGGGCACGGATCAGGACCCGGGGCGCGGGTTCGCCGTCGGGACCGCGGACTCGGAAACGGATTCCGGCCGTACGGTCGAGACGGAAGGCGGCCCGCCCGGACTCCGTTGTGGCTCTGGCCACGCCGAATCCGGGCGCGGAAACGGCGATCCTGGCCTCCGCGGTCGGCATCAGGAACCGGACGATGCCCGTGGCATCCGTCGTCGCGGCCGCGGGATGGAACCGGGGGTGGAGCCGCTCCGGCTGTTCGTGCGACGCCACACGCGTACGGCGCTCAGACCTTGCCGCCGTGGGAACAGCGATGACCCGTGCGCCCTCCACCGGTTGATCGTCCGCGTCCAGCACGCGGACCGCCACGTCGTAGCGGTCGGGCAGCTCGTTGGGCTCCAGGACCCGGGACACCTGGAGCGGAACCAGATCCCCGTAGACCTTGGGCAGCACGGCGCCGGGCTGGTCGGCGGGCGCCGAAGGCCGGATCTCGAAACGGTACGGCCCGGGGAGCGGCGCCGCCAGCGAGAAGGCCCCGTCCGGGCCGGAGCGGGCGCGGTCCACGGCCTCCGGCAGGGCGTCCGCTATGCCCAGGAGGTCGAGGTCGACCTCATACTGGCTCGGATAGGGCCGGAGGACGACTTCGACACCGGCAGCAGGCGCGCCGCGTTCGTCGACGAGGGTGCCGGAGACGACGAGCGGGTCGCCGACAGGCTGGGCCGAGACGCCGCTCGCGGCGAGGGCGATGAGACCGGCGAGGCCGAGACACGACAGGAGTCCGCGCATGCTTCGGGTCGACTTGAGTTCGCGTCGGGACATCATAGGTCGCTGGACCGCAGGCTACTGGTTCGGTGACTCGGACGCGACCGGTTGAAGTTCGATCACGAGGCCTTCGCGGTGTTCACCCGGTGCGATGCTCAGGGGAATCTGAACGCTCTCGTACCCTTGCCGGGTCACCAACAACCGGTCGGCGTTTTCGCGCAGTTCGAGTTCGAACTTGCCTTCGTTCATGGAGAACGCGGCAGTGGCGTTGGCGACCAGGGGCTGATTGTCCCCACCTGTCGCGAGGGCGCCGATCGTGGCCGCGTCGGCGGCCGCCAATTGGGCGAAGTCGAGAGGCTGGCCGGTTTCCGCATCGACGACTACGCCGGCGACAGTGGCTGTTGCCGGCTCGAGTTCGATACGGACTCCCTCCAGGTCCGTTTGCAGGTCGATGGAGCGGAACTCCATGCCGCTGAAGTCCGGTCGGCTGATGACCAACTGGTTTGGACCGGGCTTGAGTCCTTCAAACACGAAGTTGCCCTGGTGGTCGGTTTGCGTGGACTGACGGTTCCGATCACCTGGAGCGCCGGCGTTCAGTCGGCCGCCGACCATTGGCTCGCCCGCTTCCAGCACCTGTCCGGCGAGGCGGAGCCCGCGCTCGAAGGGCAACTCGACGAAGGCTTCGGTGGCGCCTTGCTCGATGGTCACGGCGCGTTCAACGGTTCGCGCCGCCCCTGGGTCCCTCTTCGTCGCGATGACCCTCCATGTTCCCGGTGCTATGCCTTCTACGGAGAAGTTCCCCTCGGTGTCCGGCGTCGCGCTCCGCGACCGGGTGTTCCTCCAGACCCGGATATCCACCTGCGTCAGTTCGGACGGCCCCAGACCGGTGACCGCGCCGACGATCGAGGCGCCGGGCTCCAGCACGATCTCCAGCCCGTCGACGGGGTCGCTGTCGATCTCGACCGGCTCATCCGGACCGCCATCGGCGTAGCCGGGCGCCCGTGCCGTGAGGATGTAGCGGCCCGGTTCGAGGCCGGTGATCCGGAACGCGCCGCCTTCGTCGGAGACCGTGTTGGCCTGGTGGAAGTCGGTATCGAAGGAAAACTCGGTCACCGCCTCGACCGTTGCCAGAGCCAGAGGAGCCCCGTCGTACGATCGCACCGATCCGCTGATCTCCGCGCCGGGGTGGAGTTCGACCCGAAGTTCGTTGGCGCCCGCCGAGAGCTGCACCTGCCGCGACTCGTCCCGGAGCTTCTCGTGTTCGACGCTGACGACCGCGGGACCGGGGGAGATGTCGACTTCGGTCCGCCCGCTGCCGTCGGTGAGGCCGTACCCGCCCGGAAAGGCCTCGCCTTCGGCCTGGACCTGGACCTCCGCATCGGCTACGGGTTCGCCCAGGGCAGTCGTGACGATGACCGTCAACTGGTCCGGGGTGCCGAGGATCAGCTCGATCTCTCGCATCTCGCCCGAAGCCAACTCGATTGCCTCGAGCTTGGCCGCTTCGTCCCGGTGCTTCGCTTCGGCCGACCACGTGCCGGGCACGAGGTGCTCGAATCGGAACCGCCCCTCGGCGTCGGTCATGCCTCCGGGGAACATGTCCGTGCCTTCCCACAGGCGCGCGTCGCCGCCGGCACGGTAGTCCCGCTCGATCGCGAGTCGCACGGGGATGCCGGCAATGCCGTTGCCGCCGTTGTCGAGGACGCGGCCGTCCAGGGAAGCTCCAGCCGTGAGCCCGATGAGGATCGGCTCGTCGTTGTTGGCGCGCAGGCCCGGTCGAACGAGCAGCGGGTAGCCGGCGGCGCGCACGCCGAGGTCGGCGAGTTCGGAAGAGAGTCCGGCGATTCGAAAACGGCCGTCCGCGTCCGTTGTCGCCTCCCGCTCGGCGGACTGACCGACCCGGCCCCGACCCCGGGCCTTGACGATGGCGCCGGCTATCAGTTCGCCGTCGGCGCCGGTGACAATGCCGTGGATCTTCGCGCCGGCGACCAGGGTGAGGTCGCCGAAATCGAAGTCCGACTCACCGGCCGGCACTTCGACCTGCGCGGGCGGGCGCGCCGCGTACTCGGGGTGGGTGACGCGCATTTCGTACTCGCCTGGCGCCGCAGCCGGGAACACGAACGCGCCCTGGTCGTTCGTCGTCGCGGCCGCGGCCGGCGGGTCGAATGAGGATCTGAAGTCGGATTGGTCGAGCGGCCACAGCAAAGCCACCTGGGCCGCGGCCACCGGGTTCCCGTCGTCATTCACAACGGCGCCGGCGGCGCGGCGACCCCGGTGCAGCACGATCTCGACCGGCTCCAGGGCGAGACCCGGCTCCACGGGGGCCAGGTCAAGAACGGCGCTTGCGTAGCCGGGCGCTTGAGCAGTCAACCGGTAGGTCTGGTCGTACACCACTTGTTCCACCCGGAAAGAGCCGTCGTCGGCCGAGGTCGCCGGCCCTGCATCAGGCGAGAAGTTGGGCATCGCTCCGGCGCCGCGCGGTTCGGCCCAGATCTTCGCGCGTGGTATGGGTCGACCGGTGTCGTCCGTGATCAGGCCGCGGATGGGAACCGTCGGCGTCAGCCCGATCCTCACTTCGGTCGGCATCAAGGACCCGGAGGGGGCGACATCGGTCGTTTCGGAAAGGTAGCCGCCAGCGGTCACCTGCAGGCGCGTCGTCCTCTCTGCTGGACGGGTGTTCAGGCGCGAAGGCGCCGGACGGGCCGCTGTGGGCGTTGAAGCCGGGAGAGCCCTGTACCCAGATCGCCGCGCTGTCGATCGGCAGGCCGGACGCAGTATCGACCACCCGTCCCGGAATCCGGAGCGGATCTTCGAGTCGAACGTCGACGACCTGTTCGCCTGAGGACGTATCGCCTGGGTTCGACGCGGGCAGAGAAACCTGGGCGAAGGCGTGGTCTGCCCGTTCGAGTTCGTACGCCGTTTCAGAACCAGGGAAGCGGGCGACAAGCGCCTCGCCGTTGTCGTCGGTCACGGCCAGGGGCGCACCGGGGCTGTCGGCGCCGCCGGGCACGCGAACGATCACACCGGGCGCGGGCGCGCCGCCCGGACCGCGGACGCGGAGACGGACTCCGGGAGCGCGCTCGAGGCGCAACGCGGCGCGGCCGGATGCGGTCTTCGCCTTGCCGAGCGTGAACCCTTCCGCCGAGACGACGACGTGGGCCTCATCCGTCGGCATGGCGAACCGCGCGATGCCTTCGGCATCGGTGCGGGAGGCAGAGCGAGCATAGGTCGGGTCAAGCTGCCGTGCCTGCAAGCGTGAGGAGTTCCCGGCACGCGCGTCCCGCATCCACTGGGTCATGGCGCCGACGTAGCGCGGCGACCGCCGGAACTCGGGGTCTGCGATCACGAGGGCGCCTTCGATGGGCTGCCCGTCGGCATCCAGCGTCCGCACGGCGATGCCGTGACGAGCCGGCACCTCGGTCGGTTCGGCGATCTGGGACCCCTTGAGCGGCTCCAGACGCCCGTGGACGAGGGGTAGGGCGTTCGCCGTTGGGTCCGTTGCTTCAGAATGTCCGAACTCCAGCCGGTAGGGCCCGGCGAAGGGCGCCGACAGGGAGTAGGAGCCGTCAGGGCCTGAGCGCGCCCGATCCACGGCCTCGGGCAGTGCGTCCGGTTGGCCGAGGAAGTAGAGATAGGCTTCGTAGGTGCTCGGGTAGGGCCTGAGCACGATGTCGACATCGGCGGCGGGGGCGCCGCGCTCGTCGACGACGGTGCCGGTGATGGTTGGCGGCTGATCGCCGGCGGGCTGGGCGAGTAGGCCTGGGGCGGTGAGCCCGGTCAAGCCGAGAGCAAGCAACAATCGGGGCATACCTGCTCGGAACCAGCGTTTGAGTCGGATCATTCCGCGAGTGTAGTTGGCTGCTTCAACCGAGCCCGCTTGCCTCCTCGAACGCTGCCGCGATGGCGAGCGTTCTGCGGTCGCTGCCCCGGGGAGTCACGATCTGCAGACCGACCGGTAGACCGGATGGCCCTATCCCGCATGGCACGGAGATGGCCGGGCAGCCGGTGACCGTGATCGTGTAGCAGGAGGCCATCCATTCCGTGTAGGTGGCGAGCGCCTTGCCTTCGATTTCGGTGGGGTAGGGCTGGTCGACGTTGAAGGGCAGCACTTGAACGGTGGGCAGCAGCAGGGCGTCGTACTTCTCGAAGAAGTCGACCACCCTGCAGTGCAGGCGGGTGCGTTCGGCCTGGGCGCTGGCGATGTCCGGGCCGGTGAGTGCGAGGCCGCGCTCGATCTCCTCGATCACTGTGTCCTTCATCTGGCGGCGGTGTTCGGCGAGCAGGGGCCCGAGCTTGTCGGCGAACAGGTGGGCGCGGAGGGTGCGGAAGATGTTGCCGGCGGCGGAGAGATCGGGCGCGGCGGCCTCGATGTCGGCGCCGAGCGCGGTGAAGGTCGAGAGGGCGGCCGTGCAGACCTCGACCACTTCTCGCTCGACCGGGTAGCGGTCGAGGTTGGGGGTCCAGGCCAGGCGGAGACCGCGGAGATCGGCGGGCTCCGTCGGGTGGAAGGTTGTGCCCGGCAAAGCAAGCGAGATCGGATCTCTCGGGTCCGGCCCGGCGATCACCGAGAACAGGAGCGCCGCGTCGGCGACATTGCGGCCCATCGGACCGAGTACGGCGAGGTCGTCCCAGCCCTGTTCGGGAGGCACGCGCGGCACGCGGCCGGGTGTCGGCCGGAAGCCCACCACGCCGCAGAAGCTGGCCGGGTTACGCAGCGAACCGCCCAGGTCGCTGGCGTCGGCGATCGGAAGCATTCCGCTGGCGAGAGCCGTTGCCGCGCCGCCGCTCGAACCGCCGCACGTGCGGCTTGGATCCCAGGGGTTGCGGGTCTTGCCGAACACCGGGTTGAAGGTCTGCGAGCCGGCGCCGAACTCGGGAGTGTTCGTCTTGCCGATCACGATTGCGCCGGCTTCGCGAATGCGCTCGACGATCAGGGCGTCGACGTCCGGCACGTTGTCCGCGAAGATCGGCGAGCCGAAGGTGGTGCGGATGCCCTTCGTGGAGACCAGGTCCTTGATCGCGGTCGGCAGGCCGAGGAGCGGTTTGGCGGCGGCGGCGTCGGGGTTGCTGCGGCGCAGGTCGTCGGCGGCGCGGGCATCCGCACGGGCGCGTTCGAGGTCGAGGGTGCAGATCGCGTTGAGTTCGGGGTTGCGCTTGTCGATCCAGTCGAGGTGGGTGTTGAGCGCCTCAACGGCGGAGACCTCGCCGCGGGCGATCAGCGCGGCGAGGTCGACGGCGGTGTGGGTGCAGAGGTGCGGAGCGCCGGATGCGGGCGAGACGCCCGGGTTACCAGGGCCTTCCTTGCTCACTCGGCGCCGGTGCTTGCGGCTTCCCCGGCGGTCACGTGCTCGGCGAGGAAGGCGCGGATGACCTGGAAGATTTCCTGCGCCTCTTCGGCCGTGAAGTTGCCGTGGCCCTTGCCGGGCACGGTGTGGATCTTGTTGGTCACGCCGGCCTCATCGAGCCCGGCGTGCAGATTGAGGGCGTGCTGGTAGGGGACGATGTTGTCCGCGTCGCCGTGGATGGTCAGGATCGGCGGCAGGCCGGTACGGACGTAGGTCATCGGCGAGACGCGCTTTGCGAGCTCCATGCGGTCGGTCTTCGAGCCCATCCACGCGACGGCGTAGGTCTTCGCGTTCTCGCCGTGGAGCAGATCGCCCACGTCGGTGATGCCGAACCAGTTGACGATTGCGGCGACCGGCATCTCGGGCGCCGTCGCCTTGGCCCAGCCGGGCTTCGAGGTGTCGGAATCGGGGCACAGCCGGTCGAGGCCGGCCGCCGCCGGCAGCATGCCGGTGGTCAGCGACAGGTGACCGCCGGCCGAGGCGCCCGTGATCACGATGCGGCTGGTGTCGAAGCCGTACTCCTCGGCGTTCCGGTGAACCCAGCGCAGCGCGCAGCGGCAGTCCTCGACGGCGCCGGGCGCCAGCGCGTTCCGCCCCAGGCGGTACTCCACGTTGACCACCGCCCAGCCCATCTCGAGGTAGGGGAGGGCGCGCAGCACGCTGCCTTCCTTGGTGCCGCCGACCCAGCCGCCGCCGTGGATGTAGATCAGGGTCGGCGCCGGGCCCTGGCCGCGGGGCGTCATCACGTCGAGCTTCGACTCGTAGCCGTCGGCTGTCAGGTAGGTGATGTTCGGCGCCACCCGGTACTTGCTCATGATGTCGACGGCCACCGAGTCGCCGTCCTGGGCGGAGGCGGGGGTGGGCGAGGCGATAAGCAGGGCGAGGGCGATGCAGGCGGCGGCGGTCGCGGCCGTACGCGAAGTTCGGCTGAGTCGAGTCACAACAGGTCTCCCTTGAGCGGATCGAGGATGTCGGTCGGTAAGGCGCGAGTCTAGCGCCGAGCTCAGCCGACGATGCCGCGGCGGCGGTAGTCGGCGAGTTCGTCGTTCGACAAGCCGAGCAGGCCGCCGAGGATCGCGTCGGTGTGCTCGCCGAGGAGGGGCGCGCGGCGCGGGGTGAGGTCGCGGCCCTCGATCCGGAAGGGCGGGCCGACGAGTTCCAGGTCGCCCAGGTCCGGGTGCTCGACGGTGACGAAGGAACCGCGGGCGCGCAGGTGGGAGTCGGCGTAGAGGTCGCGCGCGTCGCGGGACGGGGCGGCCGCTACACCGGCGTTGCATAGCTCGCGAGCCAGCCAGTCGCGGTCCCGTTCCCTGGTCCAGGCGGCGATGACCCGGTCGAGTTCGGCTTCGTTCTGCTTGCGGGCCGCGGCGGTGGCGAAGCGCGGATCCTTGGCCAGCTCAGGCCGGTCCATCGTGGCCGCCAGGCGACCGAACTCCTCGTCGCTGTGCACCTCGAGAGCGAGCCAGCGGTCGATGCCCCAGCAGCCGTAGACGTTGTGCGGCGCCGAGCTGGGGTGCGAGTTGCCGGCCCGCTCCGGGATCTCGCCGGTCATCTCGTACTCCAGGAGCACCTCGCCGAGCAGGGAGCTGACCCCCTCGCACTGGGAGTAGTCGATGAACTGGCCTTCGCCGCTCCGCTCCCGGTGGTGGAGTGCCGCGACGATCGAGAAGGCGAGAGTAATCGCGTTCATCAGGTCGATGTCGCCGCCGCTGTGGGTCGGGTGGTCGTCCGGGTAGCCGGAGATGTACGCGCCGCCGGCGACGCCCTGGTGGACCATCGCGTAGCCCAGGTACTCGGTCTCCGGGCCGCCGTGGCCGCGGCCCGACGACGACGCGACGATGAGTTCCGGGTTCGTCCGGCGCAGGTTCTCGTGATCGAGGCCGAGCTTGACCATCGCGCCGGGGCGCATGTTGTCGTAGATCACGTCGCACTCGGCGGCGAGGCGGAGTGCGAGTTCGCGGCCCGCGGGCTGCGACAGGTCGAGCGCCAGCGAGCGCTTGTTCAGGTTCATCGTGTTGTAGACCAACCCGGCGTCGGGGCCGACCCTCTGCGGCGCTTCCTCGGCGCGCGGCCAGATCACTGAGCGGCGGGTCAGGTCGAGCCGCTTCGGCCCCTCGACCTTGATCACCTCGGCGCCCAGGGCGGAGAGGAGGACGCCGGCGTAGGGCCCGGCCCAGACCCAGGCGAACTCGGCGACGCGGATGCCTTCGAGCGGCAGGGCGGGTCGGGACGGGGCGGCAGCCGTATCGGCGCCCGAGGAAACGGTAGTTCGCGCGCCGGCGGCGCCGCCGTTCAGTTCGCTACGAATCTCCGCCGCGTGCTCGTTCAGCAGCGGCGCCGGGCGGGAGACCGTCGGCTTCGATGCGCCCATTCGGTACGGCCAGCCGGCGTAGCGCTTGGATCCGGCGCGGGGATGGGCGACAAGGGCGAAGTAGTCGCGCGCCGCGTACTGCGCGTAGGCCATCACGTCTGCCGCGTCGTGGATCGGGCCGACGGGAATGCCGAGGCGGGCGGCGCGGTGGTAGAGGTCGTCGCGCTTCTGCTCGAGCGCCCAGGCGTCGACCTGGGGTGCGATCTCCATCAGGTGGTGGCTGCGGTAGGCCATGTCCTTCCACTCGTCGCCCTCGCACCAGGAGGGGTGGCCCATCAGTTCGCGGAAGAGCTCGAAGTGGTGGTCGTCGAAGGCGTTGAGAATCACGTAGCCGTCGCTGGTTCGCAGACGGCCCATGGCCGGCGGGCGGTCCGGCACCCGAGACCAGGTGGTCCCGTGGTAGCGGGCGCTGGCGAGGAGAGGCGCCACCAGGCTGACCATCACGTCCTGGATCGAGACGTCGACTCGGGCGCCCGCGCCGCCGTGGCGGCGTTCGTAGAGCAGTGCTGCGACCGCGAGCGCGGCCACCAGGCCGCCTTGGTAGCCGGCCTGGTGGCCGCCCAGAGTGACCGGCGCGCGGTCGATGTCGCGCGACCGGGCCGGCATCTGGTTGACGAGACCGCCGCCGTGGGTCAGCGTCAGTTCCCCGGCCGGTGCGGCGGCTCTGGGGCCGTCAAGACCGTAGGGTGTGACGGCCGCCACGATCAGATCGGCCGGCGCCTCGACCGGCGGCGCCCGGTCGGCGATCAGGACCGCGGCGTCGCCAAGCAGCGCGGCGAAGGTCTCGCGGTCGCGGTCGCGGTCGAGGTCGAGGACGATCCCGCGCTTGCTCGTGTTGCAGTACAGGAACAGCGGCGAGGCTTCCGGGTCGCCGCCGGATGCTCGTCGCGCGCGGTCGCCGGCCGGCGGCTCGACCTTGATCACGTCGGCGCCGAGATCGGCGAGCAGCTTGCCGCAGTACGGGCCGGCGACGCCTTCGGCGAGCTCGATCACACGGAAGCCGGCGAACGGGCGCGGGTTCGCGCCACCCGGGTGCCCAGGCTTCGTCATTTCAGCTTGTACGCCTCCCGCGCCGAGCGCAGCCACTCGTGGTCGTCACCGTCTCCGAAGTAGTAGAAGACCGCTCCGTTCGGGAGCATCAGGACGCCGATGCCGCCGTAGCCCAGCATCTGGCGCACCCAGATCTCCTTCGTGCCGTTGGCGCCGTCGGGAACCTGGATGGGTCGTGACCAGACGGAGTTGTTGTACTTGTTCGGCTTGGCCTGGTGGACGGCGTCGAGGCCGCGGTCGTTCTCGTTCTCCTGCATGGCCGCCGCCAGCAGGTCAGGATGGAGTACCCGCCGGTCGCCGATCCGGCCGCGCTGCACGTTCAGCAGGTTGGCGATCTTGAGGATGTCGTCCGGGGTCCAGAACATGCCGTAGCCGCCGAAGGGACGGCCGTCGGCGCTGTTGTCGGTGCGCACCGCCTGGAGCGCGCCGGCCGACAGGCCGAGGGGCCGGTAGACCTCGTCGGCGACGAAGCCCAGCAGGTCGGCGGGTTCCTTCTTCGTGGCGCCGGTCAGGCGGCCGAGGTACTCCGTCATCGCGTACGTCAGCAGGTACGTGTCCGTCGTGTGGTACACCCAGCGCTGGCCGGGAGGCTCCTTGGTGGTGTAGGCCGTGGAACCCCGGAGTTTGCGGTTCTGGTTCTCGACGACGAAGAAGTTCAGCTCGGTCGTCGTGTCCTTCTCGTCCTCCTGGTCGGCGGGATCCCAGTAGTGGCCGGTGGCCATGTCCAGTAGGTGCTCGAAGGTCACGCCCTGCCAGCGGTCCTTGGGGGGCTTCGGCAGGTAGTCCCTGAGCGGTAGCTGGGCGACCTCTTCGCCGTGCAGTTGGGCCAGCCGCATCAGGGCCACCGCGGCGAAGGCGGTCTTGGCCGTGGAGTAGGAGGGCAGGCGGATCTGATCCGGGTACGGATAGTCGCCGTGACGGGTGCGGACGGGGCCGGCGTAGTGGATGCCTCCGAAGGCTAAACCGTACGCGGTCAGGTGTTCGCGGTCCATGCCGGCGCCGAACGACTGCGGATAGACCTGGGAGCGTGGGTAGTCGTTGCGGAGCTCGTCGATCGGGCGCACCGGTATGCGGGCCGCAACCTCCGCGGCGTAGGCGGCAGCCACCGCCTCGGCGTCCGGCGCCACGCCGGCCACGAAGCGTGTGGGGCCGGCGTCCCAGAGGTCGAACTTGAAGTACTTGCACGTCTCCTGGGTCACCTGGAAGGCGGCGGGCGAGGTCGAACTGCCGTCGAAGAGGAAGGACGCGACGCCGTGGTAGGCGCAGTTCTGGTTGCGCTCGACCAGGGTGATCGGCAGCGACGCCCGGCTCTTGCCGCCGTCTCCGCGCTCGCTCCAGATGCGCCCCGCGCCGACGATCGCGTTCCAGTACGCGTCGCCGGTGAAGCGGAGCCCGCGGTTGGCCGGGATCAGGTGGGAGCCGCTCTGGGTGAGGACGACGTCGAGCCGCGGGATGCGGCGCAGGGAAGAGACGATCGGCGGCTCGATCGCGCGCGAGTAGAAGTCGTGGTGAACGGTCAACGACGACGCACCGCCGCCGAAGAGTTGCAGCGTTCCCCGCATCTGGTGCCGCGGCGGCGCGGCGTTCTCAGGCAGCGCGAAGGCCGCGTTGTCGATCGGCGACGGCAGCTCGCCGACCTGCAGTTGAGAGGCGGGCAGCAGGGTCCGCGCCACCTCGCCCGACCCGGTCAGGGGGTCGCCGGGCAGGTTCGCGGCGGTTGCCGGCATCGCCGCGCTCAGCGCGAATGCGAGCAGGAACACGGCGGAGGAAGCGGGCATGGCGGCTGATGGTAGCTTGCCCGCGATGTCCCACGTCGTGAGTCCGGCATGTACGTTCATCTGATCGACGGCACCTACGAGCTGTTCCGGCACCACTTCGGCGCCCCGAGCTACCGGAACGACGTTGGCGTGGAGGTCGGCGCCGTGCGCGGGGTCGTCTTTTCGCTGCTCGGCATGTTCCGCGACGGCGCGACCCATATAGCGGTGGCGACCGACCATGTGATCGAGTCGTTCCGCAACGAGCTCTGGCCCGGCTACAAGACTGGCGAGGGGATCGACCCGGAGCTGCTGGCCCAGTTCCCGCTGCTCGAGGAGGCCCTGGGTGCGGTCGGCATCACGGTTTGGCCGATGGTGGAGCACGAAGCGGACGATGGGCTGGCCAGCGGCGCCGCCATGGCGGCCGCAGCCGAGCGCGTGGTCGAGGTCCGGATCTGCACGCCGGACAAGGATCTGGCGCAGTGCGTCGATGTGGGCCGCGGCGATGGCAAGGTGGTGCAGGTCGACCGCCGGCGCGGCGTGCGCTGGGACGCCGACGGCATCCGGGACAAGTTCGGGGTCGAGCCGGAGTCGATCCCAGACTACCTGGCCCTGGTCGGCGACAGCGCCGACGGCTTTCCGGGCCTCAAGGGCTGGGGCGCCAAGTCGGCGGCGGCGGTGCTGGCCCACTACGTCCACCTGGAGGAGATACCGAACGAACCCTGGAAGTGGAAGGTCAAGGTGCGGAGCCGGGACCGGCTGGCGGCAACGCTGCGGGAGCAGCGGGAAGCGGCGGAACTGTTCCGTGAGCTCGCCACGCTGGTGCGTGATGCACCGGTCAGCGGCTCGGTGGACGAGTTGCGATGGCGCGGTCCCGGCCCGGAGTTGGCGGCGGTGGCGGAGCGGCTGAGGGCGCCGGGGCTGGTGCAGCAGGCGGAGCGGCTTGCCGCGGCGGTCGACGGCGGGAACGAAGTTCCTTTCTGACCAGCAGGAGAATCCGACATCCGGCGTAGGATCCGGTCCGCGATGAAGCTGATCGACAAACTCCGCTCGGCGATCTCTGAAGGGCGGCCGTTCTACTCGTTCGAGTACTTCCCGCCGAAGACGGAGACGGGGATCGAGAACCTCTACGCGCGCATCGAGCGCATGGGCCGGCTCGAGCCCGCGTTCGTCGACGTCACCTGGGGCGCCGGCGGCAGCACCGCCGAACTCACGTTCGAACTGGCGAGCACGATCGAGAACGTGCTCGGCCTCGAAACGATGATGCATCTGACCTGCACGAACATGCCGCGGCGCCGGATCGCGGCGGTGCTCGAGGACTGCCGCGAGCGCGGCATCGGCAACATCCTGGCGTTGCGCGGCGACCCGCCGCGTGGCAGCGGCGCCTGGTCGGCGGTGGCCGACGGTTTCGCCCATGCCTCGGACCTGGTGCGCTTCATCCGCGAGGAGCACGGCGACTACTTTGGGATCTGCGTTGGCGGCTATCCCGAAGGGCATCCGGAGGCTGTCGACCGGGAGCGCGATCTGGACCATCTGGCCGAGAAGGTGGCGACCGGCGCGGACTTCGTGATTACCCAGATGTTCTACGAGCCGGAGCTCTACTTCCGCTTCGTCGACGGCTGCCGCGAGCGTGGCATCTCCTGCCCGCTGGTTCCCGGACTGGCGCCGATCAACGGCTACCTCTCCTTCCAGCGCATCACCGGCTTCGGCGCCAGCGCGCCGCCCGAAATCACGCGGGAGATCGAGGCGCGCCGCTTCCATGACGCGTCGGTGCGCGAGTACGGGCAGGATCTCTTGACCGGAATCTGCCGCCGCCTGCTCGACGGCGGCGCTCCCGGCCTGCACTTCTACACCTTGAATCTCGAGCGTTCGGTGCAGGTGATCCTCCGCCGGCTGGGCATCGTGCCCGAACACACCGAGCGGGTGCTGCCCTGGCGCAGCGCCACCGCCGTCGGGCGCCCGAAGGAGGAGGTGCGGCCCATCTTCTGGGCCAACCGGCCCAAGAGCTATCTCGCCCGGACCCAGGACTGGGACGAGTTCCCGAACGGACGCTGGGGCGATTCCGGTTCGCCCGCATTCGGCGATCTGGCTGACCATCACCTGGCGTTTCGCCCCATCAAGCCCGACGTCGCGCGCGAGCGTTGGGGACGCGAACTTGCGTCGATCGACCAGGTGCGGGGGGTCTTCGCCGGTTTCTGCCGCGGCGACGTCGACGGCATTCCCTGGTACGACTGGCCGCTCGACCTGGAGAGCGAGCCGCTGCGGAACGCGCTGGAGCGGTTGAACCTGGCGGGGCTCTTGACGATCAACTCGCAGCCGCGGGTCAACGGCGCGCCGTCCGACGATCCGGCGGTGGGCTGGGGCGGCGCCGGCGGTCACGTCTACCAGAAGGCGTATCTCGAGTTCTTCCTGGGGCCGGAGCAGGTGTCGCCGCTGCTTGGAGCGCTGGCGGCGAACGAGAGCCTGTCGTACCACGCGATCGACCGTTCCGGCACCGCCTACAGCAACTGCGACACGGTCAACGCGGTGACCTGGGGCGTCTTCCCGGGGGGCGAGATCCGGCAGCCGACGATTGTCGATCCGGGCTCCTTCGAGGTCTGGAAGGACGAGGCCTTCGACTTGTGGTTGTCGTCATGGGCGGCGGTCTACGAGGACGAAAGCGCGTCGCGCCGCCTGCTCCAGCGCATTCACGACACCTACTTCCTGGTCAACGTGGTCGACAACGACTACGTGGACGGTGACTTGCTGGGCTTTCTGCTTGAAGCGGTCGGCAGCCTGGACAACCAGCGCCGCGCCGAACTCTGAGACCGCACCTGGGAACCCGGGCGTCTCGCCCGCATCCGGCGCAAAGCGCCGGTCTCTGGCTCCGCCGCTACGCCGACGAGCCGCCGTCCATCACGATCGTCGCCCTGGTCATGTAGCTCCCCGCCTTCGAGGCCAGCAACACCGCCGCGCCGGCGATCTCGTTCGGCTGGCCGTGGCGGCCCACCGGTGTCCGGCTGGCGATCGCCTTGCGCTTCTCCTCGGTGTCCACGAGCACACTGGCGAAGTAGGTCTCGGCCCCGAGCGCAGGCCGGCGATCTAGGCGACGTTGATCACGTTCCCCGACCCCTGCTTCTTCATCAGTCTGGCGGCCTGCTGGATGTGGACGAAGTAGCCCTTCAGGTTGACTTCGAGCGTCTTGTCGAAGGCCCACTCGGGCATGTCGATGGCGGGCCCGAAGTACGGGTTCGTCGCCGCGTTGTTGACCAGGATGTCGAGCCGCCCGAGCTCGCTCTCGATGCGCTCGAACAGCGCCGCGATCTGCTCCACGTTGCCGGCGTGACAGGCGATCGGAACCGCCTTGCCGCCGTTCGCCCGGATCGGCTCGGCGACCTTGTCGAGGCCCTCCTGCTTGCGCGAGGCGAGGACGACGGTGGCGCCCTGCTCGGCGAAGCCGCGGGCGATCGCTTCGCCGATCCCGCGCGAGGCGCCGGTCACGAGGGCGATCTGGTCCGTGAGGCTGAAGTCGACGACGGGCATAGGCGGGTCTCCTGAGGGTTGCTTCGTTTCGGCGCGTGAGCATACGACGCTCCCGCTTCCGCGTGCGGATGGCGAGCTCAGTTGGAGCTGTTGTGAGCTACGTCCGCTTCAGCGAGTCCATCACGTCGCAGATCAGGCGATTGAACTTGAGTTCGACCGCCTTCAAGTCATCGGACTCGAACTCGGCGTCGCCTCCAGCGATCCGATCGCTGGTGAGCCTCCATTTGCAGCCGTCAAGTGATCTCCTCGTTGCGAGGTTTGCCGATCGACTTCTTGAAGAGGTCGATCTCACGGAAGATGTCTTCCGGCTCGTCGATGGGCTCTCCCCTCGCGGCCCTGATATGGACTCTCTTGCTGCCCTCGCAGCAGGAGGCGACGAGTTCGATGAACTCGCGCAGGTCCTCGACGTCGGACAGGCGCTCGGCCTGCTGCGTTCGTTCCAGGACATCGATGTACCGGTCCCTGTCCTCACTGCGGATCATGGCCACGGTGTAGCCGTGCCGAATGAGGATCAGGTTCATCAGCAGCCGCGCCATGCGACCGTTGCCGTCGTCGAAGGGGTGGATACGGACGAAGCGGTAGTGGAACGCCGCGGCAATAACGATCGCGTGCTCGCCCTTGCGCTCGGCCTCGTGGTACCAGTCCAGCAGGTCCGTCATTTCCGGCTTCACCTGTTCGGGTGACGTGAAGTAGTGGATCTCGCCGGTCGAGGTCAGCACGTTGTTCGGCACGGTCTTGTAGCTGCCGATCGCGATCAGCCGTCTGACGGCGCGCCCGTCCGGCGTTCGGGCGTCCATCTCGTACGGCTCTCTCAGAAGAACCCGGTGCAGATTGCGGATGAAGACCTCGTTCAGGACTTCATCGTCCTTGACCGCGTCTTCGATCGCCTTGACGGCGTCGTCGTGACCCTGAATGTCCAGGTGGTCCCGCATCGGCTTGCCGCGAGCGGTGATGCCGTGGAGGATCAGGCTCCTGGTCTCGCCCAGGGTCAGAGAGTTCCCCTCGACCGCGTTGGAGTGGTAGTTCCACTCCAGCCGGAGCTTCTGACTGACGCGACCGACGACATCAGGCGGCAGCGGCCGGAGCGCGTCGAGTTCCGACTTGAGCTGATCGATGGTCTCCAGGATGTTAGTGGGCACGGTGGATTATCGGCGATGTAGGAGCGTGCGGGCGGCTGCTACCGTCCCGGACCCGTGACGGATCGTCCTTGCTCCAGCCTGCGGGTGATCGAAATCACCGGTTCGCCGGCGGGCGCCTACGCCGGTCTGCTGCCTACGGCTTGCGGCGCCGAGGTGCTGCGCTTCGAGCCGCCGGGCGGGGACCCGTGGCGCGAGGTCGGCGAGCGCTGGAAGGGCATGGGCGCCGCGTACGCGTACCTGAATGCCGGCAAGCGCACGGTGCGGCTGCGGCCGAGTGCTGACCGGGGCCGGGCGCAGATCCTGGAACGAGTCGAGCGCGACGGAGTCGACATGGTGATCGAGAGTTCCGCCCCGGGGCCGCTCGAGCCGCTGATCGCCGAGGACGATGCGCCGGGCGCCGTACTGCTCCGGATCTCGCCCTTCGGGCTCGGCGCAGGGGGAAGCGAGGTCTGGGGACAGGCGGGGCCGCCGTGGTCGAACGAGTTCACCGACGACGCCTGGTCGGGGCACTTGTACCTGAACGGAGCGCCGGACCGGGCGCCGATCGCGCGGCCGGGTCTTCACGCGCACTTTCAGGCCGGCGCCCACGCCGTGATCGGCGGTCTGGCCGCGATCCTGGCGCGGCCTGCGATCGGACGTGGCCAGACGGTCGACGTGTCCCATGTCGAGGCGCTGGCCGCGCTGCACCAGTACACGACCGTGATGTGGACTCAGGCGGGCTACGTTCTCCGCCGGGTCGGCAATTCCCAGGGAGGGCCCTGGCACCCGGTGGGCGTTCATCGCTGCAAGGACGGCTACGTGTCGCTGGCCATGCCGGCCAAGGAGATGCTGGACCCGTTTCTCGAAGCAGCGGGTCTGGCTCACGTCGCCCGGGATCCGCGCTTCGCGGAGGATGCCGACCGGGCGGAACAGCGCGAGGAGTTCGACCGCGCGATCGACCCCTGGATGATGGCCCACACCGCAGCCGAGATCATCGAACTGGGGGAGCGGGTGAGGGCGCCGATCGGTCCGGTGATCGATGCGCTGGAGGTGCTCGACGACCCTCACTTCCGGGCTCGCGACTTCTTCTTGCCGATCGACGGCGGCAGCGGGCCGCTCGTGCCGCGCGGGCCGTTCCTGCTGAAGTGCGAGCCGCGCGGGCGGGACCGGCCGCCGCCGCCGTCGGCCTCGGCGGCGCTGACCGACGGGCCGCTCCAGGGTGTGCGCGTCCTCGACCTCACCAGGGTCTGGGCCGGACCGCTGGCGACGCGGATCCTGGGCGATCTCGGCGCGGACGTGATCAAGATCGAGGCGGCCTGGGCGCGGGGCCCGGCGACCCGGTCGGCGAGGATCGCCAGGCTCACCCACCTGTTCCCGGAGAACGACGCCGGCGACTGTCCGTTCAATCGCAACGCCGCGTTCAACAAGATGAACCGGAACAAGCGCTCGGTGACGCTCGAGTTGAACGATCCGGAGGCGCGGCGCATCTTCGAGGAGCTCGTCGAGCGCTCCGATGTCGTCTGCGACAACTTCAGCCCCCGGGTCATGCCGAAGTTGGGGCTCGACGCGGAGAAGCTGCTGGACATCAACCCGCGTCTGATCGCGGTCTCCATGCCCGGCTTCGGCAACTCCGGTCCGTACCGCGATCGGCTCGCGTTCGGTCCCCTGATCGAGTCGACCATGGGACTGACGTCCGAACTCGGTTACCGGGACGGCGGTCCGCACCGGTCGGGCATCGCCTGGCCGGACCCGGTGACGGCGCTGCACACGGTCGTCGGCACGCTGGCGATGCTCTACGGACGCTCGACGTCGCCGGAGGGCGAGGGCGGCACGGTCGAAACGCCGATGGTCGAGGCGACGGCGACCATGTTCGGCGATCACATCCTGGCGGCCCAGCTTCGCGGAGCGGCCGGACCCCGGCGCGGCAACCGCCATCCTCGGCGCGCGCCCCAGGGCTGCTACCCGTGCCTGGGCGAGGATCGCTGGATCGCGGTCAGCGTCTGTTGCGAGCGGGAGTGGCAGGCGCTGTGCGATCTTGCGGGCCTGCCGGCTTCCCTTGCGTCGATGTCGCTGGACCAGCGGCGGGCGGACGAGGACCGGATCGACGGTCTGCTCTCGGACTGGACCCGCAGTCGAGATCGGGACGTTCTGGCGGTTGCACTGCGCCGGGCCGGGATCGCGGCGGCGCCGGTCGCCGACGCCCGCGACCTGGTCGACGACCCGTTCCTGGAAGCGCGCGGCTTCTGGACCGAGCTCGATCACCGGGAGGTCGGCAGGCGCCGTTACCCGGGCCTGCCGATCCACTTCAGCGTGACCGGCGCGACTTACCGCCGCGCCGCGCCCTGCCTCGGCGAGCACAACCAGGAAGTGCTGGTCGACGTCCTCGGATTCCCGCCGTCGCGCGTCGACGAGTTGGAGCGCGCGGGCATCCTGCGCGACACACCGCCGGAAGGCGCGACGGGCCGGGGCGTCAAGAAGAGCTAAGGAGCGACGGCCAAGCCCGCTTGCCTTGGCCGCGGGCTGCTAGGGTGACACGTCACCCTGACAGCCGGACGCGCCGTACCGATCGAACTTCTCCGTGCCCACGACGAGCGAGGCTCTAGCAGCACCGCAGCCGCTCTGGGCCAAGGTCATCGACCAGACGAGTTGCATCGGGTGCCATGCGTGTACAACCGCATGCAAGTCCGAGAACGAGGTGCCGTTGTCGGTCACGCGCACGTACGTGAAGTCCGTCGACGTGGGGCGCTATCCGCGCGCGCGCCGCGCCTTCCAGGTCACTCGTTGCAACCAGTGCGAGGACGCACCCTGCGTCGCCGCCTGCCCGACCTCTGCGATGTACCGCCGGGACGACGGCATCGTCGACTTCGACAAGTCGTCGTGCATCGGATGCAAGGCGTGCATCGCGGCGTGCCCGTACGATGCGATCTTCATCAATCCCGACGACCACTCGGCCGAAAAGTGCAACTTCTGCGCGCATCGACTCGACATCGGCCTCGAGCCGGCGTGCGTTGTCGTATGTCCGACCGAGGCGCTGATTGTCGGCGACATGAACGACCCGCTTTCTGAAGTCTCCAGGATCGTGCACCAGGAACCGGTTGCGGTGCGCCGGCCGGAGAAAGAGACGCGGCCCAAGGTCTTCTACAAGGGCGCGGACCGGGCAACGCTGGATCCGCTTGCCGCGCGCCAACCCGACGGCGGACTGTTCATGTGGAGTGAGCAGGACAATGGAAGCGGGAAGGTGTCGTCCGGCAACACCGGTCCCGGAAACAGTTCCGCGGCGGCACTGCTCAGCTACGACGTCCCGCACGAGATTCCATGGGACTTTCGGGTGAGCCTCTACACGTTCACCAAGTCGATCGCGGCGGGTGCCTACCTGGTGCCGCTGCTCCTGGCGATTGCCGGCATGATCCCTTGGACGTCGCCGGTGTGGACGCTCGTCGGGCCCTTGGTGGCGCTCGCTTTTCTGGTGCTGACGGGCGCGCTCCTGGTGTGGGACCTGGAGCATCCGGAGCGGTTCTGGATGGTGCTCGCCAGACCGCAGTGGCGCAGTTGGCTGGTGCGCGGGGGCTTCGCGATCACCGCCTACGGTGCGCTGCTGGCCGCCCACATCGGCGCCGTTGTGGCCGGCCGGCCCGAGTGGACGCAAGTGTTGGCCTGGGCCGGAGGCCCGCTCGCGGCCGCGACCGCCGTCTACACCGCGTACCTTCTTGCCCAGGCGCGTGCGCGCGACCTGTGGCAGAGCCCGCTGCTGCCGCCGCACTTCCTCGTCCAGGCGCTGCTGGCGGGCTCGGGCGCGCTGATGCTGGCGGACCTGGCTGTGGGAGGGGCTCTGGCGCTCGGCGTCGGCGCCGTGTGGATCTTCCAGGCCTCGCTGGCCGTCCACATCGCCCTCACCCTTGGCGAGGCGACGATGACGCACCCGACCGCCCACGCCGCTCTGGCTGCTCGCGGCATGCTCAAGGGCCGGTATTCGGGCCCCTACTGGACCGGCTTCTTCTTCGCCGCGGCTGCGCTGGTGCTGGTGGGCATGGGCGCGCACGTCGGCGTGGCCGCTGGATTGGCGGGCCTGTTGCTCTACGAGCATGCCTACCTGCAAGCCGGCCAATCCGTGCCTCTCTCCTGAATGGACCCGTGAACGAGCCGGGCAAGTTGGAAAGCCTGGAGCGCGTGGTCTCGGCGGCAAGGGCCGACGCCGAAGCCCGCGGCGAGACCTTCTATCCCGGCGCCAGCCGCGTCCACCTCGCGTCCTATCCGCCGAAGGAGCGTTGGAACGACTGGGTCGAGCTCGATTCCAAAGCATGGCCGCGGCGCGTCGAGAAGCGCTACATGCTGGTCCCGACCACCTGCTTCAACTGCGAGTCCGCGTGTGGACTCCTTGCCTACGTCGACCGCGACACGCTGCAGGTGCGCAAGTTCGAGGGCAACCCCGAACACCCGGGCTCACGGGGCCGCAACTGCGCCAAGGGTCCGGCCACGCTCAACCAGATCACCGATCCCGACCGCATTCTGCATCCGCTCAAGCGGGCCGGCGGGCGCGGAGAAGGGAAGTGGGAGCGCGTGTCGTGGGACGACGCCCTAGACGACATCGCGGCGCGCATTCGCAAGGCCCTGGAGGAAGAGCGGCACAACGAGATCATGTACCACGTCGGCCGCCCGGGCGAGGACGGATACACCGAGCGGATGCTCGCGGCCTGGGGCGTCGACGGGCACAACTCGCACACCAATGTCTGTTCGAGCGGCGCCCGCGCCGGATACCACTGGTGGATGGGCATGGACCGCCCGAGCCCCGACCACGCCAACGCCAAGGTGATCGTTCTCGTCAGCAGCCACCTCGAGACCGGCCACTACTTCAACCCCCACGCCCAGCGCATCATGGAGGGCAAGAAGAACGGCGCCAAACTGATCGTCCTGGATACGCGCCTCTCGAACACCGCGACCCATGCCGACCACTGGCTGTCGCCCTATCCGGCGCCGAAGCGGCGATCTTCCTGGCGGTCGCGAACTGGATGATCCGGGAGGGCCGGTACGACCGCGACTTCGTGCGCCGGTGGTGGAACTGGTCGGATTTCATGGCGGCCCGGGGCGAAACCGGCGCCTCGTTTACGCGCTTTGAGGAAGTGCTGCGCGAGATGTACGCCGAGTACACCTTCGAGTACGCGGCGAGCGAGTCGGGGATCGATGCCGGCGAGCTGCGCGCCGTCGCGGAAGTGATCTCGACCGCCGGCACCCGTCTGGCCACCCACAACTGGCGCAGCGCCGGATCCGGGAATCTCGGCGGCTGGCAGGTGGCCCGCACGCTCACGCTCCTGGGCGCGCTCCTCGGCGCCCTGGCAACCGAGGGCGGGACCTTCCCCAACGCCTGGAACAAGTTCGTGCCCAAGCCGCCGCGTCTCCCGAGACGGCCTCCGCGGCGGTGGAACGATGTGCAGTGGCCGCGCGAATATCCGCTGTCCTTGAACGAGATGTCGTTCCTGATGCCGCACCTGATGAGGGCGCAGGACGCCTACCTCGACGTGTACTTCACGCGCGTCCACAACCCCGTGTGGACCAACCCGGACGGCTTCAGTTGGATCGAGATGCTGAGCGACGCGCGCCGGATCGGCCTGCACGTGGCGATGACGCCGACCTGGAACGAGACCGCCTACTTCGCCGACTACGTCCTGCCGATGGGGCATTCGTCCGAGCGCCACGATCTCACCTCGTACGAGCAGTACGACGGCCAGTGGCTCGGCTTTCGTCAACCGGTCCTGAGGGCGGCCCGCGACCGCCTGGGAGAGAAGATCGGCGACACCCGCGAGGTGAACCCCGGTGAAGTGTGGGAGGAGAACGAGTTCTGGATCGAGCTCACCTGGCGCATCGACCCCGACGGCTCGCTGGGGATCCGCGAGTTCTTCGAGTCGGTCGAGAATCCCGGCGAGAAGATGACCGTTGACGAGTACTACGGCTGGATCTTCGCGAACACGGTGCCCGGGCTGCCTGAAGTCGCCGCGCGGGAAGGGCTTGGGCCGTTGGAGTACATGCGCCGCTACGGGGCGTTCGAGGTCGCGAGCAAGGTCGGCAAGGTCTTCGAGCAGCGCGTTCCGGACGATGAGTTGGAGGATGCGCACGTCGACGAACGCGACCGCGTCTACACGCGCGCGCCGGTTCCGGCGAGCCCGCAGGCGCAGGGAGGCACCGCACTTGAAGCGGACGAAGACGGCCGCCGCCGGGTCGGCGTCCTCGTGGACGGCGAGATGCTCAGGGGCTGGCCGACGCCTTCCGGCAAGCTGGAGTTCTGGTCGAACACCCTGGCCGATTGGGGATGGCCGGAGCTGGCGGCGCCCACCTACATCAAGAGCCACGTGCATCCGAGCCGGCTTGAGCCTGGGCAGATGCCGTTGATCTCGACCTTCCGGATCCCGGTGCAGATCCACACCCGGAGCGCGAACTCGAAGTGGCTCGACGAGATCGCGCACACGAACCCGCTCTGGATCCACCCGACCGACGCCGCGCGTCTGGGCATTGGCGGGACCGGCAGCCTGGTCCGGGTCACAACCGACCTCGGCTACTTCGTGGTCAAGGCGTGGATCACCGAGGGGATCCGCCCCGGTGTCGTCGCGTGCAGCCATCACATGGGCCGCTGGAAGCCGGAGGGCCAGCCGGGCCAGCGCCTCGGCATGATGACCGTCGCGCTGGCGCGGAGCGGTTCGGAATGGTCGCTGGCGCCGAAGCAGAGCGGCGGTCCGTTTCGCTCGAACGATCCGGACACGATGCGGGTCTGGTGGACCGACGTTGGCGTACACCAGAACCTGACCCACGCGGTGCACCCGGACCCGGTCTCCGGACAGCACTGCTGGCACCAGGCCGTACGCGTGACGCCCGCTGAGCCCGGCGACCGGCGCGGCGACGTCTCGGTCGACACGGATGGCTCGCGCGCGCAGTTCGAGCGCTGGCTGGAACTGGTGCGGCCAGCCGACAGGCACTCGCCCGGTGGGATGCGGCGACCCTGGTGGATGCTGCGTCCGGTCAGGCCCGCGCGCGAGGCCTACCGGCTTCCCGAGACCGCGGGCGGGTGACGGCCCCGTGGCGCGCGCCGGTCGAGCTACTGCGCGCCCTGTCCATCTTCGCTGAACCGCCGGAACCGGAACACGCCCGGGTCGCCGGTCTGCTCGGCCTGGGTGACGGCATCGACGGCTCGGCGTACGCGGAGCTCTTCGTCTTCCAGTTGCCTCCGTACGCCTCTATCTACGTGGGTCCCGAGGGCTGGATGGGCGGCGAGGCACGAGAGCGGATCGCCGGGTTCTGGCGCGCGGTAGGGCGGACTCCCCCCGCCGAGCCGGACCACCTGAGCGTCCTGCTCGGCCTGTACGCCGCGTTGAGCGAGGAGCACGGGCAGGCGAGCGGTCCGGCCGCCGCGCTGGCGGCGGAAGCCGGCCGCGCCCTCCTGCACGAGCACCTGGCGCCGTGGGTCTTCGCGTATCTCGACCACGCGGAGGAGCTGGCGGTGGGCGGCTACAAACGTTGGGCGGAGCTGCTCCGGGAGACCCTCGCGCAAGCGGCCGGGCCCGTGGGGCCGCCGGCGGTCCTGCCCGCTCACCTGCGTGCGGCATCCGGGCTTCCGGACCCGCGGGAAGAGGGTGGCCAGGCCTTCCTGAAGGCGTTGTTGGCGCCCGTCCGCTCCGGCATCATCCTGACTCGAGCGGCGCTCGGGACGATGGCGCGCGAACTCGACCTGGGGCTGCGCGCCGGTGAGCGACGGTTCGCCCTCGAAGGCCTGCTCGGTCAGGACGCGCCGGCGACTCTGGCCGCCCTGGCCGCCCTGGCCGCGCGCGAAGAACTCGCTCACAAGCGGCGCGACGGTCTGCTGGGGGAGTCAGCCCGATTCCTGGCGCGGAGAGCCGGGCACACAGCCCGGCTTCTGAGCGAGTTGGCCGCGGACAGCGCCAGCGGCCTCCCGGCAACGGGTGAGGGGACCAGTCCCGTCTGATGGCCGATTGGACCTGGCAGGCAGCAAGTACACTGCCGTCGTTCAGCAGCGGGAGGTCCAATGTCGATTCGAGTCGCGTTTCTCCGACGGTCATCTCTGATCCGGTCAACCGGGCTGACGTTGGCTTGGGTGCTGCTGGCCGCGGCACTCGGCTGCCAACCGGGCGGCTCGGTGCTGGAAGAGCGTCTTGCCGACGGAAGGGCGAAGTTCGAGGAGGGGCTCTTCCACGACGCCAAGGCCGCCTTTGCCTCGGTCCTGGATGACGACCCGGACAACGGCGCCGCCGCTTACGCCTACGCGCGAACGGCGATGGTCCTCAACGAGTACGAGGAGGCGATACCCGCCTTCGAACGGGCGCTGGCCCTTGCTCCCGACGATCCGCGCGTGCACGAAGGCTACGTCCATTCTCTCTACTGGGGAGGGAGCCTCAAGGGGCGTCGCGACTGGCTCGATCGGGCAGTCGAGGCCGGTGGCGACGCGGTGCGGAGGTTTCCCGACCTCGGGCCCCTCTACTTCCTGGGAGAAAGCGCGGCCGACAGGCTGAACGAGTCGGATGTCTGGCTTCAGGCGCTCGAAGAGTTCGAGCCTGAAGTGGGTGATTCGCCGGTGTTTCGGGTCCACCGTGCCGGAGCGAGGCTCAAACAGGCGAAATCAAGTGGGGCCGACGACCAGGTAGCCGTTCTCGAAGAGGAGATCCAGGCCCAACTGGAGGAAGCCGCCAAGGCCGCGGAGGGCAGCTCGTCCGAACAGGAGACTGGAAAGCTCCGCTACGTGCTGGTCCATGGTCACAAACTTCTCGATGACACTGAGGCTGAGCGCCGTTGGCTGCAGAGCCTGGAGGAGATCGCCTCCGCCCGGCATCTGGCTGCCGACTACGTGCACTTCGACCTGTTCTTCGAGGACTACTACGCGGCGGGCGAGGAGCCGGTTGCCGTTCGGCTGGAGATGCTCGATCGTTGGGTTCAGCGTTTCCCGATGCGCTGGGAAAACGAGGACTTCTCGACGGCCACAGTCCCTATGTCGTTGCGCCTCGATCTCCTGATCGAGGAGTCGGAAGGGCGGGGACGTCCGGAGTCTCTTCAGGTCAGCGACTCTTCGCCTGACAGCGTCCTCGCCTCCGTGACCCACGAGGCTCTGCTCGACCAGGTGATCGATCTCGGCGAGCGCCTCGCTCTCCTGGATACGACGTTCGGCCTCGGCAACTACGGGCGGGTCATCAACCACCTCCTGGACATCGACGAGCGTCCGGCGGAAGCCTTGCGCCTCGCGGACCTTGGGATCGCACGGATCGAGGAGGGCCGCAGCGGCCTCTTCTATCCGGGCACGCCCGAGGAGGAACTCGCAGCGGTCAAGGCCGATTGGTGGGCAGGCTTCGAACGGGCGCGGGGCCGGGCCTTGCAGAAGCTGGGCCGGACGGCGGAGGCGGAGGAGGCGCTGCGGTCCGCGGTGGTTCGCCGGAAACGAGCCGACCGCTTGGCGACCCTTGCGGAGTTTCTGCTCGAACAGGGCCGCGACACCGAGGGCTATGAAACGCTGGTCGCGGCCCTGGCCTGGCACGCCGAGGAGGGTTGGCTGAGGGACGAACCCTCGCGTCGCGACAAGGCGCTGGCCGCCGCCGAACGGCTTGGAAGACCCGAATCGACGCTGGAGCAGGATCTCGCCGCTGCGGCTGAGCACGCCCGCGGCGAACGTCGTGAGAGACTCGTCGGCCGTCCGCTTGACGGGGAGGCGCCGGACTTTGAACTCGCCGACACCAGGGGAGGCGAGTGGCGGCTTTCCGATTTGGTGGGGAAGACCGTGGTTCTCAACTACTGGGCCACCTGGTGCGGCCCTTGTCGGGCGGAACTCCCGCACTACGCCACGCTTGCCCAGAACTATGCCGACCGCGAGGACGTCGTTTTTCTTGCCATCACCACCGATGCGGACCACTCGGTGGCACGGGAGTTCCTGGAGGAGCACGGGTACGACTTCACGACTCTGTTCGACGAGGGGAGTGCAACCGACTTCAACATCACCGGGATCCCGGCCACGATCGTCATCGGTCCCGAAGGGCGGATCCAGTACCGGGCAGGTGGATTTCCAGGCAAAGACCGGTACGAGCGCGAGATGCGCTGGCGAATCGACGAGTTGACGCGCGGCTGAGGACTCCATGCGCCCCGCGATTGTTGGCGGCGACCCGTCGGCGTGCCAGCCTGCCCAAGGCATCGGCTCGTCCTTCAGGAAGTCCTTTTGGTTTCCGCGACTACGCGGTCGGCGGCCGGCAGTGCGTCGATCCTCCGGGAGCGGCCTCCGGTACGCTTTGCAACAGCATGGGAGACGCTTCCAGGGACGTTGGGTCCACGAGTCGCCCGCGACGGCTCGACTACGTCCTCGAGTCGTCCGTGTACGTGAGCGATCTCGACGTGGCGGAGGCCTTCTACAGGTCGGTCCTGGGCCTCACCCTCCATTCCAAGCTGGAAGGGAGACACGTCTTCTTCCGCTGCGGCAACCAGATGGTCCTGCTGTTCAATCCCGAGGCGACGGCCGACCCCGACTTGATCCCGCGGGGCCTCGGCGCCCATGGCGCCCACGGTCCCGGTCATCTCGCCTTCGCGGTCAGAGAGGACGAGATCGACAGTTGGCGGACCCATCTCCAGAACCACGGCGTCGAGATCGAGCACGAGGTCGAGTGGGGTGGGGCGCGGGGACGGTCTCTCTACTTCCGGGATCCGGCCGGAAACAGTCTGGAGGTCGCGACGCCTGGTCTGTGGGGTCTGGATCCGTAGAGCTGGCCGGCTGCTATCCCTTCAACGATCGAAGTACGGGTGCCTGGCCACCGGGGGATGCGGCACGTTTCCCGATGGGTTTCGCAGCGTCAGTTCCTCGAACAGGAGATCGGGCACTGAGACGGTGACGACCTTGTCCAGCGACAGTGCGGCAGCCACGAAGGACGGCAGGCTGCCGCCAACGGGCGACTGGGCGTAGCTGTACGACGTAGATGGTTCCGATACCGCCACGATGTCCCTGAAGGCGGCCTCGGTGACTGCAGCCAGTTCGGCGGTTTGAATCAGTTCCTCCGTCCCATCAGGGAAGACCTTGTAGGCCGCGGTGAGGCTTCCGAGTCCGGGTCCCGGTTCGGAACCGGATACGAGGAAGGAGATGCGCGATAGAGGATCCTCGTCCTCGGAAGGATTGGCCATGCGGCGCACGACGATGCCGTATTCGACGCCTCGTTCCTCCACGAGCAGTGTGAACTCCGCGAGGAGTTCGTCGCTGTTCATCGTCCGATTGGAGGTCAGGAGCAGGTTGCTGGGCAACGGGCCATCGCCACGCCGGTTTCCCGTGCTCTTGTCGATCCCCGGAATTGGATTCCTCGTGGTCAGCAGGCTCTTCAGGACTCCGTTCTCGACGAGAGCCTTGGTCCGTGCTTCGACACCATCGTCATCCACTTCGTAGCCGCCCAGGAAGTCGTCGCCCCTGAGCGAGGGATCGTCCTGAATGCTGAGGAATCTCGGTAGGACCCTTGCCCCGATCTTGTCGAGGAACGGGTTCCGGTCCTGTTGCAGCATCCGCGCGAACTGTGGTTCGGCGTCCGCGATGCGGCTGCCCAGCAACCTGGGCACCAGCACCTGAGCGAACAGTTCGGCGGCGGCTTGACCCTCGAAGAGCACCGGACCGCTGTAGCGGTCGATGGCCGACGCGGACCGTCGAGCGGCCAATCGGGCGCCGATCTCCTGGATGCCGGTCTCAAGCGTCCGGCGGTCGCTGACTTGATCCCACGAGGCGCCGTGCGCCGCGAGGGAATCGTCCAGAACGGCGCCGTCGGCCGCCTGCGTGTGAGCCTTGACGACGATCGAGGCCCTCGGATCGGAGCGGATGAAGGCGGACCCTTCGCTGTTGATGTAGAAGGTGCGTCGGCTCCCCGCGGCGGCAACGACCTCCGACTCGTCGATCTCGGGCATCGTCTTGAACAGTCCTGACAGATCGCGGACCAGGTCGTCGAGTGTGGCCCGGGGCGGAAGATCCGGACCCGAACTGTCGAAGAAGGTGAACGGCTCCTCCGCCGTGAAATCGGCCACGTCCTCCGCCCGCGTTTCGTTTTGCAAGGCCGCGCGCTTCTCCGCCAGCGCCTCCAGCGCGGACTTGTAGGCGCTATCGGTGGCAAGCCAGATCTGCCGTCGCAGTTCCCGGTAGTCGTTCTCGATCGGCAGGGATGCACCGGAGCCGAAGCTCGTGGAGAAGAGGGAGAAGGCACTGAAGTTCGTGTTGTCGAAGGACGGGTCGCCGACACGTACCTCGACGCTGAGGCGTCTACTCTTGTTCTCGGTGCTCGAGAGCAACGCGCCGAAACTCCCGGCGGCCTCAAGCTGTTCGGTTTCCGACACGGTGTAGGCGACGAAGTAGGGCTTCTCGAGTCCCTCCACCTGGAGTTCCCCGGTGGTCCGGGCGAGTTCGTCGCGCATGGCCTGCATCAGCACGCTCAGTTCAGGTTGCTCCTGGGCTGCCGCCCCGGCGAGCGGGGCGAGCGCCATGAGCAACGACGTGGCCAGCAGGGTTGCCTTCATTCGCGGGATCCAGCCAAGTGAAATCGAGTTGCTCATGATCAGAGGTCCCCCTCAGGGGCCGGAAGTAGCGGCGGTCTGTCCTGAGACTTCAACTTCTTCTGCACCTCGATCTGCGAGACGAGAATCGACGGTGACGCCGCGGAGACCGGCACGCTGCCCGATTCGGCACCGCAGTAGCCGTTGAACACGCCGATTCGGTCGTCCGCCGCGACGACCCGGCTGAACGTCGTCAGCGGCGTGCCGATCAGGTCGACGCCCCGGACCAGCTCTTCGCGGCCGTCGGGATAGACGCGGTAGACGAGGATTGGCGTTACGTTGAACGAGTTCGGTATCGATCGGCCCGTGAAGGTGAAGCCGCCCCGGATTTTATGAAAGCGCAGGCCGAATGGCTTGCCTTCCGCCTTGATGGCCGCAACGAATCTCGCCTTCAGTTCCTCGCTCGTCAACGGGTCCGTCACCTCAACGATCAGGTTCGACTGCCTGGCCACGGGCTTGAGTCCGGGTTGCTTCCTGCCATGGCCGTTGGAGTTCGGGAAGCCCTCGACGGGGGAGCGGGACATGAGGAAGTCCTTGAGGATTCCCTTCTCGATCACGGTCACCCGGCGAGCCTTGACGCCTTGGTTGTCGTAGCGATAGCTCCCGGCGAGATCGGACGGGCCGTGCCTCCTCACGGTCGGGTCGAAGTGGACCGAGAAGCTCTCCGGCAGGACCCTCTCGTTGAGCTGGTCCCTGAACGTGTGGCTGTCATCGACTTCTTTCAGACGGTGTCCCTCCAACCGGTGGCCTAGGATCTCGTGGAAGAAGACGCCGCTCGCCTCGCCGGACAGGATGGCCGGGCCGGTGTAGGGCTCCACCAGGGGCGCCTCGCGAAGCGCCAGCAGAGTCTCGATCATCTTTCGGACATCGCGCTCCACGCTTTCGTCGTCCGGCAGCCCGGCGAGCGTAAAGGCGATGTAGCTCTTGTAGAGCGGCAGGACCATGCCGTCGTCCGCCTTCGTGGTGGCCGCGACGAAGAGGCGGTACCTGGTTTCGAAGGTCTGGATCTCTGATCCCTCGCTGTTTGTGAACCAGCGGGTTTCGGTGGTTGCCTGGAGCGAAGCCGAGCCCTCAGTGAACTCACCGTGGTCGGCAAAGGGCGCCGTGTAGGTCCGCACCTTCCGCTCCCAGTCGTCCCGGTCTACGTCGATGGCCTGTGGCTCGTCCATGGCCTTGGACGGCTCTTCGTGGGAGAAGTCGTCCGACTGGTCCTCGGTCTCCACCTTGACCTGTACGTTCGTCTTCACCTGGGTGAGCTGCTCAAGGGCGCGCTTGTATTGCTCGTCGGTTTCGGACCATAGGATGCTACGAATCGCGTCCGAATCGTCGTCGACCGGAACTCGCGTTCGGCCGAAGCCCCGGAGGGAGAAAGACCGAGAATCTCGGATCGGGCGTGTGTTGTCGAGGTCGTAGTCGCCCACCCTGAGGTCGATGTCCAGTAGGCGCTCGCGCCCCTCGCGGCTGCCGGTGAGCGCTCCGAACGAGCCCGAGACCGATACGTTCTGCGACTCGGTGATCTCGTAGCTCAGGAAGTACGGTGGCACTTCCTGCTCGCCGAGCACCTCCATGGAACGCTCGAGTTCCGCCTGCATCGCGTCGAGGACGACCGACTGGCCGGAGGCCGGCGCCGCCGCGACAGCCAGGGCGGTCAGGCAGGCCGGCGCAAGCCTGAGAAGCCGCCGGCACTTCACCGGATTGTCGCGCCCTGCGCGGGTGGATTGGATTTCGGACATGCACACGCCTCCCCTCGGTTGTGGGTCCGGTTGTTTGTACGGAGCTGGCTGGCTGCGCGTCTAGCACCAAGCAGACACCAGAGAGACTGTGGCGGCACTTCTGCCGCGAGTGCTCCTAGCCGCCCGTTTGCGCTTCGACTTCCCTCTCTTCAAAGCGCGCGCCCCGCAGGGTATTCCCGGTCGCGTAGTTCCCCTCGTGGCAGGCGAACTCGTACAGCTTGCCGTCGGTGGCCGGCCAGGTGTACTCGCCGGTGTAGGGCGTTTCCCAGTCGCCGCTCTCGAGCGTGAACCGGTAGAGGAGGGTGTTCTCGTCCTGGAACGTGAAGCGCTCGACCACATGCTGGTCGGCGGGCGGGGAGGGCTCGGCGAAGAGAGTCGTCGTGGCCCAGTTCTCTTCCAGGAAGTTCGTCGTGTCGATGACGAGGGTGTCTTCCTCCCACCAGGCGACCGAATCGCCGGCCCGCGAGCGGATCTCCGGCGGCAGATGCCGGGCCTCTTCCTGGGACCGGCTGATGGGGATGACCCGCGCGTAGTGCATCCACTCGATCAGGATCATGAGATGCGTGTCCGTCTGCACGATCGTCTTGATGTTGTTGTAGTTCTTTGGGTAGATCGGGATGGTCGCTTCCACGGAGAAGACGCAGCGGTCGGCGATCGACAGGGACTCGGGGTCGTCGTAGGGCCCGACCTTGCGGTCGCGCCACCAGGCCGGGCCGGTGTTCTGCTTCGAGAATCCGTAGAGCCCCTGCCGGCGCGTCTTGCCGCGCTCGGTGAGTGGCGGGTAGCGGCCGTTCGGCGGGTCCACGAGCAGGGAGGTCCGGTACTTGCCGTCGACCGTGACGGCGGCGGTGCCGCGGTCCATGAAGAAGTAGTTGTAGCCGCCGACGTTGCCGCCGAGCGGCGGAGCGCTGCGAGTGGGATCGCTGGCCTGGGACCTCTGGTCGATGTTCCGGGCCTCCCGATTCCGGATCGCCCGGGCTTCCTCCGCGGTCAGGGTGAGGCGATTCCCCAATTCGGGACTCCGCTGCACCGGCGTCAGGGTGGCGATGTCGTAGTTGCCGGAGAAGTCCGGTTTGCCGCCGGGGGTCCTGGGGATGTCGTCGGCTGCCGCGGCGCCGGCACAGGCAATTGCGGCGGCGAGAACGAAGGCGATGCGAGTACGACCGTTGATGCTCATCGAGCTCCTCCCTGACGGTGACCTTCGAGTGTTCCGGTGATTGTAGACCGCGCCTACTCGCCCGGCACGTACCAGATCGGCGACGACCAGGCGCGCTCCTGGATCGTCGCCGGCAGGTCCGGCCGCGGTTCGACGCCGGCCCGAATCGCGTCCCAGGTCGACCAGCGGCAGGTGGGGTTCTCGAGCACCCGCACGTAGTACAGCGCGTGCCGGTCGGCGTCGAAATCCGGGTCGCTCCACATCGCCGAGAGTTCGGCGGCGCCCAGGTCCTCCCGGTAACTGCAGTCGGAGAGGTCGACCGTGGCGCCGTTGTCGGGACAGCGGAGGGGGGCTCCCGACGGCGCGCCGCCGTCCGCGCAGGCGACATCGACGATCTGCTCCCGGGCCTCGCCGTCGGCCGCCCAGACCTTGATCACCTGCAGGCGCTGCAGCGGCGCGCTGTCCTTGTCGCGGGCGGCCCAGACCAGGAAGCGCGGGCTTCCTCCGTCGGCCGCGAGCAGGTCGCCGCCCATCGGCACGCCGCCCGCATAGGCCTTCGCGGTCATCTCCGGGTCGGAGACGAGGTCGTCGCCGTAGTCGTAGCCGGCGAAGAAGCGGACCCGGATGCGCGGGCCGGTGGTAGCGAAAGTCTCCTTGCGCCGCAGCGCGCCGTAGATCGACTCTCGGGTGTTCTCCTCGGCCCAGACCCCGGCGAGGCCGGAGGCGCCGAAGTACCGGTTGTTGTTCTTCGTGTACTTCTCGCCGTCCGGGAGCGGCCGGTCCAGCGGCACGGAGCCGCGTCGCTGGGGCGTGCCGTCGCCGGTGCCGATCTTGCCGTGGAAGTTGGACTCCTCCGGCGTGCCGCCCGCGTTGTGGGAGTCGGTGGAGCCGATCAGGCCGAAGCGGAACGGATTGAAGGCCCGGGTGTTCTTCAGCATCTGGCCGTTGCGGTAGGCCTCGCGGACGTAGCTGCCCGGGGCCTGGCTGGGCAGGGTGGTGCCGATCCGGTAGGAGTAGATCTCGAAGTCGGCCCATTCGTCGTTCGGCGACAGGAGCGGATGGGTGTCCGACGTGCCCTTGATCTGGGTGATCTCGACCAGGGGCTCGTTGCGGTTCCGCTGCTCGGCGTAGGCGGCGTCGAGCGGTTCGCCGGAGACCGTCTCGAGCTTGAACATGTGGCCGTTGCTGCCGTTCGAGTTGTGCGGGATGGCCAGCGCCTCGACCCCGCCGGCGCGCAAGTCGTCGAGCCACTGCCAGAGATCCTCGGGATCCTGCGACGTGTCGACGGTGAAGGGCGCAGGCGGCGCGTCGCCGCGGAAAATCACGTTGCGGTGCAGGTTGCCCCGGCCTTCCGAGAACGCCGTGAACTCGTAGCCGATGAAGGTGGTGAAGGCGCCGGGCTCGTAGTGGGCCTCGGCGGCGTCGATGATCGCCTGCCAGGCGTTCGGGCCGCCCGGGCTCGGTTCCTCGTCCTCGGTTCCCGAACGGCCGGCGCCGGTGAAGATCCTCGCGAAGAAGGGTCTCTCGGGGTCGTCCACAGCCGGCATCGCGTCGAGGAACTGGCCGTGATCGGTGACGGCCAGAAAGTCGAGCGGCTGGCCCTGAAGCTGGAAGCGGAAGCCGCCCGGGTGGTCGATCGGCTCTCCCCTCGCGTAGCGGTAGGCGTCGTCGGGTTCGGTTCGAACGGCGAACAGGTAGGCGTCGAAGGAGTAGCGGGTGTGGACGTGGAGGTCGCCGAAGTAGGCGTTGCGGAGCGGGTTGGGCGGGGCCGCGTCATCCTGAGCGACGCCGGTTGAAGCGGCGAGGAGAGCCGGGATCAGGACGGCGAGGCGGAGGCCGGATGCGGGCGAGACGCCCGCGCTCCCAGGGCCGGAGTGACAGGGCCTGCTGTAGCCCAAGTCCTAGCCGCCCGGCACGTACCAGATCGGCGACGACCAGGCCCGCTCCTGGAGCGTGGCTGGCATGTCGGGATTGGGCTCGACGCCGGCCCGAAGTGCGTCCCAGGTCGACCAGCGGCAGGTCGGGTTCTCCAGCACGCGCACGTAGTAGACGGCGTGCTTCGCCGCGTCGAAGTCCGGGTCGCTCCAGATCGCCGACAGTTCGGCAGCGCCGAGTTCTCCTGAGTAGCTGCAGTCCGAGAGATTGACCATGGCGCCGTTGTCGGGGCAGCGGAGAGGGTCGCCCGACGGCAGGCCGCCGTCCGAGCAGGCGATGTCGACGACATCTTCACGCGCTTCGCCGTCCTCGACCCAGCCCTTGACCATCTGCAGGCGCTGGATCGGTGCGCTGTCCGCGTCGCGGGCGGCCCAGACCAGGAAACGCGGGCGCCTGCCTTCGTCCGCGAGCAGGTCGCCGCCCATCGGCACGCCGCCGTCGTAGGCGTTGGCGATCATGTCCGGGTCGGACGTCAGGTCGTCGGTGTAGCCGTAGCCGGCGAAGAAGCGGACGCGAAGGCGCGGACCGGTAGTGGCGAAGGTCTCCCTGCGCCGGAACGCGTCGTAGATCGAGTCGCGGGTGTTCTCTTCCGCCCAGACCCCGGCAAGGCCCGAGCCGCCCCAGAACTTGAAGGCGTTCTGGATGTACTTCTCACCGTCTTCGGTCGGCTCGTCGAGCGGCACCGAACCGCGACGCTGACCGGTGCCGTCGCCGGTGCCGACCTTGCCGTGGAAGTTGTCCTCCTCGGGCGTGCCGCCTGAATTGTGGGTGTCGGTCGCGCCGACGATGCCGAATCGGAACGGGTTGAAGCCCTGTGTCTCCTGGAGCATGAGGCCGTTGACGTAAGCCTCCCTGACGTAGCTGCCCTTGGGTTCGCTGTAGAGATTGGTGGCGATGCGGTAGGGGAAGATCTCGAAGTCGGCCCACTCGTCGTTCGGCGACAGCAGCGGGTGGGTCTCCGAAGTGCCCTTGACCTGGGTCATCTCGACCAGGGGTTCGTTGCGCATCCGCAGGTCGGCGTAGGCGGCGTCAAGCGGTTCGCCGCCCACTGTCTCCAGCTTGAACATGTGGCCGTTGCTGCCGTTCGAGTTGTGCGGGATCGCCAGCCCTTCGATGTCCTCCGCGCGACGCTCGTCGAGCCAGCGCCAGAGGTCCTCCGGATTGCGCGAATCGGTCGACGCAAAGGGCTTCGGCGGCGCCTTGCTGCCGCGGAAGATGACGTTGCGGTGCAGGTTGCCGCGGTCATCCGACGAGGTCGTGTACTCGTAGCCGATGAACGTGGTGAAGCGCCCCGGGTCGTTGTGGGCCTCGGCGGCGTCGATGATCGCCTGCCAGGCGGTGCGCTTGGCGTCGTCCTGCGCTTCCGCCGGCAGTTCGGCGAACTCACCGCTGCGGAGCCCCTGGATGGCACGCGCGAAACCGCCCCCTTCGCGCAGATCGGTCCCGAGGACGGTCTCGTAGAGGGGATTCTCGGGGTTGTCCATCTCCGGGAGCACGCCAAGATAGAGGCCGTGGTCGGTCACCGCCTGGAAGTCGAGGGCGCCGCTCTGAAGCTGGATCTGATGACCGCTCGCATGCTCGATCGCCTCGCCTTTGGCGAACCGGTAGGCGTCGTCGGGGTTCGTGCGCGTGCCGAACAGGTAGGAATCGAAGGAGTACTTGGTGTGCACATGGAGGTCGCCGAAGTAGGCGTCCTTCAGTGGGTTCGGCGCCGCGGCATCGCCGCCGCCGGCTCTGCCCGCACCGGCTTCCTGGTCGCCGCCGGCGCAGCCGAGCACGACGAGCGAAAGAACGGTCAGGAAGGCGAGGACCGTGCGAATCGGGCGCATGAGATCTCCTTGTTGGGATTGCGCGTAGATTAGCGCGGATGGCCCGCGCTAAGGGTCACCGAGCGCCGGCGCCGCGTACCCGCGAAAAGCGCCCCGACCGATGAGTGCCGCCACGCCGGCGATGTCGTCGGCGAGCGGCCGGTCCTCCGTGTACGGCGGCGAGATCGCGCGCACTGCTTCCATGGCTTCCTCAATTGCCGTGGAACTCCGGGCGGGCCGGCGAAACTCGATCCCCTGCGCTGCCGCGAGCAGTTCGATCGCGACGATGTTCTGCACGTTGTCCAGCATGTCGTGCAGCCGCCGGGCCCCGTGGGTCGCCATGCTGACGTGGTCCTCCTGGTTGGCGGAGGTTGGGATGGTGTCCACGCTGGCGGGGTGGGCGAGGCACTTGTTCTCGGAAACCAGGGCGGCGGCGGTGGTCCCGGCCATCATGAAACCGCTGTTCAGGCCGCTGTTCCGGACCAGAAAGGCCGGCAGTCCGCTGAGATTGGCGTCGATGAGGAGTGCGGTGCGGCGTTCGGACAGCGAACCGATCTCGGCGACCGCAAGCGCCAGGTAGTCGGCGGCGAGTGCTACCGGTTCCGCATGGAAGTTGCCGCCGGAGAGAATCTCCCCGGTGCTCGCGAAGACCAGGGGGTTGTCGGTGACCGCGTTCGCCTCGGTCTTGAGAACGGCCGAGACGTGGCGGAGCGCGTCGAGACAGGCGCCCGCGACCGCCGGCTGGCAGCGGATCGAGTAGGGGTCCTGCACGCGGTTGCAATGGAGGTGCGAGGCTCGGATCTCGCTGCCGCGCATCAGCTCGCGCAGGGCGGCGGCGACGTCGGTCTGACCGGAATGGCCGCGGAGCTGCTGGATTCTTCGATCGAACGGGCCGTCGCTGCCCTTGATCGCGTCGGTGGCCATGGCCCCGGCCACCAGGGCTGCGGCCAGGACGTTCTCGGTGCGGAAGACCGCCGTGAGGGCCAGCGCCGTGGACACCTGGGTCCCATTGAGCAGCGCAAGGCCCTCCTTCGGCGCCAGCCGGATCGGTTCGATACCGGCCTCGGCCAGCGCCTCGACCGCTGGAATCAGCCTGCCTCGGAGGTGGGCCCCGCCCTCACCGAGCAGCACAAGCGAGAGATGGGCGAGCGGGGCGAGATCGCCTGAGGCGCCGACCGAGCCCTGCGACGGAATGCAGGGGTAGATCTCGTGCTCGAGCAGCGCTGTCAGCGCGTCGACGAGCTCCAGCCGGACGCCGGAATGACCGCGGGCGAGCCCCATGACCTTCAGCAGGATCACCAGGCGCACGACCTCGTCATCCAGGTCCTTGCCGACGCCGGCGGCGTGAGAGCGCACGAGGTTCTCCTGCAGGTGGGCGAGTTCGTCCTCCTCGATCCGCACCTGGGCGAGCTGTCCGAAACCCGTGTTGACGCCGTAGACCGCCGTGCCCTCGGCGATCACCCTGCGGACCGCGGCGGCGGATTCGTCGATCCTGCGCCGGGCGCCCTCGCTCAACTCGACGCTCAGCGGAGTGAGCCAGACTTCGCGCAGTTGAGCGAGTGGTACCGGCGAGCCGTCGAGCCTCAATCTCATCAAGGGTTGACGCCCGGGACCATGGGCAGGTTGAGGCCTTGCTCGCGCGCGCAGGCGATCGCTTCGTCGTAGCCGGCGTCGGCGTGCCGCATGACCCCTGATGCGGGATCGTTCCATAGCACTCTCTCGATCCGCCGGTCCGCGGCTTCGCTGCCATCGCAGACGATGACGAACCCGGCGTGCTGGGAGTACCCCATGCCGACGCCGCCGCCGTGATGCACGGAAACCCAGGTCGCGCCGCTTGCGGTGTTCAGCATGGCGTTGAGGAAGGCCCAGTCGGAGACGGCGTCGGAACCGTCCCGCATCGCCTCGGTCTCGCGGTTCGGGCTCGCGACCGATCCGCTGTCGAGGTGGTCGCGGCCGATGACGACCGGAGACTTCAACTCGCCGCGCCGGACCATCTCGTTGAAGGCGAGGCCGATGCGGTGACGCTGCCCCAAACCCACCCAGCAGATGCGCGATGGCAGCCCCTGGAACTGGATCTTCTCGCGCGCCTCGTCCAGCCAGTGGTGCAGGTGCGGGTCGTCGGGGATCAGTTCCTTGACCCGCGCGTCGGTGCGGTAGATGTCCTCGGGGTCGCCGGACAGCGCGGCCCAGCGGAAGGGACCGATTCCGCGGCAGAACAGGGGGCGGACGTAGGCCGGCACGAAACCCGGAAAGTCGAACGCGTTCTCGACCCCGGCGCCGAGCGCCTCCTGGCGGATGTTGTTGCCGTAGTCGAACGTGGGCACCCCGGCTGCGTGGAAGCCGAGCATGGCGCGGACGTGGACCGCGATCGACTCGCGGGCTGCCGCCGCGACCGCGTCGGGCTCGCTGTCCCGGCGCGCCTGCCACTCTTCGACGCTCCAGCCGACCGGCAGGTAGCCGTTGGCCGGGTCGTGTGCCGATGTCTGATCGGTCAGCGCATCGGGCCGGACGCCGCGGGCCAGCAGTTCGGGCAGCATTTCCGCGGCGTTGCCGAGCAGGCCGACGGTCAACGGCGACCGCGCTTCGACCGAGGCCTGGATCACGGCCAGCGCCTCGTCGAGGGACTCTGCCCGCGTGTCGAGGTACCCGGTCTGAAGCCGCTTCTCGATCCGGTCCGCCTGACACTCGATCGCGAGCAGCGACGCCCCGGCCATCTTTGCCGCCAGCGGTTGCGCTCCTCCCATGCCGCCGAGTCCGGCGGTCAGGATCCAGCGCCCGGGGAGATCCCCGCCGTAGTGCTGGCGGCCCATCTCGACGAACGTCTCGTAGGTGCCCTGGATGATTCCCTGGCTGCCGATGTAGATCCACGATCCGGCGGTCATTTGCCCGTACATCATCAAACCCAGCCGGTCGAGTTCCCGGAAGTGCTCCCAGGTCGCCCACGCGGGAACGAGGTTCGAGTTGGCGATGAGCACCCGCGGAGCGTCGGGGTGGGTTCGGAACACCCCGACCGGCTTTCCGGACTGGACGACCAGCGTTTCGTCGGCTTCGAGTTCCCGCAGCGTCTCGACGATCGCCTCGTAGGCTTCCCAGTTGCGCGCCGCCTTGCCGATCCCCCCGTAGACGACGAGATCCTCGGGCCGCTCCGCGACTTCGGGGTCGAGGTTGTTCATCAGCATGCGCAGCGGCGCCTCGGTCAGCCAACTCTTCGCTGACAGCCGGTTGCCGGTGGGCGCCTTGATTGGTCCGGTAAGGGTGCTCTTCATTCCCGCCTCCAAGATTCGGGGCCGCTTACAGGCTCGCCATTGCTTCGGCGAATCCTCTGGCCGCCTGGGCGCGGTCGACGTGTTCGCCGTCGACCACCTGCCACTCGCCTTCGACCATGACCCGTTGGATGGGAAGGCGGTAACCGGAGAATACCAGTGCGTCGAGCACGGTGGCGGCGCCGTGTCCGGCGAGCATCGGGTCGCCGTCGTCGAGGACGACCAGGTCGGCCGGCGCTCCCTCTGCGAGGCCCGGCTTGCCTTGGCCTGACGCCTGGGCGCCGCCGGCGAGGGCGCGCAGGAACAGCTCCTGGCCGACGTGAGGGTGGCGCAGGGTCGCCACGTTGCGCGACCGCGAGCGAAGGCGCTGCCCGTACTCGAGCCAGCGCAACTCCTCGAAGGGGTTGATCGAAACGTGACTGTCGGAACCGATCGCGATCTCGCCGCCGGCCTTGAGAAAGGCCGCCAGCGGAAACAGCCCGTCGCCCAGGTTCGCCTCGGTCGTCGGGCACAGGCAGACGGTGGCCCCGGAGACCGCCAGGTCGCGGCATTCGTCCCCGTCCATGTGGGTTGCATGCACGAGGCACCAGTTCCGATCGACTTCGAAGCGGTCCAGCAGCCAACGGACCGGACGCTGACCGTGGGTGGCCAGACACTCGTCGACCTCCCGCTGCTGCTCGGCGATGTGAAGGTGCATCGGCGCGCCGGTCTCCGTGGCTCGCGCCGCGACCTGCCTCAGCGACGGTTCGCTGACCGCGCGCAGGCTGTGGGCGCCGACCGCGACGCGAATGCGTCCGGACGCACGCTCGGCCGCGCGTTTCTGGTGGGCCAGAAACTCCGCCGCATCCATCGTGAAGTGCCGCTGGCCGGGTGCGGGATCGTCCCGGTCGAACCCGGCACGCTCGTAGAGCACCGGCACATAGCTCAGCCGGATGCCGCTGGCCGAGGCGGCGCGGCGAACGGCCTCGAACATCGTGTCCGCGGTGCCGGAACCAGCCGGCGCCCGGTGCAGGTAGTGGAACTCGACGACCGAGGTGTACCCGCTTTCGAGCATCTCGACGTACGCCTGCCGGGCGATCGCCGCGAACCGGCCGGCGTCGAGGCGCGCGACGAGCCTGTACATCTGCTGGCGCCAGGTCCAGAAGCTGTCCCGGCCGGCCCCGGAGCGGTGTTCCGTCCTGCCGGCCAGCGCGCGTTGGAAGGCGTGGCTGTGCGCGTTGGCCAGACCCGGGATGACGATGCCGGCATCGTGGTCGACCGGCGAAGAATCGGCGTGATCGGTCGAGGCCGCGACGACCCTGCCGCCTTCGACCACCAATAGCGCATCTTCCACCCACCCCTGGGGCAGCAGTGCGCGACGAGCCCGGATCCTCACTACGCTCCACCGTACTTTGTGGCAATCGGGAACACAACAAGGCAGGATGAGTGCATGGACCGACTCGACCCCTGGGATCTGCTGCTGACCGATGTCCGTATCGCGACGATGCGTGACGGCGCCACCCCCTACGGGGCGATCGAGGACGGCGCCCTGGCGATCGCCGGCGGTCTGATCGCGTGGACAGGACTCGCTTCGGCGTTGCCGCGGGGCGAGGCTCGGGAGACCCGGTCGCTGGAGGGCCGTTGGATCACTCCGGCGCTCATCGACTGCCATACCCACCTGGTGTTCGGCGGCGACCGGGGGGCGGAGTTCGAGGCCCGGCTTCAGGGTACGAGCTACGAATCGATCGCGGCCGCCGGCGGCGGCATCATGGCGTCGGTGCGGGCGACCCGGGCGGCGACGGAAGGCGAGCTCTACCGGGGTGCGCTGGATCGCCTGGAGGCCCTGGCCGCCGACGGGGCGGCGACGGTCGAGATCAAGTCGGGCTACGGCCTCGATCTGGACACCGAAGTGCGGATGCTGGAGGTGGCCCGGCGTCTCGGTCGGACCTCGGGACTGACGGTTCCGGCGACGCTCCTCGCTGCCCACGCGGTGCCCCCGGAGTTCAAGGGGCGGCCGGACGACTACATCGAGTTCGTCGTCGCAGAGGTGCTGCCCGCGGCCGTCGAACGGAACCTCGCCGACGCGGTGGACGCCTTCTGCGAAGGGATCGCGTTCAACGCCGCGCAGGTCGCCAGGGTCTTTGAGAAGGCGGTGGAGCTTGGCATGCCGGTCAAGCTGCACGCGGACCAACTGAGCGATGGCGGCGGCGCCGCGCTGGCCGCCCGCTTCAGGGCGCTCTCGGCCGATCACCTGGAGTACGCATCTGTTTCGGGAGTGAAGGCACTCGCCGGCGCCGGGACGGTGGCGGTGCTGTTGCCCGGCGCCTGGCTGACCCTCAACGAAACCCGCCGCCCGCCGGTCGGCGAGTTCCGGCGACGGAGGGTACCGATCGCGATCGGCACCGACTGCAATCCGGGCACTTCGTCCTTGTGTTCTCTGCCGGAGGCGATGGCGCTGGCCAGCCGCCTCTTCGGCTTGACTCCAGAGGAGTGTCTGACGGGTGTGACGCGCCATGCCGCCCAGGCGCTCGGCCTGCTCGGAGATCGCGGCACGCTCGAGGCGGGGAAGCGGGCCGACATCGCGATCTGGGACATCGGCCATCCGCGGGATCTGAGCTACTGGCTCGGCCGCCGGCGCCTCGCCGATCTGCTGGTTGCCGGCGCCGCTCCGGCGATCGGATGACGACCTCCCAGCAAAGCCGTTGCGGGTAGATTGCCGCGCATGTCGATGAAGCACTTGCACAGAATCGTCGCCGCGGGATGGTTGCTGCTGGCATCTACGGCCAGTTCGCCGTTGGCCGGGCAGAACGGAAGCGCGCGGAACCTGCCCCCGGCCGGAGACACGGAGCCTCGCCACCAGGTTGCCCTTGCGTCGGATGACAAGGACGAATGCGCCATCCACACCGCGAACCTGATTCGCCTGCACCGGGAGGGGTTCGTTCCCGACCGGGACATCGTGATCGCTCTGACTACCGACGAAGAGAGCGGAACGCGGAACGGCGTCCAGTTCCTGCTTGAGGAGCACCGGGAGCTGATCGACGCCGCCTTCGCTCTCAACGAGGGCGGCGGCGGCATGGAGCGGGAGGGCCGCAGGGTCTCGAACAACGTGCAGGGCGCCGAGAAGGTGTACCAGTCCTTCGACTTTGCGGCCAGGAATCCCGGCGGCCATTCGTCGCTGCCGGTGAAGAAGAACGCGATCTACGAACTGTCTCAGGCGCTGCTTGCGGTCCAGGAGGTCGAGTTCCCGGTCATGTTGAACGAAGTGACCGAAGAGTTCTTCGATCGCGCGGCCGAGCTGATCGGCGGCGAGACCGGCGAGGCGATGCGGCGCGTAGCCGCCGACCCGGATGACGCCGGGGCGCTGGCGGTTCTATCGCGGCAGCCCGCTTACAACGCGCGCCTGCGGACCACCTGCGTCGCCACCCAGGTCGAGGGCGGTCACGCCGAGAACGCGCTGCCGCAGTTGGCGCGGGCGAACGTCAACTGCCGCCTTCTCCCCGACCATGACCCGGCCGAGGTAGCGAAGGCGCTGCAGGAGCTCGTCGATCCGTTCGGCGTCACGGTGGAGCCGAAGGCCGAGGCCACACCCAGCCCGCCGTCGCCCCTGACCGACGAGGTGCTGGGCGCGATCACGCGGATCACCGAGGAGATGTGGCCGGGCGTGCCGGTCCTCCCGGTGATGTCGACCGGCGCCACGGACGGCCTCTACCTGCGCAATGCCGGCATCCCGGTCTACGGCGTGAGCGGCATCTTCGGTGACATGGGCGACATCCGCGCCCACGGCCAGGATGAGCGAATCCGGATCGACCACTTCCACGAAGGCCAGGAGTTCCTGTACCGGTTGGTGAAGGCGTTGGCCGCAGCGGGGTGACCCGGCCCGGCCCGGCCCCTCAGGGGTCATCGGCCGGTCGCGGTCTCGGGCGCTTGCGGCGAGAGTTCCACGGCGTCTAGTGGACTGGCGTCCAATAGTTCCACGGCGGCGCCGCGCAGCATGACGGCGAACACGCGGTAACGCTCGTCGAAGGAAGCGCCGTCGGTCTCGCCGGGAACCGCTCCCCGGAAGCCGGCGCGCAGGAGACCTGGATTCTCGAAGCGCTGGGCGATGTCGGGCCGGTCGTGGTTGAGCCCCAGGTTGGTCAGGAAGTGGCCGTCGCGGTAGAGGACGATCTGGCGTGGCCGTTCACCTCGCCTCGCGTCCACGGCCCAGCCTTCGATCTCGACCCGGTTCGCTGACGTGGCGAGCGCCAACTCCCCTTCGAAACCGTCGCCGGTTCGCCGCACGGTCAGCCGGCGGCCGTCGGTGGTCGGCAGAATCTCGAGATTCCCGGGCGCCCATTCGAAGGGCAGGTAGGAAAAGCGGAGGCGGCTTGCCACGCCGCGCCGCGACACGGCGTAGGCGACGACGCCTTCGCGCTCCACGAGGCCGCGATCTGCCGACGTCCAGAAGGCGAAGCCGCTGTTCTCGAAGGACGGTCCGTAGAGGGCGCCGAGGTCGGGCCGGCGGTGAGGGCCGGGCTGGTGGACGGTCATCTCACCGCCGATGAACAGGACGACCGCTTCGACCCCATGCGGGTCCGGCGGCTCGTCGCGGATGAAGCCGCTGACGATGAACTCGGCCATGCCCTCGACCGGTTCGGGTCCGGGTCGCGGCAGCACCGCGTCGAGCGCGCCGTCGAAGCCGCTCGGAGGACGGGCGATGGGAATGCGGCCCGGTGGCTCGGATTCCCCCTCGACGACATCGTGGCGGAGCACGGCCTCGAGGTCGCCGGCGGCGCTTCGGGCGACCTCGTACCGGTATGGATCGCCTTCGCGCCGGGGTCCCAAGTCGTGGTCGACGAGCGAGTGGAGGCTCCACTCCTGCCCGTGGTCGAAGTCCTCGACCTGTTCGTAGCCGAGGTTCGACGGGAACCCGGCGCCTTCGCGCGTGTCCTGGACGCCGTAGTTGTCCGCCCGCAGAAGCAGCAGGTCCGGCAGGAACTTCAGGGCGGCAACGCGGCGCGGGACGTCGTAGCGCAGGCCAGGCGTGACCAAGCCGCCCCGATCGACGATCCGCAGCCCGCTGACCCAGCCGACGTGTCCGATCTCGCGGACCAGTACGGACGTGCTCGGCTCGTAGCGCTCGGCGAGCCATCGTCCCATGTCTTCCAGCCCTTGCTGCCGTGCCGTCGGTTCGATCCGGTGTCCGATCTGCTGCGACGTGTTTCGCAGCACCGGCAGCGTGAGTGCGAGGATCGGGATCGCCGTCAGCAGGACGGCAGCGAGCGGGCGTTGGGGGCCGACACGGAGGTTGGGAGGCAGGAGTTCCGCCGCCTGTTGGCACAGCCGGCCCGTCCCAACCAGGCTGGCGTGGACGCCCAGGGCGAGCAGGAACGCGCCGAGGATGTTCAGCGTGTAGTAATGCCACGTGTATCCGGGCAGCGATCCGATCGCGGCGTAGCCGAAGAGAGCGCCGATCGGGAAGGCGATCAGGGGCCAGAGGGCGGCCCGGCGGCGCAACAGCGCGGTGGCGCCAACGGCCAGAAGAGCCGTCAGAAGCAGTGGCCCGGCGACCGTCTGCGCCAGGGAGGGGTTGTAGGCCGCCAGCAGGCTCTTGCCCGCCTCGCTGTAGATCTCTCGAACCAGATCCAGATAGCGCCACGGAGAGACAATACTCTCGCCCTCTTTTGCGCCCAGCGTTTTCGGCAGGACATCGCCGTAGTAGGCGAGCGCGAAGAGGAGCCATGGCAGCGCCACGGCCAGCGCCGCCAGGGCCTGACGGATTGGCGCCTCCCGGCGGCGCAGCCAGCCGTGAGCGATCAACATGGCCGCGAGAAGGGCGCCCTCAGGTCGGGTCAGGAACAGCAATGCGGCCACGACGGCGGCCGCGGTCGCGCGATCGCTCAGGTGAAGGTCGAGCGCCAGCAGGAAGAGCAGGGCGAAGAGGTGCATCTCCATCCCCACGTAGAGGTAGTTGTAGGCGACCGCGGGATTGAAGGTGACCAAGGCGACCGCCAGGGGCGCGGCGGGGCCGGCCCCGAGGCGAACCAGCAGTCTGGCGGCGAGGGCGGCCGTGCCCAGCATGCAGAGCAGGCCGAACCCGTTCTGCCAGGCCGCCGCCTGATCGCCGCCGAGGACCACGAACACGCTGCTCAACACGGTGAACAGCGGCGTCGTGAAACCCATGACCCGCTCGCCCGCGTTGTAGACGAGGCCGTTGCCCTCCGCCAGGTTGCGGGCGTAGCGGAGGACGATCAACTGGTCCTCGAACTGCAGCCGCAGGGCGAGGTTGGGGATCAGGCGGGCGGCAAACCAGATGCCGAACACCCCGAAGGCCGCCCACGCGCTCGCCGTGAACAGGCGCCGCTGTTGCGCTGGAAGCTCCGGGGACCGGGAGTCGCCTGCTTCACGCTCGGGCGCAGCCGCGGTCATGGAGGCGTGGCCGGTTGCGCAGGGTAGGGCAGTTCGACGGCCACGCCGCGAAGCATGATCGCGAACACCCGGTGCCGGTCGGCGAAAGTCTCGGGATCCGGCGTCCCCGGCACCGGACCCCGGAAACCGGTGCGCAGCAGTCGGGGGTCGCGGTGGTGCTCGGCGACGTCGGGTCGCTCCCGGTTCGTACCCAGACTGGTGAGGAACTGGCCGCCTCGGTAGATGACGATCTGGCGCGGCCGTTCGCCCTGCCTGAGATCGCCGGCCCAACCTTCGAGCAGCGTGCGCCGCGCGGGCTTGGCCACCGAATCGATCGCTCCGCCAAAGCCGTTTTGCGGAGGCTGTACCGGTAGCCTCCGTCCGTCGCTCACGGGAAGAACCTCGGCGCCGTCCGGGTCACGCTCAAGAGGTCGATAGGCGAAGGGGAGCCGGGCGGCGACGTTGCGGCGCGAGACCCCGTAGACCACGAGTCCCTCGCGTTCGATTGCGGCCTGGTCGCCGGCTGTCGGGAGCCGATCCGAAGTCGAGACCCGCTCGTCGAGGATCCCGAAGCCGCTCTGGAGGTGTCCGGCAAGCTCGGAAGCGCCGTCATGCCGGAGTCCCGTCCTGCCGACCCAGAATTCGCGGTCGCCGAGGAAGGCCACGATCTCCTGGTCGCTTCCCGGATCGCGGCGATCGGCGGCCCATCCGAGGATCCGCCTGCGGTCCCGGGTCCAGCCGTCCACGAAACCGATGATCTCGTTGCCGGCCGACTCGACAGGGATGTGTTCCGGTACGGCGTCCGGGGTGTTGCCGGGGCGCCGCAGCAGCACTTGCCGGCCCTCGGTATCGCGGCTCAGCTCGAACGTTGCGGGCGGTCGTGGAGGGTCCAGTTGCTGGACTTGATCGCCGCTCCTCGCCAGCAGGAGCACCGGTTTCCTTTCCAGTAGGGCCGCGGGGAGAAAGATGCGGAACAGCATCTGTTGCCGTTCGTCGCCGCGCTGCCGGATGCGCCGCCGCGACGGGTCATCCTGGCCTCGGTAGAGCAGTTCCTGACCGCCGAAAACGAAGAACTCGTCTGGGCGGAGCAGCCGTTCGCCGGGTCTGGAGAGCATGCGGCCGAGAAACCCTCCGACCTGGGCCTCCACATCGCCCTGGAAGAGGTGGTTCGCTCGTTCCAGAAACCGATCGCCCAGCTCGACGCCGCGCATTCTTCCTGCCTCCATCACGAGTTGCGGCGCCTGCCCGCTACTCGAGAGCGGCGTGAGGACGGTCTGGAGCTGGTCCCCGGGCGGGTCGTTGCCGCCGCGGATCGCGTAGACGCCGATCTCATGGCCGCCCGCCGTGAGCCACCGCTCCTCGACCAGCGCCGCGAAGCGGCTTGCTCCCCTGTCGGTGAAGGTCTCCGCCGTGGCCCGCACCGTGCCATCGACCGAGATGGCCACTTGCATTCCGTCAGCGACGCCGGGCTCGATTCGACCGCTGACCAGGCTCGGGATGAAGCCGGTCTCGGGCCTTACATTCCGGTAGGCGCTCTGGCCCTCGAGGAAGGCCGTCCCGCCTGCGACCGGGTCGTCACCGGCAGCGTCGCTCCCGATCAGGCCATTGGCGGCGCGTCCGAGAAGATCGGGCCTCGGCCCGGCTGCGAAGACGCCCTGGAACGGATTCTCCGCGTTGCCGCCGAAGAGTCGATCCAGGCGGTCGAGGGTTTGTTGCCGGCGGATCGGGTCGGTGCGGAAACTGCGGACGGCGTCGCCCTCCTTGAAGCAACAGACACGGATCTCGCGTGACGAAGGATCGTGGAGCGGCTTGCCGTCGACAGGCCAGGGCGGCTGGGCGCCGATCTCCGCCGCGATGGTTGGCACGATGTCGATCGTCTGAACGAGGTGGTCGAAGGTGGCTCCTTCGGTCTGTCCCGGGCGCTTGACGAGCAAGGGCACTTCGAGCACGTCTTCGACGTTCGCCGCGGTTGGTGAACGCCGACGCTGTCCAGGTCGAAAGCTGTGGCCATGGTCCGCGGCGACGACGATCAGAGCGCGGTCGTAGATGCCGGCTTTCTTCAGTCGATCGAGAACCTGTCCCAGCACACGATCGGTGTAGCCCACCTGGAGCAGATGACGCTGCAGGCCGTGAGTCGTTGTCCCCTCGTCGTTGGGCAGGCCCGGCCTTTCGAAGCCCGGGGGGCTGACCGGCGTGCCGGCGGGCGTGTACTCACGGCCGCTTGGCAGGTACTTCCAGGGACGGTGCGGCAGGTTCAGATGGAGGTAGTAGAACGTAGGGCGGCGCGCCCCCCCGTCGATGCGCCGCAGGAAGTCGTCGACGAGGCGCGGAACATTCTGATCGAGGACGCCGCCGGCGGCCGGGCTCCGGTCGACCTCCGGGCTCGAGCGGTCGGCGCGGAATCCGGTCCAGGCGTGACTTACGGAGGGCAGGCGGGTCTGGAGCGAGGGTGGTAGGAGCAGGTGACCGTAGGCGACGCTCAGGTCGTCGGCTGCGTTCGGGAGTTGTCGCCACGGATTCGGTTGCGTCTCGCTGCACACCGCGGGTGGGCAGAGGTGGGACACCGTCTCGTGAGCCACGACTCGGTAGTCGCCCCTGGCCGCCAGCCATGCAAAGAGATTCGAGGTGTGGTCGCTGTAGTGGGCGGTCGTGTCCTTTCGGGGAAGCCTGCCGGTTAGCAGGGCGGGAACCGCCTTGGACGTCTCCAACCCGGGAGTGACGGCACGCACGTACCAGTCAGCACCCGCGGCAAGGCCGGCGAATGCGGGGAACCTGCGTTCGTCGATCGAGCCGTCGCGTCGCTGCAGCGAACTCGTCGGCAACTCGTCGAAGACCACGAGAACGATCGGCAGGTCGCTCCGCAGCGCCGGCGCTTCGGCGATCACGGCGTCGGCTTCGAACTGGGTCGCCGAGCCGGTCGCGAGGAGGCCCCGAACGCCCGGCCGAAGCAGGAAGAGAAGCGGCGCGATGATGGCCGCAACGGCGGTGACCGCAACCAGGTTCGAGAAGCCGCGGTAGCGGTTCAGGCAGAAGGCGACGCCGGCGCCGCCGATCATCGACAGGACCAGCGCCACGGCGGCCGGCAGCGGGTGGAGCAACTGGAGGATGAACGCTCCGGCGAGCAGGGCGCGAGCTCCGTCGGCCCAGAACTGCGCAACGAGGCTGGTGCGTAGGCGCGGCACGAGGAGCGGCAATGCCAGCAACGCGGGGATGACGATCGCGCCTCCGAGCGCAAGGGCGGCGAGCGGCGCCCCGGTCAGCCGTTGGGCGACCAGGAAGTCGGGCTGGCCGCCAATCAGATCGAGCGTCGGCTGGGCTACAGCGAAGGTCCACAGCGCCGGCAGGTGGAGAGCGGTGGTCCAGCTTCCGGAGGCAGAGTGGCGGCGTTCTCGGACCGGCGCCTCGGAGGAAGCTGCGGCGGGCATGACGCGGACCCCTACTCAGCCGTTCCCGGCTGCACGGATCGGCAGCTCGACGGCGGCGCCGCTCAGCATCAGGGCGAAGACACGGTAGTGCGTGGCGAACGACGCCGGTTCGGGAGCTCCGGGAACCTCGCCGCGGAAGCCGGTGCGCAGCAGCCGGGGGTCGTTGTGGTGCTGGGCAACGTCCGGGCGCTCCCGGTTTACGCCCAGAGCGATCTGGAACTCGCCGTCGCGGTAGAGGACGATCTGACGCGGACGTTCGCTCTGGGTGAGATCGGCGGCCCAGCCCTCGATCATCGTACGTTTCCCGGGTTTGACGACAAGATCGACGGCGCCGTCGAAGCCGCCGCCGGTTTGCCGCACGGGGAGCCTGCGGCCATCGCTGATGGGGAGGATCTCCGCGCGGTTTTCTTCCTCGAGTGGCGCGTAGAAGAACTGTAGTCGCGAGGCGATGCCCCGGCGGGAGACCGCGTAGGTCACGAAGCCCTCGCGCCGGATCGTTTTCAGAGTGTCGGAGGCTCTGGAGTCTCGCTCGTCTCCGGGTCGGGGTCTTCGGGAGAATCCGCTGTACAGGTGTTCCCGGCCGAAGCGCTTCGCGACGTTTTCTCTCTCGGAAGTCGTTGTGCCGGCCCAGAACGGGCTTCCGTCGAGGAAGGAGAGGATCACGAGCGTGCTGCCCGGATCGGCAAGATCGGTGGCCCAACCATGAATCGCGGCGTCGGCTCGATGGCCGCCCTCGAGGTAACCGATCAGTTGGGCCTTGTCTGTCCGCTGGATGGGAATCCGAGCGACATCGGCGTCCACCAAGCTCCTGGACCGGCGCAGCAGCGCCGCGTCCTGACCTGGCTGCCCCCAGGCGAGTTCGTAGACGAAGCCCGGAGGGCGCTGCACATGCTCGAGCTCCAGAGAATCCGGCTGCTCCGAGACCAGGAACACGTCGACCTGGTTGAGTCCGGGTCGGAAATGACGTTCCGGCATCAGCGCGGTGATCCGGATATCGCCGGCGCCGGTTTGGTGCGGGCGGACGGTGGCCCCGACGATGCCGTTCAGGGCCACCGCGACCGAGCGTTCGAGGAGGGACTCCGGTCCTGTGAGAATGCCCTGGACGATGGCCGGCAGCGCCGTTCGGTCGAGATCTACGTTGTCCCAGACATCGGGGGTTTCAAGCCGAATGCGAACCTCACTGCTCTGGCGAGGCAAGTCGGCGATCTGTCGACCGTGGAGGGTGGGAACGGCGCCGATTGCCATCGGGTCGTTCGTTCCGTCCAGGAGTCTCGTCTGCTCTTCGAGCCGCTCGCGACGCCAGGGTTCGCGGTCGATCGGAACCTCCACGTGGGCGGCGTACTTGCCGACCAGGGAAGGTGCTCCGGTGTCCTGGTTCCGGGGCGCCACACTCGCGTCGGCCCCCGCGAGTTCGAGTATCTGTGGCGTCAGGTCGGCCAGGGATGTCTGTGCGTTGTCGATCGCCGCCTGGTGCTGGAACGGCGCCTTGACGATCAGCGGCACCGCGGCGAGGTCCAGGGGCTGGTGGCCTGAGGCGTCGCCGACATCGAGTAGGCGACGCGACTGGCCTGGCTCGAAGGCCACGCCGTGATCCGCCGTGACGACGATCACACTCGGGTCGAACAGGTCGAGCGACTCCAGCTTGTCGATCAACTCGCCGATCAGGAGATCGACGAACTGCACCTGCAGCAGATAGCGCTTCTGGTGGTGGCGAACCGGCCAGGAGTCGTTCGTCCACAACTCTCGGTCGAGACCGTGAACACGGGTCCGGGTGACGCGGTAGGTGCGTCCCGAAGGCAGATACTCCCAGGGGAGGTGGGGTAGCAGGGTGTGCAGGAAGTAGAGACCCGGTCGCTGGCCGGGCGGCTTGATCGAAGCGCCGAAACGGCGGAACTCGGCCGCCCGGTCCGCCTCACTCAGGTGACGGAGTGCGCGTTGCACCGGCTCGTCGGTCGGCGGGGCGGACGAGTTGGACGAGTTGGAGGCCTGGTCCTGACCGAAGGCACTCCAGGTCTGCGTGACCTCCGGCAAGCCTTGGGCCCACACGTCGGGCAGCGTCAGGTTCAGCCAGACCACGGTGAGATCCGAGATCAGGAGGTTGAACCGCTCGTTGAAGGAGGGACGGCCCTCCGCCAGCAGGTTCAGGTCGGGCGGGCAGAGCGATGTGACCGGCTCGACGGCGTAGATGTCGTGGCTTCGAGCCAGCAGCGTGAACAGGTTCACGGGCTGCTCGGCGAGGGTGGGAAGCCGGCCCTGCTCGGCCCTCTTGCCGGTCAGCATCGCGGGTACCGCGAGTTCGGACACGTCGGCGGCGGCCGTCGTGTTCGGATACCAGGTGGCGCGGTCGGCCAGACGGGCCAGGTTGGGAAGTCGCTCGCGGTCGATTGCTCCTTCCGCGTCGAGGATCGACGTCACGGACCACTCGTCGAACACGATCAGGACAATCGGCGCCCGGGCGCCGGTGTCGCCCAGTTCCGCCAGGATCGCCTGGTTGGGAGCGGCAGCGCTCTTGCGAACCCGGCCGTCGAGCACGAGCATCGCCGGCACGACGACCGCGGCCACGGACAGCAGGAGAGCGAAGGAGCGGACCCCCTGGAAACGGAGATAGGCCCAGGCGCAACCGGCGCCGGCGGCCAGCGCCAGGGTCATGGCGACGACGGCGGGCAGGCCGCGGACCGCCTGTAGCGCGATCAGGGCGGTGAGCAGGCCGACGGGAACGGCGATGGCCGATCGGGTCCAGGAGGGTCGGAGGAACCGCGCTGCGACTCCCGGCGCCGAGAGCGCGAGGGTTGGACCCGCCGCGAGCACTGTGACCAGAGCCAGGAGGTCGCCCAGGTAGAGGTTGCGGATGGCGAAGAACTCGGGCGCCCGCCGCAGAACGTCATAGACCGGCTGGGCGAAGGCGAGGCTGCTCAGGCCGGCAATGGCGAGTACGCCGACGACGAGAGTGCGTCGCAACTCGAGCCGGTCGACTTCGGACGGCGCGGTCGGCGCGGGCCCGGCGTCCCGTCCCCCGGGCCGGTCCTGTCCGGAGGCAGCCGGGTCGTACTCGGACATGGGGTGGGATGCTATCCGCAGTGCTCAGGGCCGGCTCACGGCACTCCGTGCCGCTCCGCCGCGCAGGCTGCTAGCCTGCCGCCATCATGGCGGCTGCCGCACCGGAACTCCACCGTAGCGGGACCCACGCGGTCGACATCGGCGGTGTGGTCGTGGGCCGCGGCGCGCCGGTGGCGGTGCAGTCGATGACCAGCACCGACACCGCGGACATCGACGCCACGACCGCCCAGGCGCTGGCGCTGGCGGAAGCCGGGTCGGAACTCGTCCGCATCACGGTCAACGTCGACGCGGCGGCGGTCGCGGTGCCCGAGATTCGCGCGCGGCTCGACGCGGAGGGCTGCGACGTGCCCCTGGTCGGGGACTTCCACTACAACGGCCACGTGCTGCTGGAACGGCACCCCGACTGCGCGCGGGCGCTGGCGAAGCTGCGGATCAACCCCGGCAACGTCGGCCGGGGCGGCCGCCGCGACCCGCAGTTCGCGGCGATCTGCGACGTGGCGCGGAGACTCGGCAAGCCGGTGCGAATCGGGGTCAACGGCGGATCGCTCGATCAGGACCTGCTGATGGCGAAGATGCAGGAGAACACCGATCGGGACCTGGGCTTGACGTCGGAGGAGATCGTCGGCGAGTGCATGGTGCTGTCGGCGCTTCGTTCGACCGAGCTGGCGCTCGACTGCGGCCTCACCGAGGAACAGATCGTGATCTCCTGCAAGGTGTCCTCGCCGCGGGACCTGATCGAGGTCTACCGCAGTCTGGCGAGCCGCACCCGCCAGCCGCTGCACCTCGGCCTGACCGAGGCCGGTATGGGGATCAAGGGCCTGGTGTGGTCGTCGTCGGCGATGTCCGTGCTGCTGGCCGAGGGAATCGGCGACACGATCCGCGTCTCGCTGACGCCGCGACCCGGCGGTGATCGCCGCGAAGAAGTGCATGCCTGCCGCGAACTGCTCCAGGCCCTGGGGCTGCGAGCCTTCGCGCCCAGCGTCACCGCCTGCCCCGGCTGCGGCCGCACCACCAGCACGACCTTCCAGGAACTGGCCCTGCAGGTCGAGGACTTCATCGGCGCGAACATGCCCGAGTGGCGGCAGCGGTACGACGGCGTCGAGGAGCTCAAGCTCGCCGTCATGGGCTGCGTCGTCAACGGACCGGGCGAATCGAAGGCGGCCGACATCGGCATCTCCCTGCCCGGCACCGGCGAGGCCCCGACCTGCCCGGTCTACGTCGACGGCCGGCAGTTCACGACGCTCCGCGGCACCGCGGCGGAGCTGTCCGAACAGTTCACCCGGATCGTGGCGGAGTACGTGGAGAGCAGGTATCCGGTCAAGGCGTGACCGCGGCCAAGTAGCGGGAGTGTCGGGCCTATCCTGTTGGAGCATCGTCGAAGCTGTAACGCACTCGCGGTTCGTGAACTTCGCTCGCCGGTGGTGGTTCAGTGAAGTCGGTGGTTCGCAGGATCCTGCTAAGCGAACTGCACAACGCGGCTCGCTCGCGGCCGATCAGGCCCAGTACCCATTCGGCGTCGTTCTGCCGGACGCGCATGCGGGCCCTGTAGGCGGCGTTGAAGACTGCGTCTGCGAACTTCTGCCTGGGGAGGGCTTCCTGTATCGGTGGATGGCGCAGCAGATCGACGGTGCTTCCGGTGAGGAGTTCCTCGAACTGCGATGCGCATATCCGCAGGGCCTTGCGCTCGTCAATGAGGGCAAGGCCACCTCGTTCGAGAGCGGTGGCAATCGTGGCGGCCTCGCCATCATCCAGCGTCGAAGCTGCGGATCCGCTGACGAGTCCGGTGAAGTGGCTCTGGCCGGGGCTGCCAAGGCCTACTACTGTGACGAGGTGCTGGTCGACGAGACTGGAGACCAACTCAGCGTCACGGTGTTGGCGGCTTCGCTCGTCGCACAGCTCCCATACAACCTGCTCTGCAACGAGAACCTGGTTCGGTAGGGCGGCCAGCAGAGCCTCGGAACACCCGGTGGCGTTCAGGTTGATGACGACGCTGGTGTCCGCGACGACCGGGCCGGCGAAGCTATAGAGAAAGTGGGGTGGCAGCACTTGGTTCGCCCTCCGCGGCTTCTTCGTCGAGCACCTGACGGAGCGTTACCCGGTCGAGACTCAGGAGGCGTGCCAGTTGCCCCTCGCTGAGAAGCTCTTGCCGATGCGCCTCAGCAGCGAGAGCGGCGATGCGGGGGGGCATGCGGTGCCCTGATTGAGCCGTATCCGTTTCGACAGGTGCTAGCCCTCGAAGAACCTCTACCGCCTGCTTGTCGGTAATGCCCCCATTCGCCTGGAACCAGTCCCATGCGCCAGGCGGAACGAGCTTCAGTTCTTCGATGCGGCGGACCATTGCCTCGCGCGACACGCCGAAGGTGTCGCTCAACAGGATGACGTGGCGGCGAGTCAGAGTGGAGAACCCTGACGTGTACTCGCGGAACTTCTCAATGACGGTTCTCGGCGGCATCAAGAACGTGCGGGCGAATGCGTCGGCGTAGAATTCCGCTCGGGACTTCGGCCGGTCGTCGCGGTAGTGGATGCTCGTAGCGTGGCGAACGGAGACCAGGTAGGCCAGCTCGTGGACCGCGGTGAGGGCGCGTCTGGTCAACCGGTGGTTCGCGTTCAACAGGACACACGCTCCGACTTCGGCGTCGTAGGCGAAGAGACCTGAGACTCGGGAGGGGAGCGGACGCACGTAGACGCGCACTCCGAACTCGAGTTCAAGCAGGCTCTCGATGTCGCGAACCGGGGCCAGCCCCAAGCCGATGCGCTGGCGGAGTTCGAGCGCATCGCTCTCGGCCTGAATCCGGATGTCTCCTGGGAGGAGAGGGCGTTCGGCGGGGTAGTTGCGAGGCCTTTGGACGCCGAGGAGATTCTCGAGTTCTACCTCTGCGCGAACGAGCCCCACCAGGACTCGGGCTGCCTTGCCGGCTTCCGCATCTACGTACCGACCGTCCTTCCGGAACCGGGGCGCCATGTCCACATGCACTGACTCGCGCCGCAAGACTTCGTTCGCGGAGGTGCCATAGGCCACTGCAAGCTGGTGAAGCTCAGACGGCTGCCAGCGACGCTGTCCCTTCTCGATGGCCAGGAGCGTCGTGCGGGCGACTCGAATAGCGGCCGCGGCTTCCGCTTGCGTCATTCCCGCTGCCTCGCGGGCGTTCCTCAGCCGTCGACCCACTTCCGTCGGGTCTAGAGCCGGCGCTTGGCTAGCGAAACCGGGTGGCCCAGCGCGTAACGAAGGAGCCTGGGCCGAGGGAGTCGAGGAAGGCGTTCCACTCTTGTTCATGTCAGGTATCGTGACTAGGGCGCATGACAAAGTCAAGGCTGCCGTCGTTCGCACTAACACACTGTCCTTCTCGGCCGCGAGCGTTACCGCGCCAGCCGACCGTCCAGCTCGAGATCGGCGGCGACCGCCTGCATGGCGGCCAGCACGTTCGCCGTGTGCTGCCAGAGGTCGAGTTCGCCGCTGAAGCACTCGCGGCCGAAGTCGGCGGTGACCTCTTCCACATGGTCCCGGTCGACGCCCGCGGCGAAGGCTCGCTGCTTCCAGCGTTTGCGGACGGACTTGAGCGGCACGTCGCGCACGTCCTTGCTCGGCCGGATGAGGGCGGCGGCGCTGATCAGGCCGGTGATCTCGTCGCAGGCGAGGAGCGCGTAGTCGCGGGGGCTTTCTCGCTCCACGCCGGTCCCTTCCGTGTTGTGGGAGAGGATGGTGCGGATGATGCTCTCGTCCAGGCCGCGTTCGCGCAGGATCGGCGCCCCGTCGCGGGGGTGCTCTTCGAGGGTGGGGTGGATCTCCCAGTCGAAGTCGTGGAGCAGGCCGGCAAGGCCCCAGGACTCCGGGTCGCCGCCGAGCTGCTCGGCGTACCAGCGCATCGCGGCTTCCACGGCGAGCATGTGTTTTCGCAACCCTGGGGCTGCCACGAACTCCTGCACTGTCTGCCAAGCTGCTTCTCGGTCCATCGTCCTCGACCTCCGGTTACGGGTGGCGGAGGATTGTACGCCCTGGCGGGCGTAGAGCCGATCCCGACGGCTCGCGACGTAGCTACAATCGCCGTGCCATGACGACCGGCGGACCCTACGCGCGCAGGATGAGCTTCGGCGGTCTGTCGGGCCCGCACGCACGCGATCTACTGTTGCTCGTTGGGGTGCTCTTCGTCACCTTCTCGATGCAGTTCCTGCCCGGGCTGGCCTTGGTGCCGGAGTTGATGCGGCTGTCGAGTTCGGTATGGCAGCAGGGCATGATCTGGCAGCTCGTGACCTACCCGGCGGCGGGCTGGGGCGGGCCGTCGATCTGGTTCCTACTGGAACTGCTGATCTTCTACATGTTCGCCGGCGACCTGCGCTGGGCCCTGGGCCGGCAGCGCTTCTGGAGTCTGCTGTGGATGTCGGCGGGCGCGGCCGCGCTGGTGGCCTGCCTGGTGCAGGTGCTGCTCCAGTCCGCGGGGGGCACGGGGACGACGGCGTTCGTCCTGATGCAGGGCCAGCGGATGCTGATGGCGATCGTCATCGCCGCCTTCGCGCTGATCAGGCGCGACGCCACGATCATGCTGTTCTTCGTCCTGCCGATCCGCGCCAAGTGGTTCATCTGGATCGAGATCGCGTTCGCCTGGGTGGGCTTCCTGGCGACCACCGATCTGGCCGGCTTCCTCGGCATCTGCACCGCGGTCGGCGCCGTGTTCGTGCTGCTGCGGCCTGGACGGACACGCGGCCTGATGCGCGAGATGCGGCGCCGGTACGAGCGCTGGTACGTCAAGCAGAAGCTGAACCGCGGCCGCCGCCGCTTCCGGGTGGTTCCGGGCGGCAAGAAGCCGAAGCAAGACGACGACCGCGTACGCCGCGGCCCTTGGGTGAACTGAAGGGATCTGGGTCGACTGAAGGGAGCTAGTCGCTCCGCTTCGACCGGCCCATCAGGCGGAAGGCCAGGAGGATCGCCAGCGTGGCCAGGACGTAGTGCCACCAGGCCGGTTGGTCCGGCAGGCGGATCTGCTCGATCCGTGCGCTGCCGAGGGCGAGGGCGTTGTGCAGAGCGTGCCAGGTCATGGCGGGGTAGATCGAGCCGGACCGGATGACGGCGATCACCAGCAGGACGCCGAGCAGGGAGGTGGGCGGAATGCGGAACAGGTCGACGTGGAAGAAGCCGAACACGATGCCGGCGACGAGCACCAGTTGGACCGGAGAGAACTGTTTCCTGAGGCCGTGGAGCAGGACGCCGCGGAACGCGATCTCCTCGAAGATGCCGGGCAGGATGGCGAAGAAGAAGAGCATCTGCCAGACCGGTATGTCGGTTCCCAGGGTCTCCGCCATCGCTTCGATCCACTCCTCCGGAATGGGCATCGCCAGACTGGCGAGGCGGACGACGCCGTCCGCCAGCACGAGACCCGCCGGCGCGCCGATCAGAACGCCGAGCCAGGCAGCCGGAGGCGGCGTTCGCAGCGACAGGGTTTCCCGCACGGGGAGCCGGTAGCGGGCGATCATCAGCCACGCCGCGGCGCCGAAGATGGCCATGTTGATCACGATCAGCAGGCGGCCGTCGATGCCGCCGCCGATGTTCAGTTGCCAGACCAGCAGCAGGGCCCAGAGGACGGCGAACCAGCGCCCGACGCGGCGCGGGAAGAGCGCGGGCCCACCGGTCAGGTCGGCGGCGTCGATGTCACTGGCGGTGATCAGCTTCTCGGCCGAGAGCGTTCGCACCGAAGCGCGTGCGAGAACAGCCGCCGCGGCGGCTGTCACCGCCCAGGCGGCCGCGATCAGCGGCCAGTCGTAGTGGCCCGTCAGGATCTCCCTGGCGGCGACGCCGAGGTTGGCGATCGGCACGACGACGATCGCGCTTCGCAGCGCGACACCGGGCAGCACGGGAATGGCGGCAATAGCCAGGGACACCAGCATCACCGGCGCGAACAGCAACTGCGCTTCCTTGTAGGTCTTCGACCGGCCCGAGACGAGCAGCAGGCTGCTGGACAGGAGCACCGCGGCCGGCGCGTACAGGAAGAGCAGCAGCAGGCCGGCGCCGACCGGGATGACCAGCTTCAGGCCGGCGGGCGCCGGGATCACGTCGAGTTGCATCCACAGCACGATGTTCGCGATGTTCAGGACGCTGGTTGCGAAGGCGACGGCCAGGATCGAGAGGTTCTTGGCGGTGACGATCTCGATCCGTCTGGCGGCCGTGGTCAGCAGGGTCTCCAGCGTGCCCCGCTCCTTCTCGCCCGCCAGCGCGTCCGTGGCGACGATCGAGCCGCCGGTGAGCATCATCATCACGATGATCGCGGTCAGGATGCGACCGAGGAACAGCCCGGAGGTCTGTTCCTCGCTGGCGGTCTCGATCCGCTTGAGGGGCAGCAGGTCGTCGGGCGGCGCCTCGAAGCCGGCGGCCGCGAGGCGCTGCTCGCGGACCTCGACCCTCGTGCGCCGCAGGGCCCGCCGGAGCCAGGCCTCGGCGGTGTCCGAGGCGTCGAGGTCCGCGCGGTAGGAGAGGACCACGCGTGGTGCGTCGCCGGCGGTTCCGGACTCCCAGGCGACGTGGACGTGGAGTTCTTCCTCGTCGAGGGCGGCCGCGAAGTCGGCAGGTGCTTCGACGCGCTCGAAACGCACCGCGGGACCGTCCGATGCGTCCGCGTCCCCGGCCGGATCCTCGTCGCCGACGACAGCAAGGGCCCGCTCGAGCCACGTCAGCGCGTCGACGGCGCGATCAGCATCCGCCGGGTCGTCTGCCACGGCATAGAAGTAGGTTCGGCTCTCGAGCCGTTCCTGGCGCCGCTCCGTGGTCAGCGAGGTCAGGAACAACATCAGTGGCCAGACGACCAGCGGCAGCGCGACCGCGAACACGAGCACCCGGGGATTCCGGGCGAGTTGGCGCAAGTCGTTTCCGACCAGTGCGCTGACGGTCCGCGGGTTCATTCGGCGCTAGCCCGCGGCGTCGTTGCCGGTGACGTAGTGGACGAAGATGTCCTCGAGGTAATGCTGGGAAGTCGCCGCGCGCAGCCCCTCGAGGTCGTCGCAGGCGCGGATCCGCCCCTTGTCGATGATCGCGATCCGGTCGCAAAGGCGTTCGGCCTCGCTCATGATGTGGGTCGAGAACAGGATCGCCTTTCCGTCCTCGCGCAGTTCCTGGATCGCCTTCTGCAGGTCGAGGGCGTTCAGCACGTCGAGGCCGACGGTCGGTTCGTCGAAAATCAGCACTGGCGGGTCGTGGACGACGGTGCGCGCGATCGACACCTTCTGCTTCATGCCGCTCGAGAGCTTCTCGATCCGCGCTCCGGCGTACTCGCCGAGGCCGAACCGCTCGATCATCTCCTCGACCCTGGCTTTCGTGCGCTCCGCCGGGTACTTGTTGACGCGCGCGAACAGGGTCAGGGTCTCGCGGGCCGTGAGGCGCGGGTAGAGCGCGGTGCTCGCCGAGTAGAAGCCGAGGTTGCGACGTACCTCCACCGGGTCGCTCACGACGTCGTGGCCGAGCACACGGGCAGTTCCGGACGTCGGCTGAAGCACGGTGGAGATCATCCGCAGCGTGGTCGTCTTGCCGGCCCCGTTGGCGCCGAGGAGCCCGAAGATCTCACCGCTGCGGCACTCGAAGTCCACCTGCTGGACGGCTTTGACCTCGCCCCGCGATGGATCGAAGAAGCTCTTGCAGAGGCCCTGGACCTCGACCTGGACTGCGCTCACGGTCTTGCTCCCTTGGCTGCCGGCCGGCTACCCACATGGCGCATCCGCGCCATGTGCGTCCCAGTCCGAGCGTCCGTCATCGGACGCTCGGATGGAACTGCTGACGCAGGAACTGGAACAGATTGCCCTCGAAGGCGCCGGTGGCGATCTCCTCGACCCGCAGGACGCGCGAGGCGAGCCACAGGCAGGCGACGATCGCGGCGGCGTTCGACACCACCGTGATCCCGAGCTGCAGCCAGAGCAGGTTGCCGGCGATCGCCTGGCGCAGCAGCAGCACGACGTTGACGACCGGGATGCTCGCGAGCGCCGGCGTGAACACCATGCTCGGGTCATTCAGGACCAGGACCGGGAAGATGACGAGCAGGTAGATCGGTGTGACCATGGCCTGGCCTTCCTTGAAGGTGCGGGCGAAGGCCGCGAGGATCATCATCGCGGCGCCGATCAGGGCGCCCAGCAACACGGCGGTGAGGAACAGGACCGGGAGCGACCTCAGGGGCAGCTCGAAGGCGAAGCCGCTCCCGTCTCCGCCTCCCAACCGGGCGAGGAGCGGCCCGAGGAAGGAGCGGAAGGAGACGACCATAGCGGCCGCGTTGAGTGCGCCGGCGACGGTGCCCATGGTGGCGACGTAGAGGTACTTCGCGGTGACGATGTTGATGCGCCGGGTGGCGAGCGTGCTCGTGGTCTCCCAGGTGTTGCGCTCGCGTTCCCCGGCCGTGGAGTCGATCGCGGGGTAGAGGCAGCCGTTCGCGATCATGAAGACGAAGAACAGCGGGATCATCATCCCCATCACGAACTGCCCCATCTGGCGTCCGGTGGCGAGGTTGTTCGATTCCACGTCGAAGACCTGCCACTCGGCGCCCTCCAGATCGTGCTGTTCCGCGATCCGGTCGAGCCAGGCCGAGCGCTCGGCCGAGAGGGCCCGTTCCAACCGGCCGCGCGCGGTTTGGGACTGGTCGCTCGAGCCGTTGCTCAGAAGCGAGACCGCGGCGTTGCCCGGGAGAGCGTCCGCAGTGGCCTCGAAGATCAGGGCGGCGTCGAGTTCGCCGGCGAGCAGGCGGTCCTCGACTTCCTCACGGTACGCGGCGCCAGCGCCGGCCTGCGGCGCGTCGACCTCCGTGATGTCGATCCGGCCTTCCTCCTCCAGCCGTTCGAGCAGGCCCTGGTGTTCGGCGGGCAGGCCCGCGATCTCGACCCGCGAAGCGAAGCTCTCGAAGCGCGCCGTGACGAACAGGATGCCCGAGAACATGACCCACATCATCAGCGGGTACATCAACAGTGGGATCAGGATCCCGTTGATCAGGACCGACCGCTCACGCAGGGCCGACCTGAGCTCGCTCAGGTACAGCAGCCGGATGGCGGTCCAATCCATCGAGAACGATTCAGGGGCGCGGGGAGTATAGGAGAGCGTGGTACGACCGCGTTCTTCTGCGGCGGAAAAGGGCCTATGGGGTTCAGGCCCGCTGCGCGACCTCCCAGGCCAGCCCGGCGGTGCGCGGCACGGACTCTCCCACTTCCTTGGCGTGGGAACTTGCGGCGGTGCCGTCGCGTACCCGGCCGGCGATGCCCTGGGCGATGCCAGCGCTCCGGAACAGGTTGTAGGCCAGGTAGAAGTTCCAGTGCGGAATGCCGTCGCGGCCCGTGCGTCGGCAGTACGCGTCCCGGTACTGCTCGAGGGTCGGCAGGCCGAGCGCCTCGAGATCGCGCCCCTTCAGACCGCCCTTCTCCTTCGGGATCTCCCACTGCATCGTGTGGTAGCTGAAGTCGGCCAGCGGATGGCCGAGAGTGCCCAGCTCCCAGTCGAGAATCGCGATGACCTCGGCCCGCTCGGGGTGCAGGATCATGTTGTCGAGCCGGAAGTCGCCGTGGACGATCGTCGTCTCGTCGTCCTCCGGGATGTTCGCCGGCAGCCACTCGATCAGCGCGTTCATCGCCGGGATGTCCCGGGTTTCCGAGGCCAGGTACTGCTTCGTCCAGCGGTGGATCTGGCGCGCGAAGTAGTTCCCCGGCTTGCCGTACGTCGAGAGCCCCACCGCTTCGTAGTCGACCGCGTGGAGCCGGGCGAGCGTCCGGTTCATCGCGTCGTAGATCGCGAACCGCTCGCTGGGTTCCGTGCCCGGCAGCAGGGCCTCCCACAGCACGCGGCCCTCGACGCGCTCCATGACGAAGAACACCGTCCCTACGACCGACTCGTCGGTGCACAGGCAGTAGGTCCGCGGCACCGGCACGTCCGTGTCGCCGAGCGCGGTCATCACCCGGTACTCGCGGTCCACCGCGTGCGCCGAAGGCAGCAGCTTGCCCGGCGGTTTGCGGCGGAGCACATAGCTCTTGCCGCCCGCCTCGAGCAGGTAGGTGGGGCAGGACTGCCCGCCCCTGAACTGCCGCACCTGGAGTTCGCCCGAGAACCCCTCGACGTGCTGCTCGAGGTAGCGCTGCAGCGGCCCGATGTCGAAGCGCAGCCGCTCTGCGACCTCCTTGGTGCCCGAGAACTTCTCCTGGCGGCTCTCCGTCATCGGGCGCGGATGATAGCGCGGCCCCTGACCTCCGCCTCCTTGTGCTCGGCGGACGCCGTTACACTCGCAGCGCGCGGCCCGTCGGCAGGTTTGACGCTGACTCGCAGACCGAGACTCTCCTGGACTCAATGATGGAACGACTGAATCGCATCTCCGTTCGAGGTTTCAGGTCCATCCGGGAAGCTCGGGGCCTGGAACTGGGGAAGCTGAACGTGTTGGTCGGATCCAACGGCGCGGGCAAGAGCAACCTCCTCCTGTGGCTGCGGATGGTGGCGGCCATGATGGGCGGGGAACTCCAGGTGTTTGTTGCCAGGAACGGCGGTGTGAACGCACTCCTCACCGGCGGGTTGAAGGAGACGCAGGAGGTGCAGGGCCGACTTGTTTTCGAGGACGCCGAGTTCCGTTTCGTTCTGGCCGCGGCGGGCGACGATCTCGTGTTTCAGGGCGAGGAGTTGTTGTGGCTGTGCGATGTGGAGCAGGTACGTGACGAGTTCGTCGAGTACTTGGAGAATCAGATCTCGTATGTCGGAGGCTCGGGGAGCGTCGGCGAGGATGCGGACCTTCCGACGATCGCCGGCGCAACGGGATACGACGTTGCCTACCTGCCATCCGGCGAGGGGATCCACTTTCGCTCTTCCGAAGTCCACAAGGAGTCGGAAGCCATCGGTGCATTCGATGTGCTGGAGTCGATATCAGCTTGGCGCAGATACCACTTCGCGGACACCGGGAGCACGTCGGGACTACGCCGTGAGCAGCGAGTGCGGGACAACCTGCGACTGCAGGAGGACGGCGGGAACCTCTCGTCGGTGCTGCGCGACCTACACAACACCAACCCGCGTCGGTATCGAGAGATCGTCGAGACGGTTCGGCTGGCAGCGCCGTCCTTCGGCAACTTCGTGATCCGGCCGGACCCGGGCGAGCGGGCGGCTCTCGAGTGGGTCCGCGCCGGCTACCCGGATCACGTCTTGGGGCCAGGCGAGCTCTCAGACGGCGTGCTTCGGTTCATCTGCCTCACGACGCTCCTCCTTCAAGAGCGCCCCCGGGGGCCGGACCTCGTGATGATCGACGAACCCGAGTTGGGCCTTCATCCCTTTGCGCTTGAGTTGCTCGCGGAGATGCTGCACGCCGCCAGCGAGGAGCGACAGATCGTCGTATCCACGCAATCTGCGGATCTGGTTTCGCACTTCGCGCCCGAGGAGGTCATCGTCGTGGGGGCCGACGGAGGCATCTCAACCTTTCGGAGGCTCGACAGTAGCTCCTTGAAGGACTGGCTCGAGGACTATTCGCTGGGCGCGTTGTGGCAGATGGGTGTCGTGGGCGGTGGGCCTGCGCCTTGATCCATGTCACGGTTGTCTGCGAGGGCCGGACCGAGCAGAGGTTTGTATCGAGAATCCTGGCGCCTGCCCTTGGTCAAGGCTCTGTCTTCCTGCGTCCGCGATGCGTGGCGACTTCGCAAGCGGCCGCGGGCGGTGGCCTGACCCGTCAGCGGGTGCTGCGTTTCTTGCGGAACACGCTTAGAGAAAGAGAGGACGCCTACGTCACGACCTTCTTCGACTTGTACGGTCTTCCAGCCGAGTTCCCCGGTCGGGCCGAGGCGGCACAGAAATCGGATCCACTGGCTCGCGCCCAAGCCGTCGAGGACGCCCTCCATCGGGCTGTGGTCGACTTTGTGGGATGCGGGCCCGGGCAGTTTCTTCCGCACGTTCAGCCCTACGAGTTCGAAGCTGTGCTCCTGTCCAACCCAGCCCAGTTGGCGCAGGTCGAACCGGCATGGCGCCAGGTAGCGACGGAGCTGCGCAGAGCACTTGATCGCGTGGCGAGTCCGGAACACCTGAACGACGGTGAGAGCACTCATCCATCGGCCCGCCTATCCGCCCTCCGGCCCGCCTACAAGAAGGTGCGACATGGTCTGGCACTCGCCGAAGTCATCGGTCTGCCTCGGATGCGCGACAAGTGTGCCCACTTCAACGCGTGGTTGACGCGGCTTGAAGCGCTGTAGGCAATGTCTAGATGCCCCGGCCGGCTTACTTCGCCGGCAGGTAGACCTCGCCGCCCGCCTCTCTGAACTCGCCGGCCTTCTCCTTCAGCCCCGCGGCGACGGCCTCGGCGTCTTCGAGCCCCTTCTCTGCGGCATAGTCGCGGATCTGCTGGGTGATCTCCATCGAGCAGAACTTGGGGCCGCACATGGAGCAGAAGTGGGCGACCTTGGCGCCTTCCTGGGGCAGAGTCTCGTCGTGGAAGGCGCGGGCGCGCTCCGGGTCGAGGGAGAGGTTGAACTGGTCCTCCCAGCGGAACTCGAAGCGGGCCTTGGAGACGGCATTGTCGCGGGCCTGGGCGCCGGGATGGCCCTTGGCCAGGTCGGCGACGTGGGCGGCGATCTTGTAGGTGATCACGCCTTCGCGGACATCTTCCCGGTTGGGCAGGCCGAGGTGCTCCTTGGGGGTGACGTAGCAGAGCATCGCGGTGCCGAACCAGCCGATCATCGCGGCGCCGATGCCGGAGGTGATGTGGTCGTAGCCGGGGGCTATGTCGGTGGTCAGCGGGCCGAGGGTGTAGAAGGGCGCTTCGTCGCACCACATAAGCTGCTTGTCCATGTTCTCCTTGATCATGTGCATCGGCACATGACCGGGGCCCTCGTTCATCACCTGGACGTCGAAGTCCCAGGCGCGGCGGGTGAGCTCGCCCTGGGTCTTGAGCTCCGCGAACTGGGCTTCGTCGTTCGCGTCCTCGATCGAGCCGGGGCGCAGCCCGTCGCCGATCGAGAAGGAGATGTCGTAGGCGGCCATGATCTCGCAGATGTCGTCCCAGTGGGTGTAGAGGAAGCTCTCCTGGTGGTGGGCGAGGCACCACTTGGCCATGATCGAGCCGCCGCGGCTGACGATGCCGGTGCGCCGCTTCGCGGTCAGCGGCACGTAGCGCAGCAGCACGCCGGCGTGGATCGTGAAGTAGTCCACGCCCTGCTCGGCCTGCTCGATCAGGGTGTCGCGGAACATCTCCCAGGTCAGTTCTTCCGGGCCGCCGTCGACCTTCTCAAGCGCCTGGTAGATCGGTACGGTGCCGATCGGCACCGGCGAGTTACGCAGGATCCACTCGCGGGTCTCGTGGATGTTGCGGCCGGTGGAGAGGTCCATCACCGTGTCGGCGCCCCAGCGGATCGCCCACACCATCTTCTCGACCTCCTCCTCGATCGACGAGGTGACGGCCGAGTTGCCGATGTTCGCGTTGATCTTGACCAGGAAGTTGCGGCCGATCGCCATCGGCTCGAGTTCGGGATGGTTGATGTTCGCGGGGATGATCGCGCGACCGCGGGCGACCTCGGAGCGGACGAACTCGGGCGTGATCGTCTGTGGGGTCGCGGCGCCGAAGCTCTCCCCGGCATGCTGGGCCGCGATTTCGGCCGCGACCTCCTCGCGGCGCTGGTTCTCGCGGATGGCGATGTACTCCATCTCGGACGTGATCTCGCCGCGCTTTGCGTAGTGCATCTGGGTCACGCGGCTGCCGGTCTTCGCCCGTAGCGGCCGGCGGCCGGCCACGAAGCGGACCCGGTCGAGCCGCGGATTCGCGGCGCGTTCGCGCCCGTAGAGGGACGAGACGCCGTCGAGTACCTCCACGTCGCCGCGCCCCTCGATCCAGGGCAGGCGGAGCGGGTCGAGACCGCGCCGGACGTCGATCTCGACTGCAGGGTCCGTGTACGGCCCCGATGTGTCGTAGACGACCACCGGCGGGTTGTGCTCCTTCGGCCCGAGCGCGGTCAGGCCGCTTGCCGCGGATGGTCCCGCGCCGGCGGTGGTCGGCGACTGGGCGATCTCGCGCATCGGGACGCGGATCGACGGATCCGAGCCCTCGACGTAGACCTTGCGGGAGTTGGGGAGGGAGTCGCGGCTCAGCAGAGGCGCCGCGGTCTGCGGGATTCGGTCGGCAATCGTCATGGCTGCATTCCCTACGTCGGTGTCAACCGTTTCAGGTTCGAAGGCTTCCGCGTCCAGGTCTGACCTCGGGTCAGGCCAACGTGGTCTCAGGCTGTCGTTCCAGCCACACCCAGCGCAGTGAACCATAGCAGTCGATAGCAGTCGAGGAATCCGGGACGGGTCGCTCGCAGTTGCCTCAGGCCAACGGGCCGGGATCCCCCCGGGTGGGTAGAATCGGCCGCTAGAGGGTTGCGCCAAGCGCGCGCCGTAAATCCCTCAGACACCACAGCATGTACATGGACCCCATCGACAAGGCGCGCCACGACATCGAACCCGCGGAAACCGCGGAGTGGCTGGAAGCGCTGGAAGCGGTGATGGAGCGGGAAGGCCCTGAGCGCGCCCACTACCTGCTCGAGGCCCTGGTCGAGAAGGCGCGCCGGTCCGGCGCGTACCTGCCCTACAAGGCGACAACGGCGTACCTGAACACGATCCCGGTGCACGCGCAGGCGCCGTCGCCGGGTGACGCTGATCTCGAGTGGCGAATCCGCAGCATCATCCGCTGGAACGCGATGGCGATGGTGGTGCGGGCCAATCACGACTACGAGGGCCTCGGCGGGCACATCGCGTCGTTTGCCTCCGCCGCGACGCTTTACGACGTGGGCTTCAACCACTTCTTCCACGCTCCCTCCGAGGACCACGGCGGCGACCTGGTCATGATCCAGGGCCATTCCTCGCCCGGCATCTACGCCCGCGCCTTCCTCGAGGGGCGACTGAGCGAAGAGGACCTGCTCAGTTTCCGTCGCGAGGCGGGGCCGGGAGGCCTCTCGTCCTATCCGCATCCCTGGTTGATGCCGGACTTCTGGCAGTACCCGACGGTGTCCATGGGGCTCGGGCCGCTGATGGCGATCTACCAGGCCCGGTTCATGAAGTACCTCCACGACCGGGGTCTGCTCGACACCGAGCGCCGCAAGGTCTGGGCATTCATGGGCGACGGCGAGATGGACGAGCCGGAGTCCCTGGGCGCCATCTCGCTGGCCTCGCGGGAGAACCTCGACAACCTGATCTTCGTCGTCAACTGCAACCTGCAGCGGCTCGACGGGCCGGTTCGCGGCAACGGCAAGATCATCCAGGAACTCGAGGCGGTGTTCCGGGGCGCCGGCTGGAACGTGGTCAAGGTGGTCTGGGGGTCGTACTGGGATCCGCTGCTCGCCCGCGACCGCCATGGACTGCTCCGGCGGCGCATGGAGGAGGCGGTCGACGGCGAGTACCAGGCGTACAAGGCGAGCCAGGACGGCGGCTTCGTGCGCGAGCACTTCTTCGGCAAGTACCCGGAACTCAAGGCGATGGTGGCCCACCTCACCGACGAGGACATCTGGCGGCTGAACCGCGGAGGCCACGACCCGCACAAGATCTACGCCGCCTACGCCGCCGCGGTCAGGCACACCGGGCAACCGACCGTGATCCTGGCCAAGACGGTCAAGGGCTACGGCATGGGCGAGGCCGGTGAGGGGATGAACATCACCCACCAGCAGAAGAAGATGGGGTTGCGGGCGCTGACCGGCTACCGCGACCGTCTCGACATCCCGGTCTCGGACGAGGAGCTGGAGGAGACCCCCTTCTACCGTCCGCCGGACGACAGCCCGGAGATCCGGTACATGAAGGAGCGTCGCGAGGCGCTGGGCGGCTTCCTCCCGGCGCGGGCTTTTGCCGCGACGCCGCTCGCAGTGCCCGAGCTCGCCGCTTTCGACGCCCTGCTGCGGTCGAGCCGGGGCCGCGCCTTCTCCACGACGATGGCGTTCGTGCGCCTGCTGACGCTGCTCACGCGGGATCCTGCGATCCGCAACCGCCTGGTGCCGATCGTCGCCGACGAGGCGCGCACGTTCGGCATGGAGGGCATGTTCCGGCAGCTCGGCATCTACGCCCCCACCGGCCAGCTCTACGAACCGGTCGACGCGCACAAGATCGCGCCCTACAAGGAGGCCCGGGACGGACAGATGCTGCAGGAGGGGATCAACGAGGCCGGGTCGCTCTGTTCCTGGATGGCGGCCGGAACCTCTGCCGCCAACCACGGGTTCCACATGATCCCGTTCTTCATCTTCTACTCGATGTTCGGGTTCCAGCGCGTCGGCGACCTGATCTGGGCCGCGGCCGACATGCAGGCGCGGGGCTTCCTGATCGGCGGCACTTCGGGGCGGACGACGCTCAACGGGGAGGGCCTGCAGCACCAGGACGGCCACAGCCACCTGGCCGCGTCGACGGTCCCGAACTGCGTCTCCTACGACCCGACCTACGCCTACGAACTCGCGGTGATCCTCCAGGACGGCCTGCGACGGATGTACGCCGAGGAAGAGCCGGTCTTCTACTACCTGACGACGCTGAACGAGAACTACGAGCACCCCGGGATGCCCGCCGGCGCCGAAGACGGCATCCGTCGCGGCCTGCACCGGATCCGGCCCGGTTCGCGCCACCGCCGGCGCGCGACCCTGCTTGCCTCGGGCGCCATCCTGCGCGAGGCGGAGGCCGCGGCCGAGATGCTGGAGGCGGACTGGAAGGTGTCCACGGAAGTCTGGTCGGCGACCAGTTTCAACGAGCTGCGCCGCGACGGTCTGGAGGTCGAGCGCTGGAACCGGCTCCATCCCGGCGAGGAGAAAAGAACCTCCTACGTGCGCGAGTGCCTCACCGGGCGCGGCGGCGTCACCATCGGCGCGAGCGACTACATGAAGGTCTTCACCGACCAGATTCGGGCCTTCGTGCCAGGACCGTACCGGACGCTCGGCACCGACGGCTTCGGCCGCAGCGACACCCGCGAACAGTTGCGCTCCTTCTTCGAGGTCGACCGCAGGCACATCGTGGTCGCGGCGCTCGCCTCCCTGGCCGACAACGGAGAAGTCGAATCCGAGGCGCCGGCGAAGGCCATTGCGGCGTACGGCATCGACCCGAACGCACCGAACCCGGCCACCGCGTGAGCGAGACCGTTCCCGTCGTCGTCCCCGACATCGGCGACTTCGACCAGGTCGACGTCGTCGAGGTCCTGGTCGGCGTCGGCGACGAGGTGTCGGTCGACCAGTCGCTGATCACGCTGGAGAGCGACAAGGCGTCGATGGAGGTGCCGTCGCCGACGGCGGGCCGGGTGGTGGAGATCGCGGTCGCGATCGGCGGCCAGGTCGCCGAGGGCGATCTGATCCTCACGATCGAGGCCAGCGATGCGCCGCCGGCCGCACCGGCGCCCGCCGCGGAACCCCCGCAGCCGTCGCGACGCGGACGCCGCCCGCCGCCGCCAGCCCCCTCGGCCCCGCCGACCGGATCGACCCCGCCCCACGCGAGCCCCGCGGTGCGGCGGTTCGCGCGCATGCTGGGCGTCGATCTACGGAGGGTCTCCGGCGCCGGCGCCAAGGGGCGGATCCTGCGCGAGGATGTCGAAGGCTTCGTCAAGGAGGTGATGGCCGGCGGTGGGCCCCAGGCTGCCGGCGCCGGCATCCCGCCGGTCCCGGAGATCGACTTCTCGAAGTTCGGGCCGGTCGAGTCGAAGCCGCTCAGCCGCATCCGCAAGCTGTCGGCGGCAAGCCTCCATCGGAGCTGGCTCAACGTCCCGCACGTGACCCAGCACGACGAGGCCGACATCACGGAACTCGAGGCCTTCCGCCGGACGCACCTCAAGGAGGCCCGCGAGCGCGGCGTTCGGCTCACCCTGCTCGCCTTCCTGATGAAGGCGGTTACGGCGTCCCTGGCCGAGTTCCCGGAGATGAACTCGTCGCTCGCCCCGGACGGCGAGTCGCTGATCCTGAAGCGCTATTTCCACCTGGGGGTTGCCGTGGACACGCCGGACGGCCTGGTCGTGCCCGTCGTGCGCGACGTGGATCGCAAGAGCGTCTACGAACTGGCCGGGGAGCTGGCCGAAGTCAGTGGCCGCGCGCGCGAGCGCAAGCTGCGGCCCGCCGACATCCAGGGCGCCACCTTCACGATCTCCAGCCTGGGCGGCATCGGCGGCACCGCGTTTACGCCGATCGTCAACGCGCCGGAGGTCGGGATTCTGGGCGTGTCGCGCTCGGTCCGTCGGCCGGTCTACGTCGGCGCCGGGCTGGCGCCCCGGTTGATGCTGCCGGTCTCGCTTTCCTACGACCACCGGGTGATCGACGGCGCCTACGCGGTCCGCTTCACGACCCACCTGTGCTCGGTGCTCGCCGACATCCGCCGGGTCGTTCTCTGACGCTGGCGCAATGGCCGATCCGATCCGCATCGTCGTACCCGACATCGGCGACTTCGATTTCGTCGATGTCGTCGAGGTGCTCGTCTCGCCGGGCGAGCACGTCGATATCGACGCCGGACTGATCACCCTCGAGAGCGACAAGGCGTCGATGGAGGTGCCGTCGACCCATAGCGGCGTCGTTCTCGAGGTCGGTGTGTCCCTCGGCGACAAGGTGGCGGAAGGGGATCTGATCGTCGTGCTCGATCCCGAGGACGAGTCGCATCCCGACCACCGCGCCGAGCGGCCGCGGCACCCTCATGCGCCGCCAGCGGCGCCGGGGGGCGGGTCGGTCGAGGAGGTCGAGGCGGCGCCGGCAGCGACTTCGGTTCGTTCACCGGCGCCGGCGCCCGCGCCGGTCGCGGCGGCGGCATCTGCGCCGGCAGCCGTTCCGCGGGATGTCGACGCCGAAATCCTGGTCCTGGGCGCCGGCCCTGGCGGCTACACCGCCGCCTTCCGTGCCGCCGACCTGGGCCGGCAGGTCGTCCTGGTCGAACCGGCCGCGGATCTCGGCGGCGTGTGCCTGAACGTCGGCTGCATTCCGTCGAAGGCGTTGCTCCACGCCGCCAGGGTGATCGACGAGGCGGCGTCTTTCGCCGCCCACGGCATCGACTTCGGAGCGCCTGAGATCGATCGGGGGAAGCTCGGCGGCTGGAAGAGCGGCGTCGTGGCGCAACTGACTGGCGGTCTGGCCCAATTGGCGAAGCGGCGGAAGGTCCAGGTCGTTCAGGGTCTTGGGCGGTTCATTGGTCCCCACGAAGTCGAGGTCACGGACGCCGACGCCGGCCGGCGCACCCTGACCTTCGGGCAGGCGATCGTCGCCGTCGGTTCGCGTCCGGCGATGATCCCGGGGTTGCCGGAGGGCGACCCGCGGGTCTGGGATTCGACCGACGCGCTGGAGCTCGACCCCGGCTTCGAGCCGGACGGGCGGCTTCTGGTGATCGGCGGCGGCATCATTGGCCTGGAGATGGCGACGGTCTACGCCGCCCTGGGCTACCGGGTCACCGTCGTCGAGCTGCTGCCGCAGCTTCTCACCGGCGTCGACCGGGATCTGGTGCGGCCCCTCCAGCGCCGGCTCACCGAGCGCCTGGAGAACATCCACACGGCGACCCGCGTGACCGCGGTCAAGGCGCAGAAGAACGGACTCATGGTGTCGCTGGAGGGTGACGACGGTGAGCCCCGCTCCGGTCTGTTCGGGCGAGTGCTCGTCGCGGTCGGCCGCCGTCCCAACAGTGACCGCTTCGGCGCCGAGGCCGCGGGCGTCACAGTCGACGGGCGAGGCTTCGTGCCGGTCGACGACCAGCAGCGGACCAACGTGCCGCACATCTTCGCTATCGGCGACTTGGTGCCCGGACCCATGCTGGCGCACAAGGCGACCCACGAGGGCAAGGTCGCCGCCGAGGTGGCGGCGGGGGAGAAGAGCGGCTTCGAGGCCCGTGTCATCCCGTCCGTGGCCTACACCGACCCGGAGGTGGCCTGGGTGGGCCTCACCGAGACCGAGGCGCGGCAGACCGGCACGGCCTACGAGAAGGCCGTCTTCCCGTGGGACGCTTCCGGCCGCGCCCTGACGCTGGGCCGTGCGGAAGGTCTGACCAAGCTGCTGTTCGACCCCGGCAGCGGGCGTGTCGTCGGCGCCGGCATCGTCGGCGTCAACGCGGGCGACCTGATCGCCGAGGCGGCGCTGGCGATCGAGATGAACGCGGATGCCGCCGACCTGGCGCTCACCGTCCATCCGCACCCGACCCTCTCCGAGACGGTCGCCTTCGCCGCCGAGGCGTACGAGGGCACGATCACCGACCTCTACCTGCCGCGGCGCAGGAAGCGTTAGCCGGGGGCGGTCCGCGGCCCACCGCCGGGGATGCCTTGGCCCCCTGGGAGACTGCGCGGCAGAAACTGGGTGCGCGGGCCTCTGGGAGTGCTGCCGCGGTAGGGGAGCGCCCCGGGGCCTCTTCGTACTTGTCATTTATAAGAGGCCAAATATAGCCTACAAATACTAGTCTACGTCGATAAGAGGTAACTTATAGCCTCTTGCAATGTTCTAGGAATAGCGGCAGTATGGGAGCGAACAACGAGGGACTGCGAATAGAGGAGCGATTCATGGCCAATGGAATGCCCCGTCGAAGTCTGACCTCCCGCGCGCTGCGGACCGAACTGGGGCGTCGTCTGGCGAGGCTGCGCCTTGCGAGGAACGTGACGCAGAGTGCTCTGGCCGAGGACGCGGGAATCGGACTGCGTACACTTCGCCGTATCGAGGCCGGTCAGCCGAGCAGCCTGGACAGCCTCCTGCGTCTCGCGAGCGTCCTCGGCCTGGCGGACGGTTTGCTGAACGCGGTGCCGTCGCAGGAGATCCGGCCCATCGAACGGGTGGACTCCGGCGGCCGGGAACGGCGGCGCGCCCGCCCCCGGAAGGGCGGGTCTCGGGAAGAGCCATGGTCGTGGGCCGAGGAGTTGAATGACTGACGCCAGCGTGAATCTGTGGGGCCGCCGAATCGGCGCGGTGTCGTGGGATGCCGGGCGGGAAGTCGGGGTCTTCCAGTACGACGACGCGTTCCTGACGGCCGGCATCGAGGTCTCTCCGCTGGCGATGCCCGCACGTGAAGGGACCTACGACTTTCCCGCGCTCGGGGAGTCGTTCATGGGTTTGCCGGGCCTCGTGGCGGACTCGCTGCCGGACCGTTTCGGCAACAGGCTGATCGATGTCTGGTTGGCGGAGACCGAACGGAGTGCCGAGAGCTTCAATCCGGCAGACCGTCTCTGCTACATCGGCACCCGCGGCGTGGGGGCATTGGAGTACCAACCGGCGGAGTCCAGGGGGAACCCGCGCGACGAAGTGGAGATCGCTCGACTCGTCGATTTTGCCAATCGGGTTCTCGACGAACGGAGCCGTGTGTCCGGCCGGCTCGACGACCGCGAGGCGCTCGAGGACCTCCTCAGCGTGGGAACGTCCGCGGGCGGGGCCCGGCCGAAGGCGGTGCTCGCCTGGAATCGGGCCACGGGCGAGCTCCGGTCCGGCCAGGTGGACACGAAAGCCGGCTTCGAGCACTGGATCCTGAAGTTCGACGGCATCACCAGCAACCGCGACCGCGAACTGGCGGATCCGCTGGGCTACGGGCGGATCGAGTACGCGTATCACCTGATGACGTGCGAGGCCGGGATCGAGATGTCGGAATGCCGGCTGTACCTTGAAGGCGGCAGGAGCCACTTCATGACGCGGCGGTTCGACCGCGATAAGGCGGGAGGCAAGAAGCACATGCAGTCGCTCGCGGCGTTGCGGCACTTCGACTACAACGATCCGGGCGCGCATTCGTACGAACAGGTGATGGAGACGATCCGCGAGCTCGGGCTCGGGATGGCGGTGGTCGAGGAGCAGTACCGCCGGACGGTCTTCAACATCGTCGCGCGGAACCAGGACGATCACGTGAAGAACATCGCGTTTCTGATGAACCGCCGCGGGGAATGGCGGCTGTCGCCGGCGTACGACGTGACGTACGCCTACAACCGGGGGGGCCCGTGGACAGACCAACACCAGATGAGCGTGGCGGGCAAGCGCAGCGGTTTCGAACGCGCCGACCTGCTGAGATTCGCGGAGACCTCCGGGCTGAAGATTCCCCGCGCGCGTCGCGTGATCGATCGGGTGCTCGACGCGGTCGCCGACTGGCCTCGGTTCGCATCCGAGGCGGGCGTCGAGAAGCGGGACATCCAGAGGATCCGGGGGATGCATCGTCTTGAACTGCGGTGACGGGAGTTGGCGGCGAGCGCCGCCTCCGCGACCTGGGGTACGGTTCTGCCATCCTGGGGGCGCTGCTCCGGGCGCTGACCCGGCGCCACGCGGACATGCTCACGGTGTGGAATCGAACCGTTGAATCGCCTCGACAAGTGGTTGCAGGTGGCGCGGATGTTCCGGGCCCGCTCGAAGGCGGCCGAGGCCTGCACCTCCGGCCGGGTCACAGTGAACGGCCAGCGGGCCAAGCCCCACCGACGGCTTGTGGTGGGCGACCGCGTCGAGATCAAGGCCCGCGACGACTGGCAGCGGATCCTGGTCGTTCGCGAACTGCGCGACCGGCCGCTTCCGAAGGCCGAGGCGCCGCGACTCTACGAGGACCTGAGCCCGCCGAAGCCGGCGCCGCCGCCCCGCGACGCGTTCGTGGCGCTGCCGACGGCCCACCGGAGTCGCGGCGCCGGCCGCCCGACCAAGCGCGACCGGCGGCGGATCGACCGCCTGCGTTGACCGGCGCCAGCGGCGGCGCGAGATCAGGGCCTTCAGCAAGCGTCTCCGCGGCGTCGAGTTCGCGCTCTCGGGCGTCTTCCTGTTCCAGCCGACCCCGCCCCCCCGGCAGCGACTGGTGGACCAGCCCCGGCTGGTGGACGCATCGCGAGGACGTAGCTTCGGCTGAGGGCTAGGAGGATCCCTGCTTGGGGACGGGGCGCAACAGGGGCTGATCCGGCACGATCTCGCGCAGGAAGCTCGCGACCGGAAGGCAGAGAATGTCGTCGATCATCAGGCGTTCGCTCCCGCGGTACAGGAGTGCCGCTTCGGCTTCCGGGTAGTCCTGCAGGAATGTCCGCAGCGCCCGCAGGTCGTTTCGGTGGACACGTGGTGAGTTCTTGACCTCGAACGCCCAGAACCCGGGCTGGCCGTAGACCACGAAGTCGACCTCGGAGCCCGCACGGGTACGCCAGAAGAACAGTCGCGCGTCGTGCGTTGAGTAGGCCGCCCAGGCCCGCAGGTGCTGAGCCACTAGTCCTTCGAGCGCGGGACCCTCCATCTCGGCGCGACGATCCAGCGGCCCTAGCGGACGCAACGAACGGAAGACGCCGGCATCGAACAGGTACAGCTTGTCGTGGACGACGGTCTTGCGCTGTGCCCGCCGCCGGAAGACGGGCAGCCGGAAGGCCAGCAGCAGGTCTTCCAGGATCGCGACGTAGCCGGAGGCCGTACGGCGCGAAACCTCGCACTCCCTGGCCACGGCGGCGAGGTTGAGTTGCGACGCATGCGAGAAGCTCACCGCCTCCAGAAACCGCGCGAAGCCGCCGATGTCGCGGACCAATCCCTCGGCCTCGACTTCCTGTTCGAGGTAGAGACCCGTGTACGCCTGGAGGGTGTCCTTCGGGTCCGGATTGGCAGTCACGAGGGGCAGCAGGCCGATCTCGACTGCCCGCTCAAGGTCGAACGCCGGCAACTCAGCGGCCATGAACGGATGCAGCGTCCGGTTCAGTGCGCGACCGCCAAGAAGATCGACACCGCCGCGGCGGAGCTTGCGGGCACTTGATCCCGTCAGCACGAACCGCGGCGGGTCCGGCTCTTCCAGCACCGAGTGGACGACGGTCAGGACCTCTGGCACGCGCTGCACCTCGTCGATCACGACGTCACGGCTGTGGGGCGAGCCGGCAAGCAGCTCCCGCAGACGTTCTGGACGAGCCCGCAGAGTGCGGTACGTGCCGGGCGCCAGCAGATCCACGTACAGGGCGTCTGGAAGCTGATTCCGCAGCCACGTCGACTTGCCCGTCCCGCGGGGGCCGAACAGGAAACAACTTCGTGGAGGAACCCGGAAGAATCGCCTGACCAGGTTCATTTTGCGTCGCAAAACGGCAATGTCATGGCCGTTATTCGACCGTATCTACGGGTCGGCTGTCAAGTGCCCACTTGCATGGCGGCGGCGCAGGCGGTGTGCTCGCCTGGAACTGCACACGAACCGGCAGGCGGACTCCCGGTCGGTGAGACAGGGATGGGGCGTGGCCTTGCATACGTCATAAGAGTAATGCAAACTAGAGAAATGAATGCTCAACCCCCATCTCGCTTGCCAGAATCGACTGTTACTTCCCGGGGTCAGACGACCCTGCCCAAGGAGGTGCGCGACGCGCTTGACCTGAAAGCGGGTGATCGGGTGCGCTACTTCATCCTGGACGGAGAAGTTCACATCAGGCCGCTGGTGCCGATCGAGCGCCTGTACGGCATCTTGGAGTACGACGGGCCGCCGGTGAGTCTGGAGGACATCCAGCGAGGCATCATCGAAGGGGCCTGCCGGAGCGCTCTGGGCGACGACTGGTCCCTGGAGACAGAGGACGGCACGGACCGCCCGGCTGCCGAGGTTGGGAGTCGCAGGTGATAGCGCTCGACACCAACGTCCTGCTTCGGTTTCTCCTCCGGGATGACGAAGAGCAGGCGGAGGCAGCCGCAAGACTATTGCGACGGTTGACCCTGGAAGATCCGGGCTTCGTCAGCCGCGAAGTCCTGGTGGAGTTGGTCTGGGCGCTGGAGTACACCTACCGGTATAGCCGCGACCAGGTGGCGACCGTCTTGAGTGAACTGTTGAACGTCGCGGCCTTGCAGATCGAGTGGGCTAGTGAGGTAGTGGAGGCGGCCGGTGGCTATCGTCTCGGCGGCGCCGACTTCGCGGACCGCATGATCGCGGCCGCGGCGAAACGAGCCGGGGCTGTACCCCTCTACACCTTCGACCGCAAGGCGGCGCGGTTGCCCAACGTCAGTCTGCTGGAGCCTCTTCGGCCCGTTTCTCGTTAGCGCGGGCGTACTCCAGGATGTTCTTGAGGCCGTAGTTGCCTTCGTGGCAGGCGTACTCGAAGAGCGCCTGGTCCGACTTCTTCATTTCCATCCGGGCGCTCCAAGGGCGGTTGAAGGACTCCGGATCGTCGATCGTGTACTCGTAGATGAGGGTGGTGTGGTCGAAGCGGGTGAAGCGCTCGACGAGGCGCATGTTGCCGCCTGAGCCCTGGAAGCTGATCCGGGGATCGAAGTTGCGGGTTTCGACGACCAGGGTTTCGCGGTCCCAGTAGCCCCGGGAGTCGCCCTTGAACTGGCGCAGATGCTCGGGGAGGCGGGGCTGATCGTCGAGGGGGACGATCCGGGTTTCGTGGACCATCTCGTTCAGGAGCGCGACGGTGTCCTCGGTCACCAGGATCAGCACGTTGTTGTTGTAGGCCCCCGGGTCCATCGGCGGTCCGGCGTTGAAACCCATCAGGCAGCGTTCCCAGAGGTTGCGGTCCTCCGGTCCGGCCGGCGGCCGCGCGCGCCGGTCGCGTCGTTTCTGGGCTCGCCGTCTGCCGTCCTCGGTCATCGGCGGGATGCGGCCGTTGGACGGGTCGAAGATCAGCGACGTTCGGCGTGACTCCTGCACGTTGCGGCCGTGGTCGAGCCAGTAGGGCGCATGGACGCTCGGGCGCCGCTTCTGCGCCTCTGCGCGACGCTCGATCGTGTCGCGTTCGAACTGGCCCGCCTGTTCGGCGGTGAAGTACTCCCGCTCCGCGTAGGCCGACGGCCGCTGCAGCGGTGTAGCGGTGGCGAAGTCCCACAGGCCGTCGATGTCGCCCGGCGGTGGCCCGTTCGAGCCCGCCTGGGCGCCGGTCGGCGCGCCGAAGGGCGCGGCCAGGAGAAGGGCCGCAGCCAGAGCGATTGGAACGCGCGGACGTTTGCGGTGAAGCACCGTCGTTCAGGATAGCGCCTGCACCTACTCCGTCAACTCTGTGCGCTATAGGCTCTGCCGCCCATGACGCGGCCGCTCACCCTGGTCATCGGCAACAAGAACTACTCGTCCTGGTCGCTCCGGCCCTGGGCGCTGATGACCCAACTCGGCATTCCGTTCGCGGAGCGGATGCTGAAGTTCGATTCCGAGGACTGGGAGCGGACTATCGACGCGCTGTCGCCGACGCGCCTCGTGCCGGTGCTTTGGGAGGGCGAGCCCGGGCAGGGTTTCGCCACCTTCGACACCTCCGCGATCGCAGAGCGTCTGGCCGACCTGTACCCCGACCGCGGCGTCTGGCCGGCATCTGGTTCTCCATGAGTTGCCGGGGGCTACCCCGAACCCTCGCCCACGATCAGGTCCACCTGATCCTGCGGCGCATAGAAATACGATCCCGGCCGGAAGTCGTAGCCGAGGTCACCGAGCAGGCGCCGCTGCCTCGGCGTGCATCGCGCCAGAATCTCCGCGGTGGGCGCCGGGTCATACGTGCGCAGGAACAACTGGCAGTAGTTGTAGAGGATCGTCTTGCGGGCGCGCGGGGAGGCGTTGACGGACGGGCCGTGCCACAGGGAGTGCGGAAAGAGGATGCAGTCGCCGGCTTTGCCCGCGAGCTGGACCGCGCCCGGGGTCTTCGGTCCCGGCGCCGGGTACGGGCGGTCGGGGAAGGGACGCATGTGGCTGCCGGGGAAGACGGTGAAGTTGCCGCAGTCGTCGCCGGTCACGTCGGAGAGCAGGTAGAGCGCCTTCATCGCCAAGGGCAGACTGGTCTCGGTGACGCGGATGCGGCGCAGCGCTTCGCCGCCGTCGGTGTGGGTGTAGCCGGGCCACTTGGGGTTGGACGGACGGACGATCGCCTGGCTCATGCTGAGCACGACGTAGGGCCCCATGATGTCGGTGACCAGGTCGAAGACGGGCGAAGAGTCCATCAGGTCGAGGAACGCCTGGTCGTAGTGGAGCAGGACGCGGCGGTCCATGAAGCCCTCGGGATCCCGGTCGATGGCGTGGTCGAGCCAGGCGTAGTGGCCGAGCGGTCCGTCCGGGTTGGGTTCCCAGCCGGGGAGCTGGCGGACGCGGTCGAGTTCGGCGTCGAAGAACGCGACTTGGTCCGGTGACAGCGCCTGTTCGACGCGGATGTAGCCGTCGATGGCCCACTGTTCGAGCTGGGCCTGGGTCAGTTTCTGCATGACAGGTGCCTCCTGCTGCGGGCCCGGTCAGTCTGCCGCGGCCCGCGTCGCTTGCTTCAGTCGTGTGGCCCGAGAATATGCCGCGGGCCGCCGGAGGTTCACTCTTGACCTTCGGCGCCGCCGGCTGTTTCCGCGGCCTCCGCTGCATTTCGTGCGCGCCCTTCAGTCCCGGGATGGCTGGCCGTCCAGTTGGGAGTGCCGCTTCGGGCGTGGGCCCTTTCGAGTCGCTGCAGGATGTCGCCCAGACGTGTCGGCGCGATGCCGGCTCCAAGCAGGTAGTCGAAGGCGAACTGGTCGGCGTCACGTTCGAAGGCGCGCGAGTAGCGCTGTGCGAGCAACCGCTCCGGCGCCAGGATGGACAGCGTGGCGACCGACGCATCTCCGATGAAGGCGGTCCACAGGACGAGCATGGAGGAGGTCTGGGCGAGGCGTCGCATGACGTGGCGGCCAGCCACGTGCCCGACTTCGTGGGCGAGGACCGCGACGATCTCCTCGTCGTCCTCGGCCAGTTCGACCAGTTCGTCGGTGAGGACGATGGTGCCCCCCGGCAGGGCAAAGGCGTTCGGGCCGAATCCGGGTGCGGAGAAGAAGCCGAGGTGCGTAGCCTCGACGCCGGTGTCGTCCTTCATCTCATAGAAGGCGCTCAAAATATCGTTCTGCTGCTTCTGATCGAGTTCGGTGGGTTCAAGAGCGTCGAATTGGAGCAACAGGGTGATCAGGTTCTCGCCGATGACCGCTTCGACCTCGGGAGGCGTCGCGGCCACGACGACCGTGGCCACCGCTGGGGCGCCCCACTCCGTGAACGAGAGGAGGATCGCGGCCGTCACCGCCAGAGCGGCAGCCGCCCCACGCCAAGTGCTGTCGGTTCGGTGGAGAAGACGCTCGAATCGCCGGCCGAGTGGTTGGGGGCCGTGTTCGGCGCGGGCCTGCATTGCGTCCAACGTGTCGTTGTCGCGTACCTCGCACGAGGCGCCGTCGGGCAGGCGGATATGCCGCGGGGTGTTGGCGATGCGGTTGGGAATCCGGACATCCGCCAGCGAGTGGAGCCGGCGCGAGTCGATGCCGCCGATGGCGACGATCAAGTCGCCGTCGGCGGTGATCGTCAGCTCCGCGTTTCGCCGATCGGAGGTGCGACCGTCGTAGTAGTGGCAGGCAACGGCGCTCATATCCCGATCTCCAGGCCGAACTCGCCCGCCGCCTCGGCGCCCGTCGCGCCCAGGCGCTGGGCGTCGCCGGCTTCGAACGTAACCTCGCCGAGCGGCTGCATGACGAGGAACTGATCCACGACGTAGCGCAGCACGCGGATCCTGGCGAACGGCGCGAACAGGCCGAAGGTGGCGATGATCAGGGCGGTGTTGCTGGCGTAGAGCCACAACATGGTTCCGAAGGAGAGTTGCAGGATGAAGTCGCTGTCGCCGAGTTGGGTGCAACTCCAGCGGTAGCTGAGCAGACGGGTCCGGATGTAGACGAACGAGACCAGCCCCACCAGGGCGAAGAACACCGGCATGACGAAGTTCGCCGCGGGAGATTGCGCTTCAGAATCGGGATTGAAGGTCAGGCTGATGAGAACGAAGCAGGAGCCGATGAACAGAATCATGGTCAGCACCCAGACGACCACGTAGACGCCGTAGTAGGGATTGGCTTCGCCGATGAAGCGGAACGGTTTGTTGCCGAAGCGAGACTCGGTGATGAGGAAGCGGTCGCGGCCGAAGACCCTGAATGGCCAGGCCAGCCCCAGGGTGACCAGGGACGCAACGGCCATCAGCGGATACCAGACGGCGGCGTCCCAGAACCGCCCCTTGAAGTCGAAGGCGATGCCGCGATACCTGGAATTGCGGAGTTGGAAGGTTCGCGCGCGGACCACGACCCAGGGCACGAGCGGCGCCAGCACGGCCAGCGCCGCGTAGTAGTAGAAGATGGAGAAGAGGTTGGCGAACCACAGGGCAACCGCTACGACCGCGACCAGAATCCGTCCCCGCAGGATGGCCACCGGATTCGCCGTGTAGTCGAAGGCCGCGTCGCCGAGCCAGATGTTGCCGTAGAAGTAGCGCCGCGCCCGCACCTTCGCCCAGGCCGAGTAGATACCCAGGGTGAGAAGCGTCAGCGCGACGTTGACGATCCAGATGCGGAAGTACTCCCACCCGCCGGCGGTGAAGCGCAGCCGCTGAGTTTGGGACTCGGCGGCTTCCGGCGCCAGCGGAGGGTGGTCGTCGGCGCCGGCCGCGAGCACCTCACCGATAGCGCTTCCGAAGGAAGCGGCAGAAGACAGCGACCATGCCCCGGCTGCGGCGCCGGGGTCTACCCCGGAACCCGCGCCCGCGTCGATGCCGTCGCCCTGTCTTTCCTCGTTCATGGAACGGTTCGTTGACGAATCGTAGAGGAGAAACGGCCCGTGGATCGAGGCGATTCCAGTCCGCCGGGTTCGACGGTGCTCGAAACAGCTCGGCGGGAGCTTTGGATCCTCGCACCCGCCAAACCTCGTGGTCGACCGTAACCCTCTTTGTTCTCAGAGGTTGCGCAAAGCCACCCAGGCGATATCCTGGGTCTTGGCGTCGTCGCCCGCGCCGTTCTTCGCCAACCCGTTCGGGTATCATTCCGGCACAGATTTCGGGCAGCGAGCCGGCTTGGCGGTCACCGGCGGGCCTCGCGGCGGACGGCCAGCGGAGGATGAGATGAAGGGATCTGCACCGATCGGCTCAGCAGCTCGCGCAGGAACGGGGCGCGGCGTACGGAACAGGCGGCGAACGGAGCGAGTCGGCGCGTGTCTGGCCATCCTGGCGCTTGGTGCGGTGGTCGGGCCGGCATGGACCCAGGAGACGGCCGAGCCCAGCGAACTCGACCGGGTGCTGGCAATGCACTACGAAGCTCGGGGCGGCCTCGAGAAGTTGCGCGCGATTCAGGGAGCGAGGGCCACTGGGACGATGTCGGTGCAGGGTATGGAGGCCCCGTTCACGATTCACCTGCGTCGGCCGAATCAGGTTCGGGTGGAAGGCGACTTCGGCGGCATGACGCTGATCCAGGCGTTCGACGGCGAGCAGGCCTGGGGCCAGCAGCCCGGCCAGGCCAAGCCTGCCGCCTTCGAAGGAGATCTGGCGGCTGCGCAGGCCGCCGACGCCGCGCTGAGCAGCCCCTGGTTCGAGTACGGGCAGCCTGGTTACCAGGTGGAGCTTGCGGGCCGCGAAGAGATCGAGAGTGGTGAAGCCTGGAAGCTCGTGGTCACCGCGCCTGGCGGTGTGGCGCAGCAGGTCTTCATCGGTACGGAAGACGGGCTGGAGAAGAAGAGGGTCTCCAAGGCGGATTTCGGATTCGGCCTGGAGGATACGGCGACTCGGTTCGAAGACTACCGGGAGGTCGACGGCCTGATGCTGGCGCACCGGCAGATCCTGGTCAGTTCGATGGGTGAGATGCCCTTGACCCTCGATTCCTACGAGATCAACCCGGAGATCGATCCCGACATCTTCTTCATGCCGGGCCAGATGGCCGACGCCGCGCTCGGCTTGGACGAGGTGCTGTCGCGCTACCAGAACTCCCGCGGAACCTCGGCCGCCGACATCGAAACGGTAAGCGCCACCGGCACCGTCGTCATGCTCGGCTTTGAAGTGCCGATGACGGTGGCCTTCGCGCGTCCCAGTTCGTTCCGCATCGACATCGACCTGCAGGGCCTGACGATGATCCTGGCCTACGACGGCGAGACGGCATGGAACGTATCGCCGATGCAGGGCATCATCGAGCCGGCGCCGCTGCCGGAGGAGATGGTCGGGGCCGTGGGGATCCTCTCCGACTTCCTGTGGGGCATGCTCGCGAATAGCGAGGAGCGCGGCTTCGAGGTGTCGCTGGCGGGTACGGAGAAGGTCGAACGCGACGAGACCTACCGGCTCGACATCGCGACCGCGGACGGCGCCGCGCGCGTGCTCTATCTCGGCGGCGAGGACTTCCTGGAGCGCCGGATCGTCTTCGACGGGTCGTTCCTGGGGTCGACCGGCGAGCTCGAGGTGACGATCAGCGACTACACGGATGTGGGCGGATTGAAGGTGCCCGGGACGATCCGGATCGCGGTCGAGGGTCAGGTCGCCGCCGAGTTGAGGATCCAGGAAGCTGAAGCCGGTGCGGAGGTCGATCCCGCATCGTTTACCATGCCCGCTCCCGCCGACCCGGAGACGCCGGGTCCGGCTCTCTAGGAGCTTGCGCATGCCGACCCTGCCTACCGCCTCGACGACGCTAACGCCCGGCGGTCGTCTTCGCGTTCACTTCCTCCTCCTTGCCTTTGGGTTTGCCTTGGCCCTGACCGCTGCCGCGGCGCTTGCCGCGACGGACACGGCGGACGACGAGGGCGCCGAACCGGTCGAGGACCCCGCCCTTGCCGAGACGATCGTGGTCACGGCGTCTCGAGCGGAGCAGGAACTTGGGCAGGTGACCTCCAGCGTGTCCGTGCTGACCGGCGACGAGCTCCGCGCCAGCCCGGCCGTGACCCTGGACGACGCGCTGCGCCGGGTACCCGGCTTCAGTCTCTTCCGCCGCAACAGCTCGATGGTTGCCCATCCGACCAGCCAGGGCGTTTCGCTTCGCGGCATCGGCCCCAGCGGCGTCAGCAGGACCCTGGTGCTGCTCGACGGGCTGCCTCTGAACGACCCCTTCGGCGGCTGGATCTACTGGGGCCGCGTTGGCCGCGAAAGCCTGGAACGGATCGAGGTCGTGCGTGGCGGCGGTTCGAGCCTGTGGGGCAACTCGGCCCTGGGCGGCGTCATCCACCTGGTCACTGCCGAACCGTCGGCGCCGGGATCTTCGCTTCGGCTGTCCGCGTTGGGCGGCGATTACGGGATCGTCTCCGGCGACGCCTGGTTCGGCCAAGGGTTCGAGCGCGCGTCGCTGACCCTGTCGGCGAGGAGTTTCGACAGCGACGGCTACCCCGTGGTCCGCGACGACCGGCGCGGCCCGATCGATGTCGATGCGTTCTCTGAGCAGACCAGCCTCGGCGGCCGCCTGACGGTTTCTCCCAGCGACTCGGTGTCGGTGAGCATCGGCGGCGACACCCTGTCGGAGGATCGCGGCAACGGCACGCCGCTGACCGGCAACGACACGGAGTTGACCTCGTTCCGCGTTAGCGCGGACGTCGTGAGCGGCCGGGGCGACACGTGGACGCTGCGCGGTTTCACCCACGAACAGGAGTTCGCGAGCCGGTTCAGCGCGCAGGCGGGCGACCGGTCGTCCGAGCGGCCGGCCCTCGATCAGTTCCTGGTCGACTCGGAAGCCATCGGTTTAGGCGCCCAGTGGCAGGGCGAGGTGGGATCGGGCCTGTGGGTCGCCGGCGCCGAATGGCGGAGCGTCGACGGGGCGACCAACGAGGACTTCTTCTACACCACGCAGTTCAACCGTCGGCGCATGGCGGGCGGCGATCAGGCGATCACGGGCGCCTACGTGCAGCGCCGGGCGCAGTTCGGCGAACGGCTGCATCTCGAGCTCGGGGCCCGCATCGACCGCTGGCAGACCGGTTCGGGCAGCCGGCTGGAGATCAACAAGGCGGACGGCTCGATCCGTCGCGAAGACGCCTTCGAGGACCGGAACGAGACGGCAGCATCGCCGCGGATCGGCTTCCTCTACGCCCTGGACTTCGGCTGGCGCCTGCGCGGCTCGGTGTACGGGTCGTTCCGGGCGCCGACCGTCAACGAGCTCTACCGTCCGTTCCGGGTGGGCAACGACATCACCGAGGCGAATGAAACGCTCGAGCCCGAGCGGCTTTCCGGCATCGAGTTCGGGACCGTGCGCTACCAGGGCGGTTCCAGACTGTCTATCAACGCCTTCATCAACCGCGTCGAGAACCCCATCGCCAACGTCACCCTCGCCTCGATCGCGAGCGGCCGGTTCTTCCAGCCCTGCGGCTTCGTACCGGGCGGCGGGTCGTGCCGGCAGCGGCTCAACCTGGACCGCACTCGCATTCAGGGGCTCGAGGCGGAACTCCGCCAGCGGCTCGGCGACGAATGGCGGCTCGACGTGTCCTACCTCTACAGCAACGCCGAGGTCCAGAGCGCAGCCGACTTCCCGGAACTCGAGGGAAAGAGGCTGGCACAGACGCCCGAGCAGTCGACGAGCCTCGGCCTCGAGTACGCGAACCCCGAGGTGCTGCAGGCACGGCTGGGGTTGCGCTTCGTGGGCGAGCAGTACGAGGACGACCTGAACACGCGGCCCCTCTCGAGCTTCTCGGTCGTGGACCTGAGTCTCGCCCGTAACCTGAGCAGCCGTTGGCAGGTCTTCGCCGGGTTCGAGAATCTGCTCGACGAGGAAGTCCAGGTCGGCATCTCCGGAACCGGTCTGGTGACGATCGGCGCGCCTCGGATGGTGCACGTGGGGGCGCGCCTCAATCTCAGTCCCTGAAGCAGGAGCCGATTTGACGACCCGAGTCACCGCTGAAACGCTTTCCCGACGCCAGCGGGAGATCTCGGTATCCGAGTTCTTCGCCAAGAACCGGCACCTGCTCGGCTTCGATTCGCTGCGCAAGGCCCTCCTGACCACGGTCAAGGAGGCGGTGGACAACTCGCTCGACGCCTGCGAAGAAGCCGGCATCCTGCCCGAGATCTGGGTCGAGCTCGAAGTCGCCAAGGGCACGAACCGTTACGTTGTGCGGATTACGGACAACGGCCCCGGCATCGTCCCCGAGCAGGCGCCGAAGATCTTCGGCCAACTGCTCTACGGCTCGAAGTTCCACAGCCTCAAGCAGAGCCGGGGCCAGCAGGGCATCGGCATCTCGGCGGCGGCCATGTACGGCCAGTTGACGACCGGCAAGCCGGTTTCCGTGGAGTCCCGTACGGGGCCGGACAAACGGGCCTACGCGATGCAGGTCATGGTCGACACGAACACGAACAAGCCCAAGGCGATCGGCCGCCGGACCCTTCCCGACTGGCACTTGGACCATGGCACGCTGGTGGAACTGGAACTGGAAGCCAAGTACCTCAAGGGCCGTCAGTCGGTTGAGGAGTTCCTCCACCAGGTCGCGGTCGCGAACCCGCACGCGACGGTGCACTACCGGAGCCCGAGCGGCGAGACCGACTCCTGGGCGCGCACCGTGCAGCAGAACCCGGTGGCGCCGCGGGAGATCAAGCCGCATCCCCACGGCGTCGAACTCGGGGTGCTGATGAAGATGCTGCAGTCGACCGAGCACAAGACGGTTACCCAGTTCCTGTCACGGGACTTCAGCCGCATCTCGCCGCAGCTCGCCGGGGGGCTGGCGAAGCGGGCCGGCATCGACCCGAAGGCGCGTCCGAACACCGTCGCCCGGCAGGCCGTCGACGCGCTCTACAAGGCGATCAACGACGCGCGTACGCGCATCCGGCCGCCGTCGACGGACTGTCTGTCGCCGATCGGCGTCCGGGAGCTCCTGGCCGGTCTGACCCGCGGCGTGCGGGCCGAGTTCTACGGCGTGGAGACAAGGCGGCCGGCGGTCTACCGCGGCAATCCGTTCCAGGTTGAGGTCGGTTTGGCCTGGGGCGGCGATCTGGCCGGGGACGAACTGGCCAAGGTGCTGCGCTTCGCCAACCGGGTGCCGCTCCAGTACTACGCTGGTTCCTGCTGCATCACCAGGGCGGTGATGGACGTCTCCTGGCGCAACTACGGCCTGAGCCAGTCGCGCGGAGCGCTGCCGTCGGGGCCGCTGATCGTGCTCGTTCATCTTGCCTCGGTGTGGGTGCCCTTCAGTTCCGAAAGCAAGGTCGCGGTCGCCGACTACGACGAGATCCGCAAGGAGATCAAGCTCGCGGTGCAGACCTGCGGTCGCCGGCTCGGGCAGTACGTCAAGCGCAAGGCGCGGGCCAAGAGCGAGGCGCGGCGGCGCGAGGTGTTCAACCTCTACATCGAGGAAGTCGTCAACTCGGTCGAGGCGATCACCGGCAAGGAACAGAAGCCGTTCCGCGATCGGCTGCTGGCGATCAGCCGCCGCAAGACGGAGTTGGCGGGTCTGCTCGAAGAGGCGAAGGGCGCTGATGACGGCGACGAGTTGGAAGCCTGCGAGAACGTGCTCGTGGTCGATCCGGATGCCGAGCCGGCGGCGCCGCCGAGCGCCGAAGCGGCGGCGGCGACGCTCGATGAGGACGCGTCGCCGGAGGAGGCCACACCGGTCGAGGCGGTTGAGCCGCCCGAGCAGTTGCCGCCGCCGATCCCGGTCGAAGCCGAGCCCGATAGCGGGTCGCAGTTGGAGTTGGTTTGATGACTGGAGCGCGTGGCCGTGGCTGATTCCGGGCCTGGGAACGCCGGCGCGAAGCGTCGTTCCGGGCCTGGGAACGCGGGCGTCTCGCCCGCATCCGGCGCTGACTCTGACAGCAACGCGGGAGCGAAGGACGGGCCGGCTCAGGCCGCCGCCGAGGAAGGTCGACTCAAGATCCCGCGCAACCTCGACGCCAAGACCAAGATCGAGTACCTGGCGGAGCAGACGGTGAAGATGGCCCGCCGCGAGGTCGATCCCTTCGTCGATATCCCTTCGCGCACGCTCTCGAACGTCACCTTCTCGAAGCGCAAGAAGATCATCGAGATGGGCGACGCGACCCAGCGCCGCTCGCTCTTCAACCTGAACCAGGCGCGCAAGTACATGCAGACGCTCCTGGTCGCCCGCGGCTGTACCCAGCTTCTCGACGAGCAGAAGACGACGAGCATCCGCGACCTGTACTACATGACCAAGCACACGCTGGCCGACGGCAAGGAGAACACCTTCGACGGCCAGGAAGAGTCGGACCCGATCATCGAGGATCTGGAGGTCACGCTCGGCACCCTGCGCGAGGAGCTGCACCTGTTCGCGGCCAAGCGCGGCTCGGTCGTCGGCCCGCTCACCCTGGTCGATGCCGGCGACGTGATCGACCTGTCCCGCATGGGTTCGGGCGGCTGGTCGGTACCCGGCATCGTCGAACCGGACACGATCCGCTTCATCGGCCACGGCGCCAAGTTCGTCCTCCTGGTCGAGAAGGAGGCGGTCTGGGCCCGTCTCAACGAGGACAAGTTCTGGAAGCGCCACGACTGCATCCTCGTCACCGGCCAGGGCCAGCCCCCCCGCGGCGTCCGCCGCCTCCTCTTCCGCATGGTCAACGAACTGAACCTGCCGCTCTACGTCTTCGTCGACAACGACCCCTGGGGCTACTACATCCACTCCGTCGTCAAGCAGGGCTCCATCGGCCTCGCCTTCGAGTCCAAGCGAATGGCGGTGCCCAGGGCCCGCTTCATCGGCCTCTCCAGCTTCGATCCCGCCACCTACGACCTCTCCGAAGACGTCAGCATCCGCCTGAACGACCAGGACCGCTCCCGCGCCAAGGAAATCCTGAACTACGAGTGGTTCAAGGCCAAGGCCTGGCAGAAAGAGATCAAGAACATGCTCCGCACCGGCGTCAAGTGGGAACTCGAAGCTCTCTCCAGCAAGGGCCTCTCCTTCGTCACGGAGGAGTTCCTGCCCAAGAAGATCGCCGACCGCGACTGGCTGTAGCCCGGCTTAGTGCGTCGGCGCGGCGTCGGCGGCTACACCCGCCCGCAGAGGAGCTCAGAGGGAGGGGTCCCAGCGGCCGTGCCATCCGTGCGCCCGCTGACGGGCGCACGGACTGGTTCACGGGTGGCGCGGATCGCGCCACCCGGGTTCGCGCTCGGTCGGATGTCTGGGGGCGGGGCGCTCACTTCGCTTCACTCGCTTCGGTTTGGTGTCGGCTTCTGCGAGGGCACCGGGCGTCGCTCGTTCAGAGCCCGCTGGGACCCCTCCCTCCGAGTCCCTCCGCGGGCTGGACCGTGTCGGGCTAGGCGGGTCCTCCCCGGGCCGGACAAACCGGAGCGTCCGGTCTCAATACGAGTGCTCAGCCCTGCCGAGCGGTATCTCTGGGTGCGCCGGCCTTCTGGCCGGCATCCGGCCGCTTTGCGGCCGGTCTTCGGACCAGACGTGCGTCGTCGTCGAGAACACCCGCCCACAGAGAGGCTCAGAGGGAGGGGTCCCAGCGGCCGTTCGCGCTCGGTCGGATGTCTGGGGGGTCGGCGCTCACTTCGCTTCACTCGCTCCGGTTTGGTGTCGGCTTCTGCGAGGGCACCGGGCGTCGCTCGTTCAGAGCCCGCTGGGACCCCTCCCTCTGAGCCTCTCCGCGGGCTGGACGGTCTCGGCCTTCCGGTCGGAGCTGCTCGCAGTGATGAGGCCACGGTTGCAGCTAGGACCAACCCCAACGCCTCGCGTGTCGGTGCGCCGGCCTTCTGGCCAGCATCCGATTGTCTCGCGGACTCCGTTTCAGCACAGGCTTGAGTACCCGCGCGGACGACATTGGCTACCCCCACCAGGACGTTCTACCCTTCGCGCGAACTCCTTCGACCCATGGCTCCTTCCTGGAGGCGAAAAGGTATCGCCTTGCCTCAACGACCATCTGGGAGTTGTAGTTCTTCGCCGCGGAACGAGGAATGCGCTCCGCGATGAGGGGCCGACTGAGAGCTAGTTCAAGGTCATCCGTACTCAGACAAACCAGAGCCCTGCGGCTGGACAAAGGAAACAAAGTCCACTTGACTGGCTGCCGCCCGGCGATCATTGGATCGTCAGTCGTGAGGAACAGGACATCGTCCGGTGCTACGCTGATGGTCCACATCGACTCGTAGATGGAGGTGGCCATCTTGACGACCGCATCCTTGAGCGCCGCGCCGTCGAAGGCCAAAGGAAGAGCGAACCCGGCCTTCTCCGGGTCGGCTTCCGCTTCGTCTCTGAGGCGCGCAAGTAGGTCAACCACGCCGCCCTTTCCGAGTTCGTCCTTGTGCTTTTTCAAGGCCATAGAGACCGCAGGGCCCCACCATTTCTCTAGTGCGGCGGGAGTGCGATTGTGCTGCACCGCCAAGTAAGTTGCCATCCTAATCCGTTGCGCCTCATCCAGCAGTAGCGGTTCCTCGGCGTGCACGAGTAGTTTCAGGACCTCGACGGCAGGCCCTTCAATCTTCGATGCCAGCCAATCTTCCACCTGGTCAGGGTAGAAGTTCTCGACGACAGCAGCCTTTTTCTTGATGGAGATTTCGCCCCAGTGCTTGTAGTGATCGTCGTAGCGCCAGATCATGCCAGGGCTGGAGCTGAAGCGGTCTAAGTAGGCTCTCTGAACTACGTGCATGCGGTATGTCGAGTTCACAGTCTTTTCTTGAGGTTGTGACATGGGTTGGCTGCCTGGAAGATGAGTGTTTGTGGTGTCAGGTGAGATGGGTGAGTCAACTATCGGCGTGGACGTGCTTCGCAGTACGACGTGTCAGCGAGAGGCATCGTTTCACGGTTTTCGTTCGGTTCGCTGAGATCAAGTCTTGCCGTCGGCTGTAGCGGGAGGCGTCTGGGAGTCGGTAGGCCTTAGAGAGGTCGGCTCGCGGGAACTCAGGACGGCTTGTTGCTGTGAGACTGACGGGTCCTCGTCGTCGCAGGGGGCACTCGGGAGGCCGACCGGAGCCATAGCGTGAGAGCGTTCAGCCTGTCCGGGGGCGTGAGGGGTGGTCCCAGCGGGCTCGAAACGAGCGACGCCCGATGACGTCACAGCCATCGACGCCAGACCGGAGCGAGTGGAGTGAAGTTCGCGCCGACCTTCCATTATCCGAGAGAGCGCGAACCCGGGTGGCGCGATCCGCGCCACCCGTGAACCAGTCCGTGCGCCCGTCATCGGGCGCACGGATGGCACGGCCGCTGGGACCGCCCCCTCCGCGCCCCGGACAGGCGGGTGTAGCCGACGCCGTTCCAGCTCCGCCGCTCCGGCTCCGACTCAGTCCGCCGCCGCCGCAGATGCCTCGGCCGTGGCCTTCGGGAAGGCCTTCACCACTTCGCACGTCATGTCCCAGCGGTCGAAGCCCTGGCGGCCGTAGTCGAGGCCGCGGCGGACGATGACGAGGCCGTGGGAGGGGACGATGACGACGAACTGGCCGCGGTTGCCGGCGGTGGAGTAGGCGTCGCGGGGGACGTTGGTGCGTTCGTCGGGGACGAGCCAGAACTGGCCGCCGTAGAAGTTGCCGCGGTTGTGGGTGGCGGGGGCTGGGGTGCGGACGAAGTCGATCCACTCTTCGGACAGGAGGCGCTCGCCGTTCCAGACGCCGTTCTGGAGGTAGAGGAGGCCGAAGCGGGCGAGGTCGCGGGCGTTGGTGTAGACCTGACTGCTGAGGATGAAGTCGCCGAAGCGGTCGGTGCTGATGAGGGTGTTCCTCATGCCCAGCGGATCGAGCAGGCGCTTACGGGGGAACTCGTGGTACTCGCTGCCGAGGGCTCGCTTCATCGCGTAGACGGCGAGCAGGGTGTCGTAGTTCTCGTAGTCCCAGTTCGTCCCGGGCTCGCGGATCAGGGCGCGCCGGCGTGCGCCTTCGACCGAGCTGGCGCCGGCCCAGTAGGACATGCCGGAGCCGACCGCGTATTCGAGGCCGCCGTTGTCGACGGTTTGGAGGCCGCTCGACATGTTCAGGACGTGCCGGAGGGTGATCGCGGATCGCGGGTCGGCTTCGGGCGCGTCGGCTTCTGCCGGGAAATCGGGCAGGAAGTCGAAGCCGAGCGACGCGTCGAGGGACATCCTGCCCTCGTCCACGAGCATGCCGATGAGGGTCGAGGCGATGCTCTTCGCCGTGGACCAGGTGCGCGTGCGGGTCGTTTGGTCGACGCCCTCCGCGTAGCGTTCGTGGACGATCTCGCCGTGGTGGACGATGAGCAGGCTCAGGGTGACCTGTTCGGCGGATTCGCGGTCGAAAGCCCACTCGGAGGCGGCTTCAAGCGCCGCGACGTCGACATCGGGCGGCAGGGCGGTCGGAGCCGTCAGGTCTCCGTCGGGCCACGGGATCTCCGCGGCTTTGCCGGGCGCGGGCGGCATTTCGATGGCAGGCAGCTCGTCGATGTCATCCAGGCTCTGATCGGGCGCCAGGATGATGCAACCGATGCCGTCGCGGAAAGCGGCGCGCAGCTTCGGCGCTCCGTGGCCGGAACCGATCGTCACAGTGCGCCGGACCCTGTCGACCTCGTAGTCGCCGCCATCCGGGGTTCCGACCGGCTCCGGCAGGAACGCGAGCTCCTGTTCGAAGACCTGCGCGATCGTCCGGTTCGACGTGAACAGGCCGTTGCACATGAAGATGGCCTGCTGGCCCTGGCGCACCATCTGCCGCTGCGGTTGCCAGTAGTCGTAGGTCTCCTCCTGCTGCGCACCGGCGCGGAGAGCCGCCAGTAGGGCGGAGGCGACAAGTGCGAGGGACAAGAACTTCATCGGTGGCGATTCTCCTTCCATCGCAAACTACCAGCCGCTCCGCGGCCCCCCTCGCTACCCGTGGATATAGAATCGGCTCGTGGCTGAACCGATCGCCAGACAGGTCGACCAGCTTCCGGACGACGGTGCGCCGCCGCAGGCTCACGAGTTCCCGGGCTGCCGCGCGGTGCGGATTCCGGACGAGGAACTCGACGACTACGAGGGCCGCATCGAGTACTGGGACGCGCGCAACCAGATCGCGATCGTGGCGGAGCCGGCCACCACCTATCACGAGTACGGAGCGCAGCGCTTCGCCGCCTGCGTGAAGATGATCGCGATGCGGCGCGGCTCGCCGATCGACGTGATCGGCGCGGCCGATCTGGTCGTGCGCGGAGAGAGCGGCAAACGGTTGCGGCTACTGGCCGCTGACCAAGTGGCCTATCTGCACCCCTCCGAGACGCGACCCAGTGGCCCGGAGATCGAACGCGGTGCGAACGCGCTGCCGGATGTGCTCCTGGAGGTCGACTACAGCACCGACGTGCGGCGTCGCAAGCTCGGAATCTACGAGTCCTGGGGCTTCCCGGAGGTATGGGTGGAAGTCCCGAACGCGAGCTGGCACTACCGCCCGAAGTCTCGCCGGTCCGCTCTCACAATCTACGTTCTGGAGGGCGGGCGCTACATCGAAACGCCGTCGAGCCGGGCGTTTCGGGGTTGGACCGCGGAGGCGATCCACGCGGCCTTGAACGAACACGAGGCTTCGCTTGAAACGGTGGACACGCTTCGCCGTGTGGCCGACACGCTCGCGGCGGCGGAAGGCACCGGCCCCGACGACGATCCTCTTCTGCGCCGGGAGCGAGCGGAGGGCCGAGCGGAGGGCCGAGCGGAAGGCCGTGTCGAGGGCCGCGCAGAGGAGCGCCTGGAGATCGTTCGCGTCGCCGTGCAGGAGGCGCTCGCGGCTCGCGGTCTGGCGACGACGCCTGCCTTGCGCTCGTGGTTCAAGCAACTCGACCACGTCGCGGACCCTGCGCCGCTCATCCGGTTGGCGTGGGAGTGCCGGGACGCGGAGGACTTCCTCAGTCGCGTCCGCGGTCCCGCCTGAGCCCTCGGGCACCCAGCCAGTACAGGTTCTGCCGGTCGCCGGCGCCGTCCGCGCGGTAGCGGGCAGTTTCGGTCAGCGGCAGGCCGCCGACGAGACGATCGAGTTCGTCCTCGTCGGTGTGGTGGCAGTAGCGCCGGGCGCCGGAGTCGCTCGGTCCCCAGCGCAGCAAGTGGTCGCCCGGTTCGAGTTCAGCCGGGTCGATGCCTGCTTCCGGACCCCAGTCGAGGCGGCGGCATTCGAACCGGGCGTCGTCAGCGAACTGCCAGCAGGTGATCGCGAGCAGGCCACGGGGCGCCACGGCCGCGGCGGCTCGTTCGAGGGCGCGGCGCCGGTTGTCGAAGCCAGGCAGGTGGTGGACGACGCCGAAGAGCGTGACGAGATCGTGAGTCGCCTCGTCGGGCGGGCGGGTCTCGATGTCGGCGACCTCGAAGCGGATATGTCGGCGATCGGCGCAGGCGGAGCGGGCGCGCTCGATCAGCTCGGCGCTGGAGTCGATACCGAAGTAGTCGAATGGCCGTTCGGAGCGGAGGTCCGGGTTGCGGTCGAGGAAGAGGGCGAAGCGTCCGTTGCCGCAGCCGAGGTCGAGGACGCGGAGGGGCCGGCTCGTGGGCCGTGCCGCGGCCTCGACGACGCGGCGCCATCCAGGCCAGCCGCCGGGGTGGCGGGTGCGGTCGAAGTCGGCGGCGTAGCGGTCGTAGAAGTCGCGGTTGATGTGGCGCAGGGCGGCCTGGGTTGAAGGGTCCATGGTGCAGGCGAGCCGGTTTACACAGAGCCCAACCCAAGCCCACCGTCGACGGCGAGCAGCGCGCCGGTGATCCAGTCGTTCTCCGGATCGCACAGGAAGACGACGGCGCGCGCGACATCGTCGGGTTCGCCGACCCGGCCGAGCGGTACCTGGTCGCCGAAGCTGTCGAGGAAACCAGCGGCTTCTTCGGGTTGCATGACCGTCTCGAAGATCGGGGTGCGCACGACGCCCGGCAACACTGCGTTGACGCGGATGCGGTCGCCGGCGAGTTCCGCCGCGAGGCTGCGGGTCAACGCGTCGACGCCGGCCTTGGCGGCGGAGTAGACGGAGCAGTTGGCGAGCGGCGACTGGGTGACGGAGGACGAGATGTTGACGATCGACGCTTCGCCCGTGCCTGCCTTGGCTCGGAGGTGCGGAATGGCGGCGCGGATAGCGAACAGCACGCCCTTCAGATCGATGTCGATCACCAGGTCGACCGGGTCCGGCTCGCCGGCCGCTCCGGGCACGGCCGCGCCGGTGCTGTCCGCTGCCAGCGGACCCGTGCGGTAGACGCCGGCGCAGTTGACCAGGATGTCGAGCCCGTCCAGTTGGCGGGCCGCTTCGTCCACCATCTCCCGCGCGCTGTCCGCACCGGCGACATCGCCGGCGACGGCCACACAGGCCAGCCCCTGTTCCCGCAACTCCCCGGCGGCCGCTTCGACCGCGTCCCGGCGCCGGCCGCTGAGCGCAACGCGGCAGCCGCCCGAGGCGAGGGTGCGGGCCACGGCGAGTCCGATGCCGCTGCCGCCGCCGGTGACCAGGGCCGAGCGGCCCTCAAAGCGCCCCGCCGGCGCCGCTTCCGCCACCATCGTCGTCACCCGACCTTCAGGATTGCGAGCGCTTCGCGCGACCGTAGTAGGTTCCCGCCATGGTGGCGACAATAGCTCCGAAACGCTTCAGGCGCGTCTTGGATCAGCGTGGATCACAGGTTCGCGTGGCTGTCGGCCGCGGAGAACGCCGTCGATGAGCGACGGTGGCAGCGCCTATCCGTTCGACCCCGCGGAGCATGCCGCCGAACTCGAGGCGATCTTCGGCGCCATCGAGCGGGCCTCGAGCTTCGAGAAGGAGCACCTGGAGCACCTGCTGCGGCGCTATCCCAAGGATGGCAAGGGCTTCTTCTCGAAGGCCGAGCTGATTCGCGGTTACCGGGCGCTTCGTTCCGGCTCGGTCCGGGAGCAGACGTTCGTCGAGCGGGTGCGGATGAAGCCGGTGCGCACGAGGAGCGGTGTGGCGCCGGTCACGGTGCTGACGAAGCCGTTCGCCTGTCCCGGGCGCTGCATCTTCTGCCCCAGCGACGTGCGGATGCCGAAGAGCTACATCTCTTCGGAACCGGGAGCGCAGCGGGCCGCGGAGCATCAGTTCGACCCCTACCGGCAGACCCTGTCCCGGCTGCGTTCCTTCGACCATACGGGTCACCCGGTCGACAAGGTCGAGCTGATCGTGCTCGGCGGCACCTGGTCGAGCTATCCGGAGAGCTACCAGATCTGGTTCGTCGAGCGCTGCTTCGAGGCAATGAACCGGTTTTGGGAGATCGCCAGGCGTACCGGCGGGGATCCGCTCGCCGGATTCGAGCCGGAGGTCGACTTCCGCGACCTCGAGGAGACGGTTGACGGCGAGACGCTCGACACCCGTGGCGAGGGCGCGGGCCCAAACGCGAGCCGGAGTCGTAGCTACAACCAGGTCGTGAGCGACTGGACTTCGACGCACCCCCGGGCGGCTGCCCAGGCTCGGCGGCAGACCGCGAGCTGGGCTGAACTCGAGGCGGCGCAGTGCGAGAACGAGACGGCCGCCGTCCGCTGCGTCGGCCTGTCGATCGAGACACGTCCCGATCGGCTGGATCGGGGTGAAGCCCTCCGCATGCGTCGCCTGGGAGCGACGAAGGTGCAGATCGGCATCCAGACCATGAACGACGAGGTGCTAAGGAAGAACCGGCGCGGCCATGACGCTGCGATGACCAGACGGGCCATCCGGTTGCTGCGCCAAACGGGATTCAAGGTCCAGGCGCACTGGATGCCGAACCTCTACGGCTCGACGCCGGCGAAGGACTGCGAGGACTTCGACCGGCTGTTCGAGGACCCGGACGTACGCCCGGACGAGCTGAAGGTCTACCCGTGTTCCCTGATCGAAAGCGCGGAGTTGATGTCCTACTATCGGCGCGGCGCATGGCGCCCGTACACCCGAAGTGAGTTGCTCGACGTGCTCGTACACAGCCTGGGCGCCACACCTCGGTACTGCCGGCTGACGCGGGTGATTCGCGACATTCCCGGCACGGAGATCGTGACCGGCAACAGGACGACGAACCTGCGTCAGGTCGCCGAAGCCGAGGCGGGTGAGCGCCGCGTCGTCTGCCGGGACATCCGCGCCCGCGAGATCGGCGGTCGCCGCGTCGATCCGGGCCGTCTCCGCATGCGGCGCACGGACTACGAGGCGGCTTCGGGCCGGGAGACGTTCCTCGAGTTCGTGGACGCGGAGGACCGGATCGCCGGGTTTCTCAGGCTGCGCGTACCGGCGGTGTCCGGGTCGGCTGAGGGGCCGGTCGCGGAGCTGACAGGCAGAGCGATCATTCGGGAAGTCCACGTCTACGGCGCGGTCGTCGGCTTCGGCGAACGGGGCAAGGGCCGGTCGCAGCACGTCGGTCTCGGCCGCCGCCTGATCGCCGAGGCGCTCGAGGTCGCGGCCGAAGCCGGGTTCGAGCACGTCGCGGTCATCTCTTCGGTCGGTACCCGCGAGTACTACCGGCGGCTCGGTTTCGTGGACGGCGAGTTGTACCAGCACCGGCCGACGGAGCCGCCGCTCGTGGAGGCCTCGCCGTGAGCGCCCTGACCACAGACCTCTACCAGTTGACGATGGCTCAGGGGTACTGGCAGCACGGTCGCCACCTGGACCGGGCCAGCTTCTACATGTCCATGCGGCGGACACCGTTCGGAGGCGGCTTCGCCATCGCGGCGGGCCTGGAGCAGATCGTGTCCTTCCTGCAGGAACTTCGCTTCGAGCCTGAGGACATCGACTACCTGCGGAGCCTGAACGGCAGTGCCGGCGGGCCGCTGTTCGCGCCCGAGTTCCTCGACGCCCTGCCGACGCTCGATCTGGCCGTCTCGCTTGCCGCGGTGCCGGAGGGCACTGCCGTGTTCGCCCGCGAGCCGCTGCTGCGGGTGGAGGCGCCGTTGCTCGTCGGCCAACTGATCGAGACGCCGATCCTGAACATCATCAACTTCCAGACCCTGGTGGCGACCAAGGCGGCGCGGCTCTGCCACATCGCCGCTCCCGGCCAGCCGGTGCTGGAGTTCGGCCTGCGCCGGGCGCAAGGGTTCGACGGCGCGCTCAGCGCCTGCCGCGCGGCCTATGTCGGCGGCTGCACCGCGACGTCGAACGTGCAGGCGGGCCAGCGGTTCGGCATTCCCGTGCGCGGCACGCATGCCCACAGTTGGGTCCAGGCGTTCGACTCGGAGCCCGAGGCATTCGACGCCTTCGCCGAGACGATGCCGAACAACTGCGTGCTCCTTGTCGACACCTACGATGTCGACCGGGGAATCGAGAACGCGATCGCCACCGGCAGGGAACTCGAGCGGTGCGGCCAGCGGCTGCTCGGCATCCGTCTCGATTCCGGCGACCTGCTGCAGCAGAGCCGGATGGCGCGTCGCCGGCTGGACGAGGCGGGGCTCGAGGACGTGGCGATCATGGTCAGCGACAACCTGGACGAGAAGCGGATCATGGAGTTGCGGCGCGCCGGCGCCGCGATCGACACCTGGGGGGTCGGCACGTCCCTGGTCACGGCCGCGGGCGGCGGCGCGCTGGGCGGCGTGTACAAGCTGTCGGCGATCAGGCGCGCCGGCGATGAGCGGTGGCGGCCGGTGTTCAAGCTCGGCGCGGGCGTCGGCAAGGCGTCCCTGCCCGGGCGGCTGCAGGTGCGGCGGTACCGCTCTGCAGGAGGCGCGCTGGAGCGCGACGTGATCTACGCCCGGGGCGAGGAAGCCAGTTCGGGTACGGGTTCCGGGCCGGAGGGCGGCAACGACCTGCTGGCGCCGGTCCTCGACCGCGGCCGGCTGCTGGAACCGCTGCCCACGCTCGAGATGTGCCGGGCGGCCGCCGGTCGCGAGGTCGCCGCCCTGCCCGTCGGTCTGCTCGACCTCGACTGCCAGACGGCGGCGCCGGTGGAGATGGCGGCGGAGCTGCTCGACCTGTGCGAAGAGTTGGCCGCGTCGCACCGGGTTCGAGGCGGTTCCGACTGAATCGCCGTTTGTCGTTCATAATCCGGCATGGCCGCTTCGGGCGCTGGAGGCGTTGTGCGTCGCTTCGACGACCTGTACGAGCACGGGTTCGCGCGCGTCGCCGTGTGCCTGCCGCGGGTCGAGATCGCCGATCCGGCGGTGAATCTGGAACGCACGCTCGAGCTGGCGCGGCGCGCCGAGGCGGCCGGAGCGGCGGCGGCCGTCTTCCCCGAACTCAACCTGAGCGGCTACTCGCTGGAAGACCTGTTCCACCAGTCGGCGGTGCTCGAGGGTTCGCGAGACGCCCTGGTCGAACTGGCTGCTGCCACGGGCAAGATGCGGACGGTCTTGATCGTCGGCCTGCCGCTGGTGGCCGATGGCGCGGTGTTCAACGTCGCGGCGGTCGTCCATGGCGGCCGGGTGGCCGGCATCGTGCCGAAGACCTACCTGCCGAACTACCGCGAGTACTACGAGAAGCGCTACTTCGCGGCCGCCGAATCGCGACGGTCAGAGTTCGTGTCCCTGGGCGGCGCGGCGGCTCCCTTTGGCGAGGACCTGCTCTTCGACCTGGGACCCGATCCGGCGTTTCGATTCCACGTCGAGATCTGCGAGGACTTGTGGTCGCCGCTGCCGCCGAGTACGCACGGCGCGCTGGCCGGCGCCTCGGTGCTGTTCAACCTGTCGGCGAGCAACGTGACGATCGGCAAGGCCGACTACCGGCGCTTGCTGTGCGCGTCGCAGTCGGGACGGTCGGTGGCGGCTTACGTCTACGCCGGGGCCGGCGCGGGCGAATCGACCACCGACCTGGCCTGGGACAGCCACGGCCTGATCTACGAGAACGGCGAAAGGCTGGCGGAGTCGGAACGGTTCGGCCAGGACGCCCAGATCGTCACCGCCGACCTCGACCTGGAGCGCCTGACGCAGGAGCGCCTCCGCATGTCGACGTTCCGGGACGCGGCGCGCCGGGAGTCGGCCGTCGGCCGGTTCCGGCAGGTCGCCTTGGCGGTCGAGCGGCCGCCGGCCGGTGTGGAGCTCGAGCGGGAGATCCCCCGCTTTCCGTACGTGCCGGCAGATATTGGCGAGCGGGACGAGCGCTGCGCCGAGGCGTTCGACATCCAGGTCGCGGGCCTGGTTCAAAGACTAGGCGCCACCGGCATCGAGAAGGTCGTGATCGGCGTCTCGGGTGGGCTCGATTCGAGCCACGCGCTGATTGTCTGCGTGCGGGCCTTTTCGCGCCTCGGCCTGCCGCCGTCGAACATCCTCGCCTACACGCTGCCCGGCTTCGGCACCTCAGCGCGCACGTACGAGAACGCGAAGCGGCTCATGGCGGCGCTGGGTGTGACCGCGTCGGAGATCGATATCCGGCCGGCCAGCGAACGGATGCTGCAGTCGATCGACCATCCCTACGGCCGCGGCGAGCGCGGCCCGGAGGTCTACGACGCGACGTTCGAGAACGTGCAGGCCGGCGAGCGCACGTCGCACCTGTTCCGGCTGGCGAACCACCACCGCGGCCTGGTGATCGGCACCGGCGATCTCTCGGAGCTGGCGCTCGGCTGGTGCACGTACGGCGTCGGCGACCAGATGGCGCACTACAGCGTCAACTCGTCCGTGCCCAAGACCCTGATCCAGCACCTGATCCGCTGGGAAGTCGAACGCGGCGAGTTCGGCGCCGAGGCCAGCGAGACCCTGCAGTCGATCGTCGACACCGAGATCTCTCCGGAACTTGTGCCGGCCGTGGAGGGGCAGAAGGCGGGCAACGGGGAGCCAGCGCAATCGACCGAGGCGGTGATCGGTCCGTTCGAGCTGCAGGACTTCCACCTCTACTACCTGAGCCGGTACGGCTACCGCCCGAGCCGCGTCGCCTACCTGGCGCACCAGGCGTGGGGTGACCGCGCCCGGGGCGCCTGGCTCGACACGATGCCCGAGTCCGACCGCCGGGAGTACTCCCTGGCCGAGATCAAGCACTGGCTGGAGGTGTTCCTGGTCCGATTCTTCGGCACCAGCCAGTTTAAGCGCTCGGCGCTGCCCAACGGGCCCAAGGTGGGGTCCGGTGGATCGCTGTCGCCCCGCGGCGATTGGCGAGCGCCGTCCGACGGCGGCCCCGCGGTGTGGGTGGAGGAGCTACGGCGCAACGTGCCGTGAGCGGTCGCTGCGTCGCGGCCCTCAGCCCCAGTCCGCGACGTCGTCCTCGGAACTCGCAATGTGGACTCCGGCGGCCTGGTAGCGGCTGAGGGCTGCTTCGAACTCGTCGGTGAAGTCGGCGACGAACTCGCCCGGGTTGTCCGGGTCGGGCACTACGACGGCGGACATGCAGTCGGCGAGCAGATGCAGGCGGCCGGCGGGGACGCCGCGACGGTCCATCTCGGTCAGTAGCTCGTCGACGGTGCTGCGCACGCAATGGCTGCCGGCCTGGCCGGCGAGGATCACCGCGTCGGCGGCCAACAGGCGATCGAGCAGCGCCGTGTTGCGTTCGCCGAGGGGCTGGCCGTCGTGGCCGGTGAGCACCTCGGGCGACAGCACGGAGTAGTTCTCGGTCAGCGAGTCGGATCCCTTGACCTCCATCGGCGCCTGCGCCCGTCGGGCGTAGGCGAAGAACAGGCGCGCTTCCTGGACTGTTCCGACGACGGTCTGGCCCTGGCTGCCCAGCAGACAGTGCGGCGGCCACAGGTAGAGCCGGTAGCGCCCGGTTTCCTCCAGTCTCCGGCAGTAGTCCTCGGCTTGGCGGCGCAGCCATTCCGGGCTGCCGTCTCCGAACCAGCCGGCGAGGTCGGGGTTGGGAACCGCGCTGCCGGCGACGACCTGTTCCGCAGTCACTTCGCGGTAGGGATCGAGTGGGCGGCCCGCGGCGTCAGTCCAGAACGAAGAGAAGAAGATCTGGTGGGGCAAGTGGGCGTCGAGGCTGCTGACGATGTCGGTCAGGTTGCCGAGATTGCGGTAGATGAAGCGCACCAGCCGCTCCGTGTCCTCGAGCGCGCCGCGGCCGGAACGGCCACCGACGAAGAGCGTGCCCTCGGGGAGGCAGAAGTCGCGCTGCTCGTCGACCAGCAACAGCAGACGGCGGACCTCGTCCGAGGCTGCCGGAGGGAGGTCGTGGCGGCGGCGCCAGTCCGCGGCAGCGGCGGCGACCCGGTTGGGATCGGGGTCGTGGAACCAGGCGCCGCTCCGCTCCCGGGCGACGCTTTCGTGGAAGCTCTCCGGCAGCGGCAGGAGGGTCATCGTGGGTGGACGCTGCCAGCGCCCGCGAGCGCTGTCAAGAACCCCAGGCAGGCGATTTCAGGAGGGCTGGCGCGGCCTCCGCCTGCTACTCTCGCCGCCTTCCATGAAACGGCCGTAAGGGCTTTGCCCGATACTGGCCCCGCAGGTAAACAGGAGCAGGCAAGTGAGCTACGAGTTTCTCGAGGTTTCGAAGGACGACCACGTCTGGACGGTGACGATCAACCGTCCGGAGCGCATGAACGCGATCCACCCGCCGACGAGCCAGGAGCTCGACTCGGTGTTCAACGACTTCGCCGCCGATGACGACGCCTGGGTGGCGATCCTCACCGGCGCCGGCGACCGCGCGTTCTCCGCCGGCAACGACCTGAAGTACCAGGCGGAGCACGGCAGCAAGACCGTGCGGGCCGGCATGAAGGGCGTGCGGGGCGGCTTCGGCGGCATCACCGCCCGCTTCGACCTGCACAAGCCGATGATCGCGGCGGTCAACGGCTTCGCCCTCGGCGGCGGCTTCGAGCTGGTGCTGGCCTGCGACATCATCCTCGCCTCCGAGAAGGCGACGTTCGGGCTGCCCGAACCCCGTGTCGGCCTGATGGCGGGGGCGCTCGGCGTTCACCGGTTGCCGCGGCATATCCCGTACCACCAGGCGATGGGCATGCTCCTCACCGGGCGGCACATCACGCCGCAGGAGGCGAAGGAACTCGGGATCGTCAACGAGGTCTGCGCTCACGACGAGCTGCTCGACCGCGCCCGGGCGTGGGCGGCGCAGATCCTGGAGTGCGCGCCGCTGTCCGTGCGGGCCAGCAAGGAGGCGGCGAACAAGGGGCTCGGCATGGCGCTGGAGCAGGCCGCCGGTTCAATTTTTCAGTGGACCGCCGCGATGAACACATCCGAGGACTTGGTCGAGGGTCCGAGGGCGTTCGCCGAGAAGCGGCCGCCGAACTGGAAGGGTCGGTAGGCGCCAGGGCCGAATCGCCAGGAGGCAGGGATGAACATCGAAGGGAAAGTGGCCGTCGTCACCGGTTCGTCGTCGGGTGTCGGTCAGGCGACGGCGGAACTGCTGGCGAGCCTCGGAGCGGCGGTGGTCGTGAACTACCACAGCGGCGTCGAAGCCGCCGAGCGGATCGTCGGCGGCATCCGGGAGGCCGGCGGCGCCGCCGTTGCGGTGCAGGCAGATGTTCGCCGCGACGCCGACTGCCGCGGCCTGATCGAGTCCGCGGTGGACGCGTTCGGCGCCCTGCACATTCTGGTGAACAATGCGGGCATGACCCACTTCATCGCGCACGACGACCTGGAGGGCGTCACCGACGGCGTGTGGGACGACATCATCGGCGCCAATCTGCGCGGCGTCTTCAACTGCACGCGGGCCGCGGCGCCGCACATGAAGAAGGCGGGCGAAGGCGCTGTCGTCAACGTGGCCTCCGTGGCCGGCTTCGGCGGCGGCGGCAGCAGCATCCCCTATGCGGCGTCCAAGGCCGGCGTCATCGTGATGACCAAGTCCTTGGCGCGTGTCCTCGGCCCGGAGATCCGGGTCAACACGATCGCCCCGGGGTTCATCGAGGGGCGCTGGCTTCACGGCGGCCTCGGGGAGGAGGTCTACGAGACGGCCCGCCAGCGCTTGAGTGCGGCGGCGCCGCTCGGGGCCGTGGCGACCGCCGAGACCTGCGCCGACGCGATCGTCGCCCTGATCGAGCGCAACGTGTTCGTCACCGGCCACACGGTGACGGTCGACGGCGGCCTGAGCCTGTAGTCGAAGCCCTGGGACGCGGGCGTCTCGCCCGCATCCGGCGTCAACCGGCGGTCAACCGCTCCTCCGCCACCGTCAGCGCCTCGATCCGTTCCCGGTCGACCTCGACGCCCAGGCCCGGGCCGTCCGGCACGTCGACCCAGCCTTCGGCGTCCATCGTCCACTCCGGGGTCACGATGTCCTGCGCCCAGTAGCGGTTGCTCGGACTCACGTCGCCCGGGATGGTGAAGTTCGGCAGCGACGCCAGCGCCACGTTGTAGGCGCGGCCGATGCCGCTTTCGAGCATGCCGCCGCACCACACGGGGATGCCGTTCGCGGCGCACAGGTCATGGATCGCTTTCGAGGCGCTGAAGCCCGCGACGCGGCCCGGCTTGATGTTGATGATCCGGCCGCTCTCGAGGCGGATCATGTCCTCGGCTCGGGCAATGTTCGTGATCGACTCGTCGAGGCAGATCGGCGTCCGCATGCGACGTTGAAGTTCGGCGTGGCGGGCCACGTCGTCCCAGGCCAGGGGCTGTTCGACCATGACGAGCTCGAAGTCGTCGAGCCGGAGCAGGTGGTCCGTGTCGTCGAGGGTGTAGGCGTTGTTCGCGTCGGCCATGAGCGGCGCATCGGGACCGAGCCGGTCGCGGACGGCCCGCAGGTACGGCAGGTCCTGGCCGGGCTTGATCTTCAGCTTGATCTTCCTGTAGCCGGCGGCAAGCGCCGTCTCGGCCTTCGCGGCCAGCTCGTCCGGCGAACTCTGGATGCCGATCGAGATGCCGGTGCCGATCCGCTTCCGCGTGCCGCCGAGCAGGGACGAGAGGCTTTGGCCGGCCTTGGTCGCGGCCAACGCCCAGGCGCCCATCTCGATCGCCGCCTGGGCCATCTCGTGGCCTCGAAGGTCCTCGGACAGAGCCTCGGCGACCTGCTCCGGCGTCTTGAAGCTATGGCCGAGCACGCGCGGCGCGAGCCACGCGCGAATCGCCAGCGTTGCGGTGTCGATGCTCTCCGGCGAGTAGTTCGGGAAGTCGCCGGCGACGCACTCGGACCAGGTCGAGGCGCCGTCCGCATCGACGAGCTCCAGGAGCAGGATGCGGCGCGTTGTCGTGACGCCGGATGAGATGCGGAAGGGCTCCACCAGCGGCAGCCGGATCTCGCGCAGCGTGATGGTCTCGATCTGCAGGCTCACGTCGACTCCGTCCGTTCCAGCCGATAGTAGTAGCGGCGCGCCGAGGCACTGGGTGCGCCGGCGCCCCCGCCGGCATCCGGCTCCGCTCCGCCGCCCCGCCAGGTGAACCCGGTCACCTCGTAGCCGGCCTCCAGGTGCTCCTGGAACGCCTCCCGGGTCCGCCGCCGCCAGTCGAACGCCTCCTCGGGCGACGAATGCAGGATCGCGCCGATGTTCGGCGGCACTTCGACCCACACCGTCTCCGGCTGCGTCTCATCGACGGGGAAGGGCGGCGCGGCCCGGGTCGGCGTGGCCGCCGGCGCCCCGGTGAGCAACCAGTCGACCCGGGAACTCAGAATCGGCCACGCGACGACGAAACGGTCCGTGCCGAGTCCGCTGTGGAGCACGCTGCCCGTGTCCTTGCCGTACATGTTCACGACGTACTCGACCGGCAGCGCGCCGAGCCGGTTCAGGTTCAGGTTCGCGTTGCGGGCAACCAGGGGGTCGTACGTCCAGTAGACGGTCTCGACTCCAAGCGGCAGCAGGAGCTCGCGCTGGAAGACCTTGAGTTCACGTCCCAGCCCGCGGCCCCGCGCCTCGCGCGTCACCGCCAGCATGTGCGACCAGTGGGCGCGGCGGCCGTACCGAAAGCCGCTCAGGCCGTAGAGGAAGCCGAGCATCCGGCCGTTCTCGTCGAACGCGCCGACGAGTACGCCGCCCATCTTCTGCGAGATCATCAGGATCGTCGCCGGCACCGTGTCCTCGAAGCGGGTGCCCCAGGTCTGGCGCTGGAGATCGACCGCCGCCTCGTAGTCCGTGTCCGAGGCCAGGTCGCGCAGCTCGACGCCGCCGGGAAGCTGCTTCTTCATGGTGCGCGATCGTACAGCGGCGGCTCCGGCAGCTTGGTCCCACCTCAGGCGTTTCGCCAGGCCCCGGGCGGTTGACCTGTGGCGGCCAGACAGTCTAGTCTGAGACTAGTCCGAACCGGGTCACCTTCTGACTGCTGAGGAACGCACCATGACCGAGATCGGCGTCTTTGAGGCGAAGACCCACCTCCCGCGCCTGCTGAAGCAGGTGGAGGCGGGCGAGAGGTTCGTGATCACCCGGCATGACCGTCCCATTGCGGAGTTGATCCCCTACCGCGCGCACGACGGTGAGACGGTCCGCGCCGCGATCGACAACCTGAGGGACTTCCGCAGGACCCATAGCTTGGGCGGCTTGTCCATACGCGGGCTGATTGAGGAGGGGCGCCGGTACTGATGGCCTTCGTCCTCGACTGTTCGATGACGCTGGCGTGGGTGTTCCGCGACCAGGCGACGAAGGACACGGACAGGCTGCTCGAGTCCCTCGTCGAAGGGCGCGCCTTCGCTCCGGCACTGTGGCCGATCGACGTGGCCAATGCCTTCCTTGTCGCCACGCGCCGGGGCAGTGTCGAGTCCAGCGAGTGGCCGTGGATCCGGCACGTGCTCCAGACACTGCCGATCACGATCGACCCGGTTTCCGGTCCGAATGTGTGGGACGCGGTCGTCGACACGGCCAAGGCCGCCGACATCTCGGTGTACGACGCGATGTACGTGGAGCTTGCCGAACGGATGCGTCTGCCGCTCGCCACGCTGGACCGGACGCTTGCCGGGGCTGCCCGCGCCGCGGGCGTGGAGGCACTGGCGTTCGAGGCCACGTTGGGTTCCGGGCGCCAGGATCGTGCCGCGGAATCGGCCTGAACGGGTTTGTCGGGGAGCGACCGGGAGCGCCCCTTCAGATGGGTCGAACTCAACGTCTCTATTCACTGGGAAGACCATCAAGGAGCGATGGATAGACGGCGTTTCGCTGCGGTGCTCGGCGAAGGGCCAAGTCTCGGTCTGTCAAGATTTCTTTCCCTTCTCGATTAGCTTCATTTCTGCACCATTGTTGTCAAATCCTCGCAAGTTCTTTGAGGTCAACGCTTTTGGGATACAGGTCCAATCTTCTCACTGGATTGCCGATTGACGCGAGCGCTCGTTGCGTCTAGAGTCCGACGCCTTCGGTGAGGAGCCGCTTTGAGGTTCTTCTCCCTTTCACATAGGAAACATATTTTGACAAGCTGAGCAAGGAGTTCTTGATGCGTTCTTGGAATTTCGCGAAAGTCGCTGTGTCTGTCTTGTGCCTCGGTCTGGCATTTGCGGCTGCAGGTCCGATCCATGGCTCGTTGGAGTCTCTTGCCATTGGAGAGATGGCTGAGATTGCCGGTAGTGGCTGGAGCGCTCGACAGGCAGTAACCTGCATCGGTGGCGCTGTTGGCATCGCCGCTGTCGGCACTCTAGGAGCAGGGTTTGGTGGTGCGCTCGTCTGGTCCATCGGTGTCCACGTGTGGGCATTGAGTTGCATCTGATCGTTCGAGGGGCGGTGAGTGCTTGAGCGATGGTGTCAGCACGTCGTGCGGCGCTTGTGGCTCCGAGCGAGTTGGTTGCGAAGAGGTGGGCCGCCCGGGGAATGGGCGGCCCACCTCATCTGGTAGTCGCGGGGACATCTTGGAGTACTTGCCCCGTCGGAGGATGGCGTGCCCGAGCAGGCCGAAGGCGAGGCGGGTACATGCGGCGCGTTGTTGGTGGCGTTTGCGTCTGGTGAGTGTTGGTATTGGGTAGCGACCCTCGCTTGTCTTTTTGGTTGGAGGCTGCGAGAGGTGTGTGTGATAGGAGGGAAGTAGATGTTGTATTCAGTGGGCTTTGAAAGACATGTTTGGCAGGAGAATGATGCCGACGGAGGCGGCTTTGGGGGGCGGGTTGATGAGCCTAGGTGCGTCGAGCGAGTGCGAGCGTGTAGATTGACGTCTCCGGGGTGCCGACCTGCGAACTTGGGAACTGAGCGTGCAATTGGGGCTGGAGTGTTTCGGTGAGGAAACGGCGAAGACGGCGACTTCGGTTCGTGTACCCGATAGGGGTGCTGTTCTGGCCAGCCTTCGGGTGGTCCGGTTCGACCTATTTTGGGCCGGCCGCACTCTGGCTGGGAGTGGCGCTCGGCATTGCCTATCTCGGGCTTTGGTTGCAGCTCGAATGGAGGATCAGACGGGAACGTCGGGCTACCGAGTCGGTTTGGGCAGACGGGGAAGGCGGGGGATGAGTTGCAGCGGGCCTTCGCGTTGGGAGCGATCGGGGACGAGTAGTGACTAAAGGGACGGGATCCCGAGACAAGAGTAGGTTCGCGACCATCCGGTCGAGTTCGGCCAACTTGTCGGTCGACGAGGTGGTCGGGCGGCTCCGCTGCCGGGAGGACGTGACCGCCCTCGTGCTCATCGGGTCGACGGCAGGCCGGCTTAAGGCCTGGAGCGACATCGATCTGCTTGTCGTCCTCGCGGAAGGGCCCGCCTTCGATGTCGAGTTCGCGACCATCGATGGCCGGCCGGCAGATCTCGTGTTCACCAACCTCGATTCGATTCGACGGATAGCCAAAGCCGATGCGGAGTTGGATGGACGGCTGGGGGACCTGAGCACCTGGCTCGGCGCTGGACGGGTCGCGTTCAGCCGAAGCGACGACGTCCGCCTTGCGCGGGAAGCTGCCCGCGCCCGCGGACAGCGCCGCGCAAGCGACCGCGAGCGCTTCTTTAGGTGGGTCGAGCTGAACGTCAACCTGATCAAGCTCGAGCGCTACCGGGCGGCCGCTACGCCGGAGCACCTCGAAGCAGTACACCTTATGTTGGACCAGGCCTTCGCCGCGCTTCCGCAGGATGCGCTTGTTCTCGGAGGAACCGGCTGGACGGGTGAGCGCGCTGCGCTGCACGAGCTGCGCGGCAACGGCGGACGGATCCTCCAGGCGGTCGAAGCTGGACGCTCCGAGCCCGACCCAGTTCGCCGGTTGTCTCTCTACCGAGCGGCGGCAGCCCGGATAGCGAGCCCCATGGGTGGCTTGTGGGCCGCTGGCGAGACTACGGGTGGCTGGGTGCTCCGCGGCGATGGCGCGACTGTGAGCGGTCGGTGGGAGGAGTTGGTGAAGGACCGATGATGCAGTCGTCCAGGATTCAATCGTTGACGACGATGGAGTTAACCCAGTCGGGCCCGGAGGATGACGTCACGTGACGGAGTGGCGAAGGAAGTTCCTCCGGTTCGCCTATCCGATCGTCGGCGTGTACTGGCTGTGGTTCGGTTGGTTTGCCGCGGAATGGGCCGGCCAGAGGGCGATGTGGGCAGGTTTCGCCGCAGGTGTCGCGCAGTTGGCGTTTGCGGCTCACTTTGAGTGGAAGATCAGGCGGGACAGGAGGCTGGCGGAGCTGAGGGCGGAGGAGGGCGACGACGACAGTAGTGCCGGACACTGGTGGGCCGGAGACGAGTCTCAACGGGAGCTGGGCAGTGGGGCGGCCGCTTTACCCACGGGGAACGGCCCGACTGGCGGCAGGAGAGGGTTGTTCGCATTGATCCTGACGGTGATCCGCCTCCGCGGTCTGGCCGGCTGGCGCAAGGCGCTGAGCGAGAAGGGGAAGCTGGTCTTCGGCGTCCTGGTGGCCGGATTCCTGATCGTGAACTACACGTTCAGCCTGAGGAGCATGGAGGAAGCGCCGTTCGAGAACTCGCCCGTGGACATGCTGTTCGTGTTCATGTCGTTCTTCGTCCTGCTGACGATGCTTCAGATGGCGCCTCTGGCGCAGTGGTTCAGCCGGCAGCAGGGGGCGAAGTTCGGGCTCACGGTTGGACGGCGTACGGCCCTGACGGTGGGCACGAACCTGGTTGGTCTGGCGATGGTTCTGGTGTTGCTGAACGAGTCCCTGGCGCTGGTGTTCTCGGGGGCCGGCTGGCCCCGGGGAGCGGAATGGGTGTTCGAGGGCATGGATGTGGTCTGCGCCGTGGCGGCTCTGGTTGCGGCCGCCCCGCTGGGAGCCGTGATCCTGGGCGCTCGTGGGGGCAGGCGTTGGCTCGGAGCTGGACTCGGGTTCGTGCTCTTCGGTGTGCTCGGCGCGAGCGCGGTGGAGCCGGTGTGGGCGGGTGCCGAGCTGTGGGCAAATGCGGCAGTGAGCGGCGGGCGGCTCGTTCTCCTCCTGGCCCTGGTCACCGCGGCCTTCGCGTTGGAGCAGCGCAGCCCCGACGATCGCGGTGCGAAGACGAAGAAGCGCGGTCGCCGGCAGGCGGAAGAAGATGCGCCGGCCGGGAAACGGCCCGGCTGGGCAGCGCTGCGGCGGCGCACCGCGGCCTTGGATCGTGCGCCCGCGGGTATCTTGTCCCTGCCTACGTTCGTCGTGGCGCTGGCGGAAGCGCGGATGATGCTCCGCTTCCGGCAGGTGCGCCTGAACCTGGTCTTCAGTTGGTTGATGCCGGTGTTGATGTCGATCGTCCTTCGCACGAGGGAACTGCCGGACGACGGGACGGCGGTCGGGCAGTTCGGGTTGTGGATGGCGGCCGGCCTCGCGGCCTTCCTCTCGGCGTTCTGGATCGCCTTCTTCGCCAACCTGCTTGGATTCACGGCGGACGGCGCCCGGCGGCTCTCGATGTCGGCCGAGCGGGCGCTCGCCGCCTGCATGCCCGGCAAGGTGCTGGGCGCCCTCGGCGTGGTCGGTGGTCTCGTGTTCGCGCAGACGGCGGTGGTGATTGTGCTGCTGGCCGACCAGATTTCGCCGGCCGACCGGGCGATTCCGTTCTTCGTGGCCGCGTTCTCGTTGCTCGGTCTGGCCGGCGGTGGAACGGTGGTCTCGATCTGGCAGCCCAGGAAGCCGAAGCTGCACGAGCAGCGTGACCTCTACTGCAGCGTGCTGGCAATGGCGGTGCTCGGGTGTGGGTGGCTGCTTCAGGTGGCGATCTTCGGCAGCGCGCTGGTTGCGGCGAGGCTGCTCGGCGGCCCGGGGGTCGCCATGGTGACGGCGACGGTGCTGCTGCTGTTCGCGGCGGCAGGATGTGCGGCCCTGGTGGCCGTGTTGGCGAAGGGCGACTGGCTGCGTCGGCGGCTGAGGGAGTGGGCGGTGACGGTATGACAACGATGTTGTGGCTCGATTCGGTCAGCAAGTCCTACGGCGATCTGGAGGTTCTGCGCTCGGTGAACCTGCAGATCGGGTCCGGTGTGCAGTGCCTGGTGGGGCGGAACGGCGCGGGCAAGACGACGCTGATGCGCCTCGGCCTCGGTCTGACCGAGCCGAACGGCGGCACGGTCCGGATGTTCGGGTTCGATCCGCGCCTCCATCCGGAGATCATGGCCAAGGTCGGCATCCTGCTCGAGGAGGACGAACTCTTCGATTTCCTGCGGCCGCTCGAGTTCCTGGACTACTGCGCCGCCCTGTACGGCCTGGACGCCGGCGCGGCGCGCGGTCGTGCGGTCGATCTCCTGGAGACGCTCGAGGTCCCCACCTCCGGCCGGCTGTGCCACCAGCTTTCGACCGGCAATCGCCGGCAGTTGGCGTTGGCGGCCGCCCTGCTGCACGAACCGGAACTGCTCATCCTCGACGAGCCGTTCAGCGGCCTCGACCCGGTCGCGGTCGCTCGCCTGTGCCGGATGTTGCGGGACTTCGCCGCCGACGGCCGCGGGGTTCTGTTGTCCTCGCACCGCCTCGAACTCGTCGAGGAGATCGCGGACCAGGTTTACTTCGTGGCCGAGTGCGCGGTGACTCCGTGGTCGGCCGAGCGGGTCAAGGCCTGGTACGACGAACTGCGGGCTGTCGGCGCAGGCGAGCGGCCCCGGGTCGAGGCGCCGGGCTGAGGCGCTTCCTCACGACCCGTCCGCCTGCTGAAACGCTCGCGCCCGGAACAGAAAGTCGATGATGTTGCCTTCGTGCGGCTGCAGCCAGTTGAGCTGAATCGTCGGCACGGGCCCTATGTTCAGGCGGTCGACGTGGGTGGCGTCGATCAGTTGCCGGCGCCAGCGCTCGTCGTTCGTGATCGCGCTGCAGACCAGGGTGTCGCCGATCGAGGCAAGCATCTTGTCCTGCGGGCATTCGACGACGGAGACGAAGGGGAACATGTACTCGACGTTCGCGGCCTCCACCTCGGCGTCCGCGCAGTGGAGCACGGTCGGCAGCAGGTAGTCGCAGCGGCCGCGCGCGTCGAGCCGTCCGTTGCCGCGCAGCTCCGAGGTCAGGTCGCGTACGCCGGGGGCGTCGACCTGCCGTTCGATCATGCCGTCGATGGCCTTCGCCATGCCCGGCACGGTGAAGGCGGCCAGCGGCGATTCCGGGTCGTCGGCCGCCTTCGGCAGCACCGGCGCCAGCCGCTCGGCGAGAGCCTGGGCGATCTCCTCTGTGTGGCGCGAGGCCCAGACGCCGGAGCAGGAGATGCAGCTCCGGCCGCTGTTGACGAGCACGCTGTCGACCATCACGTCGAGGACCTTCTCCCAGTCGTCGACGCAGTCGTCGCCGAGCAGGATCTTGCTGAAGCCGGGGCCGTGGGGCTGGACCCGGGGGTCGTTCTGGTAGCGGGCGACCGTCTCCGCGCCGCCGAAGATCATGCTCCGGGAGCAGGAGGCGAGAACGGCGGCGCCGATGTCGCCCTCGCCCGGGTAGATCGAGATGGCTTCCCTCGGCACGCCGGCCTGAGCGAACGCCTCGGTCATCCGGTACGGGGTCCAGGGCTCCTGAGGGCCCGGCTTGAAGACGAGGCCGACCTGGAGCGGAATGACCGGCATCCACAGCGTGTGCACGCCTGGGGAGTTCGAGGGCAGCACGAGGCCGATCACCGGCGCCTGCGCCTGGTAGCTCACCGGCACGCCACGCTCCTCGACGCCGTGGCCCCGGCCGAGGATGTCGAGGTCGAGACCGCGGGTCAGAGCGTCCAGGACCTCGCCCATGTGCGTGAGCACGAAGTGGTTCTTGTCCATGTTCGCCCGGCACATGTGCTCGGGCAGGCCGGTGGTGGCTGATTGGTAGTGGACGAAGTCCGCCGGGCTCTGGGTGCCGTTCCCCAGCGGCAGGTCCGCGGTCAGGTAGAGGTCGGCGGCCTTGATGACCATGGAGATCAGCTCGCTCGACGGGATTCCGCGCAGGATGTCGCGGGCGTGCTGGGCGCGGCGCATGTCGCGCTGGACCAGGCCGGGGTTGGTCTGGTGGAGCGTCGCCAGCTCTTCGCCGGTCTCGAAATGGACGATCGTCGCCTTCTCGAGCGACTCGTAGGGCTTGCCCCAGCGGATGGCGGGAATGTCGATCATTCGGGGTACCTGTAGCCGGTCCGCAGGGGGGCCGGAGGATGGATTCGGGCGGTTGCGAAGAGGCGGAATCGTAACACCGGGAGGCTGTTAGCCTCAGTGCCGATGGAGGACCGCAGGACGATTCTCAAGTCGGCCCTGGCCTTGGGTCTCGGCGTGCGCGGCCTCGATGTGCTCCATGCGCAGGCGGACGATCGCCGCAAGGCCCGGCCGCAGGAGGGCGACCGGTTCGTGTTCGCCTTCGGACCGCGCCAGGGCGAGACGGTCCAGGCAGCCGACGTGCCGCTCGCGAGCGAACAGCTCATCTGCTACGCGATGGATCCGGTGAGCGGAGCGGTCCGGGACGGGTCGCGTCTGAACCAGGTCCTGCTGCTACGCTTCGAACCGGAGTCGCTGGCGCCCGAAACCAGGGAGGCTTCCGCCGAGGGCGTGGTCGCCTACTCGGGCGTCTGCACCCATACCGGCTGCGACATCGAGGATTGGTCCGAGGAAACGGAGTTCCTCGTCTGTCCGTGCCACGAGTCGGAGTTCGACCCCAGGGACGGCGCCGAGGTGCTCTCCGGACCGGCGCCGCGTCGGCTGCCGTCGCTGCCGCTCCGTTCGGAGGACGGCGTGCTCGTGGCCGCCGGCGGTTTCAGCGCCAAGATTCGGTTCCAGAAGGAGTTTTGACGATGGCCTACCGGTGTGCAGTCCTGCGATGCGCCGCCGCCTGCCTCGCGCTCGGTGCGGCGATGGCGCCCGCGGCAGCCCAGGAGCGCTCCTACCGGCCGGTAACCCAGGAGCGGCTCTTGTCGCCGGAGCCTTCGAACTGGCTCATGTACCGGCGCACCTACGATGGCTGGGGCTACAGCCCGTTGGACCAGATCGACACTTCGAACGTCGCCTCTCTGGTTCCCGCCTGGACCTTCTCGACCAGCATCAACGAGGGCCACCAGTCACCGCCGATCGTCAACGACGGCACGCTGTTCCTCACCACCCCCGGCAGCCGCGTCCTGGCGCTCGATGCCGCGAGCGGGGAGCTCCTGTGGCGTTACGTCCCCGAACTGCCCGAGGATCTCCAGCAGATGCATCCGACCAACCGAGGCGTCGCGCTGTGGGGGGGCAACGTCTACGTCGCCACCGTCGACGCCCGCCTCATCGCCCTCGACGCCCGGACGGGGAGAGTGGCGTGGGAGACGGCGGTCGAGGACTACTCGGCGGGTTACTACATGACCCTCGCTCCGCTTGCCGTTGAGGGCAGGGTGATGGTCGGCGTCTCGGGCGGGGAGTGGGGAATTCGCGGCTTCGTCGCCGCCTACGACGCGGACACCGGGGACGAACTGTGGAAGACCTACACGATCCCGGGCCCCGGTGAACCTGGACATGAGAGCTGGCCGGGCGACACCTGGCGCACCGGCGGCGTCCCGGTCTGGGTGACCGGCACCTACGACCCGGAACTGCGCTTGACCTACTGGGGCACGGGCAACGGCGGCCCGTGGATGGGAGACGCCCGCCCCGGAGACAACCTGCATGCGACCTCCGTGCTGGCGCTCGATGTCGACACCGGTGAACTCAAGGCGCACCACCAGTACCACTGGAACGACAGTTGGGACTGGGACGAGGTCGATCCGCCGCTCCTGATCGATGTCGAGCGTGACGGCCGGACGCGCAAGGCCCTGGTCCACCCCGGACGCAACGCCTATCTCTGGGTCCTGGAGCGGAGCGCGGACTCGATCGATTTCCTGGACGCGACGCAGTTCGTCTACCAGGACGTGTTCACGTCGATCGATCCCGAAACCGGGCGGCCTGAGTACGACCCGGCCAAGACGCCCGCCACCGGCGAGGGGGCCGTCTTCTGTCCGTCCTGGTCCGGCGGCAAGAACTGGCCTCCGGCCGCTTACAACCCGAACACGAAGCTGCTCTACATCCCGGCCAACGAGTACACCTGCTCGTATCTTGAGGGCGTCGAGGAGGAGTATCGCCCGGGCCGTACCTTCATGGGCATGGAGGGCAGGTTCGTGGCGCGCGAGGGCGCCGATCACTACGGTGAGCTGCAGGCGTGGAACCTCGACACGCGCGAAAAGGTCTGGACCGTCGACTTCGAGCGCCCACTCTGGGGGCCGGTGCTGACCACGTCCGGCGGTCTTGTGTTCATGGGCGGCACCAGCGACCGCTACTTCCGGGCCTTCGATGCCGCGACCGGCGAGTTGCTGTGGCGGCAGCGGACGAACTCCGGGATCACGGGTGTGCCCACGTCCTTCGAGGTCGACGGCGTGCAGTACATCGCCGTGCAGTCGGGCTGGGGAGTCGACGCCCAGCGCGGCACCGACCACCTTGACGGTGCGATTGGCACGAAGACCTACGTGCCCCAGGGCGGCGTGCTCTGGGTCTTTGCGCTGCCGTAGCCACCGTAGCCGGCGAAGTCCTGATCACTCGCGCGTGCGCCCGTTGCTGTAATCTGCCGCCGCGAAAGGAACTGCGACGCCGTTCCCCCGTCCACCCCTTGAACAAACTCGATTGGAGTCCGCAGATGGAAGTCGCCAGCGCTGACGCTCAGGCACAGGCCAGGGAGAAGCTCGACGCTCACGTTCGCGACATGATGGAGTGGCATTTCGACCCGGAGACCGGCACGCCGTTCTGGCTGGACTTCGCCTCGAAGCTCGACTTCGACCCGCGCAGGGACATCGGGGGCTTCGCCGATCTGCGCAAGTTCCCGCCCTTCGAGGACGAGTGGCTGCGCGGCGGCCCGGTGCGGCGCTGGGTGCCGAAGGCGATGGCCGACGATCCCGTCTACGTGTTCGAGACCGGCGGTACGACCGGCATCCCGAAGAGCCGGGTGGCCTTGAACGACTTCCGCACCGACTACGAACTGTTCAGCGCCAACCTGCCGGACGAGCACTTCCCGCCGGGCTGCAACTGGCTGATGCTCGGCCCTTCGGGCCCGCGCCGGCTGCGTTTGGCCGTGGAGCACCTGTGCCAGTACCGCGGCGGCATCTGCTTCTGCGTCGACCTCGACCCGCGGTGGGTGATCAAGCTGATCAAGAAGGGCTGGATGGAGCACCTCGAGGCCTACAAGGATCACGTGATCGACCAGGCGTTGTCGGTGCTCTCCGCCGGTCACGACATCCAGGCCTTGTTCGCCACCCCGAAGCTGCTCGAGAGCCTGTGTCTGGCGCTCGAGGATCGGGGCCAGACCCTCGCCGACACCGGCATCCGCGGCATCTTCTCCGGCGGCACGGAGTTCACGCCGCAGTGGACCCGCTTCGCGGTCGAGGAGCTGCTCGACGGCGTCTACATGACGCCCACCTACGGCAACACCCTGATGGGCCTGGCGGCCTCACGGCCGGTGACCGCGGAGGAGGGCTACACGATCGCCTACTACGCGCCCCAGCCGAGGGCGGTGCTCGAGGTCGTCGATCCCGACGATCCGGACCAGGTGGTCGACTACGACGCCACAGGCCGCGTGCGCCTCACCACGCTTACCCGCGAGTTCTTCGTTCCCGGCTTCCTCGAACGTGACGAGGGTGAGCGGGAACGGCCCTACGTCGACTACCCCTGGGACGGCGTCAGCGGCGTTCGTCCGTTCGCGAGGTTGGCGTCGGCGACTACGGTCGGCGTGTACTAGGTTTCGGCTGAGGCCAGGTCGCTCCGACGAGCTTCCAGGCGTCGTCGGGATGGCGCGCCGCGAGACTTCGGTATCGTCGGAGACGTGTCGGATCGAAAGCCCCCGATCTCATCCCTCGGCGATTCGGCTTCCAAGGCGAGGGAGTTGATTGAGCGAGGACTCTTCGGCGCCAAGATGCGCATGGAGCGTGGGCTTGCGGCGTCAAAGAGCATCCGCAAGTTCGGAGCGGATGCTCGAACTGCAGTCGCGCCTGTCGGACAAAGGGTACAGGCCTTCATGAAGGAAGGCGCTCAGGTGGCAGGGCCGGCCATCCAGGGCGCTGGGCGAGTCGGTCTCGAGGCAACAGGCGGGGCGCTCGATTACGCAGTGTGGCGCGCCACGGCCGCCGTGGGCGATACACACGAGTCCGCCAGTGCGTTTCTCAGCAAGCGCTACCGGAGTTCGAGGTTCGTCCGTCGCGCTGGTGGAGGAGCTGCACTGAGCTTGTGGCCGGCGCTCGACGCCCAGTGGCTCAAGGAACTGCTGCAATCGGCGGCCTCGGTGTCGACGCCGACAGCATGGGACCGGGCAATGGATGCCGTTTACAACGCCGGCCGCGAACACGGAAATCTGCACCGGCTCTTCGACGGCGGACATTCAATCAAGGGCGCGTTGGAAGCCGGATTATCGGCCGTTCCGGAGAACCACTGGATTGAGAATCTGGGCGGAACCCTGAGCGCGATCTGGCGGGACGCGGTTACGCCTAAGGGTATGCCGTTCGTTACGTTAGGCCGGGAGTGGTTCGACGAGGCGAACTCCGCCGTTGCGCGTTACGCCGGGGCGGCAGTCCCTGTGGACATCTTGAGGGACTGGGTGACCTGGGACGCTACCGAGTTCGTCACCTCGTCGCTGGGTGCGGTCGTCGTGGTCTTTCAGTTCAAGGGGGACAGGGTGGTCCACCTGGCCCGCACCGCAGGGTCGCTGGGTTTGGTTGGAGTGGCCTCTGCGAATCCTCTTGCCGTTGTCGTGTCCAGCGTCGCTCTAGCCCGTTCCATCCAGGTCCGGGGAACTGCGGGTACCGGCGCCGAAGCGCTGCGCGGAGCCGCCGTGTCCGCCGCCGCGATTGGAGGCGGGAAGGTTGCTGCTGCTGCTGGTTTCGGCTCAATTGCTTCCGGGCTGGTTGCGCCAGTGGCCGTCGGTGTCGTAGCCAGCGTTGTGGTGGGAATGCTCGTTGATCAATGGCGGAGAGGCGAGTCCGCGCGGCGGGAAGAGCGGGAACTGGCGGCTTTCGATGCAGTTGGACTGGCCTGACGCGTTCTTCAAGAAGGTGTTCCGCGCCGAGCGTAGGTGCCGCGAGATCGGGGCATCGCCCCGTCTAACGACCTACAACCGGAACACCGGCATCCTGGTTTTCGCTTCCTGTCTGGGAGTTGGTCCGAAGGCGATGCCAGCCTCGACCTCTGACGACTTCAGTCAGAGGTCCTCGGCGATGGCCGTTCAGAGTGGTTGGGCGCAAGTCCGGTTCCGGTACAGCGCAGGATCCACCACCTCGGCCATCGCCCGCTCGTCGAGTCCGTCGACCAGCTCGCCGATCCGCGCCGCAGCAGCCGCGGGGTTCTTCAGCGCGTCGCGGTAGCCCAGCTCGACCCACTCGAACTGGGGCGCGTGGCGGAGCAGGTAGTTCACCCGCCACAGGTGGTCCTGCCACAGCTCCAGCATCCGCTCGTCGGGGGTCTCGTCCGTCTCGCCGCGCCGGTCGAGCATCTTGCGCTGCGAGGCCAGGACTTCCGTCAGGTCGCGGCGCATCAGGATGACTTGGTAGTTCAGGTTCGGGGGCAGGTCCTTTAGCAGGAAGGAGATGACCTTGACCGCGCGGCCGCGTGAGGCGTGGAGCCAGGCCTTGTCGGGGGCATTCGCGAGGTCCTTGACCCGTTCGTCCTCGAAGTAGCCGCGTGGGTTGTCCACGTCGGCTTCTCGCTCGCCGTCGGTGGTGATCTCCATCCCGCCGGCCTCGAGCATCTTCATCGCCATCGAGGTGCCTGAGCGCGGCAGGCCCGAAACCACGACGATCGGTCGGCCGTAGCGGAGCCGGCGCCAGAGCCGGGCTGGAAGCGTCGTCATTTCGCGATCAGCGGATCGCGCACGCGCAGTTCGGGGAAGTGGGCGAAGTCACGGTCGCGGGTCAGCAGTTCGCTCACGCCGTGCGCAAGGCAGATGGCGGCGATCCGGGCGTCATGGACCCGGGGGCCCGTGATCCTCGGATGGGCGGCCATGCGGGCAAGGACGGGGAGGAAGTCCTCCGTCTCGGCGAGCAGGCTCACGGACGGCGACGAGGCCCATATCTCCAGTTGAAGCCAGGCGGCCTCCATCGGTGTCGCGTTCTGGCGCCAGAGCCGACGGTTCGTTACCACGCTCAGGAACTCGCAGCAGCACGGCCACGGGATGGCCCACGGCTCGTTGCCTTCGGCGTAGCCCTGGACCACAGCCAGCGCCTCTTCGTTGAGCTCGCTGTCAAACCGATGGGCGTACACGAGGAGATTCGTGTCCAAGGCGATCAACCGCGCTACCTGCCCTCGTAGATGATGTCGCGGATCTCCTCCCAGGAATAGCGGCTCAGGGGATCGGGATCTCCGGGATTCCCGTAACGCGCGTCCTGCATCCGGTACTTCGTTCTCGGCTTCGGCGCCGCCAGCACCTGGCGGAGACCGTCTTCGATGACGGCCCGCAACGGTTGGCCAGTAGCCTTCGCATGGCGTTTGGCTCGTTCCAGCAGCACGTCGTGGATCTCGACCGTGGTCTTCATGGTGACCCATACTAGCCAGTTGTCAGAGTATGGGCAAGATGGCAAGCGGTGTGTCGAGTTTCGGGTGCGGATAGAATCCCGGCGCGCGGTTCAGTCACGACCATCTGCAATCCGGAGAACATGCCAGTTTCGCACCCAAAGACTGCCGCGCTGGCGCTTCTTGCGGCGCTCTGCGCCGCGGCGCCGGCGGCTGCCTACATCGGCCCGGGGGCCGGGTTCGCGCTGATGTCGTCGTTCCTGGTGCTGCTGGCGACGGTGGCGCTGGCCTTCGTGTCGCTGCTGGCGTGGCCTGTGCGGACGCTGTGGCGGGTAGTACGGCGGAAGAAGCCGCCGAAGGCGCACGTGAAGAGGCTCGTCTTCGTCGGTCTCGACGGTCAGGATCCGAAGCTGACGGAGAGGATGATGAAGGGGGGCAAGCTGCCCCACTTCAAGCGGCTCAGCCGCGAAGGCAGCTACCGGCGGATCGCCAGCACCTATCCGGCCCTCTCCCCGGTCGCTTGGTCGACATTCGCCACCGGCGCCAATCCGGGCAAGCACAACATCTTCGACTTCCTCGACCGCGATCTGCGCAGTTACCTGCCGAAGTTGTCATCGGCGCACATCGGCCGGGTGGATCGCTTCCTTCGGCTGGGCAAGTGGAAGATCCCGCTGCAGAAGCCGGAGATCCGGCTGCTGCGGCGGTCGAAGCCGTTCTGGACCGTGCTCGGCGAGCGCAACGTCTGGAGCACGGTGCTGCGGGTGCCGATCACGTTCCCGCCGGACCGGTTCTATGGCGCCCAGTTGGCCGCGATGTGCGTGCCCGACCTGGTCGGCAGCCAGGGCACCTTCCTGCTCTACACGACGCGGCCGGCGGCGGAGACGATTCGTGAGGGCGGTGTGCGGGTGCCGTTAACCTCGAACGGCGCCGGCCCCGACCACTTCGACTGCGTGATCGAGGGGCCCGAGAACAGCTTCCTGGAGGGCGATCCACCACCGCCGCTGCGCTTGCCGATGACCCTTCGGGTCGGCCGGAAGGCGGAGTCGGCGACGGTGACGGTCGGGAGCGAGACGGTCGAACTGGCCAAGGGACAGCTCTCCGACTGGGTGCGCCTGGAGTTCCGCGCCGCGCCCGGGGTCAAGGTCCACGGTCTGACCAGGATGATGCTGACCGAGGCCGGCGAGCACACCTCCCTGTACCTGACCGCGATCCACATCGATCCCGAGAAGCCGGCGATGCCGATTTCGCACCCCTCCTACTACGCGCCGTACCTAGCCAAGCGCCTTGGCGACTTCGCCACCCTGGGGCTGGCCGAGGACACCACGGCGCTCAACGAGGGCGTGACCGACGACGCGACCTTCCTCCAGCAGTCGTACGACATCGACCGGGAGCGCGAGGAGATGTTCTTCGCCGCGTTGGAGCGTCTGCGGCGGGGCAGTCTCACCTGTGTCTTTGATGCCACCGACCGCATCCAGCACATGTTCTGGCGCTACACCGAGAAGGGCCATCCGGCGGTGGAGGGAAAGAAGCCCGGCAAGCACCGCCGCGCGATCGAGGAGCATTACGAGCACAACGATGCCCTGGTCGGACGCGTGATGGAGAAGCTGGATGACGACGATCTCCTGATCGTGCTCTCGGACCACGGCTTCGCCTCCTTCCGGCGCGGCGTCAACCTGAACCGCTGGCTGCTCGACCGCGGCTACCTGGTGCTGCGCCAGGACGCCGACGGCAGCGAGGAATGGCTGGAGGGCGTGGACTGGTCTCGCACGCGGGCCTACGCGCTCGGTCTCGCCGGCGTGTTCCTGAACCTCAAGGGCCGCGAGGGCTCCGGCATCGTGGAACCGGGCGACGAGGCGCGAGCGCTCAAGCGCGAACTCATCTCGGCCTGGAACGGTCTGCGCGACGAGGAGCGGGCCGCGGTCGGCATCAATGCCGCCTTCGACTCCGAGGACCTGTACACCGGTCCCTACAAGGGCAATGCCCCCGACCTGATCATCGGCTACAACGACGGCTACCGCGTGTCCTGGGACTGCGCCGTCGGCGTGGTCGCGGGCCCGGTGTTCGCCGACAACACGAAGGCCTGGAGCGGCGACCACTGCGTCGACCCGCGGTTGGTGCCGGGCGTGTTCTTCAGCAGCCGGCCGGTCGACCGGGATGACGACCTCTCCCTGCTCGACATGGCGCCCACCGCTCTGGCTCTGTTCGGCGTCGACAAGCCGGACTACATGGAGGGTCGGTCGGTCTTCGATCCGGCGGCACCAGGCAGCGGCGGCGCGGCGGGATCCGCGGCGTGAACCGATTCATGAAGACTGCGGCGTTGGCGGCAGCGGCGCTGGCGGCAGCGGCGTTGGCCGGTTCGGGGCTGCTTCTCGGCTGCGGCGACCGGGGAGTAGGCCCGTCCGAGGGGCCGAAGGTCGTCGTCCTCGGCTTCGACGGCCTCGACTACGGCCTGACCCGGCAGTTGATCGACGAGGGCCGGCTGCCGAACTTCGCCCGCCTGGAAGCCATGGGGGGCTTCACGCCGCTCGAGACGACGATCCCGCCCCAGAGCCCTGTCGCCTGGTCGAGTTTCATCACCGGCATGGACCCGGGCGGTCACGGCATCTTCGATTTCCTGCACCGGGACCCGGAGACCCTGCTTCCGTATCAGTCGACTGCCGGGTCTTCTTCGGACGGCCGTTCCCTGAAGGTGGGACGCTGGCAGTTTCCACTCACGAGTGGCGAGTACACGCAGTTCCGGCACGGTACGCCTTTCTGGGAGGTGCTGGAGGAGCACGGCGTGCGGACCTCGATCATCCGCATGCCGGCGAACTTCCCGGTCTCGGGCACAGCGAGCCGTGAACTCTCGGGCATGGGCACGACGGATGTCCGCGGCACGGAGGGCTGGTTCACTTTCTACACCTCGGAGCTGTTCGCATTCGCGGACCAGGACATCACAGGCGGCGACATCGTCGAGTTGGACATCTACGACAACGTCGTCGAGGCCGAACTGCTGGGACCCGACAACCCGCTGCTGCGTGAGCCGAAGCAGTTGACGGCCCCCTTCACGGTCTACCTCGATTCGGAAACCGAGAGCGCCAAGATAGAGGTCGGCGACCAGCAGATCGTGCTCCGGGTGGGGGAGTGGAGCGACTGGCTCGAGGTCGATTTCGAGATGATGCCGACTCAGCACCTGCGGGGCATCTGCCGCATGTACCTGCGCGCGCTCGAACCGGAATTCGAGCTCTATGTGAGTCCGATCGATCACGATCCGATGGCGCCCGCGGCGCCCATCTCGACGCCGCCGGACTTCGCCGCGGAACTCGCCGAGGCCGTGGACCGCTTCTACACCGAGGGCATGCCGGAGGACACGAAGACGCTGACCGACGGCGTCTTCACTCCAGCGGAGTTTCTGGCGCAGGCGAAGATCGCCGGCGAGGAGGTCTCGGAGCAGTACGGCTACGTGCTGGATCAGTACCTGGAGCAGCCGGGAGGCCTGCTCTTCTACTACTTTGGCAACGTCGACCAGATCGGCCACGTGCGCTGGCGTTCGCGCGATCCGGACCACCCGGCCTACGACCCGGAGGTCGACGCCGCCGATGCCGACCTGATCCCGAGCCTGTATGAGGGACTCGACGCGATCGTCGGGCAGACGCTGGATCGTCTCGAAGCCGAAGCCGGCCTCGGCGACGGCGGCGGTGAAGAGCCTCTGCTCATCGTCATGTCGGACCACGGGTTCGCCTCCTGGCGCCGGGCCTTCCACCTGAATGCCTGGCTGCTCGAGAAGGGCTACCTGGCGGCCAAGAGCCCGGATCCATACGCCGACCGCGGTTTCCTGGCGAACGTCGACTGGGAACGCACCCGGGCCTACGGCATCGGTTTCTCGGGTCTCTACGTCAACCTGCGGGGCCGCGAGCGGGACGGCATCGTGACGGCGGCGGAGCGGCTCGAACTGATCGAGGAACTGAGAACGGAACTGTTGGCGGCGGTCGATCCGGAAACCGGCGAGAACGCGGTCACGGAGGTCCAGCGTCGGGACGACTTCGCGTTCCAGGACCAGAGCCCGATCGGTCCCGACCTGATCGTCGGTTACGCCAAGGGCTACCGGGGCGCGACGGAATCGGCATCGGGGAGCGTTATCGGCGAGGTGTTCACCGACAACGACAGCGCCTGGAGCGGCGACCACATGATGGACCACCTGGTCGTGCCGGGGGTGCTTCTCGTGAGCCGGCCGCTCGACCGTCCGGCCCGGGGCATCACCGACCTCGCAGCCTCGATCCTGGCCGAGTACGGCCTGGGGCAGTTCCCGCCGGCGGCAGCGGGCGCCTCGCCCGCATCCGGCGGTTCGTAGCCACAACGGCAGCGAAGGAGAAGAAGCATGTTTGGCGGCGGCAAAGTCAAGCTCGACAAGGAACTCATCGCGCGGGTGAAGCGCTACAGCGACATCGCGGGCTACTCGTCGGTCGAGGAGTTCATCACTCACGCTCTGGAGAAGGAACTGGCCAAGCTCGAGGGCGCCGAGTCGAGGGAGGAGATCGAGAAGCGGCTCCGCGGCCTCGGGTACATCTCCTAGCGGCCATCACCGGTCCCGCCTCCGCTTCCAATGTCCTTCGTCAACGCTGCTCTCAGGGCCGTCTTCGACCTGCTGCTCGGGCCCTTCGCGGCCCTGCCGCCGATTGTGCCGGTGACGCTGGTGGCGCTGGTCTCGGGCATCTTCGCGCTGCTGGTCTACCGCTGGACCTCGAACCAGGAGGCCCTGGCCCTGGTCAAACGGCGCCTGTTCGCGCATCTCCTGGAGGTGCGGCTGTTCAACGACGACCTGCGCGCGGTGCTGGCGGCCCAACTGCGGCTGCTGCGCGAGAACCTGACCTACCTGCGGCTCAATCTGGTGCCGCTGCTGTGGATGATCGTGCCCTTCATGCTGGTGATCGCCCAACTCCAGTTCCACTACGGCTACGACGGGCTGGATGTCGGCGAGCGCACACTCTTGACCGTCGATCTGGCAGGGCCGGGTTCGGAACCGGCGGCCGACGGCGAAGCGGCGCCGCGGCCGGGGGTCGACCTCGAGACGCCGCCGGGCGTCGCGGTGGAAACGCCGGCGGTGTGGGTGCCGAGCCTGCGCCAGGTCGTCTGGCGGCTGCGCGCCGTTCAACCGGGACATCACGAACTCGTGGTACGCGCTGGCGGCGCGGAGTTCACCAAGAGCCTCTTCGTTGAGGCGCCCGAGGGCGGCGCGCGCTGGGTCCGCCGTTCGCCGACGCGGCGGCGGGCGGCGATCCTCGACCAGTTGCTTTACCCGGCGGAGCCGTCGCTTCCCGGGGACGGTCCGGTCGAGCGGATCGATGTGCAGTACTCCACCGCCTCGATCTCGTTCTTCGGTCTCTTCGACGTCCACTGGCTGATCGCGTTCCTTGTGCTCTCGATCGCGCTGGCGTTCGCGCTGCGGAACCGCTTCGGCGTCACGCTGTGACCGGCGACACGCCGGCCGACCGGAGGGCCGTGGCGACGGCGCCCGAGACCGGCGCCGCCGTGATCGACGTCGTTATCCCGGCGTACAACGAGGAGGATTCGATCGGGCTGGTGCTCGCGGACATTCCCGGCGACCTGGTGCGACGGGTCGTCGTCGCCGACAACAACTCGCGGGACGCGACGGCGGTTCGGGCACGGGAAGCGGGCGCCGAGGTCGTGCCGGCGCCGGTCCAGGGCTACGGCAGCGCTTGCCTGGCGGCGCTCGATCATGTGCGCCGGACCGGGCCGCCGCAGATCGTCGCGTTCCTGGACGCCGACTACTCGGACCACCCCGAGGAGATGCCGGGGCTCGTCGGGCCGATCGCGCGCGGCGAGGCGGACCTCGTCATCGGTTCGCGGGTGCTGGGCGCCGCCGAGCCGGGCGCCCTGCTGCCACAGGCCCGGTGGGGCAACCGCTTCGCCTGCCTGCTCGTGCGCCTGCTCTACGGCCACCGCTACACCGACCTGGGACCGTTCCGCGCCGTCGCGTGGCCGGCCCTGGAGTCGCTCCGGATGCGGGATCCGAACTTCGGCTGGACGGCCGAAATGCAGGTCAAGGCCCTGCGGAGGGGGTTGCGGGTGGTCGAGGTGCCGGTCAGCTACCGCCGCCGCACCGGCGTTTCCAAGATCACCGGCACGTTCGCCGGTACGGTGCGGGCCGGCTGGAAGATCGTCACGACCGTTCTCCGTTACAGTCGCGGCCCGATATGAACGGAATGACCGGCACGGAAGTGATCTCGACTGGCCGCGAAGTGCCGGCGAGCGAGGTCGCCATCGAGGTCCGTTACAAGGAGACGGACCAGATGGGCGTGGTCCATCACTCGAACTACCTCGTGTGGTTCGAGCTGGCGCGGACCCACCACTGCCGCGTCGCGGGCATGGCCTACCGGAACATGGAGGACGAGGGCTACTGGCTGATGGTCACCGGCGTCCAGCTCAAGTACCGGGGTGCGGCCCTCTACGGCGACCCGGTCCGCGTCCGCTGCTGGCTCGAGCGACTGAAGAGCCGCGCCATGAGCTTCGGCTACCGGGTGGAGACGGGCGGCCGGGTCCTGGTCGAGGGCCGGACCGACCACGTCTGGGTCGACAAGGAAACCGGCAACCACTGCCGCATGCCGGAAAGTGTCGTCCCGGTGTTCCGGGCGATGGAGGGTTAGCGTCCTAGCGGCCCTGGTGCCGGCTGCTTCCTAGAAGCAGGCGTAGCCGCCGTCGATCACGAATTCGTCGCCGGTGTGGTAGCTGGAGGCGTTGCTGGCCAGGTAGACGGCGATGCCGCTGAAGTCCGAGCCTGTGCCCCAGCGACGCAGCGGGACGCGGCGCAGGACCTTGGTCTGGAAGGCCTCGGTGTTGATCGCTCGCTCGGTCATCGCGGTGGCGATCCAGCCGGGCAGGATCGAGTTGACGCGAATGCCGTGGCGGGCGTGCTCGACCGCAAGACCGCGGACCATCGCGTTGAGCCCCGCCTTGGTCGACGCGTAGTGCTCGCTGCGGGGTGCGCCGAAGATCGCGGACAGGCTGCTGGTCGCGACCAGTGAGCCGCCTTCGCCGCGCTCGACCATGTGCCGGATCGCCTGCTGGAAGGTCTGGAAGACACCCTCCATGTTGACCTGGAAGATCCGGCGCCACTCTTCCATCGACATGTCGACGAAGGGCGTGCCGCGGCCGCCGATGCCGGCGTTGGCGAAGCAGGAATCGACCTGGCCCAGCAGTTCGACGGTGCGCTCGAACGATGCCGCCACCTGGTCGGCGTCGCCGACGTCGCAGCGCAGGGCCTCGACCTTCGTGCCATGGCGCTCCAACTGCTCCTTCGCGGCCGCGTTCTTCGTCTCGTTGGTTCCCCAGATGCAGACATCGGCGCCTGCCTGGGCCAGGCCCTCGGCGAAACCGAGTCCGATGCCGGAGTTGCCGCCGGTCACCAGCGCCACGGTGCCGCTCAGGTCGAATGCGTCGTAAGCCACGGTTGATCTCCTTGCATAAGCCCTGTTTCCTGTGCGTCAGCGCGGCGCAGAGCATAGCCGCGCCGGCCGAAAGGTGTTCAGCCGAACCACAGCCGGACCGCGAACACGATCACGGTGACGGTGACCACCCGACCGATCCAGACGTGCCCCTTGAGCACGGTCAGCCGCACGCCGAGCCAGCCCCCCGCCATGTTGCCGACCGCCAGCGCCAGGCCGAGAGTCCAGTCGACCTTTCCCGAGAGCGCGAACAGGGCCAGGGACAGGGTGCTGAAGCACAGGATGCTCAGTACCTTGACCGCGTTGCCTCGCACCAGGTCGAGGCCTGCCAGGGAGGTCGCGGCGAGGATGAAGAAGCCGACCCCTGCCTGCACGAACCCGCCGTAGATTCCGACACCGAAGAACCCGATTGCCAGCATGCCGACCCGCAGCGCCGCCGGCTGCTCCTTCGGTTCGGTGCGGCGGGAGATCAGGGTCCACAGGGTCACCACGACCATCAGCGCCGCCAGCAGCCTGCGGAAGGCATCGTCGCTGATCGAGAGCGCGGCCCAGGCGCCGAGACCGGCGCCCGCCGTCGCCGGCAGAGCCGCCCACAGGACCGCCTTGGGGTCGAGGACGCCGTGCCGGTGGAAGCCCCAGGAGGCGACCGCGTTCTGCAACAGAATCGCCACCCGGTTGGTGCCGTTGGCGACCCCGGGCGGCAATCCGAAGAAGATGAGGATCGGCAGGGTCAGGAAGGAACCGCCGCCCGCGACCACGTTCAGGACCCCGGCAACGAAGCCGGCGAGCGCGAGGGCGGGGTAGACAATCGCTGGCTCGTTCACCACCGCGGAGGCTAACGCGCCGCTTCACCAGTCTTTTCCAGCTTACGGTTTTCCGGGCCGCTCCACTCCGGCGATAGAATGCGGCCTGATGCCCGATCAGCCTCCCGCACAACGAGGCGGCGGCCCGTCCCTGCTCTCCTTCCTGGGCGGGTTGCGCTTCCCGCAGCTCTTCGTTCTGCTGGCGGTCATCTTCGTCCTCGATCTCTTCGTTCCCGACCTCCTGCCCTTCGTCGACGAGGCGGTGTTCGGCCTGCTCACCCTGATGACGGGCATGTGGCGCGACCGGCGCTCGCCGCCCGACAAGCCTCCGGAGAAGAACGTGACACCGCCGGGGGCGCGTGGATGAGAGCGCACCGGCGCCCGTTGACCCTGGCGGCGCTGCTTGCGGCCCTGCCGGTGGTCGCGGCGGCCCAGGACTGGAGCGGCGACCATGCATTCCGCGTCACGGTGACAGACGACGCCGGGCAACCGGTGCCGGAGGTCAGGGTCATCGTCCGCCTCGCGGAGGCCGACCGCTCCGGCGGCCCGCCGCCGCTGCTCACGAACGAGGCGGGCGTAGTCGAGGTGACCGGCCTGGCGGCCGGTGAATGGGAAGTCCAACTCATGCGCCAGGGGTTCATGATCGTGAACTCCTACCTGAGGCTGGAGGATGGGAAGCGGCCCCAGGTGGGGTTCACCTCGAGTCAACGAACGGGTCCTTTCTGGGCCCCCATGAAGGTGAGCTACTCGAGCCTCGGCGCCGCCACACAGGCGGCGAGCGCCGGTTCGGCTCGGTCGATGAACAGGGCGCAGCGCCGGGCGGAGCGGCGCGCCGAACAGCGCGAGCGTCGGCTCCAGCGTGAGAACGTGGCCCGGGTCGTCGAGCCACCGCCGGCTGAGACGCCGCCGGCCGATCCACCGGCGCCGCCGGCTGAACCCGTCGTCGCGGTGGCGCAGCCGGAGGAGCCGCCGCCCGTGGTGGAGACGCCCGCGCCCGAGCCGGCCGAAGTCGTGGAGCAGCCGGCGCCTGAACCCGAGCCGGTCGCGGTGGCGGAGCAGCCCGCGCCGGAACCCGAACCCGAGCCGGTCGCGGTCCGCCTGCTGGCGAACCCCACCCTGCTGCGCGCGGGCGCCTGCCCCGAATGCGCGCCCGGTGAATGGTCCGTATCGAGCCATTGGCCGGCGGAAGCCCGAACCGGGGAAACGACGGCGTGCGCGGCCGATCTCGCCGGGCGTCTGGAGCGGGCGGCGGCGATCGTCGAACGGTCGTTGCCGGAAGAGTTCCGCGCCTACACCGGCGCCCTGGCGTCGCCCGAAGGCAACGACGTGTTGCGGCTGTTGCCGCCGTTGATCCGGGCGGAAGTCCAGGAGTTGCTGATCCCCGTCCTCGATCCGGAGCGCTCCTGCCAAGTCGTCGGCATTCTGCTGCCAAGGGATGCGAGGTTCGTCGGTTTCCAGTACGAGGCTGCCGATCTGAGCGCGCGGGGCGGTTGTCTCCCGGAGCAGCCGTGCGACATCGGCGACGCCCGCTGGCGGGGCAATCCCGCGATCCACCGCCACGATCACGGCACGTTCGTGTACGGCGTGTTCGAGAACCTGTCTCCCGAGCGCCCGCGGGAAGCCAACCTGAAGGTCTACTTCCGGCCCCCGCGCGGTTGGTTGCCGCCGCGCTGAAGCGCCTCAGGAGAGCGCGCACCGGACGGCCGGGAACGTGCAGGCGCCACGGGCGATGCAGTACTCTCGTACCCGTTCAGCGCCACAGAATCGGCACACGCGAACCTCTGCGAGGAGAGTTGACATGTCCATCCGCAGCACGAACTCCGCGTTCATCGCTCTCGTCCTGGCGTCGCTGCTGGCGGCGCCCCTGGCCGCCGCCGGTGACGACGACATTCCGCGTACGGCAAGCGGCCGGCCGGACCTCACGGGCAACTACGACGTCGGCAACCTGACGCCCTTCGAGAGGAATGCCCGCTTCGGCGACAAGCTGTACATGACCGTGGAAGAGGCCGAACAGATCGCCAAGTTTGCAGCCGCAGCGAGCACGGGCGCGAACAGCGTGAGTGACCCGAATCGGGAGGCGCCTCCGCCGGGAGGCGACGGCTCCGCGGGCGCCGCGGGCGCGGTCGGCGGCTACAACTACTTCTGGCTTGATTTCGGCAGCCGGACCTACCCGATCGACGGCAAGTACCGCACCTCGGTCCTGACCGAACCGCCCAACGGCCGTATGCCGGAGCTGACCGAGGCCGGCAAAGCGCGGAGGGCCACGGTCAACCCGTATCTCTACCGCAACACGGGCGACGCCTGGTGGATCGAGGCCGGCGACGACCCCTACGACGGCCCCGAGTCGCTGACGCCTGGAGACCGCTGCATTTACACGAGCGTAGCCACGACGCCGGTTCGCTCGCTGCCCTACAACAACCTGAAGACGATCACCCAGACCGAGAACCACGTCGTCATCCTGGTCGAATGGATGCACTGGGCCAAGGTCGTTCGATTGAACGCGGAGCACGCGCCGGCCGAGTACCGCTCCCTGGGCGGCGACTCGATCGGCTGGTGGGAAGGCGACACCCTGGTCGTCGAGACGACGAACTTCCTGGACAGCCAGAGCGACCCGCGCGACGGCCTGAAGGTCACCGAGCGCTTCAGCCGCCACGGCGCGAAGGATCTGCTCTACGCGTTCACCGTCCACGACACGGACTACGCCGCGCCCTACAGCGGCGAGTTGATCTGGCCGGGAACGGATGACCTTCTCTACGAGTACGCCTGCCACGAGGGCAACTACGCGATGGGCAACATCCTGCGCGGCGCCCGGCTGCTCGAGAAGGAGTACTACGAGAAGAAGGCGCAGGGGGCCAGCACGGGGTCCGGGTCGGGCCGCGAGTAGGCGGCAGGGCCGAGGTCTTGGCGCTGCCGCCCGCCGGCCTACCGGCCGTATAGCCAGAGTTGAGAGAATACCGTCGCACCCGAAGCGGCAGTGAGCGGCACGGGCAGGGTGAGGGGCGGGGTCGCGTGTGACATACGGCGCTTCGCGTGTCACTATTCGCGCTGTGACGGACCGACCGACCTTCGTCTTGGCCGCAATGGCCGCCGCGGGAGCGGACGCACGCTTCGACCCGGTGCGCCTGCAGAAGTACTTCTTCCTGCTCGACCGGGAGCTCGATGGGAAGTGGCATTCTCCGTACTTCGACTTTCAGCCGGACGAGTACGGGCCTTTCGACAGGGCGGTGTACGTCGAGCTCGAGGATCTGGCGCGGGCCGGTCTTGCCGTGGTTGACGCGCGCTTGCCGTATCGAATCTACGGTCTCACTGACGAGGGCTTTGAGCGGGGAAAGCGAAACGTCGCCAACATGCCGACGTACGTTCGGGACTACTTGGCGAGGGCTTCCAATTGGGTGCTATCCCTCGATTTGCGGGAGCTGCTGGAAGCCATCTACGAGTATGCGCCTGACATGGCTGGGCGTGCCGCCTTGCCTGCGTCCTTCACGCCAACCCGCGAAGAGGCTACGACCCATCCCTTCCTGCGCGGTATGGCCCGCGCGTTCGATTGGCCGGTGCCAAGCCGCGTCAATCCAAGCAGTCGAGAGAACGGCGCCAATGCGCTGGGCCGAGTCTGGGCCGAAGTCGGAGGCTACATTCGGGATGCCATGGACCGGACCAGGCCGACAGTCGAAGGATCGTGAGTCGTTCCAAGCGTCGCGGGCCCAAGAAGGCCGGCGTGCTGAGCCGTTCCCCGTCGGGCGATGTCGGGTCCCTTGAGCAACAGAATTCTCGCCAGGGGTCGGATTCAGATGGCCAGACGCTGGTTGTCTGGACTCAGCATAGTGGCCCAGTGCCACCGCCAGAGATTATGGCTGGCTACGAACGCGTGTTACCAGGAGCCGCCGACCGCACGTTCGGGATGGCTGAGAAACAGCAGACCCACAACCACTGGATGGAGAAGTGCGGTCAGCTCTTCGGCTTTGCCGTCGCCATCGTCAGCCTTGGTTTGGGCGGCTATCTGGTGGCCAGCGACAAGGCGCTTTGGGGTGTCGCGGCTTGCTTGAGTCCGATCGCCTACATGGTGGGTCAGTTCGTCTGGCGGCAACGGCGGGCGAACGCCGGCAGAAGGCAGAGCGAGGTTCCACTCGCGGCGCCGCCGACTCGCTGAGCAAGGCTCGGCGGTTGTCTCATCCTCAGCGTGGCGGCCGTGGTCTCCGCCGGCGCCTCCGCCTGTCGGCGGCATGTGCGGCCAGTGGCGCCTGAAGGCGTTCGTAGGCGGCGAGCAGGTGCTCAAGGCGGTCACTCTCGGTCTCGAAGCGGCGGGGGCGGTAGAGACGGTCGACCGCGCGGTCGATCGTTCGGTGGGCGCGACGGAGGTCAGTGGGCATCAGATCGGGATCGTAGAGTTCGGCGAGCGTGGCGCCGGGATGGTTGGCGCGGGCTTTGAGGACGGCGTCGGCGAGGGGCGCGAGGCGTTCGAGCGCCTCCGGTTCGGCCGGAGGCGGCGGGAAGGTGTTGTAGACGAGGCCGATCGAATAGCGGTAGTCGCTCTTCAGGCGGCCGCCGATTTGGCGGAGCCAGGCCATGTGCATGGCGGAGGTCAGGAGGGCGAAGAGGGGCTTGGTAGCGCTTTCGACGATGCGGACCAGGTTGCTGGGGATCGTGGGCGGCTCCAGCCAGCCGATAGGCAGGTACTCGCGGCGTTCGGAGCTGACCTCGGGGATCACCAGGAAGGGCTTGGTGGGCAGGACTTCGACGTTGTAGCGCCGCGGTTGGTCCGCGATTGCCAGTGTGCTCTTCCTCTTGCTCCCGGAGCGAAACGCCTTGACCGCTCTCATTCGCCTCACGACCGATGGCATGGCTGCCAAGTCGTTTGGCTCGGCCTCCTGCAGGGCCAGAATCCAACGCTGCCGGCGCTGTATGTGCTCACGCGATCCAACATAGGGCCGGAGGAACTTCTCGGCCCCTGGTTCAGCCTCCAGGAAGGTGGCTCGTTGTGTCTCGTTGAAGATGTAGTTGCCGTCGTCGATCGGCTGGGATCCGCTCAGTAGGGGCGGCCAGCCGTTGAGCGGCGAAGGTGTCTCCTGCACGACCAAATGGGGATTGGCAAGGCCGCCGGCATCGAACAGGTACGGAGAGATCGCAGCGTGCCGACTTTCCTCCGCACCGCCCTTGAGATCGGGGTACGAGAACAGCCTCCGGTCGGCGGGCGTGTCGGTGGCCAGGGTCAGGCCGATGATCGCAACATGCACGTGCGCCATGCCGCGGATGTCGGACTGCCAGGAGAACGTCCGATGGGCGAACGCGATCTCTAGGCCCAGCCGATCGAAGATCAACGGCCACAACTGCGCCACCTGCTCTCCCTGGGTGATCGAGTTCGTGGCGACGAAGCCGATCCTCATCCGTTTGGGGGTTGACGCCCTGGCTCCCTGGCTTGATGTGTTCTCTGAGGTGCGGAGACCGTTGCGTAGGTACTCGCCGGCACGCAGGAACCAGGCGGTGACGTAGTCGAGTGTGCCGCCGCTCTTGCCGAGGCGGGCTATCTGGCGGACCTGCTCCCGTTGTTCATCCGACTGGTACTTCGCGCCTCCAAACGGCGGATTGCCGAGTACGAAGTCGCACTCCTGCGGCGGCAGCACTTCTGCCCAGTCGATCTCCAAGGCGTCCGCGCAGACGATCCGCGGTGAACTAGTGAGCGGGATCCGTGCAAACGCCTCTCCGAACTCAAGGCTGAGCCGGTTGTTCATGATGTGGTCCATCATCCACAGGGCGACTTCCGTGATGCGCTTGGGGAATTCGTCGAGGTCGATGCCGTAGAACTGATCCACGTCGACCAGGGAAAGCACGTCGGCGAGAAGGCCGAGCTGGCCGGGCGCGTAGAGTTCGCGCAGCACTTCGATCTCGAGCTGGCGCAGTTCACGGTAGGCGATAACGAGGAAGTTGCCGCAGCCGCAGGCAGGATCGAGGAAGCGCATACTTCCCAGGCGCTGCCGGAAGGCATGGAGGTTGGGGATGCGGCGGGTACCGCGACTTCGCTTGAGCCTGTCGAACTCGGCGCGCAGGTCGTCCAGGAACAGCGGTTCGATGACCTTCAGGACGTTCGCTTCGGAGGTGTAGTGACTACCCTTGATCCGCTGCTCTTCGGGTTCCATCACCGACTGAAACAACGTCCCGAAGATGGCCGGCGAGATCGCGGTCCAGTCGAAACGGCATGCGTCGAGCAGGGCGCCGCGCATGCCCGCATCGCACTCCGGGATCGGCAGGGTCTCGGCGAACAGATCGCCGTTGACGTAGGGGAAGCGCGCCAGATCCTCGTCCAGAGTCGCTTGGCGGCCGTCTTCGGGCGTGTCAAGTACTTGGAACAGGCGTGCGAGCCAGCCGCCGAGGTCGCTGCCGTCTCCCGCGGTGCGTTGTTCGAGGAGTTCCAGGAACTGGTCGCGAGGCTCGAAGATGCCGGTGTCGTCGGCGAACAAGCAGAACACCATCCGCACCAGGAACAACTCCAACTCGTTACCAACGTATCCGGACTCCTGCAGCCGGTCGTGGAGCCGGGCCATCAGCTCCGAGGCCTCCACGTTGACCGGGTCCTGGTCGCGGAAGGTGCGGCGTTGGATGCCCAGGATGAAGCCGAACCGTTCGGCTTGCTCGGGTAGCTCGGCGAGCGAGAATCGCGTCTCCTCGTCTTCGTCGAGGTCGAGCAACTCGAAGGTCTGGAAGTCGCAGAGCATCAAGTAGCGGGGCCGGTCGTGCTCCGATAGAGCGTCGAAGTAGGACAGGGCCTGACCCCGGGCCGCGGTCAGATCCCGGCCGGCGCTCTTCTGCTCGACCAGCAGCACGCCCGGCCAGAACAGGTCGATGAACCCCTGCGAGTTGTCCAGGCGCTTGACGTGCTCCTCGTAGCGGGCGACGCTGCGCCGCTTGACGCCGAAGATCTCGAAGAAGTCGTTGTAGAAGCTCTGCGTTTCGCCCTTCTCGTAGCCGGCGTCGGCCCAGTCGCGGGCGAAGCCGGCGGCCCGGGGGCGGATCTCGTTCCAGGAGAGTCTCATCGGCGGCAGGGGGGCGGAATCAGGTCGGCCTGCACGGCGCAGGGGTCAGCCGCGGTCAGCAGTTGCGGCTCTTTGTGTCGCACTCTTGTGCGACAAACCGGTTTGTGGAGCACTTTGGGACTCGAATCGTCACACAACTGAGTTTGACGAACACCTGTGCGCGACAAACGGCGTCGTCGTCACTTGGTCGCGCTCCCTTCGGCGATGTCGAGGAGCTCGTCGAACACGAAGATGGCGGCGCGACGGCCCCTCGCCGGCCGCAGCGTCTGCAGCACGCCATCGTCCCGGAGGACGTTCAGGATGCGTCGGGCCGCGGGTGCAGGAACATTGTCCTGAGCGATGAAGTCCGTGCTGCGGAACACTGGGAGTTCGAAGATGAAGTCCAGTGCCGCGATGGCGTACCGTGAGTGCGTGAGATCGGCGACGTGGCGTTTCATCCGGTCGTAGAGACTCAGAATTTGCCTTGCCTTGGCGATGTTGTCTTCGGCCTGGGCGCGCACGGCCTCCAGGAAGAACCGGCACCAGCCGGTCCAGTCGTCGTCGCGGGACACGCCGAGGAGCCGTTCGTAGTAGACGTCTCTGTTCGCCTCGAGGAAGGCGCTGATGTAGAACATGGGCCGCTTGATGAGACCCTTCTCCGAGAGGTAGAGGGGCACGATCATGCGCCCCAGGCGTCCGTTGCCGTCTAGAAACGGGTGGAGGGCCTCGAACTCTGCGTGTATTGCCGCGAGTTGCACCAGCGGGTCTCGGGTCTCTTCGTGCAGGTATCTCTCCCATCGGTTCAATCCGTCGGCCAGCTTGTCGGTGTCGATGGGGACGTAGCTGGCCTCGTCGATCGTGCAGCCGGGCGGGCCGATCCAGTTCGGGATGCGGCGAAACTCGCCCGGGGCCCGGCCCCGGCCCCGGGCGCCGTGGAGGAGGATTCGGTGCGCCCGACGGACGACCTTCAGGCAGATGGGCAGGTCTTTCAACAGTGCCTGCGCCTCGCGCATGGCGCCACGGTAGTTCATCACCTCGACGAAGTCGTCGCGGCGTTCCGGGGACGGCGCCTCCTGGCCTGCCTGGTACTCGAGGACTTCTCGCGTCGTCGCCTGCGTGCCCTCGATGCGGGAGGAAAGCACGGCTTCCTGGGCGCCGAGCGGCGCCAGCAGGACGTCCGGGTTCGGTACGGCTTCAAGCAGGCCGTCGTAGCGAGCGACGGCGGCCGTTGCCGGGCCGATCGCGGGCACGAGGTCGGCCCAGTCGAGTCGGTCGTCGGGAGGGAAGCTCCCAGGCTGGTAGTGGACGGCGGGCATACGGGGCGTTGGAGGAGCCGATCGCTCGTTGTGTGACACCTGTGTACGACAAGCTGGTTTGTGTCACGAACTTGAGGCTAAAGTGTTGCACAAACTGGCTTGTCGTGCATAGGTGCAAGACAAGGAGAGCGTCGCCGGATCCGACGCCCGCTACTGCAGCGAGAAGTTGACGGTCAGGTTGATGTAGACCGGGACCGGCTCACCGTTCAGGGTGGCAGGCTCGTAGCGCCACTGTTCGACGACCTGGACGGTGGACTCGGTGAGGCCTTCGGGCAGGCCCTTGAGGACCTTGACGTAGCCCACGTTGCCCAGGGTGTCGACCACGGCCTGGAGGATGACGACGCCCTGGACCCGCGCCCGGCGGGCTTCCTCGGTGTAGTTGGGCCGCGGGGCGTGGGTTCTCTTCGGCGGCAGGACATCGCCTTCGACCCACATGGTTCCCGGCGGACCGGCAGGGGAGGGAGCTGCGGGAATGTCGAACAGCACGTCGCTGATGCCGTCGAAGTCGATCTCCGGCGCCTCGAACAGCTCTTCTTCGATCAGCGGCTCGGGATCGTCGGGGGTCGGATCCGGGATCGGGATCTTCCGCGTCTTGGGCTTCGGGATGGGCTTCGCCCTCGCGGGTGGCGGCGGCTTGAAACGGACCGTCGTGACCATGAAGGTCTTCTGCGCCTGCGCCGCCTGGAGCGGGCGGGGCTTCATGTTGGGGAAGGTGATCAGGAACAGCAGGACGTGGAAGGCGAGCGTGACGACGATGCCCACTCGCAGCGGGGTCCTGCTCTGCGGCGTCAATTCGTAGGGCGCACCTCCGAAATGGAGGGACGAGGTCGCGGACTTGGACCCGGAGGTCTTGCGTTTCTCGAGTTTGAAGGCCATGTCTTGGGGTTGGCTGGACGTCCGTTGACGGAAACCGGCGAGGTGCGTGGGAACTCCGCTCGCTGCCGGCCGTGTCCGGGCGGCTGGGTGGGCTGCCGGCAGCGCTCATCATTCCCAACACGCCGGGCGCCACTTGGCTTCCCGGATTCTAGACCGATGGCGACAATTCGTGAGCGAGAGCCGAGTCGAGAGTTGGGTAGCAGTACTCGAAGCCACCGTTTAGGAGACGTGCCGGGACCACGCGGGCGCTGGCCAGCAGCGCCTCGCGCGCCATGGCCCCGAAGACCGCGACGAGCATCGGAGTCGGCGCCGGCAACAGGGCCGGCCTGCGCAGGGTGCGGGCGAGCGAGCGGGTGAGGTCCGCGTTCGTGGCCTGTTCCGGCGCGGTGAGGTTGACGGGGCCTTCGCCCCGGTCGAGCAGGTGGCGGATGGCGCCGACGGCGTCGTCGAGGTGAATCCACGGGAAGTACTGCCGGCCCGATCCGAGGCGGCCGCCGAGTCCGAAGCGGAACGGCGTCAGCATCCGGGGCAGGGCGCCGCCGGCGGCCGAGAGCACGACGCCGAAGCGGAGCATCACCACCCGTTCGCAGACCGTTGCCGCGGTCGCGGCCGCGGCTTCCCAGTCGCGGCAGACGGAGGCCAGGAATCCGCCGCCCGCGGGGGAGTCCTCGTCCAGCAGCTCGTCGCCCCTGTCGCCGTAGTAGCCGACCGCGGAGGCACAGACGAACACGCGCGGCGGCCGCTCGATCGTGCGCAGGGACTCCACCAGGCGTTGGGTCGCCGGGGCGCGGGAGGACCGTATGCGGTGGCGCCGGGCCGCGGTCCAGCGCCCGCCGGCGACGCTCTCGCCGGCGAGGTGGACGAGGGCGTCGAACCCCTGGGCGGCGGCGGGCTTGGCCAGACCCCGCTCGGGGCGCCACTCCAGCTCGCCAGGGCTCCGCGGCGCGCGGCGCACCAGGCGGCTGCAGTCGTCGCCCGACGATTCCAGAGCCCGAATCAGGGCGCTGCCGATCAGGCCGGAGGCGCCGCTCACCGCGATCTTCATCAGATCAAGGTAACAGCCGGGAGTGGCAGCGGTATTCTCGCCCCGTCGTGACCGCTCTGCCGACGCCGCCGTCGAACCGCCGTCTGGCCGCGATGCTGCGGCGCATCCGGCGGCGCCTCGAGGGCACCCGGTTGCCGATCGTGACGCTGATTGCCGAGACCGAACACGATCCGTTCAAGGTGCTCGTATCGACGATCCTGAGCGCGCGGACGAAGGACGATGCGACCGCGGCCGCGACCCGGCGGCTGTTCGACGCGGCCTCGACCCCGGAGGAGATCGCGGCCCTGCCGGCTGCCGAACTCGAGCGCCTCATCTTCCCGGTCGGCTTCTACCGCACGAAGGCGAAGAACCTCCGGCTCGCCATGGGAGTGCTGCGAGAGCGGTTCGGCGGCGACGTGCCGCAGACCGTCAAAGAACTGGTCGAGCTGCCCGGCGTGGGCCGCAAGACCGCGAACCTGGTCGTCACCGAGGGCTTCCGGCGCCCCGGCATCTGCGTCGACACCCACGTCCACCGGATCACGAACCTGTGGGGCTACGTGGATACCCGCAATCCCCTGGAGACCGAAATGGCTCTGCGCGCGAAGTTGCCGCGTAGCCAGTGGATCGGCCTGAACAAGACGCTGGTCAGTTTCGGTCAGAAGCTGTGCGTGCCGGTCAGCCCCTGGTGCTCGCGCTGTCCGGTGGAGGAGTGGTGTCCGAAGCTGGGGGTTGAGCGGAGCCGGTAGGGGCGGCAGACCCGTCGCAGGCTTCCTCGAGTGACCACAGCCGCTTCCACTCGTCGAGGAGGCTGCGGTCGACCCGGCTGAGCAGGGCGTGGAAGTAGCCGAGCTGGTCGAACACGGCCTCGGTCTTGAAACGGTCCGGCACGCCGCGGCTCAGGACCTTGAACAACCGGCTCAGGTAGCGAAGAACGACACCCTCGGAGCGTTGCAGTCCGTAGCGGCCAATGAACTCGTCGAAACTCAGGAAGTCCTCGTAGACCTCGCGGCCGACCCGCTTCGGCCGGATCGAGTCGCCGAGCACCCAGGGGTGGGAACGCCGGAACTCCTCGAACGTCGGTTCGATGAGATCGGCCAGCGGTCTCGGATGCGTGACCTCGCGTAGCCGTTCCATGCGCTCCTCGAACGGCACCCGCTGAGCCTTGAGCCGGGCGGCCAGCTCGTCGCGCAACTTGCGAGCCTGCTGGCGGAGCACGATCTCGGGGTTCTCGAGGATCGCCTCGACCAGGCTGAGCAGGTCCAGGCCGTAGTCGGGATCCTCCGGATCAAGCAGTTCCAGGGTCGAGACCAGGTAGAGCGACAGGTTCTGGTGCATCGAGAACTCGAACTGGAGGTTGCGGTCCGCCTCGGCCCGGTAGCCGTTTCCGCGTGTGGGCGCCATGCGCACGATGCCGCCACGGTGGAGCGACCGGATCAGTTCCGCCGATTGGCCGATCAGGCGCTTCTTTCGGTCTGGCTTCTCATGGCACGCGGCGATCAACCGCCGGATCGAAGTGAAGTTCTGGTGGGGCCCGCCGTTCCCGGTCGCTTCGTCGGCCTGGATCAGGTCGAACACCATGCCGTGACTGAGCCGGAACCGGGATTCGAGCGTCTCCGGTGGACTGTGGATCAGGCGCCGGAAGGTGCGCTCGTCCCAGGGCACGAAACCCCGGGGAGGAGGCCGTTTGCGGAACTGCTTGCGGCGCCTGCCGCGAGGCGAGGCTGAAGCCTTCATCCGGCGGCGCTGGTTGTCGATCTCGTGTTCCGGCGCCTGGCAGACGACCCAGCCCTGCTCGTCGAACCCCTTGCGGCCGGCCCGCCCGGCGATCTGCTGGAAATCCCGCACTTTGAGGATGGCCACCTCCTGGCCGTCGTACTTGCTGAGCTGGCTGAAGAGCACGGTCCGGATGGGCACGTTGATGCCGACGCCGAGAGTGTCCGTGCCGGCGATGACCTTGAGCAGCCCGAGTTGCGCGAGCTTCTCGACCAGCAGCCGGTACTTCGGCAGCAGCCCGGCGTGGTGAATGCCGATCCCGAAGCTCAGGAAGCGCCGCACCTGTTTGCCGTAGGCGGTGTCGAAACGGAAGTCGCCGACGCCTTCGAAGATCGCCTTCTTCTCGTCCCGGGTGCAGAGCCTCAGGCTGGTCAGGCTCTGCGCCAGTTGGGCGCAGTCGCGCTGGGTGAAGTTGACGACGTAGATCGGCGCCCTGCCGCCGGCGACGAGTTCGTCGATCGTCGTACCCAGGGGTGTCTCGCGGTACTCGTACTCGAGCGGCACCGGGCGGATCCGGCTGCTGATGAGCGCGACCGGCCGCTTCGTGGCCCGTTCGAGAGCCTCGCTGATCGGCGCCATGTTGCCCAGCGTCGCCGACATCAACAGGAAGGTCGTGTCGGGGAGGGTGATCAAGGGTACCTGCCACGAGACGCCGCGCTCCCGATCCGAGTAGTAGTGGAACTCGTCCATGACCACGTAGTCGACCGGCAGCGCCGCGCCCTGCCGGAGCGCCATGTTCGCGAGCACCTCGGCGGTGCAGCAGACGATCGGCGCTTCCGGGTTGATGCTCGCATCGCCCGTCAACATGCCGACGCGCTCGGCGCCGAACTCGTCGCACATGCGGAAGAACTGCTCCGAGGCGAGGGCCTTGACCGGCGCCGTGTAGAAACCGGTCCGCCCTTCACACAGGCCCTTGAACAGAAGGGCCATCGCGACCAGGGACTTGCCGGACCCGGTCGGCGTGTCGAGGACCATGTGCCGCCCGGCCATCAGTTCGATCAGCGCCTCCTCCTGCGGTGGAAAGAGCTCGAAGCCGAGCCCGGCGACCCAGTCCAGGAAGCGTTCCAGGATGTCGTCGGGAGGGATCGCCCCCGGGGTCTCGGGCAGCCGATCCGCCAGGTGGACGGGAGTCACCTGTGTAGCCTAGGGCGGCATGCGGCAAAAACGCAACGAGGACGGGATGGCTAGTCAAGGATCAGACGCTGAAGCCAGGGCCATGCCGGCCCGCGAGCCGGACGCCCCGCCCGGGCCTTCGTTGCGGCCGGTGATCGTTCTGGTGGGTCCGCAGATGGGCGAGAACGTTGGCGCGGCGGCCCGGGCGATGCTGAACTGCGGGTTGACCGAGTTGCGGCTGGTGTCGCCTCGCGACGGCTGGCCCAACGAGCGGGCGCAGGCGATGGCCACCGGGGCTTCCCGCGAGATCATCGACAGGGCCGCGGTGTTTGGGAGCACGGCAGAGGCCGTCGCCGATCTGCACCGCGTCTACGCCACGACCGCCCGCCGCCGCGACCTGCTCAAGCCGGCAATGGGACCGCGCGATCTGGTGCCGGAGGTCAGGGACTGCGCCGCGCAAGGGCTTCGCTCGGGGGTGCTGTTCGGTCCCGAGCGGACAGGACTCGACAACGACGATGTCGCCCTGGCGTCGCACATCGTTCACATTCCCCTCAATCCGGAATACTCGTCGCTCAACCTGGCGCAGGCGGTGCTGCTGGTCGCCCACGCCTGGTTCGAGGCCGAGGCAGGCGGCTCGGTGGCAGCCGCTGGCCCGAAGTCGACGACGCCGCTCGCCACCGCGGCGCAACTGGTCAACCTCTTCGAGCACCTGGAGCAGGAACTCGACGCCTCCGGCTTTCTGCGCGTGACGGAAAAGCGGGGCATCATGGTCCGCAACCTGCGGAGTATCCTGCACCGTGCCGAACTCAGGGAGCACGAGGTGCGGGCGCTTCACGGCGTGGTCAGCTCGCTGGCCGGTCGGCGCAAGGACGGCGGGTTGGTGCGGCAGCCGACCCTCAGGGCTGGGGTGGACCGGGAAGCTCAGGAGCCTGACTCCGGTTAGTACTTGCGATGAAGCTGCGTAGCCAACTGATCCTGGCCTTCTTGGTGTTGGCGGTTCTGCCCCTGGCAGGCATCGTCGGCTATTCGTACGTCTCGTCGGCCAATGCGTTCCGCGTCGCGGTGCAGGCCGAGACGCTGGAGGTCACGAGGCAAATCTCGTTGGGGCTCCGTCGCACCCGGGACGATCTGCAACGGTATGTGGGGGCGCTCGGCATGATGCTGCCTTTCGACGACCCCCAGTACGTCGACCGGGAGGCGCTGGCCGACCAACTGCTGAGCAGCCTGGGCGATGGCGCGGACTTCGTCGAAGTGCTCGAGTTCGTGCCCGCCGGCGCGCCGGAGCCCGGACGAGTCGTTCCACCGGACGATGCGCTCGGCGCCGGCGCTCCCGGCGACCTGGGGCCGTTGGGCAGGGCGGACCGGCGTTTCCTGTGGTCGCGGTTCGGCCGCCCGGAGCGGTCGGAGATGGCAGAAGGAGACGGGGCGCCTGGGATCGGGCCGGAGGCCCCGGAATGGATGCGCGCGGCGCGGGATCGAGTGGCCCGGATCTTCGGGGGCCCGGTTTCGACTCCCGTCCACCGGGACGGTCACGTCGTCGGCGAGCTGCACGCCGGGATCCGGCCCGAAATGCTGATGCGCAACGTGCTGAGCCGGATTCCCCGGACGGGCGGCGCGGTGCCGTTCGCGATCGACGCGGAAGGCGAGATCTACACCTCGCAGCCGGAGGAGCTGGAGTTCCTCCAGGGCGTGCGCTGTCCGGGTGGGCAGCCGCTCCCCGAGGCTCTCGTCGCCGGAGATGAGGCCCTGTGGAGGGGCTTGAGCGATTGGGTGGTGGTGACCCAGGCCGCGGCGGAAGGCGACCTCGTCTACGGCATCGTCCGTCCGATCGGCGCGTCTCTGGCCGAGATGCGCAGCGCCTCGTTGCGGAACTTCGGCGTCGGCGTCGGCCTGGTGAGCCTGTCCCTGTTCGCGGCCGCTCCGCTGGCCAACCGCCTCACGCGCCGGCTCAGCCACCTGACCAGACAGGTCGACCGCTTGGCCAGGGGCGACGCCTCGGCCCGGGCGCGCCTGGGCGGTCGCGACGAGGTGGGCAAGCTGGGCGAGGCGTTCAATCGCATGGCCCGCGATCAGGAGAAGAACCGGCGGCAGTTGCTGGAGCAGGAACGGCTCCGCCGTCAGCAGGAGGTCGGCCGCCGGCTGCTCGAAGCGGAGAACGAGCGGCAGACGATGGAGTTGGAGGAGGCGCGCCGATTCCAGCTCTCGTTGCTGCCCGCGGCGCTGCCGGAGCACCTCGACCTCGAAATCGCCGTGTTCCTGCGCACGGCCTCGGAAGTCGGAGGCGACTACTACGACTTCAGGCCCCAGCACGACGGCGCCCTGATCATCGCGGTCGGCGACGCCACCGGGCACGGTGCGCGCGCCGGCACCATGGTCACGGTGGTCAAGACGTTGCTGGCGTCCGCGGACCTGGGCCTCGACCTGGCGGCGTTCCTGTCCCATGCGACGGCGGCCATCCGGTCGATGAACCTGGGCCGGCGGGCGATGGCGCTGGTCTTGGCGCGGTACCACGAGGGCGTGCTCGACCTCGCCTCCGCCGGCATGCCGCCGGTGCTCGTCAGTCGCTGTCCATCCGGCGAGGTGGAGGAGATCATGAGTTCCGGGGTGCCGCTCGGCACGATGGCCCATGCCTCGTACGAGCGCCACCAGGTCCGACTCGATCCGGGTGACGCGGCGCTCCTGATGAGCGACGGCTTGCCTGAAATGCTGGACGCAAGCGGCGAGCCGGTGAGTTACCCGGTTGTTGCCGGCCGCTGGCGCGACGTGGGCCAGCTCCCCGCGGCGGAGGCGGTAGCGGAGTTCGAGCGCTGGGTCGAAGAACTTTCCCCCGGGGGAGTTCCGTCCGACGACGTGACCTTCGTTGTGGTCCGGCGGCGCGCGACCTAGTGGACTTGGTCCACTAGTAGCCGTCTGGCCACTGACAATCGCCTGCCTCGCGGACCGTTCGGCTGCCGCGCCGGAGCCGGAAGCGGTGTAAAATCAGCGGTTACCGTGGGGAACCCAGAGTCCGCAGCCGCTGAGAGTCTGATCGAGCCGTCGCTGGCGCCGGTTCCGGCGCCGGCTTGCGAGGTGGAACCCGAGACGGCGACCGAAGCGCGGCCGCCGGCGATCACGCCGGGGCTGCCCGAGCACTACATCAACCGGGAGTTGAGCTGGCTGCAGTTCAACAGCCGGGTCCTGGAGGAAGCGCGCGATCCGCGGCACCCGCTGCTGGAGCGGGTCAAGTTCCTGTCGATCTACGGCACCAACCTGGACGAGTTCTTCATGGTGCGGGTGTCGGGGCTTTGCCGGCAGTTGGAGCGCGGCGCGCTGGAGGCGCCGCCGGACGGCATGACGCCGTCCGAGCAGTTGGCCGGCATCCGGTCCCACCTGCAGAGCGAGCGCCAGCTCGTCTACGGCTGCTGGCACGACGACCTGCTGCCCAAGCTCCGGGACGAAGGCATCGAGATCGTCTCCTACGACGACCTCTCGGCCAAGAAGAAGCACAAGCTGCGCGCCTACTTCGAGCGTGAGATCTTCCCGGTCCTGACCCCGCTCGCCTTCGACCCCAGCCACCCCTTCCCCCACGTCTCGAACCTGAGCCTGAATCTGGCCGTGGTGATCGCGGACGGGAGCCAGGGGCAGCGTTTCGCCCGCGTCAAGGTGCCGCAGCTTCTGCCGCGCCTGGTGCGGGCGCCAGGGGGCGGCCGGGACGAACTCGGGCTGGACAAGTCGGCGCGCGGGAAGTTCGTGTGGATCGAGGAGTTGATCGCTGCCAATCTCGACCTCCTGTTTCCCGGCTTCGAGGTTGTTGCTGCCTACACGTTCCGCGTCACCCGCGATGCCGACCTGGAGATCGAGGACGACGAGGCGGACGATCTGTTGACCGCGATCGTGGAGGTCGTCGGCCAGCGGCACTTCGGCTCGGTTGTGCGGCTCGAGGTGCGGGAGGACACGCCCAAGAAGATCCGGGCCATCCTCGAACGCAACCTGGGGCTGGCGCCCTTCCAGGTCGATACGCTGCCTTCGCCTCTCGGCCTGGGAGACCTGAGTGAGATCGCCTTCCTCGACCGTCCGGAACTTCGGGACGCCCCGATCCGGCCGGTTCGCCATCCGGCCCTACGGTCCGACGAACCCCTGTTCCAGTCGATCCGCCGGCGCGACCATCTGCTGTACCACCCGTACGACAGCTTCTCGCCGGTTGTGCGGCTGCTGCGCGAGGCGGTCGCCGATCCGGACGTGATTGCGATCAAGCAGACGCTCTACCGGGTGGGTGCAAACTCACCGGTGGTCGAGGCGTTGATGGAAGCGCGCGAGAAAGGGAAGCAGGTCTCGGTTCTGGTCGAGTTGAAAGCCCGTTTCGACGAGGAGTACAACATCGGTTGGGCCCGGGCGCTGGAGGCCGCCGGCGTTCACGTGGTCTACGGCGTGTTCGGGCTCAAGACGCACGCCAAGATGTGTCTCGTCGTCCGCCGCGAAGCAGGCACCCTGCATTCGTACGTCCACCTGGCGACCGGCAACTACAACCCGGTCACGGCGCGCATCTACACCGATATCGGTCTCCTGACCGACGACGACGAAATCACTTCGGACGTGGCCAAGCTGTTCAACTCGATTACCGGCTATGCCCGCGAGGAGAGCTACAGCAAGCTGCTGGTCGCGCCCGTGCAGATGCGCCGGGAGCTGATCCGGCGGATCGATCGGGAGATCGAGGACCACCGCCGGCACGGCGGCGGTCGCCTGATCTTGAAGATGAACGCACTGGTCGACCGGGAGTGCATCGACGCGCTGTACCGCGCCTCCCAGGCGGGCGTAGAGGTACTGCTCCAAGTGCGCGGAATCTGCTGTTTGAGACCCGGTTTGCCGGGCCTGTCCGAGAACATCTCGGTGACCTCGATCGTCGGCCGGTTCCTGGAGCACTCGCGCCTCTACTACTTCCGGAACGGCGGCGACGAAGAACTGTTCACCGGCAGCGCGGACACCATGCCGCGCAACCTGAATGGCCGGGTCGAGTTGCTGTGTCCGATTCTCGATCCGGACCTGCGCCGGGCGGCGCTGCGCGACATCCTGGCGCCACACCTGGTCGATACGGCGAACTGCCGCCGTCTGGAATCGGACGGCGGCTACACGCGCGTCGAGCCCGAGAATCAGGGCGCGCCGTTCGACTCGCAGCGGGCCCTGCTCCAGGCCGACCACGGCTGGCACCTGGAGTAGCGGCGCCCCCGGTCTCTTCGGCGTTCAGCCGACGTCGGCGAAACTGGGCGCCCGCTTCCGCAGGTGCGCTGTGACTGCCTCGACCTGATTCGGGGAACCGATCAGTCCGGCCTGCAGACGGTGCTCGGCCTCGAGCCCCTCGCGCACGCTGGCGGTCCGGGCGGTGTCGAGCAACTCCTTGGCGGCTCGGATCGCGTGCGGCGAGCGGCCGGCGATCTCCCGCGCGAGGGCGAGGGCGTCGTCGAGCGGCTGCTCCGAGAGGCGCGTGACCAGACCGAGCTCGGCGGCCTCGACGCCGCTGATCACACGGCCGGTGAAGGTGAGTTCCTTCGCGATGTCGGCGCGCACGAGGTGCCGCAACAACTGGGGGCCGGCCATGTCGGGAACGAGGCCCCAGACGATCTCGCGCACGGAGAGTTTCGCCTCCGGGTGGACGACCCTCAGGTCGGCGCCGAGGGCGATCTGGATGCCGCCGCCGTAGGCCACGCCGTGGACTGCGGCGATCACCGGTACCGGCATCGCGTGCCAGATCCATGCCGCGGTCTGGCCGTGGTTGGCGGGGTTGTCGTCCGTTCGTGACAGGAGTTGATCGGTCAGCGAGTTGCTGCCGGCACGGTCCTTCATGGCCTGGAAGCTGCCGAAGTCGAGACCGGCGCAGAAGGCGCGACCGTTGCCGGAGACGACGACGGCGCGCACGGACGGGTCGGCGGCCAGCTCGCGGCCGGTCGTGCCCAGCGCGTCGAACATCGCGCCGTCCAGCGCGTTCAGCTTGTCGGGCCGGTCGAGGCGGACATCGGCGACGCCGTTTTCGATATCGACGGTGACGCGGGGGCGGGCGGCTACATCGGTCATGGAGTTCTCCGGGTGCTTGTTGGGTGTTCGCTGTGGCGCCGACCGCGCGCGGCGCTTCGAGGCTGGCCTCTGATCGTCGAAAGAGCGAGAGCGTACCGTAGCCGGGCGCTCCGAGCGCCGGATTGCTCCGGGGACTGCTACGTCTCGGTCCAGCGGCGTCTGTTTCAACGCAACCAGAGGACAGGGGATGTGAGCATGACGTATGCTGACAGGCAAGTTGATCTTGCCACGACTGCTGTTGCGGACTGACCCGCGGTGGCCAGCGTAGAGGGGAGGAAGGATGAGTTGCTTGAACCGGGATGCCGAGTGGATGTGTAGGGTTGGCGTCTTGGCCTTGGTGTTGGCCGTGTGCGCGGGCTGTGGGGGGGGGTGGAAGTGAGGTTGCTTCGTGCACGCAGACGCCAAAGGAGGCCGATACCGACGAGTACTACTGCTTCACGGGCTACGATAGGTTCATGGGGGGCGAGAATGACACCTGTTCTTCCAGAGGTTCCTGTACTGGAACGGACTATGGGTCCAGCCGAGGATTCGATGTGGCCGGCATGGTATTCCGTGCGTACGCCGTGTGCGGCCCCGGTAAGCCGCCCATTACCTGCAAGGGTACGCTGTCAGCTACTGCGGGCGTCCACGGGGACGGGCAGAAGTATGTCTCCTGCTTTGGTCCCGGGCTGAATTCTGACGTCTGCAGGTGAGCATGGCCTTGGTTGCGCAAAGCGCCCCGGCGATGGTTGCGGTTCTGCTCGTCTGCGCATCAACGCTTGCCACGGCCCAGCAGACGTCGGGCTGGACTGTGTTCGGCCGTGTATCGCACCAGCCAGCGGACTATGCCGCGATTCTGCACTTGGCGGACGAACGACCGCTCTACGAGCAAATGGCGATGCTCGTTTCGAGTGGCCAGGAGGAGCGGCTCGGTTTTGGTGGGGCTTTGATCCAGCCGGGAGAGAAGGATTTCGCCGTGGATGTGCCGCAACCCGGCGCCTGGTGGGTCGTGGTCCAGGGTTCTGGCGCTGGCTTAGCTTCTCCCGACATGGCCTTTCCACTCATTGGTCCGCTCTCGAATGTGTTGTTGCCGCCGTTTCAACCGAAGCGTGGATCGTCCTGTCGGTTGCGACTGCTGGGTCCGGCGGTTGCCTGGGTGGCGCCGAGCCGCAGGGCAGGCAACGTGGATGGTGGCGCGGGCGCTTTTCCACGTTGGGAGGTCTGGAGGCCGTGGATCAGACTCGACCGTGCCGGTTCCGACCGCCACTACTGGCTCGATCCGGTAGCCGATCCGGGTTCGTCGCCCCAACCTTTGGGGATCAGAATCGGAGCTCCGGGCTATGCGCCGTCCAGCTTCGAGTGTTCGTCGGGAGCTCTGATCGAAGTGTCGTTGGAACCGCGCCCCGAACGCCTCCTTGATCTGCGACTGGTCATTGACGGCGCGAAGGGCGATGGCGATGCCCTTGGCGAGGCGTTGCAGGCGGCTGTTCTTGTTGACACGGCCGGTTGGCCGGTCGGCGTCGCGGACGAAGCCGGCAAGGTTGCTGTGGCCCGCGGCGCGTACCGTGTTCTCGGTCCTTCCGGTGGCGAGTGGCGGATTCGCGTCGAGGACGCGGGAACGCGGAGACTCGCCGTGCCGGAGCGATCGGTGACAGTCCTTGCCTCGGCCGATGCGGGGGAGGCGCTGGCCACGACGGTTATTGCGATCCACCGGTCGAGAGCCGGTGAGCTGCTGGCAAGGCAGACGCTCGGCCCCACAGTCATGGCCCCTGGAACCAGGCACCGAACGACATGGACCGTCCGGCCGCCAGCGGGCGCAGCGACGACGACGATTCTCGCTCCAGGCTTCGAGAAGCAGACCGTCGATTGGTCGTTCGATCAGGAGGACATCGAGCTGACGCCGTTTCGGTTGATCGAGGGTGTCGTCTTGGCAGATGAGACGGGCGACCCAGTGCAGGGTGCTGAGGTCGCACTCCACGGCGCTTTCACTGGGCGTTTGGCGCCCGTCGCCTTGACCGCTTCCAACGGCGGGTTTCGGATTGAAGCGAGCGAGGCGCAGAGCCCACCGCGCCTGGTCGTGCGTGCGGAGGGCTACCGGGCCGCGAGAGTCGCCCTGGAACCGGCAGCTTCGCGAGCCTTTGCCCCGGGGCCGATCGTTGTGCGCCTAGAGCGTGCGGCGTCGATTTTCGGCCGGATCGTCTCGCCCTCGGGAGAGGGAGTCGCAGGGTTGGCTGCCCTGGTCGGTCAGCAGCGTTTCTTCGTGCCGCCTTCCCTCGGCCCAGTCGATCTTTTTCTGGCGTCGAACCCCAGTCTTCACGATGTGACACAGGCGGATGAAGACGGAGTGTTCCGATTTCCCGATGTCTCTCCCGCCGCCCGCTCGGTCGCGGTAGGCGCGCCGGGCTATGCGACCCGCTTTGTTCCCCTACGCTCAAACGCGGGATCTGCTGCGCTGCTTGCGGAGTGGACGGGTTGGCACGACCTCGGGCAGGTGGCATTGGCGCCGGAGTTGGCTGTGGAGGGAGTTGTCACGGATAGAGCACGCCAGCCGCTTGCCGGCGCGGTAGTGGGGTTCGGGCGTAGTCCGGACGTGGCAGGTGCGCTGAGCCTCGATTCCGTGGCGTGGGCGACAGGGGAGATTCAGTCGGATGCGGAAGGCCGCTTTCGAATTGGAGGGCTGCGTCACGGTGATCTGCTGGACCTGTTCGTGCAGCACCCCGGCTATGTGAGGGCCGAACGGCTTCGCGTGTCGGTAGATCGTGCGGCCGACCCGCGCAGGGTCGACATCGCGATGGAGCCGGCCACCGAGTTGCGCGGCCGTCTCGTGGACGAGGCGTCCGGCAAGGGGATTGAGGGTATTCGTGTTCAACTACTCGACCAAGCGGAACGTCGGCAGTTGGCGCTCGAACGAACCGGGTCGGAGGGCAGGTTCTTCCTTCGCGGTCTGGCCTCGCTCAATGGTGTCCTGAAGGTGGAGGCGTTCGGCTATGCGCCGTTTCGACGTGAACTCGCGGATGACGACGGGTTGTACTCGACCGGCGGCGACGGCCTCGTGCTGGTCCTTCGCCGTGGAGACGCCACGGTGCGGGGCGTCGTGAATTCAGGCGGCGCACCGGTCGTGGGAGCAGTAGTCCAGATGAATACCATGGAACGCACGACCACCGATGCCGCCGGTCGGTTTGAACTCTCTGGCCTCCCTATGGGCGAGAGCATGGTGTTCTGCTGGCCGCCTGGAGGGGAGTCTGGTCAACCGATCATGTGGTACCGGGATGTGCGACCGGGTATCACCGAGTTAGTTCTCGACTTGACGCCGGTCTGGGTTGAGGGGTGGGTCGAAGACACGGCTGGCTTGCCGGTTGCCGGCGCCACCGTGCGGATCAGCCGTCCGCTGGCGCCAGACAGGGAAGCGCGAAGCGCGCCGGACGGTTCGTTTCGCCTTGATGTGACTCCGGGGCTCTACCGGGCGAGCGCCGAAGTGGACGGCTATGGTGCCACGTCGCGAGAAATCGAAGTAGGCACGAACGCCCCGGTTGGTATCGTGCTCAGGCTTGACGGGGCACGGGAGATCAGAGCGCGCGTCGCGGGTCTGACGGCCGAGGAGGCCGCTACGGTCGAGGTCGGGATCGAGCCCACTCCCCTATCGCCGGGTGGAGGCGGCCGACTAAAGAGGTCGCCGAACCAACTGGGAGGCGCTCCGGTTTTCGTGCAGCACAACCCTCCGATCGGGACGGTTGTGCTTGTGGCCAGGGTGCGGTCCTCGGACCGCATGCAGCGCCGCACCGTAGACGTTCTACCGCGCGGCGTGACGGAGGTCGAGATCGCATTCGACAATGCGGAAACGAACGGCCGGCTGTCGGGCCTGATCACCATTGATGGCAGTCCCGTGGCAGGCGCGCCCGTCTTCGTGATCGACGAACGCGCCGGCGATGCTTGGGCCGTGCGAACGGACCATCGCGGAATGTACGTCATTGACGGCCTACGCCGCGGTCGGGTCGAGATTGCGGCCGTCGGCGAGCGCCGGAAAGTGAGCGTGGATGGCGAGAGCGTGGCCGATCTTCGGGCCCGGAGTGCGGTGCTGGCGGGCCGCCTCGTGCTGGCGGATAGTGGTGTGCCGGCGGCGGGATTCGAGGTCGTGGCGATGCCAGCCCACGCGCCTCTCGAGATCGCGGAACGCGTGGGCCAGACAGCGGTCGCTCGGAGCGCCGAGGACGGCAGCTTCTCGATCAGCGGACTGTTCCAGGTTCCGTACCGGGTGGTCGCGCGGCGGCGTGGCCGAGTCGTGGGTTCGGCGGCCGTCGATCTCGCGGCGTGGACGGGTGAGACCTTGATCGCCGTGCGGGATGTCGCGGCACCGGAGTAGAGGCGGCTGACAGACTGCGGTCCGGGTTGCGACGGCTACTACGCCTCGGCCCAGCCCCGCGACCTCTCGACCGCCCGCTGCCAACCTGTGGCGAGGCGGTCGCGCTCCTCCGCTGTGGACCGCGGTTCGAACTCGCGGTCGAGAGCCCAGTTTCCGGTCACGTCGGCCTGGTCGGACCAGAAGCCGACCGCGAGACCGGCCAGGTAGGCGGCGCCGAGCGCCGTGGTCTCGGCGACTACCGGCCGCTGTACCCGGGTGCCCAGCAGGTCGGCCTGGAACTGCATCAGGGCGTTGTTGACCGCCGCGCCGCCGTCGACCCGCAGGCCGCTCATGCCGGAACCGGCGTCGGCTTCCATGGCGCGCACGACGTCGAGACTCTGATAGGCCATCGACTCAACCGTGGCTCTGGCCACATGGCCGGCGGTGGTCGAGCGCTCCAGGCCGATCAGGAGGCCCCGCGCGTAGGGGTCCCAGTACGGCGCGCCGAGGCCGACGAAAGCGGGCACCAGGTAGACCCCGCCGCTGTCCTCCTCGCTCGCCGCGAGTTCTTCGATCTGCTCGGACCTCTCGATCAGACCCAGGCCGTCCCGCAGCCACTGAACTGCGGCGCCGCCGACGAAGACCGAACCCTCCAGGCAGTAGGTGGGCCGCCCGTCGAGCACCCAGCCGACCGTGGAGAGAAGGCCGTTGTCCGAGGCCACCGCCCGGTCGCCTGTGTTCATCAGAATGAAGCAGCCGGTGCCGTAGGTGTTCTTCACCATGCCGCGCTCGAAGCACCCCTGGCCGAAGGTCGCCGCCTGCTGGTCGCCCGCGATGCCGGCGACCTTGATCCGTCGACCGAACAGACTCGCCTCCGTGTCGCCGAAGTCGCCGCTCGAATCACGGACCTCGGGCAGCATGGCCCGCGGCACGCGCAGGATCTCGAGCAAGTCGTCGTCCCAGTCCAGGTTGTGGATGTCGAACAGCAGGGTGCGCGAGGCGTTGCTCGCGTCGGTGGCGTGGACCTCGCCGCCGGTCAGCCGCCAGAGCAGGAAGCTGTCGATCGTTCCGGCCAGGATCTCACCGCGCGCCGCCCGCGCGTGCAGGTCGTGTTTGTCCAGCAGGTGGGAGATCTTGGTGCCGGAGAAGTAGGGGTCGAGCACCAGGCCGGTCTTCGAGCGGAACAGGTCCTCATGACCCTGCTTCTTCAACTGTTCGCACAGCGGCGCGGTGATGCGGCTCTGCCAGACGATCGCGTTGTCGACCGGCTTGCCGCTGTCGCGCTCCCACAGCACGACCGTCTCGCGCTGGTTGGCGATGCCGAGTGCTTCGATGTCCGAGACATCCGCGCCGGCCTTCCGGATGGCGGCGCGCGCCGTGTCGAGCTGGGTGTTCCAGATCGCCTCGGGATCGTGCTCGACGTGGCCGGGCGACGGGTAGAGCTGCGGAAACTCCTGCTGCGCGGAGGAAGCGGCTGTTCCCTGGCGCTCAAACAGGATGGAGCGGCTGGACGTGGTGCCCTGATCCAGGGCGAGGACGTAGGTCATGCCGGCTGCCTACCAGCCGAGGCCGCGGAAGGCGAGCGCGCCGAGGACGCCGCCGACGAGCGGGCCCGCCACCGGCACCCAGGCGTAGCCCCAGTTCGAATCGCCCTTGCCGGGGATCGGCAGCACCGCATGCGCGATGCGCGGGCCGAGGTCGCGGGCCGGGTTGATCGCGTAGCCGGTCGGACCGCCCAGGCTCAGGCCGATGCCCCAGACCAGGAAACCCACCAGCAGGGGACTGATGCCGGTGGCGAACACTGCCGACAGGTCGATCGCGCCGCCGCTGAGTTCGGAGGCGTTGGCCGCGATCGCGAGCACACCGAACACCAGCACCGCGGTGCCGACCACCTCGGTGATGAAGTTCGCGCCCCGGCGCCCCGGGATCTCCGGCGCCGTGCAGAACACGGCGAGCTTGGCGCCCTGGTCGGAGGTTTCGGCCCAGTGCGGGCGGTAGGTGGCCCAGACGACGACCGCGCCGGCGAAGGCGCCGAGCATCTGAGCGCCGATGTAGGTCGGCAGCAGGACGGCGTCGAGTTCGCCGATCGCCCACAGGCCGACGCTGACCGCCGGGTTGATGTGGGCGCCGCTGATCCGGCCGACGCAGTACACGGCGAGCGCGACGGCCAGTCCCCAACCAGTCGTGATGACGATCCAGCCGCTGTCGTTCCCCTTGGTGCGGGCGAGAACGACGTTGGCGACCACGCCGTCGCCCAGGATCACCAGTAGCGCGGTGCCGACCAGTTCGGCGACGAAGATATCCATGCGGGCCCTCCTTGTTCGAGCGCCTTCGAGAATACACTCCGTGCCCGAGCCGAAGCCCCGCCGAGACGAGGAGGACTGGAAGACGATGGACCAATGGAAGAACCCGTTCTCGCGCGATACGTTCGCCTTTCTACGCGACCTCGCGGAAAACAACGACCGCGACTGGTTCAAGGCGAACAGCGAGCGTTACGAGGACGCTGTGCGGGAGCCGGCGCTCCAGTTCATCAGCGACTTCGGGACCCGGCTGGACGAGGTGTCGAAGCACTTCGACGCGGTGCCCAAGAAGGTTGGTGGGTCGCTCTTCCGCATCCACCGCGACGTCCGCTTCTCGCGCGACAAGCGGCCCTACAAGACCCATTGCGGCATTCATTTCCGCCACAGGCAGCACAAGGACGCCCACGCGCCGGGCTTCTACCTCCACATCGAGCCCGGCAGCGTGTTCATGGGCGGGGGCATGTGGCAACCCCACCCGGAGGCCCTGCGGGCGATCCGGCAGCAGATCGTCGCGAATGGCGAGGGCTGGCGGGAGGTGACCGCCGACCCTGGACTCGGCGGGGCGCTGGAACTAGGCGGCGAGAGTCTGAAGCGGGCGCCGCGGGGATTCGACGCCGGTCACCCGCGCATCGACGACATCAAGCGCAAGTCCTTCATGGCCGTGGCGAGTCTGAATCAGACCCGGCTACTTGGCGCCGGCTTCCTCGACGAGTTCACGGGGCTCTGTGCGGCAGCCTCCCCCCTGATGCGGTTCGTCTGCCGGGCGACCGGCGTCCCGTACTGAAGCTCGGCGCCCGCGACGCCGTCGACAAACTGATAGGTGCTCCGGCGCTCGTCGTCGAGCTGCACCTGGAGGAACTCGAGGCCCAGCTCCGCATGGTTCTGCTGGAGGGCGCGGGCGTGGTCGAGGAAGTGGGTGGTTACGTAGGCAACGGGCTGCACCCGCCGGAGGAGCTGGAGCACGAGGGTGAAGACTTCGATTCCCTCCGAAGGGTTGGTGCCCGAGCACAGCTCGTCCAGGACCACCATCGAGCCATGCTCCATCTCCTCGAACAGGGTGCGGATGCGCACGAGTTCGCGCCCCAGGCGGCCCTCGACCCGGTTCAGGAGTTCCCTGTTGCTCATCGAGTAGCCGCCGATGCCGAGTCGCACGCGAGGTCGCTGGAGTTCGTATCGCCTGTCGAACACTCTAGGCTTGAACCACACCACACCGGCCGCATTGGCGGGCAGGCGACCGTTCTCGGGCCCGATGAATCCCCAGTGTTCGGGGTAGATGCAACTACACGCTTGAGCGTGCCGTGGAGCGAACAGAGAGAGAACGATCGACACGCCGACGACCGCCGCTGCGATGGCAAGACGGCATGGCGCTTGAGCCGGAAGAGCCCCTCGGTTCACTTTCCCCTAGACCGACTTCGTCCGCTCGCCCGCCAGGCTGTACTTCTGGTGCCAGGTCGAGTCGCCGCCGTCGCCCTTGCGGTTGACGACCACGTCGACGAGGAAGGGTTCGCCGTCGCGCGTGGCCTCGATGCCGCGGCGGATTGCGGGGCGGAGGTCGGCCGCCGACTCGACGGTCACGCCGTCGACGCCCTGGCTTCGGGCGAGACCGGCGAAATCGATGTCGGGGTCGCCGAGGTGCATGCCGGTGTAGCGGTTCGCCTCCTTCATCTTGCCGTCGTAGCGGGCGTAGGCGAGGCGGACGGTCTGGTAGTTCCGGTTGTTCGTGACCACGGTCAGGACCGGCACTCCGTAGCGGGCCTGGGTCCAGAAGCCGGAGGCGCTGTACATCACCGAGCCGTCGCCGATGTTGCAGACGACCTGACGATCCGGCTGGCCGAGCTTGGCGCCGGTGGCGGCGCCGATGCCCCAGCCGAGGCCGGCGCCGGAGGTGGCGAGCCAGGTCTTCTCGTTGTCGCGGTGGCCGGTGGAGAAGAACTGGTTCGAGCCGCTCAGATTTTCGCTGACGATGATCGCGTTCGGGTCGAGTTCCGTCTCGAGCACGTGGCCGAGCTCGTCGGCGTGGATGGGGCTGCGACCGACGTTCGCCCGGTCGAGTTGGGGCGGCTTGCGCGCGGGATCCGGGCGCGAGGCGCGGATCTTCTTGCGCCGTTCCTCCGTGGTCAGCGATTCGACCGCTTCGATCAGGGCTTCGGCGGCCAGCTTCGTGTTCGCGACGAGGGCGCGGCCGAACGGCCGGTCACCGCCGATCGCGCCCGTGTTCAGGCCGATCCAGGCGTTCTGCGAGCCCTCGGCGTCGGGGCCGGCGGCGGCGGTGCCTCCGATGTCGCCGACGCCGATGCGGAGGACGAAGTCGCGGTCGCGGCTGCTGTAGCCGCCGGCATACAGCGGATGCATGCGCGGGAAGCTGTGGAACGGCCAGTTCACGTCTCCGACGGGTACCTGCAGCAGCTCGGCCAGCTCCAGCACCGCCTGCTGCGCGCCGGCCTTGCTGACCTCGTCGCCGACGTGGATGATCGGCGCCTCGGCCTCGATCAGCATCCGCGCCACCGCCTCGATGTCCTCGTCGCGGGCCGGAATGTCGTCCGGGATGATGAAGGAGGCGCGGTCGTGGATCGCGGCGCTGACTCCCTGGGCCTCCAGGGCGTGGTTGGCGAGGGCCAGGTAGGTCGGGCCGCCGGGAGCGGTCGTCGCCACCTTGAATGCCCGGCGGAGCATCACCGGGATCGAGCCGGGGTCGCGGGTCTCCCAGGACATCTTCGTGAACTGCCGGTTCACGTCCTTCTGGTCGAAGCCGGGCCTGGGCGCCAGCAGCAGGTTGTCGTCCTGCATCTCGTTGTCGAGCAGGCCGGCGGTGACGATCAGGGCGGAGCCGTCGCGGCTCGAGTTGTAGAGCTGGCCGGCGGACTGCGCCGTACCAGCGATGACGTGAACGTTGACGAAGCCGGGTTCGCCGGAGGCCTTGTGGTAGCCATCGGCCATCGAGATGACGATGCCTTCGTGCAGCCCCATGATGAGCTGCATGCCCGGGCGGTCGAGGAAGGCGTCGAAGAAGCCGACTTCGAACGATCCGGGGTTCGTGAACAGGAAGCGGGTGCCGGCCGCGGCCATCTGCTCGACCATCAGCTCGCCGCCGGTTCCCTGGGCCCGGCGGCTGCCGGAATCGGGATCGGCGTTCGCCGCGGCTGCCGCCGCGTTGGCCGTGGACTCGGCCATCGTGCCGGTCAGACCGAGCGCGGTCAGGGCCTGGATGAACCCGCGGCGCGAGAGATCGTTGCGGAGGAAACGGTAGACCAGTTCGTTCACGGTGGGCCTCCCTTGTCGTCAGGATGTGGTTGCGTCAGCGTACCAGCCGAGCCGGGTGTTCTTGGCGACGCGGAACGCATTCGCTGCTATGATCTCGCGCCCAACGAGACCGCCGCGGCGCCCGAAGCGGGCCTTCAGGACGATAGAGCGGCGATGGAGTCGAAATGCCCAGAATCTGCCAGATCACCGGCAAGAAGCCGCTCAGCGGCCATAACATCTCCCACGCGCACAACGTCACGAACAAGTGGCAGCGGCCGAACATTCAGGCCAAGCGGCTGTACGTGCCCGAACTCAAGCGGACGATCAAGCTCAAGGTGTCGACGCGCGCCCTGCGGACGATCGACAAGAAGGGCCTGGTGCCCTATCTCAAGAGTCAGGGCCTGACGCTGCGCGACATCACGTAGCAGACTCCGCCACCGAAGGGAGCGGCGCTCTCTGAAGGCGTTCAGCGGCGTGTCCGCTACTTGACGTAGAAGCCCTCTGTGCGGGCTGCTTCGGACAGGCGATCGTCGCTGCATACAAGCTCGAGTGCAGACGGATCCTCTAAGGCCGCTGTGAGCGCTGCCGCCAACTGGCACGCATCGGCGGCCTGTAGACGGTGGAGCCGTAGGAGCCGGACTGCTCGGCGCCGGACCCGCTCGAGCGGTTCGACCTCCAGCCAGCCGGATCGCAGGCGATCTAGTTGTGCACGAGCGCTTTCGAGTCCGGCGCGCTCTAAGTGTCCCTCGCGACCAAGCCGACTCAAAGCCGATTCGCACTCGATCCAACTGCCCCACCATGTGATGATGACCGAGTCCTCTTGGAGCAGGTGGCGGCGGGCTTCGCTGGTCGGCTCCTCGACCAGAAGCGCCACCAAGGCGGAAGAGTCCCAGTACTTCAGCGGTCGTCCGCTCTCTCCGCGGCGACCAGACGGCTTGCGCTGACACCGTCAGGAAGATGCGGGAGTTCTGCTGCCAGTATCCGGTCGACTTCCAGCGGAGCGCGGGGAGCAGACGCAACGCCCTGACGGATCAACTCTGCCGCGGCGTCGCCAGGCGTCAGATGGTCGGTCCGGCACGACTCGATTCGCGCCACCGGCTCACCGCGATGGGTGATCAACACCGTTTCTCCCTGGCGTACTTCGTGAAGCAATCCGCTGAGGTTGTCCTTCGTTTCACTGACGCTGGCCCGTTTCATTTGGCCATTCTGGCCTGATCAAACTGGCCCGTCAAGCGCGGGGAGGAACGAGTGACTGTCAGGCGGTCTGATCAGGCTCCGCCTCGGGGCCTGAATCGGACGCCTCCGGAGCTCTAGCGGCATCCGGCTCGCGGGCGCCCAGATATTCGGGCAGCTTGATCCCGACGTTCTTCGTCAGTTCGTGCAGCGGCGGCAAGGAGCCGATCAGGCCGGAGATGAAGTCCGCTGTCGCGGTCTTGCCGTTCTCGCCGCGGCCGCTGTCCCACACGGTCACGTTGTCGATCTTGAGGCCCGCGATCGCCTTGACCTGCTCCTCGACCAGCTTCGGCAACTGCTCGGTGACCAGCAGGAGCGCCGCGTTGTCGGCGCCGCCGATCGCGTTCACGATCTGGTCGAAGCCTTCGGCCTTCTTCTTGAGCACCGCCTCGATGCCCGCGGCTTCGGCCTCCATCAGAGCGCGCAGGCCATCGGCCTCGCCCTCCTTCAGTCGCCGGATGCGGTTTGCGTCGGCCTCCGTGAGTGACTGGATGCCGTCCGCCTCGCCCTGCTTCAGGCGACGGTTGCGTTCCGCCTCGGCCTCGGCCAGGGTGGCCATCTCTTCCTTCTTGATCTCGGCCGGCACGACGACATCGGCGCGCTGTGTGGCCTGTTCGCGGCTGGCGCGCGCGACTTCGGACTCTTCCTGGGCGGCGTATGCCTCCTGCAGCGCCTGCGCTGCCTTGACCTTTTCGGCGGCGGACGCATTGCGCTCGGCCTCGGCCTCTTCCTTTCTTCGACTGGAGTCAGACTGGGCCACCCGCACGGCGGATTCGTTCTCCCCCTCCTGAGCCGTCGCCAGGGACCGGGCGACCTGGATGCGGCGGTCGCGCTCCGCGGCCGCGGCGCCGACCGCGCCGTCGCGCTCCTTCTCGGCGACCTTGACCTTCGCCTCGTTGATCGCCCGCGCGGCGGCCTCCTTGCCGAGCGCGTCGATGTAGCCGGACTCGTCGGTGATGTCCTGGATGTTCACGTTGATCAGCCGCAGGCCGACCTTCTTGAGCTCGACCTCGACGCCGTTCGAGATGTTCTCGATCAGCTTGTCGCGGTCGGCGTTGATCTCCTCGATCGGCATGGTCGCCAGGACGACCCGCATCTGGCCGAAGATGATGTCGCGCGCCAGCGCGGAGATGCGATCCATCTGCATGCCCAGCACGCGCTCGGCGGCGTTCTCCATCACCCCGGGCTCGGTCGAGATGCCGACCGTGAACGTCGAGGGGCAGTTGACCCGGATGTTCTGCTTGGAGAGCGCGCCGGTCAGGTTGATGTCCATCGTCATCGGCTCGAGATCGAGGAATTGGTGCGCCTGCAGCATCGGAATGATGAAGGCGGCGCCGCCGTGGTAGCACTTCGCCGAACCGGTGCCGCCGATCTTGCCGTAGACCACGAGAATGCGGTCCGACGGGCAGCGCCGGTAGCGGCTCGAGAGCGAGAAGATGAGGATGAGGCCCGCCGCTAGGGCGGACAGGATGAGGATGATCAGGTCCACGTAGGGTTCTCCCAGGTTTGGCTATTGTTTCTCTTGCGGGTCGTCGGCCTCAACGTCCAGAGGCGCTACCAGCAGGGTGTTGGGATCGAGGATGTCGACCACGCGAATGCGGGTCAGGGTGGGCAGGTCGGCGTCGTGGCGCGTCATCGCGGCGACCGTCCGCAGCCTGCCCTGGACCAGGACTTCGACCTGGCCGGGCTTCCTGAGACTGGCGCCGACCGGCGCGTAGACCTTGCCGGCCACGCCGACCGCGTTCTGGTAGTCGACCGTGCCGCTGTGGCGCAGACTCATCATGACGCGCATGATCAGGATCAGGATGCCGGCAAAGAGGAGACCGACGACGGTGCCGCCGATCGACGCGGCCACGGTCGAATAGCCGGCCCGCATCAACACGACCCCGGTCCAGCCGAAGCCGGCGAGGAAACCGCTGACGGTGCGCATCGAGAGCAGGGAAGTGCCTTCGCCGTCGGCGGCGTCGATCAGGTCGTCGAGCCCGAAGACGGTGAGGACGACCTGAATCAGGAGGGCGAGGGCGGAGACGATGCCGAGTGCGTAGAAGACGCGGTACGCGCCCTCCAGTGAGCCCCACCAGTTGTTGACTGCCTCCATCGCTCCCCTCTCCTTCTACGTGGCTTCGGAGTCGTTTGTTGACGACACTATGCGCTGCTCCGAGCCCGTTCGATGCCGCGCGCCTCATCGACCCGGAGCAGCAGCAGGCCGCCGACCAGGAAGAACACCAGAACGACCGCGATGCCGGCGCGCTGCCCGTAGCCGGCGGTAATGAGACCCAGCAGCATCGGGCCCAGAAACGCCGTCGCCTTGCCCGAAAAGGCGAAGAAGCCGAAGAACTCGGACTCGTAGCGCTTCGGCGCGAAGCGCCCCATCAGCGACCGGCTCGCGGACTGGTTGGGACCCATGAACAGGCCCAGCACCAGCGCCGCGGCCCAGAACCAGGTCCGGTTCGGCGCCGCGACCGCGACCAGGGAGCAGACGAACAGGCCGATCAGGCTCCAGAGCACAGTGGCGCGGCCGCCTACCCGGTCGTCGACGAGGCCGAACAGGAACGCGCCCAGCCCGGCCGCCACGTTCAGCGCGATCCCGAACACGATCACTTCGCTGGTGTCCATGCCGAAGGTGCCGGCGGCGTAGACGCCGCCGAAGGCGAACACGGTGATCAGGCCGTCGTTGTAGATCAGACGCGCGACCAGGAAGCGGACAATGTCCTTGAAGTCACGGATCCGGGTCAGAGTGCGGCGGAGATCCTGGAAAACCCTGCGAACGGATGCGACTGCGCTGCCGGCGGACGTACCGGCGCGCGGCGCGGCCTCATCGCGCAGCAGAATGAGCGCGGGCAGGCTGAAGAGCAGGAACCAAAGCCCTACCAGCAGGTTCGAGGCGCGGATGTTGAAGCCGTCCTCCGTGCTGAGCGGAAGCCAGGGCGCGCCCTCGCCGAGACCGATCAACCCGAACAGCGCCACGAGCAGGCAGACCAGGCCGCCGGCGTAGCCCAGGGCCCAGGCGTAACCGGAGATCCGCCCGATCGTTCGGGGCGTCGACAACCGGGGGAGGAAGGAGTTGTAGAACACCATGCCGACCTCGAAACCGACGTTCGCGATCACGAACAGCACGAGGGCCGAAAGAACGGCGTTGCCGCTTCCCGGGGCGACGAAGGTCAGCCAGACGGTGGCGCCGACCGAGACCAGGGTGGCGGCGGTCAGGAAGCGGCGGCGAAGGCCCGAGCGGTCGGCCATCGCCCCGAGCACCGGCGAGATCAGCGCGATGATCAGGGAACTGATCGTGATTCCCCGGGACCACAGGGCAGTGCCCCGGTCCGCGTCCTCGGCGAACGTCTGCGAGAAGTAGGTGGCGTAGACGAAGGTCACCACGAGGGTGGTGAAGGCGGAGTTGGCCCAGTCGTAGAGACACCAGGACGCCACCACCCCGCGGCGGGCGGCCGGCCTCGATCCGCTGCCGCCGCTATCTAGAACGGTTCGTCCTCCCACCACGGGAAGTAGGGCGGCATGCCGGAGCTGACCTTCATCGGGAACTCGGCCGGTCGCTTCTCGAGGAAGGAGGTGACGCCCTCTCTTGCGTCGTCGCTCCTGCCGCGCGTGAAGATGCCCTTCGACTCGACCCGGTGCGCGGCCATCGGCGATGGGGCGTCAAGCCCCTTCCACAGCATGTGCCGGGTGAGCGCAACCGACACCGGCGAGGTGTTCGCGGCGATCTCCGAGGCGAGTTCGCGGGCCGCCGGCAGCAGCTCGTCGGGCGGCAGAACACGGCTGACGAGGCCGGCTTCGAGCGCTTCGGCGGCGGGAAAGACCCGGCCGGTCAGCGCCCACTCGGAGGCCCGGCCCATGCCGACCAGGCGGGGCAGGAAGTAGCTGCTGCAGGCTTCGGGCACCATGCCGCGGCGGACGAAGACGAAGCCCATTCGCGCCTCGGTCGAGGCCAGGCGGATGTCCATCGGCAGGGTCATCGTGATCCCGATGCCGACCGCGGGGCCGTTGATCGCGGCGATGATCGGTTTGCGCACCTTGTAGATCGCCAGCGCCAGAATGCCGCCGCCGTCACGGTAGGTGTCGATGCCCGCCTCCGGATGGGAGAACGTGTCGCCGCCGGAGGCCAGATCGGCGCCGGCGCAGAAGCCGCGCCCTTCGCCGGTGACGATCACCGCGCGTACCGAATCGTCGCCGTCGGCGCGTTCGAGAGCGTCGATCATCTCCCGCATCATGTGGCCGTTGAAGGCGTTCAGGCGCTCGGGACGGTTCAGCGTGATCACCAGCACGCCGTCGTCTGTGTCGTAGCGGATCGTTTCGTAAGTGGGTTTCTGGGGCATCTCGTCGTTCCTGCTGTCTACGTTCCGCCGCTAGACGCCGGGCACCGGGAAGCGCAGGCAGAATCTCTCGATGTCCTGGCGCATGGCGTCCAGACGCTTGTCGTCGCTATGCCGTCGCAACGCGTCGACGATCCACTCGCCGAGTAGCCTCATCTCCGCTTCTTCCATGCCCCGCGTGGTCGCCGCCGGACTGCCGAGCCGGATGCCGCTGGGACGGAGCGGCGGCCGGGGGTCGTCGGGGATGAGTTGCTTGTTCACGGTGATCGACACCTTGTCGAGGGTCTCTTCGGCGACGCGTCCGTCGATGCCGTAGCTCTTCTCGGTGTCCAGCACCATCATGTGGTTGTCGGTGCCGCCCGTCACCAGTTCGGCGCCCCGGTTGATCAGTTCCTCAGCCAGCACCTTCGCGTTGGTCAGCACCTGCCGGGCGTAGACCGCGAACTCGGGCTCGAGCGCCTTGCCGAGGGTGATCGCCAGCGCCGCCACGGCGTTCATGTGGGGTCCGCCCTGGAGGCCCGGGAACACCGCTTTGTCGATCTTCCGGCGGTGCTCCGCGCGGCAGAGGATCAGGCCGCTGCGGGGCCCGCGCAGGGTCTTGTGGCCGGTCGTCGTCATCACGTCGAAACCGTGGTCCATCGGGTTGGACATCGCGTTGCCGGCGATCAGGCCGCCGATGTGCGATACATCGGCCATGGTGAGCGCGCCGATGTCGTCCGCGATCCGCTTGAACTCGCGGTAGTCGTAGTCCCGCGGATAGGACGAGTAGCCGCAGAGGATCATCTTCGGCCGATGCTCGCGGGCCTGGCCGAGCAGGGCGTCGAAGTCGATCGCGCCGGCGTTGTCAGGATCCGTCTTGTAGCGGATGAAGTTGAAGACCCGGCCCATGTGGGACACCGGCGCCCCGTGCGTCAGGTGGCCACCGTGCGAAAGGTCCATCGCCAGCACCGTGTCGCCGGGGTCGAGGAACGCGAAGTAGGCCGCCTGGTTCATCGGCGATCCGGAGAGTGGCTGCACGTTTGCGTGCTCGGCCCGGAACACCCGGCAGGCGCGCTCGATCGCAAGCCGCTCGACCGCGTCGGTGAACTCCTGCCCGCCGTAGTAGCGGCGGCCGGGGTAGCCCTCGGCGTACTTGTTGGTCAGCACCGAGCCGTTGGCCGCGAACACCTCGGGGTAGGTGTAGTTCTCCGACGGAATCAGCTCGACGCCGCGCCGTTCGCGGTCTTCCTCGCCGATGATCGCCGCCCAGACCGCTGGATCGTTGCGCGCCAGCGCCTGTCGGTTGGAATCCACTGCGCTCGTGCTACTTCCCGGCCCGGGCCGGGGCTGAACTCCGATCCGCCGTGGCCCTTACTGGACGGCCGCCTTGGCGGCCTCGAGCAGGACGGTTTCCGGCAGGCGAACCCTGTAGTCCGGATTCACGTAGTGGAAAGCGATCCGGCCCTCGGTATCCAGCACGAAGACGGCAGGCACGGGCAGCATGTGGTGATCGTCCCCGGCGTAGTCCTCGAGGTCGAGCTTGTAGGACTCCCTGTAGTTCCGGACGATCTCCTCGTCGCGGAAGGCGATCCCGAACGCCTGCGAGGCCTTCATGCCCCGGTCGGAGAGCAGCCGGTACTTCAGCTCGTTCTTGTCGACGGTGGCCTGCAGTTGGTCCGCGATATCTGGCGAGATGGCGAACAACTGGTAGCCGAGGTTGATCAGATCCTGCTCGATTTCTTGCAACTGACCCAGTTGCGTATTGCAGTACGGTCACCAACCGCCACGGTAGAAGATCAGGATCGTCGGCTTGGCCTTGGCCTCGGCGACAAGGTCGACGACGCCGCCGTCCGCGGTGGGAAGTTGAACCTCGGGAACTGCACTGCCGACGAGAAGCGGTCGGATGCCCTCAGCCGACGTGGGAACGTCGGCGGCCGGGGCGGAAGAAGCGGTGGTGCAGAGGAGAGCCGCGCCGGCAAGAATCGTCTGGGTTCTCATGCGCGGCAGGGTATCACGCGGCCACTGTGCCGGAAGCGCCAATTCGCAGCATCGGGCTCAATCCCTGCCGCGGTTGACGCACCGCTACCGGGTCCGCATACTCGCCGCTGTCTGGCCCATGAACCGCGACACCTACCGCAGCCTGATCGGCCGCTTCGCCACCGGCGTGACGGTGGTGACGACGAACGTCGGCGGCCGCCTGCACGGCATGACCGCGAACGCGGTCTGCTCGCTGTCGCTCGACCCGTTGCAGTTGCTCGTCTGTGTCGACCGAGAGTCGAATTGCTTCGTGCAGATGCAGCAGGCAGAGGCCTTCGGCATCAACATCCTCGCCGCCGACCAGGAGGACATCTCCGACCGGTTCGCCCGCACCACGAAACCCACCGAGGGCTCCCTGCTGGGTGTGCACTACCGGCTCGGCAGCCTGGGTGAACCCCTGATCGAGAATGCGCTCGTCCACCTCGAGTGCCGGATCGCGGAGCGTATCTGTGGCGGCGACCACATCATCGTGATCGGTGACGTAGTGGCCGGCGGGCAGGTGCGGGAGGCCGAACCGTTGCTCTTCTACGGCGGCCGCTACGCCAGATTGGGAGATTGAGCTCGTCCAGGCTCCGGCGGAGTGCGGTCGTCAGGCCACGAGCGGGCAGCTCGGGTCGAATTCCCGGTCGACGGCGGCCAGGTCGACGATCGCCTCTCTGAGCACCTCGGGGGGCGTTGCGCCCTGCTCGATGCGGCGCAGCCACTGCATCGCCGGGTTGCCCTGTTCGAGGATCTCCTCGATCGGGCCGAGAAGGGCGCCGAAGCCGTGGCGGTGGGCGGTCTCGCGGGCGCTTTCCAGCATCGATTCGGCCCAGTCCCGGAACGTGATGGTGCTGCCGTCGACCCAGTTCGTGGCCTCCGCTTCGAGGCTCGCGGCGCCCGCGGCGCGTTCGTTGGCGGCGGCGAGCTCTTCCAGCTCGCGCGACGATCGTCCGGGCAGGGGATCGAGTTCCGGCCGCTCCAGGACCTGCCACACCCGTGCCTCGTAGAGAGCGGTGACTGCCTGCAGGATGTCCGGATCGCTGATCCGGTCGCAGATCCTGAGCTCCAGGCGATCCAGAACCCTGGGCGTCGCGGGTCCGTTCGGCCGGATGCCGAGCCAGAGGTGACGTCGATTCTGCATCGTGCCAATTTCGAGCTGTTCGTCCATCCAGGTGGCGAACGAGGAAGCGTCGGGGAAGAAGGGAACCCGCTCGGGGGTCAGGGGGAAGCGCAGCCAGCGCGCCGAGTGCTGCCCGGTCGTCTCGCCCGCCAGAAAGGGCGATGCAGCGGTCAGGGCGAGGAACACCGAGGCCTCGAGCCGCAGGACCCGGTAGGCGCGCAGCAGCTCCTCCGGGTCGTCTATTCCTAAGTTGATGTGCGTCGAAGCGGTGACGACACGGGTGCCGTAGGTGTCGCGGATGTAGCGGTAGTACGAGTTCTCCGGATCCGAGAGGTAGAAGGAGTCGGGATCGGCCAGGGCCAATGTGCCTCCCGGCACCAGGGTGCAGCCATGCTTCGCCTCCAGGTAGCGCCGGAGTGCGCACCGCTTCGCCATCAGGCGGTCGGTGAGGACCTGGTAGTTCCGGTACGGAGCGGTCGTGAACTCGACGTTGCGGCTGTCCGGCTCCGTTGTGTAGCCGTCCAGGGCGGCTCTTACGTGCGGTGAGAGCGGCAGCACGTGGCCGTCGCGGGTGCCGGTGTAGACCTCCTCCTCGAGGCCCTTCAGCAACTGACGATGCAACGGATGGTGGTCGGCGGTCATGGGGAACTCAGGCGCAGCACGGGCAGCTGCCAATCCGTGAAGCGCTGAGCGACGGAGAGGCCGCGGCGCCGGTTGAGGCGCGACTCTAGCAATTTCGGCGGATGTCCCACATCTACGCGGCCCGCGCCGTGCTGCCCAAGATGATCGCACGCGGAGAGGGCTACATTGCCAGCACAGCCTCCGCCGCCGGCCTCCTTTCGCAGATCGGCTCGGCGCCCTACGCCGTGACCAAGCACGCTGCGGTCGCGTTCGCGGAGTGGATCGCGATTACCCACGGCAACGAGGGCATCCGGGTGTCCGTACTCTGTCCGCAGGCGGTGCGCACCGCGACGCTGCGAGCGCGCCGGGCTCAGAACTGTGCCTCGGCTTCCTTCGCTTTGTCTTGTTCTGGCGTTCTGTGCGGCCGCGGCCCAGGGCCAGCGACTCGTGAGCCTCGCATCCGTTGACGACAACCGGAGTGCATCCGCCCGCGCCGCCGGGACTCCGATCGTCGTCGATCGGGACCTGGTGCGTTCGGGGCCGCAACGCCTTGAGCTACCGACCCCTGACGGCCGCGTGCTGGTTGCCGAACTCAGCGTCTTCGAGGACCGGGGCGACGGCAACGTCATGTGGTCCGGCGGCTTCCGGGGCGCGGGCTACGACAGCGTCGTGTTGACTGTGCGTTCACTGCCCGTCTGGTTCACGTGGCCGAGGCGTCGGCAGCCCTGGACGGTCCCGTCATCCCCCTGGTCCGGCTCGTCGCCAACAAGCAGGTCGCCGAGTTGCGGGCCAGGTACAACGCGGACATCGTCCACTTCTTTACCGGCGAGTTGCCCCGGGATCTCGGCTATTGCGGTATCGCCCGCTTGCCCGTCTTCGGAGACACGGCCGAGTCCTTCTCGCCCGAGGCTTACGGCGCGACGAGCGCGATCTGCAGCGTTCGAGACCAGTCGGGCGACGACTTCCCCTATGTCAGCCGCGTCTTTGCCCACGAAGTTGGTCACAACTTGGGTGGCCATCACGATCCGATGAACGCCCCTGTCAATGCAAAGGATTTCGTGATCCAGCCCTGGGCGTTCGGACACAGCGACATCAACCGCGTTCCGTCGATCGAGACGATCATGAGCAATCGCAGCCGCGGACCGCGGCGGTGGGAGCCGTTCTTCTCGACCGTGCGGATCTCGCCGAACGGATGGACGCTTGGCATCGAGCACGAGAGGGAGAACGAGCGCGCCTTCCAGGAGACTCTCCCGATGGCCGTTCAGTACAGCGACTTCCGGCCGGATCCCGCCGGGTTCGGTCCTCCGGGAGGCCTCCCCGAGGCGCCGGCGGGGCTCACGGTCACGGCGACGAGTAGCACGAGCGCTCGCCTGGAGTGGGTCGACCGGTCGGATACGGAGAGCGGCTTCCACATTCAGGCCAGGAGCGGAGCAGAATCCTGGACCATCCTGTACACCGAAGACGCCGACAGTGGGTCGGCCGAGATTGCGGAGCTCAGACGCGGTGGCCGTTACATGTTCCGCGTGCGGGCATACCACAACCAGGGCGCGGCGGACAGCGACACAGTGACCATCACCCTGCCGACCGGTCCCGGACCGGGCCCGACAGGGATCGACGTGCCGGACGACGTGACGGCCGCGGCACTCGCCGCGACTGCCGTCGAACTGACCTGGGCAGGCGTTGCAAGGGGTACGGTGGAGATCGAAGCGCGGACATGGAAGGCCGGCTGGGCGCAGGTGGCGACCGCGCAGGGCACGACCGGCCGGGCGAGGGTGGAGAACCTCGAACCCGAGGCGCCCTACACGCTCCGGCTACGGACGCGGGCCGGAGGCGGGAAGGCCTCCGCCTGGTCCGACGAGGTCAGCGCGACGACCGGCGACGTGTCCGGCGGGTGCCGTACGGGCGAGCAGGTCCTGTGCCTGGCGGAGGGCCGCTTCGAGGTGCAGACCCATTGGAAGAACCACCTTGAGGAAGGGGACTTCGGCACGGCGACGGCGGTGCCGATCGACGTGTCTGACGAGTCGGGGATGTTCTGGTTCTTCAACAGCTCGAACATCGAACTGGTGGTCAAGACCCTGGATGGCCGCGCGCTGAACGGGAACTACTGGTTCCTCTATGGCGGACTGTCGGACGTGGAGTACACCATCACTCTGACCGACACGACCACCGGAGAATCGACCAGCTACTACAACCCAGCCGGCAGTCTCTGCGGCGGTATCGATACCAGCGCATTGCCCAAGTAGCGCCGCCGGGGCGCTCCGTTCCGCTCGAAACCTACTGCGGTTCGGGGCCGCCGAGGACGCGAGCACCCAGGTGGGCGCTGGGCAGGAAGAGGAGGATGCCGACGACCCAGAACCAGAGCGGGGACGGGATCGTGGCCATGTTGTAGATCCCGGCGATGAGAAAGAAGGCGCCGACGATGAGGGCCAGCCGCCGCTTCGCCTGCCGCGCGATGCGCGCCGCCGTTCCGCCGCCGAGAAACGCGCCCGCGGCCCAGGCGATGAGGACGAAGGCCATGTTCACGGCCGGGATGTCGCCCGGTTCGATCAACGCCCGGTCGGTCGGCATCCCTTCGGGCGCCGGAAGCAGGTTGATCGCCGCGATCTGAACGATGCTGATCACGATGCCGCCGGCGATCAGGCCGGCGGGAACGGCGAGGACGGTTCTCAGCATGCCTTTCGTTGCTTCTTAGCCCATGAGGGCCTCTGGCGACCGGCCGGATTCCGTGACGCTCGGGCGAGTGAGAACTATACTCCCCGGCTCACAACTTGAGTCCGAGGAGTCTTGCCGATGAAGATCGCCGTTGAGTTCCCGAGTGTGGTCTACCGGGAGGGGCCGGAGGCCGTTGCCCGTCTGGCCGGGGCGATGGACGAGATCGGTTTCGATCAACTGGACATCTTCGACCACGTGGTCATGGGCCACGACACCGAGGGCCGGGAGAAGAACCGCTACCCGGCCAAGATGCCGATCATGGAGGCGTTCGCCACCCTCGGGTACATGGCGGCCTGCACTTCGCGGATCGGGCTCGGCACCGAGGTGCTGGTGCTGCCGCAGCGCGACCCGGTTTTGACCGCGAAGCAGGCGTCGACCCTGGACACGCTCTCCGGCGGCCGCCTCCGTCTGGGTCTCGGGGTCGGTTGGCAGGAATCGGAGTACGACGCGATGGGGCAGGACTTCCACAACCGCGGGCGGCGCATGGACGAGGCGATCGCCGTGCTGCGCGCCTGCTGGGGACAGGACCCGATCGATTTCGAGGGTGAGTTCTATTGCGTGGAGGCGATGGCGATGGAGCCGAAGCCGCCGCGCGGGGCGGATCTGCCGATCTGGATCGGCGGCCACAGCGAAGCGGCTTTACGCCGCGCGGGCAGGTTGGGCGACGGCTGGATGGGTGTCGCCTCGGAGGAGCTGTTCGAGACCGGAGATCAGGCGATCGCCTCGGTCCGTGACCACGCGGAGAAGGCCGGTCGCGATCCGTCGGCGCTCGAGTTCCAGGCGCAGGTCTCGCCGCCGCCGCGACCGGGGAACGAGGGCGACCGCACTTTCTACACCGAGCCGGACCGCGTCGCCTCGGCGGCCGCGAAGCTCGGCGAGTTGGGGTTCGACGGCGTGGCGCTCAACCTGACCGGTCTCTTCCTGGCCGGGGCCCGCAGCGTCGATGCGATGATCGACGGCGCGGGCGTCCTGCACGACAAGCTGCGGGCGGAGCTGGGTTAGCCCGACCCGGTCCGCCCTCACTCCGAAGCCGACGACTCGGCCTCGGCCTGGTTGCGGCGCCACTGCCGGTAGGCGCCGATCATCAGCCAGGCGCCGGCTGCGAGCAGGCCCAGGGGCCAGAACTCCCACACGCGGCCGATGTCGTAGCCGAACGTGTGGTCGAGCAGCGCCAGGAAGCCGATGACGAACAGGCCGGCGCCGGCCATGAGGCCGAGCTGGCCATTGGCGGGCGGCTTCGGCGTGTCCTGCAGACCGAGGTCGGTGCCGTGGCCGAGTTCGATCAGGGTGGCCTGCCGGTAGGCGTCGATGATGTTGAAGAGCCATACGAATGCCACGACCATGCCCATCACCCCCTCCTCGGTGGCGAGGTAGATGGAACCGACCGCGAGCAGGAAGAGCACGATGCCGCGCTGGTAGAGGCCGTTGTAGATGTGGCCAAGCCCGGGGAAGAGGGCGAGGATCACGCTGACGACGTGGCGGGCGGTGAGGCCTCCCTGGGCGGGCGCCGGCGCCGGCGGCGGCGGAGGGGCCGGTGCCGGGGCCGGCTCGTGGGCGGCAGTCGTGTCCTTGGTCTGCGACGGATCCTGTTCGTGTTCGGTGTTCATGCGGAACTCCTCTCCTGGTGGGTCTGCGAGCGGTTTCGAGTCGTTGGCGGTGGTTTGTCGTCACTGCCGGAATCGCTGAGCGGCCACAGGCCGGCCAGCTCACGGAAGGTCTCGGACGACGAGTCGACGGCGCCCTGGAACCAGGCCCTGACGCGGTCGGCGGGCAGATTCAGCGGCTCGGCGAAGAACCCGGCCGGGCGCCAGAGTCCCTGGAGGGCGCCGAGGCGCCGGCTCACCCCCGCCTGCACCGATGCGCCGACTTCCGCCGCCGGTTCGAGGAGATGCTCACCGGCCGTTGCGCCCAGGTTCGACGCGGCCCTGCGGCCGGCGGCGACCGGGTCGCCGAGGACGAGGGTCAGGGCGACCGCGAGCAGGTAGCTGGCGGCGAGAGCTATGCCGGTTCCGGGCCGGGCGGCGAGGATCGCGGACCGGCGAGCCGGGCTGCGCGCGGGGATCTCGCGCAACCGCTGCATCAGGGCCGGTGACGGTTCGAGTTCGGACCACACCAGCGATTCCAGCTCTACGGCGCGCGCCTCGCCGTCGCGGTCGTAAGAAGCGCCGACGGCGATCTCGAGCAGTCCGGCGCGGAGTTCGTCGGACATCGGGAGGTCGGCGCCGAGTTCGCCGATGCCTGGCGTCCGCTCCGGGCTCGCCGTTCCCGGGCGGGTATCCGTGTGCTGGCGTTCGCGACTCACTTGTAGACCCCGTTGCGCTTCGGTGTGCGATCGCCCAGCGCGTGGCGCCGGTCGTCGATGCGTCGCATGAGCTCCAGGCGGGCGCGCCTCAGGCGGGACTTCATCGTTCCCTCGGGCAGGTCGAGGAAGGCGCAGATGTCGGCGTAGCTCAAGCCCTGCAGATCCCGCAGCATGAGGATCTCGGCGAACGCCTCCGGCATTTCCTCGAGCGTCTGGTAGACCATGCGCAGCCGTTCACGACGTTCGGCGCGGGCCGCCGTGTCCATGCCGCCGGCCTGGCGCTTCAACAGCTCCTCCGAGACGACCACGGTCCGCCGCTCGGTGCGGGTCCGGCGGTAGTTGTCCACGCACAGGTTGCGGGACAGCCGGAGCGTCCAGCCGGCGAGCGGCACGTCGCCCCGGTAGCGGCCGAGTTTGCGGTAGAGCTTCAGGAAGATCTCCTGGGTCAGATCCTCGGCTTCGGCGGTGTTGCCGGCGAACTGGAAGGCGATGTTGTAGATGCGGCGGCCGTAGCGGTCGATCAGTTCGGTCCAGGCGTCGGCGTGCCCGGCGGCGGCGCGCCTCGCCAGGAACAGGTCGGGATTCGGGTCCGGAGGTTGTGACGGAGTGGTCATTGGGGGTCTGATCAGGAAGACGTGCGCGGGTACGGATAGGTTCCATCCGTCCACCCGATGACGGGTGGGCGGAGTGGTTCCCACATAGCGCGAAACGCGCTATGTGGGTTGCATGCTGCATAATCCCGGTCCGCCGGGCGCCGGGCGCCTCGGAGGAATCGCCATGCCGGAACGACGACGCATCCTGGTCACCAGCGGCCTGCCCTACGCCAACGGTCCGATCCACCTGGGACACCTGGTGGAGGCTGTCCAGACGGACATCTGGTGCCGGGTGCAACGGATGCGTGGTCACGAGTGCTACTACGTCTGCGCCGAGGACGCGCACGGCACGCCGATCATGCTGCGCGCCGAGCGGGAGGGAATCACGCCGGAGGAGCTGATCGTCCGGCTCGCGGAGGAGCACCTGGAGGACTACGGAGCGTTCCAGGTCCACTTCGACAACTTCTACACCACCCACTCTCCGGAGAACCGGGAGCTGGTCGAGGGCATCTACGGCCGGCTGCGCGACCGGGGTTCCATCGACCGCCGGACGGTGCGGCAGTTCTACGACCCCGAACGGGAGATGTTCCTGCCGGACCGCTTCATCAAGGGCGCCTGTCCGCGGTGCGGGGCGAAGGACCAGAACGGCGACAGTTGCGACGAGTGCGGCTCGACCTACACGCCGGCGGACCTGATCGACCCGCGTTCGATCGTCACGGGCGCGCTGCCGGTCGAGCGGGAGTCGGAGCACTTCTTCCTCCGCCTCTCCGACTACCGGGAACTGCTCGAGGAGTGGGTAGGGGACGGCCGTCTGCAGAGCGAGGTCGTCAACAAGCTCCGCGAGTGGTTCGACGACGGGCTGCGGGACTGGGACATCTCGCGCGACGCGCCCTACTTCGGATTCGAGATCCCGGACGCGCCGAACAAGTACTTCTACGTCTGGGTGGACGCGCCGATCGGGTACATGGCGAGCTTCCGCCAGTTTTGCGACCGCCAGGGCCTCGTCTTCGACGACTTCTGGGGTCCGGACAGCGACGCCGAGCTGTACCACTTCATCGGCAAGGACATCCTCTACTTTCATTGCCTGTTCTGGCCGGCCATGCTTCACGGCGGCGGCTACCGGACACCGTCTTCGGTCTTCGTTCACGGCTTCCTGACCGTCAACGGCGCCAAGATGTCCAAGTCGCGCGGCACTTTCGTGATGGCTCGCACCTACCTGGAGCATCTCGATCCGGAGGCGTTCCGCTACTACATCGCCGCGAAGTTCAGCAACGGCCTGACCGACATCGACATCAACCTCGAGGACTTCGTTCTCCGCGTCAACTCCGATCTGGTCGGCAAGGTGGTCAACATCGCCAGCCGCTGCGCCGGCTTCCTGCACCGGCAGTCAGGCGGCCGGCTGGCGGCATCGCTGGACACTCCCGAACTCGCGGCGGCGGCCGCCTCCCAGGCGGAGGAGATCGCGGGACTCTACGAGGGCCGCGACTACAACCGGGCCCTGCGGCGGGTCATCGCCATGGCGGACCGGGCAAACCGCTACATCGACGACCGGCGACCCTGGGAACTGGCGCGCGATCCGGAGCGCGCCGCCGAGGTCCAGGCGGTGTGCACGACGGGCATTGAGTTGTTCCGTCAGTTGATCGTCTATCTCAAGCCCGTCGTGCCGACGATCGCGGCCCGGGCGGAGAGCTTTCTGGGCATCGACCCGTTGGTCTGGGACGACGTCCACACGCCCTTGGTGGACCACGAGATCCTGCCCTTCAAGCCCCTGATCACCCGGGTGCAGCCGGACCAGGTGGCCGCGATGATCGCTGCCTCGGGTGAGGGCGACGCCGGGTGAGGGCATGACGACTGCCGCTAAAGCGGTCGCTCCCGACCGGCAGGATCCCGCAGTCTCGGCAGACCGTCTGACCAAGGTCTACAAGATCTACGACACTCCATGGGGCCGGTTGCGGGAGGCGGTGCTGAGGCGTCCCGCGCACCGGCCGTTCCGGGCTCTCAGTGACGTCAGCTTCGCACTGCCTCCGGGCGAGGGGCTCGGCATCGTGGGCGAGAACGGCGCCGGCAAGAGCACGCTGCTCAAGATCGTCGCCGGCGTAACGCGGCCGACTTCGGGTGAACTCGCGATCCGGGGAAGGGTCGCCTCGATCCTGGAGCTCGGCTCGGGCTTTCACCACGAGTTCACGGGACGCGAGAACATCCGGCTGAGCGCGGCGATCGTCGGTCTCGACGAGCGGGAACTGCGCGAGCGCAGCCGGGACATCATCGAGTTCAGCGAACTCGGCGCCGCGATCGATCAGCCGGTCCGTTCGTACTCGACCGGCATGACCATGCGGCTCGGTTTCTCGATCGCGGTTCAGGTCGAGCCGGACATCCTGGTCGTCGACGAGGCGCTCTCGGTCGGCGACGGCTACTTCCAGAAGAAGTGCATGGACCGCCTGCAGAGGTTCATGGCGGACGGCGGCACGCTGCTGTTCTGTTCCCACGCGATGTACTACGTCACGGCGTTCTGCCAGCAGGCGTTGTGGCTGCGGGGCGGCGAAGTGGCGGGGGCGGGGCCCGCGCTCGGCGTGGTCGGCGAGTACGAGCGGTTTCTGATGGCGAAGACGGGCGAGAGCGCCGAGGCCGAAGAAGAGACGACCGATGATCCGGCGGCGAGCGCGGCGCGGATCGTCGCGATCCGGCCGCTCGGCGGCGAGGCGCACAAGCGCGCCTCGGAGTCCTGGGCTCTGGAGGTCGAATGGGAGAGTCGGGACGACGATCTCGGTTTCCACCTGGCGGTCGGACTCGACACCGCGGACGGCGTGCAGGTCTGCGCCTTCACCACCCAGCGCGCCGGGCTCGCCCCGATGACCGGCGCCGGCCGTCACCGCGCCGTGGTCCGCGTACCGCGGTTGCCGATGACCAAGGGCGACTACTCCGCCTGCGTCTTCCTGCTGGACGAGGAGTCCCTGCACGTCTACGACCGCAAGGTGGAGGCGAACGTGCTGGAGATCGAGGCGCAGCGCTTCGAACCCAGCCTGTTCGAGGTCGCGCATGAGTGGGAGATCGATCGATGAAGCTGCTGGTGACCCGACCAATTCCCGAGCCGGCGGTGGCGCGGTTGCGCGCCGAGCCGGGGGTGGAGACCACCGTGCTCGAAGAGGACACAGCACTGGACCGCGCGGTGCTGCTCGAAGCGGCCGCGGGTGCGGACGTGATCCTGGCCCTGCTCACCGAGCGCATGGACGCGGAACTCTTCGATCGGTCGCCCAATCTGCGCATGGTGGCGAACATGGCGGTCGGCTTCGACAACGTCGACATCGACGCGGCGACCGCGCGCGGAATCTGGGTCACGAACACGCCGGGAGTGCTCGACGGCGCCACCGCGGACCTGGCGATGGCGCTGCTGCTGGCGGCTGCACGGCGGCTGCCGGAGGCCGAGCGTTTCCTGCGCGGCGGTCGCTACCGGCGCTGGGGACCGATGCTCCTGTGCGGCCAGGAGGTCCACGGCCGCACGCTCGGCATCCTCGGTATGGGCCGTATCGGCGAGGCGGTCGCCCGCCGCGCCCGGCTCGGGTTCGGCATGGAGATTCTGTACTGGGACGAACGGGGCCGCCCGGACCTGGAGCAGGAACTCGGGGTCCGCAGAACCGATCTCGACACGCTCCTCGGCGCCGCGGACTTCGTCTCCATCCACTTGCCGCTGACCGAGGGCACGGCCGGGCTGATCGACGCCGAGCGGCTCGCGCGGATGAAGCCGACGGCGGTGCTCGTCAACACCGCCCGCGGGCCGATCGTCGACGAGGCGGCTCTGGCCGCGGCGCTCCGCTCAGGCGCCATCTGGGCCGCCGGTCTGGACGTCTTCGAACGCGAACCGGAAGTTCATCCGGACCTCCTCGAGCTCGACAACGCGGTCCTGCTGCCCCACATCGCGAGCGCCTCGATCCCGACCCGTCTGGCCATGGCCGAACTCGCCGTGGACAACGTCCTCGCCCTGCACCGCGGTGGAGAGCCGCCGACGCCGGTCGTCCGCGGGACACCCTGACCGAGTGATTCCACTCGCGGCAGCGCTCGCGGCGCCGGTTCTCGGAGCGATGTTGTACGGGGCATTGCATCCCCGGCCGGCCGCCACCCGGTTGGTGGACGGGCTGGTGTACCTGGCGGTACCGATACTGGTGGCGTTGCAGGTGCTGCCGCAGTCGTGGGACGCTCGCGAACTGCTGAGCCTCGTGGCGGTTGCGGGGGGCGCCGGCCTGTACTTCGTGCTCGAGCGGGTTTCGAGGGCGCTTGCCGCCCACGCGGACAACGTGGCGATCCTGGTCGCCCTCTCGGGCCTGGTGCTGCATGCGTTCCTGGAGGGTGCGGCCCTGGTCCCCGGGAGGGATTCGGACGCCTTCTTCGTCTATGCCGTCGTCCTGCATCGGTTGCCGATCGGACTCGTGATCTGGTGGTTGATCCGGCCGCGGCACGGAAGGACGGCCGCGTCCATCGGCATCGGGGTCGTTGTCGTCGCGACCCTGGCCGGGGCTGTTGGCGGAGGAGTCGTTTCGCTCACAGAAGACGGCGGCCTGGACCTCTACCAGGCATTCGTCGCCGGTTCGCTACTGCACGTCGTCTTCCACCAGGGGCGCAGCGATCACCGGCATCACGATCACGGCGTCTAGCAGCTAGCCGCGGACGCGGAACGAGCGGGCGACGCGGAAGCCGGTGTCGTCGGCCGCGAAGTCGGCGGCTTCGCGCTTGATGAGGCCGTACTGGAGTTCGCACCCCTCGGTACGGAAGGAGCCGCCGCAGAGGGTTCGGTGCTGTTTGTCGTCGTCTCCGCCGGCGTCGTCCGGCGCGACCCACTCCCAGACACTGCCCAGCATGCCGTGGAGGCCGAAGTCGTTCGCGGTCTTGTGCTCGGGCGGCTGGACAAGCCCGTCCGAGTTGCCGGCGTGCCAGCAACATCGGTCGATCGACTCCGGCGTGGCGTTCCAGGACGGCGCCTCGTCGGCCGCGGAAGTGCCCCGGCAGGCATAGCGCCACTCGACTTCGGTCGGCAGCCGCATCGGCTTGCGCGAGACCTCCGCGTACCAGCGGCAGTAGGCGTCGGCCTGCCGCCAGCTCACTCCCGCGGCGAGGTCGCGATCGCCCGCTGACAGCGGTGACCGCTGGTAGTCCGGGTCGAAGGCCTCGAACTGCTCGTTCGTGACCGGCCACTTGCCGAGGTAGAAGGGCTCGACCGGCGCCGGGCGCTCCTCGATCTCGATCTCGCCACCCGGGATCAACCACAGGATGGTGCGCGGAACGTGGGCGTAGGAGCGGGGCAGCGGTGGGCGGGCGGTGCTGGCCACTGGGCTACCGGTGTCAGGACGGTCGGCCGAACACCTTGGGCGTCGGCATCCGGGCGCGGATTGCGTCGAGTTCCTCGACCGTCACGGTCGAAATGCCGCTCTTCAGGCAGTGGGATTCCACCGAGCGGACGACCATGCCGCGAACGAAGGCCGGCACCCGCTTCATCCGCGCTTCCGCCTCGGGCGCCCAGGCGATGCTGGTGGAGGTGTCCTCGCCGTAGCGGGAAAGGGACGCGAGCCCGGTTCGGTCCCCGAACGCCGCGAGTTGTTCTGGCGAGAAGGAGCCGGGCTCGTGGGTGCACAGCGGATCTTCCGCCATCAGGTCGCCGGTCATGCCGTAGGCGCGGGCGCGGCAGCCGCCGCAGACCGACTGCAGCTCGCAGGCACCGCAGCGACCGCCGAGGTCCTTGCGGCGCCGGATGTCCTGAAACAGGTCGGAGTCGTTCCAGACCGCGGACAGCGTCGAGCGCTTCAGGTTGCCGCCGAAGACGGGCAGGTAGGGGCACGGGGTGACATCGCCGTTCGGGCGGATCCCCATGTAGTGGGTGCCGGCCGGGCAGCCGCCGGCGCCGCCGTCGAAGGCCTTGAGGAAGGGCGAGTCGGGATCGCCGGACAGCAGTTGACGGACGTAGTGCGGCGCACACTTCGCGTTGACCACCATGCGGCCGCGGTAGTTGCGCTGAATCTGTTCCAGGGAGGCGAGGACATCGTCGTAGTCGGACGGCGAGAGATCGGACACGAACTGGCCGCGACCCGTGGGCACCAGAAAGTAGAGGTTCCAGACGCGGGCCTGGAGCTCGGTATAGGCGAACTCGGCGATCTCCTCCAGTTCCCCGCGGTTGTGTGCCCCGGCGGTGGTCTGGATGATGAAGGGAAGACCGGCTGTGGCCAGGTGCCTGGCGCCGTCGACCGTGTTCTGCCAGGCGCCGCGCACGCGGCGGAAGCCGTCGTGGACCGACGGGTCGAGCGCGTCCAGCGACAGGGCGAGACCGCGGACTCCCTCGCCGGCCAGGATGCGGGCCAGGTTCTCGGTGATCCGGACGCCGTTGCTGCCGACCACGACCCACAGATCGCGCTCCGCGGCGTAGCGGACGATGTCGAGGATGTCGCGCCGCAGCAGCGGCTCGCCGCCGGTGAGGATGACCAGGGCCTCGGGCGCGAACTCGCAGATGTCGTCGATCACCTTCCGGCACTGGTCGGTGGAGAGTTCCGAGCGGTCGGCGAAGTTGGCGGTCTCGACCAGCGGCTTGCCGCCGGCGTCGAGGTAGCAGTGCTCGCAGGCCAGGTTGCAGCGGTAGGTCAGATTCCAGGAGATCACGTAGGGGCGGGCGAACGCCGCCGGCGTGGCGCTGGTCGGCCGCTCGAGGGGTGACAGGGTCATGGCGAGAGCCTGGTGCGAACCCGATCAGGCGATGCCGAAGAAGGAGCGGGCGCGCTCCAGCACGCCCGCGTCGACCTCGTCGTAGCCATGGTCGAGAGCGAACTTCTCGATTCCGGCAACCGCCGAAGTGCGCACGATGTCTGGGATGTTCGCCAGCCGTTCGCGGGCCTCGGCGGTCCAGGGGATGCCTCCCGATTCACCGTTGCCGGTAACGCTTCGGCTGCCAACTTCGTCTTCGGACTGGGTAGTCGGCATGCCCATCTCGGCCAGCATGCCGGTAAAGGGACACTTCGAGGATGTCGCCCCGGCCTCGGCGCCGGTCTCGGGGCCGATCCGCACGCCGAGGGCGCCGACCACCTGGGTCTCGTGGGGGTTGGTCATCATCGCCATCTCGGCAGAGCAGGTGGGACAGGCATAGACCAGGGCGACGGAACCGCCATCGGGGCCCAGGGCATGCTTCAGCTTCATCTGCTCGTCGCAGGGTACGCAGAGGAACTTCATTCTTGGTCTCGGTCGGCGGAAATCAGGTCGTTTTCGCGAGGCAGTTCAGGATCGAAGCCGCGGCCTCGTCGATCGCGCGGAGGACCGGTCCTGGGGCCAAGTCCGCTTCACCGGCATCGGAGGCCGCAGCCAGTCGCGGGTCGAACGGTACCTTAGCCAGGCAGGGGAGTCCAAGCGCGGGCGCTTCGCCGGCCGCGCCATCGAACAGGGGGCGGACGCCGTCGCACGTTCCGCAGTAGTAGCCGCTCATGTTCTCGATGTACCCGAGCACCTCGTTCGGCGTCGTGCCGAGCGCCGCCGCCGAGCGCGCAACGACCCCGCGGGCCAGCGCGGCAGGAATCGTGACGAGCACGAAGCGCGCGGCCGGCCCCAGGACCTCCGCGTACTGCAGGGTACGCTCGGCGCCGGGCGGCAGGTCGACCAGCAGAAAGTCGAGACGACCCCAGTCCACTAGGCCGAGCAACTGCTGGAAGAGGTTGAACTCGCGGGTTGCGCGCCAGACGTGGGAGTCGCCCTTCGCGACGCTCTCGAACTCGAGGTGCTCCGATTCGGGCACCATGGAGCCCACCGACACCACTCCGAGGCCGTGAGGCGTGCGGGGCAGGGCCATGCCCCGATCGCCAGGCAGCAGGGGAACGTGTTCCAGTCCGGCCAGCCGGGCCTGGCAGGGTCCGTTCAGGTCGGCATCGAGGATCGCGCATTGGAGTCCCGCGCGCCCGAGCGCCAGAGCGAGCTGCATGGTCAGGGTGCTCTTGCCGACGCCTCCCTTGCCCGAACCGATGGCGACCACGTGGTCGATGCAGGCCGTGGCCTCGGCGATGCGCTCCCGCTGCTGGAGAACCTGCCCGAGAACGTCGGAACCGCCGTCTCCGGCGACGTCGAAGTAGGTCCTCATGGCCGGCGGACGCGGTCGAGTAGGCCGGTTCGTCTCGCCGCGGAGCTCGCCGCGGCGCGCAGCCGCCCACGGAGGTCGAGTTCCGGATAGGCCGCGCGCTGAAAGATGAGCCCATCGTTCACAATCCAGGGGCGGCTGCGACCGAAGGCGTGACGATATCTCTTCATGTAGACGAGTTCGAAACCGTTCTTCGCCAGCAGGCCGACCAGTTCCAGAGGACGGATGCCAAACTGCCAGTACCAGTGGTTGTCCCGCTCCAGCCGCCCGTCTTCGTCGCGCTGGTGATGCTTGTCAAACCATGCTTCCAGCCTGGCGCGCGTGTTCCAATCGTCTTCCCAAACGTAGACATTTTTGTAGTACCAGTCCAGGCCGCGATCGACAAACCGTATGGTCCGTGCAGTCTTCAACCAGTTCTGATTGAAGACAATCAGAACGTTGGTATGCGGCAGCCAGTTCAGCAGGAACCTGTCCCAGTCCGGCTTGACCTGATGCAGCAGGATGTCGTACATGATGAGGGCATCGACCTCACCGACCGCGTCGAGCGCCTGCTGTGAGCCGAGCATCGCCTCGACGAGTTCCACTCTGGGATGTTCCTCCGCGCGCTCCTGGGTCAAAGGAGTCAGGTTGCCGTCGACGATCACCGCTCTCTTTAGCTCGTTTCCGCAGAGTTCGGCGGCGTGGAAGGTGTAGGCGCCGTCGACGCCCCAGCAGGCGCCAAGGTCGGCGAAAGACCGGAAGTCGGTGAGCTCGTAGGCCGTCTCGAGCAGTTCGAGTTTCTCCCGTTTTGGCTGAACCTCGGACTGCGCTCCGACTGGCCTTTCTTCGGAGTTGAGGCCGGCCGACATGGGGGGCAGCCTAACAGGAGGAGGCGACGCTAGCTGGTCAGGAACGCGCGGCGTCGCTTTCGTATCGAAGGGTCTTCCGCGCCGCCTGGAAGCCGCAGTCTTCGAGCCGATCCGCCAGTGGTTCGCGGCGGTGCACCCGCGGCAGGTAGAGCGGTCGTTTGCAATCGTTGGCGGCGAAGGCGAGGAGCGGCCCAAGAAGAGCCGGGAGCGGCCGCTTGCCGCCGATCGCGAGGATCTCGCAGGGTGGTGAGTCGGCGGGCAGATCGGCGCCCGATCTGGAAACCGGCGGCCGGGCGATGAACGGCAGGGGGTCGTCGGCGTCCTGGGCGCCCCGGTAGAGGAGATAGGCCTCGAAGCCGCGGTCGGTGGCGATGCCGACGCCGAGTGCCCGCTCCCGCAGGTTACGGATCGTCTGAGCGGAGCGCTGCCAGCAACGATTCAGCTCCGAGGCATCGGCGAACTCGGCACTGGGGGTGATCTCCGACGGGGCGACAGTCCCGACCAGGTCGAGGAAGGGGCCGACCGCAGGCCTCGCGGCCTGCTGGATGTAATCGATGAGGGTTTCTGCTTCGGCGAAACCGCAGGCCCTGAGAAAACGGTGAGCGGCAACGGCCTCCGCCGGGACTTCGACGAGCATGCGGGTCGGCTCGAGGATCGCCATCTTCTGGCTGAGCGAGGTCATCATGTGGCGGGCATGGCCCTGCCGGCGGTGGTCCGGGTGGACCGCAATGTGGAGCACGAGGTTGGCTGTGGGCGCCCGCTTCGCTGCGATCAGGACGCCGATCGGATCGCGGCCCGCAAACACGACCATGCAACTGCTGGTCCAGAGGTTGATCTCCCTGGAGAGCCGCTTCATGTGGTCGACCGTGAACTGCCACGGGACGGCGCCGGGTCCCACGTTGCAGCGGTGGAACGCCTCGACGATCAGGGGAACGTCGTCAGAGCGGCAGAAGCGGTACGCGGACACCGGCCTACTCGGTCCGCGGGCCGGCAGGCGCCCCGAGCGCGGCCGCCGTGGGGGGCGCGCCGGTCGGCGCCTGCTCCGGCAGGCGCAGCAGCGCCAGGATCAGCATGGCGGAAACGTACATGGAGATGAAGACGGTGAAGGCGAGGTCGTAGCTCCCGAAGCGGTCGAAGACGTACCCTGCGAAGGGTACGCCGAGGATCTGGATCGGCAGAAGCATCGGGCTCATCAGACCCATGACCCGGCCGAACGATCGCCGTCCGAAGCAGGCGCCGATCAGCGTCCCCCAGAGGGGCATCATTCCGCCCATGCCGAGGCCGAAGATCGCCGCGGCGCCGATCAAGGCCGGGTAACTCTCGGCCCGGAGCAGGGCCGTTGTGCCGGTGGTCTGCAGACCGATCGCCAGCCACAACGCGCCGCGGCTGCTCAAACGATCGCCGATCCAACCGAACACGACCTTGCCCAGCACCCCCATGGCGGCGATGGCGGAGAGGCTGAAGGCGGCCCGGATCGGCGCGAAACCCAGGTCCGTGGCGTGGGCGATGATGTGGGTGAGAATCGCCGAGTTGGAGCAGAAGTTCATCGACACGACCAGGGCGATGACCCAGAAGTTGCGGTTGGCGAGGGGCTCGACCCAGTCGAGGCGCCGGCGCCTCGGCGGCGCGCCGGCCAACGCCGGGGCCGGCGCGACCGGTTCGACTCCGGCCGGGCCTTCACCCGGGGCAGGGGTCGGGGTCCACTCCGGCGCCATGGAGGTCGCGTCTCCGTCGGGGTGCTGGCGGGAGGGGGCCGCAAGCTGCTAAGCCAGCAGGTCGTCCAGCTTGAGAACTCAGGCTTCCGGTTCGCCGGCCTTGCGCTTCTCGTCGAGTGCCGACATCAGGCCGACTTCGTTCAGGTAAGTGCCGGCCTTCGCGTCCTTGGCCGCCTCGACCTGTGCCTCGCTGGCGCCGGCTTCGGCGAGAGCGGAGAAGGGACACCGGCCGGCAGCCGTCGCGGCCTTCGTCTCGGCCTCGGCGACCTCGGTCGCCTGGGTCCCTTCGCCCTTGCCGATCTCGTAGGCCGCGATCATCTGCTCCATCAGTTCGCGGCCCAGTTCGATGCCCTCTTCGACGGTCTTGATCCCGATCCGCGAGATGTGCTTCTCGCGGGCCACCAGCTCGACACGTTCCTGGGTCCGGTCCCGCATGAAGCCGGCGGGCACCCGGAGAATGCGCGAGGTAGCGTCGGCCGACCACTCGTAGCTCGAGAGCAGCGGCACCCGATCGCCGTCGCGGGCGATCAGCTTCCGCTCGTCGGATGCCGCCTCGGTGGCGCCGTTGTCGTTCGTCGCGGCCGCCTGCTCACGGGCCTCGATCGTGACCGGCTCACCGGTCTCATCCTCGATCAGCGCGCGCGCGAACTCGAAGGTGACGGTCGGCAGCTTGCTCATCCGCGCCTTCTTCTCGATCCGGGCCTTGGCGCGGCGGCGCCGGTAGGCGTCCTCGATCGTCTTGAGGGCCAGACGGGCGTCCGCGGTCCACTTCAGCTTGCGGCCGTCGTAGGTCGTCTCGACCTCGAGACCGCCCTCCATCTCGGCGATCCGGTCCAGCATCTCCTCCGTGATCTGCTCGAAGGATTCGCTGCCGCAGACGGAGCAGCGGACCGGATCCGGCTCGGCCGAGGTCACGCCGCACTTGCGGCAGATGAAGGTGGGCCGGCTGCGCGCGATTTGCAGGGCGAACTTCTCGGCGAGGGCCTCCGTCTCGCGTGCCGTGTACTTCGGCATGTAGCGATCCATCGCCTCGTCCAGCACGTCGCTCGAAATCACGCTGTGTCCCTGTTCGACCGCCAGACGGTAGAGCGCGGTGCGGGCGATGCCGCGGACCTGCTCGGGGACGCGCTTGAAGCGCTCCTCGGCCTCGGGGGTCCAGCGGATGCTTTCCTCGGCCTTCACGTCGAGTTCCGGGTACTCCAGCCGGGTGGTCAACAGGAGGTCGCAGGGGCAGGAACGGAGCAGGTTCTCGGCGTTGCTGCCGAGGCCGATCTCGTTCTCGTCGCTGTGCACGCCGACGCGGCCGATGACCAGCATCCAGGGATCGATCTTGCGGGCGTGGTCGAGGACCTTCTGGAACGCCTTGCCGTCGAGCAGGGTCTTCGTCAGCTCGACGCCGACCTCGGTCGCCATCGTCTCGGCGACGTCCAGGTGGGACTGGTAGATCTGCGCCAGGCCGGTATCGATGATCTCTTCGTGGAGTTGGTTCTGCTCCTCGAAGCGGAAGATCTTCGCGGCGCGCTCGGTCAGCACGTTGACCACGCCCTTGAACACGGAGTAGTGCAGGTACGGGTCGTAGACCGAGATGGCCTCGACCTTCTTGCCGAACGTCTTGGCCAGGTCGATCGCCGTCATCAGGGCGCCGAAGGACTGGGGCGAGCCGTCGACGCCGACCAGGATCGTGTCGCGGCCGTCGGCTTCTGCGGGGTTGCCGTTCGTCGCCGTGCCGTTGCCGTTGGTCCCCGTGCCGTTGCTCCTCGCCGGCAGGCGCTTGATCACCAGCACGTCCTTGTCGGCGCTGCGGGCCACCCGCTCGCAGACCGAGCCGATCTGTGTGTCGCGGACGCGGCCGATGCCCATCACGCCGAGCACCGTCAGGTCGTAGCCGGACTCGCGGATGTCGCGCACGATCTCGACGTGGTGCTTGCCGTCCATCATCTTCGGCTCGAACTCGAGGTCGGCTTCGTCGCAGACGGCCTTCATCGGCTCGAGGTAGCTCTCCGAGATGAGCTCCAGCCCCATCGTGATCAGGGAGTCGTGGATCTTCCGCTGGCGGTCGAGTTCCGTCTCTTCGAGGTACTCCTCGGGCAGCGTGTACTCCATCTGCTTGAAGCGGTAGTCGTGCATGCTCGCCGCGTAGACGTGGCAGCCGACCATCCTGGAGTCGAACTTCCGTCCCAGTTCGACCGCGGAGGCGATCGCCTGGTTGGAGTAGTCCGAGTTGTCGAGCGGGACGTAGATCGTCTTGTACATGGCGGTTTCTCTTGAGTTGGGCTCAGGTGGTGTCCGAGAGAGGAGAATAGTCCGAGAGAGGGAATGCCTGGTTCGCGCGGCGGCGGACCAGGAACACGACGAGCAACTCGATCACTAGCACGATGAAGGCGGCGCGCAGCACCGGGATGGTCGCTGCCTGCTTCACGGTGGGTTCGGTGTAGACGTAGAACCAGGACGACACGGCGCGCTTGTTGCCGCGTTCCCGGTTGAAACCGTCCCAGACGCTGAAGGCGATCGGCGTGTACTGCTGCTCGGCGAAGCTGACGCCGGCGCGTGACGCGCGGCGCCGCTTGGTTGTCACGGTCCACTCGCCCTGGTCGTACGAGGTCACGGCCTCGACGATGTCGGCCTCGGTCGGCTCGACCGCGTCGCTGCCGCGGCCCCGGAAAGTGTCCGCGACACCGTAGGTCAGGTTGACGAACCAGAGGTCGACCGGGTTCGAGCTGTCGCCGAACAGGAAGTACGGCTTGAGCTGGGGCGTGTCCTCGGGCGCGAGCGAGGCCGGGAACTGGAGCGCCACCGCATCCGAGAACTCGGCGCCGTCGCTGCCGGTATCGTCGCCGCCGCCGCCGAAGAAGTCGTCGTCGCCGCCGAAGAAGTCGTCGTCGCTGTCGTCCGCGGTCTCGACGCCGAAGAACCCGGCGTCGTCCTGCGGTTCCTCTTCCTCAACACCGAAGAAGCCGCCGTCGTCGCCACCGCTGTCGCCGCCGAAGCCGTTGTCCTCGTCCCACATCGGTACTTCCAGCGCGGGGCTGTTCCTGCCGCTGTTGTCGGCGCGCAGATCGTTCCAGCGCACCCGGAAGGCGATTTCGCCGCGGTTGTAGACGGCTTGAGCCTCGATCGAGGTCACGGAGGGATAGAAGTTTCGGCCCGGTTCGGTGATCTGCCCGATCAGCGGGAAGCGGGTCATCGGCGCGGCCTCGAACAGGGCGTCGAGCGCTTCAGCGTCCTGAAGGTCGATCGACTCTTCGGTCCAGGCGGCGGTGATCAGGGTGCCGTAGCCGGGGTCGTCGCCGTCGCCCAGGGAGTAGACGTAGTTCACCAGGTGCTGGCGGTCCTCGGCTTCGAGCGAGTCGGCGTACGACGGCATCGGTGTGCCGTTCAGCCCGGTGGAGAAGGTGCGGTAGATGTCCTCCTTGGTCGCGCCGCCGCGGAAGGTCCAGCGCTGGGTCAGATCGGCGGCCTTGATGGCGTCGCCCGCGTCGTCTTCGAGGGTCGTCGCCGAGGCGCCGTCGCCGCGGCCCACGTCGCCGTGACAGGAGGCGCAGCCCTGCTCCTCGTAGAGCACGCGGCCGCGGGCGATCGACTCCTCGGTCGACTCGAGCGGCCGGGGGATGTCGATCGGCTCGCCGTAGCGGTCGGGGTTCTCGAAGTCGGGCGAGAAGGACTTGATGTAGTAAGTGACGTTCTGGACTTCCGCGTTCGTCAGGTTGGGCCATCCCGGCATCGACGTGTACGGGAGGCCGATCTCGATCACGCGGCGCAGGTCGTCGTCCGTGGGAAGCATCCCGTTCGGCGTGGTGCGGAACTTGTACTTGCCGGACGTGAAATCGCGCGGCTTGGGCTTGACCCGCAGCGTGGCGTGGCCGCTGCCGGCGCCCTCGTCGCCGTGGCACTGGCCGCAGTACTTGTCGTAGACCACCTTGCCCTCCGCCCGCTGTTCTTCGGTGCCGAGGTCGACCTGGGCTGCCAGAGGCGCCGCCAGGAGTGCGGCAGCCGCGGCAAGGGCGGCAGGGCTGATGTGTGCGGTCATCAGTGCTGCCCCAGCGCGCGCGGCTCGTAGCCGTTGAAGTCGTAGATGAACAGGTTGACGTCCCACATCTCGTCGGTAGTCAGGAACAGCTCCCAGGCGGGCATGGCGCTGTCCCAGGGAGTGCCCGCCGCAGGCAGACCGGGTCCACCCTTGGCGATCCGCCAGTGGACGAAGGAGGACTGCAGGATCGGCAAGGTGCCGACATCGTTGAAGTTGCTGGGCACCGGGTTCAGGCCATGGGCGAACATGCCGTCTCCACCCATGCCGTCGCCGTGGCACCAGAAGCAGTTCTGGTAGTAGACGCGACGGCCGTTCTCCAGGTGTTCCTCGTACGCCTCCGGGTCGTCCTCGTGAAGGTGGGTGTACGGGTTGTCCGCGGTCGCCATGTCGATCGTCTCGTCGTGGACCGTGATCTCCGGGGGCGGCGCCGGATGCACCTCGCGCCCGAATCCGGGCGCCTCGAGCGGTACGTTCATGTCCGCGTAGACGTTGTAGGCGGCCAGGGCGGGCAGCGCCACCAGGACCGCGGCCAGGAGCGGCCGGCGCCGGGGTTCGAGGATGAGCCGGACGATCGGCCCGATGGTTTCGGACAGGCGCTCGCGGCTCGACGAGCCGTAGCAGACGAGCGCCAGAGTGGCGATCGCCAAGTAGATCGTGGCCACCGATTGCGGGATCGGCACCGCGAATCCGAACTTGAAGAAAGCCCAGAGCGCACCCCACGCGAAGAGCAGCCAGGTGAGCGTGTTCGCCCGGCGCCAGACCAGCACGCCGGCGACGGCGGCCAGGCCAAGAAGAACCGGTAGGTTGAGTCCCATCGTGATCAAGTCAGTTCCGTGAAGGTTCGGGGGCCAGTTGGCGCTCAATAGGCGAGTTCGGTTTCCAAGGTCACGGAGGGCGTTCCGCCCATGCTCTGAAGCCACGCGATCACGGCCTTGATTTCGTCATCGGAGAGATTGATCGGCGGCTCGTTCATCGGCTGCATGCTGTCTTCGAAGCCGGGCACGATGAACGCCCCCGGTTGGTAGAGAGACTGTGCCAGGTACTCGACATCGGACAGACCCTCGATCCGGGTCGCGGCGCGGCCCCCGATGCCGGCCAGATCCGGGTAGCGGCTTGGTGCACTGGAACCGATCTGGTGGCAGCCGAGGAGACATTGGCCCTTGCCGTTGGCCAACTCGTTGCCGACCGCGATGAGATCCTCGGTCGTCATCTCGGCGCTGATCAGGACCGGCGGCGGGGGGTGCACCTCCTTCTGGGGCACGATCTGGCCCAGGTACATGTAGAAGGCCGTGGTGCCCAACACCAGGAGGACCATCTTGAGCGGCATTGGGACGTTCAGCTTCATGCCGTCTGCCCCTCCTTGAGCCGGGCGTCGGCTTCAGTGGCCGTCTTCGGCTGCCAGGGCTTCTTGCCGGCGAGGCTGCTGAGCCAGAAGACGACGCCGATCAGGCCGAAGAAGATGAGAACGGTGACCGAGACGACCTGGGTGGCGAAGCCGAGGGTGGGCGTATAGGCGTCCGGGGAGGTGTCGAGGACGACGCCGTACACGTGCCATTCCTGTCGCAGGCCGGAGCGGACGTAGCCCATCAGCCCCATCAGCCAGGTGAAGCTGAGCGCGATGAAGATCAGCGCGTACTGCGAGATCGCGGGCATCTTGCCCCATTGCGTCTTGGCCGCCCGTTTGGCGTTGCGGTACAGAGGCAGGTCGATGATGGTGATCACGGCCATCGCCGCGAGCACGGAGTAGACTTGGGGTATTGCGAATCGGACTCGCATCGCGGCGTCGACGGTCTTGTGGTAGCCGTAGACGCCGAAGAAGATGACCAGCGCGGCGGTAGCGGCGAAGACCACCACCTGGGCACGGCTCAGGAGCTGTTTCTGCGGGTGAATCGACTGCTTGCCGGTCCGCCGGTAGAGCAGGAAGCTCATGTAGGTCGACAGGATGAGGATGTTGACCGCCGTGTTCTTGGCCGACATCTGGCCCAGTACGGAGAGCTGCGGGTGGCTGCTGCCGCCCATGGCGGCGATCTCGGAAACGGACGAGATCGCATAGCGCGGCGTTGCCCAGACGGCAAAGCAGAGAGCGATCGCGATCAACAGCCACTTGATGAATTTTTGGAAATGGGCTGTGCCCTCGATCCGGCCCATCCCCAGCCACAGGTAGTAGTTCGCGCCCAGGAACAGGTTGCCGATCAGAGCCGCCTGGAGGACGAAGAGCCAGGAGAAGGTGCCGCCCATCATCTGGATGCCCAGGGTCTGGCTGTAGGCGTAGATCTCGCTTGCCAGGTAGTAGCCGGCGAAGGGCAGGGGCAGGAAGGCGATGATGGCGACGAAGTTGCCGATGTAGCCCATCCAGTCGAAGTGGGCCCGCTCCTCGTCGGTTTTCGCCTGGAGGTAGCGGAAGGCCGCGTAGGCGGCGGCGATCGACCCCCCGAAGGCGACGTTGGCGATGATCCGGTGGATGTTGATCGGCATCCAGGTGAAGTTGAAGAACGCGTCTCGGAGGCTCAGCAGAGCGCCGCTTTCCGAGACGGCGGAGACGAAGTCCGGGATGCCGTCACCGTCCACGTCCTCCCGCTTGCCGGGCGACATCATGAAGGTGAGCCAGGCGTTGGCGATGAACATGATCGCGGTGCCGACCAGGTTCAGCATGAAGCCGAGGAACAGGTGCATCTTCGGCCCGAACTTGCCCCATCCGTAGTAGTAGCTGTAGAGGAAGAGCGCTTCCAGGAAGAACAGCAGCACATAGGGCAGGAAGGTCGGCGAGAAGATGTGCATCAGGTAGTTCGTGAACTTCGGGTAGAGGATGATCAGCCCGAAGGTCAGGAACGCGCCGAAGGTGGCGGTCATCGAGAACGAGACGCTCAAGAGCTTCGTGAACTCGTACGCCAGCTTGTCGTAGCGCTCTTCCTTGGTGACGTAGCCGACGAACTCGATGATGAAGGCGAACAGCGGCACCGCGAGCACGAAGGCCGCGAACAGCAGGTGGAGCTGCGCCAGCACCCAGACCGTGACCCGGCTGCCGACGAACGGAACCGTGCGGTACTCGGCCTCCACGTAGGGCGTGGCTTTCGCCTCCGCTTCGTCAGCGGCCTGCTCGTCGGCGATGCCCTGCTGACGCGGGGCCGGTTCGGCCTCGCCCACCGCTTCCTCGGCGGCCACCTGACGCTCCGGCTGGCGGTACTCGTTGTCCACCAGGAAACCGCCCAGGCGCACCGTGACGATCACCGCCACGAAGGCGAGAACGCCGATACCGAAGAGGATCTTGTTTCTGCTCACTGGCTCTCCACCCCTGAGGGCGCTACTGGCGGGCTTCCCGCTCCGTCTGCATCGTCCGGCGTTCTTCCTGCAACTGGCGGACGTAGGCGACGACCGCCCAACGATCCTCGGTCTTGAGCGGGTAGCGGTAGCCCGCCATCAGTCCGGAGCCGTTCGTGATGACGTCGTACAGGCGGCCGTCGTTATAGCCGGCGCGCAGTTCGTCGTGGAGCGACGCGGTGGGTGTGCCGGCGCGCTCGTACAGGATGCCCTGGCCGGTGCCGCGCTCGTCGTGGCAAGGCTGGCAGTAGATGGTGTAGCGGTTTCCGCCCCTGGCCAGGACCTCGTCGGTCACCGGGATCGGCGAGCTTTCGAGGAAGTAGCCCTCGTCGTCGCGGCCGAACAGAAGACGGTGGTCGATGTCGAGCTGACCGCGGGCCACGGCGCCGGCGACCGGCTGGCGCATCGCCATCCCGTCGTAGAAGAAGTTGCTCGCCTCCTGGGGGTCGTAGCGCTCCTGGTAGTCCATGTTCGGGTTCAGGTGGATGGGCGGAAAAGGTGACGACATGCCCCGGCAGCCGAGCAGAAGCAGGGGCGCGGCAAAGGCGGCGGACGCGAGCCGCCGGTTACGGCGCCGGATTCGAACCGTCTGGGGCATCAGTGCGCGTCCTCGGTGGCGACGTGCCCATTGCTTTCGGCGCCGTGGTCGTCGGCGGCGGGCGGGGCGGGCACGATGCTGCGGTTCGGATGCCGGATCTTCGCCAGGTAGGTGGTCCGCGGCTTCGTGTGCAGATCGTCGAGCAGGTTGTAGTTGCGTGGGCTCGTCTTCGCTCTTGCGACCTGGCTTGTCGCGTCCGTGATGTCGCCGAAGCGAATCGCCTCGGCGGGACAGGCCTGCTGGCAGGCGGTGACGACATCGCCGTCGGCAAGAGGCCGGCCGTCCTGCTTGGCGTCGATCTTGGCGCGGCTGATCCGCTGCACGCAGTAGGTGCACTTCTCCATGACCCCGCGAGAACGCACCGTGACGTCCGGGTTCTTGCCCAGGTGCATCACCTCGGGGGTGTCCTTGGTGAAGTTGAAGTAGTTGAAGCGCCTGACCTTGTACGGGCAGTTGTTCGAGCAGTAGCGGGTGCCGATGCAGCGGTTGTAGACCATCGCGTTGATGCCTTCGTCATCGTGGACGGTGGCGGAGACGGGGCAGACCTGTTCGCAGGGCGCGTTCTCGCACTGCATGCAGGGCACCGGCTGGAAGTTGGTCTGCGGATCGTGGGGCAGATCGTCGACGAGGCCGTCGCGTTCGCCCTCGGAGGAGAAGTAGCGGTCGATGCGCAGCCAGTGCATCTCCCGGCCTTCCATCACCTGTTCCTTGCCGACGATCGGAATGTTGTTCTCGCTCTGGCAGGCGATGACGCAGGCGTTGCAACCCGTGCAGGCGTTCAGATCGATCGTCATGCCCCACTGGGGCGAGTCCTTGTAGGTCCACTCGTCCCACATCGAGTTCTCGTGCGGCTTCTCGCTGTTGGCGGTGGCGAAGTCGGGGTGCTCCTCGAAGTAGTCGAGGTCGGCCTCGCGGACGATGCTGCGGCCCTCCATCGAGTGATGGTCCTGGGTCTGCGCCAGGGCGTACGAACCGCCGCTGACCCGCAACGCGCAGCGGCCGACGTGCAGGGCGTCCGAGGTGCGCAGCAGATAGGCGTTCCTGCCGGGGTTGTGATCCTCGTCGTTGGCGCTGCTGGCGATCCGGCCACCGAAGTCCCGGCCGTAGCCGAGATCGATCGTCACGCTGTGGTCGGCCTGACCAGGCACCTGCCACACCGGCAGTTCGAGTTCGCGCTCGCCGCAGGCGACGGTGACCAGGTCCTCGTTCTCCAGGCCGAGTGCCGTGGCGGTGGCCGGGCTGATCAGGGCCGCGTTGTCCCAGGTCAGCTTGGTGATCGGGTCGGGGAGCTCCTGGAGCCAGCCGTTGTTCGCGAAGCGCCCGTCGTAGACCGCCGCGGAGCAGCGGAAGACGACCTCGAATTCCTCGCCCTCGACGACCGCCTTGGCGGCGTTGCCCGCGGCACGGACCGCGGCGGCGCAGTCTTCGGGCGTAACGGTGGCCAGCTCGGCGGCGGGCGTGGCGCTGCCGTCTTGCACGCCGTCATGGAGCACCCGGCGCCAGGCGACTTCGAACTCGGAGAGGGCGACGGGGAAGGGCAGCGACATGGGATCGACGGGTGCTGTGTCCGCCTCCTCGTTGCCGTCTGCCGCCGCATCCGTGTCTTCCTGCACCGGCGCCTCGGCCTCGGCGCCGTCGTCGAGCGGCAGCCCGAGCAGTTCGGACCAGGTCTCGCGGACCAGGTCGCGGCCGTCCCGCGCCTCGCCGAGAGCGGCCAGCGCCAGCACCTCGACGATGCTCCTGGCGCCGTAGAGAGGCTCGATCAGGGGCTGCACCACGCTGGCGGCGCCGTCGGTGGCGCGGGCATCCCCCCAGCTCTCGAGGTAGTGGGCGAGAGGAATGTGCCAGCGCGCAAAGGGGCTCGTTTCGTCGCGGTGGGTACCGAGATGAATGACCGCGCCGGCGCTGTTCAGGTTCTCGAGCGCGGCGGCGAAGTCGAGGTCGGCGGGAGCGCTGTAGACCGGGTTCGCTTCCAGGATGAGAAGGCGGTCGACGGCGCCTTCGTTCATGGCCGCCACCAGGGCGGCCAGGTCGGCGTCGCTCGAACTGCCGCTGTCCGGCGTCTGGTGGTAGGTCACCGTGGCGCCGACGTTGCCGAGCGCCGAGTTCAGTGCGTAGACCGCCGCGTGGACTTCCGCCGGCTGGCGATCACCCGCGACGATCAGGCCGGCGCCGCGATGATCGACCAGATCCTGCGCGCCCGCCCGCACCCAGGCGTCGTCGATGTCCGCGGAGGGAGCACCGCCGTCGAGCGGCAGCTCCAGCCCGTGCTCGGCGAGAGCGTGTCCCAGCTTGGCCACGAAGGCTGCGACCCGGCCACTCTGTACGCGCAGCCGGTGATCCGCGTTGGCGGACGTGACCGAGTGAACGCCGTCGACGGCGTAGTGCCGGAGCATCTCCGAGGCGCCGTTGTCACCCGTACGCCGGGCCTTGGCGTAACCGCGCAGGTTGCGGACGCTGTCGCCCTCCGTACTCAGGAGGTCGGAGTCCAGGGAGAGCAGAACCTGCGTTCGATCCAGGTGGCAGACAGCGTGGTAGCGATCGCCGGCCACCGATTCGAGACCGCGGTCGGCGTTCTCGTCGCTCACCGGTTGCCAGGTCACCCAGCGCGCCTGGGGATAGCGTTCGAGCAGAGCCGACTTGAGCCGGAGCAGGGTCGGCGACGAGGACGGCTCGGCGAGGACCGCCAGCCCGGCGCCGTCGGCGGCGGGAGCGAGGTCGCCCTCGGTCCAGGCGGCGACGAAGTCGTCCCAGGACGACGTCTGGTCGCCGAATCGCACCGTCTTGGAGCGGTCCGGGTCGTACAGGTCGAGGATGGAGGACTGCGCCCAGACACTCGATGAACCGCCGGAAGACGGGTGGAGTTCGTTCCCCTCGACCTTCGTCGGCCTGCCCTCGTGGCTTTCCATGACCAGCCCGAGGGCCCGGTTGCCGAACGGCATCGTGGTGGCGTAGGCGAGCGGAATGCCGGGAACCATGCCTTCCGGCGCGTCGACGTAGGGAACGATGTGTTCAACCGGGCGGCGGATCACGTCGCAGCCGGTCAGGCCGGCCAGGGAGGCGGTGGAGCCCAGCATCGCCAGCACGGTTCGCCGGCTGACGCCGTCCTGGAGCAGTTCCGCCGGCGCCTCGGAGGCGCCTTCGGGGAACTCCCGGTGCAGGAAGTCGGTCGCCCGGGCATCGCCCTGCACCTGTTCCAGGCTGCGCCAGTAGGTCTTTGCCGGCTGGTGGCCGTTGTCTAGCCGCATATTTCACCGCGGTTCGTAGCGAGCCGATCCGCGACCGCAGTAGAAGCTCGGTCAAATATGCGGGCCAGCATCATCGATGGCACCCCGTGCAGTCCTCTGGCGGCGCGAGGCCGCGTTCCGCGATCGCCTGTTCGGCGAAGGCGTCGTGATCGCCGGTGGGCGTCCAATCCATGTCGGTCACCGCGTCGAGCGGCCGCAGATTCGGACCCGGGTTGCGATGGCAGTCGAGGCACCAGCTCATGCTCAGGGGCTCCACCTGGGTCACGACCTCCATCTCATGGACGGGACCGTGGCAGGACTTGCAGCCGACGCCGGCGCCGACATGGACGCTGTGATTGAAGAACGCGTAGTCGGGCAGGTTGTGGACGCGCACCCAGCGCATGGGCCGGCCCTGCGCCGCGCTCTTGCGGATCGGCGCCAGGAGTTCGCTCTCGCGCGCCGCGACGTGGTGGCAATTCATGCAGACCTGGGTCGGAGGGATGTTCGACACCGCGGACTCCTCGACCGAGGCGTGGCAGTAGCGGCAGTCGAGGCCGAGCTCGCCGACATGGAGCTTGTGGCTGTAGGGCACCGGCTGCACTGGCCTGTAGCCGACATCGGTGTATTCGGGCGAACCGTAGTACCAGACGGCGCCCACCGCCGCGGCGCCCGCGATCGGTAGAGCGGCCGCCACGTACAGCGGCGCCTTGAGAGTCCACTTAGGGAAGATCTGAGCCAAAGTCAGTACCCCGCAGGAGGGTAGGAAGCCCCTTGCCCGAACCGAGATCGCGCGGAGTGTATAGCGTGCTACCGAGGCGGTCAAAGGATGGTGTCGAGATAGTGTCGGGGCATGTCCGAAGGCGGTATCCAAGGCGCCCCTGGCGCCGCTCAGAACCCGCGCCGCCGCTTCCTGAACCCCTGGTTTCTGGCCGCTCTCGCGGGCCTCATCCTGATCCCTGCGCTGCGGCCCCTGCTCCGTATGGAGCCGGATTCGCCGCCGGTACTGCGGCAGTTGCCCGAATGGCGGCTGGTGGACCAGGACGGCCAGGACTTCGGCAGCGCCGATCTTGCGGGCGACGTCTACGTCGCCTCCTTCGTGTTCACCCGCTGCGCGACGGTCTGTCCGCGGCTGACTGCTGAGGTCAGCCGGTTGGAGCGCCGCTACCGGGAGGAGGGCGTCGAGGGCGTGCGGCTGGTCAGCTTCTCGGTCGACCCCGAACACGACACCCCGGAGCGTCTACGGGACTACGCCGGGCGCCGCGGCCTCGACCTGGAGCGTTGGAGCCTGGTCACCGGGGACGAGCAGGAGGTGCGCTCCGTCGTCGCCTCTGGATTCGCCCTGCCCATGGGCGAGCGCATCGATCTCGCCGGTGGCCTGGTCGACGTCGCGCATGCGGCGCGGCTGGTTCTGGTGGACCGCGACGGTGGCGTCCGCGGCTACTACGGCTCGGATGCGGTCGGCCTCGACGAGGTCTTCCACCGCACGCGGCAGATCCTGGCCGAGTAGCGGCGGGACATCGGAGGGAACGGGCCGCGTCCAAGTAGACGCCGGCCTGCGGCCGGCGCGCTTTACCTGGCCGCCTGCGGCGGCAGCCGGCGGGGGCGCCGGCGCACCCAGTCGGCCCGTTCCCTCCGATGTCCCGGTGGCGGTCAGGCTCCGGTTCGGGGCGCCATCTCCTGGATCCACTCGCGGATGAGGGCCACGGCCTCGGTGTCGACGAGTGCGCGGCCGAGCTCGGGCATCATGATGCCGGGGTGGGTCGATTCGAGCCGGTAGACAAGGATCGATTCGTCGGGACTGCCGGGCACGACGCCGTAGAGGCGGTCGCCGGTGCCCTGGCCGGCCGCGACCGGATGCTTGTAGATGCCGAGCCGGGTCCGGTCGTCATGCTCCGCGCGGAGATCGAGGCCCGACGTGCGTCCGCTGCCCGTGAGGTTGTGGCAGTGGGCGCAGTTGATGTCGAGCCAGGTGCGGGCGCGTTCGCCGACGCTGCCGGTCGATGGCTCATTCCAGACCGGCGCCCGGGACGCCTCGGCCGGCGGCGGAGCGCCCTCGAGGAAGCCGATGCGCTGCCAGCGGGCGAGCTGATTCTCGGCGCGGCCGGGACCGCCGCCGTCGGCGGCGTAGACGAACTCCCGGTTCAGTTGGCCGGCACGCGGACCGATCGGCAGCATGTGCTCGCCGTCGGTGCGGTGACAGGTCTTGCACTGGTTCGTGTTCGGGACCCGATAGGTGTGTTCGACTCTCCGGCCGCTGCGATCGACCCAGGAAACGTCGAGGGGACCGCCGACGATTTCCAGTTCCGCCTCGGTCTGTTCCTCGTTCCAGATGTAGGGCAGCCCGACCCAGCCGCCTTCTTCGTGAATGAGCAGCCGGGTCTCGAGCAGCCGTACGCCGGCCGCTTGCTCGCGGAAGTCGGCGGGGTAGGCGAACGTCTTCACGATGACGGTGCCGACGGGGAACTCGAACGGTCCCGCGGCGCGGTACCGCGCCGGCTGAAGGGCGCCGTCCGGGGCGGTAGGGAGCCGGACGAAGCGGAACTTCAGCGCGTAGTCGGAGAAGAGAGGCGTGTTCAGGTCGTACGGTTCGACTCCAGGGGCAGGCGTCTGGGTCGAACCGTCGCCCGCGAAGAGCTCCCAGGCCGACAGCGTCTGCGGATAGCGGTCGAATGGGCCGCTTCCGGCCGGAGAATCACCGCTCGAACAGCCGGACGCCACCAGGAGGGCGACCGTCGGGACGAGCAGCGCCTTCATCAGGGACTGCCGGCGCCCGTCGCGACGCCGAGCGCCGCCAAACGCGTCGCAGGCTCGGAGTTTGGCCCCAGCCCCCACCTCCCTGGAACTCGGCGCGTCTCCACTTCACTTGTGTGCGTTTCCACCGCGCCGACTCCCAGGTTGACCGGTTGCGGAACCGCCGGCAGCGCCCCCTGGTGGGGGCCGAGATCGGTGGTCACGTTCGGCTGACCGCCGGCCAACACGGATCCGAGATCGAGGTTCACGAAGTCCGCGTCCCCGTTGTTCTCGATGTACAGGCGGAGCTCGTCCGGCACCGCGCCGTCGACCAGCTTGTCCGGGTTCACAACACCGTCCCACACGATGTCCGGGAAGGCGCCTCCGGCGAGGGCGACGAACGCGTCCGCGAAGGCGCCGTTCGGGCTCTCGCCGCCGCCGACGAACTCGTTGTTGTGGATGTAGACGCCTTCGGTGTACGGGTCGTAGCCGGGGTCGTTGTAGGTGCGCCCGGTGGAGAGGTACGAGATCACCGCCAGGTTCGAGTTCTGGTTGTTGTGGATCCGGTTTCCGAAGAGTTCGACATTGTCGCTGGCCATGACGATGACCCCCGAGCCGGCCGGAATCGTGGAGACGATCGCTCCCTCCTTGCCGAAGTTGGGCAGGTTGTTGTCGGCGATCTCGTTGTCGTAGACGCGCGCGTCGCGGCCGTCCTTGACCGGAAGCTCGGGCAGGGAGAAGACGAGCAGGCCGCCGGTGTTGCCGTGGGCCCGGTTTTCGTAGACGTCCGCGCCGGTGGTGTTCTCGATCTCGATGCCAGCCACGTTCTCCCAGACCTCGTTGCGCCGGACGACGACGTTGGCGGACTGGCCGACGTAGATGCCGGCGTCCGAGGCGCCGCGTACACGGCTGTCCTCGATCACCACGTTCGTCACCTGAACGGGGTAGAGACCGTAGGCGCCGTTGTTCGTGTCCGGTCCGTTCGTCCACTCGACCCGCACGCTGCGGAAGGCGGCGCCGGTGGTGCCCTCGACCTTGATGCCGTCGCCGAGCGTGTTCTCGACCGCGAGGCTCTCGACCGTGAAGTCGTCGGCCGTCACCAGGACCCCCTCGCCGCCGGTGCCCGGCGCCTGGCCGGCGAAGTCCAGGATCGTCTCGTCCATGCCCTGGCCGCGCAGCGTCACGCCCTCGACGTCGAGGGACAGGGTGGCGTCGAGCTCGAAACGGCCGGCGGCGAGTTCGATGACCGCACCGGGTTCCGCGACGAGCAGCGCCTCCTGCAACGTCTTGTGGTCGTTGGCGCCAGGGCGGAGAGGTCCGTCCTGTTCGGCGCAGGCGACCAGAGCGAGCGCGGCGGCGGCCACGCAGAGATACTGTTTCTTCATGGGTTGGGAGGGTCTCCGGTTGGTCGTAGGCGGTCGTCGAAGAGGTCGAAGCAACCGCGTCAGAGCGGCGCGGGCGCCGGTTGTCCGGCGCTGCGCGCTGGCTCGATCATGCCATCATAGTCCTGCAGGGATGGTTCTGGAGACAGGACTTGGTGTCCTAGCGTCAGAAACAGGAGAAGTTATGCCGGAAGAATCGCTGAGGCCGAGGACCGGCGTCGGCAGCGCGGCGGCCGGACGGAACGCTCGATCGGTCGTTCTGTGGGTGACCGCGTGCGCCGTCATCTGCATGGTCGGGGTTGCCGGCGCTGAGGACGATGCGCCCGTCCCCGAGCCGGTGCCGATCGGCACGATGAGCGATCTGATGGTCAAGCTCATGTACCCGGCTTCCGACGCGATCATCTACGTGGAGAGCCGGGCGCCGACCAACGATGTCGAGTGGAACGAGCTGCAGGCGCAGGCGCTGATCCTGGCCGAGTCGGCCAACCTGATCATGATGCCGAGCCGCGTGGTGGGCGACCGCGACCAGTGGATGCGGGACGCCCGATTGATGTTCGACGCCGGGGCGGCCGCTTACGAGGCGGCTCTCGACCAGGATCTGGACGCGCTGATCGCCCTGAACGAGCAGGTCTACATGTCCTGCGTGGTGTGCCACCGGCGCACCCGGCCCGACTACGGGCGGAGCTACAAGCGCTTCGACGAGCAGGCGACCGAAGAACCGCGGGTTCCCTAAGTCCGCTGCCCTACGGACCGCCGGCCCCGGACGGCCTGGAAACCGCTGCTACGATCACCGCTTCATTTTCTGGAGGCCCGATGTGATGTTGATCGAAGTTCCGAGCCGTTCGGTGTGGTTCGCCGCGTTGCTGCTCGCTGCCGCGATCGTTCCGGCCGCGGCCGGCGTCGACGACTCGAACGCGGACGTGTGGGACCGTGTCGAGCACCACACGACAAAGAGCGGCGAGATCGACATCCACTACGTCACTCTGGGCGAGGGCAAGCCGGTCCTGTTCCTTCACGGCTTCCCGGACCTCTGGTACTCCTGGCGGCATCAGATGGCGGCTCTCGAGGGCGAGTTCCGCACCGCGGCGATGGATCTGCGCGGCTACAACCGGAGCGGTCAGCCGAAGCGGGTCGAGGACTACCAGATGCCGTTGATCCTGGGTGACGTGGCGGCCGTGATCGAGGATCTCGGCGCGCCGGTGACCCTGGTCGGCCACGACTGGGGCGGGGCCATCGCCTGGCGTTACGCCATCGCGAATCCGGAGCAGATCGAGCGCCTGGTCATCCTCAACCTGACCCATCCCCGGGGCTACGGGAACGTGATCGCGAACGCCACCGAGGCGCAGCGCCGGAACACGGAGTACGCCCGCGGCTTCGCGACTTCGAAGCCGGACGGCAGCCCGGTGCCGGAGGGTCTTCTGGGCCGCTACGACAGCGAGGGCGAGAAGGTGGCCGGCCACTATCGGGAGGCCTTCTCGCGCTCCTACTGGGACGGCATGCTGAACTACTACCGGGCCAACTACGGCCAGGTCGCGGGCGGTGGAGAGATGCCGAACCTGCAGATGCCCGTGCTCCAGTTCCACGGCCTGAAGGACACGGCGGTGGACAAGGACGGATTGAAGAACACCTGGGATTGGATCGACCGCGACTACACGCTGGTCACGGTGCCGTCGGTGGGCCACTGGGTCCAGTTGGAAGCGGCGGGTCTGGTCTCGAACACGATGCGCGCCTGGCTGCTGGCCAGGGAGTGAGCACACCAGGAAGGACAGGTCGAAGGATGCACATGACCCGGTTACTGCGGCAACCGTTGTTCCCTATCGCGGCTACGCTGGCTGCGGTCTGTTTGATCCCGGCGTGCGCGCCGTCAGACGCCCCCGCGGATGACGCGGCGGGCGAGCAGGCGATGGAGAGCGAGCCTGCCCGCGAGTACTACGAGATTCGCCGCTACCGCCTGGCCGACGAAGGCAGCCGGCAGACCGTCCTCGCCTACCTGGAGAACGCCCTGGCGCCTGCGCTCAACCGGGCCGGAATCGACCGGGTCGGCGTGTTCGGCGTCGAACCGCCGTCGGCAGAGGAAGAGCCCCTCGATCCCGTGGACGCACGGTCGTTGTGGGCGATCATCGCCTTTCCGAGCGTCGAGGACTTCGTGGGCATGAAGTCCACGCTGGAAGCCGACGCGGGTTACCTGGAGGCTGCGGCGCCGATGTACGCCACGCCGACTCGGGCGCCGATCTACGAACGGGTCGAGAGCTGGTTCCTGCGCGCGTTCAAGGGCATGCCGGCGATGGAGCTGCCGCCCCAGACCGCGGCAGGCGAAGACCGGATCTTCGAGCTCCGCCTGTACGAGAGCCACAACGAGGATACGGCCCGCCGCAAGGTCCACATGTTCGACAACGGCGAGATCGACATCATGCGTGACGTCGACATGGCGCCCCTGCTGTACGGCGAACTCCTGGTCGGCGAAAACGTTCCGGGGCTCGTCTACATCCTGTCGGCGCCGGACATGGAATCGCACCAGGAGCACTGGCAGGCGTTCCTCGTCCACCCGGAGTGGGTGAGGATGCGCGAGATGGAGATGTACAAGGGCACCGTCTCGGGGATCGAGAACGTCTTCCTCCGGCCCACCGCCTTCTCCCAGATCTGAAACGTCGGCGGCGCCGGTCCGGCCGGCGCCGCGCAGAGTGGCGCCAGCTCCTAGTCGGTCCCCTCCCGGGCAGCGGCCTCCGCTGCGCTGCCGGGCCAGCGCACCCAGTAGCCGTCGGCCCAGACCAGATCCTGGTCGAAGTCGGTGCCCGGGAAGGCGCCGATCTCGTAGCTGGAATCCGGTTGCGCGGTGGTCGAGCCGTCGCGGCCGCCGCTCCAGATGCCAAGGACCTGGGTGCTAAGCAGCTTGTCCGAACCCGCGAAACCGTACCGGTAGGGGTGGTTCCAGCCGTCGCGTTCGGGCACGCTTTGCATGTAGAAGAAGGTGTTCGACGGCCTGAGCAGGGCGGACAGGTCGGCATGAGCGAAATCGGTGTAGGTGAACTCGCTCCAAGTGAAGGTAGCGGTCGTGCTCGAGCCGGCTGCGGCGGCACTGACCTGGTCGGTGAGCCACTGCATCCAGGCGGTGCCGACGCTCTTCATGTCGGCCTGGGTCCGGGTCTGGTTCGCGTTCTGAAGTCCGGTCATGAGGTTCGGCACCAGCAACGCGGAGATGATGCCGATGATCGCCACGACGATCAGCAGTTCGATCAGTGTGAATCCGCCTTCGCGGGAAGGGGAGCGCGCTCCAGTCATTCTTCGTGCTCCTTGGCTGTGTTCGTTGGTTCGGCCGCGCGTGCGTCTCGCTTCGTCGGGCCTCACAGGATCATACGGGGCGGGCGCCCGGAACGTCCAAGAGAACCCGGTCGACACGACGATTCCGGCGCTGGTGTAGATTCGACCGGAACTTCGAGGGTTCGGAACACGCTTGGTCGGGATGTGGCATCGGTCGGAGGGCCGGATGTCGAGGCCGATGCCGCGGCGAGGCGGCTGGTGGGCCGCGCCGTCGCGCTGATCCTCTACGACTGGCCCGAGGCCCGGGACCGGGACCGACTGCTGTTGAAGGTCCTGGCGCCGGCGCCCGGAGTACTGGCATCTCGTGCAACCGAGCCGGCTGGCGACAGCCCTGGCGAGCAGACGGTGGCGACCGGCAGTCACGCCTGGGTCGAATGCAGGTTGCCCGGGGCGGGTTGGGTCGGCTTCGACCCGACCAACGGGACGTTCAGCGACGAGCGCCACATCCGCGTCGCCACCGGACGGGACTACGCTGACGTGTCGCCGACGAGGGGCGTGTTTCAAGGCAGCGGGGATGCGGAGATCAAGGTCGATGTGATAGTGAACGCTGTCGGTCCTGCGGGACAGGACGAAACGGTGAGCGGAAGAAACAGGAGGCAGAGAGGATGAACGTCCAGGCTGAGAATCTCGACGGGGTTCTTGTGGCGAAAGTCGAGGGTCGCGTCGACAGCTCGAACTCTCAGGACTTCGAGCGCCAGTTGCAGGCGGCCATCGGCGACGACATCGGGGCCGTTGTGATGGACCTCGGTCAGCTCGCGTACATCAGCAGTGCCGGTTTGAGGGTCGTCCTTCTGGTTGCAAAGACCCTGGGGCAGCGCAACGTGAGCATCTCTCTCTGCTCGCTCTCCGACCCTGTTCAGTCGGTCTTCGAGATCAGCGGTTTCAACCGCATCATCCAGATCTACGACACCCAGGCCGACGCCTTGGCCGCTGCTGGAAAGTAGGTCGTCCCGGCGTCGCCGCATGTCCGACAGATCGAGTGCCCGCGCCGCACGTTCGGCCAATCCCGACTACATGATCCTGGTCGTCGACGACGAGCCGGACCTGGAGCGTCTCGTCAGGCAGCGCATGCGCCGGCACATCCGCTCGGGTCGGTACGGCTTCGAGTTCGCCGGCAACGGTCTCGAGGCGCTCGAGAAACTTGCCGAGAACAGGGACATCGACATCGTCCTCTCGGACATCAATATGCCGAAGATGGACGGTCTGAGCCTGCTGCAGCAGATCCCGAAGGTCGACCCGGACATCCGTTCCGTCATCGTGTCGGCGTACGGCGATATGGAGAACATCCGCACGGCGATGAACCGGGGCGCGTTCGATTTCGTCACCAAGCCGATCGACTTCACGGATCTGGAGGTCACGATCGAGCGGACACTCAAGCACCTGGACGAGTGGCGCGCCGCCCTGGCGTCGCGGGACAAGCTGGTGGCGCTCCAGAACGAGCTGGACGTGGCGAACAAGATCCAGCAATCGATCCTGCCGGACAAGTTCCCCCACGTCGACGGTTGCGAGGTATACGGCTGCATGCAGGCGGCCCGCAACGTCGGCGGCGACTTCTTCGACGTGATCAGGCTCGGCGAGGGCCGCCTCGGGCTCGCAGTCGCCGACGTCTCGGACAAGGGCGTTCCCGCGGCCCTGTTCATGATGTCGAGCCGCACCCTGCTCAAGGGTGCGGCGGTCGGCGTCGGCGCTCCGGGCCTGGTTCTCGGTGAAGTGAACGATCTGCTGAACGAAGCGAACGACGCAGCGATGTTCGTGACCGTCTTCTACGGCGTGTACGACCCCTCGACCAGGGTGCTGACGTTCTCCAACGGAGGCCACAACCCTCCTCTCGTGGTTCACGCCGACGGCAGCTCCGAGGAACTCGAACTGACCGGCGGTATTGCCCTGGGGGCGATCCCGCAATGCGAGTACGGCCAGACCAGCGTTCAACTCAGTCCGGGCGACATGGTCGTTTTCTTCACCGACGGTGTGACCGAGGCGATCAATATCCTGAACGAGGAGTTCGGCCTGGAAGCCGTACGGGCGTTGTTTGAGGACGGCAAGTCCCGGAGTGCCCGGGAGTCCGCGGAGATGATCCTGCAGGCGGTGAGCGAGTTCGCCGGCGAGGCGCCGCAGTTCGACGACCTGACCTGCCTGACCCTGCGGGTTGCTGACGAATGAGCGCTACCCGCACACTGCGTGTTCCGAACCGGATCGAGGAGCTTCCGGCCGTCTCGGAGGCTGTGGAAGCGCTTGGCCAGGAGGAAGACTGGGCCCCGGATGTGTCGTACGCCATCGTCCTGGCGCTCGAGGAGGTGGCGACGAATGTCGTTCGTCACGGTGGTGGCGAGGAAGGGACCAGCGAGATCGAGATCGAGGTCATCTCGACGGACGAGGAAGTCCGGGTCGAGGTTCGCGACAGCGGCAAGCCGTTCGACCCGTTCCACGACGCTCCCGAGCCGGATATCGACGCGGCGCTCGAGGACCGGACGATCGGCGGTCTCGGTGTCCACTTCGTGCGTGTGCTGATGGATGAGGCGTCCTACCGGCGTGAGGACGACCGCAACCACATGACGATGGTCAAGCGCCGGGGTTGAGTCCTGCGGCGACCGATGCGCGTCCGTGCACAGGTGGCCCTGACTGCAGCGGCCTGCGCCGCGACGGTCGTTCTCGGCTCGGCCCCAGTCGGGGCACAGCCGGAAGAGGTCCCGGGCGTATCTTCTGAGCGCGTCCTGTTCGGTCAGTCGGCCGCCTTCAGCGGCCCCGCCGCCGAGCTGGGCAGGGGAATGCGGCTCGGCATCGAGGCGGCGTTCAAGGAGGCGAACGATTCCGGCGGTGTGCACGGCCGCATGCTGGAACTGCTGTCGCGTGACGACCGCTACGAGCCGGAGGACGCGATCGAGAACACGCGCCGGCTGATCGAGGAGGATGCGGTGTTCGCGCTCGTCGGCGGCGTCGGCACGCCGACCTCCCGCTCCGCGGTGCCGGTAGCGAGGGATGCGGGAGTGCCCTACGTCGCTCCCTTCACCGGAGCGGGCTTCCTGCGCGATGAGCCGCACGTGATCAACCTCCGTGCTTCCTACGCCCAGGAAACGGAGGAGATGGTCGAGCGCCTGACCAGGGACCTCGGCATCACGCGCATCGCGGTCGTAATTCAGAACGACTCCTTCGGTCGCGCCGGCCTCGCCGGCGTCCGGGCCGCGTTCGAGAAGCGTGGCATGGAGGCGGTCTCGATCGGCGTCTATCCCCGCAATACAACAGCCGTCAAAACGGCGCTGGTCGACATCGAAGTGGGTCAGCCGGAGGCGGTGATCATGGTGGGCGCCTACCAACCGGTCGCCAGCCTGATCGCCTGGGCTCGGCATATCGGCCTCGACCCCGTGTTCATGACGTTGTCCTTCGTCGGCAGCAACGCTCTGGCGGAGGAGTTGGGCCCCTCCGGCGCCGGCGTCTATGTCACCCAGGTCGTGCCGTTCCCGACCGCGGGCAGCCCGAAAATCGCCGCTGCCTACCGGCGCGCGCTACGGGCTCATTCCGCCGGGGCGGAACCCGGCTTCGTCTCCTTCGAGGGCTACCTGGCGGGACGCCTCGTGGTCGAGGCGCTCGAGCGCTGTGGGCCGGAAATCGACCGCGATCAGTTTGTGCAGGCTCTGCGTGACGCGGGCTACATCGACCTCGACGGCTTTCGGCTCGCGTTCGGCGAGCAGGACAACCAGGGATCGGATGCCGTGTTTCTGACTGTGATCGACGAACAGGGGCGATATCGACCTGCGACTCGTCTCGGGGCTCGGGCGAAGCAATGATCGCCTGGTTTCGCCGGCTGACCGAGGGCCGGTTCAGGATCGCGACCCAGCTTTACGTCGGCATCGGCGGCGCGGCCGTGCTGACTCTGGCGGCCAGTCTGGTGGCCCTGTTCGCCTTCGCTCAGGTGGGCGATTCGCAAAGCCGGGTCAACGAAGGCACCGTGCCCGAGCTCGCGGCCGCGTTCGGCGTCGCCCGCGGCAGCGGAACGCTGGTCGCCGCGGGTCCGCGATTGACGGCCTCGGCGACGCAGGGGGAACTGGACCGTGCCGCGGTCGAGATCGCGGATGATCGGCGGGCCTTCGAGTCCGAGCTTGAGCTGCTCATGAGCCAGGAGGCCGGCGTGGATGGCTCGCCCCCCGACGAAACCAGGTTCGTGAGCATTCAGGCGCGTGGCGGGGAGCTGATCGGGAACATCGAGGCCATTCAGCAGTCCGTCTCCGACGGCTTCGAGCTGGGCAACGCGAGCGAAGTGCTGCGCTCCGAACTCTCGCTGCTCAGGGACGAGATCGCGGCGCTCCTGGTCCCCGCTCTCGACAACCAGCTCTTCTATGCGATGACCGGCTACCGATCCTTCCGCGAGCCGCCCGCGCCCCATGACGTCCACTTCTCCGAGCCCGAGATCGACCGTTACCGCGTGCTCGTTGGCTTGCAGCAGGACATCACGATCGTCGATCAACTTCTGGCCAGCCTCGCGGTACTCGCGGATCGGGCGAAGATCGAGCCCGTCGAGGAGCAGTACGAGTCGGCCGCGACGAGCATTGAGCGCGCCCTCAGCGCGGTGGACGAGACGGCGACCTCGGATCGGTTGAAGGAGCTCTTCGGGCAGACGCTCGCGAAGAGCCGAGCCGCCTTCGACCTGAGAAGGGAGGAGGTCGGCGTGATGGATCGGCAGCAGGAACTTCTGCTGGAGAACCAGGAACTCGCCCTGGACCTGGGCGGGGACGTGGAGGACCTGGTCGCGGAGTCCCGTTCCCGCGCCGACGTGGCGACCCTCGCTTCGTCGCAGGCGATCCGCACCGGTCGGGCCCTGCTGCTGGCGCTCAACATCGTCAGCATCGCCGGCGCCGTCTTCATCGCCTGGCTGTTCGTCGGCCGTCTGCTCGTGCGCCGCTTCCAGGCTCTCTCCAGCAGCATGCGGGAGATGGCCGACGGCAACCTGGAGGCGGAGATCGGCATCGGCGGCAACGACGAGGTCGCGGACATGGCGGCGGCGCTGGAGGTCTTCCGCCGGCACGCGCTGGAAGTGCAGCGGCTGAACCTGGTCGAGAAGCTGGCCGATGAGCTGAAGGAGAAGAACGACGAGTTGGAGGTCGTGCTGGCCGACCTGCAGAAGGCGCAGGATCAGATCGTGATGCGCGAGAAGCTCGCCGCGCTGGGCGAGTTGACGGCCGGCGTCGCCCACGAAATCAAGAATCCCCTGAACTTCGTGAAGAACTTCTCGGAAGTCTCCTCGGAACTGCTCGAGGAGGTCGGGGAGATCATGAAGGAGAACGAGGACGGCAGCCTGACCGAAGACCAGCGGGAGGAGATCGCGGAGATCTTCGAGGACCTGAGCGGCAACCTGAAGCTGATCCTGGGCCACGGCGAGCGGGCGAACCGGATCGTCACCGACATGCTGAAGATGGGACGGGGCGCCGCACAGCGGGAGGCTGCCGACATCAACCGCCTGGTCGACGAGCACGTGGCCCTGGCGTACCACAGCGCGCGGGCGACGGACCCGAACTTCAACGTGACGATCGAGAAGGACTACGCCCCGGACCTGGGTAACCTGGAGGTCGTGTCGCAGGATGTGGGCCGGGTGTTCCTCAACCTGGTCAGCAACGCCTGCTACGCCACCGACGAGAAGCGGCGCTCGGCCGACGAGTCGTATGAGCCCACCCTCACGGTGACGACGAGAAAGATGGACGACGGCGTCGAGGTGCGGATCCGCGACAACGGCAGCGGAATTCCCCCGGAGGTCGTGGACAAGATCTTCAATCCGTTCTTCACCACCAAGCCGACCGACCAGGGTACGGGTCTGGGTCTGGCGCTCTCGGCCGACATCGTCCGCGAGCACGGCGGCACGATCCGGGTGTTCACGGCGCCCGGGGAGTTCACGGAGATGATCGTGGAGCTGTCCGCGGCGCCACCGGACTTCGACGCGCTGCTGCCCTCTTCGTAGGGCCGGGTCTTAGGCGCTACGACGGGATAGCATCGCCGACGGTCCACGTTACCGCTCGTCGGCGGACGATCCTGGCGGACGGGGGGCTTGAAGCCGCATGTACGCCGCTATTCCGACACAGGCGCCAACCGACCCGGTGCACCCGGGTTCGGTCTTCGGTATGCGCGGCGTGACCAAGGTGTACGTGATGGGCGAGGTCGAGGTTCATGCCTTGCGCGGGGTCGACCTGGACCTGCACGAGGGTGAGTTCACGGTCCTGCTCGGGCCGTCCGGTAGCGGCAAGTCAACGCTGCTGAACATTCTGGGCGGCCTGGACGCCGCGACAGCCGGTCGGGTGACGTACCGCGGCGGGGACCTGAGCAAGGCCGGAGAACGCGCCCTGACCCGTTACCGGCGCCGTCATGTCGGCTTCGTGTTCCAGTTCTACAACCTGATCCCTTCGCTCACCGCGCGCGAAAACGTGGCGCTCGTGACCGAGATCGCGACCGATCCGCTGACCCCGGAGGACGCCCTGGCCCTGGTCGGGCTGGGGCACCGGCTCGACCATTTTCCCTCCCAGATGTCTGGCGGCGAGCAGCAGCGGGTGGCGATCGCCCGCGCGATCGCCAAGTGTCCGGACGTGCTCCTGTGCGACGAGCCCACCGGCGCCCTCGACATCAGCACCGGCATCGGGGTCCTCGAGGCGATCGAGAAGGTGAACGCCGACCTGGGAACGACGACGGCGGTGATCACGCACAACGCTGCGATCTCGGCGATGGCGGACCGGGTGATCTCGCTCGCCGACGGTCGGATCGCGAACGACGTGCACAACACCACCAAGCTGCCGGCGTCGGCGATCGAGTGGTAGGGCCGGACAGGGTGCGTTCCGAGGCCGGCCCATGAGAGCGCTCGATCGCAAGCTGCTGCGCGACCTGTGGAACGTGCGTTCCCAGGTGCTGGCGATCGCTTTGGTCGTGGCCTCGGGCATCGCGCTGCTGGTCATGTCGCTCGGCGTATTCGGCTCGCTGACCACGACCCGCGCGGCGTACTACGCCCGCTACGCCTTTGCGGACGTGTTTGCCGGCGCCAAGCGGGCGCCGAACTGGGTCGAGCAGCGGATCGAGGCGATTCCGGGAGTGGAGAAGGTGCAGACGCGGGTGGTCGTGGGCGTCACGCTGGATGTGCCCGGCGTCGCCGAACCGATCAACGGACGGTTGATCTCCATGCCCGAGCGGGGCCGTCCGGTTCTCAACGACGTCGTCCTGCGGCGCGGCCGCTGGCTCGATCCGGACCGGGCGGAGGAGGCCCTGGTCAGCGAGCGCTTCGCCGAGGCCCACAGCCTCGAGCTGGGCGATCGCATAGCGGCGGTGATCAACGGCCGCCGGCAGCCGCTCGAGGTCGTCGGTATCGCGCTCAGCCCGGAGTTCATCTACAACATCGGTCCGGGCGAGTTCTTCCCCGATCCGAAGCACTTCGGCCTGTTGTGGATGTCCCGGCGGCACCTGGCCACCGCGTTCGAGATGGAGGGCGGCTTCAACGATGTCGCGCTGGCGCTGACCAGTTCGTCGCCGAGTGCCGAGCGGGCGGCGATTATCGAACTCGACCGCATTCTCGACACCTACGGCGGCCTGGGCGCCATCCCGCGCTCGGAACAACTCTCGCACTGGTACCTGCAGAACGAGCTGACCCAACTGCAGAACATGGCGGTCATCGTGCCGCTGATCTTCCTGGGCGTCGCCGCCTTCCTGCTCAACGTGGTCCTCCGGCGGACGGTCGCCGTGCAACGGGAGCAGATCGCGGCGCTCAAGGCGCTCGGCTACTCGAACGCCCGTCTCGGGCTGCACTACGTGCAGTGGGCGATCGCTGTCGTGTTGATCGGGTCGGTCATCGGCATCGTGGCAGGGCTGTTGCTCGCGAACGGCATGCTGGGCTTCTACATGGAGTACTTCCGCTTCCCGTTCCTGGTCTACGAGGTGTCGGCGCCGAGCATTCTGATCGCCATCGCGGTCAGTTTCGCGGCGGCCGCTGTCGGCGCTGTCGGCGCCGTGCGCAGCGTCGCCTCGCTGCCGCCCGCCGAGGCGATGCGGCCGGCGGCGCCGGAGTGCTTCCGGGTGTCGCTGTTCGAGCGGCTGGGCGCCAAAAGGTGGCTTTCGCAGCCGGCGCGCATGGTGCTCCGTAACCTGTCGCGGCGCCCGCTGCGCGCGGCTATGTCCGTGATCGGCATCGCCTTCGCCGGTGCGATCATGGTCGTCGGCAGCGCGATGACGGACTCGCTGGACGAACTGCTCGAGGTGCAGTTCAACATCATCCAGCGCCAGGACCTGTCGGTGAGCTTCTTCGAGCCGGTCGAACGGAGCGCGGTGCACGAACTCGCGGCTCTCTCCGGCGTGATGCAGGTGGAGCCGACCAGCGGCGTCGCGGCGCGGCTGCGCAACGGCCACCTGCAGAAGCAGACCGCGATCCAGGCTCTCGCTCCCGACGCCAAATTGCGGCGCGTGGTCGATGTCGACTACCGTGCCATCCAGCTTGATCGGCCGGGCCTGGTCCTGTCCACGTTGCTTGCCGACCAGTTGCAGGTCGAGCCGGGCGACACGCTCATGGTCGAGGTCATGGAAGCGGCCCGGCCCGTGCGCGAAGTCGTACTGACCGACACCGTGGACGATCTGCTCGGAGTGGCCGCCTACATGGAACAGGAGTCGCTGCGGCGGCTGGTGCGGCGCGACGACACGGTCAACGGCGCGATGCTGAAGATCGACGGCCTGGCCGAGGAACGGCTGTTCGCTCTGCTCAAGGCGATGCCGGCGGTCGCCGGCGTGACGCTGCGGAGCGCCGCGCTCGAGAATATCCAGACCTACATGGTCGACAACATGTCGATGGTCATGGGAGTCAACCTGCTCTTCGCGGTGATCATCGCCTTCGGCGTGATCTACAACACCGCCCGCATCTCCCTGTCCGAGACCAGCCGCGAACTCGCCAGCCTGCGGGTGATCGGCTTCACCCGCGCCGAGATCTCCTCGATCCTGCTTGGCGAGCTCGCCATCCTGACGCTGGCGTCGATTCCGCTCGGGCTGATCCTGGGATACGCCACGATCGCCGGCGCAATGAGCGCGTTCGAGAGCGAGCTGTTCCGACTGCCCGTGGTCGTCGAGGCGAACACGTTCCTGGTTTCGGCGGCGACCGTTCTCGGGTCGATGGCCATTTCGGCCTGGACGGTCCGGCGTAAGCTCCACGACCTTGATCTGGTCGCGGTGTTGAAGACCCGCGAGTAGGACGAACCTGAGGACGATGAAGCGATGAAGACGCGGCGCTGGGCGCTCTGGATCGTGGGGGCGATTGTGGTTGCCGCCGGGGTGTTCCTTGGCACGCGGCCGCAGCGGGTGCCGGCGGAACTGTCCCAGGTAACCCGCGGGCCGATCGAAGTGACGATCGACGAGGAGGGCGAGACCAGGGTCCGGGACCGTTTCGTCGTCTCGGCGCCGCTTGGCGGCAGGGTTCTGCGGATCGAGCTGGAGCCGGGAGACACGGTGGTCGCGGGCGAGACGGTACTGGCCGTGTTTCTGCCCTCGGCGCCGGTGCTGCTGGACGCCCGCAGCCGGGCCGAAGCGCAGGCCGCGGTGGAGACCGCGCTCGCGGCCGTGGGCGAGGCCGAGGCGCACTACGAACGGGCCGCGGCGGAAGTGGCCTTCTCGCGTGCTGAAGTCGAGCGCTACCGGCGGCTGACGCGGGACGGGATCGTTTCCGTGGAGCAGATGGAGACCGCCCAACTCGACCTGGACACCCGCCAGGAGGCGCTGGCGGCGGCCGAGTACGCGGTGCGCACGGCGCTCAGCCGACTGCAGGCGGCCCGCGTGGGCCTGCTGCAGTTCAGCGGGCAGAGCGCCGCCGCCGACGGCGAGACGATCGAGATCACATCGCCGGTTTCCGGCGTCGTGCTGCGCCGTCTGCGCGAGAGCGAGTCCATCGTGCCGGCCGGCGAGGCCCTGCTCGAGGTCGGCGACCCGGAACAGATCGAGGTGGTCACCGACTACCTGTCGAAGGACGCGGTGCGGATCCGGCCGGGCCAGCAGGTCCTCATCGATCGCTGGGGCGGCGACCGGCCCTTGCAGGGACGTGTTAGACGGGTGGAGCCCTCGGGCTTCACCAAGATCTCGGCGCTCGGCGTCGAGGAGCAGCGCGTCAACGTGGTGATGGACATCACCGATCCGCCGGAGGTGTGGGCCGGTCTCGGCGATGGCTTCCGCGTCGAGACCCGGGTGGTTGTCTGGGAGAGCGAGGACGAGTTGAAGACCCCGACCGGTTCCCTGTTCCGGCGCGGCAACGACTGGGCGGTGTTCGTGGTCGAGAACGGCACTGCGACGCTCAGGCCGATCGAGGTCGGCGAGCGCAATCCGCAGGAGGCTCAGGTGCTGTCGGGCCTGGCCCCGGGCCAACAGGTTGTCGTCTATCCGAGCGACAGTCTGAACGACGGCTCGCCGGTCGCGGCCGAGCTCTGACGCCGGCGCCGCTTCACTCCGCGAGCTGGAACGGCGTCGACCACTCCATCGAGCCCCAGCGGATCACCAGCCTGCCGCCGTCGTCGGTCGCCTCCAGCGAGCCCTCGGTTGTGGCCACGGGTTCGGCGAGGGTACGGACCTCGAGGGCGGTCTCGGCGATATCGTGGTCGGCCATGTGCATCGTGCCCCAGACGTCGGCGAGGTGGTTGAAGACCAGCTTCCAACCGTCGCCCTCGCGCTTGAGCCACAGGCTGTAGACGCCGGGGTAGGTCGGGCCGTGGTTGTGGGCGGCGATCTTCGCGTCGCCGAAAGTCAGATCCGCGTCGGTCCAGAACTTGAACGGCTTGCCGTAGATCGGCCCCAGGACTTCGCCTTCGGCCAGGCTCTCGAGCCGGTCGTAGTCGTGCCCCGGCGCGGGCAACCGGTCGAAGCGCAGCCGAATCGCCTGCCCCGCGACCTCGATCGTCGAGGAGGACAGGTCTTCGCGTTGGCCGACCGGCTGCCTCTGGACGATAATCCCGGCGGCGTCAGCGGCCTCCTTCGTCATGCCCTTGATCGTCGCTTCAAAGAAGGCGGTACGCAGTTCGCCCGCCAGACCGTCCCCGTCGCGGGCGAGTTCCAGCTCGACCGGCACGAGCTGACCACCGAATTCGAGATTCCACTTGAGCATGAGGCCGGTCTCGGTGCGAGCGATGTTCTCGACGATCTCGTCGGCGAGCCGGGCCAGGTAGAAGTCGGCAGTGGCCTTGCCGTCGTCGTCCGAGAACGTGATCAGGCTGTTCAGCGAGCCTCGATCGGTGAGCGCCTCCAGCACCCACTCGCCGAGGAAGGGTTCGATCTCGGCGGTGTCGAGGCGCGGCGCCTCCGCGGGTGGTGCGTCCTGAGCCAGGGCGGCGCCGGCGAAAGTCAGGGCGGCGGTGAGGGCAGGGGCGACGAAGTACCGTGTGCGTTTCATCTTGAAGAGTCTCCGTTGGTCTCGGGAGGCCTGTGCTTAGAAGTAGTCCGGCATCGAGGGCGGCGGGCCGGCGAAGATCCGGTCGGCCAGGTTCAGGGAGGCGGTCGATCCCTCGATCAGGTCGAGGTCGGCGAGGCGCCGGGCGCTCAGGTGGCCGGTGTACATGGAGGCAAGCGCCCGGATGTCCAGGCGCAGGGTGTTGCGCCCGGCCTTCCGGGTCGTGCGGCTGACCTTGCCGGTTCCGCGGTCGACCGCGAGCACCCAGCGACCCCGGTTGCCGGCGACCACGTCGTCGGTGATGTCGAAGTCGAGGCGGGCGCTCGTGCCCGGCGGATAGCCACGCTCGCCGAGTGCCGCCTGGACGTCGACGATCCGCAGCATCCAGGTCTCGGCCACCGAGATCTCGGTGCCGACCTCGGGCACCTGCAGCAGCATGTGGTCGTCCAGTGCGCCGTACCAGGTCACGTCCCGGGCGAGGGTACGGCAGTCCGCGAACATTGCCAGGATTCTGCGAGCCGCGGCGCCGCTCCTGGCCTGCAGATCGCGGACCTTGATGCCGTACGGGTAGCGCCCCACCGCGCCCTGGGTGTAGACGACGTAGCCGTCGGCGCCGCCGTCGCTGCCGGGGACGACGTAGCCGTGGATGTCCTCGCCGCCGAGATCCCGGTAGACGCGCTCCCAGATGAAGTGGTTGCGGTCGAGCCAGCCGGGCCGGTTCCTGGCAATACCGCGATACAGCCGGTCGAGGGCCTTCGCGTCGCCCTCGGGATCGAGGCGACGCAGCGCCCCGTCGGCGACGATGCGGCCCAGTTTGTCGAGCGGCAGCCGGAAGCGGTACCGGTGCCCGGCCGCGGCATAGCCGGCGCGCCCGTAGAGCGTGAAGGTGGTGGGGTAGAGGGTGGAAACGGCGACGCCCTCCCCGTGAAGTTCGTTCAGGGTCGCTCCCATCAGGGCCTTGGCCGCGCCCTGGCCGCGGGCGGTCGGGTCGACCGCGACGCCGGCGATGCCGATGTTGCGAACCGATCGGCCGCCCAGGAACTGGCCCATCTGGTACTGGACCAGACCGCCGACCACCTTGCCGCCGCTGCGCACCAGGCGCACATGGTCGCGTGTGGCGTGCAACCACGCCACGCAGGAGTCGTAGGGCGTGTTGAAGGCCAGGGCCTCGTTGTAGGCCTGCGCCTCCAGCTCGGCGGCGCTCTGGATCGGTCCGAACGTGAGACGTTTCGTCACGGTGCGCGAGTCTACCCGTGGCGCTTCGGAACTCCTTCGGAACTCACTTCGTTGCGTTCTGTGGCGCAGCCTCCTACACTCCGCCGTCATGGACATCGGCATCTTCATGTTTCCCACCGGCGACTCGATCCGGCCGGACGAACTCGGCGTGGAGGTCGAGGCCCGCGGCTTCGAGTCTCTGTGGTTTCCGGAGCACACGCACATCCCCACCTCGCGGCGGACGCCCTTCCCGGGCGGCGGTGAGTTGCCGCCGGAGTACTCGCGCTCTCTCGATCCCTTTGTCGCGCTCACCGCGGCGGCGATGAGCACGAGCAAGATCAAGCTCGGCACCGGCATCTGCCTGATCATCGAGCGCGACACGATCACCACCGCCAAGGCGGTGGCAAGCCTCGACGTGCTTTCGGGCGGCCGCTTCGTCTTCGGTATCGGCGGCGGCTGGAACCGGGAGGAGATGGAGCACCACGGCACGGACTACGACACCCGCTTCGCCAAGCTGGAGGAGCAGGTGGCCGCGTTCAAGACGATCTGGACCGAGGACGAGGCGGAGTTCCACGGCCGCCACGTCGACTTCGAGCCGATCTGGTCGTGGCCGAAGCCGGATCAGAAGCCCCACCCGCCGATCGTGCTCGGCGGCGGCACCGGCTACACCCGCCAGCGGGTGGTCGATCTCTGCGACGGCTGGCTGCCGATCGGCCGTTCGACGGAGGCCGTGCTGACGGGCATCAAGGACCTGAAGCGGCGCGCCGAGCGGGCCGGCCGTGCCATGGAGACGATCTCGGTCAGCGTCTTCGGCGCTGTGCCGCAGCAGGAGGTGCTCGACGCCTACGCCGAGGCCGGCGTCGGCCGGGTCATTCTGCCGGTGCCTCCCCAGGGCAGGGACCAGACGCTGCCGCGGCTCGACCGCTACGCGGCGCTGCAGGCCTGATCCGTGGTACTTCGCTAGTAGTGCAGCTCTTCGCCTTCTGACTTGGCGATCACCGCGGCGCCGACCGAGTCGGACGTGATGTTGACCATGGTTCGGAACATGTCGAGCGGACGGTCGACCGAGAGCATCAGGCCGGCGAGGGCGTAGGCCTCAGGTGTACTCAGGTTGATCGCCTCGAGCACGATGAAGATCATGACCAGGCCGGCCGAGGGGATCGCGGCCGCGCCGACGGACGCCAACAGAGCGGTGAGGACGACCAGCAACTGGGTGCTGAACGCAAGATCGGCGCCGAGGGCCTGGGCGATGAACAGGGCGCCGGCGCACTCGAACAGCGCCGTGCCGTCCATGTTGACCGTTGCGCCCATGGGCAGGACGAAGCTGGTGACCTTGTTCGAGGCGCCGACCTTCTCCTTGACGCACTTCATCGTCATCGGCAGGGTGGCCGCGGACGAACTGGTGGAGAAGGCCATGGCCATGGCGGAAGCCATCGCCCGGTAATGGTGGAGCGGGTTCTTGCGCGTGAGCAGGAAGAACAGGAGCGGCAGCACGACCAGGATGTGGATCGTCAACCCGGCTGCGATGGTCAGCATGTACTTGCCGACCTGGAGGAAGACCTCGGGGCCCATCTCGGCCACCGCCCGGGCGAGGAGGGCGAAGACTCCGATCGGCAACAGTCGGATGACCGCGGTGGTCAGCTTCATCATCACCTGGAAGCCGGCGTCGAAACCCTGGCGGAGCTGGTCGGCCTTGGGACCGGTCATCACGCCGAGCGCAGCGCCCAAGCAGATCGAGAAGAAGATCAGCCCGAGGATGTCGAAGTTGGCGGCCGCCCCGATTGGATTGTCCGGGATCAGTCGCTGGATGATGTCCATGAACGAACTCGGAGTCTCCAGGGTTGCGGGATCGACCGGTTCGATGTTCTCCGGCAGCTCCAGTCCGTCGCCCGGGCGTATGCTGTTCGCCAAGGTGAGGCCGACGAGAATTGCGGCGAGACTGCTCAACCCGTACCAACCGAGGGTCTTTACCCCCAACCGACCGATCGACTTGCCGTCGCCGATCCCGGCAACGCCATGGACGATCGAGGTGAAGATCAAGGGCACGATGACCATTCTGAGCAGCCGCATGAAGGTCTCCGCCACCCATGCGATCCAAGTCACCTCGCCGAAGACCAGCGCAAAGCACAGGCCAAGCACCATTCCGATCAAGACCTGCCAGTGAAGAGCGAGTTTCATGGCCAGGCAGGGTAACACGCGGGACTTGGGGGCGCGCCGCACTCGCGGGCGCGTACTCGGGCTCCTTGCCGCCCTCGTTCTCGCGGTGCTGGCGGCAAGCTGCGGCAGCGTTCGCTACTACTCCCAGGCGGTTTGGGGCGGCGCCGGCGTGCTGGTCAAGCGCCGGTCGATCGACCGTCTGCTGGAGCCGGGGCGCGCGGAAGTGCTCGCGGCGGCCACCCGGGAGCGGCTGCGGCTGGCAGTGGACATCCGGGACTTCGCCAGCCGGGAACTCGCCCTGCCGGACAACAGGAGCTATCGGAGCTTCGCCGACCTGGGCCGCCCGTACGCGGTGTGGAACGTGGTCGCCGCGCCGCACTTGAGCCTGGAACCGAAGACCTGGTGCTATCCGTTTGCCGGCTGTGCCGCCTACCGCGGCTACTTCGACGAGCGCACTGCCCGGCGCTACGGCGACCGTTTGGCCGCCCAGGGCTATGACGTGCGCGTCGGCGGTGTGGCCGCGTACTCGACCCTGGGCTGGTTCGCCGATCCGGTCCTGAACACGTTTCTCGACTACGCCGATGCCGACCTGGCGGCGCTGATCTTCCACGAACTTGCGCACCAGGTCGCGTACGTCAAGGACGACAGCGCCTTCAACGAGTCGTTCGCGACCGCGGTCGAGGTCGCCGGCGTGCGCCGGTGGCTGCGCTCCCAGGGCCGGAGCGACGAACTGGCCGCCTTCGAGCGAGGCCGGGAGCGCCGGCGCGACCTGAACCGGTTCCTGGTGGAGGTGCGGGAGGAACTGGCGGCGATCTACCGGAGCGAGGACGGCGACGAGCGGAAGCTGGCGCTGAAGGCCGAGGTGTTTCGGTCGCTTGCCGGGCGCTACCGGCGTGATCTGGTCCCGGTCTGGCGCGCCGCCGGCAACGGCGGCGTCGGCGGCGAGTCGGATATGGGCGGATGGTTGTCGCGCCTGAACAACGCCGACCTGGTCGCGGTCGCCACCTACAACGATCTCGTGCCGGCGTTCCAGGCGCTGCTCGAGGCTGCCGGCGAGGACTTCCCGGCCTTCTACGCCGAAGTCGAGCGCTTGGCGGGGCTGGCGCCGGCGGAGCGTGAGGCGGAGCTGGCTGCCTTGTCCGGGCAGTCGCCTACTGGCCGTCCAGAACGGCCCGTGCCCGATCCGCAAAGTCGGTGAACACGCCGTCGACGCCGAGGTCGAACAGGTAGCGGCGGAGTTCCGCCTCGTGACTGTCGTCGCGGTCGGGCACCTGGTCGGCCCGGAAGGTGTAGGGATGGACGAGTAGGCCGGCGTCGTGGGCCCAGCCGATCAGTTCCGGCTGTCGCTCCAACATCGTCTTCGCCGGTCCGATGCCGGTGGCGAACTCGGCGATGCCGGCCATGCCCTCGGCGCTCAGGAAGTGGCGGTACTGGTCGACCTCTGCCATCAGGAAGACCTGGGGCAGCTCGGAACCGAGCTCCCGCAGGCGCCGCAGGCTCTCCTCCTCGAAGCTCTGGACGAAGACAGGCGCGTCGTCTTCGAGGTAGCCGTAGCGGCCGAGAACTTCGAGCAGCGCTTCCTCGATCGGCAGCCCCTCCGCGCGGTGCCAGGCCGGGGCCTTGAGCTCGGGGTAGATCCCCACGGCGCGGCCGGTGCGTTCGTTCAGGCCCTGGACCAGCTCGATCATCTCGGTGAAGGCGGGTACGGCGAAGCGGCTGGCGCCCTTCGGGAACCGGCCGTCGAGGCGCTCGTCCGCCTGGAGACCGCGGATCTCGTCGAGCGTGAAGTCGGCCGCGTACCAGCGACCGTCGTCGCGGGCGCGGTCGGGGAAGAGCTGCTCGACGTTCGTGGTCGCCTGCAGGTAGATGTCGTGGAGGCAGATGAGGTGGCCGTCCCGGGTGAGCACCAGGTCCGGTTCGATGAAGTCGGCGCCCATGCCGTGGGCGAGGGCGTAGGCCGGCAGGGTGTGCTCGGGCAGGTAGCCGCTCGCGCCGCGGTGGGCGATGACGATCTTGGAGGGCGTGCTCACGGCGTCGTCTGCTGCTCCTTCGTCGGCGGCCTCGACGGTGTGTATTGCCGAGAAGCAGACGAGGATGCCGGCTGCGCGCAGGACTCTGGAAGCCACGTTTCGGCTCAGTCAACCAGCGCCTCGACCTCGAGCGAGCAGGAGTCGGGGCAGTCGAGCGTGCAGGCGGTGTGGTGGAGGGTGGCCTGCGGCGCCTGGGTTGGAGTCGGATCGGCGACTGCCATGCGTGGAAGCGTACACCCCCCTTTGGACGGCACGAGGGCTTCTCGCCCGCATCCGGGTTACGATTCGCGCTCCCTGACCGGCCCGGCGCCACCGCACGGCCGGCAACCACACGGACCGCACTCATGACCCTGACCCTCGATCGAGAGACCTCCAACCCGCCCGCACTCGACCGCCGGGTCTTCAACTTCTCGCCGGGACCGGCGGTGCTTCCAGTACCGGTCCTGGAGGAGATTCAGCGCGACTTGCTAGCGCTTCCGGGCGCCGGCTGTTCCGTTCTGGAGATGAGTCACCGCTCGCCGGCGTTCGACGCGATCCTGGCCGAAGCGGAGGCCAACCTGCGCGAGTTGCTTGCGGTTCCGGTGGACTACCAAGTGCTGTTTTTGCAGGGCGGCGCTTCGCTGCAGTTCTCGATGATCCCGATCAACCTGCTGCGCGGTCAGGACTTGCCGGCGAGCTACATCCTGACCGGCGCCTGGGGCAGCAAGGCAGCGGCCGAGGCGGCGCGCGAGGGCGAGGTCCACGTGGCCTGGGACGGCAAGGGCGACAACTTCGTTCGCGTGCCTGATGACGCGGAACTCGATCTGCCGGCGGCCTTGGCCTATCTCCACTACACGTCGAACGAGACGATCCAGGGCGTCCAGTTCCGGCGTCCACCGGCGGTGGGCGCCGCGCCGCTCGTGTGCGATGTGTCGTCGGACTTCCTGTCGCGCCCGGTCGCCGTAGGGGAGTTCGGCCTGCTCTACGCCTGCGCGCAGAAAAACGCCGGGCCCTCGGGGCTGACCGTAGTCGTCGTCTCGGACCGGGTGCTCGAACGCTGCGGCGACGACCTGCACTCGATGCTCAGCTACTGTCGCCACGCGGAGAAGGGGTCGCGGCTCAACACACCGAATGTCTTCGGTGTCTACGTCTTCCTCCTCGTGACGCGCTGGCTGCGTGACGAGGTCGGCGGCATGGAGGCTGCGGCCGCCCGGGCCGCGGCGAAGAGCGCGCTGATCTACGACGTTCTGGATCGGGACGCCGGTGAGTTCTTCGTTGCCCACGCCGAACCGGAGAGCCGCTCCCACATGAACGTGACCTTCCGGCTGAGGCGCCCCGAGCTGGAGGAGGCGTTCGTCGCCGGCGCGGCCGAGCGGGATCTGATGTCGATCAAGGGCCACCGCTCGGTCGGCGGCTTCCGCATCTCCGCCTACAACGCGATGCCGACCGAAGGCGTCGAGCGCCTGCGCGACTACATGCTGGAGTTCCGCGCCGCCCATTGAGGCCGCAGTCCTGGGAACGCGGGCATCCTGCCCGCATCCGGCGCGCAGCGCCGGCTTCGTTGGGGCTACCTCCGACTCGTCAGCAGCGCCGCCCCGACGAGCACGAGCAACAGCATGACCCCACCGGCGCCCCACAGGATCGGCGAGATCTCCTCCTCGGCATTGTCCGGAACCTCCTCGTACTCCGGCTCGTCGAAGAGCGAAGTGAAGTCCTGCGCGGCTGCCGCCGCCGCTGCCATCGCCGCCTCGTCCTCGGGCTGCCCCAGACCGCCTTCGGCGACGATGCGCTGCACCGTGAGGACTAGATCCCAGATCTCGTCCGTGCCGTACACATCCCGGTAGCCCGGCATCGCGGTGCCGTCCATGCCGAGATAGAGGCGGCTGTAGATCGCGCCGCTGCCGGCGCCGCCCTTGAAGACACCGCCTGTGATGTTGGTCGGCAGGGTGTGGTTGCCCTCGAAGTCGGGCATCGGGTCGTTGCGGAGCCGCCGGCCGTTCGGGCCATGGCAGGAGGCGCAGGCTTCCAGGTAGAGGCGCTCGCCCCGGGCGCGCCGTTCGTCGTCGAACGGCGGCGCCGGTGGCACCTCGATCGGCGGGCCGGGGGTGGTGCGCCGCGCGAACTCGGCATCGGCCTCGGCTGCGCCCAGTTCGCCGGCCGCAACCTCGGCGTCGAGTTCCTCTCGCAGCGCTTCGAGGCTGAAACTGCGGCTGTAGCGCGCCACCGCCTCGATCTCGGCGTCCGGGAGTTGTGCCCAGGCCGACATCCCGGTGCCCGGCATGCCGCGCCGGATCGTGTCCTCGAGGTCCCGGTCCGACGGAATCAGGTTCCCGGTCGTCGCCAGCTTGAAGCGCCCCGACTGGAAGCTGCGCGGCCGCTCGCCGGTGGTGTAGCTGAACTTGCCGAGGCCGTCGCCCTCCTCGCCGTGGCATTCCCGGCAGTAGCGGAGGAAGACCTGCCGTCCGAGGTCGTCGTCGAGAACGGGTGCGTGGGCCAAGGTCGAGTCCTGAGGGCTGGGGGCCATCGCGCTGGTTGCGAGGATGAATGTGCAGATGAACAACGCTGCGCGCCTCTCGGGGAAAGGTCGGAGAGTCTGGAATAGACTGGTCTACCGACTTGGTCTACAGGTCTGGTCTACAAGGGGAACCTTATGACGATTGTTGGATCCTACGAGGCAAAGACGCGGTTGCCCGAACTCCTGCGTGCCGTGGAACGGGGCGAGGTCGTGACGATCACGCGACGCGGCGAGCCTGTCGCTCGTATCGTCGGCGTGGAGGGCGGCGCCGACGAGCCCGCAACGGCGGTCATCGAACGGATCAAGGCGGCGCGGAGCAGGCGTCCTTCCGTCACGACCGAGGAGATCCTCGCCGCCCGTGATGAGGGGCGCCGCTTCTAGTGACCTTCGTCCTGGATGTGTCGGTTACCGTTGCTTGGTGCTTGCCGGACGAGGAATCGGAGACAGCGAATCGCGCCCTTGACCGACTGCGAAGCGACGAAGCCGTCGTTCCGGCACTGTGGTGGTTCGAACTACGCAACGCGCTCGTCGTCAACGAGCGGCGAGGACGTCTGGCGGAGACCGATTCTGTCGCGTTCCTTGACGAGATGGACCGCTTGCCGATTCGCCTTGACGAGCGACCGGGCAGTTCGGACCTCGTTCTGGCGCTGGCGCGCAGACATGGCCTCACGGCCTACGACGCCGCCTACCTCGAGGCTGGTGTGCGCCACGGTGCGCCGGTAGCGACCTTGGACCGGAAGCTCGCCGCGGCTGCCGAAGCCGAGGGCGTCGGCGTGTTGTGAGACCAGCGCCGGATACGAACGACGTGTTCAAGGCGTTGCGGCCGTAAGGCGCCTTGACTGGCGCCGGCTCCGAAGAAGAACATCAGGCTATGCAGGTCTCGGGTGGCAATGTTCGCATTGCGAAGGTCACACGCCTTTTGATCGGCGCCTTCCCATTCGGCCGACGAGGGCGAGGCTCTGGCTCTTGGGGTCGGCGATGACGTCCGCAACCGACCGCTTGGAAGCAGTGCGCTCCGAGCTGCTCAGCATGGAACCAACCGGGCCGGGCGGCTTCGAGGGGCTCATGCAGGCGGTTTTGACGGAGGTGACCGGAGTTCCGTTCAGACTCTCCGCGGCCGGTTCACAGCGCGGCCGTGACGGCGGTGCGGCCTATCAGCAAGACGGGATCTCCTTCGAGTGCAAGCTCTACGACGGGCCGATCCGGCGAGAGTCCGTCTTGTCGAAACTGGCGGAGCTCTCTCTCGATCCCGACACAGACCTCTGGGTTCTTTGCGCGACCGTGCCTGTGCGAGAACAGCTCGCACGTGAGATCTGCGAAATCGGGCAGCGACAGGGACTTTCGACGTGCGTCCTGGATTGGTCTGGCGAGCTACCGCCCTTGGCTGTGGCGCTCTCGCTGGCACACGGAGCCTTGAACGACAGGCTGTCTGATGAATCGATAGCTGCGCTTGAAGCTCTGGGGAACGAAGGTCACTTCAAGGGTCATGCCGACAGACTCCGAAACGCGGTCGGTGAACCGACGGTCGGAGTAGCGGCCGCGGCCGAGGCAAACCAGCGCTGGCTGATGAAGCGGTTCTCCAACGCTCGTCTTGCCAAGCGTGCCTTCGGGACACGCTTGGCGCCGTTCGATTCCAGGCTCATCGACGCACATCCGAGAGTGGAGTTCGTGGATCAGGTGCGCGCTTTTCTCACTGCGGACGCCCTTGAGGAGGATGTGCTTTGGATCACTGGTGACGAGGGGGCAGGCAAGTCCTGGTTGGTGCCCTTGGCGTGGAAAGAACTCGACCCGAAACCACTGATGGTGGTCCTCGGCCCGGAGGAGTTCGCGGATGATCGGTCGGCGGAGGAGCTGCTGATCGCTGCTCTCGTGACCCAGACGGGCGATCCAGCTTCCGCGCGGGCAAAGGAGACATGGCGGCGGAAGTTCCACCGGTGGCGGCGTGGTCCCGGCACGTCGGTCCCGCGCTTCGTCGTGGTCATCGACGGGCTCAATCAGGGGCCGGACACTGTTTGGGTCCGAAGACTCGAACGAATGGAGGAAGAGCTGGCTTCGCTGAGTGTCCGGCTGATTGCGACTGTTCGAAGCGTCTACTTCAGGCGCCGGATCAAGCCGGGGTTGGGCTACGACCCCACTGAAGTGTGCGTTCCAGATTGGTCGGAATCCGAGAGGGACGCGCTTCTGGCCCGGCACGGCGTAGTCGTTCCGGGCCACGAGGTGGACGAGCGGCATGTCTCCATACTGCGTGCCCTCCAGAACCCCCGCCTGGGCATAGCGGTCGAGCTCCTGGGTAACCGACAGGTCGAAAGTCTCGATGAACTTGGCGTCAGTCGGTTGCTTCTGGAACACATGCGCGTTGGCGAAGGCGACGCCTTCGGGAGGCATACGTTTGACGAGTATGAGCAGCGCCTCCGAAAGCGCGCTGAAGAGGTTGTGCAACGGCTTGAGGCCGGTACCGTCGACGATATCGACATCTTTGAGGGCCTGGAGGCCATCGCGGGCGGGCGCTTCTTTGTCACCGTGCGAAACGTCCCGGGCCGCTACACGCTCGGCGACAGCGTCCTTGCCTTGGCACTGGGCTTCTGCGTCGTGGACAGACTACGGTTCGCTCATCGAACCGTCGTGATCTCTGGGCGGCCCTGGACGAGGTCATCGATCCGATTGGTTCGCTGGACCAAACGGCGAACGTGCTCGAGGCGGCGCTTGCGATCTTAGGGACCGGTGGAGAGGGAGACGCGTTGGTGGGACCTCTCGTCGCCGCTCTTGCCAGCCTGCAGAATCCGTCCCCGAGCCTCCTACCGGCGTTCAGGAGCTGGACGAGGGCTTGGCCCAAGGAGTTTCTTAGGGCAGCGGAACGCCTCTGCTTGGAGGGCGGGCACCATCCGAACCTCGACTGGATCGAAGATGCGCTGCGTTCCGCAAGAGAAGATCAGGACGTTTGGTCGGCAATCTCCGCGAAGGTTGCCGATTGGCTGAGCTCGTGCTCGCGGCCGGCCAACGCGACCGGGCCAAAAGCACAGAAACCGAGGGACGGAACCGACTGGTTCGATTGGTCGCGAGTCTCGGCAGGGGAGGCATCGCTTCTGGGAGGGATGACGGAAACGGCCGAGAGAGTTGAAGCCCTGTCCAGGTTTGGGCTGCGGCTCATTGCCGGGCGCAGGCTGACTCCCTTCGCCAAGGGGCTTGTCCAGACAGTCTTCGCGAATGGGCTGGAACAGGACACTCTTTCGGTGGGTCGGGATGTCGCGCAACTCGTGGGGTTGAACCGCTTGGATTGGCGAGAAACACGCGAGGCGCTTCGCCGCGAGCAGGCGACCCTTCAAGGGGACGATACCTCTCGTGCCGGCAGGTGGGCGCTCGTGAGACTGCTTCGGGCCACTGGCGATCCGGAAGACGCTAGTCTGGCCGACCGGTTGGTGCGGCAACTGACGGATTGGGACGGTGGTGGAACTTGGCGTCTCGTGGAGCAGTACTGCGCGACCGATCCGTGTGACCCATCGGCCTCGAAACCGGACAATCTGGCAAAGGCCGTCGAGTACTACGACAACGTCGACCTGGATCGGCTACATCCCTCTAGGGGCCAGACCAGGAAAGATCATATGGTCAGCATGCTGCGGCCGGCCATGGCGCGGTTTGCGCCGGATGCTGCCGCTGAGAAGCACACCGGCTTCGCGCGCCACGTCGCGGTACGGGGGGGCCGCGCTTTGAGATTGGGACTGTTCGCCCTACATCGGCACAACTCGATACTCGGGAGGGAACTCGCGCTCGACTTGCTTGCTGCTTCGAGGCAGGGTGGACCGTTTGGCCGCAGTGGCGAGGAGCTTGACGACACGGACCGCTGGATCGTGTCCGAGTACGGTCGCCTTCTCGCCTTTCCCTACCTGAGCTCGCCGGAGCAGTTGGAGTTGCTTCCGGAAGTTGACGACGAACGCGGAGTGCTTCTGCGCATGGTCGAGTTGGCCAAGCCCTTGAAGCAGGCGGACTTCACCCGACGGCTGGAGGCAGCGTGCGAGGCCCAACGCGAGGGGGAGCAGCTTGCGCTGCTCGCCTTCTCGAGATTCCACCGCGTACAGGTCTCCAAGCGTCTTCGCGCAAGGCTCTCCGCTCTGATGGAGTCGCCCAACGAGGCTGTCAAGGCAACGGCCCTTGGCGTCGTCGAGTACGTTGACGACACTTCGCTCGTCTCCCGGTTTGCTGCTAGCGACTGGACGAGTGCCGATGCGCCGGAGTTCTCCCAGTCGGATTTCTTCGGATCGCTGGTCCTGATTCGCGCAGCGGAAGAGGGGCTGATGCGGTGGGAAGAGGCCCTGACTCGAATGTCTGCGCGCGTCTACGGCGTTGCGGCAGAGGGAAGTGCTGGGCAGGTGGCCGGCATGGTCGCCGAGCTGATTGATGATTCGATCAAGTCTGCGCTACAGCTTGACGCGAGTCGAGGCAGTCGGCAGGTCGCTATAGCCGTTCCCTCCCGAGACCAGGAGGCACCGCCATCGGCTCGGGTACGAGAGCGGCTGATTGAGGGGGAGCTCCTGGAAGGGCTTTCGGCGTCGCCTGAAGCGTCTGAACGGCGTCGGGACCGAGATCGTGCGTTCTTCGAGAAGTTTGCCCGGACGTTGATCCGAAAGCGTGCTGAGATCGTCCTGTATCCACCGTCCTTGGAGGCGTTCGGCGAGATCGTCCGTTCGGCTGGGGACGTGGCGGATCAATGGCTCGACTGGTTCATGGCTGCCTCGGATCGACGGCTTTCGCCGCTGAAGGGTGTCGCCTTGTCGTTGGCTCACGCGATCCGCCACGATTCACCCGGTCGTGCGGCGGAGTTGCTCAAGAGAGTGAAGAACGTCCATTCGTTCGTCCGGTTTACTCACGGACCAGCCGGAGTTTCGCTGGACGCCTTTGTGTCTTGGAGCGCAGCGGACACCGAGGATGTCGTGCGGCTGTGCTTCGAGCGGCTCGACGGTGCCAGGAACGACCGCGACATCGCGCTTGAGGTGCTTGCGGCTTTGGCTGCAGACCGGGACCCGTTGCTGTCGCGATTCGTAGAGCAACGGTGGAGCCGGTCGGAACCTGAAGGCATGGCCCGGGCGCTGATGGTCCTGGACTTTTCGCGGCCACAGGTGCATAGCCGGTGGGATCTTGATGCCATGCAGTTTGAGCATGGCCTTCTTGGAGAAGCCTGGAACTCCGCCAAGTACGCCTGGGACCGCGATCAATGGGCGCGCCATTGGTTTGGTGAAATGTGCGCTGCACAGAGTCCTGTGGAGTTCTGGCGCTACTCGGTGCTGTTCACGAAGGTCGTCGATGCCCGTTTCGGGCTTTGGCGATCCGACTTCGATACATCGAGCGAGCTGATGCGTTTGTTCGAGTCGAGCATCGGACCGGAGATCGAGAGACGTCTGAAGCGCTGGCGAAGTCACCGAGAGAAGAAGCTGTTCGGTGGACATGTTCCCGCGGACGTATTCTTGCCTGAGCCTCAGCGTTGGAGCTCAGGTGCAGGCGGCACGCAGGGGGCCGACTAGAGCTGACGCGGGAAAAGACAGGACAAGACGTGCCGCCGGCGCACGATTCCGCCGAGCTGGTCGCTCGGGCGATCGGTCGGCCGGTCCGGTGAGTCCTGGTCTGCACCTAGAATCGTCCCGAGCAGACGGTGATGGAGGACAGCGCTCACGTGGCGAAGGGATGAACACCCCGCCCATCTCCCCGAACACGCAGGCCATCCTGCTGCTGACGGCGCCGCTGATCTTGGCGGTCCGGTCGGCCCCGGAGGCTCCGGTGAGGCCGCTGACGCCGCTGACGCCGATGAGGGAGTACGCGGTGCTGGCGCGGCGGCTGCGAGAGATTGGGCGCGAGCCGGCGGATCTGCTGGGGGCCGACGCGGACTCCGTGCTCGATGAGTGTCTGGATCCGCCGGGGCCGAAGCTGGATCGCGTGCGGATCGAGGCTCTCCGGGGCCGCGGCGTCCAGTTGGGCCTTGCCGTCGAACGTTGGCAGGCGCGCGCGATTTGGGTCCTGAGCCGGGCCGACAACGACTACCCGCGGCGGCTCAAGCGCCGGCTCGGGGAGAAGGCGCCGCCAGTGCTCTACGGCTGCGGCGACCGTTCCCTCCTCGACGACGGGGGGCTGGCGGTGGTCGGTCCCCGGAACGTCCCGGCGCCGCTGCTCGAATACGCGGCCGCGATCGGCGGGCTTGCGGCCAGGTCGGGGCGCACGATCATCTCCGGGGGAGCGCGGGGCGTCGACCGCGCCGCAATGACCGGGGTGCTCGATGCCGGCGGGCGGACGATCGGCGTCCTGGCCAGCGACTTGGCGCGGGGCGCCACGAGCCGGGAGAACCGCCATGCGCTGAGGGACGGCAGGCTGGTACTCGTCTCGCCCTACGATCCACGCGCTCGGTTTGTCGCCGGTCACGCGATGGGGCGAAACAGCCAGATCTATGCGCTGGCCGATGCGGCCCTGGTTGTGGATGCGCTGGTCGGCAGGGGAGGCACCTGGGCTGGCGCCGTTGTCGAGGTCGAGCGAAGGTCGGGTTGTCCGGTTTACGTACGCTCCGCCTTGGGCGAATCCGACGGGCTGGCCGCCTTGCTGGAGCGCGGAGCTCGTCCGTGGCCGGAACCTGATGACGAGGACGGTTTCGTCGAGGCGATCACTCGAACCGCGCAGTGCGGGTCAGCAAGTCGGGAGAAGTCGGACCGGGCATCCGGCAGGGCGGACAAAGACCGGGTCCGCCCGCGGCAATCCGACCTCTTCACCGAGGAGTGAGCTCGCCGGGGCTGGCGACGGCTCCCTCTACTCCCCGGCCAGCCGGTCCAGGTACACCGCCTCCAGCAGGTCGAGTTTGTCCTTGAGCACTCCCTCCGTGGCCTGCGGTTCCGGCGCGTCGAGCACCATCCAGGTGTCGCTCTCCCGGTCATACACGGGCCACATCGGGGCGCCGTCGCCGTTCGGGTCGCCGGTGGCGGCGAAGCGGGTCCAGTAGCCGACCATCGCTTCGCCGAGGGCGGCGCCAGAGGCGCCGGGGTAGCGCTCGGACTCCGGGTCGTTCGTAGCGCCGAAGGCGTAGGCGACCTCGGAACCGTGGGGTGCCCCGGGGAACGTCTCGCGCTGGGCTTCGGGAACGAACTGGAAGTAGTAGGCCCATCCCGGCGAGGAGACGCTCTTCATCTGTTCCGCGAGGTAGCGGCCTGAGATGACGTAGCGCTGGTCGCCGAACAGGGTGGCCGCCGCCACGCGCTCGGCGTCGTCCTCGGTTCCTTCGTCCGCGCCGTAGAGACTCCGGGCCTGCTGTTCGCGGTCGCCGAAGGTGGCGAAGTAGTCGTCGGGCGCCATCGCGAAGGCGCGGAAGATCGTCCCTTCGAAGCTGTTGCCGCCGGTGATATAGGGCACGTCGTGCTGCTCGCCGCGGGCGAACACGATGCCGGGCTCGTCCGGGAGCACGGTGTCCACAATCGGCACCCAGAAGCTGGTGCGCTGCGCGATGAGTTCCTCGAACGGAATCGCCCGCAGGTCGGCGCCGGAAGGCTTCTCCCCGAGATCGAAACCACCGTCGATCAGCTCGGCGCCCTGGTCGCGGGCGGAGGGCAGGCCCCACCTGGCTTCACTGATGTGGGGCAGGGACCAGGTGCCGTAGCCGCTCTCGGCGATGGCGCGGTGGAACAGCCCTTCGGCGGCAGGGGCGCTCATCAGGGTGTTCACCGCCATCCCGCCCGCTGAGACGCCGAAGATCGTCACGCGCTCCGGGTCGCCTCCGAAGGCCGCGGCGTTGCGCTGGACCCACTCAAGAGCGGCCACCATGTCTAGCACGCCGTGGTTCGTCTCGGGTTCGCCGGCGGCCTCGGCCTCCGCGGCCAGGGCCGGATGGGCAAAGAAGCCGAGCACGCCCAGCCGGTACTGGATGCTGACCACGACGACACCGCGCCGCGCCAGGCCGGCGCCGCGGCCTGTGACGGGCGCCTCGCCGAGCCGGCCGTTGCCGCCGACGAAGCCGCCGCCGTGAATCCACACCATGACCGGCAGCGGTTCGCTATCCGCGCGATCGGTTGGGGCCCAGACGTTCAGGTACAGGCAGTCCTCGCTATGAGGGAGCTGGGCGCGGGGTTGCGGGCAGATGGGGGCGTGGTCGGAGGCTACGAGCGGCTCGGTCCACGGGTCGGCGGGTTGGGGCGGACGCCAGCGCAGCTCGCCGTCCGGCGGTTGGGCGAAGGGGATGCCGAGGAAGGCGGCGATGTCGTCGGCGTGCTCGGGAGCGAACCCCTGGACCGGGCCGGCGTCGGCCTGGACCAGGAAGGGGTCGGCGGGCTCGCCGGTGCAGGCGATGAGGGCGATGAGGGCGAGGAGGAAGGCGATGGAGGATGGACGTTTCATGGCTGGAAATCCTTCAGCGGGCGTCGCCGCCGGCGGTGGGCGGGATCCCGGTTGCCGCGGCTGGCCGGCGGTCAGGTGTGACCGCGATGATCTGCAGCAGGTCGAGCATCGTCTGCCACCCGCGCTCGACGTTCTGGACCGAGATCCGCTCGTTGTTGCCGTGCACTCCGCCCTGATCGGAGCTCGGGATGACGACCGGCGAGAAGCCGTAGGCGACGATCCCGAGGTCGCGGAAGAAGTGGCTGTCGGTGAAGCCGGCGGTGACGGCGGGCAAGACGGTCGAACCGGGGTAGCGGCGGGCGGTGACGTTCTCGATGGCGCGGTAGAGCTCGGTGTCGGTCGAGGAGACGGCCGGCGTGAAGGACATGAGGACCTCGATCGAGACCGACGGCTGGTCGAGGCTGGCTCTCAGGTCGCGGATGAAGAGGCGCGGGCTCTGATCGGGCAACAGGCGGCAGTCGAGTTCGGCGCTTGCGGCGGGGGCCACGACGTTGATCTTGCTCGACGCTTCGAGCCGCGTGACCGCGCAGGTGTTCCTGGTCAGGGCGTGCAGCATTGGGTTCGTCCGGTGCAGGGAGGCGAGCCGCTCCGGCGCCGCGATCAGCCGTTCGGGATCGGCAAGATCGGCTGCCGCGGCCTCCAGGTCAGCCAGACTTCGGAAGAAGTCACCCACAGCGGGCACGATGCGAGGCGCGAAGGGGTTCCGACCCAGACGTTCCAGCGCTTCGACCAGGTCGGTTACCGCGCTTCGGGGGGACGGACTCGAGCCGTGGCCGGCGGGACCTACCGCGTTCAGTCTCAGCCAGAGCGGCACCTTCTGCGTCACTTCGACGCTGAACGCCACGCGGTTGCCCAGAACACGCCCACTGCCGCCCTCGTTCAGGAGCAGACCGACACCTTCGAGCAGGTCCGGCCGGTTGCGGACGAGCCAGCCGGCGCCCTTCAGACCCCCGGCTTCCTCGTCCGCCGTGGCGAGGAAGATGACATCTCGGTGGAGGGGCTTGCCGGAGAGGGCGAGGGCGAGGAACGCCTCCAGGTGCATGATGCCCAGACCCTTGGTATCCAGGGCGCCCCGACCGTAGAGGTAGCCCTCGTCGTAGGCGCCGGAGAGCGGGCCGTGCTTCCAGAAGCGGCCGTCCGCCGGCACCACGTCCGTGTGGTGGAGCAGGATGATGCCCGGCGCCGAACCGCCCGTAAGACGCGCCCAGATGCTGCCCCGGCCGGGCGCCGGCTCGACGGTCTCGTAGGCGACCCCCTCGCGCTCGAAGACGTCGGCGAAGAAGGCGACGGCGCGACTCTCGTTGCCGGGCGGGTTCGTCGTATCGATCCGCAGGTACTGCTGCAGCCGTTCGGATGCCCGCGGCAGGGCCGGATCGTCGGTCTGGTCCTCCAGGGGCGAACCGGCGGCGCCCATGGCCGCGAAAGCTGCCACGGCCAGCGCGATCGTGGCCGGCGTGAGCATTCTTAGGTTTTGGGGGTCGGAAGGGAATGCGGATCGTCTTTGGGAAGAGGAGGGCAAGCATATGGCAACTGGGAGCGGATTCGCGGTGCGTCGCGTGGCGGAGACGGAAACTCAGGCGCCGGAGCGCCGTATCCCGTCTTGCCGCCGGTATGATCGCGCGGCCGCGCACCCACTTGGAGGAGAAACCGCATTGACCAGACCAAACGGAGCACTCACGTCGTCGATCATTCTTGCCGCGCTGGTGCTGGCGGCGCCCGCATCCCGGGCACAGCACGGCGTCGGCGCCGGCGACTGGCCGTCCTACGGCGGCGACTACGGCAGCACGAAGTACACCGCGCTCGATCAGATCGACCGCGACAACGTCGCCGACCTCGAGGTGGCCTGGCGCTGGGAGTCGCCCGACAACGCCGAGGCCGAGACCAGGCACGCGATGCTCAAGCCGGGCCCCTACAAGGTGACGCCGCTGATGGTCGGCGGAGTGCTCTACGTAACGACGTCATATGGCCAGGTGGCCGCGATCGACGGCGAGACCGGGGAGTCGAAGTGGGTCTTCGACACCGAGGACTGGCGCACGAGTCGGCCGACGAACCTGGGTTACAACCACCGCGGCGTCGGCTACTGGACCGACGGCGAGCAGGCGCGCATCCTGATGCCGACGAACCAGGCCTACCTGTGGGCGATCGACGCCCATACCGGCGAACCGGTCGGCGGCTTCGGGACGGAGGGCAAGGTCGATCTGACTGAGGGACTCGGCCGGACGGTGCCGCGCCGCGTGTACTCGGTGATCTCGGCGCCGATGGTCATCGGCGACACGGTGGTCGTCGGGTCGTCGATCTTCGACGGTCCGATCCGCAAGGAGATGCCCCCCGGCCATGTGCGCGGATTCGACGTGCGCACCGGCGAGCAGAAGTGGATCTTCCACACCATTCCCCAGGGCGACGAACCGGGAGTCGAGACCTGGGAGAACGAGTCGTGGACCTACAGCGGCAACACGAACGTCTGGTCCGTGATGAGCGGCGACCCGGAGCTGGGCTACGTCTACCTGCCCATCAGCACGCCGACGAACGACTGGTATGGCGGCCACCGCCTGGGCGACAACCTCTACGCCGAGAGCCTGGTCTGCGTCGACGCGGACACCGGCGAAAAGGTGTGGCACTTCCAGTTCGTCCACCACGGCCTGTGGGACTACGACGTGCCGGCGGCGCCGAACCTGGTCGACATCGTGGTAGACGGCAAGGAGATCAAGGCCGTCGCCCAGATCACGAAGCAGGGCTTCATCTACGTCTTCGATCGCGAGACCGGCGAACCCGTGTGGCCGATCGAGGAGCGGCCGGTGCCGCAGACCGACGTGCCCGGCGAGCGCACATCGGAGACCCAGCCTTTCCCGACCAAGCCGGCGCCCTACGAGCACCAGGGGTTCGTCGGCGACGACATGCTGATTGCGTTCACTCCCGAACTGCACAAGGCGGCGAAGAAGATCCGGGACAAGTGGGTCTACGGGCCGCTGTTCACGCCGCCTTCGCTTCAGGGCACCGTGCTGCTCCCGGGTTGGGCCGGCGGCGCGAACTGGTACGGCGCGGCGGTCGATCCGGAGACGTCTACGATCTACATTCCGTCGTTCACGATGCCGATGGTCGTCAAGCTGACGGAGCCGGACGGCGCCCGCTCGAACTTCCGTTACATCCGCGGCATGAGCGGCATCGAGAGCTTCTTCCTCCCGGGTCCGATGGGCCTGCCCCTGACCAGGCCGCCCTATGGCCGGATCACGGCGATCGATCTGAACACGGGCGAGCACGCCTGGATGAAGCCTCTCGGTGACGGCCCGCGAGCGCAGATCGAGCGGATTACCGGTGAGGATCCAGGTCCGCTTGGCGGACCGCCCGCCGCCGGGCCGCTGCTGACCACCACCCTGCTGTTCCAGGCTCAGGGCGGCGCCCCGGGCATGGGCGGCGGTGGCGGTGGCGACGAGGTGTCCGTGCTGCGAGCATTCGACAAGAAGACCGGCGATGTGATCCACGAAGTGAACCTCGATCTGGCGCCGAGCGGTACGCCGATGTCCTACGAGATCGGCGGCCGTCAGTACATCGCCCTAGCGGCCGGCGGCGAGGGTCAGGCGGAGATCATTGCTCTGGCGTTGCCGGAAGCAGAGTAGGGAGAACGGACGAATGAAACTTCTTTCCCTGGTGCGAGACGGCCGATCCGCGATCGGCGTGCTGGCGGACGAGGAAACCGTCGTCGACCTGAGCGTCGCCGCGCCGGACCTGCCGCGCGGCATGTGCCGGTTCCTGGCCGCCGGCGAGGAGGCGATGGAGGCGGCTCGTCGCGCCCTGGACTCGGGCGCCGGCCGCGCGTCCCTGGCCGATCAGAAACTGCTGGCCCCGGTGCCGCGGCCGCGGAAGTTCCTCGCCATCGGCCTGAACTACGCCGACCACGCGGCCGAGACCGGCCAGAAGCCGCCGTCGTTCCCGACGGTTTTTAACAAGCAGGTCACCTGCGTCAACCGGCCGGGCGGCGACATCCACATCCCGCGGGCATCGACCGCGGTCGACTACGAGGGCGAGTTCGCCTTCGTCATCGGCCGCCGTTGTCGTGGCGTTGCGGCAGCCGACGCGGAATCCGTAATCGCCGGCTACACGATCGTCAACGACGTCTCCGTCCGCGACTGGCAGCGACGGTCGCCGACGATGATCCTGGGCAAGGGCTGGGACACCCACGGTCCGATGGGGCCGTTCCTGGTTACGGCCGACGAGGTCGAGGATCCGCACTCGCTCGGCATCCGCACCTGGGTCAACGGCGAGCTGCGGCAGGACTCGAACACGCGCGAGCTGGTCTTCGACTGTCCGAAGCTGGTCGAGACGATCTCGACGATGTGTACGCTCGAGCCCGGCGACGTGGTGACCACGGGCACGCCGGCGGGCGTCGGTTTGGGCCACAAGCCGCCGAAGTTCCTGGTTCCCGGCGATGTGGTGCGGATCGAGATCGACGGTCTCGGGGTGCTGGAGAACCCGGTAGTCGCCGAGCCGTAGCCGCTGGGCGCACCCAGTAGTTGCTAGCCGCGTCCGCGGCCGACCGCCATGCGCACTTCGCGATCGGGCTGTTTGGACTTCAGCTCGACCTTGATCGATTGGACTTCACTCGAAGTCAGGGGCGCGCTCGTCGAGTACCCGAGCATGTACTGGCTGCGGAGTTCAGTGCCGATGTGCTCGTAGGCCCAGAGCACGGCGTCCATGCTGCCGACGTAGTAGACGCGGCCGCCGCTGGCCTTGGAGATCGCCTCCATGTCGAGCTTCCGGGGGCCGCGTCCCCGCGGGGCTTCGCTCTGGTTCATGCTGATCACGTAGATCGGGACGCCGGTGTTGCCGGCGGTCTTGAACGTCCTGCGGTAGCTGCTTTGGCTGCCGAAGTCGTCGCCGTCCGTGAGCACGACCAGGGCGCGGCGGCCCTGGTCCCGGGCGAGATGGACCAGGGAGAACTCCATCGCGTCGTAGAGCGCGGTCTGCCCGTCGGCCCGGATTTCGTTCAGGCTGCCGATCAGGTCCATGACCCTGGCGGTCGTGTCCGAGATCAGCCGCGGCCGGGTATCGAAGTCGACGAGGAACGCCTGATCGATCTTGGTCAGGGTGTTGCCGAGGAAGCGGGCGGCCGCCTTGCGCACGTCCGGCATCAAGGCCCACATGCTCCGGGAGCTGTCGACGGCGAGTCCCAGCACCAGGGGCACGTCCTCGGCGACCGCGAAGCGTTCGATCGGGATCTGGTCGCGACCGCCGAGCAGGACGAAGTCCTCCTGAGTCAGCGTGGTGATCGGCTTGCCCTCCTCGTCGTTGACGACGACGTACACCTCGACCAGGTTGACGATCGTCGCGGCCACGGGTGCGTCGGAGGACAGGAACTCCACGTCCTCGATCATCGTGCCGTCGTCGATGTAAACCGCGATGCGCGCGAAGTCGACGCCCGGCATGACGGGCCCCGGCAGGACGGTGTGGAAGGGTGGCCGGGTCATGGTCACCGCGAGCCGGCCGTTGCGGTAGAACTCGACCCGGTCGAGGCGGCGTCCAGCGACCAGTTCGACCCGCGCTTCGATGGCGTAGCTTCCCCCCGCCTGCGCTTCGACCGAGGCGATGCCGATCTCGGTGTTCCTCCGCGGCTGGTTGATCGGCAGTTCGTCGTCGTCCAGCCGCCGGTCCGCGCGGTCGTAACCGACGATGCGGATGACGTGGGGAACCGCCTCCGGTCCGAGGTCGATCCGGGTTTCGAAAGGCTTTCGCCTGTCGTCGAAGACCAGTTCGCCGTCGAGGTAGAACTCGACCCGGCGCACGATGTCGCTCGTCGTCACCGTGCCGAAGGACTTCTTGCCTCGCAGTCCCGAGCGCTCGCCGCGGGGGGGCAGCAGGCGCACCCAGTTCCCCTGCGGTGCGGCGTCCGGTTCGCCGGGAGCGGCGCCGCCGCGCCAGCCGGCGCGCCGGGCGACGGACCGCGCCGCCGCAAGGAGGCCGGCTTCGGTGGTCGCGGCCGAATCGCCTCCACCGGCGCCGTCCGGAGTCAGCAACTCGACGTCGCTCCGCTCGTCGAGGGGGTTGGAGCCCCGTTCGAGGAAGATGGCATGCCACCGGTCGTTTCGCAGATCCTCGACCATCAGGACCAGTTCGTCGATCGCCGTGGGCAGATCGAACAGGGTGCGGAACCGAAAGATCCCGCGGTCGAGTTCGGCCCCCGAGCCGGTGCGATGGATCAACAGGGGAGGGGCGTCCAGACCGCGACCGTAGATCGTGATCCGCAGGGCGTCGCTGGACGTTGGCGGCAGGCTGCCGACGGTGGCGAGGCCGTCGATCGTGGCCAGTTCGGCGGGCGCTCCGTCGGCGATCGACTCGATGCCCTGCGGCAGCAGGACGCCGCGGAGGGCGAGTTCGGCGCTGCCGGCGGTTGCGGCATCGCCACTGCTCCGGGTCATGCTCTCCAGCGCTCGGTTCGCGCGCAGGGCGACTAGGTCCGTCGGCGCCGCGACCGTGGCCCAGCGGCGAGCGGCGAGGTCCGGCGGCGGGCCGCCGGAGGAGGACGCGACGCGCACGTCGACCGGGTGCGGCGCCCCGTCACGATGGCCGGCCGAGTGGTAGCGCGCGCGCCACGATTCGCCGAGCTGAAGGGTCGCGGCGGTGACCTCCTCGGAACTGGTCAGCACCTGACCGCCGCTGGCCTGAGCGAACTCCTCCGAGGACTGCCGGCGTCCGGGCAGGAGGTCGTCGATCGCCGCTGCGGGAGGCGCCGCATGAAGCGGGTAGACGCGCCAGCCCAGGGCGGCAACGGCCCGCGCCAGACTCCGTTGGCGGCGCCGTTCACTGACGGCCGCACGCTCGAAGGCCGGAGTCGGTGCGCCCAGCAGCCGCTGCGCGAAGGCGTCGGCGTTCAGGTCCATGCCGTCGCGCACCAGGAGCAGGGTCCTTGGCGGCCCCCGCGCCCAGGAGGCCGTGCCCAGCGACTCGAGCAGGTTCGCCCGCTGCCGGTTCAGGGTGTCCAGTTCCTGCAGAAAGCCCTCCAGGAGGTCGGCCGTGCGCAGACCGTCGGCATCTGGATCGCCGGATCGCGCGTCGGCCGCGGCCTTCATTTGCCTTCGCAGCGCGAGCACGCCGCCTGCCTCGTGCGCGTGTCCCGCGACCCCGGCCGCGGCTTCACGCACTTCGTCTGCGTCCGCGGTCGGTTCCAGGACGACCTCGACGATCCGGTCGGCGGTGATCATCTCCACTTCGCCGAGCGCCACCAGCCGGTCGGCTGCCGCGCCGACCGCGGCCGCCGCGGCCTCGATGCCTGCCGGGGTCGATGCGGGCAGGTCGAAGTAGACGACGATGCGCCAGCGATCGGTGACCCGGTCGGCCGCAAGCACTTCCCGCGGCTCGCCGTTTTCCAGGATCTCGACCGCCTCGGCGTCCAGCCGCCGGTTGGGCTGGGAGGGAACCTGAAAGATGAGGTCACTCTCCCGGCTCAGCACCTGCGCGGCCGCCGGAGCGGGATGGATCCCGGCCGACACCCCGAGTGCGGTCAGGACGAGGTCCAGCAGCCGACACCGGGAGTGCGAGGCGGTCATCCCGTTCCTACCTGACCTCGCGGCCCTCGATCGTCCTCGCCGTCACTCCATTGCGGCCGAGTTCCACGTTGACCTGCCGCCAGTTCGGTCCGCCCGGCTCTTCCTTCGGGTAGTAGGTGAGTAGGTAGTGGCTGCGGAGCTCGCGACTGATCGAATCGAAGATCGGCGCCAGGTGCTGGTCGTGCCGAACGTAGTAGACGCGGCCGCCGCCGGCCTTCGCCATCCGTTCCAGTTTGCTGACGAAGGTGCGGGTACTGAAGCTGCGCCCGTCCGTGCGCGCCGCCTCGTCGTTCATCAGCACGAGGTAGACGGGAACGCGGGCGCGCCGGGCCTGCTCCAGGCTCTGTCTGAAGGCGGCGTCGGAGTCCTGGTCGTCTCCGTCGTAGAAGACGACGAGGGCCTTGCGCCCCCGCAGGCCCTCGAGCTGGTCCAGGGCCAGGGAAAGCGCACCCCACACAGCGGTGCGGCCTCGCGGTCGCAGCGAACCGATGCCGCCGCGTACCGCGTTCAGGTTGTACGTGGCGGCACGAACCAGTCGCGGTTCGCTGCCGAAGCCGACCAGGAAGGCGCGGTCGCGGCTGGTCTCGAGCGAATCGAGGAACGCGGTCGCGGCGCGTTTGACGTCGGGCATGCGCAGGAAGAGGCTGCTCGAGGTGTCGATTGCCAGGCCCAGGGTCAGGGGGAGGTCGAAGGCGACCCGGAACGACTCCAGTTCCTGGGCGCGGTCGTCCTCGAAGACGGAGAAGTCCGCGGCCGACAGATCCCGCACGGGTAGTCCGGTACGGTCGGTGGCGACGACGTAGAGCTGTACCAGTTCGACGCCGATCCGGGCCGAGAGGCCGGGTCGGCTGAGGAAGATGACGTCTTCCGCGATGCGGCCGTCCAGCAAATGGGCCTCGACCCGCAGGAAGTTCTCCGGGTCGCCCACCGGCACCAGCACTTCGCGGCGGAACGGCTCTTCCCGGGCCGTCGCCGCCAGCCTGTCCTTGACGAAGAAGCGCATCTCCGCGAGGCGGCTGCCGCGCGGCACCTTCACTTCCGCGGCAACGTCGACGGGGCCGGCGTGGGGACCGCCCTCCGGCTCGGTGATGCGCACCCAGAACGCGTGCGGGGGCTGGTTGACGAGCAGCTCGTGGCGGTCGAGTTCCCGGTCCTCGGCGTTGAAGGCTACGGCCTCGACCCGGCCGAGGCGATCGCCCCGCCCGAGGTCGATGCGAGCCCGGTACGGCGCCCGGTTGCGGGCTGCCACGCGCCGGCCGTTGTAGTAGAAGACGACCCGCTGCACCCGGTCGGTGAACCCTTCCTGGACCTCGGCTACGAAGGCGACCCGACCACGCTGGTCGTTCGGATCCTCGGGCCTCAGGTTGATCGCGCGCGAGAGTGTACGGGCGTCGGCCTCCGCTCTCAGGTCCGCCACGTCCACGAAGTCGACCAGCGCATAGCCCCAGCGTCCGGAGGCGAGGTTCTCGGCCAGCACGATCGCGGAGTCGGTGCCGGGCGGGAGTTGGAGCGGCCGCTCGAAGGACAGGTGTTCAGCGCCCGGCGGTGCAAAGGGCCGGCCGTGACTGGCGACCACGCTGCCGTCCTCGCGGTGGAGTCCGGTGCTGACCCGCCACGATGCGGCCTTGCCAGGTGGCGCGCCGGCGGCTGGCACGATGGTGCTGGTCAGGCGTCCGACCGTGCGCTCGGGCGACGTGGACTCGATCTGGATCGAGGCGACGACTTCAATGCCGCTGTTGCCTCCGCCCTCGAACTCGCTGTCCAGATCGCCCTCGAAGGCGCGCCGCAACCGCATTTCGGCAACGTCGTCGGGCGAGCCCGCGCCGGCAACCAAGGTCGGCGCACGGAGTTCGTGATCTTCGTTTCGTGACCGCAGGTCGAACGGGCCGGCGGCGGCCGCACCGTCCGGAAGCTGGAACCTGGCCTCGAAACGGCGGGGAAGCCGCTCGATCCAATCCGCGATCTCCAGACTGTTCGAGAGCACCTCGCCGCCCGTGGCCGCGGCGGCCACGTCCCAGTCCGATGGCTGGACGAAGAGCCGGAGTTCCTCCTCGACGGTTTGCTGCGGACCGGACCGGGAGCGGCCGAAACGGAGCGTGAAGCCGACCGTCACTTCGTTCGAGCGGAGGTCGACGCCGTCGTCCTCGTCCTCGTCCTCGGATGCGAAGGCGATCGGCGCCGCGGTCCAGCCGAAGGCCGCCGCGGTGCGGGCCACGGGCCGAAGGCTCGGCATGGCCGCCGACTCCACCGCGAGCGAGCCGGCGGTCGGCACCAGTTCCAGGTAGTAGCTCAGCGGATCGGTGACCAGGCCATCGCTAAGCAGAACCAGATGCCGCCGTGCGCCTTGCTCTTCGCCTGGATCGAGGGTGTCGTCATCGAGCGACGCCACGGCCTGCGGCGCCTCACGCCTCAGATCCTCGCGGTCGGCGAGAAACGCGACGAGTCCGTCGATCTGGTTGCGGCGCATGGCCGCCTCCTCACGGAGCGCGTCGGTCGCCATCTGCTGCAGCAGGGTCTCGAGCTCGGTCGTCCACTCGTCCCCGGAAGCGGCCTGGCTTCGTCGCGCACGGGAGAGCTCGATCTGCCGCTCACTGGCGAACAGGCGCCGCCTTTCGACCAGCGCGCTCGCGGCCTCCTCGCTGGTGGCCAGCCGGCTCAGCGCGGCTTCGGCCAGCTCGAGGTCCCGGGTCGGCGGCAGGATCGTGCGAGCGGCCGGGTCCGCCACCACGATTTCCAGGCTGCCGAGCGCCAGCAGTGCGTCGAGCTGTTCGAGCAGCGAGTTCGCCAGTTGATGAACCGAGCTTGGCGTGGTCAGCGCGAAGTCGATGTAGACGAGGGTCTGCCAGCCGTCTTCGGCCGTCGTGATGCCCTCGATCTCGACGAGCGTTCCGTCGACCCGAAGTTCCAGTTGCCCGTTCAGCTCGGCCGACGACGCCCTCTCCGCCTCGAACGTGACGGTCTGCTGTGCCAGTGCCGCACTCGCAGCGCACACCCACAACAGAGCCGCCGCCGGCCATCTCCTTCGCGTCAACATCGGTCCGGCCTCTATTCTGGCAAGACCGACGCCACCGACGGCACAGCCTACGCGACGATCTGGTGGATCGGCTTCGCGCCTTCGACGCCGACGAGCTTCTGGTCGAGGCCGGCGTGGAAGTACGACAGGGCGTTGGGGTCGAGACCGAGTTGCTGCAGGACGGTCGCGTGCAGGTTCTTGACGTGGAAGCGGTCGACCTCGGCCCGGTTGCCGAGTTCGTCCGTCTCGCCGACGCTGGCGCCGCCCTTGATCCCGCCGCCGGCCATCCACATCGTGAAGCCGTAGGCGTTGTGATCGCGGCCGGTGCCCTCGGCGTACTCGGCGGTGGGCTGACGGCCGAACTCGCCGCCCCAGATGACCAGGGTGCTGTCGAGCAGGCCACGCTGCTTCAGGTCGCGCAGCAGGCCGGCGATCGGCCGGTCGGTGGCGCCGGCATGGTACTCGTGGTTCTTGACCAGATCGCCGTGGGCGTCCCAGTTGTTGTCGTTGTGGTTGCCGCCCGAGTAGACCTGCACGAAGCGCACGCCGCGCTCGACCAGGCGGCGCGCCAGCAGGCAGCGGCTGCCGAAGTCCTTCGTGCGGTCCTGGTCGAGACCGTAGAGGTTCCGGATGTTCTCCGACTCGCCCGACAGATCGACTGCTTCGGGCGCGTGCTGCTGCATTCGGTAGGCGAGTTCGTAGCTCGCGATGCGGGCCGCGAGTTCACTGTTCTCGGAGCGCGGCGCGGCGTGTTCCTCGTTGTACTCGCGCAGGCGGTCGAGCAGCCGGCGCTGCGCCTGGCGCGACATGCCCGGCGGCGGGTCGAGCGCCAGGATCGGCGTGCCGCTCGAGCGGATCACGGTGCCCTGGTAGCTGGCCGGCATGTAGCCGCTGGACCAGTTCTTGGCGCCGCTGATCGGGCCGCCGGTGGGGTCGAGCATGACGACGAAGCCGGGCAGGTTCTCGTTCTCGGTGCCGAGGCCGTAGTTCACCCAGGAACCGATGGCGGGGCTGCCGGAGAGGATGCGGCCGCTGTTCATCTGCAGCATCGCGGAGCCGTGGAGCGGCGCGTCCGCGGTCATCGAGTGGATGAAGGCGATGTCGTCGACGCAGCCGCCGATGTTCGGGAACAGGTCGGAGACCCACTTGCCGCACTCCCCGTACTGCTTGAACTTCCACTTCGGGCCGACCACCCGGCCCTGGCTCCGCGAGCCGCCGCGACCCTTGGTGCTGATCTCGATCGTCTTGCCGTCGAGGGGGTAGAGCTTCGGCTTGTAGTCGAAGGTGTCGACCTGGCTGGGTCCGCCGTACATGAACAGGAAGATCACCGCCTTGGCCGGGCCGTCGAAGTGGGGCGGCTTGGGGGCCAGGGGGTTCTTCCACTCGGTGGCGCCGTCGGCGGCGACGGTCTGGGCGGCGAGGAAGTTGTCGTTGGACAGCATGCTCGCCAGAGCGACGGAGGTGAAGGCGCCTCCGGCCTCCCACAGGAACTCGCGCCGGGTCTGACCGCAGAAGGTGTTGCGAGGTCGATCAGGGTCGTGGGTCATCGTTCTACTCCTCAGCTTAGTCGAGGTAGACGAACTCGTTCAGATTCAACAGCAGAAGGGAGAGACTGGCGAACGCGGCAGAGGAGTCGAAACCCTCTTCCCGCTCGAGCTCCTCGACCAGGCCGACGCCGCGGGCGATCTCCGCGGTCCCCGGTTGGCGTGCGAGCACGACCCGGAGCGCTTCGGCAACCCGGTCCTCGATCGATCCGCCGGCGCCGTCAACGCGATCCGCCAGGGCCGCCGCCTGCTCGCCCATGAAGGCCCCGTTGAGCATCATCAGCGCCTGGGTCGGCTGGGTGGTCGTGAAGCGGACGGGGCAGGTGGAGTCGGTGTCTGCGAAGTCCAGGCTCTCGAGCAACGGATGCAGCAGGGAACGCTTGACGTGGATGTAGATGCTGCGCCGCGAGGCCTGTTCGGGCGTCGCGTCGCCCCAGGCCTGGTCGGGCTGCGAAGCGGTGGCGAGAACCGCTGCCGGCATGGGCGGATAGACGCTGGGGCCGCCGAACTCGAGGTTGAGACGCCCGGTCGCGGCCAGGACGGAGTCCCGGATTTCCTCGGCAGTCAACCGTCTCATGTTGAAGCGGTTGAACAGGTCGTTGCCGGGATCGGCTTCGAGCGCTCCCTCCGGCGGGCGCGAGGACATCTGGTAGGCCCGGCTGGCCATCATGAGGCGGTGCATCGACTTGAGGCTCCATTCCCGGGCCACGAACTCGGTCGCCAGCCAGTCGAGCAGATCGGGGTGGGTCGCCTTCTGCCCGAAGCGGCCGAAGTCGTTCGGGGTCGGCGACAGTCCGCGGCCGAAGTGGTACTGCCACAGGCGGTTCGCCATCACGCGGGACGTGCGCAGGTTGCCGTCCTCGGCGATCCAACGGGCGAGGGCGCGGCGGCGGCCGGTGCTGGGCGAGTCGGCCGCGCGCTCGGCGAGGCCCGGATCCGCGTTGCCGAGGATGAGCGGGAACCCGGGCTCGACCCGTTCCGCCGGCGCGTGCGGGTTGCCGCGGATGAGCACGTGGGTGGGCGGCGCCTCGGGCCCAATCTCCTTGACCCGCAGCACCTCGACGGTCTTGCGCGGGTTGGGGGCATGGTCGGCGAGAGCCTGGACCGCGTCGTTGTAAGCCCTTGCCGGCTCTGTTGCTGGGAATGCGGGCGTCTTGCCCGCATCCGGCTGCAGGCCGGCAGCAAGGGCCAGCGCCGCCCCGCCGGTAGCCGGATCGATCGCCAGGCCCAGGATCTCCCGCGGCGACAGCACCCGGTCGTAGAACCTCACCTCGTCCATCGAACCGGCGAAGTGGCCGCCGGCGCCGCGCCGTCCCAGGTCGAGGAACAGGGGCTCTCCCAGATCGCTCCCGTTTCCCCTGGCCTCACCGGCCTGCACACCGTCGACGAAGAGGGCGATGGCGCCGGACTCTCCATCGCGGGTGAAAGCGGCGTGGCGCCAGTGCCCGTCGTTGTAGCCGGGGCCGGACGAGACGCTCGTCCGCATGGGGGAGTCGTCCGTCTTCTCGGAGACGCCGGCAACGACGTAGCCGTTACCGACCATCGAAAGGCCGAAGCCCAGCAGTTGTTCCACGGAAGTGACGAGAGCTCTTCCCTTCGCCCATTCGAACTGAACGCCGCCCGGCGCGCCGTCCGTGGTCCTGAACCAGAGACTGACGGTGAAGTCGTCCGCCACCGGGCGCGGCAGGCGTACCGAGTCGTTCTCGCCGTCGAAGGTGTAGGCGCTGCCGGCGATGCCGTCCGCGCCCACCTGCGCCTCCTCGACCCGGCCGTGGAAGCGGCCCCTGCGGTCACCCGCGACCAGGGACACCTGTTCGTCGAGCGGAAGATGGGCAACCAACCCCGTTTCCGCGGTCTTCCTGGCCGCGTCGAGTTCTTCGGCCGTGGCGGCGTCGATGAGGGACGCGGCCGACGAGCGGGCTGCCTGGATGAGCTGCCGCCGTTCGGCGCGCCAGCGCTCTGCCTCCGCTTCGCCCTCGGCCGAGCCGAGATCCTCGGGGATGAGGTCGCGGTAGTTCTCGGGCGTCGGTTGGTTGCCGCCGCCGACCTTGTAGGGCGCGATGCCCCGGAAGAACGACAGCATCCGGTAGTAGTCGGTCTGGGGAATCGGATCGCCGCGGTGGTTGTGGCAGCGGGCGCAGCCGATCGACATGCCGAGCATCACGCGGGATGTCGTATCGAGGACCGAGTCGAGATCGTCGTACTGGGCGAGCGCGGTGTCCGTGGGCTCGTCGTCCCAGATCCCCAGTCGCAGATAGCCGGTGGCGATGATCGACGCGGCGGTGGGGTGGTCGAGCTCGTCGCCGGCGAGCTGGTGGGTCAGGAACTCGTTGTACGGCATGTCCGCGTTGAGGGCGTCGATCACCCAGTCGCGGTAGCGCCAGGCCGAGGGCTTCTTGCGGTCGCGCTCGTAGCCGTCGGTCTCGGCGTAGCGGACGAGGTCGAGCCAGTGGCGGCCCCAGCGCTCGCCGTAGTGGGGTGACGCCAGCAGGCGGTCGATGAGGCGTTCCCAGGCGTCGGGGCGCTGGTCCTGCTCGAAGGCCTGGACCTCCTCGAAGGTCGGTGGCAGCCCGGTCAGGTCGTAGCTCGCGCGCCGGATCAGAGCCCGGCGGCCTGCGGTCGGCGGCGGCTCGAGGTCGGCCGCCTCGATCCGGGCGAGCAGGTAGTTGTCGATCGGGTTGAGCGGCCAGTCCGGGTCCGCCACCGCGGGGACGTCGGGGCGCACGAGCGGTCGGACGGACCACCATGCACGGTCGGCATCGGTGATCTGGAACTCGTCGCCGGCCGCCGCTACTTCCGCGATGTCGTCCTCGCCGCCGCCGAAGGGCGCACCGAGCTGGACCCATTGCCGGATCACCTCGATGTCCGCGTCGGCGAGCCTTCCTGTGGGCGGCATCTGCAACTGCTCGTCGTGGTACCCGACCGCCTCGAGCAACAGGCTCAGGCTGGGCTCGGAGGTGGAGATCGCCGGGCCGCGTTCGCCTCCGCGCAGGAGTCCAGCCCTGGTGGTGAGCAGCAGGCCGTTCTCGGCCCGGTCCGGGTCCGAGTGGCACATGAAGCAGTTTTGCTCCAGCACCGGCCGCACGTTGTCTTCGAACAGCTTGATGCCGTCCGCCGGGGTTTGCGCGGTCTGGGCGCCGGCTGACGCTGAAGTCAGGAGGAGCAGCACCAGTGCCGAACCCGCGCCGAAGGCGGGCCGCATCCGCTGCGCCGATGCATGCATGGTGGCGGCTACTATACCGCTCCTGGAGTGCTACCCGAACCGGGTGATCAACATCCACCACTCCTTCCTGCCGGCCTTCCCGGGTGGCAGCCCGTACCGGCAGGCCTACCTGCGCGGCGTCAGCGCTCCGCGCAGACGCTCCGCAGTTGTCGCAGCGCCTGGGCCAACGACGGGTCGCCTCCGGCGAAGCGTCGGCCGTCTTCGAGGAGTGCCAAAGCTTCGCCACAGCGGTCGGTCTGGGCCAGGATGGACGCGAGGCGGACACGGGCCGCCGTAAGATCCGGACGGACCGCGAGCGCGGCGGCGAATGCCCGGGCGGCTTGTTCGGGGCGGCGCAGGTCGAGGAGGATCATGCCGAGCAGGAAGCTGGTCTGGGGCTCTGTGGGATCGAGCTGCCGGGCGGTCTCAAGCTGCCGCGCCGCCTCCCGCAGCCGTCCCTGGATGGCGAAGATGCCCCCGAGTTCGGTCCGCAGTCGCGCCTCGTCGGGGACGGCAAACGACGCGGATGCGAGGCCGCGCTCCAGGGCAGTGTGCGCTTCCGGGAGCCGGTCCTGCTGCCGGAGGACGACGCTCAGGGCGTGCAGGGCGGCGGCGTCCGAGGGAGCTTCGGCGACCCGGGCTTCCAGGATCTCCAGAGCCTCGGCGGGGCGGCCGGCGGCGGCGAGGGCGCCGGCTCGCCGGGTTGACGCCTCGGCGTAGCTCGGGTCGAGCGACAGCACCCGGTCGTATCGCTCCAGCGCTTCGCGGGGTCGGCCGGCGCGTTCGAGGAGCAGGGCGAGCTGGTAGTGGGCCTGTTTGTAGTCGGGCGCCAGTTCAGTTGCGGCGGTCAGGCGCCGAATCGCCTCCAGCGGACGACCGAGGCCGGCGTGGAGTTGGGCCAACTCGAAGTGGGCCGAAGCCGAGGTGGGATCGAGCGCCAGGAGCTCTTCGTAGGCGGTCTGAGCCTGGTCGAACTGGCCGGCGTCCATGTGAGCCAGAGCCAGGTGTTGCCGCGCCTCGAGGTTCGTGGGATCGGCTTCGACGGCGCGGCCGAAGAGCGTTGCCGCGGCGGCGAACTCGCCCGCCTGGACCGCGATCAAGCCCTGCTGGACCAGGGCGGTGCTGCCGGTGGGCAGGTAGGCGAGTTCGCGGACAAGGGGATCGTCCAGAGTGAAGCCCATGTGGCTCGCCTGTGCCAGGTGGGTGGCGGCTCGGTCTTCGTCGCCCAGGCGGCGGTACGCCATGCCGAGCGAGTAGTGACCGCGGCCCGCGCCGGGTTCGGCGGCGAGCGCTCGCTCCAGGAAGCCGGTTGCGGTCTCGGCGTCGCCTCGATCGAGCGCCAGGGCGCCGAGGCCGTAGAGCGCGGGGGCGAACCCGGACTGGACCTTGAGCGCCCGGTTCCAGAGCGCGGTGGCTGCCTCGGGACGGCCGCGTGCCGCCTCGGTTTCGGCAAGGCGGTGCAGGGCCGGGATCAGGTCGGGCTCGATCGCGATCGTCGCGCGGTAGGCGGAGGCTGCCGCTTCGAGATCGCCGGCGGTCTGGCTGGCGAAGGCGGTCAGGTATGGCCACCGATGATCGGTCGGATCGAGGCGGCTCGCTTCCCGGTAGCAGTCTTCGGCGGCCTGCAGCGCGGTGAACGCATGGCTGTCGAGCAGTTGCAGGCCGTGGTAGAGCTTGCCGAGCTCGCCGAGCGCGGTCGCCAGTTCGGCGTCGGTTGCTCCGTTCGCTTCGAGGGTGCGGACGCGCCGCTCGAGGCTTGCGATCTGGGCGCGGACGGCTGGGTCGTGCGGTTCGTAGCTGGAGGGCAATGGAAGCCGCTCGCCGCCGTCTGTACAGGCCAGCAGGGCGACGGCAATCGTGGCGAGTGAGAAGGGCAGGGAGATGAAAGGTCGGCGCCGGGGCCCCGGATGCGGGCGAGACGCCCGCGTTCCCAGGTAGAGCGGCGACGGGACAGTCATTGCCCGCCGTCTCCCTGGCGCAGTTCGTGGTAGGTCCGGGGCGAGAGCGGGCCGAACGACTCCTCGCCGCCGCCGAGCCAGGTCACCCGAACATCCTCGATGCCGGCGGCGCCGAGTCCGACCAGGACTCTCGGGTCGCTGGAGGAGGCGTAGCTCCACTGCGCGCGGACGCGGCGGGTGATCATCCGGCCGTCATCCAGTGCGACTCTGACCAGGCTGCCGAGAGCGTCCCGCCTACCGTCCGCGGTGACGAGCCGTAGACCGATCCAGCCGCTGTCCTGGCCGGTGACGTTCAGCAGCAGCCGGACCGTTCCGTTGTTGTTCGAGATCAGGACGTCCGTATCGCCGTCGTTGTCCACATCGCCGAAGGCGGCGCCGCGGGAGACTTCGTAGGCCCTGAAGGAAGCGCCTCCAAGCGCCGAGACGTCCTCGAAGCGGCCGTCCCCGAGGTTGCGGAAGAGTTGATTCGGCTGTCCGAAGCGGCGTTCGTGGTCGGTGGCCGCGGCCGACCGCGCGGCGGCCTCAGCGCCGGCGCGGGCCCGGTCGAGGCGACGCACGGCGCCGTTGACGGCCAGCACGTCCAGGTCGCCGTCGTTGTCGAAGTCCAACCAGCCGGTGCCGAAGCCGGTCATTGCCAGGCTGGGTGTGTCGAGCCCGGCGACCATGCCGGCGTCCGAGAACAGACCGCTGCCGTCGTTCAGGTAGAGGGTGCTCGTCTCGCCGGTGATGTGGGTCACGTAGAGGTCCTCGTCGCCGTCACCGTCCAGGTCGCCGGCGTCGACGCCCATGCCGGCCTCGGCTTCGCCCCTGCCGTTCACTGCCGAGCCCGCGAACAGAGCCCGGTTCTCGAAGCGGCCGCCGCCAAGGTTCATCCACATCTGGTTCGGCGTGCCGTCGTTGGCGACGTAGAGGTCGAGCCGGCCGTCGAGATCGAGATCGGCCGGCACGGCGCCGAGGCCGTTGCCGAACTCGGATGCGATGCCAGCCCGGCCCGTTGCGTCCTGGAAGCTCCCGTTGCCGAGATTGCGGAGCAGGCGGTCCGGTTCCGCCCGGTACGTCTTCGGGCTGCAGTAGTCCGGTTCGCCGCTGCCGAAGGTGCACACCGTGTGGCTGCCGAGATTGAAGTCCACGTAGTTGGCGACGAACAGGTCCAGCGCGCCGTCCCGGTCGTAGTCGAAGAAGGCCGCGGGGACGCTCCACCTGGGATCGTCGGCGCCGGCCGCCTGCGTCGCGTCCGCGAACCGCCCTCCGCCCAGATTGCGCCAGAGCCGGTTCGGCCCGAAGTTCGTCACGTACAGGTCAGTCCGGCCGTCGCCGTCGTAGTCCGCGGCGGCCACGCCCATGCCGTAGCCGGTGGAGTCGAGGCCCGAGTCCGCAGTGACGTCGATGAACCGTAGTTCGCCGCTTTCCACCAGGTCGTTGCGGAACAGGCGGTCGCGGACGGGGGAGCTGCCGGTAGGGGCCGCGGCGCCCGGCTCCAGGTCGGACCCCTGCACCAGGTACGCGTCCAGATCGCCGTCGCCGTCGAAGTCGAAGAGCGCCGCGCCGGCGCCCATGATCTCGGGCAGCAGGAACCGTTCCGCGCCGCCGTTCCGGTGCCGGAAGGCGAGGCCGACCTCAGCGGCGCGCTCTTCAAAGGCGGAGGGGAAAGGGTGGTCCGCCGCCGGCCGTTCGGGGTTGGGTTCCACTCCGGGGCCTTCCGCGCAGCTCGCGGCGGCGAGCGACAACAGGGCGATGCGTGCACCGATCATCGCTCGGTGAAGAGCTACGCCGACAGTTCGTTGTGGGTCCAGTTCTCGAACCACCCAGACCTCAGGGGAAGCGATCCGTTCAGCCAGCCTTACCGGCGTGTGAACGCTGCACAGAGCTTCAAGAACGCCGCCTCACTCTCGCACTTGAGCGCGGCGCGGATCAAATCGGCTTCGGGTATCTCGCCGAGTCCCGCAAGCCGCGTTTGCAAGGCCGGCGTGATCGGGAGGCCACGTTGCTCAAGGAGCGCAACCACCGCCGCGGCTCGACCTTGCGCCAAACCCTGGGCTCGGCCCTCGACTCTGCCCTCGTCGCGGTGGTGGCGCAACCAGGAATCGTCGTCCGGCCCGGTGCCTTCGGCTGCGCCCAGCGCGATTCCGATGCGGTGCAGCGCCGCCTCGGTCCCGGCCGAGATGACTCTCTCGTTCAGTGCTCGGTGGATCTCCTCCGCAGTCCAGCCGGGGAAGGCGCGGCTGCTCCCCGCCTCTCTGAAACGGCCGCCTCCCAGGACGTGGATCGTCAGCCCCGAGATCCGGGACTTGGGGCGGCTCGGGGAGCGTGCGTCCGGCACGTCGACCCAGACCTCGGGGAAGCCCCAGGACTCGTAGAGCGGCAGCTTGCGCACCCGGACATCGGTCGAGTAGTCGACCTCGAGGACGACATCGGGGAGGGCGCCGCCGTCCACGTCGACCCTCGGCGTCAGTTCATCAGCGGGTGACGGATGGAGGTAGAGGATCTGGTCCGCCTGCATCAACACGCGTGGCCTGGGACCGCTGCCGAACCGCACCAGGTCGGCCGCCCCGAAGGTTTCGATCGGCGACCCCCTGGAAGCTGCAATCCGTTCGGCCAGCCTTGCCAGCCGTTGTGAGGGCTGCTCGTGATGGGTCGTGGTCGGCTCGCAGACAACCATCGCGGTCGCGGTGCGTGCCTCCCAATATTCGACGCGGCCGTCGTAGTCCTCTATCTCGTGGAGCGGTATGTGAACCGCCTTGCAGCCGGGGAAGTCGACCGGGTCTAGTGGAGCTTTCTCCGGGTCGCGCCGCTCGTTCCGAGAGGACCATTCCGGTGCGTGAGCAGGCTCGACCATGGCGCGGATCCTACATCGGCGAAGAGCTGCGATGCCTTTAGCCGCTTCGGCCGGCGATTGACTGCATCGGCCTTGCGGACTAGTTTGACACCTAGTCAGTCTTGACTGCGGGACCGGAGGGCGATGGGATGGACAACTGCTGGCAGGTTCAGGACGCCAAGGCGCGGTTCAGTGAGCTGCTGGAGAAGAGCGTCGCCGAAGGTCCCCAAATCGTCACGAAGCGTGGTGTGGAGACGGCAGTGTTGGTCCCGATCGAGACGTGGCGCCGGATGGCGGAGAGGTCAAGGCCGGACCTCAAGGAGGTACTGCTGGTGCCTGAGGCCCGCACCGAAACGCTCACCCCGCCACGCCGCGCGCTCCGGCGCCGCGATGCGCCGCGGTTCGAGTAAGCCTTGTATCTCCTCGACACGAACGTCGTTTCCGAGTTGCGCCGACCGCGACCGCACCAGTCGGTTCTGCGCTGGTTTCGGGGTGTACCGGCTGAACGGCTCCACGTGTCCGCCGTCACGATCGGCGAGATTCAGGCAGGCATCGAGATCACCAGGGAGCAGGACCCGGTCAAGGCGACCGAACTCGAGAGGTGGCTCGACAGTGTGCTTGGCGCGTACAGCGTCCTGCCGGTGGACGCCGACGTGTTCCGCGAGTGGGCCAAGCTGATGCACAGGCGTTCGGACACGCTGATGCAGGACGGCATGATCGCGGCCGTCGCCGTTGTACACCGGTTGACGGTAGCGACCCGCAACGTCCGCGACTTCGAGGTGTTCGGTGTGGACACGGTCGATCCGTTTGCCAAGTCAGTTGGGGACGGCTTGCGCTGATCTCCGTCTGCGCGCGGCCGAGGCAACGGCCGGCCCGAGAAGGCGGAAGGGGAGAGAGCCGAAGCCCTCTCCCCCGCTGGTTCTGCTGATCCCGGTCTAGAACCGGAACTTGATCGAGGCTCTCATCTGCCGCGGGCGCTGGAAGTACCGGCGTACGGGGTAGACCTCGCCGCGGCCGTCCCAACGGCGACGCCGCTGCTGGTTGGTCGCGTTGAGCACCTCGACGCGGAACTCGCCACGAACGTCCCGGTAGCCCATGGGGAAGCCCCAGGCGCCGGTCAGATTGATCGTGTACTCGTCCGAGGTCCGGCGCCCCTCCGCTCCCATGGGGTGGAGGCGGACGCCGATGCCGGCGTTCGCCGTGCTGGGCCGGGCGTCGCTGGTCGGGTCGGAGGGAGTGATCGGCGGACAGGTGGCGAGACCATCCGGCCGCGCGCCCGGCGCGCAGGTCTTCGCGGCGCTGATGCCCGCGCCTTCACTCCGGGCCCAGGGGGTTCCGGTCTGGAAGGTGAGATGGCCGCCGACCGTCAGATCCTGGTTGCCGATGCGCCAGGTCTTGAACCCGAAGGAGTTGTAGATCCACGTGCGGTCGGCCACGCCGTTGGCGCCGCGCTGGTTGATCATGCTGCCGGGCTGGCCGATGAACTCAGTCAGACGCGCTGCGCAGTCTTCCGGATAGAGCCGGGTCCTGCCGGTCCGGCGGTCCGGATTGGTCTGGCCCGCCTGACAGGATGCAATGTGGCCCTCGTCGAGGTTCACATGAACGAGTTCCAGGTACCCGCTGTCGGTGTTGTTCCACCAGACGCCTCCTCCCGTCGTGTCCGTCTCCGACCAGGCCACGTTGTTGTAGAGCGCCCAGCCGTCGGCGAAGCGACGGTTCAACTGGATCTGGAGGCCGCGGTAGGAGTTCATCGCCGGATCGGCGTTGGCCAGGGCCTCGCGATTGACCGTGCTGGGCCTGTCCGCCGGATCGAAGCCGGCCTCCGCCCACTTCTGCGCGCGCGCGTCATCGAACGCGAGCACGATCTTCTCCAGGTCGTGGTAGTTCTCGGTGACGCCGATCGCGCGGCCCCGATGATCGATCTGGTAGTTGGAGAACATCATGTCCTGCAACTTCCAGTCGATGTACTTCACATCCAATGCCCAATCCGGACGGAACTGCCACTCCAGGCCGAGGATCGCCTCCTGCTTGTAGTAGGTCTGGATGTCGAAGTCGTAGAGGCCTGCCTGGACGGCATCCCACATGAGGCCGGGTTGCGCCAGCTCCCAGGAGACGTTGTAGCCCGGAATGGCTGCCCCCACCGTGCCGTTGCGGAGCGTGTCGCGCCGCGACGGGTGCCGGCAGTCGTAGCTGACGAAGCCGACGGACTTGAGGTAGTCCAGGCCGGCGATGTCTCCCGGGTCGCAGAACAGGAAGACTTCCCTTCCCTCGTACCCGTTCCACAGGTCGTGCATGCTGGGCCGTGCCACGTCGCCGCCGGAGATCCAGGCCTGGTTCAGCATCGCGTGGTACTGACCCCAGGTGGCGTTGAACAGGAAGGCGCCGTCGCCCTTCACGTCGTAGGTGATGTTGATCCGGGGATCGACGTAGGTGTCGTCGACGACCCGGCGCCGAACATCGTTCCATGCCTCCTGGTTCTCCGCCCGGAGCCCCAGGTTGATCGTCCAGTGATCACCGATCGTGAAGCGGTCGCGGATGTAGAACCCGACGTCCCGAACCTCGGTGTCGCCGGTACCCGCGCCGACGCATGTGCCGGGCGTACGGACGATCTCTCCGTTCACCCGTTCGATCTGTGTCGGACGGTGCGGCAAGCCGTCAGTGTGGAGCCCCTCGCAGGTGAGAAGCGGCGAGTTGTAGTCGACGAAGTAGCAACTGCGGCCGCGCGTCGTACCACCGACGAACGTTGGGTTCGTTGGCGACGTGTCGTTGCCGCGGAGAAGGGAACACGTGTCGTGGCCGAGCGACCCGGCGCCGGCGTAGCCGAAGGGACTTGAGGCGTCGAAGCCCCAGCCGTTGAACAGCGGCACGCGGGCGTTCTCGCCTTCCCACTTCGTATCCTGGTAGTCGAGGCCGTACTTCAACTCGTGGTTGGCGCCGACGAACTGGGTCAGGCCAAGGTTCGCCTGCTCGCGCGGGAAGGCGTTGAAGCCGAAGCCGTCCGAGAGGATCCAGCCGTTGTGCCAGGCGGACAGGTTCTCGTCGTCGCGGTACACGTTGTAGTTGTTGCCCGGGTAGAAGATGCCCAAGCTGGGGTTGAACGGGAACCGCAGCGGATAGCTCGTGTCGCCGCCGGAGGTGTTCGTCGCGCTGTGGCCGGCGATCGGTCCGCGGTCGAGCGACTTCGCCTGCAGGCAGGTCTCCACCATGCGCGCCGGCGCATCGGGGAAGTTGTCCTGGGCCAGCCACTCGAGAAGAGGAACGCCGTCCGGGTTCAAAACCTCGGGGTTCTCCTGCTCCAGCGTGTCGTAGCAGGCGAGGTACTTGTTCTCCTGCGTTTCCTGCTGGGCGACCTTGGCTTCCAGGAACCAGTTGCCGGAAACCGCGTAGTTCCAGTTGATCGTCGACAGCACGCTGTCGTTTTCGTGCGGAGTCGGCGTCCAATAGTCGGACGACTGATCGTTGAAGTAGTTCCGGAACGCCGGCGTGTCGATTGCCGAAGCGGCAAACGAATGGGACGCCGTCGGCTGCATGTTCAGCTTGAAGATGCGCGCGTCGTTGAACAGGCTGATGTCGTACGGGTCACCGCCAAGCAGCCGCTCCGAGTAGGCGTCGTCGAACTCGCTCAGGCCCAGGAAGAACCAGAACTTGTCCCGCCTGAGCGGACCGCCGGCCGAGAATTCATAGCCATTCGAAGCGCCGGCCCACTCGTCGCTGCCGGGCAGGCACGGTTCGCGGTTCGTGGTGAACAGCTCCGAGGTGTCCGTGCCGCCGGGGATCAGGCCGCGCCCCGCGTCCCGGTCGTCGCCGTGGCAACGCCTGAACCAGTCCGCGGGATACGGCTTGTTCTGGCGCTCGGTCAGAGACGGCTGGTCCTGGTAGTCGGAGCTCCACTTGAGTGCCTGACGCTGCCAGAGGACGTCGGTGTGCCACCGGTTGGTGCCCGACTTGACGATCACGTTGGTCGAGGAGCCGATGTAGCGGCCGTACTCGGCGGAGGATCCGCCGGCCTCCATGGAGACCTCGGTCACCGCCGTGGTGGGCAGGAAGACGCGGCTGCCGCCGAACTTGGCGAAGGTCGTGTCGACGCCGTCGATGTAGACACCCTGGTCGGCGAAGTGGGTTCCGTTGACCGATGGCCGCGTCTGCTGGATGTCGTCGTTCCGTGCGTCGGAGGTGACGCCCGGCATGGCGTTGATCACGCCGTAGTAGGTGCGCGTCGTGCCGGCGGTCTGTTCGCCGATCTCGGACGTCACGGTGGTGCCCGCGGTGACGTTGAACTTGTCGACCATGGGCGTGTCGGCCGTGATCGTCAGCTCTTCGCCTTCGATGGCTGCGTGGAGCGTCAGGTCGACCGACTGGCGGTCACCTGCCGCGGCGTGGAAGGAGGCATTGGCTTTGCCAAGGCCCTGCAACTCCGCCTCCAGGCTGTAGTCGTCAGGGACGATGCCGACAAAGCGGAAATTGCCGTTGTCGTCGGTGATCGTGAACTTGTCGCCACGGTCACTGGACAGGGTCACGCTGACGCCCGGCAGGGGGGAGCCCCCAGGATCAACGATGGTGCCACTGACGGTGGCGGTCTCCGGGGCATCGGCGAAAAGGCCGACCGGCACAAACAGCAGCAGGACCACTGCGAATCGCTTCATAAGCTCCTCCTAGGATCATTTTGCGGGAAACGTGAGAGGGACTATACGACGGCCTAACGGGATGTCAAGAAGGGGGCGATTTGGGCTTGTGGGGTATTGAGGATCCGGGATTCTGGATCGAACGGGGGCTTGGCGGCGTTGTTGGGCGTGCGAACGTACGCCGCGTCGTTTGGGCATCGCGCCTGATGCGGGCGAGACGCCCGCGTTCCCAGGGGCCGGATGCCGGCCGGAAGACCCGCGCATGTATGGTCCGCCCCGCATGTGCAAGGTCTTGTTCTGGGATTCTGGCGAAGGAGGTGCAGTTGCTCGCATGTATCCGGCCTGTTGATGGGAGTCGTGTAGGTAGCTCCCTGGCCCCGATGGAATCCGCGCGCGTCGTCCTCTATGCATCCAGGCGGCCTTTAGATGGGCCCTGCCGCCGGCTCAGGCTTTTCGACGCGCCGGTCTGACCTGTTTCGCACCGTTGCGGAAGACCCGGGCGTCGCCTACCGCCGCCACCAGAGCCGTCGAAACCACCGGGCCGACACCAGGCATCGCGCGAAGACGACGACACAGCGGGTTCTCCTGCGACTCCTGCTCCAGCATCGACTTCAGCTCGGAGACCTCCTCGTCGGCCCGCACCAGCGCGTGGTACTGCTTCCACAGCAACGCACGAGCACGAGGCGGCAGCCCGTTGTCCATGTCCGATGCGATATCCGGCACTTCGCGCCTGACCACCGCCAGGCCCAGCGGCAGCACGATCCCGTACTCGCGCAGGAAACCCCGCAACTGGTTGCTCAACTGCGTGCGAAATCGCACCTGCAACTGGCGCAGACGGTGTACCTGTTGCAGAGCGCGGAGATCCTTGGTCTTGTACGGCACGAAACGCATCGTTGGACGACCCACCGCCTCGCAAATCGCCTACCGCAACCGCGGGGACGGCAGCTTCGAGGACGTTGCCGCGGAACTCGGCGTCACGGGGCCTCGCCAGAGCTTCCCGGCGTGCTTCTGGGACTTCGACAACGACGGCAACCTGGACCTGTTCGTGTCGAGCTATACCGGCGACCGGGGAGGCCTGGGCTTCGTGGCCGCGAGCTACCAGGGCTTCCCGGGTCCCTGGGAGCTGGCGCGGCTCTACCGCAGCCTGGGCGGCGGGCGGTTCGAGGATGTCGCGGCCGGCGCCGGCCTGACCCGGCTCCATCTGCCCATGGGATCCAACTTCGGCGACCTGGACGCGGACGGTTTCCTCGACTTCTACGTCGGCACCGGCTACCCGGACTACGAGGCGGTGATGCCCAACGTCCTCTACCGCAGCCTGGGCGGCGAGCGGTTCGTCGACGTGAGCCTCGCCGCCGGCTTCGGCCACCTGCAGAAGGGACACGCGGTGGTGTTCGCCGAGGTCGAGGTCTACTGGCCGACCACGGACAACGCCCAGACGTTCACGGACGTCGGGGTGGACCGGCTGTACCGGGTCGTCGAGGGTGTGCCGGAGCTGGAGGCGATCGACTAGCTGACCGGCGCGGTGCCGATGACGTCGTCGGCCTCCAGTGCGTCGAGCTCCGCCTCGCTCAAGCCCAGCAACCGCGTCAGCACGTCGCGGTTGTGCTCCCCGAGCGTCGGCGCGGGCCACTCGACGGCGTACGGGCGGTTCTTGCCGTCGCCGCCCACCGGTCGGTAGGGCGCGGAGGCGTTCGGCTGGTCGCCGACGAAGGCGCGTTCGCGCCACTGCCAGTAGCCGCGGGCTTCGAGATGCGGGTCGTAGAGCACGTCCAACGTGTTGCGCACGACCGCCGACGGCACCTCGGCAGCGGCGAGACGACGCTCCAGCGCCAGGCCGTCGTAGAGCCGGGTGCTGGCCGCGAGCGCGCGGTCGAGTTCGTCCTCGTGGTCCTTGCGGGTGGAGGCGGCGGCGAAGCGGGAGTGGGAGGCGTCCATTCCCACGGTGTCGCACAGCCGCCGCCACTGCCCGTCCGTCTCCACCGTGATCGCGATCCAGGGTTCCGCGCCGATGCACGGGTAGACGCCCCAGGGCGCGTGCAGCGGGTGGCGTCCGCCGCAACGAGCAGGCGGCTTGCCGCGCATCGCCTGCTCGACGAGTCCATGAGCCGCGAGCGGGAACATCGATTGGACGTGGGAGAGATCGACGTACTGGCCCTCACCCGTCCGCCGGCGGTGCCTCAGCGCGGTCAGGAGGGCGGCGGCGGCGTTGATCCCGGCGATCGGATCGCCGAAGGCGACGTGCTGCATGGTCGGCGGATCCTCCGCGCGGCCGTTCAGGTGAGGCAGGCCGGACGCCTGCTCGACGGTCGAGCCATAGGCCCGGTGGTTCATCCACTCGCCGCTGGCGCCGAAGGGCGGCATGGACACCATGACCAGTTCGGGGTTCACCTCGCGCAGCCGCTCGTAGGCGAGCCCCAGCTTCGGCAGGACGCTCGCCGTGTAGTTCTCGATCACCGCGTCCGAGATGGCGACGAGCCGGAGAAGCAGATCGACGCCGCGGGGAATGGTCAAGTCGAGCGTGATCCCGAACTTGTTGCGGTTCGCGCTGTTGAAGGCGGTGGACTGCTCGTAGAGCTTCTGTTCGATCGACTCCGGGGTCGACTCCCAGCCCCGCCACCAGTCGAAGTACTGGCAGGACTCGACCTTGATCACTTCGGCGCCCATGTCGGCGAGTTGGCGGGTGGCGAGTGGACCCGCCCAGCCCATGGTCAGGTCGACGATGCGGATGTCCCGGAGGAGGCCGGGGCGGGGCCGGACGGCGTCCAGATGCGGGCGGGACGCCCGCGTTCCCAGGGCGGAGCCGGACTGTCCCAGGGCGGAGTCGGAATGTGACGATTCGAGAGTGACGCCGTTGTGCTCGCCGAGCCGCGGCGCCCGGCCGCCCGCGGCGGCGGGCGTGCGGTGGAGGCGGAACGGCGTGCCGGCGGTGGGGAAGCGTCCCTGGTCCGGGTGCTCGGCTTCCACCCAGGCGCCGCGGTCGCGGAACTGGTCGAGTTCGAACAGCTCGGCCGGCGTCGGAGTGAGCGCCAGGGGGATGCGGGCCGCCTGACCGGCCTCCACCCACTCCAGAGCGGCTCGTTCGAGGAAGCGGGGCCCGAGAACCGCGTCGATTGCGTCGGCGTCTTCGAGACGGTTGATCGACGTCTGGTAGCGGGGCTCGGCGCCCAGCTCGGCAACGCCCAGCAGCGAGCACAGGCTCCGCCACTGCGACGGGGTCACGGTGGTGACGCCGAGCCAGCCGTCACGGCAGGGGTAGATGCCGGTCGGGTAGGTGGGCCAGAAGCGGTTGATCCCTACGCGGGGCCGGATCTCTCCGGTCGCGAGGGTGCCGGGAGGGCCGGGCTCGGTGATGCACATCGCCGCTTCGAAGATGGACACGTCGATGTGGCTCGTGGCTCCGAGGTTGCCGGATTCCCGCGCTAGCAGATGGCCGACGCCGGCGACGTAGGCGAGCGTGCCGGCGACGATTTGCGGTGTGTGGCCCGTGGTCAGCATCGGCGGCCCCTCGGCCGGGCCCACGGCACGGACTGCCCCGATGTGGGTGCTGATGACCTGATCCGTGGCGGCGCGACCGGCGTAGGGGCCCGCGGCCCCGAACCACGAGATCGAGAGCCGGATCTGATCGGCCTCGAGTGGCCGGTTGGGACCGGGGTCGGCGTCCAGGATGATGTCGGCGGCACGGAGGAGCGCCCGGCTCGTTGTGGCGTCCGGGTCGGCGGAGACGCTCCGTTTGCCGAGCGACAGGTAGGTGGCCAGCCCGCTCGCTTCAGGCGCAGGGGCTTCGGAATGGAAGGGCGGCAGGTCCCGGATCGGGTGACCGGTGCCGGGCGGCTCGAGGTTCGTCACCTGGGCGCCGAGGTCGCGGAAGAGCTTGCCGCAGTAGGCGGTGGCGACGGTGCCGGCGAGGTCGACGACGTGGACGCCTGCCAGGGCTCCGCCTCTGCGGGGCTCATGGCTGCCGGCTGCTGGTTCTTGGCTCTTCATCTGAACTGAGGTGGACGCGGGATTGTAGATCGTGGCGGACGCCGCCTGCGGCGGATGTCGGCGTAGGATTCGCGCGTGAAGCGACAGACGTACGTGCGGCTCTCCGTCATGATGCTCCTGCAGTACGGCGTCTGGGGCGTCTGGCTGCCGGTGCTCGCGCGCTACCTCCAGGCGGCGCCTTCGGAGGGGGGGCTCGGCTTCACTCCGGGCCAGATCGGATGGATCCTGGGGCTTGCGAGTTCGATCGGGGCCGTCACGGCGCCCTTCGTCGCCGGTCAGCTCGCGGACCGCACGTTCTCCACCCAGCGTGTGCTGGCGGTGCTGTTGGTCGCCGGCGGCGTGGTCAAGATCATCACCGCCTCCCAGACCAGCTTCAGCGCCTGGTTGTGGCTGTCGGTTCTCTATTCGGTGCTCTACACGCCGACCCTGGCCCTCTCCAACTCGCTCGCCTTCGCCCACATGGACGACGGCGATCGGGAGTTCCCGCGGGTGCGGGTGTGGGGCACGATCGGCTGGATCGCGGCCAGTTGGGCCTTCCCGCTGTTCTGGCTGCTCTCGGACGTGCGGCTGTCCTGGCTGCCGCCGTTCTACGCCGGTGTGGAGGCCCCGGACGCGACGGCCCGACTCGTCGATTCGCTGGTGTGGAGCGGCGTTCTCGCCTTCGGCTACGCGCTCTTCTGCCTCTTCCTGCCGTCGACGCCGCCGCGACGCGACGCGAAGGACAAGCTCGCCTTTGCCAAGGCGTTCGGGCTCTTCCGGCATCGGTCCTTCGCGGTCCTGGTGGCGGCGAGCCTGCCGATCGCGGTGATCCACCAGATCTACTTCATGCAGACGGCGCCGTTCATGAGCCAGGTGCTCGGTCTGCCGGACAGCCGCATTGGGCCGGCGATGAGCATCGGCCAGTTCGCGGAGATCGCGGTCATGGTGGCCACGGGTTGGCTGCTGGCCCGGTTCGGTTTCCGCGGCGTGATCACGATCGGCGTGCTCGCCTACGCCGCCCGGTACGCGATCTTCGGCAGCGTGTTCCTGCCGCCAGAGGTGATCATCGCGAGCCAGGCGCTGCACGGCCTGTGCTACGCGTGCTTCTTCGCCGCCGCCTTCATCTACGTCGACCGCATCGCGGAGGCGGATGTCCGCCACTCGGCGCAGACCGTGTTCGGGATCGTGATTCTGGGCCTGGGCCCGGTGCTGGCCGCGCCCGTGCTGCAGGTGCTGTCGATACTCTTCACAAACGAGGCGGGCGTGCTCGACTACTCGGCGCTGTGGTACTCGCTGTCATTGCTCGCCGTGCTGACGATGGTTGGATTCGCCGTCCTGTTCCGGGACGAGACGCAGGCCGAGCGGAGCTAGAGCCCGTCAGACGTCGCAGACCTGGACGCCGTGGGCCAGGGCGGCGAGCTTGTCCTCGCCCTTGGGGATGAATTCCTGGCCCACGATCCCGGTGTAGCCGGTCTCGAGAATCGCGCGCATGATCGCCGGGTAGTAGAGTTCCTGGTTGTCGTCGAGTTCGTTGCGGCCCGGGTTGCCGGCCGTGTGGTAGTGGCCGATGTGCTGGTGGTAGTCGCGGATCGTGCGGATGACGTCGCCTTCCATGATCTGCGCGTGGTAGATGTCGTAGAGGATCTTGAAGCGGTCGGAGCTGACCCGGTCCACGAGTTCGACCAGCCAGGGCATGTTGTCGGCCATGTAGTCGGCGTGGTTGACCTTGGAGTTCAGCAACTCCATGCAGATGGTGACGCCCTTCTGCTCGGCGTGGCCGACGATCTGCTTCAGGGCCTGGACGCAGTTGTCGAGACCCACGCTGTCGGCCATGCCGTTGCGGTTGCCGGAGAACGTGATCACGTTGGGGAAGCCGGCTTCGGCCGCAGCGTCGATGCTGGAGCGGATCGCTTCCAGGCAAGCCTCGTGGTTGGCCGGGTCGTTCACACCCTCGGTGATGCCATGGCTGTTCGTCATCGCGCAGCTCAAGCCGTACTTCTGGATGGTGGGGAAGGCCGCGGGGCCGATGATCTCGACCGACTCGAGCCCCATCGCCTTGGCGGCGGCGGCGAGTTCGTCGAGCGGGATGCTGCTGTAGCACCAGGCGCACACCGACTGGCGGATCCGTCCGTTCTTGATCACCTGTTCCTGCTGGGCGGGGAGGGCCGCGGGTGCGGCTGAGGCCGCCGCGACGGCTGCGGCGCCTGCGATCAGGGTCCTGCGGGACAGAGGTTCTGCGTTCATGGGACGGTCCTCCGCTAGACGTTTGCGAGCCTGGGGGTTGAGGGGTCAGGTCATCTTAGCGCCCGCCACGCGCTACGATCGCAGCATGGAGACCAGGGTGGGGCGCAAACCGAGGTGGCGGCTGGTGGCGGTTCTGGCCGCGTCGACTCTGCTCCTGGCCTCCCTGCTGCCGGCCCAGTGGTGGCGTCGGGTGCCGGCCCGCTACCCGGAGGAGGGTCGTCAGTACCTCGAGGGCTTCGTTTTCTGCCGCGGCCAGTACCGGCAGGTGGTCGACGAGTGGCTGGGCCAGGGCTGGTTCACCGACTACCCCGACTCCGAGTACAACTTCATGACCCGGCTGTCCCAGTTGACGACGGTCGAGATCCAGCGCACGGCGTACGGGGATCCGGAGCACCTGGTTCTGACCCTGGACGACCCGCGCCTGTTCGAGTTTCCGTTTCTCTTCATGTCGGATGTCGGCACGATCGGCATCAACGACGTGGAGGCGGAGAACCTGAGGCGCTACCTGCTGGCGGGCGGCTTCCTCTACGTCGACGACTTCTGGGGGCCAGACGCGTGGAACCACTGGTCGCGGCAGATCGGCCTGGTACTGCCGCCGAGCGACTACCCGATCGTCGACATTCCGGTTACGCATCCGATCTTCAGGACCTTCTTCACCGTCGATGAAGTCCCCCAGATCCCGTCGATCCAATACTGGAACATGACCGGCGGTTCGGAGACTTCGGAGCGCGGCATGAACTCCGCGGAGCCCCACTTCCGCGGCATCTTCGACGAGACGGGGCGGCTCCTGGTGGCGATGACCCACAACACGGACATCGCCGACGGCTGGGAGCGGGAGGGGGAGTCGCGCGAGTTCTTCGAGCGCTTCTCGTTGACCAAGTCGTACCCGTTCGGCGTCAACCTGGTCCTGTACGCGTTGGAGCACTGAGGACGGTCACATGGCTCGTGCGACGCTTCGTCCCCGGTTCTTGGTGGCCTATGCAGGAGTGGCTGCGATGGTTGCGCTCGCCGCTCCCGCCGCGGCGCAACCGGATTCCTCAGAGTCCCAGGCTACGGTCGAACACGTCTCCGGCACGGTCTACGTGCTGACCGGCGCGGGCGCCAACATCGGCATCTCGACAGGAGCCGATGGCACCCTGCTCGTAGACCGCGGGTTCGCTCCTTGGGCTGAACAGGCCCGCGCGGCGCTCAAGGCGATCGCACCGGGAGACCCCAAGTTCATCGTGAACACACACTTCCACCGCACAGGCGGCAACGCGACCTTCGGCAGGGAGGCGCGGATCGTGGCGCACACGAACGTGCGCGACCGCCTGACCGGCAAGCTCCGGCCCGGCAAGCGCAGGGTTGAAGCTATCGTCAGCCATCTCCCACACGTAGACGGCCACTACCTGGACTTCGAGTTCGTGGACCGCGGCTACACCTCCGGCGCCAATGGCGGCCAGTGGGTCTACGAGCCAGTGGTCGTGCCGCGGCTTCGCAGACGCCGGCCTGCAGGGGCGAGCGCGCGTACACCCTTGAAGGAAGCCATGCCGGTCGTGACCTACGACGACGGCATGTCGATCCGATTCAACGGCGAAGAGGTCGTGATCGGCCACCTGACCGCCGGGCACACGGACAGCGACAGCTTCGTCTACTTCACCGGCTCGAACGTGGTCCATGTCGGCGACCAGTTCAACGCCGGCCGCGTTCTTCCGTACATCGATATGGCGAACGGCGGCAACGCGGTCGGGCTCAGAGACAGCATCGGGTGGCTGCTCGAGTACCTGCCGGCCGATGCGAAGGTGATCCCCGGCCATGGCCCGTTGTCTTCGGTCGACGATATCGAGACGTACCACCGGATGCTCACGGAGTGTGTGGCCGTGGTGAAAACGGCCAAGGATGCCGGGAAGCGGCTGAAGAAGATCCGTGCCGCCGGACTCCCCGAAGAGTGGAGCGGTTGGGCTTCCCCCGGCATCAGCGAGTCGGTCTTCATTGGTTTCATCTACGACAGCCTGTAGGACGACCGGGAGCGGTCTTTCCGGCTGACCGTCGCCGACTGCTATAGGGTCCGGCGAAGCGCCCGGCGATGTTGCCGGGCGCCGCCTCATCACTCCCAACGAGGACAGACACATGGCTCGCATGACGCTTCGTTCGCGTTTCCTGGTTCTTCCCGCCGCCGTGGCGGCGGCCGCGCTCCTTGCCGCGCCGGCTGCTGCGCAGCAGGACTTCTCGACCGTCGAGGTCACCGCCCAGCACGTCGCCGGTTCGGTCCACATGCTGACCGGCGCCGGCGGCAACATCGGCGTGTCGGCCGGCGAGGACGGCATCCTGATCATCGACGATCAGTTCGAGCCCCTGGCCGACAAGATTCGGGCAGCGATTGCGGGGATCTCGGCGGGCGACCTGGAGTTCGTGGTGAACACGCACTTCCACGGCGACCACACCGGCGGCAACGTGGTGTTCGGCAAGGAGGCCCTGATCGTCGCGCACACCAACGTCCGCAAGCGCCTCGCCGAGGGGCGTGGGGTGCGGGGCCAGTCGGTGGATCCGGCGCCCAAGGAAGCGCTGCCCGTGGTGACCTACGACGACGGCCTGTCGATCCACTTCAACGGCGAGGAGATCATGGTCGGTCACCTGATGGCCGGCCACACGGACGGCGACAGCTTCATCTACTTCACCGACTCGAACGTGGTGCACCTCGGCGACCAGTTCTTCGCTGGACGCTTCCCCTTCGTCGATGTCGGGAGCGGCGGCAACGCGGTCGGCCTGAGCGACAGCATCGGGGAAGTGCTCGAGCACCTGCCGGCCGACGCGCAGGTGATCCCCGGGCACGGTCCGCTGTCATCGGTAGACGATCTGAAGACGTACCACCGGATGCTCGAGGAGTCCGTCGCCACGGTGAAGGCGGCCAAGGACGCCGGCAAGTCGGTGGAGGAGATTCAGGCCGCCGGCCTCTCCGACGAGTGGGAGGGTTGGGGTTCCGGCTTCATCAACGAGTCGGTCTTCATCGGTTTCATCTTCGAGAGCCTGTAGGGGCCGGGCCATGGAAGGTTGGATCTCGAAGGGATCCGTGTGCTTCGCTCGGCTGAGGCGGAGTTGCCTGTTCGGCATCTGTTCGGCCTTGCTTGTCGTGGCTGCCGCGCCCGCTGCGCCTCCGGCGTCCGATCCCGCCCCGGATGTCGAAGGCGGCTGGCCGGCCTGGCGCGGTCCGAGCCGAACTGGATCGGCGCCGGCCGGAAACCCGCCGATCCAGTGGTCGGAAGATGAGAACGTGCGCTGGAAGAAGGCCGTGCCGGGCCTCGGCCTGTCGTCGCCGATCGTGTGGGGCGATCGGCTCTTTCTGACCACCGCCGTCAGCACCGGCGAACGGGTCGAGAACGCCCCGCCGGCGGGCCGGAGGGACGGCATCGCTCCGGACCAGGTGCTGAGCTACGAGGTCCACGCTCTGAAACGCGCTGACGGCGCGATCGTGTGGAAGCGCTCGGTGCTCACGGAGGCGCCCCACGAGGGCACCCATCCCGACGGCACCTGGGCCTCAGGGTCGCCGGTGACCGACGGCGAGCTGCTGATCGCCTTCTTCGGTTCTCGCGGTCTCTACGCCTTCGATCTCGACGGCACGGAACTCTGGCGCCGCGACTTCGGCGACATGAGGACGCGCCTCGGCTTCGGCGAAGGGAGTTCGCCGACGCTCTACCGTGACCGGGTCTTCGTCATCTGGGACCACGAGGACGACTCCTTCATCGCTGCCCTCGACAAGAAGTCGGGCGAGGAGATCTGGCGCCGGGAGCGCGACGAGATCACGTCGTGGACGACTCCGTTGGTGGTCGAGCATGGCGGCCGCACGCAGGTCATCACGAGCGCGACGAACCGCGTCCGCGCCTATGACGCCGAAACCGGCGAGCCGATCTGGGACACCACCGGCATGACCCTGAACGCGATTCCCTCACCGGTGTACGCCGACGGCGTCGTCTATCTGACCAGCGGGTTTCGCGGCAGCAAGCTGCTCGCGGTGCGTCTCGACGGCGCTGCGGGCGACATCACCGGAACGGAGCAGGTCGTGTGGTCAGTGGACCGGGACACGCCCTACGTGCCGTCGCCCCTGCTGCACGACGGCGTCATCTATTTCACGAAGGTGAACCGCGGCATCCTCTCGGCCTACGACGCCAGGAGCGGCGAGGCCCTCTACGCGAACCAGCGCCTGGGGGCCGTGCGCAACATCTACGCTTCGCCCGTGGCGGTCGGCGACCGCGTCTACTTCGCCAGCCGCGACGGCGAGTTCCTGGTCGCCAAGGCGGGGCCTGTGTTCGAGGTCCTCGCCGAGAGCGAACTGGACGACCGCTTCGACGCATCGCCCGCGATTGTCGGCGACGAGATCTACCTGCGCGGTCGCAGCAACCTGTACTGCATCGCGGCGCCCTAGCCGGACGAGGCGACCGGGCCCAGCGGCAACTCGAGCACCACCGTCTCGGGCAGCAGGCAGACCTGATCGTCGCAGGCCTGGAGCCGTACCGAAACGGGCACTGAGACGGGCAGGGGCTCCGTGGCCTTGTCGTCGGCAGGGCGAAGCCGGAAGGCGATCCGCTGTCTGCCCTCGTAGATCAGGACATCGCCGGACTGGGTACTCACCTTCGTGCGCCGCGGTTCGGGATACCGGAGGTCGGCCACTTCGAAGGCGCTGCCGGCGCCCTCGACCCTGGCGCCGATCAGATCCTCCTGGAGCGGCTCGGGGCCGTTGAGGTGCCAGCCGTCCGCGATCACGAGCTCGAGATCGATGTCGTACTCTCCGGCCGTGGCGCTGGGACGAAGAGCAACGGCAGCGGTAACGGCGCCGTTGCCGGCGGCGCCCCGCGGACCGGCGTCGCCGTCCAGGGCCACCGCCAGTCCGGTCAGCATGTAGGTGTAGGCGGCCGGCGCCCGTTCGACGTTCGCGGCGAACGCGGCCACGGTCGCCAGGGCGCGGTCGGTGGCGCCCTGGTCGCCGTTGCGGCGGCCGAGTTCGGCCAGGGCACGGACTGCCACCGAGTTGCCCGAGGGCACGGCGCCGTCGGTCGGGCTCTTCGGCTGGGCAATCAGCAGGTTGGCCGCCGTCCGCTCGGCGACGAAGAAGCCGCTGCCGAGGCCCGGGGCGGTCGCGGCTTCCGCTCCCGCGAGGGCCGGTACGGGATCCCAGAAACGCTCGACCATTTCCGTGGCCACGGTCTCCGCGCGCTCCAGCCAGCCGCGATCGCCCGTCACGTCGTAGAGGGCCACCATCGCGTGCGCCATGTGGGCGTAGTCCTGGACCAGTCCCGACGTCGAGGCTTCGCCGTCGAGCCAGACCCGCCACAGGCCGCCGTCTTCGCGGCGTCCGTGCCGCCACAGGAACTCCGCCGACCGAGCCGCGGCCCCGGCGTAGGCCGGCTCGTCCAGCGCGTCCGCTGCCTCGGCGAGCGCCCGGATCATCATGCCGTTCCACGACGTCAGGATCTTGTCGTCGCGCAGGGGATGCAGGCGCTCTTCGCGGACCTGGTAGAGGCGCTCGCGGACGTGGTCGAGCCGGCCGAGCAGATCCTCGAGCGACAGTCCCAGGTCGCCGGCGCTCTCGTCGAGCGGCCGGTCCAGGAACAGTATGTTCCGGTGCTCGAAGTTCCCTTCGTCCGTGACCCCGAAGAGCCGGATCGCGAGGTCGGCGTCCGCGGGCTCGAGCGCGTCCCGTAGCTGGGCCTTGGTCCAGACGAAGAACTCGCCCTCGACCGACTCCCCATCGGCCGCCTCGCTGTCCGCGTCGGCAGCGGAGTAGAAGGCTCCGTCCGGCGAGGTCATGTCGCGCAGCACGTAGTCGGCGGTTTCTCGCGCCACCCGCGCCAGCAGCGGATCGCCGGTCAGGCGGTACGCCAGGGCGTAGGCGCGGAGCAGGTGGGCCTGGTTGTACAGCATCTTCTCGAAGTGGGGGACCAGCCACCGCCCGTCGACCGAGTAGCGGTGGAATCCGCCGCCGACCTGGTCGTAGATGCCGCCCCGGGCCATGGCGCGCAGGGTGATCAGGGCGGCATCAAGCGGTCGTCGGTCGCCGGTGCGGAGGGCTTCTTCCAGCAGCAGCAGGAGGTTGGTCTCGTTCGGGAACTTGGGAGCGCCGCCGAAGCCGCCGTAGACGCGGTCCGTGCTCGCGACCAGGCCTTCTGTGGCCTGTCCGATCACGGTGCGCCCCAAGTTCTTCGCCGTTCCGCGAGCCGACGTGATCCGCTGCACCAGGTCGGTGATGTGGGCGGCGCTCCTCTCCAGATCGTCCCGCCGCTCCCGCCAGGCGGCGTCGACCTGCTGCATCAGGTTGACGAACTGCTGCGGCGGGAAGTACGTGGCGCCGAAGAAGGGGCGCCGGTCAGGCAGCAGGAAGCTCGACATCGGCCACCCGCCGCGCTGCTGCGTGACCTGGACCGCGGTCATGTAGATGTCGTCGATGTCGGGCCGCTGCTCGCGGTCGACCTTGATGCAGATGAACTTCTCGTTCATCAGCCGCGCGACCTCCACGTTGTCGAAGCTCTCGCGCTCCATCACGTGGCACCAGTGGCAGGTCGAGTAGCCGATCGACAGGAAGACCGGCTTGTCCTCGGCCTGGGCTCGCTCGAAGGCTTCCTCGCCCCAGGGGAACCAGTCGACCGGGTTGTGGGCGTGCTGGCGCAGGTAGGGCGACGTTTCGAGGATCAGGCGGTTCAGGAACAGCGGTTCGCCGGCCGGATCGAGAAGTTCGGTGCGCGGCTCGTAGTCGGCCGGCATGGCTGCGAGCGCCGCTTCGAGCCGGGCCTGGAGCTCGGGCGGGCGCGGTGTGGCGCCCGGAGGCGGGACGGCGGATGCAGGGGCGTTGACCATGGTCAGGAGGGTCGCGGTGAGGCCTCCTGCCAGCCAGGCGCCGCCACGGGCTGCTTGAAACACAGTTCGGAGGGTAGCAAGCCGGCGCTCCGTCGTTGGTAGGAGCTTGCGCGGCAGAAACCGGGACTTCCCACCCTTTTGCAAGGGTATTCAGGTGGGTTGTGGTCTGTTGTGTCATGCGGCGATTGCTTGGTTCCGTGAGGTGTCGAAGAGGGTGCGGTCTCGAAGCATGGCGCAGGCGACGGAGAGGAGTCGGTCGACGACTTGTCGCAGTGCTCGTCCGTGGGTTTTACCCTGTGCCTTCATGGCGTCGTACTTTGTTCGGCTGACGGGGTCGTGCTGGATGGCGACCCGTCCCCAGTGGAACGCGGCGTCGTTGAGGCGCTGGTTGGCCGCGAGTCGTCGCATGACGATCAGTTTCTTGCCGGACTTGACGGTGACGGGCGCGACGCCGGAGAGGCAGCGTAGTGCCTCGTGGTCTCTGCGGCGGAGAGCTTCGTCGGCCTCCGAGAGGAAGGTGGCGAGGCCGAAGGCGCCGAGTCCGGGCAGGGAGCGGAGGATGGCGGCGTCGCTCGGCTGTGGCGGTCGACGTTCGTCATCCTTTGGGGTCTCGTCTTCGAGTTCGTGGAGCATGCGCTTGAGGCGTCGCTCGGCGTCGGCGATCTGGCGCTTGACCGCCTCGAGCACTGGTGTGAGGAGGCGGACGCGGTCTGTGGCGGCCTGGACGCTGGAAGGCCTGACGGCGATCGGCTCGACCCGCAGTTGGTCACGCAGTTCGGTGGCAGTCAGCCGGCGGATGCGGTGTTGTTTGAGCAGCTTGGCGAAGCTGGCTTCGCGTACCCGTCGCGCCTTGGCCGGCGTCGGCGCCAGTTGCCACAGGGCCAGAGCGAAGGGCGCCGACACGTCGCCCTTGACCGCGGCGAGAAACTGCGGGTAGTAGCGCCAGAGCTGGTCGCGGAGCTGGTTTTCCAGGCTGTTGGCATGGTCAAGCAACTGCTTGCGGGCGCGGGACAACTCGCGCAACTCGACGATGGCGTCATCGGAGGCTTGCCGACGGCGCAGACACTGGGGGTCGGTGCGCAGCGCCGCGGCGAGCACCCGCGCGTCGCGACGGTCATCCTTGGCGCCGGCGACCGAGAAGCGGTCCCTGAAACGGTCGAGCTGCTTGGGGTTGATCGAATAGACGGCGAAGCCTCGCTCCAGGAGGCTCTCGACCACGGGTCCGTGCGGCACCTCGATGGCAACGCCGATCTCGCCCGCAGGGGCGTGGCCCGCGCACTGGAGAAGCCAGCTCGCCATGGCCGAAAGCCCCTTTGCCGCTGTGGGCGAACGCACCCTCTGCAACTGTCCTGCCGTCCCGATCCAGCACGCACGCATGGTGGGTCTCCGATCCCCAGTCCACGCCGGCAAACCAACTCTCCGTCATTGCGCCTCCTTTGTCTCCGCTTGCGTTACTCTCTACTGGTCGGCACGCCGCGTTGCCTGCCCGTACCTGTACTGGTGCTCTTTGGCACTGACTTCCCACTGGGCGTCCAACGCGGCGAAGCAGCCGGGACACGAGTCCCAGTCAGGTGCTCGAAGCACAGTGCGCCGGTGGTTGTTCCCGGCTGCTTGCCGACTTCTCATGAACTCAGGCGAGGCCAAACCGACCCGCCCCCATGGCTGCGGAATCTGCCGGTCCCGCGGAAAACGACAGACCGTTTCCCGCCGGACCTTGGGAAACCGGCAGGAGCCGGTTTCCCACAGCTACCGCAGCCACTACGACTACTGTCTTCACCTGACCTCAGAACACACCCAAAGTCCATCCCTGAAAGGTACAGGTGCGCCGGCGTCCCCGCCGGCTTCCGAGAGGAAACGCGTCGCGAAGCGGCGACGATACTGACGCGCTAGGCTCGCCCGGATGGCGGAACTGCTGCCCCCGCCCGCGGGTCGCACCCTGATTCTCGAACTGCGGCGCGAGTTGGCGGCGGCCGGTGACCCCGTTCGTGCTCAGGGGCAGCAGGCGTACATGAAGTCCGCCATGCCCTTCTGGGGCGTCAAGACGCCGGAGTTGCGGAAGATCGGCCGCACGCTCTTTCGGCGCTACCCGTTGGAGGACTTCGAGGAGTGGCGGTCGACCGTCCTGACCCTATGGCGCACCGCTGGCCGGCGGGAGGAACGGCACGCGGCGATCGATCTCAGTGGCTATCGCGCGTACCAGCCGCTGCGGACGATGCGGGCGCTGCCCGTCTTCGAGGAGTTGATCGTCTCCGGCGCCTGGTGGGATTTCGTCGACGCGGTGGCCAGCCACCGGTTGCGGGAACTGGTCGAGCGCTATCCGAAAACGATGGCGAAGCGGATGCGGATCTGGAGCCGCTGCGGGGATCTCTGGAAGCGGCGCTCCTCGATGATCTGCCAGCTCGGCCGCAAGGGCGACACGGACCTGGAACTTCTGTGCGCGACGATCGGCGAGAACCTTCTGGAGTCGCGCTTCGGTGGCGAGTTCTTCATCCGCAAGGCGATCGGCTGGGCGCTGCGCGACCTCGCCTGGCACGACTCGGACGAGGTGCGTCGCTTTGTCCGCGAGCATGAGGAGCGCTTGAGCCCATTGAGCCGCAGGGAAGCGCTGAAGAACCTGCGTAGCGCGCATGCGCGCCACGCGCGACCCACTCCCCGCGCCGGTCATCGGGCGCGGGGATGGAACATAGGGGCCCAGGTCATGAGGATAGGAGCTGGGTCGTGAGGTTGGTGGCGCGTCGGGGGCCGCGGACTCTCCTGCTCGCGACGCTCCTGCTGCCGGCGGCGTTTGCCTGCCGCGACGATCGCGACACGCAGCTCCGCTGGCTCGACTGGGCCGACGAAACCCATCGCCAGGTCGTCGTCGACCGTGAACCGGGCCAGTACTTGGGCCATCCCACGACCGTGCTGCTGTCCGATCAGCACACAATCCTGACCGTGTACCCGAAGGGCCACGGCGCTGGTGCGATCGTGATGAAGCGCAGCGACGACGGCGGCCTGACCTGGAGTGAGCGGCTGCCGACGCCGGCGAGCTGGGCGACGTCGATGGAGACGCCCACCGTCTTCCCGGTCGACTTGCCGGACGGTCGGCGGCGGCTGATCATATTCTCGGGGCTGTACCCGATCCGGATGGCGCGGTCGGAAGACGAGGGCCGGACCTGGACCGAACTCGAACCGATCGGCCACTTCGGCGGCGTCGTCGCGATGTCGTCGGTCGAGCGGCTCCGGAGCGTCGACGGCGAGTTGATGGCCCTGTTTCACGACGACGGCCGTTTCCTGCGCCGGCCGACTTCGCGCCACGAGCGGATCCCGGACTTCGAGCCCCGTTTCGAGGTCTACAAGACGATCTCGCTCGACGACGGATTGACCTGGTCGGAGCCGGAGGTCATCGCGGCGCACCCCGAGGCGCACCTGTGCGAGCCGGGACTGATCCGTTCGCCCGACGGTCGCGAGATCGCCGTGCTGCTGCGGGAGAACAGCCGCCGGTTCAACTCCTTCGTCATCTTCTCGCGCGACGAGGGGCGCACCTGGAGCCGGCCGGTGGAGCTGCCGTCGTCCCTCACCGGCGATCGGCACGTCGGCCGCTACGCGCCGGACGGGCGACTGTTCGTGACCTTCCGCGACCAGGAGCCGTCCAGCCCGTGGCGCGGCGACTGGGTGGGCTGGCTCGGCCGCTACGAGGATCTCAGCCGCGGCAAGCGGGAACCCTGGGCCGGCGAGGTGCGCGTGCGGCTGATGGACAACACCTACGCCGCGGACACCGCCTATCCCGGCCTGGAGTTGTTGCCCGACGGCACGTTCGTGACCACGACATATGGTCACTTCACGCCAGGAGAGGAGCCGTGGGTTGCCGCGGTTCGCTTCACGGCTGCGGAACTCGACGCGTCCGCATTGGAGGCGCCGGTCGAGGCGCCGTCGAGGCCGGCGCTCCGGGTGGGGACGAGTGGCGACTATCCGCCGTTCTCGGTGCTTGTGTCCTCGGAAAGCAGCGAGGAGGCAGGCCCCGCCGTGGGCGATGACGCCGGTGACCCGGACGCCGATGGCCACGACCGCAGGGGCTTCGCCATCGAGGTCGGGCGCCGGTTGGCCTCGGACCTGGGGTTCGACGTGGAGTTCCGGCCCTTCGACTGGCCGGACCTGACCGCCGCGGTGGCGGCAGGCGACTTCGACGTCGCGATGAGCGGCGTCACGTGGAGGCCCGACCGGGCGGTTGTCGGTTGGATGAGCCGGGCGGTCGCCGCGGGCGGCCCCTGCGTCGTCAGTTCGGAGAACGCACCGACCCCGCAGCGACGCGTGGCCGTCAATCGCGGCGGCATCCTCGAGCGCTGGGGCCGGGAGCGGTTCGAGACCGGGGAAGGTCGCTCCACCGGTGTGATTGCGGTCGACGACAACCTGTCGCTGCCCGGCCGCCTGGAACGGGGCGAGCTGGGCGCGTTCGTCAGCGACTCGTTCGAAGTCGAGCACTTTGCCCGTGAGGGCTGGCGTCAGGACTGCGAACCGCCCCTCGACCGCAAGGTCTTCTGGGTAGCTCCGGGGCGGGCGGACGACCTGGGCCCGGCGGTCGACCGCTGGATCCAGCGCAACGAGGGTTGGCTTGAGGGCCGACGCCGGGAGTGGTTCGGTCGCGGTCAGGGCCGCGACGAGCTGGACCACCTGCTGGACTTGACCGCGCGCCGGCTCGCCTTCATGCCCGCGGTCGCGGCCTGGAAGGCAGAAAGAGGAGTGCCGATTGAGGATGTGGAGCGCGAGCAGCGGGTGCTCGACGCGGCCGAGGCGTCGGCTCTGGAGTTCGGGTTGGATCCGGCCCCTGTGCGTGAGTGGGTCGCACTCCAGATCGACCTGGCCAAGGTGGTGCAGCGTCGCAGCGCCACGGCTGCGCCAACGATGGATCTGGAGGAGATCCGTCCGGTCCTGAACCGCCTCGGCCGGCGCCAGGTGCGGTCCTTGAGGGCAGCGGTTGGACGTCCGGTGGAGGAACCGGCGCCCGCGGACTTGCTGGTCCTGGATCCGTACCTGGAGGAGGCGGACGTGGAGCGTGTGAGGGTTGGGCTGCGCCGGCTCTTCGCTGCGTTGGCGCTAGTCGAGCGCGGCGATGATGCTGCGCGCCATCTGCCAGGTCGAGGATCGGCCTCCCAGATCGGGGGTCAGACTGCGGTGCGCCTCGAGGACGGTGGTCACCGCCTGGTCGATCCGGTCGGCCTCGTCGTCGAGGTCGAAGTGCCTGAGCAGCGCGGTGGCCGGCGTCAGCAGCGGGAGGAGGTTCGCCTGACCGGTGCCGATCAGGTGCGGCGCGTCGCCGTGAACGGCCTCGAAGACGTGGCAGTCGTCGCCGACGTTGATCGCGTGGCCGGTCGAGATGCCGCCGGCCAGTCCGATGCCGAGGTTGCTCAGGATGTCGCCGTAGAGATTGTCGGTCAGCAGCACGTCGAACGCGTACGGGTCGAGCACCAGGCGCATGCACGCCGCGTCGACGATGCAGTCGTCGATTTCGATGTCGGAGTAGCCGGCGGCGACGGAGCGTACGGTGTCCAGGAAGAGACCGTCGCTCTGTTTCATGATGTTCGCCTTGTGGATGGCCGTGATCCTCTTGCGGCTGTGGCGCCGGGCGATGCGGAAGGCGTAGTCGGCGATCCGCTGGCAGGCGGCGCGGCTCACGACCTTTATGCTCTCGACCACGCCGTCGACGATCTCGTGCTCGATGCCGCGATAGACGCCCTCGGTGATCTCGCGGATCAGCAGTACGTCGAGGTCCGGGTAGCGCGTCGGCAGGCCCGGGATCGAGCGGATCGGCCGCACGCTCGCCCACAGCCCCAGCATCTGCCTCAAGGCGACGTTGGGGTTCTGAGGACCCGGTCCGACCCGCACGGCGTCCGGACCCGGTCCGATGAGCCGCGTCTTGAGCGCCACCCGACACTCGCGGATCGTCTCGGCGGCCTCCCTGAGAACAGTCTCCGTGTTCCGGCGCACCGCGGTGGGAACGTCCACCCGAACGAAGTCGAAGTCGGTTCCCGCCGCCTCCAGGATCGCGAGCACCGGCGGCGCGGTTTCAGCGCCGATGCCGCTGGCGCCGACGATCAGCGCGACGCGCGGCGGACCGCCGTTCCGTTCGTCCTTGCCGCTCATGGCGTGGCCTCACGCTCCATGGCCACGGCCTCGAGTTCGGCCAGCAGGGCGTCGGTCAGCTCCGACGTGCTAGCGGTGCCGCCCAGGTCACGGGTGAGCGCCTTGCCCGCGATCAGGAGCCGTTCGACGCCGGCGCGCAGGTGGGCCGCCGCCTCCGCCTCACCGACGTAGCGGAGCAGCAGTTCGGCGGAGAGGATCAGGGCGATCGGATTCGCCAGGTCGCGGCCGGCGATGTCGGGCGCCGTTCCGTGGACCGCCTCGAACACCGCGCAGCCGTTGCCGTAGTTCGCGCCGGGCACGACGCCCAGGCCGCCGACCAATCCGGCGCACAGGTCGCTCATCAGGTCGCCGTCCAGGTTGCCCATGACCAGCATGTCGAACCGGGTCGGGTCCCTGGCCAGCTCAAGCGCGAGGTTGTCGAGAGGCAGATAGTCGACCTGGAGGAAGGGGTAGTTCTGCTCGCACTCTCGGGCGCAGTCCAGGAAGAGGTTGTCCGAGAGCGGGGTGATCGATACCTTGTGCACGATCGTCAGCTTCTTGCGGCCGTGGCTGCGCGCATACTCGAAGGCGAACTGCATGATCCGCCGGGAGGCGTCCCGAGTGACGATCTTGAGAGCTTCGACCACGCCGTCGACGACTTCGTGCTCGCGGCCGCTGTAGAGGCCCTCGGTGTTCTCGCGGACGATGATCAGGTCGACGCCCTCGTAGCGGGCGCGGGTGTTGCCGGGCATCGAGCGCACCGGCCGTACGCACGCGAACAGCTCCAGGGACTGCCGCATGAGCACGTTGACGCTGCGCCAGCCGCCGGCCACCGGCGTCCGCAGAGGGCCCTTGATGGCGATCCGGTTGCGCCGGATCGACTCGATCGCCTCCTCCGGAAGCGGTGAGAGGCCCTGGTCGACGGCCGTGCTGCCGGCAATGACGGGTTCCCATTCGATCCGGCCGCCGGTGACGAAGTCGACCGCGCGCACCATCGCCTTGCTGACTTCCGGGCCGATGCCGTCTCCGGGCAGCAGTGTGACGGAGTACTTCAACTGTGCTTGCCGACCTAGAACGCGGTGTCGCTCACGAGCGCCTCGATCAGGCAGGGTCCCGGCTCGGCGAAACCCCGCTCAAGGGCAGCCGTCAGCTCTTCGCCGGTGCGCACCTGCACGGCGGGCATGCCGAAGCCTCGTGCCAGATCGAGCCACTCGACCCGCGGCGTGCCGAACTCCGTCAGGTTCAGGCTCTGCGGGCCGAACTCCTCGACCCCGGCCCGTTGCAGCTCAACCTGGAGGATGCGGTAGGCGTCGTTGGCGAACACCAGGTTGACGACATCGACTCCTTCCCGGACCTGGCTCCAGAGCGCCTGGATCGTGTACAGGCCGCTGCCGTCGCCCTCGAGCGTCAGCACCTTGCGGTCCGGGCACGCGATGGCGGCGCCGAGCGACGCTGGCAGGCCGAGGCCGATGGCGCCGCCGTTCTCCTGCAGGTAGGTGTGGGCGGGGCCGTTCATCGTGGCCGGGTAGAAGGCGGCGCCGGCGGTGATTCCCTCGTCCATCACGATCGCGTTCTCGGGCAGGGTGGCCGCGACCGCCTGGGCCGCGACCCGGGCGCCGATCGGACCGGTTGGCGCCGGTGGCCGCTCGACCGCGCGGGCAGGCGGCTCTTTCTTGGCGTCGAGCGCGACGGCCAGTTCGCTGAGCGCGTGGCCGCTGTCCTCGGTCGGATGGCTCAGGATGACGACCTCCACCGACTCGGGAGTCAAGCGGCTCACTCCGCCCTCGTAGCCGAAGAAGGCGACGGGATCGAGCGCGCCGGCCAGGACGACCGTGTCGATTCCGCCCATGAACTCGACGGCCTGCTCGGGAAAGTAGGGCACCCGTGGGAGCGCCGGAAGCTGGGGACCACGCTCCATGCGCCCCGAGAACGTCTCGGCGACGAGCCGGCAGCCGGTCGCTCGCTGTACCTTGGCGGCTTCGCGCTGCGCTCTATCCGTATGGCCGGAACTGCCCAGCATCAGCATCGTGCGCGCGCCCCGGGCGACGGCGGTCCGGGCGCGCTCGACCGCGTCAGAACCGACGCGCGCGCCGGGTGCGGGGCCGGGTTCGACGATCGGGCCATACGCCTCGCTCCACTGGCAGTCGGTCGGCACGATCAGGGTGGCGATCTGCCCGGGGTGGTGCAGGGAAGCCGAGATGGCGGCGGCCATGTCGCGCGAGATGTGATCGGCCGAGGCGACGGTGCGTTGCCAGTCGGAGACTCCCTCGACCAGGCTCTCGACCTTGGTGTTGAGCGGCGGGTCGTAGTTGCGGTGCCAGGTGGGATGGTGGCCGATCACGTTGACGACCGGCGTGCGGCCGCGCCGCGCGTTGTGCAGGTTGGCGATGCCGTTCGCGAATCCGGGGCCTAGATGGACCAGGGTCAACGCCGGTTTGCCGGCCATGCGGCCGTAGCCGTCGGCGGCGCCGGTGGCGACGCCCTCGAACTGCGCCAGCACGCCGCGCACGCCGGGAATCTCGTCGAGAGCCGCGACGAGGTGGATCTCCGACGTGCCGGGATTGGCGAAGCAGACTTCGACGCCGGCGTTGGCGGCGGTCCGGATCATGGCCTGGGCGCCGTTCATCGAAGCGGCAGGCTAGCAAGCCTTGCGGAAGATCGTGCCGCCAGGGCCTCGGACGCGGGACCGAGGGGGGCTTCGAGACTCTCAGGAGACGCTTGCCTGGGCCGCCTGCGGACGTTCGAGCGGCAGGGCGGTCGTGTGCTTGATCTCGTTCAGCACGATGCTGGTCAGCAACCGGTCGACGCCGGGTATGCTGGCAAGCTGGTCCGCGAGGATGTGTTCGAGGTGGCGATAGTCCCGGGCCACGATCTTCAGCATGTAGTCGTGTTCGCCGGTGAGGAAGTGGCACTCGAGCACCTCCGGCAGTCTCAGGACCTTGTTGCTGAAGTGCTGTCTGGCGTCCGCCTGGTGGTGGGTCAAGTAGACCTGCACGAAGCACAGCAGACCCAGGTCCACAGCGTTGCGGTCGAGCAGGGTGACTCGCTGCTGGATCACGCCGCGCCGTTCCAGCTTGCGCAGGCGCTTCTTCAGGCCCGAGGCGGACAGGCTCACCTCGCGCGCGAGGTCCACGTCGGTTCGATTCGAATCCTCTTGCAGGAGCACCAGGATGGCGTAGTCGGTGGCGTCAAGGGGCCGGGTCGGGAAGCGGCTTGACTCCGCTGCCCGCCGAGGGTCGGTCTTGTCCATGGGGCCGGAGTCTACACGGACGGGGTTGGGGAGTGCGGAATCGACGCTTGTTTGGTCGCGTTGGCTCTGTTAGCGTTCCACCGATGGCGATAGAAGCTCATTCCACTACCGCAACCCCAGCAACGGTACGCGTCTCGGCATCCCAAACGGGGGGGCAGCCGCGGTCGAGAACGCCGCCCATCGCGCCGTGGCTGCAGGGTCGCGAGCGTTCGCTGCTGCGTCGGCTGGTCAATCAGGTCGCGCGGCCCGGCGTGGTTTCGCTCGCCGGTGGGCTGCCTGCCGTGGAGTTGTTTCCGTCGCAAGCCTACGGCGAGGTGGTGCGCCGGCTGCTGGCCGATCCGCAGTCCATGCAGTACGTCCCGTCATGCGGGGAACTGAAGGAACGGGTGGTGGAGGTCATGCGACGCCGTGGCGTCGATTGCAGATCGGAGGAGATCCTGATCACGACGGGCGCGCAGCAGGCGCTCGATGTCGCCGTTCGTGCGTTCGTGAGTGTGGGTGGGAGTGTCGCCGTAGAGCGCTTTGCGTACGCGGGCTTCAGGGAGATTCTGGCGCCGCTCCGGCCGCGACTCGTCACTCTGCCGAGCAGCCTGGACGATGGGCTCGATGTCGAGGCGCTGGAGCGCTGCCTGCTCGCCGGCGCCCGGCCGCGGCTGGTGTACGTGATCCCGGATGCGCACAACCCGCTCGGCGTCAGCCTTGCCCGTGAGGCCCGAGAGCGGTTGGTGGTCCTGGCGCACGACTACGACTTCGTGATCCTGGAGGACGATCCCTACGGTCTGCTGTGCTGCGACGGCGAGTTCGAGCCTCCGCTCGCGGCCCTCGACTCGGAGCGGGTCGTCTACGCGGGCACCTTCTCCAAGATCCTGGCCCCGGCGCTGCGCCTCGGCTGGCTGCGACTGCCGGCGTCGCTGGTCGAGACCTTCGCGGCGGTCAAGGAGATCGGGGACCTCGAGTGCTCCAGGCTGACCGTGCTCGCCGTGGCCCGCCTGCTGCGAGACCTCGACTTCGACCGCCACCTCGAACTGCTGCGAGCGACCTACCGGGGCCGTCGGAACGCGATGATCGAGGCACTTGCCGATCATCTCCCGGCGGGCTGCGCCTTCAGTGAGCCCGGGGGCGGCATGTTCGTGTGGGTGCAACTGCCCGAAGGGACGGACGGGGAGCAATTGCTCCAGCGGACCCTGGCCGAGCGGAGGATCGCCTTCGTTCCCGCGGCGGCGTTCGCGGACGGGGCAGACCGCGACGCACCTAGGAACGCGGCCCGCTTGAGCTTCTCGCGCCTGGAACCGGAGGCTCTGCGCGAGGCGGTGGCGAACTTCGCCGCCTGCATTTGAGCTCCTGTCCAGGCCGGACAACAACGAAGAAGGAGGGAAGGAATGAGACCAGGAGATTGTGCCGCAGAACGCAGCGAAGCGAGTTCAGGGACGCAAGGTCATGGTGAGGACGGGATGGGCCGAGACACCGAGCCTGCGAGGCGTTTCGGGGCGGGGGTTACTGAACAGACACAGCCCGGGTTCCTTGGTCGAAACACCGCGGCCGGGGACGACTTCTGTCCGATTCTCGGCTTCGATCATCTGGAGTTGTACGTCGGCAACGCGAAGCAGTCGGCTGCCTACTACTGCCATGCGTTCGGTTTCGAGTGCACAGCGGTGCGCGGACTCGAGACCGGTGAGCGGGTGCGCGCGTCGTACCTGGTGGAGCAGGGCGGTATCCGGCTCGTGTTGACCAGTGCGCTGCACTCCTCGCACGATGCGGCGCGGTCGGTTCGGCGGCACGGCGATTCGGTAGCGGTGATCGCGCTCTCGGTGCCGAGTGCGGACGAGGCGTTTTCCGCCGCGGTGTCGCGAGGTGCGGAGGCCGCGGCGTCGCCGGCAACCGCCCGGGATGAGCACGGCGAACTGCGTCACGCCTCGATCCATCTGTACGGCGATTGCGTGCTGCAGTTCATGGAGCGACGGGACTACGACGGCGTATTCGGTCCCGGTTTCGGACCGGCGCCGGAAGTCCCCGGCGCCGCGGCGCCGCGGGGCTTCGGCCTGCTCGCGATCGACCACGTCGTCGCCAACGTCGAGTTGGGGCGGATGAACGAGTGGGCCGGGTTCTTCTCGCGCGTCCTCGGCTTCAACCAGCTTGTCCACTTCGATGACGCGGCGATCTCGACCGAGTACTCGGCGCTCATGTCCAAGGTGATGCAGGACGGTTCGGGGGTCATCAAGTTCCCGATCAACGAGCCCGCCGAGGGCCGCAGGAAGTCGCAGATCGAGGAGTACCTCGATTTCCACGAGGGTCCCGGGGTGCAGCACATCGCCTGCCGCACCGACGACATCCTCGGCACCGTGTCGCGGCTCCGCGAGAACGGGGTCGAGTTCCTCCACGTGCCGGCGTCCTACTACGAGGATCTCGAGCAGCGCGTAGGGAAGATCGACGAGCCGATCGATCGCCTGGCCGAGCTCGGCATCCTCGCCGACCGCGACGAGGACGGTTACTTGCTTCAGATCTTCACCAAGCCGGTGGAGGACCGGCCGACCCTGTTCTACGAGATCATCGAGCGCCACGGGGCGCGGGGGTTCGGCGAGGGCAACTTCAAGAGCCTGTTCGTGGCGCTAGAACGAGAGCAGGCGGCGAGGGGCAACCTGTGAGCCACTACCTGCGCGCGGGCGAGATCCCGCACAAGCGCCACACGCAGTTCCGCAAGGCCGACGGATCGCTTCACCACGAGGAGGTGATGGGGATCCACGGCTTCTCGGGCGTCCAGTCGATCCTCTACCACTTGCATCCGCCGACCGCGATCGAGCGGATCGAGGACCGGATCGGGAACGGCCTCAAGCTGGAGTACGCGGGGCCCCTGCGGCATCGCCTGATCCGGGCGGCCGAGGCGCCTGAGCAGGGAAACGCGGTGAGCGGCCGGGTGGCGCTGCTCACCAACCGCGACCTGGTGCTGTCCGTGGTCCGGTTTCGCGAAGCGATGGACTACTGGTACCGCTACGCGCACGGTGACGAGCTGCTGTTCGTGCACGAGGGGCACGGCGTGCTCGAGACCCAGTTCGGCCGGCTGGAATACCGCCCCGGGGACTATCTCGTGCTGCCCACCGGAGTCGTCTGGCGACTCCTGCCGCGGGCGGGCGAGCCGCAGCGGATGCTCTGTGTGGAAGCCGCCGGCCACATCGAACCGCCACGGCGCTACGTGAACCGCTACGGCCAGTTCCTGGAGAACTCGCCGTACTGCGAGCGGGACATCCGCGCTCCGCAGTGGGTCGAGCCGCGCGACGAAGAAGGCGAGTTCGAGGTGCGGGTCAAGGCCCGCGGCGGCACGACCCGTTACCTGTACCGGCGCCACCCGATGGACGTGGCCGGTTGGGACGGCCACCTGTGGCCCTACGCCTTCAACATCGAGGACTTCGAGCCGATCACCGGTCGCGTCCACCAGCCGCCGCCGGTGCACCAGACCTTCGACGGGCCCGGTTTCGTCGTCTGCTCCTTTGTGCCGCGGCTGTTCGACTACCACCCGCAGGCGATTCCCGCTCCCTACAACCACTCCAACGTCGATTCGGACGAGGTCATCTACTACGTCGAGGGCGACTTCATGTCGAGGCGCGGAGTGGAACGGGGATCCCTGACCGTGCATCCGAACGGCATTCCGCACGGGCCCCATCCGGGCGCCTACGAGGGATCGATCGGCAGGGAGCGCACCGACGAACTCGCGGTCATGGTGGACACTTTCCGGCCGCTGCAGATGACGGCTGCCGCGGCCGACCTGGAGGACGAGAGCTATGCCTATAGCTGGCGCGGTTGAACCGGCGGTTCGCGAAGGGACCGCCGGCCGGGATCTGACCACCGGCCGGGCCGACTTCATCGAGCGGGCGCAGACGGAGGGCGAGTTGTTCATCGAGCAGCCGTACGAGCTCTACAGCGAGTCGAACCAGCGGACCTGGAGGCGCCTCTACCGGGCGCTCGCCGGACGCTGGGAGAAGCACGCCCACCCGCGTTTCCTCAATGGCGTGACGCGCCTGGCGCTCGACCCGGACCGCATCCCACGCCTCGCCGACATCAACGGGTTCCTGGAGCCCCTGAGCGGCTTCAAGGCGCGGGCGGTGAGCGGCTACGTGCCGGCGTACCTGTTCTTCGATTGTCTGAGGCGGAGGGAGTTTCCGACCACGATCACCGTCCGCGACGGCGAGCGGCTCGGCTATCTTCCCGAGCCGGACATCTTCCACGACCTGGCCGGGCACGTGCCGATGCACACGGATCCGGCGTTCGCGGATGTGCTGGCGCGCTTCGGCGAGGCTGCCCGCACGGCCGCACTGCGGGCCCGGGAGGGTAGCTGCCGGCGCGTCGAGAGCGCGCTCCGGGCGCTGGCCCGGTTCTTCTGGTTCACGATCGAGTTCGGCCTCATGCGACGGCCGGACGGGAGCGGACTGTGCGCATACGGCAGCGGTCTTCTGAGTTCGGCCGGCGAGATCGAGCACGCGCTGGAATCCCCCGACGTGCAGCGGATCCCGTTCCAGCTCGACTGGGTCGTGAACCAGAGCTTCGAGATCGATTCGCTGCAGCCTCTGCTCTTCGTGGTCGACGGTTTCGATCACCTGGAGCGCGAGGTCCGTCGACTGGAGGGTTGGCTCGGCGCTGGCCGCCTGGACAACGTGGCCCCCGGCGAGCCGGCGGTCAGCCGGGAGGACCTGCGCTCGTTTCTGGAAGCGGGCTAGGAGCGTGCGCGGCTGAACATGGGGTGCGCCGATTCTTCCTGCGGCGCACGCTGCTAGCTATAGCTAATAGCCGGGCGGTCGCTTGAAGCCGCCGATCCGTTCGCTCAGACGGCGGCCGAGGTCGAGGGTGGTCCGGTCCTCCAGGAAGGGGCCGGCGATCTGGAGCCCGACAGGGAGGCCGTCGCTTGCTGTGCCGGCCGGAATCACGGTCGCTGGCAGGTAGGCGACACCGGTGAGGCCGACCCAGAGGGTTTGCTCGCCGTAGGCGCGCTGCTCGCCGTTGACCGTGATGCGCCGCGCTCCCATCGGCTCGCTGTGGTCGTGGGGGATCGCCGTGGTCGGCAGGTTGGGCAGGAGCACGGCGTCCCAGTTCTTGAAGAAGTCGTGCCACTTGCGTCGCATCTGGAGCCGGCGCTCGTTCGCCGACAGCCAGGCGCGGTGCCGCTGGGAGGCCCAGCGGGCGGCGAGGGCGCCCTCCTCGTCGATCGACACGCCGCGCTCGGCGAGTTCCTCGATCTCGGCGTGGCTGAAGCCGCCGCACATTGCGGCGCCCAGCAGTTGGCCGAAGACCCCCGTCGCGTAGTCGAAGGTGAAGTCCGGCCGCGCCCCGCGGTCGACGTTGGCGCCGGCGCTCTCAAGGGCATCCGCCGCCCTTTCGAGCTGCTCGCGGACCGCATCGTCGATCGGACAGGACGGCTCCTCGAACCACACCGCGACCCGGTAGTCGCTCAGGCGCCCGTGCCGGGGCGGCGGCAGCTCCAGGCGAAAGCCGGGGGCGTGCCAGTCGTCCGGTCCGGCGAGGATGTCGAGGCCGAGTTCAAGGTCCTCGACGGTGCGCGCCATCGGTCCGGCCACCGCAATGTCGGCCTGGGTCAGGGTGCCGGGCGGCCCCGGGATCTGGCCCAGGGCCGGCACGATGCCATAGCTCGGCTTGTGGCCGCAGATGCCGCAGGTCGAGGCCGGGCCGCGGATCGAACCGCCGATGTCGCTGCCGAGTTCGAGCGGCGTGAAGCCGGCCGCGAGCGCGGCGGCAGAGCCGCCTGATGACCCGCCCGGCGTGCGCTCCAGATTCCAGGGGTTGTTCGTCTGACCGAAGACCGCGTTGTAGCTCTGGGTGTCGCCGGCGTAGATCGGCAGGTTCGTCTTGCCGAAGACGACGGCGCCGGCGGCGCGCAGCCGTGCCACCGGAACCGCGTCGACCTCGGGGATGTGGCCGCTCAGTTCGGGCGCGCCGGAGGTCGTTCGCATGCCGACCGTCTGGAAGGAGTCCTTGATCGTCATCGCGACGCCGTGGAGCGGGCCTGGATCCCGGCCCTCGGTCAGCGCCCGGTCGGCGGCGTCCGCTTCGCTCCGCGCCCGCTCGGCGTCGAGCGTGACGACGGTGTTGAGCGGCGGGTTCAGCCGCTCGACCCGGTCGAGGAGGAGTTCCAGGTAGTCGCGGGATGAGACGCGGCCGGCGCGGATCGCGGCTGCGGCGTCGCCGGTGGACCAGTAGGCGGCGTCCTCAGGCGAGGTCGGAGAGGCGGCGGATGCAGGCGCTGGATCGTTCATGGCGCGGAGGGTAGCAGTGCGGCTCGATGGCACCATGCTTGCATCCTGCTGAAAGCGAGATCCCCTAACCGTGCTATCGCTGTGAGCTGAAGATGAGGAAGCGGTACGAATGACCAAGGAAAGGGAATCTGTGTCCTCTTCCGAGGTCATCTCCGGCGAGGAGATCAATCTCCGAATGGTCAACCTGGAGGTCGTGCTTGAGGACCAGGATGGAAACCGCGGTACCCGTTCCACGCCGAAGTCGCGATGCGGCGTCTACGGCATACACTCGTCGTGATGGTTCACGATCCGTTGTCGCGCCTGACCGCAAGCGCACGCATGGAGGTGGAGCCATGAAGGTGGGACAGACCATTCGCAGAACGCTGCTCGTTTTGGCGGCGATACTGGGCCTGGGCTGGATGGCGTCGGCAGTGGCGCCGTCGGCGGCTCAGGAGGTGGCGCCGCAGTCTCCGGGCGAACTCGTCTTCGGCGAGGAAGTCGAGGTCCGGGTGGTCAACCTCGAGGTTGTGGTCGAGGACCGGTCTGGGCAGCGGGTCGGCGGCCTGAGTCGTGACGACTTTCGCGTCCTGGTGGACGGCGAGGAGGTCGACGTCCAGTACTTCACCGAGGTGTCCCAGAAGCAGGCCGTGGCCGTCACCGGCGCCGAAACGCCGCCGGCCGTCGCCGAAGGCGCGCCGGTCGTTACGAACTACGTGCTCTTCGTCGACGATGACCATACCCATGTGACCTTCCGGCGGCCGGTGCTGCGCGGGTTCAGTAACCGGCTAGAGGAGCTTCCCGCGCACGACCAGGTAGCCGTGGTGGTGCAGAGCCGGCGCCGGTTGGAGATCCTGAGTCCTTTCACAACGGACCGCGATGCAACCCGGACCGCGCTGGACGCGCTGGACAAGGGCGGACGTTACGGGGGCTTCCTGCGCGCCAACTCACAGGCCTTTTCTTGGCATCTGCAGCAGCGCGTGACTGACGTACTCGGGGTTGCCGGGCAGCAACTCGGGCGTAGCGCGTTCCTGGGGGAGTTCGCGTACGCGGATATCCGGTGGCAGGACCTCCGGTTCTCGATCGACGCGGTCGTTTCCACGATGCGCACACTCGCCCCCCCGGCGGGGCGCAAGGTTCTCCTCTTGCTGGCCGGGAACTGGCAAACCGGGAACTTCCGGGTTCGCGACGAAGGCGTCGGCTACACGACGGACCTTGATCTCCTCGACGGTTTGATCGACACGGCCAACCTGCTCGGCTACACCGTCTATCCGATGGACCAGCAAACCAACCGGCCGCGTATGCGGTTGTGGCAGAACTTGCGCTACATGGCCCGGGACACGGGCGGCAAGGCGTTCATGGCCGGAAGCAACGTCAAGGCCCTGGAGATCGTGAACGCCGATACGTCGAACTACTACTGGCTGGGCTTCATTCCGGAGTACCGGCGCGACGACCGGGCGCACGACCTCCGGGTCGAGGTCCTGAAGCCGAGACTCCGGGTGCGCTCGCGCAGGGGCTACCTGGACCTGTCCCGCCGCGCCGAGGCCGACATGGAGGCTCAGCGCGCGCTACTGTTCCCTTCTGAAGGACGGTCCGAGAGCGATCCTCTGCGCGTCGAGATCGGCGAGGCGGAGAGAGTGAACCGCCGCAAGATGAGCGTGCCGGTCACCGTCTACCTGCCCGTGGGGCGCTTCCCGGCGCTGCCGTACGACGGCCGTTTCGTGCAGCAACTGGAACTGCGTTTCGCCATTGTCGATCGCCTCGGCCGACAGTCCGAGATTCCTGTGATTCCGCTGTCCCTGGGCGGCGGCGCCGAGCCTGTTGCCGGCGAAGTCGTCCTGTACCGGACGTTCCTTTCCATGCGCCGCCAACCCCAGGACCTGGTGGTCACGGTCCACGATCCGCTGTCCCGGTTGACGGCTGCCGCGCGGGCCACGGTGGCGCCGTAGTCATTAAGGAGAAAGACATGAAGTCGCGAGGAGAAACGACGATGAGCATCGGTAGCGTTTCCCGGTACTTGCTGGTCTGCGCGGTCGTGGGGATGGTCGCGGGTTCTGCGGCAGTGGGCCAGCTCGGTGAGGAGCTCGGAGCAGTACCGCCGGGCGATCTGCTCTTCGGCGAGGAGATGGATGTCCGGGTCGTCAACCTGGAGGTCGTCGTCGAGGACGGGAGTGGAGAGCGTGTACACGGCCTGGATCGGGAGGAGTTCCGGATTCTCCTCGATGGCGAGGAGGTTGGCGTCGAGTACTTCACCGAGGTGTCCCAGAAGCAGGCCGTGGCCGTCACCGGCGCCGAAACGCCGCCGGCCGTCGCCGAAGGCGCGCCGGTCGTTACGAACTACGTGCTCTTCGTCGACGATGACCATACCCATGTGACCTTCCGGCGGCCGGTGCTGCGCGGGTTCAGTAACCGGCTAGAGGAGCTTCCCGCGCACGACCAGGTAGCCGTGGTGGTGCAGAGCCGGCGCCGGTTGGAGATCCTGAGTCCTTTCACAACGGACCGCGATGCAACCCGGACCGCGCTGGACGCGCTGGACAAGGGCGGACGTTACGGGGGCTTCCTGCGCGCCAACTCACAGGCCTTTTCTTGGCATCTGCAGCAGCGCGTGACTGACGTACTCGGGGTTGCCGGGCAGCAACTCGGGCGTAGCGCGTTCCTGGGGGAGTTCGCGTACGCGGATATCCGGTGGCAGGACCTCCGGTTCTCGATCGACGCGGTCGTTTCCACGATGCGCACACTCGCCCCCCCGGCGGGGCGCAAGGTTCTCCTCTTGCTGGCCGGGAACTGGCAAACCGGGAACTTCCGGGTTCGCGACGAAGGCGTCGGCTACACGACGGACCTTGATCTCCTCGACGGTTTGATCGACACGGCCAACCTGCTCGGCTACACCGTCTATCCGATGGACCAGCAAACCAACCGGCCGCGTATGCGGTTGTGGCAGAACTTGCGCTACATGGCCCGGGACACGGGCGGCAAGGCGTTCATGGCCGGAAGCAACGTCAAGGCCCTGGAGATCGTGAACGCCGATACGTCGAACTACTACTGGCTGGGCTTCATTCCGGAGTACCGGCGCGACGACCGGGCGCACGACCTCCGGGTCGAGGTCCTGAAGCCGAGACTCCGGGTGCGCTCGCGCAGGGGCTACCTGGACCTGTCCCGCCGCGCCGAGGCCGACATGGAGGCTCAGCGCGCGCTACTGTTCCCTTCTGAAGGACGGTCCGAGAGCGATCCTCTGCGCGTCGAGATCGGCGAGGCGGAGAGAGTGAACCGCCGCAAGATGAGCGTGCCGGTCACCGTCTACCTGCCCGTGGGGCGCTTCCCGGCGCTGCCGTACGACGGCCGTTTCGTGCAGCAACTGGAACTGCGTTTCGCCATTGTCGATCGCCTCGGCCGACAGTCCGAGATTCCTGTGATTCCGCTGTCCCTGGGCGGCGGCGCCGAGCCTGTTGCCGGCGAAGTCGTCCTGTACCGGACGTTCCTTTCCATGCGCCGCCAACCCCAGGACCTGGTGGTCACGGTCCACGATCCGCTGTCCCGGTTGACGGCTGCCGCGCGGGCCACGGTGGCGCCGTAGTCATTAAGGAGAAAGACATGAAGTCGCGAGGAGAAACGACGATGAGCATCGGTAGCGTTTCCCGGTACTTGCTGGTCTGCGCGGTCGTGGGGATGGTCGCGGGTTCTGCGGCAGTGGGCCAGCTCGGTGAGGAGCTCGGAGCAGTACCGCCGGGCGATCTGCTCTTCGGCGAGGAGATGGATGTCCGGGTCGTCAACCTGGAGGTCGTCGTCGAGGACGGGAGTGGAGAGCGTGTACACGGCCTGGATCGGGAGGAGTTCCGGATTCTCCTCGATGGCGAGGAGGTTGGCGTCGAGTACTTCACCGAGGTGTCCCAGGGCCGGGCTGGAACGAGCGCCAATGGCGAGACGCCGCCCGCCGTAGGCGAGGGCGAGTTTGTCGCCACGAACTATGTGCTCTTCGTCGATGACGACCACACCATGGTGAGCTTCAGGCGGCCCGTGCTGCGCGGCTTCGCTGCCGGGCTCGATCAACTCGGGTCGGGGGACCGTGTGGCGGTGGTCGTGCAGAGCCGCAATCGCCTGGAAATGCTCAGCCCGTTCACGACCGACCGCGAGGCGACGCGCGCAGCCCTGGCGGAACTGGACGACGGCCGGCGCTTTGGCGGCTACCTCACGTCCGGAAGGTTGCACAGGGAGTTTTTCGGCGGACGAAGCGGTACCGCTGGTTACTTCGCCGAGTCTGGCCCGTTGCGTGATCTTGCGCCCCGAACGTTGGCGTACGGTGATGGCGAATGGTCGCTCCGGGATGGAGGTGTCGACTTTTCCGCTCGCGTCAGCGACGGACTTGGACCGGTCGGCCAGGTGATCGCCTCGGACTTGGCCTTCGAGAGTATGCGGCCCGACACTTTCGCGCAGGAGGCGCGGGCCTCGATCCTGGAGCGGGATCTGAGCTTGTCGGTCAACGCTGCGGTTGCCACCATGCGCGCGCTCGATCCGCCGCAGGGTCGCAAGGTGCTCCTGCTTCTGGCGGGCAACTGGCCGACGGGCGAGTTTCGTCCTTTCGGTCGAGGCGCGGGTCTGCGGACTGATCTCGAGTTGCTGGACGGTCTGATCGACACGGCCAATCTTCTCGGCTACACGGTGTATCCGATGGACCAGCAGGCGAGCGCGCCGAACGGTCGGTTATGGCAGAACTTGCGCTATGTCGCCCGCGACACTGGCGGCATGGCCTTCATGGCCGGAAGCAACATCGACGCCCTGGAGCGAGTGAACGCCGACACATCGAACTACTACTGGCTCGGCTTCGTGCCGGAGTTCCAGCGCGACGACCGGGTCCACGACATCGAGGTCGATGTCCTGCGGCCGGGAGTCCAGGTCCGCGCGCGCCGCGGTTACGTGGACCTGTCCCGCATTGCCGAAGCGGACATGGAAGCGCAACGTGTGCTGCTCTTCCCGAGCGAAGCGGAACCCGCCGCCGCGGTCCTGGAGGTGTGGGTCGGCGCCGCGAAGTCCCTCAGGGGACGGATGATGATCGTGCCCATCGACATCGACGTACCGGTCGGCATGTTCGCGGCGTTACCGTACGGGGAACGGTATCTGCAGCGTTTGGAAGTGCGTTTCGCCACGATTGATGGCCGCGGCTGGCACGCCGAGCAGCCGGCGATCCCGCTGGAGCTGTGGAGCGATACCGCCCCGGAACCGGATGCCGTGTTCCACTACCATGCCGAGGTGACGATGCGGCACCTGCCCCATACCGTCGTGGTCACCGTGCATGACCAGGTTTCCCGCCAGACTTCCAACGCCCGGGTCGAAGTTGTGCCGTGAATGACGGCGAGTTCTGAGCAGAGCCCTGAAACAAGGGGAAGCGTGAGCAGAGAAGGGACCATGCGTCAGCCGTTCTTCGCCGGCGCGATTGCGCTGGGGTTGATCTGGACGTCGGCGCCCTCGATGGCTCAGCCCGATTCGGCGCCTCCGACCGATCTGTTCTTCGGCGAGGAGATCGATGTTCGGGTGGTCAACGTGGAGGTGGTCGTCGAGGACCGGTCGGGGAACCGGGTCCACGGGCTGGCGCCTGACGATTTTCGCATCTTCGTAGACGGCTTCGAAGTCGATGTCGGCTACTTCACCGAGATCCTGGAAAACCGAGCGGTCGAGACACGGGAGGGCGCCGCCCCGCCCGCGATCGGCGACGGCGAGTCGGTGCCGACGAACTACGTGCTATTCGTCGACGACGATCACACCCACGTGACGTTCAGGCGGCCCGTGCTCCGCGGGTTGGCCGACCAGTTGGCGAGCCTGGGTCTGCGCGATCAGGTGGCGGTAGTCGTGCAGAGCCGTCGCCGGCTCGAGGTTCTGAGCCCGTTCACGTCCGACCGGGAGCGGACGCGTGCCGCCCTCGAAGAACTCAAGCGTGGCCGGCGCTTCGGCGGCGCCCTGCGCTCGCCGCGGTTGATCGATCAACTGTTCATGCGCGACGGTCGGCTGACGCCGCCGCCCGGCGGCCGGGGCGGCGAGGATCTGACGTCGGTGGAAGGGGACCTGCCGTTCCCGACGATGAACGTGCCGGAGTCCCTTACCGAAGCCCGTCTGGAGACGCTGGCGCGGGACCTGGAGTTCTCGATCACGGCGGTCTCCTCGACGATGCGGGCGCTCGACGTTCCAGAAGGTCGCAAGGTCCTGTTGCTGCTGGCAGGGGATTGGCCCACAGGTATGTTCCGGCCGGAGGGCCAGGGCATCGGTCTCCGCACCGACCGGGAGATGCTCGACGGGCTGGTCGACACGGCCAACGTCCTCGGCTACACGGTCTATCCGATGGATCAGCAGAGCGGAAGTTCCAATTTCACTCTGTGGCAGAACTTCCGTCAGGTCGCTCGGGACACCGGCGGTCAGGCCTACATGGCGGGATCGAACCTGGCGGCGCTGGGCCGGGTGAGCGACGATGTCGCGAACTACTACTGGCTCGGCTTCGTTCCCGAGTATCGGCGCAACGACCAGGTCCACGACGTCCGGGTCGAGGTCCTTCGTCCGAACCTGCGGGTGCGCTCGCGCCGGGGCTACGTCGATGTCTCGCGGCGCGCCGAGGCCGACATGGAGACGCAGGGCCGGCTCCTGTTTCCGAGCATGGAGCGGACGCTTGGCGAACCCGTCCTGCGCGTCGACTTCGGGGAACCCGAGCGCGCCGGCGTGCGCAAGATGCGGGTGCCGGTAACCGTGTTCGTCCCGATCGGCTACTTCCCGCTGGTGCCTTGGAACGATCAGTTCTTCGCCCGGCTGGAACTGCGGTTCGCCGTCGTCGACCGGAACGGCCAGCAGGCTGGGATGCCGCTCATCCCCATCAATGTCCGTGGGCGGTCTCAGCCGGCTGCGGACGCTGTCATGCCCTACACCGCGAGCCTGACCCTGCGGCGCAGACCCCATGACCTTGTGGTGTCGATTCACGATCCGGTGAGCAGACAGACCGTGAGTACGCGCAGACAGGTCGCCTTCAGGGTGGACGCGACCGATACGGAAGGCGGCGCCCAGTGAGCCTGATCGACGGCGTTGGCGGCGCCTTCGTCTTCAGCGAGGATCCGAAGCGGCTCGCCGACTGGTACACGGAGCACCTCGGCATCGAGTTCGAGGGCGGCGAGGAGTTCGGGGCCTTCTACGTCCGCTACCTGGCCGCCGATCCGGACGACGAGAACTGGGTCATGGACACGACCTTCGCGATCATGAAGGCGAAGCGGCCGGTGCCGCGGATGGCGCCGAACGAGGGCGCGGACCCCGGCGACATGTACGGCGATCAGCCGTTCATGGTCAACCTGCGCGTGCGCGACCTGGACGCGGCGCTTGCACACCTCGCCGAGCGGGGCGTGAAGCCGCTACGCCGTGACGACGAGGGCTACGCCCTGTTCGCCTGGATTCGCGACGCGGAGGGGAACCGGGTGGAGCTGTATCAGCCAAGACCGGAAGCCGCGGCGGAGGCGGCCGAAGGCTGAGCGCTATCGCTAGTCCCCCAGCCCCTGACAGGCGCTCTTTGCGCCGGTCGGGTCCATCGCCTCTTTACCTTCGCCGATATAGGCGATCTTGCCGTCCTTGCCGACGACAAAGGTCACGCGCTTGGCGAGGCCGGCGTACTGCTCCATCGTCCCGCCGTACTGATTGATGACCGTGGCGTCGACATCGCTGAGGAGCGCGAAGTCGAGTTCCAGGTCGGCTGCGAACTTCTTGTTCACATCCAGGGGATCGGCGCTGATGCCGAAGACGATGGAATCACTGCCCACAAAGTCGGAGATACCAGCCTGGTATCCCTTCATTTCCATCGTTCACCCGCTGGTGAAAGCCTTGGGGAAGAAGGCCAGCACGACGCTCTTCTGGCCCGCGAAGGACGACAGGCTCACCTGGGCGCCGTCGGTGCTGGGCAGCGTGAAGTCGGGCGCCGCGTCACCGACGGCGAGGGAGGCGCCGCTGGCTGGGGCTGAGGCGAACGCGGCCGCGGCCAGGAGGAGCGCCGAGGGTGTGCAACGGATCATGGAAGTCTCCAGGTTCTCGGGTTTCGTGCGCCAGGAGGCGGGAAGCGCGCGAGTGTAGCAGTCCTGGCAATGGGCTGCTGTACACTGTGCGACTAGGCGATGACCACTCGGCGGAGCGCTGGAGGGTTCCCGTGGCCGACGGCGGACGGCCAGGTTTACGAGTACGCCTGCCACGAGGGGAACTACGCGATGGGGAACATCATGCGCGGCGCGCGGCTGCTGGAAGCCGACGCGGCGGGCGCGGCGACTGGCGGCGAGTAGGAACCCTGCGTCGCCGCGTCGCCAGCCCTGCGGCGGTGGCGGCAGCGGCACTGTTCGCCGCCTGCGCACCGCCGGCGCCTGACGGGGTGCCGGCGGGCTTCGAACTCCACCCGGCGTTCGAGCTCGAACTCGCCGCGGCCGAGCCGGTCGTCCGCGACCCGATCGACCTCGCCTTCGACGAACGGGGCCGGGCGTTCGTGCTCGAACTGCCGGGCTATCCGGACATGGAGCGCCCGGCGCGCATCGTCGCGCTATCGGATCGCGACGGCGACGGGCGATGGGACCGGCGGCGTCTGTTCGCGGCCGACCTTGGCATGGCGGACTCGATCCTGCCGTGGCGGCAAGGTCTCGTGGTGGCGGCGCCGCCCGACATCGTCTACCTCGAAGACACGGACGGCGACGGCAGGGCGGACCGCCGGGAGGTGCTGCTGAGCGGCTTTGCCGAGGGCAACCCGCAGCACAATGTGAACGCCCTCCGCTACGGCCTGGACAACTGGATCCACGGGGCCAACGGAGGCAACGGCGGCCGTCCGTTCTGGCCGGATGCGCCGAACGACGCCATCGAACTCGGCCAGGATGACTTCCGGGTCGACTTCCGAGATGACTCGCGGGGTGAACCGGGGTCGCGCCGCTTCGAGCGGACCGGTCGCGGGGCGGGCGGGTTCGGCATGACCTTCGACGTCTGGGGCCGCTCCTTCGGCACCCACAATCTGGATCACCTGAGTCAGCTCGTGATTCCGCGCCGCTACCTCGCCCGCCTACCGGCCTCGCGGCAGAACGCCCGCCTGCGTCTGGCCGCGCACGCGGACGGCGGTCCCGCCGAGTTGTTTCCGATCGGCGTGCGGCAGACCCGCCCCAACCACCCGGAACAGTCGAGCCGGTTCTCGGCCGCCTGCGCGGTGAAGGCGTACGGGGGCGGCGGCTTCGACGGCGCCGGGCTGACGGATCGGGGCCTTGCCGTCTTCGTGGCCGATCCGTCGGCGAACGTGGTGCATCGCGCGGTGGTCGATGCGGACGGCGCGGCAGCCGAAGCGGGCCGGGGGCGGCCCGGCGTCGAGTTTCTGGCCTCGACCGATCCACTGTTCCGGCCGGTCAACCTGCGCGTGGGCCCGGACGGCGCCCTCTACGTGCTGGACATGCACCGCGGCGTGGTCGAGCACCCGGAGTGGATTCCCGATCGGATGGAGGCCGCGCTCGACCTCTACGAGGGGGACGACCGCGGGCGCATCTACCGGGTCGTACCGGCGAGCGGTTTGCCGGCCTGGGCACCGGACTTCGGGGGCTTCAACCGGTCGCGGTCCGATGACCTGGTCGAAGCGCTTGGTCATGCGAACAGGTGGCGGCGCCTGACGGCACAGCGGCTCCTCGTCGAAGAGCACGGCGAGGCGCCTCCGGCTGCGCTGGTGCAGGCCCTGCGGGAGCGCATCGCGGAACCGGGCAACCCGCTGGGCCGGCTCCATGCTCTGTGGACCCTGGCCGGCGTCGGGGCGCTCGACCGCGAGTCGCTGGAGGCTCTGCTCGGTGACCCTCACCCGGAGCTGCGCCGGAATGCGGTGCTGGCGCTTGAAGAATCGCTTCGCGGCGCTGCTCCGGCGGCGGACACGCCGGGGCTCGCGGACGCCGTGGTGAGTCTGATCGGGGATCGGGACCCGGGCGTGCGGCTGCAGGCGATCCTGACTGCCGGCCTCCTGCTCGCGTCGGATGCCTCTCCGGGGCCGGAGTTCGGCCGTAGTGTGGCATCCGCGATCGTGGCCGGGGTGGCGCGCCCCGCGGGCGAGACGCCCGCGTCGTCAGCGGCGGAGACGCCTGAGCGAACGGACGTCGAGCGCGATGGACCCTGGCTGCGCCTGGCCGCCGTCTCGGTCCTGGCCGACGATTCGGCGTCGGCGCTGAGACTGCTGCTCGAAGCCGGCGGGTCGACCGATCCGGGTGCCGCCGACGTGATCGAACGGGTGGCGGCGCTCGTTCCCGCCGATCGGTTGGGCGAGATCGTCGGCGACCGCGCGGTTCTGCGTGCCCTGACGGAGCTCGGCGACGACGGCGCCGGCGTGGGGCGCGCCCTGCTCGCCGGGCTCACCGCGGCCGCCTCCGGCGCCGGGGACACTGGAATCGACGGCGCCGCGTTGCTTCGACCCTTGCGGCGTCTGCGCCGATCGAACGACGATCGCCTGGCCGCGGCGGCCTGGCGCATGAGCTCCGCTCTGGCCGCCGACGTGGCCGCGGAAGAGATCGCGCTCCTCGACTGCGCCGGATTGCGAGCCGCGGACTCGGCCCGGGAGCTGGAGGAGCGGCTCGACGCTCTGGCTCTCTTCGGTCTTCGCCGGCTTTGGCCCGGGAGCGCCGAAGAAGGCGCCGCTGCGTGCCCGGAGAGCCGTGGGAACAGGCCCGGGGCGGCGCTCCCCGGCGGAACCTGGTTGGAACGGATGGGTGCGCTGCTCGATGCCGGACATCCGGAGGCGTTGCAGCGGGCCGCCATGGCGGAACTGGCCGTGGCGGAGGAAGCGGACGTCACCCGCTACCTGGTCGATCGCTGGCCCTACCTGGGACCGGCCGCCAGGCGGGATTCCGGCAGCTATCTGATCCGGGGCAGGGGGCGGCACGGCGCGCTTCTCGACGCGATCGAGAGCGGCGGCATCCGGCTGGGTGAGATGAACTTCATCCTCGAGCGGCGCCGTTTCCTGCTGCGTTCGCCGGATCCGAATGTTCGGCGGCGGGCGGCGGCCCTGTTCGACGACGCCGGTGTGGTGTCCCGCCCGGAAGCCCTCGCGGGGATGCGGCCGGCACTCGATCTCGAAGGAGACCCGGGGCGGGGCGAGACGCTGTTCCTCGACCTCTGCGCCCGTTGCCACCGCAGCGGCGAGAGTGGCGGCGGGCCGGGCCCGGACCTCTCCGGTATCGGCCGCAAGAGCGCGGAGACCTTGCTGCACGACATTCTCGATCCGAATGCCGCGGTCGACACCGGCTACGTGAACTACATCGTCGAGACGGTAGACGGCGAGGCGTTCTCCGGATTGCTGGCGGAGAGTTCAGGCGGCGGAGTCGTCCTGCGTGCGGCCGAAGACACGCTGATCGAGGTCGCCGCCGAACGGATTCGGGAAGTCCGCAGCGACGGCCTGTCCATGATGCCCGAAGAGCTGGAGGCAGGCCTGGAACCCGCTGATATGGCCGATCTGCTCGCGTTCCTGCGGCGCTGAAGTACTCGCAGCGAGATCGCTGCGATGCCCGCAGGGAACATGTGGCGAGTACTCTTAGCGCCGCCGCACCCGTTCGATCTCCAGGAACCGCTCCTTGAGGCGCACCGCCTGCTCGAGATCGAGCACCAGGTAGATCTCGTTCGGCCGCGGCCCACGCCGCAGGTAGTCGTAGAGGTAGGCGGGCAGCTTGTCGTAGCGCCCCAGGACGCGCCACAGGCCTTCCTCCGCGAGCTCGCGGGCGCGCTCCGCAAAGGGCGTCACGACGCGATGCTCGAACGGGCGCAGGTCGTGCATCGCTTCCAGCGCCAGGTAGTTCAGGCGGCGCGTGGTCTCGTCAACCGGGTACGACAGCACCGTGCCGAAAGGAAGTTCGTCACCGAACCACGGCGGCAGGGACTCGAGCGCTGTGTTGGGCCCCAGCGGGTAGGGCTCGGCCCGTATCGGGTGGTTCGTGTAGAGCAGCAGCGCGCCCTCCCATCCGCGCTCTTCGAGCGCCTCGATCAGCGCCACCGTCGTGTACTGGTGGTCGGCGTGGTTGTCGAGCAGCGGATTCGGCGCCGCGATCATTTCGGGGCCCACCCAGTCGACTTCGCGGTGCAGGTCGGCCACCAGCTCGGGCCAGCTCGACTCGAAGGGCCGGGTGGCCAACTGCGGCTCGGAGTTGAAGCGGCGGAAATGGCCGGGCTCTTCGAGGTCCGTCAGGATCGGCGGCACGACCGCCGGCCGGCGCTGGTGGAGCGTCCGCAGCGTGCCGTCGAAGTACCCTAGGTTGCGTGCGCGGCCCATGGGCACGTGGCCGAGGAAGGGCACGGTCAGACTGTCCCAGGTGCGTATCCAGCCCTTGATCCGATAGTGCTCGCCGGTGTCGGGAAACAGCGCGCCGTAGTTCCTGCCGCCGTAGTCGCCCGCTGTCACCGTGACCACGTCGGCCAGCGTGGTGGCGTAGAGGCCGAAGGCGGCGATCTCGGCGTCGTCGGGGTGGGGAGCGACCACCAGCACCCGGGTCGAGGCATCGATCGATCGGTTCGCGAACACGACTAGACGCGCCGATCCTGTGCGCCAGCCGATCTGCCGGCCGACCATCTCGATCTCGCCGCGGCCTGCGGCGGGTGAGACGTTCAGGTAGCGGCGGCCGGTTGAGCGCGGGGCGAAGGACTGGGTGAAACTCCGGTCGCCGGAACGGAACTCGATGTGGGGGTCGAGCGACGGCAGCAGCGGTCGGGTCTTGACGTGGAGTTCGAGAAACGCCGTGACCCCGGCGCCGGGGGCCTCCCGTGGCCAGTCGAAGCCCCTGCGGGTCAGGCGGACCTCGAAGGTCTGGCTGTCGCGTCGCTCCAGGGCGTAGTCGTGCGCCTGCCGCGGATCGTGCTGGAAGAAGTTCCGGTAGGAGCTGCCGCGACAGTGACCCCAGAGTCCGACCGCCGCCAGGGCGATCAGAAGGGCGACCCAGTGCCGGGAAACCCAGCGCCGGGACCTCACCGCGGACCGGGCGGCGGCGGGCCGACGTACTCGCAGTGGCCTCGCGCGCCGAGCAGCTCTTCGATCTCGCTCTTGACCGCCTGATCGACCGGCGCACGGCTGCCGTTGGCGCCCGCGGTGACGGTCATGTCGTCGAGTTCGATCCTGAACTCCACTTCGACCCCGCCATTCGGTCTGCCGTTCGAGCCACGATGACGGTGCCGATCGAGCAGGTCGCGGAGGCGCTCCAGGTCGTCGCCCAAGACGTTGCCGCCGGCGCCCGCGGTGCTCGTGCCGTCGAGGTGGATGCGGAGGCGCCGGGTGAGCTTCGCCTCGGCCTCGGCAATGCCGATCACCTTGCTGACGAGCAGGTTCGGGTCTTCGCGGCGCCGGTCGACCCGGCCGGTGAAGAACAGCACGGCGCCTCGATCCAACACCGCCTCGTGCTCGGCGTAGGCGTCCGCGAACAGGACGCCTTCGATCCGGTCGCTGCGATCCTCGAGGTGAATGATCGCCATCTTCTGGCCGGGATTGCGCCCCTTGCGGGTGCGGGTGGTGCGGATCCCGCCGAGCAGTGCGCCCAGGACCACTTCGGTGTCAGCCGGCAGCGCCTTCAACTGCTCGACATTCACGTTGCCGAAACGCTGGAGGAGCTCCCGGTGATCGTCGAGGGGATGGCTGGTGGCGAAGAAGCCGAGGGCCTCCTTCTCGTGGGCCAGGAGCTCGCTTGCGCTCCAGGGCGGCACCGACGGCAGGTCCTGTTCGGGCTCGTCCTCTTCGCCAGCGTCGGCCGTGGTGCCGAACAACAGGCTCGACTGGCCGCTCTCGCGATCCGCCGCGGCCCGCTGACCGGTCTTGATCGCCGGTTCCAGAGCCTGGAGCATGGCGGCGCGTTCGTCCTTGCCATGGACTCCGTCGAAGGCGCCCGACTTGATCAGGGCGTCGATTGCGGTCCGGTTGACGAGCTGGAGCGGCACCCGCCGGCAGAAGTTCCACAGACTGCGGAAGGGGCCGCCCTCGTTCCGCGCTTCGAGGATCGCGTGCACCGCCTTCTCGCCGACGCCCTTGACCGCGGAGAGTCCGAAGCGGATATGCCCGTTGCCGCTGCGGCGCTCCTCCCCGGGCTCGAACACGACGTGGAATCGGACCCCGGAGCGGTCGATGTCGGGCGTGCCGACCTCGATCCCGGTGCGGCCGTCCGGGAGCTTCACCCGGGCGCACTCGTCGACGTACTTGACGAGCTTGTCCGTGCTGTCGGCGGTGTAGGTGAGGACCGCGGCCATGTACTGGACCGGGAAGTAGGTCTTCAGGTAAGCCGTTTGGTAGGCGAGCAGGGTGTAGCCCACGGAGTGGGACTTGTTGAAGCCGTAGCCCGCGAACTCCTCGATCAGGCTGAACAACTTCGTGGCCTGGACCTTGCTCAGTCCCTTGTCCTGGGCGCCGGATAGGAAACGTTTCCGTGCGGCATTGATCGTCTTGCGGCTCTTCTTGCTGATCGCCTTGATCAGCGTGTACGCCTCGCGCAGCGGCACGTCGCCCAGCTCGTGGACGATCTGCATCACCTGTTCCTGGAACACCATGACGCCGTGGGTTTCGGCGGTGTGGCGGTCGACGATCTCGTGGACCTCGGGCGTCGCCTCGCGACCGTGTTTGCGGTCGCAGTACGTCCCGATGAGCGCCATCGGGCCCGGGCGGAAGAGGGCGTTGGCGGCAACCAGGTCCTCGAGCCGGTCGGGCTTCATCTGCAGCAGCAGGTTCCGCATGCCCTCCGACTCGAACTGGAAGGTGCCCGCCGTGTCCGCGCGGGCGAAGACGTCGAGCACCTTCGGGTCGGCGAGATCGATGTGGTCGAGATCGAGGGGATCGCGGCCTTCGGCGGTGCCGGGAACCGCCTCCGCCGGCAGCGTCTCGCGCACGAGCTGCCGGCAGCGCTCGATGATGGACAGGGTCGTCAGCCCGAGGAAGTCCATCTTGAGCAGGCCCATTTTCTCGACCGTGGGACCGTCCCACTGGGTCACCAGAACGTCCTTCGACCCCTGGGTGCGGCTGGTGGCCAGCGGCACCAGGTTCTCAAGCGGCTGGGTCGCGATGACGAGCCCGGCGGCGTGGACGCCGCTGTGCCGGGTGATCCCCTCGAGTTCCCGGGCGGTGTCGACCACCTCGCGGACCTGCTCGTCGCCGTCGTAGAGCCCCTTGAGCTCCTTCTCGCGCTGCAGCGCCTGGTCGATCGTCACCCCGAGTTCGCCACCGATGAGCTTCGATATCCGGTCGACCTGGGCGAGCGGCAATTGGTGCACCCGTCCCACATCGCGTATCGCGGCGCGCGCCTTCATCGTGCCGAAGGTGATGATCTGGGCGACGTAGCCGTACTTCTCGCGGACGTACTCGAGGATCTCGGCACGACCGTCCTGGCAGAGATCGATGTCGATGTCGGGGTACTCGCTGCGGTCGGGATCGGTGAAGCGCTCGAACAGCAGCCCGTAGAGCACCGGGCAGGCGTGCGAGAGGCCGAGGGCGTAGCCGACCATGGTGCCGACGCCCGAGCCGCGCGCGGTAGCCGGGATGCCGCGCTTGCGCGCCTCGTTGACGAAGTCCCAGACGATCAGGAAATAGGCGCTGATCTTCTTGTCCGCGAGCACCGAGAGTTCGTGGTCGAGACGCCGCCGATGCGCCTCTTCGACCTTTCCCCGATAGCGCCAGGTCAGGCCCGCCAGACTGAGCTCGCGCAGCGCCTGGTCGCATTCGACCTGGAACCTGGCGAGCTCCTCCTCGTTCGGCTGGACCGCCAGCGGCTCGACGTGGAAGCCGGAGCAGAAGCGCGCGAACCACCTGCTGGTCCCGGGCGCCGGCGCCTCTTCGCCTGCCGGCAGCGGTTCAGGGTCCGTGCGCTCGACCCGTACCAGGGGAGCGTGGTTGGCGGAGAAGTCGAGTTCGACGTTGCAGCGGTCGGCGATCCGGCGGGTGTTCGCCATGGCCTCCGCGGTCTCCGGGTCGGCGAAGAGCGCGGCCATCTGCTCCGGGCTCTTGACGTAGAGCTCCTTCGGGTAGTGGAGCCGGTCCTCGTCCTGCTTGTTCTTGCCGGTCGAGACGCAGATCAGCGTGTCGTGGCTATCCCAGTCCTCGGCGGTCAGGAAGTGGGAGTCGTTGTCGCATACCAGGGGCAGGTCGAGCTCCCCGGCAAGGCGCAGGATCTGTTCGTTGACCTTGTCCTGCTCCGGTGTGTCGTGCCGCTGCAGTTCCAGGTAGAAACAGGGCTCGCCGTGCTCGTCACAGGCAAAGGTCTGACGGTGCCACTCCGCTTCCTCGCGGGCGCGCTCCCAGTGGCTGTCGGCGCCGGTCTCGATGTGCCGCCTCAGGTGGTAGGCGAGGGAGGAGCCGAGGTGCCCGTTGATCGCGATCAGGCCCTCGTTCCACTGCCGGAGGGTCTCCTTGTCCATCCGCGGCTTGTAGTAGAAGCCCTCGAGGAAACTGTCCGACGAGAGTTTGACCAGGTTGCGCCATCCCGTCTCGTTGCGGGCCAGCAGGACCAGGTGAAATCCGCCGTCGGCGACGCCCTGACTCTCCTTGTAACGGCGGTCGGACGTCTCTGTCTTGATGTCCGGCGCGACGTAGGCCTCGATGCCGAGGATCGGCTTGATGTCCCTCTTCCGGCATGCCTGGTAGAAGGCCACCGCGCCGAAGAGGTTGCCGTGGTCGGTGAGCGCGACCGCGTCCATGCCGAGCCGCGCGATGCGGTCGACCAGAGGCGCCATCCGATTGCCCCCGTCGAGCAGCGAGTACTCGGAGTGGAGGTGGAGGTGGACGAAGTCCGGGGCCATGCTCGGTAGGAAGAGTCTACGCCGCGGGCGAGAAGCCGGGACCGTGCCGCGCCGTTGTGACGGCGCTAGCTTCTCACCGCCGAGGCGCCGGCGCAAGCCTCGGAATCAGGCTTTCGCCCGTCCTTTTCGTCTAAGTCAGTGTGGCCGCGGCCCCAAAGGTCAGCCAAGAGGACCCCGGCGCTGGTCCAGGCGCCGCTCCTGCCCCTGGCCGCAGTGCTCGTGGTCGCGCTCGTTGCTGATGGGCGCGGCCGCGAGCAGCTCGGCGTCCTTGACCCTGCCCGGCCGGTCACTGCCGAAGTCGCTGTTCCCGCGCTTGGGGCAGCGGCGTGGCAGCTCGCCGACGATGGCTGGGTCGCGAGGGTCCGGGTCGTGGCGGTCGAGCAGGCGGGGCGCCAGGTCAGAGGTCCGGATCGAGCCTGGCTTCGGCTGCGCGGCGGGTTGCCGCCGCCGCCGGAGCGGCAGCTTCGGGTGCGCGGGTACTTCAGCCGCCGCCAGTCCTACCTGAATCTGGACGTTTCCGGACCGGGAGAGTGGGGGCTGACCGTGAAGAGCCGGCTGCTGCTGACCGGCACGGGTGGGGCGCCGGGTCGGCTTCAGCAGGCGGCGCCGCGATTGCGGCATCGGCTCCTCGACGCGGTGAAGTCGACCGACCGGCCGGGCGCCATCCTCGCCCAGGCGCTGGTGTTCGGAGATGCGCGCCGCGTGCCGCCGGATTGGAAGACCGGACTGCGTCGCGCCGGTCTGTCCCATCTGCTCGCGGTGTCGGGTCTCCACGTGGGATTGATCCTGGGGGGCCTCTGGTGGCTGTTCGGCGGCATCTCGAATCGGCTGACCGCATTGGGCGGCGTCGCGGTCCTCCTGCTGTACGGCTGCCTCGTCGGTCCGCGGCCGTCGCTGCTGCGAGCGGCGGTCATGGCATTGCTCGTCATCCTCGCGCTGGTCCTCGAACGGCCTCCGCAGGCGCTGAACTCGCTCTGCGCCGCGCTGATCGTGATCCTGTTCTTCGACCCGGCGGCGGCCTTCGATCTCGGCTTCCAGCTCAGTTTCCTGGCCACCGCGGGGATTCTGCTGCTGGCGCCACGGCTGCTCAAGTCGTGGCGGCGACGCGGAGTCGCGGGGCCGGCTGGGCATGTCGCCGTCGCCCTGGCGGTGACCGTCGCCGCCCAGCTCGCCACCTTGCCGGTCACGGCGGTCCGGATCGGCGTGCTGACGCCGCTGGCGCCGGCGCTCAACCTCGTGTTCGTGCCCTGGACGGCGTTGACGCTGGGGGTTTCCCTGCTCTGGGTCGCCGTGGCGGCCGGGGCCTCCATGCCCCTGGTGTCGACGGTCGCCGAGCCCGCCGCGGCCGTGCTCCTGGGGATTCTCGACGCTCTGAGCCTGCCCTTCGCGTGGCTCGCGGAACTGCCTCCGGGGGCCTGGCTGGCAGTGCCGGTGAGTGTCGAATTCGGCGCCGCGGTGACGCTGGCGATCTGGCTTGGGATCCTCCTGTCCGGATTCCGGCGGGCCGCCTACGGGCTGTCGCTGGTTCTTGTGTGCACGCCGACGCCGGGCGCCCCTGAGCCCAGTCTGGCGATGCTGGACGTGGGCCAGGGGGAGGCGCTGCTGCTGCGGAGCGGCGATCGCGGCCCGGTGATTCTGGTCGACGGCGGAGGGTTCCGTCAGGGAAACTTCGCGGAGGCGGCGCTGCTTCGGGCCCTGGCCGCGGAAGGGGTTCGTCGGATCGACCTGGCGGTCCTGTCGCATGGGGACGCGGACCACTGCCAGGGTCTGCTCGAACTCGCCCGGTATCTGTGGGTTGAGCGTCTGTGGGCGGCGCGGGTGGAAGTCCAGGACGGCTGCGGTCGGGAGCTGGCCGAGCAGCTCCAGGGACGCGTGGAGCTGGTCGAGCGCGGCCACGCGGAGGCAGTCGGCGTCTGGCGGCTCGAGGTCCATCACCCGGGACCGGAACCGGTCGCTGACGGCAACTCCGCCTCTCTGGTGGTCCGCGCCTGTGCCGACGGCTCGTGCGTCTTGCTCACCGGCGACCTCGATCTGGCTGGCGAGAGGGAGCTCCTGGCCTGGACCCGAAGCCGGGGAAGGTCCCTTCGAAGCGACGTGCTCAAGGTCGCTCATCACGGCAGCCGCACTTCGAGCGGCACGGAGTTCCTCGACGCCGTGGAGCCGCGGCTGGCGCTGATGTCGGCCGGCCGACGCAACGCGTACGGCCATCCCTCGCCTGAAGTGGTCGAGCGGATCGAAGGTCGGGAGGTCGGCGTCCTGCGCACCGATCGTCACGGGCGGATCGAGATCCGCTTCCGGCGCCACGGCTCGGGTCCTCGGCGGCCCGTGGTCCAGGTCGCGGCGTGGCCGCGCAGGGGCGTCGACTAGGAGATTGCGCGGTAGAACGATCTGACCTGGGAACGCGGGCATCCTGCCCGCATCCGGCGCAAAGCGCCGGCCTCCGGTAGTTCTGCCGCGCAAGCTCCTAGGCGCGGCTATCCTGCGGCCATGCCGGAACTCCCGTGGCAGGTCATCGCGGTCCTCGGCCCGACGTCGACCGGCAAGAGCACGTTCGCGATGGAGCTTGCCGAGGATCTTGGGGGGAAGGGCTTCGAGACCGAGTTGATCAGCGCCGACGCGTTGCAGGCGTATCGCGGCTTCGACATCGGCACCGCCAAGCCGGGGCCGCGAGCGCGGACCCGGGTGCGGCATCACCTGGTCGATGTGCTCGAACCGCATCAGGCCTTCTCGGCGGGAGAGTTCGCGCGCCGGGCGCGCGCCGCGGTGGAGGAGATCGAGGGGCGGGGCCGTCTCCCGATCCTGGTGGGCGGCGGCGGCTTCTACCTTCGTGCGTTGTTCGAGGGCCTGGCGCCGGTGCCGCCGGTTCCACCCGAGGTGCGGGCCGGCTTGCGGAGCGAGTTGCGATCCAGCGGCCTCGAGGTGATGTTCGAGGAGCTGCGGGTCGCCGACCCGGAAAGCGCGGCGGCGCTATCCGCCGGCGACACGCAGCGCATTCTGAGAGCGCTGGAGGTGGTTCGTTTCACCGGCCGCACGCTCCCGAGCTGGCATCTCACGGGCTCGGACCCGGCGCTCGACAGGCGAGTGCTCAAGCTCGGATTGACCCTGCCGAGAGCCCTTCTGTACGATGCCATCGAGGCGCGGGCCAGACGCATGCTGGAGCGTGGCTGGCTGGCCGAAGTGAGGCGCCTGCGGAAACGCGCGGGCGTTTCGGAGGGGCGGTCCTGGGTTGAGTTGCCGGCGTGTCAGGCCATTGGCTACCGGCAGTTCGCCGATCATCTGGATGGGAAGTTGACGCTGGAGCAGGCCTTGGAGGAGACGATCCGCGCCACGCGCCGTTACGCCAAACGGCAGGAGACATGGTTCCGCCGCGAGACGGATGTGCGGTGGATCGACGCCTCGCGCAGGGAATGTGTGGAGCGGGCACTGCAGGGGATCGTCGAGGCTGTAGCCGGAACCCGAACGAACGGGGTGACGGAGTGAACACGCCGCGGCCCGCAGCGACCGTTCTGACCGTCCTTCTTGCTGCCTGCGCCGGTTCAACGTCGACGCCGGAGCCGCCGCAGCCGGAGGCCTCGTTCGACTATCGGGGCGGTCCGATCCTCCGTCCACCGCTCGAAGGCTTCAAGGAGAACATCCCCGAGCAGAGCCGCTACGAACTGGCCTCCGCGTGGGAGGCGCTCAACCGAGGCGAGTTCGAAACGGCGCGAAGCGGTGCGGAGACGCTGCTCGGAATCGATCCGACACTGCTGCCGGCCACCGTCGTGCTGGCTCAGGCTTATCTTGCTGCCGGGGATCCGGAGCGGGCGTTCGAACTCCTCGCTGAGCCGTTGGCCGGCCGGCCCGAATACACCGCCGGCCAGCTCGTCTACGCGCGGGCGGCGGAGCTCACCGGCGATGCCGTTGCCGCCTACGGCGCCTACCGCGGCATAGCGGGCCTCGATCAGGAGGCGGCCGCCCGGGCCGCGGCCCTTCGCACCCGGGCGACAGCGGAACTCGGCGCACAGACCGGGGGTGCGCTTGACGCGGGCCGGTTGGCGGAAGCCGGCGCGGCGCTCGCAACACTGCGGACGTGGGCGCCCGACGACGCGGCGACGGTCGATCTGCGGCGGCGTCTGGCGCGCGCCCGCGGCGACGCGGAGGAGGAGTTGGAGGCGACGCGGGTACTGATCGCCGGCGGCGAGGCGTCGCTGGACCTGCTGCAACGGCAGGCCGCGCTCGAAGTCGAGAGCGGTGACGCCCGCGCCGGCCTCGACCTCTACGAGCGGCTCGCGGAACGCCATCCGGACAACGTGGAGATCGCGGCGGCTCTGACCGCCGCTAGGTTTACCTGGCGCACGAAGCTGGTGCCCGACAGCGTGGCGCGGCTGCTCGACGCTTCGAGCCTGTTGCGCGGTGACTTCGCGGCGCTGACGTTCTGGCTGGTTCCGGGTGTGCGGGGCGGTCCCGCGGGCACGACGTTGATCGTCAGCGACATCGTGGAGCATCCTCAGCGCCGGGAGATCGCCCGGGTCCTGAACCTGGGGCTGATGGCGCCGGTCGATGCGGCGGTGCGCCGGTTCGCTCCCAATGAATACATGCGCCGGGGCCCGGCGCTGGCCACCCTGCTTCGCATGCCGGGGCGCATCGGCAGCGGCGCCGCCTGTGTCGGGGATGGCGGCGGTCCGGCGGCCGACGACACGGACGCCGTGTGCGAGGCGGCTCATCGTTGTCGCCTGATCTCCGAGCCCGCGGAATGCCGGCCCCAGGCGGCGATCTCGGGGGCCGAGGCCATCGAGGCGCTGCGCCGCACCCTCCATCTGATCCAGTAGACCCCGCCGTCTGCAGCCACCATCGATCCAAACCAGCCGGAGACCGTTTCATGACCTCATCCCGTCCCGCCGCGATGCCCGCTCTCGACCGGGAGCGCGCCGTCGTTGTCGTGATCGACATGCAGGGCCGGCTCGTCGACCTGATGCACCGACCCCGGATGATCATCGACGGCACGGCCCGGCTGCTGCGGCTGGCGCAGATGTTCGACCTGCCGGTGATCGTGACCGAGCAGTACCCGCGGGGGCTGGGTTCGACCCGCGAGGAACTGGCGGCGGTGATCGAGGAAACGGATCCGGAGGGCAGCCGCACACGCAGGGTGGAGAAGGAGTCCTTCGGCTGCTGTGGTGAGCCGGGGTTCGAGGCGGCCCTGGCGGCGGCGAGACCGGGTCTCGCTCCGGCGGATCAGCAGGTTGTCGTGGCCGGGATAGAGGCCCACATCTGCGTCGTGCAGACGGTGCTCGATCTGGTCTCGCGCGGTACGGACGTCCACGTGTGCTGGGACTGTGTGAGTTCGCGGGGCGAGGAGTACCGGCGCCACGCGCTCGAGCGGATGGGCGCGGCCGGCGCCCAGATCACGAACCACGAATCGGTTGCCTTCGAGCTTGCACGCGACAAGAACCACCCCAAGTTCAAGGGCGTCAACCGGTTGCTCCGTGAGGGCCAGATCGCTTGACCGGCCCGGTGCGGCTGCCGGTCCTGGCTGCGGTGTTGATCCTGGCGGCGGCGCCTCTCGCCGCTCAGCCGCCGACCCCGGACGCCGGCGACGCAGAGGCCGCGGTGCGGGCGACGTTCGAGGCCTACCGCCAGGCCCTGATCGCCGGTGACGGCGAGCGGGCGGCTGCCCTGGTCGACCGCGAGACGGGCGACTACTACCGGGAGCTGAAGCGGCTGGTCCTCGATGGCGGTGAGGACGAGGTGCGGCAGCGCACGTTCGTGGACCGCTTCCTGATCGTGGCTTTCCGGCACCAGTTCGACGCTGCCGAGCTGACCGGGATGGACCTCGCCGACGTGATCGCGCGGGCGATGGAGATCGGCTGGATCAACGGAGCGGCGATCGAGCAACTCGCTGTGGGGGAGGTCCGGATCGAAGGCGACGAGGCCTTTGCCGCGGCCCGCACGCGGGCGTCCCTCGAGGACCCTGCGCTCGGCGGCGGCGTCGACGAACTGGAGTACCGCTTCGTGAACGAGAGCGGGATGTGGAAGTTCCGTTTCAGCGCGCTCGTGTCGTCGATCGACGAGGTGATGCGCAACCTGGCCGCGCAGCTTGGCGCGGACGAGGACGACCTGATCTTCACCCTGGTCGAGTCCCTGACCGGAGTCGAAGTGCTGCCCGAGGTCTGGGACGCGGTCGAGCGCTGATCGGGCGCCGCAAAGGGCGCCCGGCCCTCGCCGGTGGACGGCCGAGCCCGCTTCGGGGGTGCGGTACGATCCCGTCGTGTCGATCCGGCGAACAGCGTTTCTTGTCGTTGCCGCCGCTCTCGTGGCGGCCGCTGGCGCCGGCCTGCTCGCCAGAGCCCCGGTTCCGGCGCCGGGGACGCAGATCGGGGCCGCCGACGATCGGCGCGCCCCCCGCACCCGCTACCGGCGCTCCCTGCCGCCTCAGGCGATGAGGATGTTTGAGCGGTACCTGCCGCGGCCGGTCCATCCGGACGAGGTGCTGCGCGAGTTCTACTTCACCCGCCTCGCCTACAGCGGCATGCCCTACATGGGCGGAGGCAGTTGGTCGGTTGACTTCCCGAAGGCCGACCGCCAGTTCATGCTCGGTCTCAAGCGACTGCTCGACCAGTTGGACGCCTACGACTACGACAACGCGCTGGAGGCCACGGACCCGAAGCTCTCCCGCTTTCCCTTCCTCTACTCCGTGGAGGTCGGCCACATGATGCTGAGGCCGGATGAGCGCGACGCTCTGCGCCGGTACCTGCTGGCCGGCGGTTTCTGGGTCATCGACGATTTCTGGGGCAGTTGGGAGTGGGCGAACCTGGAGCGGGAACTCTCTCTCCTGCTGCCGGAGTATCCGATCGTCGAGATTCCGCTGGAGCACCCGATCTTCCACTGCTTCTACGACGTCGAGGAGATCCTCCAGGTGCCGAACGTGGGTCAGGGTCGGTACGGCGGACCGACGTGGGAGCAGGACGGCTACACCCCGCACGTGCGGGGCATCTTCGACGACCACGGTCGCCTGATGGTGGTGATCAACTGGAACACCGACCTGGGCGACGCCTGGGAGTGGGCGGAAGATGAGTGGTACCCGGTGCGGTTCTCACACTACGCGTACCAGATGGGAGTCAACTTCGTCGTCTACGCCATGTCGCACTGACGCCGCCGCGACACCACGTCTGCGTCTCTTCGTTCCTGTCTTCTTTCCTGATGACTGGCCTCTTCGAGTTCCTGTTCAAGTACCGGCCGTCTCTGTTCGACGAGGGCCGCTTCGCCCTCGCCGCTCCGGGCTGGATGCAGGTGGCGGCGCTGCTTGCCGGTGGCGCGCTCGTGTTCGCCGCCTTCACCTACCGGCGGATGCGGCCGGGTCCGAGCGGCGGCGCCGAGCGCTACCGCTGGCTGCCGCCGACGCTGCGCTCGCTGGCTACCTTTGTGCTGGTCCTGTGCCTGCTGCAACCGGCCCTGGTCCTGTCGACGGTGGTGCCGCAGGAGTCCTTCGTCGGCGTCCTGATCGACGACTCGGGCAGCATGGCGATGCCGGACGAGGACGCTGCCGAGGACGGCACCCGGGCCGGCGCGGTCCGGGAGGCGCTCTCCGGGGCGCCGGGGTCGCTGCTGGAACTCCTCGGGCAGCGCTTCCAGGTCCGCCAACTTGCCTTCGGCCGCGGCGCCGAGCGGATCGAGTCCGTCGATCAGCTCCGGTTCGCCCGCTCTGACAGCCGCATCGGCGAGGCCCTGAGCGCGGCCTCGGACGAACTGGCGGGCCTGCCCCTGGCGGGTCTCGTCCTGCTCTCCGACGGCGCCGACTCCGCACCGGCCGAGCTCGGTGACGCCCTGCTGGCGCTCAAGGCCGCGGGGACGCCGGTGCACGCGATCGGCCTCGGGCGGCCGCGCCTGGAGAAGGACATCGAGGTGTCCCGGGTGGTCGTCCCGCGGCGGGTGCTCGAAGGATCAACCGTCGAGGTCGAGGTCACCCTGAGTCAGTCCGGGTTCGGCGGCCGCAGCGTGAACCTCGAAGTCGAGGACGACGGGCGGATCGTGAACGTGGCGCCGGTGACCTTTCCGCGCCGGAGCTCGGCGGTCACGGCCCGGGTGATGTTCGCGGCCAACGCCGAGGGGGCGCGGGAGTTCCGCTTTCGGGTCGCCGGCCAGCCGGGGGAGGAACTGACGCTGAACAACGAGCGGGTCGCCCTGGTGGAAGTGACGAACAGGCAGAAGAAGATCTTCTTCTTCGAGGGCGAACCACGACACGAGTCCAGGTTCCTGCGGCGGGCGGTCCAGTTCGACGAGAATCTCCGCCTCGTGTCCATGACGCGCCAGGCGGCGAACAAGTTCTACGGCATCAACTTCGATGAGGACACGAAGCGCTTCGACGGTTTTCCGACCCGCCGCGAGGATCTGTTCGAGTACCAGGGCGTCATTGTGGGCAGCATGGAGGCGAGCTTCTTCACCCACGACCAGATGCGGATGCTGGTCGACTTCGCCGCTCAGCGCGGCGGCGGCGTACTGCTGCTGGGTACCCACAGGTCGTTCTCGGAAGGGGGCTTCGCCGGTACGCCGATCGCCGAGCTGTCGCCGCTTGTCCTCTACGAACCGCCGGCGGGAGACGGCCGTCCTGAACTGATCTACGACCTGCAACTGGAGTTGACGCCCCAGGGACGCGCCCACCCCGCCATGCTGCTGCGAGACGACCGGGCCGAATCCAATGAGCTCTGGTCGACCTTGCCGCGGCTCTCCGCGTACCAGCGGGCGACCGAACTGAAGGCCGGCGCGACCGCGCTGCTGAGGGCGGAGACTCCCATGGTGCGCGATCCGCTGATCGCCCTGGCGCATCACCGGATCGGCCGCGGACGGGCGATCGCCTTCACGCCGCACGACTCCTGGCACTGGCAGATGAGCGGGGAGATCCCGCTCGAGGATCAGACCCACGAGCGGCTCTGGCGGCAGATGCTGCGCTGGCTGGTGTCCTACGTGCCGGACCGGGTCGAGGTCGAGACGGACCGGGACCGGTTCGAGCCCGGCAGCACGGTGACGCTGCGCGCCATGGTGCGCGATGCGGCGTTTCGGGAAGTGAATCGGGCCCAGGTCACTGCGGCGATCGAGATGCCGTCAGGCGAGGAGGTCGAAGTGCCGCTCGATTGGTCGGTGGAGCGTGACGGGGAGTTCGTCGGCGCCTTCGTGGCCGGCGAGCGCGGTCATTACCGGGTCGAGGTCGACGCGCGGTCGGAGGGTGAACTGCTCGGTGTCGCGGTGTCGCGCTTTGCCGTCGACACTCTGAACGAGGAACTCTTCGGCGCCGCTCGCCGGGACTCGGTGTTGCGGAGGATCGCCCGCGAGACCGGTGGCCGGCAGTACGAGTTGAACGAGATGGACAGCCTGGTCGAGGACCTCTCGGTCAGCCGCGAAGGCACAACCGTGCGTGAGGCGCGGGACCTCTGGGACATGCCGATCCTGTTCCTGCTGCTGGTCGTTTTCCTGGGCGGTGAATGGGCGGTTCGACGCCGCCTGGGAATGGCGTGAGCTTCCGCGGGCGCACGGGACGGGTTCCGGCGGCGGCATTGGCGTGCTCGCTTGCCGTCGCCCCGCTCGCTGCGGAGAGCCACCTCCTGGTGGTGACCGGGGTTGGCGGGGAGCAGGTGTACACCGAGCGTTTCCACGCCTGGGCGACGCGGGTGGTGGAGGCCGCGCTCGAAGCGGGCCTGCGCGAGGACAATGTGGTCTACCTCGGCGAACGTCCGGACCTCGATCCGGAACGAATCCGGGCCCGTTCCACCGGCGAGAACCTGCTCTCGGAGATCGAGACGCTCACCAAGCGGTCGAGCGCCGGCGACGACGTGTGGATCCTGCTCTTCGGGCACGGCAGCGGTTCGGCGGGTCCGCCGCGATTCAATCTCCCGGGGCGGGATCTCGTGGCTGAGCAATACGCCGCCGCGCTCGAGCCGCTCACGGACCGCCGCCTGGTGTTCATCAACGCGAGTTCCGCATCCGGCGGCTTCATCGCGCCGCTGGCGAAGGAGGGGCGGGTGGTGATCACCGCCACCAGATCCGGCGCGCAGGGCAACGAGGCGCTGTTCGGCGGCTACATCGCGGAGGCCTTCGACGGCGCGGCGGGAGACCGGAACAAGGACGGCCGCACGTCCGCCCTCGAGGCGTTCGAGTTCGCTCAGCGCGAGGTCGAGCGCTACTACCGGCAGGCAGGACAGATCCGCACCGAACACGCGCTCCTCGATGACGACGGTGACGGTGAGGGAAGCCTGGAACCGGCCGGCGTCGAGGCCTCCGAGCCGGTCGACGGGAGGCTTGCGAGTCTCGTCCTCCTCGGCGAGGAAGCGCTTCCTCAAACACTGACGGATGAGAGCCGGAAGCTAGCCCTGCGGCACGGCGAGATCGAGCGCCGGATCGACGAACTCCGGCTGCAGCGGGAAGCGCTCGACGAGGAGGTCTACCTCAGCGAACTCCAGGATCTGATGGTCGAACTGGCCCTGGTCGACCGCGAGCTGGGGGCTGCCGGTGCGGACGGGGACGGAGAAGCGGACGGTTCCGACGGCGCGAACGGAGACCCGGACCGATGAGCGCGAGCCGCGATCCCATCCGCCGGTGGATCGGACCGGTGGCGCTCGTTCTGGCGGTGGCCGCTTGGTCTCCCGCAGCCGTCGAGGCTCAGGACGAGCCGGTGTCGCTGGACGACATCGAGCAGTGGATCCTGACCGGCCGCTACGACGAAGCGGTGGAGCAGCTCGAAGCGCGGGCCGACGAGGCGGGCGATCCCCGGGCGTTGAGGCTGCGCGTGGAGGCGTTGACCTCGACCGGCCGCTACGACGAGGCGGCCGCCGCGTTTGAGGGCGTCGACGCGCCGGCTCTCGGTCTCGGGGTGTTGCGGGGCAGGGTGGCGCTTCTTGTCGGCGATCGGGAGGAGGCCCGGCGCTCCTTTGAAGAGGCCCGGGCCGCCGGGGGCGCGGACGCCCTGGTCGCTTCGTTCGAACTCGCGCGGCTGGCCTGGGACCGGGGCGAGATCGACGAGGCGACTGAAGGGTTCTACCGGATGATCGACGCCTACAATCTCGGCGCAGCCGACACGGCCGAGGAACTCGTCGCGGTGGGGCAGGCCTGCCAGTTGCTGGGGCGCGACGATCCGGAGCTGTTCAAGGACGCGCTGCGCGCCTACGACGAGGCGGTGGCGCTCGCTCCCTCCTGGCCGGCGCCTCGCATCCGGATCGGCGAGCTGTTCCTGGAGAAGTACGACAGCAGTCAGGCCCGCTCGTCGCTGACCGACGTGTTGCGGGCGAACCCGCGCCATCCGGAGGCGTTGCTCGCGATGGCCCGAACGATGGGGTTCGACGGCGATCCACGGTCCCGGGAAGTCCTCGACTCCGCCCTCGACGTCAATCCGAGGCTGATTCCGGCGCTCGTGCACCAGGCCTGGCTCCGCCTGGGGGCGGAACAGCTAGGAGAGGCCCGGGGCGAGGCCGAGAAGGCGCTGGAGGTCGATCCGGGTTCGTACGCGGCCCGTACCCTGTTGGCGGCGGCAGCGTTCCTGGAAGGGCGCGGCGAGGACTTCGCGCGTCTCCGCGACGGCGTGCTGGCCGACAATCCCCGCTACGCCGATCTGTTCAACGACCTGGCCGATGCCAGCAGGGACAACCGGCTCTACCCGCAGGCGCGCGACTTCGCCGCCGAGGCGGTGCGCATCGATCCGAAGTCCTGGCGCGGCTACGGACTGCTGGGAATGAACCAACTCCGGCTGGGCGATATCGAGGCCGGACGAGCCAACCTGGAAACCTCCTTCGCGGGCGACCCCTACAACGTCTGGACCAAGAACACGCTCGACCTGCTCGACACCTTCGGCGACTACCGGAAGGTCGAGAGCGAGCACTTCGAGTTCCACATCCACGACCGCGAGGCCGACCTGTTGGCCCCCTACATGGTCGAGCTGGCGGAGGAGGCCTGGGCGACGCTCTCCGAGCGCTACCGCTTCGAGCCTCCGGCGCCGATCCGGGTGGAGGTCTATCCGTCCCATGCGGACTTCTCGGTTCGCACCGTCGGGCTGGCCGGGCTCGGCGCCCTCGGCGTGTGCTTCGGCCCGGTGCTTGCCCTCGACTCGCCGTCGGCGCGCCAGGTCGGCCACTTCAACTGGGGCGGCACCCTCTGGCACGAGATCGCCCACACGTTCACCCTGCTGGCTACCGACGCGAAGATCCCGCGCTGGTTGACCGAAGGGCTGTCCGTGTTCGAGGAGCGTCGGGCGCGGCCGGGTTGGGGAGACGACGTGCAGGTGCGTTTCCTCACCGCGCTGCGCGACGATGAGTTGCTCGGCATCGCCGAGATCAACGACGGCTTCGTGCGGCCCAAGTTTCCGAACCAGATCCTTCTGTCCTACTTCCAGGCCTCCCTGATCTGCGACTGGATCGAGGAGAACTACGGCTTCGACGCGATTCTCACGATGCTCGCGGGCTATCGCGACGGCAGGAGCACGGAGGAAGTGTTCGAGGAGGCGATGTCCCTCGCCCTTGAAGACTTCGACGAACGGTTCTTCGGCCATCTCCAGGCGCGCTTCGGCTCTGCTGTGGCGGCGCTCGGCGATGCTCCGCCCAGCTCCAGCGAGGAGGAGCAGGAATCCGGGGAGGGCGGACCGTCCCGCGCGCCGACGCGGAACCCGTTCGAGAACCGCGAGCCGAATTTGGAGCAGTTGGCGCTGGCGGCGAAGGAAAACCCGGACGATTTCAGAATCCAGATGACGTACGGCTACGCCCTGTTCCGGGAGGAGCGCTTCGCCGAGGCGGAGGCGCCGCTGTCGCGCGGTCGCGCCCTGTTCCCGGAGTACGTCGGCTCTGGAAACGCCTACACTCTGCTGGCCGAAATCTACCGGCAGGAGGAACGCGAGGAGGAGGCGATCGAGGCGCTCATGACGCTGGTGGCAAGCAACGAGATGGCCTGGGATGAGCACCTGGCTCTTGCCGAGCTGCTCGCCGGCGCCGGCCGCGACGAGCAGGAGGCCGAGATCCTGGAGCGGTCGCTCTACATCTCGCCGTACGATCTCGACGTGCATCGCCGTCTCGCCGAACTCGCCTCAGCCTCGGACCGCTTCGGGCTTGCCGTGCGCGAACGCGCGGCCCTGGTCGCGCTCGACCCGCCTGATCGCGCGGTCGCGCTCTACGAGTTGGCGCTGGCGCAGCGCAACGCGGGCTTGCCCGAGCGCGCGCGCCGCACCGTGCTGCGGGCTCTCGAGGTGGCGCCCGGCTACGACCCGGCGCAGGAACTCCTGCTTGAGCTGGTGGGGGAGGGCTCGTGATCCTGTTGCGGAGCAGGCACAGTAGACGCCCTGTATTGGCGGGTCTCGCCGCGCTCGCCGTGCTGGCCGGCGCCCTGTTCGCCCGCGACGACTTCTGGCGGGCCCCCAAGGTGGAGACGCCGTCCTTCCCCTACTCTGGCGGCTTCACCTTCGCCCGGATCAAGTTCGAGCCGACCCGCTGGGGCGGCGGTCCGTTCATGTGGGGCCTGGACCTCAAGTGGAACCACGACTATCCGGACGCCGAACGGAACTTCACCCGGATCGTCGAGGAAATGACCCACATCGACGTGTTCACGGGCGGTGGCAACGTGCTGGCGTTGACCGATCCGCGGCTCTTCGAGCATCCCTGGGCCTATCTCTGCGAGCCGGGATTCTGGAACCCGACCGAGGAAGAACTCGCCAACCTCCGCTCGTACCTGTTCAAGGGCGGCTTCCTGGTCATCGACGACTTCTTCGACGTGCGCGGCTATCCCGTGCAGTGGGAGAACTTCGAGCGGCAGATGGGGCGGCTTCTGCCCGGTTACGAGTTGGTTCCGATGACCATCGATCACCCGGTCTTCCGGTCCTTTTTTCTTCTCGAGGACCTTGACTTCGACCTCGACATGCCGAACGTCTACCCGGTCCACGGCAAGATCTACGGCGTCTTCGAGGACAACGACCCGACCCGGCGGCTGATGGTCGCCATCAACTACAACATGGACATCGGCGACTTCTGGGAATGGTCGGAGTACGCCATCTACCCGGTGGACGTGACCCAGAAGGGCTTCAAGCTGGGCGTGAACTACCTGATCTACGGCATGACTCACTGAACCGTTCGGGGAGCGGCATGGACCCTTTCCCCCGAGCAATGGAGAACTCGATGAACGACACCCAGGATCAAGCAGCCGACGGCGCGGCAAGCGCCCAGGGCTTGACCAGCGAGAGCGACGTTGAACTGGCGGCGCGGTTGGCGGTGGGCAGGGAGCAGATCCTGACTCAGCTCGCCAAGCAGATCGTTGGCCAGGAGAACGTGCTGGGGCAGGTGCTGATGACCCTGTTCGTCGGCGGCAACAGCATCCTGACCGGGGTGCCGGGTCTGGCCAAGACCCTGATCGTGCAGACCGTGGCTCAGATTCTCGACCTCAAGTTCAGCCGCATCCAGTTCACGCCCGATCTGATGCCGAGCGACATCACCGGCACCGACATCATCCAGGAGGACCACGACACGGGCCGGCGGGAGATGGTCTTCATGCGGGGTCCGATCTTCGCCCAGATCGTGCTCGCGGACGAGATCAACCGCACGCCGCCCAAGACCCAGGCGGCCCTGCTCGAGGCGATGCAGGAGCACCGGGTCACCGTGCAGGGCCGGACCTACGACCTGCAGCAGCCGTTCTTCGTCTTCGCGACCCAGAACCCGATCGAGCTCGAGGGCACCTATCCGCTGCCGGAGGCCCAGCTCGACCGCTTCATGTTCAACATCGTCATCGACCATCTGGGCGAGGACGAGGAGATGGAGATCGTCGACGCGACGACCACGGTGCGGGAGTTCACCCTGGAGACAAAGGTCACGGGCGCCGATCTGCGCGCGTTCCACCGCCTGGTGCGGCGGGTGCCGATCGCCGATCCGATCCTCCGGTACGCCGTCCACCTGGTGCGGATGACGCGGCCCGACAACCCCGAGGCGCCCGACTTCGTGAACCGGTGGGTGCAGTACGGGGCGAGTGTCCGCGCGGCGCAGTTCATGGTCCTCGGCGCCAAGGCGAAGGCATTGATGGACGGCCGCTACCACGTCGCTCACGAGGATGTCCGGTCCCTGGCCAAGCCGGTCATGCGGCACCGCATCCTGACCAACTTCCACGCCGAGTCGGAGCGGATCACGACCGACGAGATCGTCTCCCGCCTGTTGGAGCTCGCGCCGGTGACCGCGAGCGGGATGAGCTGACGGTGGCGGCGTGAGCTACGGCCGGTTCGTCGACACCGAGACGCTGAGTCGGATCAGCAGTCTGGACCTGCTCGCCAAGACGGTTGTCGAGGGCTTCGTCAGCGGTCTGCACCGGTCGCCGTTCCTTGGTCGTTCGATGGACTTCGCCGAGTACCGCGCCTACCAGCCCGGCGACGACATCCGCCGCGTCGACTGGAAGCTCTTCTGTCGCACGGACCGCTTCTACGTCAAGGAGTTCGAGGCGGACACGAACACCGACCTGATGATCGCACTCGACATCTCACGCTCGATGGACTTCGGCACCGGGGCGCTGACCAAGCTGGACTACGGGCGGTACTTCGCGGCCTGCCTGGGCTACTTCGCGTCCAAGCAGAAGGACCGCATCGGCCTGGTGACCTTCGACAGCGCGATCGTCGACTTCGTTCCACCCGCCGCCAAGCACCTCAAGGTCGCGCTGCACACGATCGACCGCATCGAGCCGGGCGGCGGAGGCAGTCTGCGCGAACCGCTGCTCGAAGTCGTGGACTCGGTGCGCCGGCGCAGCATGGTGGTCCTCATCTCGGATTTCTACGAGGATCCGGAGACGGTGATCAAGGCGGCGGCGGGGTTCCGGCACAAGGGCAGCGACGTCATCCTCTTCCACCTGCTCGATCCCGCCGAACTCCGCTTCGACTTCGAGGGCGAGCTGGACCTGCGTGACCTGGAGACGGGCACCCGGCAGGCGGTCATGCCGGACGTGCTCCGGGATCAGTACCTGGACCTGATTCGCGAGCACACGCAGACCCTCGATCGGTCCCTGGTCGAGGCCGGCATCGACTACACGCTCGTCGACACGTCGCAACCCCTGGACGCGGCGCTGTACAGCTATCTCTCGGCGCGCCTGTACGCCATGAAGGCGAGGTAGGGGACCATGGGCCTGCTGGCGCCTCTCTTCCTGCTCGGCCTGGCCGCGGTCGCGGTGCCGGTGATCATCCACATGCGTCTGCGTCACCGTAGTCAGGTGGTCGCGTTCCCGTCCCTGATGTTCATCTCCAGGGCGCCCTACCGATCCGTTCGCCGGCGCCGTCTGCGCGATTTGCTGCTTCTGGCTCTGCGCTGCCTGGCGCTGGCGCTCCTGGCTGTGGCCTTTGCTCGGCCTCTGTTTCGGGGTGACGGGGCGGCCAACGCCGCCGCCGCCAACCGGCTGACCGTCGTGCTGCTGGACAACTCGTTCAGCATGGGCTTCGGCGACAGGTGGCAGCGTGCTGTGACGGCGGCGGCTTCGGCGTTTGACGGGCTGGGTACGGGAGATCGCGGCGCCCTGATCGTCTACTCGGATCAGGCCGAGATGGTGAGTGCGCCGACATCGGACGGATCCCTGCTGGCGACACTGGCGAGGGGGACGGAACTCGTTCCCCGCGCCACGTCCCTGCTGCCCGCGATTCAGGTGGCCCGCGGGGTGCTCGCGGACGCGGGAGGCCAGGCCGTGAGGGAGCTGGTGATCGTCAGCGACTTCCAGCGGTCGTCCTGGGCGCCCGACAACGCGGCGTCGTTGCCCCAGGGCGTCGAACTGCGTCTGGTCGATGTCCGTTCGGATACGGAGGACCGGGGCAATGCCGCCGTCACCGACGTGGTGCTCGATCACTCTCGCGTGTCTTCCTCTGAATCCGGAGGGGGCGGCCGGGAACAGGTGGGGATCGCGGCGCGCGTCAGCTACCAGGGTGTTGGCGGAGCAGCCGGCGAGGATGGAGGGGCCGCGACCCTGGGGGCGGAAGTCGACCTGCTCTTCGACGGAGAGGTCATCCAGACCCGGGCCGTGGAACTGTCGCTCGACTCGTCGACGATGGTCAATTTCGCGCCCGAGGTCCTGGAGCGGGAGCGCACCACCCGGGGCACCGTGCGGCTCCGGGAGGACGCTCTGGATACCGACAACGAGTTCCACTTCGTGCTGTCTCCCGCGCACGAAGTCGGTGTGCTGGTCATCGAGCCCGGGGGTGATCGGCGCCGCGGCCGCTACCTCGAGGAGGCGCTGTCGCTCGGCCGCCGTCCGTTCCTGCGCGTGAACAGAGTTCAGGCTTCCGGTTTTGAGCCGACGATGCTGGAAGGCAAGTCCGTCGTCGTGATCAACGACGCGGCGCAGCAGCTCCCCTCCGCGGCCGTCGCGGCGGTCGTCCGCTTCGTGCGCGAAGGGGGCGGCCTGCTGCTCGGGGTCGAGCGCGGCCTGAACTCGACTTCGGCTCTGCTCGCGGAGTTCGGGGTCGAAAGCTCGCAGCAGGTGGACCGGTTGTCCGGCACGCCCGGTTCTCTGGCCTGGTTCGACACCGGCCACCCGGTCTTCGATATCTTCGCCACGGCGCGGAGCGGCGACTTCTCGTCGGCGTCGTTCTTCCGCTACCACCGCCTGGAGACACCCGAAGGGGCGCTTCCGATCGCCCTTTTCGACGACGGCTCGCCGGCTCTGCTCGACCTGATGCCCGCGGCGCCGGAGGACCCGGCCTCGCGGGACGTCGACGGCAAGGGCGGGCGCGTCCTGGTGTTGCCCACGTCGTTCGACACCTTCTGGAACACCCTGCCGCTGCAGGCGGTGTTCGTTCCCTTCGTGCATCGTTCGGCGCAGTACCTGGCCGGCTACTCGTTGCCCCGTTCGTGGTACCGCGTCGGCGAGGTCGCCTCGGTCGAGTTGCCCGGACCGGCGGAGGGCGAGGGCGACGGCTACATCTCGGTCGCTCCGTCCGGCCGCGAGCGCCGCCTCGGCACAGGTGGAAGCGATCTTCTGCTCGATGTGGAGGAGCCGGGCTTCTACGACTTTCGCGAAGTGCGGGCGGACGTTACAGCCCAGCGTCTGACACTTGCGGCCAACGTGCCGGTGTTGGAGTCGGACCTGGGCGCACTCGACCTCGACGAGTTCATGTCCCGAATCAGACCCGACCAGGCTGAAGACGCAGCGGCCGACCTGGAGAGCGCTACAACACCCGAGGAGCGGGAGGGGCGGCAGCGCCTCTGGTGGTATCTGATCGCCGCGGCGGCGGTGGTTCTGGCCGCCGAGGGCCTGTTCGGGAACCGTCGGCGGGCGGCTGCGACGCCGATCGTGACAGCATGGAGTTCCATCCCCGCGCCCGATGACGGGCACGGGGACTGGTTCACGGTTCGCGCGGGGACGCGCCAACCGGGTTCCACCGGCGGGGAGACGTGATGGCAGCCAGCTTCGATCCCATCTACGACCCGACCTACGGCGAACTGATGAGCGTGATCCGGCGCGTGCGCGCGCGCTGGCGCGTGAAGGTGGCCTTGCGCGGCCTCGTCATGGTGGCGGTGGCCGGATTCGTCGCCTTTGCGATGTCCGTATGGGGCATGGACTACTTCCTCTACAGCGAGCGGGCGGTCCAGATCTTCCGCTGGCTCACCTATGTGGCCCTGATCGGGCTTGCCGTCCGGCTGTTGGTGGCGCCCCTGGTTCAGCGGGTGTCCAAGCAGCAGGTGGCGCTCTACGTCGAAGAGCACGAGCCGACGCTCCGGGCCTCGGTCCTGAGCGCGGTCGAACTCGGACCGGTGCAGCACGGTTCGCCCCGCGATACGGAGCGGGTATCGCCCGAGCTCCAGCGGCGGGTCCTGGAAGAAGCGATCGAGCGCTGCCAGAACAGCGGCTTTGCTTCCCGCATCGAGCGTGGATCGCTGCGCCGCTTCTCGGCAGCCCTGGCGGGAGTGGCGGGCGCCGGCATGGCCGCGGTCCTGCTCAGCCCCGCTTTCCTGCAACACGGCGCCATGCTGCTGTTCGCGCCCTGGCGGGCGGCGGCGGCGGACAATCCCTACCAGTTGCGGGTGGGGCCGGGCAACGTGACCGTGGCGCGTGGATCGGACCAGTTGATCAGCGCGGCCGTCCTGGGCTTCGATCCGGAGCGGGTCGATGTCGAACTCCGCCCACTGGATGCGAGCGGCAACGCCCAGGGCGACTGGCAGCAGTGGCCCATGAACCGCGTGAACGCCGAGATCGACCTCGACGCCGATCTGATGATCGGCGATGTGCGGGCCAGCCACGACTTCATTGCCCTGAACCTGCGCGCCGACACGGACTACTACGTTGACGCGTCCGGCGTGCGCTCGCCGATCTACCGCATCCGGGTCAAGGATCTGCCCTACGTGGAGCAGATCGACCTGGAGTACAGGTTCCCGGCGTACAGCGGTCTGTCCGACCGGACGGTCGAAGACGGCGGAGACATCGCCGTGCTCGACGGCACGGAGGTCCTGTTCGGCATCCTGCCGATCTTCGAGGTGCCGGAAGGACGGCTTCTGATCGAGGGCGAGGAGCCGATCGACCTCAGTGCCGGAAGCGAAAGGCTGTCGGCCGCCTACACGATCAGCGGCAATACGTACTACCGCATCGAGTTGATGGACGACGAGGGCCGGTGGCACCGGGCTTCGGCGGAATATATGATCACCGCGCTCGAGGATCAGCCGCCGATCGTCCGTTTCACCAGTCCCGGCCGGGACATCCAGGTGACGCTGGTCGATGAAGTGTTCGCCCAGGTGGAGGCCGAGGACGACTACGGTGTGAGTCGTCTGGGCATCCGCTACACGGTGAACGGCGGCGAGGAAACCGCGCTGAAGCTCGTGGACAGCCGCTCCGCGATGAAGAAGGTCAGCGCCGGGCATACGCTCTTCCTGGAGGAGATGGATTTGCAAGTAGGGGATTCGATCTCCTACTACGCCGAGGCCTGGGATCGCGGGCGCTCGAAGCCTGTGATCAGCGACATCTACTTCCTGGAGATCAGGCCCTTCGATCGGAACTACAAGCAGGCCGAACAGGGCGGCGGCGGCGGCATGGGTGGCGACGGCGGTTTCGACAACACGCTGTCCGTGCAGCAGAAGATGATCGTCTCGGCCACCTTCCGGCTGGTCAGGGACGCGGAGGAGTACAGCCGCCAGGAGCTGTCCGAGAACCTGACCACAATCGCTCTGATGCAGGGACGGCTGCGGGAACAGGTCGGCTCGCTGATCACGCGGATGGGCAACCGCGGCCAGCAGTTGCTCGAGGACGAGGAGTTCTCCCAGATCATCGAGTTCCTTCAGCAGGCCGGCACGGAGATGGCGGTCGCCCAAGGGGAACTCGAGGCGGAGCGGCCCGACGAGGCGATGCCGGTGGAGAAGCAGGCCCTGGCCTCGCTGCAGCGAGCGGAATCGGCGTTTCGCGAACTGACGGTTTCGTTCCAGCAGGGCGGCGGCGGTGGCGGCGGCGGCAACCAGCAGCTATCGGAGGACCTCGCCGATCTGTTCGAGCTGGAGCTCGACAAGCTGCGCAACCAGTACGAGACGGTCCAGCGCGGCTCCGCCGAGCAGGCGCAGGCCGAGATCGACGAATTGATGCAGAAGTTGCGCGAGCTGGCCCGCCGTCAGCAGCGCGAGAACGAACGCCAGAACCGGCTGCGCGGTCGGCGGCAGCAGGGCGGCGGCGGCGGCAGTCAGCAGCAACTGATCGACGAGACCGAGGAGTTGGCGAGGCGGCTGGAACGGTTGGCGCGTGAGCAGCAGCGTGCGGAACTCCAGCAGACGACCCAGGCGTTGCGGGAGGCCGTCGAGCAGATGCAGCGCTCACAGGCCGGCTCCTCCGGTTCGCAGTCGAGTGCCGGGGCGCAGGGGCTCGCGGCCCTGGACAAGCTGCGCGATGCGCGCCGCCTGCTGGACCGCAACCGCCGCCAGCAACTCGGCCGGGACATGGAGGAACTGCAGCAGCGCGCCGAACGGGTATCGCAGATGCAGAGCCGGATCGAGGAGCAGGTCGAAGAGCTGGCGGGTCAGGAGGGCGATGACGGCCGGCGACGGAGCGGCCTCACGGCGCAGGAACGTTCGGAGTTGATCGAGCGGATCATGGAGCGCAAGGATCGCTTGACCGATGAGGTGGGCGGCCTGGAAGCCCAGCTCAACCGGATGACGAGGAGCGCCCGCGAGGAGCAGCCGGAGGCGGCGCGCAAGCTACAGGCGTCGGCGGACGTGATTCGGGACGAGCAGTTGAAGGAGAAGATCCGCTACTCGAAGGGTGTGCTGGCGGGCCGTGACGCGGAGTTCGCGCGCCTGTTCGAGGGTCAGATTCGCCAGGACATCGACGAGGTGACCGAGCGGATCGCCGAAGCACGGGAGAGCGTCGGCGAAGGGGGAGGCGATCGCCAGGACCGGATGCTCGAGCAGACCCGCGATCTGGTCGAGAACCTGTCTTCATTCGAGGCCCGTCTACGTGACCGGGCCGAGGCCGGCGCCAGACTCGGCCAGCGTCCCGGTCAACGGGGCGAACAGGAGGGCCGGCAGCCGGGTGGCGACCAACAAGGCGGTGAGCAGCAGGGCGGCGACCAACAGGGTGGCGACCAGCAGGGCGGTCAGCCGGGCGAGGCTTCGGAGCGCGGCGGTGGTCGCAACCCGCAGGGCGGCGCCAGGGACTGGGGTCGTCCCAACCAGTACGGATCGAGTTCCGGCGGCTACTACCAGCCCGGCATCTTCACCGCCGAGGACCTGCGCCAGGCCGAACGCGAGTTCGATCAGCGGCAGCAGGACCTCGAGGCCTTGAGAGGCGAGCTCCGGCGCGAGCGGATGGACACCTCCGATCTGGATCAGCTCCTCCGCCAGATGGGCGAGCTGAACCTGCTCGGGCTCAACCGGGATCCCCTCGCCCTCGAGTCGCTGCGCCGCGACATCGTCGAAGGGCTCCGGCAGTTCGAGTACCGCCTGTGGCGCGATCTGCGCGGCGCCGACACCGAACGCGTCTACCTCGGCAACTCCGACCAGGTTCCGGCCGGCTACCGCGAACTGGTCGACGAGTACTTCCGCAAGCTCGCCAACGAGAGCTAGCGCCTGCGCGGGCTGGATGGCGCCTCGCCGCTGGGGGGCAGACCTCAGGGCCGCTCCTTGAACAGGACGTGAACCGCGAAAGCTCTCCGGTCCCTGATGTCGGTGGTCTCGAAGTTCCTGACCGTGGTTCGTGCGTCCTCGATCCTGTCCAGGACATCGGACTTGAAGAACGTCGTAGAAGGGTCGTAGTCGGCATGGCGCCGTTCGCGCTGAAGGTCTGCAAAGAGGTTCGCGAAGCGCCGTATTCGAGCGGGGAACATCCGCATCGTCCCGGTCCGCCCGCATGCACTCCTGGCCCGGCCATGGTCGAGCGCTCGGTAGGTCAGCTTCCAGGCATGTGTCATGCGGGCGTTCTTTCCGACCAGTGAGTCCGCGCAGCACCTCGCCAAACAGTGGAACAGCGCGTAGTACGCTGTGCTCACGGCGCGACGCAGATGCGTCTGCAACGGCCGCCCCGTACCGGCAGGAAGCTGCTGCTCCGCCGAGGCCAGGAGGTCAGATGCCTTCAGGGCGCCAATCTCCGATGTCCGTCTTTGTAACGAAGTGCGTGCTGGGAAACACCTTCAGACGCCGGTCCCAGAGCGCGTCCTGAACCCGCGTGCGGAAGGAAAGCCTCGCCCTGGTATGGATCAGATCGGCCGCCTCGGCATCGTAGACGGCCCAGATGTCTACGACTTCGTCGCCGTACCAGGACCGGTCGGGCCGGACCCAAATGTCGATGAAGCGGACCTGCGGGAAGATCTCCTGGATGAGACGGTCGACATCGTCCCTGACGTGGGGCAGTTCTTCCCGGAGACGTCGGCTGATCTCGTCGTAGGTGCTTACGTTCATTGGGGCCGAGTTCTCTTGCATGATGCACCCCTTTGAGGAGAGGCTAGCCTACTGATCTAGACGGATTCCGCCCTTGCGTTTGCGACGCCTTACCGATGGCACGACCGTGTACGTAAGGCCAGGGCGGGCGTTCTATGTTCCGCACGCATTCACTTCGCGGCGAAGGACGGTGGAGAGGGTGGCGCTAGTGAGAGGTCGCGTCCGATTCCTAGTGCAGCCTGGACGCCGCTCTCTTCGTGCAGAGCGGCAGAAGGATCGCGTACGCCACGCCCTGCCATACCGCTGGGAGGCCGAGCGCCAAGCCGGAACTCCGGTCGTAGAGCATGCACGTGAGCAGGACCGCCGTCGAGCCGATGAATACGGCGCCCGAGGCGAAGAGCAGGGGCGTTCGGCGAATCGTCCAGACCGGCTCGATCCGGTCCGCCTTCTGACGGTGTGGCATCTCCAAGTCCTCCGCGCTTCTGCCCAAGGGATTCGCGACCGTGATTGTAGCGACCGTGAGTGCCCGAACGCGAAGGCTAGGATTCCGGCATGGTCGAGAAGGACGCGATGGTCGAGGAACTGACTCGAGTCCTGGACAAGGTGGCCGGGAAGTCGAGATTCAGGAGCGGAGGAAGACGCTGCCGAACTGGCCGCGTCATCAGGGCGCCGTGCAGGTGGGGCCTCCGGCGCGGCTACCATGTCTATGCGAAGGGCGTCGGCAGGGGCCTGAAACGCCGAAACCCTGGGCGAGTCGACGGCGAATGGCTCTACGACGTGACGTGCCTCAGGTACGGCGACGACGAGTATCTCAAGGAGGTTCCGTTGGTGGTGGAGTCCGAGTGGGGCGACGAGCACGAGATCTTTGACGACTTCGAGAAGCTGCTGTTGTGCCGTGCGGACCTCCGACTGATGATCTTCAACCGTGACGTCCAGCCGGCCCGGCCCGGGGAGCGGAGTGAGCGCCGACTCTCCAACCTCCGACCAAGTGCGAACCCGGGTGGCGCGATCCGCACCACCCGTGAACCAGTCCGTGCGCCCGTCAGCGGGCGCACGGATGGCACGGCCCTTGGGACACTCCCCTCAGCTCTCCGGGCCGGCGGGTGAGCCCCGGCGGCGTGCCGAAGCCTCGTGCAGCGTCGGAACGCTGCGGTCGTTTCCTCAGGTCCCCGTCGGGATGTCGTTGTACGGCACGTCGCGATCGACGCGGATCTCGCCGGGGAGGCCGAGGACGCGTTCGGCGATGATGTTGCGCAGGATCTCGTCGGTGCCGCCGGCGATGCGGAGGCCGGGGGAGTAGAGGTAGGACTGCTGGAAGAGGGCGGCGGCAGGCATCAGGGAGGGGTCGGTGATCACACCGCCCATGTCCATCAGGTCGGCGCCGAAGGAGGCCACGTTCTGCAGCTTCGAGGCGGAGACGAGTTTGCCGATCGAGTTCTCGGGCCCGGGGACTCTGCCTTGGGAGAGGGCGGTCAGGGTGCGCGCCTTGATGTGCTGCATGCCCATGGATTCGACGTACCAGTCGGCGATCTTCTCGCGCACGGCGGAGTCGCTGAGTGCCGGCCTGCCGTCGAGCAGGCAGTTGGCAGCCAGCTTCATCGCCTCGCGGAAGTTGGGAGGCGGGGCGTCGGCGACGGCCAGACGCTCGTTCATCAGGGTTGCGATGGCCACCTGCCAGCCTTCGCCGATCGCGCCGAGGCGCTGGCTGTCCGGCACGCGGACGTTGGTGAAGAAGACCTCGTTGAAATTCGAGCCGCCGTTGATCTGTTTGATCGGCTTGATGTCGATCCCGGGCGACTTCATGTCGATGAAGAAGAAGGTAAGCCCCTTGTGCTTCGGCAGGGACGAATCGTGGCGGGCGACCAGGATGCCCCAGTCCGAGTAGTGGGCGCCGGAGGTCCAGACCTTCTGGCCGTTGACCACCCAGTCGTCGCCGTCGCGGTGGCAGCGGGTCCGGAGCCCGGCCACGTCGGAGCCCGCCGCAGGCTCGGAGAACAACTGGCACCAGACCTCGTCGCCGCTGATCATCGGCGGCAGGTAGCGGGCCTTCTGCTCTTCGGTGGCATACCGCGCAATGACCGGGCCGCACATACCGAGGCCGATGGTGAAGAAGCCGGTCGGGACGTCGAACTGGGCCTCCTCCTGGTCGTAGATGATCGTCTCAAGCATCGGTCGGCCGCGCCCACCGTGCTCCGTCGGCCAGTGGCGGCAGGCGTAGCCGGCCTGGGCCTTCGTCGACTGCCACCGCTTGGCCAGGGCCACACCCTCCTCGGCGTCGAGCCTGCGGCTGACGCTGGGACGGTCCTTTCGCGGTTCCGCGTTGGCGGTGAGCCAGGCTCGAACCTCGCTGCGGTAGGCGGCTTGTTCCAGAGTGTCGTTGAAGTCCATCAGGCGGCCTCCTGCTGTTCCAGACCGGAAATCAACCGGTCCTTCCAGACCCTCTCGCTGCCGATACTGAGCGCCAGCAGCTTCGCGCGGCGGTAGTAGAGGTGGCAATCGGACTCCCAGGTGAAGCCGATGCCGCCGTGGGTCTGAATGTTCTCCTTCGAGGCGAAGTGGAAGGCCTGGATCGCCGCCACCCGCGCCGCGGCCGCCGCTACCGGCAGCTCCGGTGCGTCGGTCGAAAGAGCCCATGCCCCGTAGTAGCAGTTGGCCCGGGCGAGCTCGTTCTTGATGTACATGTCGGCCAGCTTGTGCTTGATCGCCTGGAAGGAGCCGATCGGCCGGCCGAAGGCGAAGCGGCCCTTGGCGTAGCCGATCGCCATCTCCAGGCAGGCATCGGCGCCGCCGAGTTGCTCCATCGCGAACAGCACCGCGGCGCGGTTGAACACATTGTCCTTGAGCGCCCAGCCCTGGCCGGTCTCGCCCAAGAGCTCGGCCTCGGCGCCGTCGAAAGTGATCCGGGCGTGGGAACGTGACGGATCAAGCGTGTCGACCGACTCGCGGGCCACGCCGTCGCCGGCGAGATCGACGATCGCGAGCGACGTGCCGCCACCGTCCTTGGCGACCACGACGCAGAAGTCGGCGATGTCGCCGTCGGGAACGGGCATCTTCGTGCCGGAAAGCCGGCCGTCCCGGAGTGTCGCCTGCAGGTTGGGCTCGGTCGCCTGTCCGGGACCCTCGGAGAGGGCGAAGGTGCCGATCGATTCGCCGACGGCAAGCTTGGGGAGCAACCTCTGCTTCTGTTCTTCCGAGCCCCCCAGAAGCACCGCTTCGGTGGCCAGATAGACGGAGGACGAGAAGGGTACCGGCGCGACCGCGCGGCCGAGTTCCTCGGCGACGACGCAGAGTTCGAGGTAGCCGAAGCCGATGCCGCCGTACTCCTCGGGGATCGCGATCCCGGGCGACTCGTTGGCGCTGATTTGCCGCCAGAGATCGCGCGCGAAGGGTTCGTCGGCGTCCTCCAGCACCCGCCGGGGCACGGTGGTGTCGCAGGCCGCGCGAAGGAAGTTGCGCGTCTGTTGCTTCAGTGCCTTCTGGGCATCCGAGAAATCGAAGTTCATTGCAACTCCTGAGCGTCTGTTTTGGAACGCGGAGTGTAGCAAGTCCACCGGCCTTCCCGGTGACCCCGATGCGCATGCCGGGGCAGGGAGTTCGGCGCCGCTCGCGCTTGCCTGTGGCCGGTCGTCAGAGCTCGTAGGTCTGGCGGTCTGACCGGAGGCGGTTCGACGCTCAGACCGGAGGGGTTCGGCGGTCAGACCGCGTAGACGTTGCCTTCGACCAGGGGCTCGATCTCGAGGTCGCGGCGTTCCAGCATGTCGTCGCCGAGGTGGGTGAGCAGCATCCGCCGGCAGTCGAACCGGCCCCTTCGAGCGAGCAGTTCACGGTAGTTCAGGTGGTTCGGAATCGGCCGGTCGTAGGAGTTGCACTCGCAGATGAACAGGTCGGCGCCGGCGGCGGCATCGACCAGCGCTTCCGTCCACTCCGTGTCGCCGGAGAAGGCCAGCACGCGGCCGCCGTACTCGATCCGCAGGGCGTAGCTCGGTGCGCCGGACGGGTGGACGACTTCGAAGGGCGTCACCTGCAGGCCGTTCACTGCCGCCGTGCGCCGCTCGCGCAGTTCGACGATCTCCAGTTCGAAGGCCAGGCGACGGGTGGAGGAGGAGGGGTAGAGGGCCTCCCGTGCCTGCCGCAGGCGCTCCGCGAGACCGGGTGGGCCGGCCAGCGTCAGCGGCTCGGTGCGGCGTGCCCGGTAGTGGGCGTCCGCCAGCAGGAAGGGCAGGCCTCCGAAGTGGTCCCCGTGCAGGTGGGTGACGAGGATCGTACGGATGGTCGCCGGCTCGATGGCGCGGCCCTTCATTGCGGCAAGCGAGGTCGCGCCGCAGTCGAGCAACGTCGGCGGCAGGGCGCCGGCGCCGGTCCCGCTCTGCAACAGGAAGCACGTATGCAACCGGCCGCCGCTACTGAAGGCGTCGCCGCAGCCTAGAACCTGGAGTTGGAGTGTCACCCGTCCGCTGTCCGTCACGCGGGTAGACGCTCCAGGAGTTGGGCGGTGACGCCGGCGGCGATGGCGCCGGGTGACTTGGACCGGATCTGCGGGAGTCCGATCGGACACACGAGTGGTTGGATCAGGTCGTCCGACAGACCGGCGCTCCGCAGTCTGTGCACGAATCGGGCTCGCTTACTGGAGGAACCGATGAGTCCAACATAGCTGAATCGCGCAGCCGCAAGAGCGGCATGGACGATCGCAAGATCGAGCGGATGGCTGTGGGTCATCACGACGATGGCGGCGTCCGAAGGGGCGGCGGCCAGTTCCACCGCGGCGTTCGGGCTCTCGATGGTCCGGACATGGCGGGGCAGGACGGACGGGAACGCTCCACGACGCTCGTCGATCCAGGTGAGGGCGAAGGGGAGGGGGGCCAGGGCGAGCATGAGTGCCCGACCGACATGCCCGGCGCCGAAGAGCCAGATCTCCTGCGGCCGGTCGCCGAACCGTTCGATGATCTCGACCTCTCCGTCAGTCCCCGGAGTGTCGAGCCGACGCAGGGCGAGAGCTCGGTCCCCGATGACCTCGACCGCTCGGTCGGTCCCCAAAGCTCCCTCGCCGTCCTCAACCGGGATCCGAGCCACCGCGCGGCGGCCGATCCGGGCCCGGGCCAGAAACGGACCGACCTTCTCTTGTGCCGCAAGCGCACGGACGGCGTCGAGTTGCCCGGCGACCAGCACCTCGGACAGCACCTCGACGCTGCCGCCGCAGCACTGGCCGAGCTCGGGCCCGAGGGAGTAGCGGCGAAGGGCGGCGGACTGCGCGCCTTCGGCAAGCGCCCGTCGCGCCGCATCGAGAACCCGCCACTCGAGCTCGCCGCCGCCGATGGTGCCGGAAAAGCCCGTATCGTCAGGTCCGATGACCATCCGGGCGCCGGCCTCGCGGGGTGCGGAGCCGCGCACTGCCACTACGGTGACGAGAGCGCAGATTCCGTGGGCGTCCAGGTGACGGGCGACCCTCGGCCAGACTTGAGGCATGGAGTCAACCCGCAGCCGCCGCCCCGACCGCGGGTGCGGGCGCCCAACGGCGGTGGGGCCGTAGCGCGTCCGCGGCGCGCAGGATGGCTTCCGGCGTGGCCGGCGCATCGAGCGGCGGTACCTTGCCCGGCGCCAGACTCGCCACTGCGTGGGTGATGGCCGAGAACACGGAGAGGGCGAGCATGAGGGGAGGTTCGCCGACCGCCTTCGAGCGGTGGATCGTGGGTTCCGGATTCCGCCCCGGCCGGTAGAGACCCACCCGGAAGTCGGCCGGAACGTCCGAGCAGGTCGGGATCTTGTAGGTCGACGGCGCGTGGGTCAGCAGCCGTCCCCACGCATCGAACACCAACTCCTCGGTAGTGAGCCATCCCAGACCCTGGACGAAGCCGCCTTCGATCTGGCCCATGTCGATCGCCGGATTGAGCGACCGTCCGGCATCGTGGAGGATGTCCACGCGGTCGAGCCGCATCTCGCCGGTCTCGGTGTCGACGGTGACCTCGCTGCAGGCGGCGCCGCAGGCGAAGTAGAGGAACGGCCGCCCGCTTCGCTGGTCGCGGTTCCAGCCGATCTTCGGCGTGCGGAAGAAACCGGTGGCCGAGAGGGAGACGCGTTCCTCGAAGGCGAGCGCCGCGAGGCGCCCGAACGGGATCGTGTCGAGGCGCCCGGATTCTCCGCGTCCAGGGCCGACCCGTCCGTTCGCGAAGGAAACGGTCCCGGGCTCGACTCCGAAGTGCCGGGCGGCGAGATCCGCAAGCCGCCGCCGGATCCTCCGGGCTGCCAGCCGCGCCGCCATGCCGTTCAGGTCCGAGCCGGAAGACGCCGCGGTGGCGGGAGAGTTCGGCACCTTGTCCGTTCGCGTCGCGGTGACCCGCACCTTGGCGATGTCTACTCCGAACTCATCGGCCACCACCTGGGCAACCTTGATGTAGAGCCCCTGGCCCATCTCGGTGCCGCCGTGATTGACCTGAACCGAGCCGTCCACGAAGACGTGGACCAAGGCGCCGGCCTGATTCAGCGACAGCAGCGTGTAGGCGATCCCGAACTTGACCGGGGTCAGCGCGATCCCCTTGCGGAGCGATCCGCCCCGGGCGTTGAAGCGCGCCACCGCCTCCTGCCGCGAGGCGTAGTCGCTGGTCCGCTCCAGCGAGCTCATCATGTCCGCGAGCACGTGCTCGTCCACCGTCATGCCGTAGGGCGTGGTATCCCGGCCCGGGCGGTAGAGGTTCCGCTTGCGGACCAGGAGCGGATCGAGACCCAGGGTGATCGCTGCGGCGTCCATCATCCGCTCGGCCACGATCATCCCCTGGGGCCCGCCGAAACCCCGGAATGCGGTGTTCGAGACGGTGTCCGTCCGCAGGCGGCGCGAGCGGATCGTGGCCGCGGGATAGTAGTAGGCGTTGTCGGCGTGGAAGAGCGTCCGGTCGCAAACGCCCAACGACAGATCGACCGAACAGCCGCAGCGGGCGGCCAGCTCGATCTCGACCCCGGCCAGGACGCCGGAAGCGTCCAGACCGCAACAGAAACCCGCCCGAAAGTCGTGGCGCTTGCCGGTCATCGCCATGTCGTCGTCGCGGTCGAGTCGGAGTTTGGCCGGGCGGCCGACGGTGCTGGCGGCGAGGGCAGCCAGACAGGCCCACTGGGCGGCCTGGGACTCCTTGCCGCCGAAGGCGCCGCCCATCCGGCGGCACTCGCAGATCACCGCCGCATCCGGGATGTCCAGCATGCGGGCGATCAGGCCCTGGACCTCGGCGGGGTGCTGGGTGGAGGAGAAGACCCGGATCTCGTCGTCCTCGCCGGGCACCGCTAGCGCCGCCTGGCCCTCCAGGTAGAAGTGATCCTGACCGCCGATCCGCAGAGTTCCTTCGAGACGGTGCGCGGCGGCAGCGACGGCCGAGGCCGCATTGCCGCGTTCGAAGCCGTAGGGCGGCAGCAGATCGGTTCCCCCCGCGAGTCCGTCGTCCACGGTTACCCGAGGCGGGCGGGACTCGACCTCGATGCAGGCCCGCCTCGCCGCCCGGAGGGCGATCTCGCGGGTTTCGGCCACGACCGCGAAGACGACCTCGCCGGGGAAGCGGATCGCGTCTTCCGCCAGGATCGGGTCATCCCCAGCCGCTGGGCTGCAGTCGTTCCGGCCGGGAATGTCGCCCGCTTCGAGGACGGCCAGAACTCCCGGGAAGGAGCGCACGGCGGAGAGGTCCAGGGAGCGAATGGGGCCGCAGCCTGCGCCTGCCGCACCGGGCGCCACATGCACCGTGCCCGGCGGCGCCGGCAGATCGTCGATGTAGTTCGCCGTGCCCCGGACGTGCCGCACCGCACTGTCGTGGGGGAGGGCCCGCCCGACGCTCCGACCCGGTGCGCTGTCACGAGCAGCGACCTTCTCGACGGAAGTCCGGTCTTCCGTCGTTGCCGCGGCGCCCGTGGAATCGGCCGTTCTCGCCTGGATCGGGGTTCTCACGCCGCATCCTCCCTGCAGCCCCGGACCCGCGTCTCCCGGCTCGTACGACCCGCGATCTCGCTGAGCGCCTTGAGCACGAGGGCGCCGGCGACCCGCAGCCGGTAGCGGGCGCTCGCCCGGTGATCGTCGATCGGCGAGAAGTCGCTGGCCAGCGCCGCGCGGACGGACTGCTCCGCGTCACGCCCGAATCCGGAGTTGTCCGGTCTGAGCCCGGCAACGACCTCTTCGGTCCGCGGCGAGCGCTTCGGGGTCGCGGCCATGCCGCCCCAGGCCATCGTCGCGGAAACGATGCGGTCACGGGCCACCTGAAACCGGAACGCCCCGAGTACGGACGAGATGTCCTGGTCGTAGCGCTTCGAGATCTTGTAGCTGCGGAAACGCTCGTCCGGGCCGAGCCGGGGAACGCGGATCCGGGTCAGGAGTTCGCCGGGCGCACGGTCCTGAACGCCGTAGTCGAGGAAGAACGCCTCGAGCGGCACGGTCCGGCGACGCGCGCCGAAGCGGAGTTCGACGGAGGCGCCGAGTGCGATCAGAACGGGAGGCATGTCGCCGATCGGCGAGCCGTTCGCAATGTTGCCGCCGACCGTGCCGACTGCCCCCACCTGCTTTGAACCCAGACGACGGAGCACTTCGCCGACGTCCGGGTCGATGCTGCCAAGCGCCGCCTCCGCCTCCGCGTACGTGGCGGCGGCGCCAAGTTCCACCCGATCGTGCTCTTCCCTGACGGCCCGGAGGGAGGAGACGCGCCCGGTGTGAATGATCTGGGGCAGGTGACGCAGTTCCTTCGTGATCCACAGACCGACGTCGGTGGCGCCGCCTGTGATCACAGCCTCGGGATGCCGGGCGCAGAGGTCCGCCAGACTGTCCTCCGAGGCCGGCGCCGCATAGAAGGTGTCCTTGTTGCCGACGAAGAGATCCTGGCCGTCCTCGAGGGCCGTAAGTTGCGCCGCGGTGCGGGCCGCATTTCGCGTGAAGTCGTCCTGCGCCGGGCCGCTGCAGCAGGCGAGAGCGGCGTCGGCGATCGGACGGTAGCCGGTGCACCGGCAGAGGTTGCCGGCGAGCCAGTCGTTCACCGAGGCGCGGTCCGGGCTCTCGGTCGCATGGTAGAGCGCGAACAGGGTCATGACGAAGCCGGGGGTGCAGAACCCGCACTGGGAAGCGTGGTGGTCGACGAGCGCCTGCTGGACGGGATGGAGATCCGCCGCGGACGACGCCAGGTCGTCTACGGTGACCACTTCGGCCCCGTCCAGGGCGCCAAGAAGCTGGATGCAACTGTTCGTCGGCTCATAGACCACGCGCCCGTTGCGCAGGCGCCCGACGGCGACGGTGCAGGCCCCGCAGTCCCCTTCGGCGCAGCCCTCCTTGGTGCCCGTGGTCCGCTCCCGGAGGCGCAGATGATCGAGGAGAGTCTCGGCGGGTCCGAATTCGTCGAGACTCGTGACCCGGCGGCGACGAAGAAACCGCACGGCATGGCGCATCTTGAGAGGCTATCCCACGAGGGCCGGCGAACCCTCGCCTACCCTGCCGGCGGTTCGGACCCGGCTCGCTCTCAGTCAGCCGGCGACTTGTAGATCCGGCCGGCCCGCATGACGAAGCGGATGTCCTGGAGCTGCGTCACATCGGCGATCGGGTCGCCCGCGACGGCGATCAGATCGGCCGCCTTGCCGGCCGCTATCGAGCCCGTCTCGTCCCAGATGTCGAGCAGTTTGGCGGTGACCGTCGTCGCCGACTGGATCGCCGTCATCGGCGCCATGCCGCCTTCGACCATGAGCAGGAACTCGGTCGCGTTGCTGCCGTGCGGGCAGACGCCGCAGTCCGTGCCGAAGGCGATAGGCACGCCGGCGCGGTGGGCCTTGGCGAAGGTGTCCTGGATCACCGGGCCGATCGCGGCCGCCTTGGGCCGGATGATGTCCGGAAAGTAGCCGGGGATCGCCGCCTTCTCGGCGACGAAGTTCCCGGCCAGGATGGTGGGCACGAAGTAGGCGCCGTGCTCCTTCATCAGCTCGAACGCTTCTTCGTCCATGTAGGTGCCGTGCTCGATCGTCGTTACGCCGGCCCGGATCGCGCGCTTCATGCCCTCGGCGCCATGGGCGTGGGCGGCGACCATGAAGCCGTAGTCCTTTGCCGTGTCGACGATCGCCCGGATCTCCTCCTCCGTGAACTGCGGGTTCCGGCCGCTCTTGGCCAGGCTCAGCACGCCGCCGGTGGCGGTGATCTTGATCAGGTCGGCGCCTTCCTTGTAGCGCTGCCGGACCGCCTTGCGGGCGTCCGCGATCCCGTTGACGACGCCCTCCTTCGGCCCGGGGTCGCCCTGGAGATCGGCCCTCATGCCGTTCGTCCGGTCGGCGTGGCCGCCGGTGGTGGCAAGCGACGTCGTGGCCGCGAAGATCCTGGGCCCGGGCATCTCGCCGCGGTTGATCGCATTGCGAACGGCGAGGATCGCAGTCGCTTCGCCGCCCAGGTCGCGGACCGTCGTGAAGCCCGCGAGCAGGGTGCGCTCGGCGTAGATCAACGCCTTGATGGTCACATCGGCCGGATTCGCCTGAAAGCGCTCCAGGTAGGAGGCGGCGCCGGCCTGCTGCGAGGTCAGGTGGACGTGCATGTCCATCAGGCCGGGCAGGACGGTGTGTCCGGAGAGATCGATCAGCGTGTCGCCGTCCTCCGTGTCGACGAAGCCGTCTTCGATCGCAGTGATCGACGCGCCTTCGATCAGGATGGACCGCTCGGCCAGGACCTCGCCGGCCTCGACATCGACCAGGGCGCCGGCGTGGATGACGGTCCGCCCTTCGGCCGCGAGGGCGCCGGACGGGCCAGGCAGCAGAAGGAAGGCCGCGAAAGAGAGGAGGGCGGGGACTGGAATGGAAGGGAGACGGTAGTTCATCGTCGGGATGCTCCGCGAGTTGAAGTAGCTGAGGGGCTGAGACTGTAACGCGGGAACGGAATGTTGTATTGCCGGCCTGTGCCGGGACCCGTGCGGTGTGGCGTCAGCCTTCGCGGGGAGCGGCTGACTCGGCGGATGCGGACCCCAGCCGGCTGATCGTCCAGGTCAGGAAGAAGCCGGCGAGAACGAGGCCCAGGGCGGACGCGGCTTGAAGGGGGGCCGGCCGGAAGGTCTCGAAGCGGTAGTCCTCGGGTTCGAGAGCTGCCAGGGTCTCGGCGGTCACGGGCCGGCCGCCCGGAAGGTCGCCGGCCTCGGGGACGACCGGCGCCTGGAAAGGCCACAGCCCGACGACGGCGCCCAGCAGGAGGCCCAGCAGGGCGCCGAGGGTCGCCTGCCTGAAGCGGCGCAGGGCGAACCGCACCGCGTTGCTGATCACCGTGGCGCCGACGGCGATGCCGACCAGAACCGGCGCCAGAACGACGACCGCTTCGACCAGAGCCTCGCCATCTCGATTGCTGAGCGCGTCTCGCAGCCGGTCGACCGCACCGAGGATCGGTACGTACTGGCCGAGAACCAGGAGCAGGTAACTGCCGCTCAGGCCGGGGAGGATCATGGCGGCAGCGCCGGCTGCGCCAGCTACGGCGAGAAGGAGCGGCCCGCTGCCGGCAGCGCCGGCGGCGGCTGGACCGCTCTGCAGTAGAGCGAGGGCAGCCATCGCGGCGAAGCCGCCCACTGCGCCGCCCCACACGGCGCGGCCCGCCGGTTGGGCGAGGCGCCACACCAGGGGCGCGCCGCCCAGGGTCAGGCCGATGAAGGCGCTGTACATGATCCAGCGTTGGTGGACCACCAGGTCACCCACAGCGCCGGCCAGAAGCAGGATGGCCAGCCCCCCGGACGCGGCCACCGTCAGTAGCAACAGGAGCGGCCGGCGCCTGAGCCGCAGCCTCGTGGTGTCCGCCACCGCCTCGATGAAACGGGGATAGATCCCGGCTGCGAGCAGCATCGTGCCGCCGCTGATTCCCGGCGCCAGGTTCGCGAGGCCCATCAGCGCCCCGCCGGCGAGCGCTCGCGGCGCCCAGGAGGGCGCTCCCAAGGAGTCGGGTTTGCGCATATCGGCGGCCATCGGGATATGGAGTCTACGGCCGCTTCGCGCGACGGCGCGACAATCGTTTACCGTTACGCCCATGACGGACTACGACTACGACATGTTTGTGATCGGCGCCGGTTCCGGTGGCGTGCGCGCCGCCCGGATGGCAGCCGGCTACGGCGCCCGGGTGGCGATCGTCGAGGCGCGCCATCTTGGCGGCACCTGCGTGAACGTCGGCTGCGTGCCGAAGAAGCTCCTGGTCTGCGCCTCGAGCTTCGCCGACCACTACCGGGAGGCCTCCGGCTTCGGTTGGACCACGGAGCAGTCCTCTTTCGACTGGGCGCGGCTCATTGCCAACAAGGACCGGGAGATCAAGCGGCTGAATGCGATCTACCGCGGTCTGCTCGAGGATGCGGGCGTCGAGCTGTTCGAGGGCCGGGCGCATCTGATCGATCGAGATCGGGTGGAGATCGATCTGGGCGACCGGATCAGGCGCCAGGTCGGCGCCGAGAACATCCTGGTGGCGACGGGAAGCTGGCCCCACCGGCCGCAGATTCCGGGTATCGAGTACGCGATCAGCTCGAACGAGGCCTTCCACCTGAACCGCCTGCCGGAACGCGTTGCTGTGGTCGGCGGCGGCTACATCGGGGTCGAGTTCGCGGGCATCTTCGCCGGGCTCGGATGTCAGGTGATCCTGATCTACCGCGGGGAGCTCTTCCTGCGAGGCTTCGACGAGGAGATTCGCCGCCATCTCGCCGACGAGATGCGGTCTCGGGGCATCGACCTGCGATTCGCCAGCGTGGTCGAGGCGATCGAGTGGATCGGGCCGGGCCTGTCCGGCAACGGCGTCGGCCGGCATGGCGCGGGCGATCGGCTCCGGCTCCGCCTCGCAGGCGGTGACGAGGTTACGTGCGGCGAAGCGCTCTTCGCCACCGGCCGCCGGCCCGAGATTCTGGGTCTGGGACTCGAGGACTGCGGTGTGGAACTCGGCGAGCAGGGGGAGGTGCGGGTCGACGAGTTCTCGCGCACGAACGTCGCCAACATCTGGGCCATCGGCGACGTGACGGACCGTCTGAACCTGACTCCGGTGGCGATCCACGAGGCAATGTGCCTGTCCCGGACCCTGTTCGGCGGCGAGCCGACCGCCGTGGACCACGAGACCGTCGCCACCGCCGTCTTCAGCCAGCCGCCCCTGGCCGCGGTCGGCCTGACCGAGGAGGAAGCCCGCGCTCGCTATGGCGAGGTCGACATCTACCGCGGCCGCTTCCGGCCGCTCAAGCTGACCCTGACCGACAACCAGGAGCGGACCCTGGTCAAGCTGATCGTCGAGCGCTCGACCGAGCGGGTTCTCGGCGCCCACATGCTCGGCGCCGACGCGCCGGAGATCATTCAAGGCCTGGCGGTGGCGGTGAAGATGGGCGCCACGAAGAGCGACTTCGACGCCGCGATGGCGATCCACCCGACCTCGGCCGAGGAGTTCGTCACCCTGCGTTGACCACCGAGGGCGCCGGCATCGGGACTGGGAACGCCGGCATCCGGACTGGGAGGCCGGCCTTCTGGCCGGCTCCGGGTCGAGGTGCCCCGTCAGGGCAAGCACACTACCTCACCGCACTGGACCCCGAAAGCGGTCAGGGCTTGCGACTCAAACGAGCGCTGTATGACCGAGACTTCCAAGCCGCTGACTTTCGCCGAGCGGTTGCGACAGCAGGAGGCGAAGAACCAGACGGCAATCGCCGCGTACGGCCGCCGGACGGACGCCATGATGGTCGCCGCGCAACAGAAGGCGGCCGAGGCGGGAGCCGCGCGGCGGAACGCGCCTGGCGAGCAGTTGACGCTGTCTGCCGAGACCGCGCTGAAGCGAACCGAGAGCGCTTTCCGAGACGACCACCGGAGCACGGCCCGGATGCTCGGAGCGCTCTGGCTCCGGACGCTGGCGGTCGGCCTGGCGCTCTACGCGGCCACCTGGTCGAGTCTCTGGGCGATCGGGAGGTGACAGTCCCGCCAGATCGAGGAGAACATCCAACTCCTGCGCTACATCGACGAGCAGATCGAACAGCGCCGGCAAACGCTCCGGGAACTGTCCCAGGAGTAACCGATGACCGAACTGGAACGCTTGCTCGCCGCAGCCTTGAAGCGGCTCGAAAACGCAGCACGCCGAATCCGTCGAGAACTTGGCCGCCTCGATCGGGCGGTTGAACGATCGGCAAGCGGAATCGGAGCGGCGCGTCGCCGCTTTGCTGACCGAGTTCAGGGCTTGGTGACCGAGTTCGAAAAGCTGGCCAGTCAGCAGAGGCGGCTGGAAATCGACGTGACTTCCATCGTCCGGCAATTGACGCCGCGGTGAGATCGCACCGCCTGCGCCAGATCGCCCGGCAGTCCAGCCGCGGCGGTTCCACCTGGAGCCGATAAGCCGCCTCCAGTTGACCCCGGCGCCGGGTCAGAACCGACAGTTGCGGCATCGCTGCGGGACGCGTCACTTCCGACACCGGCAGGGCGATCCTCAGACTGGATCGACCCGGACGGCCGACTCCCCGCCCACCGAGCGCGCCGCGGCGGTTGGCGTGTGAGGTGCCATAGGACGAGAGCATCGAATTCCGGCCCTCGAAGGCAACCCAATCTGCCCGCGACCCCACCGGGGGAACGAACAGAACAGGCCCCAGACCGAGGCTCCAGCCCGCCGAATCGACGCAAGACGACGGCTGTGGGCTGTCTCCTCCCGAGGCCCTGAAGAGGCCCGTGACGGCCCGATCGCCCCGAGAACGGACTCACGTCGCCGGCGACTGGCTCCCGGATGCGCCGGCCGCAGCGTGCAACCGCCGCGGCCCGCCCCGAAGGGGCGCGGAGTCGGCCGTCGGCGCCGATTCAGCCCCGCACCAGCCGCGCGTCGGGGCTAGAAGGGAGATGCGAGGGAGCGGGTGTTCCGTACCGAGTAATCCCGGCCATTAACCGTGGCGGAAAGACTCGGTCAAGGTTAGATTCCCGCCGAATCCCGACGGCCCGCTTTCGCTCGCATGTTGGATCGTAGCTGGGGCCAGAAACACCTGTCAATCGACTTGATGGACACCGCCACTTCTGAGTTTCTGGACGGGAACTAACTAGCCTTGGCGAACTCCAGAAAGGTCGAGAAGGAGCCGAGGCGACGAGGATGTTCCCGCGAGTCCAGTCTGGCTGCTGCAACCCCCAGGGAACGCCTCGGTATCCGTGATCGCCGACGCCGGCAGGCCCGGCTCGTTGCGGTACTCCTTCGCCACGCCCGTCACCGTGTCCGTCACCCGGATCGTGTAGCCGAGGTCCGTCGTCGACGCGCCGTACACCCACACGTGTCCGTTCAGCGCGCAGCCGTCCAGCACCTTGATCAGAATCTCCCAGTTCTCCCGGTTGAAGAAATAGAACAGCCCCGAGTCGTTCGTTCCCACGTACACCACGCTGCCCGCGCCGCTCTCGCCGTCCGGCTTCCGCCACTCCACGGCCACCGCGTAGCGTGAATTCTGAAGGCACCGCCTCTCGGCGCTCGACTCGCATGTCCCCGCAGGAGAACTCGACTCCACCAGGAACACGCGTGACGATGTCGATTCACGCGCGCCGTCGCTCACCCACAACGTCACCTCATAGAAACCCGGCTCCGACCAACTGTGCGCAGCTTCCGCAGACTCGACATCCGTACCCTCACCGAACTCCCAGCGACGCGACGCCGCCGGACCCGTACTCATGTCCGCGAACTGAACCGGCTCGCCGGTAAGGGCCCGGCAAAGCCCACCGTCGCACTCCGCGCCTGCCACCGCGATCACAGCCATCGGAGGCGTGTCGTCGTCACCGATCGACACCGCCGCCTCCCCAGCGCCGCTGACACCCGACGGCAGAGAGTCGAAGTCGAGCACCACCGACTCGCCGAAGTCCTCGTCGCTGTCGTCCACAGCCACGAACTCGAACTCACGCACCATCGCACCGCTGCTCAACGTGATGCCCGCGGGCACCCCCGAATAGTCCGCAGCCGTCGCACCACCAAGGTGCCGAACCAGCAGCGGTATCGACACCTCCCGCTCCGGATCACCGCTCAACTGCACCGACACCTGAACCGAACCGCCTTCGGGCACCTCGTAGCTCGACGATCCGAACGACACCGCGACCTGCGGGTCGTCGTCGTCCCGAATCGTCCCCACCACTTGAAGCGCCGAACCGCCGCCGTGAAGCGTCGCGTTGGTCGGACCTCGAAGCGTCAACGTGAAGGCTTCCACCTCAGCCTCGTCCTCCGCGTCGTCCGTTACCGGGACGCGAATCTGCTGCGCTCGTGAACGGGCGGGGAACGTCAGAGTGCCCTGCGTGGCCGTGTAGTCCGAACCTGCTTTCGCGCCGGCGCCGTCCGCAGTGGCGTAGTCAACCGTCACCACGGAGTCTGTCGCCGCACTCAGGCTGACGTCGAACACCACCGCACCAGCGCTCTCCACAGCCTGCGACGCCGCAATCGACACCGTCGGCTTGGGCGGCGGCGGCGGTGGCGGCGGCGGCGGTGGCGGCGGCGGCGGTGGCGGAGACTGGCCGCCGTCGTTGTCCTGGATCGCCAGGGTCGTCTCTCCGCTTCCAGTCACCCTCGCCGGGAGTCCGCCGAAGGTCACAACGACCGCCTCACCGTCGTCGTCGGTGTTGTCATCCGTCGCCGCGAACAGGAACTCGTGGGTCCTCACCCCAGGACCGAACGTCACGCTTGCAGGCACACCCGAGTAGTCCGCATCCGTCGCGCCGCCGTGGTGGGTCCGATCCAGGTTGATCACGAGATCACGTTCCGGATCGCGGTCCAGACGCACGACCACGGTCGCCGTGCCGCCCTCCGTCGCCTCGTAGTTCGACGATCCGAACGACACCTCGACCTCTGGATCGTCGTCGTCCTCAATCGTCCCCGTCACTTGCAGCGTCGAACCGCCTCCGGCCAGCGACGCGTGCCGCGCATTGCGCAGCGTCAGCCGGAACGTCTCCTCCTCTTCCTCGTCCTCCGTGTCGTCCGCGATGTCCACGACGATCTGCTGGGCCGCCGTCGAGCCGGCGGAGAACGTCAGCGTGCCGCTCACCGCCGTGTAGTCCGACCCGGCGCGAGCACCGGCGGACCCCGAACCATCGGACGTCGCGTAGTCCACCGTGACATCCGAAGTGCTCGAGGTGCGCAGCGTCACCTGAAAGACGAGCGCGCCGCCGCTCTCGGGCGCCTCCACCGGTTGCACCGACAGGGTCGAGGTGTCCGTCTCGACGATCGTGACCTGGATCGAAGACGCACGCACCGAGCCGTAGTCGGCGCCGCTCACCTGGTGGCTGATCGTGACCGGAGCGTCGGCAACCGTATCCGCGTCCGTCTCGGCCTCCACAAACACTGTCTTCGGTACTTGCCAGTTCCCCGTCGCGAATTCGAGTTCCGCCGGATCCACCGACAGGTCCCGGTTCGCCGGCACGGACGGCGTCACCGTTACCGGCCCGGTCGGCTCCGAGTCCAGCACCACCGTGTAGTTCCTGGTCGACCCCTCTTCGACCGTCAACGCGTCAAGCGAGATCGACACGCCGCGCCTTCCCTTCACCCGGACGTCGAAGGTCTGCGTCGCGGGCGTGTTGGAGCCGGCGACGTCCGTCGCCGTCACCGTGATCGTCGCCGTGCCCCGTCCCATCGGAGTCAGTCGTACGCGGGACCCCGAAACGTCCGCCTCCGCCACTGCGGGAGCGGACGACGACGCGTCGTAGGTCAACGCATCCCCCTCATCATCCGCGAAGGCCCCGGCCGCTTCCACCACCAACGGCGGTTCGCCCACCTGCAAAGTACCGACCGCCAACGTCCCTACGCGCACGGGCGCGTCGTTCACATCAGTGGCGGTGATCGTCACACCGACCACGGCTTTGAGACCCATCGGATCGCTCGCGACCACCATCAGGTAGTAGTTCGTCCTGACCTCGTAGTTCAGCACCGTCCCCTCGCCTACGCTGATCTGACCGGCGTTATCGATGTCGAAGAACTCGGCGTCGGCGCCGAAGAGCTCGTAGTTCAGAGCTTCGTTGTCGGCATCACTCGCCCCGACGGGGTCACCCACCGCACTCCCGGTTGCCGAGTTCTCCGCGACGGAGCGGCTTGCCAAGTCTGCAGGAAACGTCGGCGCGCCGTTCTCGATCTCCTCGACCATGATCGGAGCCTTGTTGTCCACAAGTTGGGTCAAACCCGTGTACCCGCTCGGAGCCACTGCAACATAGAAGGATTCCGTGCCTTCGACCTCCTCGTCCACGGCCGTCTGAATGACGACATCGCGCTCCGCGCCCGGCGCTGCCTGCCCTGACCAGTCGAACTTCTGGTAACCGTAAGTTGTGTACGGAAGGGAAATCGAACCACCGGAGAACAGTTCCCCGTAGCCGAACCGGTAGCTCTCGCGCTGGACCACCTGCGCTTCACTCAAACGCAAATCCGCATTGAACGAAGAACTGGACGCCGGTATCAGCGGATCCTCTTCAACCAGAGCGCGAGCCTCGCCATCGGCGGAACTGTGGAGAACCGCGACCACAGGCCACTCCACCGCCGACGCCTGCGTGTTGGTCAACCTGCAGATCAAACTCGAACTCTCGGCGACGCTGGAAGGGCACACCAACGAGAACCCGTCCGCCTCCAGTTCTACCTCCGCCGGTCTCTCCGCCCGAGTGACACCGATTCGATAAGTCTGAGTGGCGCCGCTCTCGGCGGTTACCACTACCTCGATCGCCGTGCTCCCCTCGCCCAGGGAGACGGCGCGACTGTTCTCTCCGCTCTCCACGCCGACGCCGCCCACGCTCACGGTGGCCCCCTCGTGGTTGACGACAGGCGTTACGACTGCTTCCGTAGCCCGATAGACGACAGACGCCTCGTACGCCGTCGTATCCGAAAAAAACTCCAGCGGCACGGCCCCTGCGTCGGTGGAGATTTCCAGCGCCTTCAAACGCGCGTCGGTGCTCGCGCTGTCGCTGGCGGCGACTGTGACCTTCTGTCGGTTCGTGTACAGAGAGCCCACCCCTCTCGTCCCGCTCGGGGCCAAGCTGACGAAAAACACCTCTTCGCCTTCATGGTCGTCGTCGTCCTCCACGACGATGGAAACCGAGCGAGAAGCTTCGGCCTCAGCAACCTCTGACCAATCAAAGCGCGAGTAACCGACCAGTACGTCTCCTATCCACCAGAGCCCGCCATCGACCGTGGCGTCCGGAACGGGCGTCCCGAACCGCAGGTCAAGGGGCGAGCCTCTGACGAGCGCCCGGTTCGAGTCGCTCGACAGGTGCAGAATCGCAATCACCGGCCACCCCGCCGCCTCGTCTGCCGAGTTCGTCAACGTACATGTCAGCGTGCCTCCCTCGCTAACGGCAGCGGCACAGGACAACTCGAAGCCATTCTCCGGCTCCTGCGCGCTAGCAGGGAGCAGCGACTGTACACTCACGACGAGGACGAACAGAGCCTGACCACTGAACGCCCTGCCAGAACCGGGCCAGCCCGGCGTGGTGCGCCGGGTCGCTACTGCCGAGTCGCTGACCTGCACCACGTCGTTCGGGGCCACGGCCCGTCGCCAGCGCGGCTGGCGCGATTCTCCGCAAGGCTACTCATAGACGGGCTCCATGTCCGAGTAGCGGTTTCTCGGCTGGAACACCCGCACATAGTCGATCTTCATCTTGGCCGAGGTCGTGGCGTCTTCGCCGCCATGATTGCCGAACCCCCTCCAGCTTCCGAAATCGACGCGCAACGGCATGTGGCCGATGGTGAAACGGGTCAGCACCGAGTCCGCATCCTCCGGCTCGAGGAATTCGAAGAAAGGGTCCCGATCCGTTCCCGTGTAGCGGACCGCGCCGGCTGTGTAAGTGACCGGCGCGGTGACCGACGTCGCGCGGCGGCGATGCAGCTTCGTGTTTCCCTTACTGATCACGATGAAGTCGTCGTGAAGGCCCTCCACCTTGACCAGCATCCGATAGCCCCGCGGCGTCCACTCGAGGCCCTTTGTCACGGTCAGAGAAGTGCGGTCCGCACACTGCTCCGCCGTCCAGAAGTTGATTCCGGCCGGCGGATTCGTAATGCAGTACCTGGTCCAGTTGGACGCGTATCTCGGCTCCGTATCGCGATAGTAGATGTAGGGGTGGTAGTTGTAGAAGTAGTTTGTCAACTCCCGCTTGCGCTCCGGAAAATACTCGAATACGTTGATCTCCATGGGCAGGAACCTGGACATTTCCTCGTAGTTGCGAATGGGCACACTGTACCTGGCCGCGGCATATCTCAAACTTCGACGGGGGTCCCCGACCACCATGTTCATGTTCTGCTGGTGGGAGTCTTCGAGACCGACCGTGTACTTGGTCTCGATGTAGCCGTACTTGTAGCTGAACTTTCCGCCCGTGTTGATGCCCGACGAGCAGCCCTCGACATGCTGCATCTCGTAGCGCCCGCCGCGCATGTTCTCGCACGACACGTCCTCGGGCCTGCCAGACCCGCACCAGTCGGCGCGGAAACTCCACTTGGCGGGATCGAGTTCCGACAAACCGCCCTCGCAATCACCCGCCGCCCCCCTGCTCGGATCGCCGTCGAACTCCTCTGCGAAGATCAGTTCGTAGTTTTCTTTCGACTGCACGAGTTTTGTCGGCAGGGCCGCCAGAATCGCCGCGTTCTGGTCCGCTGCGGGCGAAGGCGACTCCTGCCCAAGGTAGAGGCAACTGTACCGGTCGATGTCTTGGTCGGGATAGTCGCTGCAATCCGGTGTGCCGTCGGGAGGTTCGATCAAGACCTCCCGGTAGATCTTCCGAGCGCCCTCAGACGCCGAAATCTCCAAGCGCTGGGCGATGTAGTCACGGAAGTAATGGTGCACGCTGAAGGGCGCGCCTTCGGGGCCGTTCAGGTAGAGAATCCCGCTTTGCGCCAGAATCGAGGTGTCCACTGCCCCACAGAACGGCGGACGCCCTTCGCACTGCCTGGTGGCCTCATGCAACGGGCAATAGCAGAGTTCGTAGCTCGACTTGTCCTGCTGGCTCTCGACCTTGAACAAGAGGGATTCCCCGGATCCGTGCTGAACCCGAACCCGCCCGAACTGTTCAGCCTTGTAGGACGCTGCGCCGTCATGACCCCAGACGTAATCCAGATGCCGGGGCCCGTTGCTGTGTCGATAGAGCCTGAGCACCGCATTCAGGACATAGCGCTCGTCGCGGAACCGCAGAAGTGCATCGTCCGTTTCGGAAGTGTTCGGTGCGACCGCGGACTCAAGCGGGGTGTTCGCAGCCGGTTCGGCCATGGCGAACGCATGGCAGGCCGCCAGCAGCCAACCAAGGAGGACGGCGGGGTATCCCAATCGACGCCCGCTGCGGATAGTGTCGCTGGACATTGTTCCTACTACTCCTTTGCGAGCCCTTCGGCCTGCCATTTGTTGGGGCCACTACACGTGTGTCGAAACCCGACATTCAGTATCTCGTGGCAACCCTCGCCGTGGAACAAGCTTGGCACGATTGTGGCTACTGAACTTGCGGACTCTTGCACGGCTTCAATTCCGGCCGGCGGGCGCACTACTACTGCCGGCCGGTCGTCCGGGACGAAGCCGTCGCGGTTCGGCATCTCGACCTCGGGCAGACTCTCCTGGTCGAGCATATCGTCCTCGCCAACGATCCCGCCGAGGTGCAGCAGGTGGGCAGCGACGGCGTAGATCTCGTCGTCGGTGAGTGAGCTAGGCGATTCGTAGGGCATGGAGCGCCGGATGTACTCCCAGAGGGTTGCCCCCCTGGCTTAGCCCTGATTCGCAGGAACAATGCGTTAGATTGACATAGCGCGAAGGCCGGGAGGGCCTTTGGGGATGGGATATTCTCGTGGTTGCCATCGATCACGAGCACCATCCACGAAAGGCCACTCCCAGTGCGATCTAGAAGAGCAGATCTGAAGCGCCGTGTCAACGGCAACGTCGACTACAGAACCGGGCGTCAGGAAGTCACCTCGCACGCCGGACTCGAACTCGTCCGGGAGTACCTGAAACGAAGCGGTTTCCCGGCAATGCTGCGCGGCGCGGTGGGATCGGGATTCCCCGCCACCGACTTCGGCGCCGTGCCCATGCTCCTGGCTCTTCTGGGCTTGATCCTGGTCGGCGGCAGACGCGTCTGGCACCTGCGCTACCAGCAGGGCGACCCCGTCCTGGCCCGCTTCGGCGGGCTTTCGAGGTTGCCGGCGCCCCGAACCGTGAGCGCCTGGATGCAGAAGACCCGCAGCGAGGACGTCGAGCGGCTCTCGAAGCTCAACGAGGAACCGGTCGGAACCGCCCTGCGGCGGACCGGCCGGCGCCGGCTGACGCTTGATGTCGACGGTTCGGTGGTCAGCACCGGACTGAAGGTGAAGGGGGCGCACCGGGGCTACAATCCCTGAGGTGGTCCCGGTTCGTTTCGGGGGTACGGAGTTGGCCGAGGCGGGTTGCGAGGTGACGGTCGCCGTCGATTGTGAGGCGGCCGGGGCGTAGTCAGGTTGGTACGGGCACGGCGGCGCCTCTCGTTCCTGGAACGGTTCGTCGCGGGTTTCGGTTTTCTGGCGGCGTTGCGATCAGGCGGCGCGTCGTCGCCGCTGGCGTTTTCGGTCGAGTCTTTGCAGCATCAGGCCGAGGCGATGGAGGTTGGCGGCGAGCACGGAGAGGGCGACGGTGCGCTCGAAACCATCGGCGCCGTAGCTTCTGACGCGGTCGAGTCCCCGATGCTCCAGGCCGTTGATGGCCGATTCGACTGCCGGATGCGCGCGCCGTGCGGCGACGAACGCCTCCTCTGTCTCGCGCTCGCGGTCGGCAACAGACAGATAGCCCTTCTTCGGCAGCACGGCGAGGTCGAGCATCTGGTCAAGCCGGACGCGGTTCTCCGGGCTGTAGAAGCCTCGATCGAAGCTGCACGCGCACAGGTCGGGGAACCGTTCCTGGGCCTCCTTCACCATCGGCGCCGCGATGTCCACGTCCTCGCCGGACCACAGCACCCTGTGGTGAAGGATGAACTGGTACTGATCCTCAATCAGAGCCACCGGCACTCCGAGTTCCACCGGCGTACCCGCCTTGCCCTTGGAGACCCACCGCGTGTGCGGCTCGAAGATCGAGAAGACCTTCTCCTGGTGAGGAATCGTCTCGCCCAGAAGCAGCCGGCGCTCGACCTGGTCCATCTGACGATGGGCATGAGCCACGTAGCCCGCGATCGACTCGCAGCGGGCTCCGTCTCCCGCTGCGCGCAGCGCCTCGACGGTCTCCTCCGACCGCAAGACCAACTCCCGGCACTGCTCAAGGTACGCCTCCACACGGACCGGAAACCGCTTCGCCCGTCGCGTACCTCGCACCTTGTGGAACAGCCTGCGCACCAACCTCGACTGATAGCGCCACTGACGCCAGCCGCGGATCCCGTGCTTGCCCGCCGCCCGCCCGGTCTCCCGCAGCAGGCGCCGCATCGCGTCCCACAGCAGATTCACATCCGTCGGGTAGTGCACGTCGGCCTCGACCACGAACGAGTCACACCGCCCGCGCAACGGCTCGCCAGGCTTTTTTCGCGCGACCGCATGGCCGCTTTCCACCACCAATCTCCCGACCCCGGACAGCAACTCCGGCGTCAACAGGCTCACGTTGTCGACCACCGTCTGGTACTCGAAGTAGCTCTTGTCGCCGAACTCGACGTGGCCCAGGAATGCACGCACCGTCGCGTGCTGGTTCGCCAGATCGTGAAGCCGGTCGAAGTCGATGCCCAGACCCTGCTTCAAGACACCCAACACCAGAATCTGCCACAGCTCCATGCCCGGACGACCGACCTTCCGGTCGGTCCCCGGCTGCACATGCTCGTCCAGCAGATCGAACAGACGACCCCGCAACTCCGCGTCACACCAGATGTGCTGAAGACCCTTCAGCACCGCCGGCGTGTCGTCCCTGGACTTCGGGTCGATCCAAATCTCCCCGATCGGCACTTGGCCGACCTTGAACTGTCGACTCTGGACATCCCTCATCGCCTCACCTCCCCGAAGATCGCCCGAAACACGCCCATAACTGCCCGATTTCGCGCTATTAGACTATCCGATGCCGACCATCTTCCCGCTACAGATCCCCCGGAAAGACCTGTAGAATCAACGACTTGCTAGGTTTTCTGATGGACACTAGCTAGTTCTTGTCCGATAGAAACGCAGAAGCGCTTGATTATGCCGTGATTTCAAGATGCAGCGCCGGGGCCGTGATCAAGCACCCGGGGGGATCGATCGAGGCTCAGGCGGGCATCCGTTCAATCCGTCGAGCCGGGGAAGCCCTCTGGCGTGAACGATCCGGCCGGGAACGGTTCGAACCCCGCGAAGGCCTGCCGCTCTTCAGGGGCCGACCGCCGCCGACAGCGCCGAGGGGTTTCCGCTCGTAGTTTCAAGCGCGTCTAATCCTGCTTATCGAAAGTTGACACACCTGCAGGACCGTCGACTAGGACCGACACGCTCCCGACGGTACACGGTCTAGCGACTGTGCCGTCGCGGTTGCGACGACGCTGGATACCGATGCCTGCTCATCTGTCGCGCCAGAATGAGTACGGAACGCCCACGACGGGCCGGTCACCTCAATTCAGATCGCGTCCCGCCGCGTATTCACCGCGTCGAGCACCTCGACCTCGAGGCGCGGGCCACCTAGGTCCGCGATCTCGCGCAGGCCGGTCGGGCTGGTCACGTTGACCTCGGTCAGCCAACCGCCGATCACGTCGATGCCGGCGAAGACGATGCCCAGCCGGACCAGTTCCGGGCCGACCGCGGCGGCGATCTCGCGGTCCCGGTCGTCGACCTCCGTGGCGGCAGGCTGGCCGCCGACGTGGAAGTTGGCTCGCGATTCGCCCTCTGCGGGCACGCGCAGCACCGCGCCGAGCGCTTCGCCTTCGACCAGGATGACCCGCTTGTCGCCCTGCCGGATCTCGGGCAGGTAGCGTTGCGCCATCAGGTAGCGGCTCTCGTGCGCGGTGGCCGCCTCAAGGATGGCGCTGGTGTTCCGGTCGCCGTCCCGCAGGTGGAAGATGCCTTCGCCACCGGCGCCGTCGAGGGGCTTGACGATCATCTCGCCGCCCATATCCTTCTGGAACGCGAGCAGCTCGGTAATGCGGCGGGACACGCGCGCAGGTGGACAGACAGCGGGGAAGCGGAGCGCGAACAGCTTCTCGTTCGCGTCCCGCAGCGCCAGCGGGTCGTTCACGACCAGGGTGCCCTTCGCCACCATGGACAGAAGGTGGGTGGCGTAGAAGAAGGACACGTCGAAGGGCGGGTCCTTGCGCATCCAGACGACGTCGAACTCGTCCAGGAAGGTGGTTCGGCCGGTTCCGACCTCGTACCAGGCGCCGCCCGCGCCAGGGTCGACGGTCCGGGCGGGGATGGCTTCCGTCTGAGGCCGTCCGTCCGGCCCGAGGTCCAGCGTGTCGATCGTGCACACCGCGAGGTCGTGGCCGCGGCTGTCCGCCTCGCGCAGGAACGCGATGGTGGTGTCCTTCTCGGGATCCAGACGCTCGATCGGATCGATGACGAAGAGATGGCGCATGGCGGCGGCGGAGGATCGTAGCGGGCCGCGCAAGTTATCACGCGAGCGCATGGGGGCGTCCGCGCGCCGCCCTCTAGAATCCGGCGCTGTGGACGAAACCAGGCGACAGTGGATCTTCGGCTACGGCTCGCTGATCTTCCGGCCGGACATTCCCTTCGTGGAGCGCCGGCGCGCCCTTCTGCGGGGTTGGGCGCGGCGTTTCTGGCAGTGGTCGACGGACCACCGGGGGGAACCCTGGCGGCCGGGTCGGGTCGTCACCCTGGCGCCGTCGCCGGATGAGGGCTGTTGGGGCGTCGCCTACCGGCTCGGCGAAGCCGACGCGGACTCGATCCTCGACGACCTGGACGTGCGGGAACGGGGCGGCTACGTCCTCATGGAAATCGAGCTCGAGTTGGACGGGGTGGCGGCCGGCCTCACCGGTGACGAGGCGGGTAGACCCCCAACGGGGACTGGAACCGCGCCGCCCGAACGGGTTCTCGGCGTGACCTACCAGGCCTGGCCGGGCAACCGGAACTACGCCGGTCCCGCCCCGCTGGCCGAGATCGCCGGTCAGGTCGTGGCGGCGACGGGTCCCAGCGGCGCCAACGCCGACTACGTGCGCGAACTCGCCGCCGCGCTGCGGCCGCTGACGGCGGACGACGGCCACACGGCCGGACTGGCCGCCGAAGTGAGGGAGTTGCTCGCGGGCTCTCCAGCCGCGGTCAGGGCGCCATCGCCCCTGTGACCCCGAGGTCACGGCCTTCCGGGTCGATCAGCACGCCGGGGTTCATCAGGCCGTCCGGGTCGACGGCCGCCTTGGCGCCGGCGAGGGCGCGCGCGAAGACCTCGGGCCGCTGACGGTCGTAGCCGTTCGGCCGGTGGTCGCGCCCCACGGCGTGGTGGTGCGTCACCGTGCCGCCGGCCTCGACCACGGCCTCGTTCGCCGCCAACTTGATCTCGCGCCACTGGTCGGCCAGCCGCTCCCAGTCGCCGAGGGCGGAGAAGGTGAAGTAGGGCGCCGGCCCGTCGGGGTAGACGTGCGTGAAGCGGCAGGTGACGCGGCCGGGCCTGCCGGTCGCCTGCTCGAGGATCTCCGCGGTCCGGGCCGTGATGCTGGCGTGGAAGTCGGCGAAGCGGTCCCAGGTGACGGCGGTCTCGAACGTGTCGCCGATGACGCCCAGGGGCACGCCCACCTCGCGGTAGTAGGGCCCCTTGATGAAGGCGTCGCGCCAGGCCCCGGCGGCCCCCTCGCGGTGCGAACGGCCGGCGGAGGCGCTGTGATCGCCTCCGCAGTCGGCGGTCAACTCGAGCGCCCGTTTCATCCAGGCATCGACCGGGTGGTCGGCGGACTCGAAGCCGAGCACGAGCAGCGACGTCGACCCGTCGCCGGCGCCCGCGTCGGCCGTCTCCTGGGCGTCGATCAGCCGGCAGTTCGAGGGGTAGAGGCCGCTCTGGGAGAGCATCCGCACTGCTTCCACGGCGCTGACGTAGTCGGCGAAATGGACCGCTGCCGAGCCGCGGTGGACGGGGCGGTCCTGAAGCCGCATCCAGGCCTCGGTGATCACACCGAGAATGCCTTCCGAGCCGATGACCATCCGGTCCGGCGACGGTCCGGCGCCGGAACCCGGCAACCGTCGCGTTTCCATCACCCCCTGGGGCGTCACCGTGGTCGTCGCCTCGACGAAGTCGTCGATGTGGGTGTAGAGGCTGGCGAAGTGGCCGCCGGAACGGGTCGCGATCCATCCGCCGAGGGTCGAATGCTCGAAGCTCTGCGGGAAGTGGCGGAGCGTCAGGCCGTGCTCCCGTACTTGCGCCTCGATATGCGGCCCGCGGGCGCCGCCCTGGATTCGCGCGGCACGGCTGGCGCGGTCGACTTCGAGCACCTGGTCGAGCTTGAGCAGATCGATCGTGACCGCGCCTGCGTAGGTGCCGCCGACCGCCGGTTCGACGCCGCCGACCACGCTCGAGCCGCCGCCGAAGGGGATCACGGCGGCGCCGGAGTCGCCGGCCCAATCGAGGATGCGGACCACGTCCTCCGTCGTCTCCGGATAGGCGACAAGGTCCGGGGGTTCCGTCACCTCGCGCCGGAACATCCGCACCGCATCCGGGAAGGACTTGCCGTAGGCGTGAAGAAGCCGTTCGAACGGGTCGTCGCGAAACAGGGCCGCGAGCGAGGAAGGCGTCCGCAGTCGCGGCGGGCGCAGGTCGAAGTCGGCGACCCGCGGCGGTGTCGCTTGCGCTTCGACCGGCGTGCCGAACCGCGCGGCAGTCCGGGCCCGGAAGGCGTCCGCCTCGGCCGGCGTGAGTCCCTGGCCTTCGTATCCCCAACCACAGAGCTTGCGTCGTGTTGCCGTCAATTGAACCTCCCTGGCGGGCGGAGGATAGCGGAGCATCTACAATGCGCGTTCATGTCCTGGCAGCCCGAAGTCGACGAGATCGAACGGCGCCGGCGCTTGGCGCTGGCGATGGGTGGCGCGGAGGCGGTGGCGCGGCAGCACGAGCGCGGCCGGTTGACCGTGCGCGAGCGGGTCGAGCGGGTCGCCGATCCGGGCTCCTTCATCGAGGAGGGCCGGCAGGCGGGGGCGGCCGAAGAAGATGACGACGGCCGCGTCGTCGCGTTCACGCCGGCGAACTACGTCGTCGGTTTTGCCAACGTCGATGGCCGGCGGCTGATCGTCGCGGGGGAGGACTTCACCCAGGCCGGGGGCTCGCCGTCGCCGGCCGGTTTGCGCAAGAGCGTCTACTCGGAGGAGCTCGCCCTCAAGTACCGGTTGCCCCTGCTGCGGTTCCTCGAAGGCGGAGGCGGCAGCGTCCGCGGCAGCGGCGGTCGGGCAAAGGGTGCGCCGAAGAAGCCGCCGCGACCGATGGGGGAGCCGGTGTACTCGCGGGCCCGCTTCTGGTCGATCGCCGAGATCCTGCGGACGGCGCCGGTGGCCTCGATCGGGGTAGGCGCAGTGGCTGGGTTCCCGGCCGCGCGTCTGGTTGCGTCCCACTTCTCGGTGATGACGCGGCACACGGCGCAGATCCTGATCGGCGGCCCGGCGCTGGTGGAGCGGGCCCTGGGCGAGAAGAAGACGAAGGACGAACTGGGGGGCTGGCAGGTCCACAGCCGGAGCGGTGTCGTCGACAACGTGGCCGAGGACGAGGACGACGCGATGGCGCAGGTCCGCCGCTTCCTGGGCTACCTGCCATCGAACGTCGACTCGCTGCCGCCGCGTCGTTCGGTCGGCGATCCGGCGGATCGGCGAGAGGAGCGGCTGCTGTCCATCGTGCCGCGCGACCGGCGCTTCCTCTACCACATGCGCGAACTGATCTCCCTGGTCGTCGACCGGGACTCCTTCTTCGAGATGACCGCAGGGTACGGGCCGTCCCAGATCACCGGCCTGGCGCGCGTCGACGGCCACACGGTCGGCGTGGTCGCCAACGACTGCCGGCACATCGGCGGTGCGATGGATGCCGCCGGCGCGCAGAAGTTCCGGCGCTTCGTCGAGTTGTGCGAGACCTTCCACCTGCCGATCCTGAGCCTGGTCGACGAGCCCGGCTTCATGATCGGCTCGGAGTCGGAGGCGTCCGGCACGATCCGCTACGGCATGGAGGCGATCGCGGCGACGGTGCGGTCGACTGTGCCCTGGTGCGCTGTCCAGATCCGCAAGGCCTACGGCGTCGCCGCCGCGGCCCACTTCGGGCCGGGCGGCCGGGTGCTCATCTGGCCGTCGGCGGAGAGCGGCGCGCTGCCGATCGAGGGCGGGGTGGCGGTCGCCTTCCGGCGCGAGATCGCGGCGGCGCCGGACCCGGACAGGAAACGGGCCGAACTCGAGGCCGAGTTCGCCAAGCGCCGTACTCCCTTCCCGCGCGCCGAGGGGTTCTCGGTCCACGACCTGATCGACCCACGGAGCACCCGCGCCGAAGTCGTCAAATGGTTGAAACTGTCCGAGCCGCTGCTCGCGTCACGGGTGCGCTGAGGGAACGCTTGAGGAGACCTGCAATGCCAGCAAACCGAGTGAAGCAGACGCTGTCCGCCGTTGTGGCCGCAGGCTTGCTGCTGACGGCGGCCGCAGCCGCCCAGCCGCAGCCGGTCGGCTACGACGACACGCCCAAGCTGCCGGGACTGCCTTGGAAGGTGCACGACCCGAACCGGCCGCTGCCCCCGGTGGTTGCGCCCGGCGCCTCGTTCAGCGACATGGCGGCCGCCCCGGCCGACGCGGTCGTGCTGTTCGACGGCGCGGACCTCTCCAAGTGGCAGAAAGCGGGCGGGGGAGATGCCGAGTGGAAGGTCGAGAACGGATACATGGAGGTCACTTCCACGGGGTCGATCCGCACCCGCGACGAGTTCGGCGATTTTCAGCTCCACCTGGAGTTCACCAGCCCCGCCGAGGTCGAGAGCAACAGCCAGGGCCGCGGCAACAGCGGCGTGATGATCTACGGCGACTACGAGGTCCAGATCCTCGACTCGTACGAGAACCGGACCTACGCCGACGGCCAGGCGGGTGCGATCTACGGGCAGACGCCGCCGATGGTGAACGCGGCCAGGGCCCCAGGCGCCTGGCAGACCTACGACATCATCTTCGAGGCGCCGCGCTGGGAGAACGGTGAGCTGACCAAGAAGGCGCACGTCACCGTGATCCACAACGGGGTCGTGATCCACCACCGCAAGGAGTACATCGGCCGCACGATCCACCGCCGGGTCGGCGTCTACGACCGTCCCCACGAGCCGCGCGGCTGGATCGGCCTCCAGGACCACCGGAACCCGACCCGCTTCCGCAACATCTGGATTCGCGAGCTTCCCGGCTACGACCGGGGCGGCTGATCCCGCTTCTCTGTTGAAGATCTCTCTCTTTTACCTGCCTTCGATTGGCTCCCGGGCCGATATCGAGAAGGGTATGGCCGGCCTGCGCGGCGACCTCTACGACCGGATGCTGGCGGAGGTCTCCGAACAGGCCCGCCTCGCCGACGATCTCGGCTACGACTCGATCAGCTTCACCGAGCACCACTTCCACATCGAGGGCTTCGAACTCTCGAACAACCCGGTGCTGCTCGACCTGTTCATCGGCATGCAGACGAAGAACATCCGGGTCGGGCAGTTGGGCATCGTGCTGCCGTCGCGCAACCCGATCCGGGTCGCCGAGGACATCGCGATGCTCGACCGGATGACCGGCGGCCGCGCCAACGCGGGCTTCGCGCGCGGCTACCAGCGGCGCTGGGTCGACGTGATGGCGCAGCAGACGCACGGGATCTCCGGCGCGCTGCCGCACCAGCGGGACGAGATCGACCGCACCAACCGGGCGGCGTTCGAGGAGTGCTTCCGGATCGTCAAAAAGGCGTGGACCGAGCCGATGCTCGACTACGACGGGCGGTTCTGGAAGATCCCGGTGGGCGGTCCCGAGGGTGGCACGCCGTGGACGCTCGAGGCCACCGAGCAGTGGGGCGCCGGGGTGGAGGACGGCGTGCTGCGCCAGGTCGGCGTGGTGCCGAAGCCGGTGCAGAAGCCGCATCCGCCGATCTTCCAGCCGTTCGCCGCGTCCGAGGAGAGCATCCGATGGTGCGCCAGGGAGGGGGTTACCGCGATTCTGCCGCCGCTCCACCCGAAGCGGGAGCAGGCCCTGTTCGAGCTCTTCGCCAGCGAGTCGGGACGGCCTCTCGGCGACGGCATCGGCGTCCTGCGGGACGTGGTCATCGCCGACACGGACGAGGAAGCGGAGCGTCTGTGGAGGTCGAGCGGCGCCTTCTGCGGCTCCGCCTGGTTCGAGCCCTTCGGGTTCAGCCGCGGCATGCTGGACCCGGATACCGGGGAGGAGTTCGAGGACTTCCTTGGCGCCGGCATGGCGCTCGTCGGCACCGTCGACACGGTGACGCGGCAGCTCGAGGCCCTGTGCGAGCGCCTGCCCGTGACCTGGCTCTACTTCTGGGCCTACAACGGCCTGCTGCCGCACGCGCGGCTGATGACGACGATCGACCGGTTTGCGACCGAGGTGCTGCCGCGGGTCGACGCCTGACGGGCCGTCAGTTCGGTTTCTTCCGCCTCGACTTCCGCTTGCGCCTGGTCTTCAGCAACAGACCGTCCTCACTCGCGGCGCCCTCCTTGGCGTCGATGACGATCTTTCCGCCCTCGGCGAGTTTGCCGAACAGGATCTCGTCGGCCAGCTTGCGCTTGATCTTCTCGTCGATCAGGCGGCGCATCGGCCGCGCGCCGAAGTCCGGCTCGTAGCCATGCTCGGCCAGCCAGTTCCGGGCGTTGTCGGTTAGTTCGACCGTGATGCCGCGCTCTTCGAGCTGGCTGCCGAGTTCGCCCACCAGCTTGTCGACGATGCGGCGCACGGAGTCCATCTCCAGCGACTTGAACACGACCCAGGCATCGATCCGGTTGCGGAACTCGGGCGTGAACAGCCGTTCGACGGCCGGCTTGGAGGCGGCCTCGGCGGTGAGCTTGGAGCGCTCGCCGAAGCCCATCGGCTTGGTCGTCAAGTCCCGTCCGCCGGCGTTCGTCGTCATGATCAGGATCACGTGACGAAAGTCCGCCTTGCGGCCGTTGTTGTCGGTCAGGGTGGCGTGGTCCATGACCTGGAGCAGGATGTTGTAGACGTCTGGATGGGCCTTCTCGATCTCGTCGAGCAGCAGCACGGTGTGCGGCGTGCGGCGGATGGCGTCCGTGAGCAGTCCGCCCTGGTCAAAGCCGACATAGCCGGGCGGCGCCCCGATCAGCCGGGAGACGGTGTGCTTCTCCATGTACTCGCTCATGTCGAAGCGGGAGAAGGCGATGCCGAGCACCTCAGCCAGTTGCCGGGCCAGCTCCGTCTTGCCGACTCCGGTGGGGCCCGAGAACAGGAAGCTGCCGATCGGCCGTTCCAGCGCTCCGAGGCCCGCGCGGCCCAGCTTGACCGCCGAGGAGATCGAGCGGATCGCCTCGTCCTGGCCGAAGATCACCGCCTCAAGCTCCTCTTCCAGGTTCGCCAGAGCGTCCCGGTCGTCGATCGAGACGGACTTCTCGGGGATCTTCGCCATCGAGGCCACGACCCGTTCCATGTCGACCGGATCGAGAACGCTCTTGCGTTGGTCGCTCGTCTGCAGGCGGTTTGAGGCGCCGGCCTGATCCACGAGGTCGATCGCCTTGTCCGGCAGCCGGCGGTCGAGCAGGTAGCGGGCCGAGAGGTCCGCGGCTGCATCCAGAGCTTCGTCCGCGTACTTCACCTCGTGGTGTTCTTCGTAGCGCCCGCGCAGGCCGCGCAGGATCTCCGCCGATTCCTCGATCGTGGGTTCGTCGATCTCGATCATCTGGAAGCGGCGCGCCAGAGCGCGGTCGCGGTCGAACGAGCCCTTGTACTCGGCGTGGGTGGTGGACCCGATGCAGCGCAGCTTGCCGGAGGCCAGGCCGGGTTTCAGGATGTTCGAGGCGTCGAGCGAGCCCGACGACACCGCGCCGGCGCCGACGATCGTGTGGATCTCGTCGATGAACAGGATGTGCTGGGGCTCGGCGACGATGCGGTCGATCACCGCCTTGAGCCGCTGTTCGAAGTCGCCCCGGTAACGCGTACCCGCCAGCAGCGCACCCATGTCGAGCGCATAGATCGTGACCTTGGACAGGAGTTCCGGCACGTTCCCCTCGTGGACCGCGAGTGCCAGCCCCTCGACGATCGCGGTCTTGCCGACGCCCGGGTCTCCGACCAGCACCGGGTTGTTCTTGCGCCGGCGCGCCAGCGTCTCGCACACCACACGGACCTCGTCCAGGCGTCCGACGAGCGGATCGATGGCGCCCTCCGCCGCGCGTTCGTTCAGGTTCGAGGCAAAGCGTTCGAGGGGATCCTCGACTTCCTCCTCCTCGCCCTCTTCCGCGTCCGACTCCGGGGACTGCGGCGCGGTCAGGCCCGGTGCCGACTTGACCGTGCCGTGGGAGAGGTAGCGGACGACGTCGAGGCGTGACACGTCCTGGATCTTCAGCACGTAGACCGCATGGGACTCCTGCTCGCGCAGCAGGGAGGCGATGACCGCGCCGGCGTCCAGCTCGCTCTTGCCCGCGCCGTGAGCGTGCAGCGCGGCCCGCTCGACCACGCGCCAGAACGCGATCGTCTGCTTGGGGGGCTGCTCGTCTTCTTGTTCGTCTCCCGCCGCTTCCGTTCCGGCGCGGTCGGGATTGCCGTTTGCCCGACCCGTGCCGTCCTCTTCGCCCGCTGCCTGTGTACCGGCCGCTGGGTCAGCCGTTTCCTCCGCGACCTCCGCCGCCAGCGCGGGAGGCAGGGGCTCGAGCTGGTGATCCAGGAACTCCTCGACATCCCGCACCAGACGGGGGAGACGAACGCCGACTGCCTGCAGCACCCGGGCGCCCACCGGGTCGCTGCACAGGGCGAGCAGCAGGTGCTCGAGCGTCACGTACTCGTGCCGCCGCGATGACGCCTCCAGCATCGCGCGGCGCAAGGACTGCCGCAGCTCTTCGGTCATGCGCACGGAAGCGATGGTCAGGGCCCTCCCGAGTCCTTCAGTTGATGTTGCTGTCCGATCGGCCGTCGTCGCGGGAACCGTCGCCGGCGTCCTTGCCGTCGGCCTCGTCGGGCTCGATGGTGCACAGCAGCGGGACTTCCGCCTGCTGGGCCAGACTGCCGACTTCGGCGACCTTGGTCTCGGCGATGGAGAAGGGGTAGAGCCCGGCCACGCCGACGCCGTTCTTGTGGACGTAGAGCATCAGGCGCGAGCCGTCCGATTCGGTCATGTGGAAGACGTGCTGCAGGACCATGACGACGAACTCGCGCGGCGTGAAGTCGTCGTTGTGGAGAAGTACCTTGTACAGCCGGGGCCGGGCCAGGCGGGTTCGGGTCTTCGTCCTCGTGAGGACCTTGCTGTCCCCGTGCGCATCGTCTTCGAAGTGCGGCATGGCCTGTCGATTATAGGGCCGCGCGCGTGAGGGCCGGCGGCGGACGCAGGTCTCCGGAGAACGGTAGGATGCCGCGCGGCTTCGATCCGCGAAGACTGGCTGCGAACCGACCGACTCGAGAGGTGAGTCCACGATGCCCAAACTGGACGTGAAGAGCTCCGAGGGCCTGCGGCGCGCCTGTGAGGAGGCGGAGACGCTGATGAAGGAAGGCTCCTACGCGGAGCGGCTCCGCCCTCTCTGCCAACGTACGTGACACAGCGGGCATCCCGTTGAATAGTGGAGGGCACACGTTGGCAAGGAGGATCAATGTCAAGGCGAGAGCAGAGGAGAGGAAGCGACCGGGAGCTTCCGCTTCTGGCGGTAGCGCGTAGTTCGTGGCGGCGGGTGGGGCGGCGGCGAACGGCGAGGCTGTGATGCTTCGCGTCCAGACCGTTGCGGGCTGCCGAGAACTCAGGCGAGGCTGGCCGCAGGCTAAGGAAGCGAACCAGGGCTTCCAGGAGCGTCAGGAGGCGGTATTCGTCGGTCCGCCCGGCCTCGATTGCCGCCTCCTGATCGATGACGAGGAAATCCCTCGGAGCGCTGCTCCCGAGGGTGCCGGTGATCGCGGCGACCGGGCGGGCGCCTACGATGGGAGCGGGTTGGTGTGGACTTGGAGGCCCGGCTTCTACGCCGGAACGGTCCGGGCGGAGTTGATCGACGACTCGGGCAGCGCCCTGGGAAGCTGGTGGCTCGACGTGAGCCCGGATCCCGAGAAGGCGGGAAGCGAGATTTTCGATCAGATGGTCGAGCAGATCGTGGATTTCGACGAGGCCCTCCTTATCGGCGACGAGCCCGCCCGCAGGCGGCTTGGCGCCGTCGGCGCCACCGACGATCCGCACATCCTGCAGTCGAGCGCCGCTTGGACGCGCCGGTGAACCGGTGCGCACTCTATCTGCTGCGGGCAGTTCGACGCAGGTGCAGATATCTAACCACGATGCTTGAGGAGCCTGCCAGCGAGCGGACGAGCGAGACGAGAACGCCGCTCCGTAGCCGTCTCGAGCGTCGGCGCAGGATTCTGGCTCGCATCGAACGGAAGATGCGGTTTGCCGAGCGGCGTTCTCCCTTCCGTGACGCTCGGCGGCCGGAACTCACGGGCGCCGGACTGACCGCAGTCGCGGCACATCCGCTTTACTCCCGCCTGTGGCGGGTGGGATGGGAGGCGTTGCGGCGCGGCGCGTCCTTGCTCGATCCTGGTAGTCCTTGACGCGAAGCACCGCATCGCGCGCGACGCCATCCTTAGTGGCATGGCCGAGTCTTCCCACCTGTACCACGATGCCTTGCGCTGGGGCTCGGTTCGCCCGGAAGCCTCCCTACTGCTGGTCCCGGACGCGGGGCGCGGTTCCGTGGCTCGGTGACGAGACCTACGTCCGCAAGCACGGCGTCGGCGCTTTGGCCCTACGACCAGGCGTTCCGCCGCCGAGTTGGCTCCGCGGCTTGTTCCTGGGCGAGGTAGGCGGAAGGCCGTAGTCGATCGACGGGGACTTCCGACTTCCGGCCTTCGTATACTCAGGGGTGGCGACTCAGCCAGCAGACGGGTAAGAAGAACTCGTCGCGCCCGGGGAGACGACAATGGAGGAGGACGATGCTCCGACTACGCTTGAACCTGTCGATGAAGCTCGACAAGGAAGAGGATGTCTGGGTCGCGCTCTGCCCCGAGCTGGACGTCGCGAGCCAGGGAGACGAAGCCCGGGTTCAAGAGGCCGGTCACGATTTCGTTCGGGCGGAAGCCGATTAGCCCCGGCGTCATCCGCGCCAACATGTGCACCGCAGGTATGACCCGAAGGCGGTACTTCGAGTTGCTAGACGAGGTCTAACTCCAGGGAGTCTTGTCAGCCCAACTGATGGCGCTGCTTTCGCCAGGCCTCGATGCCCTGCAGGTGGCGCGCCGTGTCCCGCTCCAGGGCGGCGGCGAGCAGTGAGTTGAGCTTCTCGTCCATGAACAGGTGGGAGCTGTAAACCGGCGCGGGCTCGAAGCCGCGGCTGATCTTGTGCTCGCCGCCGGCGCCGCCCTCGAAGACCTGGACGCCGCGTTCGATGCACTCGTCGATCGAGTGGTAGAGGCAGACGTTGAAGTGCAGGAAGCGGTGATGCTCGTGGCAACCCCAGTAGCGGCCGTAGAGGTGGGTGTCGGAGCGCAGGTTGATGGCGCCCGCGATGACCCGGTCCCGGCGCTCTGCGATCACCAGCTCGATTTCGTCGCTCAGCCGCGCGAAGAGCTCGTGGAAGAACTCGCGGTTCAGATACCGGCCGCCCCACATGTACCGGTCGCAGGTGGTGCAGTAGAGCTCGAACGCGGTTTCGGCCCAGCGTTGCGGATCGGCCGCGATCTCGGCCCCCCGCACGGTCCTGATGACGATCCCCTGCCTCCCCGGCTCGCCGCGTTCGCGCCGGCATTGTGTGCGGCGCTTCGAGCGCAGTTTGGCCAGCCAGTCTTCCGGAGTCCGGTAGTCGTAGTTACGCCAGTGGTACTGGACCATGACGCGCTGGGCGAGCCCGGCGCCGGCGAGAGCATCGACCTCCGTCGCGGCGTGGTAGAGCATGTGGACGGAGGCGACCCCGACTTCGCGGGCGGTGTGGGCGGCAAGCTGTACCAGCATCCGCGCGGCAAGCGCCGGATCGATGGCGTCTGAAGCCAGGATGCGGCGCCCGGTCACAGGAGAGAAGGGCACGCCGACCACGAGTTTCGGGTAGAAGCGGCCGCCCGCGGCACGGACCGCGTCGCCGAAGGCCCAGTCGCGGGAGAAATCACCCATGCCATCGTTCTTGATGTAGGCGGGAGCGGCCGCGAGAAGCGTGTTCTCCGAGGTCCAGGCGGTCAGGTGAAACGGAAGCCACCCCCGTTCGGCGGCAGCGCAGCCCGTGCGCTCAAGCGCCTCCAGGAAGGCCCAGGACAGGAAGGGCCGGTCGCCGGGCTCGAGGAGGCCGTCCCAGCTCTGTCGCGGGATGTCCGCCATCGACTGGACGATGCGCAGCTCAATGGTCCGATCGGCGCCTTCCGGGCGCTGAGTGGCCGTTGAGTCGTCCATCAACCGTCAGTTTGGCATGTCCGGCGGTCCCCTCGGCCGTTCCCGGCCCAGGCCGGCCGTCAGGAGTCCGGTGTCGTCTTGGCCGAGGCGCCGGTTGTCAGCCGCTTCCGGTACTCGGAGGGACTGCAGCCGACGGTGGCGCGGAACGCGCGCCGGAAGCTCCGGTCGCATTGGAACCCCACCGCGCGCGCGACCCGCGCCACGGAAACGTCGGACTCCCGGAGCATCAGGCAGCCGCTCTCGACCCGGTGGCGGGCCAGCCAGGAGCGAAAAGTCATTCCCACACGCTGCCGGAAGTAGCGGCCGAAGCTCGAGGGCGCCAAGGCGGCAACGGCGGCGACCGAGTCGAGGGTCAGCGCCTCGCCGATGTGCTCGTCGACATGGCGGCGAACGCGTGCCAGGCGCTCGAAGTAGTGAAACGGGTCGTACGGACCATCGGGCGGCGCCGAAGAGTCCCCGTAGGTCGTGCTCGGGCTCACTCCAGAACCGATCGGGCGGAGGTCGACGTAAGCGGCGCCGTAGCACTCCATCGACACTCTCGGAACGACCCTCACGCAGCGGTTCCAGCCGGGCGCCCACTCCGCGAACGTCTGGTACTCGCTGTTCTCCCCGCTGGGGTCGACGTGAGCCGGCAGATCGGTGAGAAAGGCCTCGTCGAACTTGCGGCCCACCAGGCTCGCTGGGAGTTGCGCCTTCTCAACGGCGTACACCCAGGCTGAGAGGCCGGCCGCGAACAGCGTCTTGACGTGCCTCCTCGGATCCCGTCCCGCGAGTGGAAAGGCCGCCTTCAGGCCGGTGCCGGCTAGCAGAACGGACGGGCGGTCCTCGAACCGCGGTACGAGGTCGCCAAAGGCAACCGCCTCTGCTCCACGGCGGCGAAGGTCCCGGAAGGCACGCTCCAGATCCGAATCGCAGACGCTGAAGGACCGTCCGCGGGCAGCGCACTCGACCACCAGCAGGGGCAGGCCGGCTGCTGCTGCCTGTTCCTCCAGCAGTTCCCTGCGTACTCCGTGGCCGGCGCCTCGCCCGTCGAAGCGGCTGACCGCCGCAATCAGCCCGACAACATCCCAGGCCGGGTCGGATCGGAGCTCGTACAGGGCCCACGCCGCGTCCTTGCATGCCGTCCACCAGACCCATGTGGGGGTGCCCTGCCGGCGTCTGGTCAATGCCAATTGATCTCCCATCCGCAGGCCGTCTATCCAACTACTGTGAACGGTTTGGACCGGCGCCCTATTCCTTTCCCGGCGCTGACCGCGTTGGTGAGGTACCTCCTTCTGTACCGGGAAGGGCTGCAGCCGAATCGCGCACGGAAGACGCGCCGGAACGTTCTGCTGCACGAAAAACCGGCGATCCGACCGACCGCGGCCACCGTCATGTCGCACCGGCGCAGGAGCCGGCGGGCGTGGGCTACACGATGGCCAACCAGCCACTCGCGAAACGACATCCCCACGTGCTGACGGAAGTAGTGCTCGAAACCGGACGGGGTCATCGCGGCTACCGGGGCTAGGGACTCGAGCCTGAGTTCGTCGGCCAGGTGCGCGTCGACGTAGCGAATCACCCGACGCAGGCGGGTGTCGCACTCGAACGGATCGCGTTCTTCCCTGGCCAACGAATAGAAACGGTCTTCGCGGACCCGTACTCCCGCGGGAGCGACCTCCAGGTCGGCAAGAGTCAGAGGACCGCGTTCGATCAGGCGGCTGGGCTCCACCGACACGCGGCGGTCCCATCCGGGCGCCCACTCCACGAAGGTGTGGAACTCGTCGCTGTCCCCGCTCGGCGCCACGTGGTCCGGCAGAGCGGCGAGAAAGCGGTTATCGAAGGTGGCGCCCGCCAGATCGGATCGGACTTCGGCCGTCGCCACCGCACAGACCCAGGCCGACAGGCCCGCGGAGAGGAGTTCGTCGGCGTGTCTCCGCGAGTTTCGCCCCCAGAGGGGAAATGCGGGTCTCAGGCCGGTTCCGGCGAGGAGGAGAGACCGGCGTATTCGTTTGCGTGGGCAGGACAGGTCGCCGAAGGCGACGAAGTCGGTTCCATCCCGTGCGAAGCGGCCAAGGAACGGCGTAAGCGCAAGGCTCACGCGTGGTTTCGTCCGGTCTCCGTTTTCGCTTGTCCGTTTTCGGCTTTCCGTTGTCCGATGCGAGCGGAAGCTTCGTCAGTAGCCCAGCGCCGCTCCGTCCTTGCGGGGATCCGAGGCGCCGACCAGGGTGCCGTGACGGTCGATGCCAATCGCCTGAGCGCCTCCGAACTCGGCTCCGGCGGCGATCCGCACGTGGTGGCCGAGGTCCCCGAGACCGGCGACGGTCTGCGCCTCCATGCCGCGTTCGCACAGCAGGTCAAGGCCTGTGGTGTGGCGCCAGCGCGGCCGATCGATCGCCGCCTGCAGCGAGAGCCCGTGGTCGTAGTGGTTGGTCAGGAGTTGGACGTGACCCTGGGGTTGGAAGGGGCCGCCCATCACGCCGTAGCAGAGCTCCAGCCTGCCCGAGTTCAGGACCATGCCGGGGATGATCGTATGGAAGGGACGCTTGCCGGGTTGGTACTCGTTGGGGTGTCCGGGCGCCAGGGTAAAGCCGGCGCCCCGGTTGTGGAGCAGGATACCGGTGTCTCCGCCCACGATCGCGGCGCCGAAGGGCGCGAACAGGGAATTGATGAAGGAGGCGGCGTTGCCGTCGCCGTCGACGACCGCCAGGTAGACCGTGTCCGAGCCGGCGCGACCGGTGCCGACGGGGATTTCGCCCGCGCCGACGAGCGATACCGCGCGGCGAGGATCGATCTGTCGACTCCGTGCCCGGGCGTAGCCCTTGTCCAGCAGCTCGCTGAGCGGCACGCCACCGCCGGTGCGCAGGGGATGGCCGTCCGGATCGCCGACGTGGGCGTGGAGGTCGGCGTAGGCCAGCTTCTTCGCCTCGACCAGCAGGTGGGTGTGCTCGACGCCTCCCAGGTCCATGGCCTCCAGATCGAAGTTCTCGAGCAGATTGAGCATGAGCAGGACGCCCAACCCCTGACCGTTCGGCGGCAACTGGGCGACCTCGCGGCCGCGGTAGCGGGTGCCGATCGGCTGGACCCAGGTCGACGTGTGGCGCTCGAAGTCCGCGAGCTGGAGGAAGCCGCCGGTGCGATGAGCGTAGCGGACGATCTCCTCGGCGATCGGTCCGCGGTAGAAGGCGTCCCGGCCGTCCCGTGCAATCCGACGCAGCGAGCGCGCGAGCGCGGGGGACCGGAAGGGGGCGCCGAGTTCCGGCACCTCGCCGTCCGGGAGATAGTGCGTCGCCGCCGCCTGGTCGCGGCGCAGTCTGTCCGCGCAGGAGCGCCACATGCCCTGCACCCGCTCACTGACGGGGAAGCCCTGCTCGGCGGTCTCGATCGCCGGGCCGATCAGATCGGCAAAGTGCAGGCGACCGAACCGCTCGTGCGCGGTCTGCCAGAGATCGACCGCGCCGGGGACCGTGACCGCCGGCCACGAGTCGGGTTCGATCGCGTCGCCGGCGAGCGCATCGCGCGCCAGCCCTGCGGGCGAGCGGCCGCTGCCGTTGAGGCCCAGGAGTTCGCGCGGGCCGCCTTCCGGGTCGGACCGGTAGTAGAGCAGGAATGCGTCGCCCCCGATGCCGGTCATCATCGGTTCGACCACAGCCAGCATCGCGGCCGCCGCGACCGCGCCGTCGATCGCCGAGCCGCCGGCCCGCAGCATGTCGAGGCCGGCAAGGGTCGCCTGCGGATGGGATGTCGCCACCATGCCCCGGCGCGCCATGACGAGGCTCCGGCCGGGCCGGTGGGGGCTGGCGAGCCTCGGGACCGTCACTGGCTAGCGGAACACATCGAAGGCGCGGTTGTACTTCACGATCAGGCTGCGATCGGGTTCCTCACGGCCCAGGAGACCGAACTCGGAGATCTCGTTGTAGACCAGGAAGAGGCCCCTGTTCGCCTCGTTCAGCCAACTGAAGCGCAGGTTCGTCGACACTCTGTCCGTCGTGTCGTTGTACTGGACCAGAGCCTGGATCAGCAGCCTCGTGCTGAAGGCGTAGGTGACGCGAAGACGGCCGAGGTTGGCCTTGAACGCGCCGCCGGCGACCTCGATGTCGTTGTAGGACCAACTGATCTCCGAAGTCAGATAGTCGCCGAGACGGATGCTCAGCGCGGGATTGATGGCAAGCTGGTCGCCGCCAAAGAAACCGCCGGCCTGGACCATTGCGAACAGACTGACGGCGCGCCCGCGGTTCGTGTTCATGAACAGGAAGATGCCGTAGTCGTCGTACCTGCCGGCCTCGATCTCGACGCCTTCGCGAATCAGAAAAGAATCGACCAGACCCTCGTAGCGGCCGCCTCCGGAGAAACTGATCTGTGCGCCGCTACGGAACTCGACCTCGCCGCCGATGGAGTAGCGCTGGGTCTGGTGAAAACCGTCGAAGTCCCAGAAGCTGTCGTAGTAGACGCGGGGCCCGAACTCCTTGACACGACCCTCGCCGGCGGGCCGGAATTGACGGCGAACGTAGCCGTTGAGCTGCCGGTAGCCGGAGCGGCTGAGGAAACCGACCTCCGGATTGAAGTCCTCGCCTATCTCCGCGTAGCCGGCTCGCCAGCGCCAGAACGGCGAGCTGTAGGAACTGCCGAGGCCGAAACCGTGGTCGCGGCCGGTGAGGCCCGGCGTCTCGGTCTGGGCCGCCCAGCCGGTGAGTTCGGTGTAGTCGCCGAGCCCGATCTGCCCGTCGACCGCGTAGGTGCGGTTGAAGTCGCCGTCGGGCGCCAAGGCGCCCGTACCCTGGCGGTTGATGACGAGCACGCCCGCCCGGCTGCGGTTGCGGTACTCGCGGCTTACGCGCGCGACGCTGAAGTTGTTGCCGTGAATCTCGCCGAAATCGTCGGTCTGCATGTTCAGGAAGCCGACGTTCAGGCCGCCCGCCTTGCCGGAGAGTCGGACTCCACCCAGGATGGGGACCGGCTGGCCGCCGGCGAGGCCGATCCGCCGGCTGAAGAAGAGTTCCACCCCGCCGCGGAAGGAACTCCGGCCGCCGACCCGGAACTGGCCCGCGTTCTCCAGGAAGAAGGGCCTCTTTTCGGGGAAGAAGAGGCTGAAACGGTCGAGGTTGACCTGCTGATCGTCGGCCTCGACCTGCGCGAAGTCCGTGTTCAGGGTCACATCGAGCGTGAGGCTCGGGGTGATGCCGTACTTCACGTCCATGCCGCCGTCCCACTCGGAGCGGCGGTCGGCGACGCCGTCGTCGCGAGTCGAGGACACGGCATAAGGGGTCAACTGGAGGTTGCGCTGGCGGGGCGTGACCAGACCGACCAGCGTGCCGGCCTCGGACACCCGGTACAGACGGTGCTGCCGGGCGAGGTGCGCCCAGTACGCAGTCTCGTTCTTGCGCCGGATGTTGCGCTCGAAGTTGACGCCCCAGGACCCGGCGCCTGAGTCGAAGCGGAGGTTGCGGAAGGGAATCGCCATCTCGGCGCTCCATCCGAAGTCGCCGACGCGGGTCCTGACGGTCCAGGAGGTGTCCCAGTCCAGGTTGGCGCCCGAAGAGGAGCCGCCGGAGAACGAACCACCGCTGCCGGACCCCTCGTTGGTCACCTGGCCGTCGTACTGGATGCCGCCGACGTTGGTGCCGAACATGAACGCGTTCTGCCGGTCGCCGTAGGTGTCGAGAATGAAGCGAAAGCTGTCCTCGTCCCTGAGAGAAGCGTCGCGCCGGCTGTCGGAGATGACCAGCGTCGAGGCCTCGCTGTCGAAGCAGACAGCGGCGATGTACAGGTTCTGCTCGTCGAAGGCGATCCGGACTTCCGTTCGCTCTGAAGCGGGTTGCCCTTCGAAGGGCTCGGACTGCTGGAAGCCGGTGGCGACGTCGACCTGCTGCCAGATGGGTTCCCCGAGGACATCGCCGTCGATGACCGGCTGTTGCAGCAAGCGATGTGCCCGGAGCTGCGGCCGGTCGCTGCGGGTCTCTTGCTGCGCAGCCTCGGCGCCGCCCGGGGCCGCAAGGAAAGCGGCCAGCGCGACGGCGCCGCGCCGAAGTGCGATTCGGTGCATGACGGTTACGGTTGTGCGGGAACTCGATCTGCTTCGCGGCTGGCAGGGGGCTGGACGGCGGGTACTTCCAGTTCCCTTGCGCGCCGGTTCAGCTTCTCGAGGCGGGGACCGGTCAACTCGTCCACCGCTTCGAGGATCGGCAGCAGCTCCGCTTCAAGGTCTTCGAACCGGCGACGCGCGCCGGCGGTCGGCCGGGCGGTGTTGCCGAAGACGTGAGTGTAGAGGTAGGCGTACTGGTTGTCGATCCTCGGCGGGAAGTTCAGCGCATCCTGGGATACGCGACTTCGGGCCTGGATGAGCCGATCGTTCAGTTCGTTCGCGCGCTCCGTGACCTCCACTATGGCCGGTTTCAGTTCGCTGGCCCCGGCGGCCTCGAGGCGGTCCCCCAGGGCTTCGGCCTGCTCGCGAACGCTGCGCAGCCCTGCGATCGCATCGTGGACCGCCGTCAACTGCGCCGACAGCCCGTCGAGCATCCGGTACTGCTCTTCGAGGTCGGCTTGCGTAACGTCGTCGAGCCGGGGGTCGGCGATTACCTCGAAGGTGCGGCTGTCGCTCCAGGTCTCGTCGGCGTCTTCCGCATCCTCGGCGGCGCTCCCGACCTCGAGCGTTGCCCGATAAGTCCCCGGTGGCAGGAAGGGGCCGCCGGTGTAGGACAGGGACATGATGGCGCCCTCGACCAGGTGAGGCGCCTGGTCCTTCAGGTCCCATTCGACGCGATTGAGGCCCCTCTCTGCCTCGAAGGACTCGACCCGCGGGCGTTCGTCGTCGTGGTCCTTGTCCTGCCCGGCGTCTTCTTCCGGAAGGGCGACGAAGCGGCGCAGGACGCGCTCGCTGCCTTCGGGGGTGATCGTCAGTTCGACCGGGCTCTCGGGCTCTTCGGGAAGGTGGAACCAGATCGAAGCGCCGTTCACGAAGCCGCCGCCGCGCCCAGGCCGGTCGACGCGCACGGTCGGCTCGGGCGCGAACAGCCGGGGCGTGTCGCGGCCGCCGCCGGCTGCGAGCTCCCGGACGAGCTCCCGAACCACGCCCAGGTCGTCGAGCACCCAGAAGCTCCGCCCCTGGGTCGCCAGGACGAGGTCCGGGTTGCCGACGCTGTGGTGGAAAGCCAGGTCGGTGACCGGGGTGCGGGGCAGGTTCAACTGAAAGGACTGCCAGGAGTGGCCGCGGTCGAAGGAGGCATAGAGGCCGAACTCGGTGCCGGCGAAGAGCAGGCCATCAGGCCCGGGATCCTCGCGCACCACGCGGACGAAGTGGTTGCCGGGCAGGCCCTCGGTGGCGCTGGTCCAGGTGGCGCCGCCGTCGTCGGTACGGAAGATGTACGGCGCGTAGTCGTTCAGCCGGTAGCGGTAGGCCGCGACGTAGACCCGCGCCGGATCGTGATGGGAGATGTCGATCGAGTTCACCGTGCCGTCGGCGGGCATTCCGGCCGGCGTGACATCGACCCAGGCGGCGCCGTTGTCCCGGCTCACGTGGATGCGGCCGTCGTCGCTGCCGGCCCAGATCTCGCCGGCCCGGTGCGGCGACTCGGCGAGCGCAAACACCGTGTTGTAGACCTCGACGCCGGTGTGGTCGTGCTGAACCGGACCGCCCGGCATGCCCTGTTTCTCGTCGTCGTCCGTGGTCAGGTCCGGCGAGATCGTCTCCCAGGTCCAGCCGCCGTCGCGGGTGCGGTGAACGTAGTTCGAGGTGTGGTACACGACGTCCGGATCGTGCCTGGAGATCAGGATCGGCGCGTTCCACTGGAAACGGTAGCGGAGGTCGCGGGGTGCCGTTCCGTCCTGCATCTCGGGGTAGAGGATCATGTTGCGGGCGGTGCCGCTACGGTGGTCGTAGCGGTCGATGCGGCCGAGATAGTTGCCCGAGTAGACCAGGTGCGGCTGTTCGGGGTGAACCGCGATGTGGCCGCTCTCCGCGCCCGCTACGGAGTGCCAGTGCTGCGTCGGCGTTAGTTGCGGCATCGGACGCGAGGGCACCGAGATCGTGCTGTTGTCCTGCTGGGCGCCGTAGATGCGGTAGGGGAACTGGTTGTCGACGGTGACCCGGTAGAACTCCGCGGTCGGCTGGTTGTGCTGGGTCGACCAGGAGCGGCCGCCGTCGACGCTGACGTTGGCGCCGCCGTCGTTCGCCTGCACCATGATGTGGGGTTGTTCGGGGTTGATCCAGATGTCGTGGTTGTCGCCGTGGGGCGTGGATACGCGCTCCCAGTTGGCGCCGCCGTCGACCGAGCGGAAGAAGCGGACGTTGGCGCCCCAGACCGTGTTCGGGTCGGCGGGGTCGGCGTAGATATGGCTGTAGTACCAGCCTCGGGTGAGCAGCTCGGGCTCGTCGCTCACCTTCTTCCAGGAGTCGCCGTGGTCCTCGGAACGGAAGATACCGCCGCGGCCGTCCGCGGCGGTGATGATCGTCCACAGGCGGCCGCGCCGCGCCGGCGAGGCGGAGACGCCGATCCGGCCCAGCACGCCGGTCGGCAGGCCGCCTTCGAGGCGGTCCCAGGTGTCGCCGCCGTCGGTGGAGCGGAACAGGCCGCCCTCGTCGCTGCCGTCGATCAGGGTCCAGGGCTTGCGCTCGACGCGCCAGGCGGCCGCGTAGAGGACGCGCGGATTGAAGGGGTCGAGTTCCAGATCGGCCATGCCGGCGTCGTCGGATAGGTAGAGCACCTGTTCCCAGGTCTCGCCGCCGTCGGTCGAGCGGTAGACGCCGCGCTCCGGGTTGCTGCCGAAGATCTGTCCGAGCACCGCGACCCAGAGCCGGTTCGGGTCCTTGGGGTGAATGCGGATGCGGCTGATCGCGCCCGCCCGCTCCAGGCCGATGTGCTGCCAGGAGGCGCCGGCGTCGGTCGAGCGGTACATCCCGTCGCCGATCGATACGTTGCCGCGCGGACACGCCGAGCCGGTGCCGACGTAAATCACGTTCGGGTCGCTCGGGGCGACCGCCACGGCGCCGACCGAACCTGCCCCGAAGTCGCCGTCGGTCAGGTTCCGCCATGTGCGGCCCGCGTTCGCGGTGCGCCATACGCCGCCGCCGGTCGACCCCATGTAGAAGGTGTAGGGGTGGGATGGATGGCCCGCTACCGCCGTCACCCGGCCACCGCGGCTGGGCCCGACAAGGCGGAACTCAAGCCCCTCGAAGGGGTCGGCGTCGGTCTGGCTCCATGCCGCTCCCGCAGTGGCGGCGGCGACAGCGAGCGCGAGAGCGGCCGCTGGACGCGGGATCAACATCACGGTGGCGAGTCTATTGCTACATTCACGCCGTCGTGAGCACTCAGCCTGCCGCCAGGCAGACCCTTGTCATCTACACCGACGGCGGCGCCAGCCCCAACCCGGGGCCAGGCGGCTGGGCGGCGGTGATCCTCGGGCCCAGCGGGCGCCCGCGGGAACTCGCGGGCGGCGCTCCGAGCACGACGAACAACCGCATGGAGCTCCAGGCGGCGATCTCCGCGCTTGCCGATCTGTCCGAACCGAGCGCGGTAGACCTCTACACGGACTCCCAGTACGTCCGCCAGGGGATCACATCGTGGCTGGCTCGGTGGCGCGCCCAGAACTGGCGCCGGCGCGACGGCGGTGCGGTCAAGAACGTGGACCTGTGGCGGCGCCTGGAAGGTCTGAACAAGCGCCACGGCGTCCACTGGCACTGGGTCAAGGGCCATGCCGGGAACGAGTGGAACGAGCGGGTCGATGCCCTGGCGAGCGCCGAGATCGCGGCTCGAGGGGGCGGCGCCGCCGCGGAACCCGACGCCGAAGTGGAGATTCCGCCCGGCAGCGCGCAGATCTTCCTGAAGGTCCGATGCGTCGGCGACCGCGGCGTGTGGGCGGCGGAGTTGGAGACGCCGGACGGCTCGGACCGACGAACAGGACGGGCGTCGGAGACCACCCCGAACCGCCTGGAACTCACCTGCGTTCTCGATCTGCTCGCCGCGCTGCCCGCCGGACAGCCGGCGGCCGTCTACACCGGCAACGACTACCTGCGGCGCGGCGCCTCGCTGTGGATCCACTCCTGGAAGCGCAACCGGTGGCGCACGAAGACGGGCGGGCAGGTCAAGAACGCCGAACTCTGGCATCGGCTCGATCGGCAGCTCGAGGACCGGCGGGTGGTCTGGCCGCCGCCCGTCGGTGAAGCCGCGGAGCGGTTGGCGGAGCTGAAGGAGAGAGTGCGCGAGCTCTTCTAAGCGGACCTCGGGAGCTGTTCCAAGCGACCCTCCGTGGCACTCTGCCGCGCAGGCTTCTAGGCGGGCTGTTCCCGGGTCGCCAGGAAACGCACCTCCGGCGCGTTCTCGGCCGCGCGGTCGAGCCAGTAGCGGTTGGCGGCCAGAAACAGCGGCGCGCCGTTGTGGTCGTGCGCGATCTTCGCCTCGTTGCGACGCACGAAGTCCCTCACCGTTCGTTCGTCGTCGGACTCGATCCAGCGCGCCAGAGACATCGCCGTCGATTCGAACCGCACCGGCACCTCGTACTCCGTGCGAATGCGGTCGGCGAGGACCTCGAACTGCAGCGCCCCGGCGACACCGACGATCCACTCGTTGCCGTTGCGGGTCCGGAAGACCTGCGCCGCGCCCTCTTCCGCCAGTTGCAGCAGGGCGCGGCCGAGGTGCTTGGCCCGCAGCGGATCGTCCGGCCGCACGCGGCGGAGGAGCTCCGGCGCAAAGCTCGGTACGCCGACGAACCGCAGCGGCTCGCCGGTGGTCAGCGCGTCGCCGATCCGCAGGTTGCCGTGGTTGGGAATGCCGATGATGTCGCCCGGCCAGGCCTCCTCGGCGAGCTCCCGCTCGCGGGCAAGGAAGAGCACGGGGTTGTGCACGTTCAAGGTGCGTCCCGTGCGGGTGTGGAGCAATCTGATGCCGCGGAAGAAGCGGCCTGAGCAGAGGCGCACGAAGGCGATCCGGTCCCGGTGCTTCGGGTCCATGTTCGCCTGGATCTTGAACACGAAGCCGGTGACCGGGTCCTCGTCGGGCGCCACCGTCCGTTCAGCGGCCTGCTGCGGCCTGGGCGCGGGCGCGTGCCGGCCCAGCCCGTCGAGCAGCGCCCGCACGCCGAAGCTGCGCAGGGCACTGCCGAAGTAGACAGGCGTCCGGTTGCCCAAGAGAAAGGGACCGGGGGCGAACGGCGGGCACAACTCGCGCACCATCTCGACCTCTTCGCGCAGCTTGGCGGCCGGCCCGGCGCCGATCGCCTGTTCGATCTCCGGGCTGTCCAGTCCCGGCACGATCCGTTCCGTGCCTCGCCGCTCCCTGGTCCCGTTCTCGAGCAGCACCAGACGATCGCGGACCAGGTCGTAACAGCCCTGGAAGCTCCGCCCCATGCCGACCGGCCAGCTCACCGGGGAGACCTCCAGTTGCAGCGTGTCGGCGATCTCGTCAAGGAGATCGAATGGGTCGCGCACGTCGCGATCGAGCTTGTTGATGAAGGTCGTGATCGGCACGTCGCGCAGGCGGCAGACCTCGAACAGCTTCCGCGTCTGCGACTCGATTCCCTTCGCGGCGTCGAGCACCATGACCGCCGAGTCCACGGCGGTCAGCGTGCGGTACGTGTCCTCGCTGAAGTCCTCGTGACCCGGTGTGTCGAGCAGGTTGAACCGGTTGCCCTCGTACTCGAACGTCATCACCGAGGCGCTGACCGAGATGCCGCGCTCCCGCTCGACCTTCATCCAGTCCGAGTGGGCCCGGCGCGCCTCGCCGCGGGCCTTCACCGCGCCGGCGAGCTGAATCGCCCCGGCGAAGAGCAGCAGCTTCTCGGTCAGCGTCGTCTTGCCCGCGTCCGGGTGCGAGATGATGGCGAACGTGCGGCGGCGGGCGACTGCGTCGGCGAGGGTGGTCATGGTGAGCTTGGCCAGGCACGCCAGCCTGGCTGTTGGCGGAGTGTATGTAATCCGCGCGGAGCGGCACGGCCGGGCCGCTCGATGCCGCCGGTCGCCGTTCCGAAACCTGCGCGGTTCCCCGGTTCTGCGCGGTGGCCGTGGGTGTTAGAGTCAGGCATCACACGGGACAACGACACGCTCTTCGGCCCGTGGCACTGGCACGCGCGGCACTGGTACGGAGAAGGAACTGACGGGCCCATGATGGAACCTTTCGTCCCACCGGTCCGGATCGCCCGTTTCGCCCTCGCCACCGCAATCGCGCTGTTTGCGGTCGTGCCCTCGGCGGCTCAAGAAGGCGCCGGGAACTCCTCGGGCGCATACGTTGACTCTGACCCGAGTCCGATAGTGCAGGGCGGGTACGGCGAGTACACGGACTGTTTACCCACGTATACGCCCCTGGTCTTCGACGGAGGCTACCGGGTGGGCCTCTGCTACGAGACGGCGGAAGGGGTTGTCGGCGAGGCGCAGGGAGGGATCTGGGCCTCGGGCCAGTCGGGCCTTTTGTGGTTCTTCAGCCGGGAGAACGCGGAGGTGCTGATCAAGGTCCTCGACGGCTGCGCCCACAACGGTCACCGCTGGATCTTCGTTGCGCCGGTGACCGATGTCGCCTTCAACCTCCACGTCACCAGCCCCGGAGGCCGGGTGTGGACCCATCGGAACCGGCTCGGCACAACCGCGCCAGCCGTTAGCGAAACGTCCGCGTTCATCTGCGCGACCGACGACCACACTATTCCCGATATCAACCTGCGGTCAGCTATCGAGGCTGCTCTCGGCCTGGAGAGTGGCGAGCAAGTCACTCGGGCAGCATTGGAGACCCTGACTGTCCTGGAGGCGGGGAGTGCGGACATCAGGGACTTGACGGGGCTTGAGTTGGCGACCGGATTGACCCAACTGAACCTGCGCGGCAATTCCATTGACGACGTGTCGCCGCTGGCCGGCCTCACGGAACTGACCGATCTGGTCCTTGAGTGGAACGACATCGGGAACCTGTCGCCCCTGGCCGGCCTAGCCAAACTGACAGTCCTGATCGCTTCGTACAACGCCATTGAGGACCTGTCGCCGCTGGCCGGCCTCACCAAACTGGACTACCTGTACCTTACGCGGAACGTCATCAAGGACGTGTCGCCGCTGGCAGGCCTCACCGAACTGGACGTTCTTGGACTTGGGCACAATGTCGTCGAGGACGTGCGGCCCTTGGCTGGCCTCACTGAACTGACCCTCCTGCACCTTGAGTACAACGCCATCGAGGACGTCTCGCCGTTGGCCGGCCTTACGAACCTGAGGCAGCTGAACCTCACGTCCAACCTCCTCGACGACGTGCGGCCTTTGTCCAGTCTCAACGAACTCCACACCCTTTACATTGGGTCCAATGTGATAGAGGAGGTCTCGCCGTTGGCCGGCCTTACGAACCTGAGGATCCTGTCCCTTGCGTCTACCCGCCTCGAGGACGTGTCGCCCCTGGCCGGCCTCACGAATCTGGCACACCTGAACCTCTCCATCAACGAAATCCAAGACGGCTCACCGCTGGTCGCCCTCCTCGAGATGCAGGTGCTGGACCTCCAGTTCAATGTCATCGAGGACGTCTCACCGCTGGTCGGCCTTCAAGAGCTGGGGCGGTTGGACTTGCGCGGAAATCCTCTTGACCGCGAATCGCTCGAAGTCCATGTTCCGGCTCTCTTGCAACGGGAGGTTGACGTGCAGTTCGATTGGTTCCGGAACAAGAGACGCTTCGATATCGAGCTTGTCTTTCTTGAAGGCTTCTCCGATGCGCAGAAGAGGCTTGTGGAATGGGCCGCCCGGCGGTGGATGGCGGTTCTTCCGGAGGGTTTGCCCGACGTTGTCGTGGATCGAACGCTAATCGATAGTTGCGATGGAATCCCTTACGAGATTTCAGCGGGAGAGCGGATAGACGATTTGCGCGTCTACGTTACGAGTTCGTTCGATCCCTGGGGTCCCACCGGCTGGGCCATACCGGAGGCTTATCGCAACGACGACAAATCTCTTCCGTTCGCCTCATGCATCAACCTTGACCTGACTCACGATACTTCGCGGACCGCGGTACATGAGTTGGCGCACGCGTTGGGCTTTACTAGTAGTATGGCCGGCTGGCGCCGCTTCCTTCAGAGGGCCGATGACGGCCATTGGCATTTCGGCGGCCCTCTTGCGATCGCGGCGTTCAAGGAAGCGGGCGGGTCGGGCTACGCCAGCCCAGGTGTGCCTTTGAGAGAGGACGATGCTAGTCATTGGGGTGGCCCCGTGGTAGGCGAACTCATGGGTTTTCAACGGGATTCAAGGAAGAGGCCGCTCAGCGCGATCACGGTCCAGGCACTGGCGGATGTCGGCTACAGCGTGGATGTGACCCAGGCAGACGAGTACGCTCTGCCGGGCCCCGCGGCCACCGGGAGCGTTGGCGAAGGTGCCAGCGCGGAGATCCGGGCGCGGCTGCCAGCCGGGGCGTCGCAGGGTGCCGGTGCATTTGGCGGCCTTGGGGGCGAATGTTCCCACCGGGTGCACGGAGGCGGTGCGGCTGCGCTTGCGGCTCGCGGGGATAGCGCTGGAGGCGAGGCGCGACGACGAGGGAGTCTATAGTCGGGCGCCGCCTGGGTTCGTGCCAGAATGCGCGCCCGTTCGATACGACCTGAGGAAACCGCATGAGTGATCTATCCGCGTTCCGAGAGGAGGCCCGCGCCTGGGTGGAGGCGAACGCCCCGGCTGCGCTGCGGGGCAAGGCGTTTGATCCGAACGCCTGGGCGTCCGGTGGCCGCAAGGCGCCGTTCATCTACCCCGAGAGCCGCGACTGGCTGCTGGCGGCGGCCGACCGCGGCTTCTCGGCGCCGACCTGGCCGCAGGAGTACGGCGGCGCCGGCCTCTCGCGCGACGAAGCACTTGTCCTGCACGAGGAGTTCGCGCGCCTCGAGCTGCCGGTGCCGCTCACGGGATTCGGCTCCAGCATGATCGGGCCGACGTTGCTCGATCACGGCACGGCGGCGCAGAAGGCTGAACATCTGCCGAAGATCGCTCGCGGCGAGATCCGCTGGTGCCAGGGTTACTCGGAGCCGAACGCTGGCTCCGACCTGGCCTCGCTGGCGACCTCCGCGGTCCGCGACGGCGACTTCTACGTGATCAACGGCCAGAAGATCTGGACCTCCGGCGCCGACCAGGCGGACTGGATCTTCATGCTCGTGCGTACGGACCCGGACGTGAAGAAACAGCGCGGCATCACGTTTCTCCTGGTCGACATGGCATCGCCCGGGGTCGAGGCACGGCCGATTCGGCTGATCAGCGGCGCCTCGCCCTTCTGCGAGACCTTCTTCCACAACGTGCGGGCGCCCGTCCACCAGGTGGTGGGCGAGGTCAACGGCGGCTGGACGGTGGCGAAGGCCTTGCTCGGTCACGAACGCTCTTCGATCGGCGGCATGGGACGTGGCGGGGGCCGAACGTCCCTGCCGGACCTGGCGCGCGACTATGTCGGCGTCGACGAGGCGGGGCGGATCGACGATCCAGCGCTCCGCGAACGGGTCATCCGGTGCGAGATGGACGCGATGTCCTACGGCCTGACGGTCAGGCGACACAGCGACGGTCTCGAGGCCGGACACAAACCTGGCCCGGAGAGCTCGCTGTTCAAGTACTACGGCACGGAGCTGAACATGCGCCGCGAGGAACTGATGCTCTCGATCCGGGGTCCCCAGGCCCTGGGCTGGGAAGGCGAGGGCTTCGAGCCCGCGGAGTTGAACCAGACCCGGACCTGGCTCCGTTCCCGGGCGAACAGCATCGAGGGCGGCACCTCGGAGATTCAACTCAACATCATCGCGAAGCGCGTGCTGGGGCTCCCGGACTAATGGCCGCTCTGGTTCTCACCGCTCCCCAGAACATGCTCGCCCGCACCGCGGCCGAGCTGGTTCAGAAGCATGGCGGCGTTGACCGCCAACGACGGCTCCGCGACGAGGGCGGAGAACTCGCCTTCAGTCCCGACGTTTGGGCCGAGATGGCCGATCTCGGCTGGCTTGGCATCCCCTTCGCCGAAGATCACGGAGGCCTCGGCATGGGCATGGCCGAGACGGTGCTGATCACGGAGGCGATGGGCCGCGGACTGGCGCCGGAGCCCTACGTTTCGGCAGTTGTCCTGGCTGGCGGCTTGCTCGCGGATGCCGGCAGCGCCGAGCAGCAGGCGGAATGGCTGCGTCCCCTGATCGATGGCGGGAAGCGGCTGGCGCCGGCCCTGCTGGAGCCGGGTGGTCGCTACCGTCTGGACCGGGTCGACACAGAGGCGCGGGCGAACGGTGGTGGTTGGTCCCTCTTCGGCGAGAAGATCCAGGTCGTCGGCGGCGTCGGCGCCGACGGATTCCTGGTTCCGGCGAGAGTCGGCGACGACGACGGTCTGACGTTGTTCCTCTTGCCGGCGGGCGCGGACGGCCTTCAGGTGGCGCCTCAGAAGCGGGTTGATTCCCGTAACGCGGCGATCGTCCGGCTGGACGGCGTGAGCGTTGGGGCCGGTGATGTCCTGGGCGAGATCGGCGGCGGATCGGAGGCGCTCCAGCGCGCAGTCGATCGGGCCACGGTGGCGCTCTGCGGCGAGATGCTCGGTCTGATGACGGAAGCCTTCGAGCGCACGATCGAGTATCTGAAGTCGCGCAGCCAGTTCGGCGTGCTGATCGGCACCTTCCAGGCGCTCAAGCACAGGGCCGCGAAGATGTTCATCGAGATCGAACTCTCCCGCTCGACGGTCATGGCCGCTGCTCGGGCTCTGGAGGATGGCGGCGACGACGCGCAACTCCAGGTCTCCAACGCGAAGGCGCGATGCTCCGACGCGCTGATCCTGGTCACCAACGAGGCCCTGCAGATGCATGGCGGCATCGGCATGACCGACGAGCACGACATCGGCCTCTTCATGAAGCGGGCCCGGGCGCTCGAGTTCGCCTTCGGCGACGCCGCGTTCCACCGCCAGCGCTTCGCCGAGCTGCGCGGCTTCTGAGTCGCAGCGTCGGCGTGGCGCGTCAACTCACGATCCGGCTGGGATTCATACCCGAGCAGCCGTCATGCTTCGCGGCTGTCGAGCAACGTCCGGTGTAGCAGGAATCGCCGGCGAAGCCCTCGGGGCGGAGGTTGCCGATCCAGCGCTCGACATTCGCCTGGACCTCGGCTGCGGACTGGCCGTGTTCGGTGATCAGGACCTTCGACAGTCCCCACCAGGCCCGGGCCAGGTTGCAGGTGCAGCAGCAGGTGTATGCGGTGCGGTCGTTGCAGCATGGAGCGGGAATCGGCGTCAGCGCGGCGCGATGGATTTCCTCCTGCTCCGAGGTCAGTTCGATCCTGGCGTCGTGCTCGATCAGCTCTTCCATCGGCAGCGCGAGAACCGCCGCGAGGGGGTCGTAGACGACTACACCTGTGGCCGTCGTCGAGGAGTCGCCGCAAGACCAGAACGCCAGCGCGGTGAGGATTACCGGTGCGGTTCCGGCGAGTCGGCGGAGGCGATCAGCGGGAGGGATCATGGCGCGCGATCTTACCCCCGGTGTCCGCCGTTGCGAAGTTCCGGCGGGGGCGGGCGCGAGCCCTGGTTCAGGGAGTCCTTGTCAGTGTGGAGCGGACTGGCCGGCCTCAATCGAGCACGCGTGATCGGCTGCATGCCTTGGCTGAGAGTTCGTGCACTCCGTATCCGGCCCAGTAGAAGGGGTGGGAGGCATCGAACTCGACCGGCTCGTGACCTTCCCCCTGGTCGAATCGAAGTGGCTCGGCGAGGAGCGTCAATTGCGCTTCGCGGAGTGCGGTGGAGGGCGGCGCGCCAAGTGCGAGGCGCCGGTAGAAGGCCTCAAACAGCTTGGTTGCCGTTTCGTCGACGACCGGCCATAGCGAGCTGATGACGGAAGTGGCTCCGGCGGCGTGGAAGGCGTCGACGAAGGGGTTCGGCCCGAAGCCCGTACGCCCCGTGTCGAGACCGGAGAGCACGACCACCGAATCTCGACCGAGTTCAAGGTCCGAGGCCAGGGCGCCGACGGCCACGCGGAGCGCCTGCTGGCCGTAGCGGCTCGGTGACAGCAGCAGCGCCGAAGCGGCGGGATCCCCGGCGTCGACGATCGCTTCGACAGCAAGGTGGAGGACCTGGATGCGGTGGCTGGCGCTCAGATCCCACAGCGCGGCCGGGGTGGCCTCCTGACCGAACGCGGTCACGTTCATCAGGCCGAGCGCCTCAGGCGCCTGGGACTGGTTCCGGCGCGCGGCGTGCCGGCGCCAGGAGATGCCGCCATCGCTCATCGAAGCGCCGAGCGGGCGCGCCGGGGGCCGGTACACGGCGTCCGCGATGGCGGCGGCCACCGGCACCTGCTGCCGGCGTTCACCTTCGGTTGGTGTCTGAAGGCGGACCCCGCCCGGAGTCAACCAGCACAGCTCCCTCGTCTCGATCAGGTACCGACCCTCGGGGTCGATGGATCGCGGGGCGCGGATGGCGCCGAAGGGCAACTCGACCAGAGGACCGTTGGCCAGCAGCACCAACCGCGAGGTCCCGCGCAACTGGTCGGCGGCCGGAGCGAGCAGCTTGCGACCCAGCTCGTCGCCGAGTCGGACGATCCGGCCCAGGGACGCCCGCGGTCGGAGCAGCGCGAGGCCGCGGAGCTCGGCGATGAGCGGCGTCAACTTCTCGGCAGTCGTGTCCAGAGTCTTCATCACCGGTGGGAGGTGGGTTTCACCCGGCACGACGGCGAGCCGCACCGCGCGCCCGGGCGAGGCGTCGAAGATCAGGGTCGTCGTGTCGTCAGAGGCCGGCCGGAGATCGGCCTCGAAGCGGGCGTCCGCGGATGGCGACGGCGCCCCGTTCCGGGTGGCCGCTTCGTCGCCGAGGGCCGATCGGCGCATCTCCCGCCGGCTCGACTCGACCTCTTCGACGATCTTGGCCGCGGCGGTCCAGTCGGTGCGCGTCTCGGGATCGCCGCCGCTCTCGGAACCGGCGGTCGCGCCGCCCGGCAGCATCGCGCCGAGCAGGACCGCTCCCGTCCAGCCGGCGATCGACCGCCGGACGGCGCCGTTTCTCATCCTCGCTAGCAGCGTGCGCCGCAGGAAGAATTGGCGCACCCCATGTTCTGCCGCGCACGCTCCTAGCCCGGATATTTCACGGACGTCGTCGCCGCCACAGTAGGACATCGGTCGAATATGCGGGCCTGGCCAGTCATGATCCGCGCCTTTCTTGTATCAGAGCGCCGGGTCTACGCCGGGAGCGAGGGTGGCGGTCGAACGAGGTCGGTCAAGCTCACCGAGGGGCGCAGTACGATTCCGGGCCGATGGGAAGCGTTCGGATCGAGTACGAAGGCGAGGTGACACGGATCACCCTGACGCGCCGGTCGAAGGCGAACGCGCTTGATTCCGCGACGACCGCAGAGTTGCGCCGGGCGGTCCTTGACTCCGCTTCGGCAAGGCCCCGGGTGCTGGTCATCGCCGGCGACGGCGTGTTCTGCGGCGGAGCGGACATCCGCGAGATGGAAGGGCTCGATGTGGCCGGCGCCGAGGGGTTCATCCGCGGCCTGCACGAAGCGTTCCTTGCCATCCGCGAGCACCCGGCGCCGGTGATCGCCAAAGTCCGCGGCGCCGCGCTCGGCGCCGGCCTTGAGCTCCTCGCCTCGTGCGACCTGTCGGTCGCCGCCGACGACGTGATCTTCGGCATGCCGGAGCCGCATGTGGGCCTGCCGTCGGTGATCGAGGCGGCGTTGCTGCCGGGCCTCGTCGGACTCGGCCGTGCCCGGGAGCTGCTGTTCCTGGGCGATCCGATCGAGGCCGCCGAGGCAGCGCGCATCGGGCTTGTGGGCGAGGTCGTAGCCGCCGCGGACCTGGAGACGGCTGTGAACGCCAAGGTGGAGCGGTTGTTGCGCCTCAGTCCAGGCGCCTTGGCGCTGCAGAAGCGGCTGATCGGCCGCTGGCTCAACCTGCCCTTGGAGGAGGCGGTGGAGGCAGGCATCGCCGCGTTCAGAGCCGCTTACGAGACCGGTGAACCGAGGCAGGCGATGGAGGAGTTCTGGCAGCGGCGGCGCTAGCCGGTCAGGCGGCTAGCCACTGCAGACAGCCCGTCGATTCCAGCACGGCGTCGATCGGATTACGCTCGGACAGTTCGCTGTACTTGCGACGCAGTGCGGCCAGAGACCGGGCATGGTACTTCTGCGGCTTCTGGGTCCAGTCCCCGCTGGCGAGGCCGACCGAGAACTCGTCCTGGCCGGTGGCGATGGCGCCCGCGTTTGCCACGCTCCATGGCAGGAAGATGCCGCCGACCTGCTGCTCCAACAGCGGCATCAGCGTCGGCGCCAGGGACTCCCAGTCCTCGAAGTCGCCGTTCGCGGTCGGGTCCACCAGGCGCTTGACCCAGGCGACGGTACGGGGCGCCCGCTCTTCGAGCAGGGCGCCGGGCGTCGGATCAGTCCATGCCTGGTGCATCTGGAAGCCGACCCCGAAGTCGCCGAACCCGGGCCGCCCGCCGAACAGGTAGTCGCGGCCGTCGAGGTGGGCCTCGATCAGATCGACCGTGTCGAGGAACGACTGCTCGATCTGGGGCGCTGTCTGTTCGTTGGAGCCGACGAACCAGACGCGGGGGACCATCCGCTCCTTGATCTGGGCGGTCATCGCCTTCAGCGTCCCCTCGTCGGCGTCGGGGTTCATGCCCTGGGCGATGCGGCGGGCGCCGGATTCCTGGTCCGCCGGACGGGCCCAGCGGTAGTGGAACATCCACTTGTTGCCCCACTCGTCGCCGAACTCCTCCAGCAGCACGGAGACGAACGCCGCGGTGGGATCGTCTGGGTGGATCGACGGCGCCGGGTACTGGGCCTCCATCGCCTCCAGGATCGGCGTCGAGTCCTGCATGCCCCGGTCGTCGGGCGTGACCACCAAGGGGACCAGGGGCAGCTTGGCGTAGCGCCGGAACTCGTCCTGGTTGGCCGGGCTGCGGCGGCGCCACTCGTGCGGGATTCCCTTGTAGCGGAAGTACGAGCGCACCTTGATCGAGTAGGGCGACAGTTCGGCGCCGAAGATTCGGTAGGGTCGGGTCATTGGCAAAAGCCTCCTGGAGGGGAGTCGTTGTCAGACGGAGGCTCATCCTAGGAGGATTCGTGACGTCGTGGCAACGGCTCTTGATCTGAAAGGACGGCTGGGGAGCGTCTTCGGCCACTCGGGTTTCCGGCCTCACCAGGAGGAAGTGTGCCTCCGCACCGCGGAGGGGACCGACGGCCTCGTCGTCATGCCGACCGGCGCCGGCAAGTCGCTCTGCTACCAACTTCCGGGCCTGATCCGAGGCGGCCCGACCCTGGTCTTTTCGCCGCTGATCGCCCTCATGGAGGATCAGACCGCGAAGCTCCGGCAGATCGGCCTGCGCGCCGAGCGGATCCACTCGGGACGGCCGCGCCACGAGTCGCGCGAGGCCTGTCGCCTGTACCGCGACGGCGAACTCGACTTCCTGTTCATCGCTCCGGAGCGCCTCGGCGTCCCCGGCTTCATCGAGTTCCTCGAGCGTTGCCGGCCGGCCCTGATCGCGGTCGACGAGGCGCACTGCATCTCGCAGTGGGGGCATGACTTCCGTCCCGACTACCGGCTCCTGGGTCAACGCCTGCCGCGCCTGCGCCCGGCGCCGGTGCTGGCCCTCACCGCGACCGCGACGCCGCGCATCCAGGACGACATCGCGGCGCAGCTCGATCTGCAGGGGGACGAGCGGTACATCTACGGCTTCCGGCGCGACAACCTGGCAGTGGAGGTGGTGCAGAAGCGGCCCGGGGCGCGAGCCGCGGTGGTTTCCGAGGTGTTGGGTGAGAGTGAGCGGCGGCCTGCCATCGTCTATGCGCCGACACGCAAGCAGACGGAGGCTCTCGCTGGTCGGCTGGCCGACAATTTTCCGGCCGCGGCGTACCACGCCGGGCTGCCTACGGCCGAGCGGGACGAGGCGCAGGCCGCGTTTCTCGACGGCGAGATCGAAGTGGTGGTCGCCACCACCGCCTTCGGGATGGGGATCGACAAACCGAACATCCGCACGGTGATTCACACCGCGATGCCGGCGACGGTGGAGGGCTACTACCAGGAGATCGGCCGCGCCGGCCGCGACGGCGAGCCGGCCCGGGCGCTGCTCCTGTACTCCTGGGCCGATCGCCGTACCCAGGAGTTCCTGCACAAGCTCTCCTATCCGGAGATCGGCTATCTCAAGGATCTGTACGACGCGCTGTCGGACGAGCCGCGTGACCAGGCCGATCTGCAGCGCCGCCTCCGCTTCGACGAGGAAGTGTTCGAAGCGGCTCTCGATCAACTCCGAATCCATGGCGGCGCGACTATTGGCGGTGGCTACCGCGTGCGCCGGGGCGGGGACTCGTGGATGCGGACCTACCGCGTCCAGCGCCAGCACCGGCTGGACCAGATCGACGAGATGACCCGGTTCGCGGACCACCGGGGCTGCCGGATGCTGCGCCTGGTCCGGCACTTCGGCGACCGCGCGGACACCGGCGCACTCTGCGGCGTCTGCGATGTCTGCCGGCCGGACGACTGCCTGGTGCGCCGGTTCCGCGCGCCGCTGCCCGAGGAGGTGCAGGCGATGGAGACGGTGGTGTCGCTGCTGCGCCGCCGCGAGGGCCAGGGTACGGGCCGGCTGTTCCAGGAGTTCAGATCGGTCCATGGCTCGTACGACCGTGGCGCGTTCGAGGACCTTCTCGGCGCGCTCGGGCAGGCGCGGGTGGTGTTCGTGGAGGACGACTCCTTCCAGAAGGACGGCGAGACGATCCGCTACCAGCGGGCCGGGCTGACGCCGAGCGGCCGCCGCCGGGGTATCGACCTGGCGGGGCAGGTGCTGCTGCCGGACGATCCGCCCGATGAACCGAAGGCGCGCCGGAAGCGGAAGACCGCTGCGCCGTCGGAGATCGCGGAGGCTGACGCCGACCCGGCCCTGGTGGAGGCCCTGCGCGAATGGCGGCTCGATGAGGCCCGGAAGAAGCGGTGGCCCGCGTACACCGTGCTCCAGAACCGTGCGCTTGTCGCCGTTGCGGTTGCCAAGCCCGCGAACCGCGATCAGTTGCTCGGGATCCCCGGCATTGGACCCGCCACGGTCAAACGCTACGGCGCCGCGCTGCTGCGGCTCGTGGCGGCAGCGGGGAAGGCTGAGCCGAAGTGACACAATCGCATCCCATGACGACATCTACGGCACAGTGGTTCGGCCATCCACGGGGACTTTCCACCCTCTTCTTCACCGAGCTGTGGGAACGCTTCAGCTACTACGGCATGCGGGCGCTGCTGGTGCTGTACATGACGGACGTCGCCACCGGCGGCCTCGGCTTCGAGACGGAAACCGCAACCATCGTGCTGGGGCTCTACACCTTCGGCGTCTACGCCCTGGCGCTGCCCGGCGGCTGGATCGCCGACCGGATTCTCGGCCAGAAGAAGGCGGTGCTGTGGGGCGGGATCATCATCGCGCTCGGCCACTACGCCCTGGCCGTGCCGACGATGTTCACGTTCTTCCTGGGCCTGTTTCTGGTCGTGGTCGGCACCGGACTGCTCAAGCCGAACGTTTCGGCGGTGGTCGGCGATCTGTACGCCAACGACGCGGCCGCGCGGCGCGACGCCGGGTTCTCGATCTTCTACTCCGGGATCAACATCGGCGCGATGCTGGGGCCTCTCGTCTGCTCCTGGCTTGGTGAGAGGGTCGACTGGCACCTTGGTTTCGGCGTCGCCGGGGTCGGCATGACCGCGGCCATCGTCGCCTACATCAAGGGCCAGAAGTATCTCGAGGGGGCCGGCGATGCCCGCGGGCCCGCGGCCGATCCCGAGAAGTTGGCCGGCGCCAAGCGGAACCTGATCGCGGGAACGGGCTGCATGGTGGTGCTGGCGGGCGTTCTGTGGTGGCTGGGAGCGAGCGGCATCGCGCCGATCACCCTGCTCGGCTTTGCGGACGCCACGGGCGTGATCGTCGTGTTGCTGGCGGCTGTCTACTTCGCCTACGTGATCGGCTTCGTCTGCAAGGACGACATCGAGAGGCGACGGATCGGCGCCTGTGCGGCGCTCTTCGTTGGCGCGGCGCTGTTCTGGTCGGGCTTCGAGCAGGCCTCGTCGTCGCTCAACCTGTTCACGCGCGACTATGTGAACCGCGACCTGTTCGGACTCGAGGTGACGATCGGTTCGCTCCAGGCCATCAATCCGTTCTTCATCATCGTTCTGGCGCCGGTGATGGGCGTGCTGTGGGTGCGCCTGGGCGCCCGCAACCCGTCGATCCCGGTCAAGTTCGGGATCGGTCTGGTGCTGCTCGGCGTCGGCTTCCTGGTCCTGTCCTGGGGCGCTTCGCTGACGCAGGAGGGGGGCGGCCAGGCGGCGATGGGATGGCTGGTCGTGACCTACTTCTTCCACACGGTCGGCGAACTCTGCCTCAGCCCGGTGGGGCTTAGCAGCATGACCAAGCTGGCGCCCGACCGCCTGGTGTCCCAGATGATGGGCACCTGGTTCATGGGCGCCGCGCTCGGCAACCTGATCGCCGGCCGCGTCGCCGGCTACATCGAGTCGTTGCCGCCGGCGGACTTGTTCCGCACCGTGGCGCTGATCGTCGCCGTTGCGGGCGTCGTGTTCCTGCTCCTGTTCAAACCGATCAAATGGCTGTGCGCGGGGGTCAAGTAGCGGGCCGGCGGCGCACCCGGTTGATGCCGCGCCTCAGTTGATGCCGCGCTCCTTGCCCTCCCAGTAGGGGGCGCGCAGCTCGCGCTTGAGCACCTTCATCGCGCCGGAAAGCGGTAGCGGTTCGGCCCGGAACTCGATTGACTTGGGCACCTTGTAGCCGGCGATCGACTCGCGGGCGTGGCTGATGATCGAGGCCGGCGTGTTCTCGTCGACCTCGGCGCCCTCCTTGGGCACGACGATGGCGTGGACCTGCTCGCCCCAGACGTCGTGGGGGACGCCGATCACGGCCACCTGGCCGACCACGGGGTGGGTCGAGATCGCGCTCTCGACTTCGGCCGAGTAGACGTTCTCGCCGCCGGAGACGATCATGTCCTTCCCGGTCGACCAGGAACAGGTAGCCCTCCTCGTCCAGGTAGCCGGCGTCGCCGGTGTGGTACCAGCCGCCCTGGAAGGCCTCCTTGGTGGCCTCCGGCTTGTTCCAGTACTCGGTCATGTAGTTGCCGCCCCGGGCGCAGACCTCGCCGATCTCGCCGCTCGCCAACTCGTTGCCGTCCTCGTCCTGGATTGAGAGGACGACGCCGGGCAGCGCGCGTCCGACGGAGCGCAGGCGGTCGCCGCCCGCCTTGTGGTCCTCGGCGTCGAGCACGGTGAGCAGGGAGGAGCTCTCGGTCATGCCGTAGCCTTGGCCGATCTCCATCTCGGGGAACTGGGTCAGCAGCCGGTCGAGCAGGGCGGCCGGCATCGGCGACGCGCCGTAGGCCAGGTTGCGCACCGAGGCGAGCTTCTCGGGTGCGAAGTCCGGGTGGCTCATCATCATGTGGATCATGGTCGGCACCATGGTCGTCGTCGTCACTTCGTACTTCTCGATCAGGGCGATCGCGGCGCCCGGGTCGAACATCGGCATCAGGACCAGCTTGCCGCCGAGGGCCTGGGTCGCGATCACGGCGACCATCGAAGCGGCGTGGAAGATGGGCGTTTGCAGCAGCGCCGTGCCGCCCGAAAGCTGAGGGAAGCGCATCAGCGCGTGGTACGTGTTCAGGATCTCGGCGCGCTGGTTGCACAGGACGCCCTTCGGCAGGCCGGTCGTGCCCCCGGTGTACATCAGGACGACCGGGTCGTCCTCTTCCGGCTCGTCCGGCAGGGTTGGCTCGCTGCCGGCGATCAGGTCCTCGTAGCGGAAATCGTAGGGAGCGTCCGGGTCGCCGCCGGGGCCGTCGATCAGAACCGTGTGGCGGACGGTGCAGGCGTCGCCGGCAAGGGCCATGGCCTGGGCGAAGGCGGGCGCGAAGGTCTTGTCGACGAAGACGACCTCGGTGCCGGAATCGCGGACGATGTAGTCGAGTTCCTTGCCCGCCAGGCGCAGGTTCAAGGGGTTGATCACGCCGACACCGAGATAGGCGGCGTGGTACAGCTCGACATACTGGTGGTTGCTCAGCGCCATTACCGCGAAGCGGTCGCCGCGGCCGACGCCCAGTTCCTTGGTGAGCGCCATGCAGAGGCGCATCGTCCGATCGGCGTGCTCACCGAACGTTGCTTCGTAAGCGCCGTCGACCAGGGACGGCTGATCGGCGTAGTAGCTCAGCGCGGGTTCGAAGAGTCGGTGGAAGACGAGTTCTTTCATGGATTCTGCTCCGAGTGTCTTGGCGCCGCTGCCGACCTGTGCCGGAGGTTGCCGCGTCGGTGGCGTGTTCAGTACCTGAGCGGCTGCCGCTCTTCAGTTCGCCGACAGGGCGGCGATCACGTCCCGCTGCGTCTGGTCGTCGAGAAAGCGGAGGCTCGGGCTGATGCGGTCCACCACGTCGCCGTAGCGCCCGAGAACCCCTTCTGCGATGCCGTCCGGCTCGCCGACGACGGCGAAGGCGTCGAGCATCTCGTCGGTGATGAGAAGGCCCATCTCGTCCCACTGGCCCTGCTTGGACATCCGGTTCAGCTCGAGCTGCAGATCGCCCCATCCCTCCGACTCGAGCACCGGACGGTAGGCGGGAGTCGAGCCGTAGAACGAGATCTGCTTCTTGACCCCTCGCTTCGTCTCCTTGAAGGTCTTCTCGTCCCGGCCGGAGACGATGAAGCCGGGGTAGGTGATCTGGAAGTCCGAGCGGTCGCGTCCGGCAGCGGCCAGACCGCGCTCGATCGCCGGCAGGGTCGTATCGCGCATGTAGGACTGGGTGGTGAACGGATGCACGATCAGGCCGTCGGCCACCTCGCCCGCGACCTCCGTCATCAGTGGGCCGACCGCGGCCAGGAAGACTCGCGGCGGCCCGTACTCGGTGTTCGTCGGCGTGAACATCGGCGTCATCAGGGTGTGGGAGTAGAACTCGCCCTGGAAGCGCAACCGCTCTCCCTCGTACCAGTTGTCCCAGATCGCCCGCATCGCCAGGATCATCTCCTTCATGCGCTTGGCCGGGCTCGACCACGGCATGCTGAAGCGCTTCGTGATGTGGGGCCTGATCTGGGACCCCAGGCCGAGGATGAATCGTCCCTTGGAGTAGGCGTTCAGGTCGTGGCCTACATGGGCCAGCGTCATCGGGCTGCGTGCGAAGGCGACCGCGATCGAGGTCATCAACTCGATCCGCTCGCTGTGTTCCGCGGCGAGCAACAGGGGGAAGAAGGGGTCGTGCGCCGTCTCCGCGGTCATCGCCGCCGCGAAGCCTGCACCTTCGAGTTCCCTTATGCGGGCCGGGACTTCGCGCAGATCGGTGGGCAGTCTGCCGTCAACCTTCATTTCTGTCTCCAGGCTGGTTGTTCGAGGGTGGCGCGCGAGTATAGAGGAGGGAGGCAGGCTTGCTACGATCCCGGCTTTCCTGCCTCGGTAACCTGCCTTCCAGACCCAGGGGAGTCTCCATGCATCAGGTGCTCGCCGGCGTCCGCGTTCTGGACTTCGGCCGCTACATCGCCGGACCCTTCTGCGCCGCCCTGCTCGGTGATCTCGGCGCGGACGTGATCCGTATCGAGAAGGTGCGGGGCAGCGAGGACCGCTTCATCGCCCCCGTCGCGCCGACCGGCGAAGGCGGCATGTTCCTGCAAATGAATCGGAACAAGCGGTCCTTGACGCTCAATCCGACGAAGCCGGCGGGCAGAAAGATCGTCCGCAGGCTGGTGGCAACGGCCGATGTCGTCGTGGCCAACCTGCCGCCGGCGACGCTGCGGGCGATGGGGCTCGATCTGGACAGCCTGCGCGAAGTGAAGGAGGACATCATCCTCACCACGGTCTCCGCCTACGGCCGGGGCGGGCGCTACAGCGACCGGGTCGGCTTCGACGGCATCGGCCAGGTCATGTCGGGGATCGCCTACATGACCGGCGATCCCGACCGTCCCCGGCGCGCGGCGGCGCCCTTCGTCGATTTCGGCACCGCGCTCTCCTGCGCCTACGGCACGCTGGCGGCGCTGATGGCCCGGCAGCAGACCGGCGAGGGCCAGATGGTCGAAGGCGCCCTGCTGCAGACCGCCCTGATGATGGGGAACGCCAACCTGATCGAGCAGGCGGTGATCGAGAGGAACCGGCAGCCGACCGGAAACCGGAACCAAACCTCGGCGCCGTCCGACATCTACCGGACCGCCGACGGCTGGTTGCTGTGTTCGGTGATCGGCGAGCCCCTGTTCAGGCGCTGGGTGGATCTGATGGGCGAGGACGGCCCTTCGGGAGGCGACGGGCACAGCATCGACTGGCTGAACGATCCGCGGTTTGCCGACGATCTCGCTCGCGGCGACAACGCCGAAGCGATCGGCGCGCGGATGAACGCCTGGTGCGCCTCGCGCTCCACGGCGGACGCGGTCGAGACGCTGAACGCGGCGATGATCCCCTCGGCGCCTGCGTACTCGATGCAGGAAACGCTGGAGGACCCCCATATCGCCGAAGTCGAGTCCTTCGTGGAGCTCGACTATCCGGGCCTGGCGCGGCCGGCGCCGGTGGCCCGACCCTCCGTGCGCCTGACCGGCACTCCGGCCACGATCCGTCACCGTGCGCCGACGCTCGGCGAACACACGGACCAGATCCTGGGCGACCTCGGCTACAGCGGCGACGAGATCGCGGCCTTCCGGGCGGAGAGGGTGGTGTAGGTGGTTCGTGGCGCCGCCGCTTTCCTCGGGTTGGTCCTGGCATTCCTGATCGCGCTCGCAGCACCGGCGGCGGCGCAGCCCCCGGCCGCCGACCTTCCACCGCCGAACATCCTCTGGCTCTCGAGTGAGGACAACGGTCCCCACCTGGGCGCCTACGGCGACACCTTCGCCACCACCCCGAACCTCGACCGCCTCGCCGCCCGGGGCCTGATCTACCGCAACGCCTGGTCGACCGCGCCGGTGTGTGCGCCGGCACGCACCACGATCATCAGCGGCCTCTACCCGGTTTCGACCGGCGCCCAACACATGCGCAGCCAGTCCCGGCTGCCGGAGGGCTTCCGGTTCTTCCCGGAGCTGCTCCGCGAGGCCGGCTACTACACGACGAACAACTCGAAGCAGGACTACAACCTGGCCAAGCCTGGCGGTGAGGGCTCCGTCTGGCACGAGACATCGCGCGAGGCGCACTGGCGGAACCGGCCGGAGGGCGCTCCCTTCTTCGCCGTCTTCAACTTCACCGTGACCCACGAGAGCCAGATCCGGCTGCGGCCGCAGACACCGGTCCACGATCCGGCGGCGGTGCGGGTGCCCGCCTACCACCCGGACGCGCCGGAGGTGCGGCAGGACTGGGCGCAGTACTACGACAAGCTGACCGAGATGGACGGCATGGCCGGGGAGCGTCTGGCGGAAATGGAGGCCGCGGGCCTGTTCGACGACACGATCGTCTTCTATTGGGGCGACCACGGCCCCGGTCTGCCGCGCGGCAAGCGCACAGCGCTCGAGACCGGACTCGGCGTGCCCTTGATCGTCTCGATTCCGGAGAAGTACCGCCACCTGGCGCCGGCCGAGTACGCGCCCGGCGGCGGCACCGACCGCCTGGTCGGGTTCATCGACTTTGCGCCGACGATGCTGAGCCTGGCCGGCATCGAGCCGCCGCCGCACCTGCAGGGCCGGGCGTTCCTCGGCGCGCACGAGGCGGCGCCGAACGAGGTCATCTTCGGGTTCTCCGATCGCATGGACGAGCGCTACGACATGGTGCGCAGCGTGCGCGACAAGCGGTACGTCTACGCCCGCAACTTCCTGATCGACCGGCCCTACGGACAGCGGTTGGACTACCAGATGCAGACGCCGACCACCCAGGTCTGGCTGCGGCTGTTCCAGGAGGGCAAGCTGAACGAGGCCCAGTCGGCGTTCTGGCGAGAGAAACCGAGCGAGGAACTCTACGATCTGGAGAACGACCCGGACCTGGTCCGCAACCTGGCGGCTTCACCCGAACACGCGGCCGAACGGGAACGGCTCGCCGGCGCGCTGCGCAGGCAACTCCTGACCATCCGCGATCTCGGCTTCCTGCCCGAAGGCGAAATGCACCGGCGAGCGGCGGCCATGGGCGCCGTGCCCTGGGCTTACGGTCAGGGCGGCTACCAGGTCGAGCGGGTGCTGGCGGCGGCGGAACTGGCCTCCGACCGGTCGGCGTGGGACGATGCCGCGGCGGAGCGGTTGAAGAGGCTCCTCGGCGATCCGGACTCCGCGGTCCGGGCATGGGCCGCGATCGGACTCCGTGCCCGCGGCGAAGAGGCCGTGCTGTCGGCTCTCGCCGTACTACGGGGTGCGCTCCGCGATCCGTCGGCGCCCGTCCGCATCCATGCCGCCGAGGCGCTGGGCCGCTTCGGTGAAAACTCGGACCGGGCGCCGGTGGTCGTGCTCCTGCTCGCCTCGGCTTCGATCGCCGAGAACGAATTCTTCGACGCCCTGCTGGCACTCAACGCGCTCGACTACCTGGACCCGGAGGTCCTCGGCGCGTCGGAGGCGCAGGCATGGCGGCATCGGCTGGCCGCCTTGCCGAGCGAACGGGAGGGCCTCGACCGCCGTTTCCGCAACTACGTGCCGCGCCTGCTCGAGGCGATCCGGCTCGACCTACCGGCTCGTTGACGGCGGAGCAGCAGGCGATGGGCGTTCAGGGCATCGAGTACGGCGACCGGCACGAGCGGCTCGAGAGCCTTTTGCAGTCCATCGACCGCCCAGGGAACTACTGCGTCGGCGGGCGGTTGTTCCTGCCAATGCCGCGCGTCCTCGTCGATCGCGTGGGCGCACTGTCCTTTCCGGTGCCGCCGTCCCAGATCGAGGCGTTGATCGAAGCCGCCGAGCGCGCGCCCCACGGCAAGGGAACTCGGACGCTGGTGGACACGTCGGTTCGGGACTGCTGGCAGATCGACGCCCGGAACGTGCGCCTTGCCGGGCGGGCATGGCCGGATTCGCTGGCGAAGGTCATGGGCACGGTAGCGGAAGGTCTCGGACTGCCGGCCGAGCGGCTCGGCGCCGAGCTCTACAAGCTGCTGGTCTACCGGCAGGGAGGGTTCTTCGCCGAACACCGAGACACGGAGAAAGTCCCCGGCATGGTGGCGACCCTTTCGGTCTCGCTGCCGACGGCGGGGGCCGGAGGCGAGATCGTGGTTCGTCACGGCGGCCGGGAGACCACGTTCGACCTGACCGCCAGCGAGCCGTCGGAGCTGTCCTTCGCGGCCTTCTATGCGGACTGCCTGCATGAGGTGCTGCCTGTCACCGAAGGCCACCGCGTCTCTCTGGTCTTCAACCTGGTCGTCGACTCCGCGAAGGGCGATTTGGGAGCGCCCGATTACACGAACCTGGCAACGCCGGTGTCGGAGCGCCTCGCCGAGTGGCGGGACGAAGGCGGCGAAGCCGACAAGATCGTCTGGCTGCTCGACCACGAGTACAGCGAGGACGGGCTGTCGTTCGCGACGCTGAAGAATACGGACGCAGCCGTGGCGCGGGTTCTCCTTGAGGCGGCGGAGCGCGCGGACTGCGAACTTTACGCCGCCGTGCTCCGGATCGAGGAGTACGGTACGCCCGATTCCCTCGTGGACTACTGGGGGAACGTGCAGGAGGACGACGCCGTCATGGACGAAGTCTTCGAGGGGTGGGCGAGGCTGGACGCGTGGGCGGCGCCCGACGGCAATCAACCGGCCTTCGGGGAGATCCCGTTGAAGGACTTCGAGCTTCTTCCCCGCGGCGCGCTCGGCGACGCCGAGCCCGACGAACGCCGGCTGGAGGACTCGACCGGCAACGAGGGCCCGACTCTGGAGTTCATGTACCGGCGCGCGGCGCTGGTGGTCTGGCCGCGCGAGAAGGCTCTGGACATCATGGCGGCCGGCGGCATCGACGGCGCCGTCGCCTGGGCGGCAACCCAATGCGCGGGAGAGAGCAACAGCGATCGCGAACCGAGCCGGCGAATCCTCAGCCGGCTGATCGAACTCTGGCCGGTGGCGGAGCACAGCTACCAGGACCAGGACCGGGGCGCGATGCTTCGGCTGCTTGCCTGGGCCGCCGCGGCCGACCTCGCGGTCGATTTCCTTCGCTGCGTGGTGATGGAGAAGTACGACGGCACGGAGAACGAGGCGCTGGCGGAGGTCATGCCCCTGATCGGCGCCGAGGAGGCCGGAGAATTCCTCGTGAGCTTGGTGGCTGAGCAGTTTCCAAAGCGTCCCGGGGCCGTCGTTGAGCTCCTGGTGCTGGCAGGGGAGATTGCCGACCTGATCGAGGGAGAAGGCTGGCGCGAGGCGTTGCGCCGCTGCGTGCGGGGCGCACTGATCGGTCTGGAGGGCGCGCTTCAGCGGGAAGTCAAGGTTCGCGCCGACCGGGAGGCCCGCAGATTGCGGCAGCTCGATGTGGAGCCGGTCCGCTCCACGCCTCCGAAGGCGTGGATCGACCACGAGGCGGTGCGCGATCTCTTCCTGGTGGCACGGCCGCTCGATCTCGACCGTGAGGCCACGGCGGCCGCCCGGGCGACCGGCGCTCACCCGCAGATCGTGACGCCCGGCAGGATGCTCCCTGCGGCGCTTGAAGGAATGCACGAGGACGAAGAGCTTGCCCGGTCGGCCGTCTACGCTCGGTTGTGGATGCAGGCCGCCGACTTCCTGCTCGCGCGGAGTTCCGCGGTCCCGTCCGAGCCGAGCGACTGGACGATTGCCGCGGACGTTGCCTGCGGCTGCGAGGACTGCGCGAGCCTGCGCGCGTTCTGCCAGGATCCCGCCAAGCGGGTCGGGCGCTTCAGCGTGCGGAAGGACAGGCGCAAGCACCTCCATCGAACGATCGACAGCTACCGTCTCGACCTGGACCACGTGACGGAAAGGCGCGGCAGTCCGTACACGCTGGTATGCACGAAGAACCGCGTCAGCCACCCGCGGCGGTTGCGCGAGTACGCGAAGGACCTGCGACGCATGGACTCCCTGCGCGAATGCGCCCCTCACCGGCAGGCCGGGGCCGCGTTCTCCGAGAGAGTGGCTCGCCTGGCGAAAGCGGTGGAGGCCGGGAAGACCACGGGCTGAGGCGGCGCCTTTGCCGCGGGGTTCGTCGGTCTCCCTTGGCGCCGGCTCTCGACCCTCGGCGGCGCCCCTGAGTTCTACCGGTGGTAGCGTTGCGGTCATGGCAGAGCCCGTCCAGATCGCCCATTCCGCGACGTGGCGCGAAGATGTCGACGCCGAGGATGCCCATCTCGATCCGGCCGAGTTCCCGGGTTGCCGGGCGGTCCACATCCCCCGGGACGAGATCGAAGACCACGAGGGCCGAGTCGAGTACTGGGAGGCGGGCACCGAGACGGCGATGGTCGTCCGCGAGCCGACGACCACCTACCACGAGAAGCCGTCGCAGCGGCTGGCCCGGTTGGCGGAGCGGACCGCGGCGTCGAGGGGGTCGCCGATAGAGACCTTCGGGGCCTGCGATCTCGTACGCTTCGACGCACACGGCGAGCGGGAGGCGCTGATGCAGGCGGACCAGGTCGTGTACCTGCACCCGCTGGCGACCCCGGTGCTGGAGCCGGCAGTCGACGTGGACGGCGACGCGCGGCCCGACGTGATTCTGGAGGTCGACTACTCGACCGACGTGCGGGCCGGCAAGTTGCGACGGTATGAGGCCTGGGGCTTTCCGGAGGTCTGGGTGGACGTTCCGGATGAGCCTTCGCCGAGCCGTCCGAAGTCTCGTGCCTCTGGTCTGACGATCCACGTCCTGGAGGACGGCCGCTATCGAACTGCGCTTTGTAGCCGGGCATTTCCGGGCTGGACGGCCGAGGAGATCCACAGGGCCCTGAACGAACAGCCCGTGTCAAGAGAGACCCTTCACGTGCTACGCCGTGTGGGGCGGAAGCTCGGCGCCGCGGAGGGAACCGGTCCGGACGACGATCCCTGGCTGCGCGCCGAGCGTGCGGAGGCGCGGGCCCGCATGGCTGCTGCGATCCTCGAAGCGCGGGGCCTTCCCGCTGGCCCCGACCTGGTCGAGCGGCTCGCCGGGCTTGTCGACCTGTCCGAGGCGGAGCTGGTTCAGGCGGCCCGGACGTGTGCGAGTGAAGGGGAACTGCTTCGGCTGCTGCGCCGCTGACCTGCGGTTCGCGTTCCGGCGCTCTGAACCTGAAGCCGACTACTCGGCCGCCGGCGGCGGCGGCGGCCAGCCGAACGGCAGATCCTCGGGCACGACCTCGATCTCGGTCGAGAACTTGAACGGCGCCTCGCCCGGCCCCGGGAAGGTGAACTCCAGGAAGAAGGCGCTCCAGCCGGTCGCCGGCGTGTCGACGGCGCCGACCCACTGGCCGTCGTCGGAGACTTCGACCGGGGTGCTGGTCCACGCTCTGCCGATCGTGTCGACCCGGAAGTCCCTCGCTTCCGGGTTCGAGGCCTGCCAGAGCAGAACCTCGCTGGGTTCCATGCCGCTGGCTACGTAAGCCGTGATCGCAGCGCCGCCGGCGGTGGAGGAGAGGGTCCAGTCGACATCCGGGCGCTCGGCGCCTTCGAGGACCGCCTGGTAGAAGGCAAGGAGGCCGACCGCGGCGTCGCTGCCGCCGAGGGAGTGCTCGGTGTTCGGCACATACCGCAGGTGCTTCTCGCCGATCAGATCGTCGAAGTAGAACTGCGACGAGTCGGGCAGGAAGAACTGGTCGCCGGTCGCATTGATGAGGTACTTCGGCAGATCCAGCTTGTCGAGATGCTGGTAGGGCTCGACGATCTGCTGGAGTTCAAGGTACCTGGGGTCGCCGAACCAGTCCATGATCCCTTCGCGCACGTAGTCGCCAACCGCCGGCGCCCAGAAGCCGTAGGCCCGCCAGTGGTGAATGAAGGAGGGTTCGAGGTTCAGCATGTCGATGACGATCGGCGCGATCGCGATCACCCGCTCGTCGACGATCGCCGTGGTCCAGGTGGTCCAGCCGCGCTTCGAGCCGCCGGCGACGACGAACCGGTTCACTTCGGACTGGCTGCCGTCTTCGGACGCCGCGAACGCCGTCATCGTGTCCATCGCGCGCACTGCGGCCTTGGTCATCGGCAGCCGCGCCAGCCAGATCGCGTCTTCCCCGCGCAGGAACTTGTCCCAGCCGTAGGCGATCAACTGGTCCTCGCGGCGCTCGCCGAAGTCGTCGCCGACGAAGGTCAGAGCCTGGTTCGGCACCATCCGCAGTTCAGCCGTGAACGAGCCGGTGGCGAGGGCCGGCTGGATCGTCAGCGGGTTCGCCTGCTCCGGCGGGTCGCCGCCGTTCCGGCCACCCGAGATGTAGAGAAACGCGTGGTCGCTCCGGACCTCGTCGGGTTCGACCACCATCAGCCAATGGGTCCACAGCGGCCGGTCGACCTCGGCCTCGGTGAGCCAGGTCTGGCTCGTCATCTCGATCGTGTGGAGGGTGTAGCCGTCGCCCGGCTGGCTGGCGACCAGATTCCAGCCGTAGGCCGGGTCGGGTGTGTCGACGTACTGCTTCAGAATGTCGCCTGGGGCGGGGCCGGCGTCGGTGACCGCCTCGGCGCCGCCGCAACTGGAGAGCAGCAGTGCAGCCGCGAGGAGGGCGAAAACGAATCGAGCGTTGCATGTCATGGTCATCTCCTCAAATCGCCCCGGCGGAGCGCATCGCGTTGATCTGCTGGTCGCTGAAGCCCCAGTCGGCGAGTACCGCGTCGCTATGTTCGCCGGCCTTGGGCGGCGGCCCCTGGACCGCGACCGTGGTACGGCTGAAGCGCGGCGCCGGAGCCGGCTGCGGCACGCCTTCGACCTCGACGAAGGTCTGGCGCGCCCGGTTGTGCGGATGAGCGACCGCCTCGTCGATGCTGAGAACAGGAGCGAAACAGACATCGCTGCCCTCCATGATCTCGCACCACTCCTCGCGCGTCTTGGCGCGGAACACCTCGGCCAGCCTGGCGGAGAGTTCGGGCCAGCGGTCGCGGTTCACAATGTGGTCGTCCCACTCGCTGCCGGTCAGCTCCGCCTTCTCCCGCAGCAGGGCATAGAACTGCGGCTCAAGCGATCCCACCGAGACGTACTCGCCGTCGGCGCACTCGTAGGTGTCGTAGAAGTGGCCACCGCTGTCGAGCATGTTCGAACCCCGGTCGTCGGTCCAGGCGCCGGAGGCGTGCATGCCGAAGACCGACGCCAAGAGCAGCGCCGAGCCATCCGTCATCGCGGCGTCGACGACCTGGCCCCGGCCGGACTTCTGCGCCTCGAGCAGACCGGCGACGACGCCCAGGGCGAGCAGCATGCCGCCGCCGCCGAAGTCGCCGACCAGGTTGACCGGCGGCACCGGCTTGCAGCCGGCGTTGCCGATCGAGTGCAGGACGCCCGTGAGCGCGATGTAGTTGATGTCATGGCCGGCGGCGTGCGCGATCGTGCCGTGCTGCCCCCAGCCGGTCATGCGCCCGAAGACGAGCTTCGGATTCCGCTCCAGGCAGACGTCCGGTCCGAGACCGAGCCGCTCCATGACCCCCGGGCGGAAGCCCTCGATCAAGCCGTCGGCCTGTTCGACCATGTCGAGCATCGCGGCAATCGCCTCGGGACGTTTCAAGTCCATCGCGAGGGAGCGCCGGCCGCGGTTCAGCACGTCGAACTTCGAGCCCCGACCGGCGTAGGCCCGCCGGTCGATGCGAACGACCTCGGCGCCCAGATCCGAAAGCACCATGGCGCAGAACGGCCCGGGTCCAATGCCGGCGATCTCAAGAATGCGGTAGCCGTCGAGTGGTCCCATAGTCCGTTGTCTCCCGGTGATCGTTGGCTCGCAGTTGAGGCCGGTCAGTATAGGAGACGGCCGCCAGGTCTGCCGTACAATCCGGTCGCCGACGACCACCCGATACGCCAGTTCACTTCAGCCGACTGCCGCCTCCGCGCCGCGGCAGGGGAGAGCCTCAGACCATGCAGCGATACGGAATGACGATCCCATTCGGCCTGCCCCTGGCGGAGCAGGAAGATCTGATCAAGGAGATGGTGGATCTCGGCTACACGGACTTCTGGTCCTCCGAGTCGAACGGCGCCGACGGCTTCACGCCGCTCGTTCAGGCGTCGATCTGGGCGCCCACGGCACGGCTGGGCATCGCGATCATCCCTGCCTACACTCGCGGACCGGCGCTGATGGCGATGACGGTCGGGGCGATGGCCGAGGCCGCCCCCGGCCGCTTTGTCATGGGCGTGGGGACCTCGTCCAACGTGATCGTCGAGCAGTGGAACGACATCCCCTTCGAGCGGCCGTACTACAAGACCCGCGACATGGTGCGGTTCCTCAAGAAGGCGCTCACGGGCGACCGGATCGACGAGGAATTCGACACCTTCAACGTGCGCGGCTTCCGCATGGGCCGACCCCTCGAGGAATGTCCGCCGATCCTGGTGGCTGCCCTGCGCAAGGGCATGCTCCGCATGGCTGGCCGCGAGGGCGACGGCGCGATCCTGAACTGGCTGTCGCCCGGCGACGTGAAGACCGTCGTTCCCTACGTCCACGAGGGCGGGCCCGGCAAGGAGATCGCGGCGCGGATTTTCGTCCTGCCGACCGAGGACAAGGCGATCATCGACTACGTCGGCCGCCGCGGCATGGCCGCGTACCTGAACGTCCCCGTATACGCCGCCTTCCACGACTGGCTCGGCCGCCGCGAGCTGCTCGGACCCATGTGGGACGCCTGGGCCGCCGGCGACCGCAAGAAGGCGGTCGAGGTGATCCCCGAGGAGGCACTCCACGACATCTTCATCATCGGTTCGCCCGGCAAGTGCCGCGAGCGGATCCAGGAGTACATCGAGGCGGGGGTTCATACTCCGGCCCTGTCGATCCTGCACCCGGGCGAGAATCTGCGGACGACGATCCGCGAGCTGGCGCCGCGGTAGCCTGGGAACGCGGGCATCTTGCCCGCATTCCGTTGGTCCGAACTGAGTCACGCCCCACACGCATGAACCCGAAGTTCTTCGAACAGCCGATCCTCAACTCGCCCTACGAGGCGCCGGCGCGCCACTGGGAGTTGGACGCGAACGGGCAACCGACCCATCGGTTGGTTGAGAGGCGTCGACAGGTTCGGTTCGATTCACCGATTCCGGCGCCAAGAAAGCGCGGAGGCGGTACCCAGTTGGACTTGGCCACGGACTTGGACGGGGACGACGAGGCGAAGTTCGATCTGGCGCGAGTGATCCAGGATCTGCGCGGCGAAGTGACCCGCTGGCGCCAGCTTCCCAACCCGCGCCATTGGAAGGTGACACCGGAAACGGCTCGACTCCTGCAGCACTGGCGCCGCCAGAAAGGTTGGGACGACATTCGGCCGTTCTTCTGCCAGGTCGAGGCGGTGGAGGCGGCGATCTGGCTGACCGAAGTAGCGGGGAGGGGACGGGATCTTCGGGGGCGGCGCTTTCTGAAGCGCCTTGAGGACGTCAACGCCGAGCACGGAGAGCTGCCGCGGCTCGCTCTCAAGCTCGCTACCGGCGCCGGCAAGACGATGGTCATGGCCATGTTGATCGCGTGGCAGACGATCAACGCGGTGCGTCGGCCGAACAGCCCATACTTCTCCCGCGGCTTCTTGATCGTGGCGCCCGGCCTGACCATCCGCGACCGACTGCGCGTGCTGCAGCCCAACGACCCGGACAACTACTACCGGCGACGCGGTCTGGTTCCCTCGGACATGGTCTCGGATGTCGACAGGGCGAAGATCGCGATCACGAACTTCCATGCCTTCCAGCGACGCGAGCGGATGGCTTTGTCGAAGGGAGCCCGATCGCTCCTTCGAGGTCGCGGCGGTGAGGACCTCAAGACGCTCGAAACCGAGGGTCAGATGCTCCAGCGGGTTCTGCCCGACCTGATGGCGATGAAGAACATCGTCGTCTTCAACGACGAAGCTCATCATTGCTACAGGGAGAAGGCCGGCGATCCGGAGGAGAAGAAACCGGTCGGCGACGACGGCAAGGAGGCGAAGGCCAACCAGGAAGCGGCGCGGGTCTGGATCTCCGGCCTGGAGAGCGTTCACCGGCGTCTTGGCCTGAGCCGGGTGTTCGATCTGTCGGCGACGCCCTTCTTCCTGCGCGGTTCAGGGTATGCCGAGGGCACGCTGTTCCCGTGGACGATGAGCGACTTCTCGCTGATGGACGCGATTGAAAGCGGCATCGTCAAGCTGCCGCGCGTGCCCGTCGCCGATGACCTGCCCAGTGGCGACGTGCCGATGTACCGGGAACTCTGGAAACACATCGGCAAGAAGATGCCAAGGAGCCGGCGGAGCGCGGCGACGAAAGGCGCCGACCCGCGAAGCCTCCCGGTGCAGCTCGAGAACGCGTTCGACGCGCTCTACGGACACTACGAAGAGACCTTCGAGGCGTGGCGCGAGGCGGACCTCGAGAGCCCGCCGTGCTTCATCGTGGTGTGCAACAACACGACGACCTCGAAGCTGCTCTACGACTACATCTCCGGCTACAACCGCGAACTCGAGGATGGGACGACCAAGTTCGAACACGGGCGCCTGGAGCTGTTCCGCAACTTCGACGAACACGGCAACGCCCTGCCGCGGCCCCGCACGCTGCTGATCGACAGCGCCCAACTCGAATCCGGCGAGGGCCTCGACAGGTCCTTCCGGGCGGCTGCGGCGGACGAGATCGAGCGCTTTCGGCGGGAGGAGATGGACCGGACCGGCGACCGCCTGCGGGCCGACAGCCTCACGGACGAGGATCTCCTGCGCGAGGTGATGAACACGGTGGGGAAGCCCGGGCAACTCGGCGGTTCGATCCGATGCGTGGTCTCGGTGTCGATGCTCACCGAGGGTTGGGACGCGAACACCGTGACCCACATTCTGGGGGTGCGTGCCTTCGGCACCCAGCTCCTGTGCGAACAGGTGATCGGGCGGGCCCTCAGGCGTCAGTCCTACGAACTGAACGAGCAGGGCCTCTTCGACGTGGAGTACGCCGACGTGTTCGGCGTGCCGTTCGACTTCACCGCCGAGCCCGTCCCCGCGCCGCGACCCGTGGTCAAGCCGACGATCGCCGTACGCGCTGTCAGCCCCGAGCGCGACGATGCCGAGATTCGATTCCCCCGGGTCGACGGCTACCGGGTGGAGCTTCCCGAGGAACGGGTGACCGCGGAATTCAACGCGGATTCGACTCTGGAACTGACTCCGGACCTGGTTGGGGCGACCGTTACGCGCAACGAAGGAATCATCGGCGAGGGCGCCGACCTCGACCTCGATCACCTGGAGGACTACCGGCGGTCTTCTCTCATCTTCCGTCTCACCGTGAGGCTGTTGGAGACGAAGTACCGGGATGACGACGGCGACTGCAACTATCCGCTGTTCGGCAAGCTGAAACGGGTGACGCGACAGTGGCTCGACTCACACCTCGAATGCAAGGGCGGGACCCATCCGGCCCAGCTCGTGTACCGGGAACTCGCCGACATAGCGTGCGAACGAATCCACGCCGCGATCGTTCGCGGACGGAGCGATGAGCGGCCGGTGCTGGCCGTTCTCGACCCGTACCAGCCGACGGGAACGACTGCGGATGTTCACTTCCTGACCTCGAAACCCTGCTACAGGACCGACCCCCGCCGCTGTCATGTGGACCACGCCGTGCTGGACAGCCAGTGGGAAGGGGAGTTCTGCCGGGTTGCTGAAGCGCACGACCGGGTGCTTGCCTACGTCAAGAACGACCGCCTCGGCCTGGAGATCCCCTACCGCTACGGGTCGACCGCGCACCGCTACCGGCCCGACTTCGTCGTCCTCGTGGACGACAGGTGCGGCCCCGGCGACCCGCTCCACCTGCTGGTTGAGATCAAGGGACTCCGCGGCGAGGACGCGAAGGCCAAGCGGGAAGCCGCGGAGACCTACTGGGTGCCCGGCGTCAACAATCTCGGTTCCCACGGCCGCTGGGCGTTCGCCGAGTTCACGAACGTCTTCGACATCGCGGCGGAATTCGACGACCTGGTTCGCCGGCTCGGCGGCGTTGAATCCGCCGCCTGATTCCCGTTCGGCCATGCCCGAGATCAGCAGGTTCTTCGGTATCGTGATCACTATGTACTACGACGACCACGCGCCTCCGCACTTCCACGCGCGTTACGGAGGCGACGAGATTCAGGTGGAGATCGAGAACGGCCGGGCGCTGGCCGGTCGGTTTTCTCCCAGACTGACCGGCTTGGTCCAGGAGTGGCTCGTTCTTCATCGCGGTGAGCTTCGGGCAAACTGGACACGCGCCCGGAGGGAGGAGGCATTGGAGCGCATTGATGGCTTGGGGTGATCCGGTAACGCCCGATCTCGTGCAGGCGACCTGGCTGGGTGGCCATCGTATTCGCCTGGAGTTCGAGGACGGATGCGCGGGGGTGCTCGACATGGGGAACCGGCGATGGCGTGGCGTGTTCGAGCCTCTGCAGGACGTGGCTCTGTTCAGGCAGTTCCGGCTGGAGCGTGAGTGGAACACCATCGTGTGGCCGACCGGCGCCGATCTTGCCCCGGAGTACCTGTACGAGCAGGCCTCGAAGAACCCTTTCACTGGGGCTGACCGGGAGCGCAGGCAGGCGTCAGCGGACGAACTTCCCGAGCGTGCAAACGACACCAGTCTGGCCGCGGAAGTCGGGGGTTCGCCGACCGCATCGGACGCCGAGAGCTGACAGTTGCCGAAGAAGCGTAGAACCAAGCGGGTCGAAGCCTTCCGCCACGACGAGGCGAAGCGGCCGAACCTGCCTTCGGCGGAGCATCAGTCCGTGATGTCCGAGGAGGAGCAGACGCCGATTCGCGCCGCCATCGAGCGGCGCAACCTCGACCTGGATCCACAACTTGTCTGGCGCGGCAAGGGCCGCGACGACGAGCTGGAGGTCCAGGCGCCGCCGCTCTTCATTCAGGAGAAGGTCCACCCCAAGGCGCTGATCGACGAACTGAAGCGAGCTACCGCCGAGGGGAAGGCGCCAGAGGAGCAGGCATCCCTGTTCGACGACTTCAACGGCCTGCCGTCGGCCGAGGCGCGCACCGAGTTCTACCAGCACGACGCGAACTGGTCGAACCGGATGATCCTGGGCGACTCGCTCCAGGTGATGGCCTCCCTGGCCGCGCGCGAAGGCCTGCGCGGCAAGGTCCAGTGCATCTACATCGACCCGCCCTACGGCATCAAGTTCAACTCGAACTTCCAGTGGTCCACGACCAGCCGGGACGTCAAGGACGGCAAAGCGGACCACATCACCCGGGAGCCCGAGCAGGTGAAGGCGTTCCGGGATACCTGGCGGGACGGGATCCACTCATACCTGAGCTACCTGCGGGACCGGTTGACGGTGGCGCGGGAGTTGTTGACCGAGAGCGGGTCGGTCTTCGTGCAGATCGGGGACGAGAATGTGCACCGGGTGCGGGCGCTGATGGATGAGGTGTTTGGAGCCGAGAACTTCGTCAGCCTGGTTTCTTTCAAGACCTCGATCGGTCTTGGAGCTCAGTACCTTGACAACACTAGTAACTACCTCCTCTGGTACTGCAGAACGCCGGGACTTGCGAAGTTCCGCCCTCTCTTCCGAGAGTTGGAGCCCTGGAAGGAGGGCGCAACCAGGTACAAGAAGGTCCGACTCGCAGACCTAGCGGAACGCCGTGTGACAAGAGAAGAGCTCGGTGGTGCCGTGCAAATGCCGCTTGGCAGTAGGTTGTTTAGAGATCAGGGTCTGACATCCCGTTCAGCGTCAGCGACGACGATCTATCCTGTGGCTTTCCAAGGCGTCTCGTACCGACCGTCGACTGGAGGTTGGCGTACTTCGACGCGAGGGATGCGACGTGTGATCTTCGCCGACCGTGTTCTGGAGACCGGTCGGAACATCAGTTTCAGAAAGTACTTTGGAGACTTCAGCGCACTCAAGACAGACAACTTTTGGAGCGATGTTTCCGGTGGAATCACGAGCCGCGCGGATCCGAAGGTGTACGTCGTGCAGACATCCACGACGATTGTTCAACGCTGCGTCCTCATGACGACTGACCCAGGCGACCTCGTCCTTGATCCAACATGTGGCGGTGGCACGACCGCCTACGCTGCCGAGTAATGGGGACGACGCTGGATCACGATCGACACCTCTCGCGTGGCGCTGGCCCTGGCGCGGGCTCGCATCATGGGCGCGCGATACCCGTACTACGTCCTGGCGGATAGTCGGGGCGGTCAGGAGAAGGAAGCGGAGATCACTCGAAGGGCGCCAAAGCAAGCGGCGACATACGGGCGGCTGCGGCAGGGCTTCGTTTGCAAGCGCGTGCCCCACATCACTCTGAAGGCGATCGCCAACAACGCGGAGATCGACGTCATCTGGGAGCGCCTGCAGCCGGCAGTCGAGGCAACTCTGCAGCGACTGAACGAGGCACTTGCGGGGCATCTGGAACACTTCAACGTGGGGGTAGGCGGCCGCAGGGGCACCGGCGTCGACTTCCGCGCCCCACGGGATGCAACGGTGACGCTCCCTTCGGGCGAGGAGGTGCCGGCGAACGCGCTGCTCGAGTGGGAGGTGCCGAGCGAGGCCCCAGCCGGCTGGCCTGAGGAGGCCCGGGTGGAGCTGGCAGCCTTCTGGGAGGCACGCATCGCTCGGCAGAAGGAAATCGACGCTTCGATAGCCGCCAAGGCGGATTTTGAGTACCTCTACGACCGGCCCTACGAAGACACGACGAAAGTCCGGGTCGCCGGCCCATTCACGGTTGAGTCGCTCTCGCCCCATCGCTCCCTCCTGATCGACGAGGAAGACAACCTGGTCGATGTCGTCGGCGAAGCGCGGAAGACCAACGGAACCGGTCAGGACTTCGGAGGCATGATCCTGGAGCACCTGCGCGCTGCCGGTGTCCAGCAGGCCCATCGGGAAGACCGAATCGAGTTCACGTCGCTCAGGCCCTGGCCCGGCAAGATGATCGCCGCCGAAGGTTCCTACGAGGAGGCCGGGACCGGCGAAGACCGCCGCGCCGGGATCCTGGTAGGGCCCGAGTTCGGCAGCGTGACCCGCCCGGACCTGGTCGACGCGGCCCGGGAGGCCGCCGACGCCGGCTTCGATGTCCTGATCTCCTGCGCCTTCAGCTACGACGCACAGGCAACCGAGTTCAGCAAGCTCGGCCGCGTGCCTGTGCTCAAGGCGCGGATGAACGCCGACCTGCACATGGCCGAAGACCTCAAGAACACCGGCAAGGGCAACCTCTTCGTGATCTTCGGCGAGCCCGACATCGACATACTGACGGTAACCTCCGACAACGGCGGTGAAGAGCAGTTCCGCGTCAAGCTCAACGGCGTCGACGTCTTCGACCCCCGCACCGGCAAGGTCCGCAGCGACTCCGCCGACGGCATCGCCTGCTGGTTCATCGACACGGACTACAACGAAGAGAGCTTCTTCGTCCGCCACGCCTACTTCCTCGGCGCCAACGACCCCTACAAGTCCCTCAAGACCAGCCTCAAGGCCGAGATCGACCGCGAAGCCTGGGAGACTCTCCACAGCGACACCTCGCGTCCGTTTCCGCGCCCAAGCTCGGGCCGAATCGCTGTCAAGGTCATCAACCACCTCGGCGACGAGGTGATGAAGGTCTTTCGGGTGTAGCCATCATCTGGCGGGTCAGCCAGTAGGAAGGAATCGAGGAACTCCGTCTTCAGCGGCGACTTCCAGGGTCAGATCTACCTCGACCAGATCCGCGATGTCCTCTTGGACCAGCGCGCTTCTGTCCTGATCGGCAGCGGATTCTCTAGAAACGCGCGAAAGCGCAGGCCGGAAGCGGCGCCGATGCTGACTTGGGACCAACTTGGGCGTTCCTTGGCCGCGCGTCTCGGCCATGCAGACCCGAGTGTGGCGGCGGCAGATCCGGTCAAGCTTGCCCCAAGAGTACGTAAATACGTTCGATCGGCCCGCCCAGGACAGTTTGATAAAGGAGGTGCGGGACGAGGATTCTGTATCGGGGGAAGCCGCCGCCTTGTCACACCAGCTCGCCGCCCGCCTATTCTAGCTGAACGACCAGTAGCTGGCCGCCCGAACGGGAGCATCCTTCGGAAGTCGGCGCGACTCTGGCCCATCGTCCCGCGGACGCACCAAAGTGCCTCGACGGTTGATCTCCATCTCCCGTTCGGCACCCTCGCCTTCCAGCAGTCACTGCTGTCCCACAAACGGGGTTGAGTAATGGGTCTGAATCGCTGCTTGAGGTATGATTGATCTTAGACAAAAGGTCAACTGCCACAAGGAGATTCAGACCCATGGCGCATCATAGCACCGTGATCGGCCAGCTGCTCAAGTTGGTGTCGAGACATGAGTTCGAGCAGGACGCTCGGCGGCACCACAAGGGGCGGAAGCTGCGGTCGATGACCCGGTGGAGTCAGTTCGTGGCAATGGCTACCGCGCAGCTTTCCGGGCGCAGCAGCCTTCGGGACATCGTGTCGAATCTGGACGCGCAGGCGCAGAAGCTTTACCACCTGGGCGTGGGGCGGGTCACACGGTCCTCGCTGGCCCGTGTCAACGAGAAGCAGCCGCACGAGCTTTTCGAGGCGCTGTTTGACCGTCTCCTGTCCCGCTGCCGGAAGCTGGCGCCCGGACATGGTTTCCGCTTCAAGAACAGGCTGGTGTCCCTCGACGCCACGCACATGGACCTCTGCCAGAGCATCGTCGTGGCGGACCGGCTCTACCTTGACTTCGAGTGGCTCAAAACCCTTGATACACGAGGGGTTTTCCTCGTCACACAGATGAAGCGAGGCATCAAGTACAAGGTGCGGGAGCGCCGGTCTTTCCCCCGGGGATGCGGCGTGACGTCGGATCAGACGATCCTCCTCACCAGCAAGAAGGGACGCGAGAAGTGCCCCATCCCACTTCGCCGCGTGGGCTATCGGGACCCGGAGACGCGCCGTCACTATGTGTTCCTCACCAACAACTTCCGGCTCGCTGCCCGCACCATCGCCGCCATCTACAAGGCGCGCTGGCAGGTGGAACTGTTCTTCAAGTGGATCAAGCAGAACCTGCGCGTGAGGAGCTTCGTCGGGACTTCCCGCAACGCCGTCATGACACAGATCTGGATCGCCATCTGCGTCCGCCTGCTGCTCGCCTACATCAACTTCGCAAACAAGAGCACATGGAATCTCACCGCCATCCTCCGCCTACTTCAACTCAACCGGTTCGAGAGAAGGCCTCTCCTTGACCTGCTACGCCCGCCACCGAGCAACCATGCTCCCGAGAACGCCAACACTCAACTCGTCATCGTCTGATGTTTGTGGGACAGCAGTGTCCAGCAGTAGAGTGGACGATCAGAGCCGTCTAACCAACTTCACAGGGAGATTCCCGTGAGACCACACAGTCCTAACGTCGAGACCCTCGACTTCTCGGCTCTTTCCGCCGCACAAGAGGCCGTTCGGAACCTCCAAGACGGAGCTACACGTATAGACCGCTTGCTCCGCAACCTCGCGCCTCTCGTTCGACCGAACTGACCATCGTCAGCCAGTCCAGCCCCGAGAACCAGACACCGAAGATGGCTAGAAAGAAGGAAGAACGCGTGCGGACTTACGTCCCCGGCGACCTAGTTGAAGTAAATGAACACGGAGGGACGAAATTCCTTGATCCCCGCGACGCAGCTACTGGCAAGCTCAGAATCCCGCCGGAGTGGATGCCCATAGCCAATGCCTTACTCTACGACCCGAAGATCCACACCGACTTGGAGCTAACCCTCGTCACTAACTTCGCCCCGGAGGGGCAAATCACCGGCAAGTACAAGCTGTACGAGGTCGCGAAATTCAGGGCTCAGGGATGGCCCAAGAAAGCGGAAGCCGTTGTTGAATTGCCGCTGAACAGAGAACATGAGAGGCAGTGGTTTCAGGCGTTCAACGGACAGCGCCTGATGATCTACGACCGCGATGACCCCAAACGCCATGAATGCTGGACACGAATCGTCTACAGCGAACTTGTCATAGTCGACTGCCTAGTAGACGGCAGGAGAACGAAGACTCTCTTCGAGGGAAGACTCCGCATGAGAGAGACATTGCTCTCCGCCATTCGCCGACGGAAGCTCCAAGTTCTTCTTTGGGCCATCGCTGCGGTTGGTGCCGCTCTAATCAGTGCTCTCGTAGGATTCTGAGAGGACACAGTCGCCAACGAAGTTTCTGACACACCAACTCGACTTGGCCTCCACCGAGATGTCCGCCATTCCTCCAAGTCGCCAATCTCATCCTTAGCGCACAGCACCACGAACGTAGCGTCGAACCGACGCGCCACCAACATATGCGTAGACAACTTCCTGAACATAGAAACGGTCTCGGTAACGCTCCGTCCACTTCCTGATCTCGCGGCGGCTTGGCTACTTAGGGCAGTAGACTCCGTAACCGTGACGCGTCGTAGGCGCCTCCCATAGGCTACGCGGCGCCGTGGAATTCCGCATCGCAGACACGTTCACCGACAGTCTGGCCCGGCTTCGCTCCAATGAGCAGAAGGCAGCGAAGATGACAGCGTTCGACCTCCAGGTGGATCCGTCGCGCCCAGGTCTGCGCCTGCATCGAGTCGACTCGGCGCGGGACCGCAACTTCTGGTCGGCGCGCGCAGGTCGTGATCTTCGGATCATCGTGCACCGGACCGCGGCGAGTCTCCTGCTCTGCTACGTGGACCACCATGACAAGGCCTATCGATGGGCGGAGCGGCGCCGCCTGGAGCGGCATCCGCGGACCGGAGCGGCGCAGTTGGTGGAGATCCGGGAGGTTGTGCGGGAAGTCGAGGTTCCCGCCTACGTGCCCGCGCAGTGGGATGCGACCGGGCCGGCGGAGCCGGCCGAAGGGTCGGCCGCGTCGAGCGCGGCAGTACTTCCTGCGCGACCGTCGCCTGAGGCGGCTGAGCCGGCCGCAACACCCCTCTTCGCCGACACCACGGACGACGAGTTGCTGAGCTACGGCGTACCCGCTGACTGGCTTGAGGATGTCCGGTCCGCAACGGAGGAGTCGCTGCTTGAGCTGGCCGACCACCTGCCGGCGGAAGCGGCCGAAGCACTGCTCGAAGTGGCAACCGGAAACACGCCTCAGATTCCGGCGCCGCTGGCGCCGAGTGCCGATCCGTTCGCTCATCCGGACGCGGGGCGTCGGTTCCGGGTTGTGAGTGACCGCGAGGAACTGGGGCGGGCCCTGGCTGCCCCCTGGGAGAAGTGGACCGTCTTCCTGCACCCGGCGCAGAGGCAGTTGGTGCAACGCGACTACGGCGGTCCGGCGCGGGTCGCAGGATCGGCTGGCACAGGCAAGACGATTGTCGCCCTGCACCGCGCGGTTCACCTGGCCGAGACGCACGAAGAAGCGCGGGTGCTCCTCGCCACGTTCTCGGCGCCGCTTGCCGAGGCGCTGCGCAAACGGTTGCGGCTGTTGATCGGGAAACGGCCGCGCCTGGGTGAACGCATCGAGGTTCAGTCGATGGCCGGCCTGGCTCAACGCCTGTATGAACTCAACATCGGTCCGCTCAAGTGCGTATCGGAAGAGCAGGCGGACGAGTTGCTGCGGCGGGCCGGGGAGGAAGTTCCTGGCCACGGCTTCTCGGACCGGTTCCTCTGGGCTGAATGGAGTGGCGTGGTAGACGCTTGGCAACTGCGAAATTGGGACGAGTACCGCGCAGTACCGCGGCTTGGTCGCCGCACCCGCTTGGCCGAGGCTCATCGGAGGGTGCTTTGGGACATCTTCGCGAAGGTGCGAAGGGAGTTGGAGCGGCAGGAGCTCTTGACCACCGCCGCGATGTTCGGACGGCTGAAGGAGCACTTCGACCAGGCCGTAAGGTCACCTTTCGACTTCTGCGTCATCGACGAGGCGCAGGACGTCAGTGTCGCCGAGCTTCGGTTCCTGGCGGCACTCAGCGAGGACCGACCAAACAGCCTCTTCTTCGCCGGTGACCTGGGTCAACGCATCTTTCGGGCGCCGTTCTCCTGGCGGAAGCTGGGAGTGGACGTTCGTGGACGCTCTCGGACTCTGCGTGTGAACTACCGGACGTCGCACCAGATCCGCGGGAAGGCCGATCGCCTGCTGCCGGCGAAGATCGCGGACGTGGACGGCGTCGAACAGGATCGCCGCGGCACCGTGTCGGTATTCAACGGCCCCGAGCCGGAGATTCGCATTCTCAGGTCGGAAGAGAGCGAAGTCGCTGCGGTGGGCGAGTGGCTTCGCGGCCTGACGCAGGCTACGCCCGATTCTGCGGTTGATGAGGCCCCCGCCAGCACTGAAGAGGCGGGAGGCGACTTCCGCCCAGGCGAGATCGGGCTCTTTGTTCGTTCCTCGGGGCAAATCGAGCGAGCTCTGCGAGCGGTGTCGGCGGCTGGAATGCAGGGGACCCGGCTGGTCGAGGATGAGGGGGCGCAGAAGGAAGATGCAGGAGTGGCCGGCACCCGCGTCGATTCGGTCGCGGTCGGCACCATGCACCGCGCCAAGGGCCTGGAGTTCCGCGCTGTCGCGGTCATGGCTTGTGACGACGAGGTGCTGCCGCTTCAGGCCAGGATTGAGAACGTCGCTGACGAGGCGGATCTCGAGGATGTCTACAACACGGAGCGGCACCTGCTCTACGTTGCCTGCACGCGGGCACGCGATCGGTTGCTCGTGACCGGGGTCGATCCTGCTTCCGAGTTCCTCGACGACTTGGAGTGACCTAGCGGTCGCTTTGAGCTTCGCATAGGATCGCCGCCGCCCCGCGACCGGGGAATCACCGGGCGCGCCCCATCTTCACTAGGAGAAACTCCATGGCACTCAGCACCTACCTGACCTTCGACAGCAACTGCCGGGACGCGTTCGAGTTCTACCGCGCCGTCTTCGGCGGCGAGTACCAGGTCTTCACGACCTTCGGCGAAGGGCCGGACGACATGGGGGTGGGAGACGACGAGAAGGACAGGGTCATGCACGTCTCGCTGCCGGTCGGCGACAGCGTCCTCATGGGGAGCGACAGCAGCCCGCAGTTCGGGCCGCCGCTTCAGGTCGGCAACAACTTCTCGATCTCGGTGGCGGCGGAGAGCCGGGAGCACGCCGACGCGCTCCACGCCGGGCTGTCGGAGGGTGGCGTGGCGGCGATGCCGATGGAGGAGACGTTCTGGGGCGCCTACTTCGGGATGTGCACCGACCGTTTCGGCATCAACTGGATGGTGTCGCACGAACTGGAACCGGCGGAGTAGATCTCAGGGGGGCCATCGCATCATGACCGCCATCTCTCCCCACGACGGTCCGGTCGCCGTCACCGGTTGCTCCGGCTTCACCGGCGGCCACATGGTCCGTGAACTCGTGATTCACGGGTACAACGTGCGGGCCTGCCTGCGCGACGCGGATTCCTGGCGCGGCCGGGACTGTGTTTCGTACTTGAGCCGGCTGCCGAACGTCGAGCTGGTGGACGGTTGCGACCTGTTCGTGCCCGGGTCCTACGACGAGGCGTTCGCCGGCTGCTCGGCCGTGTTCCACGTCGCCGCGGTCCTCGGCAACTCGGCCGACGGCAAGTCGCAGCCGCAGGGCTCGGGCGATGTCGCGACGGACGTCTACGAGGGCGGCCTTGCCGGTACGCGGAACGTGATCGACGCGATCAACCGGAACGGTACCGTGAGGCGCCTCGTCTACACGAGTTCGATGGCGGCGGTCTCGGGCCTTAGAGCTCCGACGAAGCCTGAGGGCTACGAGTGGACCGAGAGGGATTGGGCTTCCGACAACGTGGCGCCCGAGGTCTGGCAGCACAGGCGGAACTCCTACGCCCGCAGCAAGGTGGACACCGAGCGGCTGCTCAACCGGGCCGCGGACGAGAGCAGCGGTCGCTGGGACGTGGTCACGATGAACCCGGCGATGATCTGCGGACCCATCCTGTTCAAGGCTCAGGTCGGCCAGTGGATCGAGCAGATCGGCCGTCTGGCCGCAGGGCTGGAACCGTCCTGGCCGAGCCCGTACGACATGTACTACAACATCATCGACGTGCGCGATCTGGTGAAGGCGGAGCGTCTGGCGGCGGAGTCGCCGGTGGATCACTCGGCCACCCATGGCGGCAGCCGCTACATCCTGCACGGCAGCGGCGGACGCTCGGCGCTGCGGTTCGGTACCGAAGTTGCCGACATCATCCGGGAGGCCTTCCCATCTTTCGTCGTCGGCGAGCCCGCGGTTTCGGAGAACGGCGGGCCACCCCGGCCGAAGACCGTCAACCACTGCCGGAAGGCCACGTCGGTCCTCGGCGCAACCGTCCGGCCGGTAGAGGACACGATCCAGGCGGTGGTGGAGACGTCGGTTGAGCTGGGCGTGATCACGCCGCAGTTGAGGGACGCCTGATCCGGTTCGTGGGCTTCCGGCTGCTCGCTGCCAGGACGAGCGCCGCCTTCTACGGTGTGGCACTGGCGACCTCGCCGACACTCCGCGCCGACGACCCGAACCCCGGGCGCAACCGGGTCGCGGCAGCGGAGAACCTGCCCGTAACGTGGGATGTCAGCACCGGTGAGGGTGTCCTGTGGTCGGCCGAACTTGGCACCGTCACCTACGGCGGCCCCACGGTCGCCGGCGACCTGGTGGTCGTGGGAACGAACAACGAGCGACCGCGCGACCCGGAGGCGACGGGCGATCGGGGCGTCCTGATGGCCTTCGACCGTTCCTCCGGCGGCTTCCGGTGGCAGATCACCCACGAGAAGCTGGAGACCGGGGAGGCGAACGACTGGCCGTTGCAGGGCGTCTGCTCGACCCCGGCCTTCGACGGCGAACGGCTCTACTACGTCTCCAACCGGGGCCAACTCGGGGCGGTGGATCTGGCGGGCGGCGCCGCCTGGTCGCTGGACATGCTGGCCGAGTGGGGTGTGTTCCCGAAGCACATGGCGGCCTCGACGCCGCTTGCGGTGGGCGAACTCGTGTTCGCGTCGACCAGCAACGGGGTGACGGACGACGGGCGGGTTCCTGCCCCGGACGCACCGAGCTTCGTTGCGGTTGGCCGTTCGAACGGGCGCCCGGTGTGGAGCGACGCCAGCCCCGGCGCCGGCCTGATCGACGGCCAGTGGGGGAGCCCGGCGCATGGCCGCGCCGGCGCGCGCGAGCAGGTGATCTTTCCGGGCGGCGACGGTTGGCTCTACGCGTTCGAGCCGGCTACGGGCCGCGCCCTGTGGCGCTTCGACGGCAATTCGGCGGCGGCCGCTGACGACACCACGAGCGCCACGCGCGCCGCGAGCCGCCATGCGTTCGTGGCAACGCCCGTCCTGCACGAGGACACGGTCTACATCGCGGTGGGGCGCGATCCGGAGGTTTCCCTTCGCCCGGGCGTGCTGTGGGCAATCGACGCCGGCGGCAGCGGCGACGTCACCGCAACCGGTGTCCGGTGGCGGTTCGAGGATCCGGACTTCGGGCGCGCGATCGCCACGGTGGCGGTCGCCGGCGGCGTTGTCTACGTGGCGGACCTGAACGGTTTCCTGTTCGGGCTCGACGCGGGCACCGGCGAGAAGCTGTGGGCGTACGACGCCCTGGCGCCGTTCTGGAGTTCGCCCCTGGTCGCGGACGGCAAGGTCTACGCGGCGGACACGGAGGGCGATGTGGCGGTCCTGCGCGGCGGCCGGACGCTCGACGTGCTTGCGGAGAACGTCATGCCACAGGCGGTCTACGGGTCGCCGGTGGCTGAAGGCTCGGTCCTGTACCTCGCAACCAGCGACACGCTCTACGCGCTTCAGACCCTTTGATACCGTTGCCGCCCTTCGGCGGCGCGGGTGCGGTGACCGGTCGTCGTGGCCGCATTCTCCTGTTCCTCCTTGGCAGCATTCCCACACGTTCATTCGACCTACGGACTGGATCACCATGAAGTCTCGACTTTCTCTTCTCCAGGCGCTCCTTCTCGCGGGGACGGCCTCGGCGCCGATCGCGGCGGCAGATCCCGAGCCGCCGGCGATGTTCGGCAACACGCCCTCGCGGAACATGGTCTCCGACGCCAAGAACCTCCCGACGGAGTGGAGCGTTCGCAGCGGAGAGAACATCCTGTGGCGGGCCAAGGTCGGCTCCCAGACCTATGCGGGCCCGGTTGTTCGCGGCGAGCGGGTGTTCGTCGGTACGAACAACGAGGGACTTCGGCGCGGCGGCATCGAGGGCGACAAGGGAGTCGTCATTGCTCTCGACAAGGCGACGGGCGAACTCCTGTGGCAGGCGACCCACGACAAGCTGGGGGCCGGCCGGGTCAACGACTGGCCGTTGCAGGGGGTGTGCTCCACGCCGTACGTCGAGGACGAACGGGTCTACTACATCTCGAACCGCGCCACAGTGGTGGCCGTGGACGTGGACGGCTTCCGCGACGGCAAGAACGACGGCATGACCGAGGAGGAGTACAAGGAGGAACTCGACGCCGACATCGTGTGGGAGTACGACATGATCGCCGAGCTCGACGTGTTCCCGCACAACCTGGCCGCCGGCTCGCCCCTGGTCATCGGCGACCTGCTGTTCACGGTCACCGGCGCCGGGGTCGACGAGGGGCATATCAACCTTCCCTCGCCGGCGTCGCCGACCTTCATTGCGCTCGACAAGAACACCGGCGAACTGGTCTGGGAGAGCATCGACAGCAGCGATGCGGTCCTGCACGGCTCGTGGTCGAACCCGGCGTACGGAGTCGTCGACGGCCAGCCGCAGGTCGCCTTCCCGGGCGGCGACGGCTGGCTCTACACCTATGAGCCCGCGACCGGCAAGCTGCTGTGGAAGTTCGACCTGAACCCCAAGGACTCGGTCTGGGAACTGGGGGGCGGAGGCACCCGCAACAACATCATCTCGACGCCGGTCTTCTACAACAACCGCTTCTACCTGGGCGTCGGTCAGGATCCCGAGCACGGCGAGGGACAGGGACACTTCTACGCCCTGGACGCGAACGTCGAAGGCGACGTGACCGACAGCGCGGTCTTCTGGCACTTCGGCGGCGAGGAGTTCAACCGCACGATCTCGACCGCGGCGATCGCCGACGGCCTCCTCTACATCACCGACCTGAGCGGCTTCCTCTACGTACTCGATGTTGCGACGGGCGAGCACCTCTGGACCCACGACACGTTCGCCGCCGTGTGGGGATCACCCTTCGTGGCGGACGGCAAGGTCTACCTCGGCGACGAGGACGGGGACATCGTCGTGCTTGAGGCGGGGCGCGAAGAGAAGGTGATCGCCGAGCAGAACATGGGGTCGGCGGTGTACACGACGCCGGTTGCGGAGGACGGCCGAATCTATGTGGCCACCCGCTCCGACGTGTTCGCGATCGGATCGAAGTAGGGGGCCGCGCCGAAACCGCCGTGGGAATCAAGCGAGGGCAGCGACCGCTCGAAACGGAGGACTCCTGGAGCGCCGACACGGCGCCGGGTCGGGTCCTCTTCGGTGCTGGCGTGATCGACCTCATCGGCGACCTCGTCCAGGAACTTGGCGGCGGCCGCGTGCTGGTGGTCACGGACCCGGGCATCGCAGCCGCGGGCCATGTCCACCGCGCGTTCGTTTCCCTGCGGCGTGCCGGTCTGGAAGTTGCCGTCTTCGACGGGGTCGCAGAGAACCCCGGGGAACGACACGTAGCAGCCGCGGCCGACGCTGCACGGGCCCACCAGGCCACGTTCCTGGTCGGCCTGGGAGGCGGTTCGGCGATGGACTGCGCCAAGGGCGCGAACTTCGTGTTTACGAACGGCGGCCGGATGGAGGACTACTGGGGCTTCGGGAAGGCCTCCAAGCCCATGCTGCCCTCGATCGGCGTGCCGTGCACTGCGGGCACCGGCAGTGAGGCGCAGTCGTTTGCCGTCATCTCGCGCGAGGACGACCATCGCAAGATGGCCTGCGGCGACCCGAAGGCGCGGTTCTGGGCCACTCTTCTCGATCCGGAACTGGCGCGCACGGCGCCCCCCCAGGTCATGGCGGCCGCGGGCCTCGACGCGTTTTCCCATGCCATGGAGAGTTTCGTTGCCACCGCCGCGAATCCGTACTCCCAGATGTTCTCCTCGGAGGGGTTTCGGCGTCTGCTGCGCGGATTCGAGGTCGTCGCCGCGGCCCAGCCTGCCAGCCTTCCGGCGGCAGATTCGCAGTCGGACGCGGAGATCAACGATCTGTGGGGCGAGATGCTGCTCGGCGCACACCTTGCCGGCGCCGCGATCGAGGCGTCGATGCTGGGCGCAGCCCACGGGTTGGCGAATCCGCTGACCGCGCGCTACGACATTACGCATGGCGTGGCGGTGGCCGTCATGTTGGATCACGTCGTCCGCTACAACGGCGAGACCGGCGACACGGGCTACCTGGGACTCGTTCGGTTGCTCGACGGGCAGGAGGAAGCGAATGGACCCGCGAGCGCGCGGCTTGCCGATTCGTGGGCCGGCCTCCGCGACCGTGTGGGCGTAGCCGGCCAGCTACGGGATCTGGGTGTCAGCGAAGGTGATCTCGAGCTCCTGGCATCGCAGGCATCAAGGCAGTGGACGGCGCAGTTCAATCCGCGCGCCGTCACCGCCTCCGATATGCTGAACCTCTACCAGGCGGCATTCTGAGGCGTGCGGTACCGCATTGCTCCACGGCACAGGCCGCTGTCCTCGTTCCTGCCATGTTGGAGATCGTCCACCTTGTCGGCCGCCCGCCGCGCGCACCGGGCGCGCCCGTGTTTACGCGCCTGGGCGGGAACTTGATTCTGGCCGCGATGTTGTTGCTCAGCGCGCTGGTTGCCGTAGGAACCGCGGCAGCGGCGGGGGACGGCGGGGCTCGGGATCCGGCGACGAAGAACGCGCTGCTCAGGCCCGCCGCCGATGCTTGGCCGGTGTTTCGCGGCAATCTGCTGGGAACGGGTGTGGCGGGAACGACCCTGCCGCAGGACCCGAAGCTACTCTGGACCTTCGATACCGAGAGCGAGATCGAGAGTACGGCCGCGATCACAGGCGGCGTCGTCTTCTTCGGTGACTACGAAGGCCGGGTCTATGCCGTGACCCTGGCCGAGGGAAAGGAACTCTGGCGTTTCGACGCGGGAACGCCGATCAAGGCGCCCGTCTCGGTCTTCGACGGCGTCGTCTACATCGGCGACGAGTACGGCTTCATTCACGCCCTGGACGCGAAGAGCGGCGAAGAGCAGTGGAAGTTCGAGACGCTGGGCGAGATCTACGCCGGCGTGTCTCTGCACGGCGACCGGCTGCTCGTCGGTTCCTACGACAATTCGCTCTACTGCCTGGACCGGGAGAGTGGCGAAAAGGTGTGGCAGGTGGAGACGGACGGCTACGTCCACGGCACGCCGGCAGTCGCCGACGGGCTGACCACGGTCTCCGGCTGCGACGGCTTCATGTGGCTGATCGACATCGAGACCGGAGAGACGGTCCACAAGATCGACCTCCGAGGGCAGGCCGCCTCGAGCCCGGCTGTGGTGGATGGGCTTGCTTATGTCGGGACGTTCGAGAACGAAGTCCTGGGAATCGACCTGGAACGCCGGCAGGTCGTGTGGGGCTACGAGCACGAGGTCCGCAAGTTCCCGTACTACGGGTCGGCCGCCGCGGACGGCGAGATCGTGGTCATCGGCGGCCGCGACAAGATCGTGCATGCTCTCGATCCCGCGACCGGCGAGCGGAAGTGGCAGTGGAACAGCGGCGCGCGGATCGACTCCTCGCCGGTGATCGTGGGCGACCGGGTGTTCCTGGGGTCGAAGCGGGGCCTGTTGCATGCGCTCGACAAAGCGACCGGGGCGCCGGTCTGGGAGTACGACACCGGTTCGGCGATCGTCGCCTCACCGGCGGTGGCATCGGGGCGCCTCGTGATCGGCGGCCTGGACGGCATCCTGTACTGCTTCGGGTGAGGGATCTGGCAGATGGCAAGCAAGAGTCAAGGCAGTCGTGAAGGCAGCGCTGTGATCGCGGAGCCGGCGACCGGTCTGCTCGATCTCGAAGCAACCGACATCGGTTCGGTCTTCGTGTCGAACTACCCGCCGTACTCGGCCTGGAACGAGGCCGCGGTGGGCGAGGCGGTGGCGGCGCTCGACCGGGCGCCCGTACCCGGCGCCTCCCTGGGCCTCTACATTCACATCCCGTTCTGCCGCAAGCGCTGCAAGTTCTGCTACTTCCGGGTCTACATCGACAAGAACCACGAGCAGATCGGGCGCTACCTGGACGCCCTGGGCATTGAGCTGGAGCGCTACGCGGAACGGGCCTCGATCCGGGGCCGGAAGCTCGACTTCGTCTACTTCGGCGGCGGCACGCCGTCCTACATCGCCGCCAAGCAGTTGATTCCGCTGGCGGAGCGGCTGCAAGGCGTCATGTCGTGGGACGGCGCCGAGGAGGTGGCGTTCGAGTGCGAGCCGGGGACGCTGACGCAGTCCAAGCTGGAGGCGATCCGGAGCATCGGCGTCACCAGGTTGAGCCTCGGGGTGGAGAACTTCGACGACGGGATCCTGGAGGAGAACGGCCGGGCCCACGTGTCGAAGGAGATCTATCGGGTGCGCGACTGGATCCGCGCGCAGGATTTTCGGCAGTTGAACGTGGACCTGATCGCCGGCATGGTCGGCGAGACCTGGGAGAGCTGGAAGCGGACCGTCGACCTGACGATCGAGTACGACCCTGACTCGATCACCATCTACCAGATGGAGTTGCCCTTCAACACGGTGTACTCGAAGGCCAAACTTCGCGGAGAGGCCGACGTGCCCGCCTTCGCCGACTGGCGCACCAAGCGGGAATGGCACGCCTACGCCTTCGAGCAGTTCGAGCGGGCCGGCTTCGAGCGCTGGAGCGCCTACACCATGATGCGCCGGGACCGGGGCTGCAAGTTCGTCTATGCCCGCGAGGTGTGGAGCGGCGCCGACATGATCCCGATCGGGGTGTCATCCTTCGGTCACATGGGCGGCGTGCACCTGCAGAACCACGACCGCTGGGACGACTACCTGGCGGCGATCGACGACGGCGGTCTGGCCACCCGCAGGGCGCTTGCCGTGACCCCGCGGGAGCGTCTGACCCGAGAGCTCATCCTGCAGTTGAAGCGCGGCTGGGTGGAGAGGTCCGCGTTCGAGCGGAAGTTCGGCGTGGACGTGGCCGAGAGCTATGCGGACGCCTTCGGCAGCCTGACCGAGCAGGGGCTGGCCACGGTGGGGCCGGAACGGATCGAACTCAGTGAAGGCGGGCTTCTGCGCGTCGACCAGCTCCTGCCGCGGTTCTACGACGAGCAGTACCGCGGCGCGCGCTACACCTGATCGCGGGAAGCTCCTAGAAGTCGATGCCGAACTGGAGGCCGACCTCGGCGGGCGGCGCCCAGACCGCCAGCGACCCGGTGTAGCTCACGAAGAACTGGCTGAGCCTGTACTCCTCGTCGCCGAGGTTGCGGCCGTAGGCGGCCAGGAACAGGCGGCCCTGTGCCGAGGTCCAGCGCAACTGGGCGTGCAGCAGGCTGTAGGAGGGCTGGACGAAGCGCTCGAAGGCATCGAAGGCGACGTCGTCCGTGTACTGGTATTCGCCGCGTGCGGTAAGTGAACCGCTGCTGCCGAGGTCGAACGTGTATCGCAGCGAGGCGGTGGCCGAGAAATCGGGCGCCCGGGGCAGTCCGTTGCCGGAAAGGTCGCTGGGCGGAATCGGAAGGGCGCCGCCGCCGCCAAGGAGCACCTGGGACGGATCGATCAAACCCGCGGCCAGCAGTTGCTCCACGAACTGCGCCTGGAGCACGGGATCGAGCGACGTGAAATCGACGAACTCGTCGTCGAGGAGCTCGAGCGAGAGATCGAAGGCGAACTGCGGCCTCGGCCGCACCGAGAGCTCGAAGTCGAGGCCGCGGATGCGCGCACTGGCCGCGTTCTCGATCACTGAGCGGTCGGGATAGAGCACCGCCACCTGCAGATCGTCGTAGTCGTAGTGGAATGCGGCCGCGTTGATCCGCACTCTGCGGTCGGCGACGGAGGACTTGATGCCGATTTCGTAGCTGGTCACGGTCTCCTCGTCGAAGGCCGGCTGCAGAGAGACCGAGTTGTAGCCGCCGCTCTTGTAGCCGGCGGTCACCGCGCCGTAGAGCATCACGCTGTCCGCGGGACGAATCTCCAGACCGAGCTTGGGGGTCAGGGCGCTCCAACTGTCGTTCAGGAGTTGGGTCTGGGGCATGAAGGTCTGGAAGTTGAGCGCGGCCTGCAGGTGGTCCTTCTCGTCGGTCGTGTAGCGGGCGCCGGTGGTCAGGGTCACGCGGTCGCTGAGGGTCCAGTCGACCTGGCCATAGGCTGCGTACAGGGAGCTGTCGAGGTTCGTCTCGAAGGGCAGGGCCTGCGGGTTTCCCGGCACGGGCAGGCCGATGAACGGCGCCACGGCGTTGTAGTAGCTCGGCCCGCACAGAAACGGCGGCGCCAGGAAGCCGAGAGAACAGAAGTTCGTCGGATTGAACGCGAAGGTCTGCGGACTGTTCGCGAACAGCCAGACGGCGAGCAACGCCGTGTCGGTGACCGTGTTGACCTGGGACCGGCTGTCCTCGCTGAAGGCGTACGCTCCGGCCACCCAGTTGGCGCGGTCGTTGGCGCCGTGGAGCTGGAACTCCTGCGACCACCACTGGGACTCGAAGGTGCCGGAGGTGGTCACGAAGCGGTGAGGCGAACCGTCGATGTCCGCGTCACGCATTGAATCGAACTCGCGCCAACTGCTGATCGAGGTAAAGCTCGTGCCTCCGCCGAGCACCTTGTTGATGTTGAGGGAGAAGCCGCTTTCCTGGTAGGGCGACACGGGTGGGGTGTCGACGGATATGCGGTGGACGTCGTCTGGCTCGGAGTAGCCGTAGAACCGGTTCAGGGTCCCGACCGTGCTGTAGGGGGACACCTCAGCCGGCTTGAAGTGGAAGTTGCTGTGGGCGTCGTCGTCCGTGCTGTCGGCCCGGATCGTGAAGGTCAGCGAGTCGGAGGGCAGGAAGGTGAGCGCGCCCCGGAGCGAAACGCCGTCGAAGTTGTCGCTGCCGGCGTTCAGGTAGTCGTTGTAGGTTGCGTCCTCGACCTGGGCCGTGGCGCCGGTGAAGCGTGCCCAGACCTTGCTCGACAACGGGCCGGTGAGCGACAAACCGTAGCGGCGCCCCTCGGCCGCCTCGCTGGAGTTCAGCTCGGAGAGCGAGGTGAAGAGGCGCCCATGGAACTCTCCCTGCGGCGCCCGCGTGACCACGTTCACCGTTCCGGCGGTCGAGTTGCGTCCCCAGAGAGTCCCCTGAGGTCCCCGCAGAATCTCGATTCGTTCCAGGTCGAGGAACGGGTTCACTGCCGCTTGAGGCCGCGGCATGTAGACGCCGTCCACGTAGTAGCCGACCGTTGGCTCCGTGCCGAGGCCGAGCGTGCTCGAGCCGATGCCGCGAATGTAGATGGCGACTTCGCCGCTGGTCGGGTTCTGCCCCGAGACGACGACGCCGGGCGCGGCTTCGGCCAGCGCCTGCACGTCGCCTATCGCCTGCTGCTCGAGCTCTTCGCCCGAACGGGTCACGATCGAGATCGGTACGTCCTGTACGGCCTCCTCGACCCGTTGCGCCGTGACCGTGATCTCGTCCGTGACGGTGGAACTCGGATCGCCTGGATCCTGCGCGGTTCCGGCTGCCGCAACCAGCAGCAACAGCAGACAGGAAACGAGGGTGGAGGAGGGCGTCATGCGCATCGGGATCTACCTCTCGAGATTCTGAGGGGCGGAGGGCGCAACTGTGCGCCTCCGCCAGTCGAATGAAGAGCGTTCAGGCTACAACAAACCGCACTACGTTCAGAGACTTGAGAAGGTTGCCTGTGTAGTGGCGCAGACAGCGGTCAGCCGGAAGGGCTTGCAATGAGACCGAGCCGCTGAGACCCCGTAGTCGTTACCGGTTCGTTGCCGTACACTCCGATCGGTGTTCGGAGCAAGTTCCTACGACGTGATCGTGGTCGGCGGCGGGCCGGGAGGTGCCGCGGCGGCCGCGATTGCCGCCCGCGGCGGTCTGCAGACGCTGCTGCTCGAGCGGGAGCCGGCGCCGGTGTTCAAGATCGGCGAGTCGCTGATGCCGGACACGCACGGCGTGTTCCAGAAGATGGGAGCGCTCGAACACATGCGGCGCAGCCACTTCGTGGAGAAGCACTCGGTCCAGTTCTTCACCAGGACGGGCAAGGCGTCGATGCCGTTCTACTTCGAGAAGGAGCGGCCGGGGCAGGACAGCGCCCGCACCTGGCAGGTGCGCCGGTCGGAGTTCGACCAACTGCTGATGGAGACGGCAGCGGAGCAGGGGGCCGAGACCCATCGCGGAGTGAATGTACGGGATGTCCTGTTCGAGGACGGCCGGGCGGTCGGCGTGCGCGCTACGCCGGCGGGCAACGGCGGTTCGGTGGAGTTGCGCAGCCGGGTGGTGATCGACGCCACCGGTCAAAGCGCCATGCTGTCGCGCCGGCTTGACCTCGGTCGGGTCGACTACGGTTTGCGGCACGCTTCGATCTTCACCCACTTCCGGGGCGCGATCAGGGATGAGGGAAAGGACGAGGGCGCCACCCTGATCCTGCACACCGAGACCGGCGAGTGCTGGTTCTGGTACATCCCGCTGGCTGGCGACGTGGTCAGCGTCGGAGTGGTGGGGCCGATGGAGAGCCTGATCCGCGACCGGGAGGGCAGGCCGCACGAGATCTTCTTCGAGGAGGTCGCCCGCTGCGCCGAGATCGCGCGACGCATCGCTCCTGCCCACCAGTGCCGACCGGTGTCCGTGATGAAGGACTTCTCCTACCGGAACGAGAAGATGGCGGGCGACGGTTGGATCGCGATCGGCGACGCGTTCTCCTTCATCGACCCCGTGTACTCTTCCGGCGTGTTCCTGGCGCTCAAGTCGGGAGAACTGGCCGCCGAGGCTTCGATCGAGGCGATTGCCGCCGGAGACGTATCGGGGAAGCGGCTTGGGGGCTTCCAGGCTCTTCTGATGAGGGGTGTCGAAGCGGTACGGCAGTTGGTCAACGTGTTCTACGACCCGAACTTCAGCGTCGGTTCCTTCCTGCGGCTGTATCCCCAACACCAGGGCAAGGTGACCCGCATTCTGATCGGCGACGTGTTCGAGCTGGACTTCACGTCGATGTTCGAGGACATGGCCGCATTCGCGGCCGCCGGGGGCGGCAAAGCGGCGCCGCCGGCGGCGGATGAGATGGCTGTGTCCGCACGCGTGCCCTGACCCGGAGGCCGGCGGAGTCCATGACGGCGACGGCGGTTCGGCGGCTGGCGTACGCGGCGCTGCCGGTGCTGTACGTTCTCCACAACGACCTCTGGTTCTGGAATGACGGCAGCCGGTTCCTCGGCCTGCCGGTCGGACTGACCTACCACCTCCTCTTCTCGGCCGCGGTGGTTCTGACCATGTGGTGGCTGGTTCGAAGCGCCTGGCCCGCCGCCGAACTCGATCGCCTGGCGACGGGCACAGGCTCGGGGAAGGCCGCGGACGCTGGGGACGGCGGCGCAGCGGCGCCTCCAGAGGGTTCCGGATGACCCTGGGCATCATCCTCGGCTATCTCCTGGCCGTGCTCCTGATCGGCGCCTGGAGCAGCCGGCGCCTGGCCGCGACCGGTGAGGACTTCTTCGTTGCGGGACGGACGATCGGTCCGTTCGTGCTCCTGATGACCCTGTTCGGCACGCACATGACGTCGTTCGCCCTGCTCGGCGCCTCGGCGGAGTCGTACCGGGTCGGGATCGGCGTGTTTGCCCTGATGGCGTCGTCGTCGGCGTTGATGGTGCCCATCGTGTTCTTCTTCGTCGGCACCCGGGTCTGGGCGGTCGGCAGCCGCCTGGGGCTTTTGACCCAGGTGCAGTTCGTGCGCGCCCGCTGGGGCTCGGACGCGGTCGGTCTGCTGCTGTTCGTCGTGCTCGTCCTGCTGCTCTTGCCCTACCTGCTGATCGGCGTGATGGGCGGCGGCATCACGCTCCAGCAGATCACCGACGGCGCGGCCCCGTCGTGGCTGGGCAGTCTGCTGATCTCGGGCGTCGTGATCGGCTACGTGACGAGCGGCGGTCTGCGCGGAACCGCCTGGGTGAACACGTTCCAGACCACGATGTTCATGGTCCTGGGCGCGGTGACGGCGATTCTGATCGTGACCAGACTCGGCGGCGTGGGAGCGGCGCTCGATCGGGTAGCGGAAAGCCGCCCGGAACTCCTGGTGCGCGGGGACGCGGTTCAACCCCTTCGCCTTTTGACCTACAGCTTGATCCCGCTGTCGGTGGGGACGTTCCCGCACATCTTCTCGCACTGGCTTTCCGCGCGGACTGCTTCGACCTTCAAGGCCCCGATCGTGCTCTACCCGGTGTGTATCGCCGTGGTGTGGATCCCGAGCGTGTTGCTGGGCGTGTTCGGGAACATCGACTTTCCGGGGCTCGAGGGACCGGCGTCCAACTCGGTTCTGGTCCAGATGATCACCCTCTACGCTCCGGATCTTCTCGTCGGGCTGCTGGGCGCCGGAGTGTTCGCGGCGATCATGTCGTCGCTCGACTCGCAGTCGCTGTCCCTGGGCGCGATGTTCACCCAGGACATCGTCCGGCACTACCGCTGGGGCGGGGAACTCAGCGAATCCCGCCAGATTCTGCTGGGCCGGCTGTTTGTGGTCGGTGTCGTGACGGCCGTCTTCCTCCTCTCCCTGGTCGCGGAGCGCAGCATCTTCGCCCTCTCGGTGTGGTCGTTCACGGGCTTCGCCTCGCTGTTGCCCGTCGTCGTCGCGGCCCTCTACTGGCGGCGCAGCACGGCCGCGGGCGCGGCCGCCGCGATCGTCACCGTGATCGTTCTCTGGATCTGGTTCTTCGCTCGCGGGTTCGGTCAACCGGACTACAGTGTGGGCGACACCGGCGTGATGCCGGTGGCCGTCATCTTCGCCGGCTCGATCACAGCGATGGTCCTCGGTTCCCTATTCAGCAAACCGCCCGGGCCAGAACGGGTGGCGCGCTTCCATCCGTGACCGGCGCCGATCAGCCGCTGCGGATCGCCTATCTGGCCGCGGGCGCCGGCGGCATGATCTGCGGGAGCTGCATCCACGACAATGCCCTGGTGCGCGCGTTCCAGCAGCAGGGCCACAACGCGCTCCTGCTGCCGATCTACACGCCGCTGCGGACCGACGAACAGAACGTCAGCTACGGCCGGGTCTTCTACGGCGCCGTGAACGTCTACCTGGAGCAGAAACTGCCGCTCTGGAGCCGGGCGCCCGCGGGTTTGCGGCGACTGCTCGACAACCCGCGTCTCCTGGCGCGATTGACGCGCTCGGCCGGGGCGACCGATGCCCGCCAGTTGGGCGAGCTGGCGCTCTCCATGGTGCGCGGAGAGGCGGGCCGCCAACTGGCGGAGCTCGAGGGTCTGGCGCAGTGGCTCGCGAACGAGTTCCAGCCCGATGTCGTTCATCTGACGAACTCCATGCTCCTGGGGATGGTCCACCACCTCCGCGAAGTGCTGCCCCGGGCGCTCATCGTCTGCGGCCTCCAGGGGGAGGACCTCTTCCTCGAGGATCTCGAGGAGCCGCACCGGTCGCAGGTCCTCGCCGAAATGCGGCGCCGGGTTCGCGAGGTCGACGTGCTCGTCGCCCCGAACGACTACTACGCGGCGACCATGACCGAGCTGCTCGACCTCCCGCCGTCCCGCATCGACGTCGCCCGTCTGGGTATCGACCTCGAGGGACACGGGAACCGCACGGCGGAACCGGAGGAGTCGCCGCTGATCATGGGCTACCTGGCGCGGATGTGCCCCGAAAAGGGATTCCATCTCGCGGCCGAGGCATTCAAGGAACTGAGCGACCGCCTGGGTCCGGGGCGGGTCCGCTTCCGTGCCGCCGGTTACTTGGGCGGCCGTGATCGGACCTACTTCGAACTCCAGCGCCGGCGGATCGCCGACTGGGGCTTGGCGCCGCACTTCGAGTGGCTCGGCGAGGTGGACCGCCGGGAGAAGATCGATCTCCTCCACAGTCTGCACGTGCTCGTGTTGCCGACGGTCTACCGGGAGGCGAAGGGGCTGCCGGCGCTTGAGGCGATGGCCAATGGCGTACCCGCCGTTCTGCCCGATCACGGCGCCTTCCCCGAGATGCTCGAGATGACCGGGGGCGGCACGCTGGTTCCCGCCGGCGACGTGCCGGCGCTCGCCTCGGCGGTGGAGGAGCTGGCCGGGGACGCCGAGCGGAGGGAGCAGCTCGGACGCTCCGGCGTCCAGGGCGTGCGGCGGCACTACACGGCCCAACGGATGGCCTCGGACACCCTCGCCTCGTACCGTCGGGGACTGAGTCGACGAGCGGCGGGAGCCGGTCCCGAGGCCGGGTAGCATCGCTCCCACCATGCCTGACGCGCTCCGCTTCGATTCCGTCACCAAGTCCTACGACACGGAGGCCGGTGTCGTGGACGTTCTGCGCGGGATTTCGTTGGTCCTCGGTGGGGGAGAGGCACTGGCCGTGACCGGGCCGTCGGGCAGCGGCAAGAGCACGCTCCTGCATCTGGCCGCGACGCTGGAGACGCCGACATCGGGGAGCATCCGGATCGGCGGCGAGGCGGCCCACGACCTGCCCGAACGGGAACTGGCGGCGTTTCGCAGCCGCCGCGTGGGCCTCGTGTTCCAGGATCACTACCTGCTGCCGCAGTACACGATGCTGCAGAACGTGCTTCTTCCCACCGTGGCTGCCGGAGATGGTGGGGACGGTGCAGAGGAGCGTGCCCGGAACCTCCTCCAGATCGTCGGCCTCGGTTCGCGGATCGACCACCGGCCGGCACAGTTGTCCGGCGGAGAGCGCCAGCGGGCAGCCATCGTGCGCGCGCTGATCAACCGGCCCGGCCTTCTCCTGTGCGACGAGCCGACCGGCAATCTGGACGCCGAGACCGCCGGCGCGGTGGCCGACCTGCTGCTCGAACTCCACGCCGAGGGCGACAGCGCCCTCATCGTCGTCACCCACAGCCAGGAACTGGCGGCGCGTCTACCGCGCCGAGTCGAGCTGCGGGGCGGACTGCTCGGGGAAGCGCCGCCGGCGCCGGCTGCCGGAGGCTGAGCCGTGGGTGCGGCGAGATCCGGCGGACCCCTGCCCAGTCTGCGGCACTACTGGCGCTCGAACGTCGCCGTGGTGCTGACCGCGGCGGTGGCGGCGTCGGTGCTCACCGGCGCCCTGATGGTGGGCGACTCGGTGCGCGGCAGCCTGCGCGACCTGACCCTGGACCGTCTCGGCGGCATCGATCATGCGCTGCTCGGCGCGGGCTTCTTCCGCGAGGGGTTGCGGGATGAGCTGATGAATGACGCCGGGTTTGCCGCGCGGTACGGCCCGGTGTCGGCGGCGATCCTGATGCGGGGCAGCGTGGTGCAGCCGGAGAGCGGCCGGCGGGCGGCCCGGGTTAATGTCCAGGGCATCGACGACGGCTTCGCCGCCTTCTTCCCGGGCATGGAGGAGTCCCTCGACCTGTCCCGGCGGGACGGTCAATTGTTCGCGTCGCTGGCGATCAACCGGTCGCTCGCCTCAGCGCTCGCCGTCGAGCCGGGCGACTCCGTGGTGCTCTACCTGGAGCGGCCGAGCGAAGCACCGCGCGCAAGCCTGATGGGCGAGAAGGATCCCGCAGACCAGTTGGAGAGCGTGAGGCTGAGCGTGGTCTCGGTGCTGGAGGACGAGGGTCCGGGCCGCTTCCAGCTCGCACCGCACCAGAGCCAGCCTCTCGTCGGCTATCTCCACCTGCGCGACCTGCAGCGGGAGCTTGATCGCCGCAACCTCGTGAACTCGCTGCTGGTCGGGGAGCGGGCGGATGGCGATACCGGGCCGGCCGCCGATCCGGAGGCCGCGGCGGCCGACGTCGAACGCCTCATCCGTGCCCACGCCGAGGTGGCCGACTTCGGACTCGCGCTCGCGGCGACGGACGAGCATCTCCTGGTCACCACATCCCAGATCATCCTCGGCGCCGAGCTGGCGGGAGAGGTCGAGGCCGCGGCATCGGAGCGCGGCGCCGAGACGATCGAAATCTCGACCTACCTGGCCAACCGGGCCGCGGCCGACAGCGGCACGGCCGCTCCCTACTCGACGATCGCGGCGCTGAACACCGCGCGTGCAGGTGAACTGGGGGCTCTGCGACTGACGGACGGCCGGCCGGCCCCGGCTCTGGGGCCGGGTGAGGTCCTGGTCAACTCGTTCCTGGCGGAGGATCTGGCGGTCGCGGCCGGCGACCGCCTGGCGATTGACTACTTCCAGCTCGGCGACCGGGAGCAGTTGTTCGAGCAGACGGTCGAGACGACCGTGGCGGGCGTGGTCGAGATGACGGGTTGGGCGGCCGACCGGACTCTGACGCCGGATTTCCCGGGGGTCGCCGACGCGGACAACATGAGCGACTGGGATCCGACCTTCCCGGTCGACCTGAGTCGAATCCGGGATCTGGACGAGGCCTACTGGGACGAGTACCGCGCCACCCCCAAGTTGTTCGTCAGCCTCGACTACGGCGCCGAACTCTGGTCGAGCCGTTTCGGTGTTCTGACCTCGCTGCGGCTGTTGCCCCCGGCCGACATGACACCCGAAAAGCTCCAGGCAACGCTCGAGGAGGAGTTGCCGGAAAGGATCGCGTTCCACGCCGCTGGCCTCGCGGTCGAGCCGGTGAAGGCCAGGGGCCTGCGCGGCGCCTCGGGCGCCACGGACTTCGGCGGCCTGTTCGTGGGCTTCAGCCTGTTTCTCATCGTGTCGGCGGCGCTTCTGGTGGGGCTCTTCTTCCGGCTGGGGACGGAGAGCCGCGCCAGCGAAATGGGCCTGCTGCTGGCGCTCGGCTACGGCGTCAAGCGCGTCCGGCGCGGCTTCCTGGTCGAGGGAGCGCTGTTGGGCGGTGTCGGCGTGCTTCTCGGCCTGGGCGGCGCGGTGCTCTATGCCGGCGCGATGATGGCCGCGCTACGGACCCTGTGGCGATCCGCGGTCGGTTCGAGCCACCTCTATCTGCACGTCGAGCCCCTGACGCTGGCCATGGGCGGAGCGGCGTCCGTTCTGGTGGTGCTGTTCGCGATCCGGGGCGCGGTGGGCCGGCTTGCCGCGGTTTCGCCGATCCGGCTGCTGCGGGGCGAGACTTCCGACCAGCCGCCTGGCGCCGGCATGCCGGGCCGGGGCGCGCGCTGGACCGCGAGCCTGGGCGGCGGGCTGGCCGCGGTGCTGCTCGGTGGCTCCGCGGTGGCGCCGGCGTCCAGTGCGGCCTACCTGTTCTTCGGCGGCGGGGCCTGCCTCCTGATCGCCGGGCTGGCGGGCTTCACTCTCTGGCTGCGGCGGCGCCCGGCGGCGCCGCTCGAAAGCTGGTCGCTACGCGCCGGTTCGCGGATGGCGGCAGCCAACGCGTCTCTCAACCCGGGACGGAGCCTGCTCTGCGCGGCGCTGGTGGCCAGTGCGTCGTTCGTGATCGTGGCCGTGGGCGCCTACGGCCTGCGCTTCGGCGAGGAAACGCGGGACCTGGACTCGGGCGCGGGGGGCTTCGACCTTGTAGCGGAGGCGGATGTTTCGATTCTCGCCGACCTGACCACTGTGGATGGACGCTACGAGTTGGGTTTCGGGGAGGAGGCCTCCAAGCTCATCGGACAGAGCCAGGTTGTCGCCTTTCGCACCGTGCCCGGAGACGACATCAGTTGCCTGAACCTGTTCCAGCCGGAGCGTCCGCGGCTGCTCGGAGCGCCGCCCGAACTGATCGAGCGCGGCGGCTTCCGCTTTCAGTCGCTCACAGAAGGGGCAGGGGAAGAGCCCTGGAAGCTGCTGGAGCAGGATCTGGGCCCTGGAGTCATCCCCGCGATCGGCGACTTCAACTCGGTCATGTGGATCCTGCACTCGGGCGTCGGGCAGGGGATCGAAATCGAGACCGAACGCGGCGAGACGGTGGAACTGCGGCTGGTCGGGCTGCTGCGCAAGAGCGTGTTCCAGAGCGAACTCGTGATCTCGGAAGCGAACCTGGCGAAGCACTTCCCGAGCCGCACCGGCGCCTCCTACTTCCTGTTGCGGACTCCACCCGGAGAGCAGGACCGCACGGTGCAGGAGCTCGAGCGAACGCTCGGCGGCTTCGGCTTCGATGCGGTCCCCACTGCGCTTCGGCTGCAGGCCTTCCAGGCGGTGGAGAACACCTATCTCGGCACGTTCCAGACCCTGGGCGGACTCGGCCTCCTGCTCGGCACCCTGGGACTGGCGGTCGTCCTGCTCCGGAACCTGCTGGAGCGCCGGGGAGAACTTGCCACCCTGCAGGCGATCGGCTTCTGGCGGGGGGCGCTCGCCTGGCTCGTCGTGGCCGAGAACGGCCTCGTCCTGACCGCGGGCGTCGCCGTCGGCGCCGCGTCGGCGCTGGTCGCGGTGAGCCCGCACCTGCTCGGCGGACACGCCATGGTGCCGTGGCTTTCGCTCGCATTGACCCTGCTTCTGGTGATGGCGGCGGGCACTCTCGCGAGTCTTGCGGCGGTGCGGCGGGTGACCCGGGAGGAGCTGCTGCCGGCGCTGAGGGGAAGTTAGCCGCGATCCAGCCGCCCGCCGGTCCGGGATCAGGGCCGCAGGTGGGTCTCGAACAGCTTGAGGACGCGACGGTACTCGTCGAGCCAGCTCGACGGTTCGACGAAGCCGTGCGCTTCGGCCGGGTAGACGGCGAGTTCCCAGTCTTCCTTGCCGAGTTCGATAAGGCGCTGGACGAGACGAACGGAGTCCTGGAAGAGGACGTTGTCGTCGAGCATGCCGGTGCAGATCAGGAGCGGCTTCCGCAGGCCCTCGGCGAACTCGATCGGCGAGCTGCGCTCGTAGGCCTCCGGGTCGAGTTCCGGCGTGTTCAGGATGTTCGACGTGTAGCCGTGGTTGTAGTGGGCCCAGTCGGTCACCGGACGCAGCGCGGCGCCGACGGCGAACAGTTCGGGGCGGCGGAACATGGCCATGAAGGTCACGAAGCCGCCGTAGGAGCCGCCGTAGACGCCGATCCGCTGCCGGTCGACTCCGTGCTCAGCGACCAGGTAGTCGATGCCGTCGGCCAGGTCATCGAGCTCCGGCGTCCCCATCTGGCGATAGATCGCGGTGCGCCAGTCGCGCCCGTAGCCGGCGGAGGCGCGGTAGTCCATGTCCAGAACCACGTAGCCGCGGCGGGTGAGCAGGGTGTGGAACATGAACTCGCGGAAGTACGAGGACCAGCCCTGGTGGGCGTTCTGCAGGTAGCCCGCGCCGTGCACGAAAACGACGGCGGGCCGGACGCCGGCCGCGGGTTCGGATGGCTCGTAGAGCCGGGCGTGGATCGGGCGTTCCACGTGGGATGACGGAACTTCGACGAACCGCGGCGCCGCCCAGTCGACGCCCAGGAACTCCGGCGACACGGTGTCGGTCAGGCGGACGGGGTCGCTCCCCGGAGCGGTCCCCTGGCGCCACAGTTCCGGTGGCCGGGTGGCGGTGGAATGGACAATCAGGAGCTGGTTGTCGTCGGGCGAGAGCCGGAAGGAGTTCAGGCCGCCGAGGTTCGTGACCCGTTCGATCTCGCCGGCGCCGGTCCTGGACGTGGCCGCGCGATACACCTCGAAGACGCCGGGGTGGCCACGGTTCGCCTCGAAGTAGAGAAACTCTCCATCCGCGGACACCTGGGGCGAGCGGACGACGAACGGGCCCCCGGTCACCTGCACACGCTCGCCGCTCCCGCTGTTCATCAGAGTCAGGTGGGAGTAGCCCGTCTCCTCCGACAGGAAGAAGACCGTCTCCTCGTCCGGCATCCAGCCGAGGTCGCGGAAGGCGTAGTTGATCCAGGCCGGATCGGAGATCCGGTGCAGCGGACGGAGTGCTCCCTGCTCCAGGTCGATCGCCGCGATCCACCGATCCTTGTTGTCGGTGGAGTAGATCTCTACGACGGCCCGGGCGCCGTCGCGGTTGAACGACACGGGGCCGAAGCGGACAGTGCGCGGTTTCGGTTCGGCCTCTGCGTCGCCAGCCTCGTCCTGCTTCGCCGCGGCCTCGCGCTGGCGCTTTCGCTCCCGGGCCGCCTCGCGCAGCGCCGCCAACGGGTCGTCCGCGATGCCCGGGAGGACCGAGACATCCAGAGTGACCGGTTCAGGATCGCCCCGACGAAGCAGCACCAGGGATTCAGCGGTCGGCTCGGCGGCGCCGACCTTCATGCGGACCTCTTCGAGCTCGACCAGACCGCTGCGGGTCACGTAGTTCGGCATCTTGTCCTTGAGCCCCTCGTCCCACTCGCTCGGCCGCTGCCGCAGGACCAGGTGGTCCAGCGCCGGCGAGAGATAGCTGCCCGCGGCTTCGACGTCCTTGCCGAGATAGTGAGGCAGGGCCGTGCGGCTGGAGTCGGCGGCCTGGCGTTCCCTGGACACTTCGGTTCGCCGTTCGTCGCGCTCGCGCCGCAGCCGGACGATCTCGAGCAGGCGCGGCTGCTGGCGCTCCAGGTAGCCGGCCTCCAGGTCCTTCTTCGCGCGGGCGGCTTCGGGATCCTCTTCCGCGCGGACCTCGAACGGCTGCCACACCAGGCCCGTGTCCCCGTCGCTCACGAGCCAGACGCCGCCGCGGCGAAACGCGACATCTCCTGTGACGGTGAAGAAGGGGGCGCTCTCGTCCGCGGCGGTACGGGTGAGCTGGGTCAGGCCGCCGTCCGCGCCCAGATCGCGCACGAAGATGTCGCCCGCCTTGACGAAGACGCGGCGCTGTCTTTCGCCGTCCCAGTAGCCGCCGGGGGCATCCGCCGCGCCCCGGTCGACGTCGCCGACGAGGCTCGTCTGCCGGCTCTCGAGATCGACGCGGTAGAGATCGCGGGCCTCTTCGCCCTCCCGCTTGCGCAGGAAGTACGCGCTGCCGCTGTCAGTGCTCCAGTACGGACCCTCCGGCTGGCGGCCAAGCCAGTCCGGGTGAGCCATGATCCGCTCCAGGCTCAGGTCGTCCTGAGCCCCAGCGGGAAGGACGGGTAGCAGCAGGCCCGCGGACAGGACAGCCGCGAGCGGCCGAATGCGCAACGATTACAGCGACTTGAAGTAGTCGACCATGGCCTGGGCGGTGGCCGCCTCGGGGTGGTCGGGCGCCACGCTCAGGAACTTCTCGAAGGTCTCAAGCGCCTTGTCGTTCTCTGAGAGGGCGGCGTAGCACAGGCCGAGCATGCTGAGCGCTTCGGGGTGGCTCGGATTCGACGCCACAACCTGCTCCAGCTTTACCCTGGCCTCTGCGAGGTTGCCGGCGTTGTAGAGGTCCGCGGCCTCGTTGTAGACGTTCTTGGCTGCCTTCTCGGGGTCCGCGGCCTGGAGCGAGGCGAGCGCGGCTTCGGCCTTGTCCTCCATGCCCAAAGCGTTGTAGCCGACGTAGAGGATCTGGTTCATGTTCTCCATGTCCTCGCCGGTGGCCGCGACCTGCTCGGCGTACTCGACCGCCCTGACATGGTCGCCACGTTGCGAGTAGACGCGGGCCAGTCCGCCCATTGCCGAGACCAGATCCGGCTTCTTCTCGAGTGCGTTCGTGAACAGGAGCTCGGCGGTCTCGTAGTCGCCGGAGTTCAGGGCGTTGCTGCCCTGGTTGTAGAGCTTGATCGCGCCGCCGCGCGCCTGGGCCTCGAGGTCCACCGGCGCGCCGGCGCCGAGGTCGGCGCCCTGCTGGAAGGCGGCCTGCGTCTTCTGGGCCTCATCGATAGAGGTGAGGTTCCAGTCGCCGCCTCCCGAGAGCTGGCTGAGCCTCGTCTCCTGGCGGGCGGGAATCCGCACATTGCCGACGCGCCGGGTGACGTAGCCTTCCTTCTTCAGCTCGACGTTGAAGCCCGACCGTTCGTGCTTGACGACGTTCTTGAGCATGATCCGGAAGCGTCCGTTCTTGCCGGACAGGTGCTCGTCGCGGAAGTTCGGCGATTCGGGATCCGTGAAGATGATCTGGACGCCCTCGAGCGCTTCGCTCGTGCTGGCGTCGAAGATCTGTCCGTATACGGTGCCCGGTAGCTGTGCTGCTGCAGGCCCGGCTACAACCAGGGAAAGACCGGCCATGAGCGCCGCGAGCACGATGGCGCGCCGCACCGTCAGCCCCGTGGTCCACCATTCGCGAATCGACTTCATGGTTTCCTCCTTCGGCCGCTCAAACGACTGGCGGATCTCCAGCCGCCGGAAGCGTCCTAGAATAGCAGAGCCGTGGTTCGGGATCCTGGCTCAGGCTTCGAGCGAAATCCGGCCTGGCCGAGGGTGCTGGACATCTGCCGGGCCGCGGCGGCGGGAGGCGGCGCCATGCGCCTGGTCGGAGGCTGCGTTCGGGACGCGTTGCTCGGCCGGGAGTTTCGCGAGTTCGACCTGGAGGCGTTCCGGCTCACGCCCGAGGCCCTGCACCGGGTGCTGAAAGGTCTCGGCCTGCAGGTCGACCAGGTGGGGCGGGCGTTCTCCGTCGCCAAGCTGCGGGGCCTTCCGATCGATATCGCCCTGCCCCGGCGGGAACGGAAGGTGGGGAAGCGTCACCGGGACTTCGTCGTCGATGCGGATCCGGAGATGAGCGTGGAGGCCGCGGCCGAGCGCCGGGACTTCACGATCAACGCGATCTCGTACGACCCCCTGGCCGACCGGATCGATGACCCCCTGAACGGAAGGGCGGACCTGGAACGGCGGCGGCTCCGTCATGCCTCGCACCGGTTCGCGGAGGACCCGTTGCGGGTGCTGCGCGGCATGCAGTTCATCGCCCGCCTGGAGCTGGAGCCGGATCCGGAGACGGAAGCCCTCTGCTCCGGGATCGACTGGAGCGACCTGAGTGTCGAGCGGGTGTTCGAGGAGTGGCGCAAGATGCTCCTTGGGGGCGTCGAGATCGGGCGCGCACTCCGGTTCCTGCGGACGGTGGGGTGGCTGCGGGCGTATCCCGAACTGGAAGCTCTTGTCGGCTGCGAGCAGGACCCGGAGTGGCACCCTGAAGGCGACGTCTGGACTCACACCGGGCACGTCCTCGACGCCTTCGCCAGGGAGCGTCTCGATGACGAGGAAGAGGACCTGGTGGTGGGACTCGCCTGCCTCTGCCACGACTTGGGCAAGCCGTCGACAACCCGTTTCGTGGACGGTCGGGTGCGGTCCCGGGGACACGAGGCCGCGGGCGAGGGGCCCACGCGCACACTCCTCGCGCGGTTGACCAAACGAACTCACCTCGTCGACGATGTGGCGCCCTTGGTGGTCGATCACCTGAAGCCGCGCCAGCTCTACGAGGGCGGCGCCGGAGACGCGGCCGTGCGCCGTCTCGCTCACCGGGTGAAGCGGATCGACCGCCTGGTGCGGGTGGCGCGCGCGGACGCCCTCGGGCGTCCCCCGCTGAAGCCGGTCGAGTGCTGCGATTGCGACTGGCTGCTGGCGCGCGCCGAGGCGCTGCGGATCCGGGATCAGGCGCCGGCGCCGATGGTGCGGGGCCGCGACCTGATCGCCCGTGGCCTGGCGCCCGGCCCGGCGATCGGCGCCCTGGTCGAGCGCTGCTACGAGGCCCAATTGAACGGCGACTTCCAGGCCCGGAGTCAGGGCCTGCGCTACCTCGACCGGCTGCTGCGGCGCAGACCCGGCGCCAGCGGGCCGAGATGAACGAAACAAGGACCGGGGCCGAGTCGTCCCTGCACCCAGAGGACGATGGCTTGCCAGCACACAAACCGGCCGTCCGGGGCTCGGCCAGTGGCCCGGTCGATGGCCCCGAGGACGGTCAACTCGTTCGCCGCGCCGCGGCCGGCGACCGGGATGCGTTCGAAACCCTCGTCGTGCGCTACGAGACGCCCCTGCGCAAGCTGGTCTACGGCTATGTGCTGGACTGGGAGGTCGCCGAGGACGTGGCTCAGGATGCCTTCCTGCTGGCCTTCAGGAAGCTCGACCGGTTGGACGAGCACGCGGCCTTCAAGAGCTGGCTCTACCGGATCGCGATCAACCGGGCTCACGACGAGCTGCGGCGCAAGTCCCGCTGGGGACGCCGGCTGGACCGCAACGTGGGTGACGAGGCGCTTGCCGAACTGCCGGCGGCCGGCGCCGAGTCCGCGGTGGAGTCGCGGCTCCTGCGCCGGGCTCTGGTGCGGGCGCTGGCCGAACTGCCGAAAAGCCAGCGCACGGCGGTGGTGCTGAAGGACCTGGTGGGGATGAAGTACGTCGAGATTGCGGAGCTGCTGGACTGTCCGATCGGGACGGCGCAGATCCGGGTGCATCGGGGCCGCCGCCAGTTGCGGCGTCGGCTCAAGTAGGCGTGGACGCGAGGAGGGTTGGAGAGGAGTAACGATGCAAGTCGAAGACAGAACGGGAAGGCTGGAAGCGTCGCTCGAGGCGTTGCGCGAGGAGTGTTCCGTGCCGCCGGAGGCGCCGGGATTCCTGGCCGGGTTCCGCGCCCGGCGCGACGCCTGGCGCGAGCGCGGGGCGCAGGCCGCTGCGTGGCGGATTCTGGCGTTGCGCCTGGCGCCAGCCGGGGGTCTCGCGGCTATCGCGGCGATGGTGCTGACTGTGGGTCTGGACTCCTCACCAACCGCTCCAGAGACGGCTGCGAGCGATCCGGCGGTCCTGGACTACGAGGATCCTCTTGCTGCGGGCCTTGAAGAAGCAGGCGTTGCCACGGTGGCGATGAGCGGCGACGAGCCCGGCTACGAGCTCCTGGCCGTGCTGTACGAGCCCCTGGGGACGCGGTGATGAGCAACGGACGCATGCGAGTCTGGATGTGGCTGGCTCTGGGATCCGTCCTGGTGCTGGGCTTGAGCGCCGGTCTTCTCGCCGATCGGCTGCTGGGCGAGCGCGGCGGCAAGAGGACCGGGGCGCCGGCCCACCCTCAGGCGCACGCTCCCCGCCCGCCGATGTTCCATTTCGATTGCCGGGCCTGGGAGGAGAGCGAAGGGGCGGCGGCCGCGGATGCAGGAGGGGATGGGCAAACCGAAACTGCGCCAACGGACCGACTCAGCGAACATAGCTCCAGAGCGACGAACCGGTTCGCTCGGCGCCTGGAACTGGATCCGGAGCAGATCGAGGCGTTGGCGCCCATCGTCGCCGACGCCATGAACCGGAGCCGGGTGTACTGGATCGGGGCCCGGGATGAGTTCTGCGCGATGCAAGGGGACTTTCACCAGGGGATGAGCGAGTTGCTGCGGCCGGAGCAGGCCGAACGCTTCGACGAGTGGAGAAGCGAACTAGCCGAGCGGAGCCGGCGCCACACAAACGGTCATCGCGGCGAACATCCGGGCAATGGGCCGGAGTCCGGAGGCTGCCGCTAATGACACCGGAGAAGGAAACGGACCAGCAGGCACGCCTGCCGTCTGAGCCCGCGGCCGAGACCACGTCGCCGGACGAAGTAGACATCCATCGGCACGTTCATCCGATCGTCCGCTTCGCGGTCGAGCGTCGGGTGACGATGTTCATGGCGACTCTCGGCGTACTGGTCCTGGGTTGGCTCTCCCTCTCGCGGCTGCCGCTCGAGTTCCTGCCGCTGTTCCAGTCGTCGAACATCTCGGTCTGGGTTCCCTACCAGTCGTCTTCTCCAGAAGAGGTCGAACGCTCGATCGTTTGGCCCTTGGAGGACAGCCTGGGGACGATCAACGGCGTCCGGCTGCTGCGGTCGCGGGCGAGCGGGAGTTCAGCTTCGATCGATATCGAGTTCCAGGACGGGACCGACATGGAACTGGCGGCCGTCGATGTCCGTGACCGCGTCGATCGGGTGCGCGACGACCTGCCCAGCGACGTGGAGCGGATCAGCATCCGCCGCTTCGAGAGCACGGACATTCCCGTGCTGCGGAGTGTTCTCAGCGCGCCGTGGACGCAGGACGAACTGAACGACTTCGTGGAAGATGTCCTGCTGCCGCGGATCGAGAGGCTGGAAGGGGTGGCGCAGGCCGAAGTCCGGGGCATGATGAGCCGGGAACTGCGAATCGAGCTCCTGCCCGAGCGGATGGCGGCTCACGGCGTGGATGTCCGCGAGTTGGGGCAGGTTCTGCGAGACAACCACGTCAACGTTTCCGGCGGCTACCTGCGTGAGCGCAGCCGCCGGCTCCTGGTGCGCACCGTCGGCGAGTTCAAGACGGCCGACGAGATCCGCCGGCTGCCGATTCGCGGCGACGGCCTGCGGGTGAGCGATGTCGCCGATGTCCGCTTCGGCTATCCCGACAAGCATGAGTACAGCTTCCTGAACGGCGTCGAGGCGATCAGCCTGAGCATCAACAAGCAGTCGGACGCGAACCTCCTGGGGGTGGTGAACCGGGTCAAGGAGGAGTTGGAGGCGATCCAGCAGACGCCCGAGGGTGCGGGTTTGTCGGCGCGGCATTTCCATGACACCTCCGTCGACGTGAAGCAGGGGTTGTCCGAACTGGGTCGTAGCGGGCTGATCGGCGGCGGTCTGGCGATCGTCTTCATGTTCCTGTTCCTGCGCAAGTTCCGAACCACGTTGCTGGTGGCTCTGGCGGTGCCGCTGTCGCTGGTCATGACCTTCGTGATGATGTACCTCGGCCGGCAGGCGGGAGTGACGGAGATCACGCTGAACGTGATGAGCCTGATGGGGCTGATGCTGGCGATCGGGATGCTGCTGGACAACTCGATCGTGGTCATCGAGTCGATCTTCCGCCACCGCCAGGAACTCGGCGCCGACGCGAAGACCGCTGCTCTCTGCGGCGCCAGCGACGTGGCGATGCCGATCATCGCTTCGACCGCCACCACGATGTGCGTCTTCGTGCCCCTGATCTTCTTCGGCAGCGGCGGCGGCGGCCCTGGCAGCTTCTCCCGCTTCATGGGCGACATCGGCACGACGGTGTGCCTCGTCATGCTCGGTTCGCTGGTCATCTCGCTGACCGTGGTGCCGATGATCGCGGCGATCCTGTTGCGCTCGGAGAGCAAGCGTCGATTCAAGCTGCTCGACCGGATCGGTGAGCTGTACGGCTCGACGCTCGGCTTCACGCTCCGCCACCGCTTCATCTTCACGGTGGTGATCGGCGGCCTGCTCTACGGCTCGTGGGTGCTCTACAACGGCATCGAACGCAGTTTCACCCCGCCCTCCCAGGGCAGGGCGTTGACGTTGTTCGTCGATACGCCGCGTCAGATGGGAACCGACGAGCGGCTCGCGTTCTACGGTGAGGTCTACGACCTGCTCGATGTCAAGCGCGACGAGTGGGAAATCGCCGACATCGCCCATTCGGTCCGCCGTGGCGGCGGCAGGAGCAGGTCGTACGGCGGCGGCAACCGGTTCGAGCTCTACCTCAAGCCGGAGGAGACATCGGAACTGACTACGGACGAGATCCAGGATCTGGTCCGGGAAGCGCTACCGCAGCGGGTCGGCGTGGTGTTCAGGATCGCCCGCGCGTCGTTCGGGCCGCATGGCTCCGGACGGTCGGGAATCGAGATGGAGTTGATCGGCGACGACCTGGACATCCTCGAACTCCTGATACCCCGGGTGACCGACCGTTTGGAACAGATCCCCTTCATCACCGACATCGACAACTCGCTCGAGAGCGGCGATGACGAGATCCGGGTCTCGGTGAACCGGGAGCGCGCGCTGCAGGGTGGTCTCTCCAGCCAGGCCGTTGCGATGACGGTGAGCGGTGCGCTGTCCAGCCGTTCCCTCGCCTACTTCAAGAGTGCCGAGCGCGAGATCGGCATGGTCATGCAGTACCGGGAGGAGGATCGCGAGACCCTCGATCAACTGAGGAAGATGCAGGTGTTCGTGTCCAACCCGGACGGTGAGGGCGCCCCGGTGTCGTTGCCCATGTCGAGTCTGGCGTCGTTCGAGGTCGGGGACGGAGCGTCCCGGATCGAGCGGGAGAACCGGCGTTCCAAGGTTGAGATCGAGGCGAACACGATCGGCGGGACGCCGTCCTACATGTTGCGGCGGCCGGTCCAGGAGGCGCTGGCTTCGGTCTCCCTGCCGCCCGGCTACGAGTGGTCCTTCGGCCGGAGGTTCATGGAGGGCGAAGAGGACGCCGCTCGAGCAATCATCGCCATGATTCTGGCGGTGGTGCTGATCTACATGATCATGGCGGCCCTCTTCGAGGACTTCCTGCAGCCCTTCACGATCATGCTGTCGATTCCCTTCGCCTTCATCGGCGTCGGCCTGATCATGGCGCTCGCCGGACAGCCGAAGTCGGATTCCTCGAACATGGGGCTCCTGATCCTGGCCGGGATCGTGGTGAACAACGCGATCGTGCTGATCGACCACATCAACCGGTTGCGCCGGGAGGGCCTGAGCCGTTACGACGCGATCGTCCTGGGCGGCAGGCACCGGCTGCGCCCGATCTTGATGACCGCAGTGACGACGATCCTCGGCCTGTCGCCGATGGTGGCGCCGTTCTTCCTGCCCGAGGTGTTCGGGCAACCCGAGGGCAGGGCCTCCTATTGGGCGCCGGTGGGACTCGTGATTCTGGGGGGATTGACGACCTCGACCTTCCTGACCCTGCTTGTGATTCCGACGATCTACTCGCTGGTGGATGACGCGAAGCTGTTCATCCGGCGGGTTGTGCGGACGGCGTTGAACCTTCCGCGGAGAGAGATGGCATGAAACGCGAAAGACAACTACTCGCGGCTCGGGGAACCGGCGCCGTTCTGCTGGTTCTGGCCCTGGCCGCCGCGAGCCTGGGGTGTGGACAGTCGAACGCCGAGGCCCCCGGAGGCGGTCCTGGTGGCGGCCCCGGCGCTCGGGGCGGCGGCGGTTTACCGCCGGGGGACTTTTCGCCCGGCTTTGGCGATCCGTCCGGCGGCGCCGCGATTTGGGTCAAGGTGACGACGGTCGTCCGACGCCAGATTGCCGACTACCTGGAGACGAATGGCTCGTTGGAGGCGGAGAACGAGGTCGACATCGTGGCCCGGACGACCGGTCCGATCGTCGAACTGAACGTCGAGGAGGGCGACTTCGTGCGCGCCGGCCAGGTTCTGGCGCGGATCGACGCCGCCGAGATCGAGGCCCAGCTCGGTATTGCCCGCGTGAACCTGGCGGAGGCCGATCTGGCCTGGAAGCGCGCCCAGGACTCCTACCGGGAGGAGGTGATCAGCCAGGAGGCGTTCGACCTGGCCAAGTCGAACTACGACGGCGCCGCGGCGCAGATTGTCGGCACCGAGATCCTGCTGAACTACACGGTAATCCGGGCGCCGTTCGACGGACTGATCATCGAGCGGGTGATCAAGAACGCGGAACACGTGGGCGCCAACGCGCGCTTGTTCCGGATCTCGGACTTCGACCCGCTGCTGTGTCCGATCCAGCTTCCCGAGAAGGATCTGACGCGGTTGAAGCTGGGACAGCCTGCCTACCTGACTGTCGAGGCTTTCACCGACGTGCGTTTCCCCGCCCGAGTGCTCCGGATCAGTCCGGTCGTCTATGCAGCGACCGGCACGGTGAAGGTCACCCTGGAGGTCCAGGGCGAAGGTCGTCTGCGGCCGGGGATGTTCGCGAGCGTGTTCGTCGAGACCGATGTCCATGACAACGCCGTGGTGGCGCCGAAGCAGGCCCTGGTCCTGGAGAGCACAGCCGATACCGTCTACGTGGTCGTCGACGACGGCGAGGGCGGCAAGATCGCACAGCGCCGCGAACTGGAGCTCGGTTTCGAGGAGAGTGACCACATGGAGGTGCTCTCCGGCGTCGCGGAGGGCGAGGATGTGGTGACCATCGGCCAGGACCGCCTGTCCGACCAGACGCCGGTACTGATCCTGGAGCGCGAGGGGCCGGCCCCGGCGCCCACCATGTTCACATCGCAACCGGACGCCGCGGCGTCGCCGGCCCAACTGGCGGATCGGCGGGCTGGCGTGCCGGCAGACGGTGCGGCCGGCGCTCAGCCGACACAACGGGGCCCAACGCCCGAGCGCATCGAGATGATGCGTTCGCGGATGAAGGAGCGGGGCATGACCGACGAACAGATCGACCAGGCGATCGAGCGGATGAAGAGCGGCCAGGCGCCGCCGCGCCGTCCCCCGGCCTGAGGCCGGATCCGAAGCCCACGCCAGGAACTCGACATGCGGGTTGTTTCCTTCGCCACCCGGCGGCCGGTCACGGTGTTCATCTTCGCGCTTGCCGCGGTGGTGTTCGGCGTTGTGGCCTTTCGCGAACTCGCGGTCGACCTGCTGCCCGATATCACCTACCCGTCGCTCACGGTGCAGACCGAGTACGAGGGGGCGGCGCCGGTCGAGATGGAGACGCTGATCACCCGGCCGGTCGAAGACGCGGTCGGGGTCGTCAACGGTGTCAATCGGGTCATCTCGAGTTCACGCGCGGACACCAGTGAAGTCACCCTTGAGTTCTCCTGGGGCACGAACATGGACTTCGCCTCGCTCGATGTGCGCGAACGTCTGGATCAGGTGCGGTTGCCGACCGAGGCCGAGCGGCCGGTGCTGCTGCGCTACGACCCCTCGCTCGACCCGATCCTGCGCATGGGGCTGACCGGGGGCGGCGGAGATCTGATCGCACTGCGGCTGCTCGCCGAGGAGGACCTGAAGCGGAAGATCGAGCGCCTGGAGGGCGTCGCCGCGGTGGTCGTGAGCGGGGGTCTGGAAGAGGAGATTCAGGTCGAGATCGACGAACGCCGCCTGACCAGTCTCGGGCTGACGATGAACCAGGTGACCAACCGCCTGGCGCAGGAGAACGTGAACCTGACCGGCGGGCGGTTGCGCGACGGCCAGACCGAATACCTGGTGCGGACGATCAATGAGCTGTTGCGTCCCGAGGACATGCGGGAGATCGTGATCGACCGGTCCCAGGGCGCCATCGTGCGCCTGGAGGACATCGCCCGCGTGTACCAGGGCGCCCGGGAACGGGAAGTGATCACCCGCATCGACGGCCAGGAGGCCGTGGAGATCGCGGTGTACAAGGAGGGCGGCACGAACACGGTGACCGTCGCCTCCGCGGTTCTCGACAGGGTGGAGGAGCTGGAGCGGGATCTCAAGCAGATCGACCCCCAGCTCAAGCTGAGTGTCCTGGCGGACCAGTCGCGCTACATCCGCGAGTCCGTGTCGGCGGTGATCGAGACGGCTCTTATCGGCGGCTCGCTTGCGATCGTCGTGCTGTTCCTGTTCCTGCGCAGCGCGCCGAAGACGCTGATCATCGGCATCTCGATCCCGGTCTCGGTGGTGGCGACCTTCTTCCTGATGTACGTCGCCGGCGTGTCGCTCAACATCATGTCGCTCGGCGGCCTCACGCTCGGCATCGGTTTGCTGCTCGACAACTCGATCGTCGTGCTGGAGGCGATCCAGCGCCGGCGCGATCAGGGAGTAGGTGTCGTCGAGGCCGCACGGGGAGGAGCCTCCGAGGTCGGCCGGGCCGTGATCGCGAGCACGATCACCACCGTCTGCGTGTTCGTGCCGATCGTTTTCGTCGAGGGCGTCGCCGGCCAGATGTTCGGGGATCAGGCGCTGACCGTCACGTTCTCGTTGCTGGTGTCCCTGGGGGTCGCCCTCACGGTGATCCCGATGCTCGCTTCACGCAAGTTCTTCAGCGACTCGGACAAGCTGGAAACGGTCGAGAGCGTTGGGCGTTCCAACGTGGTCGTGCGCGGCTTTTCCGCCTTCTTTGACGCCGTGGGTCTTGGGGTCGCCGTGGGGGTCAGGTACGGGTTCCGCGGGGTCTCCACGGTGCTGTCCTGGTTGCTGCGGCCGGTCCTCGGCGGCTTCGATGGCCTGCTCAGGGCTGTGACGGCTGTCTATGCGGGCATTCTGGATCGGGCGCTGCGCTATCCCGCAGTGGTCGTTCTGGTGGCGGTGGCCCTCCTTGCGGGCAGCGTGCCGCTGGTCGGCAATCTGGGCAGCGAGCTGGTGCCCGAGTTGATCCAGGGCGAGTTCTACGTCGACGCCGAATTGGCGCCCGGCAGCCGTCTGGAAGTGACGGATCGCCGGCTGGGCATGGTGGACGAGTTCGTGCGCGAGATCCCGGGCGTCGAGTCGGTCTATACCGTCGTCGGTACCTCGAACGAGCAGGGCGGCGCCGCCGGTGAGAAGCGCGAGAACATCGGCCAGGTGAACGTTCGCATGGCGCCGCCGATCGACCCCGAGCGGGAAGAGGGGGTGATGAGCCGGATCAGGGATCTGATCGAGACCCAGAATGCGTCGTTCGCCTCTGGGACCGCTCCGGTCGCGGGCGCCGGGCCGCCGACAGCGGACAACAGCCTCAAGTACCGGTTCGGAAGGCCGACGTACTTCAGTTTCCGGAGTCCGGTGGAGGTTCAGATTCGCGGCCACAACCTGGCCTTGCTGGAGGTCCTTGCCGATCAGGTGGTGTCGCGGATGCGGGAAGTCGAGGGGCTCGTCGACGTCAAGTCGTCGACCGAGGGCGGCAACCCGGAGTTGCAGATTGTCTTCGACCGGGAGCGCCTGGCGGCCTTGAACTACACCGTCGCCCAGCTCGGCGGCGTGATTCGCTCGAAGGTGCAGGGCGACATCGCCACGGACATCGTCCGGGAGGACCGGAACATCGAGGTCCGGTTACGCACCGCCGAGAGTTTCCGTGACTCCGTCCGCGATTTGCGGAACCTGAACATCCGGCAGAGCGGCACCACGCCGTTGCCCCTGTCCGCCGTTGCCGAGGTGATCGAGACCGAGGGGCCGGCTGAGATCCGGCGCAGCGACGGGGGCCGCGTGGCGCTGATCGAGGCGAACATCGTCGGCCGCGATCTCGGCAGCGTCTCCGACGACATCCAGCAGATCCTCGACTCCACGCGGTTCCCGGTCGGTTTCGACTACTGGGTCGGCGGCCAGCGCCAGGAGATGGAGCGATCCTTCGACAGCATGCGACTGGCGATCCTGCTGGCGGTGTTCATGGTCTACCTGGTCATGGCGTCGCAGTTCGAGTCCCTGCTGCACCCGTTCGTCATCCTCTTCGCGGTGCCGTTCTCCGTCATCGGCGCGATCGGCATCCTGTACCTGACGCGGACGCCGGTCAGCATCGTCGTCCTGATCGGCGGCATCCTGCTGGCCGGAATCGTGGTGAACAACGCGATCATTCTGGTCGACTACACGAACCGGTTGCGGCGCGAGGGAAGGGCGAAGGTGGAGGCCCTGCGAGAAGCCTGCCTGGTGCGGCTGCGGCCGATCCTGATGACCTCGTCGACGACAGTGCTCGGCCTTCTGCCGATGGCACTGGGGTTGGGCGAGGGCGCCGAGCTGCGGACGCCGATGGCGCTGACGGTGGTCGGCGGCCTCATGACCTCGACCCTGCTCACGTTGCTCGTCATTCCGTCCCTCTACACGCTCCTCGACCGGCGAGCGTAGGGAGCTACGGAGGGAAGGCCGCCTCCAGCTCCTCGACGGTCCAGACCTCCCGGCGCTCTTCGGTTTGCCGGCGGACGCCGGTCACCAATTCGGTGGAGACCGGAGATGCGGTGTTGCCCCAGGTTCGCCGCACATAGGTCAGTAACGCCGCGATCGCCGGATCGGGGAGGCGAGGATCGACGGCGAAGCCGGGCATCATGTCGTCCCAGGTCTGGCCGTGGACTTCGATCGGGCCCTCGAGCCCCTGCAGGACGAGCGCGGCAAGGCGCTCCGGCGAACCGAGAACCCACGGCGAGTCGACCAGGCTTGGACCCAGGCCCTCCTGCCCCCGGCCGTCGTCGTTGTGGCAGGAGCTGCAGGCGCGGTAGTGCCGCCGGCCGATGCCCAACTGAGCCGCTTCGGCGGCGGTCAGGGCGGGTGCGGCGGGAACCCGGGCGGGATCTTCCGGGGGTTCGCCGCTGCCTCCGTCCAGATTCGCGGCGAGGGCGACCTGGTTGTGGAAGGGATCGTCGGGCCGCGCGGCCAGCCGCTCGGCCAGAGTGGTTCTCGCCCATGACACTTCGCGGGCTGCGGCGCCGAGAGTCAGCAGCGCCTGGGTACGGACCGGGGGGGACGACGAGTCGAGCAGTTCGGCGATCGCGGCCTGACCGGCGCCGCTTCGCGTGAGCGTTTCCTCGCCCGCGCGCAGGCCGTGGACGACGAGCCAGGGGTCGCGGTCCCGGATCGCGGCTTGCGCCGTCGCCGCGTCGAGCGCGCCGTGGCCTTCGAGTGTCCACAAGGCGTGGATGCGCGTTAGCGAGTTGTCGCCGGAACGGGCGAGTTCCCGCAGCGTGTCGCGGCTCGCGTCGTCGAGTTCGCCTTCGACCAGCAGGCGCTGCGCGGTGTCGCGGTGCCAGCCGTTCCGGTGGGACAGAGCGGCAATTCGGTCGGCGGCGGTCTCGAGGTCCGGCGGCTCACGGCGGACCGGCGCCGGGTCGGAGGCATTGCCCGCCCAGACCACGCGGTAGATGCGGCCCATGCCGATCGGGCGATCCAGCCCGTGCTCGAGGATGTACTCGCGCAGGTAGGTGGTCACGTACCGCACGTGCTGCAGGATGCCGCGGTACATGTCGATCACGTACAGGGCGCCGTCGGGCCCGATCTTCGCGTCCACCGGGCGAAACCGTTCGTCCGTCGAGGCCAGGAACTCGCGCTCGATCCAGTCCGGATCGCCGTAGAGCCGGTGCTCGGCGACCAGGGTCGGGACGCCGTTCTCCGCCGGGCCGGGGGCCAGGTCGAAGTGGGCCACGACGTTGCCGGCGGGTTCCGGCACGAAGATGTCGCCCCGGAAGGTGGCGGGGAACTGATCTCCGCGGTACACCGTCAGGCCGCTGACCGAGGTGGTCGCAGCAAGCCGGCCGTCCTCGCGCAGCATGTTGTTCACGTAGCCGCGGTTGATGCCCGGATTCGCGCGGATCGAATAGACCGACTCGTCGTGGACGAGCCGTTCGCTGGCGCCGACGCCGCCGTCCCGCGGCTGGTGCTCCGGGTCGAGCAGGGCGTAGTCGGCCGGAATCAGGTCGGCGAACAGGTAGCGCGAGTTCGTGTTGTAGTAGAGGCGGCCGTAGTCGTCCTGGGCAATGCCCCACTGGCCGCGGAAGAGGGTCGGATCGACCTCGACGGAGACGCCGCCCGAACCCCGCCGAAGCCGGAACCGGCGGTCCGATTTCGCGTTGTAGATCCAGTTGTCGAGGGCCCAGAGCAGACCGTTCTCCGTGTGCTCGAGCAGGTCGGGGTCGGGGTCCCCGTAGTCGAGCAGCCGCTTCCGGTTGCCGCAGCGCGGCAGTTCGCCGGCTTCCGATTCGCTGCGGCACAGCCAGAGGTTCGGCGGTTCACCGATCAGGATGCCGCCGGAGACGGCCGCGATCGCGCGCGGGCTAACCATGCCGTCCAGGTAGACGGCGCTTCGGTCCATCGCGCCGTCCGCGTCCGTGTCCTCGAGAACGACCACCCGGCCCACCGGCTCCTGTTCGCCGATGCCGTCGACGTTCGGCATGAAGCCCCGCATCTCGACGACATAGAGGAGTCCCCGCTCGTCCCAGGCCATCGCCACCGGGTCCTCGACCAGGGGTTCCGCGGCGACGAGCTCGACGCGGAAGCCCGGGGCGACGCGCAAGGTCGCCGTCGCGTCCTCAGGGGCCAGGGGAAGCGATTCGGGCGCCGGGAACCGGCGCCAGACCTGTTCCATCACGTGGCCTTCGCGGTCGCCGCGCTGAGCCGCCGCCGGGCTCTCCACGCCGAGCGTCAGGCTGGCAAGTACGATCGCGGCGCCGGCTTGGCATGAGGGTTTCCGAGGCATCTGATCTGCGCGCAATGCTACTCAAGGGATCGCCGTGTTACGGTCGGGTGTGCGCGTCTCGCCGGCGATGACTCCGGGCAACGCGTTCGGCCATTGGACAGGCCGGGCTGACTGAACGGTGACGCAGGTCGCTCTAGGGACGAACGACTGGTGAAGTTGAGAAAGCGCCTCGCGGCTGCGCTCGTCGTGGTCTTTGTGGGCCTCGCGTCTCCGTCGGCCAACCAACGCGGCGAGTCCGCGCAGTCCGCGTCGGCTCAGGGGGAGGCCGGAACGGCAACCTCGTCCATCGCCGCACTCGAGGGCAAATGGAACCGGAACGAGGGAGTCAGCGAGGATCCGATTCAGATGACGGCCAGCCTCTGGCGAAATCCGGAGCGCACATCCGCCTTGCTGACAGGCCTGTCGACCAGCCTTGCCGAACGCGTGGGCCAACTGCGGCTCCACGCCGTTGATGGTCAGATCCACGTCCGGAACGCGCAGTACGAGACACTCGCGCTGCCGACAGACGGCGCAACCGTCACCGATCAGTACGGAAACCGTCACCGCGCGAGCCTTCTCCCGGGCGCGCTCGAGATCGAAACGGCGCGACCGGGCTGGCTCCTGATCGAGACCTTCTTCCGGCAGGCCGGTCAACTGCACCGCGTCATCGAGATCCAGAGCGAGTCATTCCCGAATCTCAGGTTTCTCACGGTCTACGAGTGGGACGGCGACGGGCCTCCCACGGCGAGCCCCACCGACGACGACGCCAGCCGCTTCGCCCGACCCGCGACGATACGCATCGTGCCTCCCCGCCGCGGCCAACATCAACTGCTCAGAGGCAGCATCGAAGTCGAGACCCTGATTGTCGGCCGGTCCATCGGCAGAGTGGACTTCTTCCTCGACGGTCGACGGCTCGGGCGCGTACGGAAGCTCCCCTTCCGCACCCGGATCAACCTCGCCGAGCCACCTCGCGAGCAGACTCTGGAGGTGCGCGCCTACAGTGTCCGAGGCGCTTTCATGGGCGGGGACCGCCTCGTCCTGAATCGCATCGATCCCCCCTTTGGGATCCGCATCGGTGCAATCACCCCGAGCGAACCCGACGGCGCCGCGGTTCAGGTCGAGACCCGCGTCGCGGTCCCGCGAGGCGCCGTCCTGGAACGGGTCGACTTCTACCGCAACGAGGAGCTCGCCTGGAGCGTGGTCAACCTGCCGCAGCACGGCGCTACGGGCGGCTTCAGAACAGTCGGGGGAAAGCTGCCGACACCCGATCTGTCGCCGAATGACTATGTCCGGGTCACCGCCACCCTCGCCGACGGCCGCCAACTGGAAGACGCCCAACTCATCGAAGGTGTCGCGTTCAAGGGAGAGATCGATGTCCAGCTCGTTCACCTGCAGGTCCTCGTCGTGGATTCCGGCGGCGCTCCGGTCGACGGACTGACCGCCGCCGACTTCCGCATCGTCGAGGACGGCGAGCGGAAGGCGGTCGAGGATGTCCAGCAAGCCGGCGACGTGCCGTTGATCCTGGGGATGGCGATCGACTCCTCGGCCAGCATGAAACCGATATGGAATCGACTCAGATCGGTGGTGGGGGCATTCCTGGAGAACTCCCTGGCGGCCGAGGACCGAGCCTTCCTGGTCGACTTCGACGAGAGCATCCGCCTGCTTCAGCAGCCCACGGGCAGCGTGCCGGCGCTGCGAACCAGCATGGATCGGCTGATCCCCAACGGCGGCACGGCCCTGAACGACGGCATCCTGTTCTCCCTGATCCTGTACGGGGCGGAACCCGGAAGGCGAGCCTTGGTTGTCGTAACCGACGGCGTGGACATCGATAGCCGATCCGAACCGGGGCAGGCGGCGGCCTTCGCGGAGCGGGTCGGCATCCCGCTCTACCTCATCGACCTCGGCAGGGATCGGATCGCCCTTCCGAACGGAAGCAACCCCGATGGAGACAGCACCGGCGCAACGTTGATACGAACCGCCCGATCCGCCGACCACGTCCTGCGCATGCGGCAGCAAGCCCGGCAGAGCGGCGGGCGGCTGTTCCGGATCGACCCGGAGCTTCCTCCGTCGGAGTTCCCGGGTCGGGTCCAACAGGTGTTCGACCAGATCAGGGAGGATCTCCGCCGGCAACAGGTGCTGACGTACTACACCGGCCGGCCGATCGGGGCCGCTATCGATCCAGACGTTCAGACGGTGCGGGAAGGGCTCACGGTAAAGAGCGTACTCCCGCTCGACCGAGTCGACACGTTTACCGGGTCGACGCGGACCTTGTCGGGTACGCCGACAGCAGTGCAGGACACGACGGAGTACACGTACACGGCGACGGACACAGACGACTACGCCGCGACGCTCTCGTCCTCGATCAAGGTGGAAGAGGGGTCGACGGACGACGCGGCCTTCGTGTCGGTCTCAGGTCTCCCGTTGAAGATGGCCGCTGGCGGCAAGGTGACGGTGACGGCGACCATGACGAACACCGGAACGACGACGTGGACGCCTTTCGGGGGCTACGGTCTTGGCTCGCAGAGTCCGCAGGACAACGACACCTGGGGTTTGCGTCGGGCGCCCCTGTCCGGGAGCGTGGCGCCGAACGAGACGGCCACTTTCGAGTTCCCGGTCACGGCGCCGGAGAAGACGGGCAGTCATACGTTCGCGTGGCGGATGGTGCGAGACCCCGGAGGGTGGTTCGGGTCGGGCACGGGGGACGTGACGGTCACGGTGGAGGACCCGTCGTTCGGCGACGCGACGATCCTCGATCAGACGTGGGCTCAGGACGAGGCCCTTAAGCCGTTGACGCTGCCCGCGGCGAGCGGCGGCGACGGAGAGTTGGCCTACGCGCTGTCGCCGCCCCTGCCGGCCGGCGTGAGCTTCGACGCGACGACCCGGGTGCTGTCGGGAACGCCCACAACACCGCAGGCGGCAACGGCGTACACGTACACGGCGACGGACACGGACGGCGATGCCGCGGCCCTTTCGTTCCCGATCACGGTGAAAGCGGCGGCGATGGACGACGCGGCCCTTGTGGCGGTCTTGGGGCTCCCGTCGAAGATGGCCGCTGGCGGCAAGGCGACCGTGACGGTGACCATGACGAACACCGGAAGGGCGACGTGGACGCCTTTCGGGGGCTACGGTCTCGGTTCGCAGAGTCCGCAGGACAACGACACCTGGGGGCTGCGGCGGGCACCCCTTTCCGGGAGCGTGGCGCCGAACGAGACGGTCACTTTCGAGTTCCCGATCATGGCGCCGGAGAAAACGGGCAGCTACACGTTCGCGTGGCGGATGGTGCGGGACCCCGGAGGGTGGTTCGGATCGGGCACGGGGGAGGTGACGGTCACGGTGGAGGACCCGTGATTCGGTGGGTCGATTGAAGCAGTCGTCGTAGTCGCTGTGGGAAACGCGGAGCGTTTCCACAGCTTGGCGGCCTCGGTTGAAACGACGAAGGGGATCTCCTTCCCACTGCGGCCTAGAGATCCCACGAGTCTCATATGTACTGAGCCACCTACTGAGCCACTACACCTCGTTCACGGTTCCGGCTTGGCCCGCTATGCTCTCACACCGCGCCTTGCCGGGCGGCGCCTGACCGCTCACGGCGCGACGCGGACTTCCACCACGAACTGCAAGGGGACCGAGACTGAGACCGGAAGACGGGGCATCTCGCTTGTCCGCGGCCGAGCGGGACGACCTACGGGTCGGCCTGCGGATGGCCCATCCGCCCGACCCGGCGGCGCTGGCCGCCGAACGGCAACAGCTCGCTGAACTCGAGGCGGCGCCCCGAAGGACCCGCTGGCGCGCTTTTGCCGGGCTGATCGGCCCCGGCTACATGCAGAGCGCGATGACGCTCGGCAGCGGTACCGCGGCCTCCGCCCTGTTCGCCGGCGCGGTGTTCGGCTACGAGCTTCTATGGGTGGCGCCTCTGGCGATGCTTCTGGGCATGGTCATGCTGTCCGCGGTGGCACACCAGACGCTGTCCACGGGGCTGCGGCCGTTCGACGCCATGCGGCGGTTTGCCGGGGCGCCGCTGGCCTGGAGCTGGGCGGTGGGCGCCCTGATCGCATCGATCGTCTGGCACTTTCCACAGTACGCGCTGGCCTCCGCGGTCCTGGTCGATCTCGGCGAAGCCGCGGGTGTCGGGGGGCTGCCGGCGCCGCTTCTGGGTTTCCTGGTTCTCCTCTGGGCGGTTCTCGTCTCGTCCCTCTACGGCCGCCGCCCGGAACTCATCCGCGTGTACGAGCGGCTGCTGCGGTACATGGTGTGGGGCATCGTGCTCTGCTTCGCCTGGGTCGTCGCGCGGACCGGCATATCGGACTGGGGAGGACTCTTTCGCGGTTTCGTCGGCTTCGCGGTGCCCGGCGAGCGCAACGGCGTACTCGGCGTGACGGTGATCCTGAGCGGCCTGTCGGCGGCGGTCGGCATCAACATGGTGTTCCTGTATCCGTACTCGCTGCTGGCTCGAGGCTGGTCCCGCGAACACCGCTCGCTGGCGCGGTTCGATCTCTGGACCGGGACCTTCGTGCCCTACGTTCTTGCCGCCAGCCTGATGGTGATCGCGGCGGCGAACACAATCCACCTCGACCCCTCCTACGAGGGCATGCGGTTGGGCCCGGTCGAGGCCGCGAAGTCGCTGGCGGCGGTCGCCGGCCCGGCGGCGGGCCGGGTCGTGTTCGACCTTGGCGTGCTGGGCATGGCGCTGTCCACGATCACCCTGCACATGCTGGCGACCGGCTTTGTCGCGTGCGAGCTCTTCGGTTGGCGGTTCGGCGGCCGCAAGCACCGGCTGGCCATGTTGCTGCCGGCCCCGGGCGTGCTCGGGCCGGTGTTCTGGGGCGACATCGCGGTGTGGCTGGCGGTGCCGACGAACATCATCTGCGGCCTGTTCCTGCCCGCCGCCTACATCGGTTTCGTCATCCTCCAGCGCAAACGCGGCTACCTCGGTGACGACCGTGCGGATGGGGTCCGCGGCTGGTTGTGGTGGGGGTTGATGGTCGCCGTGACCGTCTTCCTGACCGGTTTCATGGCCTGGTACGTCTGGACCCAGGGGCCCGGCTACTTCGGACGCCTGGCCGGCTGATCCTCTCTGCTCGATGCTCCAACTCCGATCGATCGGCATGCTGTTCGGCGCGGTCGAGGCGCTTCAGGCCGTCGACCTGGAACTCCCCCCCGGCGAAGTCGTCGGGCTGATGGGCGACAACGGGGCCGGCAAGTCGACCCTGCTCAAGATCGTCGCCGGCAACTTCGCGCCGACGTCGGGTGAGATCCGCTGGGACGGCGGGCCGGTCGAGCTGTCTCCGCTGTCGGCGCGGGAGCACGGGATCGAGGCCGTGTACCAGGACCTCGCCCTGTGCGACAACCTGTCGGCGGCAGCGAACGTGTTCCTGGGCCGCGAGCTGAGCCGCAGGCTGTGCGGGATTCTGCCGGTGCTCGACCACGCCGGGATGCGCCGGAGGTCGGCGGAGCTGTTCGAGCAACTCGGTTCCGACACGCGACCGGACGACCTCGTGCGGAGGATGTCGGGCGGGCAGCGGCAGGCGATAGCGATCGCCCGGGCGCGCCTCAGTTCGCCACGACTCATGCTGCTCGACGAACCGACCGCGGCCATCAGCGTGCGACAGATCGCCGAGGTGCTGGAGTTGATCCGCAGCCTGCGCGACCAGGGCGTCTCCGTGCTGCTGATCTCCCACCGGATGTCGGACGTGTTCGCGGTGGCGGACCGCGTCGTCGTGCTCAGGCGGGGGCGGAAGGTGGCCGACAAGGCGATCGGCGACTCGTCTCCCGAGGAGGTCACCGCGCTGATCACCGGCGCGATCGAAGCCGCGTGAAGAGGTTCCTCCGTTCGCAGCCCCAGTCCCTCTGGGTAATGCTGACCGTTGCCGCTCTCGCCGGCGCGATGAGTCTTGTCTCCGAACCGTTCGCTAGCGCAGACAACATCTTCAACGTCAGCCGGAACTTCGCCTTCATCGGGCTGATCGCCCTGGGCCAGACCGCGGTGATCGCGACCGGCGGGATCGATCTTTCGGTCGGCTCCGTCATGGGCCTCTCAGGCATCGTGACCGGCCTCGTGCTGGGGTCCGGGCAACCGCTGTTCCTCGCCGCCGCCGCGGGGCTTGCGTGTGCGCTTGCGTGCGGGTTGGTGAACGGTGTGCTGGTCGGCTACCTGCGCCTTTCGCCCTTCGTGGTCACCCTGGGCATGCTGAGCGTCGCCCGCTCGCTCGCCCTGGTCATCTCGAACAACAAGATGATCCATGACTTCGGCCCCGACGAGGGTCTGCTGCTGTCGCTCGGCGGCGGCCGCACCCTGGGGCTCGCGAACCCGGTCTGGCTGCTCATTGCGGCCTCACTCTCCGCCGCGGCCTGGTTTCGCTACAGCCGTCTGGCGCGTCACGTGCTGGCGGTCGGCGGCGACGAAGTCTCGGCCCGGCTGGCCGGAGTGTCGGTGGCCCGGGTCAAGCTCACGGTCTACGTCTTGAGCTCCCTGCTCGCCGGGCTCTCGGCGATCTTGATGATCGGTTGGCTTGGGGCGGTGACGAACGCCCTGGGCGAGCACTACGAACTGCGTGTCATCGCTTCGGCGGTGATCGGCGGCGCCAACCTGATGGGCGGCGAGGGCGGCGCGTTCGGCGCCGTAGCCGGTGCGGCGCTGATCGAGTTGATCCGGAACAGCCTGCTCCTGCTCGGCGTCGATCCCTACTGGCAGGGGGCCTTCGTCGGCGGATCGATCATCGTCGCTATGCTCGTCGAACGAGTGAGACGGGCTGGTCCGGCCGGCAGTTGAACATTGACCCTGGAGTTGCCGGCAGTCGGGAGTTCTGGCTGGAATGGAGTTGCAAGTGAGTTCGAGGATGAGATCTGAAGGCGAGCGGCACGCAGGCCAGGTATGTCTCCCGAGCGTTCTGTTCCTGGCCCTGGCGTTCTCGGTCGGAGGCTGTGCTCAGGAGGACACCGGCTACACCTTCGCCCTGGTGCCGAAGGCCATGAACAATCCGTTCTTCGACTACGCCCGCGACGGCTGCATGCAGGCGGCCGCGGATCTCGAGGATGTCGAATGCCTCTACATCGGCCCCAGCGAGCACACGGAGGCCGACCAGATCCAGGTCGTCGAGGACCTGATCACGCGCCGCGTGGACGGGATCGCGGTGTCGCCCTCGAACGCGACCGCGATGGCGCGGGCACTCGTGCGGGCAAACGAGGTCGGCATCCCCGTGATCACCTGGGATTCCGACCTGCTGGCCGAGGATGCCGGCTTGCGCACGACGTACGTGGGTACGGAGAACCGCGCGCTGGGGGTGGAGCAGGCGAAGTTGCTGCAGGGGCTGAAGCCCGACGGGGGCGCCATCTGCATCCAGTCAGGCGGCGCCGCGGCAATGAACCACAACGAGCGGATGCAGGGACTCCGGGACACTCTGGCCGGCGTCGAGTCGAGCGCGCCGCCGGGGGACCGCCTCGAGGGCCAGAACGGTTGGACCGAGGCGGCGGCCTGTCCGCTCTACACCAACGACGACTTTCCGCTCGCGGTTCAGCAGATGGCCGACGTGCTGGCCTCCGAGCCGGACCTCGACGTGTTCTCGATCACGGGCGGATTCCCGCAGTTCGTCGACCACGCGTACCGGCAGGCCGTCGAGCCGTACCGGGACCGGATCGACTCGCGCGATCTCGCGATCATCGGCGCCGACGTCCTGCCGATGCAGTTGGACCTGCTGGTCGAGGGTCTGAGTCACGGCCAGGTGGGGCAGCGCCCGTACGCGATGGGCTACCGGTCGATGGAGGTCCTGCTGGAGCTCGTGGGCGGCGGCACGGTCGAGGATCCGATCTACACCGGTCTCGATGTGCTGATCAGCGCCGAGGATGTCGAGGCGTTCCGGGCAGGGCCGGGGGAGTAAAGGACCGCCGGCAGGACCGAGGATCTCAGGGAAGCACGATGTCCCTGACGAGAAAGCTGCCGCGGCCGGACGCCTCGTCCCGGACGCCGACCGCGACCGCGAACTCGCCCGGTGGCAGATCGACGTTCACGACAACGACAGCGTTCCCATCCGGCCGCGGCAGTTGAGCCTCGCTCAGGGCGAGCGTCTTCTGGCGCATCGGCGTGCGTTCGCCGTCCGCGTTCTCGGCCACCAGGAAGATCCTTACGGCGCCCGCCCGGCCGGACGGACCGGGCAGGAGAGTCACTTCGGAGAACGGCACGTGGACCTCCACCGGCAGCGTGACCTGCCTTGAACCGACCGCCGCCTCCATCTCGCCGAACGTCACGTCGATGGCCAGGGGATTGCTCTGCTCGTTGAGTTTCAGGGCGGCAAACAACCGGTCAGCCAGCCGCTGCTCCTCGGACTTCAGGATGTAGGAACGGCGGTAGCGCAACCGCCAACCCTTTCTGGGTTGTTTCAGCCGGACATCGATCTGCCTGATGGGGTGGCGGCGCTCGGGCAGTGCGGCGTAGCCCAGCGAGTAGTAGGAACCGAAGTCGGCGGCGATTTCCTCCAGGGACGCTGCCGGGTGGGCCTGGTTGAACACGGCCCGGCCGCCGGTCTCATCGGCCAGCAGGTTCAGGGTCGCCTGCAGGTTGTCAACCCTGAGGCGATCGTTCTGGCTACTGGGAACGAGAACGGTGGAAAGGCGCAGGCCTCCGGCGCCGCCGCCGTCCGCGGCGCCGATCGGGCCCGAGAGACTCGGGTCCACTGAAGAGGATGCGCGAATGCCGCCGGCGTCGACCGGATAGATGGTGACCCGGTTCGCGTTGCTGAACGCGCTGAGGCGATTGAATCGCGTCGTGTCATCCCATTCGCGCTCCAGGGCATCGGTTTCCGACTGCCGTTCGGGGCATACCTCGCCCAGGTAGTGGTACAGCTCTGCCCCCGGCCGCTGAGGCAGGCCGTCACTGACATAGATCAGCGCTTTCGGCCCCGGCAAGCCGCCGAGAGCCGTTATCAGCTCGGCGAGAGCGGAAGCCGAAACCGCACTCCGGGACTGCATCTCGGCGGCGTAGTGGTTCGCCGAGCCGAGAAAGTTGGGCCACAGGTCCACGCAGGGCACGCAGCCGGGAGCGAGGGGGCTTGCCGTCGGCTGAGCGCACGCCTCGTAGCCGCGGCGCACCTCACGGACGATCTGCCCCCGAAGCAACTGGTCGTCATGGGCGGGAGAGCGCGCTTCCGAACGTAGTTCTTCCAGGGCGCCGAGGAGTTCTCGCGGATCGGTCGTGAACGGCACGCGAATGTTCAGCTCCGGGTCGGCCGTAGCGAGAAGAAACCGGATACCCCGGCTCTGATCGCCGCGACCGCTCAGGAAGGACGCCAGGTCACCGTCGATCCGGAGCAGGTTGCCGTGGGTGGTTCGGTAGCGGTCGACATAGAGCGCCACCATCAGGGGGGCCTCGGCGTCGGTCAGCTCTTCCAGTTCGTCTCCCTCGGTCCACTCGAGGCCGTCACGCGTCGCGGCGCTCAGGAAGTTCGTGACTTCCACCTGCTCGCCTTCCTCGTAGACCTCGAAGTCGGCGGCCGTGAGGTCCGCTATCGGTTCCCCCCGGCGGTTCGTCACGTGAACGTCGATGTTCACGACATTGACTGTCACCTGGTCGACGACCGTCGCCGCCGGCGAGTCCGGGCTCTCCGGCTGCTGTGCGGGCACTTGAGAGGCGGCCAGCGCTGGAACCGCTACGAAGACGGCCGCCAGCAGAAACGCGCGGCGGTGGGAAGCCATGCCTTCACTATACTGACGCGATGTTCCGGGCGGGCTTGAGCGCCACGAATCAGGTGCTCCCTGCCGCGGCGGGGACGTTCCTGACCGTCTGCCTTGGCGTCGGCCTCGCGGCTGCTCCGGCGGCTGCGCAGATATCCCGCCCCGAACCGGAGTACGCGGGGTCGGACCGGATCGAGGAGTGGTCCGGCCAGCGCATTCTGGTCGTCACCCCGCATCCGGACGACGAGACCTTCACTTCGGGCGGCACGCTCGCCCTCCTGGCGGCGAACGGGAACGACATCCAGGTGGTGATCTACACCACGGACAACGCCGGTTCGCGCGACCCGGAGATGACGAAGGACCGGCTGAAGGCGATTCGTCGCGCCGAAGAGGAGGAGGCCTGCCGCATTCTCGGTATCCCGAAGGAGAACATCCACTGGCTCGGCCACGACGACGGCATGCTGGAGTACGTGGACCGGCGGGAACTGACCCGGCAGGTGGCGCGGGAGATCCGGCGGTTCAAGCCCCACGCCCTGTTCTCGGTGGATCCCGGATCGCCCTACGAGCAGTACCACAAGTCGGACCACCGCTCGGGGGCGATCATCACCGTGGACGCGGTCCGCGCCGCTCGCTGGCGGTTGTACTTCCCGGAGCTCGAGGCGGAGGGCCTCGAGCCCTGGAGCGTGCCGCTCGTGTTCTTCTACTACAGCGCGAGCCCGAACTACACGGTCGACATCACCGACGTGGCGGAGAAGAAGGCGCGGGCGTCGGCGGCCCATATCAGCCAGTTCGGCGCCCTGGTCGACCGCTACGATTCCTCGATCGTCGACGAACAGCGCAAGCAGTGGGCAGCCCGGCTGCTGGAGCGCGCCGAGCGCGAGGACGGCCGGGTGGTAGAGCGCTTCAGGCGTTCCGGGGCCTACTGAGTGCCGGCCACGGGACCGGCTTCGAGCCGGGACCTTCCGGCTGAAGATTCCTCCCCGGCGCTGGCGCTGAGCGTCCTGGACCAGTGTCCGGTGCGGGCCGGCGCCACCGCCGCGGACGCGATCCGGGAGGCTGTGAAACTGGCGCAGGCCGTGGACCGACTCGGCTACCGGCGCTACTGGCTGGCGGAGCACCACAACTCGGAATCCCTCGCCTGCGCCGCTCCCGAGGCCCTGATCGGGCAGGTCGCCGCCGCGACGAAGCGGCTGCGGGTCGGTTCCGGCGGCGTGATGCTGAGCCACTACAGCGCTTTCAAGGTGGCCGAAGTGTTCCGGATGCTGGAGACCCTGTACCCCGGGCGGATCGACTTGGGCGTCGGCCGGGCGCCGGGTTCGGACCGCCTGACCGCCAGGATCCTTGCGCACGGCCCGGGCCGACTGGGTGTCCAGCACTACCCGGAGCAGGTCGCCGACCTGCTCGGGTACCTGGGTCGCGGCCACGAGGACGAGCGCATGAACGGAGTGCGCGCCATGCCACAGGGCGACACGCAGCCGGATGTGTGGCTGCTCGGCTCCAGTCTCGGTTCGGCCCGCTTCGCCGCTTACTTTGGCTGTCCCTACAGCTTCGCCCACTTCATTCAGCCCCGGGACGCCGAAGCCGCGCTCGACCTCTACCGGAGCGAGTACCGGCCCTCCGAGCGTCATCCCGAACCGCAGGCAAGCGTCGGCGTCAGCGCGATGGTCGCTGAGACGGAGGAGGAGGCGCGCCGGCAGTCGCTCAGCCGCTTGCTGTGGTGGATCCGGTTGACTCAGGGGCGTCCGGGGCCCTTTCCGAGCCTGGAGGAGGCCGAAGCGTACGGGTTCACGGATCGGGACCGGGTTGTCATGGAGAAGATGCAGGCCCGCAGTCTGATCGGTTCGCCGGACGCCGTGCGGGCACGGGCGCAGGAACTCGCCGGCCGCCTGGGGGTGGAGGAGCTCGTCGTGCTGACGATCTGTCCCAGCTTCGAGGCCCGGGTCCGTTCGTACGAGCTGCTGGCCGGGGCCGTCTTCGGTTGACAGCCGCGCCCCTGAAGCCTGAGGATCCACGATGGCGCGGCGAGAATGGACTGTGGCTCGGTGAGAACGGACTCGTTGATGTTCGAGTCCCGGAGGTGTGCGACGATGACGATTGTGGATAGGCGGATCGAGACCGACCCGGTGGCCGACGAGCGCGAGCGAGCGAGCGTGTCGGAGCTGTTTCCGGCCTCGAGCGGCATGGACTTCGCGGTGGCCGATCTGTCGCTGGCGGACGCCGGCCGGAGGCAGATCGAACTCGCCGAGCACGAGATGCCGGGGCTGATGGAGCTTCGCCGGCGCTACCGGTCGAAGCAGCCGCTCGCCGGCGCGCGGATCACCGGCAGTCTGCACATGACGGTGCAGACGGCCGTGCTGATCGAAACCCTGGTCGACATCGGCGCCGAAGTGCGCTGGGCGTCCTGCAACATCTTCTCGACCCAGGACGAGGCGGCCGCGGCGGTGGTTGTCGGCAGGCCGGAGCGGGGCGGCGCCGCGGCGGATCCGAAGGGGGTGTCCGTGTTCGCCTGGAAGGGCGAGACCCTGCCCGAGTACTGGTGGTGCACGCTGCGTGCTCTGGACTGGCCGAACGAGAGTGGGCCGAGTCTGATCGTCGACGACGGAGGGGACGCCACGCTGCTCATCCATCGGGGCGTGGAGTACGAGCGGCAAGGCGTCGTGCCCGACTTCGATCCCGACACGGACCCTGAGGAGTGGGGCGTCATCCTGGAGCTGATCCACCGTGTCCGCGCCTGGGACCGGAACTACTTCACCCGCCTGGCCGAGGGCCTGAAGGGAATCAGCGAGGAGACGACGACGGGCGTTCACCGTCTCTACGAGCTGCAGGAAGAGGGTGCGCTCCTGTGCCCGGCCGTCAACGTGAACGACTCGGTGACCAAGTCCAAGTTCGACAACGTCTACGGCTGCCGGCACTCCCTGATCGACGGCATCAACCGGGCGACGGACCTGATGATCGGCGGCAAGTCGGCGGTCGTCTGCGGCTACGGTGAGGTAGGCAAGGGGTGCGCCCAGTCTCTGCGCGGTCAGGGCTGCCGGGTGATCGTCACCGAGATCGACCCGATCTGCGCGCTGCAGGCCGCCATGGAGGGCTACCAGGTGGCGCGTCTCGAAGACGTGGTGGAAACCGCCGATATCTTCATTACCTGCACCGGCAACCGGTCCGTGATCACGGCGGAGCTCATGACCCGGATGAAGGACAAGGCGGTGGTCGGCAACATCGGCCACTTCGACAACGAGATCGACATCGCCGGCCTGAAACAGACTCCGGGCATCCGCAGCCGCAGCATCAAGGACCAGGTCGACGAGTGGATCTTCCCGGACGGACGCAGTCTGCTGATCCTTGCCGAGGGCCGGCTGCTGAACCTCGGTTGCGCGACCGGACATCCCAGTTTCGTCATGTCGACATCGTTCGCCAACCAGGTACTGGCCCAAATCGACCTGCACCGCGGCGGCGAGCACAGGGAGCGCAAGGTGTCCCTGTTGCCGCGGCATCTCGACGAGGAGGTCGCCCGTCTCCATCTCGATCACCTGAGCGTTCGCCTGACCGAGTTGACCGAGGAGCAGGCGAAGTACATCGCCGTGCAGGTCGATGGCCCGTACAAGCGCGACGACTACCGCTACTAAGAGCTTGCGTTCACAACCCGGGAGAAGACGCCCGGACGATACCCCGGAGTGCTGCACAAGTCGTTGTTTCTCAGTAAGATACGGCTCTCATGACGAAAACTAGTAGTAGCGCGCTCTGGATCCCTGCGCTGGTCTGCAGCGCCCTCGTGACACTTGCGGCGTCCGGGGCCCAGGCCCAGGACCGTTTCCACCCCGCGATCGACCCGGAGCTCTTCCCGGTGCCGGAGAGCCTGGAAGCGCCGGTGGAGTTCTGGCAGAAGGTGTTCACCACCTACACCAGCGACCAGGTCGTCCTCCACGACGAGAGGCATGTGGAGGTCATCTACAGCGTCGTCGACATGAGCGACCTGCGCATCCAGGGCGCGTCGGAGCTCCAGATCGACCGCGCCCGGATCAGGCGGGTCCGCGCCGAGATGAGCCGGATCTCCAAGGCCCTACGGGATCTTGCGGCGGGACGGCCGGTGATGAACCTGCCGGCGGATTTGCGGTCCATACCGACCCAGATGGAGCATGTGGCGGGCGGCAGGTCCAAGTACCGGCGGGCCGCGGGAATGGTCCGCTCCCAGCGGGGACTGCGGAACCGTTTCGAGGAGGCGATCGAGATCTCGGGCATGTTCATGCCCGGCATCGAGCGAACGCTCGCGGAGTACGGCCTGCCGATGGAACTCCGCTGCCTGCCGTTCGTGGAGTCGATGTTCAACTACCGGGCACGCTCGAAGGTCGGAGCTTCCGGTGCGTGGCAGTTCACCGCCTCGACCGGCCGGTTCTTCCTGCAGATGGACGAGGCGGTCGACGCGCGGTCGGACGTGCTCCTGGCCGCTGCCGGCGCGGCGCGCAAGTTGCGGCAGGACTACGAGTCGCTCGAGGCCTGGCCTCTGGCGTTGACTGCCTACAACCACGGCGCCGGCGGTATGGCGCGGGCCGTGCGCCGGCTGGGGACGCGGGATATTGCGGTCGTGGTGGAGAAGTACAAGTCGCGGACCTTCGGCTTCGCCTCGCGCAACTTCTACGCCGAGTTCATCGCGGCGGTGATTTCCTACGTCGAGCGTGAACGTCACTTCCCAAACGTCGAGCCGTTCCCCGAGATCCGATTCGATGTCGTCAACCGGGATCGGTACGTGGCCCTGACCGATCTGGCCGCGGCGACCGGCGTTGCGATCGACGCGCTCGCGGAACTCAATCCCGCGCTGGACCGGACCGTGCTGGCGGGCTCTCTCCTGGTGCCGCCGCGCTACCCGCTTCGGGTGCCGCAGGGCATGGCCGCGCAGTTCGAGCAGGCGTATGCCGAACTGCCGCCGGATCGCAAGGCCGACCGTCAGGCCGCATTCGGATACCGCGTTCGTCGGGGCGACACGTTGGGTGGGATCGCGCGCCGATTCGGCTCCAGCGTGGCGGAGCTCCAGCGCGCAAATCGCCTGCCGAGGGCGGACCGCATCTACATAGGCCAGCGGCTGCGAATTCCGCAGCGCGGTGCGGGGCCCGCCACACCGCGACCGGTCCGCCGGGCCGCGCTTGAGCCGTCTGGTACGAACGAACCGGCGCAGACTGCGACGCCTTCGGCCCCCCAGGTGGCAAATAGAGGGGAGCAGCCGTCCGGGGACACTGTCCACGTCGTCAGGAAGGGTGAATCTCTGCACCGTATCGCCATGAAGTACGGCACTTCCGTCAAGGTCCTGGCGGCGGCGAACAACCTACGGCGGCCCGAACTCATTCACGCCGGACAGCGTCTGTTGATTCCGCTGGACGGTGAGGAGATGTTCTACCGGGTCCGGCGGGGCGACACCCTGAGTCAGTTGGCGCGCACGTTCCGGACCTCAGCCGCCAGGATCCGCCAGACCAACGGGCTGCGCGGCAACCTGATCGTCATCGGGCAGACGCTTCGCATACCGGCAGGATGATTCTCCGGTCGGGCCGTTCGAGGCGTTTGGCGGCGCTCGCGGCGGTCACGGGATTCTTCCTTGCCGGCTGTGGTGACGAGGCAGGGCGGGCGGCGGATTTGGTTCTCCTGGGTGGCCGTCTGGTCACCCTGAGCGAAGACGGGGAGGGAGCTCCCGCCGAGGCGGAAGCGCTTGCCGCGGTGGATGGCCGCATCGTGTTCGTCGGCGCCGACGAGACGGCCAGGAGTTGGGTCGGCCCGGATACGAAGGTGCTCGACCTGGAGGGCCGTCTGGCGGTGCCGGGTCTGATCGAGGGGCACGGACACTTCTGGGGTCTCGGCGAATCGAAGCTCCAGTTGGCGCTCGAGTCCGCGTCATCCTGGGACGAGATCGTCGCCCAGGTGGCGGCCGCGGTCGAAGGAACCCCACCGGGAACCTGGATCCTGGGGCGGGGTTGGCATCAATCGAAGTGGTCGGAACCGCCTGTTACGAGTGTGCAGGGACTGCCGATTCATGCCAGCCTGAGTGCGGCGTCGCCAGAGAATCCCGTGCTCCTGACCCACGCGAGCGGCCACATGGCCTTCGTCAACGCACGGGCCATGGCGCTCGCCGAAATCGACGAGGCAACCCCGGACCCGGACGGGGGCGAGATCGTGCGCGACGCAGCGGGGCAGCCGACCGGCGCGCTCAGAGAGACGGCGGAGAACCTGGTGGCGGGCCTGCGCGGCGAGACGCTGGAGTGGAACCACGTCCGGCGCGTGGTGCGCATCGCGGCTGAGGAATGTCTCGCCAAGGGCATCACCAGCTTTCAGGACGCCGGCTCGAGCTTTGAGCTGATCGACATCTATCGACAGATGGCGGACGAGGGGTCCCTTCCTCTGCGTCTGTGGGTGATGGTGGGGGAGGGCAACGAATCCCTGGCCGAGTCCCTGAGCCGGTACCGAATGATCGACCGCGGAGACGGCTTTCTGACCGTACGGGCCATCAAGCGATCCATCGACGGCGCCCTGGGTTCGCACGGCGCCTGGCTGCTTGCGCCCTACGAGGATCTGCCGCAATCCAGCGGTCTGAACACGACGAGCCTTGAAGCCATGGAGGAGACGGCACGGCTGGCGCGGGAGCACGACTTCCAGCTCTGCGTCCACGCCATCGGCGACCGGGCCAACCGCGAGACGCTCGACCTGTTCGAACGGGCGCTTGCCGGCGACCGGGACCAACGCTGGCGGATCGAACATGCCCAGCACCTGCACCCGGACGATGTTCCACGCTTCGCCGGGCTCGGCGTCATCGCCTCGATGCAGGCGGTTCACTGCACATCCGACGGACCCTGGGTGCCGGACCGGCTCGGGGAGGAACGCGCGGCCGAAGGCGCCTACGTGTGGCGGAAGTTGATCGACTCCGGCGCCGTGGTGACCAACGGCACGGACGCCCCGGTCGAGGACGTCGATCCGATCGCGTCCTTTTATGCCGCGGTCAGCCGCCGGATGGGAAACGGCGAGGTCTTCGAGCCAGACCAGCGGATGACCCGGGAAGAGGCGCTCCGTTCGTACACACTCGACGCGGCCTATTCGGCCTTCGAGGAAGATCGCAAGGGTAGCCTGGAGGTCGGCAAGGTCGCGGACGTGACGGTTCTCTCCCGCGACATCATGACGGTGCCCGAGGAGGAAATTCCCGGTACCGAGGTCGTCTACACGATCGTAGGCGGCCGGGTGGCATACCGCCATCCGTCGGCTTCGACTCCAGGCGACGGATGAGCCCTCGCAGGGCGGGTTCGGCGGTTCGCTCGGGCGGAGTGAAGTTGTTGGGCGGCCGCTGGCGGGGCCGCCGTCTCGCGACGCCGGCGGGCATCCGCCCCAGCCAGGCCCGGGTGCGCGAAGCGCTGTTCTCCCACTGGGGCGATCGCGTCCTCTGCTGCCGCTTCCTGGAGCTCTACGCGGGCTCCGGCTGCGTCTCGCTGGAGGCGTTGTCCCGGGGCGCCGGGTCGGCCCTTGCCGTCGACTGGGATCGCGGCGCCGTGGAGTGCATGGAGGGGAACCGGGAGCGCCTGGGCGCCGATGCGCTGCGCCTGGCCCGAGCGCGGCTTCCCGAGCGTCTGGGCGGCGCCACAGGCGGAGAGGCCGCCTTCGACCTCGCCTTCATCGACCCGCCGTACGACGCGCCAGGGCTCGAGGACCTCCTGGGCGCCGTTGCCGGGTTGATCGGGGACGGCGGGGAAGTCGTGCTGGAGCACTCGAGCCGGCGACGCCCGCCCGCGAGTGCGGGCCGACTCCGGTTCACTGGCGAGAGGCGCTACGGCGACAGCGCCCTGGCCTTCTACATCGCAAGTTCCTAGACGGGACCTGGTGCGAAAGGGGGGACTCGAACCCCCACGGTATTGCTACCACAAGATCCTGAATCTTGCGCGTCTACCAATTCCGCCACTTTCGCAACGACCCGGAGGCCCCGCCGCTTTCGCGGCGGCCCATGGATCAGGCGGGGATTGTAACCGCATATCGGGGTTGCTGGCAGCCCCTCCACGAACTGCTAGGCTCGTTCCATGAGCAGATCACTTCATCGCTGTGTGGTTCTCGTCGGCGGGACCTTGCGTGCCGCGCTTCCACTGTTGCTCGCCATCGCGTGTGTCGCAGGCGTGGCCGGTTGCGCCCAGACCGGGCCGGACGGGGCGAAGGACGAGGATCGGCTGGCGATCGAGGCCGTTCTCACGGACTACCTGCCGAAGCTCGGCGCTGCCTACGCGACGGGAGATTTCGAGCCGCTCGCTTCCGGGGCCGTACCGAAGGAGGTCGAGACGGTGAGAAGGCGGGTCTACGAGCTGGAAACGGGGGAGAGCCGTACACTGCAACCGACGCTCAAGAGCTTCGAGGTCGAGCGGATCGATGTCTGGCGCTACTCCAACGCGGTCGTGACCACCCTCGAGGTCTGGGACATCCAGTCCCTGGCCAGCGGCACCGAGCGGGTGCTCGCGTCGGCTACCGATCGCTACCGTGTGCGCTACCAGTTCAAGCGGCGCGACGAGGGTTGGATGGTGATCTACCGCCGGATCGAATACCAGTTCGAGTCATAACGCGGGACTCCCTCTCGTGCCAGCCGCGATCGCGATCGTCGGTCGCCCCAACGTCGGCAAGTCGACACTCTTCAACCGGTTGATCGGCCGCCGGCAGGCGATCGTCCACGGAACACCCGGCGTGACGCGGGACCGTCTGGTCGGCCGCTTCGAACTCGAGGGTCGCGGCGTCGTCGAGTTGATTGACACCGGGGGCCTGGTGCCGGGCGACGATCCCCTGGGATTGAACGCCCAGGTCGAGTTCGCGATCGAGGAGAGCGACTTGCTTCTGCTCGTTGTCGACGGCAAGGACGGGCTGGCTACGGCCGACGAGCAGGTCATGGAGCGGCTTCGGGGTTACGACAGGCCGATCGTCATTGTGGTCAACAAGTCGGATACCCGGGTCGCACAGGAGGGATACCAGGAGTTCTACGCTCTGGGCGCCGATGGACTCGTTCTCGTGTCCGCGGAACATGGCACGGGTCTCGGATCGCTGCACGAAGAGGTCGCGGGGCATCTTGGCTTCGCGGCGCCGGCGCTCGAGCCCGAGGCCTCCGGGGTCGCGGTCGTGGGTCGGCCGAATGTGGGCAAGTCCTCGTTGATCAACCGGTTGCTGGGCCGGGAACGGACGCTCGTAGCGCCGACTGCCGGAACGACGAGAGATCCGATCGACAGCCTGCTGCAACGCGCGGAAGGCCCGGACTACCTGCTCGTGGATACAGCCGGTATTCGCCGCCGTTCCCAGGTCCAGGACGCTCCGGAGGAACTGGCTGTGATGCTCGCCCAGAGGCAGATCGAGCGTGCCGAACTAGTGGTCCTCGTGGTCGACGTGAGCCATGGGATCACAACCGGTGATCTGGCCATTGCCAATGCAGCTTGGCAGGCCGGACGCTCGGCCGTCATCGTCTGCAACAAGTGGGATCTCCTGGACGGGGAGGGTCGGGAGCGGCTCGAAGCGGGCTGGGAGCGCGTGGCGGAGGTGTTCGCCAAGCCGCCTCGCGTCAACGTCTCCGCGTTGACGGGACGGGGCGTGGGCGGCATCCTGCCCGCTCTCGATCGGGTCCGGGAGCGCCACCGGTTGCGGGTCCCGACCTCCGAACTGAACCGGGTGACGCACCGCATCGTGGCCCGCCACCAGCCGCCCGCAGAACGGGGCAGACCCTGGCGGTTCTTCTACGGAGCCCAGGTGCGAGGGACACCTCCGACGTTTCTGCTGTTCGCTAACCGGCGCCTGAAACGTGGGCACACCTACCGGAAGTACCTGGAAAACCAGCTTCGAGAAGCATTCGATCTCGATGGCGTTCCGCTTCGCATCGTGGTCAGGGAACGGCGCGGCGAAGCCGAGCCGGCAACGGACTGAGCGGCGGCCAGGAGACCCGACTTTCCAGTCTTGGGGTTTCGTGTAGTCTCCTACCGCGTTTTCCCTGACTCCAGAGATCCGGGTCGCCGCCGTTCCTTGGCCGGCCCGGGGATCATCTGCGGACCAGGAGGAGACCGGTCATTCCCTCCAAGCAGCAGTACAAGATCGCCGATGTGTGCCGGGTGCTGGACATCCAGCCCTACGTTCTGCGTTACTGGCAGACCGAGTTTCCGGTTCTCGCCTCGAAGAAGAGCGCCGGCGGCCGTCGGGAATATGACGCCGAGGACCTGGAGACCATTCGCCGGATCAAGGAGCTTCTGTACGACGAGGGTTACACGATCGCCAGCGCCAAGAAGAAGCTCGCCGCTGAGCTCGAGGAGGGCGGTGTCCGCGGGCGCCCTCTGGTGGTGACCGAGGCGCCGGACAACGGCGGCGAGTTGCCGGCGGAGGCTGAGCTGCCGGCGGAGCAAGGGCAGGGAGGCGACTCGGAGACGGAAGAAGCCGACGTGGAGGAACCGCAGGCGGAGGAGGCGCTGGACAGCTCGCCGGCGGGTGTGGAGGCCTCCGGTGTCGGCGAGATAGGCGCTTTGACCCGCCGGGTCGAGAGGCTCGAGGGTGGGGTGGCGGCGCTCGTTTCGCAGGCGCGCCAGCTTGCGGCCGAGCTCAAGCCTGAGATGGGCGTCGAGGACGACTGATCGCGCGCCGGTTGCCAAGCGCCGCGATCCAATAGAGAATGCCCCTCGGTCGGGACGTGGCGCAGTCTGGTAGCGTACCTGAATGGGGTTCAGGGGGTCGCGAGTTCGAATCTCGCCGTCCCGACCATTTGACGACTTGTCCAGCCCTGTAGCGCCCGGCCAGCCGCCAGTCCCGACATGAAGACCGCCTCCGATGCGGCCGGTGTCAGGTTCGGCCTGGTGGCGGCGCGCTTTAACGGCAGCATCGTTGAGCGCCTGGTTGAGGGCGCCCGTGGGCTCCTGCTGGACCACGGGGCCAGGGCCGAAGACCTTCTGCTGGTCCGGGTTCCCGGCGCCTGGGAGATACCGGCGGCTCTCGATGCCCTGGCCGCCGGCGGAAGGGTCGATGCGCTGGTGGCGCTCGGCGCCGTGATCCGGGGTGAAACACCACACTTCGAGACCATCTGCAACGCGTGCGCGGCAGGATGCGCCGGAGTCACCGCGCGAACCGGAATCCCCGTCGGGTTTGGCGTTCTCACCTGCAACGACGCGGAGCAGGCCGCTGCGCGCGCCGGGGGCAAGGCGGGAAACAAGGGCGAGGAGGCCGCTGAAGCAGCACTCGAAATGGCGAATCTGCTGCGGTCGCTCAAGTCGTGACCAAGGCCGGCGAAGCGTCATCGGCGGAAGGCGTGCTTCCGGCGAGTGGCGATCGGTCCCGCCGGGCCGGTGGCAAACGCCGCCAGGCCAGGGAAATGGCGCTGCAGATGCTCTACCAGCGGGAACTGGGGGACGCGGAACCGGCTCAACTGCTCAGGGCATTCGACATCCACGCGTTCCGCGCCGAGACCGCGGACGCCGGCGCCAGCCCGCGGGCCTCGGAGTTGGCGCTCGACTATGCCCGCACGCTGGTGGAGGGCAGTCTCGCCCACAAGGAGTCGATCGATCGTCTGGTCGCGGACCAGGCGGACAACTGGCGACTGGAAAGGATGCCCGTGGTCGATCGCAACGTCCTGCGCCTGGCGGTCTACGAGATGCGCTTCCAGTCCGACGTGCCCGCGGTGGTGGTGATCGACGAAGCGATCGAACTGGCCAAGAAGTTCGGTTCCGAGCAGTCGGGGCGTTTCGTGAACGGAATCCTCGACGCGCTGCGGACGACGCTGGCGGCCCGTGGTGGAAGTCCGTGTCGCACCGAGAGCGGCGAGGCGCGCGGCTGACAGGCGCGGCAGACAGGGCGCGGCAGACAGGGCGCGGCAGACAGGGCGCGGCAGACTGGTACGCTGACACCTATGCAGAGCACTCCTCCGAAGCGGCTTCGCGAGGCAGCGGCATTGCTACCGGTGCTGCTCCTGGCCGGCTGCGGCTACGCGCTCGTTGGCAAGGCGTCCAACATTCCCGACGACGTGCAACTGGTGTTCCTGCAGCCGTTCGAGAATCGAACGGCACGGGCGGAAGTCGAGCAGTTCCTGACCCAGGCGATCGCGGACGAACTCGTGACCCGCCGCCGGTTCGAACTCGTTTCCACCGAAGCGGAGTCGGATGCCATCATTCGCGGCGCGGTTACATCCTTCCGGGTCGCGCCCATCACCTTCACGAACGACGGTCGTGCCCAGGAGTACGAACTGGCAATCGTCGCCGCTGTCTCCTTCCGCCGCAGCGTCAAGACACCTGGCGGAGAAGAAGGGGAAGTGATCTGGGGGAATGACCGCTACCAGTTCAAGGAGAGCTACGAGGTCGAGAGCGCGGACAGCGACTTCTTCGACCGCGAGAACATCGCCATCGAAGACAGTGCGGTACGGTTCGCCGACACGATGGTGACGGATCTGCTCGAGGGCTTCTGAGGCCCACCACCCCCGGAGAGGGAATTACCCTGTCTGGGTTAACTCGGTAGCTGCTTCCGCCGCGGCTGCAGCCTCGGTGCGGCGGTTCACGAGCCGGGTGAGTCTCGACTTGCGGCGGGCGGCGGCGTTCGCGTGGATCGCGCCCTTGCGCGCTGTGACGTCGATCAGGCTCAACGTGCCGGGAAGCAGTTCCTGGGCACGCTCCACGTCGCTGTCGGCGGCTGTACGCAGCGCCTTGACCGAAGTACGGAGCTTCGACATCGCGGCGCGGTTGCGGTCCCTTCGGACTCGCGACTGCCGGATGCGCTTCTCTGCCTGTTTGCTGTTCGCCATATCGTCTTCTCTCACCTTTGGCCTGTACGTCATCCTATGCGGCCCGGGACACGGCGCCACCGGCGGCGCAGTTTACTGTTCGGCGCCCAGGTTGTCGAGTTGCTGGAGCGCCAGGATCGCCTCGTCCGTGCCGGGATAGCTGCCTCGAACCCGAAGGAACATCTCGATTGCGCCTTCGCGGTCGCCCAGCTCGGTCAGAGCGACCCCGATCTTGAGCATGGAACTCGCGACCTTGTCGCTTTCCGGGTACAGATCTCGGACCAGGCTGAGTTCTTCGATCGCTGCCCGGTATCGCCCCTGGCCCAGATGGGACTCGCCGAGCCAGTACTGGGCGCTGCCCGCATCGACGCCGTCCGGGAACGTGTCGAGGTAATCGCGAAAGCCGGTGATTGCCCGCTCATACCTCCCCTCGGAGTAGTTCTGGTACGCGGCGTCGTAGAGGCTCTTCGGATCGACCGTCTCAGCCGCGGGCGTCGGCCGGTTGGTTTCCTGCAACTGATCGAGAGCCGCAAGGTACGCCTCCTGGCGTTCGAGTCGGACCTGGATCAGGGCAACATCCGTACTCGTCTGCTCGAGGCGTTCCATCGAAGCGTTGAGGATCTGGCGCTGCTCCTGGACCAGGTTTCGCAGCGCTTCGAGATCAGAGATGATCTGCCGCAGATCCTCCTTGAGATCCGCGTTCGCGGTCACATCGCTGTCGACCTGACTCTCGATCGCTTGAACGACCGTGGCCAGATCCTGGCGCGTCGGTGTCTGCGATCGGAGCTCGTCCAGCCGCCGTTCAACAGCGGCGAGACCTGTCTCCAGGTCGGTCAACTGCGTGGACGAAGAGGCACAGGCCACCGCCAGCAGCGCCAGAACCGAACCGGCGAGCACCAGCGAAACGCCCGTCTGACCGGTGCGGTTGGCGGGCGTTCGAGCTTCTGACCGCCGCATGTTCAGAACCGCGGCTATCGACTAGGGCGTCTTGCGGCGAAAGTGCAGCGACCGGCCGACGCCTGAGGCGCCTCCCCGACTCAACTGAAGTCGGTGACCCGGAAGTAGGCGCGACGGTTCAATTGCCAGCAGTCCTCGTTCGAGCCCTCGCACTGCGGACGCTCCTCGCCGTAGCTGATCGTCTTGAGACGATCGCCCGAAACGCCCAACGACAGGAGGTAGTCCCGCGCGGCGTTGGACCTGCGGTCGCCAAGGGCGAGGTTGTAGTCGTTCGTGCCCCGCTCGTCGCAGTGGCCCTCGATCGTGATCATGAGGTTCTCACCGTCCCGGGTCTTGAGGAAGTCGGCGTTTTTGCTGAGCTGAGAACGCGTCATGTCGGTCAGTGTGGCCTTGTCGAACTCGAAGTAGACATCGCCCAGGAAACCCTTCTCGTGGACCTCCCGGTTCGCCTCTACGATGTCGTCGGACCAGGGCGACACATATTCGGGTACAACCGGCGGCGCCGGCGGCGGCGGCACTGGCTCCGGCGGCGGAGGCTCCTCAACCGGCGGCGGCGGAGGCGGTGGCGTTGGGGGCTCGGGCTCCACCTTCTTGCAGGCGCCAACGGCCAGCAGCACAAGAGCCGAGAGGATGAATGCGGGGAACCTTCTGGCCAACATACCGGGACTTCTCCTCAAACCTGAAAGCTGGGTTTGTTGAAAGCGGGGGAAACAGTACCAAAGCGAGGCGGGCACGGCAACCGCTTTCTGCGGTGGGGCCCCTTCGAATCAGTCGAAGTGGTCCGACCAGGAAGGATGGGAGTTGTTGCCGCGGGTGGTCACCTGGCGAGTGTACCTGCCGTCCTGGCTCATGATGTAGATGTGCCGGCGACCTCCACGGCGGCGGGAATCGAAGACGATCCACTCGCCGTTCGGCGAGAAGGACGGATTCTCGTGACTTCCGGGACCGGTCGTCAGGAGTTGATCCTGGCCGGTGACCAGGTCGACGACCGCGATGTCGTGGCGGTCCCCGCGGTCCGCGCGGCGAGAGTAGACGACCCGGCTGCCGTCCGGGTGCCAGGATGCGCCCTCGTTGTACCGGCCCTCGAACGTCACCCGTTGCAGGTCGGCGCCGTCGATGCCCATGAGGTAGATCTGCGGGGTGCCGGAGCGGCTCGAGGTGAAGGCGATCCGCTTGCCGTCGGGCGAGCACTCCGGGTTCGTGTCGATACGGCTCGACCGGGTGAGCTGCCGGGGAGTTCCGCCGCTGCGTGAGACCGCGAAGATCTCCATGTTGCTGGTTCGGCGCGCAAAGAGGACCGTGTCGCCGTCCGGGCAGAGGCTGGGGGAGTAGGAGGGCTGTTCCCCAGCGATCACCGGCGTCTTCCTGCCGGTTACGAGATCGGCCCAGTAGACGCCCGGACTGCCCTTGAAGAAAGAAAGGTACAGGAGCCCGCTACCGTCCCGCGCCCAGACGGGCGAGAGGCTGGTCGAGATATGCCCGGTGATCCGCCGCTGGGCGTGACCGTCGTAGTCCATCAGGAAGATCTCCTTGCTGGACTGGCCTTCCCGGTCCGAGACGAACGCGATCGCGGTCATTGCGATGCCCCGGCGGCCAGTGAAGTAGAGGACGATCTCGTCGGACATCGCATGGGCGAAGCGGCGCGCGAGGTCGATTTCCCCGTTGAAACGCTTCCCCAGAATGAACTGCCCGTTGGCCAGGTCGTAGACCCGTCCCTCGAGGATCAGCTCCTCGCCGTCGAGCTTGAACTCGGTGAGCAACGCGACTTCGTTGCCGTAGGCGCGGTACTGCTCGAGATCCTTGGCTCGGTCGCCGGTGAGAGGAACCGCCGAAAGGACCTCCGGGCCCTGGACGTCGAAGAGTTGAGAAAAGGCCAGATCCTCCCGGAGGGTCTGTTCCACTTCGCTCATCGCGTCGAGAAACTCCGGCCTGGCGCCCGGCGGCCGCCCCGAACGAGGTACGGCGAGATTGAGGTGCAGGGCCGCGTCGCGGTCGAGGACCACTTCGACATCGGAAGGCAGTTGCCCGGCGGGAAGCGGCGTTTCCGGTGCCTGCTGCGCGCCCAGGGACAGCGCCCCGCCGAGGAGGGCCGCGACCACGGCCCCGGCGATCCGAACCGGCGTAGTGGTTGGATGGAAGCGCTGCATGGTCACCGAATCCTCGTCGTCCTCATCGAATCCTCATCGTCACACCGAGACTCGGTTTGCGGAAGCTGCGCGGCAGCGGCGGCACCGGCGACGCCAGTTCGATGGCCCGCAGGCCGGCGTTGTCGAAACGGGTGACGCCCGAGGACTCGATCAGTTGGAGTTCGCTCACGGTGCCGTCACTCGCGATCCGGAAACGGACGAGGGCTTCGACGCCGTCGATCGGCGGCCTCGTCCAGCGCGCCCTGATCGCGGCGACCAAGCGTGTCGTGTAGTAGGCGTAGGTGAAGTCCTCGGCGTCGTAGCCGACCACCGGCGCTGCCGCGTCGTCGCTCCCGGCCAGCGAGTCGTCGACGGTCCGGGTGCGCTGGAAGGGACGTTCCAGCCTGGGCCGCGGTTCGGGCGCCGGCTCGGGCGGAGGAGGCGGCGGCGCCGGCTCGGGCGCCGGCTCTTCGGGCTTTTCCTCGGCGAGCATCGGCACATCCGGCGGCGGCTCCTCCGGCGGCGGTTCGGGCTCGGGTTCCGGGGCGGGCGGCGGCTCTTCCTCCGGGGGCGGAGTCACCGGGATCGGCTTCGGCCGGATCGTCGGCATGCGGACCAGTCCGACCGTCTGGCGCTCCAGGTAGGTCGGTTCGGCGAACAGACTGGGCCCGAAGAGAATTCCTCCAAGGACAGCGAGATGGAGGGTCAGGGACAGGGCGAAGCACAGCCGGTTCAGGCCGGCGCCTCGGCGCTCCCGGCGCGTGAGAGCCCACTCGACTGGAGGCGTGGGGGCGTCCTGACTCGGCACCTGGCTGGGTCTCCGTGACAACGACCACTAAGGGCCTTGGTCCTCTGGTTGCACGACAAGCGACACGCGATGGATGTCCGCACGTTCGAGAACGTCGAGCACGTGGATGATTCTTCCGTACGGCACTTCGGCATCGCCCTTGATGAACACCGCCTCGTAGTCGCGCAGGTCCAGCAGGGGCAGCAGGCGATCGACGAGTAGCGCGGTGGCCACCGGCTCGTCCTTGATGTAGACGAGATCGTTCTGAGCCACGGTGAGGATCATCGGGTCCTCGTCCCGGATCGCCAGCGAGGAAGGCGATTCCATTTCCGGCAGGGTCACCTCCACGCCCTGGTGCAGCATGGGCGTCGCGATCATGAAGATGATCAGGAGCACCAGCATGACGTCCACCAGCGGCGTCACGTTGATGTCCGCTAGAACGGAGTCATCGCTGTCGGTGTCTTGGAAGAAGGCCAATTCCGACTCCTGGATCGCTGGTCAGCCGAAGTTGCGCTCGGCCAGATTCAAGAACTCGAGTGTGAAGTCGTCCATTTCCGCGCGAAGCTCCCGAAGCCTGGTGGCGAGGTAGTTGTACCCCACCAGCGCGGGGATCGCCGCGACCAGACCGGCGGCCGTGTTGACCAGCGCCTCGGCGATGCCCGGGGCGACCGCGGTGATGGTCGCCGTACCCGAGGTTCCAATGTCGTTGAAGGCGATCATGATTCCCCAGACCGTCCCGAACAGGCCGATGAAGGGCGCCGCCGCGGCGGTGGTCGCCAACCAGGACGTGTTCCGGGCGAGAACGCGAAGTTCGACGTTCGCGGCCCTGCGAAGGGTCCGCTCGAGCCCCATCAGCGACTGGAGGCGGAAGTTGTCCTCGTCTCCCCGAGGCTCCTTGAGGGCCTTGATCTGGGTGTCGATCTCGAGGTACCCGGCCTGGAACAGGCCGACCAGCGACGACGCGCGGTGGTCGGAAGCGGCCTTGCCGATGTCACTGAAGCGGGCGGCCTTACGGAACACATCGAGGAAGCCCTGGTTCTGCCGCGCGGTGCGCCGGAAGAGCACCAGGCGCTGCAGCAGCACATACCAGGAAGACAGCGACATCAGGACCAGGATCCCGAGCACGATCTTCGCCACCGGGCCCGAACGGAGAAAAAAGTGCACCACCGCCGTGTCACCGGTGGCCATCAAGGTGGCAATGGGGATGGCGAACGAAGGCACCACCGGTGTGTCGCCGGTGGCCATCAGGGTGGCAATGGGCATGGCGAACGCAGACACCGCCGCGAGAAAGTATCAGACAGATAGCCAAAGGTCTATTCCTCTAGATTCGCGGGCAGGCCGAGGCGTAAACGACACGCGGGGAGGGGCGGTATGCTGCCGCGCCTGCAACTGAGGGGAACTTAGGGGTTGAGGATCGGCGTCTGCATCAAACAGGTCCCGGATACCGATGCACACCTGCGGATCGCGGACTCGGGCCGCCACATCGACGACGGCGATGTGAACTGGGTCATCTCGAGCTGCGATCTCTGCGCGCTCGAAGAGGCCCTGCTGCTCGTCGAAGCGGCCGAGCAGGCCGGGGCGAGCCGGCCCGAACTCGTCGCCTTCAGCCTTGGCCCCGCACGGGTCGAGGAGGCGCTGCGAAAAGCACTGGCGCTGGGGGCCGACCGCGCGGTGCACCTCGCGGACGGGGGCTTTCAGGGCGGCGACGCACTGGCTGACGGTCGTGCTCTGGCCGCGGCCGTCGGCCGGGAGGAATGCGATCTCGTCCTCGCGGGCGCCCAGTCCGACGACCTGGGGCAGGCCGCGACCCCGGCGGTTGTCGCGGAGATGCTTGGCCGGCCCTACGCCTGGCTGGTGATGGCGGTCGAGCTGGAGGCGGACAACCGCTCGGTACGCGTCGTGCGCGAACTCGAGGGTGGGATGAACGAAGTCCTCCGGTTGGAGCTGCCGGCCGTGCTCGCGGTACAGGCCGGAATCAACAAGCCCCGGTTCGCCTCGCTGCGCGGCACGCTGCAGGCACGCAGGAAGCCGCTGGAGCACCTCGACTGCGCGAGCCTCGGCGTCGATCCGCGGCTGGTGGGGGAGGCCGGCGCCCGCATCGAGACGATGGCCATCCGTCTTCCTCCGACCGGCGGCAGCGGACACTTGATCGAGAATGCCGTCCCGGAGGCGGCAGCGGCGAAACTCATCGCGCACCTGGAGCGGGAGGCTCTGTTGTGAGCAGCCCGGCTGTGCCCCCCACGGAAACGGTGGTCTGGATCGTGGAGAACGCCGGTTCGGGGCCCGGATCCCGGGAGGCCCGTGTCTGCGGGCAGGCGCTCGGATCCGACGTGCGGCTCGCCCTGCTCGACGAGGAACGGCTCGGGCCGTATTCGCCCGGGCTCTACGCCGAGGCCCTCAGCACTCTGATCGCGCGGGAGGGCGGCGACGGAGCGGCGCCGATGACGGTGATTCTCCTGCCGCACACGTACCAGGTGGCGGAGTTCGCTCCGCGCCTTGCCTTGCGGCTCGGCGCCGCCTATGTCCCGTCGATCAGCGGGGCGGAGAAAGGCGACGAAGGCGGTCTGCGCTTCCGGCGATCGATCCTGCAGGCCAAGCTCCAGGCCGAGGTCCGCCCGAGGGCGCGTACCGTCGTCGCCACCGTGCAGAGCGGCGCCTTCAGCAGCGACGAGTCGCCGGCGCCGCCAGGACGAGTTTTCGAAGTCTGTCTGCCGGCCGACATCGAACGGCAGCAGGAACGGGAGATTCTGGGGCGCGAGCCGGCAAGTGCCGGCGGCGTCGACCTGGCGGGCGCCGAACGGATCGTGACCGCGGGGAGGGGTGTGGGCGGAGCGGACCAGGTGTCGGTAGCGGCCGACCTGGCCGCGGCGCTGGGCGCCGAACTCGGCGCCAGCAGGCCGGTGGTGGACAACGGCTGGCTGCCGCGCGAGCACCAGGTCGGATCGAGCGGGCACACGGTGGCCCCGAAGCTCTACGTCGCCCTCGGCGTATCCGGCTCGATCCAGCACCTGATGGGCATGAGCGGATCACGAGTCATCGTGGCGGTGAACAAGGATCCGGAGGCGCCGATCTTCAGCGTCGCACACTACGGCATCGTCGGCGACCTGCACGAAGTGGCACCGGCGCTGACCCGCTTGCTGAACGAGCGGTCAGGGACTCATCCCACGCAGCCGTAGCAGCTCGAACAGGGCCAGGGAGGCGGCGACCGCGGCGTTCAGGGATTCGACGGCGCCGGCGGTGGGGACTGTCAAGAACATGTCCGCCCGATCCAGAACCGGGTCCGAGATTCCCTGGCTCTCGTTGCCCACGGCGAGGACGACCTGGTCGGCACAGAGCAGGTGAGTAAGCCTCTGATCGGGAGCGTTGGCCGAGAAGATCGGAGCGATGGGCCGTTCTTCGTTCTCCTCATGATGGGGCGTCAGTGCAAGCCAGCGTGCGTTCGCGGGGATCTGGTCCGCTCGAACCCCGGTCCAGACAGGGATGCGGAGCAGACTGCCGGCGGAGGCTCGCAGAGCACGGGGCTGATTGGGACGGGCGGTGCCGGCCGCCAGGAGGAGGGAGGCAACGCCCGCGGCTTCGGCGGATCGGGCCATGGCGCCCAGGTTGCCCGGGTCCTGGATGCCGTCGACGTAGAGGTGGAGACCCGAGGACAGGGCGAGGGGCCGGCTCTCGGCGGCGGGTGCGGAGTTCCAGCCGGAAGGCGGGTCGACCAGGGCGGCGATGCCCTGGGGAGCGTCGGCGTCGGCTTGCTCCCGCAGTCGATTGGGGTGGATGAGGTCGGCCGTGGTCCGTGAACGGTCTTCCAACTGCTGGATGAACTCGGCATGAGTCGCCTCGAACTCCGGCGTCACCAGGAGGTGGTGGAACTCGAGCCCGGCCCCGGCCGCAGCGTCCACCAGGTGCCGGCCCTCAAGCAGGAGCATGTCGGTGTGGCGACGTGCGTGAGCGCTACGGAGCCGGCGAATCGTTCGCACCTGGGGGTTGTTCCGGCTGCGGATCATCGCTGCGCGATGTTACGCACTGGCCAAAAAAGTGGTGGGACCTTACGGGATACCGATGAGTTGGTATGGTTCGCTGCCGATGAGCACCAGTGGGAGTGGAATGCGCCGTCTGTTCACGTCCGAGTCGGTGACCGAGGGTCATCCCGACAAGGTCGCCGATCAGATCTCGGATGCCGTTCTCGATGCCGCGCTGCGCCACGATCCGCAAGCGCGGGTGGCATGCGAGACACTGGTCAACACCGGCCTGGTCCTCATCGCCGGCGAGATCAAGCTGAAGCCCGGCGCGGGAATCGACTACGCGGCTCTGGCCCGGCAAACGATCCGTGACATCGGCTACACCGATGCGAGATCCGGCTTCGCCGCCGACGACTGCGCCGTACTCTGTGCTCTCGACCCACAGTCCGAAGACATCGCTCTCGGCGTCAACACCGGCGGCGCAGGGGATCAAGGTCTGATGTTCGGCTATGCGTGCCGGGAGACCGAAGAATTCATGCCGCTGCCGATCGAACTCGCGCATCGCTTGACCCGGCGCCTCGCTGAACTGCGGCGCTCGGGAACATGCGACTGGCTGAGACCGGATGGCAAGTCACAAGTCACCGTCCAGTACGACCAGCACGGACAAGCCGTGCGGGCCCATACCATCGTCGTGTCGACGCAGCATGCCCGAGGAGTGGGGCAGGACGAGATCAGACGGGTCGTACGCGAGCAGATCGTAAGGCCGTCGGTTCCGGGCCGCCTCCTCGACGACGAAACGATCCTCCATGTGAACCCGACAGGTCAGTTCGTGGTCGGCGGTCCACAGGGGGACTGCGGACTCACGGGCCGCAAGATCATCGTCGACACCTATGGTGGCGTCGGCCACCATGGCGGCGGCGCCTTCTCAGGCAAGGACCCGACAAAGGTGGACCGTTCCGCCAGCTACGTGGCGCGCTACGTGGCGAAGAACCTCGTCGCGGCAGGCATGGCGGATCGCGTGGAGGTCCAGTTGGCCTACGCCATCGGTGTAGCGGCGCCCGTGTCGGTGCACGTGGATTCGTTCGGTACCGCGCGGAACGGAGTATCCGATCGCTTTCTTGAGGAACTCGTTCGGAGTGAGTTCCCGCTTGAACCCCAAGCGATCATCGAGGCGCTCGATCTGCGTCAGCCGCGCTACCTGCAAACCGCGGCCTATGGCCACTTCGGCCGATCGGAGTTCCCCTGGGAACGGACCGATCGTGCGGCCACTCTCCGCCTGGCCGTCGCGTAGCAGAGCAGCCTGGCGTTCCGGCTGCGGGCCGTCAGGTGCGCACGCCGAGGAACAGGTAGAGCGCCAGCGTCCCGAACAGCGCGTTCGGGCTCCAGGCCGCAATCAGGGGGGGCAACGCCTCCGACTGGCCGAGGGTCACGAACACGCTGATCACGGTGTAGTACACGATTCCGAGCATGATCGAGATGCCGATTCCGTAGAGCGCTCCCTGGCGGCCGAGCCGGAAGGCGAAGGGCAGCGCGACAAGGCCCATGACCAGGCAGACGACGGGCAGCGCGGTCTTGTTGTGGAGCTGCATCTGAAGGTCCGGCACGGAGTTGCCGGCTGCCGTCAGGTCCCGGACGTGCCGCCTGAGTTCCCGACGGTTCATCTGGTCGGCGTACTTGACCTCGGTGTCGAAGAACTCGGGTTCCTCGGGTAGATCGACGAGTTGGGGTCCCGCGAACCGGCTGCTGCTGGTGGTCGTGAGACCGTCGAACTCACGGACCCAGGCGTCGACCAACTGCCAATCGCCGGTCTCCGCTTCGTTGCCCGCCACATACCGGGCCGCGGCGGCGTACAGACGTCCGATCAACCGGTGTTCGGGGTCGAAGCGGAACACCTGCAGACGCTGCAGGGTCTGGCGGTCGGCATCGTAGTGGCGGTAGTTGTAGATGTAGCCGCCCCCGGTGTCGTCTTGGGCGTAGCGCCACTGGCGATCGGCGCTGTGGTAGCTCTTGATCGGTTCCGCATTGCCTCGGATCCGGTCTTTCAACTCGGCGACCTTGGCGTTGGAAGCCGGCAGCACCGAGTTCTCGAGGGCCGCGCTCAGCAGGGCGATTCCGGCCGCCGCGACCAGGGCCGGCATCGCCAGCCGGAACAGGCTGAAGCCAAGGGCCTTGGCGGCCACGACCTCGTTGCGCTGCGAGAGCAGGCCGAAAGTGACCAGAGTGGTCACCAGGACGAGGACCGGCGCCACGTCGTAGAAGATCTGGAGCGAGAGATAGGGGTAGTAGGCCGCGAAGACGCTCGATGGGACGTTGTTCTCGAACATCTCGTCGATGAGCTGGGTGAAGTCCGACACGATGTATACGGCCAGAGCCGCGAGGACCGTAATCACGAAGACCCGCACAAAGACGCCGAAGATGTACCGGTCCATGACACCCGGGAAGCGAAGGCTGAACCGTTCGATCCGCAACCTCAGCCGGGGCCGGGCGGGGGCGCCGCCCGGCGCGAGCGACTGGGTCAGGGCGTGCGCGAGACGATCCTCGAGCGCCCGCTTCCGGCGGCTCCTGACCTCCCTCCGTCTTCCGAGACGCAGGATTCGCTGCCACAGGTGCTCGCGCAGGTAGCGGTCGACCGCGCTGATCATCAGGCTCTTGTCGCGGTTTCTGCGCCAGAGCAGAAAGGTGCCGAGAACGACGAGGAGCATGTTCGGCGCCCACATAGCCAGCCAGGGCGGAACCTGGCCGTTCACGGCCGCTTCCTCTCCGTTGCCCAGCATGACGTAGTAGAAGAGGAACATCGTGACCGAGATCAGGAAGCCCGAAGATCGCCCGGAGCGGCGGTTCCGGAAGCCGAGAGGAATCCCGTAGAGACCGAACACGAGGCAGGCGCCCGGGATCGCGAACTTCTTGTGGATTTCGACCAGGGCCTTGTTGCGCTCCTGGTCGGGAAGCCCGGGTACTTCGGCGCGCTCGACCAGCTCCGAGAGGGTCATCGAGCGCACGCCCTTGGCCAGCACCAGCCCCTCGTTGTGGCGCAACAGGCTGTCCTCGATCACGATATTCGCGTCCCGGAGGCGCTGCAGCCGGTAGGTACTGGGATCGTTCGTGTTCACCTCATGCACGTCGGCGAGACCGAACATCAGGACCGGGGGACGGCCGTTGCCAGGAGTCACGTTGATGCGCCCGGTCTCGCCTACGATGACCTGCTGTTCGGGACCTGGAACGGCGTCGGCCAGGAACACGCCGCGCCAGCCATCCTCGTTCTCGGCCGACTCGAAGACGTAGAGCACGCGCTCCTGGAGGCCGTCGTAGAACACCCTCGGCTTGACCTGCTGGTTCACGTTCCGCTTCAGGATCGCCAACTGCAGTTCGCTCGTCGCCTTGTTGCCCGCCGGCAGAGTGACGGTCATCAGGTATGTGGTTGCCGCGGCCAGCAGCAGACTCATGAACAGGATCGGCCGGTAGACCGAGAACAGGCTGATCCCCGAGGCCCGCATGGCAACCAGCTCGCTGTCGGCAGCCATGCGGCCGATGGCCAACAGGATGGCGAACAGGAACGCCATCGGAATCGTCAGGACGATGATCTGCGGCAGCGTGTAGGCCAGGAGCTGGAGCACGACCCGAATCTCGACGTCGCGCTCGATGATCAGTTCGGCCAACTGGAAGAGTTCCTGCAGCAGGGCGAGGAACGTGAACACGAGAAGGCCCAGGGTCAGTGGGCCGACCGTCTCGCGCAGGACGTAGCGGTCGAGGAGGCGGAACATCGTGATCTCCGAGTCGATTCTGACCGATCGGAGCGCGTTAGGGGCGGCCTGGCCGGGGATGCCGCGAGCCTGGCCTTCCGCGGTTGTTCCTTGGCGCCTTGGTGGATGGAGTTGACATAATGGACATTATCAGACCTACGATACGGCATCGCGCGACGGGATCGAGCTTCGGCGTGAACCTCCGGGGCCCCGCGTCGACGCTGACACAGCCTGCCTAGAAGGTCGCCATCGTGTCCCGTTGGCGCCGGAGCGCCGCGAGCAGTTCCTCAAGGGCCCGGATCAGATCGTCCTCCTCGACGACGCTCTGGCGGAAGCTCAGGGAGACGCTGTAGCGCTCGTCCGGCGCCTGGAAGCGGAAAACATGCGGCTTCGCGCCTGCCGCGCCACCGTCGGTCGACTCCTCGGCCTCCTTCGGGCCCGCGTCCTGTTGTGGGTCGGATTGACGCGCCCGCACCTCAGTGCGCACATCGACTCGTTTGAGACCGAGTTCGGCAATGCGCTCGAGCATCTCGATCATCTCGCTCTCCGAGCCCAGCTTCAGGACCTCCAGGAGAATCGACTTCCTCGCCGAGACGCCCAGCGCGAGCGCCCTGTCGCGTACGGCCCGGGGCAATCTCAGCAGGGCCAGGGACTCGGTCACACTGACCCGGGAGCGGCCGAGCGCCGCGGCGACCTGTTCGTGCGTGTAGCCGTGCTCCTCGACCAGCGCGCTCAGGCCATCAGCCTCCTCGAATGGCGTCAGGTCGACCCGTTGGAGGTTCTCGACCAGCGCGATCTCGAGCGCCTCGCTGCGAGAGACATCCATCTCGATCAACGGAATCTCGTTGACCCCGGCCCGCTGGGCGGCGCGAAAGCGGCGCTCGCCGGAAATGATCCGGTACCGCTGCTGTCCGGCGCCGGCCAGGTCCGCTCGCGGTAGCGGCCGGGCCAGGATGGGTTCCAGGACGCCCTTCGTCCGGATGGAAGCGGTCAGCTCCTCCAGGCCTTCCAGTTGCTGCCTGGGCTGATCGGGGTCCGGCTCGATCCGGGAAAGAGGGACCATTCGGATGTTCATCGACCGCGCCCAGCTACATCTCGTACTTGCCAAGTGCCTTCGGATCGAGCTCTTCGAGCCACTCCTTCATCTTCTCTTCGTCCATGCCGGCCGCGGGCGCCTCGGTTGGCTCGCCCTTCGTCGTCTGCTGCCTGACGCGGGCGAGATCGGCCACCGACTGCCGCACGAAGAGCGGCGCGCCGGCACGCAGAGCGAGTGCGATCGCGTCGCTCGGCCGCGCGTCGAGGAGCCGATGCTCGCCGCTCCGCTCGACGAGTTCGACCACCGCCAGGAAGGTGTTGCCCTCGATTGCTCGCACGACGACCTCGATCACCTCGGCCCCGACCAGGTCGAGAGCGTTCTTCAGCAGGTCGTGGGTCATCGGCCGGCCCGGATCCTTGCCCTCGATGGCGAGTTGAATCGCTCCGGCTTCAAAGATACCGATCCAGATCGGGACGACCGAACTCTCGGTCGCGTCCTTCTCGTGCAGACGCAGAATCACGATCGGCTGGTTCGAGTTGGGCTCCATCATGAGGCCGTGGACCTCAGCCGGAATCTTCCGATCCACCGCGTCCTCCGGGACCGCCGGGTCCGTGCCGCCGTCCGTCGCCATTCCCGGCATCCTACGCCAGTCGCCCGAGCAGAGAATGGTCGTAGGCCTCCAGGGTGCGGATGCGCGTCAGTGTCCCCGCCTTGACCGGCTCCCCTTCAACCGGGAAGTGGACGATCCGGTGACAGTCCGTTCGCCCGGCCTGGTAGCCCGGGCGCCGGCTCCAGCCGGTCACCAGGAGGTCGAACTTCCTTCCCACCAGCCCCTCGTTCAGCTCGCGCTGGATCACCGACTGGGCCGCGAATACGCGCTGGAGCCGCTCGTCGGCAACTTCCCGGGGAACTTCGTCCGCGGCGGGCAACCGGATCGCGGCCGTATTCGGTCTGGGGCTGTACTTGAACGCGAACACGGAGGCAAAACGGACCGTCTCGACCAGATCGAGGGTGCCCTGAAAGTCCTCCTCGGTCTCGCCCGGAAAGCCGACGATCAGATCGGTGGACAGGGCCAACCCGCCGCGGGCGGCGCGCAGCCGGTCGACCAGGCCGAGGTACTCCTCCACCGTATAGCCGCGTCCCATACGCCGCAGAACCCGGTTCGAGCCCGACTGAACCGGCAGGTGCAGGTAGGGCGAGATGTTGTCGTGGGTGGCGACGGCCGCGATCATCGCGTCGGTGAAATCGCGCGGGTAGGAGGTCACGAAACGCAGCCGCTTCAGCCCTGGCAGCACGGCCGCCGCGTTCAGCAGATCGGCGAAGTCCAGAGCCCGGCCGCTTCCCAGGGGCGGCGCCGGCTCGCGCCAGTGGTTCACGGTCTGGCCGAGCAGCTCCACTTCGAGGAAACCGTATTCGAGAAGGTGCTCGATCTCGCTCAGGATCTGCGCCATCGGCCGGCACCGCTCCGGTCCTCGAGTGTTCGGCACAACGCAGAATGTGCAGCGCTTGTTGCAGCCCTCGATGATCGTGACCATCCCCTTGTGGACGCTGTCCCGGCTGATGGCCTCGAAGTCGTACGGCCGCTGCTCGGGAAACCCGACCGCCAGGACGCGCTCGCCGCGCCGGCTGCGCTTAAGAACGGACCCGATTTCGCCGACCCGGCCGGTACCGACGACGAAGTCGATGTCGGGGTTGCGCCGCAGGGCCTCCTCGCCCTCCTGCTGCGCGACGCAGCCACAGAAGCCGATTCGGAGGTTCGCCCGTTCGCGCTTCAACAGCCGGTACTCCCCCAGTCGGGAGTAGGACTTCTGAGCGGCCTTCTCACGCACGGAGCACGAGTTGAGAAGGATCAGGTCCGCCTGCTTCAACTCGCGCGTCGGCACGAGGCCCTGCTGCATCAACTGGCCGGCCATGCGCTGGCTGTCCAGCTCGTTCATCTGGCAGCCCCAGGTCTCGATGTAGAAGTGCTCCACGGCGAGGGAGACTACTACTCTGTCCGGCCCGGCGCCCGCCGGTGCACGGCGGTCCCGCCGGCTGCAGCGAGCAGGTCCTCGACCTCCTCCGCCGTCGACGCAGCGACACACCGGCGTGCGAGTTCCTCGGCGTCGCAGATATCGAGCGAACGCACGACCTCCTTGACGCCGGGAATGCTCCGGGGACTCATCGAGAGTTGCCGCAACCCTAGTCCGACCATGAGCGGCACGTACTCCGCGTTCGCCGCCATCTCGCCGCACAGGGCGACTGGAACCCGCTGCCTCCGGCCCGCCTCCACAACGAGTTGAATCATGCTCAGGACGGCGGGATGCATGGGTTGATAGAGGTCCGCCACGTGTTCGTTCGTCCGATCGACCGCGAGCGTGTACTGGATCAGGTCGTTTGTGCCAATGGAGAGAAAGTCGACTTCGGCCGCGAGCTGGCGGGCGATCATCACCGCGGCCGGCACTTCCACCATGGCGCCGAGTTCCACGTCCCGCTGGTACTCGGCGCCCTCGGCCTCGAGTTCGGCGCAAACGTCGTCGCAGAGACGGCGCAACGCCCGGATTTCATCGACCGTGGTCACCATCGGGGCCATGATGCGCAGGTTGCCGAAGGGCGCGGCGCGGAACAGGGCGCGCAACTGGACACGGAACACATCCGTGCGCGCCAGGGTCAGCCGAATGCCGCGCTGACCCAGAACCGGGTTCTCCTCGTCCTGCGGCACGAGGCCGCGCGCCACCTTGCCGCCGCCGAGGTCGAGGGTCCGCACCACGACCGGTTGGGGCGCCAGGGTCTCCAGGAGTTGCCGGACCACGGCCACGTGCTCTTCCTCAGAGGGCAGCTCGGGGCTCTTCTCGAGATACAGGAACTCGCTTCGGTAGAGGCCGATACCGGAGGCGCCGAACCGCTGCACGTCGTCGAGTTCCTCGGGCAACTCCACGTTGGCCAGCAACTCGACCTCCGCCCCGTCGACGGTTCGGGCCGGCAGATCTCTTCTGGCCGCGGTCGACTGCGCCTCCTCGTTGCGCCGCCGACGACGCTGAAGGCTGCGGTGCTGGTCGAGCGTCTCCGGCGTGGGATGGAGAGTGAGGCGTCCCTCTTCCCCGTCCACGATCACAGGGTCATCGTCGGCAACGCGGTTCGTGATGTCCACGATGCCGGTCACCAACGGTACGTCCAGCGCACGCGCCACGATGGCGGTGTGCGAGTTGGCGCCGCCGACTTCGATCGCGAATCCCACCGCCCCGCGGCGCCCCAGGCGCAGCACTTCGTCCGGTGTCAGCTCATGACTGACGACGACCACGTTGCGGTCGAAGTTCTCACCGACACCCGGCGAAGATCGCTTCCCCGCCAGTGCCCGGAGCAGGTAGCGGGTGACGTCGCGAAGGTCCTCGCCCCGCTCGCGCAGGTGCTGGCTCTTGACCTGGGCGAATTTCTCGCCGAGATCGTCGGCCACCGCCTGCACCGCCCACTCCGCATTGACCCGATCGCTGCGGATCATCTGATCGATGCGGCGGGCGAAGGACGAGTCCCGCAGGATCACCGAGTGGGCATGGAAGATGGAGGCCAGGTCGCTGCCGAAGGTCTCGGCGATCCGGCTTTCGGTGGCCTCGAGTTCCGCCTCCACAGTGCGTACGGCCGCACCGAAGCGCTCGACCTCGCGGTCCAGGCCGCCGCTCCGGATCGTCACCCGCAGCACCTCGACGCCGTGGCCGCGAAGGCAGACCGCGGGGCCGATGGCGACTCCCGGCGCGGCGGCGGCGCCCTGAAGGGCCTCCTGCGGTTTCGTGTTGTCCGGCCGGCTCATGAGTCCTCGCCGAACCGCGTCTCGATCAGGTCGCAGACCGCCGTCATCGCGGCCTGCTCGTCCTCACCCAGGCAGCGCACGGTCAACCTGGCGCCCCGTCCGGCCCCCAGGAGCAGGACGCCGAGGATGCTCCGCGCCTCGGTTTCGCGGCCGTTGGCACGCAACACCACGTCGGACCGGAACTGCTTTGCCGTCTGCACCAGCCTGGCGGCCGCGCGCGCGTGCAGCCCCAGCTCGTTGACAACCTCAACCACTCGTTCCATCACTTCGACTGCTGCGTGCTGCCGCTCGCGGCGAGCTGGATGCTCTTGCGTCCGTTGCTCCAGATCCAGTCCGCCAGGTCCGGCAGGTCGAGATCCGGCGCTTCGCAGCAGAGGCTGAGCACCATCGGCAGGTTGACCCCGGTCACGACCGCGGCGTTCGCTGCTCCCGACGCTCGCAGCGCGCTGTTGGAGGGCGTGTCACCGAACATCTCGGTCAGGATCAGAACGCCCGCTCCGTGCTCCTCTTCAAGCCGCCGGACCTTGGCTTCAATCAGGTCCGCTGCCTCGGCGGCGTCGGCGAGCCAGTCGATGCAGAGCGCGTAGACCGGTATCGGACACGTGTCCCGATCCTGGCCGGAGATGGCGCGCGCGGAGTCGAGCAGTCGCTGGGCGAGTTCACCATGCGAAACGATGAGCACGGGGACGGTCACGAGACGTTCGCCGCCCGCGACCGGTGACGCTCCACGTCCCGGTGCTGCAAACGGATCTGCCAGGCGTCGGCGGCGAGACGGTCCGCCACGGCTTCCGAGATCGCGACCGACCGGTGCCGCCCGCCGGTGCAGCCGACCCCGACAGTCAGGTAGCTACGGTTCTCGTCCCGGAATCTCGGCAGGAGATAGGCCAGAAGACCCTCGAGCCGGTCGACCAGTTCGCCGAAAGCCTCGTGTCCGTGCAGAAACTCCTGCACCGCAGGGTGGGTCCCGGGTTTCTCCCGCAGTTCGGCGACGAAGTACGGATTCGGCAGAAACCGGACATCGAACATCAGATCGACGCCCGCAGGGACACCGAACTTGAAGCCGAAGCTGACGATGTTGACGGTCAGACCGCCCGCATCACTCGAGCCGAACTCGTTGTAGATCGCGGCACGGAGTTCATGGATCGTCGAGTCCGTGGTGTCGAACACACGCGAGGCGCGTCCCCGCAGTTCCAGGAGCATCTTCCGTTCGCGCCGAATGCCGTCGATCACGCGCTCCCCCTCGCCCGTCAGGGGGTGCCGACGCCGCGTCTCCGAGTACCTCCTGACCAGCACGTCGTCGGAGCTGTCGAGAAAGATGAGCACCGGCTCGACCAGGCCCGGATCCGCTTCGTCGAGCAGGCGCGGCAGTTCCCCCGCCAGGCCGGGAGTGCGCAGGTCCGTGACCAGGACGATCGCCTCGAGTTCCGGCGCGGCGGCAGCCGGCTCGCGGACGAGGTGCCTCAGCAGAGGCAGAGGCAGGTTGTCGATGCAGTGATGACCCAGGTCCTCGAAGCACCGGGCAACCGTGCTCTTGCCCGACCCTGAAAGGCCGGTGATCACGAACAGACGGACCGGCGGCTCAGACACGCCCGTTGGCGCACAGCAGCTCGTAGATCTCCTGCGGCTTGGACACCCTGCGCAGACGCTCCCGGCCGCCGTTGCTCACCCACTCGGAAATGGCCGCCAGGGCCTTGAGGTGACGGCCGGCGCTCTCCCGGGGCGAAAGCAGAACGAAGAAGAACCGGACCGGAACGCCGTCATCGGCGCCGTAGTCGACACCGCGCTTCGACACCGCTACAGCCAGCACGATGTCCCGCAAACCGCGGATCCGTCCGTGCGGGATCGCCATGCCGCCGCCCACGGCCGTCGAGCCCAACTCCTCCCGCTCCTGCAGGGCGGCCAGGACCGCATCCGAGTCCGAGAGGCCGAGAACACGGCAGATTCGCTCGGTAAGAGTTCGCAGCGCGTCGTCGCGGCTCTTCGCCTCGACATCGGAGAAGATCAGTTGCGGCTTCGCCAGACTTGCCAGATCCATCTTGGTTCGGCGGCCTCCCCTTTGCCCCTTGGCTGCTGTCTCAGAAGATCCGTCTGCGGTCGGTCGAGGACGGAATACCGAGTTCATCCCGGTACTTGGCGACAGTTCGCCGGGCGATTTTAATGCCCTCCTGCTGCAACTCGCGTGTCAGCGCCGAATCCGATAGCGGCCTGCGGCCGTCCTCGTCGCCGATCCGGTCGCTCAGCATGCGCTTCACCGTCAACGAGGAGATCTCCCCGCCCCGGTAGCGGTCGATGCCGCTGTGGAAGAAGAACTTCATCGGCAACAGGCCGCGCGGCGTGTGAATGTACTTGTTGGACACGACGCGGCTCACCGTCGACTCGTGCATGCCGATGTCGTCGGCCACGTCCCGCAGCACCATGGGTCGTAGTTCGTCGAGACCGTGGTCGAAGAACCCCCGCTGCTGCCGCAGAATGGACTCCGCGACCTTGTAGATCGTTCTCTGACGCTGGTCCAGACTCTTGATAAGCCACATCGCCGAACGCATCTTTACCTTCAGGAAGTCCCGCGCCTCCGTCTGGTTACCGTCTCGCTGCGTTCGTCGCAGCATCCTGCGGTAGGCGCGGCTGATACGCAACTTGGGCAGGCCGTCGTCGTTCAACTGGAGCGCCCACTCGCCACCGCTCTTGACCGCGACCACGTCGGGCTCGACGTACTCGGCGCGGTCATTGGAGTACTGCCGGCCCGGTCGAGTTTCCAACGCCTTGATCTCTTCGACCGGCGCCTCGAGTTGCGCCAACGGAGTCCGCAAGCGGCGCGCGACGAGCCGGAACTGCCGTCGAGTGAACGGTTCCCAACATTCGCTGACGATGCGGTGGGCCAGTCCCTCCATGGCGTCCTTCGCCTCGAGTTGAGCCAGCAGGCACTCCTGCAGCGAGTGCCAGGCCACGCCGGGCGGATCGAAACTCCGGACCAACTTGAGCGCCCGCTCCACCAGTTCGACGCGATACCCGGGAACCGGAACCGAACGGGGCGCCAGGTCCAGCGCCTCCCCGTCGGGAACTGACGGAGCGCCGCCGTTGTCGAGGTGGCGGTCGGCCGCCGCTTCGTCCATCTCCCGAGCCATCGCGACCTCCGAGCGGTAGCGCTCCGCCTCCCGTTCCTCCGCACCCAGAAGTCGAATTTCCTCGACCGATGCGCGCAGGAAGCCGTCCGCATCGAGATTGCCGATGACCAACTCGGCGACCTCCCGAAGAAGCGGTGATGCGTCGGACATGCGCAACTGCCAGAGCAGATGGTCGTAGAGATCCGGCTCCCGGCTGATGTTGTTCTCAATCGGCGAGAACTCGCGGCTCTCGAAAGTGTTCGCGACCGTCGAATCAGGCCCGAGGTAGTCGTTGAAGTACGCGTCGAGGTCGATGTCCGCCATCGAGGGCTCTTCCGGGTCCCCGGGGTCGGGATTGTCGACCTCCGCCCCTTCCTCGGCGCCGTTCGGCTTCGCCGTCTCGTCGGCCGGGCCGGCGGGAGCATCGCCGTCGGCGGCGCCGGCAGCCTCGGCGGCAGTTCCCTCTTCGGGATCCTCATTTTCGCCGTCCTCGTCCTCGCCGCCATCCTCGAGCATCGGGTTCTCGACGATCTCCTGGTTGAGCACGCCCTCCAGCTCGAGGCGGGTCATCTGCAGCAGCTTGATCGCCTGCTGCAACGCCGGCGTCATGACCAGCCGCTGGGCCAGTTTGAGCGAGAGCCTCTGTTGGAGCACCATGATCGCGTTCGAACGGCAGCGGTTCCTCGGGCCAGGCCGGTCCCGCTCGAAGCCGTCGCACCGTGCCACCGCGCTCGGAGTCCGACCGTGCGCCCACGGCGTTCCAGCAAAACCAATGCCAAGGTGAAGCTATCACCTTGAACTCCTAGAGCGAGAACTCGGCGCCGAGGTAGATCTTGCGGACCGTCGGATCGGCCGAGAGCTCCGCCGGCGTCCCTGTGCGGAGGATCCTGCCGTCGTTGATGATGTATGCGCGGTCCGTGATCTTCAGGGTCTCCCGCACGTTGTGATCCGTGATCAGAATGCCGATGCCCATGTCACGGAGCTGCCGGATGATCGCCTGGATGTCGAGTACCGCGATCGGATCGATACCGGCGAACGGCTCGTCGAGGAGGATGAAGCTGGGACTGATCGCGAGCGCGCGGGCAATCTCGAGCCGGCGTCGCTCGCCCCCGGAAAGCTGGTTCCCCCTCGAGCGCCGGACAGCCACGAGATCGAAGTCTCCGACCAACTGGTTGATTCGGCGGCGCTGCTCGGCGCGGCCCAGGCCGAGTGTCTCGAACACCGCACGCAGGTTGCCTTCGACGGACAGCCGCCGAAACACCGAGGGTTCCTGCGGCAGGTAGCTGATGCCCTGCTGCGCCCGCAGGTACATGGGAAGGTCGGTGATGTCCACGTCATCGAGGAAGACGCGGCCGCCGTCCGGCCGGGTCAGGCCCACGACCATGTAGAACGTGGTCGTCTTGCCGGCGCCATTCGGTCCGAGCAGACCCACCACTTCGCCCTGCCCGACCTCGACCGACACGTCCTGGACGACTGGTCGCCCCCGATAGACCTTCCGCACATCCAGCGTTCGGATGCGATGGCCTGAGGCCGGCCGCTCGGTCACGGGTTGCCGGCGCCGGCAGCCGCGCTGCCGGACGGCCCCATCTCGTAGCGGCCCTCGTCGAGCCAGTAGAGCAGGCGCGATCCTCTCAGGAGATCCCCTCCCTTGCGGATGACAACGCCGCCGGTGAGCCGGATCACGCGATCCGCTACGACATAGACGACTCGGTCGGCGCCGGCCGAGAGGTTCTGGGCGACATCCTCGAGTCGAGCGTTCCCCAGGCAGTACAGCGCCTGCGTCTGGACATCCTCCGATTCATCGTTCGCAGCCGCCGTTTCGACCGTCAACTCGTCGCAGTTCAGGCGCTGGTCTCCCAGGATCGCCGAGGTTCCACCGCTGTAGCGCAACTCGCCGTCGTCCTCAGAGAAGCTCAGCCTCTCCGAGACCACCAGCCACTCTTCGGACGGAACGTCGGCCTCCTGCTCCCCGGCGTCCGTTGGCGCGAGCCCCGGCGCCGCGCGCCAGGTCGTGCGTACGTCGCCGCTCGCCAAGAGTCGCTTGCGGTCCCCGCTGACCCGTAACTGCGCGGCCGCGAGATGGTACTCCCCGACCAGCGCCTCGACTCCCCCCCGGAACAGGCTACCGTCCTCGTCGCAGAGCACGGCCTCCTCCGATCTGATCGTCGACGGGCCATCGGCTGGATCCACGCCGGCAAAGGGCAGGGCGCCTCTTCCGTCTTCGTCCGCGCCTCTGAAGGTGATCGCTACGCCCCCACTCGCTTCGGAGCAGGCCGCTGCCTGGTCGAACATGCTGCGGGGTGCTTCGAGTTCCCCTTCGGCAAGGATGAGCTTCCCCGGTTGCCCGAAGAACTCGACCCGCCCGGTCGCGGGATCGATCACGGCGCGGTCCGCGAGCGCACGGACCGGGTCGCGGCTCCGATCCGTCAGTTCGACGGCGCCTTCCAGGACCAACTCCGCCAGAGCGCCGTCGCTGTCGAAGCGACCATTGGCGACGCTGCTCGAAGCGACTCGAAGGGGCTGTCTCCGCTCTGGAACCTGCTCGTCGAGCACGACCCTCCCCCGCGACTCGAACTCGGACGGCACCCCGTCGACGAAGGTGAAGGCAAGAACCTGTGCCCGAACCCGTCGCCGAGCCCCACTCGCATAGTCGATTCGCAGCACGCCGGGGCCGCCCCTGTTCGGACCGCTCAACAGCAGCCGGCTCGGGAGTTGATTGGGGTCGAATCCGACGTCCAGCGCATCGCCGATCAGGACCAGCGTCGAGCTGTCCGCGTCCGTCTCGCCATCCTGCGCCGGAAACCCGGCACTTCCGAGAGGCACCTGCAGCAGAATCTCCCCGCGGGCCTCGAGCGCGGTCAGCGCATCGCCGGTTTCCCGGGCCAGAGCGAGCGTCAGTGAACGGGCGGCGAGGCTCAGGTCGCCGAACCGCGTCGTGGTTCCGCCCCGTGCGGTCAGGGTTCCCTCGCTCCAGCGGTAGTCCAGCGTCTCGCCGGCCAGGGAGAGCGGCTCGGGCGACTCGCCGAACTCCATCGCGGCGCCACCGGTCGCCCTCATCCGTCCCTCACGCCATCGATACTCCAGCGTCTCGGCGGTCAGGGACAGCGGCTGCGGTGAATCGCCCGTCTCGCTCGTTGCCGCGGTACCGGTCGCCCGAACTCCGCCCTTGAGGTTCGCCACTTCCTGACGGAAGTCGACCCGCAGGCCGTCGCCGACCGCGGTGATGCCCTCGAACGTGAACCGGCTGTCGTCCGCCGCCGTCAGAACCATGCCGCCCTCGGCCAGGTCCATCCAGTCCGTGTCGACAACGAGGCCGTTCGTCCCCTCCAGCGACACCGCGCCCTCCAGATGGGTCGCGTTCGTGACCTCGTTGTAGGTCGCGCCATCGGCGCGCAGGCGGTAGTGGTCATCGCCGCGCGGATAGTCGACCTCGACCTCCTTCAGCAGCACGTTGCCCTGGTCGTCGGAACTCGTCCGGGCGCCCCGAATACGGAACACCTCCACGCCTTCACGCTCGAGCGTCGCTTCGAACTGCTCAGCGCTGAGCTGGACCGTCTCTTCGCCCGGGACTGCGGCCCCGTCCGCACCGGTAGCCTCCTCGCCGCCCTCCTCGGCGACGACATCGGGCCGCTCCTGCCGTCCACTCAGAAAGACCGAGGCCAACCCGCCGACGCCGCCAATCAGCACCACGAGCAGGAACGCCCTCAGCAGCCGGGTGCCGACTTGGCGCCGCCGTCCGAAGCGCACGTCCCTTCGCCCGCCGGGCCGGTAGACGGAGTCCCGGCCGTCCGTTGCCGGCGAAGGGGATGCCTTGCCGGACCCGGGGGGCGTCTCGGTGCTCATGGGCCAAGTCTACTTGGCACTGTTGGTTCCGGCGCTTAGTCGCGCGCAATTCGTCTGGCGTCCTCGACCCTGACCACGGGACCACCGGCGTACGCGTCCCACTCCAACGCCCCGAGCACCTCGAAGAATCCGTCGAGGTCGGACAGTCGTTCCCGCCAGCCCCACCCGAGCAACTGCACGGGTCGGCCCGACTCGGAATCCCGACTTCCCGCACGCTTGACACGCAGCTTGACGTGGTCCTTGCCGAACTCGCGAACCGGACCGCTCCGCTCCAGCGGTCCGAGCCGGATCAGCGGTCGGCGATTCCCTTCACCATGCGGCTCCAACTGCGCGAGTTCGCGGAACAGGCGCCGGTCGACCTGTTCCGGAGAGAGCTCCAGCTCATACTCCCGACGCCGCATCAGCACCTCCGGCGCCCAATCGGCGGCCTCTTCCATCTCGGCCCTCAGAGCCGGCAGCTCCGACACGCCCACGGACAGGCCAATAGCCTGGGGATGCCCGCCGAATCGCTCCATCCGCGCCTCGAAACCGGTCATGAAGGAGTGAAGATCGACACCGGGGATGCTACGACCTGAGCCGGTGCCTGTCTCGCCGTCGACTCCAAGCAGGATCACCGGACGATGGAACTCGCGGGCAAGGCGTCCGGCGGCAATGCCGACCACGCCCCGATGCCAGTCCTGACTCCAGGCCATGAGGATCCCGGGCCTCTGTCCGCCGGCCGAGAACGCCTCCTTCGCCTCCGCTACCACCCGCCGTTCTTCACCCTGCCGCTGGCGGTTCAGAGACTCGAGCTCCCCCGCGAGGCGATCGGCCTCGGCCGTGTCCCGGGTCAGCAGCAGACGGAGCGCCAGATCGGCGCTGGCCAGCCGGCCGGCAGCATTGAGCCTCGGTCCCAGCCGAAAGGCGACTTCCGTAGACGACACCGCGCCCTTGATGCGAGCGACCCGCATCAGGGCCCGGAGCCCCGGGGACCGTGCCTGCGCCAGCGCCTGCAGGCCGAGCGCGGCGATGATGCGGTTCTCGCCCACCAGGGGCACCACATCCGCGATCGTGCCGAGGCATGCGACGCGCAACAGCGCAGCCAGCGGCTCTTCGCGACCGCTCCGACGCAGCACTGCCTGCGCCAGCTTGAACGCAATTCCGGCGCCGCAAAGGTGGCGGAAGGGGTAGGTACAGCCATCCTGTTGAGGGTTGACCTGGATCGCCTCGGACGGAAAGCCGCTTCCGGCAACGTGATGATCGGTCACGACCACGTCCATTCCTTGCCTGATCGCCTCCTCCACCGCCTCGTTCGAGGTCGTACCGCAGTCAACCGTGACGATCAGCGAGGCGCCCGCACGCTTCGCCTTCTCGACCTGAAGGACCTGAAAGCCGTATCCCTCGGTCAACCGGTTCGGAAGGATCGGAACGGCATCGGCAGCCAGGGCCCGCAGTACAACGGTGAGCAGCGCGCAGGCGCTCACTCCGTCGACGTCGTAGTCCCCCACCACGGCGATGGTGCCGCGGTCGCGGCAGACGGCAAGCACCCGCTCGGCCGCCTCCTCCATCCCTCTGAGCAGGAAGGGGTCGTGCAAGCCACTGCGGTTCGGTCTGAGGAAGGTCTCCGCCTCCGCCTCCGTCTCCACTCCCCTGCGGGCAAGGGGAGCGGCAAGCAGCCCGTATCCCGCGGCCAGGAGTCGTGCGGTGGGCTCGGGAGCGGGCTTCTCTGCCCACTCCACCGTGTCATTGCGGTGGCCGCCGCCTTGCTCCGGCATCGTCACATCAGATCCTGCGGGTCAACGTCGACGGTAAGGTCAGTGGCCGGCGTCGGCACGACGGCACGGGCCAGCCGCCGCACGTCGGCGCCGCTGGCGGAACGCATCAGGAGCTGAAACCGCCACTGTCCCTTGAGGCGCTCGAGCGGCGCCGGCGCGGGACCAGAAAAGCGCACACCGGCGGCCAGCGCGTGGGCCCGGGCGTCCCCCGCAAGCTCCCTGATCCGCCCCCAACCCCGTTCACGATCACGATCGCGGACCACGATCTGGACCATGCGAGTGAACGGAGGGTAGTGGAACACCCGGCGAAACCGCATCTCCTGGCTGGCGAAGGCCTCGTCATCTCCGTTCAGCACCGCCTGGATCGCATAGTGGTCCGGATGGTACGTCTGGATCACGAACCGGCCCAAACGTTCGCCTCGACCGGCCCGCCCGGCGAGCTGCGTGAGCAGCGCATAGCTGCGCTCCGCGGCCCGAAAATCCGGGAACCCGAGGTAGGAGTCCGCGGTGAGTACCGCCGCGAGCGCAACGTCTGGGAAGTGGTGTCCCTTGGACACCATCTGGGTGCCGATCAGGATCTGTGTGCGCCCGCTGCGAAACCTCTCCAGGACCGCCGCTGGGCCGCCGACGCGCCGGGTCGCGTCCCGGTCCAGCACGTCCACGACAGCGCCCGGAAACCGCGCCACGACCTCCTCCTCCACCCTCTCCGTGCCGGCGCCGATCGGCTGGAGTGCGTCCTCTCCGCAGCCCGGGCAGAGCTGTGGCACTTCCTCACGGGCGCCGCAGTAGTGGCAGATCAGTCGTCGCTCCCGGCGGTGAAAGCTCTTGGGCAGACCACAGTCCTCGCATGGCATGTTCTCGCCGCAGGCGCGACACAGTAGTTGCGGCGAGTAGCCCCGCCGGTTCCGCAGCAGGATCACCTGCTCTCCCCGCTCCAGGCTGTGTGTGATCTGGTCGATGAGGGACCCGGAGAACATCACGTCCCCCGGCCGGCGGGGGCCCCCGGCCTCCTTACGGAGGTCGACCAGAATCGGTTCGGGAAGCGAACCCGATCCGACCCTGGCGGTGAGCCGGAGGTGCCGATACCGACCGCGCTCGACGTTCAAGCGGGTTTCCAGACTCGGTGTCGCGGAGACCAGCACGGCGGCCGCGGAACACGAGCGGGCCCGCACCAGGGCCAGGTCCCGGCCGCTGTATCGGGGACGCGTGTCCTGCTTGTAGGCCGTGTCCTGCTCCTCGTCGACGACGATCAGGCCCAGGTTCTGAACGGGAGCAAAGACGGCCGACCGCGGACCGATGACGATGCGGCCCTCGCCGCTGCGGATGCGCTCCCACTCCTGATGGCGCTCGGCCCTGCCGAGGTTCGAGTGCAACAGGGCGACCAGGTCGCCGAAGCGCTGTTTCAGCGTCCGCGCCAGCGCCGGCACCAGGGCGATCTCCGGCACCAGAACGATGACGGACCGGCCCTCCTCTACCGCCGCCCGAGCCGCTTGAAGGTAGACCTCGGTCTTTCCGGACCCGGTCATGCCGCCCAGGAAGCAGGGCCGGAACTGCCGGCTCCGGACCGCCGCCACGAGTTCGTCGACGGCGACGGCCTGGTCCGGGCGCAGTTCGATCGGCGCCACCTCGTCATCGCCGGCCAAGCGATGGCGGGCCAGATCCATCGTCTCGATCTGGGTGAAGGAGCGGAGAACGTCAAGTCGAACCAGGCGTCGAACAACCGCCGCCGATGCACCGGTCTGGGCCCGCAACTCCTCCAGCGTCGCCGGCCGGTTCAGTTCCGCGAGGAACTCGACTACGAGGCGGGCCGCCGGAGACCGCCCGCAGGCCTGAAGCTGGGCCTCGCGATCCCCCGCCGGCAGCTCGACGGCCGCACGGTAGCGGGAACTCCGGCTACCGGGATCGTACAGCCGTATACGGCCGCTCTCCCGCCAGCTCTCGATCCGATCGAAGAGCGTCGCCTCCCCCATTTCGTTCCAGATCGTCGCCAGCGTCAGGCGACCCCGATCCAGGAGAAGTTGCTGCAGGGCTTGACTCAGCGGGTCGCGGCAATCGTAGAGCGCACCGCGGTTGGTGAGTTCCACGCGCCGGTCGCCCCAGCCGGTGAGTTGGCCGGGAACCATGTTCCTCAGTACTTCGCCAATCGGCGCGGTGTAGTAGGAGGAGGCGAAGCGGGCGATCTCCATCAGGTCGTCCGGCAGGACGGGTTCCAGGTCGACGACCGATTCAATCGGCCGCAGTTGGGTTTCGACGCCGGCCGGGGGGCGGGCCGGAAGCCCCACGATCCAGCCGGTCAGGCGCCGCTTACCCACGGGTACCCGCACGCGGACGCCGACTCGAGCCAGGCTGCTCCAGCGCCCGGGCACGGTGTAGGTCAGGGGATCCGGCAGCGGCAGTGGCACCGCGACTTCGGCGTACTCGCCTCCAGCAACGCCGGTTCCGGCATCCCGCGGCTGCGTCGCCGAACTCACTTCGTTCCGTTCTGTGGCTCAGCCTCACGGCCGGCCCGGTCCTCCTCGACACAGTTGCCGCATACGCCTGCGGTCAACTGAGCTTCAGGCACGTGAACGCCGCAACGCCGGCACCGAAGCAGTGCGCTTGGCCGTCCGGGGCCACGAGTCGGCCCGGACTCGCGCTCGGAGGTCCCGGACGGGGAACCGCCGGCCCTACCGCGTGCACTCGACCTGCCTCCGGTCCGGCCCGTGCCGGGAGTGCCGGCGGCGGATCGTTGCAATACCTGGAGCAGGCGCAGGAAGGAGCGCGCCTCCCCGGCTCGCGGCGACCGCAACAGCCCGCGAACGATCCGCGAGATCCACATCCATGCCACCAGCAGGGCAATCAGGATGACGAGGAGCCGTGTCACAATCTACATCAGCCTTGGCGGCTGGAATACCCCTGCTGAACCGACCGCCCGTCGAATCCAGGCTGTCCTGGCCCTAGGAGGCGCCGCGGCCCAAAAGCCTCAACTGGCCTTGGCCTTGGAGATCTTCTCGAGGCTGCCCGTGAGCGCCTTCTCGACCAGCACCTCCGCGTCCTCTCCGCCGATCTCTCTGACGTGCAGAATCTCGCTGAGGATGAAGTACCTCGCCTTCTCGTACATCTTCTTCTCGCGGAACGACAGGCTCTTCTTCTGACTCACCAGACGAAGGTTCTTGAGCACCTGGGCGGCGTCGGTCAGGGAACCGGTCCGCATCTTGTCGAGGTTCTGCTTGTAGCGGCCCTTCCAGTCCTTGTAGACGTCGATGTTGCCGTCCTCGATCAACCGCAGCAGGTCGTTGATCTCCCGCGGCTTGGCCAGACGCCGCAGGCCCACCCGGTCCAGGTTCTCCTCGGGCACCATCACCTTCGAGTCGTTGCCCAGCACCCGCAGGTGGTAGTAGGTTTGCATCTCGCCGCCGTCCGGTGCGCTCAACGCGATGCATTCCACCACGCTCACGCCGTGGTTGGGGTATACGACCTTCTCACCGACTCGGAACACTCGGAACCCCCTTCACAGAACCCCCTTCAGACATGTGACAGTTGCCTGTCTCGGCAAACATCGCCAGAACCTTGAACGCAGTTCCGAGATCGGCCGCCAGTTGCTGTTCTGGATATCCCTAAGTTCTGGATAGCCACACAGTTAACGGGCGCGAATTGTAGCCGAGAGGGCTCAGAACGTCAAGCCGTTCCCGCCCCATTTGCGCCTGATTCGAACCGCCGGCTCTAAGTCGTTGAAGGCGCAGACTTTGCAGCTCCAGCACTGGAAGTTGCGCCGTGGCGGTGCTACTCTGCGCCACCGTCGCCGCGGCACCCGCAGGCGTGCGGATTTCCATGCCGGAGTGGCGGAATGGCAGACGCAGGGGACTCAAAATCCCCCGCCCCCTGTGGGCGTGTGGGTTCGACTCCCACCTCCGGCACCACCACCGCTCTCCGGTGTGCGTCAGATGTCAGCTTCGGCGTCGTCGACGAGTTCGATGCCCTTCTGGTCCAGGAGCATGCCGATCGCCTTGAAGTAGGCCAGCAAGGCTCGCCGGTAGCCCGTGATCGCCTCGACTTCACGGCTTCGCGCCGCGGTCAGATCCTCCTGGATTTCGAGCACCTGGAAGCTCGTCCAGAGTCCGTTCTCGTAGCGCTTCTGGGCTGCATCGAGGTTCTTCTCGGCCAGTTGCCGCGACACCCGGGCGGAGTCGATCTGCTTGCCCGCGGTCTCCACCGCGCGGGAGGCGGTACGGACCTCGGTCTGGATCGAGAGCATCACGTCCCGGAGTTCGAGGCGTCCCTGATCCAACGCCAGTTCGGCGATCCGGGTCTGGGCCCTGGCCGACCGGTTCTGAAGCGGCTTCGACAGGTTCAGGCCGACGTTCCAACCCTCGAAGACCTGTCCCATGATCCCGTTGTAGAACTGGCCGATAGTCGAGAAGTAGTCGAGCGAGTCGGTCCGAAGGTACTCCTCGGGGCACGGCGAGAACAAGTCGGCGATGCTCGGCGTACCGGGCCGCTCGCACGTCATGCGCTCGCCGCCGAGCGCGTTGCGCCCGTAGCTCACGCTCAGGTTGAGGTCGGGCCGCCCCTGGTTTTTGAAGAACTCCGAGTCGATCCCCAGGGACGCGATCCGAAGCTCCTGCCGGTCGATCTCGGCCCGCCGATCGAACGCCCAGCTCAGCGAGACCTCCAGGTCGATGACGACGCGGGCAATCTCCGGTGAGGTTGTCGGCGTGATCTCCAGATCCCATAACGACGCCTCGTTCAGATTGAGCAACCGCCTGAGCTCGTCCGCCGCGTCCTGGATCTGCGCCTGCACCCGGATGATCTCCTCCTCCCGGGTGGCGATACCGGCCTCGCTCTGCACGAGTTCGAGCGGCGCCAGCGTACCCACCTCGATCTGGATCCGGTTCATCTCGTGGAGTTCCTCGGCCAGGGCGAGACTCTCCTCGGCGACCTTGAGTTGCTCCAGGCCTTCCACCAGAGCCCAGTAGCCGTTTGCGACCGTCTGCACCGTGTCGACGACCTGGACCTCCAGATCCCCCAGGCTGATGTCGCTGCTGAGCCGCGCCACCGCGAGATTGCGCTCCGTGATCTTCCTGCCGCGGTTCCTGAGCAAGGGCTGGTTGAAGGCGACCGTCAGGCTGGACCGCAGGCTCGGGTTGATGTCGGAGAAGCGGGAGTTCGACTCGAAACGGTTGTTCTGGAAGTTGATCGTGAAGTCGCCGCCCGACGAGATCGGCTGCCGCAGCTCGACGTTCGTGGTGATCGTCTCGTTCTGCGTCACCAGGGCGCCGTCGAGTTGAGAGGCCGACGGCCGGCTGTCGCTGTTCACGCTGCTGTTGACGCCAAGCACAAGGTCGTAGATGCCGTACTCCTGGTTGATCCGGAACAGCGACTGCGACCGCTGGTAGCGCTGCACCAGCAGACCGAGATTGTTCTGCAGGGCAATCGCGATCGCTTCGTCGAGGTCCAGGCGAAGCTGTCCGTCCGCGATGTCCAACTCGGGCACGATCGGTGTGGTGATCCAGGTCGAGCCCACCTGCACCTGTGCTCCCGCCGGCGCCGTCGACGCCACAGGCAGAGTGAGAACGGCACAGAGCGCGGCGATCGTCACCGCGGGCTTTCGGACTCGCTGTACTGGAAACAGGTTCATCGGGCTAGCGTTCCTTCCTACGACCGCGTCCCGGCCGGAACGGCCGCCGCGCATCGTGTCTCCCTCTTTGACGCGAGAGGCGCGAGGTTGTTTCACCAACCCTATGCCCCGAACTCCCCAGGCGTCGCCTGTCCGAGCCGCACGACCCCCAACCCGCGGGTCGGGACCGGCCACACCCTATCCCGTGACGCGCCGCTCATTCAGCAGATCGTAGGCCCCTCCAGGACCAGGAATCAGGCGCCGAACGGGTGGCGAACCGCCATGGTACATTCCCGCCGCCATGAACCTTCTCGAGGGTCTTCCGGCACCCCGCCGCGGCAAGGTCCGCGACATCTACGACCTGGGCGATCGGCTGCTCCTGGTGGCCAGCGACCGCGTGTCCGCCTACGACTTCGTGCTCTCGCCGGAGATTCCGGACAAGGGCAAGATCCTGAACCAGTTGACCAACTTCTGGTTCGATCGGCTGGGAGACACGATTCAAGGTCACCTGCTCGAGACCGACGTGCGGCGCTACCCGGCCGACTTGGAGCGGCACGCCGACTACCTGGAAGGGCGTTCCGTGCTTGTGCGCAAGGCGGAGGTGGTCCCCTACGAGTGCGTGGCTCGCGGCTACCTGGCCGGCAGCGCCTTCAAGGAATACCAGGAGACCGGCCGGGCCTGCGGTCACGACCTGCCGGCGGGCATGCGGCGGGCGGAGAAACTGGACCAGCCCATCTTCACGCCGGCCACGAAAGCCGAAGAGGGCCACGACGAGAACATCGACTACGACACTCTCGTCCAGGGTGTGGGACCTGAGACGGCGGCGACGCTGCGCCGGATCACGCTCGAACTCTTCACGCGCGGCCGCGAACTTGCGGCGCAGCGGGGCCTGATCCTGGCGGACACGAAGTTCGAGTTCGGGCTGGTTAACGGCCAACTGCTGCTGATCGACGAGGTTCTCACTCCGGACTCGTCACGCTACTGGGACGCCGCGGCGTGGAGTCCGGGCACCGAGCCGGTGTCGTTCGACAAACAGCCGGTCCGCGACTGGGTGGCCGGCACGGGCTGGGACAAGGCCTCTCCGCCGCCGGAGCTGACGCCAGAGGTCGTGAACGAGACCCGGGAGCGCTACCTCGACGCGTTCCGGCGCGTCACCGGGTGCGATCCGGTCCTATAGGTCGACGACCAGCCGTGGCAACCGGCTTCTGAAGCCGCACCAGACTTCGTAGGCCGCGACGCCGGCGCGAGCGGCAAGCTCGGCGACACCGATTCGCTCGTCCTCCTGCGCGCCGAGCAGAACGCACTCGTCCCCTACCGCCACGCCGGGAACTCCGGTGACATCGACGGTCAGCGAGTCCATGCTGATCTGGCCGGCCATCGGGCAGCGGGCGCCTCGCACCAGAACGTCGCCGGGGCCGAAGCCGGTGCTGAACCCGTCCCCGTACCCGACCGGCACCAGCGCGATCGTCGTCTCACGCGCCGCCTTCCAGGTGCGCCGGTAGCCGACGCCGGTTCCGGCCGGCACCTCCCGGAGATCGAGAATGGGCGCCTTCACGCTCATCACCGGGCGCAACCCGGACGCCGGTGAGGGATCGGCCAGCGCCGCCAGATCGAGCCCGTAGAGCGCCCCGCCCACGCGCACCGCATTCCAGCGGGCGGAGACCCGTCTGAGCGCGCCCGACGAGTTCGAGAGATGAACGGAGACCCTCCGGCGCTCCCCCGGGTCGAGCGCCGCCACAGCGGCGGCAAACCGTTGTTCCTGTTCGCCGGTGAAGCGGCTTCCCGGCAGTTCGGATTCCGCCAAGTGGGACATCAGGCCCGTGAGCTTCAGTTCGGACCTGGCCCGAAGGTCGTGGAGCATCGACGGCCACTGGTCGAGCGGCACACCGTAACGGCTCATGCCGGTGTCCAACTCGACCACGACGCCGAGGGGGATTCCGCCATCGGACGACCGCCGTCGCCAGGCCGACCAGTCGGCGACCTGCTCTCGCCTGGTGAGCACCGGCGTCGCGTCCCACTGGACGGCGCACTCGAGTTCCTCGATCGAGGCCGGTCCGCCCAGCAGCAGCAGCGTGCTCCGGACGCCGGCGCGCCGCAGTTCCTCCACCTCGCCAACGCGCGCCACCGCCATCCCGTCGACGCCCAGCCGCTCCAGTTCGGGGGCCACCGCGACGGCGCCGTGGCCGTAGGCGTCCGCCTTGACGACTCCGAATACTCCTGCCTCGCCGACGGCCTGTCGAACCACACGCAGGTTGGCAGCCAGCGCGCCGAGGTCGATCTCGACCCGGGCGCCGGCGCCGCGGGTCAGTTCGGTCCCTCAGGCGGCGTATGGCGGCCGTCGTGGTTGCGGAACGTGGTCGTGTCGCCGATGAAGACGAGATTCACGCTCCCCGTTTCACCGTTGCGGTGCTTGGCGATGATCAACTGGGCCATGCCTTCCACATCCGGGTCGTCGGGTTCATACACCTCCTCCCGGTAGACGAACATGACGACATCGGCGTCCTGTTCGATGTTGCCCGACTCCCGGAGATCCGCGAGTTGGGGACGGTGGTCCTTGCCCCGGCGCTCCGGCAGCCGCGAGAGCTGGGACAGGGCCACGACCGGCACGTCGAGCTCCTTGGCCAGTTGCTTCAGGCCGCGCGTGATCGCTCCGATCTCCAGGTTGCGGTTCTCGTACCTGCCCCCCGCGTTCATCAACTGGAGGTAGTCCACGACCAGGAGCGCGAGGCCGTGCTGCGCCTTCAGCCGGCGCGCCTTCGAGGCGACCTCGAGTAGCGACGGATTGGCGGAGTCGTCGATGAAGAGACTCGAGTCCCGGCCGCTTGCCACCGCCTGGTGCACGCGGCTCCAGTCACGCGTCGAGAGCCGACCGCCGCGCAGCCGGTGGAAGGGGATGTCGGTCGTCGAGCACAACACGCGCATGGCGATTTCCCGCTCGCTCATCTCAAGCGAGAAGAAGCCCGCCGTCTTCTTTTCCTCATGCGTGACGTGGGTCGCAATGTTCAGGGCCAGGCTCGTCTTGCCCATCCCCGGCCGGCCGGCAACGATGACCAGGTTGCCCGGCTGGAGACCGTGCGTCATGCGATCGAAGTCGACGAAGCCGGTGCGCAGGCCGGGGAAGTCGTTCGCCGTTTGCTGTTCGAGCTGCTTGATTGTCTCGCGGTAGACCTGGTCGAGAGGCACGAAGGTTCGCGCCACCGCCTCCTCACTCAGCTCCATCACGGCCTGCTCCGCGCGGTCCAGGGCGTCTCTCGCCTCGAGACCGCCGTCGAGCGCCGTCCTGTAGATCGTCGTGCAGGCATCGATCAGGCGCCTGCGCAGTGCCCGTTCCTTGATGATCTCGACGTAGGAGTCGACCCGGCCGAGGTCGGGCAGATCGACCTCCAGCGTGGCCAGATACGCCACCCCGCCGGCGGCGTCGAGCTGGCCTCGTTGCTCCAGCCGCGCCTGTACCGTCCGGAGGTCGATCGGGCTGTCCGCCTCCTGGAGCGCGAGCATCGCCTCGTACAGCAGTCGATGCCTCTCGAAGTAGTAGTCCTCCGGCTTCAGGCGGGTCGAGGTGGCCGCCAGGTGCCGGTCGGCGTCGAGCAGAATCGCGGCCAGCACCGCGCGCTCAGACTCCTCGCTGTGCGGCAGACTGTGTGTTTCCTCGACCGGGGCGCGCACGATGCCTCTAGCCTAGCGTCGTCAGGCGCCTCCGCGCGCCGGGTCGCGCCTGCGAATTTTCGACAAGCCGTGCGAAGATGGGCAGGCGCCGGCGGTTGGGTCGAGAGCCGGTGGCACTGCCCCTGAACCCATGTTGGCAAGACACTCGCAGCATCCGTTGCGCGGTTGGTTGGCGCCAGGGGTGGTCTGCGCGGTCTTCTTTGCCTGGATTCTAGCCATCACTCCCGTCTCAGGCCAGGAAGTGGACCGCGAACCCGACCCCCGGCAGGCGCCCCGCTCAACGGACGAGTCCGGGACCGACGGCGACGGCGCCGAGGCCGCGGGCGAGGAGGTCGACCCGTGCGCGTCCGAGTACCTGGAGGGTCGATCCTGGCTCGACTGGCTCAACCTGGGCCTCCACCGGACGGCGTGTGAGACGGCCCTGTGGTTCGACCACCTGTTCGGCGACTACCGGCTGGACGAGGAACTCGAAGCGACGCACGGGCGGGCCCTGGTGGGCGTGATCTGGGACGAGCAGTACGGCTTCGAGGACGACCTGCGCTTTCGCGCCCGCCTGCACTTCCCGAGAATGGAGCGGCGCCTCAATGCCTTCGTCGGCCGCGACGACCGTGAGGACGTACTGGAGGACGCCCAGCGCCGCGGCGCCACCTCTCTGCCGACGATGTTCGAACCCTCCGACGACGAGTGGTTGGTGGGACTCGGCTACCGGCCGATCTCCGGCGGCGGCGGGGACCTCGACTTCGATGTCGGAATGAACTTCAACTTCCCGATCGAGCCCTTTGCCCGCGCCCGCTACAAGCACCGGACCTTCCTCTCGGACACGGACCTCGTGCGCTTCCGCCACGCCCTGTTCTGGGAGCGGGAGGACGGCTGGGGCCTGTCGACCCGGATCGACTACGAGCACGCCTTCGCGGGCGGCTCCATGATGCGCTGGCGCGGCGCTGGGAAGATCTCCGACATCACGCAGGGCGCCGAATGGTTCACCGAGTTGAGCTACTACCACCGCCTGGGCCGCCGCCGCGCCCTCGCCCACCAGGTCGGCGCCAACGGCGAGACCGGCGTACCGATTCTGATCGAGAACTACTTCGTGCGCGTGATCTACCGCCAGCAAATCCTCCGCGAGTGGTTGTTCCTCGAGATCGGTCCCGGCATGGCCTGGCGGCGGGACGTCCAGGGCGAACCGAGGGACTCGGTCCCGATCCTGCGTTTCGGCGTCGAGATGCTCTTCGGCGACTACCGCGGCCACGGTACTGCCGCACCGGTTCCGGGCCGATAGAGTCCCCGGCTCGGAAACACGACGCGAAAGCGAGGAGACAGATGACTGGTAGAGCCGCCGGGAACAGCGAAGTAACGGTTGTGGTCGGCGACGATCTGGTCGCGGAGTTGGAAGTCCACCGGCCGCCGAACAACTTCTTCGACCAGGACCTGATTGCCGCTCTGGCGGCAGCGATCGAGGAACTCGACGAACGGAGCGACTGCCGCGCCGTGGTGCTCTGTTCCGAGGGCAAGCACTTCTGCGCGGGCGCCAATCTGAACGCGGCGCGCCCCTCGACCGGCGCGCCGCAGCGCCACCTCTACGACGAGGCCGTGCGCCTGTTCGAAACCCGGACCCCCGTCGTCGCCGCCATCCAGGGCGCGGCCATAGGCGGTGGTCTTGGGCTGGCCCTGATGCCGGACTTCCGCGTTGCCTGCGCCGAAGCCCGGTTCGCCGCGAACTTCGCCCGCCTGGGCTTCATCCAGGGCTTCGGGCTGACCGTCACCCTCCCCCGCCTGGTCGGCCCCCAGCGGGCGATGGAGATGCTCTACACCGGTCGCCGGGTCAAGGGCGAAGAGGCGTTTCGGATCGGCCTCTGCGACGAACTTGTTCCTCGCGATGAGGTGCGGGCACGGGCGCGGGCACTCGCCGGAGAGATCGCCGCCTCGGCGCCTCTCGCCGTGCGATCGATCCGCGAAACCCTCCGCGGCCGGCTCGCCGCCGAGATCCGCGCGGCCACAGACCACGAGAAGGTCGAGCAGGACCGGCTGCGGCAGACCGCGGACTTCGCCGAGGGTGTGCGGGCGATGACGGAGCGCCGCCTGCCGCGGTTCACCGGCTCCTGATCCCCCCAGGATTGCCGGTCCCGCTGCGCCATTCTGCCGGCGGGCGCCGGAAGTTCGCCGACGCCGTTGCTCAGGCGCCGGCCGCCGTGGCGACCAGAAACGTGGCCCAGGCCCCCAGCCAACCCAGGCCGGTCATGTAGACGAAGGTGAAGGCCGGCCACCGCCATTTCCCCGTCTCGCGACGGATCACGACCAGGGTCGACATGCACTGCATGGCGAACGCAAAGTAGACGAGCAGGGCAAGCGCCGACGCACGCGACAGCACCGGCTCGCTCCCGCGCTCGCCGCCGCCGGCCAGAATGCCGCCGAGCCCCTCGCCGTCCTCGCCTTCGTGGGCGTAGATCTGCGCCAACGTGGCGACCATGACCTCGCGAGCGGCCTGAGACGCGACCAGACCGACGTTGATGCGCCAGTCGAAGTCCATGGGGGCGAACACCGGCTCCAGGAATCTGCCCACAGAGGCCGCGTAGCTGCCCTCGAGGATCGCCTGCTGGTTGGCCGCGGCGCTGAGCTGGGGGTCGACGTCGCGCCGCGGCAGGTTGAGCAGGAACCAGAGCACGACACTGACGCTGAGGATGATCGTGCCCGCGCGGCGCAGGAACATGCGCGCGCGGTCCCAGACGCCCAGCGCGATGTCGCTCGGCCGCGGCAGGCGGAACGGCGGCAACTCCAGGTAGAACGGCACCGACGCGCCGCGTCTCAAACCGCGCTTGAGCACCGCGGCCGAAAGGAGCGCCGCTCCCGTTCCCAGGAGGTAGAGGCCGCCCAGGGTCAGGCCCTGCCAGGTGAACGGTCCGAACACCGGGTCGGCGGGAATGAACGCCGCGATCAGCAGCGTGTACACCGGTAGCCGAGCCGAGCAGGTGGCGAACGGCGCCACCAGGATCGTGGTCAGCCGATCCCGTTCCGAGGGGATCGTCCGGGTCGCCATGATGCCGGGAACGGCACAGGCGTACGAAGAAAGCAGGGCCAGAAAACAGCGCCCCTCGAGACCCACCCAACCCATCAACCGGTCCACGACGAAGGCTGCCCGCGCCATGTATCCGCAACCTTCGAGAAACAGGATGACGGTGAACAGCAGGACGATCTGGGGCAGGAAGACGATCACCGCCCCGACGCCCCGAATCACGCCGTCCGCGAGCAGTCGCGTCAACAACGTGTCCGGCAGAGCGGTGAGCATCCGGGCGGCGAGGCCGTCCATCAGCCCCGACAGCAGGTCCATCGCCGGCGTGGCCCATGTGAAGATCGCCTGGAAGAAGAGGGCGACGAAGGTGAGAAAGACCGCCGGCCCGAGCACGGGATGAAGCAGGAAACGGTCCAGTCGCCGGGTCCAGCGATCCGGTCGCGGAGCCTCGCGACGGCATCGCTCCAGCACCCCGTAGGTCCAATCGAATCTTTCCTCCGGTGTGGCCGCCGCTGCGGCCTCCCGCAGTGCCGGCGACGGGGTCCAGTGCCCGGAGGAGGCCAGCAGGGCGCCGAGATCGTCGACACCGAGGCCGCGGTTGCCAACCACCCCGAGCACCGGAACGCCGAGTTCGGCCTCGAGGGCGGTGACGTCGATCTCGCCATGCCGCGCCTTCAGTTCGTCGACCATGGTCAGAGCGATACAGAGCGGCAGGTCCAGGCTCGCGGCCTCCGCCATGAGGGGCAGGGCGCGTTCAATCGTCGTCGCGTCGAGAACGACGACTATGCCGTCGGGCGCCGGCTCGCCGAACTCGCCCCGCAGCACGCGCGCCGCTACCGCTTCGTCCTCCGATTGCGGTTCCAGGCTGTACACGCCGGGAAGGTCGATCAGGCGGATCGAATCTCGCGTGAACCGGCCCAGCAGGTCACCTTCGCGACGGTCGACCGTAACCCCCGGGTAGTTCCCCGCCTTCGCCCGGTGCCCGGTGAGGGCGTTGAACAGCGTCGTCTTGCCCGAGTTGGGCGCTCCGAGGATGGCGATCCGCGCGGGCCGCTGGCGGGCGTGCGCCGTCCGCAGCCGCACCAGCTCCGTCATGAGCCGCCCGGCCGGACGCGGATCCGACTCGCCTCGCTGCGGCGCAGGCTGAGGGTGGCGCCGTGGAGCTCATACATCGCCGGATCACCCAGCGGCGCGCGGCGAACGAACCGCACCGCGGCGCCCCGGCAGAAACCGATCTCCCGCAGGCGCCAACTGACCGGGCCGTCCCCCGTCACCCCCGCGATCTCGACCAGCCGGTCGTCGCCAGAATCCGCCAACTCGGCCAGTGTCCGATCCATTTCGGACCGGGATAGTACCAGTTTCCTCCAGTCCCCACAGAGGAGCTCTTTCCGCCGTAGCGGCGGCGTGCCGGAGGTGGGATTCGAACCCACAAGCCCCAAAGGGGACGGGGGATTTTAAATCCCCTGCGTCTGCCGTTCCGCCACTCCGGCGTATCAGGAAGTCTGGAGGCGACGGCCGGATTCGAACCGGCGAATAAGGGTTTTGCAGACCCTCGCCTTACCACTTGGCCACGTCGCCTTGGGGGACTTCGGCGCCGGTCTCAAGCCGCGCGGCTCGCATGGAGCGGGAAACGGGATTCGAACCCGCGACCCCAACCTTGGCAAGGTTGTGCTCTACCACTGAGCTATTCCCGCGCCGGAGCGAACCCGCCGGTCAACCGACAGATACTGAATCGCGGAGGATACGGCCCCCTCTCCGGCACTGTCAACTCGCGGGCGCCGCTAGAGCCAGCTTCGTCTACCCGTGTCGTCGACGGTGAAGGCGTCGGCATAGTGAGTGAACCGCCACTGGCCCTGCTCGGGCTGCCAGGTCGCCGCCACGACGTCGAAGCGGCAGGGACCGAGCCGCAGCGGCGTCCGCTCCGGGTCGCTCAGGTAGGCCTCCGCCGCCCGGACCAGGCGTCGCCGCTTGCGACGGTCCACAGCCGCGGCCGCGCCGCCGAAACGCGGGTCGAAGCGGGCCTTGACCTCGACGAAGCAGAGCGTGTCTCCGTCCATCGTGACCAAGTCCAGTTCGCCGGCAACGGTGTCGACGTTCCGCCCCACGATCCGATGCCCCTTTTTCCGCAGCAGGTCAGCAGCGGCCTGCTCGGCCTCCGCACCGCTCAGACGCGGTTCATCTTCCACTGGCGCTCGGCTCATGCGGCTCGGTCAGGACCGCTTCCAGCGACTGCCGCCCGGGGTGTCCTCCACCACCACACCGGCGGCCGCCAGTTCGTCGCGGATGCGGTCCGCGGCGGTGAAGTCCCGCGCCGCTCTCGCCTCGCTCCTAGCCTCCACCAACCTGTCGATCTCCGCGTCGCTTGGGCCGCCGTCCGCCTCTCCCGACCCGGATCCGGAGTCCCCTGCCCAGGCCCCGGCGTCCAACACCGCAAGCACCTGATCGGCTCGTTCCAGCGCGCCCTCCACACGATCCCTGGCGCCGGCGGGCAGGCCCCGGTCGATGATCCCGTTCACGGCGTGCACGAATCGGAACACGGCGCCGAGGGCGGCGGAAGTGTTCAGATCGTCGGCCAGAGCGGCGGCATAGGCTCCCTCGAACCCCGTCACAGCCGCCTCGAGCGGCGCCGTGCCGCCGGCCGTGCCGCCCGCCTGTTCCGCCACATGGGCGAGCCGGAACCGCATGTCGTCGATCCGCTTCAGCGCCCGTTCCGCCTCCGCGACCTTGGCGAACGTGAAATCGAGTTGCTGCCGGTAGTGGACCGAGATCAGCAGGTAGCGGATCGAACGGGCCGGTAGCCCCCTACCCTGAAGATCGCCAAGCGTGTGGCAGTTGCCGAGCGACTTGGACATCTTCTCGCCGTCGACGGTCAGGTGTTCCGAGTGCAGCCAGCAACGGGCGAGCGGGCTGCCGTTCGCCGATTCACTCTGGGCAATCTCGTTCTCGTGATGCGGAAACAGGTTGTCGACCCCTCCACAGTGGATGTCGAAGGTTGTGCCCAGATACTTCTGGCTCATCGCCGAGCACTCGATGTGCCAACCCGGACGACCGGGCCCCCAGGGCGACGCCCACGCCGGTTCGCCCTCCTTGGCGCCTTTCCAGAGAACGAAGTCGCGCGCATCCTCCTTGCCGTACTCGTCGCTCTGCACGCGCGCGCCACGCCGCACCTGATCGAGGTCGATTCCCGACAGCTTGCCGTAGTCGGCGTCGGCGGCGATGCGGAAGAACACCGAGTCGTCGGCCCGGTACGCGTAGCCCTCCTCCAGCAACTGCTCGACCATCGCGATCATCTCGTCGATGTGGGCCGTGGCCCGGGGGTAGTGCTCAACACGCTCGATCAGAAGGGTCGACAGGTCCTCGAAGAAGGACCTGACGTGGGGCGCGGTGAAGTCGCCGATGTCGACGCCGGCCGCAATCGCCGCGGCGATGATCTTGTCCTCGACGTCGGTCAGGTTCATTGCCTGCGTCACCCGGTACCCGAAGAACCTGAGCGCCCTCCGCAACACGTCCTCGAACACGAACGTGCGCAGGTTGCCGATGTGGGCCCGGTCGTAGACGGTCGGGCCGCAGGTGTAGAGCCGGACGTGACCGGGTTCGATCGGCTCGAGTACCTCCAGCCGTCGCCCGAGAGAGTTGTAGAGCTTCACCGGTTCCATCGAGCGACTCCATGCCACTTTGAACCCGGGTGGCGCGATTCGCGCCACACGCGACCCATTCCGCGCGCCCGTCATCGGGCGCGCGGATGGCACCGGCGACAGTAGCAACGGCAACAGGGGTGGTCCAGCCGCCGCGACGCCGGGAACGAGCGGACAGGCTCAGAGATTCACCTCAACCGTGGCCCCCGCCCAGTTCAGGGTGATCCGATCCCCGAACCTGTCGAAGGCCTCCTGCGCGCTGAAGTCGAAGCTGCCGCTGCCGTTGGCGATTGCCGTGAAGCGGACGACGGCGACCGTACCGCTGCCGTTCAGACCGGCGACCGCGCCGAGATGGGTGGCGCCCACGAGAAGCTGGCCCGGCGCCGTCTCACGGGTCTCCAGGCTGGGGAACGCGCCGCCGCCCGACTCCTCGTAGCGGAGCAGGTTGCCGGGGAACAGGAGCTCGAAGCCCAGACCGTACAGACCTTCGACGCCGGCAGCGAGAATCTCGACCTCGAGCGTCGCCCCCAACACCGCGCCGCGCAGTCCGATCGATGTGTCCGCGATCTGCGCCGCCGAAAAGGTGACGCCCCGCGGCGGCGGAGCAGTTGGCGCGGTCGGGCTTCCTCCTCCACCGTCGCAGGCCACGAGCCACAGCGCCACCAGAAGGGCCGCCCGCTGTACCGAAAAACGCAATGGCGCCCTTCCTGCCGGAGCGCTCAGCGGCGCCCGCCGGTGGCTACCGGTTCGCTCGCGCGCAGCCGGCGGAGAAAGCTCCTGGCCCGCTGTCTTCGCAGCCCACGCAGCCGATCGACGAAGAGCACGCCGTCCAGGTGATCCAGCTCGTGGTGGATCGCCCGCGCCTCGAGCTCCTCCGCGTCCATCTCGAAGGGAAGACCCTCGAGGTCGGTGGCCGCGATACGAACCGTGGCCGGCCGCGTGACCTTCTCCGTGAAGTCGGGAATGGAGAGACAGCCTTCCGTGTCGGTCTCGACGCCGGCAGAGTCGACGACCCGCGGGTTCACCAGGACCCGCACCGCGTCGGGGTCCATTCCGGCCGTCGCGTCGACCACCGCTACACGCAACTCGACACCGACCTGGGGCGCGGCAAGGCCGACTCCGGGCGCCTCATGCATCGTCTCGATCATGTCCGCTACCAGGCGTGTCAGATCGGGGCCGAATTCCTCCACCGGTGCGCACTGCACCCGCAGCACGGGGTCCGGGTAGAGACGGATCGGAAGAACGGACATGCAATCCCTACGCGGCGCAGGGGGACGGCGCCGATCATACGGGAAGGCCGGCCGCGGCTTACGCACTGTCCCCACGAACGGACACCGGTGTGACGTTCCCGCTACGGTTCAGACCGGCCAGTCGCCCCGGCTTTCGCTCCAGTCCCACGGTCGTGCGCCCGGGCAGGGCGTCTGGCGGCACAGCTTCGAGGCCGCCTCTCCCCCGTGGGTCCAACCAGGGACGCCGCGTCCACTCTGCTGGCACGCGGATTGCTCAACAGTCCTGCAGAAGAGCACGCGCCCAGGACGCCGGGGTTGAACCGACCCCGGCATCAGATTCGCCGGTGGTAGCGTGCAGACTCCGACCCGTTGGAGGAAAGAGATGAGATTCACCCTCCCGCAAGCCCTCCTGATCGTCCTCGCGGCAGCCGCTGCCGGCGCCGCGCAAGCGCAGCCGGTACAACATGAACGAGGACAACTCGACGGCGTCTACAGCTTCGTCGGCGCCCTGGACGGAGATGCGACCCTGTTCGCCGCGCGTTCGGGCGCTCAGAGCGAGTTGGAGCTCCACCTGCCGGTCCTGCGCGGAGACCGAATCTGGACGAGACCGTACGGCCGTCTGGCGGTGTTGATGTCCGACCGCTCGATTCTGGCCCTGGATCACGACAGCGAGGTCACGTTCGCCCAGATCGCCGGCTCACCGGACGCCGACGACGCGGACTCCGTCTACGTCCTGCACCGGGGCCGGCTGAGCCTGGAGGTTGCGAACCACTTGCTGGACTCGGAGCTGCCGGCGGTCGACACCACCAACGCCAGGGTCTACGCCAAGCAGGAAGGCCGCTACCAGGTCGAGAGCGACGGCGACAGTTGGACCGAAGTCGCGGTGTTGACCGGGTTCGCCGAAGTCGTCACCCAGCGGGGTTCGGTGATCGTCCGCGGTGGCGAAGCGCTCCTGGTTCGGGGTCTCGACGACCCCTGGATCGAGCTCCAGAGCGGCGCCGGCGCGGCTGCCGCAGCATTGGATCAATGGGCGGAAGGTCACCGTGCCCAGCTCGCGGCCTACGCGGCCGTCGACGCCGACGGTTACGGCTCCGCCTTGACCGGTCATGGCCGGTGGGTCGAAGTCGAGGATCGCCGGGCCTGGAAGCCCGACATCGAAGACGACTGGCAGCCCTACAGCCGGGGCCGCTGGACGCATACGCCCGCCGGACTGTACTGGGTCGCCCGGGATCCCTGGGGTCCGCTCACCTACCACTACGGCAGTTGGAACCGGCACCCAGGCTACGGTTGGCTCTGGTTTCCGAGCGCCATCTACTCACCCAGCCATGTGTACTGGTACTGGGGGCCGTCCTATGTCGGCTGGATCCCCCGCGGCTACTACCAGCGCCACTACCTGGGTCTGGGATTCGGCCTTCGCTACGGCCTCTATGGATGGGCCGGAGGCCTCTGGGATCCGTTCAACACCTGGATCTTCTGTCCGTCAGGGTACCTGGGCTACGGCCGCGGCTACACATACGGTCGCTCCCTGCGCCGCCGGCATCCGAAGCTTGCCCGCGGCATCATCACGACGGACACGAACGGAATCGACTACCGAAACTGGCGGAATCCTGAGGCCGCGCAGCAGGTCCTCCTCGGCAAGCGCCGCGGCATCTCCGAGAGCGAACTCCCTGACGTCACGGACTTTGTCGCCCGCAGAGCCGATCTGCACGAGTCGCTTCAGACGAGGCTCCAGCGGACCGACGCCGAACCGGGCATCGTCACGGTGGCCGGGACTCCATCCCATCCCAGCCGACCAGGCCTTGTTGGCGTCACGGCCGGGGGGCTCCGCGCGGGTTCCACATCCCAGGTAACGGGCGCCGGACAGAACTCCGCCACCGGCGTCACGCTTCGGCGGGCAGCCCCCGGCGAGGTCGGGCGCGCCGGCAGCGGCACCGTCAAAACCACGATCCAACCCCGGAGGGCCGGCTCGGCGCCCACCGAAGCGGCGGAGCCATCCGGACCCACTACCGGGATCCGGCGGGCGGAAACGCCGAAACCTGCACGCGTCAGTAGCGGAGGTCTGACCGCGGCGCCCGCCCCGACGCCGACGGTCGCTGTCGAAGCGCCTGGGAGCGCCGGCGAGAAGGCGCCGGTTCGCGTGGCAGCGCCACGGTCCAGTGGAGGAACGATCGATCGCAGCCGAAGGCCGACGCCGGCGCGCCGCGTGCTCGACGCGATCCGCGGGCGGGACGCGGCGCCGAGCGCCCCCCGGACGGCGACTCCCCGATCCAGGCGCCCGGATCGGGCCGGCACGCCGCGGCCGTCAACCCCGACCCGCACCCGCTCCGCCACGCCGCGGACATCCACGCCCAAGTCCACACCGACCCGCACCCGGTCCGCCACCCCGCGGACATCCACGCCCAAGTCCACACCGACCCGCACCCGGTCCGCCACCCCGCGGACATCCACGCCCAAGTCCACACCGACCCGCACCCGGTCCGCCACCCCGCGGACATCCACGCCCAAGTCCACACCGACCCGCGCCCGGTCCGCGCCAGCGAGAACCTCGAGCCCGCGCTCCACGCCGCCCCCGCGGACGCGGTCGACGCCCCGGAGTTCGTCGCCGCGCCCGTCGTCGCCGCCCAGCGATAGCGGACGCACGCCGCCCCGCCTGCGCTGAGGCGACGCGGCAGCCGGCCGGCGCCGGCGCCACCCAGTCGAGAGGCCCTGAGACCTAGAATGCGTCTCACATGAGGTCTCCCTACTGACCATGCGCTGGGGTGTCGCCTGGTCCAGCCTGCTCCGCGTTCTCTTCGTGATCTATTGCGTCGAGGCGGGGCTGTTTCTGGTCATCGCGCCGTGGCGGGAGTTCTGGAACCTGCTGGTCACCAGGTCGGCACTCTCGCAGGCGCATCTGGGGGCGTTTCTCATGCTGCCGTGGGTCCGCGGCGCGGTCACCGGATTCGGGCTCGTTCATCTCATCTGGGGCATCCACGACCTCGAACGCATTCTGCTCAGCAGGCGTCCGGCCGACCCGGAAGCGCCCATCCCGGAACCCGATCGAGCGGGATGAAGCAGCGGTCCGAAGTTCCGGCGCTACTGGCCATCAGCGACCGGCGCCTGTGCGGCGGGGCATCCGGACTGAGACGCTGGGCTCTCTCGCTGCCGGCCGGCGCCGCGATCCAGCTCCGCGAGAAGGATCTCGACTCCGTGGCATTGACGGCGATCGGTCGCACGCTGCGGAGCGCCGCTGCCGGTCTCCTGATCGTCAACGGCAGTCTGGAAGTGGCGGTCTCCTGTGGCGCCGACGGCGTCCACCTGCGGTCGGACCAACCATGGGCCGAGTTGGCCCCGGCGGTCCGGGAGCGGGGCCTGCTGCTCGGTGTGTCGACGCATAGCCAGCGGGAGGTCGAGGCCGCCGTCGATGCCGGTGTCGACTACGCCCTCTTCGGCCCCGTCTTCGCCTCGCCCCAGAAGCTCCGGTTCGGTGCGCCCCAGGGTCTCGAACGACTGCAGCGGGCTGCGCGCGGCGCCCTCCCGATCCTCGCCGTCGGCGGTGTCGATCCCCGCAACGCGGCTCTTCTGGCCCGCGCGGGCGCACACGGCGTGGCCGCGATCCGAGCCTTTGCCGAACCCGGCACGGCAGCGGCTCTCGCAAGCGCATGGACGCGCGCGACTGGTACGATCCCGCCCTCGTGAAATCGAGATTCCTCGTCCTCTCCGCGTTCGTGCTGGCGCTAGATCAGTGGAGCAAGTTGTGGATCGAAGCCGGCCTCGAACTCCACGGACGGCTGCCGGTCCTGCCGGGCTTCTTCGACCTGGTTCACGTCCAGAACACGGGCATCGCCTTCGGGCTGTTCCCGGCCGGCCGCGAGCTGGCGGGCACGCTTCTGCTCACGGCCCTCGGCTTCGCCGCGCTCACCGTCGTCTCGCTTTACTTCCGGAGCACTTCGGAGCGCGAGCCGCTGCTCCTGCTTTCCCTCGCCCTGGTGCTGGGAGGGGCCGTCGGCAACCTGGTCGACCGCCTTCTGTTGCGCGCCGTGACGGACTTCCTGGACGTGTACGTCGGCACCCACCACTGGCCGGCTTTCAACGTCGCTGACAGCGGAGTGACGGTCGGCATCGTACTGATGCTGGCGCACAGTTTCGGACCACTGGTTTGGCGGCGGCCGGGCGCGGCGGGAACGAGCCGCCGTGGGTTGATCCAGGCCCGCACATCGAAGTGAGTTCGATAGACCAGACCACGCCGGCGTCCCACAGCCTTCCCGAACTCGCCTCCTCGTCGCGCCGCCTTCAAGCGCCGGCGTCCGCGGCCGGTGAACGGATCGACCGCTACCTGGCGCGAGTTCTGGACCTGCCCCGCAACCAGGTTCAGAACCTGCTCCACGACGGCCGCGTGACCGTGAACGGAACGCCGCTCAAGCCCTCCTACCTGCTGCGCGGCGACGAGCGGATCGACTACCGCATTCCGCCACGCCGGGCCACCGGTCTGGCGCCGGAGACCGGACCGATCCGGCTGCTCCACGAGGACGAGCACGTGCTGGTGGTCGACAAGCCGGCCGGGCTGATCGTGCATCCCGGCGCCGGCGTTCGGAGCGGCACCCTCGTGAACCGGCTTCTGCACCACTATCCGGAGATCGCAGGCGTCGGCTCCCCGGAGCGGCCCGGAATCGTCCACCGCCTGGATATGGGCACCAGCGGTGCTCTGGCCATCGCCCGCACCGACACGGCCTACCGCAGGTTGAGCCGGGCCTTCACCGAACGAGAAGTCGGCAAGCTGTACCTGGCGATCGTCTACGGTCGGCCTGATCCCGCAACCGGAACGATCGAACTCCCGATCGGCCGCCACCCCACCGTCCGCACCCGCATGGCCATCGTCCCGGAGTCGCGGGGAGGCCGTCCCGCCACCACCCGGTACCGCGTGCTCGCATCCGGAACGGGCGTTTCGCTGCTGGAAGTCGAACTCCTTACCGGCAGAACGCACCAGATCCGGGTTCACTGCAAGGCGATCAACCACCCCCTGGTCGGCGATCCAGGTTACGGCGAAGATCGCTGGCGTGGGCTGCCGCCAGCCTTGCGGCGTTCCCTTCGAGAGTTTCCACGCCCCGCGCTGCACGCCCGGAAACTGACGCTCCCTGGCCTTTCCGGCGCGCCTCCCACCAGCTATACGGCCCCCGTGCCGGAGGACCTGCAGGAGCTGTGCGCCGCCTGTGATCTGGCGTCGGGGCTGCCGACCGACTCGGCGACTTCGCCCGCGAAACCCCTAAGCTGACTGCGATCCGATCGCCAGCGTGCCGCTCATCTCGATCCTGCCGTTGCAGACCCCGCCTTCGGCGATCGATACCAGCGGTGCGGCCAGATCCCCCTCGATCGATCCCGAAGAGGCTACCTCGATCTTCTCCGTTGCCCGGACATTGCCCTTCACCTTGCCGGAGACCTGAACCGAGTGTGCCGTGACATCGCCCTGGATCCGGCCGCGGCGACCGAGAACGAACCGCCCCTTGAGTTCGACGCACCCATTCAGGGCGCCGTCGACCAGAACCTCCGTTTCGCCGGAGATGCTGCCCTCGATGCGGGAGCCGGCCGCGACGTAGGTACGGGCCGGGGCGGCCGAAGTCGACCTCACTTCACCGGGGGGCGTCAGTGCGGCCTCCACCGTCGACTCGTCTGGATCCTTCTTGAAGAACGCCATCTACCTTTTCTCCCGATACCGAACTCGGCAGGACTGAGGCCATCTGGACGGGCGGCTGGAGCGGGCAACGGGACTCGAACCCGCGACATCCAGCTTGGGAAGCTGGCACTCTACCAACTGAGTTATGCCCGCAAGAGCCGCGCGGACCGTCAAGGTAACCCAGCCACTCGCAGACGGTCAAGCTGCTTTGGCAAGACCCACCTCCTGCACGCGAGCAGCCTTTAGCTATGATGCTTCGCCGCACCCTTCCGCGCCTCCGTCCGCTCACTTGATGCCTACAAGCTCCCCGCCCCGAGATCAGCCCCTCTACTTCTTCCCGGAGCGGCGCGTGACAGGCGAGGAGCTGGACGTGATGCTCCATGGCGGAAGCAGAGAGGAACGGTGCCACGCCGTCTCCTGCATGCTCCGCTACGCCCAGTGGGAGGACATCTGGGACTATGTTTCGCGGGACGAAGTGCGTGATCTGTTCGAGGACCTGGACCTGCCCGACAGCCTGCGCGCCGCCTGGGCGCGCATGCTGAAGATCGAAACCGTCGCTACCTGAGCGCTACCGGCGGTCGCCCATCACGAGCCCTCCCAGACCGCCGAGCACCGAGCCCTCGCCCTTGCTCTTGCCGCCGCCCTGGGGCGCAGCCGCGAACACCCGGCTCGCGAGGCGGCTGAACGGGAGAGACTGGATCCACACCTTGCCCGGTCCGGTCAGGCTGGCGAAGAAGAGTCCCTCGCCCCCGAACAGCGCCGTCTTGATCCCGCTGACCATCTGGATGTCGTAGTCGACCTGGTGCTCGAACGCCACCAGACAGCCGGTGTCGATCCGCATCGTCTCGCCGGCTGCCAGATCCCGTTCGACGACCGTACCGCCGGCATGAACGAAGGCCAAACCGTCTCCCTCCAACTTCTGCAGGATGAACCCCTCGCCGCCGAACAGGCCGGCGCCCAGCTTGCGCTGGAACGCGATGCCGACCGACACGCCCTTGGCGGCGCACAGGAACGCGTCCTTCTGGCACAGGATCCTGTTGTCGTGGGAGGGCAGATCGAGGGGGATGATGCGGCCGGGGTAGGGCGATGCGAAGGCAACGTTCCGGCGGCCCCCGCTGCTGTTGCCGAACACCGTCATGAACAGGGACTCACCGGTCAGCACCCGCTTGCCGGCAGACAGCAACTTGTCCATGAAGCCGCCTCCGCCATGCTCGGAACCGTCACCGAAGATCGTGTTCATCTCGATGCCGGGGTCCATGTACATGAACGACCCGGCCTCCGCCACACAGGCCTCGCCGGGATCGAGGGTGATCTCGACGAACTGCATCTCCTCGCCCACGATGACGTAGTCGATCTCGTCCGCGACGCTCCCGGGCGCACGCGGGATCGAACTCCCAAAGGCCGACGCGAACTGGGGTTCGCTGACCACGGGCGCCCAGTTGCCCAGGCCCTCCCGGTACACGTGTGCGCTTCGGGAAACGGCGCCGGCGCGGATCTTCTCCACGATCTCTTCGGCGAGAAAGGGACCTTCCTGCTTGCCGGACGTGGCCAGATACCAGATGCGGTCGCTCATTGTCTCAACTTGCATGGAACAAACCCTGTTTCCTGTGCGTCAGCGCGGCGCGGACGCCGCGACTCGACTCCTAGCCGGACGGCGCCCCTGTCGGGGCCGGTCACCTATCGTGGGGCGTCGGGATCGTAGCCCACGATCCGCACCTCGAACACCCACGGCCAGTACTTGCCCGTCAGCAGGAAAGTCCCCGTATCGGGCCGGTAGGCGATTCCGTTCAGCACATCGGCCGCGGCCGCCTCCTCCCTGGTCAACAGACCCGACGCGTCGATGACGGCGACCACCGAGCCGGAAGCGGATTCGATCACGGCAATCTCGTCGCTCCCGTAGAGGTTCGCGAAGAGGAGATCGTCAACCAGTTCGAGCTCGTTCAGGTCGGGGAGCGGCATGCCCTGCGTTGTCACCCGCAGCCGCCGGCGCACCTCGAGAGTACGGGGATCGCGGAGGGTCAGAACCGGTGTGCCGTCGCTCATGATCAGGTCGGAACCGTCGTAGGCCAGTCCCCAGCCCTCACCGTCGTATCGGATTCGGCTCTGCTCCCGCAGTGGGTCGAGCGACCAGACGAGCGCCTCGCCCCGCCGCCAGGTGAGCTGAACGAGCCGCTCGCCGGCATCCGGTACGAGGGTGACGCCCTCTCCGAACAGTCTCTGGTCCAGGTCCACCCGGGCCAGCTCCTCGCCGTCGCTCCAGCGCCACGCGCGCAGGCTGGAGGAGCCGTACGAGCCGGTGCTCTCATACACCACGCCTTCGCGCCACAGCAGTCCCTGCGTGTACGCCTTGAGGTCGTGCGGACGCCGGTCCAGTACTTCGATCCGCCAGAGCTCGGGCGGCCGCGCCGCCTGCGTACCGGTCCCCTCCGTCACGGAACCGCTCGACTCCGCCGGCATGCACCCGGCCGCCAGGCAAAGGGAGAGGGTCAGGGCCAGGGAACAGCCGCGCATCCGGGACACGCTACCAGCCCCTTTTTCCGAAGTCCCGCGAGGCTCGCCCCTTGACCGTTCTCCCCGAGGTTGGAAGAGTGGCGCACGCCATGAACGCCTCCTTCGTCCGCAGAATCTCCCTGGTCGCCGCCGGCGCGCTGCTCGCGGCTGCCTGGTTCGCGTTCGCGCAGCCGGCCGCCGACGCGCCGCCAACCAGTCCGCGCGAGACGATGCGCGTCTTCCTGGAGGCGTTCGCGACCGAAGACGGCCGCCCGGACCTGGATGCCGCGGCAGCCTGCCTGGACCTCGGCGACCTTCCCTTCCCCGTCCGCGCCCGGCAGGGCCGGAACCTGGCGAACGAGCTGAAACACGTGATCGACCGGCTCGAGCTCGTGGAGTTCGACGCCATCCCGGAAGACGGCGAGCTCGAACGGTGGGTGTTCAGCGACGAACTGTCGGCGCCGATCGTCCTGGCGCCGGACAGTGACGGCCGCTGGCTGTTCGACCGGGCAACGGTCGCCGCAGTCGGAGCCCTGTACCAGGAAGTGCGGGAGCGCACCGTGGTCGAGGGCGTCGAGGAAGCACCGGTCACCGCCACGATGTGGCTTCGGGACCGCATTCCGGAGTCCCTTGGCACCGGCGGCTTCATCCTCTACCCCTGGCAGTGGCTGGCCCTGCCGCTCCTGCTCCTGCTCGGCCTCCTGATCGACCGGATCGTCGTCTGGACCGCCTACGGCCTGCTCGCGAAGCCCCTGAGCGCCCGGTACGAGAACCTCGACCTGGCCGGAGCGCGCCGCATTCTGCGGCCCACCGGACTGCTGGGTCTGGCCGCGGCGTGGTGGCTGGGAATCCAATGGTTGGGCTTAGCCCCACAGGTCGACGCCTGGCTCGATACGACCCTCCTCGTGCTCCTGCTGCTGGCTCTGGGCCGAGCCGCCTTCGCCCAGATCGACCTTCTGGGAACGGCCCTGCGGGCTCGCGCCGCCAGGAGCGAGAACCGGTTCCAGGACCAGTTGGTTCCATTTGTCACGAAGACCCTGAAGCTGGCAGCCGGAATCTTCGGCGCCGTCTTTCTGATCGCCCGGTTGGGCGGAGACGTCACCGCGCTGCTCGCCGGCCTGGGCCTGAGCGGACTGGCCGTGGCGCTCGCGGCACAAGACCTGCTCAAGAACATCTTCGGCTCGATCACGGTGCTCCTCGACCGCCCGTTCCGGGTCGGCGACTGGATCAAGATCGGCGATGTCGAGGGGGTGGTCGAAGAGGTCGGCTTCCGGAGCACCCGCGTCCGCACGTTCTACGCCTCCCTGATCACCCTGCCCAACGCCCGCCTGATCGACGCCTCAGTCGACAACTACGGCGCCAGACGCTTCCGGCGCTGGAGCACCCGCATCCAGATCACCTACGACACGCCGCCAGCCAGCGTCGACGCGTTCTGCGAGGGCATCCGGCAGCTCGTGCGCGACAACGAATCGATGCAGCAGGACGCGTTCGAGATCCACCTGAACGAGTTCGGCCCCCACGCGCTCGAGATCATGCTCTACGTCTTCTTCCTGGCGCCGGACTGGAGTGCCGAGCTGCGGCTCCGCCACGATCTGGCCCTGGACATCCTGCGCCTGGCGGACCGCCTGGGCGTCCGGATCGCCTTCCCCACCCAGACGATTCAGTTGGAGCCGTCGCCTTCCGACGACGCGGAAGCCTGATCGGCGGGCAGAACGATTCGCACCGAGAGTCCTCCCTCGGCCCTCCTTGTGGCCGCAATCGTGCCGCCGTGTTCCTCCACGATGCGCCGGGCGATAGGAAGACCCAGGCCCGTACCGCCACTCGAGGTCGAGAAGTAGGGCTCGAAGATGCGTTCCAGGTCGGTGTCCGAGACACCCCGGCCTCTGTCATCCACGGTGACGCCGAGCGCGCCGTCCCCGTCGGCCGGCGCCACGGTGACCCGGACCTCGCCTCCGCCCGCACTCGCGCTGAGGGCGTTCTCGAGCAGGTTGCGGACCGCACGCTGCACCAGGCGCCGATCGAAGGGGAGCTGCGCCGCCTCCGCGTCCACTTCCGACTCGAAGACCACGTTCACGCCGTCCGGCGAGGGGTGGCGATAGCCGTCCACAACCTCACGAACCGCCGCCGCCAGGTCCCCGGGCGCCGGCTGGGCCAGGGGAATTCTGCTGTAGGTCGAAAACTCGCCCGCCGTGTGCGCCAGTTCGTCAACCTGAACCAGAATGTTGTCGGTGCAGCGTTCGAAGATCTCGTCCAACCGCTCCGGGGCATCACGCCACACCTGCCGCAGGTGCTCGGTCGAGAGGCGGATCGGGGTCAGCGGGTTCTTCACCTCGTGGGCGATCAGCCGCGCCATCTCGGCCCAGGCCTCCAGACGCTGTGCCGCCTCCTCCCGGGCGCGGGTCGAGGCGATCCGGGCCGCCATGCCGTCGATGGCAGCGGCAAGCGTCTTCAGTTCCGTCTCCTGCGGCTCGAAGCCGAGTGAGGCCGCTCCGCCGGCGATCCGGCCGGCGCCGTCGATCATTCGCATCAGCGGACGGGTGAACCCGCGCGCGAGGCGAGCACCGACGGTGACCAGCAACAGCACCAGTGCCGTCGTGATGACCAGGGCCTGCCGCCTCAGGGCGGCGAGTTCGCGGGTGGCCGCCTCCTGTTGCGCCAGCAGCGGCACCGACACGAACAGACCTGATTCCCCCGGACGCTCCTCCCCCAGGGACACCGGCGTGTACAGCTCCAGGTAGGAGGCGCCCCGGCCCGCCGTCTGGACGCGGGCGGCAGTCGGGTGGCCGAGCAGCGCCAGCCTGCTGTACACGTTCCCGGGAATGCGCTTCGGCATCAGGCCGGCGGTGAAGAGGTCCGGCTTGCTCGATGCGTAGACGCCGCCTCGCCAGTACAGGTTCACTTCGTGTCCCACGACTTCCGCGAGCCAGGCGAGGAGCTCGTCGTCCAACTGGGCGTCCATCGAGAATCCCGCCTCCAGACCGAGGAGAAAGTCCGTCAGAACGTACTCGAGAGACACGAGGGCAGTACGGCCGGCTACTTCCTGCTCGGCCTGCATCCGGGCGCCGAGATTGCGGAAGAGCAACCCGTTGAGCAGCGTCAGCGGCACGATCACGATCAGAGCCAGCACGGCCGTGAGCCGGACCGAGTAGCGTCGGACATCGGGCAGGAGGCTCCCGCGCAGTTTCGCTGTCGGCAGGCCGATCAGGAGGACCGCGATCGCCACGGCAGACACGGCCAGCACCAGCCGCGCGGCGACCGTAGCGATCCTCCAGAGGCGCTCCGCCACCGCCTGCTCGGGCAGCAGCGCGACAACCCAGAGGCCCTCAAGGCTGGTGGGACTGAACCAGGCCAAGGCGGGTCCAGCCGGTGTCTCGACGCGCATGGTCCGGCGCGGATCCACGGCCTCCGAAGGCGCCGGCAGCCGCCAGTCCTCCTGCCACGGTGAGACAAGCGGTCGTCCCGCGCCGTCGACATAGGCGAGGAGGGCCCTTCCCGGCGGATTCGAGCCGCTCCGGCTTCGGCCCGGGCCACCCCGGAGCAGGCGCAGTTCGAGTGCGGCGCCAGCTCCCGAGGTCACGCTGCTCCAGACATCGACTTCCGGAAAAGCCGCCGTCCAGTAGCGGACCGCACCCCAGTCCTGTCCCGCGGAAACCACCGTGACCTCGCCCGACGCGCTCCGCTGCTGCTGCCAGACGGGCAGGCCGCCGCCCGGCCAGCGCGCGCTGCCGACCGCGAGGTCGCCGGTCGCCGCGTCGACCGGCAAGCCGTAGGAGAATGTCGAAACCTCGTCCTCCCGGATCACGGCGAGCGCCGAGAACGTCTCGGAAGCGGCCAGGGGCGACCGGCGCCAAAGCTCCAGAGCCAGATCCTGGTGATCGTCGAGCTCGTTCGGATCGCCCAGGGCCAGTGCCCTCAGGTCGCTCGCGGTCACGAAGGCACTCGTTCTTCGCGCCAGCGCCGCGACTTCCTCGGGATCCGGAGCATCGAGACCGTCTCGAACACCCTCGGACAGCAGCGCACGCAGAGCGGGCGTGTGCGTGGCTTCGGCAAGCAGGCCGACACCGACAGCCGCCGCGGTCGCGGTCAGCAGAACGTGCATCCAGTCACGGCCGTCCGGCCAACCGGCGGCCCAGAGCGCGGTCCCGGCGAGCAGAACCCAAGCAATCAGCAGGACCACCCAGTGCCCGATCGGGCCCCCGATTGAACCTCCCAGATCCGCCGGCGCCCCCGCCGCGTCGGTCCCCCAGATCTGCCACCGATAGAGCCCGTAGCCCACTGCCGAGCAGGCCCCGGTCAGGCCAAGCGCCGCCGCCGCGGGCCGCGGCCTCATAGGCGCCCCACTGCTCCAGCGGCGGAAGGCCCAGACCAGCGACAAGCCGACGCCGAGAGCGAGCACCGCCAGGGCGAGCGAGCCGGCGGCTCCTGATCTTCGCTCGGAGGCCGGCTCGAATCGCAGACGCAACCAGGGTCCCGGAACGCCGTCCGGCGGCGCGAGTTCTCGAATACCGTTTGCCTCCAGGGCCGGCGTCAGAGGTTCCGCGGAGTGATCCCGCACCGACCACCTGACGCCGTAGCGCCGCAGTCCGAACGGTGCTTGGACCGGCAATGTGTCGGTCGGAAAACTGTTGCCGACGACCAACCGCCAGCCGCCCTCACCCGTGCTCATGTCGATAGCCGCGTACAACGAAACTGCCGTGAAGCCGGCGGTCTGGTTGATGCCTCCGGGCAGGAGGCGATCGAGGGGAAGATCGTGCCTCAGCCCTGAGCCGCCCCAGGCCTGGGCCAGGCCGTCGGAATCGACCAGGACCAGGGTGCGGCCGCCCGCGCGACTGGCCCGATCCAACTCCTCGAACACACTCTGTCTGGCCTGCGCCGAGCCGAGCGGGACCGTCCCGGTCCGGCGGACACCCTCCGCCGCGCGTTCGGCGTCCGCCAGCAGATCCAGCAGCAGTTCCTGGTAGGCCGTTTCCATCGCGGCGATCTGCCCCCGAGTCGGAAGCGGCGGCTCGTCGCTCCGCGGCCATCGCTCGACCGCCACCAGGATCGCGGCCAGCGCGAACAGGCCGAAGATGATGCGAAGCTCAGCAGTCCCCCCGCCGCGCTCGTCCGCGGAGGCCGCCATCGGTCAGTCGCTGCCAAACGCGCTGTGAACCCGACGCATGCTGTATGCCCCACGCATGAAAGGTGATTCTACGCCTCTGCCGCCCGCACCGACCGGAGAATCCGGGCCACGATCCGATCGGCCTCACCGGTCGAAGTATCGATCATCTCGTAGCTTGCATCGCGCCGCAGCGGCGAGGCGCTGCGCCGGCTGTCGCGCTCGTCCCGGGCCTCGATCTCCCGCCTGAGCCGCTCGCGGTCGCCGGCATCCTGGCCGCCAAGTTGGCGCAGCCGTCGCTCCGTCCGGACTTCGAGCGGCGCGTCGAGAAAAAACTTGTGCCTCGTCTGGGGGAACACGACCGTGCCGATGTCGCGGCCCTCGACGACCGCGCCCTCCCTGGCAGCGAACTCCCGCTGTTTTGCGACCAGCCAGGAACGCACCTGGGAATGGACCGCGACCCGCGAGGTCGCCGCGTCGACCCGGGGAGTTCGAAGCCGGGGTCCCGGAGCGAAGCCGTCGATGACCACAGCCGCTTCGGCTGCCCGGATGCGCAGTTCGAACCCGATCCTCCCGATCAACTCCTCCATCGCCGACTCCTCGGCCGGGTCAAGACCGTCCTCCAGCGCCTTCCACGCGACCGCCCGGTACATGGCGCCCGTGTCGAGATAGGGAACGCCGAGTTCCGCCGCGACCCTCCGGGCCACGGTGCTCTTGCCGACGCCGGCCGGGCCGTCGATGGCGACAATCGTCACCGGCGCCCTGGTCCCCGTCGGTGGCCTCCGCTGGAACGCTTTCCCGAGCCCGGCCCCGAACCGGCCCGCAGGGTCGCTACTTCTCCGGGCGAGAGCTCGCGCCAGCTCCCGGGCCGGAGTTCGGCATCCTCGAGACGGCCGATCGCCACCCGGCGCAGTCGTTGCACCGGGTGGCCGACGCGGAAGAACATCTCTCGGATCTGCCGGGTCCTCCCTTCACGCAGTTCCATCTCCCACCAACTCGACGATCGTGCGATCCTGCCTCCCCGTCGTGTTCGCACCTGGCGCGGCGTCACCGGCGCCGTTCGCCGGCCCGCGATGAACATGCCTCGTCCGAGTCGCTCGACCGCTGCCTTGCCCGGGAAACCCCGGACCTTGACCAGATACCGCTTGGAGCATCCGAAGCGGGGATGGGTCAGGCGGTTGGCGAGATCGCCGTCGTCGGTGAAGAGGAGCAGACCTTCGGTTCCGTAGTCGAGCCGTCCGACGGGCTTGAGCCGTCCGCGCCACCTCTCGGGGAGGAGGTCCATGACCGTGGGGCGCCCTTCCGGGTCGCTGCGGGTCGTTACGTGGCCTGCCGGCTTGTTCAGCAAGACGTAGAGCGCCGCGGCAGTCTGCGAGATGGGCTCGCCGTCGACCCGCACCGTCTCCGTTCCCCTTCCCCGCTGCTCTACACGGTCGCCGAGCACCGCGACCCGATCGCCGATCATGACCCGACCGGCCCGAATCAGATCCTCCGCGGCTCGGCGTGAGGCGACGCCGGCGCGGGACAGGAGCTTCTGCAGCCGCTCTCCCTTCGGTTCCTCAGCCATCGATCGGTTCCGCCGGCGCAAGGGCGATCGCGGTCTGGGGCGGATCTTCCTCGGCCGCGGCCAGGAAGGTCTCTTCGAACTCCTCCAGCGGCGGTAGCTCAGAGAGCGAGCGCAGACCGAAGTGCAGCAGAAAGTCGCGCGTCGTGGCGTAGAGAAAGGGACTCCCGACGACTTCCTTGCGACCGGAGATCCGGATCAACCGGCGCTCGAGGAGAGTCTTCAACACGCCCGAGGAATTCCTGCTCCGCAGCTCCTGGATCTCCGGGCTCGTGACCGGCTGGCGGTAGGCGACGATCGCCAGCGTCTCCACTGCCGCCATGGACAGCCTGCTGCGGCCGGCCACCTCGAAGAACTTGCGGAGGTAGGGGTGAAGGTCGGACCGGGTCACCAGACGGTACCCCCCGCCGGCACGGTCCAGGACGACGCCGCGGTTCGGATGTCCGCCCGTATGGTCGACCCGGTAGCGGCCGAGAACCGCCTCCAGCGCCTCAGCCGCGCGTTCCCGATCCTGTTCGGGGAACACCTCGAGGAGCTTCGCCTCGGGCTGAGGATCGGGGCTGGCGAACAGCAGCGCCTCGAACACCGCCTCCATCTCGGCCGTTTCGGTCATCCGGTGAGATCCTCCAGCAGAACCGGATCCAGCGCCCGCGTGGTGCGGAACAGGAAGACGGCGCCGGCGTCGGATGCGTGGAGCCGGACCAGGTTGAGCCGGGCCATCTCCAGCACCGCCAGGAAACAGGCGATCGCTTCCGCCCGGCTCGACAGCGCGAACAGGTCATCCTTCAGATCGAGCGACCGTCCACCCTCGAAGCGGCTGAGGAGCCGCTCGATCTGGCCCCGGACGGTGAAGGTCTCGCCCTGGTAGATCAGCGGACTGGGGTGCTCTTCGTCGTGGCGCTTCAGCACCCCGCGCAGCACCTGGAGCAGGTCGTACAGCGACAGATCACCCATGTCGAACTCGTCGTCCTCACCGGGCCCCACGTTTTCCCTGGCGCCGCGGGTCCAGAGCCCATGGCGCAGGTCATCGACTTCGGCCAGGGTCTGTGCAGCCTCCTTGAGCCGCTGGTACTCCAGCAACCGTTCGATCAGTTCCCGGCGCGGATCTTCCGACGCCTCACCCGGCACGGGTTCGGGTTGCGGCAGCAACACTCTGGCCTTGAGCTGAATCAGGAGCGCCGCTTCGTAGATGTACTCGGCGGCGATGTCGAGATCGAGTTCGTCCAGCAGGCCAAGGTACTCATGGAACTGATCGCAGATCAGGGCAACCGGGATGTCCGTGATCTCGATCTCGCTGACTCGCACCAGGTGAAGCAACAGATCGAGGGGACCCTCGAACTCCGGTAGTTCGACCCGCCAGGAGGCCGGCAGCAAACTGGTTGCCGCCCGGGCGCTGGCGGGTCGTGTACTCATCTGTCCCGATTCTTCCACACCGGCGGCGGCGATCCACCCACTCGCTCCACTGCCTCCAACCACTGCTGCGCGGCGTGCCGCGGCCGGTAGCCCTGGTCCAGGCGGCGCCGTCCCGCCTCGCCACGTCGCCGCGATTCAGCGGGGTCGGACGTTGCCGCGATCAACGCGTCGGCGAGAGCGCTCGAGCGTTCCGGCGACGCCAGCCAGCCAGTTTCCCCCTCGACGACGACCTCCGGAATGCCACTGACGGCAGAGGCGATGACGGGGATTCCGTCGCCCATCGCCTCGAGGACCACCAGCGGCATGCCTTCGTAGGTGGAGGGAACGACGAGAGCCGTCGCGCGCTGCCGCAACCGGGCGATCTCCGACCGCGAGCAGCGGCCCGCGAAGCGTACGCTCGTTCCCAGCCGAAGGCTGCGCGCCAGCGCGGACAGGGACCCACGGCGCTCCCCGTCGCCCGCAATGACCAGCCGCGGCCGATGCCCCCGTTCACGTGCCGCCGCCAGAGCATGCAGCAGGATCTCGAACCCCTTGCGAATCCGCAGCCGGCCGACCGCGAGCACGAACTGCTCCTGACCGGCAGCCTCGTCACCCCGGCTCTTCGCTGCGTCGCGGTCGTCCGGGTGGTCCAGGGGGGCTCCCGTCACGTTCGGGACCACCTGAACGCCGGTGACCCCGTAGTCGAGCTCGATCTCCCTCGCAGTGACCCGGCTCGGAGCGAGACGCAAGTCGGCGCACCTGGCCGTGATCCGGCCCAGCGCGATGTGCAGAGGCGTGCGCAGCGAGCGGAAGACACGCTCGCTCACCGCGGGACGGGCAACCACCGCGGAGCGACGGTCGTAGTCGACCAGTGGACGGACCGCCAGGCGCTCGCGGACATAGCTCACCTGCTGGAGGGCCGCGAGCAGGGGCCGGTGGGCGCCGCCCCGTCGGGCAAGGTCCCGGATCACCAGACCGCCGTCGCTCTCGTGGACCTGGACCACGTCCGGCCGCCACTCGCCGACCCGGCGCCCGACGGCACGCCGGGCGTACCAGGGAAACGAGGTCTTCGAGACTTTCGGACCGCACCGGTCGCGACCCAGGACGTCCACGTCACAGCCGGCCTGCCGCAGGCCCCAGGCGAGCTGCAGCACCTGTTCGCCGGCGCCGGAGAGATCCCGCGGCGGCAGCACATTGGCGACCAGGAGGACCTTCACGGCTCGGCGGTCCCTTGCGTCGGAGCCCCGAGGGTGGGAATCCGGCGCTCCAATTGCCGCCGCAACCGCTCGTTCCCGGGCTCCGCGAGCCGGTCGAGGAGTCTGGCGGCGTCGGCACGCGCCGCCACCAGCCACTTCCAGTCCCGAGCCAGATCGCCGAAGCGGAACTGCGGCAGACCGGCCTGCCGCGTTCCGAGCACCTCACCGGGGCCGCGCTGACGGAGATCCTCCTCCGCGATCCGGAAACCGTCGTTCGATTCCTCGAACACAGCCAACCGCCGCTGTGCGTCGGCCGACGACCCACCGCAGACCGCGATGCAGATCGACTCCCCGAGCGTCTGGTCCGTACCGCGGCCGATGCGGCCCCGAAGCTGGTGCAGTTGGGCCAGTCCGAACCGCTCCGCACCGAGGATCACCATCGCGGTCGCCTCCGGTACATCGACGCCCACCTCGATCACGGTCGTCGCCAGCAGCACCCGGATCGAGCCCTCGGAGAAGCGAGTCATCGTCGCGTCGCGCTCTTCGCGCCCCAAACGACCGTGGACGACCCCACAAGGCCCTCCGAGCGCCTCGGCCCACCAGGAACCCGATTCCTCGAGAGAAGGCAACGTGGCAAAGCCCCCCTCGCCGGCGTCGATCAGGGGAAAGACGACGTATGCCCGGCCGCCGCGCCGAAGCCGCTCGCGGACCAGCGCCACCGCCTGATCCCGCTGGTCCCCGGTCATCACCTGGGTCTCGATCGGACTGCGGCCCGGCGGCATTTCATCGAGTATCGACACGTCGAGGTCACCGTACACGGTCAGCGCCAACGATCTCGGAATCGGCGTCGCGGTCATGACCAGGAGATCGGGGCGCAGCCCCTTCTCCGCCAGGGACTGGCGCTGTGCGACGCCGAAACGATGCTGCTCGTCGATCACCGCTAGGCCCAGCCGCGCGAAGCGCGTCCGCTCCTGGATCAGGGCGTGGGTGCCGACGGTGAGGGCGACCCGGCCGTCGGCGATCCTGTTCTCCACTGCTCCGAAGCCGTTGCTGGCGATGCGCTGGCTGGAAGTCAGGAGGGCCAGCGTCAGGTGGGATCCCAGCAACCGCTCCAGGGAAGCGAAGTGCTGCTCGGCGAGCAGCTCCGTGGGCGCCATCAGGGCCGACTGGAGGCCGCTCCGCGCCGCGACAAGGCAGGCCAGGGCGGCGATGACCGTCTTGCCGCTGCCGACATCGCCCTGCACCAGGCGGAGCATCGGCATCCGCCCCGAGAGATCGGCCGCGATCTCCTGCAGCACCCGTTCCTGGGCCCCGGTCAACTGGAATGGCAGCAGGTCCCGCGCCGCGCCCCAAACAGAATCACGGGTACGGTACCGGTGGGGCTTCCCCTGCCGGCTGCGCTGCCTGCGAACGGCAGCGAGCTGCAACTGCTGGAGCAGGAACTCGCCGTAGGCAAGGCGGGCATGGGCCGGACTGCGCCTCTCGTTCAGTTCTTCGACCGAAGCCTCCGGCGAGGGCCGATGAACCTCGGCCAGGGCTTCGGCCAGGCTGGGCAGCCCGTGCCGTGTCAGCTCCTCGCCGGGCAACCACTCGTCGATCCAGTTGGGGCCCCGGGCCTCCGTCAGACCGCCCACGACTCCGGCCACCAGGCGCTCCACCCGCGAGGGCGGCACGTCGCCGATGCGGCCGTACACCGGCCGTACGCCACCGCCGAAGGCGGGCGCCTCCCCCACCCGTTCGACGGTCGGATTCGCCAGTTCCCAGACGCCGTCCCCACCCCGGCGTCTGGGCACGCCATGGAGGAGGTACGACGCTCCCTCTTCCAACTGATTCAGCAGATACGGCCTGTTGAACCAGACCACGCCGGCCCGGTTCTCGCCGTCGTCCGCCATCGCCTCCACGCGCGAGAACCGGCGGCGGGCGAACACCCGCCGGATTTTCTCCAGCCGCACCACCACGGTCAGCGCCCCCGGCGCGCTGTCGGGCGAACCGTCGTCGCCCGGCCCGGGCAGGCGCCCAAGCGTGCGCCGGTCCTCGTAGCGGATGGGAAGGTGCGCCAGCATGTCGGCTATCCGCCGGCAACCGGCGGCAGCCAGCTTGCGGCCCAACACGGGGCCCACACCGCGCGCACTGGTGATCGGGTCGCGCGCTTCCATCGTCGCGCGGCGGCTCTAGCCCAGCACCTCGAGCGTGGCGGCATCCGGATCGACCCGGACCCGCGCTCCCAACGGCAGCGTGTGATTGGGCGCCTCGTGGCCTGCCGGCAAACCGGCCAGGAGCGGTACCCCGAGTGCGCCCGCAAAGTCGATCAGGCTGTCGCGCGCATCGCAGTTCGTGAAGTGACCGGCGACCACCGCCCGCACACCGGCCATGCGGCGGGAGGTCCGGAGCTGGGTCAACAGGCGGTCGATGCGGTACTCGGGTTCGTCGATGTCCTCGAGCACGAGGATGGAATCGTGGAAGTCGGGCAGGAAACCCGTCCCGACGGTCGCCGCCAGCATGGTCAGGCAGCCTCCGAGCAACCGCCCACAGATCGCCTCGGGTCGGCCGGCCGACACGCCGGGGACAACCGGTTCCAACTGCCACGCTGTACGCCGCTTCCCGGCCAGCGCGTCGAGAAAGGACGTTCGCTCGTCCGGCCGGAGCCCACGCGCGAAGTCGACCACCATCGGGCCGTGGTAGGCCACCGTCCGGGCGCGGGAGACCAGGGCCAAGAGCATGGGCGTCAGGTCGGAGTAGCCCACGTAGGGCCGTGGCCGGGAGGCGAGCAGCGGCCAGTCGATCCTGTCCAGCAGCCTGAGAACGCCGTGGCCCCCACGGGCGAAGACGATTCCCGCTACCCTGTCGTCCGCCGCCAGTTCGTGGAACGCCGCCAGGCGCTGACCGTCGGCGCCCGCAAACAGCGCCCGCCCGTCGGGCACCGCCCCGGCCCGAAGGTTGGACCCCAACACCACCTCGAAACCGAGGTCTTCGAGCGCCGCTACGCCCGTCGACAGACGTTCATCGTCGATCGGGCCCGAGAGCGCGGCGATGCCGATCCGGTCGCCGGGCCGAACCGCCGGCGGACGTCTCCCGCTGTCACGAAACCAAGGCGCGGCGCGACCTGGGATGGGCGCCGCGGTACGATCTCGAGAGCGGGTGGCGAAGGTCAAGTGCCGGAGGACCTCGTAAGCCGGATTCTGTTCGTCCCATCACCGTCAGGCGAGGGGAGGCGGCCATTCATCTCTGCGACCTACCCGGAGGGCGTCCCGGGCTACGAACAGCCCGGGATCGGGACGGACAGCCCGATCCGCACTCCCTATTTGGTCTTGCTCCACATGGGGTTTGCCATCGCCTCGCACCGTTGCCGGCCGAGCGGTGCGCTCTTACCGCACCGTTTCACCCTTGCCGGCCCTCCAACCCCCGAAGCCCGGATCGGACTCCGGAACCGTTGGGCCGGCGGTCTGCTCTCTGTTGCACTTTCCGTCGCGTCACCACGCCTTGCCGTTAGCAAGCATGCCGTCCGTTGGAGTCCGGACTTTCCTCCCCCGGCGGATACACCGCCGGGAGCGACCGCATCCGGTCCTCCGGCACAACGGAGGCTAGCAGTCCCCAAGCGAGGACGCACCTACTCGCGGTGGACCGAGGCGTAGACCGAACGGGCGAGATTCGCACCCAGGACCTCCTGGAGCTGCTCTTCGGAGGCCTGCGTCACCCCGGCGTAACTGCCGAAGCGGCGCACCAGCAGCTTGCGCCGCTGCGGGCCGATGCCTCGCAGGTCGTCGAAACGGCTATGCAGAGTCCGCTTGGAGCGGCGGCGACGGTGGCGCGACACCGCGAACCGGTGCGCCTCGTCTCGCACCTGCTGGAGGACGCGCAGGCCGGAGTGATTCCGCTTCAGCCGCAGTGGCGCTGGCCGTGCCGGGACGTAGATCTCCTCCTCCCGCTTTGCCAGACCAACCACCGGCGTCTCGTCGACGCCGAGTTCCGCCAGCGCCTCGAGCGCCGCGTTCAACTGGCCGCGTCCGCCGTCGATCAGGATCAGGTCCGGCATCTCGCCGACCTCCTCCAGCCGGCGCCGGTAGCGTCGTTCCACCGCCTGGCGGATGGATGCGAAGTCGTCGGCCTGTTCCAGGCCGCGGATGTTGAAGCTGCGGTACTGGTCCTTGGCCATCCGGCCGTCGCTCCAGACCACCAGGGAGGCGACGGTCTGCCTGCCGCCGAAGGTCGAGATGTCGAAGCCCTCGATCCGCCGCGGAGGATCTTCGAGGTCAAGTGCGCGCCGCAGCGCCTCGCTGGCCTCGCCGGCGGCGCCGGCGCCCCGGAACCGGCGGCGGAAGGCCATCGAGGCGTTCCGGCTGGCGAGCGCCACGCGCTGCGCCTTCTGTCCGCGCGAAGGCATGCGGAGGTAGACCTTCGACTCGCGGCGCGCGCTCAACCACTCGACCAGCGCCTCCTCGCCCTCGATCGGCGCCGGCAGGTGGATCTCCTTGGGGATCAGGGTGGTCCGGTCGTAGAGCTGCGGCAGCAGCTCCGACAGCAGGCGTTCGGCGGTGATCTTCGAAACGCCCTCCCAGAACAGCTCGCGGCGATCGAGCACCTGGCCCCCGCGCATGATCAGGACGACGACGGCCGCGTTGTCGCCGCTGATGTGGACGCCGAAGATGTCGACGTCCTCGCCGCGGTCCGAACTCAGCTTCCGGCGCTGGCTGATGGAGGCGATCTCCTGCATCGTGTCGCGAAGACGGGCCGCGGTCTCGAACTCCAGATCGGCCGCGTGAGTCCGCATCCGGCTGCGCAGGTCTCGCAGCAACTCGTCGTTCCTGCCGGCGAGAAAGAGACGCGCCTTCTCCACCGCCTCGGCATAGGCCTCGTCGCTGGTCAGGCCGTCGACGCAGGGCCCCAGGCAGCGCTTCATGTCGTAGTAGAGGCAGGGCCGCGGCAGGCTGCCGTCGATCTCGATCCGGCACACCCGGATGCCGAACAGCTTCTGCGTCAGCTTGATCGCCTTGCGCGCCAGTCCGGCGGGCAGGTACGGACCGTAGTACTCCGCGCCGTCGCGGCGGACGCGCCGGGTGAAGGCGAGGCGCGGGTGGCCGTCGGCGAGTGTGAGCTTGAGGTACGGATACGTCTTGTCGTCGCGCAGGCGGATGTTGAACCGCGGCTGCCGGCGCTTGATCCAGTTGTTCTCGAACAGCAGGGCCTCGGCCTCCGAGTCCGTGACGACGAACTCGAGATCGGCCGCGTCCTCGAGCATCAGGGCGATGCGCGGATCTTCCGCCGGCCGGCGGTAGGTCGCACCCCGCTTGCGCAACGAGTTCGCCTTGCCGACGTAGAGCGCCTCGCCAGCCTCCGACTTGAAGATGTAGATCCCCGGCTGATCCGGAAGTTCCGCCAGCTTGCGGTCGAGGACCGGGTGCATCAGCCCATCACCTTCAGCTCGCGCAGCTCCTTCAGACGATCCCGCAGCACCGCGGCCTGCTCGAACTCCAACTGCCGGGAGGCCTGCTTCATCGCCTTCTCCAAGCGCGCGATGCGGCGTTCCAGGGGCATCTCGGGTGCGTCCTCACGAAGCAGATCCACCACGGCCGCCTCGGCTTCCGCCCCCGACTTGTGCAGGTAGTCGAGGTTGCTCATCCGCACCAGCGGGCTGTCGACCTCCTTCAGGATGGACGCCGGCTCGATCCCGTGCTCCCGGTTGTAGCTGCCCTGGACCTCGCGCCGCCGCGACGTCTCCGCCAGCGACCGTTCGATCGAGCCGGTGCGCTGGTCGGCATAGAAGATGACCTTGCCGTTCAGGTTGCGGGCCGCCCGGCCCGCGGTCTGGATGAGGGACACCTCGCTGCGCAGGAAGCCCTCCTTGTCCGCGTCCAGAATCGCGACCAGGGACACCTCGGGCAGATCCAGGCCCTCCCGCAGCAGGTTGATGCCGACCAGGATGTCGAAATCCCCGCGGCGCAGGCCAGCGGTGATCTCGATTCGCTCCAGGGTGACGATGTCGCTGTGCAGGTACTGGACCCTAAGCCCGAGCTCTGAGAGGTACTGGGTGAGCTCCTCCGCCATTCTCTTGGTCAGAGTGGTCACCAGGACACGCTCGCCGCGATCGATCACGGTGCGGGCCTCGGCGACCAGGTCGTCGATCTGGTTGGCGGCCGGACGGACATCGATCGGGGGATCGAGCAGGCCCGTCGGACGAATGACCTGCTCCACCACGACGCCGCCGGTCCGCTCCAGTTCGAAGGGGCCGGGAGTGGCGGAGACGTAGATACGCTGACCGCAGCGTTCCTCGAACTCGTCGAAGCGCAGCGGCCGGTTGTCCAGCGCGCTCGGCAGCCGGAAGCCGAACTCCACGAGGGTCTCCTTGCGCGCGCGGTCGCCACGGTACATCCCGCCCACCTGGGGAATCGTCTGATGGCTCTCGTCCACCACCAGCAGGAAGTCCTCGGGCAGGTAGTCCAGAAACGTCGGCGGGGCCTCGCCCGGCGCCCGCCCGGAGAGGTGGCGCGAGTAGTTCTCGATCCCGGCGCAGGAGCCGAGTTCCCCTAGCATCTCCAGGTCGTAGCGGGTGCGCTGCTCCAAACGCTGCATCTCGAGCAACCGGTTCTCCCGCTCGAGCACCGCCAGGTGTTCGCCCAGTTCCTCCCGGATGGAGGCGACCGCCCGCCGCATCCGCTCTTCCGGCGTCACGTACTGATTGCGAGGAAAGACCGGCATCCGGTCGACCTCCTCGAGTACCCTGCCGCTGATCACGTCGAAGCGGCAGATGCGGTCGACTTCGTCGCCGAAGTACTCCACCCGGATGCCGCGATCGTCGTAGGCGGGGAGGATCTCCAGCACGTCGCCGCGCACGCGGAAGCTGCCGTGAAAGAGGTCGAGCCGGGTGCGTTCGTACTGCATCTCGACCAGCTTCCGCAGTGCGCGTTCCATCGGCAGTTCCTTTCCCTGCTCGAAGAACTGAAGCATGGAGAAGAACACCTCCGGCGCTCCCAGGCCGTAGATGCAGGAGACCGAAGCCACGATCAGCACGTCGCGACGCTCGAACGGCGAGATCGTGGCGCGCAGGCGCAAGCGGTCGATCTCGTCGTTGATGCTGGTTTCCTTCTCGATATAGGTATCGGACTGCGGGACGTAGGCCTCCGGCTGGTAGTAGTCGTAGTAGGAAACGAAGTACTCGACCGCATTGTTGGGAAAGAACCGCTTGAACTCCTGGTAGAGCTGCGCGGCCAGGGTCTTGTTGTGCGACAACACGAGGGTCGGCCGGTTCACCGCCTCGACGACCTTCGCCACGGTGTAGGTCTTGCCGGAGCCGGTCACCCCGAGCAGCACTTGCTCGCCAACACCTGCTTGGAGGCCTGCCACCAACTCCGCAATCGCCTCGGGCTGATCGCCCGTCGGCTCGAACGGCGAGATGAGCTCGAAACGTCCTCCGCGTGACCCGCGCCAGCGATCCGACGGGCCGGCCTCCGCACCGGGCGCCGAAGCTTTGGGCCCGTTCGCCGGCTCGAGGCCCCGATGCAAGTCAGACCTCCGGGCTAGCGCTGGAAGCCGCAATCCGCTCGAGACGCTCGGTCAGGCGGCGCAGGTCGTCGCGGTCGAGGAGTCCCCGCTCTGCCCGCCGCAGCGCGTCGGTGAGCGCCATCTGCAACCGCCGGTTGTCGGCCGGCGTCGCCGGACGGGTCTTGTAGCGCTCGAGCACGGAATCAAACGCCCGGTCCAGACGGTTGCGCTCTTCCGACGTGATGTCCTCAGGCAGTTCCTCCATGATCCGCTCGCGACCGAAGTCCAATACGAACTCGAGCAGTTCGTCGGCCTGGGTCAGGGCAACCACCAGCCCGACCACCAGGAGAACCACGAGCAGTCCGCATCCGGCCAGGCCCGCGATCAGACAGCCGCGCCGCGTCCGGCCAGGATCCCGCGGCCGCGCAGGCGACGGCTCGGGAAAGGGTTCCGGCAGTGGCGGCAGGCCGCGCGGCTCGTTGGCTTCGGAAGTCATGAGTCGGGCCGTATGATACGCGCGTGATGGAGGCGCCGCGGAACGCCCTGCAACCCGTGCTTGCGTGGAGCGTGCGGCACTGGCGGTGGCTTGCGCCGATCGTCGCGACACCGGTCGCGGGCGTCCTGCTGGGAATCGGCGTCGCAGCGGCGATCGATCTACCGCAGGTGGAGACCGTCGCCGAGTTGACGCCCAGCCAGATCACCCGGCTCCTGGACCGCCGAAACGAGGTCTTCCGGAGCTACTCCGTCGAGAAGCGGATCATGCTCGCCGAAGGCGAGGTGCCGGAGATTTTCGAGCGCGTCCTGCTCACCGCGGAGGACCGGAACTTCTACTCCCACGCTGGCTTCGACATCATCGGCGTGGCGCGCGCAACGGTGCAGAACTGGCGGCGGGGCGAGAGGTTCTCGGGCGCCTCGACGATCACCATGCAGGTGGCTCGAACGCTCTATCTCGACCGCGCCAAGGTCTGGCGCCGGAAGATCCGGGAGACGCTGTTCGCCGTCGAGCTCGAGAAGCGCCTGAGCAAGCAGCAGATCCTGACCCACTACTGCAACCTGACCTACTTCGGCCACGGCAACTACGGCCTCGAGGCCGCCTCCCGCTACTACTTCGGCAAACCGGCGGCCGAACTGGACCACGTGGAGTCCGCCACCCTGGTGGCGATCCTGCCGGGCCCGAGCGTGTGGACGCCGTATCTGCGCCCCGAGGTCGTGCGCACCCGCCGCAACGCGATCCTGCGGGTCGTGGCAGAGCGAGGTGTGATCACGAGGCAGCAGGCCGAGGAGGCAGCGACGCAGCCGCTCAACGTCGTCAAGCAGCGGGAAACGAAGCCGGTGGCCCCGTACTTCGCCGAACGGGTTCGCGTCGACCTCTACCGCACATACGGCCAGAAGGGCATCTACGAACGGGGCCTGCAGGTCAGGACGACTCTGGACCCCCGGATGCAGAGCGCGGCGGAGCAGGCGCTGCGCCAGGGTCTGGTTCGGATCGACCGGTTGCGGGGCTACCGTGGGCCCGCGTCACGAATCGACCAGGACGATCTCGAGGCGGAGGATCTCGCCGAGTCGGTCGGGGGTGTTCTCGCCGGCTGGGTCGGATTCGAACCGGAGGTCGGCGCGTGGGCACCCGGTCTTGTGCTCCGGCGCGGCCGGCGCGAGGCGGAGATCCGTATCGCCGAGCACCGCTTCGTGCTCCATCCCGAGGGGTACGCCTGGACCCGGCGCGACGCGCCGCCCCTCAAGCGAGGCGACATCGCCTGGTTCGAACTCCGTCCCCCCGAAGAGGCCGAGCCGGACAACGGAACCGGTCCCGAGCAGCCCTTTGCGCTCGAACTCGTCCAGGCGCCGATCGTCGAGGGCGCCGCGCTGCTGCTCGAGTCGTCGACCGGCGCGGTGCGCGCGATGGTGGGCGGCTGGGACTACGAGCGAAGCGAGTTCAACCGCGCGGTCCAGGCCCGGCGCCAGGTCGGTTCGCTCTTCAAGCCCCTCGTCTTCGGCGCCGCGTTCGAGCACGGCTTCACCCCCGCCGACACGCTCTTCGATGCGCCGGCGGTGTTCGTGGGCGTAGACAACCTCCCGAACTACAGCCCCCGCAACTACTACCGCAAGTACTTCGGCATCCTGACGCTGCGCAAGGCGCTCGAGAAGTCGATCAACGTCACGTCGGTCAAGCTCCAGGACGTCGTTGGCGCCGACCGCGTGGTCGACTTCGCGTACCGGACCGGCATCCGTTCACCGCTGCCGCCGTATCCGAGCCTGGCCCTGGGCGCCGCCGACCTGAGCCTGCTCGAGGTGGCCACCGCGTACGCCACGATGGCCAACCTGGGGGTCCACGTCGAGCCGTACATGATCGAGAGCGTCGCGACCCGGGACGGCCGCGAGCTCGAGGCCCACGTGCCCCAGGCGTCGACCGTCCTGACCCCGGAAGTCGCGTACCTGCTGACCCACGTGCTCTCCGGCGTGGTGCAGCGCGGAACCGCCCAGTCGGCAAAGAGCCTCGGACTTGCCGCCGTTGCCGGCAAGACCGGCACCACGGACGGCTTCACCGACGCCTGGTTCGCCGGCTACACCCCCCGATACACGCTCGTGGTCTGGATCGGCTACGACCAGCAGCAGCGCATCGGCCGCAACATGACCGGCGCCGCCGCGGCCCTGCCGATCTGGAACGAGATCATGCGCCAGGGGGTCGAGGACGGCTGGATCGATCCGCGCGAGACCTTCACCCGACCCAACCAGGTACGCCTGGCGCGGATCGAGTACAACTCCGGCCTGCGCCCGGCGCGCCGCCCTGTGGAACAGCACCTGATCGATGAAGCGTTCATCGCCGGCACCGAGCCGGTGCTTTCCTTCGACCCCGACACGCGACCCATCTACGACCTGCCGTGGTACCAGCAGCGGGCCCTGTACGGCGAGCCGAAGGCCGGCGAGAACATGCCTGAGGACGTCACCGACTGGTCCCTGGTCCGGGACTCCTGGAAGGAAGACGAGGAAGAAGGGTCCTGACTTGCAGCAGAACCGAGAGGCGCTTTCTGAGTCGGGCGGCTCAAAGTCACGGAACATCCGACGGCGCACCGGCCTCGGCCGTGGTGTCCTCGCGATCGCCGGCCTGAGCAGCCTCGCGCTGGCCCAGCCCACCTACGACCTGCTTCGCCGAATGCCCGAGTTCTTTGTCATTCGGATCCTCTCGATGGGCGACCTCCTGGTCCTGGCCGCCCTGCTCGCGATCGTGCCGACGCTCCTCCTCTCGGCTCCGGCCGCCGCGGCCCAGGTCCTCCGGCCGGCTTGGGTGCGACCGGCAGTCGCGGCGCCCGCCGGTCTGCTCACCGGAGTGATTGCGCTGCAGGCGGCCCGTGGTCTCCCCGCGGTCCCCGCCACGACCCTGGCCGTGCTCGCCTGCGCCGGTGTCGCTTGGGCCTACGTTCGCTCCCCGGCAGTCCGCTTCTTCGGCCTTCTGCTGTCGGGCGCCACGATCCTTGTGCCGACGATCCTGGTGGTGGACGGCGATGTCCGCCGCGTTGTCGACAACTCACGCCAGCCGGTCGCGATCGACGGCGCCGGCGCACGGGCACCGATCGTTCTGGCGGTTTTCGATGAGTGGTCGGTGATCTCGATTCTCGACTCCGAGGGCAGGATCGACCGGGACCGTTTTCCCAACCTGGCCCGGTTCGCGGACCGCGCCACCTGGTACCCGAACGCAACCGCCGCCTCGAATATGACGACACACGCGGTGCCAGCGATGCTGACCGGCTTGATGCCCGAGCGGGGGCAGCTACCGATCACTGCAGACCACCCGGTCAACCTGTTCACCCTGCTCGGCGCGAGCCATGACGTCTTCGCCATGGAGACGTCCACCGCCCTCTGCCCACCAGACCTGAACCTGCTGCAGGGGCAACGTCCTTCCTTCCCCCAGCGTTTCGGTCTGCTGATCGCCGATCTCAGCGTCGTGTGGCTCCGACTGACGCTGCCGAAGACGTGGGCGGAGCGGCTCCCTCCGGTCACCGAAGCATGGAGCGGATTCAACTGGGGCGGATCGGGAGCGATGACATCGGCAGCGAGCGATCAACTGGAGCGAGCGAAGTCCCATGCCCGAGGCGCCGAACGAGTAACCGACTATCGTCGCTTCCTCGACTCGATCGGACCACCGCCGCAACGTCCACCCCTGTACTTCGTGCACACGTTGCTCCCTCATGCTCCCTGGCAGCATCTACCGTCCGGCCGGCAGTACCCGCTTACGAGGTTCCGCGGTCTCGACGAAGGGAACTGGACGACGGATCGCTGGGCGGTTCGCCATCATTGGAAGCGCTACCTGCTGCAGGTCGAGTTCATGGACCGACTGATCGGTGAGCTGATGACCAGACTGGAGTCCATGGATCTGTTCGATCAGAGCCTCATCGCAATCACCGCGGACCACGGCCTTTCCTTTCAGCCCGGCAGGTCGCGACGGCTCCCGGACCCAACCGACGCTTCCGGCAATCAGGTCCTCGACCTGGTCGCGGTACCCCTGATCATCAAGGCTCCGTTCCAGGACCGGGCACAGATCGACGACAGCCCTGTCTCGCTGGTGGACCTGACACCGCGCATACTCGAACTCGCGGGGGCGGACGTTTGGACCGCGCCGCGCCGGACCACGAGCAACGCCGAACCTCTGCTGTTCGGCCGCCACGCGGACGAAATTGAGATTCCGGCCGACCGCACTCCTTGGCGTCGCGCCCGACTCGCGGAGCAGCGCGAGTTGTTGGGTGAGTCGAACGACGCGATGGCGATCGGGACAGTACCCGAGTTGCACGGCCGGCCGCTCTCCGAACTGCCGCTACGCGGCGGCAACATGCGCGTTCTACTCGATTCCGCCGACCAGTGGAACGATGTCGACGTAGAGGCGACGATGCTGCCAGCGCTGGTCGAAGCCGCCTTCGTGGATCCCGACTCCCCTGCCGACCGCTCCGTTGTCGTGGCGCTCAACGGCATCGTGGCGGATTCGGTTCGCCCTCAACGTCGCCCGTCCGGCAAGAGCGGTCTCACGGCAGTGCTTCCCGAAACCCTGTTCCGACCTGGCAGCAACCAGATCGAGCTCTTCCTGGTCTCGGATCGGGGAGACAGACTGGAACTCGAACGCCTCCAACCTCCGCAGGCCTTCGACTACCGGGCGGATCCCGAGTACCTCTATGAGGTGCACCGGGACAGTGCGGGCAGGATCAAGGAACTGCGTCGCCGTCCCGCCAGCGAACCGACCCTGGCCTCCGAGACGTTTCCCGTGCGTCCGAATTCTCGTCAACTGCGCGGACACCTGGAGGCGACCGTGCCCCAGCGGTCCGCTGCGATGGGAAGGCGTCGGCACTTTCAACTCGGTGGCTGGGGGTTCGACCCGGCCAACCCCGGGCAGCCCAACACGGTGGTCACCATGGTCGGAGGCACCGACGTGAGAGCCTTCACCGGACCCGCGCTCAAGTACGACTCCTTCTCGCTTCGACTCGAGGTGGATCAGCAGCTCGTCGAGCGGGAGGGCATCATAGCCTTCGCCGTCGGTCATCGAGGCGTGGCAACTCGACTCCGCTTTTCCTACGACGAGCTCGAACGCGAGCGCGACGGCCGGGAGGTCATGCCCATTTCAGACGGTCGTCGACTGGTGGTGCAGCCCACCGGAAACGGTTTCGACGGCGCGGTCGACCTGGTCGTCGCGGTCGGAAAGAGCACACAGGTCCACGGCTGGGCTGCTGATCTGGAGCGAGGCGAACCGCCGCGTCAGATCGTCGTCTATCGCGACGGCAAGTTCCTGACCACCCTTGGGCGCAGCAACCGGGAGCGCCCGGACGTGGCCAAGCACTTCGACGACCCCCGCCTCCTGCGGACCGGCTTCCGGGGCGAAGTCCTGGACGGGCCCCTTCCGTCGGTCTTCGCCCAGCGTCACAGGGTGTTCGCGGTGATGCAGCGGGGCGTGGCCGTGGAACTGCGGGTCCTCTCGCCTCCCGGTACCGGTCGTTGATCTTCGCGACCCTAGACGGGGCGCACGCCGATCAGCGCGTAGTCGCGATGGCCGTAGAGGAGGTCGTCGAGTTCGTCGCGGAGACGGTTGAGGCGGTCCGCCAGTTCCCGGGTCTGGCCGTCCAACCCATCGAGCGAGATCACCGGCAGGCGCTCCTCTTCGGGGTAGGGCCGCAGGTCGAGCCGTTCGATGCCGGCAAACCCGGCGCTCTCGTAGCTGGCGCGCAGCGTCTCCGGGTGAACCGGCCGCACGTGCGTCGGGTCGAGCCAGAAGCTGCGCGCGGTCACGGAAACCGAAAGCGGATTCGGCGTCTCGAGCAGAAGAAGTCCCCCGGGGCGCAGAGCCGCGAAGGCGAGCCGCACCAAGCGGTCGACCGCGTCCGGAGGCAAGTGCTCGATCACGTGGAAGGACACGATTCCGCCTACGGATCCGGGCTCGACGCCGGCCAGGGTCTCCAGCAGATCGCCCTGCTCGACCCGAAGGCCCCGCTGGGAACAGCGGCGCACCATGGCAGCGGAGGAATCGATGCCGCGACACTCGACTCCCTCCTCCTGCAGGAGCGCCAGCGCCTCGCCGCGGCCGCAGCCAAGGTCCAGAACCGGCGCCGCCTCGCGGAGCCGCGGCAGATAGGCCTGAATGCGCTGCCGGATCTCTTCCTCGCCGCCGCGAAACCGGTGCTCGAACGCCAGGTAGGAGGCGTCGGCCACGCTCGACCGAAGCGTCTGAGCCGTCTCGCCGCTACTGGCCAGAGCCGACCTCAGGAGCCCTGCGAGCTCATCCGCTTCTCGCCGGTATCGGTCCAGTTTCCGGTCGACGCGACCGAAAAGGGCATCGTCGTGACGCATCACCTCGGCCAGCCCCTTGCGCAAGAAGTTCTCCAGGTGACTGGCCCGCCGATCCAGTTCCCCGAGCCGCTGCTCGAAGATCCGGTCGACCTCCTCCTGGTGCTGCCGCCACTCCCGAAGCCGCTGGACGTGGCCCAGCAGGATGAGGTTGAAGACCCGCTGGCGCTCCCAGAGATCCCTTTGGGGCAGGTGGACGAAGGGACGCAACAGCCGCTTGAGAACCACCAGAAACCGCCCGGCAAGGCCGCGGTGACTGCGAATGGGGAACGGAATGTCCCGATCCCAGAGGTGGCGCCAATCCTCGAGACGATGGGTCGGCCGATCCCCAAGGAAGTCTTCGACTTCCGGGGTGCGGAGGAAGTCTTCGACCTGCGGGGGTCCGTTGTCGCTGCCCACCGTTTCAGCGTCCCTGCTGACGGTCTGCTCGGACGCCCCGTCGAGCACGTCCACTTCGCTGGAGACCCTTAGGTCTCAGGCACGACCTCGACTGCGACTTCGGCAATCACTTCCGTGTGGAGGTCGACCTTCACGACATGATCACCCAACGCCTTGATGCCGCCTGACAGGTCGACCATGCGGCGATGGACCTGGACGCCCTTCGATGCGAGCGCCTCGACCACTTCCGTCGGAGTCACGGAGCCGTAGAGAGTTCCCGACTCGCTGGCCCGCTTGGCGATCTTGAGCTTCAGGGCCGCAAGTTCGGCCGCGAGCCCAGCAGCAGCCGAGCGCTCCTCCGCGTGCCGGGCGTCGAACTTCGTCCGTTGCGACTCGAACCAGTGCCGGTTCGCCACGGTGGACGGCGCCGCAAGCTCCTTTGGATACAGGTAGTTCCGTGCGTAGCCGGGCTTGACGTCGACGACCTCGCCGCGCCCACCGAGCGCCCTCATGTCCTGAAGCAGGATGATTTCCATCTTTCGTTCCTGCCGTTCAGTCAGTGGTGTACGGAATCAGGGCCAGGAAGCGCGCCCGCCGGATGGCGCGGGCCAGCATTCTCTGGTGGCGGGCCGAGTTGCCCGAGATCCTGCGAGGGAGGACCTTCGCCCTCTCCGGCACGAAGGGCCGCAGGGTCGCGACATCCTTGTAGTCGATGTACTCGATCCCGTCCGCGGTGAACTTGCACACCTTGCGACGGCGCACAAAGGTCTTGCGTTTCGGCATTTCTCTCGATTCCCCCTTTAGCTCGCGGTCTCGGCGAGGACCGTCGACTGGACCGGCACCTTGCCCTTGCTTGCCGCGCGCTTCAGATCAAGGTCCGTCCGCACCACCAGGTGACGCAGGATGCGTTCGTTCTGGAGCATCCGCTGCCCGACCTCGGCAAGGCCGTGGTCGCCTCCGTCCGATTCCAGGTAGTAGATGTGGTACCGCCCCTCGGTGAACTTCCGGATCGGATAGGCGAGCCGGCGCTTACCCCAGGATTCTTCCTGGGTGATCCGGGTTTTGCCGTCCGCCACAAGCATCTCGGCGAAACCGTCGGTCAACTGCACCGCCTCCTCGTCCGAGAGGCGTGGGTCCGCAATAAAGACCAGTTCGTATGTCCGTGTCAATCGTTCATCCTCGGTGCGGCGGTCGCGGTGGATCGAAGACGGAGGGCGAGGTTTGTCCGCGAGCGCACGGTGATGTTCGTCGGCTCCCAAGCCGTAGCGAATCGGCGGCGGAATCTATCACGGCAGTCCGTCATAGGACGAGCAGGGGCGCGATGACCAGGGACACGACGGACATCAGCTTGATCAGAATGTTCAGGCTCGGGCCGGCGGTGTCCTTGAACGGGTCACCCACCGTGTCCCCAACCACCGCAGCCTTGTGCGCGTCGGAGCCCTTGCCGCCATGGGCGCCGGCCTCGATGTACTTCTTCGCGTTGTCCCAGGCGCCACCGGCGTTGGACATGAAGATCGCGAGCAGGACGCCGCTCACCGTGACGCCGGCAAGCACGCCCGCCAGCGCCTCGACATCGTAGAAGCCGACAGCGACCGGAACCAGAATGGCCAGCAGACCCGGCGCGACCATCTGCCGGAGCGCCGCCGCGGTGGAAATGTCCACGCAGCGGGCGTAGTCCGCCTTCGCTTTCCCCTCCATCAGTCCCGGAATCGTGCGGAACTGCCGCCGCACCTCCTCGATCATCTCGAAGGCCGCTTTGCCCACGGCCTTCATGGCCATCGACGAGAACAGGAAGGGCAGCATGGCGCCGATGAACAGGCCGCACATCACGCGCGGGTTCACCAGGTCCATGCTCTCCAGACCGACCGTGGTCCGGAAAGCCGCGAACAGCACCAGGGCGGTCAGCGCCGCCGAGCCGATCGCGAAGCCCTTGCCGATCGCCGCCGTCGTGTTGCCGACCGCGTCCAGCTTGTCGGTGCGCGCCCGCACATCGGCGCCCAGATGGCTCATTTCGGCGATACCGCCGGCGTTGTCGGCAACCGGTCCGTAGGCGTCTACGGCAAGCTGAATTCCGGTCGTCGACAGCATGCCCAGAGCCGCGATCGCGATGCCGTAGAGGCCCGCCTGAGCGTGGGCCACAAGCACCGCGGCGGTCAGAACGACGATCGGCAGCGCCGTCGACTGCATGCCGACCGCCAGACCGCCGATGATGTTCGTGGCGCTGCCGGTCAGGCTGTCCCTGGCGATGCTCTGTGCCGGCGCCTTCGACTCGGCCGTGTAGTACTGCGTAATCAGGCCGATCAGGAGTCCAGCCACAAGGCCGGCGACCGTGGCCAGGAAGACTCCCATGTACCCGAACTCCTGGCCCTCGACGACGTACTGGGTGTCCCCCAGCAGCCCGCGGGCCGTGAACCAGGTCACGACCAGCATGATGACGGCAGCGGCGAAGGTGCCCAGGTCCAGGGCGTGCTGCGGGTTGCCCCCCTCCCGGGTGCGCACCAGGAACGTCGAGGCCAGCGATACGAGGATGCCGAGGCCGGCCAGGAGCATCGGCAGGAGGATCAGGTTCGGTGTGAACTTCTCGCCCGCCAGAGTCGTCGTGCTCACTCCGAGGACGAGCGTGCCGACGATGGCGCCGACGTAGGACTCGAACAGGTCGGCGCCCATGCCGGCCACGTCGCCGACGTTGTCGCCCACGTTGTCCGCGATCACCGCCGGGTTGCGCGGATCGTCCTCCGGAATGCCCGCTTCGACCTTGCCGACCAGGTCGGCGCCGACATCGGCGGCCTTCGTGTAGATGCCGCCGCCGACGCGCGCAAACAGCGCGATCGAGGAAGCGCCGAAGGAGAAGCCGGTCAGCACCGTTACCACCTGCCCCAGCGACTCGTTATCGGCGCTGCCGAACATCGAGGCGTACAGCAGGTACAGCAGCGACAGGCCCAGGATGCCGAGCCCCACCACCGAGAAGCCCATCACCGCGCCGCCGGAGAAGGCGACGGCCAGGGCCCGGTTCAGGCTGGTGCGGGCGGCCGCGGCGGTCCGCACGTTGGCGGAAGTCGCGACCCGCATGCCGAAGAACCCGGCCAAACCCGAACAGAGGGCGCCGCCGAGCACGGAGACCCCGATCCAGGCGGAGCTTCCCGCGCGGTCGGAATTGGCAAGCGCCAGCAGGGCAGCGGCCAGGAGGACGAAGATCCCGAGGATGCGGTATTCGCGGCCCAGGAACGCCATCGCGCCATCGCGAATGTGGCCGGCAATCTCAGCCATCACGTCGTCGCCGGCATCCTGCCGGTTGATCCACCGGCTCCGCAGCAAGGCGTAGATCAGAGCTGCCACGCCGCATACAGGCAGCAGGTAGTAAATGGTGTCCACTATCCGTTTCCCCTCATCCCTAGTGAAAGTTCATCCCTTGTACAAGTTCATCACTTGTACTCGTTATCCGTTGTACTCGTTCATGGTGATGTCGACGCCGCGGTCGACCCAGCTCAGGACACAGTCGGCGGCGCGGCGCACCATGCGCTTTGCCGTTTCGGCTTCCCCGCCGGCGAAAGGAGCGAGCACGAAGTCCGTGAGTCCCGCTTCCCTCCCGGCCGACCTCCCATCCTCTTGTTCCGCCTCGTCCTCCGCGATGCCCAACCTCAGCCGGGGCACCGCCGTGGTGCGCAGGTTCTCGATGATCGACTCCATTCCACGGTGGCCGCCCGGACTGCCCCTGCCGCGAAGGCGCAGCCTTCCCAGGGGCAGATGGACTTCGTCGTAGACGACCAGGATGTTTTCCGGAGCATAGCCATTCCGTTCACTGAGGCAGCGCGCGCTGTAACCGCTGCGGTTCATGTAGGTCTGCGGAGTCGCCAGGTCGACCGGGCCGGCGACGGTCCAGAGCGCGCCGCAGACCTCCAGGCCGAGACGGACGTCCAGTCGCCGTGCCAGTTCCTCGACAACGCGAAAGCCGAGGTTGTGTCGGGTGTCGGCGTAGCGCTCTCCCGGATTGCCGAGGCCGAGGACGAGTCGCGTGCTCTCGCTATTCGTCCCCATCCTCCGACTCGGCCTTCCCACCCACCATTTCGGGCTCGTCGGTGAAGGCTTCGAGCAGTTCGTCCTCGTCGGTGACCTCTTCCTCCTCCTCGGCGATTCTCGGGGCGGCAACCGACACGATGACGCGGTTGTCGTCCTCGTCCAGCCGCACCGCGTCGGGGATCACGAGCTCGCCGGCCTCCACATGCTGGCCGATGTGCAGCGCCGAAATATCGAGTTCGATCGAAGACGGAATGCCGCCGGGCAGGCAGGTGACCGCGATCTCGCGGGTGATGAACTCCACCAGGCCGCCCTCGTTCTTGACTCCTTCGGGGGTTCCGGTCAGCGCAACCGGCACCGAGACCTGGACTTCCTGGTCCATCTTCACGCGCTGAAAGTCGATGTGGACCAGCGCATCGGTCAGGGGGTTCCACTGCAGGTCGCGGATCATCGAGTGGCGCGTCCGATCCGTACCCTCCAGTTGGAGCAGGAAGACGGCATTCTCTCCGCCTTCCCGGATCAGACGCAGCACGCTCTTGCCGTCGACCCGGATGGCGGCCGAATCGGCGTCGCCGCCGTAGACCACGGCCGGGATCTCACCCGACGCCCGCAGACGGCGGTTAGCGTTCTTTCCGGTCTGCTCACGCGGCCAGACCGTGACTGTGGGTTCGCTCACTTCGAGCTCCTTGTCGTGACGAACAGCTCAGACGAAGAGGGACGTCACGGAGCTGTTGTCGTGGATTCTGCGGATCGCCTCGCCGAGCAGGGCCGCGACGCTGTGGGGACGCAGCCGTGTACTCCGGGCGAGCTTGTCCTCGAGCGGCGTCGTGTTCGTCACCAGGACGCCCTCGAGTTTCGAGTTTTCGATTCGTTCGATCGCGGAGGCCGAGAGAACGCCGTGTATCCCGGCGGCGAAGATCCTCCGCGCCCCCCCGGCAGCCAGCGACTCGACCGAATTCAGCAGCGTGCCGCCGGTGTCGATGATGTCGTCGAGGATCAGAAGGTCCCGTCCCTTCACGTCGCCGATCACGTTCATCACCTCGGCCTTGTTCGCGGCCACCCGGCGCTTGTCGATGATGGCGAGTTCCGTGTGCAGACGCTTGGCGATCGCTCGCGCCCTGGCCACGCCCCCGGCGTCAGGGGCGACGATCATCAGATCGTCGATGCCGAGCGCCCTAATCGCGTCCAGAAGAACCGGCGCTGCGAACAGGTGGTCGACGGGGATGTCGAAGAAACCCGAGATCTGGGCCGCATGAACATCCATCGTCAGCAGCCGGTCGGCGCCGGCGGCCGTGATGACGTCCGCCACCAGCTTGGCGGTGATCGGCACCCGCGGTTTGTCCTTCTTGTCCTGGCGGGCGTACCCGTAGTACGGAATGACGGCTGTTACACGCGCCGCCGAGGCCCTCTTGACCGCGTCCAGCATGATGAGCAGCTCGACGAGGTTGTCGTTGACCGGAGGGCAGGTCGGCTGCACGATGAACACGTCCGTACCGCGAACGTTCTCCTGGATCTGGCAGAAGAGCTCGCCGTCGGCGAAGTTGTAGGCCGTGACCTGGCCCGGCAACATGCCCAGATAACTGCAGATCTCGTTCGTCAGCGCCGGGTGCGCCCGGCCCCCGAAGATCTTCAGTTCCGTGTACATGGCCCGCTCGACGTTGTTGGCGTGGACGGTCATGAGGGAGAGAAGGCCGGCGCATCCCCGTGGTTGGGGCGGGAGGATTCGAACCCCCGGTAGCGAGATCCAAAGTCTCGTGCCTTACCACTTGGCTACGCCCCAGACGGGCCGGCGGATTGTACATGAAGCGACGGCAAATGGACGCTCGAAGGCAACAACCGGGAACGGTCGTCAGGGGTTCAACACCGCACTGCGGCTCCCAGGCAGGGTCGAAATTCGAAACAGGCGCACGTCCAAGCCCGCCACCGCGCGCTCGGCGCCCTTCCAGCTACCGATCCCGAACACCGCGCCGCCACTGCCGGAAACCTGGGGACCCCGGTCCGACTCGTCGAGCGAAGCGTCGCGGAGGGCGAGGAACAGCCGGTCCACCTCCGGATGGAGCCGCCGGACAACCGCTTCCAGATCGTTGCCCCGGAGCCACAGGGCGGCCTCGCTTCGCGCCGTCGGCGGCGGCAGCAGTTCCTCTTCCCGGGGCCCTGTCGCTGAGGCTCGGGTCGGGCGCCAGCGCCGGTACACCTCAGCGGTGGACACCTCCACCGCCGGCGCCGCGACCACCACCGGCGCCGCCTCGACATCCTGCAGAGCCTGCAGCTTCTCACCCCGGCCGGTCGCCAGCACCGTCCCGCCGACCAGGAAGAAGGGCACGTCCGAACCGACCGCGGCGGCCGCGGCGTGGAGACCCTCGGGACTGAGCGGTTCGCCCCAGAGTTCCTGCAGGGCGGCCAGGGTCCCCGCCGCGTCGCTGCTGCCGCCACCCAGGCCGCTGCCGGCCGGAATGCTCTTCCTCAGTTCGAACCGGACACCCCGCGCCGGCTCGCCGACGGCCTCGAAAAACGCTCGTGCCGCCGCCAACACGAGGTTCGAGCCATCGTTCGGCGCCCCGCCCCCGGGCACTTCGAGGCTCATGGGCTCAGTCGGGTCGACCCGGCGCACCGTCAGCCGGTCGCAGAGATCGACCGTCTGCAGCACGGTCGAAATCGCGTGGTAGCCGTCGCGGCGCCGGCGATGAACCCGCAGACTCAGGTTGACCTTGGCAGGACACGCCAGGCTGACCTCCGTCTTCATCAGGCGCTGCCGGGCTCGCAGGCGCCCGGCAGGAAACCGTCCGGTACTTCCGGCGCCGGCAGCGCACCTCTGAGTTCCCTTGCCGGCCTGTTCTGGCGCCAATGCAGCTCAAGCCCCGTCTCGGGCTCGACCAGCCGCGACATGCCGGCGGCGTCGAGCCTCCACGAGGCCCTCGTCTCAGCGCCCCGGTGCAGAGTCCAGCGGCGCGGGCCGCCCTTGGTCGTCACCGCCGTCCAGCGCCGGTCCCAGCGGTCCTCGAAGTCGAGTTCGACGGCGCCGGAACCGGTGGCCGCTGCCTCCTCCGCGGTTCCGGGGTCGGCCGGCGGCGCCGGCAGTCGTCGCAGCAGCAGCGCGGCGACCGCACCGGCCGGGACGGGACCCAGGGACAGGGCGGGGATCTCCAGGTCGCCGCGATACCGGCAGAAGGTCCGCTCACGCACCCACAGGACCAGGGCGCTGCCCTCCTGAACGTTGAGGTCCCACCATCGGCGCCCCAATCGGTCCGAGGCCTGCACGTGAAAACGGTCCGGCGACTCGAAACGCAACACCAGGCGCAGCGTTCCGTTCCCCTCCGGGCCGTCGTACTGCATCAGGACGATGCGCTGCGTACGCCACTCCGCCTCGGGAATCTCCCACGGCAAGGCAGCCGTGGCGGCGCCGGGAACTCCGGCAGGCGCAAGATCGCGGGTCGAGCCAGCGCTGGCGCAGCCCATGAGCCAGAGCAGACTCGACAGCAACAACACCAGCGCCGCGGACTGGTTCGCAGGCTTCAGCGACCGCTACCGCCGAGACAGTTCGCCCAGCTTGCGGCGCACGGCTTCGACGTTCTCCTCGTCGTCGATCGCCAGTGCATGCTCGTAGGCCTCGCGGGCTCGCCGTGTGTCGCCGAGCGCAACATAGACATCGCCGAGATGCTCCAGGACCGTGGAATCCTCCGGCGCCAACTGATTCGCCCGCTCCAGGTGGCGGCGGGCCTCTTCGAACTCACCCAGCCGGAACAGCGCCCAGCCCAGCGAATCGACGTAGGCGCCGTTGTTCGGTTCGAGAGCCACGGCTCGGCGCACGAGCTCCACCGCCTGCTCCAGGTTCTCGCCGTTGTCCGCCCACATGTAGCCCAGGTAGTTCATCGCGGTGCTGTTCTCGGGCTGGATCTCGAGCACCGCCTGGAACTGCTCGGCCGCCTCGTCGTAGCGGCGCGTGCGCTCGTACGCCTCGCCAAGCTGAAAGAACAGACCCGCGCGAAGAGTCTCCGGGTCAAGTTCCAGGTCGGTCTCGGCGCCGCTATCGACCCGGACCAGCGCTCGCTCGATCAGGGGCGCGGATTCCGCGAAACGACCGCGCGAGCGCCAGAAGTCGGCGATCCCAATCAGTTGCGCGACGTTTCCAGCCGCCGCAAACCGATCGAGAACGCGGACGGCGAGGCGCTCCTCATCGAGGTCGACGTAGATCCCGGCTTTCCTGCGGATCGCCTGCACGTCCGGTCGGAGGTCGTCCCCGCCGCGAACGAGACGGTCGGTGGCAACCGTGTCACGCCGAAGGATGGCCATCGCACGCCGCTTCCTGCCCGACTCCGCCAGCAACTCCGCCTGACTCAGCAGGAGTTCGACCGACTCGCCGCGCCGCTCTACTTCGGCCTCCAACTCGGCGAGGGCCTGATCCGTCTCGCCCGACCGCCGTAGCGCCTCGACCAGGAGACCGAGACCGAAGTCGGCGGTATCCCGGCCCAGCTCCGTACCCCGGTCGGCCCGATCGACCATGCTCCGGCCGATCTGGCGGATCCGCTCCCACTCGTCCGCCGCCATCAATTGACGCACGAGTTCTCTCAGAACCTGCGGCTCGTCGGGCTGTTCCCTGCGCAGACCTTCGAGCAGGTCGATCGCCTCCCGCCCCTGGCCCGAGGCGCCCAGGATGCGAGCCTCCAGAAAGCGGGCGCCCGGATTCCGGCGGGCGGCGCGTGGCAGCTCGCGCAGACGCCGCAGGGCCTCTGCGAGATCCTCGGTTCGCTGACCGGGCGTCCGCCCGCGAGACATGGCGCGCCGGTAGTACTCCTCTGCCAGAGCTCCTTGAACGGGAACGCTGTCGGAGAATTCCCGGGCCAGCCCCTCCAGCATCTCGATCGCCCCGGTGTGGTTTCCCTGCCGGCTTTCCCTCCCCGCCAGCTCCAGCCGCTCTTCGACCGAAAGATCATCGAACCGCAGCATGTCGGCCTGGATCTGTCGCGCCCGATCGTCCTCGCCGGCCTCCCTCAGGGCATTGACCAGCATGTGCTGCAGTTGACGGTTGCCGTTGTGGTAGCTGACCAACTCTTCCAGAACCGCTGCCGCCTCCTTGTGCTGCCCCAGCGCCCCGTGAATCTGGGCCAGGAACAGCATGCCGTCGATGTCGCTCGGCGCCAGCCCGCGCAGGGCCCTGAGCGCTTCCAGAGCGCGATCCACCGCTGCCCTGTCCCGACCAAGGTTGGAAAGCTCCATCTGAACCCGCCCGTATCTGCGCAACACGTCGACATCGTTCGGCGCATTCCGGTAGGCAACGGCCAGGTGTTCCGCCGCCTCGTCGAAGCGCCGGAGCTGACTCAGGAAGTCGGCAAGCCCGATCCTCAGAAAGGGCGCCTCGGGATCCATGGCCACGGCGCGCTCGAAGAGCTCCAACGCCTCGTCGGTCCGGCCGGGCTCACCGGCCAGCATGCGGGCGGCCGCGAACAGGAACGGGCCGCTGTCGGCGACCGGTTCGGCGGCCTCCTGTCCGACCGCGCCGGATGTCCCGAGGCAGACCAGCGCAAACGTCGCCACGGCGACTCGGCGACGCCACATCCGTGGTCTCGACGACGCCGAGTTGAGTCCTGGGGAGTCCATGCGGGCGCCAAGGCTAGCAGCCGGGTACGCGGGCGGGTGAAGCCTTTACGGGAGGGGACCGTGCGCGCTAGAATGACCGATCCACGGCCAATCGCGCGGCGGTGCTCGGCGTTTTGCCCGCAACCCGCGCCCGCAACCCGGCCCCCGGCTCTGAGGAGGCGCTCCATATGATCAAGGCGGACATCGTGAACCGGGTCGCTGAGAACTCGGATCTTCCCCGCGTCAAGGCCGCGTGTGCGGTCGACACGATCCTCGGCGCCATGAAGGACGCCCTCGGCGACGGCAAGCGGATCGAGCTCCGCGGCTTCGGCGTCTTCCAGGTCCGCAACCGCAAGCGCGGCGTGGGGCGCAATCCGAAGACCGGAGTCGAGGTGACGATCGCTCCCGGCAAGACGGTCCGCTTCAAACCTGGCAAGGAACTCAAGAACCTCTAAGGAGGCTGCGCCACAGAACGCAACGGAGTGCGTTCTGTGACGCGGGCTCCTGGTGAGGTGGGGGCTGGGGCCAAACACGGAGTTCCGACGGGTTTGGCGGCGAGGTCCGCCCCCTCCCGCGGGCGCATCCGTGGCGGACGGGAACCCGGGTGGCGCGAACGCGCGCCACCCGCGAACCAGTCCGAGCGCTCGTCATCGAGCGCTCGGATGGAACTCCAGCACGAACGTCACGGGCCCGTCGTTCGTAAGGTTCACACGCATCCGGGCGCCGAAGCGGCCGCCCTCGACGACCAGCCCCGCCTCTTCCAGCCGCCTGCGCAAGCCGGCCAGCAACGGCTCGGCCACCTCCGGACGCGCTGCCCGGTCGAAGGAGGGACGTCTTCCCTTCCGTGTCGAGGCCGCGAGCGTGAACTGCGACACCAGCAGGATCGCGCCGCCGGCCTGGCGCAGGTCCAGGTTCATCCTTCCCCGCTCGTCATCGAAGAGGCGGAGACGGCTCAACCTGGACGCCGCGGCCGCCACCTGATCCTCGCCGTCGCCGACTTCCACTCCCGCCAGCACGAGCAAACCGCCGTCGATCCGACCGACGGTCCGGCCGTCGACCGTCACCGACGCCGAACTGACCCGCTGCACGACCAGGCGCACGACCGAACCATAGCGCCGGGACGGTACCGGCGCACGCTTCCAACCGTTACGATCAACCAGCGACGCCCCGGACCCGAGTTCCGTACAACCAGGCGAGAGACACGATGCCGGTCGTGCCGTCAACGACTCGCCTGCCGAAGACAAACCGACGCTCCCTCCCGAACCACCAGAAAGGACGAATCTCCCGACATGTTGAACCACGTGATCCTGATCGGCCATCTCGGCCGCGACCCGGAAGTCCGCACGACCCAATCCGGCCAGACGGTCGCCAACTTGAGGCTTGCCACGAGCCGACGTTGGACGGACCGCGACGGCAACCGCCAGGACGAGACCGAATGGCACACGATCGTGTGCTGGGGCCGCCAGGCCGAAGTGGCCGGCCAGTACCTGACCCGAGGCAAGCTCGTCTCGGTCGAGGGCCGCCTCCAGACCCGCTCCTGGGAGGACAAGCAGACCGGCCAGAAGCGCTACGCCACCGAGATCGTGTGCCGCAACTTCCAGATGCTCGGCGGCCGCGGCGACAGCGGCGGACAGCCCGCTTCCGGGCAAAGCCAGTCGGCGCCAGCCCAGGCCGCTCCCCACGACGCCGGCTTCGACCCGGCCGGCGGCGACGACGACATCCCCTTCTAGGAGGCTGCGCCAGGAGCGCCAGGAGAACTAGCTACCGTCGGCCGGACCGCCCAGTCTCCGGCGGCTTCGCCCCGGACGTGAGCCGGTCCTTGAGGGTCTGCACCAGGTTCAGTGCGGCCACAGGCGTCAACTGGTTCACGTCGACGACTCTGAGCGCCTCGACCACCGCTTCGTCCTCGCCGGCCCACAGGGCCAACTGGTCGGGTCCCTGGTCCGGCGGCGCGCCGGCCGCGCCGTCCACCACGCGCGGCTTGCCGGAGAAGCCGTATTGCTGCGACTCGACGTTGGCCAGCACGGCTGCCGCGCGCTCGATCACCTCCGCCGGCACTCCCGCCAGGCGAGCGACGTGCAGCCCGTAGGACTTGTCCGCGCGGCCGGCGGCGACCCGGTGAAGGAACAGGATCTGGTCCTGCCATTCCTTCACCGCCATGCGCCGATTCGTAACCCGCGCAAGGGTTGCCGGCAGACCGGTCAGCTCGTGGTAGTGGGTGGCAAAGAGCGCCAGACAGCCGTTGTGCTCGTGCAGGCGTTCGATGATCGCCCAGGCCAGGGACAGCCCGTCGTAGGTCGACGTGCCGCGGCCGACTTCGTCGAGCACCACCAGGCTGTCGCACGTCGCGTGGCGCAGGATGTTCGCGGTCTCGACCATCTCCACCATGAAGGTGGACTCACCCCGGGCCAGGTCGTCGCTGGCGCCGACGCGGGTGAAGATGCGGTCGACCAGGCCGATCTCGGCGCTCTGAGCGGGCACGAAGCTGCCGGCGTGGGCCATGAGCACGATCAGCGCCGCCTGCCGCAGATAGGTCGATTTGCCGCCCATGTTGGGACCCGTGAGCAGGACGATCTGCTCCTTTTCGCGGTCCAGAGCGACATCGTTCGGAACGAAACCCGAGGCGCCCCGCACCGCCGCCGCCGAACGTTCGACCACTGGATGACGACCCTCGCGGATCTCGATCCGGCCTCCGGACGTCAGCATGCGCGGCCGCACGTAGTCGTAGCGGCCGGCTACCTCGGCCAGGGCGACCAGGCAGTCGATCTCCGCCAGCGCGCCGGCCAGCTTCAGGAGCCGCGGGGCCTGCTCCGCAGCCTCCGTCCGCAGCCCCTCGAACAACTGCTGTTCGAGCGCGAGCTGGCCGCTCTCGGCGCCGAGGATCTGCTCTTCCAGCGTCTTCAGTTCGTCGGTGACATAGCGCTCGGCATTGGTCAGCGTCTGCCGGCGCACGTAGTGGTCGGGAACCCGATGCTGCTGGGTCTTCCGCACTTCGAAGTAGTAGCCGAAGACCCGGTTGTAACCGACCTTGAGCGTCGCGATGCCGGTCGCCTCGCGTTCCTGAGCTTCGAGACCGGCGATGTGCCCCTTGCCGTCCCGCGCCAGCGACCGGAGCCGATCCAGCTCCGCGTCGACGCCACCGGCGATCACGCCGCCCTCGGTCAAGGATCCGGGCGTCTCCGCGAGCACCGAGTCCAGCCTCGACCGGAGTCCGGCCAGCGGATCCACCGCCGCGAGACGTTCCAGGAGTTGCGCCTGAAGCCCGGCAAGGGCCCCCAGCACGGACGGCGCCTCGCGCAGGGTATCCCGCAGGGCCCCCACCTCACGCGGTGTGATCCGCCCGAGCACCGCGCGCGAGGTCAGCCTCTCCAGATCGGCAATCCGCTTCAGCCGCGACCGGAGCGCCTCCCGCTGAGCGATGTGCGAGAGCAACACCTCCACCCCGTCGTGGCGGTCGCCGAGCGCCGCCAGGTCGCGCAACGGCCGGCTCAACCAGCGTCGCAGCATGCGCGCCCCCGGCCCGGTGAGCGTCAGGTCGAGGACCTCGATGAGGGTCCGGCCCGCCTGGTGCTGGAGATGGCGGAAGACCTCCAGGTTGCGCAGGGTCGTCTCGTCCAGGACCACGCACCGATCGTCGTGCTGGACCTCCAGCGCGGCGATGTGGTCGATATCGGACCGGGCCGCGCGGCGGGCGTAGTCCAGGACCAGGGCCGCCGCGGTCACCGCGGCTTCCCCCTCCACCAGGCCGAACCCGCGCAGGTTCTGGACCCCGAATTGCCGCCGCAGGACGCCTTCGGCCGACGCCGGCCGCGGCGCCTGCGCCTCGTCGACCTCGGTATGCGGCGTACCGGCACGGCCGATCCAGGCCGGCAGATGTCCGTCGGGGTCGCCCCCGCCGGCTTTGAAGTCGGCGGCGCAGGTGAGGAGTTCCCGCGGCGCCAGCCGTTCCAGATCCTCGACCGCGTACTCGGCGTCCGGCCAGCGCCGCACGAAGAACTCGCCGGTGGAGAGATCGAGGAACGCGCCCGCACCGGACGCCCCATCGAAACGGACTCCGGCCAGGTAGTTCGGGCGGGCCTGGTCCAGCATTTCGAGGTCGCTGATCGTGCCCGGCGTCACGATCCGGGTGACCTCCCGGCGAACCAGACCCTGGGCCTGGGCCGGATCCTCCACCTGGTCGCACAACGCGACCTTGTAGCCGGCGTCCAGCAACTTGCCGATGTAGGCGTCGACCGCGTGGTGGGGTACGCCGCACATGGGCGCCTCGCTGGCCGTACCCTTCTGACGCGCGGTCAGGGCCACGTCGAGCACCGGCGCGGCGGTGACCGCGTCCTCGAAGAACATCTCGAAGAAGTCGCCCATCCGGTACAGGAGGATGGCGTCGGGATGCTCCGCCTTCACCGTCAGGTAGTGCCGGAGCATCGGCGTCATCGCCGAGAGCTTCCGCCCCGGCCCCCGCGCTCCGGCGGCAGGCGCCCGCGAATTCTCCGCGTCTTCGGCGGTGCTCGATCTAGCCACGGGCGGTCGCCAGTATATTGAGCGGCATGGCACCGCTGCTTGCGCTCGACACCGGCTCGGTCATCGTCAGCGTGGCGGTCGGCGAGCGGGACCGGTTCGAAGTGCTGTCCGCGCCCCAGGGCCGTTCGTCGCGCGAGCTGATCGCGATGATCGACGAGCTCCTGACCCGCGCCGGCATCAAGCCGCGGGATCTGTCGGGCATCGGGGCCGCTCGCGGACCGGGCAGCTTCACCGGCCTGCGCGTGGGACTGGCGACCGCGCTGGGGCTCCATCAGGCCTCGGGCATCAGGGCGGGCGGCGCATCCACGTTCGAGATCCTGGCCGCCGACTACTTCGAGCGCGTCGAGAATGCCGCCACGGAGGTGATGGCCGTCATCGACGCCCTCCGTGAACGCTGGTACACCCAGCCCATGCGACGGGATGAGAACGGCAGGGTCGAAGCCGCCGGCCCACCGGAAATCAGGGATCGCGCCGATCTCGTCCACGCCCGGCTGCCGCTCGTCGGACACGGCGTCTCCCAGCTTCCCGCCCCGGCGGGAGCGATCGAGCCGTCCGAACTGGCGCCGGCCCTGCTGCGTCTCATGGCGGACGGCGCCCTGGGCTGGGATGGCGGAGCACTGACCGAGCCGCTCTACCTTCGCTCGCCGGCCACCAGCCCGTCCACTCGCCCGCCCGGTAGCCCGAGGCCGAATCGGCCTCGCCGACGTGCCCGGCTTCCGTCCTCATCCGAGACTCCCGCGCCACGACGCGGTCCCGGTGAAGCCCCACCGAGTTCGACCTGATCCCACCTCCAAACTGCTAGGCTGTTGCCGAGACTTGCCGAACCCAGGGACAACAAAGAAGGGAGGCGCGTACCGAATGAGCGATGACGCAGTCAAGGAACAACTTCTGGCTCAGGAGGGTGAGTTCCGCAAGCTCTACGACGAGCATCAGGCATGTGAGAACCAACTCGAAGAACTGGTCGGCCGACCCATCCTCTCGCCGATCGACCAGACCGAGGCCAAGCGCATCAAGCTCCACAAACTCGCCCTCAAGGACCGCATGGAGTCGATCATCCGGTTCCACGCTCTTCAAGCCGCCAAGTAGCGCGGTTCAACTGCGTCCCCTCCCACCATCGCAGCCGGCCAGGGAGGAACCGATCGCCTCAAGGGTTGGATCGGACCTGAACGAATGAAGTTCGCACGGGAAGCCTGGCCCTTTGTGCTGCCGTTCCTGGCGGCAGCCGGCGTGTTCTGGCTGGTCGGGATTCTCCCGGCCGCTGTTTCGATGACTGTGCTCGGCCTGCTGGTGCTTCTCTTCTTCCGCGATCCGACCCGGAACTACGACGGCCCACCAGACGTCGTTCTCGCGCCCGCCGAGGGCACGGTCACCGCGGTCGAGGTCATCACCGACAGCGCTCTGGGAGACGAAACGTGGCGCCGCATCTCGATCTTTCTGTCGGTGTTCAACGTGCATACCCAGAAGACGCCGGTCGAGGGCGTCGTGATCGGCAGCATCGCGACACCGGGCAAGAAGCTGCCGGCGTACCGTAAGGAAGCGGGCGACGTGAACGAGAACCACCTGACCCTGCTCCGTCGCACCCAGGGCGACTTGATCGCGGTGCGGCAGATTGCCGGTCTGGTCGCGCGGCGCATCGTCTCGCGCCTGCAGGCCGGTCAACGAGTGGTCCAGGGCGAACCCCTGGGCCTGATCAAGTTCGGCTCCCGAGTCGACGTGTTCGTGCCGATGTCCTACGACCCGCTGGTCGAAAAGGGGCAGCGTGTGATCTCCGGTGAGACGCCGATCGCCATGCCCACCGATCCGTCCACACCGCCGCCCGGCGACTTCCCCGTCAGGAGACCGTCGGCCCGCTCCTCCGCCGCCCGATGACCTGGAGACGACCCAGAGAGAGAGCCAGACCCCTGCGTGCGGGGGCCTACCTCATCCCCAGCCTGTTCACGACGGCGAACATGCTGCTCGGCTTCTACGCCCTGCTGGCCGGGTTGGAAGGACAGTTCAGGGCCGCGGTCCTGATGATCTTCGCGGCCGCCGTGCTCGACACCCTGGACGGGCGGATCGCCCGCCTGACCGGTACCGCGAGCCCCTTCGGCCGGGAGTACGACTCGCTCGCCGATTTGGTCTCCTTCGGCCTCGCGCCCGCCCTGCTCTGCTACCTCTGGGGCCTGGACGAACTCGGCCGCGTCGGCTTCGCGGCGCCGGCCGTCTACCTGCTCTGCAGTGCGGCCCGGCTCGCCCGCTTCAACGTCAGCCGGCGCACCAGCGACCCCGCGTACTTCATCGGTCTGCCGGCGCCAGCGGCAGCCGGTGCAATCGGTTCGATCCTCTTCTTCGTCGACACCAGGGGCGACTCCTTCGTTCTGCAACTCGCGGTTCTCGGCGCCCTGGTCATGGTCGGTCTGCTCTCGGTTTCCACGTTCCGCTACCTCAGCTTCAAGGAGCTCGACTTCCGGCGCTCCAGGGGCTTTCGCGTGGTGGTGGTCATCGCCGCCATCACGGTGCTCGCCCTGATCCACATCGGCCTCTTCTTCCTGGTCGGCGCCGCAAGCTACGCGCTCTCGGGGCCCACGGCCTGGCTGGGAAGGAGATTGCGCCGGCGCCGCCGTGACGCCCGAGCCCGGGTCGAGCCTGCCGGCGGCTCCGGCCCCTAGCGACCGGCGCCGCGCTGCTACTCTCCGCGGCCCATGACGACTGCCTCGCCCAGCAACCACCATCGCCTCTCCATCCTCGGCTCGGGACCGGCCGGTCTCACCGCGGCCCTCTACGCCGCCCGCGCCGATCTCGCTCCCCTGGTCCTCGAGGGCAGCCAGCCCGGCGGCCAGTTGACCATCACGACCGACGTCGAGAACTACCCGGGTTTCCCCAAGGGCATCATGGGACCCGAACTGATCGAACAGATGCGGGCCCAGGCCCAGCGCTTCGGCGCCGACACCCGCTTCGAGACCGGCATGGGCATCGACCTCAGCGAGCGGCCGTTCCGGATCGAGACGGACTGCGGCGAGTACCTCACGGACGCATTGATCATCGCCACCGGCGCCTCGGCCCGCCAACTGGGTCTCCCCTCGGAGGCGGAGCTGATGGGGTACGGCGTCTCGGCCTGCGCCACCTGCGACGGCTTCTTCTTCCGCGACAAGGAACTCGTCGTGGTGGGAGGCGGCGACACGGCGATGGAAGAAGCCACCTTCCTGACCAAGTTCGCCAGCAAGGTGACCATCGTTCACCGTCGCGGCGAACTGCGGGCCTCCGTGATCATGCGCGACCGGGCCACGGCGGACGAGAAAATCGCCTGGCGGTTCCACGCCACCGTGGAGGAAATCTACGGCGCCCAGGCGGAGGGCGTCCGGGGCGTCCGGCTGCGCGACCCCCGCTCAGGCGACGAATCGGACTTCCCCTGTCAGGGCGTGTTCACCGCGATCGGCCACAACCCGAACACCGAACTCTTCCGCGGCAAACTGGCGATGGACGATGTCGGCTATCTCAAGGTCCGCCATCCGGGCACCGCGACGAACATCGAGGGGGTGTTCGCCTGCGGCGACGTGATGGACTCGCACTACCGGCAGGCGGTCACCGCCGCCGGCACAGGCTGTCAGGCGGCGATCGACGCCGAGCGCTGGTTGAGCGAAGTAGCGCCGCCGAACCGCTCGCAGACTCGCCGTTCGGCCCCAGCCCCCACCTCACCAGGAACTTGCCCCGCGGAACTCACTGGTGTCGTTCCACGGCGCAAGCTCCTAGAATGACCAGCCACGCAGACAAGGACGGGAGGGAGCATGGCCAAACTGAGACGTAGGGACTTCCTGGGCAAGGCCGCTCTCGCGACGGCCGGGGCGGGTGCGGTAACCGCCTGTGGCGGGCCCACGGCGGGACCCGACGGCGCACCGGCCGTGGTGACCAAGCCCCGCCTGCAATGGCGCCTGGCCTCCAGCTTCCCCCGCGGCCTCGACACGATCTACGGCGGCGCGGAAGTTCTCGCAGAACGGGTCGAGAGCCTGTCCGAGGGCCGGTTCCGGATCCGCGCCTACCCCGCCGGCGAACTGGTTCCCGGGCTCGGGGTGCTGGACGCGGTCCAGCAGGGCACTATCGAGCTCGGTCACACCGCGAGCTACTACTACACCGGCAAGAACCCGGCCGTGGCCTTCGACACCGCGATGCCGTTCGGTCTGAACACGCGCCAGCAGAATGCCTGGCTCTACCACGGCGGTGGCCTGGAGTTGATGCGCGAGGTGTTCGCGGACTTCAACATCCTGAACTTCCCTGCCGGCAACACCGGCGGCCAGATGGGCGGCTGGTTCCGGCACGAGATCAGCACCCTGGAGGAACTGGGCGGCCTGAAGATGCGAATTCCCGGGCTTGGCGCCGAGGTGCTCAGTCGCCTTGGCGTGACGGTCCAGACCATCCCGGGCGGCGAGATCTATACCGCCCTCGAGCGCGGCGTTGTCGATGCCGCCGAGTGGGTCGGTCCCTACGACGATGAGAAGCTCGGCTTCCAGCGGGTGGCGAAGAACTACTACTACCCCGGCTGGTGGGAGCCGGGCCCGACGCTCTCGGCGTACGTCAACCGGACCGCCTGGGACTCCCTGCCCACCGGATACCAGTCCATCTTCCAGTCCGCTGCCGCGGAGGCGAACATCGACATGATCTCCCGCTATGACGCCTTGAATCCGGCCGCTCTCCAGCGCCTGGTCAACGACGGCGTCGTGCTGCGGCCGTTCTCCGACGAGATCCTGACCGCGGCCCGGAACGCCTCGTTCGAACTGATGAACGAGAACGCGGCGGCCGACCCCGCCTACCGGAAGATCTTCGACTCCTGGGATGACATACGCAAGTCGTCCTTCCGCTGGTTCAGCACCGCCGAGCAGGCTTACGCGCGCTTTTCCTTCGGCGGCGGCTAAGGCTGCGACCGGCGCTCCGGGCCTGGGAACGCGGGCGTCTCGCCCGCATCCGGCGTCAGCCGTCGGCTAGCCTGTGGCGCAAGCCCTACAGCAGCGCCGTCACCAGCTCCGGGTAGAGGCAGATCAGCGCCAGCCCGATGAGCTGGATGACGATGAAGGGGATCACCCCGCGGTACATCTCGACGGTCGTGATCCGCCGCGGCGCCACGCCGCGAAGATAGAAGATCGCGAAGCCGAAGGGCGGGGTCAGGAACGACGTCTGCAGGTTCATGCCGATCATGACCCCGAACCACACCATGTCGATGTCGAGAATGCGGGCCGCCGGGGCGATCAGCGGAATGACGATGAAGGCGATCTCGAAGAAGTCGATGAAGAACCCGAGGATGAAGATCGCCAGGTTGGCGACGATCAGCAGGCCGATCTTCCCGCCCGGCAAGCCGGTCAGCAGATCCTCGATCCAGATGTCGCCGTAGACGCCGCGGAACACGAGCGCGAACAAGGTCGAGCCGATGAGCAGAAAGATGACCATCGTGGTCAGCTTCGCCGTCGCGTCCATCGTCTCCTTCACCGCCTTCATGGTCAGGCGGCCGCGCGACAGAGCGAGGACGATGGCCCCGACGGCGCCCAGTGCGCCGGCCTCCGTCGGTGTCGCGATGCCGGCGAAGATGCTGCCCAGAACGACCAGGATCAGGATGAGCGGCGGCGCCATGACCAGCGTTACCTGACGGGCCAGGGCGCCTCCATGGACGGTCCGCTCCTCGGCGGGAAGGGCCGGCGCCGCCTCTGGGCGAGCGATCGCCACACCGACAACGTAGACCGCATAGAACCCCGCCAGCATCAGTCCCGGCACCAGGGCGCCGACGAACAGGTCGCCGACCGAAATGCCGAGCTGGTCGGCCAGCACCACGAGCACAACGCTGGGCGGGATGATCTGTCCCAGTGTGCCGGCGGCGCTGATCACGCCCGTGGCCAGCATCGGCGAGTAGTCGTAGCGCAGCATGACCGGCAGCGAGATCAGACCCATCGCGACCACCGAGGCGCCGACCACACCGGTAGCGGCGGCAAGCATGGCGCCGACGATGACCACGGCCAGGGCCAGACCGCCGCGCAGCCGGCCGAACAGCATCCCGATCGTGCGCAGAAGATCCTCCGCGAGCCGCGACTTCTCCAGCATCGTCCCCATGAAGATGAAGAAGGGCACGGCCAGCAGGACGCCGTTCGACATGACGCCGAAGACGCGCTCGGGGAAGGCGTACAGGAGGTGCCACGAGAAGAGGCCGAGTTCGATGCCGATGAACGCGAAGATGAGCGCCGTGCCGCCGAGCGAGAACGCGACCGGGTAGCCCGCGAAGATGAACAGGAACACGACCACGAACATCAGCGGGCCCAGGAAGTCGCCGCTCACGACAGCTCCTCCTCTTCGGCGCCGGCGCGGAGCGCGCGCAGACGCAACCAGTTGCGCGCGGCTTCGGCCATCCCCTGCAGGGCCAGGAGCGTGAATGCCACCAGCAGCACGCTCTTGATCGGATACCTCGGCAGACCGCCGGGATCGGAAGACACTTCAAGCACCGCCCAGGAGTTCCGCACCGCCGGCCACGACGTGACGAGTCCGAAGACCGCGAACGGGATCAGAAACAGCAGCGAACCCCAGAGGTCGATCCGCCGCCGCCAGCGCTCCGGCAGCCGGCTGTAGACCACGTCGACCCGAACGTGGGCGTTGGTCTGCAACGCGTACGACGCGCCCAGCAGGAACACCAGGCTGAACATGTACCACTGCAGTTCGAGGTAGGCGTTCGAACTCAGGTGCCAGCCGGTGAACCGGCCCAGGTAACGGACCACCGCGTTGTACGCTCCGACCGCGACCATGGCCAGCGTCAGCCAGGAGACCGCGATCCCCAACCGCGAGTTGAGGCGATCGACCCAGCCGACAAAGCGGGCCAGGAAAATGCCCGAAGCACGTTCTGACGCCATGAGCGCGCGCAGGCTACCAGCCTGTGCGCGCGGTTGAAGGCGGCGGCGCCGTGGAGCCCGCAGCGACGCCCGGCCTGCCCCGCCGATTCGCGCGGCTGGCGGCACTGAACACCCTCTCGAATCTGACCGTGCCCGTGGCCGGTCTGGCCGACACGGTGATGCTCGGGCGCCTGGACGACGTCAGGTTCCTGGCCGGGGTGGTCCTGGGGGCGCTGATCTTCGACTACCTGTACTTCGGCTGCGCCTTCCTGCGCATGGGGACCACCGGACTCACCGCCCAGGCCTGGGGCCGCGGGGAGATCAAGGAGGTCGCCGCACATCTCTACCGGGCCTTGCTGCTGGCGGCCGTTCTCGGCCTCCTGACGATCGCGCTCCGAGGCCCGCTCGGCGATGCCGGCTTCAGGCTCCTGGCCGGTACGGCCGACGTTGAGGAAGCAGGCCGCCGCTACTACGACGCGCGCATCTGGGGCGCCCCGGCGGCCTTCGCCAACCTGGCCCTGGTCGGTTGGTTCCTGGGCCGGGGCGAGGCCGCGCGGGCCCTGCTCCTGGTCGCGGTGGCCAACGTCGGCAACATCGTGCTGAACTGGTGGTTCATCATCGAGCTCGGTTGGGCCGCCTTCGGCGCCGGCGTCGCCACCGCCGCCTCGCAGTGGCTGGCTCTGTGCCTCGGTCTGGCACTGGCGCTGACGATCGGCGGCGCGGTTCCCGCCTGGCGCACTGTTCTCGATCGCGCGGCACTGCGACGAATCGTCGCCCTGAGCGGGCACCTTGTGATTCGCACCCTGCTCCTGATCACCGCGTTCGCCGTGTTCACCAACATGAGCGCACTCTTCGGCACCGCCCGGCTGGCCGCTAACGGCCTCATTCTCCGCGTTCTGAGCCTCGCCTCCTACCTCGTCGACGGCGCCGCCTTCGCCGGCGAGACCCTTGCGGGCATGGCCTTCGGCGCCGGCGACCGGCAGGAACTCCGGCGCGTCCTGCTCCTGACCATCGGTGCGGCCATCGTCTGCGCGGTTGCCTTTCTCGTCCCGGTGCTGATCTTCCCCACCAGCGTCTACGGCCTGCTCGTCGATCACGAGGCTGTCGCGACGCTTGCCGCGGGCAGCAACTTCTGGCTGCTCCCGGTGTTGCTCTTCGCCGCCCTCGCCTACGCGTTCGATGGGTTCTTCCTCGGCCTGACCCAGGGCAGGTTGCTCAGCCGCGCGATGGTCCTCAGTCTCGGAATCGGCTTCGCCCCGATCGCCTGGGCAGCGGCCCACTTTCAAAACGAACGCCTGCTCTGGCTCAGCATGGTCGGCCTGATGGCCGCAAGGGCGGCCACTCTCGGCTTCGCGGCGCGCCGCTACCTGGCGCAGGGAGGCGCCGTTCCCAAGGCGCCGCCGGACGCCGCTACAAAGTAGCTGGGAGGGTGGGGCTACACTCCGTGCCGCCAACATCAGTGTCCAACAGCGTCAGGGAGGCCGGAACGCGGATGGGAAAGCTCGAAGGAAAGACCGCTCTTGTCACCGGCGGCGGCACCGGCATCGGCCGGGCGACCGCGCTGCTCTTCGCCCGCGAGGGGGCGACGGTCATCGTGTCGGGACGGCGGCTCGAACCGCTCGAGGCGGTCGCGTCCGAGATCGAGACCGCCGGCGGCAGCGCCTGGGCGCACCCCGCCGACATGGAGGATCCAGAAGCCGTCCGGGGGCTCGCGGCAGCCGTGCTGGAACGCCACGCCACGGTCGACGTCCTGGTCCACAACGCGGGCCACAGCTCCAAGGTCCGCAGCACCCGCTACATCTCACAAGCGGAGTGGGACAGCGTGATCGCGGTCAACGCCACCGGACCCGCGATGCTGACCAGGGCCCTGCTACCGGCGATGCTCGCTCACGGCGGCGCCACCGTGATCATGGTCTCCTCGGTGGCGGCGTTGCGCCCGGGGGTCATGGCCGGCACCGCCTACGGAGCGGCCAAGGCCGCCTCCCGCAACTACATCTTCGGCCTCGGCGCCGAGTTGCGGCAGTTCGGCATCCGCGCCACCAGCGTCCTGCCAGGCGAAGTCGACACGCCGATCCTGGACAACCGGCCGCGGCCACCGTCATCGAAGGAGCGCGCCGGCATGATGGCCGCCGAGGACATCGCCGAGGCGATCCTGACCGCCGCCGCCCTGCCGGAGCGAACGGTGATCGAGGAGATGGTCCTGATGCCGACGAAGCTCCGCGACTACTCCGACGACATCGCGGCGGCGCGTACCCTGGGCGCGCCGGAGGAGGATTGAGATCGCCCTCAAGTCCCGGTCAGGGTGTAGGCACCGCCTTCTTGTGCACCACGGCCGCCCCGATCACGCCGCCGATCGTCGAGAACACGACGTTGACCACCAGCGAAACGACGACGATCGCGATCACGCCAAGGCCCGCGATGGCACTGATGAGGCCCAGGGCCTCCAAGTCCTCGGCTGAGCCTTCCGAAAGCGCCCCGAGCCCCATCAGACCCGTGAGGCCGCCCAGGATCAGGAGCCCCAGGAGGATGCTCAGGACGGATCCGACGACGCCGGCAAGCGCTCCGATCTTCGCGCCTTCGCGATAGGGCGCCGTTGCGGAGGCCGGCTCGTCCTTGAGCGCCAGATAGACGGCCAGCACGCCGCCCGCGACGACCAGCGCGCAACAGGCCAGGTTGACCAGTTGGAGGCCGGGGACCTGGGAGGCGATGGCTGCCGCGCCGCCGCCGATGGCCGCTGATGCGAGTTTCTTTCCGGTCATGGAATCTCCTCCGGTTGATGTCGCGGCCACCGACTAGGCCGAGGGCTTCTTGTGGAACACCGCGGCGCCGATCACGCCGCCGATGGCAGAGAACACGACATCGACCACAAGACTGATCAGGAACGCGACCGCACCGAACGACGCCATGCCTCCGGTCTCCGCGCCGGACATTGCCTCGAGCGCTTCCGGGGGCATTCCCTCCATGCCCTCCAGGAACGACCGAACCATCTCCATCGGATCGCCGAAGAGCGCCCTCCTCGGAATCGCCACGATCGCTCCCACGACCGCCGCCGCAACACCGGCCAGAACGCCGATCATCGCGCCGTCTCCGTAGGGAGCTGTCGGCGCGGGCGGCTCGCCCTTCATCGCCAGGTAGACGGCCAGAATCCCACCGCCCACCACGAGCGCGCAACAGAGGTAGTTGGCCAAGCTGAGGAGCGGAATCTGGGATGCGATACCCGCCGCGCTCCCGCCAATCGCTGCTGCTTTCAGTTTCTTCGGTGTCATGGAGTCTCCTCAGACGGTTCTTGGGGCATTTCGGTGGACGATCTGGCCGATCGCCGCCCACACGAGGACGGCAATCGGCGCTGCGGCAAGCAAGGCAGTCAGAAAACGGCTGGTGGGCGTGTTCATGGGCAGCAACCAGTCGATCGCGGTCGGCGCCAGAAAGAACAGGATTCGCCGGGGCTTCTCGAGCAGCCAGTCACGGAACGGGCGAACGAGCGGCAGCACGATGAGCCCCAGGGTAAACCCCACGTAGAAGCCGAAGCAGCGGTGGCATACGGCGAGGGGCTGGGCTGCCACATGAAAACTGCGCTCGGCGATCTGATGGCAGACCGGCGCAAAGAACTCGTAGAGCAGCGACGCCGCACGGCCGCCTGAAGCGGCCGACAGCGGCGCGGCAACGACCAGCCCGATCGCCAGGCAGCAAAGGACAACGAGCACCGCGGTCGCCGCCGTCGTGGCCGAGCTGGTAGTGACCATTGCCGAGCCAGTCTAGCCATAGATGCCGAGCCCGCTACACTGCCTCCGCAGAAGCCGGCCCACACGCTGCTCGAGCCGGTCCGCCGTCAGATCGAGGGTGGCGATCGATCAACTCAGCTCAAACCAGCCCCAGAAGACACGAAGGAGCGCTCATGTCTCCAAACCGACTGAAGGCTGCCGCGATCGGCGGCTCTATCGCAGGCGTCGCTTCCGAAATTCCCGTCCTGAACGTTGTCAACGTCGCCTGTTGCGCCCTGGTTGTAGGCGGCGCCGTGCTCGCGGTCTACATGGCACTGCGGAATGAGCCTCCCACCGAGAGTGCTCCCCTGGGCGCCGGCGCGGCAATCGGCGCACTCTCCGGGGTGATTGCTGCGGTGGCCGGCACGATCATCTCCATCCCGTTGGCCCTGCTGTTCGGAAATGTGGCGGCGAACGGGTTACAGACCTTCCTGGAGAGCAGCGACGCCGTCCAGATCGAGGGATTCCCTCGAGACCTGCTGGAGGCGATGGCCGGCTCCGGCGAGGGCTTAGCCTTTGGCGCTCTACTCATCGGCCTGATCTTCAGCCTCGGCTTGTACACCATATTTGCCACCCTCGGCGGCGTCGTCGGCGCAGCGATCTTCCGCAAGAAGGCGTAAGCCGATCAGTGACCCCGTGTGCGGCTCAGCGCCGTGCTGGCGAAACCGCGGCTCAAAGCCGAGTCCCTTGTCCAATCCCAGCTCGCTCTCCACGCCGGCCGGCAGCGAGCCACCCCGCTATGATCCCGCGGCAAGGACGGGTCGATGAACGAACCGGAACTCGACTACGGAAATCGCGACTCTCGCTAGCGCGACGGTCGCTCCTATCGACAAGGTAGTACCAAATGGAACTTCGGCAGTTCGGCATCGATCGCTACAAGGGCTACGCCGAACCGGCCAGCGTGGAGCTTGCCCCTCTGACAATCCTGGTTGGTTCCAACAACTCGGGTAAGACGGCATTGGCCCAGGTGATCCAGTTGACCGCGGGCGGCCTGACCGCTTCGAGCAAGGACGCTTCGGAACCGCTCCCACTGGAATCCGGTGGCATCCACCACGGCGACAGATTTGAAGATCTGGTTACCGGACGCACACTTCACGGCAGACTGACGCTGTCCGTGATGCTGGCGGACGAAGGTGGGGAGTTGTCGCTCTCGGCCACCGTGAGGAACGTCGTAGCGCCGGGACGGCCATCCGAACGCCAAGTCTCCCATTGGGAACTCAAGCACGGCACTGATGAGGTGGTTCTCGAACGCCAAGGGTTCGGTGCCCGATCCCTCTACAACGTCTCAGTTTCCGGACGAACGGTGAGGCCATGTTCGATCGGTTGGCGGGGGCTCGCGCCAGCGGTGCCGGGCCCGCTGCCGTCGTGGACAATCGGTTCGATCGAAGGTCTCAGATCCTGGGCCGACGGGATTCGCCACCTTCAGTGCCCACGCCGCCTGCTCCGGCCCCCGTACAGCGTGCAGGAACATTCGCCGCAGGAGCTCGGGTCGCGCGGGCAGTTCGCGCCGCTGGCGCTCGCGACTGACGACGAACTCAGGGCGGCAGTTCGGGATTGGTATCGTGCGGCGTTCGGCGTCCATCTAGAACTCGTTTCACAGGGCAACTACTTCGAGCTCGTAGCACGGCATCCGGGAAGCTCCGCAAACGTCGCACTCGTCCTATCCGGTCGCGGGCTCGCGCATGCTCTGCCCGTGGTGCTGACAGCCTTGACGGCCCAAAAAGCAGGCCCAGGCGTTGACATCATCGAGCATCCCGAAGCGGAACTCCACCCCGCAGCGCACGCCGAGATCGCGGAAGTCCTTCTCAGTCACCTCGCGGGACCCGCTCGGCCCTTGATCATCGAAACCCACTCGGAAATGGTGCTACTTCGTGCGAGGCGGTGGATTGCCGAGGGACGACTGCCGGCGGAAGACGTCCTCATTTATTGGGTCCACTCGGGACCGAGTTCTGGATCCTCCCTACGGAAGATCAGGATCCGCGAGGACGGAAGGGCCGACCACTGGCCGGACGGCGTGTTCATCGAGGACTACGAGGAGATCCTGGCAATCCGACGCGCCGCGCGCGGAGAGGCCAAGAACCGGTGCTAGTCGAGATCGATTTCGCCGTCGCCGACGATGGGTCATTCCACAACTGGCTGGACCGCATCCTCCACAAGATCGACGACGGGTGGCATGTCTGGGACACGTCCAACGTGGTCGATACGCGGGCCTTCGACAGCTCCTCGTGGATTCGAGACCGCGGGATCCAAGGCGAGTGGGTTCGCGAACTCCTTGTCGCGTCGCTCCAACGCGACGTGTGGACTTCGGAGCCCCACGGCCGGCGCCTGCTCGTGACGTCAGACCCGCTCAAGGGGTACGAACTGACTCCCGAAGACGCCGCTCGGCTCGCCGAAGAACCGGTGGTTTTTCTGGTCGAAAACCGCAACAGCGATGGCAGCTTCGTAGAGCGAATCGTGACGGAGTGCGACAAGACCTTGTGGCGCCTTTGGCGTCGCCCTGGGCTCCCCATCAGGCTAGACAGCGTCGGCGGCATCGGGGAAATGCCGAAAGAGGTCAGGCGGCGGGCACAGGGAGTTCGGGTTCGTCCACGCTTGGTCGTTATCGTGGACAGCGAGCGAACGGCACTGGACGCGGAAGAGAGCCAAGAAGCCCGCTCTGTCAAGCAGGCATGCGAAGAGCACGGAGTTGCCTGTTGGATCCTGGCTAAGCGCGAATCGGAGAACTACCTGCCCCGTGCTCTCCTCGACGGGCGCCGAGATGCAGGCCGCGAACACGCGGTTCGCGTCGAGGCGTGGGATCGGCTAAGCGCAGATCAGAAGGACCTCTACGACATGAAGAAAGGGCTGCCGCAGGAACCGACCGAGCCTGAAGAAGCGCTGTTCGACGGCCTCTCGCCGGACGACCGATCAGCGCTCTCCGCCGGATTCGGGCCCAACGTGTGGCACTGCTGGACCCTCCACCAACCGATCTCGACAGAACTCCTCGACCGTGGCCGGGGCGACCTGGAACACGGCATCGCGCTGATTCGCAAGGAGGTCTAAGCGCATGTCCGATGAAATCCAAGTCCGCGCCGAGGTCAGTCCGGAAGTCGCGTTTCTAGGCAATCTGGTTGGCCGCATTGCCGAGGGGAAGGTCCGCGTGCCTCGGTTTCAGCGAGGATTCGTATGGAAGCAGCAAGACCTCCATGCGCTGCTCGATAGTGTGCTGCGCGGTTTTCCGATCGGCTCGGTCCTCGTTTGGGACACGGACATGGGAATCGCGAGCGTTGCGCGCGTCGGTCCGGTGGATGTCGGGCCGAAGCCCGCCGGCTTGGTCGGATACTTGCTCGACGGTCAGCAGCGTTTGTCCACCCTCGTCGGGACCCTGCGGCTCCCGGAGCAGGCGGAGTCGACCGTCGATCAAGTGGAGTGGCGGATCTTCTGCGATCTCGAAACGCTGGAGTTCCTGCGAGCGCCCTCGGGCGGGGGCGGGCCACAGCTCTTCCCGATGAGCAGCTTGCTGGACACTACCGCCTTTTTCGCAGCGTGTCGCCGTATCGAATCGGAGGTCGACGATGCCGTTCGCTCACGACGTTGGCTCGACCGGGCTGACCGCCTAGCAAACGCGTTCAGGGACTATCAGATTCCCGTAATTCACATACGCGAAGCCGACCTCGACACAGCGGTCGCAGTGTTCGCCCGACTCAACCGCACGGGGCGCAAGATGGCGGCGGACGAGATGGTCTCTGCCTTGACCTACCGCGAAGGGGAGTTCCATCTTGCCCACGAATTGGACGAGATCAAGCAGGAGCTCTCCCGAAGCGGATTCGGCAACCTCGATCGAGTGCTGCTTCTGAGATCAGTGCTCGCTGCGCTAGACCGCGACATCTACGCGAAGGACTGGGCTGACCTCCTGGTCAAGCCCGAAGTACGCTCGCGGCTGCCAGAGAGCTTCGAGTCGGCGGCTGAGGGCCTCAGAGCCGCAGTGAACTTCCTCCAGAGCTTGGGTGTCACCTCGGACCGATTCCTGCCCTACGGGCTCCAGTTGGTACTGCTCGGTGAGTTCTTTCGACTTTGCCCCGAGCCGGACGCGGCCGCAGTCGAGCTGCTCAGACGTTGGTTCTGGGTGACGTCGTTCACGGGCTGGTTCGGCGGCGTCAGCACGTCGCAGGCCACTCGTGCGCTGCGCGAGATACAGGATCTGGCGAAGGGAGCTACCACACGGGTCGCGGCAGTAGATCTCGAAGCACCGGCACAGCCGTTCCCGGAGCGCTTCGATGGCCGGAGCGCCCGCGTGCGCGCCTTCCTGCTCTACCTCGCATCTCTTCGCCCGTGTTCTCTCACGGGCCAAGAGGACCTCGATCCTGGGCAGTTGCTCTCAAGCCGCGGAACCAGAGCCCTTGGCTACCTCGCTCCCGGAAGAGACGTTCACAAGGAACTCCGAAGTAGTCCCGCGAACCGGATGTTCGCCGACGAACTCCGGATCTTCGGTACCCTCGCCGCACTGACCGACGACCAACTCCAAGACGTCCTACCGAAACACGGCTTCCCCGAAGAGTCGGTCGAACTGCTGCGCGCGGGAGATCGAGAAGGGCTGATCCGGGCGCGACTCGAGGCGTTGATCGAAGGCGAGCGGTCCTTCCTTGAGGCCCGGCGTGTGACCTTGCCAACGATGCGGGTGGCGACATCGATCGCCGATAGCGACACGTCGGATGACGATGACGAGATGGGCGATGGCGGATGAAGCGGCAATTCCCCGGCCACGCCTCCCGTACCCGGCCACCCCTTCCCGCCGCCGGAATGATCACGCCGTGAGAAGCGACCCGTGAGCGGCTGGCATTCGATACCTGAACTCCACGACCTGATCGGCCGGGAGGTCCGCCTCCGCGGCTGGGTCGATGGCCACCGTTCCAGCGGTCGGATCGGCTTCATCCAGCTCCGGGATTCGGGCGCCACAGTGCAGCTCGTGATCAGCCGCAAGGAGGTGGACGAGGCCTCCTGGGAGGCGCTCCAACGCGCCACGCAGGAATCGACCGTCGAGGTAACCGGCACCGCCGCCGCCGACCCGCGCTCGCCCGGCGGGGTCGAGATCCAGGTCTCGTCCCTGGTCCTGGTCCACGGCGCCGACGGCTACCCGATCACGCCGAAGGAGCACGGCACCGCCTTCCTGATGGACCATCGCCACCTCTGGCTGCGCTCCAGCCGCCAGCGGGCGGTGCTGCGGATCCGCAGCGAGGTCTGCCAGGCCATCCACGACTTCCACCGCGAACGCGGCTACTACCTGGTCGACTCGCCGATCCTGACGCCGGCCGCCTGCGAGGGCACGTCGACCCTGTTCGAAACGCCGTACTTCGACCACGGCAACGCCTACCTGAGCCAGTCCGGCCAGCTCTACCTCGAACCGGCGGCCGCCGCCCTGGGCAAGGTCTACTGCTTCGGCCCCACGTTCCGGGCCGAGAAGTCGAAGACCCGGCGCCACCTGATGGAGTTCTGGATGGTCGAGCCGGAGGCTGCCTTCCTCGACTTCGAGGGCCTGTCCGAGCTCGCCGAGGACTTCGTCGTCTACCTTGCGGAGCGGGTGCTGGAGAACTGCGGCGACCCGCTCTCGATCCTCGAGCGGGACACGTCCAAGCTGGAAGCGATCCGCAAGCCCTTCCCGCGCCTCCGCTACGCGGAAGCGATCGACCTCCTGCGCCGCCAAGGCTCCGCCATCGAGTTCGGCGAGGACTTCGGCGCCCCGGAGGAGACAAGGGTCGCGCAGCAGTTCGATCGGCCGGTGATGATCACCCACTACCCGACTTCGCTCAAGGCGTTCTACATGGAGCCCGACCCGGACGACCCGACCCTGGCCCTGGCGCTCGACGTGATCGCCCCCGAGGGCTACGGGGAGATCATCGGCGGCAGCCAGCGCATCCACGACCACGATCTGCTCTTGTCCCGGCTCAAGGAGCACGATCTGCCGCTCGATGCCTTCCAGTGGTATCTGGACATCCGCCGCTACGGAACGTTCGAGCACAGCGGCTTCGGCATGGGCGTCGAACGCTTCGTCGCCTGGATGGCGGGCGTCCGCCACCTGCGGGAGACGATCCCCTACCCGCGAACGATGGACCGGATCTACCCCTGATCTTGGGTCCCGATCAACTCGAAGAGCAGCTCGGCTACCGGTTCGAGAACCGCTCATTGCTCGAGCAGGCCCTGACCCACACCTCCTACGCCAACGAACAGGGCTTGGAGGAGCACAACGAACGCCTCGAGTTCCTGGGCGACTCGGTGCTCGGCCTGATCGCGACCGACTGGCTCTTCCGCAGCCGACCGCTGGCACCGGAAGGCGACCTCTCGCGCATCAAGTCCCGGGTTGTGAGCGCGGAGGCGCTCGCGCGCTGCGCCCGGCGCTTGGAACTCGGTGCGGCCCTCCGGCTCGGCCGTGGCGAGGAGCGTTCCGGGGGGAGCGACAAACAGTCGCTCCTCGCCTGTGCGCTCGAAGCCGTGATCGGCGCGGTGTTCGTCGACGGCGGTCTGGAGGCGGCCAGCGCCCTGGTCGAGCCATGGATCGAATCGGAGGCCGCTCTGGCAATCGACGATCCCGATGCCAAGTCGGACCTTCAGGAACTGCTGCAGGCGCAGGGCCTGGAACCTCCCGTCTACTGCCACGTCGGCCGGGAAGGCCCGGATCACGATCCCGTCTTTTACGTCGAGTGCAGGATCGAGGACCGGGTCGCCGCCAGCGCATCCGGCCGCTCGAAGAAGGCGGCCGAGCGCCGCGCGGCTGCCCGGGCACTGGCAGAGCTGTCCGCGCTCGACGTCGTCAGCGACGCTTGAACCTGCGTTCCAGGTCGCGGTCGGTGAGTTCCAGCACCACCGGCCTGCCGTGCGGGCAGGTGTACGGGTGTTCGCAGGCGAAGAGCTCCCCGATCAGGCTCTCCATCTTCTCCGCCGACAGCGCCTGGTGCATCTTGACCGCGGCGCGGCAGGCGCGGCTGGCCGCCAACTGGGTCAGGAGGTACTCCGCCAGCGCCTCCTCCTCGCTCGGCAGCTCGTCGCCGCCGGCGACCCGGGTCGCGATCCGCAGCACCAGGTTCTCCGCCTCGGCGTCGGGCAGCACGGCCGGAATCGCCGTGATCGCGGCGCTGCCGCCGGACAGGCTGCTGACCGAATAGCCGCACCGCGCCAGCCCCGCGGAACATTCCTCAAGCGCCGCGTTCTCGGCCGCGGACAGTTCGAGAACCCGCGGCACGAGCAGACTCTGGCTGGCCGACTGCTGCTCGCCAAGACTGCGGCGGAACCGTTCGTACAGGATGCGCTCGTGGGCCACATGCTGGTCCACGACCAGCAGGGACTCCGGCCCCTCGAGCAGGATCATCGCGCCCTTGTACTGCCCGATCAGCCGCAGCGACTCGCGGCCGCGGCCCGACAGGGGTACCGGGGCGGAGGGCGCCGGCCTGTAGGCGACCTCCGCCAGCTTCCCCGCCGGCCCCACCTGCCCGCCGCCGTAACGGGCGGCGAGTTCCTCGGCCCAGGCGGGCGCCGCCGGCGCCGGATCGCCTTCCTCCCGGCCGCCGTCCCCGCCCGAGCCGGCGCGCCGCCAGGACATCCCACCGCCGGTCTCACGGACTTCTCCCATGCCGGTCCAGGCCGGGGGCGCCACCGGCCCGTCCAACTCACGCAGCGGCGCCGGCGCCTCGCCCTTTGCCGCCTCCAGCCCCTTGCGGAGCGCACTGCCGATGCGGCCGAGCAGCGCCGCATCGCGGAAGCGGACCTCCGCCTTCTGGGGATGGACGTTCACGTCGATCGACTCCGGCGGCACGTCGAGGAACAGGAACAAGGCCGGCGCCGGGTCGCCCTTCATCAGGTCCCGGACCGCTTTGTAATAGATCCCGAGCACCGCCCGGTCCCGTAACAGGCGGCCGTTGACGAAGACGAACTGCCGCCGGCCCCTGGAGGTCTCCCGGTCGCCGACGAAGCCGTCGACACCCTGCCGCCTCCTGGCCTCGGGCAGCGGAATGAGGTGATTCGCCAGATTCGATCCGAACAACTGGGCGATCCGTTCCAGCCGGCCGGCCGAGTCGTTGCCGGTCGCCTGAGTACGCAGCACCTCCCTCCGCGGAGACGCGCTGTCCGGGCTGTGGCGCAGGACGAAGGTCACATCGGGGCGCGCCAGGGCGTACCCCTGCACCACCGTCGTCGCATGCCGCAGTTCGGTCGCCGGCCGCTTGAGGAACTGCTTGCGCGCCGGCACGTTGTAGAACAGCGACTCGACCGTCACCGTCGTGCCGCGGGGACGGCTGACCGGCTCGTCGATCGTGACCTTCCCCCCCTCGACCAGGAGTCGGTGGCCGTCGCCGGCGGTCCGCGCCGTCAGCAGTTCGCACTTCGAGACCGCGGCGATCGACGACAGCGCCTCGCCGCGAAAACCCAGGGTCGCGACTTCGAGAAGGTCCTCGAAGGTGCCGATCTTGCTCGTCGCGTGCCGTTCGACAGCCAGTATCGCCTCGTCGGCGGCGATGCCGCTGCCGTCGTCCGCGACCACGATCAGGTCCTTGCCGCCATCCACAAGATCGACTTCGATCCGGGTGGCGCCCCCGTCGAGCGCATTCTCGGCCAGCTCCTTGACCACCGACGACGGGCGCTCCACGACCTCGCCGGCCGCGATCTTGGAAATCAGCGTATCGGGAAGCCGCTGCAGCGGGCGGCGCTCCGGCGCGCCTGGCCGGTCCGGCCCCATCAGGGCGCCACATCCCGCAGCGTCCGCTGCATCACGCCGTAGCTGCGAAGCTCCCGGCCCAGGAAGGCGCGGCGGACCTCGCGCGCAATCGCCTCCACCGACTTCAGCGTCGCCTCCTCGACCCCTCCGTTCGCCTGGAGCCCCGGAAGGTCCGCGGCGCCGATGCGGCGCAGGAAGGAAAGGGCGGGCTCGGAGACCCGGCGATTCGCGCCCGCGCCGGCGCCGCACGCAGGGCACAGCAGGCCGGCCGCGTCGGCCGCCAGAACGGCCTCGTCACCGAGCGCGGCGCCGCAGGAAGGACAGTGCCGGGGCGCCGGGAACACGCCGCTCAGCCGCAGGGTCCAGCATTCCAGGTAGCGCGCCGCCAGGGAGCGATCGCAGCCGGCGATCAGCGCCTGCACGGTCGAGTCCAGGAGCCGGTACAGGTGATTGTCCGGTTCGTGCTCCTGCGCGAACACCTGCATGTGCTCGGCGAGATACGAGGAGACGAGAATCCCCTCCAGGTCGGTATGCAGGGCGCCGGGGCTCCTGATCATCTCCGCGTCACCGAGCCGGACCAGGTCCCGGTCGGGCTTCTCGAACCAGGACAGGTGCACCTTCGCCAGTTGCTGCAGTTCGCCGCCGAAGCGGCTGAAGCGCGCCCGGGCGCTGCGTGCGGCGCCTCGCTTCAGCCCCCAGTCGCGGCTGAGGAAGACGACGATCCGGTCGCGCTCGTGAAGGTCGATGGTCTGAAGCAGCAGTGCCTCACCGCTTCGCCGCTTCATGGTTCCATCTTCCGCTCAGCGAACCAGCCAGTCGATCATCAGGGCGGCGAGGCCGAAGTACACGAGGATGCCGGTGATGTCGCTGAAGGTCGTGACCATGGGGCCGCTTGCCACCGCCGGGTCGATGCCCATCCGCTCGAAGGCCATCGGCAGGAGCGAACCGATCAGCGACGCGAGCACGATGGCGACGAACAGGGAACTCGCGACCACCGCGCTGAAGGCCGGGTTCTGTTCGAGGAACGCCGCGGCCCCGGCGGCGATCGTCGAGCAGACCAGGCCCACGACGAGACCGATGCGGATCTGCTGCATCAGGAAGCGCCGCATCCGGCCGCCGCCTTCGCCGATTCTGCCGGTGGCCAGACCGCGCACGGTCAAGGTCATCGTCTGGCTGCCGATGTTGCCGCCCATGCCCATGACCACCGGGGCGAAGGCGAGCAGAAAGACCGCGTCCAGTCTGAGCTGGAACTGCTTCATCAAGATGCCCGTCAACGTCAGGCCGATCAGGTTGACGAGCAGCCAGGGCAACCGGATACCCGCGACCCGCCAGGCTCGCTCGCGGTACAGCAACTCGTCGTCCGAGGTACCGACCATCTTGTAGAAGTCCTCTTCCGCCTCCTCCTGCACGATGTCGATCACGTCGTCGACGGTCACGAGACCCAGCAGACGGCGACGGTCGTCGACCACGGGGATGGCAAGGAAGTCATAGCGCGAGGTGAGCCGCGCCACCTCCTCCTGGTCCGTATCGGTGTTGGCGGTGACCAGACCGCGGTTCATGATCTCGCCCAGGGTGCGGCTCGGAACCGAGAGCAGGAGCTGCCGCAGCGACAGGACCCCGACCAGGCGGCCCTCCGGATCGACGACATAGAGGTAGAAGATCATCTCGACCTCGCCGTGCTCCTGGATCTTGGCGATCGCGTCGCCGACCGGGGTGTCCTCCGGCAGGGAGAAGAACTCCGTGTTCATGATCCGCCCGGCCGTGTCCTCCTCGTAAGCGAACTGCGTCTGCAGCTCGTCCCGGTCGGGCCGGTCGAGCAGCGCCAGCACGGACTCGCGCAACTCGTCCTCGAGGCCGTCCACGATCTCGACGCTGTCGTCGACCGCGAGCGGCGCGAGCAGCCCGGCGATCTCGCCCGGAGTGAGTTCCTCCAGCAACGGCCGCCGTTCGCCGGGCTCGAGTTCCAGCAGCACCTCGCCGGCCGAATCGGGATAGTCCTCGAGCGCCAGCCGGACCACGAACAACTGCTCCGTTGGCACCAGCTTCCGCAGCGCGGCGGCGACGTCTCCCGGCCGCACCTTGCTCAGCACGCGCGACAGGTTCCGCCGCGCACCGCGGCGCGCCAGCCGGCGCATCGTGTCGCCGAGAATCTCTACCCGCTGGATGGACATGGCGGGCAGCATCGTACCAGCCGGGGGTCCGCGTCATTGCCCGGGGCGACCCCTGCCGCACCCCTAAGCCAAGGCTCTTCAGTAAGTTGGACGGACCCCGCGAGGCCTGCCCTTCAACCGGTCATTCGACTTCGAAGACGGCGTCGATTTCGACCGGCACGTCAAACGGCAGCTTGTTCGCGCCCACGGCGAAGCGGGCGTGCCGCCCCTTGTCGCCGAACACCTCCACCATCAGGTCCGAAGCGCCGTTGATCACCGCCGGGTGATTGTCGAAGTCGTCGCTGCAGTTGACGAAGCCGCCGAGCTTCACGCAGCGGCGGACGCGCTCCAGATCGCCGTCGCAGGCGGCCGCGACCACGGCGACGATGTTCACGCCGACCAGGCGGGCCGCCTCCTGGGCCTCCTCCAGCGAGTACTCCACGCCCACCTTGCCGCGGTAGGCCAGCCGCCCGTCCTTCACCGGCACCTGGCCGGAGACGAAAACGAGCGATCCCGTGCGCACGTAGGGCACGTAGTTCGCGGCCGGCGCCGCGGGCGCGGGGAGCTCCAGGCCGAGCGCCGCGAGGCGCTCCTTGACGGTGGTCGTCATCTCATCGGTTCCTGCGAGTCAATGTCTACGAGTAAGCGGCGAACAGTTCCTCGAACGCCTTGAGTTGGTTGCCTGCCGCCGAAGACGGCACCAGGATGGGCGTGCCGATGCCGGCGTCGATCCAGCGCTCGACGCCGGCGCGGACCTCCGCCGCGGTGCCGAACAGCGTGCAGTCGGCCAGCCAGCGGTCGGAGAGCAGACCCGGAATGCGGTCCATCTCGCGGCGTTCGACTGCCTGCTCCACGGCCTCCATCTCCTCCACGTAGCCGGCCGCCTTCCAGTAGTTGCGGTAGTTCGGCAGCAGGACGTACCGGGAGAGCGTCTTCCGGTTGCGCGCCGCCGCCAGGCCGCGGTCGTCGGAGATCACGGTCGGGATCATGTTGCCGACGAAGAAGTCCGGATCGGCGGCCCGCTTCCCCGCCGCCGCCAACGAATGGCCCATGTGCGACCGTGCGCCGTTCGCGAACACCATGCCGTCGGCGATCTCGGCGGCGGTGGCGATCATTCGGTCGCGCAGCGTAGCGAGGACGATGGGCGGCAGTTCGCCGGCCCCCCGCACCGCCTTCAGCTCCTCCACGAAGGCGCGGATGTCGCCCAGCGGCTTGCCGGCGGTGACGCCCAGCCGCGCGTGAGCCGGCGCATGGCTGACGCCGACGCCGAACCAGAAGCGGCCCTTCGACACCTCGTGGATGAAGGACGCCGTGTGGGCAAACTCCGTCACATGGCGCGTGTAGATGTTCACGATCGAGGTGCCCAAGTGAATCCGGTTGGTACAAAGCGCAATCGCCTCGCAGAGAGCCAGACCGTCGCCCATGCTCGGGCAGTAGATGCCGCTGAAACCTCGGCGCTCGATCTCCGCGGCCAGGTCCAGGGTCAGCCGGCGCCGGCCGGGGACGGCGGCGAGCGAGATCGCGGGGGCGTGTTCGCCCAGTGGTGAAGTCGTCATGGCCGCGGCAGGGTATCAGCGCGCCAGCGCCCGGCGTGCGACCCCGGCGGAGACCGCTACGCTACGGCGCGCAATGAGAGAACTCCACGCCAATCAGGTGGGCGCGCTGCTGCGCCCCGGCATGAAGGTGGCCGTCTTCGGCGGCGCCAGCGAGCCACGCGGCATCGCCGCGGCACTCCACCAGCAGCCCGAGGCCACCGCCGGCGTCGAGTTCCTGGTCACCCGCATCCCCGGCGTTTCTTCCCCGACGCTCGAACCCTGGGCCGGCGCCACGGTGCGGAGCTTCTTCGTCACGCCGGAACTGCGGACCGGCTTCGAAGCCGGTTCGGTCCGCTTCGTGCCGATGCAGTACCGCCACATCTGGGATCACTTTCTCTCCAGCCCGATCGACCTTGCGATGGCCCAGTTCACACCGCCCGACCGGCACGGGAACTGCTCGCTCGGCCTCGGCGTCGAGTTCCTGCCGGCGCTTCTCGAGCGCGCCGAGGTTTCCTTCGTCGCCGAGTGGAACCGGGCCCTGCCCCGCCTTCCCGGCGCACCCACGGTACCGGTCGAGCGGTTCGACTACGCGGTCGAGACGGAGGTCGAGCCGCCGTCCCTCGCCAGCCCGCCGAGCCCCGCCGCCGAGCGCATCGGCTCTCGGGTCGCCGAGTTGATTCGGGACGGCGACTGCATCGAAACCGGGATCGGCGCGATCCCGGGCGCGGTGCTCGCCGCGCTGCGCTCTCACCGGGACCTGGGTTTCCACTCCGGCCTGCTCTCCGACGGCGTGATGGACCTGGCCGAGGCCGGAGCGCTCAGCGGCGCGCGCAAGCCGATCGACAGCGGCCGAATCGTCGCCGGCATGGTCCTCGGCTCGCCCGCGCTCTACGACTGGGCCCGCGGATGCCGCACCCTCGACCTTCGGGGGGCCGACTACACCCACGACGTGCGCGTGCTGGCCCGGATCGACCGCTTCGTGGCAATCAACTCGGCGGTCGAGGTCGACCTCTTCGGCCAGATCAACTCGGAGATGGTGCGCGGACGCCAAATCAGCGGCACCGGCGGCGCGGTGGACTTCATGCGCGGCGCCCTGATGTCCCGCGGCGGCCGCTCGATCGTCGCCTTCGAGGCGACGGCGGGCGGGAGCCGGTTCTCCCGGATCGTGCCCGCGTTGCCGGCCGGGAACGCCGCCACCGCGCTGCGCACGGACGCGGACATCTTCGTCACCGAGTACGGCGTCGCCCGGGTCCGCGGACTCGACGCCGAGGAACGCGCGCGAGCGCTGGTCCGCATCGCAGCCCCGCAGTTCCGGGAAGACTTGGAAGAGCAGGCGGCGGCCGGTCACTGACGCCAGCGGCGCTTGTGTTCCCCAGGTTGTGGCAAGCTCGCCACGGTCCCCTTCGACTCAATAGTTGCCCCAACGCGCGGGAAGGAGCCCTCATGACGCCACGCATTCACCGTCGCCTCGCCGTGCTCGCCGCCGCCGTGCTATCGACCGCGGCCAGCCTCCACGCCGAACAGTACGTCCGCTACGAACACGACGGCGCCGTCTCCTGGGGCCGCCTCGACGGCTCGACGATCCACCAACTCGACGGGGCGCCCTATCCCGGCGGCTCGGCGACGGGCACGACCGTCGCGGCCAACGACGCTCGCCTGCTGGCGCCGGTCTCGCCGAGCAAGGTGTTCGCCGTCGGCCTCAACTACCGCAGCCACCTCGGCAACGCCGAACCGGCCAAGGAGCCGCCGATCTTCCTCAAGCTGCCGACCAGTATCGTGGGCCACGAACAGCCGATCGTGCTCCCCGCAGGTTCCGAGAACGTCCACTACGAGGCGGAGCTGGTCCTGGTGGTGGGTAAGCGGCTGAAGAACGCGACCGCCGAAGAGGCCCGCGATGCGATCTTCGGCGTCACCTGCGGCAACGATGTCTCGGGCCGCAACTGGCAGCGGGCCGACCTGCAGTGGTTCCGGGCCAAGGCCAGCGACACGTTCGGTCCCGTCGGCCCGGCCGTGGTCACCGGCGTCGATCCGGACGATCTGACCCTGCGCGGCCGCCACAACGGCGAGGTTGTCCAGGAACAGACGACCAGCGACCTCCTGTTCGGTTCGGCCGCCATCGTCTCCTTCATCAGCCACTACGCCACGATCGAGGCCGGCGACGTGATCTTCACCGGCACCCCCGGCAGCACGAAGGCGCTTGAGTCCGGTGACACCTTCGAGGTCGAACTCGAAGGCGTCTGCCTACTCCGCAACCCGGTGGAGGCCGCGAGCGGCTAGCTTGGCTAGTTCTCGTCCGAGAAGTCGTCGGTTTGGGCAAGAGCGCGTCGGCGGACCGGCGTTAAGTCGTTTCGCAGTCTTAGACAGCCCTGACGGCGGCGGCGGCGGCGTGATCAACCCACGGAGTACGCCTTTACCGCGCCTCGAAGCTGTGCAAAAACCGGGACCACCTTATGTACCCGCTTGCCGGGCCGCGGTCCGCCTCGTATAGTGCGACCCAGTGCCGTTGAGGAGCTCATCCACGACTACCTGCGGGGCAACGAGGGCTTCTGCGATCAGTCGCCGGCGGAGTCAATCTGGCTGCGAAATGCGATGAGCGCCACGACTGACACGCTGCGCACTGCCGAGACGCAGCGCCTGCCGCCTGGACGGCAGCGCACGATGGGTCGGCTTGCGCTTGCCATCGCGGTTGGCCTTCTGCTGCCCTCGCTGGCCGCGGCACAGGACGACCGCGCATTGCTCCGGCAGGCTGGCGAACTACGCGAGCAAGCATATGAACTGCGCGAACAGGCCCGCGACCTGGAAGACCAAGTAGCTGACCGGGACGCCGACAGGTGGGGACGGGACTTCCAGCGGCAGCCGTCAACACGAGGGCGGCTGTACGTCGGCTGTCAGCCAGTCGGCCTGGGAATCTACGTCGACCGCTATGCGTCGGTGATAGCGGACCAGCCGATTTTGCTGGCAGAAGCTGAAAGTCGCTTGCAAGCGGCGCACCTGTACAACAAGGGCTGGAACTCGTTCGAAGATCCCGTCCTTCGTGTTGACGTTACGACCGCGGAGGTGAACGTTTTCCGTGTCCGTGTTGAGTTCTGGCAGGCGCTGACGAATCCCCACACCGGCACTTGGCACGAGGTAGGCACTTGGTCGCGCGAGGCTTTCGGCAACTACGGTTCGCTGCGCATGCTACATCTCGCACAGCAGCGGGTTCACGATCATGTTCGCACCGCTCTCGACGACTTCATCTTCGACTACCTGGCCGCCAACGAAGAGGCGTGCGAGGCCAGCCAGTGAGGCACCAGCCCCGGAAACGCCCGTTCCCGATTGCACCGTCCCCTGGTATCCGGTAGACCCTTTGGTGCACGGCTGGTCCCGTGCGGAGCTGGGCGGTTTCGTACGGGACCAGATCGGTTGCCCGCGCCGCAAGGATGCAGTCCCGCGGGTAGCAGCGCGTGGCGATGCCGCCGAGACACAGAGCGCTGACTTCCCGGCCGGTCGTCTCATCCGGGCTAGGCGACCGTTGCCCGGTGCCCGTCGTCGGTGCGCCGCCCAGGAACTGCTCGCTGGCAAGCTCTGCGAGTCTGCCTACGCCTTCGCGCTGGGCCGCGCCGACACCGCCTGGTACCAGCGCAGGAGGCTCGGCGTCTCCTCGGTGACCTTGAAGCCCGTGACGCGGCCGAAGTCGATCCCCATCAGGGCCGTGATGTCGGCGATCGTGTACTCGTCGCCGGCGATGAACTCGCGGTTGGCCAACTCCTCGTCGAGCCAGGCGAGGCGCTTGGTGGCCTGGCGGCGCTGACCCTCGCCGTAGTCGGGGAACTGCTCGATGCGGCCGGCGAAGTACGGATGGGTGTTCCGGAACACCTGCATGATCGGCAGGGCGACCTCGAGTTCCATCCGCCGCTGCCACATCTCGATCCGGGCCGCCTGCTCCGGGTCGTCGCCGCCCATCAGCGCCGGTTCGGGCTGCAACTGCTCGAAGTAGCGGCAGATGGCGACCGACTCGGCGAGGAAGGCGCCGTCGTCGAACTCGAGCACGGGCACGCGGCCCATCGGGTTCTTGGCCCGGAACGGCGCCGCCCGGTTCTCGCCCTTCCCGATATCGACGTGGACGGTGGGTACCTCGATCCCCTTTTCGGCCAGAAACACGCGAACACGGCGGCAGTTGGGGGCGGTGGCGGCTTCGTGTAGCTTCATGGCGTGAAACAGTCTCCTGAGCGTTGGCTGCTGATGGTCAAGACGGGAAGATCGACGGGCGCGGAGTCTAACCGGAACCCCGCCAGACGCTGCCCCGGGGAGCACTACCCATGATCGAACTCCTGGCCCAACCGTCCTTCTGGGCGGCGCTGTTCTCGGTGACGCTGATCCAGATCGCGCTCGGCGCCGACAACCTGATCATCATCACGATCATCGCCAACAAGCTGCCGGCGAATCGGCGCCAGCAGGCGATCCAGCTCGGCCTGGTGCTGGCGATGGCGCTGCGCATCGTCCTGCTGCTGGTGGTGAGCCTGGTGCTCCAGGCGGCGACAGCGGAGCTCTGGCGCTTCGACGGCGGCGTCCTCGGGCTGCAATTGGCCGGGCGTCTCGACGGCAAGTCGCTGGTGCTCGTCATGGGCGGCCTGTTCCTGATCTGGAAGGGCGTCAAGGAACTGCGAATCAAACTACGGGCGGTCGAGCACGAGGTCGCGAAGGCGAGCCGGTTCGCCGAGGTCGTGACCCTGATCGTCGGCATGAACCTGATCTTCTCGGTCGACTCCATCCTCACGGTCGTCGGCATGACGGACATCTTCGCGGTGATGGTCGGCTCCGTGCTGATCTCCGTGGCGCTGATGCTGCTCTTCGCCGGCCCCATCTCCCGCTTCCTCAGCACGAACCCTGAGTTCGAGATTCTGGGGCTGTTCGTGCTCCTCCTGATCGGCTTCGTGCTGATCCTCGAAGGCGGCCACAGCGCCCACCTGATGGTGAACGGCTCACCCACGCCGTACATCCCGCAGTGGATCGTCATCTTCATCCTGCTGCTGATGTTCGCGCTCGACCTCTACCAGAACTGGTGGGAGCGCAAGCACGACGTCGATGCGGTGGCGCTCCACCGGCGGCGGAAGTAAGGCCGAGCCGAGGTCCGGCCGGGCGGGCGCCTACGGGCTACACCCGACGAACCGGCCCCGGATAGCGGGCCACCACCTCGTCCGCGGTCAGCAGCGTCAGTCCCTCCACCTGAGCCTGCGCGACAAGCAGGCGGTCGAAGGGGTCGCGGTGGATCGGCGGCAGCAGGTCGACGGCCGCCGCGTGGGCTCCGGTCACGGCCAATTCGGTGTAGCCGACCTCAAGCAGCCCCCGCCGGAGCACTCGGGGATCCAAGGGGAAGTCGGGACGTCGCAGCCCATGCTTGATCGCGACCTCCCAGATCGACGCCGCGCTGAACAGGAGCTCCGACTCCGGCTCTTCGAGCAGCCGGCGCACTGCGACAGGCAGCATGGGGGAATCGACCGCCGACCACACCAAGAGGTGGGTGTCGAGGAGCAACGTCACTCGTCACCGTGGAACAGCGCCTCGATCTCCTCGGCTGCCAGTCGATCGAAGTCATCCGGGATCCTGATCTCTCCCTTGATGAAGCCGATCCGGCTCTTCCGAGGTCCGGGCTGTTCCAGCGGAACGACCTTGGCCACGGGCTTTCCGGCGCGCGCGATGATGAAGGGCTCCCCTTCGACGACCTCCCGCACGAGTCGGGAAAGGTGGGTCTTCGCTTGGTGAATGTTGACGACGCGCATGGCGGTGCTCCACGCAGTGGACTAACTCAGGTTAGTCTAGCAGCAGACTCGAGCCGGAGAAAGGAGCCTCCGGGCGGTGTACGATCCCCGCCCTCGCGCCCAAACCTTCTCCGTCGCGACGCAACGAGTTCCACCTAGACCCACCGGATCCGCCATGCCAGACAGCGAATCGACCAACCCCTCCTTGCCCACCCTCGCCATGCTCGGCGCCACCGGTGACCTGGGCGGCGGCTTGGCCCGGCGCTGGGCCGCAGCCGGCTACTCGATCGTCATCGGTTCCCGTTCGCGGGAGAAGGGCGCGGGATCGGCCGACGACGTGAACCAGCAGCTCCGTGCGCTGGGTCTCGCTCCGACCGTCCGTGGCACGGACAACCTGACCGCTGCCCAAGAGGGCGACCTCGTCGTCCTGACCGTGCCGTACGCCTTTCAACGGGCCACCCTGGAGGGGGTCCGCGATGCGCTCCAGGGCAAGATCCTGATCGACTGCACGGTGCCGCTCGTGCCCCCGAAGGTCGCGCGCGTGCAGCTCCCCGACGAGGGCTGCGCCGCGGTCATCGCGCAGCAAGCGGTCGGCCCGGACGTGCGGGTGGTCTCGGCCTTCCAGAACGTGGGCGCCGCGCACCTGCGCGAGGACGACGCCGTGGACTGCGATGTGCTGGTCACCGGCGACGACCCGGCCGCACGCGCCGAGGTCATCGAACTGATCGAAGCACTGGGGATGCGAGGCTGGCACGCGGGACCGCTCGACAACGCGGCCGCTGCCGAGGCCCTGACCTCGATCCTCATCCAGTTGAACGGGAAGTACGGCATCGCCGGCGCGGGCATCCGGATTACCGGCGAACCGACCCGCACGCCCTGAAGACCGTTGGCCCGCGGCCGCCTCCCACGCGGCACTCGCCGCGACACGGCGGGTAGCCTTCGGACTCCGACCTTCGCACCTCCTGCACCATGCTGAGCATCAAGTCCGTACCCGGCCTTCCCGAGGTCCAACCCGGTGACGATCTGGCCGCCTTGATCGCCGAGGCGATGCGCCAGGCGCGCCTGAAGTTGCGAACCGGCGATGTGCTCGTCGTCGCCCAGAAGGTCGTCTCCAAGGCCGAGGGGAGGATTGTCGAGCTAGCGACCGTGGAGCCGGGCGCCGAGGCCGTTCGGCTCGCAGGGGAGGTCGACAAGGATCCCCGCCTGATCGAACTGATCCTTCGCGAATCGAACGAAGTGCTGCGTACGGCGCCCGGCGTGATCGTCGTCGAGCACCGGCTCGGTCTGATCATGGCGAACGCGGGCATCGATCAGTCGAACCTCCGGCCCGGCGACGACCACGGTTACGCCCTGCTCCTGCCTGAGGATCCGGACGCTTCGGCAGCCGCCCTGCGCGACGCCCTGACGGCCCACTTCGGAATCGGCAACATCGCCGTCATCGTCAACGACAGCGTCGGCCGCGCCTGGCGGCTGGGCACCGTGGGTCTGGCGATCGGCGTTGCCGGCATGACGGCTCTCCGGGACCTCCGCGGCGAGCGCGACCTCTTCAACCGCGAGCTCCTGGTTTCCGAGACCGGCATCGCCGACCAGGTCGCGAGCGCCGCCCAGATCGTCCAGGGCGAGGGCGCCGAGGGCACGCCGGTGGTCCGCGTCCGCGGTCTGCCGGAACTCGGGCCGACCCAGACGGCCCGTGCCCTGCTCCGACCACGCAACCAGGACCTGTTCCGGTGAGCACCGTCCCCGGCCGCTGCCTCGCGCTGTCGGGCGGCGTCGGCGGCGCCAAGCTCGCCCTCGGGCTGTCGCGGGTCCTGCCGCCGGAGGCCCTGACCGTCGTCTGCAACGCCGCCGACGACTTCGACCATCTGGGCCTCCGGATCTGCCCCGATCTCGACACGGTGATGTACACGCTTGCCGGGGTCGCCAACCGCGTCACCGGTTGGGGACAGGCGCACGAGACCTGGTCGTTCCTCGAGGCGCTTTCGCAGCTCGGCGGAGAGACCTGGTTCCGGCTCGGCGACCGCGACCTCGCGACCCACGTGGAGCGGACCCACAGGCTCCAGGCCGGCGAGAGCCTGACCGCGGTGACCGCCCGCCTGTGCCGGGGACTCGGCGTCGAAGCCGAGATCCTCCCGATGAGCGACGACCCGGTCCGGACCGTCGTCCGCACCCCGTCCGGCGAACTGAGCTTCCAGCACTACTTCGTGCGCTACCGCTGCGCCCCGGCGGTGACCGGGTTTCGCTTCGACGGCATCGAACGCGCACGTCCGGCGCCGGACTTCATCGCGGCGTTGGAAGACGATGCGACGGCGGCGGTCGTCATCTGCCCTTCAAACCCCTTCGTCAGCGTCGATCCGGTGCTGGCGTTGCCGGGAGTCGAGGCGGCTCTTCGAGACAGCCCCGCGCCCGTGGTCGCGGTGTCGCCGATCGTCGGCGGTACGGCAATCAAGGGTCCGGCAGCCAAGATGATGGCGGAACTCGAGATGCCGGTGACGGCGACGGCCATCGCTCGTCACTACGTCGAGCGCAACCTCTTGGACGGCTTCGTCGTCGACCGCGCGGACACTTCCGAGGCTCAGCAGATCGACGATCTCGGTCTGCCGACCCTGATCACCGGTACGGTGATGGAGAGCCTGGCCGACCGGGAACGCCTGGCGCGCGAGGTGCTCGACTTCGCCCGGGACCTCGACCCACGTCAGAAAGTTCCGGCCGGCGCGGCGCCGGAACGCGAACCGTGACCACCGGCGGCCTCTGGACGGTCCTGCCGGTCAAGGCCTGGTCCGAGGCCAAACGGCGATTGTCCCCGGTGCTGAGCGGCGAGGAGCGCCAGGAACTCGCCCGCTCGATGCTTGAGGACCTGCTGGGGGCGATCGCGGGCGCCTCCCGGATCGACGGCGTGCTCGCCGTCACCTCGGACCGGGTCGCCAGCCGGTACCTGGAACGGGCCGGCTGCGAACTCGTGCCGGAGGCGAGGCGCGGCCTGAACCGGGCGCTGGGCACTGCCGCGGAGGAGCTGACACGCCGCGAGGCCTCGACCATGCTCGTACTGCCGGTCGACCTGCCGCTGGTCACGGCGCGGGACCTGGACGCACTCTGCGCACACCATCGGGAGAGCTCGAACGAGGGTGCCGGGGATCGGGCCGCGCGAGCCGCAGTCACTGTCGCGCCCGACCGTTTCCGTTCCGGCACCAACGCCCTCGTCTGTTCGCCGCCCGGCTGTATTCCGTTCCGTTTCGGCGACGGCAGTTTCCACGCGCATCTACACGAAGCGGAACGGTCCGGCGCCGCGGCCTCCAGCCTCGAACTCGACGGACTGAGCCTCGACATCGACCATCCGGACGACCTGGCCGAACTGCTCCGCCGCGACAATTCGAGCCGGAGCGCCCGCTTTCTAAACGCCATCGGCACAGCAAAGCGGCTGGAAGCCCGCCAAAGTCCGGGCTGATACCGTTCGCTTTCCGCTGTTCCCGCACTGGCCTGCAGATCAACCGTGTCCCTGCCGACTACTACCTATCTCGACCGCCGTCCGACGAACGACGAGGCGCGCGCGCTCAGCCAGATCGATGCGGGCAACGGTCTCGACGAGCTGATCGAGGTCGCCGGCGAACTCCGCGACCAGGGCCACGGCAATCTCGTCTCTTACTCGCGCAAGGTCTTCCTGCCGCTGACCCACCTGTGCCGCGACATCTGCCACTACTGCGTCTTCGCCCGAGCCCCGAAGAAGGGCGAGGCGGCCTACATGCCGCTCGACACCGTCCTGAACCAGGCCCGCCTCGCCGCCGCCGCCGGCTGCAAGGAAGCGCTGTTCACGCTCGGCGACAAGCCGGAGTTGCGGTACAAGGCCGCCCGCGAGGGCCTGGCCGAACTCGGCCACGACACGACCCTCTCCTACCTGCGCGAAGCCGCCGAAAGGGTACTGACCGAGACCGGACTCCTGCCCCACCTGAACCCGGGACTGATGACCGCCGAGGACATCGAGGGTCTGCGCCCCGTATCGCCGTCCATGGGCATCATGCTGGAGAGCGTCTCGATGCGCCTGCACGAGAAGGGCCAGGCGCACTACGGCTGCCCCGACAAGGTGCCGGCGCGACGGCTGGAGACGCTCCGGCTGGCAGGCGAGGCGCGGGTGCCCTTCACCTCCGGCATCCTGATCGGCATCGGCGAGACCCGCGAGGAACGGATCGACGCCCTGCTCGCGATGCGCGACCTGCACGACGAGTACGGCCATATCCAGGAAGTCATCATCCAGAACTTCCGGGCCAAGCCCGAGACCCGGATGGCGGACGCACCCGAGCCGACGCTTCAGGACCTGCTGTGGACGATCGCCGCGGCGCGCCTCGTGCTCGGACCCGAGATGCACATCCAGGCGCCGCCCAACCTGAGCCCGGGCGTTCTGCCGCAACTCGTTGCGGCCGGCATCGACGACTGGGGAGGCGTGTCGCCGGTCACGCCCGACTTCGTCAACCCGGAGGCGCCCTGGCCGCACCTCGAACGTCTGACCGAAGAGACCGCCTCCGCCGGCAAGACCCTGGTCGAGCGGCTGACCGTCTACCCGGAGTGGGCGCTCGACGGCGAGCGTTGGCTCGACGACGGCCGCGGCCAGAGCCGTGACATCCGCCGCATGGGCGGTGTCCGCGCCGCGGTGCTGCAGCGGATCGACGCCACCGGGCTGCCGCGCATAGACGAGTGGTCTCCCGGCGAACAGACGCCGCCCCCGCGCGAGCTGCTCGACGCGGTCACAGGGCCGGCCAGCCGGAACGGCAACGGCAACGGCAACAGGAACGGTGCCGGCGGCCGGGCGCCCATCCAGGCGATCCTCGACCGCGCCCGCTCGGGCGAGGACCTGACCGAGGGTCAGATCGCCACCCTGTTCGGCGCCCGCGGCGCCGACTTCACCGCCGTCTGTTCCGCCGCCGACCAGATCCGTCGCCACACAAACGGCGACACGGTGACCTACGTCGTCAACCGGAACATTAACTACACGAACGTCTGCTACTTCAAGTGCCAGTTCTGCGCCTTCTCCAAGGGGAAGCTGAGTGAAAACCTGCGCGGCAAGCCCTACGACCTCGAACTCGAGGAGGTCATGCGCCGCACCGTGGAGGCGTGGCAGCGCGGCGCCACGGAAGTCTGCATGCAGGGCGGCATCCATCCGGACTACACGGGCGAGACCTACATCGGCATCTGCCGCGCGGTGAAGGAAGCGGTGCCTGAGATCCACGTCCACGCCTTCTCGCCGCTCGAGGTCTGGCAGGGCGCGGCGACGCTCGACATGCCGCTGCGCGACTACCTGCTGCGCCTCAAGGACGCGGGGCTCGGCACCCTCCCCGGCACCGCCGCCGAAATCCTCGACGACGAGATTCGCGCGATCATCTGCCCCGACAAGCTGAACACGGACCAGTGGCTCGAGGTGATGGAGACCGCGCACGGCATCGGCTACCGCACCACGGCGACGATCATGTACGGCCACGTCGACGGTCCCCGCAACTGGGCCCGGCACCTGCTCCGCCTGCGTGCGCTGCAGAAACGCACGCGCGGTTTCACCGAGTTCGTGCCCCTGCCCTTCGTCCACATGGAGGCGCCGCTCTACCTCAAGGGCCGCGCGCGCAAGGGACCGACCTTCCGCGAAGCGGTGCTGATGCACGCGGTCGCCCGGCTGGCGCTGCACCCCTGGTTCGAGAACATCCAGGCCTCCTGGGTCAAGATGGGACCGGAGGGCGTTGCGGCCTGCCTGCGGGCCGGTGTCAACGACCTCGGCGGCACCCTGATGAACGAGAGCATCACCCGCGCCGCCGGCGCCGAGCATGGCCAGGAACTGCCGCCGTCCGAAATGGAGGCGCTGATCCGGAGCGCGGGCCGCATCCCGAGGCAGCGGACGACGCCCTACGGCACGCCGCCTCCGGAACGGGTCGAGGCCTCGTTCCAGGCCGCGGAACTGGCCGCCGTGCTGAACACGCCGGCCCACCGCTACGAGCGCACCGGTCCGCTGCGGCTGGTGCGGCCGGGTCTGGACAGCGAACCCGCTACTTAACCCCCCGCGGAGGAACTGGGTGCGCCGACGTCCCCGCCGGCATCCGGCGCAGAGCGCCGGCCTCCGGACGTCCCGCTACGGCATGGCCGTCCTGCGTTACCATCCCCGACGCAGGAGGATCTCATGGAACTCGCAATCACCGAGGCCAAGGCCCGCCTCTCCGAACTCGTCACAGCCGCCCAGAACGGCGAGCGCGTCGTCATCACGAAGCGCGGCGAACCAGCCGTCGAACTCGTCGGCTGCCGCAAGCGCCGCCGCGGCGGGTTCGACTGGAAGAAGCTTGAGGCCAACCGCCGCCGGCTCGGTATCAGGGAGCCCTCGCCTGAAGAAGCGGCGGCCTGGAAAGCCGACTTCGAAGACGCCGCCTTCAGCAGGAAGGTTCTAGGCCTCGACGAAGGCTAATCGGCTAACCGTCGTTGCGCATTCTTCTGGACACCTTCTATCTGTACCGTCTGATGACGGGCTACGGGCGGTTTCGCGATCCCGAGCGCCGCTTCTTCGACCAGAACGCTGCAGAGCTTCACGTCAGTGCCGTGTCGATCTGGGAGATGCGGCTCAAGTACAACTCGCGCAGCGCCTCGGGCGAACGAAAGAGCCCATTCGACCCGAACGACGTTCTGGCCACGCTTGAAGGGCTCGGCATCGCTCTCCTCACGATTACTCCACACCATTCCGCCCGGGAACTGGCTACTCCCATTCCCCACAGCGACCCCTTCGACGAACTCCTCCTCGTGCAGGCTCAAGAGGAAGATCTCAGGCTCCTCACAACGGACCTTCAGCTCATCGGCCACCCCCTCTCCGTCACGCCGTAGACGCCCGGCGCCAGAACGCGTTTCATCCTTGTCCCCGACGATCGGCACGCCGAGCGGTTCGTGGGCGGCCCGGCGCGGAGCGCCGGCACCCGCGAGTCCCGCTACGCATCACTGTCCTGCGTTACCATCCCCCCACGCAGGAGGATCTCATGGAACTCGCAATCACCGAGGCCAAGGCACGCCTCTCCGAGCTCGTCGCCGCCGCCCAGAACGGCGAGCGCGTCGTCATCACGAAGCGCGGAGAACCCGCCGTCGAACTCGTCGGCTGCCAGCGACGGCGGCGGGGCGGTTTCGACTGGGAGAAATGGGATGCAGATCGTCGGCGGCTCGGTATCTGCGACGAACCGCCAGAAGAAGTAGAGGCTATGTTGGCCGCCCTCGACGATTCGGCTCTCAGCCGCCGCGTACTCGGACTCGAAGACGACTAGCCCGCCCGAGACGCGCGGACGTGCGTATCCTCCTGGACACGTCTTACCTGTACAGGTTCATGGCGGCCTATGGGCAGTTCCCCAAGGCCGCGCGCGCCTTTATCGATGAACACGAGTGTCGCCTCTATGTGAGCGCGGTTTCGATTTGGGAGATGCGCCTCAAGTATCGGGCGCGCCATGCCTCAGGCGATCGAAAGAGCCCCTGAGTATTCGAGCGGGGCCAATCAGCGTCCACCCACTACCTGAGTTCGACGCCATTGTCGAAGACGTGCAGGCATGGGAGGACGTCGACAAAGACTGGATCTACCCGCCACGCCTACAGTCTCGAGAATCCCTGGCCGCGGGGACCCGCGAGCTACCGTACCGCTCCCGAGTGTTCCCATTGCCCAAGACACACCTGATCAAACACCAGGACGCTACGGAAGACGACCATCTCGACTTCATCGTGTGGGTCCTGTCGTTCTTCGTCGGCATGCGACTGACGACGGCCGAGGCAGGCTTCCTCGACGCCACTCCGATACGCGGAGGGATGCTCGTCGATTTCGTCTTGGTGGGCCAAAGCCTGATTCGAGCGCTCGAACTCGCCGACTCGTTCTGGAGGGAGAACCCTCCCGAGACGCGCAATGCCCAGCGCTTTGAGGCGGCAGTTCACGCCCTGTTCCTCGGCCAGTATCCGCAGGCCTTGCAATTCGAGAGGTTCATCTACCTCGGTAAACACCCGACGGCGCTACCGACTCAATCTGAACTCGTGAACTCTTAACTCTGCTAGCACCCCGACTCGGTTCCGGTCTCGCCTCGTTGCCACGCACGGCAGCCCGCACGCTTCACGCTGCGGGCAAGTCCTGACGAAGCCTCCGAGCTACCGCCGCGTGGTTGGCCGCCGGCGTCGCCGGCGGCCCTGCTTCACCGCCTCTGTGACAAGCGGTGCTTGCATCCGTTCGTAGAGACCGAAAAGATGCTCGATCCGGTCGTTCTCACTCTTGAAGCGCTCAGGGCGATAGAGCCGCTCAACGGCCCGGTCGAGGCTCTGATGCGCCCTCCTTAGGGTCGCGGGCATGAGGTCGGGGTCGTAGAGATCGGCGAGGGTCGCGTCCGGGTGTTCCGAACGAGCGTCGAGAACCGCCTGCGCCAGCGGACTCAGCCGTGACATCCCTGACTCTCCCGGTTCGGAGACACCCGCCGGGGTCGGAAAGGTGTTATAGACGACGCCGACGGAGTACATGTAGTCGCTCTTCATCCGTCCCGTGACAGTTCGCATCCACGCCATGTGCATGGCGGACGTCAGCAGGGCGAACTCGGCCAGAGTCGCCTTCGGCAGAATCCGGAGCTTCTGGTTCGCCACGACCTCGGGCGTAAGCCAGCCGATTGGGATGTAGTCCCGTCGCTCCGAGCTCGTGTTGGGCAACACCAGGAACGGCTCCGCGAGTCTGTGGTCAACCCCAACTCGGGTCGGGAAGCTCGCCATCCTCACCGTACTCTCCCGCGAACGGGATGCTCGATAGCGCCTCACCGCGGCGACCCGCTCCGCCACCCGCGGAAGCCGTCGGACGGACAGGCTTGCCAGCTTGGCTGACGTACGCTCCTGCCTTGATGAACCAAGCGGCCACGTAGTCAAGAGTGCCCCCTTGCTTGCCGAGCTCGGCGACCCGGCGTACTTGGGCGGCCTGCTCCGGACTCTGTTGACTCTTGCCCACGAACGGTGGATTGCCGAACACGAAATCGCATTCTCCCTGCGGAAGCACCTCCGCCCAGTCCATCTCCAGGGCGTCCCCGTGAACGATGTTCGGTGACTTCGCTAGCGGGATCCGCGTGTACGTCTGGCCGAACTCTAGACTGAGCTGGTTGTTCATGATGTGGTCCATCATCCACAACGCGGTCTCGGCGATACGGACCGGGAACTCGCCAATCTCGATCCCGTAGAACTGGTCGACATCGAGTACCGACATACGGTCGACAAGCACTTCCAACTGACGACGGCCAGCGTACAGCTCCTTCAAAACCGCCAGCTCCAGGAGACGCAATTCCCGGTAGGCAATGACGAGGAAGTTGCCGCAGCCGCAGGCCGGATCGAAGAACGTCAACTCTCCCAGCTTCTTCTGGAACCGCCTCAACTCAAACGCCCGGCGACCGTCCTTCCGGGCCCTGAGCCGGTCGAACTCGGCACGCAGGTCGTCCAGGAACAAAGGTTCGACGACCTTCAGGATGTTCTTCTCGGTCGTGTAGTGCGCGCCTTGGGCTTCGTCGAGGTTCTCCAAGCGCCGGTCCTCGGGCGTGTCCAGCACCTCGAACAGTTGGGACAGGAGCGGCCCCAGATCGGCGCCGTCCTCCCGCGTGCGGTTCTCGATGAAGCCGATCAGCAGGTCGCGCGGTTCGAAGATGCCGGTGTCGTCTGCAAACAGGCAGAAAACGAGCCGCACCAGGAACCGCTCCAGGTCGTGGCCCGTGTAGCCCGATGTCTCCAAGGCGTCGTGAAGCCTGCCGACCAGTTCGGCCGCCGCGACGTTGATCGGATGCTGGTCCCTGAAGGTCCGCCTTTCACGGCCTAGAAGGAAGCTGAACTTGTCGATGTGGTCCTTTAGATCGGAGAGCCGGAACTCCGCGACTTCTCCAGTAGCAAGGCGACTCAGTCTGAAGGTCCGGAAATCGCTCACCAGGATGTACTCCGGCCTCTCCTTCTCCGTCAAGCCGTCGAAGTACTCGCCTGCCTGCTCGTAAGCGCTCTCAAGATTCCGGCCGGCACTCTTCTGCTCCACCAACAGCAGGCCGGGCCAGAGGAGATCAATGCGGCCTCGTGTGTCGTCAAGCTTCCGGACCTTCACCTCGTAGCGGGCTACCGACTCCCTCTTGACATCGAAGATCTGGAAAAACTCGTTGTAGAAGGTCTGCGTGTCGCGGTTTTCGTCGCTAGCGTCCTTCCACTTCCTAGCAAAGACCTCTGCACGAGCTCGCAGTTCGTTCCAGGAGAGGTGCATGCGCCTCCTACCGACCGGTCGTCAATTCGAAGTACAGGTCCAATGTTGCCGCTGCGGCCGTCGGATGGGTGCAGGACAACCCCGTCGACAAGCACCACCTTCTGCCTCCCACTCTGCCTCCAGCTCTGCCCTCCGATCTTTGCACCCCTCCCGAGCCCCCTACAGCACCGCCTCCGCGATCGCGTCGAGCGCTTCCGGCTGCTGACAGCCGAGCAGCATCGAAGCAACCTGACCGTTGCCTCCAGCTTCCTTCCACGCCGTGAGACGGTCGACGATCCGCTCCTTCGGGCCGACCAGGGCGACATCGTCGACGAGGGCGTCGGGCACGGCGCCGATCGCCTCGCTCTTCTTGCCGCCGAGGAAGTTGTCCTGGATCACCTTCGCTTCGTCTGCGTAGCCGAGGCGCTTGGCGTAGTCGTTGTAGAAGTTCTTGTCGCGCGCGCCCATGCCGCCGATGTAGAGGGCCATGTTCCTCTTGACCGGTGTCCGGCACTGCTCCACGTCGTCGCCCATGACGACGGTGACGAAGGGCATGACCTTGAAGTCATCGAGGCTCTTGCCGTTGCCGGCCTTGGCAAGGCCGCGATCGATCGCGTCCTCGAACACGTCGAAACGTTCCGGGTTCATCCACACCGGGAACACGCCGTCGGCCACCTCGGCGCTGCACTCGACGCCCTTGGGGCTGATCGAGGCGGTGTAGATCGGGATCGACGTATCGGCGGCCAGGATGCTCCGGAGCGGCTTGCCGAGACCGGTGCCGTCCTCGCCGCGGTACGGCAACTGGTAGTGGTAGCCGTCGTAGGTGGCGGGCCCTTCGCGGGCGAAGATCTGGCGCAGGATGTCGATGTACTCCTTGGTGCGGGTCAAGGGCCGACCGTAGGCGACGCCGTGCCAGCCCTCGATCACCTGGGGACCGGACGGGCCGAGGCCGAGCAGGAAACGGCCGCCGGAAAGCTGGTTCAGGGTCATGGCGGTCATCGCGGTCATCGCCGGACTACGCGCCGGCATCTGCATGATCGCCGTGCCGACCTTGATCTTCTCGGTCTGGGCCAGGATCCAGGCCGCCGGCGTCACCGCGTCGGAGCCGTAGGCCTCGGCCGTCCAGACCGACGTGAAGCCGGCGCTCTCGGCCTGGCGGATGCGGTCGATCGGGATCTTCATCTGGCTGCCGAAGGCGCCGGCGAGCAGTCCTAGTTCCATGGTCCGGTCTCCAAAGTCACTGGTTCCTTTGTGGGTTCCTGGAGCGAAACGGGCGCGCCGCCAGGAGCTTGGGCCGCAGAACGTAGCGGAGTGAGTTCCAAGGCGCAAGGTCTAAGGTGAGGTGGGAGCTGGGGCCAAACACGGAGTCTGCGACGGGTTCGGCGGCGAGCAGCCCTCTGGGCCGCCTGCGCGCCGGGCATAGACTGCGGCCATGTCACCGGCGACGGAACGGCCCGATCGGGGGGGTGCGCGAGGTTCAGAGCGGCCTCGCAGCCAGGTGCTGTGGCCGCTCGCCTTCGTCACGCTGACCCTCGGGTTGATCGTGGTGATCGTGATCGGCTTCGTGATCATCCGCCTCACGTCCATCCCCGGTGACGTGCTCTCGGGCGGCCGCGAACTCGCTCGCGACGCGGTTGAGAGCGTTGAACGGATCGCGGAGGCGTTTCGCACCGGCACCGTCCAGACTTCGTTCGTGAGCTACGCCACCGAGATCTCGGGCAGCGCCTTTCTCCAGTTCGCGACTCTCGACCAGACCGAGGTGCTGGAGCGCACGGACTCGGCCAGCCTGCTGTGGGGCCGGCTCAGGCTGCCGGACGTCATGGTCGAGGCGCGGGTCCCGGTGCGCTACACCTACTACCTGGACCTTGAGGACGAGTGGTTGCTGACTCTCGAGGGAACGACGGTCAACGTGCTGGCGCCCGGGGTACGTGCCAACCGGCCGGCGGTGGATGCCTCGGCGATCGAGTACCGGGTGCAGGCGGATTCGGTCCTGCGCGACGAGGACGCCGTGCTGGAGCAGCTTCGTCTCCGCATCACGGACCAGTTGGCCGCCCGCGCCGGCGAGAACATCGCTCTGGTACGCGAGCTGGGACGCCGCAAGACGGCCGATTTCGTGCGCACGTTCCTGCTCTCGCAGTTCGGCGACGACGTGGACGGGTACCGGATCGAGGTCCGTTTCCGCGACGAGTTCGACAGCCTGCCCGCGTCGCCAGAGCCCGCCCTCGAGCCTTCGCAGGGTGTGACCGAGGAAGAGCGGAATTGACTGGCCGGCTGGCGCGGCGACGCCAGCGGCTCCGAGCGCGACAGGCGGACCGTTTCGGCCGCATGGCGGAGCAGGTCCACGTCCACAACCCCTTCTACCGGGCGAAGTGGATGGCTGCCGGGTTCGACCGCCCGCCAACGCTGGACGACTTGATGGATCTGCCGTTCACCACCAAGGACGAATTTGCCGCCGACCAGGACACGAGTTCGCCCTGGGGCACCAACCTCACTTTCCCGCTCGATCGCTACGTCAGGGTGCACCGCACTTCGGGAACCACCGGCCAACCCCTCCGCTGGCTCGACACGCCGGCGAGCTGGCAGTGGTTCCTCGACTGCTGGCTCGCGGTCTACGAGGGCGCCGGTGTCACGCCCGCCGACCGGGTCTTCACGGCCTTCGGTTTCGGTCCCTTCATCGGCTTCTGGACCGCGTTCGAGGCGGCGCAGCAGCTTGGCTGTCTGGTCATGCCGGGAGGGCACCTCAGCACCGAGCAGCGGCTGCGGCTCATGCTCGATGACGAGGCCACGGCGCTGCTGTCGACACCGACCTACGCCCTGCGCCTGCTGGAGGTCGCGTCCCGCCTCGGCGTCGACATCACTGGCAGCACCGTCCAACGAACGATCCATGCCGGCGAGCCGGGCGCGGGCGTCCCGGCAGTCAAACGCCAACTCGCCGAGGGATTCGGCGCCCAGGTATTCGACCACGCCGGCGCCACGGAGGTCGGCGCCTGGGGCATTCCCTGCGGCGTCGCCGAACACCTTCACATCCACGAAGAGGAGTTCGTCGTCGAGTGGCTCGACCGGTCCACCGGCGAACTGATCGAGTCGCTCCATCCCGAATCGCACGCGCATGAGGACCCAGTCCTCGGCGAACTCGTACTGACCAACCTGGGCCGGATCGGCAGCCCCGCCGTCCGCTACCGCACGGGCGACGCGGCCCGGCTCTGCGCCGCCGGGTGTCCCTGCGGCCGGCCGACCGTGTACCTGGACGGCGGCGTTCTCGCACGTGTCGACGACATGTTCATCGTCCGCGGCGTCAACGTCTACCCGGGCGCGATCGACGCGCTGGTTCGCGAAGCGGGCGGCATCGTCGAGTACCGGGCGACCGTGCGGCGACGCCGGCAGATGGTCGAGGTCGAACTGGAGGTCGAACCGGAACCAGGCCGGGACGCCGGAGTTGTCCGGGCCCGGCTCCAGGAGCTGTTCCAGGAGCGCCTCAGCCTGCGGGTACCGGTGCGGATCGCGGCCGCCGGCTCCCTGCCCCGCTACGAACTGAAGGCAAACCGGCTGACGTTCGAGACGGCCTAGGCCCGGACCGCCACCGGTCGGTTCAGGAACGCCAGCGCCGCAAACAGGACCGCGCCCAGACCATTCACCGCGATGCCCAGCGCCGGACCGCCCAGGTCGGGGACGAGCAGCAGGGCAGCCGAGACCAGCATCAGTGCCCGCAGCGGCGTGCTCAGCGCCGCGCGCAGGTAGCCGCTGATCCCCGCGGCCAGAGCGAGGATTCCCACTACCGCCGCGCCCAGGGCCAGCAGCAGGGGCGGAAGTCCCGCCGCCCCACTCTCGAAAAGACTCGCACCGTCCTCGTCCATCAGCAGCAGTGCCGGCCGGTAGACGAACATGAAGGGCAGCGTGAAGCCGGCCAGCGAAAAGCGAAACGCGGCCAGAGCCGTCGGCATCACCGGCGCCTGCGCCAGACTGGAGCTCGCATAGGCGGCGAGCGCGACCGGCGGCGTCACCATGGACATCATGCCGAAGTAGAAGATGAACAGGTGCGCGGCGAGCGGAATGACGCCCAGTTCCGACAGCAGCGACCCCATGAGTGTCGCCATTAGCAGGTAGCAGACCACGGACGGCACGCCCATGCCGAGGACGAGCGACGTGACCATGATCCCGACCAGGGCCAGGAACAGGTTGGTCGCCACGACCGACTTGATCGCGGCGCTGAAGTCCACGGCAATTCCGGTCTGCTGGACGATGCCGATGATCGTGCCCACGCAGGCGCTCGCCGCGACCAGCGGAATCCCGTTCCGCGCCGCCTTGGTCAGCGCGCCCAGGATGTGCGGCCGCCAGGCCTGGTGGATCAGCCCGAACACCAGGAGTCCGAGCATCGCCACGATGCCCGAGGAGAGCCAGGACTCGAAGAGCTGGCGGAACGAGGGAGCGGCCGGCGTATCCGCCCACACAAGTTGATGGACGATCGCCACGGCGCCGAAGCAGCCGAGCGTCAGGTACCGCAGCCTCCGCGGCAGCTCGAACTCCTTGCGCAGCACGGCCAGGATCAGGATCACCATCAACGAGCCGGTGACCGCCCGGAACGGCGAGAACCGCAACGCCAGGAGCAGGATCAGGGACCCGAGGGCCGAGATGAAGACGACCGCGTCGAAGCGGCGTACCGGTGGCGGCTCGGCCTTCCGTTCCGGCGTCCCGATCCGTCTCGAGTAGAAGTGGACGATCAGGAAGATCGACAGGTAGAAGAGCACCGCGGGGAGCAGAGCCGCCTGCACGATCTGCAGGAAGGTCACCTGGGGCTCGACGATCTCGAGCATCATGTAGGCGCCGGCGCCCATGACCGGCGGCACCAGTGCGCCGCCGGAGGCCGCGGCGGCCTCGACCGCCGCAGCTATGTGCCGTTTGAAACCGTTGCTCCGCATCATCGGGATGGTGAAGGCGCCGGTGGTCACCGCGTTCGCGACCGCGCTGCCGGACAGGGAGCCCAGGAGGCCGCTGCTCAGAACGGCCACCTTCGCCGGCCCGCCAGGCTTGGTTCCGAACGCCCGTTCGGCGAAGCGCATGATGAATTGCGTCGCCCCCGACATCTCGAGAAAGGCGCCGAAGACGACGAACAGGAACACGTATCGGAACATGACCGAGGCGGCAGGTCCGAACACGCCCAGGCTCTGCAGGAACGTGGTGCCGACGACATCGCGGGGATTCTGGCCGGCGTGCGGGAAGAGCCAGTCGGGCAGCACGGGCCATCCGTTGCGCAGGCTGTAGTAGCAGTACAGCGTGTGAGCGACGAAGACCAGGGCCAGCGCCGGCACGATCCAGCCGATGCTGCGGCGAGCCGCCTCGAGGACCAGCACCAGGCCGATCAGCCCGAACAGGACGTCGGCCTCGGTTTCGATGCCCGCCCGGTTACCGAGCGACCTGCCACCCGACCAGAGGTGCTCGAAAGCCGGTTCCGTCTGCACGACGACGTAGGCGCAGGCCCCGGCCGCCGCGAGGCCCAACACCAGGTCGAGACAGCGCAGCCATCGGTTCGAGGCCAGCCTCGAGTGAACGGGAAAGGCGAGGAAGCAGAGCAGCAGACCTGCGCCGACGAACACCGCCAGCGACGACTGCGGCAGCAAGAGGCTGTAGTTCACCTCGAACAAGACGAAGAAACACAGTCCGACGCCCAGCGCGCCGATCAGGAGGCGGCGAAATCGCTCAAGCCCCGCCGGAGCGGAGCCCGGTTCCGCGGTGCCGGCGGCGACTGGCGTAGGGGACTGCTCTGACGCGCTCAACCGGCGGCTTCGGGCCAGACGCCGATTTCGCGGTAGTAGCGCTCCGCGCCCGGATGGAAGGGCGTGCCGGTGTTGCGAGCAGCGTTCGCCTCGTTGATCGCACGGCCGGCGGGATGCTTGTCGGCCACCGACTGGCGGTTCTCCCAGATCGTCTTCGTGATCTGGTAGATCATTTCCTCATCCGCATCGGCTGACGTGATCAGGTGCATCGAACCCACGTTCAGACCCGGATAGTCCTCGGTCAGGTCGGAGTAGGCGTCCCCCGGAATGGTCGCAAGCTGGAAGAAGGGATAGTCCCTGGCTAGCTGCTGCCGCTTCTCCTCGTCGAAGGGCAGGAAGCGGATGTCGTGAGTGCTGCAGGCCTGGGTTACCGCGCCGGTCGGCACCGCCCCGCCCAGAAAGGCGGCGTCGATTGAACCGTCGCCCAGCATGTCGACCGCGCCGCTCTGCGTGCTGTAGACCTGGGTGAAGTCGTCGTAGGTCACGCCGTGGGCGGCCAGTAGCGGTTCAACAAACATCTCGAAGCCGGCGCCGGCGACTCCCACCATGGCTCGCCGCCCCGCCAAATCGCTCATGCTCATCACGCCGGAGTCGGCCTTGGTGACGAAGGTCGCGATGTTCGGCGCCAGCGTCACGACCGCGCGGATGTCGTAGCTCTGCTCCCAACCCGACTCCCCCAACACCGCGAAGTAGCTGATCGCCGAGTTGGACATCGCGAGTTGCAGCTCGCCGCGCACCAGCCGGCGGATGTTCTCCTGCGATCCCTTGGTGCCGCGCGGCTGCACCCGCCACTCGTTCTCGCCCCGGTTCTCGTTCAGGACCTCGGCGATCGCACCGCCGACAACCGGAAAGGCGCCGCCGACCGGCGCGGTTCCCATGCTCAGGAACTGCGGACCACCGGAACCCCCGTCGCCGGCGCCGCCGCAGGCGAGGAAGAGAGCGAGCAGAGGAAGTGAAGCGAGCGAACGAATCTTCATGCGGGGAATCCTCTCGGATCGCGGAAATGTACGGACCGCCTGTCAGGGAGCGCGCGATCCTACCAGCCCTCAGCCGTCCGTTCCGGCGATGCAGTAGAGGAAGCTCGCGGTGCGCAGATAGAGCCTGCCGGGCGCCACGCCGAGCGACGACAGCGTGAAGCCCTGGACTTGGTTCCGGGCCAGGATCTCGAACTCGGGGCCGTCGCGGACGACCGTTGTCGTGCCGTCCTCGTTCGTGGCGTAGGCCTTGCCGTCGGCCACCAGCAGAGACGCGCTGTAAGTGCCCGGGGTCAGCCGCTGGTCCTTCCACACCGGCTCACCCGTGACCGCATCGAGCCGCGACAGCAGACCGTTGTCCCGCAGCAGGTAGAGCGTCTCGCCGTCGGTCGCCGGCGTCGGCACGTCCGGTCCGCGGTCCGTCTGCCACAGGGTCTCGGGCTCGCCGGCGCCGTCAAGGCGCAACGCCTTCATCGGATTGACGCGCGTGGGCACGAAGACGAGGTTCCCAACGGCGACAGGCGACGCGACGACCCGGTACATCGGGCTATCTCTCGGGTTGAAGCCTCCCACCCGCCACAGCTCGCGGCCGCTCTCCGGGTCGTGGCCGGTGGCGTAGTCGCCGCCGTTCAAGACCAGCACATGGCCGTCGCCGCTCTCCACCAGGGCCGGCGTGATGTAGGCGTCCGGCGACTCCATCCGGGCGTCCGTGGGGCGCTCCTGCCGCCAGATCGTCTCCCCCGACCCGGCGTCGATCGCCAGCAGGTAGGACGGGTCGTCCGTCTTCATGCCGTGCAGCACCGGCACGTAGAGCACGCCCTCCCACAGCAGCGCCGAGGAGCCGTAGCCGTGGTTCAGGCCGAAGGCGCCGTAGTCCTGTTCGAGTTCGCGCGCCCAGAGCTGGTTGCCGTCGAGATCGTAGGCCTGCAGGGCGCCGGTGCCGGTCAGCACCCAGACCCGCTCGCCGTCCGTGACCGGCGACGGCGACGACATGTTGTGCTTGCGCTGGAACCGGTTGCCGCCAGAGATCGGCCGCCGCCAGACGACCTCCCCGGAGTCCGCGTCGACCAGCCACAGGGAGAGATTGTCCTCCTCGGCCACGATCAGGAAGATCCGCTTGCCGACCACGATCGGAGTGGAGCCCGAGCGATCCGGGAGCGGCAGCTTCCAGACGATGTTCCGCTCCGATTCGCCGTCGTGCGACCACTCGACCGGCAGACCGGTGTGCGCGCTGTATCCGTTGCGGTCGGGGCCCCGCCAGTTCGGCCACTCCGACGCCCCGAACGCCGCGGCGGCGGCGAGGATCGAAAGGGACGCACAAAGGACGCGAACCGCGCGGCGGGATCGAACCGGGGACCGCAGGCAGATGCGGCTCACGCGGCGTCTCTCGCCGCGGCCGGCGCCTCGGCTTCCCCGCCGGCCGCCTCATCCGGCGCCTCGGACGCCTCCGGCATCAGCAGGACCTGGATCAGGTTCTCGCCGCCGAGATAGTTGCGGGCGGCGCCGCGGATCATGTCCGCGTCGAGCTGGTCGAACAGCTCCTCGTACGCCAGGATACTGAGCGGATCCTCGTCGAACTGGTACACGGTCTGCAGCACCCCCAACCAGAAGCCGTTGGTCTCCTTGGCCGTCTCGCGGCCCCGCCGCTGCTGCTCCCGGATCTGGGCCACTTCCTCGTCCGTGGCCGGGTCGGTGCGGATAGTGGCAAGCTCCTCGTCCACCGCCCGAAGCAGTTCCTCGACCCGGTCGGGATCGCAGCCGAAGATGATCTGCACGGCAAATGTCGAAACCGGGATCCTGTCCGAGCCTCCGGCCACGTTCGCGCCGTAGGTGCCGCCCAGTTCCTCCCGCAGGCGCTCACGCAGACGATCCCGCAGCAGGGAGATCATCGAGTTCAGCCGGTACCGGTTCAACTGGGTCTGTTCGAAGGGGCCGCTGTACATCAACGCGACCTGGCTCTGCGCCTCCAGGCCCTTGTACACCGTCCGTTCGATGCGGCCCTCCGGCGTCCGCACGCCGATGTCCCGCCACGCTTCCTCCCGGCCGGTGGACGGGAGGCCGCCGAGCCAGGTCTCGACCAGGGGTTCGATCGCGTCGAGCTCGAAGCTGCCGGCGAAGAAGAACGTGAAGTCGGAGAAGTCGCGGAACCGTTCCTCGTAGACGGCGAAGATGCGGTCCCGATCGAGTTCCGCCAGCATGTCCTCGGTGATCATCCGGCGGCGCGGGTGTTCCTGAGTCGCGATCTCCGTCAGCGTCTTGATGAAGGCGTACATCGGCATCGCGCTCTGGTTGCGCAGCAGGGCGCCTTGGCGGGTCAGGAAGGACTCGTAAGCTTCCGCGTCGCGGCGGGGTGATGTCGCGCTCAGGTAGATCAGTTCGAACAGCGTCTCCAGATCCTTGGGCGAGCCCCGACCGCTGATGCCTTCGAAGAGGGGGCCGATGACCGGGCCGACCCGCGCCACCTTGCCCGCCAGCGCCTTGTTCAACTGGGTCAGGCTGAAGTTCCCGAACCCGGAAAGCTGGGCCACCGAGGTCGCCACGTTCGCTTCGAGCCAGTCGTCGTCCGAAACCAGGGAAATGCCCCCGGGACTGAAGGAGGCGACCAGGATTTCGTCGTTCTTGAAGTCGCTGGGCCGCAGCACGACCCGGACGCCGTTCGACAGACGCCACTCCGTGACCCCGAGCTCTTCGATCGCCCTTCGCTCTGTGATCTCGCCGGGAGCGGGCGGATTCGGCACCAGGGCGCCCTCGCCGACATCGTCCTCGTAGGCCGCGACCTCGACCTGCTCGACCCGGTCGAAGGCGGCCAACAGCTCCTCCTCGTGGGGCTGCTCGAGCCCCTCCTTCTCGGGGCCGCTGGCGAGAATCACACGGTCGTTGTCGTGGATCCAGGAATCCGCGACCCCGTTCACTTCAGCCAACTCCATCTCGGGCACGTACCGCCGCGCCAGCTCCCGTTCGTAGACGATGCCCGGAAACGGCTCGTCGGTCAGGAAGTTCCGCGAATATTCGCCGGCATAGGCCGCCGAATGGGTCTTGTCGCGCTCATCGTACGCCCGGTCCATCGACCGCAGGGTGTTGACCTTCGCCCGTTCCAGCTCGCTCTCTTCGAAACCGTGGCGGCGGGCCCGCTCCGACTCGGTCAGCACGGCTTCGAGCGCCCGCACCGCGCCGCCCTCGCGGGCGCCGGCCGAGAGCATGTAGAGGCTGCGCGTGCGGGCCAGACTGCCCCTGCTGCTGGTCGCGCCGATGAAGGGCGGATCCGCCTGCTCGGCCCGCTCCGCCAGACGGTTGTTCAGCATGCCGTTGTACAGGCCCCGGATCAGCCGGCTACGGTAGTCGGCAACCGTGTGGAAGGGATCGTCCGGGCCCTTGTAGGCGACCGAGACCGAAGTGCCCGGCAACTCCGGATCGGCGAACACCGAGACCAGGGTCTCGCGGTGGGGAGGGATCTCGGCCTCGAAGCGCTCACGCGGCTCTTCCCGGGCCGCGAGCTTGCCGAAACGGCTGCGCACTTCTGCCGCGATCGCCGCGGCATCGAAGTCGCCGACCGCGATGACGGCCATCAGGTCGGGCCGGTACCAGTCCCGGTAGAAGTCCCGCAGCCGGTCGGGCGGAGCTTCCCGCAGGATCTCCGGGTCGCCGATCGGCAACCTCTCCGCGTAGCGCGAGCCGTGGAACCGGTACGGGATCTCGGCGTCGAGGCGGCGCGCGCCGGCGCCCCGGCCGCCCCGCCACTCCTCGATCACGACCCCGCGCTCGCTTTCGATCTCCTCTTCCTCGAAGCTGACGCCGGACGCCCAGTCCTCGAGCACCAGCAACGCCGTGTCCAGAATCTCCGGATCGTCGGTCGGCACCTCCAGCATGTAGACCGTCTCGTCGAAGCTCGTATACGCATTGACGTCCGGCCCGAAGCGCATGCCGATGCCCTGCAGGTAGTCGAGCAGCTCGGTCTTCTCGAAGTGCCGCGTGCCGTTGAACGCCATGTGCTCGACGAAGTGGGCCAGGCCAAGCTGGTCGTCGTCCTCGAGCACCGAACCGGCGCGCACGACGAGGCGCAGAAAGGCCCGGTTCTCGGGCCGGCCGTTGCTGCGCACGTAGTAGCGGAGACCGTTCTCCAGTTGACCGGTCAGCACCGCCGGATCCTGGGGTAGGACCTCGGTCAGCTCGTAGGTCCAATCGCCGCCGCTCTCTGCCGCTTCGCCGGCGGCTTCCTGCTGGGCGACAGCGACGCCGACCCCAAGCGAACACACCCAGGCGGTGAGCAACGCAGCGTCCACCGCCACTCGGGACAAGCCCGGTTTGCGGGACATTGGAAGGACACTTCGCTCGATCACGGCTTCCCCTTCGTCACTAGCTGTTCCCTGCAACCGCGGACGCTCCCGATGAGAAACGGCCGCCCTCCACTCGCACTACGGCGTCGCTCGGCAGGGCCTCCACCAAGGCTTCCACCGCGAGGTCCGCGGCGGAGCGGCTGCGGCTGTCCACCGTCAGCTTGACCCGGTAGTCCCCGTCCATCACCGGATAGCTCCCGATCTCGACCTCGTTGTGAGCGGCGACAACGAGGTCGAGCATCTCGGCAATGTCCGTCTCGCGGCACAGCGTGTAGACGGCGCGGCTGTAGAACCGCCGGCCGGCAGCCAACCGGTCGCGCAGCAGGGGCAGCTTCATGCGGAAGATCCGCGGCACCCCTGGCAGCACGTAGACGTTGTCCATCACCACGGAGGGCCATGGCACTTCCGGCGTGCTGACCAGGTCGGCGCCCTCCGGCACGTCAGCCATTCGAAGGTGGCCCTCGGTGCAGCGTTCCCCCACCATCTCGCGGATCTTGGTCACCAGTTCCGGAGAGCGCACCAAGGGCCGGTCGAAGGCGTCAGCGACCGCCCGCAGAGTGACATCGTCATGGGTCGGACCGACGCCGCCCGACGTGATCACATAGTCGAAACGGGCTCTGAGCCTCTGAATGTCAGCCGCAATGCCGGTGATGTCGTCCGGGCAGACGACCACCCGCCGCAACTCGATTCCCAGGCCGAACAACTCCCGCGCCAGCAGGGTCAGGTTCGCCTCCTCGACCTTGCCGGTGAGGATTTCGTTCCCGATGATCAGCGCCGCCGCGGTGGGCATCGCGGTAGCTTACTCTTCACTCAGCACTCATCGGCCGACGAAACGGGGCGATCGCCGCTCGGTGAGGGCCTGCACGCCCTCGCGCGCATCGGCGGTGCCGAATGTAATCTCCTGCTCCGCGCTCTCGAGGTCGAGCGCCTCGCCGATCGTCCGCTCGAAGGCGCCGCGCACGGTCCGCTTGGTCGCTTTCACCGCCACCGGGCCGGCCGCCGAGATCTCCAGCGCCAGGTCCTCGACGACCTGGTCGAAGTCCTCGTCCGCCTCGCGGCTGGCGATGCCCCACTCGACCGCAGTGGCGGCGTCGATCAGCCGGCCGCTGTAAAGGAGCTCGGCGGCGCGGGCGGGGCCGATCAGGCGCGGGAGTGTCCAGGTCGCGGCCATTCCCGGGTGGATTCCGAGGCGCACAAAGGTCATCCCCACCCGCGCGCCCGTCTTGATCACCCGCATGTCGCAGCCGAGCGCGAAGCACAGGCCGGCGCCGATCGCGTGGCCGTTGATCGCCGCGATCGACGGCGCCTCGAGGTCGCGGACCGAAAGGTAGAGACGGTAGAAGTTCGAGCCGCCGCCGAGGCCGGGGCCCGCGCCCGGATCCTCGCTGACCTCCTCCTGGATGCTCTTGAGGCTGCCGCCGGCGCTGAACGCGCGCCCGGCGCCGCGCACGATGACCACCCGGGTCTCCTGCCGCTCGTTGATCTGCGGTACGGCATCCCGGATCTCGGCGCCCATGGCCGACGTCATCGCGTTCAACTGCGACGGCACGTTGAGGGTCAACCGCGTGATCGGACCCTGGTGGTCCAGCAGGATGTGCTCGAAACTCATGGCGTACTCCTCTTCTCGATCGACGGCGACGGCCGAGGCGTGACTGCGTGACTGCGTGACTGCCTGACAGGCGGTACAATGCGGCGCATGCTAACGATCACCGAGCTGGCACAGAAACAGGTCGCCGAAGCGATGAAGGACGAGGAGCGCGACGACCTCGCCCTCCGCATCTCGATCACCGGCCGCACCGGCGGCGGCTTCCGGTACCAGATGGACATGGTCGGACTCGACGAGACCCGGCCCGGCGACGAGGTGGTGGAAACCGACACGTTCAAGGTCTACATCGACTCCGAGAGCGCCCCGGACCTCGAGGGCGCGACGATCGACTTCGTCACCCGCCTGTCCGAGAGCGGTTTCAAGTTCGAGAACCCGAACTCGGCCTGGGGCGACTCGGTGGCGGCCGACGTCCAGCGCATCCTGGACGACCAGATCAATCCGCAGATCGCTGCCCACGGGGGCTTTGTCACCCTGCTCGAGGTCAAGGACGAGACCGCGTTCATCACCATGGGCGGCGGCTGCCAGGGCTGCGGCATGGCCGATCTCACCCTGAAGCAGGGAGTCGAACAGGCGATCCTGGAAGCGGTGCCGACCGTCACACGCGTGCTCGACTCGACGGACCACGCGGCCGGCACGAACCCGTACTACGCGCCGTAGGGCTTCAAGCGGGCCGCCATTCGGAGCATCGGATCGGCGGCGTGGCCGGTTGCCAGCCGTGTGGCCAGAGTTCCTACTGCCGCCCGAAGGCAGTCAGCCGAGTTCCGTTTCTTCGACTCGCCGCAGAAACTCGCCCGCATCGCGGCAACTGAATGCGAGCCGAATCACGCCTGCCGGATCGGACGAATCGTCGAAGTTGGCGAGCCAAAGCCTCAGCGCGACAGAAACCGGGATGCCCCGCGAAACGAACGCCTCGGTGACCGCCGCGCGGACGAGTTCGGCGGCGGCTTCCCTGCGCTCCTGGCGCAGGAACGGATCGTCGTCCGGCCCGGTGCCCTCGGCAGCGCCCAGCGCTCGGCCCACCCGGCGCAGGACGGAGACTGTCTCGGCTGACTCTTCCTGCTCGTTCAACGCGTGGTGGATTTCCACGGCAGTCCATCCCGGGAAGGCGCGGCTGCTCGCCGCCTCGACGTATCGGTCACCCTCCCACAGGAAGATCGTCAGGCCCGAGCGCCGCCTGCCCCGCAACCAGGGAGGGTCCGGCACTTCCACCCACACTTCCGGCAGCCTCCAGGCCGCGTAGTCCTCCAGCTTGCCGCGGCGGCCGCCCCGGCCACGCCGGACATCGGTCGTGTAGTCCACCTCCAGCACGACATCCGGCAACGAATCGCTGTCCACCTCGATGTAGGGGCCGGCGGGCGCGTCTCGCTTGGGGTGAAGGTAGATCGTCGCGTCGGCCTGAAGGACCAACTCCCGGTGGCCAGCAGCGCTCCGGGCGACCAGGTCGGCCGAACCGGCCGAGAAGATCGCAGAACCGCGAACATGAGCGATCGACCGGATCAACTGGACCAGCCGGCTTGCGCACGCGTCGTGCTGGACGCTCGGCTCCCGCAGCACCATCGCGGTCTGCGTCCTCGCGTCCCAACACTCCACCCGGCGGCCGTCGCCCTCGTCGAACTCGGCGAGCGTCATGGGGACAGCGTCGCAGCCCAAGTACTCGCGGAAAGCGGACTGTGCGGCGGCACGACGAATTCCCGACAACTCCGAACCACTCGTACCGTCCATGGTTCGGATCCTAACCGAGTCCAGCACCGAATCGGTGCGCAGTTCCGTCAGTCTGGCCCTTCCGCTGCCGCAAGCCAGGACGCCGGCAGCGGGAACTCACCCGGGCCAAGCAATCCTGCCGGAAGCGAAGATCTACAGGCCACGCTCGATGCGCTCGGCTTGGCCTATCAGCAGGCACCCGCCGACGGTCAGAGACAGGAGCTTGGCGGAAAGCTCGTCCGGGCGCACAGGACCGCACTGGACCCGATCCTCGACTCACTGGCCAGCCTGACGGGCGTTCTGGACGACGCCAGGGCATTAGCCGCCGTGAGCGGCCTGGCTACCGATCTGGAGGATCAACTCGCCGGACTCCGGAACGCCGCTCAATCGCGGCAGAAGGAGATCAAGAACCAGGCGATCGAGCAACTGCGGAGTCTCGCCCTGCAGTTCCTTGAACAGATCGGCGAGGACTCCCGTTCCGATCTGATCCACGGCGAGGATCTCGCCAAGCTCCGCAGCCTCTGGCTTGGTCTCGAAGATCTCGGGCCGAACATCGCGGAGGCCGAGCACGAACGACTGGCGGACTCGATTCCGCGATCCATCCAAACGCTCCGACAGACCTGCGACCGGCATCGGGATCTGGCCCGCGAACTCAGCCGTCTGCGGGAGAGCGAACCCCAGGACCGACAAGCGCATCGGGAGTGGGAGGATCAGAAGGACGAGGTCGTCATCCAAGAGGTCGGCGCCCGGTGGAGCTACCGTGACGCCGCCGACGCACTTCTGCGCGAGCTCGCGCCGTCGGTCCCGCCCAGTGGCGAACACGGGCCAGACACGCCAGCGCCCGAGTCGGACGTATCCGAGAAGCCGGACGACATCGGCCCGGACTCGCCACCGGCCCAGCCGGACGCGTGCGACGAGCCGGACGACGCCGGGCAGCCGCGGTCACGCCGGTCAGCACGACCTACTGACGACGTTCCAGCGGGATCTTCGCAATTGGTGGGCGGTTGGCCGCAAGAGGAAGATGTCCTACCGCCCTGCCAACCGCGTCTGGAACGTCCTCTGCCAGGACTCAAACGAGCTCGGCCGGTTGATGAAGGCAATGGAGTCGGAAGGGCGCGCGGATGCGGTACAGCGCCTGTCCGCCCAACTCGGCGACGAGGCCGAGCTCCGCAAGATCGTTGACCGGCACAGCGCCAACCTGTTGTCTACTCGACAGAGCATCGACGCGAAGTCGCTGCTCCAGTTCCAGCGTCATCTGGTCGAAGCGCTCGTGCTCGCCAAGCGCTATGTCGCCCTGGAAGAGCAGCCTCACATCTCCGACCACCGCCAGAAGGTCATCGACAGCTTGGTCCAGACCGTGCGCCGCGGTTTGCCGGTCCTGCTCGAACGACTCGACGCGATGGCCGCCGATCGTGCAGCATGTCGCGGATGGAGATCTTCTGGTCGCCAACGAATTGCTCTACGGCTCTCCCGAAGGCACGTCCTCGACCTCTCATGCGGAGGTGTCATCGGCGCTTGGCGGGGTTGGCCGAGGAACTGAGACCCGACGGGCCACCGATCAGCTCCAAGTACCGCACGGTCGATGTCGTTCGGCTGGGCCCGTGGTCGCCCGGCTTCGCTGCCAGATGGCTCGACGAAGAAGACGAGATCGGCCACAAGCTGACAGGCAACGTCGAACTGGACCTTGCGCGGCGAGCCGGAGGTTGGCCGGTTCTGCTTGAACTCGTCCGAGACTGCATCAGAGAACATGGGCAGGCGAGCCGGCTCGAGGCGGACGGCATGTCGACTCTCCTCGCCGAGAACGCGGAGCGCCTCCGCAAGGCCTTTGGCCTCGATCGGTCGTTCCTGCGGGAAGCGCTTCGCCTTGTGGAGACCGCCCCTCGACCAGAGGCCGCTCGTCGCGAGGCTCGCGTGCTACGCCCGGACGAACAGGGCCGACTGTTCGGCGGCGCGGATCAGATATCGCTGTCGGAGGGCCCCACGCAAGGCCCCTCCGCGGACATGGAGAGAGCAATCTGGGCGGCCGAGATGCTGTGCCTCGTCGAACGCGACAGCGACGACCGGCTCCGTGTTGACCCGGTCGTCCGCAGAATCCTCGATCTGACCGGGGATTCAAGGCTTGTCAGTACTCTGGGACCTGCCTGGCCCCGGCTCCTTCATCGGATCCGTCGTCAAGAGTCTGCGCAAGGGATCGAGCGTCGTCCTGCGCTTTGCCGAACGCCCCCCTTGCGGACTCGAGGACGAGATCAAGGGGCGTTGCAACTGGGGAGACGAGTGGACGCCGCTCCGTGCCGGTGTTGACGCCGAACGCCGTCGTGTTCTGGGAAGCTCCGTAGCCGACCCGAGACCACCCGTACCAGCACACCACCTGCTGAACCGATCGGGTTTCGGCGATCGAGTCATCTGGGTCAAGGACATCGACCCGGCTTCCTGGTCGTACTGGCGCGACCTTCTCGTCCGCTACTCCGATGCGTGCCGGAACCTGGCCGACGGGCCTCCGCCCAGCGTCTTCGTCGTACCTCTCTGCGGCGCCGGTTTCGAGCGTTCAGTGCTGTCCGACGTGTGGATCCGCTACCTCGAGTACCGCAACGTCGTTCATCGGGACGACCTTTTCATGCTCGCTCTGAAGAACATCCTCGTTGCCCCGGAGTACCGGTTTCTTCTCGCCGCAACCGTGGCTCACGTAGCGCAATGGGACGTTCGCCTCGCGGAGCGACTGATTGGAGCCCGGCCGGAGTCCATCCTCCGTCCCTGGAAGATCCTGGAAGCGGATGTGGCCGAGCGGGGATGGTCGGAGCAGACGCCGGAGACATGGGAAGCCGGCACCGTGGAGGGGCCCACGAGCAGACCGCTGGTTCACTCTTCTCTGCTGCGCGCGAAGGGCAGGCTCGCCGAGCTGAATCGGCGGCTCTGGGCTGCGCAGGCGTCGGCTCTGCTGCCATCACGGCCGGCAAGAAGACAGCCGAACCGTCGCCGATCGGTCCTGACACTCTTGGAACCTCACTAGGCGCGCAATCGAGGTTGCCGATCCAGGCACCTTGTGGAATAGTCCCTCACTGGCCGAGCGACGCGTTCCGATTCGCCCTCGCTCGCCGGACTAGAGCTCGATCGCCGGAATAAGGCACGTCACGATCGATGGCCACGCACCGTTTCAGGCGGGGACTGAGCCTGCCCATCTCGGGCGCTCCCGAGCAGACGGTCGCCGACGCCGCGGCGCCCGGGACGGTAGCGGTCACGGCAGCCGACTACCCCGGCATGAAGCCGGCGATGCACGTCTCGCCGGGCGACGCCGTACGGCGCGGACAACTCCTGTTCGAGGACCGCAAGCAGCCCGGTGTCCGCCTCACCTCACCTGCCGCAGGAACGGTCGCGGCGGTGAACCGGGGCGCCAAGCGGGCCCTGATCTCGGTCGTGGTGCGGGTGGATCCCGCGGACCAGGCGGGTTCCGGCGGCGCCGGGGTCGGCTTCGCGAGTTACACCGGGCGTCACCCGAGCGCCCTCTCCCGCGAGGATGTGCAGGCGCTGCTGGTCGAGTCCGGCGACTGGATCGCCCTGCGCGCGCGCCCGTTCGGACGCACCGCGGCCCTGAACAGCGTGCCCAAATCCATCTTCGTCACCGCGATGAACACCGAGCCCTTCGCCCCCGACGCGGACCGGATCGCCGAGGGACGCGCCGGCGACCTGGAACGCGGTCTCGCGGCTCTGGCCCGGCTGACGGACGGCCCGGTCTACCTCTGCCGGGCGCCGGGAACGCTGGCGGCCCTCGTAGCGAGCGGCCAGGTGCGGATCGAGGAATTCGTCGGCCCCCACCCCGCCGGCGCTCCGGGCCTGCACATTCACACCCTGGATCCGGTTGACCGCAGCAAGCTCGTATGGCAGATCGGACTCCAGGACACCGTCGCGATCGGCCGGCTGTTCGCGACCGGGGAGCCCGACGTTGTGCGCATCGTCGCTCTCGCCGGCCCGCCGGTGCGCGCTCCGAGGCTGCTGCGCACGCGGCTCGGCGCCTCCCTCGCCGATCTTGTGCGGGCGGAGACGAGCAACACGGGCGAAGCTGACGGCGATGTCGCAGCGCGTGTCATCAGCGGCTCGCCTCTCAGCGGCCGAACCGCGATCGGGAAGGGCGCGCCGGCCGACATCCACGGCTACCTGGGCCGCTTCCACGACACGGTCTCGGTGCTCGAGGACGACCACAGCCGTCGCTTTCTGGGCTGGCTGCAGCCCGGCTTCGGCGCTTTCTCGCGCGCCCGCGCCTTCGGCTCCACGCTGCTGCCGCGCCGGTCCTTCGCCATGACCACGACGACCTGGGGTTCACCGCGCGCCATCGTGCCGATCGGCCTCTACGAGAGCGTCTTTCCTTGGGACTTGCAGCCGACCTTCCTGCTCAAGTCCCTGGTGGCCGGGGACATCGAGCGGGCCGAGGAACTCGGCTGCCTGGAGTTGCTGGAGGAGGATCTGGCGCTCTGCACCTTCGTGTGCCCCGGCAAGACCGAGTACGGCCCCTACCTGCGCGACGCGCTCGAACTGATCGAGAAGGAAGGTTAGGGCCCTTCGGCTGGCAATGAAGTTCCTGCGCAAAATCCTCGACCGTCAGGCCCGCCACTTCGAGCCGGGCGGCCGCTTCGAGCGCTTCTACCCCCTCTACGAAGCGCCCGACACGTTTCTCTACACGCCCGGCAAGACGACCGCCGGCGCCGCCCATGTGCGCGACGCGCTCGACCTGAAGCGCCTGATGATGACCGTCGTCGCCGCGCTCGTGCCCTGCGTGCTGATGGCCATGTTCAACACGGGACGGCAGATCCACCTGGCGATCGCGGGCGGCGCCACCGCCCTGCCCAATTGGCGGACCGACGCGATGGAGATGCTGGGTCTGCCCTTCGACGCGAGCAGCGTGCTCGCCAACTCGGTCCACGGCGCACTCTACTACCTGCCCGTCCTGATCGTGACCTTCGCCGTCGGCGGCGCCTGCGAAGGGCTGTTCGCGGTCGTCCGGCGCCACGACATCAACGAGGGCTTCCTGGTCACCGGCATGCTCTTCCCGCTGGTCCTGCCACCGACGATCCCGCTCTGGCAGGTCGCGATCGGCATCGCCTTCGGCGTCGTGGTCGGCAAGGAGATCTTCGGCGGCACGGGTTACAACGTGCTGAACCCGGCGCTCACCGCGCGCGTGTTCCTGTTCTTCGCCTATCCCGCCCAGATCTCGGGCGACGCGGTGTGGATCGCGGCAGGCACTTCGGCCGCCGACGGCTACAGCGGCGCCACGGCGCTCGGCGACATCGCGGTGCACGAGGCCGAACCCGATTCCAGTGCACCGCTCGACGGGCTGGACGCCATAGCGGGCGACGTGTCCTGGATGCAGGCGTTCCTGGGCGATATCCCCGGATCGATGGGCGAGACCTCGACCCTCGCCTGCCTGATCGGCGCCGCGATCCTGATCGCCACCGGCATCGGCTCCTGGCGCATCATGGTCGCCGCCACCGCCGGATCCCTCGCCATCTCCCTGCTGCTGAACCTGGCCTCGTCGGCGACGAATCCGATGCTCTCCGTGCCCTTCCACTGGCACGTGGTGCTCGGCGGCTGGGCCTTCGGCATGGTCTTCATGGCCACCGATCCGGTGAGCGCGGCGCAAACGAACCGGGGCCGGTACATCTACGGTTTCCTGGTCGGCGCGCTGGCGATCCTGATCCGCACGGTGAACCCCGCCTTCCCGGAAGGCGTGATGCTCGGGATCCTGTTCATGAACCTGTTCGCACCTCTGATCGACCACTATGTCCTGAAGGCGAACATGAAGCGCCGTCAGGCGCGTTACGCGCAATAGACTGGCCGGCGGAACTTCCCGATGCCCAACCCACAGGCCACCGGCTACACCCTCCTGTTCGCGACCGCGATCTGCATCGTCTCCGGGATCCTCGTCTCCTCGTCCGCGGTCACCCTCGAAGATCGCCAGAACGAGAACGCCGCTCTGTACAAGCAGAAACGGGTGCTCGAAGCGGTGGGACTGCTCCAGCCCGGCGAGTCGGTTACCGCGGAACAGGTGGCCGAGCGCTTCGAGCCGATCGAACCGGTGATCGTCGACCTCGCCTCGGGCGAACCGCAGGCCGACGCCGACGCGGCCACCTTCGACCAGCAGCGGCGGGCCCGCGACCCGGCCACCAGCACCGAAGCGCCGACCAACCCGGCCAAGGTCAAGCGGGTTCCCGACCAGGCACTGCTCTACGAAGTGCGAGACGACGCCGGCGAGCTCGATATGGTCGTCCTGCCGATCGAGGGCCTCGGACTCTGGGGCACGCTCTACGGCTTCCTGGCGCTCGACACGGACACAACGACCGTACGCGGCATCACCTATTACCAGCACAAGGAGACGCCGGGCCTGGGCGGCGAGGTCGACAACCCGCGCTGGAAGAACCTGTGGCCGGGGCGCCGGGCCTTCGACGAAGACGGCTCGTTCCGGCTGGAGGTGATCAAGGGTGAGGCCGCCAGCGCGGAGCAGGATCCGTACCGCGTCGACGGTCTGAGCGGCGCCACGATCACCAGCCGCGGAGTAACGAACATGCTTGACTTCTGGCTCGGCGACAACGGTTTCGAGCCCTACCTCGACCGGATCCGCGCGGAGGCGAACTGATGGCGATCAAGAAGAGCGAAGCGGCGCTCGATCCGCTGTGGAACAACAACCCGATCGCACTCCAGGTGCTCGGCATCTGCTCGGCGCTGGCGGTGACCACGAAGATGGAAACCTCGCTGGTCATGTGCGCGGCCGTCATCTGCGTGCTGACCGTCTCCAATCTCACGATCAGCCTGCTCCGCCATCAGATCCCGAACAGCATCCGGATCATCGTCCAGTTGACCGTGATCGCTTCGCTCGTCATCGTCACCGACCAGATCCTCAAGGCCTACGTGTTCGAGATCAGCAAGCAGCTCTCGGTGTTCGTCGGGCTGATCATCACCAACTGCATCATCATGGGACGGGCTGAGGCGTTCGCGATGCAGAACCCGCCGTCCCTCGCGATCATGGACGGCATCGGCAACGGCCTCGGCTACAGCGCGGTGCTGATGGCCACCGCGGTGCTGAGGGAGCTGTTCGGCTCCGGGAAGCTGTACGGCGTCTCCATCCTGCCCACCGTCTCCGAGGGCGGCTGGTACCTGCCGAACGGCCTGATGCTGCTGTCGCCCGCCGCGTTCTTCATCATCGGCGGATTGATCTGGGCGCTCCGTGTCTGGAAGCCCGCGCAAGTCGAGATGGACGGCTAGAGGAACAACGCGATGCCTCAACAACAGTTCGCTCGCGCCCGCGCTCCGCGTCTGGCTGCGTCCCTGCAAACCGCGCAAGTCGAGATGGACGGCTAGAGGAACAACGCGATGCCTCAACAACAGTTCGCTCGCGCCCGCGCTCCGCGTCTGGCTGCGTCCCTGCAAACCGCGCAAGTCGAGATGGACGGCTAGGGAGGACTCCGGACGATGCTCGAGGACTACCTGAACCTGGCCGTGAAGGCCATCTTCGTCGAGAACATGGCGCTGACCTTCTTCCTCGGCATGTGCTCGTTTTTGGCCGTGTCGAAGAAGGTGGAGACCGCCGTCGGCCTGGGGCTGGCGGTGATCTTCGTGCTCACCGTCACCGTGCCGATCAACAACCTGATCCAGACCTACCTCCTGAACGAGGGCGCCCTGGCCTGGATCAGCCCCGAGTTGGCCGCCTACGACCTCACCTTCCTGAACCTCCTCTGCTTCATCGGGAGCATCGCGGCGATGGTCCAGCTCGTGGAGATGACGACCGACCGCTTCTTCCCGGCGCTTCACGCCAGCCTGGGCATCTTCCTGCCCTTGATCGCGGTGAACTGCGCGATCCTGGGCGGCTCGCTGTTCATGGTCGAGCGTGACTACGGCTTCGGCGAGAGCGTCGTGTTCGGCCTCGGCTCGGGCATCGGCTGGTTCCTGGCCATCGTCTCCCTGGCGTCGATCCGCGAGCGCCTGCGCTACAGCAACGTGCCCCACGGACTGCGGGGCCTGGGCATGACCTTCATCGTCACCGGCCTGATGGCGTTCGGCTTCATGGCCTTCGGAGGCATCCAACTGTGATCACCGAAGCCCTGCTCGGGGTGGTGATGTTCACGGTCGTCATCCTGGCCCTCGTTCTGATCCTGATGCAGGCCAAGGCCCGCCTGGTCGCCGGCGGCGAGGTGCAGATCCTGATCAACGACGAGAAGTCGCTGACCGCGACGACCGGCGGCACCCTGCTCAGCACCCTGGCCGAGCATCAGATCTTCATTCCGTCGGCTTGCGGAGGCCAGGGCACGTGCGGCGTCTGCACCGTCGACGTGCTCGACGGCGGCGGCGCGATGCTGCCCACCGAGAAGACCCACATCAGCCGCCGCGAGGCCCGCGAAGGCTGCCGCCTGAGCTGCCAGGTGAAGATCAAGGAGGACATGAAGATCGCGGTCCCCGCCGAGATCTTCGGGGTGAGGAAGTGGCAGTGCACAGTGCGCTCGAACGAGAACGTCGCCACCTTCATCAAGGAGCTGATTCTCGAGCTTCCTGCCGGCGAAGAAGTGCCGTTCCGAGCCGGTGGCTACATCCAGATCGAGTCCCCTCCGCACAAGGTGGACTACAGCACGTTCCAGATCGAGGACGAGTACCACGACGACTGGGACCGCTTCAAGCTCTGGAATCTGGTGTCCAAGGTCGACGAGACCGTCATCCGCGCCTATTCGATGGCGAACTACCCGGAGGAAAAGGGCATCATCATGCTGAACGTGCGGGTGGCGACGCCGCCGCCGCGCCAGATGGACCTGCCCCCGGGCCAGATGTCGTCCTACATCTTCGATCTGAAGCCGGGCGACGAGGTGACGATCGCGGGCCCCTTCGGCGAGTTCTTCGCCAAGGATACCGACGCCGAGATGATCTTCATCGGCGGCGGCGCCGGCATGGCGCCCATGCGCTCCCACATCTTCGACCAGTTTCAGCGGCTCCACGCCAACCGCAAGGTGTCCTTCTGGTACGGCGCCCGCTCCTACCGCGAAGCCTTCTACACCGATCACTTCGACCGCATCGCGGCCGAGAACCCGAACTTCACCTGGCATCTCGCGCTCTCCGACCCGCTCGAGGAGGATCACTGGGAGGGCTACACCGGGTTCATCCACCAGGTCCTGTACGACAACTACCTGAAGGACCACCCCTGTCCGGAAGAGGTCGAGTACTACCTCTGCGGACCGCCGCTGATGCTCCAGGCCTGCATGAAAATGCTCGACGACCTGGGAGTCGAGCCTGAGAACATCGCCTTCGACGACTTCGGCTGAGGCGGTCGGGGTCGACGCTGCCGGTACACGTCGAAGTCGGTAGCACCCGCCTGGCGCGGGTCCGGTGGGAGGTGTCGCTACTGGCAGTTGCCGCCGCTTTGATTGCGGGCTGCGCTCAGGCGCCCAACGAGGTCGTGCTCGAGGGGCCGACGATGGGGACCTACTACCGAGTTCGCGCCATCGCGGAGGCCGGCGAAAGCGACGCGATCCGCATCCTGGTCGAGGGCCGGCTCGACGCGGTCGACCGGGAGATGTCGACCTACCGGGAGGACTCGGAGATCTCTCGTTTCAACCGGCTTTCGGCCGGCGAGTCGCTCGTGTTCTCCGAAGACACTTGGTCGGTCCTGGAACTTGCCTGGCGGGTGCGCGATGAGAGCGGTGGAGCGTTCGATCCGACGGTGGGGCCCCTGGTCGACGCCTGGGGCTTCGGCGCGCCGGGACGCGGCTTGTCGCCGACCCCTCCCGCCGATGACCATCTCATCGAGTTGCAACGGGCGGTTGGCGCTATCGAACTATCGCCGGCCGCTCGGCAGGCGGCGAAGCTCGACGCGGGCGCGGCGCTCGACCTGTCGGCAATCGCCAAGGGTTGGGCCACGGACCGGGTTTCCGAGGCCTTGACGGAGGCCGGCTACGCGAACCATCTGGTCGAGGTGGGCGGCGAGGTGCGCGCCGCAGGCCAAAGCAGCTCCGGCGGTCCGTGGCGTATCGCCATCGAACGGCCCCCGGCAAGGTCCACCGAGTCCGGCGCTGAAGCGGCGGCGGAGAACCTTCCGCCCGGCCTGCAGCAGGTGCTGCCGATCACCGACGGGGCCTTGGCGACTTCCGGTGACTACCGCAACTACTGGGAGCGCGATGGCGTGCGCTACTCCCACACGATCGATCCCAGGACCGGCCGGCCGGTGGTCCACGCACTGGCATCGGCGAGCGTGATCCACGAGAGCTGCGCGGTGGCGGACGCCTACGCCACAGCCCTCATGGTGCTCGGGCCTGAAGACGGTCTGCGCTGGGCGGACGAGAACGGCGTGGCGGCGTTGCTGCTGGTTTACGGGGAGTCCGGCATCGAGGAGTTGACGAGCGCGGCCTTCCGCGAGCGCTTCGGGAGCTAGACTCTCCGCGAGATGGCCCTCCTGCTTCTAACCATCACCGTCATCGCCGCTTGCGTGATCCTCATGTCGGTCGGCGTGCTGTTGAACGGCCGCTGCCTGCGCGGCTCCTGCGGCGGCCCGGATGTCCTCGGACCCGACGGCGAGCCCCTCAGTTGCGCCAGTTGTCCCCTGCGACGTGCGCGGGAGGAAACCTGATCGTCACCGAGGGTGGTCCCGAGCGCCCGATCCAGATCACCCACCACGGCGAAGCGCAACCGTTCTCCCGTGGGCTGCTTGCGCGCAGCCTCTACGCGGCCGGACTCGACTTCGACCGGGCCTACCGCCGGGTGGAGCAACTGCAGCGACAGTTGCAGCGCGAAGGCGCGACCAGCCTTGAGAAGCAGCATCTCGCGCAGCGGGTCGCCGAACTTCTGGAAGCGGAAGAGGGCGCGGACACCGCTTCACGCTACCGGCTGATCCGTCGCCTGCGCCGGCTGCCGAAACCCCTGATCCTCTATATCGGCGGCGGCGCCGGCACGGGCAAGTCCACCCTGGCGCTCGATCTGGCGCCGCAATTGCGCATCTACCGGATCAACGCCACCGACACCGTGCGTCAGGTGATGCGGATGGTGTTTTCGCCGGCGATCCTGCCGGCACTCCACGTCTCGAGTTATGAGACCCCCGCCGATTCTGCGAGCGAGTTCGCTACCGCCGGCGGCAACCCACAGGTAGCGACCCTGGAAGAGCAGGCCACCAGGGTGTGCGTCGGCGTCCGGGCGGTGGTCGAACGGGCGATTGCCGAGAACCTCAGTCTGGTCGTCGAGGGCGTCCACCTCCTGCCCGGTCTGGTTCCGTTCACCGACTTCGAAGGCGAGGCCTACCAGTTCTTCACCGTGCTCTCGACCCCTGACGAGGAAGTTCACCGCAGCCACTTCCTCGCGCGCGAGTCCTTTGCCGGCAGAAGGCCGAACCGGCAGCTCGACCACTTCCGGGTCATCCGTGAACAGCAGAACCACCTGTTGCGACTGGCTCGGGAATCAGGGATCCCGATTCTCGACACGACGGACCGGGAGGAGTTGCTTCCGACCGCCATCGCCCTGCTCGGGCAGAGCCTGTCCCAGCGACTGCCCTGGCTCACCCAGGCGTCGATGCGGTTGCTGAGCGAGCGCCGTACCCCGGCTTTCCTGCTGGTGATCGACGGTCTTCCCGACCGGCCGCTGCGCTCGCTCGGGGCGCGGACGCCGCTGGAAGCCGCGCGAACGCCTACGCTCGACCGGCTGGCCCGGGAAGGCGCCTGCGGTCTGGCCGACCCGGTAGCGCCCGGCGTGGTTCCGGATACGGCATCGGGAAACCTCGCCCTGTTCGCCCAGTCGCCGAGGGTGATGACCCGAGGACCCATCGAGGCGCTGGGCGCCGGCCTCAAGCTGAAGACCGGAACGATCGCCATCCGCGGCAATTTCGCCACCCTCGACGAGCGCGGTTTCGTCGTCGATCGCCGGGCCGGCCGCATTCGCGAAGGGGCCAAGATACTCGCCAAGGCGATCGACCGTCTGGAGCTTCCCGCCTCAGACCCGGTCAAGGTCCGCGTGCGGGCGACGACGGAGCATCGACTCGCGATCACTCTGCGCGGAGAAGGCCTCACGTCGGCCATCGAAGGCTCCGATCCGGGCGACGGCGCACCCTCCGGACGACCGCTGGCGCCGAGGCCTCTCGATCCGAACGACGACAGCGCCGAGCGCACTGCACGCGTCCTGGCCCTGTTCGAGCAGGAGGCGCGGCGAGTGCTGGCGCGGCATCCGGTGAACGAGGAACGGCGTGAGAACGGCGAACTGCCGGCGAACGCGATCCTGACCCGAGGAGTGGGCCGGGTCCACCGGCTTCTGCCCCTGGAGCCGGGCGGTCTGCCGCTCAGCGCGGCCTGCATCGGCGGCGACCGGACGGTGATGGGCATCGCCTCGGCACTCGGCGCCTCCGTCATCCGCCGTCGCGGCATGACCGCGAACGTGGACACGGACTTAGGCCTCAAGTTCGATAGCGCCGCCGAAGCGCTCAAGGAGCACGACCTGGTCGTCGTTCACGTGAAGGGCGCCGACATCGCAGCTCACGATCGCCGCCCCGATCTGAAGGTCGCCTTCCTCGAGCGCGTCGACCGCGAACTCGGCGCCCTGATCGAGAAGCTGAAACAGCCGATCCGTGTCGCCGTGACGGCCGACCACGCCACCCTGTCCGAGGTCGGCGCCCATGGCGCCGATCCGGTGCCGGTGCTGATCTGGGGCGACGGGATCGCACCCGACGCGGTGACCAGCTACGGCGAGCGTGCCGCCAGCACCGGCAGACTGAACCGGTTCCCGCTCCAGCTTCTGATCGAGCGGCTGTTTGAGCAGTACGGCGACGAGGCGTCCTGAATTGGCGAAGAAGATCGAGCGCCCAGTCCAGCGACGCGCTGACCTGGCCGGCGGCCGGGGCTTCGCCTGTGTCGCGCTGGACCGGCCCGCCGATCCAGTGAACGTCGGCCACGTCCTGCGCGCGGCGCTCTGCTTCCAGGCCCGCATGATCATCCTGAGCCAGCCCTCGGGAGACATCGACATCCGCCGGCTACCGACGGATCCCACGCGGGCCTACCGGCACGTTCCGGTGATCGAGGTTGAGGATCTGCTCGAGGCGACGCCTCGCGACACGGCTCTGGTCGCCGTCGAGATCGTGCCGGACGCCGTGGCGCTACCCGACTTCGTTCACCCCGAGCGGGCCTGCTACGTCTTCGGACCGGAGAGCGGCTCGATCTCGGACCGGATCCTGAAGCACAGCGACCACCGGATCCAGGTTCCGACCGCCGTGTCGCTGAATCTGGGCATGACGGTCGGCGTCGTGCTCTACGACCGCTGCGCCGACCGCTGGCGGCGGAACGGCGAAGAACAGGGAAGCTAAGCCGCCGCAGCCGGCTCGGCAAACAGAGACAGCAGCGGAAGCCCGAGACGCTCGCGCACGGAGCGGCGCACCAAGCGCTGCCTGAGCTCCGGCAACCGGTCCTCGTCCACTCTTCCGGCCATCCGAGCCAGCGCCTCGCCGGCGCCCGCCACGACGGCTTCGCGGTCCGCCGGCGCCAGGGACTCGAACGCCTGCGCCAAGAGTTCGATATCCAACTCGGCCAGCCGGGCTTCGACCTCGGGGGCCGGACCGCTCAGCCCGAGCAGCCTGCTCCGCCAGACGTCGACACCTTCCAACGTCGCCGGTAGCGCGGACGCCAGGGCCGCAAGCCGCGCCGGCACATCGATCGCGGCCGGCCGCCGGCGCACCGTCGGTACCGCCCCCAACTCCCGGTAAACCGCCCATGCCTTCGCCACCGCCGCCCGGCAGTACCGCAAACTGCTCACCCGTCTCTTCGGCGCCTCCGGCGAGGCGGCGGCCCGCTCGGCCCGGCGCGCGAACACTTCGCGGATGCTCTCCATGACCAACGAGAGCGGCACGCCCTCCAGCCGCCACTGCTGCGCCAAGCGCCAGTCGGCGGGACTCAACAGCAACGGCGCTCCCCGCAGCCGGATGAACTCTTCCTCGATCGCCTCGAAGTAGTCGCGGTCCCCGCTCTCAGGATCCGCTCCCGGGGTCACGCCTCGATGACCTCGCCCGAGGCGATCGTGCGCAGGCCGGTCGCCGTCTCGAGGCGGAAGCGGCCGCCGTCATCGAAGCCCGCGAAACGGCCGGAGACCGTCTCGCCGCCGATCCGGCAGCTCACCTCGTCGCCCTCGCGATGGACGCTGCAGGGGCGGTAGGCATCCAGTGCGTACACGGGGTCTCCGGCGTGGCTGAGCTCGCGTTCCAGCGAGGTCGCGAGCCGTTCGACGACGGCCGCCCGCGAAGGCGCGCGCTCGGTTTCGAGCGCGAGCGATGTCGAGACCGGCGTCGGCAGTTCGCCCCCGGCGCCGAAGTCGTAGTTCACGCCGAAACCGATCACGGCGACCATGCCGCCTTCTCGGCCGACGACCGTCTCGATCAGGATCCCCGCGATCTTGCGGCCGTCCACGAGCACGTCGTTGGGCCACTTCAGGCCCGCTCGCCCGCCTGTGAAGCCCGCCAACGCGCGGCACACCCCGACTCCGGCCAGCAGCGGCAGTGCACCGAGCTGATCCTCCACCGGGCCCGCTCCCGCGATCGGCAGCGGCTGCAGCCACGTGCAGTAGAGACCGCGTCCCGCGGTGCTGACCCAGGAACGACCCTGTCGACCCCGGCCCGCGGTCTGCTCGAAGGCCACCACCAGCGCCGTCTGGGGCATGGATTCCTCCTCGAAGAACCGTTCGGCCAGAGCCTTGACGAAGCGGTTCGTCGAGTCGACGGTGTCCATCAACACCAGGTTGTCCGGCAGGCGCCGCGAACGGGACCGAAGTTCCCCGACAAACTGGTCGAAATCGTTAGAGCGGTCCGCCATTGGGGCAGGAAGCCTAACCGAGTCGGCGCCGGCTCAGTGCGACAGGATCTCGCTCACCCGGTTGCGCTGCTCCTCCAGTTCGGCGAGACGGGCGCGGTTGCCCTCGACAACGTGGGCTGGCGCCTTCTCGAGAAACGCGGCGTTCGAGAGACGGCCCTCGGCGCCGGCGATCTCGGCGTCGATCTTCTCCAGCTCCCTGGTGAGCTTCGCCCGTTCGGCCTCGCTCATCGCGGGCGCTTCGACCTCGAATGCCAGGTTCAAACCTCCGGCCCGGTCCCGGACCGACCCGGCCGGACCCTGGCCCGCGCTCACCTGCCCGACGGCGGCGACGGCGCCAAGGAGGGACGCCTGCTCGACGACGAAGGCGATCAGGTCCGCGTCGCCGCCCTCGACGAAGACCGCCATCTTCGCGGCGCCGGTGAGGTTCCGTTCGCGGCGCAGACTCCGGGCGGTCTGGACCACGGCGACCAGCACGTCCATGCCCCGCTCGATCTCATCCGAGACAAGGTCGTCGTCGCCCAGCGGGTAGGCCGCAACGGCGATGCTCCGGGGTCCGGCGGACTCCGGCGCCGCCCCTCGCGGCAGGCGCTGCCAGAGCTCCTCGGTCAGGTGCGGCATCACGGGGTGCAGCAGTCGGAGACTGGCGTCGATCGTGTAGAGGACGGTCTCGGCGACCCGCGGGCGCGCAGCGGCGCCGGAGAGGGCGGGCTTGGCGAACTCGATGTACCAGTCGCAGAGCTCGTGCCAGAAGAAGTGGTAGAGCGCGTTGCAGGCGCGGTCGAAACGAAACTCTGCCAGGGCCGCGTTGACCGCGGCCGCGGTCGCCGACAGGCGCGAGAGGATCCACCGCTCCGGAGCGGCCAGGTCGCTACCCAGCAACTCGGCAACCGACGCCGGAGTACTGGCGCCCTCGGTGCGCGCCAGGGCGAAGCGGACCGCGTTCCAGATCTTGTTGCCGAAGGCGCGGTACCCCGCCATGCGCTCCAGGTCGAGCGGGATGTCGCGTCCCGGCACGTCCAGCACCGCCAGGGTGAAACGCATCGCGTCAGCGCCGTACTCCTTCACCAGGTCCATCGGGTCGACCGTGTTGCCCTTGGTCTTCGACATCTTCTCGCCGTGCGCATCCCGCACCAGACCGGTCAGATGGACGGTGCCGAACGGGATATCGCCGTAGAAGTGGTTGGAGAGCATGACCATCCGCGCCACCCAGAAGAACAGGATGTCGTGGCCGGTGATCAGGACGTCCGTCGGGTACCAGGTCCGGAGGTCCGGCGCGTCCTCGTCGGGCCAGCCAAGAGTCGAGATCGGCCACAGCCCGGACGAGAACCAGGTGTCCAGCACGTCGGGGTCGCGGGTCAGTTCGGACGTGCCGGCCAGTTCCTCGGCCTCTCCACGGTTCATCGCCACGTAGCAAGTCCCGTCCTGGTCGTACCAGGCTGGAATGCGGTGCCCCCACCAGAGCTGGCGGGAGATGACCCAGGGGCGGATGTTCGAAAGCCAGTGCTCCCAGGTCTTCTCCCAGGAGTTCGGGATCAGCTCGAGGCGCCCATCGGAGGCGGCGGCCAGCGCCTCCTTCGCCATGCCGGAGACGTCGGCGAACCACTGCGGCGACAGCATCGGCTCGATCGGTTCGCCGCTCCGCTGCGAGTGGCCCACACTGTGAACGTGCCGCTCGGTCTTGACGAGGCGCTCCTCCGCCTCAAGACGCTCGACGACGCGGCGGCGGGCCTCGAAGCGGTCCAGACCTTCGAAGTCGGCGCCCGCCTCGGCCGTCATCCGGCCGTCCAGGCCGATCACCCGCAGCCCGGGCAGATCGTGCCTCTGCGCGATCTCGTAGTCGTTCGGGTCGTGGAACGGGGTGACCTTGACCAGTCCGGTGCCGAACTCCGGGTCGACGTACTCGTCGGCGACCAGCCGCAGGCGCCGGCCGAGAATCGGCAGCCGCGCGAAACGCCCCGTCAGGTGGCGGTAGCGCTCGTCCTCGGGGTGGAAGGCGACCGCGGTGTCGCCCAATACGGTCTCGGGACGGGTGGTAGCAACGATCAGCGGTTCCTCGACGGCGTCGCCGCTTCCCTCCTCCGGCTCCAACGCATAGGCCAGATGGTAGAGCGTGCCCTCGACCTCGCGGTTCTCGACTTCCAGGTCGGACACCGCGGTCCGCAGCACAGGGGACCAATTGACCATGTACTCGCCCCGGTAGATCAGGCCCTCACGGTAGAGCCCGACGAAGGCCGTGCGCACAGCGCGCGCGAGCCCCTCGTCCAGGGTGAACCGCTCCCGAGACCAGTCGCACGAGGCGCCCAAGCGCTGCAACTGCCGCTTGATGTTCGCGTGGTACTCGTCCTTCCACCGCCACACCCGCTCGAGGAACTTCTCCCGCCCGAGTTCGAGCCGGCTCGTACCCTCCTGCTCAAGTTGGCGTTCGACCATGAGCTGGGTCGCGATACCGGCGTGGTCGGTGCCTGGAAGCCACAGGGCGTTGTCGCCTCGCATCCGGCGCCAGCGGGTGACCAGATCCTGCAGGGTGCTCTGGAGGGCGTGCCCCATGTGCAGTTTGCCGGTCACATTCGGCGGCGGGATCAGGATGCAGTAGGGGGTCCGTCCCTCGCCTTCCGGATCCTCGGGACAACGGAACAGTTCCTGCTCCTCCCACCACGCCTGCCACCTGCTCTCGTAAGACGCGGGGTCGAAGCGCTTGTCCATCGCCGCGCCCGCCGTTCGGGCGCCCGCCGCAGCCTCGTTGTCCGCCATCAGTCGCCGGCCCCGAGGGCCCTGCCCGCGGCTGGGTCCGCTACCCACAGTGTCGTCATTGCGACCCGAGGCGCCGGTTCAGGTACTCGATGATCGCGGCAGTACTGGAGCCCGGGGGAAAGACCTCGTCCACGCCGGCAGCCTTCAGCCCTTCGATATCCATCTCCGGGACGATGCCGCCGGCGAACACGAGCACGTCGCCGGCGTCCGCGGCGCGCAGCCCCTCGACCACTTCGGGGAGCAGGGTGTTGTGGGCGCCGGAGAGGATGGACAGGCCGACGGCCCGGACGTCCTCCTGCACGGCGGCCGCGACGATTTGCTCGGGCGTCTTGCGCAAACCGGTGTAGATCACCTCGAAGCCGGCGTCCCGCAGCGCCCGCGCCACGACCTTCGCGCCGCGGTCGTGACCGTCAAGCCCGGGTTTGGCGACCAGAATCCGGTGCGGCGTCGCCGCGCCGGGTCGCGCCGCGCTCAAGGCGAGTCCTCCCGGCGCAGACCGTGCTGGTCCATCTTCTTGTACAGGTTGCTTCTCGGGGTTCCGATCGCCTTGGCGGTCCGGGTCACGTTCCAGCCATGCTCCTCGAGTTTCTTCGCCAGGTAGAGACGTTCCGCGGTATCCCTGCACTCCCGCAGGGTCGCCACCGCGAGAATAGCCTCCGACAACTCCCCGCGCTCCGGACCGGCGAGCCGGAGAACGTCTCCGCGGTCGATCTCGTCACCCGGCGTGAGGATCAGCAGACGCTCCACCAGGTTCTTCAGCTCACGGACATTGCCCCGCCACGGCATCGCCTGCAACTGCCGGGTCGCCTCCCCGGTCAGGGTCTTGGGCCGGTAGTTGTTCTCCACGGCGAAGCGCTCGATGAAGTGGTCGACCAGGAGCGGCAGGTCGTCCAGGCGCTCCCGCAGCGGCGGCACGCACACCGGGACCACGTTCAGCCGGTAGAAGAGGTCCTCACGGAAACGGCCCGCCTCGATCTCGGCCAGCAGATCCCGGTGGGTCGCCGCCACCACCCGGACATCGACGGTCACGGTCGTGCGGGCGCCGACCGGCTCGATCTCGCCGCTCTGCAGCGCCCGCAGCACCTTCGCCTGGGTGCGGGCGGACATGTCCCCCACCTCGTCCAGGAAGATCGTGCCGCCATCGGCGGCCGTGAACTTGCCGATCTGGCGGCCTACGGCGCCGGTAAAGGCGCCCTTCTCGTGGCCGAACAGCTCGGACTCGATCAGTTCGTCGGGAATCGCGGCGCAGTTGACCTGCACGAGCGGCATTTCGCTGCGCGGGCTGCCGGCGTGAATGGCGCGCGCCACCAACTCCTTGCCGACACCGCTCTCCCCGGTGATCAGCACGGTGGCCGGGGTCGGCGCAGCGCGCTCGATCGTGGCCCGAAGCTCGTGCATCGCGGCGGACTCGCCCACCAACTCGAACGGCGCGCCACGCAACAGGCGGTTCTCGTCCTCGAGCCGCTGGAACTCGACGGCGTTGCGAAGGGCCAGCAGCACGCGGTCCCGTTCGAGCGGCTTCTCGAGGAAGTCGTAGGCCCCCAGCCGGATCGCCTCGACCGCGGCGGCAATGTCCCCATGGCCGCTGATCATCACAACCGGCATGTCGTGGCCGCGCTCCCGGAGACTCGAGAGCGTGGCCAGACCGTCGACTTCGGGCATCTTGATGTCGAGCAGAACGGCCGCCGGAGGCCTGGTCATCACCCGTCGCAGCGCCTCCCTCCCGGTCGACGCCTCCTCGACCCGGTAGTGCTCGAACTCGAGGATCATCCGCAACGAGCTTCGGATCGACTCCTCGTCGTCGACCACGAGCACCCGAGGGCCCATGGGGGTCAGGGTACTTCGATGACCGAGTAGAACCGCTGGCCGCCAGGAACCACCGCCTCGACACGGACCAAGTCACCGGAATTCAGACCGGACATCGCCTGCTCCACGTCATCCAGATCGCGAATCGCGGTGTCGTCGATGCCGGTGATCACGACCCCCGCCTGGAATCCCCGCTCGGCGAAGACGCTGCGGGCCGAGACATCCGACACGAACACCCCCCGCTGCCGCCGGTCCAGGCCGGAGCGCTCCCGAAGATTCGAGGTCAGAGGCCGCAACTCCAGACCAAGCCACTCCATGCTTTCGTCCCGCGTCGGCACCGGCCTGACAGAGTCGTTCTCGGCAACCTGGGGCGGACGTTCCTCCAGCACGATGTCGCGCTTGATCCGCTTGAAGTCGCGGAGGATCTCCAGTTCGACTCCCTCACCGGGCGCCAGCGCCGCCACGTAGTCGATCAGATCGCGCGTGCCCACGACCTCGTGGTCGTCGACGCCGAGGATCACGTCTCCGGATTCGACTCCAGCCTTCTCCGCCGGCGTGTCCGGCTGCACGCCCCGCACCAGGGCGCCGTTCGGCTCGTCCAACTTGTAGTAGCGCGCTTCGATGTGCTCCAGGTCGCGGATCTGCACGCCCAGATAGCCCCGCCGGACCCGGCCCTCGTCCCGCAACTGCGGAAGCACTCCCTCGAGGACATCCACCGGCACGGCGAAGCCGATGTTCTCGGCCCACGCCATCGCGGTGGCGATTCCGACAACCTCGCCGGCGGTGTTCACCAGCGGTCCTCCGGAGTTTCCCCGGTTGATCGCGGCGTCGGTCTGGATGTAGTTCGCGAAGCTGCTGGCCCCACCCTCGATACCGAACGAGCGCCCCTTGGCGCTGACCACGCCCACCGTCACGGATGCCTCGAAGCTCAGCGGGCTGCCGATCGCCATGATCCAGTCGCCGACCCGCAGTTCTTCCGAGTCTCCGAGCCGAAGGAACGGCAGTTCCTCGTCCACGTCGATCTTGATCAGAGCCAGGTCGGTCTCCTGGTCGCGGCCCCGGACCTCGGCCTCGTACTCGCGCCCGTCGAGACGGACCGTGATGTCGTCCGCCCCGTCGATCACGTGGTTGTTCGTCACGATCCAGCCGTCGGCGGAGATCAGGAAGCCGCTCGCCGCGCCCTGAAGCCGTTGCTCGTCCGGTTCAGCCTCGCGATCCGGCTGCCGCTGGAACGGATTGCGGCGGAAGAAGAAGTCGGGCGCCGAACTCTCTTCGATCCTCGCCACTTCGACCGTGACCACGGCCGGCAGCACAGCCTCCGCCAAATCGGCGAAGCTCTCGATCGACGTCCTGGCGTGACCTTCGACCCGCCTCGCCTGCGCGCTGCGGGAGCCCTCCTCCGAAGCCGCCGCGATCTGACCCGCCTCCTCGGCCCGGGTCGGTTCCGTGAGGTTCAGGCCGCCGGCGATGATCATGCCGAAGACCAGGGCGCCGAAGACCATCAGGGCGGTAAAGAGGATCTGCTTCTTCGTGTTCATTTTTCTGGAATACCTCGTTGAAGAAGGGAAGCATACAACCGTCGCGGCCTCCCCTCCCCACGGGGGACGGCCAGCCGCGCCGCTAGCGTGCAATCCGCCTGCCAACGCGAGACCGGTTGCCCGCCCCAACCATCAGTTGTATAGTCTGCGCTCAACTGCCGGCGCTTCTCCCACGCTTCTCCGAGAAGAGGGGGGATCGCCTCTGAGTCGGGGACAGTCCTCGGCCTCCGGGGCGTGCGAATCCGCCGAAAACCGGCAGGCGGCTGCTGAGAGTGGGTGATTCGGCCCGCTCTCTTTTGTTTAGGGACCCGTCGTTCCAGAGACCCATTCTTCGTTCCAGAGACCCGTCAGCGAGACCACCACCCGAAACCGTATGCCCTCTCCCCAACCCACCTCCGATCTCCAGGCGCCCTATGGACCGCCAGCGGTCGGATCGGTTTCGGGACCGCGCCACGCCATGCGAACCGCCATCGACTCGGACCTTCTTGGGCGCCTCGAGCGCCTCGTAGCGAGCTACTCCTGCGAATTGCTTGACGCCGCGTTTCGAGGCGGCAGCCTGCGGCTGGTGATCGACCATCCCGACGGCGTGACCCACGAGCACTGCGCCGGCGTCTCCAGAGAGGCGTCCGTCCTCCTCGACGCGGAGGACTTCGGCCCTACCTCCGGCTACCTGCTGGAAGTCAGTTCGCCGGGCCTCGACCGCGAACTCTACGTACCGGGAGACTACGAACGCTTCCGCGGACGGCGGGCCAAGGTGACCTTCACCGACGCCGCGACGGGAAGCCGGCGCACGGTGCGTGGTCTCCTGGAGGGCCTGAGCGCCGAGGCTCCAGGTGTCGCACTCATCCTCGAGGACGACAGCGGCGATACTTTGCCCCTAACCATCGACAGCATTCACAAGGCCAGACTACTGGTCGAACTCTGACTCCGGGGACTCTGACAATGGCTCAGCCACACACTCCCGAAGTGAACATCAACGAGGTCCTCAGGCAGGTCGCCCACGAGAAGGACATCGATCTCGACCGGTGGATCGTCGCCCTCGAGGACGCGGTGGCCTCCGCGGCCAAGAAGCAGCACCACATCAAGGAGCCGGTGCGCTCCTACATGGACCGGGAGACCGGCCAGTTCAGCGCCTTCCTCTACCGTCAGGTGGTGGAAGCGGTTGAGGACCCGTTGGCCGAGTGGACCCTTGAAGAGGCCCGCGAGCACAAGGAGGACGCCGAGATCGGCGAGGAGATCGAGATCCCGATCTCCACCGATGGGCTTGGACGGATCGCCGCCCAGTCGGCGAAGCAGGTGCTCTACCAGCGTGTCCGGGAAGCCGAACGGGAGAAGATCTTCGGCGAGTTCGAGAATCGCGTCGGCGAAGTGGTCAACGGCACGGTGCGACGCTTCGAGCGCGGCGACATCATCGTCGACCTCGGCCGCACCGAGGCAATCGTTCCCCGCAGCGAGCAGTCCCGCCACGAACGCTACAGCCAGGGTGAGCGAATCCGCGGAGTGATCGTCGAGGTCCACAAGCAGCCCAAGGGACCTCAGATCGTGATGTCCCGCACCGACCCCCGCCTGCTGGTCAAGCTGTTCGAGATGGAAGTGCCCGAGATCTACGACGGCACCGTGGTGATCAAGACCGCGGTGCGCGCTCCCGGCGAACGCGCCAAGGTCGCCGTCATGAGCCGGGAACGCGATGTCGACCCGGTCGGCGCCTGTGTCGGCATGAAGGGATCGCGCGTGCAGTCGATCATCCGCGAACTCCGCGGCGAGAAGATCGACATCATCGAGTACTCGGAAGACCAGGTGACCTTCGCGCAGAGCGCCCTGGCGCCGGCGCGGATCACCCGCGTATCGGTGACCCACGCGGGCGCCACCCCGCACCTCGACGTGATCGTCGAGGACGAGCAGCTCTCGCTTGCGATCGGCAAGCGGGGCCAGAACGTGCGCCTGGCCAGTGAACTCATCGGCGCCAGAATCGACATCAAGAGCGAAACGGACGTCAAGGACGAGGTCGCCGACGCGTTGGCCAGGATGCTGAACGTCGACCGCAGCGCGGACGAACTCGACCTGACCGAGATTCCGGGCGTCGACGGGAAGATCGCAGCCGCCCTCTCCGGGGCAGGCTTAGGTGAACTCGAGGCCCTCGAGAACGCCGGTGTGGAGGCTCTGACGATGGTTCCGGGGGTCGACGACGCGTTGGCTGCGGCGATTCTCGAGTGGGCGGCCGAACGTTCCGGGTCGGCCGGGGCCGAAGACGCCGCGGCGGAGAGCGACAGCCCCGCGATGGACGAAGACGATTTCATGGCGGCGCTGACACGCGTGCTCGAGGAAGAGACCGGGACAGCCGACGAGGGCGGCGACAACGACACGGGGAACGGCGCAGCCTAGGGGCGCCTGAGCCGATACGACGACGGGGACCGAGGACTCAATGGCAAAAATCCGGCTGCAGGATCTGGCCAAGCGGATGAACGTGGCCGAACAGGACTTGCTGTTCAAATTCCGATCGATCGGTGTTCGCGTAGAAGGCGAAGACGCGATGATCGACACGGACATCATCAAGGCCCTGCTGGAAGGCAAGAAGATCGCCGGTCCCCAGCGCGAGGTCATTCTGCGCGACCGCGCGGCGCCACCGGCCGCGCCCCGGCGCCGTCCCATTTCGAGCCTCAGGCCGACTTCCGGGCCGATGCGCCCGAATCGACGGCGACAGGTCGTCCACAAGCACATGATCCGCACCCTGACGCCGACCGAGTCGAAGCCGAAGCCGCCGACGCCGGAGGAGATCGCTGCAAAGGAGATCGCGGCCGAGGAGGCGGCCAGGCCGGGCACGCCGGTGCCGGGAAGCCGGGATACGACACCGCCGCCAGCCGAGACCCCAGCCGCCGCTCCGACTGCCACGCCGACATCGTCCCCGGCAGCGCCGCCCGCCCCGTCAACGACGCCCTCGGAAGCTCCGGCAGCGGCGCCTCCTGCCCTCGATCTGCGCAGCCGCCGGGAGCGCCAGCAAGAGCGGCGGGCCGAGACGGCTGCCGAGGACGGCCCGCGCCGCACTCTGACCGTGTCGGACGGCCTGCTGGTCCGGGACCTGGCCGAGAAGATGGGTGTCAAGGCGAAGGACCTGCTCAAGATGCTGTTCGAGCGCGGGGTCATGGCGACCGTAAACCACGTCCTGGCACCGGAAGTGGCGGTCGAACTCGCGGAGCAGATGGGTTTCGACGCCCTGGTCGTCTCCTTCGAAGAGGAAATCCAGTTCGAGCGTGAGGAAGAACTGGAAGCCAGCGGCGAGAGCGCCGATGGGACGGCCGAGGTCGAGCGACCGCCGATCGTGACCATCATGGGCCACGTCGATCACGGGAAGACCTCCCTGCTCGACGCGATCCGCAAGTCCAGGCTCACCGAAGCCGAGTTCGGCGGGATCACGCAGCACATCGCGGCCTACCAGGTCGAGCACGGCGATGGTCGCATCACGTTCCTCGACACCCCCGGCCACGAAGCGTTCACCCTGCTCCGGGCCCGGGGCGCCAAGGTCACGGACATGGTGGTCCTGGTCGTTGCCGCAGACGACGGCGTGATGCCCCAGACCCTTGAAGCGCTCGACCATGCCCGCGCCGCGTCGGTGCCGATCCTGGTTGCGATCAACAAGATCGACCGGCCGAACGCCAACGTCGACCGGGTCAAGCAGCAGTTGGCGGACCGCGACCTCATGGTCGAGGACTGGGGCGGCGACGTGATCGCGGTGCCGATCTCCGCCCTCAAGGGCGAGGGAATCGGCGATCTGCTCGAGATGCTCACGCTGACCGCGGAGGTGGCGGAGCTTCGGGCAAATCCGGAGTTGCAGGCCCAGGGCGTCGTGATCGAAGCGAGCAAGGAAACCGGCCGCGGCCCGGTCGCGACGATCCTGGTTCAGAACGGCACTCTCCGCGTCGGCGATGTCTTCGTCTGCGGTTCGACCTGGGGCCGAGTCCGGTCTCTCATGAACGATCTGGGCAAGCGGGTCAAGGAAGCTCCGCCGTCCATGCCGGTCGAGGTCGCGGGCTTCAACGATCTTCCCGACGCGGGCGACTCGTTCCAGGTCGCTGCCAAGGAGGCGAAGGCTCGCTCGATCGCCCAGTTCCGGAGCGAGGAGAAGCGTCGCGTCGAACTCGCTCCCACCGCGAGCGGCGTTTCCCTCGAAAGCCTGTTCGCGAGTCTGAAGGAAGGCGAGATCAAGGAACTGCCCGTCATCCTCAAGGCCGACGTCCAGGGATCGGTCGAGGTGCTCCGGGACACGCTGCAGAAGGTCTCGACGGACAAGGTCAAGGTAAACGTGATCCGCGCCGCGGTCGGCGCCGTGACCACGCACGATGTGCTCCTGGCATCGGCTGGGGGAGCGATCATCTACGGCTTCAACGTCCGCCCCGAGCGCAACGCCACCGACCTCGCCGCCAAGGAAGATGTCGAGGTGCGGCTGCATACGGTGATCTACGAGCTGACGGAAGAACTCCTCGCGGCGATGACCGGACTGCTGGAGCCGACCTACCGGGAAATCTCCATGGGCCGCGCCGAAGTGCGCGAGGTGTTCAAGGTGCCCAAGGTCGGCATGATCGCCGGCTGCCACGTGGTCGCGGGTGTCATCCCGCGCCGCGCGCAGATTCGCCTGGTACGGGACAGCGTGGTCGTCCACGAGGGCAGGATCGGCTCGCTGCGCCGATTCAAGGACGACACGGCGGAGGTGCGCAGCGGCTTCGATTGCGGTATCGGCATCGACCGCTATCAGGACGTCAAACCCGGCGATCTGATCGAGGCCTTCGACCACGAAGCCGTCGCCCCGACCCTCTGATCCCGTGACATCCGTATCCCAGGCCCGCGCACGCGATCTGCTGCGCCGGGAGTTGACTGACATTCTGCGGCGCGAAGTCCAGGATCCCCGAGCGGCTCTCGCCAGCATCGCCGATCTGACCCTGAGTACGGATCGCGGTCACGCGCGCATCCTGCTCTCCGTGCTTGGCGACGACGATGAACGCCAGACGGCGATCAGAGCCGTGCAACGGGCAGCCGGCTTCATTCGCGGCCGCCTGGGGCGGCGCCTGCGTCTGAAGCGGACGCCGGAGCTCCACTTCGAGCTCTACCGCGGCGCGGAACACGCCGAGCGGATCGACCAGCTCCTGAGTGAGTTGTGAACGCTGGAAGCCTCTCCCCTACCGTCCCCGAGGAGTTCGTCGCCGCCGTGCTCGGCGGCAGGAGCTTCCTGCTCTCCAGCCACACCCATCCGGACGGCGACGCAATCGGCTCCGAGGTGGCGCTCGCGCGGATCCTCCGATCGACCGGACGATCCGCCACGATCTGGAACGTCGATCCGGCCCCGGCAACCTATGCCGGCGTCATCGGAGACACGCCCATTCACGTCGGCCGGACGCCGCCGCCCGGCTTTCCCGGCGGCTTCGATTTCGCGCTGCCGCTCGAGTGTCCCCAGCTCGACCGCACCGGCCTCGAACAGGCGCTCTGCCGGATAAAGCTCCTGAACATGGACCATCACCTGGGCAACCGTCTTTACGGAGCGGCCAACTGGGTCGACACCGAGGCGCCGGCCGTGGCCGAGATGGTGCTCCACCTGGCGCACGCCCTCGACGCCCCTATCGACGCGGCAACCGCGAACGCGCTCTACCTCGGGCTCTCGACCGATACCGGCAGCTTCCGGTACTCCAATGCCACCCCGCGGGCCTTCGACGCGGCCGCGGAACTCGTCCGCTACGGCGCCCGCCCGGAGCAGATCGCCGGGTGGCTCTACGAGTCCCAGCCGACCGGCGCCGTACGGCTGCTGGGGGAGATGCTGGGGACGCTGGAACTCCACTGCGACGGGCGCGTCACCAGCGTTCGGCTCGAGTTGCAGATGTTCGAACGCGCCGGCGCGGCGCCGACGGACTCCGAAGGCCTGATCGACTACCCGCGGTCGATCAGCGGCGTCGAGGCGGTGGCGCTGTTCCGCGAACGCCCCGAGGGAGACGTCAAGGTCTCCCTGCGCAGCCGCGGCAAGGTCGATGTCGGGGCGATCGCCAGCCGGCGCGGCGGCGGCGGCCATCGCAACGCCGCCGGCTGTCTGATCGACGGGGGGACGGACGAGTCCGCAGTGATCGCCGAATTGGCGGCCGCGGTCGAGGCGACCATGGGGAATTGCGGGCACGCGACGGCTTCGGAGGACGCGACGTGACCCAGGGACCCGAGCGCCACGGCCTGCTCCTGGTCGACAAGCGACCGGGAGGCACTTCCCACGACGTTGTAAGGGCAGCGCGGCGCGCGCTGGGCGAGCGGAAGATCGGTCACTGCGGCACCCTCGATCCGAACGCCACCGGCCTGCTGCTGCTGACCGTCGGCCGCGGCACCCGTCTGACGCGGTTTCTGATCGGCGCGCCCAAGGTCTACGAAGGCGAGATCCGGCTCGGCGTCGCCACGGACACCTACGACGCGGCCGGCCAGGTGACCCTTGAGGGCAGCACCGCGGACCTGACGCACGAGCAGGTCATCCGGGCAATGCGCGACTTCGAGGGATCGCAGCACCAGTTGCCGCCGCCCTACTCGGCCAAGAAGATCGGCGGTCGCAAGTACTACGAACTCGCGCGCCGGGGACAGGAGTTCGAACGTCAGGGCAAGGATGTCGAGATCTTCCAGTTCGAGGCGACCGGCCCGCTGGGAGGACCTGGCCCCGACCGGATCCCCTTCCGGCTGAGTTGCTCCACGGGGGCCTATGCGCGCTCGCTCGCCCACGACCTGGGCGAGCAGCTCGGCTGCGGCGGGCATCTGGCGACACTCCGCCGACTTCGCATCGGCTCCTTCAAGCTCGAAGCCGCGCTCGACTCGGAACGGCTCGAGGCGGTCGAGCGAGGCGCCGAACCGCTCGCGACCAGCGATCTGGGAGTCGCCTGGGTGCCCTTCGACGACATTCCTCTGCCCTTTCCCCGCGTCACGATGGACGCGACCCAGGAACGCCGCATCGTCCACGGACAGTCCGTGCTGGCGCCGGGAAGCGAGGCCGAAGAGGGAGACTGGGTACAGATTACGGACAACCGCGGGCGGTTCCTCGCCGTGGGCGCCGTCGCGGAGCGGATCGGCGACCGCGGCCTCGCCGTCGTGCAGCCGAAGATCGTCTTCCAGTAGCGCCGCCAAACGCCTCACAGAGAGCGACTTTGGAGAAATGCGCCGGTAGCCTGACCGTGCTACACTACGCGCCGCGAAAGGACAGAGGAACGACGAAGGAACCGTAAGAAGGCAACACAGAGAAACCAACCAGAACGGAACAAGCAGAGTCAGCGAGGAATCAGAGAGTGCCACAGACAGCCGTAGTGAAAGACGAGATCATCCGTGACTTCCGTGTCCACGAGACGGACACGGGATCCCCCGAGGTCCAGGTCGCGCTCCTGACGAATCGCATCAACGAACTCACCGAGCACTTCAAGGTCCACAAGCACGACCATCATGGCCGTCGCGGTCTGCTGAAGATGGTCGGGCGCCGCCGTCGGCTGCTCGGCTACCTCCGCAGCCAGAGCTTCGAGCGCTACCGGACGACGATCGAGCGTCTGGGCATCCGCAGGTAGACCCCAGAGCCCGGCGCCGCCAGTCGGTTCCGCCTCTCCGGAACCGACCGGTTCGCCCGACAGGTGAGTTCGGATCCGACAACGGATCCAACAGACGAGACTTCCCGGTTTCAGGAAGGAAGCCGATGTGCTCTTCGGGTCACTCCCCCGAACATCGCCGATGAAGGCACATGCCCGCCACTCAAGTCGCCGGGCGCAAACAACAGAGTAAGGAAGACAAGAGAACAGCAATGAAGTTCACCAAGGACATCCCGATCGGGAACTCCACCATGACCCTGGAATCCGGGCGCCTGGCCAAGCAGGCCAACGGTTCCTGCACCGTCCAGCTCGGCGAGACGATCGTGCTCACCACCGCCTGCATGGCGCCGGACAGCACCCCGCGCGGCTTTCTGCCCCTCACCGTCGACTACCGCGAGTACACATCGGCGGCGGGTCGCATCCCGGGCGGCTTCTTCAAGCGCGAGGGACGCCCCTCCGAGAAGGAGATCATCACCTGCCGCCTGACCGACCGGCCGCTACGGCCGCTCTTCCCGTCGGGATACTTCTACGAGACCCAAGTCATCAGTTTCGTCCTCTCGGCCGACCAGGAGAACGACCCCGACATCCTCGCGATCAACGGTGCGTCGACGGCGCTCGTGCTCTCCGACATCCCCTTCTACCACCCGGTAGGCGCCGTCCGCGTCGGAATGATCGACGACGAGATCGTCTTCAACCCGACCGGCGCCGAGCGTGACGTGTCCGACCTTGACCTGATCGTCGTCGGCACGGAGGAAGCGGTGACCATGGTCGAGGCCGGCGCCAACCAGCTCGATGAGAGCGTGATCCTCGATTGCATCTTCGCGGGCCACCAGGAGCTGCAGAAGATCGTTCGCGCGCAGCAGGACCTGTTCCGCGAGATGAACCTGGAGAAGCCCGACTGGAAGGCCCCCGAGGCCTACACGGCCGAGTTCCAGCAGCAGGTCGAGAGCGCGATCTGGGACGACTTCACCGCGGCGCTCAACACGCCCGAGAAGTTCGAGCGCCGCGACGCCGTCAAGGCCGTGGTCAACGGCTTCCTCGAGCAGCTTCCCGAGGACGACGAGCGCCGCGCCCAGTTCGGCAAGATCGTCAGCGAACTCGAGGACAAGGCGCTGCGTGAGATCGTGATGAAGGAGAGCAAGCGCTTCGACAACCGGGCACTCGACGAGATCCGGTCGCTCGACTGCGACACGGGTCTCCTGCCCCGCGTACACGGTTCGGCGCTCTTCACCCGCGGCGAAACCCAGGCTCTCGCCTCGGTCACGCTCGGCACCCGCCGCGATGCGCAGCTCATCGAGGAGTACGAGGGGGAGACCCACCAGAAATTCCTCCTCCACTACAACTTCCCACCCTTCTCGGTGGGCGAGGTGCGGTTCCTGCGCGGTTCCAGCCGGCGTGAGATCGGCCACGGCGTTCTGGCCCGCCGCGCCCTGATTCCCGTGCTCCCGACCGAGGACGACTTCCCCTACACGGTCCGGGTGGTCTCGGAGATCCTGGAATCGAACGGTTCCTCGTCGATGGCCACAGTCTGCGCCAGCTCCCTGGCGTTGTTCGACGCCGGCGTGCCCATGCTGGCCCCGGTCGCGGGCGTCGCCATGGGTCTGGTCAAGGACGGCGAGGACTTCGCCGTGCTCAGCGACATCGCGGGCCAGGAGGACCACCACGGCGACATGGACTTCAAGGTCGCCGGCACCCGCGGCGGCATCACCGCCCTGCAGATGGACATCAAGATCGTCGGCGTGACCCGCGACATCATGGGCCAGGCGCTGACCCAGGCGAAGGCCGGGCGGCTGCACATCCTCGACCACATGGCCGCCGAGATCGGCGAACCGCGAGAGGAGATGTCGGAGCACGCACCGCGCCTGCACGTGATGATGGTCGCCCGCGACCGGATTCGCGACGTGATCGGACCGGGCGGCAAGACGATCCGCGGCATCACCGAGGAGACCGGCTGCCAGATCGACATCGAGGACGATGGTCGCGTCGTCGTCGCCTCGCCGAACTCCACTGCGGCTGGACACGCGATCGCGATGATCGAGCGGCTCACCGAGGTGCCCGAGATCGACAAGGTCTACACCGGCCAGGTGCGCAGGGTGGAACCGTTCGGCGCGTTCGTCGAGATCCTCCCCGGCACCGACGGCCTGGTCCACATCAGCGAACTCGCTCCCTATCGGGTCGGCGAGATTCGCGACTTGGTGACGGAAGGCGACGAGATGACGGTCAAGGTGATCGACATCGATCCGTCGGGCAAGGTGCGGCTCTCCCGCAAAGCGGTGATCATGGACGATCCCGACTTCGATCCCAAGGATTACGAGGGCATGGGCGTCCCGGCGCCCGCCGGCGGCGACCGCAGGGGCGGTCCCGGTGGGCGCGGCGACCGCAGGGGCGGCTTCGGCGGACGCGGCGGACGCGGCGGTCCTCCGGGTGGACGCGGCGGTCCGGGTGGACGCGGCGGTCCGGGTGGACGTGGAGGTCCGGGTGGACGCGGAGGTCCGGGCCGTGGTCCCAGGCCCGGCGGCAATCGCGGCCCACGCCGCGACTAAGCGCTGGGCCGTCGGCCGGCCGACACCGACCGGCCGTTCAGTCGGCCGCGCTGAGGGCAGCGCGATAGATCGCCCGGAAGGGGACTCCCCTCTCCCGGGCGATCCGTCGCACGTCCTCGTACTCCGGCGCCGCTCCCAGGGACCGGCCGCCGATCGAGGCCGTCTTGACCCTGACCTCGCCGAAGGCCGTCGTCACCGACACGGTCGACCGCTCGGCCTCCAGCCGATCCACGACCGTCCGCCGGCAGCCCAGAGAACCCGTCTCGAGGAGTAGCCGCTCGGCGAGTTCGGATGCCTGCTCGGGGCGGCAGATGACGGTGACGGCGACGCCCGGGCGCGACTTCTTCATCTGCACCGGGGTGGCGAAGACATCGAGCGCGCCGGCCAGCAGCAGCGCCTCCGCGGCATAGCCGATCGCCTCGCCGGTCGCGTCGTCGACCTGACATTCGAGCACCGCGACACGGTTCCACGGCGAGCCGGCCTGAACGGGGGTCGCCAGTTGTACACGCAGGGCGTTCGGCCGATCGGCGAGTTCCCTGCTGCCCAACCCGACGCCGCTGTCCTCGACCCGGCGCGGGCTGCCGGCCGCCGAGGGCTCGAACGAGTCCACGAACTCGCGCACGATCACGGCGCCGGTCGGCGTCGTCAGCTCGCCCTCTACACCGCCGTTGCTGATCGGCACGCCCTGAAGCAGCAGGGCCGTCGCCGGCGCCGGCACCGGCATCACGCCGTGCCGGGTCCGGACCGTGCCGCTGCCCACCACTACGGTGGAGCAAGACACGCCTGCCGGAGCGAAATGCTCGACGGCGAGTGCGGCGCCGACCAGATCGACGATCGAATCGTCGGCGCCGACTTCGTGGAAGTGCACCTCGTCCAGGCCGACCCCATGCACGCTCGCCTCCGCCTCTCCCAGACGGCGGAAGAGCGCCGCGGCACGTTCCCTTGTGCCGGCATCGAGACCGCTGTGCTCGATCATGCGGAGGATCGTGGACAGGTTCCGATGCGAGGCGCCCTCGCCGCCTCCTCCCTCCACCGGCCGGCCATCACGAAGCACGCTGAAGCGCACACCCGCCAGCGCCCCCCGCTTCGCGCGCCGCACCTGCAACTCGACGCCGTCCAGGCCCAGCCGCTCGACCATCTCCTCGAGCAGGCCAACCGGCAGCCCCAGGTCCAGGCAGGCGCCCAGGAACATGTCGCCCGAGATGCCGCTCGCACAGTCCATGTGGAGCAGTACGGGGCCTCCAGCAGCCATCGGGCGCACCATAGCAGCTAGCCGCGGCAGAACTTCCGGAGTCGGCGCACCCAGTCTCTGCCGCGCAAGCTCCTAGCAGCCCACAGCCCACAACCGGTACAGCCGGAGTCCGCTACAGGAATCCCCTTTCCCGCATCGACACCCAGCGACCGCCACCGCCCAGGATGAGGTGGTCGACCAGTTCGACTCCGACCGCGGCGCCGGCCCGCGCCAGCCTGCGGGTGAAGGCCACGTCCTCCCGGCTCGGATCCGGGTCGCCACTGGGGTGGTTGTGGAAGATCACGGCGGCCGTCGCTCCCAGGCGCAGCGCCTCCTTCAGGACCACCCGCGGCTCGACCGAGGTCCGGTCCAGGGCGCCGACGAAGTGCTCCCGTTCGCTGATCACGCGACCGCGGACGTCGACGTAGATTGCGCCCATCACCTCCTGGTCGCGGCGCGCGTAGCGCAAGTTCAGGTAGCGGGCGACGCCGACCACGTCGCCCAGAGGCCTTCTCTCCGGGAGCTGCGCCCGGGCCAACCGCCGGGCCAGTTCGACGGCCGCCAGGACGGTAGCCGCCTTGGCGGCCCCCAGCCCCTTGCGGCGCAACGACGGCAGGTCCTGCTCAACCAGCAGGGCGAGCGCCGGCAGGCCGCCGAGCCCGCGCCCCTCGTCGTAGAGCAGATCGTAGGCGAGATCGAGCACCGAGCAGCCACGGTGCCCGGTGCGCAGCAGAATGGCGATCAACTCGCAGTCGGTCAGGACGCCGGCGCCGTGCGCCAGCAACCGCTCTCGCGGACGCTCGCCCGAAGGCATCTCCCTCAACGTGCTGCCGGTCCTGGTGTCCTTCGTCATCGATTACTGTTGACCAAGACGTTTTCTGCCCGGCACTTCCCGCGGCCCGGCCCTCGCCAAGCCCTGCTATGAGCGTGCGCCGCAGAACATGGGGTGGTCCGATCTTCCTGCCGCGCACGCTGCTATGAGCGTGCGCCGCAGAACATGGGGTAGTCCGATCTTCCTGCCGCGCACGCTGCTAGCGTGCCGCAGCCATGCGCGGCGCCGAACTTCCACCGTTCCTCGAGTTCGAGGCTCCGGCCGGCGAGCCGGCCGTCGCGGTGCTGCCGATTCCCTACGAACGCACGACCTCCTGGGGACGGGGCGCCGAGGATGGACCGGCCGCCCTGCTCCGCGCCTCCCACTACGTCGAGCTCTACGACGAGGAACTCCGGCTGGAACCGTTTCGCATCGGCATCGAGACCCTGCCGCCGGTCGACGTCGAGGCCGGCGAAGACGCGGCGCTGGAGCGGATCAGCGCCTCTGCCAGAGCCGTGATCGAACGCGGCCGTTTCCTCGCCGCGATCGGCGGCGAACACACCGTCACGCCCGCCCTGGTCCGCGGCGTGGTGGAGGCGGTCGGTTCGGACCTGGGCGTGGTGCAGTTCGACGCCCACACCGACCTGAGGCCGACCTACGCGGGCACCCCCTGGAACCACGCCTGCGCGATGAGCCGGGTACTCGACCTCGGCGTGTCCACGCTGGCAATCGGCATCCGGTCCCTGAGCCGGCCGGAGGCCGTGCGGATCGAAACCGAGGGCCTGGACGTCATCTGGGCCAGCCAGATGCAGGCCCTGACCGCGGAGGAACTCCAGGCGCTGTTCCTGGGTCTGCTGGCGTCACTGCCCGACACCGTCTATCTGACCTTCGACCTCGACTTCTTCGACCCGTCGCTGCTGCCGGCGACCGGGACGCCCGAGCCCGGCGGCGGCAACTGGCGCCAGGCGCTGGCGCTGCTCCGGCTGCTGTTCGAGCACAAGCGCGTCATCGCGATGGACGTCGTCGAACTGGCCCCTATCCCGGACAACCCGGCCAGCGACTACACGGCGGCCAGGCTCCTCTACAAGTGCATCGGCTACCGCTACCGGCAGGAGCTGAACCGTCTGGCCGGGCGAGCCCTGCCTTAGCCTCCTAGAGACCGATCAGTCCGCCCGCGACGTAGACCCAGAACACGATCAGCACGAGACCGATCAGGTTGAGCCACAGGCCGGCGCGGACCATCTGGGGGATGGTGATCTCCCCGGAGCCGAACACGATCGCGTTCGGCGGCGTCGCCACCGGCATCATGAAGGCGCAGCTCGCCGCCAGCGTGGCCGGCACGATCAGGAGCAGCGGATCCACGTTGATCGCCGCCGCCGTGGCGCCCAGGATCGGCAGGAAGGTTGCGGTCGTCGCCGTATTGCTGGTGACCTCCGTCAGCATGATGAGCAGGGTGGCGGCGCCGATGACCAGAACCAGCACCGGCATGCCCTCGAGCACCAGCAGGAGGCTGCCGATGAAGCGGTCCACACCGGTACTGACTACCGCGGCCGCGAGGCTGAGCCCGCCTCCAAACAGCAGCAGGATCCCCCACGGCGCCTCGAGCGCCTTCTTCCAACTCAGCAGAAAGACACCCCGCCGGAAATGGACCGGAATTGCGAACAGCAACAGGCCGGCGCCGATCGCGATGCCCGGGTCGGTCAGTCCGGCCAACGGTATGGCGCCGCCGATCTCGATCTCAGCGAGCCAGGTGCGAGTGGTCCACAGCACGGCCGCCGAAACGAAGATCGCGAGCACCGCCTTTTCCGGTCCGCTGATCGGCCCCAGCTTCCGCAGCTCGCCGCGGATGAGTTCCCCGCCGCCGGGCACTTCCCGGATCTGCAGCGGGTAGACGAACCGGGTGAGCACCAGCCAGGCCAGCGGCAGGAAGGACAGGGTGAGCAGAAGACCGAACGGCATCCACTGCGCGAACGTGATCTCCCGGCCGTAGGTGTCCTCCACGAACGACATCATCTGGATGTTGGGAGGGGTGCCGATCTTGGTCGCGACGCCGCCGATCGAGGCGCCATACGCCGTCCCAAGCAGCAGATTCAGCGCGAAGGGAAACGGCTTCCCCACCGGCGCCACCTCCGGCCCGAGTCTCTGACGGACCAGATCGATCACCGACAAGGCGATCGGCAGCATCATGACCGTGGTGGCCGTGTTGGAGATCCACATGCTCAGGAAGGCGCTTGCGGCCATGAAGCCGAGCACCAGGCGATCCGGCCGGCTGCCGACACGAAGGATGATGTGGAGCGCCATGCGGCGGTGCAGACCCCAGGTCTGCATCGAAAGGGCGATCATGAAGCCGCCCAGGAAGAGAAAGATGTTCGGATTCGCGTAGGGCGCCGCGACCCGTGCGATGCCCATGTCCCCGCCCGTCAAGAGCGGAATCGCGACCAGCGGCAGCAGCGAGGTGACGGCCACGGGCAGGGCCTCGGTGAGCCACAACACGCCCATGAGGACCCCGGTCGCCGCCACCGCACGGCCCCCGTCGGAAAGCCCGGAGACGACCTCGCCGTTGGCATCGACAACCGCCTCAGGGATCAGGAAGTAGGCCAGCGCCGCAAGGATCGGCGCGCCGACCAAGCCGGTCGCAACAGAAGCCCAGGGACCCCGATCGCGGCTGTGCTCAGCCATTCCCGGCGCCGCGGCCCTTGCGGACGTGGCGGCGGAAGTAGGACCTCGTCAAGCCGGTGACGACACCCGACAGCAGCAGCAGTGAAATCAGGTTCGGAAACGACATCAGCCCCAGGGCGACATCGCCGAAGGTCCAGACGGTCGAGAGCGGCAGCAGGCAGCCCAGGAAGAAGAAGCCGACATAGACCCAGCGGTACACAGGAATGGCTCTGGCGCCGAACAGGTACTCGGTCGAACGGTCGCCGTAGTACGACCACGAGATCGCCGTCGACACAGCGAACAGCAGCACAGACAGCGTGACGATCAGATCGCCCCGGCTTCCCGGCAGACCGAGACTGAAAGCCCGCGCCGTCAGTGGCGCTCCGGTCAGAAGCGCTCCGCCCTCGATCCTCGGCGGCTCGCCCCCGGCGCGGAGCGTTCCGTCGCCGGCGACCTCCAATCTTCCGCTCCAGGCTGCGCCCGTGCCGTCCACCAGGCGCGGCTCGGCGATCATCGAGTTCAGCACCACGAACGAGCCGCCGGCTACCCCGTCCTGGACATCGACCGCGCCGCCGCCGCGCGTCGTCCGCTCGTCCCGCGCCGAGAGCAACTCGGAGTCGTCGGCGAGCACGCGGTGGATGCCCTCGACCTCGTCGAGCCCGAAAGCCTGCGGCGTGTGGTCGCGCCACGCGTCCGTGCTGACGATGACGAGCCCCGTCATCGTGCAGATGACCAGGGTGTCGATGAACGGCTCGAGTGAGGCGACCAGCCCCTCGCGCACCGGCTCGTCGGTCCGGGCCGCCGCGTGGGCGATGGGCGCGCTGCCCTGCCCCGCCTCGTTGCTGAACAGACCGCGGCGAATGCCCCACATCATGGTCATCAGGAAGGAGCCGGCAGCGCCGCCGACCATGGAGGTGGGCCGGAACGCCTGCTCGACGATCAGGGCCAAGCTCGCAGGCACAATCTCGATGTTCAGGAGCAGGATGACCAGGGCGCCGCCGACGTAGATCACCGCCATGCCCGGTGCGAGGATCGAGGTCACCCTGCCGATGCGGCGGATACCGCCGACGATGACCGCCGCCACCAGGGAGGCGAAGACGAGACCGGTCCACACCGGCGCCAGACCGAACTGGGACTCGAGCTGATCGGCCATCGTGTTCGCCTGGTTCATGTTGCCGGTGCCGAAGGAGCACATCACCGCCAGACCGGCGAACAGCATCGCCATCCACTTCCAGTTCGCGCCGAGGCCCTTCTCGATGTAGTACATCGGACCGCCGGAGACCGAGCCGTCCGCATGCACCCGCCGGTAGGCGACCGCCAGGGTGCACTCGGCGAACTTGAGCGCCATACCGAAGAACGCGGTCACCCACATCCAGAACAAGGCACCGGGCCCCCCCATGCGGATCGCGATGGCAACGCCGGCAATGTTCCCGATGCCGACCGTCGCCGAGAGCGCCGTCGTCAGGGCCTGGAAGTGAACCAGGTCGCCCTCGTGCTCCGGATCGTCGTACTTGCCACGCAGGATCGCCCAAGCGTGGCGAAAGCCGCGCAACTGGATCAGGCCCAGGCGCACGGTGACGAAGAGACCCGTACCCAGGAGCACCAGCGCCAGGATCGGCGCCTGGGGCGGCGTGTTCCAGACCAGCCCCTCGAGCCAGCCGGCTACCGGTCCAAGAAGCCCGTTGATCCCGTCTGCTACCTTCCCAAACAGTTCCTCGGGCATCGCGCGTCAGCCTCCACTAGCGATAGTTGGCCGGATGGCCGGTAGCGAAAACCACCACGGACTCGCCGGGACGGATGCTACCGGAGTCGCTGAGACGGGAAAGTGCCGCCATCGCCGCCGCGGTCTCGGGGCCGACCAGGAGCCCTTCCTCCGCCGCCACCCGGGCCGCCGTCGCCGCGACCTCGGCCTCCTCCACCGCCACCGCGGCGCCGCCGCTGTCCCGCAGCGCCCGCAGGATGAGGAAGTCGCCGATCGCCCTGGGCACCCGCAACCCCCATACCTCGGTGTCCGGTTCCTGCCAGGGATCGGCGTGGTCACTGCCCGCCTCGTGGGCGCGCACGATCGGCGCGCACCCGGCCATCTGGACGACGGCGAACTTCGCCGGCGGACCGCTCAAGAGGCCGAGCCTGCGTAGCTCAGAGAACGCCTTCGCCATGCCCACGATGCCGGTGCCGCCGCCGGTGGGATAGATGATCCAGTCCGGCAGCCGCCAGCCGAACTGCTCGGCGACCTCGAAGCCCATCGTCTCCTTGCCTTCCGCGCGGTACGGCTCGCGGAGGGTCGAAAGATCCCAGAAGTCGCCGCCCCGCTCCAGGAGCGCCGCGCCGGCGTCGACCAATGTCCCGCCGGCCTCGATGACCTCGGCGCCGAAGCCACGGCAACGCTCACGCACCGTTGCCGGCGTGTCCTCGGGCAGAGCCACGCGGCAGGACAGCCCCGCGGCAGCGGCGTAGGCCGCGGCCGCCATCGCCGCGTTGCCGGCGCTCGGAAGCTGCACACCGGGGGCGCCGAGTTCCCGCGCCCGGTTCACCGCCAGCGACAGTCCCCGATCCTTGAAGGAACCGGTGGGATTACCCGCCTCGTTCTTCAGGAAAACCCGCACTCCGTCGGGCGCCAGGCGACGAAGTCGGAGCACCGGCGTGCCGCCCTCGCCGAGATCGACCCGGCGGTGGAAGTCGACAACCGGCAGCAACTCGCGGTACCGCCACAGCGTCCACGGCCGGCTGTTCAGAGCTCCGGCGAACGTCCTCCCCCGGTTCCGGTCGAGTTCGTAGTCGACCAGCCAAGGCTTGCCCGCGGGCGACAGAAACGCCGGTTCGTCAAGCGGCGCCTGAACCCCGGTCGTGGAGCAGACGAGACCGGTGGCCCACGTGTTTCCGTTCGCCCGCATCAACCCTTTCCCGCCGCGGGAGGATAGCAGCAGTTCCCGCCGCCGGACCCTCAAGAAAGACACAACACACTGAGAAACAACAACTTAGACGCAAAACGTGCTATCATTGGCTTCTACCGTCTATCAACTTCTTGGCCTCAGTCTATGAGCAAACAGATCGGCAGCTTTGAGATCGTCGGTCGTCTCGAAGCCCTCGCTGGCGCCGCCTCCTACCTGGGCCGCAACTCCACCGACGGCTCCTCGGCGACGATCGACATCTGGACGCCGGAGACTCCCGACGCGCAGGCGCGCTTCCTCGAGCGGGCCACCGCCGGCGCGCGGCTCGAGCACGACGGGGTCGCCCGCATTCTCGATTTCGGCATCGACGGCGCTACCTCGTGCCGCATTGAAGAGTTCGCCGACGGTGAGACCCTCGCGGCGAAGCTCCGGCAGGCCGGCGACCTGTCGAAAGCGACTGCTCTCGCCTGGCTGGCGCAGATCGCGCGCGCCCTGGAGTACGCACACGGAATGGGCGTCGTTCACGGCGACCTGCACCCCGGCATGGTCACGATCCGTTCCGACGGCACGGCCCAACTGCGCGGCTGCGCCAATCCACGCACCACCGGCCAACTCCGGTACCGCGCGCCGGAACTCCTCCGCGGCGACGCGATCGATGTGCGCACCGACCTCTACGCCTTCGGCGTTCTGCTCCACCGCCTGCTGACCTACCAGCCGGGCTGGAACCCGACCCTTCCCCGCCGGCTGAAGTCGAAGTCGCCCCAGCCGCTGAACGATCTGCCCGCGGACTTTCCGCGCCGGCTGCTCCCCGTCTTCGAGGGCTGCCTGCGCGACAACCCCGCGGATCGCCTCGGAAACTTCACGTCCGTTGTCGGCGCACTCGAGGCCGCGATCCAAGATGCGGCTGAGGTCAGCGCGACCAACGCCAACGTGACCGCGACCCACGGCGAAGCCCCCCTGCCGCCCGACGCGCCCGCCACGTCCCCGAGCTGGGCTTCAGCGACCATGCTGACCAGCCGGGACGACGATTCGGGCGCCGGACCCACGGTTGACATCCCGGTTCAGAAGTCGCGCGACGGCGACGCCCCCCTGGTCGACGTCGAACTCCAGGGCAGCGCCTCCGGGAAGGACGGCACGACCCCGCCAAGTCTCGAGACGGTGGCGGCGGCAATCAAGCGGCCATCGCGCTCCCGCTTCCGCCGGCGTTGGTTGACGTTCGCGACGGTGGCTGGAACCGCGCTCTGGCTCGGCGGCACTCTCTGGTGGTCCAAGGGCAGTCCGGCCGTGGCCGATTCCGAAGCCCCCGCGGCTGAGGAAGAGACGATTTCCGAGCCGGCACAGCCGCGCATGGCGGCCGCGACGGGTGATGCCCTCCCCTCTGACGACCTCCATTCCCCGGCGGACACAGCGGCGCCGGTCGGCTCGGCCGCGAGTCGGCCCGAGCCAGTCCGCCCGGCGAGCCGCGGCACCGGCCGCCTCGCCCTGGCGCCCGCCTGGCACCCCGAGATCACCGTCTCGGTGGCAGGCAGAGAGCCTGTCGTTCTCGACCGGCGGCGGGTGTTTGAAGTCGAAGCCGGCGTCGACCACGTGCTCACGTTCGAACTCGCGACTCGCGACTACCAGATCCGGGAGCAGGTGGTGACCCAGGTCGCATCGGGCCGCCTGCTGGAAACGCCCGTGCCCCTGGTGCGACCCGGGTTCCTCAGCGTGGCTTCGGCCGAGGAGTCGGCGCGTCCGGTCTTCGTGCGCATCGGGGACGAGGCGATCGGCTGGACACCGATCGACAGCCTGCAACTGCCGGTCGGCGCCCACGTCATCAGCATCTTCAAGAACCCCACCTGGCGCCCCGAGGAGCGGATAGACCAGCGCATCCGGGTACGTTCCAAGCAGGAAACCACGGTGCAATTCGACCTCGAATCCGAGCCGGCGGCGTTGATCGTCGACGGACGGAGAATCGAGTACGTTCCGGTCGATGCCGAGCCCGCACCGGAGACATTGAACACGCCGGCCCCAACATCGGCTGCCGTGGCGGCGGAGTCTTCGTCTCTCGCGGCGCCGGTCACCACCCCTTCGGACTGACCCGGATCCGGCGGCCATGGCCGGCGCAAGCTGTCGTCTGACCGCGAAGTCGCCGTAGACTGCTACCGGCATGGTCCAAACGACCGAGTTGTCGACGCCACGAAGGGAGTCCGGTTCCTGGCTGGGCGATCCGTCGCCGTCCAGTACCGATGCTGGTGCGGAGCAGACGTCGCTTGACGTCAGCGTGCTGGTGCCGGTGCTGAACGAGGAGGCCACCGTCGCCAGCCTGGCGGAGCGCGTTCTGGCGAACCTGGACGTCCTGGGCGTCCGCTCCGAGGTCCTGTTCATCGACGACGGCTCGACCGACGGCACGTTCGAAGAGGCGCGGCGGCAGCACGAGCGCGATCCACGGGTCCGCGTCATCCGCCTGCGCCGGAACTTCGGCAAGGCGGCGGCTCTCTCGGCAGGGGTCGATTGCGCCCGCGGCCGCATTCTGGTCACGATGGACGGCGACCTGCAGGACGATCCGGACGAGATTCCCCGCCTCCTGCAGGCCCTTGAGGAGGGACCCCTCGACCTGGTCAGTGGCTGGAAGCGAACCCGCCGCGACCCGCTGCGGCGCCGCATGGCTTCGAAGGTCTTCAACTGGGTAACGCGCACACTCTCCAAGGTCGAGCTGCACGACTTCAACTCGGGTTTCAAGGCCTATCGTCGCGAGGTCCTGGAGCAGGTGGCCGTCTACGGCGAACTCCATCGGTACATTCCGGTTCTCGCCAGCCGCCGCGGCTTCGTCATCGGCGAAATCCCCGTTGCCCACCATCCACGCCGCGTCGGCCGCAGCCGGTACGGTTGGGATCGGTCCTACAAGGGCCCGGTCGACCTGATCACGGTGCTCTTCATCAGCCGCTTCACCCGCCGGCCGCTGCATCTCTTCGGACCGATCGGCCTGATCAGTTGTGCTCTGGGCTTTGGCATCTGCTCCTATCTGGCCGTGCTCTGGTTCACCGGCGCCTCCCTCTCGAACCGGCCCCTGCTGCTGCTTGGCGTCCTGCTCATGGTGCTGGGCATTCAGATCGTCACCACCGGCCTGATCGGCGAGCTGATCACCTTCAAGAACTTCCGCCGGCACGACAGCTACTCTGTACGCGAGCGGGTTGGCTGAGGGCGACTTGCCTGAAGCGAACCTGACCTCGGCAGCGGAACGGGGCGGGCGAACCGGCGCCCCCGAGGCGAGTCTGCGGATCCTCTTCCTCACCCAGACCTACCCCCGCTGGCCGGGCGATACGGCGGGACCCTTCATCCGCGAACTGGCCCGCGGCCTGGTCCGCGGCGGCGACCGCGTCACCGTGTTGGCGCCGCGCGCGGAGGGCGTGCGTTCCACCTGGATCGACGACGGCGTCGAGGTCCGCACCTTCGCCTACGCGCCACGACGACTGGAGGTGCTCGGCTATGGACGCAGCCTGGCCGCCGACGAGCGCATCCGGCCTGGCGCCGGTCTGGCGGCGCCGCTCTACCTGCGCGCCGCCGCCTCCGCGGTCGCCCGCCATCTCGCGCGCGACCCTTACGACCTGCTCCACGCGCACTGGCTCGCCCCGAACGGACTGGTGGCGCTGTGGCCGGGCGTGCGCAAGCGGGACACCCTGATCGCCACGGGTCTGCACGGCAGCGACGTCTTCCTGGCCGAAAAGGCCGTGGTGCGTCCCGCGATCCGGCGCGTCCTGAAGCGCTGCCAACTTTTGACCGGCTGCTCGCCGGAACTCGTGGACCGGGTCCTGAGACTGGGTTACCACGGCAAGCCGCACCGGGTCATCCCCTACGGCGTCGACGTCGACCTCTTCTGTCCCGCCGCCGAGGCCGCGGACCCACCGAGCGGCGACGGGTGGCGTGAACGCCTCGGCATCCCCGACCACGCCACGGTACTGCTCGGCGTCGGGCGGTTGGCGACGAAGAAGGGATTCCACGTCCTGGTCGACGTGCTACCCCGGCTTCTGGCCGAGTTCGACGACCTGCACGCCGTCATCGCCGGCGGCGGCGACCAGATGCCCGAACTCCTGGCCGCCGTAGCGGAGTGGGCGCCGGAACACACCGGTCGAGTCCACTTTCCCGGTCTGGTCGCCCACGACGATCTGCCAGACCTCTACCGCAGCGCCGACCTCTTCGTCCTGCCTGCTGTCCACGACCCGCAGGGCAATGTCGACGGCCTGCCCAACGTGATCCTCGAAGCTCTGGCAAGCGGCCTGCCCGTGGTTTCCACAGCGATCTCGGGGATCCCACTCGCGATCGAGTCCGGCGTCCACGGAATCCTCGTCCCGGAGCAGGATCGCGCGGCCCTCAGGGACGCGATCGCCGGTCTGCTCGCCGCGCCCGAGAGTCGGCGCCGGATGGCGGCACGAGCGCGCGCTAGAGCCGTCTCGCAACTGACTTGGGACATCGTGTCCGGCGCCTATCGCGACGCCTACCTGGAAGCCCTATCGGAGCGGGAGCGCCGCCGGCGGTGAAGGGAGTCGGCGAGGAGGTCGCGTTCGGCCCAAGAAGCCGGAAGGCCTGGTGGACCGTCCTGGTCGCCGCCATGACCCTGCCGACCGTCGCCTCGCTCGCGTACTTCGTCTGGCTCGAAGGCACCGCCTGGGTCGCGCCCGCCTACCTCGGCGCCAAGGTGCTCCAGTTCGCGGGCCCGGTGGCAGCCCTCGGCGCACTGCTCGCGGCGGCAACCGGGCCGTCACGCCCGGGCCGCTCGGTGGCCTACGTGGCGCTGTTTCAGGGCGGCGACATGGCGGCCCGGGCCACTGAAGCAATCACCGTCAAGCTCGCCGACTTCCACCTCGACGCCCTCTGGCGCTTTGTCGTCGCGGCCCTCCTCATCAGCTTCCTCCACTCCTGGCTCGAGGAGGTCTACTGGCGGGCGTTCGTCTACCGCTGGCTCCAGCGCCTGACGTCCTCCGAGTGGGCCCTGGCCGTCGCCGCCCTCGGCTACGCGGCCCACCACGTCGTCGTGATCGGCGTCTACGTGGGCGACGCACCCGTTCTGGTGGTGCTCCTCATGGCGGTGCCCGTCGTCGTCGGCGGCGTCCTCTGTTCCCTGCTGTACCGCGCCACCGGCAACCGCCTCCTGGCGCCCTGGATCAGCCACGTCTGCCTCGACCTCGCCATCATGGCGGTCGGCTACGACCTGATCTTCGCCGGCCGCGGTGAGGCCGCGGTGGCGCGCCGTGCTACCCGTCGTTGTAGATCGTGCTCAGGTAGCGGGTGCCGGAGTCGGGAAACAGGGTGACCACCCGTGCCCCCGGGTGCAGATCGGGCAGGATCTCGCGCACTCCCCAGAGCGCCGCGCCGCTCGAGCCGCCGACCAGCATCGCCTCATGCCGAGCGAGTTCCCGGGCGGCCAGGAACGCCTCCCCGTCGCTCACCTGGAGCATCTGGTCGAAGACATCGAACTCCGGGCAGTCGATGACCTCTTCGTCGCCAAGTCCTTCGAGCAGGTAGCGGCCAGGCGGCGCCGAGTCGTCCTGCGCCCCCGACAGCGCCGCGAAGTGGCGGCTGAACACCGAACCTTCGACATCGACAGCGACCACCCGAATCTTCGGATCCTGCTCCTTCAGGTACCGGCCCACGCCGGAGATGGTGCCGCCGGTGCCGATGCCGCCGACGAAGAGATCGATCCGCCCTTCCATCTGTCGCCAGATCTCCGGGGCGGTCGTCTCGTAGTGGCACCTGTTGTTGTCGCGGTTGTTGTGCTGATCGGGGAAGAAGGCGTCGGGATCCGCGGCGGCCAGGCTCCGCGCCTTCCGGTTGTATGACTCCGGGTGCTCAGGGGGTAGATCGCCGTCCACGAGGATCAGCTCAACGCCCAGGGCGCGCAGGCAGTCGAGCTTTTCCCGGCTGGTCTGGCTGCGGACCACGGCACGGCAGCGCAGCCCCCGGTTCGTCGCCATCATCGCCAGCCCCATTGCCGTGTTGCCGGACGAAGCCTCGATCACCACGCCTCCCGGCGAGAGCGTTCCCGAGGCGAGCGCACGGTCCACGAGGTACCGCGCCACGCGGTCCTTCACGCTACCCATCGGGTTCAGGTACTCGAGCTTCGCGAAGACACAGGTCCCGCTCCGGGCCGTGCCCAGCGAACGGCGGAGACGCACCATGGGCGTGCCGCCGATCGCCTCGGTCACATCCTCGCAGACCTTCTCCGCAAGACCCTCTGGAGGGACACCAGCACCGCTCAAGGTGGCGGAACCCCTATCCTGCCGCGCACACTCCTAGCCATCTCCGCCAGCCTCCAACAGACGATCGCGGACGAGCTGCATGTCTTCCCAGGCCGCCCGCTTGTACGACGGATCCCGCAGCAGGAAGGCCGGATGGTAGGTAACCCGAACCGGTACGCCCGCCACTTCATGCCAGCGCCCACGCAGGCGGCCCAGGGAGTCCCGCGTCTGCAACAGTTGCTGGGCGGCGACCCGACCGAGGGCGACGATCACCCGAGGGGCGATGAGTTCCACCTGCCGGTCGAGGAACGAGCGGCAGGCGGCGGTCTCGTCCGGCTGCGGATCGCGGTTGTTCGGCGGCCGGCACTTGACCACGTTCGTGATGTAGACGTCCTCCCGCCGCAGATCGATGGCCAGGATGATCCGGTTCAGGAGTTGGCCGGCCGGTCCCACGAAGGGCAGGCCCTGCTGATCCTCGTGGTAGCCGGGCCCCTCGCCAACAAACATCAGGTCCGCGTCACCGTCGCCGTCGCCGAACACGACCGTGTTGCGCTGCTCACAGAGCCGGCAGGCGGTACAGCCCTGAGCCTCCTCCGCCACCGCCCGCAGACGGTCAGAGCGGTCTCCCGCACCTTCCCGCACGGCTTTCACCGCCCGCGGCGGATAGGCGTCCTCGAAGCCGAGCTCTCGCAGCAGACCGAGTTCCTGCCCCACCGAGAGTTGAAGTCGCGTCACAAGTCCTTAGCCCGAAGCCGCCCTGTCAACGGCAAACAACTCCAGCAGACGGCCCGCCAGTTCGTCCTTCGACTGCTTCGGGAAGCGGACGGGTCCGCCCTTGCGGCCGAAGACGACCACCTCATTGTCGGTCGCCTCGAAGCCGATGTCAGGCCGTGACACGTCGTTGGCGACGATCCAGTGCGCCTGCTTCGCCTCCAGCTTGCTCCGCGCCGAGTCCTCGAGGTGTTCGGTCTCGGCCGCGAAGCCGACGCGCGTCGCCTGAGGCGCCAGCGACGCCAGGCCGACGAGGAGGTCGGGGTTCTGCTCCAGTTCGAGCACCAGACCGTCGGCGCCTGACTTCTTGAGCTTCTGGCCGGCAGGCTCGCGCGGCCGGTAGTCGGCGACCGCGGCGGCCATCACGACCAGGTCGGCCGCCGGCGCCGTCTCCCCGAGCGCCGCCTGCATCTCGACCGCCGAGACGACATCGATCCGCTGCACGCCCTCGGGAGTCTCCTGGTTCACGGGTCCGGCGACGAGAGTGACCTCCGCGCCCCGGAGCGCCGCCTGACGCGCCAGGGCGAAGCCCATGCGCCCGCTCGACCGGTTGCCGAGGAAACGAACGGGATCGATCGCCTCGTAGGTCGGGCCGGCTGTGACGACGACTCGCCAGCCGGCCAGTGGACCCACAGGCGAGGCGGCCCCGGTCTCCGGCAGCGCCAGCTTCCGGCACACCGCGTCCACGATCGCCTCCGGTTCGGCCATACGGCCCCAACCCCGCTCGCCCGAAGCCAGCGCGCCCTCGACCGGCCCCACGATCAGGGCGCCGCGGCCGCTCAGCGCCTCGATCTGGGCGCCCACCTGCGGCTTGCGCCACATCGCGTCGTGCATTGCGGGCGCCACCACCACCGGTCCCTCGAACACCAGAGCGGTGGTGCTCAGGAAGTCGTCCGCGAGACCGAGAGACAGGCGGGCCAGCGTGTTGGCGGTCGCCGGCGCGACGCAAAGCAGATCGGCCCACTGCGCCGCCTCGACATGGAGTTCGGCGCCGTCCACCCCGCCGTCGCGCGACAGGTAGCTCTGGCCGTAGACCCGTTCGCCGCTCAGCACCTCGAGGGTGAGCGGCGACACGAAGCTCTCAGCCGCCAGGGTCGGCGCGCAGCGTACGTCGATCCCCCGCTCACGAAGCCGGCGGACCAGGTAAGCGCCCTTGTAGGCGGCGATCCCGCCGCTTATGCCGAGAAGGACTCTGGCAGCGGGCACACCGTGAGACTCCTAGTTGACTGTGCTGCGCCGCCCGAAGGCATCGGCCCCGGGCTGCGGGTTGCCGTCCTCGACGCTACCCGACTCCGGAGACTCGGGCGCCTCGCCGTAGTCCCACTCGATCACGTCGTGCTGTATCTCGCTCATCGCGTGCCGGGCGAACTTCGGGCTCTCCCGTGGCATGCGTTCCTGAGCGCCGCGAATCAACTGCTCGGCGCGGCGCGCGGCCAGGAGGACGAAGCGGAACTTGCTATCTATTTTCTCAGGAAAACGGGCCATGTGCATGAAAGTCCGCGAGAACGCTGCGTACACGCTCCCGCATCCGCTCCCTTCGCTGTCGTTTCTCGAGAATGATGGCTGCCAGGGTCTCACTGGCCGCCTCGGCGCGGTCGTTGACAATAACATAGTCGTAGTCCCGCACGCGGCCCAATTCACCCAGCGCACCCTGGAGCCGCTGCCGGATCGCCGGCGCCTCATCCAGATCGCGTCCCCGGAGGCGCGCCACCAGCGCCTGGGGGCTCGGCGGCATGACGAAGATGCTGTGGACCGCGGTACCCAACTGGCCCGCCGCACCCCCGGTGGCCATCACCTGGGCGGCGCCCTGCACGTCGATGTCCAGCAGCACATCCACTCCCCTCTCGATCCGGGGCAGGACCTCGTCGACCGATGTCCCGTAACGGTTGCCGTGGACCTCCGCCCACTCCAGAAACCGGTTCTCCGCCACCATGGACGCGAACGCGTCCCGCTCCACGAAGTGGTAGTCGACGCCGTCCCTCTCGTTCTCGCGCGGACGGCGGGTGGTGTGGCTGATCGAGAACTCGACCCCGGCGACGAGTTCCATCGCCCGATGCACAAGCGTGGTCTTCCCGGCGCCGGACGGCGCCGAAAGTATGAACAGCTCCCCTCTCGCCGTGCCCGCGGTCATTCGATGTTCTGCACCTGCTCGCGCAACTGCTCGCACAGCACCTTACCCTCGACGACCGCGCGCTGCATCGCCAGGTCCCGGCACTTGGACCCGACCGTGTTCAGCTCCCGCAGGATCTCCTGGGTCAGGAAGTCGAGTCGCCGCCCCACCGCGCCCTCTCCGGCCATCGCGGCCGCAAAGCCCTCCAAGTGGCCGCTCAGCCGTTCCAGTTCCTCGGCCGTGTCGCCGCGCTCGATCAGCAGGGCGACCTCCTGAACCACGCGCACCGGGTCGAGTCCGACGCCCGCCGCGTCCGCCGCTTCGTGTCCCTCGAGCAGTTCGCGCACCCGCCCCTCCAACTCGTTCAGGGCCCGATCGACCACCTCTTCGCGGCGCGCAGCAAGGGCTTCCACGCTTCCCCGCAGCTCGCAGAGATGGCCCCGAAGGGCGTCCTCCAGGGCCTGTCCCTCCCGTTCCCGTTCGGCCACGAGAGCAGCCACCGCACACCGGCAGACCCGCACCGCGAGCGCCATCTCCTCCGCCCCCATGACGGACGGCCCGGCTTCCGGTCGCGATACGCGCGCGGCCGACATCAGCTCGCCGGCACTCAGCTCCGACGCCACGAGACCCCGACGCCGCCAGCGCCGGGCGACCCGTTGCAGAGCATCCGCCGTCTCGTCGCACACCTCGACGGTCGCGGCGCCAGCCGCCGTTTCGATCTCAACGCCGAGCTCGACCCGGCCGCGCCGGATCTCCGCCGCGACCACCGCACGCAACTCCGGCTCCAGGACCCGGTAGGGCGCCCGCAGACGCACCGCGAAGTCGAGAAAGCGGTGGTTGACGGACCGGGCCGTGACGGTCACGCGGTGGGTACCGCTCTGTTCGGCCGCCTCCCCGATCCCGGTCATGCTTCTCAGGGTCGGCCCCCTTCCCGGCATCCCCTGCTCATCGAAAGTTCCTGCAGGAGGCTCCGGGCGGCCCGCTCGCTGGCGCCGGACTCCCCGAGCGCCGGCCGGAGTTCGGCCAGATCCGCCCGCATGTTGTCGATCCGGCATCGTTCGGACAGGAGTTTCCGCGCCGTCGCCGCCATTTGCGCCTCACCAGCCTCACCCTGGAGCAGTTCCGGTACGACCCGGCGACCGAGCACCAGGTTGACCAGGCTGACGAACGGCAGGTCAACCAACCACCGGCCGATGAGCCCGGTCAGCGGCGACACCCGGTAGACCACAACCATGGGCGTGCCCAGGAGCCCCACCTCCAGGGTCGCAGTGCCGGAAGCGCAGAGCGCGAGATGAGAGCCCGCAACCGCCGCAAACCGCCCGGAGCGGACCATCTCCAGGTCCTCGCGGGCGAGCGGGCTCGCCGCGACCAGACGATCAACCAAGTCGGCATCCACCGTAGGCGCCAGGATCAGGCGAATGCACGCGGCGTCGTTGCCGGAACCGGCTGCCGTCGTACCGTGCACTCGCCCGCCCGCCACGGCTGCCGCGGCCCGCAGCATCGGCGACAGGATCCGCCGCACCTCACTGTTGCGCGAGCCCGGCAGCAGCGCCACCGTCGGGCGTGCCGGCAGATCCGCCTCCCGGTCCCACACCGACTGGAGTTGGGGCACCTCATCGACCAGGGGATGGCCGACGTGCTCCACCTCGAGTTCGTGCCCCCGGTACACGTCGACCTCGAACGGAAAGAGCACGAGCATGCGTTTCACCAGGCGGGCGATCGTTCCTACCCGGCGCCGGCGCCACGCCCACACCTGCGGCGACACGTAATAGAGCACCGGCACGCCACGCCGGTGAAGCCGCCGGGCCAAGCGCAGATTGAAGTCCGGGAAATCGACCAGCACCGCCAACTCCGGCCGGCGCTTCTCGACTGCCCTGAGCAGCCGGCGAAAGACCTGCCGGATCCTCGGCAGCTCCCGCAGAACCTCGACGATGCCGACCACGGCCACCTCGTCGCTGTGCGCGACCGGGTCCAGACCCGCCGCAGCCATCGCGTCGCCGCCGAGTCCGAAGAAGCGAATCGGCCCCTCGTCCCCAACCAGACGCCGCACCGCTTCCATCATTCGCGCCGCGTGGCGGTCGCCGGAGGCCTCGCCGGCGGAGATCAGGACGGCCGGGCTGCCTTGGATCAGCGGGTTTGTCCTCAGGGAATCGGCGCCGGCGGCGACCATGGAAACGGGAACATCAACCAGGCCAGCACCAGGCCCCCGCCGACCATGCCGACCATCATCTGCGCGAAGAGCCGCACCCTGTCCTTGAATCGCCGCCGCCACAGCACGGCGAAGAACAGGCTGACCTGGACGGCGTAGATCACCATCAAGGCGAAGTGGCTGGTTATCACTTCGACTACTCCTTCGATCCGCTGGCGATGTCCCAGGCGTCGAACACCGCCAGGAGATTGAGAAGACCGGCAGTCAGCAGGAACGCCTTGCCGTACTCGAAAGTCGAAGACAGGATGTCGCCGCTGTACTCCACCAGGTAGCGGGCCACGAAGTACGGGGCGCCGGCGCCCATCGAACTCAGAGTGGCCAGCCGGCTGAGCGGCTGCTCCGGCACCACGACGTAGAGGTGACCCCGGAGCCAGCACCCGAACAGGAAGGAGAACAGGACCACGCCGAAGACGACGCCGCCGCGACGCGGCTTGCGCAGAATCAGGTGGCCGCTGCCGGGCACCGCCCAGGCTGCGACCGCCACGAGCACAGGCCGGAGCACACCGCTGGGCTCGGCGGGAGGGCCGGCTGGAGGCGAAGTCGTCATCTAGGCGCGGCGGGCTCAAGCCGGGCCTTGTGGGGCCCGGTCTGACTACCAAGGTCACTCGTCAGAGTTCAAGCGCTCCTTGAGTTCCTTGCCGGGTTTGAAGTACGGGATCTTCTTGGAGGGAACATCGACCCGGGCGCCGGTCTTCGGGTTGCGACCGATCCTGGAACCGCGCTCGCGAATGCGAAAACTCCCGAAGCCGCGAAGTTCGATCTTGTCGCCGTCCTTCAGGGAGTCGACGATGCTCTCGAGCACCGTGCTCACGATGATTTCGGCGTCCTTCTTCGTCAAGTCGGTGCTGCGCGCCACTTCCTCGACCAGGTGAGCCTTGGTCATCCCCTGGCGGATGGCTTCAGAGATCTGGATCGCATCTTTCATTTTCGGCTTTCTCCCCTTAGCCGGCCAACCTAATCCTCTTGCGATGGACTCTCCGACACGCTCGCTTCGTCGGCGCTCTCGACCTCTTCACTCTCCTCGGGCTGGTCCGCCTCGGCTTCAGCAGCCTCTACCGTGTCCTCGGCCTCGGCGGCCTCCACGGCGTCCTCGGCTTCAGCGGCCTCCACGGCATCCTCGGCCTCGGCGGCCTCCACGGCGTCCTCGGCCTCAGCGGCCTCCACGGCGTCCTCAGCTTCAGCAGCCACGAGGGCGGCAGCAGCAGCAGCAGTGGCCTCGGCGAGCTTCCGCTCCCGCTCCGCCGCCAACTCGTCCGCCTCGTCGTCGGTCAACTCGACGACGCCGCGCAGGGTGAGACCGACCTTCTTGTCCTCGTCCTCGATCCGGAGGATTCGGGCGCGGACGAACTCGCCGATCTTGTAGTGGTCCTCGAGCTTGCCACCCGGAACGTCGACCTCGCTGACGTGCGCCAGACCCTCCAGTCCGTCGTAGACATCGATGAACAACCCGAAGTCGGTCACATTGACCACCCGGCCCACGATGTCGTCGCCGACGCCGTTGCTGTCCACGAAGTCCTGCCACTCGTTGGGCAGGAAGTCCTTGATCGACAGGGACACCCGCTGGCCGGTGACATCGATGTTCGTGATCCTCGCCCGGACGGCATCGCCCTTCGCCAGCACCTCGCTCGGGTGCTTCACGCGCTTCGTCCAACTCATGTCCGAGACATGGACCAGCCCGTCGATCTCCTCCGTGATCTCGACGAAGGCGCCGAACTCGGTCAGGTTCCGCACCCGGCCCTCGACGATCGTGCCGACCGGGAACCGGACCGCGAGGTCCTCCCACGGATTTGACTCGACCTGGCGCAGGGACAGGCTGATGCGACGTTGCTGCATGTCGAGTTCCGACACGATCGCCTCGACCTCCTGGTCGACGCTGACGATCTTGGACGGCGGCACGACCTTCTTCGTCCACGACATCTCGCTGACGTGGACCAGGCCCTCGACGCCCTCCTCCAGCTCCACGAAAGCGCCGTAGTCGACCAGGCTGACGACCCGCCCCCGCACCCGCGAACCCAGCGGGTACTTCTTGTCGACCAGGGTCCAGGGATCCTCGGTGGTCTGTTTGTAACCCAGGGAGACACGTTCGGTTTCGGGATCGAAACGGAGCACAACGACCCCGACCTCGTCGCCGACGCCGAAATGCTCCGAGGGATGGTTGACCCGACCCCATGAGATGTCGGTGATGTGGAGCAGGCCGTCGATGCCGCCCAGGTCGACGAAGACGCCGTAGTCCGTGATGTTCTTGACCACACCCGGGAGCCGCGCCCCCTCCTTCAACTTGGTCAGCGTCTCCGCCTTCTTCTTGGCGTACTCCTTCTCGAGAACCGCGCGCCGCGACAGCACGATGTTGTTGCGCCGGCGGTCCAGGCTGATCACCTTGAACTCGAGTTCTTCGCCCTTGAACGACTCCAGGTACTTGACCGGCTTGATGTCGACCAGGGAACCCGGCAGGAACGCCCGCAGACCGACATCGACCGTGAGGCCTCCCTTGATGCGGTCGATCACACGGCCCGTGATCACTTTCCCTTCCTTGAAGCTGTTCTCGACCTGCGCCCAGATGCGCATGCGCTCCGCCTTGACCTTGGACAGCATCACATGACCGTCGACGCCCTCCGTCTGCTCGAGCAGCACTTCCACTTCGTCGCCGACGCTGACCTGCAGTTCGTCGCTCCGGGAACTGAACTCGTGAATCGGCACCAGGCCTTCGGACTTGTAGCCGACGTCCACGACGACATCGTTCGAAGTGATCGCGATCACCTTGCCGGTGACGATTTCTCCTTCATTGAGATGACGCATGCTGTCGTCGTACATCTCGACGAGCTGCTCGTAGGAGAGGTTGTCTGTATCTGCAGCCTGCGCTTCCATTGGCAGCGATTCGGCGGCCGGCGCTTCCAATGGAAGCGCGTTAGCGGCCTGCGCTTCCGCGGGAAGCGCGTTAGGCGTGGGTTGTTCAGTGGGTTCCATGGGTTCCTGTGTTCTCGCTTCGGTCGGTGGACCGTGCGGTGGGCGTTTCTAGGTAGTGAGCGCACCGACAATCGGGCCCGTGACGCACTGCGCAAAGCAGACGTCGAGGCCCGAACGGACGCCAAGGTCAGACCGACAAGTATAGGGACGCAGCCGGAAGCGGTCAACCGCCCGGCGGCTCGCAGAACATGCCATCCCGTATGGCCTAATCACTCATTCCACAACACTTACGTGTCAAGTTCGGCCCGTTTCCGGAGCTGCTCCAGGGACCAGGACGCGTGGCTTCGGACGACCGGGTCACCGCTTGCCTGCGCCCGTTCGAGAGCGGGAACGTAGGCCGCTTCGCCCCGATTCCCCATCGCCAACGCGGCGTTGCGCCGCAATCCGGAACGCCCGGGCCGCTTCATCGGGCTGCCGCGGAAACGCGTTCGGTACTCGTCCTCCGACACCGCGAGGAGCGCCGCCAGATCGAGTTCGGCGCGAGGCGCGGGCAATTCGAACTCCCGGCTTCGCTCGGGCGTCGCCGGCGCGGCGCGATGTTCGTTCCAGGGGCACACCTCCTGGCAGATGTCGCACCCGAAGACCCAGTCCCCGACCAGGGATCGCGCGTGGTCCGGAAGTTCGCCGCGGTGCTCGATCGTCCAGTAGCTGATGCACCTGCCGGCGTCCAGGACGTAGGGCGCCGGCAGCGCCCCGGTCGGACAGGCGTCGAGACAGCGCCGGCAGTTGCCGCAGAGGTCTTCGGCCAGCGGCTCGGATGGCTCCAGTTCCAGGGTCAGGAACAGTTCGCCGAGCAGGAACCACGATCCGGTGCGGTCGAGCAACATGGTGTTCTTGGCAATGGCGCCAAGCCCCGCCCGCGCCGCCAGTTCTCTCTCGAGCACCGGCCCGGTGTCGACGTAGAGGCGCGCGCCGGCGCCCGGGAACGCCTCCCGGATACGGGCCGCGAGCACCCGCAGGCGCCGCTCCATCAGCGGGTGGTAGTCGTCGCCGCGGGCGTACCGGGCCACCCGGGGCCAGAGGTCGCCTTCGGGCTCGGGCTCGCCCTCCAGAGGGTGATAGTGAAGCGCCACGCACAACACCGACCTCGCTCCGTCGAGCAACGAAGCCGGCACCAAGCGCCTCCGCGGCCGCCTGCCGAGCCAGGCCATGGAGGCGAACAGGCCCCGCTCCAGCCGGCGCAGGAAGGACGCGCCGGCGCCGGCCTGCGATTCCAGGGAAGCGACCCCCGCGCGGTCGAAACCGGCCTCGAGCGCCCACCCGGTCAGCAGCTCCGCGCGGTTCTTCGGCCCCCTGGCGGCAGTCATCCCGGGTCTTCGAGCCGCGCTCATCCCCGGTCTTCGGGCGGCGAGAGGATCTCGAAGCGGGTGGCGTGATCGTCGTTGGGGCCGGCGGGAACGTCCTCGAAGCTCTCCACCCGCCATCCCTCGAGGGGCCCGAGATCGACCGCCGTGTCGCCTTCGACGTCGGCCAGCACGCGGGTCAGATAGACGCGGTCGGCGGAACGGAACGCGGCCCCGAACAGGCCGGCGCCGCCGATCACGAACGCCTCCTCCTCCCCCGCTTCGCGGGCTGCGGCAAGCGCGTCGTCGAGGGAACGGAATGCGGCCGCGCCCGGCGCCTCGAAGTCCGGCCGGGTGCTCAGCACGATGCACTCCCTTCCCGGCAGCGGCCGGCAGCCGATCTCCTCCCATGTCCGCCGGCCCATCACCACGTGATGGCCCACCGTCAGACGCTTGAAGCGCCCCACGTCCGTCTGGAGCCGCCAGGGAAGCTGGCCGTCCAGGCCGATGACGCCGTTCGTCGCCGCCGCAAGGATCACCGAGAGTCGCATTTCCACCTCCAAGCAGCAGGAAACGAACAACTGGACCTCGACCACCTCTTCGAGCGCATCCTGGTCCCGTTCCCGTCGCCCACGAAGATCAGACCGCGACCGCGGCGCGGATTGGCGGATGCGGGTCGTAGCCCACGAGTTCGAAGTCGTCGAGCACAAAATCGAACACCGAACGCACGTCCGGATTCAGCCGCATCTCGGGCAGCGGCCGCGGCTGCCTGGACAACTGCTCGCGCGCCTGCTCCAGGTGGTTGCTGTACAGGTGGGCGTCGCCGAACGTGTGAACGAACTCACCGGGCGCCAGTCCGCAGGTCTGGGCCACCATCATGAGCAGCAGGGCGTACGAGGCGATGTTGAAGGGGACCCCCAGGAACAGGTCGCCGCTGCGCTGGTAGAGCTGGCAGGAGAGGCGGCCCTCAGCGACGTAGAACTGGAACAGGGTGTGGCAGGGCGGCAGGGCCATCGAGTCGACCTCGGCAACGTTCCAGGCGCTGACGATGAGTCGCCGCGAGTTCGGCTCGTTGCGAATGCGGTCGATGACCGCCTCGATCTGGTCGATCGACCGTCCGTCCGGCGTCGCCCACGATCGCCACTGCGAGCCGTAAACGGGGCCCAGGTCGCCGTTCTCGTCTGCCCATTCGTCCCAGATCGTCACTCCGTGCCGGTGCAGGAAGTCGACGTTCGTCTCCCCGCGCAGGAACCACAGCAGCTCGACGATGATCGACCGCAGGTGCAGCCGCTTCGTGGTCAGCACCGGAAACCCGTCGGCCAGGTCGTAGCGCAACTGCCGGCCGAACACACTGCGGGTGCCGGTGCCCGTGCGGTCGTCGCGCACGACACCGCGGTCGAGCACTTCCCGCAGCAGGTCGAGGTACTGGCGCATCAGCAGCGAAGACCCGGGCGAACACGAGACATTGGCCACTCCCTCCGCAAGCCGGGAACCTTACCAACCGGTCACGCCTCTTCAAGCAACCGGAGCATGGCTCGTCTGTGGTCTTCGTCCCCGATCGCACCGAACCTGCGGCGCAGCCGCCGGCGCAGCACCGCCCGTTCCCAACGGGGCCGGTGGAGGTCGTAGTAGCGCAACTGGGAAGCGCGGTAGAAGCGCTCCACTGTGGGCGTCAGACCGCGTTCGCGATCCGTACCGGTCACAGCGCCCCGCACATGCCATGCCCGCGCCTCCGCCACCTGGCGCTGCCTGAAGCCGGCCCGGTGGAGCCGGAGTCCCAGGTCCGCGTCCTCGAAGTAGAGAAAGAACCCCTCGTCGAAACCGCCGACCCGTTCGAAGGCCGAGCGACGGACGAGGAGGCAGGCGGCGGTGAACCAGCCGGGACCCACGATCGGCTTCAGCAGCCGCGGCAGCAGGCCGTGATTCCACCCGGCATTCTCGAACCGGTTGCGGAATCTCTGGATCGCCTCGCCAAGAACACCCACGGGCGGCGCCCAGACGAACTGGCGAGCGCCGTCGGGGTAGTGAAGAGAGGGTGCGACGACCCCGAGCCTCGCATCGGACTCCAGCGCCTCGACCAAACGCCGCAGGGATACGTCGTCGATCCATGCGTCCGGGTTCAGGAGCAGCAGATGACGGCCGGCCGACCTGGCGGCAGCCAGATTGCAGGCGGCGCCGAAGCCGAGGTTGCGATCCGACTCGATGAGTCGAACCGGCAGGACCGGGGACGCGGCCGACCCGAACTCGCGGACCGCCGCCGCCGAACCGTCAACAGACGCGTTGTCGACCACCACGGCCTCCAAACCGGCCGGGGAACCGGGGTTACCCGCATCGTCCGGCCGCCATGCCTCGGCGATGGCCAGGAGGCGCTCCAAGCACCGCCTGAGCCCGTCACCGGCGTTGTGGTTCACGACCAGGGCGCTGACCGCCGGGCGATCCGACCCGCTCACGGGACCTTCTCCCGGGCCATTCGCCAGGTCGTCTCCACCTCCTCGGCGAAGCGCTCGGCGGCGCGGTCCCAGGTCAGGGACCGCACCCGGTCGGGCCCCTCCGACATCGCCGACCGACGCGCTTCAGGGTCCAGCACCAGCCGCCGCAGACCCTCGGTCAAGGCGTCGATCTCGAGCCGGTCACATCGGAGCGGATAGTCCGGCCACAACTCGGTCAAGGCCGGCGCGTCCGAGACGAGGACCGGCGCCCCGGCAGCGAGCGACTCGAGCGGCGGCAGCCCGTACCCCTCGTACTCCGACACGTAGATCGTTCCCAGGGCCCGCGCGTACAACGCAGGCAACAGTCCGTCGTCAACGTAGCCGAGGCGGACAACGCGGTCCGCCCATTCGCCGGCCTGGATCAGCCGGTCGAGGTCGTCGCGACGGAGCAACTGGTTCCGGCCCGCGATGACGAGGCGGAGATTGGTTGGCGCCGGCTCGCGCACCAGGCGCCCCAGGGCGCGCAGCACCAGGTCGAGCCGCCGGCGCGGGAGAATCGAACCCAGCACCAGCAGGTATGGCTGCTGAACGCCCAGCTCCGCCAGCGCCCGGGCGTGCTCCTGCTCGCCGGCGCCGGCCGACTCGCGGGCTCGCGCGAAGCGGGGCGACACGCCCAAGGGCACAACTGCGACGCGCTCCGCCGGCACGCCGTACCGCTGCCGCAGGTCGGCGGCGGTGCGCCGGGTGTCGGTCAGCACTCTGGTGGCCGCGCGCGCCGCTCTGCGGGCTAGGTAGCGCCGCCGCCGCAGCTCGCGGAAGCCGAAGTCCCCCGGCAGGTGCTCAAAGGCAAGATCGTGGATCGTGACCAGGGATGGCCGACCCGGGGCGCGCGGCAGGCTGTAGCCCGGCGAGAAGATGACGTCGGCGGGCTCACGCCGCAGCAACCTGGGCAGCCGGAACTGCTCCCAGAGGATCGGATGCGCGCCGGGCCGCCGATCGAAGACCGGTTCCAGGCGGCAACCCCCGCCCTCCGCGCCGGTCCACAGCGGGTGCTCGAAGGGATCGCCCTTGAAGAAGAGCCGCAGCCGCCAACCATCCGCCCGAGGTGTTCGACAAAGCGCCGCCAGAAGCTCCTCGGTGTAGCGGCCGACGCCGGTGGGCTCGCCCTCCATCTCGTAGGCGACGACGCCGATCGAGCGCGGGCCTGTTGCCGTATCGCTCATCGGCCCGCGCCCACAACCCCGCCGTAGATCTCGATCACTTCCTTCGCCGCCGTGCGCCACGAGAACCCGCCGGCGCGAGCGAGACCGGCCTGCCGGTAGTGGCCGCGCAGAGTTTCGTCGCCGAGCAGCGCCTCGAGGCCGCCGCGAATCGCCGCCACATCGAGCGGGTCGACGCACAGCGCGGCTTCCCCGCCCACCTCGGCGAGGGAGGACGTGTTTGAGGTCAGCACCGGCGTACCGCAGGCCATCCCCTCCACCACTGGCAGTCCAAACCCCTCGACCAGGGACGGATACGCCACCACCGAAGCGACGTTGTAGAGGGCGACCAGGTCCTCCTCGTCGACGGCGCCCAAACGCCGCACGAAGTCCGGCCAGGCGCCGCCGAATGCAGCGTCCTCCTTCCAACTGATGCCACCGACCAGCACCAATGGGGTGCTGCTCCGCAACTCCGGATCGAGTTCGGCGTAGGCCTCCACCAGGCGGGCGATGTTCTTGCGGGGCTCGAGCGAGCCCACCGAGAGCACGAACGGGCCGTCGAGCCCGAAGCGATCGGCGAGTCGACGCTTCGCGGCAGCGAGCGCCACACCGTCGAGTGCGACGAACACCGATGACGCCGCCGGGTAGACCACCTGCATCCGCTCGGGCGCCACGTGGAACCAGCACCGCACCTCGTCCGCCGTCGCCCGTGAATCGACCGCCAGGGTCGCGTCCTGCCATACCGCGCGCAGCGTCCCGAGCAGGCACTGATTCCGGTTGTCCGGTAAGTGGAACTCGGGGTGGGTCAGAAACGTCAAATCGTGGATCGTGAACACCACCGGGCCGTCGAAGCAGGCAGGATCGGAGAACGACGGGATGTGGAACAGGTCGAGGTCGCGCCGCCGCGGCCACCGGCCCGGCCCCCGCCGGACGTTCCCCGGCAGCTCCTCCAGAAGGCGACGCCAGGCCCGTGAGCCCACCTCCGCACCCAGGGAGTAGAGATAGAGTGCCGGCGTGCCGCCGCGCGCCTCCGCCTCCTCGGCGAGCGCCTGCAGAAGGCTGACCGAGTACCGAGCCACGCCATCCCGCGGCCCGAAGATCTTGCTCACGTCGAAACCGACGCGCATCACTGCCTAGCCCGGCCTCGAAGCCTGCGCTTCCCGTCTCGCCTCGGCCCGGATCCCCAGTGCCACGGCCCGCAGTCTCTTCGCGGCGCCGGCCGTCAGGCGTCCCTCGCTGTCAAGCTGCTCGATCAGCGGCAGGATGTCGGCGTGCAGCGGATCGACGTTGACGGCCCGCTTCGTCCTGACCCAGACGGCAAGGCGAAGACGGTCGTAGCGCTCCCTGCCGACCACCCGCCGCAACATGTACCGAAACGGCCTGACGGCGCCCGATCGCGTGAAGCGCCCCAGCAGCACAACGAAGGGCCGGAGCAGGTCCAGGAGCCGGGTCACCTGCCGCATGGCACCGGGAGCGTACCCTAGTCGCCGCCCGCCAGCCCGCGGTAGATGCCGATCACCTGGTCCGCCGCCTTCTGCCATGAGAACCCGGCGGCGTGCCGGAAGCCGGCTTCGCGGTACCGCCGGCGCAAGGACGGATCCCCGAGCAGAGCCTCCAGACCGCCCCGAATTGCCACCGCGTCAAAGGGGTCGACGCACACCGCCGCGTCGCCGCCAACCTCGACCAGGGAGGAGACGTTCGATGTCAGCACCGGCGTGCCGCACGCCATCGCCTCCACCACGGGAAGACCGAAACCCTCGACCAGGGACGGGTAGGCCGCCACCGACGCCGCGTTGTACAGGGCCACCAGATCCCGCTCGTCGACCTTGCCGAGACGCCGTACGAAGTCGGGCCACTCCCCGGCGAACACCGCCGCCTGCTTCCAACCGCCGTCCCCCACCAGCACCAGGGGCGTGCCGCGCCGCAGCTCCGGGTCGAGCCCGGAGTACGCCTTGATCAGCCGAGCGATGTTCTTGCGCGGCTCAAGCGTGCCGACCGACAGCACGAACGGACCGTCGAGCCCGAAGCGATCGGCGAGCCGACGCTTCGCGGCCGCAAGCTCCCCGCCCTCCAGTGCGACGAACACCGATGACGCCGCCGGGTAGACCACCTGCATCCGCTCGGGCGCCACGTGGAACCAGCGCCTCACCTCGTCCGCCGTCGCCTGCGAATCGACCGCCAGGATCGCGTCCTGCCACACCGCGCGCAGCGTCGACCGGAGGCAGTGGGCCCGATTGACCGACTGGTGGTACTCCGGGTGGGTGAGGAAGGTCAGATCGTGGACGGTGAACAGAATCGGCCCGTCGAAGAAGCCCGTGTCCGTGAACGAAGTCGTGTGGAACAGATCGAAATCGTCCCGGTTCGGGTGACGACCCGGACGCCGGACCGCGCTCCCCGGCAAGTGGCCCAGGGCCCGCTCCCAACCCTCCGGCCCAACATCAACGCCCCCGGCGTAGAGATGCAGAGAGAACTCGCCGCTGCTCTCCGCGCGAGCCGCCAGCACGTCCAGCAGGCTCGTCGTGTAGCTGGCAATGCCGTCGCGCGGTCCGAAGACCTTGGCAACATCGAAGCCGATCCGCATGGCGCCGCGCTATGTCGCTCGTGGAAGCGGGAGACCGACGTCCGCCCCGTGGCCGGACCACGCCTCGGCGCGTATTTCCAGCGTCAGACGCCGCAGGCGCTCCGCCGTGCCCTCGGTCAGCCGGCCGCCCCGATCAAGCTTGTCGATCAACGGCAGGACCTCCGCCGGATACAACTCGAAGAAAAGCGCCTTTTCGACCGCCGCCGCCCGATCCGACATCTCGCCGATCCTGTTCTGCAGCGCGCCGCAGAGCGTCGCAACCCGGGTCACCTCGAGCCGCAGGGCGTGGATCCGCTGCCGGACCCGCAGCAACACGAACGCCGCCGCGGCGACCGCTCCGGCAACGAGGAGCACGAGAAGAACGACGGAGGGCCGCACAACGGCGGCAGACTAACAGTCGCCAAAGTCTTCAGCGCCAGGGAGCCGCCAAACCGGCCGCGGTTCTCTCCTCCAGCGCCCCGTCTCCCAGCAGTTCGAGCTCCCCCGCCAGCCCGGCCACCTCGTCGTACAGCTCGGAGCGTCGCCGCCGCAGGCGCTTCACCGTTCCGGTGCGCAGGCCCACCGTCCACAGCGCCCGCAGACCGTGACCGAGCTCGGCGATCAGGCGGTGGTACCGGAGGCCGAGCAGCGCCGACGCGGCGCACAGGCCGAGCATCCCGCCGACGCGCACCCACAGGGATTCGGGCACCCAGTCGAATCCCGGCAACGGCTCGGTCCAGGCGATGCCGACCGCGAAGCTCGCGACGATCCACGCCGTCGGCAGAATGACGAGACCGAGCATCATCTTGAGTCCCGCCTGCTCCTTCCTCGTCTTCGAGAGTTTCTTTGCGCCGAGCACGACCAGCAGCGCCGCCGGCAGGTTGATCAGGCTGCCGACCAGGACCACTGTGGGCAGGAGCAGCAGCATGACCAGCGTCTCGCCGCCGAGCAGGGCTAGGCGCAGCGCCGTCCGAGCCAGCGGTGCGCCGTCCAGTTCCCGGTCGTTCAGGCCCAGCAGTCTCAGCGCCTCGTCGTAACGGGTCACCCTGCGTATGAGCCGCCTCGTCCCCTTCGGATCGACAGCGCGCTGGGTGCTGTAGCCGGCCCAGACGCGGGCGAACCCCTGATCCCGTTCCTGCATCGGCGCCCGGCGCAGCCGCTCGCCCGCCCGGGCCGCGCCCTCGGCGCGCACCAGGGACCGCACCCTCTCCATCGCCCGGTGAATGCCCCAGCTCTCCGTCGGGTGGGTGACTTCGATCAGTTGCTCTTCGATCACGCCGGTCAGTCGATCGACGAACGTGTCGGCAGCCGCCTCACCGGCGTCCGACTCCGGTGCGCCACCGTCGCCGGCGCGGAGATCGGCCGGCAACTCGACGGGCGCATGGAAGGCCACCAGGGCCCGGGAGCGAAACGCGTGCTTCCGCTCGTAGTGCAGCCCAACCGGCACCAGCACCGGATCGCCTCCGCTCTCGCGGGCCAGTTGGAACAGGCGCGCCGCTCCGGCCCGCAACTCGAGCAGGTTCGGCTCGTCGTGGGTCGCTCCCTCCGGAAAGATGGCGACGAACGACTGCCCCGCCGCTTCGGCAAGGGCAGTAAGACTCCGGTGGTTCGCCGCCCGGCGTTCGCGGTCGCTCGCGGGGGCGCCCGCTTCACCGCGATCACGCGCCCGGTAGAGCGGCACGGCGCCGACGCCGCGCAGCAGCCAGCCCACCACGGGGATGCGAAACAGACCGTGACGGACCCCGAAGGTCACCGACCGCGGGCAGAACCCGAGGACCAGGACGCCGTCGGCGAGTCCATTCGGATGCCAGGCGACCAGCAGGCCGCCGCGTTCGCGTGGCACATTCTCGCTGCCTGTGACTTCGACGCTGCGGAAGAACAGCCTCGCCAGCAAACGCAGAAAGACAGTCAGGCAACGCTTCGTGAACCCGGCCCTGACCGTGACGGCACCCCCTCTCTGAACCCGGGTGGCGCGATCCGCACCACCCGCGAACCATCTGTACGCACGTCATCGGGCGTACGGATGACACCTGGGTGGCGCGATCCGCGCCACCCGCGAACCATCCGTACGCACGTCATCGGGCGTACGGATGACACCCGGTGAATCCAGGCGAGTGTACGCCAGCAGCGGCCCGCGGTTCGCCGCAACCGTCCGACCGGTCGGACGGTTGACAAGCCCCGTTTCCACCCCTACTGTCGCTCCACCGATGCGAGACAAGGAGGCGCCATGACACCGCCGGGCCATCTCCTGCCCCCGGCCCGCCTGAGGCAAAACGCCCTAAGGCGCCAAGCCGGGGGCCGCCAAGTCCGCAGCCTGAGTGGACGAATGACATCCGGCCGCTCGACCGTCGCCTGAATCGCCTGAGCGTCCCATCGGATCAGTTGATCTGAACCGGACCGCGCCGAGGCCAACGAGAACGAGTCGAGGCCCAGCGGGCGCCCAACGCCCACCGCGAAGACGCATCCATCCAGGCCGGGGACACCCTGAGAGCGCAGGTTCACACCTGCGCTCTCATTGCGTTTAGGGGGCGGCAACTCTCGCGGACTTCCATCGCGCCCCTCAGCCGGATCCGGGTTCGAAGAGCCGTTTTGCGTCTTAGTCAATGTGATCGCATACATGAGTTCCGCGACGCCCTGGGGCATCGAGGCGCGGGAGGTCCAGGTCGAGGTCGGGGCGGACTTCGGTCTGCCCGCGATGCAGTTGATCGGGCTGCCGGACACCGCGGTTCGCGAGAGTCGCGACCGGGTGCGTTCCGCGATTCGCAACAGCGGCTACGACCTGAAGAACCGCAATGTCGTCATCAACCTCGCCCCCGCCGACCTGAAGAAGGAGGGCAACCAGCTCGATCTGCCGATCGCCCTGGGCCTCCTCACCGCACACCGCGAACTGACGACCGATTCGCTGGAGGGCCGGATGGCCTGTGGCGAACTGGGCCTGGACGGCGAGGTACGCCCGATCCGGGGAAGCCTCCAGGTCGCCGAGTTGGCCGGCCGGCTCGGCATTCGCGAACTCCTGCTTCCGGCCTCGAACAGCCGGCAGGCCGCGGCGCTGTCCGGGACACCGGTGGTTCCGATCACCCATCTGCGGGAGGCGATCCAGCACCTGAGCGGCGACCTGGTCATCGGCCCGGCGACTCCGCTCCCCCGTAGCGAGACGAGCGGCGCGACCCCGGACTTCTCCGACGTCCGGGGCCAGGAAACTGCCAAGCGAGCGCTCGAGGTCGCTGCCGCGGGCGGACACAACGTCCTCTTCGTGGGTCCGCCGGGCACCGGCAAGACGATGCTCGCCCGCCGGCTGCCCGGCATCCTGCCTCCGCTCAGCGAAACGGAAGCGATCACGGTAACCAAGATCCACTCGCTGTCCGGCTCCGCCCGCGGCAATGGACTGCTGTGGGCGCGCCCCTTCCGCAGCCCGCACGCGGGGGTGTCGTCGTCCGGGCTGATCGGCGGCGGCTCCATGCCGAGACCCGGAGAGATCAGCCTCGCTCACGGGGGCGTGCTGTTCCTCGACGAACTGCCCGAGTTCCGCCGCGATGCGCTGGAGGCACTGCGCCAGCCGCTCGAGGACGGCGCCGTCACCGTCGTCAGGGCCCGGGCCAGGCTCACCTTCCCGGCGCGCTTCACCCTCGTCGCCGCCTGCAACCCCTGCCGCTGCGGCCATCTTGGAGATCCCCGTGCGGAATGCGTGTGTACGACCCGGGACATCGACCGCTACCGCCGTCAGCTCTCAGGACCTCTGCTCGACCGCATCGATCTTCACATCGAAATGCCGGTACCCAGCCTCGAGGAGCTCAAGGGGCCAGCCTGCGAGACGTCCGCCTCGATCGCCGAGCGGGTGAAGGCGGCCCGCCGTACCCAGGCGTCCCGGTTCCCCGCCGGACATCCGACGCCGCTGAACAGCACGATGGCGCGCCGGGATCTCGATCGGCACTGCCGGCCGACAACCGCCGCGCAGAGCCTCATGGACGCCGCGTTCGAACGCCTGGCGATGTCCGCCCGGGCGCTGACCCGCGCGCTCAAGGTCGCTCGCACCATCGCCGACCTGGACGAGTCCCCCAAGGTCGACGTCACTCACGTTGCGGAAGCGATCCAGTACCGGCCACTGGATCGCAGCAGACCGTGACGTCGAAGCGGAAGGCGGCCGGGCGGGGCTTCCCCTCCGCCCCGTCCGGCCGCCCCCCTGACGACCGGCGAGGTTTGCTGCTAAAGTGCTCCGGTCGGTCCGGTACACGCCGCCGCCCCACGGAGGTCCGGGTTCTTGACACGGGTCCGCGCAGGACGGATAATATTCGGGTTCTTCGATACCTCCCGCCTCGGTGGTCGACGCCTGCAGCGACTCAGCCCCTGACAGGCTCTCTTCAGCATGCGATCAAGGTTCCACACGATTGTCTTCGTTCCGCAATCCCAGAAGCGGACCCGGCAGTTCCGCGTCAGCAGTCGCTGGTTGACAACCACCGCGGTCGTTGCCGCCCTGGCACTGGGCTTTGTCGGCTGGGCCACCGTCGCCCAAGTGCGGTCGGCGGTGGAACTCCGCGAGCTCGCCCGCATCGAAAGCGAGAACCAGGAGCTGCGCCGGGCCAACGATTCGTTCGAGGCCAGCATCTCGCGCCTGCAGCAGGCGCTGACCGACGCCGAGGACCGCACCCGGGACCTCGCGATCGTCGCCGGCCTCGAGCAGATGGTGGGTGGCGAACCGGAGAACCGCCCGTCCGAAAGCGGCGCCGGCGGCAGCTACGCGAACCCTACAGCTCCCAACAGCTACGACCTGTCACTGCTCGAAGCCCGAGCCTCCCGGCTCAACGGCCAGCTCGACGAAGTGAACGGGGCCGTAGCGGATCGCCTCATCCTGCTCCGTTCGACGCCCATGACCTCGCCAGTGCGGGGCGTGATCAACAGCGGCTTCGGCTTCCGCCGCGATCCGATCACGGGCCAACGCTCCCACCACGACGGCATCGACATCTCGGCCGACCGCGGCCAGCCGGTCTTTGCCACGGCCGACGGCATCGTCGTCCGCGCCGAAAGGGCGGGCAACCTGGGGCGCGCCGTCTACATGGTCCACCGCTTCGGCTACGAGACGCGTTTCGGTCACCTGTCGAAGATCCTGGTCGAAGAGGGCCAGGAGGTCCAGCGTGGCGACACGGTGGGCTGGGTCGGCAACTCCGGACGCGCGACCGGCTACCACCTGCACTACGAAGTCCGCCTCAGCGGCGACACCCGCGACCCGTTCGAGTTCATGCGAGACCAGGGTTAGCGGCAACGCCGTGACGGCGGAAGTGCCGCGCCCCGGGCACTCACCAACTGAGAATCGGGGAACCGTCCGGCGGTGCCAGCACCGCCGCCGGCTCACCATCCCACCGGAAACGAGTCGATGATCTCCAAAGCGATCACCAAGATCTTCGGCAACAAGCACGACCGCGATCTGAAGCGGCTTCAACCGCTCGTCGATGGGATCAACGCCCTCGAGACGGAACTCGAGTCGTTGAGCGACGATCAGTTGCGGGCCCGCACCGTCGAGGCCCGAACCCAACTCGACCAGGGAGCGAGCCTCGACGACCTTCTGGTTCCCGCTTTCGCCACAGTCCGCGAAGCCTCGCGCCGCACCCTGGGGATGCGGCACTACGATGTCCAGTTGCTGGGCGGAATCGTCCTCCACCAAGGGAAGATCGCGGAGATGAAGACCGGCGAGGGCAAGACCCTGGTCGCCACCCTGCCGGTCTACCTCAACGCCCTCGCAGGCAACGGCGCCCACGTGGTCACCGTGAACGACTACCTGGCGCGACGAGACGCAGAGTGGATGGGCCAGATCTACCGGTTCCTCGGTCTCGACGTCGGCGTCATCCAGCACGGCCTGACCGACCAGGAGCGCCAGCAGGCCTACGGCGCGGACATCACCTACGGCACGAACAACGAGCTCGGATTCGACTACCTGCGCGACAACATGAAGTTCACCCTGGACACCATGGTTCAGCGCGGCCACCACTTCGCGATCGTCGACGAGGTCGACTCGATCCTGATCGACGAGGCGCGGACGCCGCTGATCATCTCCGGACCGTCCGAACAGTCCACCGAGAAGTACACCCTGGTCAACCGGATCATCCCCAAACTCGAGCGCGGCGAGGAGATCCGCGAGGGCGACCGGAAGTACACGACCGGTGATTTCGTCTGCGACGAGAAGGCGCACACCGCGACTCTCACCGATGAAGGCGCAGCCAAGGTCGAACGCCTGCTGGGCATCGGCAACCTGTTCGAGATGGAGAACATGGACGTGCTGCACGCGGTCAACCAGGGTCTGCGCGCGCACCACCTCTACCGGCGCGATGTCGAGTACCTGATGGAGAACGGCCAGGTCGTGATCGTGGACGAGTTCACGGGCCGGAAGATGCCTGGCCGGCGCTGGTCGGACGGCCTCCACCAGGCGGTCGAGGCGAAGGAAGGCGTGCGGATCGAGCGCGAGAACCAGACCCTGGCAACGATCACGTTCCAGAACTACTTCCGCATGTACGAGAAGCTGGCCGGCATGACCGGCACGGCCGACACCGAGGCAGGCGAGTTCAGCCAGATCTACGACCTGGACGTGATCGTCGCGCCGACCAACGAGCCGATGGTCCGTGACGACCGCTCGGACCTCGTCTACCGCACGGCGCCCGAGAAGTGGAATGCCGTGGTCGAGGAGATCGAGGACTGCCAGAAGCACGGCCAACCGGTGCTGGTCGGCACCGTTTCGATCGAGAGCAGCGAGATGCTGTCGCGGCTGCTCAAGAGGAACCGGGTCCAGCATGTCGTGCTGAACGCGAAGTACCACGAGCGCGAGGCGTCGATCGTGGCCCAGGCCGGCCGTCACGGCGCGGTGACGATCGCCACGAACATGGCGGGCCGCGGCACGGACATCGTCCTCGGCGGCAACCCCGAACAACTGGCCCGGGCCGAAGCCGACGCCGACAAGGACCCCGAAGGCTTCGCTCAGGCGCTCGCCCGGTACAAGGAGTTGTGCGCCGCGGAACGGGAACAGGTGGTCGCCGCCGGCGGCGTGCACATCCTCGGCACCGAGCGGCACGAGTCGCGTCGCATCGACAACCAGCTTCGCGGCCGTTCGGGCCGCCAGGGCGATCCCGGCTCCTCGCGCTTCTACCTTTCCCTGCAGGACGACCTGATGCGGATCTTCGCCTCCGACCGGGTCCAGGCGCTGATGAAGCGCCTCGGCATGGAAGAGGGCGTGCCGATCGAGGCGGGCATGGTGAACAAGGCCATCGAGCGCGCCCAGACGCAGGTCGAGGGCAGGAACTTCGAGATCCGCAAGAACCTGCTCGACTACGACGACGTGATGAACAAGCAGCGCGAGGCGATCTACGAGCTGCGCCGCGACATCCTGCTCGGCCGCGAGGGGCACGACTACGTGATGAAGATCACCCGCGACGTCGTCGACTACCTGATCGAGCGCCACTGCCCCGCCAAGTTGGACCCGCGGGACTGGAAGCTCGAAGAGATGCGCTCCGATATGCGCGCCTACTTCGACCTCGACGAGGCCGATCTGGGCGAGCCGCTCGACGAGCTGGGCACCGAGGAACTCCAGGACGCGATCATCGGCGCGGCCGAGCGAAGCTACCGCGAGAAGGAGGAAACGCACGGCGCCGAGGCGCTCCGGGCCGCCGAGCGCCACCACATGCTGCGCGTGGTCGACACGGCCTGGAAAGACCACCTGCTCGCCCTCGATCACCTGAAGGAGGGAATCGGCCTGCGAGGCTACGGCCAGCGCGACCCGAAGAACGAGTACAAGCGCGAGAGCTACGAACTGTTCACCGAAATGAAGGAGCGGACCGAGGACACGATCATCAAGGATCTGTTCCGGCTGCGCCCGGTCTCCGCCGAGGAGATCGCGGAGCTCGAACGCCGCCGCCGCGCGCTCGGCCCCCAGAGCATGCGCTTCCGCCACCCCAGCGCCCTCGGCCTGCCCGGTCCTCCCGCCGGGCCGCAACCAGGCGCCGGTCCAGGCATGCCCGGCATGCCCGGCATCCCCGGCGGCGGCCCTCACGGTCCTGCCCCCAGCGGCTTTCCGCAGCCCCAGGCCAGTGGCGGTCCGCCCATGCGGCCGCAGAAACCACGCACCGTCGTCCGCCCGCAAGCCAAGGTCGGCCGCAACGCCCCCTGCCCCTGCGGCTCCGGCAAGAAGTACAAGAAGTGCTGCGGCGCCGCCGTCGCGGTGTAGGTCTAGACGGCCTCAGCAATCCGGTGTTCGTCTCGCCGCCCCCAAGGAAGATCCACGGCGGCCATTCTCGACTCGATCGCGCTGCGGAGCCGGGCCTCGCCCCGTAGGGTTTCTACCTCCTCCGAATTACTGCGCCACGGCCTCGCGGCCGGCCGCCTTGGCCTTCGCGTAGCGCACGACCATGCCGGGATCCTTCCAGCGGCCGGCGATCGCCACCGCCGCGGTGGCCGCAAGGGGACAGGCTTAGCAGTCGCCGATGCGCTCGCAATCCCTATAAAGAGACCGCCGGACGTTCCCGTCGGACCATCGCGTGGTCCAGCGGCCGTTCATCTTGCCGTCCACGTACGACCCTTCATTCACCGACCCGCGGGCAGATCGCTCGGTCCAGTGGCCGTTCATCTTGCCGTTCCGCAGTTCCCCCGTGCCGGTGGAGGAGGTTGTTCTTGTTCCCCCGTCCCACGTGACGTTCCAGGTCAAGGTCCACTCGCCGGCGCCGTTGGCCAGCCCGTCGGCGCAGTCGCCAGTCCAGGTGACCCTCACTTCCCTCTGTAAGTTCGGATTCCAGAGGTAGCACCCCGGCTGGTTCTCTGTCTCCATCCAGCGCTCCACCCCGACCTCCTTGCCCGCGCAGGTCGGCTCCGGCTCGATCCGGCCCGGCGTTCCCGGGTCCGGGGTGTGGCCGCCGGCGACAGCGGGCCGCTCGGCGCCCGTGGCGTCCGTCGCCGTAGCGGCCCCCTCCGCAAAGTCGTAGTCGACGCTCCAGCGGCCGAACGCCGGTTCCTCCCCATGGAAGACCAGCAGGTACCCGGTCTCGCGCGCATCCTCGCCCGGCTGCATGCCCGCGACCCGCTGTAACAACAGGTAGCTGCTTGTCCACTCCACCGGCCCTGGGTACTGCGGCGTAGGCTGGTTCCAGTCCCAGTTGGTGCACGGCGGCCAGTTCGATTCGAAGCCGACACTGGCGCGCAGGTAGTCGATGACCTTGCCCGAGTAGTTCGATGCGACGAGGTCCAACCGCCAGACGTGCAGGGGCTGACCCTCGTTGGCCTTCATTTCCGCATATTCCGCTTCCGAGTGCGAATCTTCCAGCACCCGGCAGGTCGCAGCATTCCTCGTCACAAGCCTCAGCGAGGTCCAGACCTGCACCCCGTCCTGGTCGTAGACCGTCGTTTCGGCTCCGGCAGGCCCGGTGCTCAGCAGCAGCAGCCCAGCGCATGTCAGGCATGTCCTCATGGAGTGTTCCCTGCAAGGTTCCGTGGCTCGGTTCCCCGATTCTTGCAGGCCCGCGGAGCCGGCACGGGCTTGACGCCGCCTCCGCGGCGGGCGTCGGCGGTGCGCTCGGCGTTGGCGTTCCGTTCGAGGGCAATTTGCGTTGCGGCGACCCTACCAACTCTTGATAGGCGCCGAGTGGTTGCCCTATTCACCCAGTACCTAAGGGTAAGAGACAAGCGCCGCCCCCCTCACACTCCTCTGAGCGCGAACGGCGCTTGGGACGCCCCCCCACCGGCCCTCAGGCGGGCGGGTACTTCCCACAAAGCTGCGCCACGGCGTCGCAGTTGATAGCGTTCGGCATGGAAACGCCGGCCTCCGCGAGCGAAAGCCCCGCACTCGCCCTTACCTTCGACGATGTCCTCCTGGCCCCCGGCCTGTCGGAGGTGCATCCGAACGAAGTCCGCCTCGGCACCCGCGTCACGCGCGGGATCGAGTTGAACATCCCGCTGATCTCGGCCGCGATGGACACCGTGACCGAGGCCGAGCTGGCGATCGCCCTGGCCCAGGAGGGAGGCATCGGGGTGATCCACAAGAACCTGTCGATCGACGCCCAGGCCACGGAGGTCGACCGGGTCAAACGCTCCGAGGCGGGCATGATCGTCAACCCGATCACGATCCGGCCCGAACAGCTCATCCACGAAGCGCTCGACCAGATGGCTCGCTACAAGATCTCCGGGGTCCCGGTCACCGACCGCGAGGGCCACCTGGTCGGCATCCTGACCAACCGCGATCTCCGGTTCGAAACGGATACGAACCTGCCGGTATCCGAGCTGATGACGCACCAGAACCTGGTCACGGTTCCGGAGGGAACGACCCTGGAACAGGCCAAGGCCCAGCTTCACCAGCACCGGATCGAGAAGTTGCTGGTTGTGGACGACGACGGCAACCTGAAGGGCCTGATCACGGTCAAGGACATTCAGAAGATGATGCAGTACCCGATCGCCTGCAAGGACGACCTCGGTCGCCTGCGGGTGGCGGCGGCGGTCGGCGCCGGCGGCGACTACATGGAACGGGCGCGGGCGCTGGCGGCGGCCCAGGCCGATGTGCTCGTGGTGGACTCCTCCCACGCCCACAGCCGCGGCGTACTCGAAGCGACGGCTCGGATCCGCGAGGCGCTGCCTGACGCCCAGCTCCTGGTCGGCAACGTGGCGACCGCCGAGGGCGCGCGGGCGCTCGCGGAGCGCGGCGCGGACGGGATCAAGGTCGGCATCGGACCGGGCAGCATCTGCACCACCCGCGTCGTCACCGGCGCCGGCATGCCCCAGGTGACGGCAATCCGCGATGTCGCCGGCGTGGCCGGAGATCTGCCCCTCGTCGCCGACGGCGGCATCCGCTTCTCGGGCGACCTGACCAAGGCGCTGGCCTGCGGCGCCCACAGCGTGATGATCGGCTCCCTGCTCGCCGGCACCGAGGAAAGCCCCGGCGAAACGATCCTCTATCAGGGGCGCAGCTACAAGGCCTACCGCGGCATGGGTTCCCTGTCCGCGATGGCCCAAGGCAGCGCCGACCGCTACTTCCAGTCCGACGACCAACCGCTCTCGAAGCTGGTGCCGGAGGGCATCGAGGGGATGGTCCCCCACAAGGGCAGCGTCCACCAGGTGATCGCCCAACTGACCGGCGGCCTGCGCTCCGGCATGGGGCTATCGGGCTGCGCCAGTGTCGGCGAACTGCGAACCCGCGCCCGCATGGTCCGGGTCACCGCCGCCGGTCAGAAGGAAGGCCACGCGCACGACGTGGTCATCACCAAGGAGTCGCCGAACTACTGGGTCGACCGGAGCTGAGCCGGCTTTCGGTGAGGTAACGTCCCCACCGACGCTCGCACTGCCGAGACAATCTACCTACACCGAGGGCGCCGCACTGCACCAGTAGGAGGCCCCAATACGATCTGCTGAACTCTTGAACCTGCGCCCACTAGGAATCCTCAAGGCGATACTCCGATGGCTCGCGGCGTGGCCACGTCGCGCGACCCGAGGAAGGCAAGGCTCCAGCAGCAACGAAGCGGAGACCGGCTCGTTTGCCGTAGAACCTTCGTCCGAGGGCCGGGTAAAGAACGGTAGGCCGACTCCTGCGACCAGAGCGGAAAAGACCGGGCGTGAGGCAGGCGAAGAAGTCCTGTCTGCCCTTGTCGGTGCACGTAACGAGGTGCCGCCCAATGAAGTAACCGTGCAAGCTCCTCCGCCACCTGCCGAGGACACTGGCCATGGGCACGATGCGGTCAGGACGGCCAGCCCCGGCCACGAAGGGGCCGCGCGGAATATGCGCCAAGGCCCGAGAACCGCACACAGCTACTCCGCCGACGAAGCGGACCAACGGATCGAGCAGCCGGTCGATCGAGCAGTGGATGGCGCCCCCCCGAATCGAGACTCGGAGGTGGACGAACCCGAACTCGCCAGTCCCCTCCCTTCGCCGGAGGCGCGCCCCGTTCGGCCGAAGGACGCATTGCCAGAAGTGGGGCCCGCCAACGCAACTACCTCCGACGACCCTGAGCCCTCGCCCGCCGATGCAGCCACGTTGCCGCCAACCCCCAAGAAGCGGGAGTCAGGCGTCGGAGCTGCTGGCATTGCTCCGACCACTCCGCGGAACATCGGCGGCCGCCGAGGCCTTCAACCGGCCGGAACGAAGCCGGAGGGCATTCGCCAGGGCGTCGCGCAGTCGATCCCGGCCAAGCCGGAACTGATCTGCAGAAGAAAGCCTGGCTCCTGGAGTTGGGAGCTGGTTCTCTCACTGCCTCGAGAACGGCGAGTGGAATCCGTGCGACAAGCGGGCGTGGAACTGCCCTCCACCGACGGCAACTACCTGGTCTCGTCGTTCTCCCAGAAGCTGACGATCGTCGGTGAAGGGGGCTCCGAGAAAATGGAACTGTTCGACGGAGCCCCGTTGGTCTTCAAAACGCGTCGGAACTGGGCTGGCGAAGGGCGACGAGTCCGTGGGATCTCCTCCGGGTACTTCATCGTGATTGCGCCCAGAGCGTGGAGCCGCCACGGTCGGGTGCCAGTGGAGCCAGAAGACACGCTCGATAGTGAGTTCGCCGCCCACTACTGGGCGGTCGACGATTCACCGGAGGACATCGGCAGTTTCGAGGAGTACGCTTTCTCTCTTGCTCAGAAGGGGTTCGAACTCCAGGGGACAACGCTGTTCGACGCCGGCCGAAGCGGCGAGCTGTTCGTTGGAGACCTCCCGGAGCTTCGCCCGTCGCACGGCATTGTGTCGGCGAGAATTGGCGAGGAAGGGAAGCCCCGGGGGTGGGCACAGAACTTCGAGCCCTCAACCGAGCTGCTCGCAGACGTGCTCGACGGTCGGCAAGGCTGGTTCTTCATCCGCGTCTATGACAAGAACGGGCTGGCGGATAGTGGCGACTTCAGGTATGTGCAACGTCTTGGAGCGATTCAGGTCGATGACCGCCCGTACTCGGCCGAACGCCTGATCCTGCCTTTCCCCGACGGGCACGCGCCAGCCCGCATCCGATTCGTCGCAGCCGATGGCAGCACCTTGGAGCCGCGCCTGAGGCACGAAACCGAAAGCCCGGTGACCCTTCAGCCAGACGGCACGCTGCTGGCGGAGCCCGATCCGGAAGCCGATTTAGTTCCCTGCGAGGTGGAAGGTGTGGATGTCGCCGTGGAACTACCACGGATCTGGTGGCAAGTTTATCCGGAAGACGACGACGCAAACGGCGCGTGGCACGACCGACCGTTGGCCATGACGCGCCGAGAGTTCCGTAGTCGAGCGAAAGGAGGGACGGCTATTAGGATGAGGTTGCCGGCCTCCGTCCAGTCGGTTGCCGCCGGGTTCAACGGATGTCTAGACCGTTCGTACCGAAAGCACGGCTCCTCGCTGGAGATCAGTTTCGCCGACTTCCTCGACTACGCGCAGATCGACGAGCGGCTTGCGACGGACGCCCTGTTCCAGGTTCTGTGCCGCGAAGATGTGCTGACCGTTCTCTGCATCAAAGCCGATCCGTCTCCGACGATCGTCAGCTTCGCATCCGATTGCATCACCCTGTTCGCGGGACAGACTGCTCGCCTGTCGTGGAAAACACGACACGCCGTCGCTGGCGGCGTCGCGCTGGAACCGGGAATCGGTCCCGTACAGCCTGTAGGCAGCGCTTGTGTAACACCACCTGAGAGCACGACCTTCACTCTGCGGCTGGCGACACGGGGTTTACGAGACGTGTGCAGGACGGTCGCCATCGCAGTTGAGACGAAAGCGTCGCCGGACAGCCAGATTCCGGACGCGGGCACCGGCCGCAGCAACACCTGCGACCAGGAAGGGGTGCCGCCGGAACCCAGACCGGAAAGGCTGGTCGCTCGAGTCAGACGCGTCGGCGGCGGGACCCGGCCCGGCAGGGGCTTTAGCTTCCGCGAGCTAAGCACCGCGGGCCTCACCCCGGTCGCTGCAACGCGCCTGTCCGTTCCGACGGACAGGCGCCGCCGGACCGTTCATCCAGAGAACGTCAATGTGCTGAGGAGCTTGCGTCATGGCCGAAGTAGCTGACGTGAAGGCGTGGACGGAAGCTGTCCGCCAACGGTACGAGAGCTATCTGAAGACATCCTTCTACTTCAGAGATCCGTGTCTGCGAAAGTCCTTCGAGCGGGCCCTCAGCGAACAGGGGAGCCTCCTCAAGGGTCCGTTCCCGGAGCAGGCCCGCGGCTTCTCACATGGCCTCACGGCCGCGATGCTGGCCAAGGAGAGCTTCGGTCAAGATCGTGGCGGGTTGGTCCCAGCGCTCCTTGACGCTCCGCTATACAACCACCAGGAGGCCGCGATTCGCAAGTCGCACATGGAAGGGCGCAACATCGTCGTCGCCACAGGTACGGCAAGCGGCAAGACCGAGAGCTTCCTCTACCCGATCCTGTTCGAGCTGTACCGACAGCACCTCAACGGTGAACTGGAGGGACCCGGAGTTCGGGCCCTGATCCTGTACCCCATGAACGCCCTCGCGAACGACCAGCGAGACCGCCTCGGGAGAATCTGCAAACAGCTTGCAGGTGCCGGATCGCGATTCGCTCCCACGTTCGGCCAGTACATCGGTCAGACGCCGAAGACGAGCAAGGACCACTGGCGCAACGCCGCGGCGCGGGCCGAGGAGCGACTACCTGGCGAACTCGTGTTCCGAGAGGAGATGCGGGCTACACCGCCACACATCCTCCTAACGAACTACTCAATGCTGGAGTACCTCCTAATTCGTCCGAACGACAGCCCTTTGTTCGACGGCGACCGCGGCAGATACTGGCAGTTCCTGGTGCTGGATGAGGCCCATCAGTACCGAGGCGCAAAGGGAATCGAGATGGGCATGTTGATGCGGCGCCTGAAGGAGAGACTGCGCGACGGCGGCCAAACCGGCCCTTTTCGGTGCATTGCTACGAGCGCCACGATCTCCTCGGGCAAGAGCGACATCGACAGGCAGGCAGTCGCCGACTTCGCGGCAGAGCTGTTCGGCGAGGAGTTCGCCGGCACCGACGCGATTCTTGGTGAAACGGACGATGAAGCCGGCCCGGAGGAAACTCCGCGCCTGTTTCATGCGTTCCTGCGAGCACTCGAAGGAGCCTTCCTGGTGCATGCACGCGGCCACGACACGGTGGTACTCAATCGGAAGGCCGCGTCCGAGGACGGGACGGTCGCCGAACCCATCGAACTTGCCCTTTGCAAGGAGTGCGGTCAGCACTACTACGTCGGGCGGGTGACGGGCGGGAGACTGGAGGAAGCGGTACGTGATCCCAGCCGGACCGACTTCGGTGTCGACTACTACTTGCCGGTCGATAAGGAAGGCACACACCTTCTATGCCGGGCCTGCCGTCGCGTATCTCAGTCCAAACTCGACTGCGGATGCGACTCCGCCGTGGCCGTGAGGAAGTGCGAGGCCCACCGAGACCGGCCAGATCAACTCAAGAGGTGTGAGGCGTGCGATTACTCACGCGGGGGAATCGGCGATCCGGTGCAAGAGATCGTCCACGGCTCGGATGGGCCGAACGCGGTCATCGCCACGGCCCTCCACGAGCTGTTACCAGAGAACCGGAAGAAGGTCCTAGCGTTTGCCGACAGCCACAGGAGGCGGCCTTCTTCGCGTGGTACGCAGAGGGTTCCTACAACGATCTGCGGGATCGCAACTTGTTGGTACGTGCCCTGCGAGCGAGTCCGGTCGACCCCGAGGGCCTCTCCATCGATGACCTAAGGAGCCGGCTCCTCACTGTCTGGGACCGCGCTGGGATGTTCGCGGACTCGGAAACTCGAGAAAGCCGGACGAGGCGTGTGCAGGCAGCGATCCTGCAAGAGGCTCTGACAAACGAACGAAGGCTGTCCCTCGCTGGGGTCGGCCTTGCCCACTGGCACGTGAAGCTACCCGTGGACTTCGTACTTCCCGAAACGCTGTTCGAGCCTCCCTGGCGGTTCACTCATGACGAGGCCAAGTCGGTGACACGAGTACTCCTCGACGATCTGCGGCTTCGTCGCGCCATCGAGCTGCCGGACGGTGCCGGTGCGCCCGCATGGAACGAGATCTCACCGTGGCCGCAACTGGCTTGCTGCCAAGGACCCAAGGGCAAGCGGCGCAACGTCTTCGAGTGGGGCCACCCTCGATCAGCCGTCGTCCTCCACTTCCTGTACCGCCTGCTTGAAAACAGCCCTTGGCGGGAGGAAGACCGGAGGGCGGCGGCTCGCAGCCTCATGGAACAGGTCTGGATCAGTCTGCGTAGCCACGACCGCACTCGGGGCAGAGCCGTGCATCAGATTCTGGTTCGCGCCAGCCATAGCGGCACGTTCCGCCTCAGTCCACAATGGTTGCGGATAAGGCCAGCCGGTCCTCAGGAGGGTTGGCGTTGCGACATGTGCGGAAGCCGGAGCGCACACTCCCTCCGGCACGTGTGTCCGCGCAACGGCTGCCCCGGACACCTCGAACCCGCGCGAGACGGTGGATCGGACAACCACTATCGCCGCCTCTACGAGAGCACCACGCTGCCACCCGACCTGCGCGTCGAGGAGCACACCGCGCAGATCGACAGCGACGAGGCGCGACAGCGGCAGGAGCGGTTCAAGACTGGCGAGACTCACCTCCTGAGTTCCTCGACGACCTTCGAGGTCGGCGTCGACCTCGGCGACCTGGAGGCTGTTTTTCTTCGCAACGTTCCACCCGAACCCTTCAACTACACTCAACGGGCGGGGCGCGCAGGAAGGCGGGGCACGCCGGGGCTGGTCTTGACCTACTGCCGCCGCAATCCGCATGACCTCTATCACTACGAAGACCCGGAGACTCGTCTCATCAGGGGAACAGTGCGCCCGCCACGCCTACGAGTCACCAACGAAAAAATCGTCACTCGACACATGGTTGCCACGGTTTGCTCCGCCTTCTTCCGGTCCGCCGAAAACGAGGCTCGCTTCCGGAACGCCAAGGCCTTCGTTTCCGACTGGTGGAATGGTGCCGCGGCCCGGGATATCGCCCGTTTCTGCGAGACCAACGACCCCCTGGTGGACTCGCTCCGACGAATCGTCCCGAAGGCGATTCACGAAGCAACCGGGCTTCTGGACGGCACGTGGCGAGGCCGGGTGGCTGGTCCTTGCAGTCGCCTCGCCATGGTCGAGATGGAAATCTGTGCGGACTTCCAAGAACTGTCCACGACTACCGACACTCTCATCGCCGAACGCCCTCCCGGTTGGCCCAAGAGGCTCGGCCAGTTGGAACGTCGCAAGGAGACGATTGCTCAGGAGAGCACACTGAACCTCCTGTCGAGAAAGGCGGTCATTCCAAAGTACGGATTTCCGGTCGATGTCGTCGAACTCGAAACTCGCTTCGAGTCGTCGGGCGTCTCTTTGCAGCGGGATCTTTCCCAAGCCATCGCCGAGTATGCGCCCGGTGGCAAGGTAATCGCCAACAAGAAGGAGTGGGAATCCTGTGGCGTGAAGAAGGTCGCAGGCAGGGAGTGGCCAGTCCGCTACTACGAGTACGACGATGCACGCAGCTTCCACCAGACGGACGAAGCGAGCCAGACTTCGCCTGGGCATGGCAGGAAGTACCTGTCTCCGATCTTCGGCTTCGTGACGCCGTGGTTCAGGCCTCCGAGGGAGCCGAAGGGGCGGGCTGCGCGCATGTACACGACTCGCCCGTTCTTTCTCCAGGGCGAGGCTGGACCGCAGCCAGTGGAACTCTCCGGCGTAGAGGTTACGAGGGCACACCCGGGAACACTGGTGGTGTTGTGCGAAGGGCGGAATCGGCGTGGGTTCCAGATCTGCCGGTCATGCGGAGCTCACTTGACGATGCCCAAAGCCACGCACAAGTCGCCGGCTGGCCTGGACTGCCGAGGAACCTTGGAGACCTTCTCGCTCGGTCACGAGCTAGTGACCGACGTTGTGCGGTTGGAGTTCCCAGCCCTGTCTGGCCAGTGGGAGGCCTACTCCACGGCGTACGCGGTGCTGCTTGGCGCGGCCGATGCGCTGAACATTCCCGCCGCCGACCTCAACGTGACCATAACCAGGGGCAGGCGCTCCGAGTCGGCAATCGTGCTGTACGACAACGTGCCGGGGGGCGCCGGGCTGGTGGCACAACTCGGCGAGGAGAGGATGTTCGAGGAGATGCTCCTCCGTTCATCGCACCGCGTGAATGGTGGATGCGGCTGCGATTCGAGTTGCTACGGCTGCCTCCGAAGCTACCGGAATCAGTTCGCCCACCCCCACCTCGACCGGCGACAAGCGCAGATGATCCTCTCGCGACACACCTGATTCAACGAAGGGCAGGCCAGTGCAAGTCGGGCCAGACCTGCAAGTCGGCAGGCCAAGAGTCGACAGCGAGAAGTGCCGGAGCCACCATTCTCGGCGGCCGGCGGTCAAAGGCCCTGTCAGTATCGTCGCTATGCGCCAAGGCGATGGTCCTTGCCTCAGGCCTGCCAGGCGCGAGGATCGAGAGCGTACGGAAGCGGCGTCAGGTTCGTCATCCCGTCCGTCGTTATGACCACGAGATCCTCGAGTCGCACGCCCCAGCCGGCTTCCGGGTCGTAGAGACCGGGCTCGATCGTCACCACGTCGCCCTCCAGGAGTTCCTCCGTGCCCGGTCCGGTCTCCCGGAAGCTGGGCAGCTCGTGCAGTTCGTAGCCGACACCGTGTCCCAGCAGGTGGAAGTAGCCGGTCTGCGAACCGGGGTTCTTGTCGGGCACCGCGAAGCCCTCGCCTTCGAACCTGCGGCACACCCGCTCGTGCAGGGTCCAGCCGCGCACACCGGGCCGGACTGCCGCGAGACTGGTCTCGAGCGCCTCGAGCACCAGGCCGTGCGCCCGCGCCAGGCCTTCCGGCGGCTCTCCGACGCAAAAGGTCCTGGTGCAGTCGGCGAACAGAAAGCCCCTCGGGAACAGATCGACGACCAGGGACTCGCCGGCCCGCAGGACCCGGTCCGGCGTGCCGGTGCTGTGTCCAGTCGCCCCCTCCTCCGCCGGGGCGACAATCGAACTCTCGGGCTGCTCCAGGCCGTGGCCGGCAAACACCGCGGCGGCCCGGGCCTTGACCCGAGCCACGGTCACGCGCTCCTCGCCCAGCCAGAGTTCGCCCCGCTCCCGCGTCGCAGTGCCGGCGAACATCCGCGCCACCGACTCGAAAGCCTCTACTGTGGCGCGCGCGGCGGCGGCGATCCCCTCGATCTCGCTCCCGGTCTTGGTCCGGCGCAGGGCCTGCATCAGCCCGCGTCCCGAGACCGGCGCCCGGTTCGCCTCCCGCAGGGCGCCCGCCACGGCCACCGCCGAACCCGCCGGCGGCCGGCCGGCGAGGGCGACCCGGCCGGCGCCGATCCCGGCCCGGCCGAAGGCCGAGTTGAGCGCCGCGACGAGGATCTCCTCGTGGTTCTTCCCTTCACGGCGAAGGGTCTCCATGTCGAAGTCCGCCGGGTGGATCAACTCGACGCCGCCGGCCTCCGCCAGGGCCGCCTCCTCCCGCTCCATCGACGTGAAGTAGACCAGGCGAGCGCCGGAACCGTCGGCGAGCACGCAGGCGTCCCCCAACCGCGCTCCGCCAACGAAGGGAAGCAGGTCCGGGTCACGGCTCGACCCGGCGAGCACCAGGAGCGCCTCGACCTCCTCCCGGGCGAGCAGTTCGGCCAGGAGTTCGCTTCGCGGCCAGGTCATCCCGGCGCCTCGCAGCCCCCTCAGACGTGGTCGTCCAGGAAGGCCTGGAACCGCATTTTGGGGACCGCGCCGGTCATGCGCCCCACGATCTCGCCGTCCTTGAACAGGATGAAGTGCGGGATCCCCTGCACGCCGTAGCGCACGGCAACGTCCTGGGCGTGGTCGACATCCAGCTTGGCGATCCTCACCCGGCCGCCGTACTCATCCGCCAGTTCGTCGAGAACCGGCGCCACCATGCGGCAGGGACCGCACCAGGTGGCCCAGAAGTCGACCAGAACCGGGCTCTCGGCGCCCAGCACCTGATCCTCGAAGCTCTGACTGTCCACGTTGAAGATCTGTTCGCTTGCCATGGAGTTGGTCCCTCGTATCTGGTGTCATCGCGGCGCCCGCGGACGGGCGACGCGACTGGTTCGCGGTTCGCGCGCAAGCGCGCCAACCGGGTTGGTCTGTTGGTCGATTCCGGATCGGGGCTCGTGCCTGATGCTGACATCAACCGGTACTCTCGAGACGGCGAAAGTACTCCCGCGCCGCGTCCGCGTCACGTCCGATCTGCGCGGAGAGGTCCATCATCGACGAGAACAGCTTCTCCTCGCGCAGGTGCCGGCAGAAGGACACGTCCACGCGCTCGCCGTACACATCGCTCGAGAAGTCGAGGATGTGGCTCTCGATGACCCGCCGGTAGTTCTCGTACACGGTCGGCCGGGTGCCGATGTTCGTCACCGACCGGAAGGTCGCCTCGAACCTGGGGAAGTACACCTTGGTCACGTAGACGCCGTTGTGCGGGTAGAGCTCGTTCTCGGGCGCCAGGTTGATCGTCGGCCACCCGAGCCGCTGCCCCATCCGGTCGCCGCGAGCGATGGCGCCCGTCATCGTGTAAGGGCGTCCGAGCAGATCGTTCGCCTCCGCGATCCTGCCCTCCAGTATCAGGCTGCGGATCCGGCTGCTCGACACCCGCTCGCCTCCGGAACGCACCTCGTCGATCTCGACGGCCGCGAAGCAGCAGGACGCTCCCATCTCCTTCAGCAGCGCCATGTTGCCCTCACGCCGCCGGCCGAAGGTGAAGTTCGAGCCCACGTAGAGCTCGGAAACCGCAAGCTGGCGGTGCAGAAAGTCGCGCACGAAGGTGCGGGCCCTGGTGTTGGAGAACTCGTGCGAGAAGCGGATCGTGAGCACGTAGTCGACGCCCGCGGCCGCTAGGAGAGCTTCCTTCTGGTCCTGGGTCACCAGGCGCGCCGGCGCTTCCTCCGGGCGAACGACGCTGAGAGGGTGGGGATCGAAAGTGATCACCGCGGACGGAACGCCGACTTCCCGGGCGCGGCCGCTCACCATGTCGAGCACGCTCTGCTGGCCGATGTGGATGCCGTCGTAGTTGCCGATCGTGGCGATCACGCCACGCGGGAGTTCGGTCGACTTCATCGCGTCCCGGATCGCCGGCATCAGGGCTTCGCCCCCACGATGGCCGGCGCAGCGGCCGCTGCCGCCCCCTGCAGTCCGACGATCCGGCCCACCAGGTCGTCCGCGAACGCATCCGTCACCTCGACTTGCACGATCCGCCCCGCGGCGACATCGGCCAGCGACAGGTCGACCGTGCCGCTCCCGGCATCGTCGGCGACGATGTCGTTGATCAGCACCCGGCCGTCCACGTCCGGCGCCATGCCCTGGTGCCGGGCACAGAGCAGGTGCTCGGTCTCCTCGCAGGGCCCTTCGATCAGCATCGGCAGCGTTCTGCCGACCAGGCGTTGGCGGCGCTCCAGGGCGATTGCCCGCTGCAGCTCGAGCAATCGCTCCTTGCGCTCCTCCGCCACCCGGCGCGGCACCTGGTCCGGCAGCGCCGCCGACGGCGTATCACTCTCGCGGCTGTAGACGAACGCCCCGAGGTGATCGAAGCGAACCTCCGAAACGAAGTCGAGCAGGTCTTCGAAGGCCGCGTCGTCCTCGCCCGGAAAGCCGACGATGAAGGTCGTACGCAGGCTGACTTCAGGATCGAGTTCGCGCGCCCGCTCGAAGATCCGCCGGTAGCGGTCCGCGGTACCGCCCCGGCGCATGGCGCGCAGCATCCGGCGGTCGCTGTGCTGGAGCGGCATGTCGAGGTACGACGCCACCCGGGGTTCGGCCGCCATCAACTCGAGCAAGGCGTCGTCGAGCGTGGTCGGATAGGCATAGAGGAACCGGATCCACTCCGCGTCCGTGCCCGCGAGCAGCGCCTCCACGAGACGCGCCAGACCGTGCCGGCCGTAGTCAAGGTCCTCCCCGTACCGGGTCGTGTCCTGGGCCACGAGCACAAGTTCGCGGGCCCCGCGCGCCACCAGATCGCGCGCCTCAGTGACCAGGCTGTCCACCGCTCGGCTGCGTAGCCGGCCCCGCCACACGGGAATGGCGCAGAAGGTGCACGGGTTGTTGCACCCCTCCGCAACCTTGAGGTACGCATAGCCGCTGGTAGTCAGCAGCCGGCTGTCCCGGTGATCGAAGACCAGGTGGGACGCGGAAGGCTCCGCGGCCGGAGCGCCGCCGAGCTGCACCAGGGAACCCACCTGGCGCAGGGAGTCGAGATCGACGAATCCGTCGATCTCGGGGATCTCGGCCTGAAGTTCCTGGCCGTACCGGTTGGCCATGCAGCCGGCGACCAGAACCTGCCGTACGGGCGCGCCGCCGTCGGACTTGCGGGCCGCGGCGTCCAGAATCGCTTCGATCGACTCCTCCCTGGCCTCGTCGATGAAGCCGCAGGTGTTCACGATCACGGTCTCGGCCTCATCCAGGTCCGCGACCAGCCGGTAGCCCTGGCGGTCCAGCACGCCGAGCATGATCTCACTGTCGACGTGGTTCTTGGCGCAGCCGAGGCTGACCAGGCCAACCGCGGCCCGGCGCCCCGGCAGGCCGGACACAGCAACCGGATCCACCCTCCTCGGGGGAGTCGACACAGTTCGCTACGAGGCGGCGGCAGCCGTCTGGCGCGGCTGTCGCGCCGACGGATCGAGGGCGGCCAGGAGTTCCTCGCGCCCGACATGCTGACCCTTCATCACGTCCTGCGCGGTGCGGTACTTCAGCGCATCGTCGTTGTGCCACAGCTCGTGGAAGAGCTGCTTCACCCGCCGCCGCGACATGCGGCAGAAGAGATCGCCCAGCTCCGCGGACCGGGCCGCCGAGTCGGCGCCCTTCTGCGCTTCGGTGTGGGCCCGGGAGATCGAGGCGGCCATGGCGAAGAGTTCGTTGACCACGTCCACGAGGCGGAACAGGAACATCTGGCGCCGCTCCATCTTCTCGCGGTAGACGAGCATGCCGTGGAAGCTCTCGCGCGCCAGCTTGCGCGCCGCGCGGTCGATGAAGCGGAGGTGCCGGCCGTAGCGCCCGTAGCCGGTGTACCGGGGCCAGCGACCCCACGCAAGCCACCGCGTCGGATACCACCAGGCGTAGAAGAGACCGATCTTCGGCAGGGCCGCCAGCTTGGCGCCGAAGCCGGCGCGCTTGTCGATCAGGGCGCCCGCCACCTGCAGGTGCTTGTCCACCGCCTCGCGGGCCATGATCAGGTGCATGATCTCGCTCGAACCCTCGAAGATCCGGTTGATCCGGAAGTCGCGCATCATCCGCTCGATGCCGACCGGTTCCTCACCGCGGTCGCGCAGGGAAGACTCGGTCTCATAGCCGCGGCCGCCGCGCACCTGCATCGTCTCGTCGATGATCTGCCAGCCGCGCCAGGTGTTCCACTCCTTGCAGGCCGCGCTCTCGAGCCGCAGATCGAGCTTCTTGTTGTTCGCCATGTGGCTGGCCAGCTTGACGATCGCCTCCATGGCGAAGCCGTAGGCCGCGATGTCCGAGATCTTCTGCGCGATCGCCTCGTGCTTGCCGATCGGCACGCCCCACTGGATCCGGCTGCTGCTGAACTCACGCACCGCCTTCAGGCAGTACTTGGCGGCGCCCACCGAGCTGTTGGGAATCGACAGCCGGCCGTCGTTCAGGGTGGTCAGGGCGATCTTGAGTCCCTTGCCCTCCTGGCCGATCAGGTTCTCCTTCGGCACCTTCACGTTGTCGAACTGGATGATCCCGTTCGCCAGTGCCCGGAGACCCATGAAGTGGCAGCGGCGCTCGACCGAAACTCCCTCCCAAGCGGTTTCGACGACAAAGGAGCTGATCTTCTCGGTCACGGGATCCATCGCCATGACCACCAGGAGCCCGGCCTTGGTGCCGTTGGTGCACCACAGCTTGGTGCCATTGAGCAGGTAGAAGTCACCGTCGAGCACGGCCGACGTCGCCAGCCGGGCGGGATCCGAACCCACCTCCGGCTCGGTCAGGGCGAAGGCGGAGATCTCACCGGCCGCGCAGCGCGGCAGGTACTTCCGCTTCAGTTCCTCGGTGCCGAACAGGTTGAGCGGCTGCGGCACGCCGATCGACTGGTGGGCCGACAGCAGGGCCGTCAGGTTGCCGTCGAAGGCGCCGATCATCTCCATGACCTGGGCGTACTCGACCTGGTCGAAGCCGAGGCCGCCGTACTCGGTCGGGATCTTCATGCCGAAGGCGCCGAGCCTGGCGAGACCGTCGATCACGTGATCCGGGTAGTCCTCCGAAACGTCGATCTCGATTGGATCGACCTCACAGCATAGGAAGTCGGTGAGAGCCGAATAGAAGGACTCGAACTCCGGGCGCCACTCGTCCCGTGTGGGATACGGGCAGATCAGGTCGAACCGGAAGTTGCCCAGGAACAGCTCCTTCATGAAGGACGGGTTCTTCCACTCCTTCTGGCGCGATGCTTCGGCGACCGCCCGCGCCTTCTCTTCGCTCACTCGAACCTGTTGCTGGCTCATCGACTCGGCTCCTGTTGGATGCATGAAACAACATGTACCCTGCGCATCAGCGCGGCGAAGACGCCGCGACTCTACTGCTGACTGGCAAGGGTTGGCCCCACGCGTCGGGACGGGCGCATTGTACCCGGCGGCGGCCGCCGCCGTCCTGTCAGGATTCCTTCCGGCCCCAGCCTCCACCGCCCGGCGTTTCCAGAACCAGAAGGTCGCCCGGCTCGACGTCGGCCTGATCGACGGAGTCCAGTTCCCGGACCCCGCCCGCGGCGCGCAGGATGCGGGCCCGGCCGACGGTTCCGCTCTCGCCGCCAAGGGCGCCGAACGGCCGCTCCACCCGGTGCTGGCCGAGCACCGACACCTGCTGCCGGGACAGGAAGCGCAACTCACGCCGAAGACCGTCGCCGCCCGGGTACCTGCCGGCCCCGCCCGACCCCGGACGCAGGCCAAACCGCTCGAGACGCACGGGATAGCGATGCTCCAGCACTTCCGGATCGGTGATCCGCGTGTTCGTCATGTGGGTGTGCACACCACTGGCGCCGGCAAAGCCGGGACCGGCGCCGGCGCCCCCGCCGACCGTCTCGTAGTACCCGAAGGTGTCGTCGCCGAACAGTGTGTTGTTCATCGTGCCCTGCCCGCAGGCGCAGAGTCCGAGCGCCCGCAGCAGCGTGTCGACCACCCGTTGACTGGTCTCGACGTTGCCCCCGACCACCGCCGGGCAGCGCCTCGGGTCGGCCGAGAACTGGGGGTTCAGCATGCCGCGGGGGATCTCGATCTCCACCGGCTCGAGCAGCCCCTCGTTGAGCTGCAACGGCACCCCGATGAGCAACCGCAGCACGTAGATCGTGGCGCTCCGGACAATCGCCGGGGTGGCGTTCAGGTTGCCCGGATGGGTCGGGGCACTGCCGGTGAAGTCGATCCGCGCCGAACCGCGCTCGATCGTCACCTCGACCTCGATCGGGGCGCCGTCGTCAAGCCGTTCGAGGGCGTGGAAGGACTGGCGCCCGGTGCTCCGCACGTGTTCCTCGAGGGCGACCCGCATGCGGTCGGCGGCGCGCGAGTAGAGCGCTGTCATGTAACGGCGCACCTCGTCCTCGCCGTGGTCCGCCGCGAGCTGTTGAAGCGCGGCCGCTCCACGCCGGTTGGCCGCGACCGCCGCGGCGAGGTCGGCGAGATTTTCGGCCACCGAGCGGGACGGCGACGGGCCGCGGCGCAGCAGCGCCTCCATCTGCTCCCACTGGGGTTCGCCGGCCCGCACCAGGCGCTGCGGTGCGATGACGACGCCCTCCTCGGCCAGGTTCGCCGCCTTCGGCGGCATCGAGCCGGGGCGGATGCCGCCGAGCTCGGCGTGGTGGGCCCGGTTCGCGACGTAGCCGATCAGCCGGCCGTCAACGTGGACGGGGGCGATCACCGTGATGTCCGGCAGGTGGGACCCGCCGTAGGCGGGATGGTTCGTGACCGCGACATCGCCGGGGCCGAGTTCGAGTTCGGCGGCAACGCCGCGCACGCACTCGCCGAGGGCGCCCAGGTGCACCGGAATGTGGGGCGCGTTGACCAGCAGCCGGCCAGAGGCATCGAGCAGACCGCACGAGAAGTCGAGCCGCTCCTTGACGTTCACCGACATCGCGGTCCGCTGCAGCATCACGCCCATCTCGGACGCAATCGCCGCGAACCGATTCGAGAACAGCTCGAGACGGACCGGATCCACGTGCGGAGTCTACGCGGGAAGGCGCCGGGAAGCGTTCGCGGCCTAGAACTCGCTAAGGTACCGCTTCCGCAAGACCCGAAGAGACACCGGAACACGACCCCGACACCCCAGGAGCCGCCATGACCGACAGCACGATGATGGACTTCCCGTTGACGATCCGCATGATCTTCGATCATGGACGCCGCGTGTACCGAGACAGCCGGATCATCACCTGCCAGGCGGATGGCGCCCGGATCGGCACCTACGCCGAGGTCGCGGACCACGCCGCGCAGCTCGCCCACGCGTTGAAGGATCTGGGCATCGAACCGGGCGACCGCGTCGGCACCTTCGCCTGGAACAACCAGGAGCACATGGAGGCCTACTTCGCCATCCCGTGCATGGGCGCCGTCCTGCACACCCTGAACATCCGTCTGTTCCCGGAACAGTTGACCTACGTCACCAACCACGCTGAGGACCGCGTCGTGATCGTCGACGACTCCCTCGTTCCACTGCTGGGCCAGGTCGCGGCCGAACTGACCACGGTGGAGCACTTCATCGTGGTGGGCGACGGCGACGCCTCGCCGCTTGCGGCGGGAGGGGCCGCAATCCACCGCTACCACGATCTGCTCGAAGGCCAGCCGACCACCTTCGACTGGCCCGAGATCGACGAGCGGGCCGCCTGCGCCATGTGCTACACGAGCGGCACCACCGGCAACCCGAAGGGCGTCGCCTACAGCCACCGGTCCTCCTTCCTGCACGCCCTCGGCGTCGCTTCCGGCGGCGCGCTGGGCATCAGTCAGCAGGACAGCATCCTGGCGATCGTGCCGATGTTCCACGCCAACGCCTGGGGCCTGCCCCACGTCGGCTGGTTCACCGGCGCCGACTTCGTGATGCCCGACCGCTTTCTGCAGGCGGAACCCCTGTGCCGGATCATCGCCGAGCACCGCCCGACCCTCTCCGGCGCCGTGCCGACGATCTGGAACGAGGTGCTGCGGTACTCGGAGAACCACGAAGTGGACTTCTCCTCGTTCCGCACCGTCCTGTGCGGCGGCTCGGCCGTGCCGCGCTCCCTGATCGAAGGGTTCCGCGACCGCTTCGGCGTCGACATCATCCAGGGCTGGGGGATGACCGAGACCTCGCCCCTCGCGGCCATGGCGATTCCCCCACGCGGCACGCCCCGCGAAGAAGAGGTCGACTGGCGGGTCAAGACCGGCCGCATCATCTCCGGCGTCGAAGTCCGGATCACGAACGATGCCGGCGAGGTCATGCCCTGGGACGGCGAAGCTGTCGGCGAGATCGAGATCCGCGGCCCCTGGATCACCGGCTCGTACTACCTGGACGACGACCCCGAGAAGTTCCACGACGGCTGGCTCCGCACCGGCGACGTCGCCTCGATCGACCTACTCGGGTTCGTCCAGATCACCGACCGGGCCAAGGACGTCATCAAGTCCGGCGGCGAATGGATCTCCTCGGTCGATCTCGAGAACGAGCTGATGGGCCACCCGGCGGTCGCCGAAGCCGCCGTCGTCGGCGTGCCGGACGACCGTTGGGACGAGCGGCCGCTCGCCTGCGTGGTGCTCAACGACGGCGCCGACGCCGACGCCGGCGAACTCAGGAGCTACCTGGCCGACCGCGTCGCCCGTTGGTGGGTGCCAGAGCGCTGGACCTTCATCGAGGAGGTGCCGAAGACCAGCGTCGGCAAGTTCGACAAGAAGGTCCTGCGCGCGCGGTATGGGGATGGCGAGCTGGAGGTTCTGACCTAGAAGGGCGCCCTAGTCCGACGACACCCCCAGGTGCTCGTTGAACCAGGCAATCAGCGCGCTTGCGGCGCGCTGGCCGTTCTCGCCGCCGAAGCCATGGCCGGCGCCTTCGATGACGATCAGCTTGGAGGTCACGTTCGCCTCGTCGAAGGCGGCCTTGATCCGCTCGCTGTTGGCGAGCGGCACGAGCTGGTCGGCATCGCCGTGGACGAGCAGGGTCGGCGGATCGTCCTCACTGACGAACAGCACCGGTGAGATGTCCGCTGCCTTCGCCGGATCGAAGTCGAGGGCCGGGAACCGGTCGTTCGGGCCGGCGAGGGCCTGCAGATCGACGGGCGGGAAGTAGGCGACGACCGCGGCAACGCGGTTCCCGGTCTGTTCGATCGGATCGTCGCTCTCCGCGTTGCCCTCGTCCGAGGCGTTGCCGAGCATCAGGGACAGGTGGCCGCCGGCGCTGCCGCCGTAGACGCCCATCCGGTCGGCGTCGATACCGAAGTCGTCCGCATGGAGCCGGACGTAGCGCACTGCGCGGCGCACATCGGCGACCGCGTCAGGCACCTTGAACAAGGGGCTCGAACCGTGCCGGATCATGAATACGGCGTAGCCCTGGTCAAGCAGCGCGCGGAAGGGGCCGAACTGACGGCCCTCGCCTGAAGCAGCCTGGTGCGGGTCGGACCAGCGAGAGATCCAGCCGCCACTGACCATGAACAGCACGGCGGCGCCGTTCTGCTCGGCCGGCACGAGCGCATCGAAGGTCAGGGCCATGCCCATCTTGTGCCCGTAGACGACGTCGGCATGGACTTCGGTGTCGCCGCCGGCCGACAGCGGCGCGGCGAGGAGGGCCGCGACGGTCGCGGCGACGAGTAGGCGTTTCATGCGATTCTCCTGGTTCCGGGGTTCTCGGGCGAGGCGATTCTCGGACCGGCCCTACGGCCGCGCTCCTCCCGCCGTCTCCTGCAGCGGGCTCTCCGACTGCATCCTGGCGGCGGAAACCATATCCGCCACGTCGGCCAGCAGGGCCTTGGCGTCGAACACGATCCCGTCCTTGATCGTGTAGCGGACGCCGCCGACTCGCTCGGGCCGTCCCGTCTCATCGTTGAGCCGCACGGCCCCGGTGCCGTAGAGCACCTTCAGGTTGGCGACCGGGTTCTCGTCGACCACGAGCAGGTCGGCCAGCATGCCCTCGCGCACGATGCCGAACTCCATCTCGGCGCCGCTGGCCCGGGTCAGTTCCTCGGCGCCGTACATGGTCGCCGAGCGGATGACCTCCAACGGATGGAAGCCGGACTCCTGGAGCAGTTCGAGCTCCAGAATCGTGCCGAAGCCGTAGGTCTGGTAGATGAACCCGGAGTCCGAACCGATCGTGACCTTGCCGCCCCGGTTCTTGTACTCGTTGAGGAACTCCATCCACACCCGGTAGAAGTTCTTCCACGCCACCTCGTCCCAGGTGGTCCAATCGTACCAGTACGAGCCATGGTCCTCCCTGCTGGGGGCGTAGAACTCCGCCAGGGTGGGCAGGGTGTAGTCCGCGTGCCAGTCGGCGTTGCGCGCCCGCATCACGTCGCGGCCGGCCGAGTAGATCGTCATCGTCGGGTTGATGAAGAAGTCGAGTTCGAGGAACTCGTCGAGCAGGGCGTTCCAGCGTTCACCGCCGGGCTCGACCAGGCGCCACTGGCGGGCCACCTGGCCGAAGCGGAACTGCTCGTCCATGTAGTTCATCGGCGCCGGCCAGGGCTGCACGTCGGCACCGGAGTACATCGACTCGAACAGGCCGTAGAAGTGGGTCATCCCCACCAGGCCGAGCCGCGCGGCGTCGAGCGCATTCATCTGCGCCACGCCCATCTGGTCGAGATGGGCCGTCGAGCCCAGGCCCAGGCTGCCCGCCTCGTCGAGGAGCGCGGCCATGATCTTCGGCGGGTAGGACCCAAGCTTCAGCCCGTCGACACCCTTGCCGTGGGCGTACCGCACCCACTCCCTGGCGTCGGCAGGAGTGCGGATCTTCCGGTCCTTCCACTCCTTGCCGCCACCGGGACGTTGGTAGGACACCAAACGCGGCGCCGTGATCTCGTTGCTCTGGCTGCGCTCCTTCTCGCTCAGGTCCCATTCCAGCGGCCCCGTCGGCACACCGCGGGCCGTGGTGATGCCGTGCGCAAGCCATAGCTTGTACGCGTACTCGGCCTGCGGCGCCTTGGGCACGCCGCCGGTATGCACGTGGAGATCGACCAGGCCCGGCATGACGAAGGAACCGGCGAGGTCCAGCTCGCGGTCGGCGTCCTTCGGCCGCTTGTCCTCGTCGATCTCGGCGTTCGGCATCCCGATGCTCTTGATCTCCGCGATCCTGTTGCCCTCGATCACGACATCGACAGGCCCCATGGGGGGCGCCCCGGCGCCGTTGATCACCGTGACCCCGCGCAGAATCAGGCGGTCGAAGGGACCCTCTCCCTCGTCGTCGGGCCGCGGCGGCGCCGGCTCGACCAGTTTCTCCTCTTCGTCCTCGTCATCGGCAGCCGCCAGCGGCGCAGCGGCCGCCGAGAGAGCGACCAGAACGGCCAGTCCGAAGCCGAACAGACGCCTCCAGGGCGAGAGATCCAAACTCAACTGGGACATGGCTTCTCCTTCCAGTCTTCCAAACCGGCGAATCAAGGGACCGAACCTATCGCGGTCCAGGCAGCGAGGTTCAGGGTCAGGACAGCGAGGGCCGCTCACCGGAATCGACCACAGCACTCAGGTAGAGCAGCGCCTGACCCGGCTGGGGCGCCTGCACGAGGAGGGCGTGGGTGGCGGCGAGCACGTCCCGACGGCTGATCTGCCCTACCAGCTTGCGGTCCTTGAGTACCGGCAGCCGGCGATACGGAGTGCTCTTGAAGATGCGCGCAATGCTCAAGAGATCCGTGTCCTCGGAGATCGTACGGGCCTTGCGGTCCATGAAGGCAGAGGCGTCGGTGGAGTCGAGCTCGAAGTCTCCGGAGTCCCCTTCCCCATCCGGCGATGCGAAGTCCTCGAGCCCTAGTTCGCCGCTGCGCTCACGCAGCAGCGAACGCCGGCCGTCAAGCGCCGACGTCAGGTGGTGCGACGCCGCGAGCACGTCGCGGCGACTCACCTGACCAACAAGCGCGCCGTCCCGGACCACCGGCAAACGGCGATACGGCGTGTCGAGAAAGCGCTGGGCGATCTCCAGCAGCGGCTCGGAGCCGTCGATCACGCGGCCGAAGTCCGTGTTCATGAAGGCGTCGACCGGCGCCGCCGGCAACTGGTCATAGGCCAGCCCCAGCAGAACCTCCATCGAGAACTTCTCGGAGAAAACACCCAGCAAGCGGCCCTTCTTGTCGACGACCGGCGCACCCGAGATCCGGTTCTTCAGCAGCAGGGCGATTGCATCCAACGCGGACATTCCTGCCTGAAGCGTGACCAGGCGAGTGGCCATGAAGTCCCGCGCCCGGGTACGGCGGCTCGTCGCCAGTCCCCGCTCGTCGGCGGCCCGCGCGGTCACCGTCAGCACGGCGAGGCAGCTCTTCTCGGACAACATGCCGAGATAGCGGTGCCGCTCGCCGATCACGGGCGCGCCCGTAATCCGATGCCGCAGCAGTGCCGCGATGCAGTCGTAGACGTGGGTGCGCGGATGCACGGTGACCAGCTTCGTCACCATGATGTCCCGTGCAAGCTTCGGCTTGTCGATCGCTCTGTCCATCGGAAACCTTGATCGTAGCAGCGACGCCGCGCTGGAGGTCGTCGAGGTACAGCCAGAGCCTGCTAGGGTCGCTGGCTCTCAAGAGCCGAGAATCCACACCAGTCCGAGGAGAGAGTTCCATGTTTCGTCCCGCCACCCTGCCCCGTCTCCTGACCGCGCTCCTTGCGATCGCATTCCTGAGTCTCGGCCTCACGGCCTGCGACCAGTCCCGCGCCGACACTCCGGTTCAGGGTCCCCGCGACCTGGCAACGGCGACGCCGGAGAGTGTCGGCATGTCGAGCGAGCGGCTCGAGCGCCTGAACGAGGGGATGCAGGCCCTGATCGACGACGGCAGCCTCGCCGGCATCACGACGATGATCTCCCGCCACGGCAAGATCGCCCACTTCGGCACCTTCGGGCACCAGGACCTCGAAGCCGGCGTCGAGATGAGCGAGGACACGATCTTCCGCATCTACTCGATGACCAAGCCGATCACGGGGGTCGCCCTGATGATCCTCTACGAAGAGGGCAAGTTCCGGCTCTCCGACCCGGTCCACCGCTACATCCCCGAGTTCGAGGGCCTGGTCGTCGCTGCCGGCGAGGGTCCGAACGGCCCGATCACGGAAGAGGCGGACCATCCGATGACGATCCGCGAGCTGATGAGCCACACCGCGGGCCTCTCGTACGGCCTCTTCTCGCAGTCCCAGGTCGACACGCTGTACACAGAGGCGAACATCCTCGACAACGACTCGACGCTCAAGGAAATGATCGACAAGCTGTCGAAGATTCCCCTCCGCCAGCAGCCCGGCTCGATGTGGCACTACAGCGTCGCGGTCGATGTCCAGGGCTACCTGGTCGAGGTGCTCTCGGGCCAGCCGTTCGACGAGTTCCTCAACGAGCAGGTGTTCGGTCCACTGGGCATGAACGACACCGCGTTCCACGTCGACGCCGACAAGGCGGACCGCTTCTCCCAGGTCTACACCCACGACGCCGACGGCAACCTGATGGCCCAGGAGGGCTTCGGCGGCCGGCGCAACTACCTCGACCCGCCCGCGTTCCTCTCCGGCGGCGGCGGTCTGGTGTCGACGACGACGGACTACATGCGCTTCAGCCAGATGGTGCTCAACGGCGGCGAACTCGACGGCGTGCGCATCCTGTCGCCCTCGACCGTCAAGCTGATGCACCTCAACCACCTGCCGCGCGAACTCGGCGAGATGTCGCCCGGCACCGGCTTCGGCCTCGACTTCGCCGTCGTCCTCGACCCCGTCGCCGCCGACGGCATCTCCAAGGGCGAGTACTACTGGAGCGGCGCCGCCGGCACCTGGTTCTGGATCGACCCGAAGGAAGACCTCGTCTTCGTCGGCATGATCCAGCACTTCGGCCCCCGCCGCCCGGACGTCCGCTCCCTCAGCCGCCGTCTCACCTACCAGGCGATCCTCGAACCGGGCTCGTAGGCGGCCGCACACCATCAGATCCGTGTCGCGCCCAGTCAAAGGGTCCGCAGCCGCCCGTCTGGCGGTCTCGCCGGGGCTTCACGGGACCGCCTCAACTCCTGACAAGAGAACTTGGCCGCCCTTGCTGGCGGCCGCGCTCTCGCTCGGGGTCTGCCTCTATCAGGACTTCGGCGTCTGGCAAGTGTCGCTGCCTTGCCCCGACACTGGTCCGCTAAGTCCGCTAACTCATGGTCATCTGCTGTCCGACGCTCGGGCTTCGCTCTTTGCTGTTCCCACGCTCCGCTCCAGATCGGCCGACGAAGCCGGCTACGTCGTGGTCACCTGCACCGCCACAGAGCACGGTGTCATCCATGGAGTGGACGTACGTCTCAACGACCGTGATGTCGACTTCGCGTTCGCTACCCGGATTCCCCCGGGCGGCTTCCGTCCCTACGATGAGTCGGGCGCTTGGGCCTTGATCGACGCCATGGCGTCGGCCCAGGCCCACGACCGGCTCGAGATTCGGATTGAGCCGAACGACCCCGGCAACGCCTCCGTTCTTGTCAATGTCTGGCTGAGCGGCTTCCGGCCTGCATATGAACGCGTCCGCTGGAGCTGTTCGCGTCTAGCCGGCCTCGGAGGATCGGTCCGCGGGAAGGAACGCTGAGAGGTTGACCTCCGAACAACGATCTCCCTGGCGACCCGCGATCTGTGCCACCGGGCCTTTGCAGCACCTGATCAAGTCGCCCCGGTGACCGCCGCCGAGCGCCCGCCCCAAGTTTCAGCGTTCGCCGAGCAGAGCTACCAAGTCCTTGTTGCCCACCCGGCGCGCGGCGCGCACATCGGCAGTGAGCCATTCGCCGCCGGCCAGCGAAGCCAGCGCCACGTACAACGCGTCGTAGCCCGACAGCTTCCAGCGGCCGGCGAACTCGGCCGTCAGCGCCAGAAGCTCATGTCCGTTTCCGACCCGCTTCATGCCGAGCGCTTCAACCAGAGCGAGGGCCTCCTTCACCCTTGAAGGAGTGCTCTCCGGCAATCGGCAAAGAACGGCCAGCAGCTCGTTCATGAACAGGTCGGGAACGAGGTAGCGAGACGGATCTTCCTGGATCTCTCCAAGAACCTGCTCGGCCTGTTCCACCAGCGGCTCGCCCGACACGAACCACTTGATCGCGACCGAGGCGTCGACGACGATCACGACCTCAGGTCGCGCAGGATGTCGAGCGTCGTGCCCTCGGAGGGAGATTCGAACTTCAGTCCGCGCAGCCTGGCAACTACTTCGCGCCGGCGTTCATCGGCTTCCCGGTCCACAAAGCGCTCCCGGTAGTCCTTGAGACTGACCAAGGCCGCTGCCGGCGTCCGGCGCCGACAGACCAGAATCGGGTCGCCATGGCGCTCCAAATGATCGAGGACCTTGCCGAGACACTGACGAAGCTCCAAGGCGTTCACTGTTCTCATGACAGTTCGGAGTATGGAAGTTGTACAGTAAGGTGTCAAGAACATGTCAGGCGCAGGCCTGCATCGAACTGGCCGTGAGCGGTCTGTAGCCGAGCCGCGCTCGGCAACGACTTCCAGCCCAGTCGGGTCAGGAGGGGTCAGCTCCCGGGTGCCTCTGAACGAGCGACGCCCGTGACAGCACATGAACCGACGCCAAACCGGAGCGAGTGAAGCGGAGTGAGCGCACCCCCCTTCCATCTCCTCCCAAGCGCGAACCCGGGTGGCGCGATCCGCGCCACCCGTGAATCAGTCCGTGCGCCCGTCAGCGGGCGCACGGATGGCACGTCACCTGGGAGCAGACCCCTCCTGCCCCAAGACGGGCGGGTGCGTCCAAGCTGTTGCGCTAGCGCTTCGCCTGCTTGCCGAACATGATCCCGGCGACGCGGCGGATCTGGATCTCTTCGGAGCCTTCGGTGATGCGGTAGCGGCGGTGGTGGCGGTAGATGTGCTCGAAGGGCATGTGGCGGGTGTAGCCGATGCCGCCGTGGGTCTGGATGGCGCGGTCGGCGGCGTTGCAGACCAGGCGGTTCGCCCGGTAGTTGCACATCGAGACCTTGTCGGTGACTTCCATGTGGTGCTGCTGGTCGAGTTCCCAAGCGGTCTTGTAGACGAGGTTGCGGACCATCTCGCATTCGGTCTGGAGTTCGGCGAGCGGGAACTGGATCGCCTGGTTCAGCCATAGCGGCTTGCCGAAGACCGTCCGCTCGCGGGCGTATTCGATGCTGCGGTCGATGCAGTACTGCGCCGCGCCGACGCCGGAGGCGGCCTGCCGGATGCGGTTCTCGTGGACGAAAGTCTGCGCCAGGGCGAGCCCCCGCCCCTCCTCGCCGAGGATGGCGTCGTTCGGCACCCGCACCGCTGAGAGCGACACCTCGGCGTGATCCGTCGGCATGTTGAACGTCCACCACATGAACGGAATCTCGAAGCCCGACGAGTCGGTCGGGACGATGAAGCAGGTCACGCCGTCGGCCTGCCCAGGGTCGCCGGAAGTGCGGGCGAAAATCAGGTCGTGGGTGGCGGCGTGCAGGCCCGAGTTGAAGCGCTTGCCGCCGTCGATGATCCAGTCGTCGCCGTCGCGGACCGCCGCGGTCTCGAGCCAGGTGGCGTCGGAACCGTGGTTCGGCTCGGTCAGGCCGAAGCCCATCTTCACCGCGCCGGTCATCATGCCCTCCATGAATTGCGCCTTCTGGGAGGGCGTCCCGAAGCGGTGCATCATGATCACGGTCGGGAAGTTGCCGACGATCGAGGACTCGTTCTGGAGGTCGTTGTGCAGGCCCAGGCCCTTGGCGGCCAGGTGCTCGCGGATCACCGCCATCGCCAGGTTCGAGCCGTCCTGGCCTCCCAGCTCCCGCGGCAGGCCGAAGCGCAGGTGGCCGGCGGCGTCGGCGCGCCGTTTCATCTCCCGCAGCAGGGCCTCCCACTCGGGCCGCGGCGTGCCGTCGTTCTCGAAGTCCGTCCGCGCCCACTCGCGCCGCTGATCGAAGAAGCGGATGTTGTCGTCCTGCCGCTCGAGCGGCTTGATCTCGCGGTCGATGAAGTGGTCGAGCTCGGCCAGCTTGTCGCGGATGTCCTGGGGAATCTGGAAGTCCATGCCGCGCTACCCCGCTTCCAGGTAGGCGTCGATGATCTCCGCCAGCCGTTCCGGCGCATCGAAGTGGACCATGTGGCCCGCTTCGGGGATCTCGACGTGGTGAACGTTGCGGAACAGGCGGACGCGGCGGTCGATCTCGTCCGGGGCCGCGGGCGTGTCGTAGTCGATGCCGCCGCGGCCGCGGTAGAAGTCGGCCGAGCGGCCGCCGGTGACCACCAGGACGGGACACGAAACCCAGCCCCAGCGCTCCTCGGCCAACTGTGTCGACATGGTCAGCCCGGTTGTCTCGACGAGCGGATCCCATTTCCACTGCAATCCGCCGTAGGGATGCTCCGTGGTCCCGATCTCGACCAGGTGCCGCGCAATTTCCGGGTCGAGACCCTGGTGGAACCGGCAGTACAACCGCCAGGCGTCGTCGATGTCCATCATCGGGCGCTTGTGGCCGCCGGGCCGGAGCAGGCTGGTGAACCCGTTCTGCAGCCGGAGCTGCCGGTTCTCGACCGGCATGTCACTCTCGCGGAACGGCGCGCCGACGCCGTCGATGTTGACGACGACGCTCGGCACGTCGCTGAACACCGCCGCGTAGTGGCTGACGATGTGGCCGCCCAGGCTGTGGCCGACCAGCACCGGCCGCTCGAGCCCAAGCTGGAAGATGACCGCGTGGAGATCGGCGATGAAGTGCGGCAGAGCGTACACGCCCGGCTTGCCGCTGTCGCCATGGCCGCGCAGGTCGAAGGAAACGACCCGGTAGCGGTCCCGGAACTTCTGCGCCAGGGGGTCGAACGCCGGCGCCAGGTCCTGCATGCCGTGAAGCAGGACGAGGGGCGGCGCGCTGGCATTGCCGTAGTCGTAGACCTGCAGCTCGATACCGCCCGCCCCGGGCAGGCGAAGACTCTCGGGAGGTGAATTGTCCGTTGTCATGGGATTGGCGAGGATACGCCAAGCGCGGCGTACGGCTCGACGCAGGCCGGTTATCCTTGCCGCTTCACGAACAAGCACCCCCGAAGGAGAAGCGAATGAAGAAGAAGATGACATGGGCCGTAGCCACGATCGCAGTGTTGTTGCTCCCGGCCGCCGCCACAGCATCCGAACTGACCGCCGAGCAGGCGTTCGAACGGCTCAAGGCGCTGGCCGGAACCTGGGAAGGATCCGCCAGCGGCGAGGGCGCCGAAGCCGAGGCTGAGGCGGAGGCCACCGACGGTGTGGTCCACGAGTTCGAGGTTACGGCGAGCGGCCACGTCCTGATGGAACGGATGGGGCCAAGGACCGAGTACGAAATGGTCAACATGTACCACCTCGACGGGGCCGACCTGGTCCTCACCCACTACTGCTCGGCCGGCAACCAGCCCAGGATGAGGCTCAACGCCGGCAGCAGCACCCTGGAACGGCTGGTCTTCGACTTCGACGGCGGCACGAACCTGGAGTCCACGCCCAGCCACATCCACTCGGCCGAGATCCGCCTCGACGGCAAGGACAAGATCGACAGTGCCTGGAAGTCCCACGTAGGCGGCAAGGAAGCCGCGACGATGACTTTCCATCTCAAGCGGCGCTGAGGACCGGTGGCCGGCGGCAGCGGCGCCGCCTGGGCGCCAGACAGCTTCGAGTCCCGGCTGGAACGGGTGCTCCGACGCGAGATCGAGGGCTGCGAGCGCCTGGCGGCGGTCGAACGGCTCTCGGGCGGCGCCAGTCAGGAGACCTACCGGCTCCGGATCGAGACCGCAGCGGGCAGCCGTCAGCTCGCACTCCGACGATCCCAGGGCGGCACGGAGGAGGAAGCCCGGGCGGTCGAGCGCAGCGCGCCCGGACTGCGGATCGAAGCGAAGCTGATGCGGGTCGCACGCCAGAACGGGATTCCCGAACCGGAGGTCTTCCACGTGCTGGAACCCGCCGACGACCTGGGCGCCGGCTTCGTCATGGAGTGGCTCGACGGCGTCGCCCTGGGCGCGCGGGTCGTTCGCTCGCCGGAGCTTGCCGAAGTGCGTCCCAAGCTGGCGCGGCAGTGCGGCGAAATCCTGGGCCGCCTGCACACGATCGACCTGGCCGCGCACTGCCTCGACCGGCACCTCGCGCGCTTGAGTGCGGCCAACTTCATCGCCCAGACCCGCGGCCGCTACGAGGCCCTCGACACGCCGCAGCCGATGATCGATTTCACGGGACGCTGGCTCACCGAGAACCTGCCCGAGTCGAGCGAACAGACCCTCGTTCACAACGACTTCCGCAACGGCAACCTGATGATCGACAAGACGGGCGTCGTCGCGGTGCTCGACTGGGAGATCGCGCACATCGGCGACCCGATGCGCGATCTGGGCTGGATCTGCACGAACTCCTGGCGCTACGGCGCCGGACCCGAGCTGCCCGTCGGCGGCTTCGGCACCTACGAGGACCTGTTCGCCGGCTACGAGGCGACGAGCGGAAAGCCGGTCGACCTGAGCCGGGTCGAGTACTGGCAGGTGTTCGGCTCCTACTGGTGGGCGGTCTCGACCCTGGGCATGACCCAGGCCTACCGCAGCGGCTTGGACCGCTCCGTCGAGCGGGTGACGATCGGGCGGCGCACCACGGAGTGTCAGGTCGACTGCGTCAATCTCCTCATCCCGGGGCCGGTCGAACTGGTCCAGGCCCCCGAACAGCTCGCCGACCCCGACATGCCGAGGCTCGAAGAGCTGGTTGGCGCGACGCGCGACTTCCTGCACGGCCCGGTGAGGGACGAGACGGCCGGACGCACCCGGTTCCACGCCCTCGTTGCCGGCAACGCGCTCGACATCGCGTACCGGGACCTGCACTTCGGCGCCGAACACCGCCGCCGCGAGCACGAGCGACTCCGCCGCCTGCTCAACGCCGAGGGTTCGCTGCTCGATCTGCGCTGGAAGCTGGTCCACGCGATCCGCGACGACGCCCTTGCGCTCGACGACACCCGTCTGCACGAGCACCTCCGCGCCACCGTGGTCAACCAGATCGCGATCGACCAGCCGAAGTACTCGGGTTTCCGTACCGCCGCGGCGCGCCAGGGCCGAAAATCGCCTCCAGCCGCCGGGCTATAGTGACCTGCCACCAGCGACAAGGAGGATCGACGATGAACACGCAAGCCATTCGCAAGGCCGCGACAGCAGCCCTACTCCTTGCTCTCGCAGCGGGTTCACTGTCGGCCCAGCGCCAGAGCGGGCCCAGGATCCCGCCGGCCGAAGGGGTCCAGAGCAGCAACATCATCCGTACGCTCTCCCAGCATCCGCCGCTGATGGAGGCCTGGGGCCCGTTCGGCGGCTACATCCTTCGCGGCAGTACCCTGCCCGACCGGGACCGCGAGATGCTGATTCTGCGCACCGCCTGGCTGAACCGCGCCGAGTACGAGTGGGGACACCACAGCCGCTCCGCGAAGGCCGCCGGCATGACGGACGAGGAGATCCGCAACATCGCAGTGGGCGAGAACGCCGGGCCCTGGAGCAGCTTCGAGCGCTACCTCCTACGCGCCGCGACCGAACTGCACCGCCGCTCGGCGATCTCGGAGCGGACCTGGGCCTTCATCAAGGCCCGCTACAGCGACCAGCAGATGATCGACCTGATCTTCACCGTCGGCCAGTACCGGATGGTCTCGATGGCGCTCAACAGCATCGGCGTGGAGCTCGACGAGGGCCTCGAACCGTTCCCGGACGTTCCGCGCCGCTAGCCGCTGGGTGCCGGGCTCCGGGCCTGGGAACACGGACGTCTCGCCCGCTTCCGGTGCCAAGCTCGAAAGCGACGCTAGCCCCCGAGCCTCCTCCTGACCTCGGCCAAACGTCCAATGGATGCCAGGACCTGCGCCGGGTCCTGCACCAGATGCCGCACCACGACCTCGTCGTACCCCATCGCGGCCAGACCGGCGAAGGCAGCGGCGGTCCGCTCCACGTCGCCAGCGATGAGCGCTTCCGGCGGGAAGCCCCGGTAGCCACGGGCGATCAACTTCGCCGTCAGGGCCTCGGCCTCGGCGGCCGTCTCGCCAACGTAGATGTCGCGCCGGATCGCGCACACGCCGAGCGGGCGACCGTGGCGTTCGCAGGCCTCCCGGTAGAGCCGGAGCTGCTCTGCCGCCTGTTCCGGCGCCAGGCCGGGCGCGGCCAGCCAACCATCGCCCAGCCGCGCGGCGCGGTCGATTGCCGGCGGCGCCGAGGCGCCGATCCAGACCTCGACCGGCTCCGGCGGGCAAGGCGAAATCCGCGCCTCATGCAGTTCGAACCGACTGCCCTGTCCGCCGGTCGTCACCGTTTCGCCGGCCCAGAGCCGGCGCAGGATCGAGAGCGACTGCTCGAACCGCGACGGCCGCTGACGCGCCGGGACGCCCATGGCCGGGAACTGCGCGTCGGCCGGGCCGATCGCGCACTGGAGGATGAACCTCCCTTCGATCAGGCTCGCCAGAGTGCCGACCTGCTCCGCGACGATCAGCGGGTGCCAGAGCGGCAGCAGGTACAGGGCGCCGGCCGGGCGATCCCCCCACTCCGCCAGCATCCGGCCGAGGATCGCGGTGTTCTGGTAGTACGGCCCCGGCGTCGCATGGTGGTCGCCGACAAACAGCGCATCCAGGCCGGCGTCCCGGGCCGCCCGCGCACGGTCCACCATGCGACGCGCCCCCTCGCGAACGTCGGTTACGTTGTAGGCGCTCTGAACTGAAATGCTGATCCGCATGGCGACCCCTCCGCCGTCAATGTACTCCAATCCACGGGCTGCTACGATGCGCGCCACAAACAACGCGAAACAACCTTGGACCCCGATATGCCTGAACTGATTCTCGCCGCAGCCACATACCCCGCCGGCGGCCTGATCGCCGGCGTTCTCGGCAGCGCCGTCGGTATCCTGGTCGTCATCATCATCGCCGAGGGCGCCAGCACCGAACCGGTCGCGCCGAGGATGATTCCCATCTGGATGTGGCTTGCCTTCTGGATTCCGGTCGGCCTGATCCTGATCATGACTGACATGCCGGGCTGGCTGCGCACGCTGCTCTTCGTGATTCCGTTCGCGCTCACCATCGGGCTGTTCAACCGGCGTGCAGCCTGACAGGCGCGCGACCGTGGCCGACGGCGCAACTCTCCGCTACCGGCTCGCGGGCAGCGGGCCGGTGGTCGCCCTCACGCACGGCCTGGGCGGCCACCTGGACTCCTGGGAGCCCACGGTAGCGGCGCTCCAGGACCGCTACACGGTTCTGACCTGGGACGTCCGCGGCTTCGGCAGTTCCGCGAAGCGGCCCGACGACCTGTCGCCCGAGGTCTGGGCGTCAGACCTAGCCGGCCTCCTCGATGAAGTCGGCGCCGACGACGCCGTGATCGCCGGTATCTCCATGGGCGGCGTCATCTCGCAACGGTTCGCGCTGGACTTCCCTGCTCGCACGCGGGCGCTGATTCTGATCAGCACCTCGAGCGAAGTGAACGAACGCGCCGAAGCCGGTTGGAACGCCCGCGCCGACGTGATCGAGCGGGACGGCCTGGCCAAGGCCCTCGCGCCGACCGGCCCCGCCCTCTCCTATGGCAAGGAGTACCGGGAACGCCATGCCGAGGACATCGCGGAGGCCGCGCGTCTCACCATCGAACGGAACGACGCCGCCTCCTACGCAGCCGCCTGCCGTGCGGTCTCGAACATCGACTACACAGCGGATCTGGAGACGATCACCTGCCCGACCCTGATCCTCCAGGGCCTCGAGGACGCCGTGACCCCACCCGGCGGCAGCGTCATCATGTCCCGCCGGATCCAGGGCTCCCGCCTGGTCATGCTCGAGAACTGCGGCCACTGGATCCCCACCGAACGCCCCGACGAGTTCCACACCGAAGTCGAGAGCTTCCTCGCGGACATCGCGTAGTTCCGGAGGCGGAGCCGGAGCAGAGCCGGAGAGGCGGCCGGTCGCGGGCGGCGGTGGCACCCGCCTGCCCAGGGGCTCAGGGGGGAGGGGTCCCAAGTGCCGTGCCATCCGTGCGCCCGCTGACGGGCGCACGGACTGGTTCACGGGTGGCGCGGATCGCGCCACCAGGGTTCGCGCTTGGCCGGAGAGTGGGAGGGTGGATACGGCCGTCCGCGTCGAACCCGTGAAGGGTCGGCGTTCCTCCGGCGCCGCCGCAGAAGGCCTTAGTCTTGCTGTTCCGTAGGCCGCAATCTCTCGAGATTGTCTCGCTTCGGCGCGTATCTGAGTTTAGTTTCCAAAAACGCTGGTACAGGTCCTCTGGCAGCAGGTCCTCCAGGGTTCTGCGGTCTGGGATTCGTCGTCTGCGCTTGAACTTCTTAAGCGCCCGCATCGCTGGAGTGGGCCAGCACGTGTTCGACGAAGTCCGATTGCCAGAGAAGATTGTCCGGCACCAGTTCTGGAGTACCAAGGATCCACAAGACATGGTCATCCCTGGTGACCTTCCAAAGGGGCGGCCCAGGGAGCTTTTCCAGGACAAGGATCTCTTCCTCGAAGCGATCCACTGGGGGCGGCTTGGATCCGCCGTCTTCTTGGGCGGTCGCTCCCGGAATTGCCGCTGAGGCCACGAGTAGCAAGGCCTTCCAGATCACCGAAGGACTCCTTTCGCTCTGCGTTACGCAAAACGCTCGACCGACGCCTTTGATTCCACCAGTGTCGGATCTGTGAGTGATTGGGGACGCCATGCTCAGCCTATCCATGCCCCTGCGGCTGGAACGGGCAAATTAGGGGTCGATCCTCTTCTGGGGTCTGATCCTCGGTCTCTACATCTCCGCGGCGCGCTAGCGCCGCCGCTCTGTGGGTTCCGGATCCGCTAACCGAGTAGCCGGAGCAGCGCCAGGACGGCGGCCAGTTGCCCGGCCAGGAGAGCGGCGGCGACGCCGTAGAGCGTCCTGGTCATCCGTGTTTCAAGCTCGGCCAGGGCGACCTTCGTTGCCAGTGGTTCGAGGTCCGCCTTCGTCGCGGCGTCGTCATGGACGACCGCGGCGTCGCGGATCGCCGCCGTCACCGCGGCGGCCTGCTTCGCGTCCATGCCGGCGTCCTCGAGGTCGCGGGCAGTGGTGGGGTGTCGAAGGTCGTCACGCGCAGCAGCCTATCGGAACCGACTCCGGATCCGTCGATCAGAAAAACGTGAAGCCCCCCTGGGGGGCTTTGGGGGGTGTGGGATCTGAGTGGATCTCGTGGGGATGGGCGGAAACGTAAGCCCCCGTATGCTGTCGTGTCACACTCACCGCGCCGGCCGGTAGATGCGCCAGCCGCCGCCGTTCTCCACCATGTCGATGATGTCGGCTTTGTGCATGGCCTGTGCGTGGTTGACGGCCCGCCGTCGGTACTCCTGGTGCTCCTTGTCCGGGAACATCATCAACCGCAGCGATTCCTTCGTGAGTACCGGCCAATGGAAGGGGGTGCGCTCACTGCGCTCCGCTCGCTCCGGTACGACATCGGCCGCTGTGGGGGCATCGGGAGTCGCTCGTTCCGAGCCACCTGGGACCTTACCCCCTCCGGACCCCAAGACCAGGCGGGTGCTACCGACGCCGTAGCCGCGATGCGCGACGGGGCCGCCGGTCGAAGTCCCTACTTGAGGTGGCGGTCGAAGAAGTCGATCTCGGCCGCCATGGCCTTGTCGAGCCAGTCGCCGCTGTAGACGTCGTAGTGGGTCATGTCCCAGGCGTGGTACTCGACCGGGACGCGGCCGGAGAGGATCTGCGCGACTCGCTGGCCGTGCTCGCGGATGTCGAAGTAGTGCTCCTTCGTCGCGTCGATGATGATCGTCGGTGCGGTGATGAGGTGCGCGTGCTCGACGGGTGAGAACTTGGCGAAGCGCTCGTAGTACGGGCTGCCGGTCAGGCCCTCGGGCTGGGGACCGCCGACCGGGACCGGCTCCACTTCGCCGCGGGCGCGCTGGATGGCGGTCCGGTGGAACCCCTTGAGACCGCCTGGGGCCACCACCAGGCCCGAGCGCTGGTCCATCGCGCCGACCTGGGCGGCGACCGCCTTGACGCGGCGGTCATGCGCGGCGCGCCAGATGACGTGGCCGCCGCCGAAGCTCGAGCCCCAGATGCCGATCCGGCTGGCATCCGCATGCGGTTCGCCCTCGACGAAGGTGATCGCGGCATCGATGTCCTCCTGCTGATCGAGCGGATCGACGAGCTGACGGATCGCCTGCGCCTTGACCGTCACGTAGCCGTCCTCGTCCGGTTCCGGCATCTCGCCGCGGACGACCAGCCGCGAATCGCTCTCGCCCCAACCGCGGTAGTCGAAGGCCAGCACGAGATAGCCGGCGGCGGCAAAGCGCGGCGCGATGCCGCGGTTCAGGTGCGCCTTCACGCCGCCCCAGCCGTGGCAGAGCACGATGGTCGGCAGCTTCTCACCGTCGGCCGTCGCCTTCGGGTAGAAGACGTCGCCCGCCAGGCGCGTACCGTCGCTCCAGAGCTCGACCGGCTTGCGGACCACGGACGGATATCCCTCCACGTCCATCAGTTCACCGGCGGCTAGCGCCGGCGCGGCGGTCAGCGCGGCGGCCAGGATTCCGGCCAGGGCCAGACCGCACAGGGTCATCGTGCGGATGTGCCTCAGAGTGTGATTCCGGATGTGATTCCGCATTGCCATCCTCCTCCGAAAGTGCTCACGATCATTGTTCTCCGATGCTACCGGAGGGGTCGCCGCAAAGCGCGAAGGCGCCGGTCGGCGCCGCAAGTTCCGTTCGGAGTAGAGTCGCGGCCCGTGAGGCGCTATCCCGCGGCGACCATCGTCGCAACCCTGTCGCTGTGGGCCGGCGCTGCCGAGGCCCAAACCGGGCGGCCGACCGCCACGGCGGTGGCGATCGGCGAAGGCCCGGTGCTCGACGGCGGCGTGCTGGACGACCCTGTCTGGCAGCAGATCGAGCCGGCTTCCGGACTGACGCAGACCCGGCCCTACGCCGGCGAGCCGGGGACGGAGCACACGGAAGTCCGTTTCGGCTTCACCGAGGACACGCTCTTCGTCGCCGTCGTCTGTCACGACCGCGAACCGGAGGGGATCGTCATATCGGATAGCCGGCGCGACTCCCCACTGAACGAGACGGACAGCTTCCAGATCATCCTCGACACCTTCCGCGACGGCCGCAACGGCTTCGTCTTCGGCACCAACCCTGCCGGAATCGAGTACGACGGCCAGGTTGTCGGCGGGGGCTCGGGAGTCTTCAGCGGCATGGGTGGCAGCAGCCGCTTCCGGGGCGGTTCCAGCACCGGGTTCAACCTGAACTGGGACGGCGCCTGGAACGTCGCTACGCAGATCGGCGACTTCGGCTGGAGCGCCGAGTTGGCGATCCCCTTCCGCACCCTCCGCTACCCCCCGGCCGACGTGCAGACCTGGGGGCTGAACTTCCAGCGCAACATCGCCCGCCATAGGGAAGTCTCGTTCTGGTCCGAGCTCGATAGGAACCACGAACTGGACCGGCTGACCGACGCGGGATCGCTGCAGGGTGTCGAGCCGCCGCCGCAGCGCAACCTGAAGTTGATCCCCTACGCGATCGGCTCCAGCCGGGAGTTGCCTGCGGCGGACAGCGGCGACGAGTCGGACTCCGACATCGGCTTCGACGTCAAGTACAGCGTGACGCCGAGCCTGACCCTCGACCTGACCTATAACACGGACTTCGCCCAGGTCGAGGTCGACGAACAACAGGTGAACCTGGACCGGTTCAACCTGTTCTTCCCCGAGAAGCGGCCCTTCTTCCTGGAGAACGCCGGGCTGTTCACGGTCGGAGCGCGGTCGGGTGGAAGCCGCGCATCGGCCCGGGTCGACCTGTTCTTCAGCCGCCGGATCGGCATCGGACCCGGCGGCCAACTGGTCCCGATCGACTACGGAGGCCGGCTCTCGGGCAAGGCAGGCCGGTTCAACGTCGGGCTGCTCCACATGCAGACCGCCACGGTGGGAGGGCTCCACGGCAACAACTACGCGGTCGCCCGCCTCAACCGCGAGTTGGGGGAGCGCTCCAGCATCGGCGGGATGTTCGTCAGCCGCGAGGGGGTGGGCAGCCTGGCGCCGGAGAACGACACCAACCGCGCCTACGCCATCGACGGCAAGTGGGGCATCGGCGAGCACCACACGATCGAGTCGTACGTCGCCCAGACCGACACGCCGGGGCTCGACGGCGACGACAGCTCGATGCTCGTGAGCTACAACCTCGGCAAGCCGGAATGGCGCGGCAGCGTCAGCTACGCGGAGGCGCGCGAGAATTTCAATCCTGAGGTTGGGTTCATGTCACGGACCAACTTCCGGAACTTCTCCGCATTCGGCATGCGCACGATGAGACCGAAGGCTCTGGCCGGTCTCCACGAGATCCGACCACATGTCTCGTACAGCGCCATCTGGGACTTCGACGACTACAAGGAGACCCAGTACATCCATCTCGACACGCACTGGGAGTGGCGCAACGGCTTCGAGATCCATACCGGCGTAAACTTCACCGAGGAGGGCGTCCAGGAGGCATTCGAGGTCGTCGACGGCTTCGCCATCGCGCCGGGCAGGTACGGCCACAACGAGATCCAGGCGGTGGTCCAGACCAACCAGGCGAAGCCGTTCTCGATCAGCATCCGGAACACGATCGGCGGCTTCTTCGGCGGCGACCTGAGTTCGACCTCGCTCACCCTGCTCGCCCGGCGCGGCGAACGTCTGACCTCGGAGCTGACCTGGGACCACAACGACGCCAAGGTGGCGTCCGGCAGCTTTCGGGTCAATCTCGGCAGGCTGCGTCTCTCCTACTCGATCACCCCGCGGATGCTGATCCAGGCCCTGGCCCAGTACAACGACCAGTCGGACAACGTCTCCGCGAACCTCCGGTTCTCGTGGCTGCAGGACGCGAACACCGGGCTGTTCGTGGTCTACAACGAAATCGACGAACTGGGCGCGCGGATCCTCTACGAGCGCCCGGACCGCACCGTCATCGTCAAGTACAGCCGCCTGGTCGACATCCTCCGTTGAGCCGGCCGCCGGCCGCCGTCAGGAGCACTGCCCAGATGAACCCAAGCGAACTCCGCGTCTACTTCTCCTTCCGCTCCCAGTTCTCGTGGCTGGCCTTTCACCGGATCACGACGACCGGCGTGTTCGACTGGAACCAGATCGACGCGATCCCGATCTTTCCGTTCGGCAAGGGCGCCAACCTCTCGGCCGGACGCGCCAAATCGTCCTACATGCGGGAGGATACGGAGCGCATCGCGAAGGCCTATGGACTTTCCGTCAAGTGGCCGGAGTCCGGCGGCGACCCGGACTGGTTCCCGCCGCACCAGATCTATCTCTGGGCCCGAAGCCAGGGAAAGGCGCTCGACTACGCCCGCGAGGCCTTTTCCGCCCGGTTCGAGCGCGGCCTCGACCTCGCCAGCGACGAAGTGATGCGCGCCGCGGCCGAAGCAGCGGGCCTCGACGGCGACGAAGCCATGGCCGTAGCCCACGACCCGAAGTGGAAGGACGCGGTCATGGCCGGCTTCGCCCACACCCGGGACGACGGCGCCTTCGGCGTGCCGCTCTTCATCTTCCGCGGCGAGCGCTTCTGGGGCAACGACCGTTTCGACTGGCTGCTGCGCGCGGTGGCGCGGAGCGAGGGCCGGGCAGTGTCCGATCTAGCGGCGGAGCCGCTGGCGCCCGTCTACTCCGCGTAGCCCGGCGCTGCAACGTCGCCCACGATGACGACGCAGGGCGGCTTGATCTGGCCGGAGAGTGCGCCTGCAGCGAGGGCGTCCAGGGTGGAGGGGACGACCCGCTGACCGGGGGTGGTTGCTCGCTCGACGATTGCTGCCGGCGTGGACGGCTTGCGGCCGGCGGCAATCAACCCCCGGCCGATGCGTTCCAAGCGCCGCGACGCCATTAGAACAACGACGGTGTCGGCGCCGGAAAGGCCCGCCCAGTCGGGTTCGCCGCCGTCCGCGTTGCGCGCGGAGACGACTGCGAACCCCAGGGAAATGCCGCGGTGCGTCAAGGGGATCCCCGCCACCGCGGCCGCTGCTGTGACGCTCGTCACCCCGGGCACGACCTCACAGGGCACACCGACCGACGCGCAGGCCTCGATCTCCTCGCCGCCGCGAGCGAACACTGCCGGGTCGCCGCCTTTGAGACGCACGACCGAGGCCCCAGCAAGGGCGCGCTCGATCATCAGCTTCTCGATCCGGCGCTGGCGGGCCTGCACGTTGTCGCCGGGGCGCTTGCCGACATCGACGATCTCGGCGCTGGCCGACGCCTCGGAGAGAAGCTCGGGCGCCGCGAGGCGGTCATGCAAAACGACGTCAGCGGCCTGTAGCCGCTTGAGCCCGAGGACGGTGATCAGATCGGGGTCGCCCGGCCCGGCGCCGACCAGGGTCACGCGTCCTGGAGCGCGGTTAGCCGCTTCCCGCTCTGCTACCGGCCCGCCCGAGGCCGCTCTGGAGCCGCTCATCAGTCCGGCGACTCCGCTGTGACTCCCATGATCTCCGAAGCCAGCCGGCAGGCTTCTGCGGCTCTGCCGTCGCGGAACAGGCTGAGCACCTCCGAGTCCACGAGCTCGTACCAACGGCGCCGCCGCTCCTCGAACTCGGGCACCGCCCGCGCGAGCGGGCCCCGCAGCCGGCCGGCAAGCTCCAGGAACGCACCGTACTCCGGTCCCAGCTCCTGTTCGAGTCGCTGCCGGAGACGAACCGTCAGCGCCGGCGCGCGGCCCGAAGTCGAGATCGCGATCACCAGGTCGCCGCGGCGCACGATCGAGGGCGCGATGAAACTGCAGTGGTCGAGATCGTCCTCCACGTTGGCGAAGATGCCGCGCCGTTCCGCCTCCGCGAAGAAGGCCGCGTCCCTTGACCGGCCGCCAGGCTCTCCCAGCGCCAGGAACGCGCCTTCCAGGTCGCCGGGCCGGAAGGCCCTCGCCCGGTGCTCGATCTCTCCGCCCTCGGCCAGCCGCGCCAACTCAGGCGTCAGTTCGGGGGCGACGACGCGTACACGCGCCCCGCACGGCAGCAGGCCGGCCACCTTCCGCTCGGCGACCGCGCCGCCGCCGACCATGACCACCAGCCGCTCGGCGAGCGAGAGATAGACCGGATAGTAGGCGGGAGGCCGGCTGGCGCCGCTCAACGCGGCTGCAGCACGTGGAGCCCGCATTCCTTGCCGGTCTGGGACTCCCACCACCAGCGTCCGCCGCGGGCGCCTTCACCGGGGCGCGAAGGCCTGGTACATGGCGCGCACCCGATCGTCCGGTAGCCCCGGTCGTAGAGCGGGTGGTACGGGACTCCCTGCTCGTGGATGTACGCCCAGACCTGATCCTCGGTCCAGTCGAGCAGGGGGCAGATCTTGACCAGACGCCCCCTGGTCCGCGTCACCCGGTCGACCTCCACCTTGTTAAGGACATCCCGAGTCGGCGTCTGATCGCGGCGCAGGCCACTGAGCCAGGCCGGTGCTTGCGCCAGAGCCCGGCGCATCGGCTCCACCTTGCGCACGTTGCAGCAACGCTGCCGCCCGGCCACCGAGGCGTAGAAGAGATTCGGCCCCTCCCGCCGGACCAGCCGCGCAACCTCGGAGGCACGCGGCGCCACCATCTCGACCTCGACGCCGTAGTGCAACCGCACGTGCTCAATGTGCCGGAAGGTCTCCTCCGGCAGCCGGCCGGTGTCGAGTGTCACCACGCGAACCGGCAAACCGAGTTGATGACACATGTGGAGGAGGATCATGCCCTCCGCCTGAAACGACGTAGCCAGCGTCAACTCGCGACCCCAGCGCCCGTGGGCCCAGCGGAGCACCTGTTCGGGCGTCGCCGCTTCCAGCTCCATCGCCCAGCCGAGTAAGCAGAGGTCGCCGTCGGCGGCCTGGCCGGGGAACTCCAGAACGGCGCCGCCGAGGTCGCCCGGATTCGGTTCTTGTCGCATTTGTGACAAATACGATCACAAATATCTCTTGATTTCAACGGATCGACCTGCGGGTCGCGCCGGGGGGGGGGCAAACCAGTCCGTTACAACGCCCGCAGCGTCGCCGCCAACGCCTCCAGATCCGAACTGTCGTTGTAGACCTGAGGCGCCACCCGGATCGCCGTACCCCGAACCGACACGAAGACACGGGCCCGCCGGAGAGCCGCCGCGGTGGCGTCCACGTCGAGACCGCGCCGGGACCGCAACCCGAACAGATGCGCTCCCCTGGAGTTTCGGTCCTCCAACTCGAAACCCGCCTCGCCAAAGGCGTCCTCGAACGGTTCGAGCAGCTCCGCGCAGTACGCCTGGACGCGCTCCGGGCGCCACTGAAGCACCATGTCCAGGGCGGCGTTCAGCATCGGCAACTGGATCTGGTTGCTCCGCTCCCCCACGTCGTAACGCGCGGCCGCCGGCCGGTAGGACTCCACGTACTCGAGCCGGCCGGCGACGAACAGCTCGCTGCTTTCGCGGGCTGACCAGGGCTCCTCCAACGGAACGCCGTCGTCGAAGCGCTCGCCGAACCACGCCAGACCGCTCTGGTACGGGCCGAACAGGGTCTTGTACCCGGCGACGACGAGCGCGTCGGGCGCCACCTCCTGGACATCGAAGGGCATCGCGCCGATCGACTGGGTGCCGTCGATGACGAAGAGCGCACCCACTCCGCGCGCGCGCCGGCCGATGGCTTTGACATCGAAGCGGGTGCCGTCCGCCCAGTGGACGATCGGCACGGCGACCACCGCCGTGTCACCGTCAATCGCCTCCAGCAGCCGCTCGTTCCACGCCGCGCCCGGACTCGGATCGCCCGCCGACGGCCGGTCCACCGTACGCAGTTCAGCGCCGCTCTCCCGCGCCCTGCGCATCCACGCGTACACGTTGCTGGGGAACTGCTCGCCCAGGATGACGATGTTCTGCCCCTTGCCCACCGAAGCGTTGCGGGCAGCGGTGGCGATGCCATACGAGACCGCCGGAATGATCGCGACCCGCCGCGGATCGGAACCCCCGATCAACCGCGCGAAGCGCTCGCGCAGGGCGTCCGCCTGGTCGAAGAAGTCGTCCGCGACGATCGTCGACGGGTCGCGCCGCCGCGCCATGCCGTCGAGCCCGGCCGCCTCGACCTCGCGCGCCAAGGGCGCCATGTAGGCGCAGTTCAGGTAGTGAAGGTCGGCCGGAAGCTGGAAGCGGTGTCGTTGGCAGTCGAGCATGGCCGGCGATCTTACGCCCGCGGTACTGGCCGCCCGCCGGGAGTTGAGACAGACACCGTTGTCACCGGCCGGAGCACTGCCATCAACACTCTCAGGTCGCACCGGAGTTCGGACACAGGAGGGGAGTATGCGGACTTCGGACGCGAGGTTCGGTCTTCGCGTACCATCCGCGGCCGTCAGCTAGCAGGCTCGGCAAGCGCGAATTGACGACTCCCACTCGGAAAGGGATCAGGCAGTGGCAGGAAACGAGAACTTCGACCAATGGCTCGACTTCGACGACCGTGCGCCGGAGGATCACACACCGGGGCCGGCGCGCAGGGTCGAAATCGGTGGGCGCTGCACGGAATGCTGGGGTCCTGTCGCGGGCAAGAAGGAAGGAGGCGGCCGGTGGACGCGGATCGAGTGCAAGCTCTGCGATCGCTCGGTCAACGAAGATGACGCGGAACGCGAGGCGAAGAGCATGCAACGCGAGGCCGAGAACAACTTGCAACAGGCGCGAGTGGGACAGGCGACCAAGTACCGCGAGGGGGCGAGCTTCGTGCTGAAGCTCCTGCCGGACAGGGACCGAGACAAGAAGCAGGTCGACGGACGAATAGCAGCCAGTCTGGCGGCTGGCCCACGAAAGGGCCCTTGGCTGAGTCGGAAAGAGATCGAACAGGGCACGGCCGGGTACCTTTACCTGCAGGCGCGCGCCTTCCTGTCCGGGGTGGAGAACCTCACTCATGAGATGTCGGCGATCGCATTGTCCGACTTCGACTTCGCGGAACCGCGGATTGTCCGCGCCGACGCGTCGTCGGGCGACCCATCGGTTCGGGTGTCCGCAGCGATCCCGGCGCTACATCGAAAGCCCTCGGATCGCGAACTGATGGCGCGGATGGGTACCGCGCTCGTGGCGGGCATGGCGGTTGCTTTTGCATGCGAGGTGGGGATGAAGGCGATCCTCATGACACGGCTGGACGAAGCCGCGAAGACACACGACCTGCTGGAGCTCTACCAAGCGCTACCAGCGGATAGCCGAGCGAGGCTTGAAGCGGACTTCGCAGGAATAGCGGACGTGCTGGAGCACAACCGACATACGTTCGGCAAATGGCGCTACTTCGAGCAGAGCGTCGGCGAGAAAGGGCTCCGCGCGCTCGTGGACACCGACCGGGTGTGGGGACTCGGCAAAGCTGCACGGGTGATCGTCGACGAGTGTGTTGTCGTCGGCTTGACGTACGAGGTTGACCTCGACTCCACCTTCGACGTCGCAGCGACCCGGGCCGATGTGAGCTCGTCGCAGCGGATCAAGCTGACACTAGACGCCGGCGAGGCGGCCATCCCTTGGGATGACGTGCTGGCATACGGACTAGAGAATCCGTGATCAGAGTTCGCGTCGGGACAAAGCCGTCGCTTCGCGGCGGCAGTGCCTTCCAGAAGCGGGCGAGACGCCCGCCTTCCCAGGCCGGCAGTGGCAAATCCGAGCCTTGGAGGCGACTTGAGGTTGCGCCGTTCATGCCTAGCGCCCCGACAACAGCCTGACGCCGTCCCGCCAGTCTGGAGGCCTGCGGGGAGGGGCCCAGCGGACTCGGAGCGAGCGACTGCCAAGGTCGTCGCAGGAACCGAGAACGAACCGGAGCGAGCGGAGCGGAGTGAGCGCCGTCCTTTCACTCTCCTCGTGAGCGCGAACGGCCGCTGGGACCCTCCCCACAGGCCTCCGGACTGGCGGGTGCTACCGGCGACGCCGATTCCGCGGCGCAGCCCCAGCGCCGCTACGCGGCGGTCAAGGCGCGGTCGAGGTCGCGGATCAGATCGTCCACCGTCTCCAGGCCGATCGAGAGCCGCACCACCTCCGGCCCGGCGCCCGCCGCGGCGCGCTGCTCATCGCTCAGTTGACGGTGGGTGGTCGACGCCGGATGGAGGATCAGGGAGCGGGCGTCGCCGACGTTCGCCAGGTGGGAGAAGAGATCGCAAGCCTCCACCACCCGAATGCCGGCGTCGTAGCCGCCGCGGACGCGAAGGTGAACACCGCGCCCGCACCCTTCGGCAGGTACTTCGCGGCCAGGTTCCGGTAGGGGCTGTTCGGCAGACCGGCGTAGGACACCCACTCGACCTTCGGGTGCGCATGCAGCCACTCGGCGACGCGTTGCGCGTTGCGGCAATGACGCTCCATGCGCAGCGCCAGGGTCTCGATGCCCAGCAGGATCAGAAAGGCGTTCATCGGCGCCATCGCGGCGCCCAGATCGCGCAGGCCCACTGCATGGGCGTGGGTGGTGAAGGCGAGGTCGCCGAAGGTCTCGCTGAACTTCAGGCCGTGATACGCCGGTTCCGGCGCCGACAGCCCGGGAAACCGCCCGGAGGCAGACCAGTCGAAGCGTCCGCTGTCGATCACCGCTCCGCCGATCACCGTGCCGTTGCCGGACAGAAACTTGGTCGCGGAGTGCACGACCAGGTCGGTGCCCCAGTCCATGGGACGGCAGAGCCAAGGGGTGGCCAGCGTGTTGTCCACAATGAGGACGGCGCCCGCTGCCTTCGTCAACCGACCGAGGGTCTCCAGATCCGAAACGACGCCACCCGGATTGGCCAGGCTCTCGATGAACAGCGCCTTGGCGCCCGCGTCCAGGGCCGCCTCGACCGCGGCCAGGTCGTCCGTATCGACGAAGTCGCAGTGCCAGTCGAACTTCTGGAACGTCCGGCTGAACTGAGTGATCGAACCGCCGTAGAGCCTGTGCGACGCGGCGAACCGGGCGCCGGGTTCCATCAGGGGGAAGAACGCAAGGAGCTGGGCGGCGTGACCGGAGGCGCAGCAGGCGGCGCCGCGCCCTCCTTCCAGGCTCGCCAGCCGTTGCTCGAGGGCGGCGACCGTGGGGTTACCCAGGCGCGAGTAGATGAACCCGAAGGTCTGGAGATTGAACAGCGAAGCGGCGTGATCGGCGTCGTGGAACGCATACGCCGTGTTCTGGTAGATCGGCGTTTGCCGGGCGCCGGAAACCGGCTCAGGGCCGCCTCCGGCGTGGATCATCCGGGTTTCGAACCCCCAATCGTGATCTGCCTCGCGGCGGCCCCCACGCTGGGCTCCCCCACTCACCCGGTCCCTCCGCGCTCGGGGGCTCGCACCAACCGCGCGCGCCGGCTGGAGATGACACCGCTGTCGACGCCGGCCCAGCCCAATTCTCCCACAAGCGCCCGTACTCGATCTTCGGGCAGCGATCCATGATCACCGTGAGCCCGGCGGCCTCCGCCTCGGCCGCGGCTTCGTCGTTGCGCACGCCGAGCTGCATCCAGACCACCTCGATGCGCTTCTCCTCCCGCAGGCGGATGGCTTCCCGGGTCGTTCCGAGGGCCGCCTCAGAGCTGCGGAAGACATCGACCATGTCCACCGGCGCCGGCACCTCGTCCAGGGACGCGCAGGCCCGCTCGCCCAGGATCGAAACCCCTTGAGCCGCCGCCCGGGGATTCACCGGAATCACGCGGTAGCCCTTCTCCTGCAAGTACTTCATGGCGAAGTTCGAGGGCCGCTTCCAGTTCGGCGAGGCGCCGACCATGGCGATCGTCCGCACCCGCTGGAGGATGCCGGTGATCAAAGCGTCGCTGTAGCGGAGGGCGGAGGCCACGGCGCGGATGTTAGCGCCGGTGGGCGGGGAGCGAGTCCACACCGGCCAACCGCGAGTTCGCCCGCAGCTCGTTCGCCGCGTCCCAGAGCTGCGTTTCGATCCCTCCGTTCTGCGTTGTCGGCTGTAGTCTAGGGCCATGGCTGATGGTGTCGCTGCAGTTCTTCCCAACCTGGAGGGCGAGGGGACTGACCCCCGAGAAGCTGCCGCCGGGCCGGTGGGCGCCCAGCTCGACGCTGACGGCTGGCGGCTCGACCCCACAGACTTCCCCGGTTGCGAGGCGGTCCGGATCCCGCGGGAGAAGATCGAAGACCACGAAGGCCGGGTCGAGTACTGGGACAGCCGGACCGAGACGGCGATGGTGGTCTGCGAACCGACCACCCTGTTTCACGAACGGCCCTCCCAACGCCTGGCGAGGCTGGCCGAACGGGTCGCTGCTTCGAGCGGGTCCCTCATCGAGACGTTCGGGACGACGGACCTGGTGCGGCTCTTCGCCAGCGGCAAGATGAGGGTGCTCATGCAGGCGGACCAGATCGTGTACGTCAACCCGCCGGCCGCGGTCGGACTGAGCCCGAGAGTCGACGTAGACGGAGGCGACCTGCCGGATGTCGTCCTGGAAGTCGACCACTCCACCGATGTCCGGCGCGGCAAGTTGCCGCGTTACGAGGCATGGGGCTTCCCGGAGGTCTGGGTCGACGTGCCCGACGAGCGCGCGGCAAGCCAACCCAGGTCGCGCAGATCGGGGCTCACGATCCACCTTCTCGAGAACGGCCGGTTCGAGAGCACACCGTCCAGTCGCGCCTTCCCCGGCTGGACGGCGGAGGAGATCCACCGCGCTCTCAACGAGCACCTGCCCAGCGACCAGACGATGACCGTGCTGCGCCGCGTGGGCCGCGCCTTGGGCGCACGCGAAGGGACGGGCCCCGACCAGGATCGGTGGTTGCGGTACGAGCGCGACGAGAGCCGGGCGGAAGGTCGGGCGGAAGGTCGGGCGGAAGGCATGATCGCCGCGGTGGCAGCTCTGCTCGAGAGCCGCGGCGTAGCCGTCGACGCCGACCTCGCGGCGCGTCTCGCCGTCTTCGGCGACAAGTCGCCGGTGGAACTGATGCGGGCGGCGCAAGAGTGCGGGAGCGCGGAGGACCTTCTGCAGCGACTGAGCGATTGACAGGTCGGTAGGCGCGCCCAGTTCCCTGCACCGCAACGCAGCAACCCCCGCTGCGGCTGCTCCTACGTCGGCGGATGTCGGGCCAGCCCCGCCTCGTCCGGCTCCGTGCCCCAGCCCGGCCTGTCCGGCACGACCAGGAAGCCGCCGTCCTCGAACTCGGGCTCGTAGGTGAAGATCTCTCCGTCCCACGGCAGCCGGTCGATGTCCGTCTCCATGATCCGCAGGTTCGGCGCCGCGGCGCTCATGTGGACGTTCATCATCGTCGCCAGATGGCCGTAGTAGTTGTGCGGCGCCACGTTCACCTCGTGGGCGGCCGCCAGAGCCGCGATCTTCATGGACTGCCAGACGCCGTTCCAGACCGCGTCGATGATCGCGACGTCGACCGCTTGGGCGCGCAGGAACGGCAGGAAGGCGGCGGTTCCGATGAGCGTCTCGCAGGAGCTGATCGGGTGTGCGCTCTCGCGCCGCACGATGGCAAGACCCTCCGCCGAAGGTGTGTCGATCTCGACCCAGAAAAGGTCAAGATCGGCGAGCGCACGAACGATCTGGCGGTAGCCGGAGATCTTCGCGTTGAAGTTGAGGTCGAGCAAGATGTCGATGTCCGGTCCCGCGCCCTCGCGCAGCGCTTCGAGGTGCCGGCGGAGGTTCGAGATCACCTTGCGGTCGACGTTCTGGCCGGGCTCGAAGGGGCGGCCGAAGCCCGGCGCCCAGCCGCGCGGCGAGCCGCTGCTGTAGTCGAAGATGTTCGTCTTGAGCGCGGTGAATCCGCGTTCGCGCACTTCCGCCCCAAGGGCCGCGACGCCGTCGAGATCGGTGATCGCGTTCCCGTAGTACTGCGGCAGCGCGATCCGCCAGGTCGCGCAGTGCGACCAGTACACCCGCACCCGGTCGCGCACCCGTCCGCCGAGGAGGTCGCAGCAGGGGACGCCTAACTCCTTGGCCCGGGCGTCCAGCAACGCGTTCTCGATCGCCCCGATCGCCATTGCCATGACCCCCGACATCGACTGCCGGGCCCGCGCCAGGAGGCGCTGATAGACCCGCTCCAGGTCCGCGACCCGCATGCCGACGACCAGTTCACCCAACTGCTCGATCACCGTCGTGATGCCGAGCGCTCCCTGGTGTTGGTCGTACTCGCTCCAGCCGACGATTCCGTCCTCGGTGGTGAGCTTGACGAAGTGGTAGTTCCGCCAACCGGCGTCGCAGTGGCGGGTCTCGATGCGGGCAACGTTCATGGGGAACTCCTCTCTTCCATCGGCGTCTCGCCCAGCCATTCGGCGATCACGTCTTCCGTGTCGCGGCCAAGTTCGCAACTCGGTTCAAGCGGTCCGGACGGCAAGCCGGCGTAGGGCCCCTGGTAGATCTGGCCCAGGTCGAGGACGCGGACACCGGCGAGCGGCTTCGGCGCCTGTGTCTCAGTGGTCACGGCGCCGCTCTGGTCCTCAGTGGAAGGAGCCGCCGATGATGTCGCGGGCGACGATCAGGCGCTGGATCTCGCTCGGCCCCTCGCCCACCCGGCGGATGCGGAGTTCCCGGTACCAGCGTTCGAGCGGCAGATCCTTCGTCATCCCGTAGCCGCCGTGGATCTGCATCGCGCGGTCGACCACGCGGCTCGCCCCCTCGCTCGCCACCAGCTTGCAGATCGCCGCCTCGGTGCGGAACGGTTTGCCGCCATCGGCGCGCGCGGCCGCCTCCAGGGTCAACGCCCTGGCCGTGCGCAGGTCGATCTCGTTGTCGACGATCATCCACTGCACGGCCTGCCGGGTCGAGAGGTAGTCGCCGAACGTCTTGCGCGTCTTCGCGTAGGCGATCGCCATCTCCTGGGCCTTGAGCGCCACGCCGACGCAACCCGCCGCGTACGGGATCCGGTTGCGGCTCAAGCGGTCGTTGGCGATCGCAAAGCCCTGGTTCACCTCGCCGAGCACGTTGCGATCCGGCACCCGCACCCGGTTGAACTCGAGTTCCGCGGCGTAGTGCGTCGAACGCAGCGTGTGGACGATGCGGCGGACGCGGAAGCCGGGCATGTCCGTGTCGACCAGAAAGCAGGTGATTCCCTTGCGCCCCAGCTCCGGGTCGGTGCGGGCAAAGACGATGCCGAAGTCCGCTTTGTCGGCGCCACTGATGAAGGTCTTCTCACCGTCGATGATCCAGTCGTCGCCGTCGCGCACCGCCGTTGTGCGGATGGCGCGAGCCGGATCGCTGCCGCCCGAGGGTTCGGTCAAAGCGAAGAATCCCCGCTTCTCGCCCCGCAGAACGGGATAGAGATAGCGCTCCTTCTGGTCGTCGTCCGCCTCGTACAACTGGGCCAGACCGGCGCCGCCGAAGACGCCGTAGCAGGGCGCGTACAGGCCGGCCCGGTGCTGCGCCATCTCGAACGCCATCAGGGTTCTGGTGACCAGATCGATGCCTGGACCGCCGTACTCCTCCGGGATGTCCAGGCCGTAGAAGCCGAGGTCCTTCGTCATCGCCACCAGCCGCTCGCGGTGCGCCGGCGGCAACTCGCTCGCGTCCGGGTCGAGGTCCGCCTCGAGCGGCACGATCTCCTCGCGCACGAAGCGCCGCACCGTTTCCAGGATCAGCTTCTGTTCGGTGCTGAGCTCAAAGTCCATCCGCTCACCTCCGGGCAGCCGCGATCCGGCCGACGCGACGGTCGCCGCGGTCCGCGTTGCCAGGCGGCAACTCGCCGTGATCGGCAAGATGTACCGCGAGCAGTTCCTCGAAGCGGCTCCAGTACTGCATCGTCACCTCGTAACGGAACCTGGCAGCCCGCTCGTGTTTGGCCGCGGCCTCGCCGATCGCACTGCGCAGGCCGAAGCGGGAGCGGCCGCCGGCGAAACCCAGTTCCAGAGTGCCGCCCTGCGCGTCACCGATCTCGAACACACCCAACTGCCCGGGCAGCGCGGCGATCGCGGCATCGTCCAGGTCGCGCCAGGGCTTGGTGAGCCGGACCTCGGTCATCGGCGGGATGGTATCCCGCACTCTGGGGTCGCGGCCCTGTGTCACAATGCCCGCCGCTCTGGACACGTATCGCCAACCTCCGCGCGGCGGGAAGCCGGCGTGACCTCAAGCTCGCCCACCGGCCCGCCGCGCGCCCGCCAGCCTTGCCCGGAAGGGGCGCTCCTCGACGGCATCCGCGTGGTGGAACTCGCCACCATCGTCATGGCCCCTTCGGCGTCCGCCATCCTCTCCGACTTCGGCGCCGAGGTAGTCAAGATCGAGGCGCCGGGCAGGGGCGACCTCTACCGCTACTTCCAGGATCTGCCCGGCATGCCGGACTCGGAGATCCCTTACTGCTTCCTGCTCGACGGCCGCAACAAGAAGAGCGTCGTCATCGACCTCAAGCACGAGCGCGGCCAGGCCGTCGCCCACCGGCTGATCGAGACCGCGGATGTCTTCCTGACCAACTGCCACAACTCCGTACTCGAGGATCTCGGCATGAGTTGGGACCGGCTGCGCGAGGTCAATCCGCGGCTCATCTTCGCTCACGGCACCGGCTACGGCCACACCGGCCCGGAGGCCGAGAAGCCGGGCTACGACCAGATCTGCTACTGGACCCGTTCGGGGCTGGTTGCCACGTTCTTCCCGGTCGAGGGCCACCTGGGACCGCTCGGGTGCGGCACCGGGGACCACCCCACCGGCGTGACCCTGTTCTCGGCGGTGCTCCTGGGCCTGATGAAGCGCCAGCAGACAGGCGAGGGTTCCTACGTCACCACGTCGCTCCTCGCGGCGGGGGCCTGGGCCAATGCCTGCGCCATCCAGGCCAAGCTGGTGGGCGCCGAGTTCCACGAGAAGCGGCCGCGCGAACAAACGATGAACTTCGGTCAGCTCTACTACCGCACCCGGGACGACCGCCTTGTCAAGCTGAGCATCGTCGAGCAGGACCGGGACTGGGAGCGCTTCTGTCTCGCCCTGGACCGCACCGACCTCACCTCTGACGAGCGCTACTGCACCACGCCCGAACGGATCGAGAACATGCCCGGGTTCGTCGCCCTGCTCGACGCCGAGTTCGCACTGCGGGACTTCGCCGAGTGGAGCGAGCGCTTCACCCGCTACGAGATCCCCTATAGCCTGGTCTCGAACCTCGACGACATCGCGAGCGACGAGCAGTTGGAGGCCATCGGCATGTTCCGCGACCTCGACCACCCCAAGTACGGCCGCCTCCGGACGGTCGACAGCCCGGTATTCATCCTCGGCGACGAGAAGGTCAAGCCTCGGCCGGCGCCCGAACTCGGGGAGCACACCGGCGACCTGCTGCGGGAGCTGGGACTGGACGCCGCGGAGATCGACCGGCTGGCCGAGCGCGGCGTCATCTCGGGCCGGCTCTGACGATCCCGGAATCTCGGACTACAATCTCCACTTCCCGACCGAACGCCACCAGGAGACGATCCATGGACTTCCAGGACTCACCGCAAGAGGCCACCTTCCGCGCCGAGGCGCGCGCGTGGCTCGGCGCGAACGCCGAACCCCTGTCTCCCGGCGACACGTCCCGGTATGCCGGGCTTCCCGAGCAGGAAGGGCTGGCCGTGGTCAAGGAGTGGCAGCAGAAGAAGTACGACGCCGGCTGGGCCTGCATCACCTGGCCGAAGGAACACGGCGGCCGCGGCGCGACCTTCATGGAGGGCGTGATCTGGGACCAGGAGGAAGCGAAGTTCGACGTTCCCGGCGGCTACCTCAACATCGGCCACGGCACCTGCGCGCCGGCGATCATGGCCCACGGCACGGAGGAGCAGAAGCGCCGCTACCTGCCCAAGCTCGCGAGCGGCGAGGAGGTCTGGTGCCAGCTCTTCTCCGAGCCCGGAGCGGGCTCCGATCTGGCGGGCCTGCGCACTCGCGCAGAACGCGACGGCGACGAGTGGGTCGTCAACGGCCAGAAGGTCTGGAATTCGGGCGCCCACTTCGCCGACTGGGGCATCCTGGTCACCCGGCACGACCCCACGGTGTCCAAGCACAAGGGCCTGACCTTCTTCGTCGTCGACATGAAGTCTCCGGGCATCGACCCGCGGCCGATCCGCCAGATTCCCGGCACCGCCGAGTTCAACGAGGTCTTCCTGCAGAACGTGCGGATCCCGGACCACAACCGGCTCGGCGAGGTCGGCGCCGGCTGGCAGGTCGCGATCACGACCCTCATGAACGAGCGCCACGGCAGATACCAGATGACGCCCGACTGGAGCGACGCCCTCCGCCTCGCCTCCGAACTGGAGATCGACGGCGAACCCGCGGCGTCGCAGAGCGCCGTGCGCGATCGGATCGCCGACTGGTACGTGCAGTGCCGCGGCGTCGAGTTGACCTTCCTGCGCACCCTGACCGCCATCTCCCAGGGCAAGCAGCCGGGGCCGGAGAACTCGATCTGCAAGGTGATTACCGCCAGCGCCCGGCAGGACATCGCCTCATTCGCCGCCGACCTGCTGGATGTCGCCGGCGCCGTCAGCGGCCGCGACGACGCCCCCTCGGGCGGCATGTTCCACTACGCCTACCTGGCGGCACCCGGCATGCGGATCGCAGCCGGCACGGACGAGATCCTGCGCAACATCATCGCCGAACGCGTCCTTACCCTGCCCGGCGAGATCCGCGTCGACCGCGACCGGGCCTTCAGCGACATCCCGACCGGCTCGAACTGACGAGCCGGCGTCGGAACGGCGTCAGGCGCCCTTCTTGCGGTCGTAGACGCGCTTGAAGGCGGCGGCCCCTCCCGGCACCCCGGCCGTCCGAGTCCCGTCCGCACCGGAGGCCGGAGGGGACGGGTGCGCGCCTCTGCCCGTGCGCTAGCTGGCGACTTCGCTTTCGCTGCCGGGGAACAGGAGCTTGGCCATCTGGATCTGTGAGCGGTGCACGAACAGAATGACCTGGTCGTTCGCGCGCAGCACGTTGCCGCGCTCCGGCATGAACACCCGATCGCCTCGCACCACGGCGCCCACGATCAGGCCCCTGGGGGCCTGGAGCTCGGCAAGCGTGGCGCCGGCCGCCGGGCTGGCCTCGTGGATCACGCGCTGAACCACCTGCAGGGCGCCGTCGGCCAGGTTGACCAGGTTCGTCTTGTAGCCATTGGCGACGAAGTTGCGGACGTGGTCGATCGCCAGGGAGTGCGGCGACACGAGCTCGACCTCGCCGACCCGCTGCCAGAGCCGGCTCGTCGTGTGATGAATTAGAGCGACCACCTGCCGCACGCCCAACTCCTGGGCGATCAGCCCCGCAACCACGTTGCTGTCGTCGTGGCTGGTGGCCGCGATCAGCACGTCGGCCCGGCCGAGTCCCTCGCTCTCCATGGTCGCGGCGTCGATCGGATCGCCGTGCAGCACTTCGACGTCGGGAAACGACTGGGCCAGGTACTCGGCGCGCCGCCGGTCGCGCACCATCCAGCGCAGGCGTTTGACCTCGTTCCGCAGCGCCTTGACCACCGCAGCCGCGGCCGAACTGCCACCGGCAACGGCCACGGTGTGGGGATGTTCGACCCGGGACGCGAACAGCTCCTCCACGTCGTGGGTGGACTTCGTGCGGCAAAGGACCATGGCCAGACCGCCCGGAGCGGCCTGCAGGTCCGGACCGGGGATCGACAGTTCGTGCTCCGCATCGAAGTAGCCGACGATCCGGACGCCCTCGGGTAGCGGCACTTCGTGCAGCGGCCGGCTGGCGACGGTGCTGTTCGCCTGCACCTGGATGGTGCGCAACTCGAAACGCCCCTTGGCCAGATGGTCGACCTCGTAGGTGTGGTGGCCGAGCACGACGTTCAGGATCGCGTTGGTCGCCAGACTCTGGGGCGACAGCAGGAGGTCGGCGCCGAACAACCGCTCGTAGGAGCGGCGGTAGACGGTCAGATCCTCGGACGTGTCAAGCCGCACCACGCACCGCTTCGCGCCCAGGTTGCGAGCGATCACGGACGCCACCAGGTTCGCCTCCTCCGACGAAGAAGCGGCGATGAAGAGGTCCGCGGCGCCGACGTGAGCCCGCTCGAGCACCGCCTGGTGGGCGCCGTTGCCGACCACGAAGGCCGCGTCCAACTCCTCCTCGATCCGCCGCCCCTTGTCCGGATCGATGTCGATCAGGGTCAGGCTCCGACCCTCGCGTCCGAACGCCTCGGCAATATGGAAGCCCATATCGCCAATGCCCATGATGCAGTAGTGGCCGTTCGCGCTCACGACCTGTCGAGCATAAGCGAATCCGGGTGGCGCGACCCGCGCCACCCGCGAACCATTCCGTGCGCGAGTCATCGAGCGCTCGGATGACACACCCGGCAGTCTGCGGCTCACTCCGCCTGCGTCCGGCGGTCTGTTACGGTAGCCGCTTCCTTCCGCAAGGCGGTGATTGTTCGCCCCGATTGAGGGTCGCTTGTGAGCGAACTGAAGACGAAGCAGAACGACGCCAGCGTCGAGGCGTTCCTGGGCGCGGTCGGCAGCGATCGGCGGCGTGAGGACAGCTTCACGGTCCTCGAGTTGATGAAGCGGATCACCGGCGAAGAGCCCCAGATGTGGGGTACCGCGATCGTCGGCTTCGGCAGCTACCGCTACCGCTACGCGAGCGGCCGCACCGGAGAATGGCCGCGAATCGGTTTCTCGCCCCGCAAGCAGAGCCTGACCGTCTATGTCATGCCCGGGTTTTCGGGCTACGACGAGCTCCTCTCCCGACTGGGCAAGCACCGGACCGGCAGGTCCTGCCTCTACATCAACAAGCTGGCCGACATCGACATGGGCGTGCTCGAAGAGCTGATCAGGAGCGCCCTCGACGCGATGCGGGAGAAGTACCCGGAGGAATGAAGGAGCAAATGAACTACGAACGGATCCTGCTCGAACGGGACGGCAATCTCGCCGTCATCAAGCTGAACCACCCGGAGGTGCTGAACGCAACGGACGCGCAGATGGTCGCCGAAATGGGCGACGCCGTGCTGCGCATCCGCGATCCCGAAAGCGGCGTGCGCGCCCTCCTGCTCACCGGTGAGGGCCGCGCCTTCTGCTCGGGCGCCAACCTGTCCGGCCGCGGCAGCCAACCGGATGGCGCCGTGAACCCGACCGCCCGCGAGAACCTGCGCAACAACTACCACCCCCTGCTGCTGTCGCTCCGCGACCTCGACATACCGATCGTCACGGCGGTAAACGGGGCCGCGGCGGGCGTCGGCATGAGCTTCGCCCTGATCGGCGACCTGGTCTGCGCCTCGAAGCAGGCCTTCTTCCTGCAGGCTTTCGCGCGCATTGGCCTGGTGCCCGACGGCGGCGCCACCTTCATGCTGCCGCGCCTGATCGGCTGGGGCCGCGCGGTCGAACTCTCCATGCTCGCGGAACGTCTGCCGGCCGACAAGGCGTTCGAGTGGGGCCTGATCAACCGCCTGTACGACGACCAGGAGTCCCTGATGGAGGGCGCCACCGAGCTGGCCCACCGCCTGGCCAACGGTCCGCGCTCCCTGGGGATGATCCGCCAGGCCTACTGGGCCACCTGGCAGAACGTGTACGAGCAACAACTCGACCTGGAGGCGAGGCTCCAGGCCGAGGCCGGCGCCACCGAGGACTCCCGGGAGGGCGTTCTCGCCTTCCTCGAGAAGCGGCCCGCTCAGTTCAAGGGACGTTGATCTCCATGTTCGCTCGTGTGGCCGTCGTTGTTTTCCTCGCCAGCGGCGCCGCGCTGGCCGCGCAGGAGCCGGTCGAGTGGCGCCACTACGCCGCCGACCGGGCCAGCACGAAGTACTCGCCAGCGGCGCAGATCGACGCGTCGAACGTCTCCGAACTCGAGGTCGCGTGGCGCTGGGTCACACCCGACGGTCAGGTCGACACGAAGGCGCCGGCCGGCGACCTGAAGGGCACGCCGCTCATGGTGAACGGCACGCTCTATGCCGTGTCGGCCCTGAATCTGGTCAGCGCGGTCAACCCGAAGACCGGCGAGGAGTTGTGGACCTACGACCCCAAGGCCTACGAGCGCGGCACGCCGACCCACGGCGGCTTCACCCAGCGCGGCATCGAGTTCTGGGAACACCGCGGCATGCAGCGGATCGTGCTGGTCACGGGCACCCACCAACTCGTCTCTCTCGACGCCAGGACCGGCAAGCCCGACCTCGAGTTCGGCGAAGCCGGCATGGTCGACATGCGCGGCGACATCGGCGCCCCGGAGCAGATGCGCGAGACCGGCGCCAACTCCCCGGGGATCGTCTGCGGCGACACGATTCTGATGGGCATGACGATCATGGACTTCTCCTTGACCCAGAAGATGCCGGCCGGCCACATCCGCGGCTACGACATCCGCACCGGCACCAGGAAATGGGTCTTCCACACCGTGCCCCAGGGCGACGAGCCGGGGGCGGAGACCTGGCATGACGAGTCCTGGCGCTACTCCGGCAACAGCAACGTGTGGTCGTGGATGAGCTGCGACGACAAGACGGGCTGGGTCTACTTCGGCACCGGCACGCCGACCAGCGACTACTACGGCGGCCACCGCCACGGCGACAACCTCTACGCCGAGAGCCTGGTCGCCATCGACGCCGCGACCGGCGAGAAGAAGTGGCACTTCCAGGCGGTCCGGCACGGCCTCTGGGACTACGACTTTCCCTGTGCGCCCATCCTGCTCGACATCGAGGTCGACGGACGGCGCATCGAGGCAATGGCCCAGGTCAGCAAGCAGGCGTTCACCTACGTCTTCGACCGCAAGACCGGCGAGCCGGTGTGGCCGATCGAGGATCGCAAGGTGCCGGAGAGCAGCGTACCCGGGGAGTGGACCGCGAGCATGCAGCCCTTCCCCACCAAGCCGCCGCCCTTCGACCGCCAGGGAGTGCGCGAGAGCGACCTGATCGACTTCACACCGGAACTCAAGGAGAAGGCGGTCGAGATCTACCGCAAGCGGTTCCTGGGCGGGCCGCTGTTCACGCCGCCGATCGTGGGCGGCGCCAACGGCAAGGACGCGATGGCGCAGCTACCCGGGCAGGCCGGCGGCGCGAACTGGGGCGGCGGAGCGCTCGACCCCGAGAGCGCCTGGTTGTACGTCCCGTCGCAGACGCGGCTCGGGACGATGGCCGTGGTCGAACCGACCGCACGCCAGCAATCGGACCGCAACTACCTGCCCGCCTTCACGTTCGCCCGCGGCCCCGAGGGCCTGCCGCTGATCAAGCCGCCGTGGTCGCGCCTGACGGCGATCGACCTGAACCGCGGCGAGATCGTGTGGCAGACGCCGCTCGGCGACGGACCGCGAAACCACCCGGCGATCGCCGACCTGAAGCTGGGTCCACTCGGCGCTTGGCCGCTCTCGGGTCTGACTCCCGGATGGCCGATGGTGACCGCCACCCTCGTCTTCGTGGTCACGAGCGAGCAGGAACCGGGCAACTACGCACTGCGTGGGCCCTCGACCGGCTTTCTGTATGCCTTCGACAAGGCGAGCGGCGAAGAGGTCTGGCGAACCGAACTGCCCGACACCCCGGGCGGCGGGCCCATGACCTACGTCGTCTCGGGGCGTCAGTTCCTCGTAGTGCCGGTCGGCGACCGCGGCCAGGAGCACTCCCTGGTCGCGTACGCTCTTCCTGCCCGGTAACCACGGTCAGCGAACGGCGCCGGCTTGAGGGCAGCTTTCCGCGAAAGCCGTCACGTCCGTGATGGCGGGCGCCGGGCGGCCAGCCTCGTTGCCGTACCGCCTCTCACGGCCGGTCAGTGTGTCCTGTACGGCGATCGTGTACCCGAGATCCGTCGTCGAAGCGCCAAACACCCAGATGTGGCCGTTGGACGAACAGCCGTCGAGCACCTTGATCAGGATCTCCCAGTTGTCGGGATCGAAGAACCAGAACAGGCCCGAATCGCCCGTTCGCGGCGCCGCCGCTTGCGCCGAGCCCGACTTTCCATCCACGGTCCACCACTCCGCCGTCACCTTGTACCGCGATCCCTGCAGGCAGAACGTCTCGGCGTCAGGCACGCATCCGGTCGACGGCGGATCGCCCCTCGGCGCAAATGCGGGACGGAGAGCCCTGATGACCCGCCGCTCCACGATGGATTGTCCCAGGTCGTTCGACGCCCCCGTGTAGTGGTCGACGACTTCCTCGACCGCGAGCTTCATCAGCTCCCGCTTCAGCCTCGCCGCGCCCCAGGTCGGGTTGGAGAAGGCGAGATTCGTCGCGTAGGCCGCGAGGACCGGGGTGGCCTGCGATGTGGAACCGTCCGGCGACTCCACGTAGACGGCATGGCGGGCGAACACCCCGTCGCCCCGAATCGCCGCGCCGGCGTAGCCATAGGAATCGATCGCCCCGACGAACAGCGTTCTGTCGAGACCGACGCCGGAATGCGCGATGTAGTCGTCAAGCGCGCCGCAGAGAGGAATCCAACCACCCTCCGCATCGAGAGAGAAGTCGTCGCAAAAGACGGCCCCTCTACCAAGACCAAGCGCCGTCGGGTTCTCAAGCGACGAGACGAAGAGCGTGTCCTGGTCCTGCATCCACGCAGCAAGAACCCCGGCATCCTTGTGGAACGCCCGCCCCCCCTCGAGGAACCACCGATGGGCGGTCGCCTCAAAGTAGAGGGGCGAGTCGTCGGTCGAAGTGAAGAAGATCCCGCCGCCGCGCTCCAGCGCATGCCTGATGAACCCTGCCGCATTCGTGCTGGACAGCCTGCGACCGCCAAGCTCGTAGATACCCCACCCCCCGATCTGGACCAGCAGCGACCGCTTCGTATTCGCCAGGAAGTTGTCCGTGACCCGCTGTCCATGGTCGCCGGGCGCGAAACCTTGTCCGTCCACCAGCGACACGTGGACCGGGCCGGACGTGTCTGCGACCGTGTCCACGAAGTGATCCTCGATCAGCCTGGGGACGCTCGAAGGGCCCGACGCACCGGCCGCAGCCGGCCCGTTGTCTTCTCCCGGTCCCGGAAACGCCAAGGCCAGGCCAGAGCAGATGAGACAAGACAGCCCCATCAGCGGACCCCGATGCGCGTAGGGGATCAACGCGGCCTCGACAGCCGGGCGTCCGGCGGATCGCTGATCCACTGCGCCCCCTGCTCCCATCTGTCGTCGAAGACCGTGTCGCGGATAGGCCGCCGGCGTAGCGGTCCGTGCCGCCCCAGGGGACGGCCGATCGTGATCACGAGCGACAGCTCAACGTGGTCGGGAACGCCGAGGATCTCCCGCAATTCGTCCGCGACGGCATGGTGCCAGCCACTGTAGCAGGCACCGTAGCCCAGCGCCCGCGCCATCAGGAACAGGTTCTGGCAGGCCGGGAACACGGACGCGCCCTCGGAGTGGGTCAAGCCCCGGTAGCGGACGTAGCAGGCGATGATGACGGCCGGGATCTGCTCGAAGTTGTCCACGTAGTGCTGGATCGCCCGGTTGGTCCGCGCCTTGGGCGAGTTCGGGTCCGCAGCCGACCCCCGGTTCCAACCCTCCTGCTCCGTCTTGCGAGCCCAGCCGCCGCGAAAGGACTCGCCCAGCAGGCGGCGTGCTCGCCGCGCCCGCGGCCCTCCCCGCAGCACGATGAAGCGGAACGGCTGACGGTTCGTGCCGGACGGCGCCCGGCTCGCGGCGTAGAGAATGCGCGCCAGATCCTCGTCCGGGATCGGCTCGGGGCTGTAGCGCCGCATCGAGCGCGCGGTGGAGAGTAGTTCGAAGAAGTTGTCGGCGTCCATGGACTGTACGATCCCCCACCCGGGAAGTCCGCGTCAAGCGATAGGATCGGTCCCATCCCTCCACTCTCTCCCAAGTGAAGCGCCGGCCCGTGGGGGCGGCCGCCGACCCAGAGGTACCAGACGATGCAGAAACTCTCCCTTCGTGTTCTCCCCCTGGCCCTGGTCTTCGTCGCCACTGCCGCGGCAGCGCAGCGCAGCGAACTGACCCTCCAGGTACTCGACATGCAAGGCCAGGAACTGGGTCCCGCGAACCTCACGTTCACGTCGCCCGAAGGCGAGGTCATCGAGGCCGCCACAAAGAAGAACGGCAAGCTCAAGATCCGGCTGAAGCCGGCGGATGAGCCGTACAAGCTGCTGCTACGCATGGCGGGATATCCGGACCAGGAGCGCGAGTTCCACATCAGCGAGGGTCGCGACGCTACCTTCACCGTCCGGCTCCTCGACGAAGCCACGATGATCAAGCAGCAGGCTATCGACAAGTTCAACGAAGGCATCGGGGCCATTCAGGCAGGCAACGCCCAGGGCGCCCTGCCCCTGTTCGAGCAGGCGGTGGAACTCGATCCGACGATTGCCGCCGCATACCGAACGATCGCGGCCATCCTGCACGGCATGGGGAAACCCGCGGAAGCGCTCGAGCCGCTGGACAAGTACCTCGAGTTGGAGGAACTGCCGTCGGAGTTCGTGGGCATGGCCTTCGACATCTTCCTGGCCGCGGGCGACCCCCGTGTCGAGGAAGCCAAGCAGACCGCGGTCGCCGCCGGCATGGGGATGGAGATCGCGGCCGGCGTCTTCTCGCAAGGCGTGCAGGCGGTCCGGGCAGGCGACGAAGAGCGAGCCGTGGAGTTGTTCGGCGAAGCGGCATCGCTCAACCCCAAGCTCTACCAGGCCCACCGGAACATCGGCACGATCCACTTCAACAACCAGAACTGGGGACCGGCCCTGGAGGCGCTGGAACGCACGCTGGAGATCGATCCACGGAACACAGAGGCGCTGCGCATGAGCTTCTTCAGCCACGCCCTGCAGGGCCACCTGGAGGATTCGACCGAGGCCGGCAAGGCCTGGATCGAGGTCAACCCGACCGCCGGGAACCAGGTTCTGCACCAGGCGAACCAGTTCTTCGAGAACAACGAGTTCGGCAACGCGAAGCTCTACTATCAGTCCCTGGTCGCCTGGGACGACAACCAGCCGAAGGCCCACTTCCAACTCGGGATGCTCTACATCCGCAGCGCCGATTCGGCGGACGCGCGCCGGCACCTCGAGAAGCTCCTCGATATGGCGCCCGACCACGAGGACGCCGCGTCGGCGCGTGAGGCGCTGGGGCAGTTGTAGACCACCGAGCCTGCATCCGACCCTTGGGAACGCGGGCGTCTCGCCCGCATCCGGCGCTCGAGTTTCTAGCGGCCCGAACCTCCCGAGAACACCCGGAACAGTTTCTTCAGCGGATCGTAGAACTCCGTCACGACCCGTTCCTTGAGCGGGATGATCGCGTTGTCGGTGATCGTGATGTGCTCGGGGCACACCTTCGTGCAGCACTTCGTGATGTTGCAGTAGCCGATGCCCTCGTCGTGCTTGAGCGCCGACAACCGGTTCCCGGTGTCGAGCGGATGCATCTCGAGCGCGGCGTTGTAGACGAAGAAGCGCGGGCCGACGAACTCGTCGTGCAGGTGGTGGTCACGCAGCACGTGGCAGACGTCCTGGCACAGGAAGCACTCGATGCACTTGCGGAACTCCTGCACCCGCTCGACATCCTCCTGGGCGATCCGCCAGGTGCCGTCCTCGGCATCGGGCGGCCGCGGCTCGAACGGCTGGATCTTCTTCTTGACCTCGTAGTTCCATGACACGTCGCAGACGAGGTCGCGGATGACCGGAAACGCCCGCATCGGTTCGACCGTGACCGGGCGGTCCGTCGGCAGGTCGCTCATCCGCGTCATGCACATGAGCCGCGGCGTGCCGTTGACTTCCGCGGAACAGGATCCGCACTTGCCGGCCTTGCAGTTCCAGCGTACGGCGAGGTCGTTCGCCGACTCGGCCTGAATCTGATGGACCGCGTCGAGCACGACCATTCCCTCGGTGACCTCCGTCGTGTAGTCCCGGTAGCCGCCCTCGCCCTCGGCGCCGTCCTGGCGCCAGATCCTGAACTGTGTCGCGGCCATCTCAGCCCATCTCCTCGACCAGCCTGGTCAGTTCGTCGCTCATCGGCGCCACCGGGACGTCTTCGACCACCATCTCGCCGTCAGGGCCCTTCGCGACCCGGATGTTCACCTTGCCGAAGTGTTCATCCTTTTGCGGGTAGTCGTCACGGAACTGCGCGCCGCGGCTCTCGCGCCGCATCAGGCCTGCCCGCGCCACAGCCTCGGACACGACCATCAGGTTGTGCAGGTCCAGGGCGGTGTGCCAGCCCGGGTTGTACTCCCGGTTACCGGGCGCCGACACGGCTTGCGCCCGTTCGGACAGCGCCCCGATCTCCTCGACCGCTTCCTCGAGTTCGGACTCGACCCGGACGATGCCCACCTTCTGCTGCATCAGATCCTGGAGCGCGTACTGAATCTGGTACGGACCCTCTCCGCCCTCGCGCTCGAGCGGCTGAAGCGCCTCCTTGATCCCAGCCTCGGCCGCAATCTCGTCCAGCCGGACTTCGCCCTGCTCCTTGGCGAACGCCGCCGCGTACTCGCCGGCCCGCTTGCCGAACACGAGCAGGTCCGAGAGCGAGTTGCCACCCAGGCGGTTCGCGCCGTGCAACCCGGCCGCGCACTCGCCGGCAGCGTAGAGACCGGGAACGGAAGACATCTGACTCTCCGCGTCGACCCGTACGCCGCCCATCACGTAGTGGGTCGTCGGGCCGACCTCCATCCTTTCCTTCGTGATGTCGATTCCGGCCAGCTCCTTGAACTGGTGGTACATCGACGGCAGCTTTTTCTTGATGTGCTCCTCGGAGTTGCTGATCTTCTCCTTGATCCAGGCGATGTCGAGGTACACGCCCCCGTGGGGGGAGCCCTTGCCGGACTTGATCTGGTTCACGATGCAGCGGGCCACGTGGTCGCGGGTCAGGAGCTCCGGCGGACGCCGGGCGTCCCGGTCGCCGACGACGTAGCGCCAACCCTCTTCGGCGCTGTCCGCGGTCTGGTCCTTGTAGAGAGGGGGAATGTCGTCGAACAGGAACCGCTCGCCGTCCGAGTTCAGGAGGATCCCGCCCTCGCCGCGCACGCCCTCCGTGACCAGGATGCCGCGCACGCTCGGCGGCCACACCATGCCCGTCGGATGGAACTGAACGAACTCCATGTCGACCAGGTCGGCGCCCGCATCGTAGGCCAGGGTGTGACCGTCGCCTGTGTACTCCCAACTGTTGCTGGTGATCTTGAACGCGCGGCCGATGCCGCCGGTGGCAAGCACCACCGCCTTCGCCCGGTAGACCCGGAACCGGCCCCGTTCCCGGTCGTAGGCGAGAGCGCCCGCGATCCGGCCGTCGTCGAGCAACAGGCGAAACACCGTGTACTCCATGTGGAAGTCGATCCCATGGTGGATGCCGTGATCCTGCAAGGTGCGGATCATCTCCAGCCCGGTCCGGTCACCGACGTGAGCGAGCCGCGGATAGCGGTGGCCGCCGAAGTTTCGCTGCAGGATGCGGCCGTCCTTCGTCCGGTCGAAGAGAGCGCCCCAGGCTTCGAGCTCCAGCGCCCGCGTCGGCGCCTCCTTGGCATGGATCTCGGCCATTTTCGGGTTGCTCAGGTACTGGCCGCCACGCAGAGTGTCGGTGACGTGGACCTTCCAGTTGTCCCGCTCGTCCACGTTGCCGATCGCGGCCGCCATGCCGCCCTCGGCCATCACCGTATGGGCCTTGCCGAGCAGCGACTTGCAGATCACGCCGCAGGACGCGCCAACGGCCGAGACTTCGATCGCCGCTCGCAGCCCGGCGCCGCCCGCGCCGATCACCAGCACGTCGTATTCGTAGGGCGTCTGTTCCATCAGACCAGTCTCAAGTCGGTCCAGATGCCCATCGAGCACATCCGGACGTAGATGTCGGAGAAGGTGACCCAGATCAGGCTGAACCAGGCCCAGGCCATGTGCCCGCGGTTCAGACAGGACACGCAGTTGTAGCAGGCGCGCCGGAACGGCCGCCCGGCCATCACGTTCTTGAACCCGCCGACCACGTGACGCATCGAGTGGCAGCCCAGGGCATAGCCGCTGAGCATCACCCAGTTGATCAGGATGACGAAGCTGCCGACGCCGATACCGAAAGCGTGCCCACCCGCCGCCGTTTCGAACTCGAACGCCCGGTACACGTCGATCGGGAAGAAGACGAAGATCCACGCCATCATCGCGTACAGGAAGTAGCGGTGAATGTTCTGCACGCTCAACGGGAACGAGTTCTCGCCCCGGTAGGCGTCGCGCGGCTCGCCGACCGCGCAGGCAGGCGGGTCGGCCCAGAACGCCTTGTAGTAGGCGCCCCGGTAGTAGTAGCAGGTGGCGCGGAACCCGATCGGCAGGATCAAAATGACAAACGCTGGCGACTGCGGGATGAACGCCGGCCACCAGCTCGGGAAGCCGTCGAACCAGGCGTGATGCGTGAAGCCGAAGACCTCGGGCGAGTACAGCGGCGACAGGTAGCCGCCGTAGGCGTAGTGCTCGGCCTGAAAACCAGCCCAGGTCGAGTAGATGATCGCAATGCCGAGGCCGGTGGCGACGGCGGCCGGCTGCAGCCACCAGGCGTCCTGGCGCTGGGTTTCACCGAACGATCGCCGCTTCAGCACGGCGGGGAAAGCCATCTCGGATTCTGTCCTCTCTCAGTCTAGTCTGTGGTTCGTGGGCCGTGCGAGCCGTCCGGCTCGGCGGTGATCATAGCCACAAAGCCGAGTCCCGATCGACCTGCGGAATCGCCTTGGCGCGTCGGCTGCTTCTTATGATCGAATCGTTGTCCATATGACCTGGAAGCCGGAGATCGACGAACTCGAACGGCGCCGCGACCTGCGCCGCAAGATGGGCGGCGCGGAGGGCATCGAGCGCCAGCGCAGACGCGGCAAGCTCACCGTCCGCGAGCGGGTTGCCGGCCTGGCCGACGAGGACTCGTTCCGCGAGCTGTGGAGCCTTGCCGGCAGCGGCGAGTACCAGGGCAATGACCTTGCAGGCTTCACGCCGAGGGCGGTCGTCGAGGGGTTCTGCCGCCTGGACGGACGGCCGGCGGTCGTCCATGCGGGCGACTTCACCATCCGCGGCGGCTCGGCCGCCAGCAGTGGTGGGCTCGGTTCCGAACCGCCCGCCAACGTTCGCGCTCTGGAATGGCGGGTCCCGTTTATCCGGTTGCTCGACGCCGTGCCCAGGGACCGACGCGCTTCGTACGACGTGTTCCGAATCCTCGAGAGTGTCGTCGACCGCGGTTCCCTGTTCGTCATCACGCCCCACTACGGCCGTTGGAGAGTGACGGCGCTGGCGCGGTTCGACGGATGTCGCCAGCGGCTCGAAGGTCATGCGGCTGATCCAACTCTGCGATACATTCCATCTGCCCTTGGTTTCCTTTGCCGACGAGCCCGGTTTCATGGTCGGCCTCGAGTCCGAGAAGCAGGGCATCGAACGCGCGGGAACTCGCCTCGTCTGTGTTACCTGCGACTCTCAGATGCCGTGGCTCACGATTGTGATGCGCCGGCTGTACGGCGTTGCCGGCCAGTGCCAGCACCGGCCCACCGGCATGTTCCGTCGCTTCGCCTGGCCCTCCGCGCGCTGGGGATCGATGCACATCGAGGGCGGCGCCATGGCGGCCTACCGCGGAGAGATCGAAACCGCGCCCGATCCGAAGGCGAAGCGCGAGGAGATCGAGGCCCGACTCCAGGCGATCGCCTCGCCGTTCCGGACCGCCGAGGCGACCGGACAGGACATCATCGATCCGCGCGAAACGCGGGCCGCAATCTGCGAGTTCGTCGCCGATGCGCAGCGCGTGACCCGGAGTCAGCTCGGCCCGACCGCCCCGCCCTACCGGCCGTGACGTCATGCTTCAAGCCTCGGTAAGCGTCCTCGCCCTGTGGGCGGCGCTCGCTGTGACGGCAACGGCCCAGGCACAGGAAACAGAGAGACCGGGCGACACCCGGGTCGTCCGCGCCTACTTCGACGATCCCGCGGTCGCCGCCAGGGCCGTCATCTCCCTGGAAGCTCTGGAATCGGAGTACGAGAAGGGCTACATCGTCCTCCGAGCCACCGACGCGGACATCGAAGCCATGCGACGTGCCGGGATGCGCGTCGTCGAGGACGACTCGTTCGTGTCCGTGGCCCTGCCTGCCGAGCTCCCGGCCCCCGAGCGGCCCGGGACGATCCCGGCCTTCCCCTGCTATCGGACGGTCGAGGAAACCTACGCGAGCGCCCAGGCGATCGTCGACGCGTACACCCGGCTCGCCACCTGGAGCAGGGTCGGCGAATCCTGGAAGAGACAGCAGAACCCGTCGGACGGGTACGACCTGATGGTGCTGCGTCTGACGAACTCGAAAACCACGCGGACCAAGCCAGCGCTCCTCATCACGACGGCGCTCCACGCCCGGGAGTACGCGACGGCCGAACTCGGCCTTCGCTTCGCGGAGCACTTGGCCGACTCCTACGAGACCGACGCCGACGTACGCTGGCTTCTCGATCACCAGGAAGTTCACATCATGCTGCAGGCGAACCCGGACGGGCGGAAGCGCGCCGAAGAGTGGCTCCTATGGCGCAAGAACCACAACACGAACCACTGTCCCTCCCAAGAGTTGAACGAGGGCCTGAGCGGGCCGGGCGTCGATCTGAACCGCAACTTCGACTTCAAGTTCGGATATCCGGGCGGCTCGAGCGACCAGGAATGCGACCAGACCTACCGGGGACTCGCCGCCGCCTCGGAACCCGAAACGCAGGCGATCTCGAAGTACATGTCCGACCTGTTCCCCGATGCACGCGGACCGGGGGACCAGGACGCCGCTCCCGCCGACACGAGCGGCGTCTACCTGGACATCCACAGCCACGGCCGCCTCCTCCTGTGGCCCTGGGGGCACGCAAACGAGGTCGCGCCGAACGGCCCTGCCCTCCAGACTTTCGGCCGCAAGTTGGCGTTCTTCAACGGCTACCTGCCGATCCAGGGGATCGGGCTCTATCCGGTCAGCGGATCGACCTTCGACTACTCGTACGGCGCGCTCGGTCGCGCGTCCCTCGCCTACGAGTTGGGCACCTGGTTCTTCGAGGACTGCGACTACTTCAAGTCCTCGATTCTCGACCAGAACCTCGGCTCCCTGCTCTACGCCTTCAAGGCGGCGCGGACGCCCTACCTGAGTCCCGCCGGTCCCGACGCCCTGGACCCGGAACTCAGCCGCGGTGCGTCGACGACCGGTGTTGCGGCGGGAACCCGGGTCACATTGACCGCCACCTTCGACGACACCCGCTACGAGAACCACAACGGCGCCGAACCGACGCAGGCCATCGCCGCCGCGGAGTACTACGTCGACGCCCCACCCTGGCTCGAGGCCGCGACGGCGAACGCCATGTCCCCCACCGACGGCGCCTTCGACAGCAGTTCGGAAGACGCCACCGCCACGATCGATACCACCGGACTGCGAGCCGGCCGGCACACCGTCTTCGTCCGAGCCCGGGACAGAGGCGGCAACTGGGGAGCCGTCAGTGCGGTCTTTCTCTTCGTCGGCAGCGCGCCGCCATCGGCGCCCACCGCCCCGACGATCGAAACCGGCGACCGTCAACTCCACCTGAACTGGACGGCGCCGGCCAGCAATAGCTCGCCGATCACCCGCTACGTCGTCCGCTACAAGCCGGTCAGCAGCTACCGATGGTTTCTCCTCGGTGTGGGCAACCGCATGAACCACGCGATCACCGGACTGAGCAACGACGAGCCATACGAGGTGCAGGTGCGCGCGGTCAACGCCGTGGGAGGAAGCCCGTGGTCGGAACCGTCGACCGGCACGCCCGCGGCCGATGCCGGCGACGACGACGGAGACGACACGGACGACGGCAACGACGACGGCACGGATAGTGGCGGCGACGCCCCAGGCGGCGGAGACGAGAGCTGCACCGCGGATGAGCACACGCTGTGCCTCCAGGGTTCACGCTACCGGGTCCAAGCCACCTGGTGGACCGCAGACGGCGCGAGCGGAATGGCAGGCGCCGCCGAGCACGCAAAAGACGATTCGGGGCTGTTCTGGTTCTTCACGCCGGACAACTGGGAAGTGCTGATCAAGGTGCTGGACGGTTGTTCGATCAACGGGAACGTCTGGGTGTTCGGCGCCTCGACGACGGACCTCAAGTACGTGATCCGGGTAACGGACACGGTGACGGGGGCAGCGAAGGAGTACCGGAACGAGCCGGGTGCGCCGACACCGGCGATCACGGACGCAGAAGCGTTCCCGCAAGGTTGCCGACCCTAGCTGGCTCGAGAATGCGCAAGAGGATTCTGGCCCTGTCGGCGGCTCTGGCGGTCGCGATCACCGCCTGGGCCCAGCAGCCCGACCTGCCCGCCGGCACACGGGTCGTGCGCGCCTACTTCGACGATCCGCTGATCGCCCGTAAGGCCGTCATTTCGCTGGAGGCCCTGGAATCGGAGTACGAGAAGGGGTACATCGTCCTGCGGGCCACCGAAGACGAGCTGGAGGCCGCCAGGGCCGCCGGCATGCGGATCGTCGAGGACGACACCTTCTCCGTAGCCCTGCCGGCGGAGGTCCCGACCCGGGTCGTCGACGGGGCGATCGCCGGATTCTCGTGCTACCGCACCGTCGAGGAAACCTACGCCAGCGCCCAGGCCATCGTCGACACCCACCCGCAAATCGCGGCTTGGAGCACAGTCGGGAGAACCTGGAAGAAGGAACAGAACGCATCGGACGGTTATGACCTGAAGGTGCTGCGCCTGACGAACTCGGCGACTTCGGGACCCAAGCCGGCCCTCTTCATCACCACGGCGCTCCACGCGCGCGAGTACGCCACCGCGGAACTCAGCCTGCGCTTCGCCGAACGGCTCGCTGACGCCTACGAGACAGACGCCGACGTGCGGTGGCTCCTGGATCACCAGGAAGTTCACATCATGCTGCAAGCGAATCCGGACGGGAGGAAGCGCGCCGAGGAGGGCCTGCTGTGGCGGAAGAACCACAACACGACCCACTGTCCGGACTCTGTGCCGGGCGTCGATCTGAATCGCAACTTCCGCTTCAAATGAGGCGTCTCCGGCTCCAGCACCGACGAGTGCAGCGAGGTCTATCGAGGAACTACGGCGGCCTCCGAACCGGAGACACAGGCAGTCTCGGCATACATGGTCAGCCTGTTCCCCGACGCACGGGGGCCCGAGGACGATGACGTTGCGCCCGCCTCCACAAGCGGCATCTACCTGGATATCCACAGCCACGGGCGACTCGTTCTCTGGCCCTGGGGCTGGGAAGACACCCTCGCGCCGAACAGCACCGCCCTCCAGACGCTCGGCCGCAAACTCTCGTTCTTCAACGGTCACTTTCCCCAACAGTTGGTCGGGCTCTATCCGGCGAGCGGCGCCACGGAAGACCACGCCTACGGAGAACTCGGCGTCGCGGCGTACACGTACGAGATCGGCACGACGTTCTTCCAGGACTGCGCCTACTTCGAGGAGTCGATCCTCGACGGCAACCTGGAGTCTCTGCTGTACGCCTTCAAGGTGGCCAGGATGCCCTACGTCATTGCGGAGGGCCCCGACTCCCTTGCCTTGAACCTGAGCGCCAATGCGTCGTCATCAGGTGTCACGGCCGGCACACCGGTGACACTCTCCGCCACCTTCGACGACACCCGCTACGAAACCAGCAACGGGGTTGAGCCCACGCAGGCCATCGCTGCCGGCGAGTACTACCTGCACGTCCCGCCCTGGGCCGCAGGAGCATCTGCCCACGCGATGTCCGCCGACGACGGCGCGTTCGACGACAGCTCCGAGCAGGCGACGGGCACGATCGACACGACCGGCCTGAGCGCCGGTCACCACACCGTCTTCGTGCGAGCGAAGGATGCCGACGGCAACTGGGGAGCGGTCAGCGCGGTCTTCCTCTTCGTGGACAGCGCGCCACCACCGCCGCCACCGCCGCCGCCACCGCCGCCACCGCCGCCACCGCCGCCACCGCCGCCACCGCCGCCACCGCCGCCGGACCCCGATCCGCCAACGCTGAAAGCCAGCTTCACGGCGCCGTCGATGGTCGAGACGGGAGTCCCCGTGCCGTTCGATGGCAGTGAATCGATCGGCGCGGACAGCTACAGTTGGGACTTCGGCGACGGCTCTACGATCGCGCATCCGAGTACGGAGTCGAAGCCGTCGCACACCTACGTGGAGCCCGGCTCGTACGACGTGCGGATGGAGGTCGCGCGCGGCGGCGACTGCGGCCAGCAGTTCTGCGCATACGACTCGGCGACGGCGACGGTCAAGGTCGAGGCGGGCGCTTTGCCGGCGGCCCGGTTCGACCTGGATGCCGATTGCAGGGACGATCTGTGCATCGTGGGCACCGGCGCTGAGGTGACGTTCCGCGACCTGAGCACTGGCTCGGTGGCGGCGTGGAGCTGGGACTTCGGCGATGGTGCGGCCTCCAGCCAGCCGGAACCGACCCACTCGTGGTCGTCGCCGGGTTTCTACCGAGTTGAACTCGTGGTCTCCGGCTTGGGCATGAAGTCGGCGTCAAGCCGGGACATCCTGGTGCGGGCGAGCGATCCGGCGGGCAGTTGCGAGCCGGATGGGGAGACGCTGTGCCTGCAGGACTCGCGCTACCAGGTCGTTGTGGACTGGTGGACCGGTGACGGCAACAGCGGCGCCGGCAGCGTGGTCCATGCGGGGACGAACGACTCAGGTCTGTTCACCTTCTTTGACCGGGAGAACTGGGAGATCCTGATCAAGGTGCTGGACGGCTGCGCGCTGAACGGCCACGTGTGGGTGTACGGCGCGTCGACGACGGACCTTGGGTACAGGGTCCGTGTGACCGACACGATGACGGGGACGGTGAAGGAGTACCGGAACGAGCCGGGGCTGCCGGCGCCGGCGATCACGGACGGGAAGGCGTTCCATGCGTGCGCCCGCTGACGGGCGCATGCATGGTTCACGGCTGGCGTGCGAAGCGCGCCAGCCGGGTTCCCGGAGAGCTGCCGACCGTAGAGCTCTCCATGCGGGCGACCGAACTGTCCGCCCGAGCTTCGCTTAGAGCGCCGGCGAAGAACGTAGCTCGTCCACCTCGACCGGGGCGCCGTGGGCGCCCACACGCTCGGCTTCGAGCAGCGCGGCGCCACGCTCGATCCAGGTACGGCCGCGAACCCGCAGCGCCAGCAGACCGGACATCAGCATCACGTGGATGATGAAGCAGCTCCAGGCGCCGATCAGGCCCCACGAGCGCGTGGCCACGAACAGCAGAGGCACGAACACCAGCCATGCCACGCCGATGTTCACCAGCATGCTGTAGGTCGTGTCGCCGGCGCCGCGAAGCGCCCCGGCCAGCACGTTGAACTGGAGGTCGAAGACCAGGCAGACGACGGCGATCAGAAAGAGAGGTCTGGCGTACGGAAGCACTTCGACCAGCTCGGCCTGACGCACGAACAGCGCCATCAAGCGGTCGGGGAAGCCAACGTAGACGATAGCGGTCGCCGCCATCGCCAGATAGCCGATTCGGAGCACTCTCCTCACCACCAGGCGAGCGTCGCGAAGCTGCTGCGCGCCGAGACACTGGCCGACCAGTGTCGTGGACCCTGCCGCGAGCGCAACCGCAATCATGTAGGAGACCGACCACGCCTGAATGACCGCGTTGGTGGCGGCCATCTCCGCGTCGCCAAGGCGGGCGACGAGGGCTGTGAAGACGCTGATGCCGCCCAGTTCCATGAACACCTGGATGCCGATCGGCACACTGACGCGGAGCATCCTCGCCATCAGGGCGGACTCCGGGGACCGGGGGGTCGAGGCATCGTAGTCCCTGCCAATGCGTGTCAGCAGCACGCCCCCCAGGAGCACCACCGCGACAACGAACTGCGCGATGACGGTCCCCACCGCGGCCCCGGCGGGGCCCAGCTCCGGGAATCCGTGGGCGCCGAAGATGAACAGGTAGTTGAGCCCGCAGTTCAATCCCAACTGGATCATGCCCGCCCACATCGGGATGTCGGTGCGCCCGAGCCCGCGGTAGTAGTTCTCCGCAACCAGGAAGATCATCAGCCCGATTGCAGCGGCCATCCGGACTTCCGTGTACTCGGCGGCAATCGCCTGCGCTTCCGGCGAGGCCTTGGTCAGACTGAACACCCAGGTCGAAAGGGGCGAAAGCAGGAAGAGCGCCAGCCCGGCGCCCGCGGCCAGGTAAAGGCCCTGCCAGAACGCGACGCCAACCCGATCCCGCCGCCCGGCGCCGAAGAACTGCGCAACGAAGGTGTTCACGCCCTGCAGCAGGCCGACGAAGAAGCTCAGGCACCACCAGGAGATGATCGCTCCCAGACCGACACCCGCAAGCGCCACAACTCCCAGCCGGCCCACCATCATTGTGTCGATCACACCCATCGCGGTGTGCGTCACCTGGGTCACCACCACGGGCGCCGTGAGCGCGAAGATGCGACGGTAGGAGATATCGATCGTCATGACAGACAGTCAGCCGAACAGGGCTTCGAACTCGCCGGCCATGCGCGGCCCGGCGCCCTCGTCTTCGTGCTTGAAGAAAACGTAGGCCTCGCGCCAGGGTTGCAGCCGGATCCTCTCGGCCCAGGAACGAAGAGCAGCCTCGTCGTAGTCCTCGCGGCGTAACCGCAGATAGCCGAAGTCGGCGGTTGCCACCAGCGGCGCGTCGTGGTCACTCCCGCTGTCCGCGATGCACAGCGACGCGCCCGCGTTCTCCAGCAGCGCGAACACCTCGTCGTCGAACCAACTGGCATGGCGGAACTCGAAGACGCCGCGCAGACCGTCGGGCAGGATCTTAAGAAAGCTCGCCAGCCGATCGACGTCACGCTTGAGGTAGGGCGGCAACTGGAAGAGGAAGGGACCAAGGCGCTCGCCCAGCACCTCGGCGGTGCGAAACAGATAGTCGACCGAGTCGCCGGCGTCCCGCAGGCGCTGGTGATGCGTGATCCGGCGAGACGCCTTCAGCGCGAAACGGAAGCCGTCGGGCACCGAATCGCGCCAGCGCTCGAGCAGGTCCGCCTTCGGCATCCGGTAGAACGTGTTGTTGATCTCCACCGCACCGAGCCTGGTGGCATAGAAGCCGAGCATGTCCGGCCCCTTCGTTCCAGACGGATAGAAGGATCCCGTCCACGCCGGGTAGGAGAACCCGCTGGTGCCGGTGCGTACCCGCACTGTCGAACTGGTGTCGACCCGGTCGAAGGCTCTAGACGCCGTCGTCCAGGAACGGACGGAGCTTCTGCGCCCAGTCGGGGTGCCGGAGCTTGCGCAGCGCCTTTGATTCGATCTGCCGGATGCGTTCCCGGGTCACGTTGAACGACTTCCCGACCTCCTCAAGGGTGTGCTCCGAGCCTTCTCCGACCCCGAAGCGCATCCGCAGCACGAGTTCCTCGCGAGGCGAGAGCGACCGCAGCACGTTGCCGGTCTGCTCGCGCAGATTGGCCGAGATCACCTCGTCCACCGGCGACGGCGAGTTCTTGTCCTCGATGAAGTCACCGAGGTGGGAGTCCTCTTCCTCGCCCACCGGCGTCTCAAGGGATACCGGCGCCTGAGCGATCTTCATGATCTTCCGCACCTTGGAGGCGGGCAGGTCCATGTGCTGGCCGATCTCGTCGGCGGTCGGTTCGCGCCCCAGTTCCTGCACCAGGGACCGCGATGTACGGGTCAGCTTGTTGATGTTCTCGATCATGTGGACCGGGATCCGGATCGTCCGCGACTGATCGGCGATCGCGCGCGCGACGGCCTGACGGATCCACCAGGTCGCGTAGGTCGAGAACTTGTAGCCGCGGCGGTACTCGAACTTCTCCACCGCCTTCATCAGGCCGATGTTGCCTTCCTGGATGAGGTCCAGGAACTGGAGACCGCGGTTCGTGTACTTCTTGGCGATCGACACGACCAGGCGCAGGTTCGACATGATGAGCTGCTCCTTGGCCCGCTCACTCAACGCCTCGCCCCGCTTGACCTTCGCCACCAGCGCCCGCAGTTCGCCCTGGGTGATCGAGTAGCGGGCCTCGAGCGACCGCACCGCTTCCCGGTATTTCTGGATGCGCCGGCGGTGCAGCGCCTTGAGTTCCTCGTTGCTCTCGCGCTCCAGCGCTACCTGGGCGCGGCTGATGTCGCGCTCGCTGCGCCGGAAGCGGTTGTCGATGAGCTTGACCAGATCGACCACCCGGTTGCGGTCCGGCCCGGTGAAGGCCAGTTCGACGATCAGCGAGGAGACCTTCTCCTCGAGCCGGTCGATGTCCCGCTCGATCTCCTGGTAGCGGTCGCCGCGGGGGCTGTAGCGCTTCTGCCGGCGCCGCGTGCGCTTGAGGTGGACTTCCAACTCCCTCATCTTCTCGAACACGCCGACTCGCTTGGCGATTCGCTTCAGACCGTTCTCGTCGAGCAGCGACAGCGGATGGTCGATCTCCACCAACTGCGACAGAGGCTTCGCGTTCTTGCGGTCGGCCAGTTCGGTCAACGCCAGCAGCCGGGTCATCAGGTCGGGATTCCCGGCCATCGCCTGGAAAATCAGCCACTCGCCGTCCTCGAGCGCCCGCGCGATCTCCACCTCGCCATCACGGTCGAGCAGCGGCACGGTGCTCATCTCGCGCAGGTACATCCGCACCGGGTCGCTGGTGTTCACCGGCTCGTTCACGGTCGGCGCCGCCGGGTCGTCGTCCGCCTTGTCGATCTCGAGCGTCACCGCCTCGTCGAGGTTGGCTACGTACCAGTCCGGACGCCTGATCACTCCCACTCTGACTTCCCGGAGCCGGTCGTGGAGCTCACGGATCTCGCCATCGACCCCGACCATGTCGGCCGGCATCATGTCCTGGATCTCATCGCCCAGCAGGTAGGTCTTCGCCTTCCCCAGTTCCAGCAACTGACGGATCGAGGCGTACCTCGCCTCAATCGGTTTACCTGTGTCCTTGACGGGAGCAACTGCCATGCTTCGTTCTCCGGAGGTTCGATTCGGCCGCGGTAGTGCGTGTCTTCTCTTGGCGGGCCTCGGCCCTCAGATCAACCCACCCGCTGGAGGAGCAGCTCAGCAGGTTCCGGATCGTTGGACAGCCGACGACGTCCAAGTGTACCAGTATGAAGACGATCAGCCACCCCCCGGTGCTTCGCCCCGCTCTCGCTCAGGGGCCGTGGGTCCATCATCCCCAACATCAGAAGTGCCAGCAGTTCTTCCCTCTTCGCTCGTTCTTCCTCGATCCCGGAGGGTCTGGCGGATCATGTACTCGATCTGCCCGTTCACGCTCCGGAGTTCCGACGCCGCGAGGCGCCGGATCTCCTCGTAGACGTGTACGTCGAGGCGCAGCAGAAACGCTTTCCGCGGAGCGGCCACCGGCTTTTCGCTCAGCATGCGCATCATCGTCCCCCTGTCTACGGATAGAGCGTGCCAGCGTTCACGACCGGCTGGGTGTGCCGATCGCTGCACAGAACGGCAAGCAGGTTGCTGACCATCGCCGCCTTGCGCTCATCGTCGAGATGGACGACGTTCTTTTCGCTCAGCATGTGCAACGCCTGCTCCACCATGCCGACCGCGCCGTCGACGATCTGGGCCCGCGCCGCAACCACCGCCGCCGCCTGCTGGCGCTGCAGCATGGCCGCCGCAATTTCGGCCGCGTAGGCGAGATGACTGATCCGCGCTTCGATCACATCGACCCCGGCGGTGGCCAGTCGCTCCTGCACCTCGCCGCGCAGCCGCTCCGAGATCTCGGCCGTGTGGTGCGAAAGCGAGATCTCCCCCTCCTCATGCGCGTCGTACGGGTAGCCGGTTGCCATGTTCCGCAGGGCCGCCTCGCTCTGCACGTGAACGTAGTCTTCGTAGTCGTCGACATTGAAGAGAGCCTCGGCACTGTCCATCACCCGCCATACCACGACCGCTCCGATCTCGATCGGGTTGCCGGCGTTGTCGTTGACTTTGAGCTTTCCGGTCTCGAAGTTCCTGGTCCGCACCGAGACGCGGCGCTTGCTCAGAAACGGGTTCGCCCAGCGCAGGCCGGTGCTGTACACGCTGCCCCGGTAGGCGCCGAACAACTGCAGCACCCTGGCCTCGTTCGGCTGAACCATGAACAATCCCACCATGAGGAAGATGACGACCGGCACGCCCAAGGCTCCGGCGACGATACCCGGCACGAAACCGGCGCGCCCCGACAGGAAGACGACGAAGAACAGGCCAACGAAACTGGCGAGGAACAGGCACAGCATGCCCAGGCCCGACATGACCGAGAGACGTTTCTCCTGGTGCTCTACCATCTTGTTTTGCATGAATGATGACTCCTTCGTTCGTCCGGGCACCTGGCTAAGGACATCAAGGTCCTCAAAGGCCTTGAGGCGGTCCGCAAGAAGACACGGCCTCGGACGGCCGCGGGTTCTCGTTGATATGCAGATGATATCACCGACATATCAACGTGCAAGCCTCGCGGCTGGGTGTTCCTCACCATGAGGGAGAACCGACCCAAGCCTGAACCGGAAGCCGTCCTCGAAACCGCCGCACGCTTCCGGCTCGGCGGCGAACCAACCGCCGCCCAGGAGCTGCGGAGCGGCCACATCAATGACTCCTACGTCATTTCGAGCCGCGGCGGGCGGCGAGGACTGCTGCAACGGATCAACGAACACGTCTTCACCGAGCCGCGCCGGCTGATGGACAACGTGGAGCGGATCACCCGGCATCTCGCCGAAAAGCTCGGTCCGGGAAGCCGGCGACGCCGGCTGACCCTGATCCCAGCCGACAGCGGTCTGGCCTGGGTCGAGATCAAAAGCGCTTCCGAAGGAAGCGGCAGAAGCAAAAGCGCTTCCGAAGGAAGCGGCAGAAGCAAAAGCGCTTCCGAAGGAAGCGGCAGAAGCAAACACGGAAACGGCGCCGGAGGCTGGTGGCGGATGTACGAACTGATCGAGGACACAATGTCCGAGGTGAGCGCGTCGTCCACCGATCAGGTCTTTCGGGCCGCACACGCGTTCGGGCACTTTCAGGGCATGCTCGCCGACCTGCCCCCGCCGCCCCTGTTCGAGACGATTCCCCGCTTCCACGACACGGTCAGCCGCTTCGAAGCTCTGGACCGGGCACTGCGGGAAGGTAAGACGACGACCGCGGGAGTGGACCGCCAGGGGCAGGCGCGGGCCGAGATCGACACCGCCGCCGCGCATCGTGGTCTGGCCGGCCGGTTGATCGAAGCCGCGGCTCGCGGCGTGCCCCAGCGCATCGTTCACAACGACTGCAAGATCAGCAACGTCCTCTTCGATCGACAGAGTGGCGAAGCGCTGTGCGTCGTCGACCTGGATACCGCGATGCCCGGTCTGGCCGCTTTCGACTTCGGCGACATGGCGCGGTCCATGGCCCACCGGGCCGACGAGGATGCCCGCGATCCAGGAGAAATCGAGGTCAACCTGGAACTGTTCAGCGCTCTTGTCTCCGGCTATCTCGACGGCGCCCGTTTCCTGACCGCCGGAGAACGCCAGAGCCTGGTCGACGGCGCCCTGGTGCTGACGCTCGAACAGGCAGTCCGGTTCCTGACCGACCATCTGCAGGGCGACGTCTACTTCCGCGTCGAGCGAACGGGCCAGAACCTGGATCGTTGCCGGGTGCAGTTCGCGCTGCTCGAATCGCTGCTCGACCGCAGCAGGGACCTGCAGCGGATCGTGGACAGCGGCTAGCCCGCAAATCCGCAGATCACTGGGTGCGCCGCTGCGAGGTTTCCTGGAAGGCCTCCGTGTCGACCTCTCCGCAGATGCTCCCCTGCTCGTTGCGATAGCTCTTGGAAAGACCGGTCACGGTGTCCGTGACCGTCAGCGTGTACTCGACATCCGAGACACCCCCGTAGAGCAGCCAGAAGTGGCCGTTGTGCGCCCGGCCATCGAGCACCTTCGCCGCCAGCTCGATGTTCGACGGGTTGAAGAACCAGAAGAAGCCCGTCTCCGCGGTCGTCAGCGACGACGCGACCTTTGCGGCCATCTCCGGTTCCACGTCCGGATCCGAGATGTTCGGATCGACGAAGCGAACCTCGATCGAGAAGCGATCGTCCAGCACGCATAGCCGCTCCTGACCCGCTTCACAGTGACCACCGCCATGAACGGGCCGTGCGACCCGGGTCGGATCGAAAGGCAGGGCCCGCACCCGAAGCAGATCGAGGCCGGCAGGACCGGCGATGCCATCGGCGCGAGCCGAAGCGCCGGCACTTGCGCCGGCACTCTCCAAGAACGCCTTCGTATCGTTCCGCCCGCAGATCCGACCCTGCGGGTTGTGGTACGTCCGCTTGGCGCCGTTCGCCACGTCCCGCACCGTGATCCAGTATTCGACGTCGGAGAGCGCGCCGAAGAACACCCAGTGATTGCCATTGAGCGCGCGGCCGTCAAGGACCTTGACCACGAGTTCGATGTTGGCCGGATTGAAGAACCAGAACAGTCCGGACTCGTCCGAGACATCCACCGGGACGCTGCGACCGATGCCGTAGTCGTCGAACCGCGTGGCGTTGGTCCAGTGCACCTGGACTTCGAAGCGGCCATCTCGCAGGCAGAGGAACTGCTCTTCTTCCTCGCGGCAGGCGCCCAGGTAACTGCCGGTGGTGGCGCTGACCTCCTCGGAGTACTCCGAGCCCCCGCCGGCCCGTTCCGCACGCAGCCGGAATGTGTAGGGCGCCCCGGTCTCGAGACCGTCGATACGCACCTGGCCCTCCGAGGCCGCGGCGGTCACCAGCCGGCGCCAGCGCGTCTGCTGGCTGCGCGCCTCGATGCTCAGTGTTCCCCTCGCAGCCTCGGCCCATTCCCCCCTCCAGAACACGATGACGGCGGTATCTCCCGACGCCTCCACCCCTACGTCTCCAACGAGCCGCGATTCAGGGTCGTCAGGGTCGTCGGATTCCAGCAGTTCGAAAGTCAGCTTCGCCATCGGCGCATCGGTGAACTTGCCCATCCCCCGGATGCTCGTGATCGTTCCCCGGGGCACGGTTGCCGGATTGTCCAGGGAGAACTCGGTTCCGTCTTCGGTCCCGGCGTCGTAGGGAAACAGGTCGACCTCGTGGCTCGTCAACCATTCGCCCCGACCGTCGAGTAGCGAAACCCCGGAGACTCCCACGAACCAGTCCGGACTGGGCGCGATCATCGTGACCAGCGTGACCAGGGGAAAGTCCCTGGCGGCCTCGAACTCAATCGTCCCCGAGGCAGTGCCGCCACGCGGAATCGATCTATCGAGCACGGCACGCACGTGCGGGCCGCGGCCCATCAACGCCGCCAGTTGGTCCTGAATTCCGAGTTCCGCCACCCGTTCGAGTTCCCGGCTGGCTGTGTCGCCGCGCCTCCAGAACCTCACCTGGTCGTTGTGGACGGCGCCGATCAGCGGGGAAAAGTGCGCGTTACCCGGCAGCCCGCCCGGCGTGGCGGCGCGGGTCCAGGTGCCCTCGAACGTCAGCCGGTACCTGGCCGACCCGCCGCCGGAAGACTGTGCGGCCGCGGGAGCAGCCAGCCAGCAGCAGACGCCCGCCACCGCCAGAGTGCCGCCCAGGCGGCGAAGGCGATCCAGTCTCCGGGGCGTCGCAGCGTTCCCGTCAACCGGGCGTGCCGCAGGGACGGATCGGCTCGAGGAAAGCGGCAATCGCCTCGCTCCCTGGAGTTGAATCGGCCGCGTCGTCGTCCTCAACTGCATCCACCCTCCGCCTCTCCCCCGCAGGCCCGAACCAGATGCCCATACGCATCCGCTCGTCCCCCGGGCAGTCGAACTCGATCAACGTCACGATCTCCCCGAACTGTTCCCTCTGCTCGAACATCGTGCTGCCGCGGAAGGTCGCCCACCGCGTGGAGACATCCTCCCGGTCCAGATCGCCGCGCCCTAGATTCTCCTCGAGCTCGACCTCCAGCCCCATGTCCCGCAGGGCCAGCGCTTCCGACGTCTCACCGTCGAAGAAGGCCCTCAGATCATCGCCTCCCCACCGGGTCTGGATGTAGTAGAAGCCCCGTTCCCCGAACTCCCCGGACCAGGGTTCCGCGCCCGGAGGCAGGTCCGAGAGGACGACCATGTCGATCACGAAGGGAACGGAGATCACACCCACCGCGTGGAACCCGCCCGGCGCCTCGTCGGCGCCCAGAATCTCGAGAGCCCGGTCCTGCCGCCGTCCGGGATCTTCGTTGTCCGCAGCAATGTTCCGGGCGGCGCGGACACCGACGAACGTGACGCCGCCGATGACCACGACCGCAAGCACGACGAGCCCCAGACAGCCCATGAGAACGTAGAACCAAGGCGAACGGCGCTCGGCAGCCATCGGGAAGTGACGGTAGCACGCACCCGCGGGACGGCAGCGCTATGCTTCGCCCATGACCGGAATCGCCCGTCCCCTCGCCACCAACAACGCCTCCGGGAAGGCGGTGGTTCAGGACACCCCCCTGGAGCGGACGATCCGCGCCAAGCTCGAAGCGGCGACCGGCGCCGAAGTGCTGGAGGTTCTCAACGAGAGCCGGATGCACAACGTACCGCCCAAGGCCGAGACCCACTTCCGGGTCGTCGTCGTCAGCAGCCGGTTCGAAGGCGCAACCCGGCTGCGCAGGCATCGCGTCGTCCACAGCGCCCTGGCCGATGAGTTGGCGGGGCCGGTCCACGCCCTGGCGATCGACGCCTGGACCCCCGCCGAATGGCAGGCGCGGGGCGAGAACCGGAATCTGTCCCCGGACTGCCGGGGCGGCGCCCGGTTCGACTCCCCGGAGTAGCGGACCGGGAGTCCGCGCGGCGCTACGGCTGCGGGACGACCCGGATGTACGGCAGGGGCTGCTGCCAGCCCTGCGGGTACTTGGCCTTGGCGGCCTCGTCCGACACGGCCGGCAGAATGATCACGTCGTCGCCCTGCTCCCAGTTCGCCGGCGTCGCCACCTGCTCCTTCGCGGTCAACTGCACGGAGTCGACCAGGCGCAGGATCTCGGCGAAGTTGCGGCCGGTGCTCATCGGGTAGGTCAAGGTCGCCTTGATCCGCTTGTCCGGTCCGATGAGGAAGACTGAACGGGCCGTGGCGTTGTCCATCGGCGTGCGTCCTGCGGAGGTGTCGCCGGCATCCGCGGGCAGCATGTCGTAGCGCTTGACGATGTCCAGCGTCGGGTCCCCGATCAGCGGGTAGTTCACGGCGTGGCCCTGGGACGCCTCGATGTCCTTCGACCACGCCTCGTGGTCCGAGACGCCGTCGACGCTGATGCCGATCACCTTGCAGTTGCGCCGGTCGAACTCGCTCTTGAGACCGGCCACGGTGCCCAACTCGGTCGTGCACACCGGTGTGAAGTCCTTCGGATGCGAAAACAGCACGCACCAGCCGTCGCCGATCCACTCGTGGAAGTCGATCTCTCCCTCCGTGGTCTGGGCGGTGAAGTTGGGAGCCTCGTCGTTGATTCTGAGCGCCATGGTTCCTCCGGTCTATCGGGTCATCTGTTGTCTGAATCTACTTGGAAGCGGCAAAAGATGATCATTCTAGTCACGTTTAGCGCGCTTTGCGCCGCCTGCTGACCCTCCGGCGGCTCGACTGATCAACTCGAACGCCGGTCCGTCCCGATGTCGACCTGCCGGCGCAGTTCCTCGAGCTCGCTGCGGTCGGGCCGCAGGTTGGCCGCACCGTGGATGTAGACGTGTTCGACGCCGGCAGCGGGCAGGGTCGTGTTCCAGTGCAGCAGGATGCGCACGCAACATTCCAAGCCGCCCGGGACGGCCATCTCGTGACCGCACATGAGCGCGGCGTCGCGCCACCCCATCAGCCGTGCCGCCAGGGCCGGATACTCCGCGGTCAGGTCGGGTGAGGTCGTGAAGATGGCGCTCGCCACATCCTCCGGGTCGATATCGTTGGCCTGCACCATCCGCTCGAGCAGTTCCGCGGTAGCGGTCAGAATCTCCCCCCGACCCGTGCCCTGAACCGTCGTCGCGCCGCGAACGCCGCGGCACACCGGATGACGTGAGCGCCGGGACCTCGTTCGTGGCTTGGGAGGCATGGGCGAGGTCGACGGGTACGATCGAAGGCGGAAGGAAGCCGCGAACTGTACCGCGTCCTACTGCTGTTGCCCGGCGCCCTCGTCCAGGAAACGGATCAGGCTCGTGAGGTCGCTCAGGGTCATCGCGTCAAGCAGGCCCTCGGGCATGATCGACAGCGCCGACGGCGCCTGGCTGCGAATGCCCGGCCGGTCCAGGTCGAGCCGGTTGCCACCGGCATCGATGAGGGTCAGCCGCGCCGCCTTGTCCTCGACCACCATGCCGCTGTGGAGACTGCCGTCGTCGAGTTCGACATCGACCGCCTGGTACTGGTCCGAGATGACGCGCGACGGGAACATGATCGACTCCAGCACCTCGCGGCGGCGGAATCGCTTGACCACGGTCGAGAGATCCGGACCGCCGCCGCGGCCGATGTCTCCGAACACGTGGCAGGCCGAGCACCGGGCGCGGTGGAAGACCCGCTCGCCCTGCTCCGGGCTGTGCCGTTCGTAGGCCATCACGTCGTACTCCAGGTACTCGGCGAGTTCCTCGAAGCTCATCTGGGCGAGGTCGCTCCTGCCCGGCCGGTCACCCTCGACCTCGGTGATCAGCTCGGCGGCGCGAAGGGCGCGCTCGTTGCGCAGCATCGCCAGCCGTTCCTCGGCGGCGCGCCGCTCATCGGCGGGAAACTGCGCCAGCACGTCGTTCCAGATCGCGTCGATGTACCCCTCCATGCTCGCGGCGCCGCGGAACTCGCGCGCCGCGTCGAACCAAGCCACGACCCGCCTACGCAGTTCCGGTGTCCAGCCCCGGCCCATCGCTCGCAGGCAGTAGCCGATGTGGATTTGCTCCGCGTCCGGTCGTTCCGCCTCCAGGCGGTCGACCATCTTCGCCAGCGCCCCGTCCGGCTGCAGGAAGGCCAGCAGGCGTTCGAGCTGGCGGTTTGCCCGTGGATCGGCGTGCGGGTAGCGACCGAGCAGCATCGGGCCCAACCCGGAGCGGGCGTCGGCGCGGCCGGGCGCGTCCGGATCCTCGTCGCGGATGAAGGCGACTTCCAGCATGCGCAGGAAGTCGAGTTCTCCCTCGATGTCCAGGTCGGCCTGCGCCAACTGGAACAGCTTCCCGGTGAGGAAGTTGTACTCCAGCTTGTGTTCCTGGCGGTAGATCACCGCCAGCAGGGCTTCAAAGACGCCCCGAGGACGTTGCGCCGGTGCGGCCATGATCGCCGCATCGACCCAGTAGCCGTGGGCAATGCGCAGGATCGCCTCGCGCGCGGCGTAGCGCAGGAACCGGTCCTCGTGATCGAGCAGTTCGTACAGCGCCTCGGCGGTCGCGACCTTGAGCCCTCGGGTACGCGGATGAAGCCCCGACCGGGCCAGCGACTCGGCCGCACGCCGTGCCACCAGGGGGTCGGGATCCGCGAGTGCTGCACGAAGCGGCTCCTGCACCTGCGCGAACGTGTAGGAGCCGAGGAGCGCCGCCGCCGCCGCGCGCACCATGGGCTCGTCGCTCGAAAGCAACGCCGACGTCTCGTCCAGGGTCGGCTTTGGGCCTTGGACCTGGAGCAGTTCCAGCGCGCGCTGGCGGTCGAGCGCTTCGCTGCCCGGATCGCGGACGATCCGCCACAGTTCAGGCGCCCAGGCATCGCCCGCCTCGGCCCGCGCACTCGCTATCGCCTCCCTGCCCCACCCGGAGCGCGGCATCGGCTGCCGCACTGCGCGCTCTGTGCCGGTCGCCGCCGAAGCCGCGCCCGGCTGCTCGTAGGTCACGCGGTACAACCCGCCCGACGTGCCCCGGCCGCCGGTGGCGAAGTAGAGCCAGCCGTCCGGTCCGACATCCATGTCGGTCACGTTGAGGGGCTCGCCGAGCACGAAGTCGTGCGCTTCGCCGGTCCAGGTCGCGCCGGCCCGCTCAGGGAACAGAACCCGGATGCGGCCCCGCGACCAGTCGCCCATGAAGTAGGCCCCCTGGTACCGCGCGGGGTAGGCGTGGTGGTAGTAGAAGGCGACGCCGACCGGCGACCCACGCCCAACATCGACGACCCCGGGCAGAGTGTCGATCTCGTAGAAGGCGAACTTCCCGGCGCCCGTGCGCCAGCCGTAGTCTCCGGCCGGAATCAGGTGAACGACGCGGGTCGGGCGGAACCACGGCAGGCCGCGGTCCCACTCCATGTCGGCCTCGTAGGCGAAGACCTCACCGGCCGCACCGATCGCCAGATCGAACGGGTTGCGCAAACCCCCGGACAGCCGTTCCCAGGTGTTCGTCTCCAGGGCGACCCGGTAGAGCGTGCCGCCCGGTGCGCGCAAGCTGTTGGCGTGGCCCCGCGGATCGAGGATGCGCGGCAGGAGTTGGTCCTCCTGCAGCTCGCGCAGCGCCGACGACTCCGCCAACCGCACATCGGGCCCCGAGTAGTTCCCGTACAGCAGGTAGAGCGCCCCGTCGGGACCGCGCGCGATCGTATGCGGGCCATGCTCCTGGATCCGGCCCGTCGCGCGGGCGATCTGTTCGACCGAGTCGACCCGGTCGTCGCCGTCGGTGTCGCGCAGCCGGTAGAGCCCGGTGTCCTCGACGGACCCGTTGGAGCGCACCTCACCCTCGACCCCGGCAGCCTCGGCCAGCCGCCCGTCGCCGTTCGCGTGCACCAGCAGGTCTCCCGGTCCCATGACGTACAGGCCGTGCGCCGTCTCGACCTGGGGCGCGATGTCGATCCTGCGGTCGTAGACGCCGTCGCCGTCGCCGTCCTCCAGGATCGCCAGACCCTTGCCCTCAAGCGCCAGCAGGGGTCTGCCGGCGGCGTCGAAGGTCATGTTGACGACCGAACCGAATAGCTCGGGCGCCGCGGCCGACTCCACCCGGAAACCCTCGGCCGTGCGAAAGCGGCCGCCGCCGTAGTCGAGCCGCTCGCGCCGCGACGCGTCGTGATCCGGCATCAACTCCTGGGCGTTCGCCCCGGCGGCAAGGCCCAGGGCGAGAGTCAGACCGAGGGTCTGGGAGACGGCGTTGTTCATTGACGGCAGGATTGCGGAACCGCCCGCCTATCGTCGTTGACCTTGATGCGGCGGCCTTCGTCCCGGTAGGTGCGCAGCATCCTCGCGACTCTACTATCCCGGAACTCCGGCGTCGGACTATCCCGAACGTCTTGTCTACAGGCGCTACTCCTCCGTAGGATGGCAGGGCTGTGCCCGACGCACCCTGCACGATCGCGGTCCTGGCCACCCTCGACACGAAGGGCGGCGAAGCCTCCTATCTGGTGGATCGCATCGTCCGCGACTGGGGCTGCCGCGCGTTCGTCATCGACCTCGGCATCGGCGAGCCCGCGCTCGACGGAAGCTGGCTCCCCGACGTGAGCCGCCGCGAGGTCGCCAATGCCGGTGGCGAGAAGATCGAGCAACTGGTTCAGGCCGCCGACCGCAAGCGGGCGATTGCAGCGATGTCCGCCGGCGCCGAGGAGGTCGTCCGCCGCAGCTACGGTCACGGCAGCTTCGACGCAATCGTGGGCCTGGGCGACCGGTCCGGCACCGCGATGGCGACGACCGCGATGCGCGCGCTGCCCCTGGGCGTACCCAAGGTCATGGTGTCCACCATGGCCGGGGGCGACGCATCCGGCTACGTCGGCGTCATGGACATCGTCATGGTGCCGTCGATCGTCGACATCGACGGCATCAACCGGATCAGCCGCCAGATCCTGAGCCGCACCGCCGCCGCGGTCTGCGCCATGGCCCGGGTACAAACCACTGGCGGCGACGACCGTCCTCTGATCGCTGTTTCCACGTTTCGCAGCGCCACCCCCTATGTGGACGCCTGCCGGCGCCAACTCGAAACCGAGGGGCTCGAGGTCCTCGTCTTTGACGCCACCGGCGCCGGCGGCCGCACGATGGAGAGTTTGATCGAGGCCGGTTTCGTGCGCGGCGTACTGGACCTGACCACCACGGAGTGCGCGGATGAACTGGTCGGCGGTGTCCGCACCGCGGGTCCGTCCCGCCTGGAAGCCGCGGCCAAGAGCGGTACTCCCGCGGTCGTGGTGCCCGGCTGCCTGGACATGGTCAGCTTCTTCGCCCGGGACACCGTCCCGGCCGAATTCGAGGGCCGCACCTTCCACCACCAAAGCGACAACATGACCCTGATGCGCACCTCGCCCAAGGAGTGCGCCGAGCTCGGCCAGGTCCTCGCCTCCAAGCTGAACGCCTCCACCGGCCCGGTTGAGGTTGCCGCTCGGCGGCGTTTCCGCCCTCGCCGCTCCCGGCGGACCGTTCCACGACCCGGCCGCCGACGCCGCCCTGTTCTCCGCCCTGCGCAAGAATCTGAGGCGGGCGGTGCCAGTCACCGAGATCAACGTGAACATCAACGACCCCCGTTTCTCCTACGCCGTCAGCGACGCCATGCTGCGGCTGGTGCGGGACGCAAACTAGTGGACGTAGTCCTGGGCCTGCTGGTCCTCATGGTCCCGGCTGCAGGCCCGGCTCTCGCGGCTGCCTCGGACCCGGCGGCGATCGAGCGCGGCGCGGCAATCTACCGCGGAGGGACCTGCCCCGTCTGCCACCACTGGGAGGGTCAGGGCAACCGTCCCAGCGTCGCCAACCGGAGCCTGCTGCGGCAGACGGTGCGGCTGTCGACGTTGCAGGCGAAGTAGTCGCGGCGCGCCGCCGCGCTCTCCTTAGCTCGTTTGCAGACGATCCGACACCTCTCCGAGCACCTTGTTCAGCTCGTCACGAGCTTCCGCCGGTGCATCCTCGCATAGTTCCACGCCCACCCTGAACTTCAGGCCCAAGCCGGCGCTGGCGCTCAAGAGGTCGGGAAGCCGATCGGCCAAATCCTGGATTTCACTCGGCTCCAACAACGCGTCAGAGACACGGGCGCCCGATACCGGCTTTGGCATCGGAGCGTCCGTGGGTTTCCTGAGCTTGAGTGTGTTGGCGTTCTCGTAGCTCGCCGACGTAGTTCCATCTGCGACTTCCAGCCAACGGCTCCTCGCGGCGTTCGCGATGCCTTCGCGAAGCAGACCCCAGGGTACGGGTTCTCCCCGTGACTGCGACAACGCCTGCGACAGAGCCCAGCCGCTCGTCTCGCCGCCCGCCCAGGCGCCCGGCAGCTCATCCTCCACCAGTGCTTGAGGCGTCAGGTCATCCGGCCGCGGTAGCAGCACTGCACGCTCATCCAGCGCTCCGTACGGAACCTCCTCCTTCCACACCGAGGTCGGGCCGTTGCGCAGCCACACGAAGCCTTGTTCCACCGCCCGACAGATCGCCTGTTGGACCAGTTCCTCTGCGCAACCTGGAGTGTCGAGGGTGTCTTCATATCCCTCCCGTTGCACTGCCACAGTGAATCCGCCGCCGAAGTACTCCAACAAGCTCTCAAATCCGACCTCGCCGCCGTCTCCCTGCCACAGACCTGGCAACCTCCCCGGTTCCAGCAGGGAGGGGGCGAGACGTTTCAGCTCGACGCCGCCCGGAAGCACGACCTCAAGCGCAAGATCGTCAACGCATTCCGAATCCACCGGCTCTCGCCACCAGGTTCGGCAACTGCCGTCGGGCCGTTCAAGCCGGGCAACCAGGAGACCGCGCTCCACGCCCCGCAGCACCGTCTCGCGGACAATCTGTGGCCTCAGCACCTTGGGGAGATGCGGATAGCGAGCGAATGCGCCAGCGAGATCCTTCACGAATCGCGCCTGCTCGCCCTCCCGCCACAGGTCATACGGTCCGTCCGGGAGAAGCGCTTCGGCGTCGACCGGGGTCTCCCGGATTCGCGACCGCTCGTCGCTCTTGATCTCCGTGAACAGGGGACCCGCCGCTCCTGGCAGCTTGAACGCCTGTGGGTCACCGTCGGTGTTCACAGTGACAACCACGCAGTACGCCTGCCGGACGGCGTCGGGAACCCGCGCGCGCGCATCTCGAAGCTGCCGATGGAGCCGTTCGGCCTGTATCGCATCGACCGTCTGCCCCGTGAGCTGGCCCTGCACGTCCTCCCAGCCGAGCAATGCGCGGATACTGCCGCGCGCCGCCTCCAGGCCATCGCGCGACGGCACACCCAGCACCACCGCATTGCGATGAACCCGCGGGCGGTCCGAGCTAGTGGTCTCGGCCAGATACCGTCTCGCCAGCGCGCTGGGCTTACCGGATTCCGAGGCGGCCTCCGGGCCCAGCACGACGTAGCGGAAGGCGCCATCGTCGCCTACATCCTTCGGGGACGCCGGCAACATGTGGACGGCGGCGCCGGCAGCGCGGGCGCCGTCCGTAAGCACTCTAGCTTGACGAACGGCCTCCTCGAGACGGGCCTCGACAGCCTGGGTCGACACGCGCTCCTTGCAAGCCTCGTCGTGCATCTGGCGCAGATTGGGACGGTTGCCAAGCCGCCAGGATTTGGGCAGGCCTCGATCTACCCCGCGAACATCGGCGCCGACATCCTCGTCATCCAGGAACCAGGACAGTTCGCGCCAGCGGTTGAGCCCCTTGCGGAGCATGATCTTGTCGGGACCGCCGGCGCCGACCATCCGTAGCAGCTCCGGCGTCGAGGCCTTGCGGCCGATCGGCTGAGAGTAGAGGAAGACCGCCAGCACAGCCTGCTCCACTTCGCGGCGGGCCGCCAGGGCCGGCAGCTCCGCCTGGATCTGCCGCGCCTTGTCCAACTCAGCCTCGAGCAGCGTGACCCAGTCGGTTCTCGCTCCTTCGCCGACCTCCGAACTCGCCACGCCCGCCAGCTCACGTACGGCTTCCGAGATGCCCTCCGTCCCTTGGGCCGTCAGTAAGGCAGAGGGACCGACCAGGGGACTCCCGTCCCAGGACTCGGCCTCGCGCAACGCGGTCGCCAGAATGCGCAGAATGCCGCGGGTGCGTTGGAAGCCCGGAAGCTGCGTCCACCGGCTGTAGAACACGTCGGTCAAATCGGGATGAAACGGGAAGCTGCCCTCGAAACGGTCCTCTTCCGTCTTCCTGCTCTTGGCTGTGGTCTCGTCCAGCCCGGCCAGCTCGCGCACCGCTCCGATCGCCTGCGAACGCCACGACTCGGTGTCCCGCAACGCCTCCGGCTCGAAGAACCGGCGCCGCAGAACTTCCGCCACGTCCTTCCTTCCGACCGGCTGCACGCCTTCCTCCCGCTGCCGGCGGAACACGTCGAACAAATCGCCGATCAGCCGCTGTCCCTCGGCGCCCTGTTGCTTGGCGGGATCGGTAGCAAGAAGGGAGGCGACCAGCGCCGCGCGGTCCACCTTCGTTGTGGCCTGTACGAGGTACTGAAAGAAGTCGATGATCCGATCCCGCCACACGCGGTCCTGACCAGCCTTCTCCCGCGCGTACATCAGGACCTCGTCGACCAGGATGAGCGTTCCGAGGCCGCGCTCCTGCGGGCGCTCCAACAGCTTCACCAGCAAGGGCTCGGCCGGCGGCGTCTCCCGTTCCTCGGCACTTCCCTCGCCGTGGATCGCTCGCAGACCGTCATCGCCGGCGAGCTGGTACGCGAGCACGCTCCACGGATGGCGCAGGGTGCGGGTCTCACCGCCCGGAGAACGCACACCCTCAATGCCGCGCTCAACGTCGATCTTGTCGAAGCACAGCGCTGCCGCATGGGCCCCCGGCAACTGGTGACCCGCGTGTTGCCGAAACTCACTCACCGCCGGCACGTCCGGCAGACCTTCCGGATCCCGGAACAGGTGATAGAGCGCGATCAGCGTATGCGTCTTGCCGCCGCCGTAGGTCAGCTCCAACTGCCGCACCGCCTTGTCGCTTCGCCCCGCGAGCCGCGCCGCCACATCACGGACGAGCTCCCGCAACGCGTGCGTGGGATAGGTCAGGGCGAAGAACTTGTCCGGCTCCTCGTACACCGGCCGCTTGCCCCGCCTGAGCGTGACCTCATGCAGATCGGCGGCGAACTCCGCCAGCGACAGTTCGCCCGAGCGCAGCTCGTCCTTCAGCCGGACGACCTTGTGCCAGGGTTTGGGACGTTGCCTGGTCATCGATTCCGCTCCTCCCACGACCGCACCCGGCGGTTCGCGGCGTTGAAGACGCGCTCGTAGTTGCCCTTGAGGATCGCGTGACGTGTCTCCTCGCTCAAGCGCTCCCAGAGAGGCTGGTAGTCGCGCCAGGTCTTGAGATACCCCTCGCGGCTCGCCGGGGCCATGGAGTCGGTGCCAAACAGAAAGCGGTCGGGATGGCGCTCCAGAAGCGCCGCCCAGGCAGCGAGCGAGGCTTCGTCCCGGACGACGTACTTAGCCACTTCGTCCCACGACAGGTCGCAGTGGACGTGCGAGTACGCCTCGTCGGACAGCAGGCCGTCGAGCAACTGGACGTGCTCAGGCGCCGGCCCGACGAAACGGCCAAGGCCGGTGTGCGCCCAGATGATCGGGACATCAGGATGAGAGCGGAAGATCTCGCGGAGCAGACCCAGGTGGACCGGTTCCTGCGCTTCCGTAGGCAGCACGGTGTCGATGTCGTTGTGGAGAATGACCGCCAGACCGACTTCGCCCGCAAATTCGAGCACACGGTCCAGTGCCGGGTTCCGCAGACTGGCGCCGTGGCCCAGGATCTTCGAGGTCACGAACTCCTTGTGGATCGAGAACTCGCCGATCCCCGAGAAGACGCCTGGGTACATCTCCAGCACCCGTCGGATGTGGTCCGCAGCGTACATGTCGGTCGGGTTGAAGCCCGTGATCATCGGATCGAAGCGTTCCTGCTCCACCGGTGAGAGCGACCGGTATTGCTCGGCGATGATCGCGTCGACGAAGGAGTAGTAGTAGAGAACCGCGTCGGAGTGCAGGTAGTAGGCCGGCGCCCTGTCGGCCGACTCGAAGTAATCCCACTTCTGTTGCAACGGGATGCCGAACACAGCCGTGCGCCCGACCTGGTCGCCCACGATTCCGAGGAAGTCGCCCAGAGTGATGCCGCGCTGAACGTAGTTCGTCAGGTGGAAGTGGGCGTCGTGGAATCGGAGTTCAGCGGGCTCGGCCGCCGCCGAGCCCTCCTGGGTCTGGGCGACCGCCGTAGCCAGGCCGACCGCAGCGCTCCCGACCAGCAATAGGACCAAGCCGACGCGAGGCCTCATGCGTTCAACCTTCGGCGCCCATGAGTGTTCGCTGCCGCGGAGCGGGCGCGGCGGCGCCCCGGCCTTGGAGATGGTTCTGGATCGACTCCAGGATCGACCGCTCTTCGGAGCCCTCGCCGGCCAGTTCGATCACCGCCTGCACCACGCGGGCGAAGAGTTCGTGCCGCCACAGGCCTCGGCCGGCCAGGTAGCGGTCCACGCGGCCCTGCTCGCCGGTTTTCCAGAGCTGCATCAGCCGGTGGACGCAGTCGACCAGGGGCGGCGGCGCGCCGTCCGCTGCCGGCTGGCCCAGGTTGCGGCTGCGGCGCCGTTTCCAGGGCTTGAGCCGGGCCTCCGAAGCCGAACCGGCGGTCTCCGACACATCCTCGTCTCCATCCTCGTCCGAGACCGCGGTCGCCGAGGCGCCGCCGCGCACCAGCAGATCCAAGCCGCCAGCGAGTTCGGCGTCCAACAGATTGCAGGAGACGGCGTAGAGAATGCAGGCGCCCGCGGGCGCCGGGTCCAGCCCGTAGTCGTGCCGGTGCAGAAGGTAGTAGGTCGTCAAGTCGTCGAGTTCCGCCGCCGCTCGCGATTCGTCCGGCCCGCTCGCGAGCAGGCGGCTGACCGCAAAGCCCACGACCATTCTCCGCACTTCGCGCAGGAACTCGGCGACCGACAGCAGTTCACCTTGGGCATCGGCCTTCTTGACCACGGGATGGCGGCTGAAGGCCTCGAGTGCCGGACCGGTCGCCGCCCAAACGAAGTCCGGCCCGCGAACGCCCGCGTCCCAGAACTGCCGCAGGCGATCGGTGATGTTGGAGCGCATCTCGGCCAGCACTCCGCCATCCCAGCCTGGCCGTGCATCCGCCGGGCGCCGGCGGCAAACCAACCAGATGGAAGAGGACAACGCCGCCGACGCCAGGGACCGTTGTCGGGTCGTCATCTCGGTCTGGATCGGCCAAGATCCATCGACCACGAAACCGGCCCGAATCAGGGCGGAAACCAGGGTCTCCCAGGCGTCGGGTTGCTTGTTGGCGAAGACGATGACCAAACGTCCGTCATCGCGCAGCGCTTCGTGAAAGCGGGCGAAAGCCCGCGCCATGCCGTCCTCGTAGTTCTGCTTGGACGCGCGCCGGTCGCCGCCGAAGCGGGAGGCGTCGTCGATCAACTCGCCGTCGCCCTTCCCGCCGGAGGCCGCGGCGTCCCATTTCGGGCCGAGGGCGCTGGCAAACGCGGCATCCGTCTCTGCCGACAGGCCGTACAGAGTCCGCCGCAGCCAAACGAAGAAGAAGTCCATCAGGTCCGAGTAGGGGATGGCGTCGTAGTAGGGCGGATCGGTGCAAATGAGGTCGGCGCCGTCGTCCCGCAGAGCAATCGCGCTCTGTGGGCGTACTTCCGGGGCTGATGCTGCAGCGAGCGCACCGAGCGCGTGATCTGTATAGCGCGCTACCCAATCCACCATGGCCGCAAAGCCGCCTGACGTGTCGGACAGTGGGTTGACTTCGCAGTAGTCCCACACCATGGGTAACGCGAAACGCGCGAACGTGTTCCTGAGCTTCTCACCCGAGTTGTGCCAGGAACAGACGGAGCTGCTGTAGTCCGTCAACTTGCTCAAGATGCAGGCCAAGTTCGCCGCCATCGCCTCGCGCCACTCCTCTGGATAGCCGTCCATCTGGGCCGCTGAGCTTCGAATCGCTCGGACCAACCTCCCTAGAGCCAGCAACTGCCGGCTAGTGAAGAGCTTGCGCCACGCGTCGAAGCCGTAGCGCGGCACACGCATCCCGAGCGCCTTCTCGCTGGGGGTCGGCTCCTCCGGCAGGCCGAACGGGATCTCCCTGTAGAGAGCTTCCAGCTCATCTTCACTCACCACCGCCGCATCGATCTCGGCATCGGTCGGCAGCCGGTACTCCTTCCCCTGCTGACCGGCCACAACAACCGCCGTCATCCTCTCGCCAAGCCGTCCCGCACGCCCCTCGTTGCGGAGATCGGCCATCGTTGCAATAGCAGGACAGCAAGGGCACTTGGCGCCGCTACGGCTCATGGTTGCGGCACCCAGCCGGCGGTCGTGCTCGCGCCGCCGGGCCGCGTTCCCCTCGCCTTCCGGCACGCCGTGCTCCAACGCGAAGTCCACGCCCGAACGGTCTTCCCGCGGCGCCACCTGAAGCAGGATCCGCTTGCCGGGCTTCTTGCACAGCCAGCGCGTCTTCAGTAGCGGCAGCTCCGCCCGGCAGTTCGCGCAACGGACCGTGCGCGCCCAAAGGTAGGCAACCGTCGGCTTCGCGACCCAGCGCGGGTTCGCCTCGTTCTCCAGGTGGACCGAATCGAACTCGGCGTTCAGTGCCGCCACCGACACGTTGCCATCATCGTCCGGCTCGAGCAGTTCCGGCGGCCGCAGCCGGAAGCGCCTCTCAGGAAGTCTGACTTCGGCATCTCGCTTGCGGCGGCCCTTCCGACGCACGGGCTCGAAGTCCGCGTAGGTCGGGTAACGTCCATCCAGCTCGCGTCGCGCCTCGGCCAGAACCCGGCGACCCCAGGCCCGCAGGTGCCAGGGGAAGTCCGCGGAAACGGAAGGCCGGGCCGAGGCCCGCTCGGCCCCTCGAAACGCCCCCTGGGCCACCGATGTCGATGATCCTCGGCGGTCCGGCACCGGGGCACTTTGCAGTTGCGCAGACCGCATCTGTACCGGTTCTCCGTCCGAGTGGCCCAGCTCGCGCAGCCTCTCGCGCAACGCGGCCTTCTTCGTCACCCCCTGCGCCTTGAGGAACGCCTCAACGAAGCTCCTGTCGCGGACCGCGAACTCCGGTAGCGGCAGTTCCTTGCCCGCGAGCAGCCGAGGGTAGTGCAGCGTGCAGCGCAGAACGAACCAAGCCACCGGGTTCAGGTCCGACGCCGTGACATCGCAACCCAGCCGCATCGCTTCCAGCGGGATGGCGCCGCCGCCCGCAAACGGATCCAGCACTCGCGGCGCCCGCCCTCCGAACGCCGCCCTGACCTCATGCCGCAGCTTCTCAAACTCTGGGTCGCTCTCACGGCCCCAGTGCAGGACGCCGCCCGCCGTCTCGTCCTTCAGCTTGCCCGCCGGCGTCTGCCGTTGCCGCACTTCGCCGGCGATCCGCGCCAACAACCGCCGCCGCCCCTCGGCATCCCCGGGATCAGGCAAGAGCGTCGCCAGCAACACCGCCCGGCAAGCCGCCAACGGCCGCCGAGCCGGCCAGATGTGCAGCGTCGAGATATGGCCGTGCCGGACGTTCTTCTCGTGAACCGAGTCCAGCGAGGTCTGCCGCAGCGGAAACGCCGCCTCGATCAGCCGGGCGTCGGGGTTCACTGGGCCAACGCTACCGCTCGGAGGGCGATCATCTATCAAGTACGACGGCCTCGCTGGTGCGACACAGAGGATCGTTGGCGGCCACGCGAAGCTGAGCAACGGGGATGCATGGCGGCCAATCGTAGCCCGTCTGGCCGCCGTGTATCATGCCAACCGCGTGAACGGAGCCGAGTTCGTCAGGCGCATTCGGCGCCACGCAAGACGTACTCGACAGGAGTTTCAGCTCGACCAAGCCGGCGGCAAAGGCAGTCATGAGAAGCTCTACCTCGGTGACCGCCGGACTATCGTCAAGCATGGCGAGATCCCCAAACCTCTGCTCAAGTCGATGTTGAAGCAACTCGGCGTGCCGAAAAAGACCTCTGAGGACCCGACGCATGGACTACGCCTATCCCTGCCTGCTCACACACGACAACGGCGACGCCTCGTGCTACCTCGTCACTTTCCCGGACCTGCCCGAGGCGCTCACCGCGGGCGCTACGCGGGAGGAATCCCTGTCGCTCGCCGAGGACGCCCTGCTCGTTGCCCTCAGCATGTACGTCGACGCTGAGGAGGACATCCCTCGCCCAAGTCCCGCCTCTGCAGAACATCACCTGATCACCGTGCCCCCACGGACGGCGGCGCAACTGGCTCTCTACACCGCAATGCGCCGCAAAGGCGTCTCGGCCCGCTCGCTCGCCCGGTCTCTGGGCGTTCGAGAGGCCAAGGTGCGTCGGCTTCTCGACCTTGACCGGCCGTCACGGCTCGACTACATCGCGGCTGTTCTCCACACCCTCGGTCGCCGCTTGGTCGTCGGGGATCGGGCCGCGCCGGAATCGAGCCGCGCCCGCGCCACCGTTGTTTGAGGGTCTCCTCCACTCGCAGCCCGCCCTGTGTCTCGTCCCACAAGCGCGGGTTCACTGTCGATGCGTAGCGCCGGCAACGCCGTTCAGACATTGAAGGCTGCCAGGAGCTGGGCTGCACGCTGCAAGCTCCAGTTGCTGCTCAGTTCGCTCGCTCGATCCTCGCGTATCGACTGCTCCATCCGCTGCCTCCCGCGGACGCCCGGCTCAGGCGGGGCAAAAGACTCTCTTGGCCACAGAGATGCAATCTTCATGGCCTCGACATCGTCCTCCCCCTCCAGCGCTTCACCCTGAAGAAGTCGCCGAAACAGCGCCGGCTTGGCGACGCGAACGACACTGACCAGCACGCCGGTCGGCAGAAGGCCGCCGAAGTAGGCGCCTCCCCTCCATGCGGCCAGCACCACGATGTTCCGCATCACGTGCTCCATGTTCCGCAAGGACAGGCGTTCCAAATCGGCCAGGGAACAGAACGCGTTCACATCGTGCCACCTGTTGCCGATCCGCGCCGGGGCTAGCCGTTCCCAAAGACGCTGCGCGTACACCTCTCTCTTCGACCGCTGGCCGCCCGGCGGTTCACACTTGGGGAGGCGGAAGCGCAGATCGTAGAACTTCTCAAGGTACTTCCTCGCTCCGACATCTCCGTACGCCCTCCTCACGGACTGCTGGAGTTCAGCGAAGTTGGTGACCAGAACGAAGGCCACTCCCCGAACACCGAACACGTGCTTGATTCGCTCAAGCACGCTGAGCGCGAAGTCGGGCTTGCAACGATCCAACTCGTCGACGATGAAGACCAAGCGCCGAAAGGGCGCCTTCCCACCTTCCGGATCCGCATCGGCTTCGTCAGCAGGAGCTCCCACACTCCGCGTGCGCCTAGTCGCAAGTTGAGCCGCGGCAATGGCCAGCCTCTCAAGCGCTACCCGGAACTCCTCGACCGCCCTCTTGCGAGCGCCAGCTTCTTCGATCCAACGCTTGAGGCGCGAGGCGTCGACGTGGAGGCTCTCTCCTACTTCCTCTACCAACGCCGTGACGTCGACGCCGGGCACCTGTCTGCCCAAACCCTTCGCGAGCGCCAACGCCGCAGCTCTCGCTGCCTTGCCGCTGAACGCTTGCCGGTCCGGCTCCCCGACGCCTAGCTCCTCCGCGAATCCGTACACCGCTTCCGCCAGCGCCGGAAAGGCGTCGTCCTGGTAGTCGGACGCGAACGCGTCGAAGTAGAGAACGGCGTTGCCTTGCTGCCTCAGCAGGCCCGCCCACTGCCGGGCGAACACTGACTTGCCACTCCCCCAATCACCGTCAACCAGAAGGACCGGGGCGTCCTCGGACTCGGCGAGAACATCGGCAAGCCAGCCGCCGAACTCGGCGTATCCGAAGATGTCCGTCTTCTCGAAGCCGTCCGTCTCTTCGATCTTCGGCTCCTCGGGTCTCCAGCGCATCATCCGCCCCTCGACGGCTTCAGGCGCCAACACCAATCTGTCCTGCGCTCTCCTCCGTTCCACCACCCGTGCTCGGCGCTGCCGCCGGCGTGTCCGCAGCCGACCCGCGAGAACCGAACCAGAAAGCGGTAATGGAGGCGGTGGTAGACGCCACGCCGGAAAAGACGCCCAGTGCCAGCTCCGTCTCGCCATCCACCATCAGCCATGCGATGAGCCCCAGCGCCCCGGCGGCATAGGTGCAACTCATCAAGTACGTCACGCAGACGCGCACCCTGCTCTTACTGATCTTCTGGGCCAATTCCTTGTCGGTCATTCGGACGTCCTCCTACCAAACGAAGACAAACCTCTCCGCCTACAGTCAAGGCACGCCCCCTCATCCCGAGCAGACGCCACTGTCACGAGTCCCTCGATAGCCCTCCGACGGGCTTGCACCTCAGAAGTCGTCCTCTCCGGCAAGGCCGATTCGTCTGAGAAGCAGCCTCCCGAGAGGGCTCAGTCTAGTTCCTTGTGCCTTCACCATGCCGGTCTTCTCGTCGAACTCTGGAACTTCGCCCTTCCTTGGCTTCCTGAATGTCTGCTGCAGGAGCCCGAGGTCGACAAGCTGTCTCCTCGCCAGTCGGTACATGGCTGCCTTGTCAAGTTCCTTCCGTGGCGACTGCATGTGCGCGCGCACAGGACGAAGCACGGTCTCGTGCCGGTCAAGGAAGCCATCCGAGTTCAGGTTCCGAGTCAGCTTTGCCTGGAGGATGACGATCTGGTCATCGTCGACCTGGTCAAGCAGTCTCAACATCCTCTTCGCTTCGATTTCCTCGCGTTCCGCCGAGGTGAGGCCTTCAGCGACCACGCTCGCTATGTACTCCAGGCGCTGCGACGAGAGCGCGCGCGAGGCCTGAAACGCGCCATCCTCGAACAAGTCGACCTTTCCTGGCTCTTCGAGCTTGTCCCTCAGCACTCCCTGCTCGACCTGGCACAGACGCCTCTCGAGTTCGACCAGGTAGTCGCGCATCCTCTCCCGGCGCTGCTCCGGGATGATCTGTTCAATGACGTTGGCCACGATCGATCCGACGACCGGAAGTGCGCCGACCAGCCCCTGCAGGGCCGAAACACCGCGGTCGCGAACCGTCGGACCGACTGGAGGACGAGTGTCACTCACCGCCGATGGTGCCAGAACACTCGCATCTGCCGGCCTCTCCATATGACTAACCATGCTCTTCTCCTCACTCGTACTCGGTCCGCTTCCCCCGGCGGAACAGGTAGTCGGGGCTGACCGCCTTCAGCTTGACCCGGTCCCGGTGCAGCCGGCGGTCCTCTCGCTCCTCCCTGGGCGTGATGACGATGCCTTCCCGCATGTGGCTGCCGGACACGGTGTCGGGTCCGTCCCGGTGCTCTTCGATCAGATCTTCGCTGAACGGAGCAACGGCGAGTTCCGGCACCCGGTCCACGCCCCACGCGTCAGTCGTCCGGCAGAGCGCGTCGTAGCCAAGGAAGGAACCGGTGGCGGGCGGCCCCAGGAACACGTCGAAGACTCTCAGCGACGGACGCGCCAGGCCGTAGTGCAGGTCCTGCACGCCGCGACCGAAGATCTCGGCCATGATGTGGACGGGACCCTGAGCGGACTCCTCCACGCGACGCCAGACGCCGGTGTCTCGCAACTGCTCCCTCCACGTCCGCAGATAGAGGTTGTTCTTGTTGTCCTCCACGTCCTTGAACGCCAGGCCCTTCGCGCCGAGTCCCTTCGACGCCACCAGCACGGAGCCGTTGGGCAGATGGGCGGGGAGCGAGGCGCTGTCCGGCGGCGGGATATAGCTGAAACAGGCGTAGCTTCCGTGCAGCTTCTCGGTCACCACGACCATCTCGCCGGGCACGAACACGTCCGGGTACTTCTTGATGTTCTCGATGTCATAGGAAACGAGGAAACCGCCGACGTTCGCGACTTGGCCGGACATGGTGGTCGGGAGCTTCGGCTCGTACTTCGCGATGCCGTAGGCGGCGGCCAGGTCGTCCCCGACCGCTGCTTCGTCACTTGGCCTGAACACCAGACCCTGGGAGATCTCCCCGCGCAGCCTGACCGGCCGGACCCGGTCGCCCTTCTTGCCGCCGAGCCGGCCCTTGCCGGCATCGCCGTCCCAAAGTCCCATGCTCCTCAGCAGATCCTCCGGCACGATCGCGTTCTCCGGGATGTAGGCGACCCGCTCACCGGCTTGGTACTTCCCCTTGGGCACGACACTGCGGTAGCCGCCGACGCGGGCCAACTCCAAACGGTCGGCGTTGGGGTGCTCCTCGACCGAGTCGAGCAGCACGACAGCAACTTCGAAGGCAGTCATGCAGTCCCCCTCAGAGGTCCTGCCGAACGCGGCCGGCCGAGGCCTCCTCGGGCGGCCTCATCAGGTCGGTGGGCATCGGATGGCCCGTGGCGGAACGCGCGCCTTCCGGCTCTTGCTCGGAGGTCACCCGCAAGGGCCGTTCGGAGTCTGCTGTCGTCTTCAAGTGAATCGAAGGCAGCTTCCTCAGTCGTTGGCTCACAGGATCGATCTCGATGCCCATCGACTCCAGCGCCGTAACGCCCAGGAGAGGTTCAGAGCCCTCTTTTCCGAAGACGACCGTGCTGCCGATGACCTCCCCCATGAACTCCAACTCCGCAACCGTGATGTCCATCGCAGCTTCTCTTCCATCCGCAAATCCGTAGACGCGCCGCCCCTTCGGCTTCAGACCGATCTGCTCCAGTCGCTCTCGCGGCACAAGGGAGTCGATAGCGCCCGTGTCGACCAGGAAGGCGCCTTCCCAGCTTCGCTCGGCGTCGGCGGGGTTGCGGACAGTCACTTGAACGTGGGTCAGTCCCATCTTTCGTTGTTCCTTTCTCATCATCATGTTGGTCCCCCCCGACCTTCCAGCTTCGGTTCTTCGGCCTCCGCGGCTTCGATCAACGATCCAACCGGCACATCGAACACGGTCTTGACTCGCTGGTGCGCCAGCAGCTTCTCGAACGGGTTCCGGACCCGGAACAGTTCGGGCTCAGGCGTCGCGCAGTCGAGGACGGCGTAGAGCCAGTACTGGTCGCCCAGCTTGCATGCTTGGGCCCACTCATTGTTCTCGACCGGAACCGAGGACCGCGCCGAGCGGCCCTTCACTTCGATGCAGCGCTGGTCACCGCCCGGCAGCGTCGACAGAAGGTCGAAGCCCGGCCAGTCGGGTAGACCGGCCGCGCGAGCGAGCACAGGCTTGGACACGTCCTGGACATGGGCGCCAAGTTGGCGCTCCCAATCGGCGGCGATGCGGACCGCGACCTCCTCCACGGCCTCGTCGAACCGCTCGATGTTCTCCAGCCCGGCCACATCCTCCGGGCGAACGACAAGCGCGTGAAGCAGGAACCGGAAGCCGCCGGGAACGATGCCCCGTGCCTCCTCATCGATCCGCTGCAGTGCGAGCTGGCGGTCGAGGGACAGTCGCTTCTGTTGGTACTTCACTGCTTCGAGTTCGTCGCCGTCGGACTCGCCGGGACCGACACCCTTCCGCGCCAGCTTCCCGCGCCGGGAGGCCAACTCGGCCGCGCGCAGATCGAAGCCCACGGCAACGCGCCGCCGGAGATCCGGCGACTCGGCCTCTCGCTTGGCGCGGAGGTCGGCAACCAGATCCTGGAGAACGGTATTCAGGTGGGCGCCGGCCTGCGCGCGCAGCACAGGGGCGCGCGGCGCCAGCGGCGCCATGCCGGGCGCCAGACCGGTGCCGGAAAGCAACAGGAGCTGCTCGACCGGGCACTGAGCCGGCTGGGCGCCTTCTCGTTGCTGCAACGCCACCAGCCGGCGCTCCAGGACTCGTCGATCGGCAACCGGAAGTACCGCCGAACCGGTCTGGGTCGACCCTTCCGGGCCGGATGCGGGCGAGACGCCCGCGTTCCCAGGGCCGGAGACGCCCGCGTTCCCAGGAACGTCCTTCCGCTCGACCCGCAGCTCGGCGAGATGAAGGAGGTAGGGCTCCTCCGCCCTTGAATCGACGAAGATGGCGCCGCGCAGCGCCTCGTTGCCGCAGCGCGACTGGATCGCCGCACATAGGGCGTCAAACACCGGTTCACCGGGATGGAGCCAGATGCCGGTGTCGTCTTCCCGCGGCCGCCGAACAGTCAACCAGTCGCGCGCCTCGGGCGGATAGGCCTCGAGGGCCGGCAGCAAGGGGTCGAGCGCGCCGGGGCGGGCCGGCGCGAGTGCGAACCGGTCGTCCAGGTCGCCGCGAATCTCGACATCAAGCAGGCGCGCCCCACGTTCCACCAACCGGCGCACGTGTGCGGGAAGGAGCTGCAGGTAGCGCTCTCGCTCCACGTCCGGTCGCAGGTCCTCGCCTGTCACCTTCTGTTTCGGCACGCCGTAGACCTCGGTGTCGCGCTCGCCGATCCGCCTAACCCTGGAAGTGCCGAGCGCTTCTTCTATCCGCTCAACAGCCAGCCGCTCGCCCTCCTCTGTCACAGCATTGGCCATGAACCTGGTCAGCGACTCGCCCTCGAAGAGGCGGCCGATGACATCGAACACCTTGTCGGACGCAAGTTCAGCGCGAATCTCCTCGAGCTTCTCCAGAAGCACCTGCAGCACCCTGCCCTCGCGCGTGCTGCCCGCCACCAGGTTCACGATCCGGACCTCGAACTGCTGGCCGTAACGATGGATCCGGCCCATCCGCTGTTCCAGCCGGGCTGGGTTCCAAGGGATGTCGTAGTTGACCATCAGGCGGCAGAACTGCAGGTTGATGCCCTCGCCCGCGGCATCGGTGGCAACCATGTAGCGCGCGCCGTTCGGACGGCGGAAGGCCTCCACCTGGCGGTCGCGCTCCTTCCAATCCATGCCGCCATGGATCTGCGCTGTCTGACCCCGGTAGCCGAGCCCCTCAAGTCGCCGCACCAGATAGTCCACCGTGTCCCGGTGCTCACTGAAAACGAGCCACTTCTCGTTCTGGTGCTCGGGCTCCTCCAGGACCTCTCGCAGGCGCTCGAACTTCGTCTCCCGCCCGGAATCGACCAGCCGGCGCGCCCGCTCCGCCAACATCTCGACCTGCCGGGCCTCGCGCCTCAGCTCCTCCACACCGACCACAGTGACCGCGCCGAGCACCGCGTCCTCGTAGGCCTCGTTTCCCTCCGCCCAGCCCTCCGACGCCACGTCCTCGTCCGCGGCCGTGTCGTCGAAGTGGTCGCGCCGGTAGCGCTTGCTCAGCAGCGTCTGCCTGCGCTGCAACAGCTCCGCGGTGAGTTCGCCGGTCTCAATCGCGTCCGCGGTCTGCGCGAGCTTCTCGATCCGCCGCTCGAAGGAACGCAGCAAAGCCCAGGTCGAGCTGGCCAGGCGTCGCTGAAACACGGTCTTGGCGAGTTCCACCGCCGGCTGATTGTCCAGAGCACGGCCGTAGTGCTCATCGAGATACTGCGTCGTGCGGTCGTAGAGATCCTGCTCGCCGTTGTCCCCTCCGCTCAGCTCGTACGTGAACGTGCTGCACTCGCGCAGCGGGTAGAGCGGCCGGCCGTCGAGGTCGACCATCTCCTCCTTCGTGCGGCGAAGGAAGTGCCGGTCGCGGGTGGGCTGGGGGGCGCGGCGTACGGCCTCCACTGCCCCGAAGGCGGCGGCATCGAGCAGTCGCCAGAGCCATGCGTAGGGGAGGCTCTTGCCCATGTGGGGCGTAGCGGTCAGCAGCAGCAGATGCCGGGCAGTCCAGCCGAGCCCACCAAAGGGACTGCCCGAGTCGGCTCCGACAGCCAGCGCCTCGGCCAACTTGTAGCGGAGAGTTCGCTCGACCCGGCCTCCCCGGTCGCGCACGCTCAGCTTGTGGGCCTCGTCGAAAACGACAAGGTCGTAGGCAGGACCACCAGCCTGGCGAAGAGCGTCGAACATGGTCTCGGCTGCCAGGGTGTCCACGGAGACAATGACGCGATCGCTTCCTGCGCCGCGGAACGGGTTGCTCCCGCGCGCGTCGGCGCCGGTGACGATCCGGAAGTCCAGCCGAAACAGGGTCTGGAGCTCCCGCCACCAGTTGCCCACAAGACCCGCGGGCGGAACGATCAATACCCGCTTCAGACGCCCACGCGACAACATCTCGCGGACGTACAGGCCGGTCATGATCGTCTTCCCGGCGCCGGCGTCGTCGGCGAGCAGGAACCGCAGCGGATCCTGCTTCAGCATCCGCTCGTAGACCGCGAAGCGCTGATGCAGCAGCGGATCGATGCGTGACGTCTCGATCGCGAACGCCGGGTTGAACTGATGCCCGAACCGCAGTCGCAGCGCGTCGGCCACTGCCAGGACGGCCTCCGGATCACCGGCGAAGTCCATCGGGCCGCCGTCGGCGGCCGCCGTTGACCGGCGCAGTCCTCGCATCGGTCTTGGCGCCGACTCGGCCGCCGCCTGCTCGGAGAGTTGCGCCAACTTCTCAATCGCAAGCCGTCGGGGCCGCGACTGGCCGGACTCCCACCGATGAACGGTGATGGTGGATACGCCCAGACGCGCCCCGAACTGTTCCTGGGTCAGCCCAAGCTGACCTCGGAGACGACGCACTTCCGTGCCAACATCAACCGGAGAGCCATCCAGAGAAGTGAACGCCGCCACGGCGACGAACACTACCACAGCATTCTGTGCTCTCCCTTTTCGGACCTATCAAATGATAGATCGCGGACGCGACCGCCCAAGGCGGCCACGCCGCGGCTCAGTGCCTCACGCTCTCCTGCGCCGCCTTGGCGGCCTGCATGTCGTCCTCGTCCGGCATCAGGATGAACTCGGGGTACGACTCGATGCCGAGTTCGGCCATGTCCTGACCGAGTTCCTCGACCTCCGGCGAAACGCGAACGCCGATCGTCTTCTCGAGCGCCCACCACAGGAGCAGGGAGGTCCCGAAGACGAAGACGCCGATGGCCAGGATGCCGACGAGCTGATCGACGAAGTTGCCGCCCGCCGCGATACAGACTGCCAGAGTGCCCCAGATGCCGGCGAACAGGTGGACCGGAACGGCGCCGACGACGTCGTCCAGCTTCATCCGCTCGAGCACCTTCATGCCGAGGACTGTGACCGTGCCGCCGACGGCGCCGATGAGCAGCGCCCAGTGATGGCCGATGAGGTCGGGACCGGCGGTGACGCCGACCAGCCCGCCCAGCGCGCCGTTGAGGACCGCCAGGAGATCGATCCGGCCCAGCAGCGGCTTCGACAGGACGAGGGCCGCCACGACACCGGCGGCGGCGCCGAGGTTCGTGTTGATCAGCAGGTTGCCCATCGCAGTCGCGTCCGCCGCGCCGCCCAGCGCAAGCTGCGAACCGCCGTTGAATCCGAACCAGCCCATCCAGAGGATGAAGACGCCGAGGGTGACGATCGGCACGTTCGACGGCGGCGTCACCTTGACGCTGCCGTCGGACCGGAACTTGCCCCGTCTCGCGCCGACCAGGATGATGCCGGCCAGGGCCGCCCAGCCGCCGGTCGAGTGCACGATGGTCGAGCCCGCGAAGTCCTGGAAGCCGAGTTCGGCGAGCCAGCCGCCGCCCCAGGTCCAGGCGCCGACGATCGGGTAGATCACCGCGGTGAGGACGGCCGTGAAGATGAGGAAGGACCAGAGCTTGACCCGCTCAGCGAGAGCTCCCGAAACAATGGAGGCGGTGGTGGCCACGAAGGTCATCTGGAAGAACCAGCTCGACATCTCGGAGTGGCCACTGGCTACGACCGCCGCGGTCTTGTCCGCGTCCCCGCCGAGGAGCGCCATCTCGTCCGCCGACGCTTCGAACAGCGGCGTGATCGACCCGATCCAGCCACCGACATCGACGTACATCAGGTTGTAGCCGATGAAGTAGTAGGCGATCCCTGCGATCGAGTAGAGCCCGACGTTCTTCAGGCAGATGACAGAGGCGTTCTTTGTACGGACCGAGCCGGCCTCCAGCATCGTGAAGCCGGCGCACATCCACATGATGAACGCGCCCCAGACCAGGAACGCATACGTGTTGAAGACGTAGGCCGCTTCGCCGGATTCCTGGGCGCCCGCCGCGGACGCGGCGAGCAGAAGCACTACGCCCGCCAGGAGCACCTTGAGGACGATCCGTCGTGACGAAGGCGGCTTGAACTGGTGCTTCATGTGTTCCCTCCGGCAGTTGGTGAAGGCCCCGCCCCCCTCTTTCGAGGACCTGGACGATGCGCGGCCGGATCTCGTTCACCCACCCGACGAGTACGCAACACATGAACCGATGGCCGGCACGGGGTCGGCGCGTCCCTCCCCCGCGACTTGTCCACCGCGGTGACGCCTCCATAGGATCGGTTCCCGATGCTGGGGCACCCCGGGCCAGCGCCTGACGCGAGGCGCGACGAAACCGTCGATGCAGCTCGTGGTATGAGCATTGTAGCGCCGACCTTCAGGGAGGCGGAGAACATTCCGATCCTGGCCGAACGGGTCCAGTCCGCAATGGCGGTGGCCGGTGTCGAATGGGAGCTGATCCGCTTCGGGCTCCCTGTGCGATTGCTCTCCTTCGCCGCCGTGGGGGGCACCGGTCTGTTCATCGACAGCGCGGTCTACCTGGGCCTGCAATGGGCAGGAAGCGGACACCTGTTCGCCCGTTTCCTGTTCTTCTGGCCCGCGCTCGCAACATGCAACCCCAGAGTCCCGCGCCACTCCACGCCCGAGCGGAAGCTCTCCGGTCGTTGAAGCGCCACCAGGCGGCGCTGGCCGTCTACAACGAAGCCCTGGAGGTCGACCCGGAGTTCGCGCCCGCCATCGCGGGCATGGGCATCGCCCTGTCCGATCTGCGAAGACGCGACGAGGCGATCGACTCCCTCAAGCGCGCTGAGCCTCGATCCCGAAATGCCGGCGGCGCCGGCGCTCCACCGCATCCTGGGCCGCGCACATCAGGAGGCGGGACACACCGAAGAGGCGGTCCGGCAATTCCGGCAAGCCCTGGAACTCGATCCGAACGAGACCGAGGCGCGTGACCGTCTCGCCATGGCGTACTTCGGGCAGAAGCGGTACGAAGAAGCTCTGGAGCAGTACCTGGCCCTGCTCGAGACCGGAGGCAGCAGGGCCCAGGTCCACGCCAACCTGGGCGCAACCCTGTTCTGCCTCGAACGCTACGAAGAGGCGATCCTCCACCTGGAGCGCGCGCTCGAACTGGACTCCAACCAGGCAGTCGCACGAGACGCCCTCAACGAGGCGCGCCGTCTCCTGGAACGGCAGTCGCAGTGACGGTCGGGCCGGCTCTGCCGCCGCCCGAACCGCCGCCTGCGCTGCCCGCGGTGCGGCACCGCGCGATTCCGCGCAGCCCCCTAGTCGGCCCGCTTGTACATGGCGCCCAGCACCATGCCGCCAACGCCGAAGGAGATGATCTCGACTGCGAGCCACATCCAGGCGACGTGGTACGGGAAGTCGTTGATCACCAGCGTCAAGTAGAACTGCTGGAAGCCGGCCACGGCGCCCAGCAGGACGCCGAAGTGCAGCCCTCCCTTCGCGCCCGCCTGCCAGGACTGACGGCTGGACGCGAAGAACAGGCTCGCGACGACGCCGATCGCCAGGGCCACGACGAGGAACCACAAGATCTGCATGGTCATGCTGTCGGGTTCCTGCACGAAGGCCGGCTGGTCCACGTACGCGCCGCCGAGCACCAGGCCGTGCATCACGAAGTTGACGATGTTCTGGACGAAACCGGCCGCCAGGCCGGCAACCACTGCCTTACCCCAATTCATGGGTTCCCTCCTCTGAAGAATGTGCGCCGCCGGCACGGCGGCACGTCGGACGTCTACGCGAAACCGTCAGGCCAGTATCTCCTCCACCACCCGGCCATGGACGTCGGTGAGACGGAAGTCACGGCCACTGTAGCGGTAGGTCAGGCGTTCGTGGTCGATCCCGAGCTGCAGCAGGATCGTCGCGTTCAGGTCGTGGATGTGCACGCCGCCCAAAACAATGTTGTAGCAGTGGTCGTCGGTCTCGCCGTACGTCTTGCCCGGCTCGACCCCCGCGCCCGCCATCCAGATCGTAAAGCAGCGGCCGTGGCGGTCAGCGGATGCTCCTCGCTGACCAGCCAGCGCGCGAGGCCGAGCCGGTTCTTCGGCAACTCCTCCGGAATCGGCGGCAGGAAGGACGGCGGCTCCAAGACCCGCGATGATGCCGGGAGCGAAGCACTTGACGCGTCCCGCGACCACCGGTCACCTAAAGCCGCCATGCTAGGATCATACTGCGCGCGTCGCTGGGGGTTCGCGCCCGGCGTTCAGTATCGACCTGCCACGTGAGCCGGCGAGCCCGAGGCGGCGGCAGGCTCCAGCCTCTCCTACCCGCGACGCGCGCCCTCAACCGCATACTCCTTGGGGCCAGCGTAGAGGACCACCCCTTTCCGCCGCTTTTGGATAGTCGTCCGGCGCTTCATGGGGAAGAAGCTCCAAGCGACCGACTCTTCGATTGACTTGACGGCAATCACGACGGTCGTGCCGCCATCGAAGGCGGCAAGAAAGTGAGGGCGGTACACCGCACCGCTGCCTGAACCAACCTGGGTCAACCAAACCTCATGAGGCTCCCTCAAGGCGGGCAGGATGTAGTTGGCGAACTCGCCGCGACTCGGGTACTTGGCGACATGCTCCACGAAGGCGTGGTCGATCCGAACATCTTGAAGGCCCGCCGGCGTCCGCACCGACCGGACGACGGCTCGCTCGTCGCCCGGTTCGCGACTTCCATGCCACCCGAGAGCCGCATAGATGTTCGCCCTCACTTCTTCCCGCGTGGTCGTGGCGGGCAGGCGCTCGGCGTGCAGCAGGCGCGGCGGAGGCCACCCCCGCGACAGGCCGAAGTCGGCAGGCCCTTTCTGGCCGGGAGCGACTCCCTTCAACCCCAGCCAAGGAGCCTCTTGAGGGGCCATACCACCGAGGACGTACTGCAAGACGCGGCCGCCGAGTACCGTGGGAACGTCGTGGTGGCCGGCCTCGCGGCCTGACGGCGCATGGTCAAAGGCGTGCGCGTTGAGCAACCAAAGCAGGAGATCGTGGCTCACGACTCCTCCTCTGGCCTCGTACCTACGGGGCGATACAACCTGCGCGGCCTGCCGCGACCAGTACGCATCTCTGAGACTAAGACGATTCCTGAAGCCTCAAGTCGCTTCAGCACCTGCGTGGCGCGTGACCGAGAGACGCCGAGTTCCGCCAAGAAATCCGTGTCTGATGCACTGGTGGCTCCACTGGCGACCAGATAGTGCATAGCGGCCGACTCGGTCTTGCCCAGCGAGGCGGCAACGGCAATCGCCTCGTCGATGGTCTTTGCTTCCTCCGAAGTGCTGAGCAGTGCCTCGCGAGCGGCCGCCAGAAGTCGGCGCGGAACGCCGGCGCCTCGCTCGATGATCTGGTCGAGGCGGCTCCGAACTCTCCGGACGTCGGCCTCGTCGCTCGATGTCGCTCTCTCAAGGCGAGCCACGACCAGGTTGCGCGCCTCGTCGGCATCAAGCGGCTCTGCGACGACCTCGGTATCGAAGAACACATCGGCTGGCGGCTCAAGATAGCGGTCTCGAGAATCGAGACGCCCAGCAATTACCCACCGGAGCGGGAGCCCCCATACTTCGTCGCGACAGCGACCGAACAGACCGTGAATCAAAGCAGGATCTGAGATGCCGTCCAAGAGGACTGAGAAGCGGCCCGACTCGGCGGCGTAGAGCGGATCTACCTCGCCAAGCTCGTCAATGAGGTCTAACAGAGGCCCTACAGGATCGGGATCTCCAGGGATCTTCGTGGTCTCCGTTCCCCACGGGGAACTGGCCCTGCGAACGCGCTCGTGAAGATCCGCCATAGGGTCGCGCGGATGAACGACGGTTCGGGCCGGTCTCGGACCGGCGGCGGCAATGCGGATGGCCGTGGCAAGCTGGAACACGGATTCGGCTCCCAAGGCACTGACGACGCAGGCTCTCTGGCCCGCGTGTTCAAGCCGCCGGGCGTGCTGGTTCAAGAGCGATGTGATTCCAGCGCCCGGCTCTCCCAACAACAGCACGTTGAGGTCCAGCCGTGCGGCTCTCCGTAACCGTTCAAGCTCAGCCGCCCGGCCCACGAACAACTCCCGGTCGATGTCTACGCAGTACGCCGACGCCCTCCAGCCCGCTCCGGGCCTCAGGGGAGGGGGTCCCAGGGAGGCTGTCGGCAAGCGACGGCCGGCGCCCCTTCATGAATCGACGCCGCACCGGAGCGCAGCCGACCGCAGCGAGCGCCGAACCTCCATGGATCCGGAAAGCGCGAGCGGCCCCTGGGACCCCCTCCCCTGAGGCCCAAAGCGGGCGGGTGTGGCCACCGCCTCAGGCAGTACACTGCGCTTCGCCAACGGGAAAGGACGCGGCACTCATGGACTTCGGCATCTGCGTCGCCAGCAAGATCGACGACATCGGCTACATCGAGCGGGCGGAAGCGTTGGGCTACAGCCATGCCTGGCTGGCCGACAGTCAGATGATCTGGTCGGACTGCTATGCGGTCATGGCGCTGGCTGCGGCGCGGACGAGCCGGATCAAGCTCGGGACCGGGGTGGCGATTACCGGCACGCGGATCGCGCCGGTGACGGCGCACAGCATCGCGACGATCAATCGGATCGCGCCGGGGCGCACGTTCCTGGGCATCGGCGCCGGCAACACGGCCATGCGGCTGATGGGGCACCGGCCGGTCGGCGTCGCCGAGTTCGGCGACTACCTGCGCGTGGTGCGAGCGCTGCTCGTCGGCAAGGAAACCGACTTTGCGTTCCGGGGGCGCACGGAGCCGCTCCGGTTCCTGATGGAAGAGCAGGGCTTCATCGCCACCGAACCCCGCATTCCGATGTACGTCTCCGGTTTCGGCCCCAAGAGCCAAGGCCTCGCCGGCGAAGTCGGCGACGGGCTGGTCATGTCGATTCCGCCCTCGGCTTCTCTCTTCGACCGGGCGATCGAGAATTGCCGCCGGGGCGCCAAGGCGGTGGGGCGCGACTTCGACCGTGACAGCTTCTACACCTGCTCCCTGACCACGGCGGTGATCCTGGAACCCGGCGAGGATCTGACCTCACCGCGGGTGATCGAGGAATGCGGCCCCTTCGTGCTCTCCGGCCTGCACTACCTCTACGATCAGCAGCATCAGTTCAACCGGGCGCCGCCGCCCCACGTGCGCCCGGTCTGGGACGAGTACTGCCGGCTGGTCGAGCAGACGCCGGCGCGCGGGAGACACCTGCGCGTCCACGCTGGGCATTGCACCTACTCGCTTCCCGAGGAGGAGCAGTTCGTGACGCCTGATCTGATCCATGCCTCCTGCCTGGCGGGTACGGCCGAGGAGGTGCGCGCCCAGGTCCGGACTCTGGCCGACGCCGGTTTGGATCAACTCATGCTGCTGCCCTCGCTCGCAACCCAGGAGCGGGTGATCGAGCAGTTCCACGACCAGGTGATGGCCAAGCTGTAGCTTCGAGCCGACGCTACGATCACGCCATGCTGCTGCTGCTGGTTCTGCCCTGGAACGCCGAAGCGGAGGCGTCCGCCGAGTGGTGGTACCTCCGCCGTTGGCTGAGCGGAGAGGCGCGGGCCGTCTTCGGCGATGTCGAGGTCATAGCAAAGTTGCCTGCCAGACCGCCGGATGGCGCCGAAGCGGTGCTGATCCTGGAGTCCTGCCGCGTCCTGATCGGCCGGGCTTCCCTGAAGCGGATGCGGGAGGAACTCACCGGCGTCGCGGGCCGTGACCAAGGCGCCGTCTACGCGACCGACCTGACCACGACCGGACCGGAGGCGAGCAACGACCTGTTCACCCTGGCCGACTTCGAACTCGCCGAGGCGGCGTGGCTCGCCGACGGCGCCGAGAACCCGGCAACCGCACCCCCCGAGCAGGCTGCGAGCCCCGCCGTCCTGCTGTCGCCCGCCGCGTCAGTCAGGTGGGCGGCAGGTGAACGCCCGGCTGGGCCGAGGGCCGGCCTCTGTTACCAGTTCATCGACTACTACGGCGGTGAGCGCGCCGATGTCCTGCCTCTGCTGCCAGAGGACCTCGGACCCGCATCGTCGGTGCTGGAAATCGGCTGCGGACGCGCCGCGACCGGGGCACTGATCAAGGAGCGGTTCGGCTGCCGCGTGGTCGGAGTCGAACTGAACCCCGAAGCGGCGGCGGCAGCGGCAGCTCGCCTGGACCGCGTGATCCGCGGCGATGTTCAGACCCTCGAACCGGGCGAGACCTTCGACGCGATCGTCGCGTTCGAGCTGTTCGAGCATCTGACCGAAGGTCAGGAGTTCCTGGAGCGAGCCGCCGGCTGGCTCCGTCCCGGTGGCCGAATGGTGTTTTCGGTCCCCAACGTCGGCCACTACTCGGTAGTCGAAGACCTGATCGCCGGACGCTGGGACTACGTGCCCATGGGCCTGCTCTGCGCCACCCACTTCCGGTTCTTCACCCGCCGCACGCTGGAGGACTGGCTGCACACGGCCGGCTTCGACCGCTACCGGATCGACGCCCAGACCACTCCCCTGCCGGCACGGATCGATGCGCTGCCCGAGTCGCTGGCGCCGGACCGGGAAAGCCTGGCCACGGCCGGTTTCTACGTCTCGATCTTCGTGTGACCGACCGGCCGCTCCGTCGCGAGACCGTGCCGGAACGCGCTCACGAGCGCTTCGGCGGTCCGTTGCTCGGTGTAGGTCTCGGCAATGGCGCGGCCGCCCGCGCCCAGCCGGCGCCGCAGTTTCCGGTCCCGCCACAGCCGTTCGACTGCGGCGCGAAGGGCGGCGCCGTCGCCAAACGGCACCTTGATCGAGGCCAGATCCCCCGGTTCCAGGTCGCGGTGGGAAGGAATGTCCGTCAACACACAGGCGCGGCCACAGCCCATCGCCTCGAGCGCGATCAGGCCGAAGCCTTCGAGCGGCGACGACGGACCGATGCATAGATCGACGCCCTGAAACAGCGCCGGCACGTCAGCCGGCGGGACATGGCGCCGCCGATCCGCCTCGGGCCACAGGGCCAGTTCCTCCTCGTCCGCATCGAGCGACAGGCGGACCAGTTCGAGCCGTCCCTCGGTCTGCTCGAACAGAGGCCGAAGCGCCCGCAGGCACCAGGCCACGCCCTTGACCTCCAACTCCCAGTGCCCGCTGACCAGCACCCGCAACCGACCGTCGTCGGCGCGCTCACGCTCCGGCGGCCGAAACAGGTCCGGCTCGAAGGGCTGCGGAATCCACAGGGCCGCGGCGCCGTGCCGATCGCGCAGTGTGCGAACCAGGTGCGGCGATACGACCAGCTTGAGTGCCGGCAGGTCGTAGGCGGCCCGCATCGCCTCACGGGCTACCGGCGCCAGCGTGTCGTGACCCGGCTCGTACCCCTGGCACAAGTGGCAGGCCAGCCGATCGGCGATCTCGATCGCCGGGGCGACCGTCGGCGCCAGCGTGCCGACTGCGACCTCGACTCGGGGCAGGAAACGACCCTCGAGTGCCGGAACCTGCCGGTAGAACGCGTCGGCGCCGTCGAACCAGTCCGGGTAGGGGTCCGGCGAATGGACCGTGACCTCGACCCCGAGCCGCCGCAAAGCCCGGGCGTGCTGGAACACGACCTTGACGCCGCCGTAGAGGGCGGCGCCGGGCAGGAGATAGGCGACTCTCAGGCCACAGTCCCCGGCAATCAGGCCACGATGCCCAAGGGCGACCGCGACCGGTAGGCGCCGCGGGTGAAGTCCGGGAACTCGACCGGCTCGCTGCCCCGCGCCACCGAGAGTTCGCTCAGCTCGACCGGCGCCGACAGCGCGGCTGCATCGTAGACATCCATGTCGGTCGGCGTGCCCTCAAGCAGGCAGCGCACCAGGCGGTAGTCCTCGAGGTAGTCCATGCCGCCGTGGCCGGCGCCCTCGGCATCGCCGGCCTGCTCCGACCACAGCGGGTGCTCGAACCGCTCCCGGTAGGGCTCGACGTCGCTCCAGTCGTGCCCCTCGGCCTCGCCCTCGATGAAGATGCGGTCCGGGAAGCCCGCGAACACGCCGCGCGTGCCCTGAACCAGGTTCAGACGGCTGTACGGCCGAGGCGTCGTCGTGTCGTGCTGAAGCAGGATGCTGCGTCCGCGGCGCGTACGAATCAGGCTGGAGTTCATGTCGCCGAGGGCGTAGCGGGCCCTGGCCCGCGGATCGTCGGCGCCGAAGCGCTCGGCCGCGTAGCGGGCCAGGCCGCGAGCCGGGCTCGAGAGCGACACAAGGTAGTCGAAGCAGTCGCCCCGATTGATGTCCATGCACTGAGCCACGGGCCCGAGACCGTGCGTCGGATAGAGGTTCGCGTTCCGCTCCACGGAGTGCTGCAACCGCCACAGACCCTCGTTCGCATCCGAGAACTTGATCGACCGCAGGTCATGGATGTAGGCCGCCTCGCCGTGCAGGAGTTCGCCCAGCAGACCCTGTCGCACCATGTTGAGGGCCATCATCTCGCTGCGACCGTAGTTGCAGTTCTCCATCATCACGCAGTGGCGTGCCGTGCGCTCCGCGGTCTCGACCAACCGCCAGCACCCCTCCAGCGTGATCGCCGCCGGCACCTCGACCGCGGTGTGCTTGCCGGTCTCCATCGCCTCGACGCAGACCGGCACATGCCAGCGCCAGGGCGTCGCGTTGAACACTAGATCGACATCGTCGCGCTCGCAGAGCCGCTTGAAGTCCGTCTCGCCGCGCGTGTAGAGCTCTGGCGGCTCGTTCCCGGCGTCGACCACCCAGGACGCGACCTCCTCGGCCCGCGGCTCGTCGATGTCGCAGACCGCGACGATGTCGACGCCGTCGATACGGAGGAAGTTGCGGACATGGCCTCCGCCCTGCAGCCCCACACCAACGAAGCCGATCCGTACCCGCTCCAGCGCCGGCGCGGCGAACCCGGCGCGATAGGCCTCGACGGCCGCCTCCGTCCTGCTCTGCCCGCCGTCCGGTTCCTGCCCCGGCGCCGCCTGCGCACGCAGAGCGGCCGTGGCGGCCGCCGGCCCGACCCATGCGGCCTTCAGCAGGTCCCGGCGACCCCATTCAGGAGCGGCTCTAGTCATGGCCTTGAGCGTACACCCGGCTCTGAGCGGCGCGAAGAGCCGAGCAAGGCAACTGGACGGCTCACCGCAAGACTGCCCCCTTGGACGTTGCCCATAGCCACAGCCGTATACTCCCCTGCATGTCCGTGACGCTGCTCGATCAGACGCCGCCGACGTTGCACCGGAAGCTCGGCCCGTACCGCCGGGCCGACTATGCCGTCCTGCCAGACGAAACCCGCTGCGAGGCGAGCGGACCGGCGCTTCGCGCCGGCACCGGATGCGGGCGAGACGCCCGCGTTCCCAGGTCCCGGCTTCGCGCCGGCGCCGGATGCGGGCGAGACGCCCGCGAACAGGGACTGGCAGCTAGTTGAAGAAGTCGTCTTCCTCGCTGTCGCCGAGGTAGGACGCCTCCTCGTCGAGCCAGGCCTGGAACTCTTCCTCTGTGTGCACGGTCAGGAAGCCGCGCATCGAGTAGTGGCTGTTGCCGCAGAGCTGGGCGCAGGCGATCTCGTACACGTAGTCGGGATTGCCGACCTCCTCGCGGATCTGAGCCGTCGTCTTGGTCGGAATGAACCAGACCGGAATCGAGAGACCCGGGATCGCATCCTGCTTGACCCGCATGTTGGGGAGGTTGAAGCTGTGGATCACGTCCTTCGACGAAAGATGGATGATCACCGGCTTGTCGACCGGGAGGTGCAACTGGTTCACCGTCCAGATGTCGTCGGCGCCGGCCGGGTCGTTGCGGTCCAGGCCGATCGGATTGGTCGCCTCGTCGGTCAGGTGTGGGTCCGCCTCTCCGAACACCCCGTCGGCGCCCGGATACCAGACGTTCCAGGCGAACTGCTGCGCAACGACGCGCACGACCGTTGACTCCGACTCGGACGGCACTTCGTCGACGCGTTCCGCCCACATGGGGATCGAGAAGCCGAGCAGAAGGATTCCCTCCGCTATCGCGACCAGTACCTCTCCTACCGTGCTGGCCTTGCTCTTGACGCCCACGTAGTCCGCCTTCGGGTTGCGGCGGGCGCGGAACCGGTACAACGTATAGATGAAGAACGCGCCCCAGGCAATGAAGAGCGCGAGCATCAGGTAGTGCACCGCGTCGATCATGTCGTCGATCGCGCCGGCATGGGCCGAAGCGGCCGCCGGGAACATGGCATCCATCATGGTTCGATTGGCTCCTCAACTGCCGTCAAGCTAATAGGGCTGCAGGCACTGCCCCGGCGGAGCGCCGGGCGACTCGCTGCCATCATGACTTCACTGGCTCCTCAACTGTGCTCCACCAGGGTGGCACCGGGTCTGTTCGGAAACGACGCGCGCGGCGCCGGAGATAGAGAAAGAAGAAAGCGAAGGCGGCCTGCATCACGAGCACCGAGCCGAGCAGGAACCAGGCCCCGGCACGGGCGGCGTCGATCATCGAGCCCTCGGCGGCGCCGTAGCAGACGGAGCAGGCCCAGGCCGCCTGCTCGGATCCGAAAAGCCACAGGCCAACCACCGCGGGCACGGTGCGGAACAGCTTGCGGCGGCGATTCCACTCCTCTTCGGGCGTGGTGATCTTGCGCCAGAACCAGAAGCCGTACACCACCAGCGCCGCGGCGACAACGAAGGAACCCACCCCGAGTGCGAAGAACTCGGCGCCTTGGGCCAGGCACCAGCCTCCGAAGAACAGCGCCAACAGAACGGCGCTGCTCACGAAGACGATGTGGATGACCTTCAGGTTCATGGCTTGATCAGTGCGGCGCCGGTGCTCCGCTGGGCGCAAAGACTCCCGCCTGGTCGATCACCGAGGTCAGGAGCGGAACAGCCATCAGGACAACGAAGAACGCGACCGTCAGGAGCAGCACCCAGTGAATCAGCTTCTTCTCATCGATCAGGTGCATGAAGAAGCAGGCAACCAGGGACGCCTTGACGCTCGCGATGAACAGACCGATGGCGATGGCCAGCGGCACCGAGATATCAAGGTACGAGGCCGCGACCGTGACCCCGGTGCCGACCATCAAAAAACCGAACACCAGGAAGTACGTACGAACGTGCTTGTCGATATCGACGTGTTCACTCATGGGATACGACTCGCTCCAAGGTAGCTACGGATCAGGGCGAAAGAGGCTCAGCTACAGCAGGTAGAAGACAGGGAAGAGGAAGATCCAGACCAGGTCGACGAAGTGCCAGAACAGGCCCGAGTGCTCGACGCGGTCCGTCAGCCACTGCCGGTTGGTGTGGAACAGCTTCGACCCCGGCCCGGTGAAGTAGGCGTTCCAGGCCATGCCGCCGATCACGTGCAGGGCGTGGAGCCCCGTCATCGTGAAGTAGATGGCGAGGAAGGTGTTCGACTCCGGATAGTGGTCGTGCGCGAACTTCGCCGTGTACTCGAAGTACTTGATGACCAGGAAGCCGCCGCCGCAAGCGACGGTCAACCAGCCGAACAGGCGGAACCGGTTCAACTGCCCGCGCATCAGGGATGCCCAGGCCATGACCATCGTCAAGCTGGAGGCGATCAGCACGGCGGTGTTGAGCGTCGCCAGCGGGATGTTCAGCTCCGCCTCGGCCTGAAGCTCCGCCCAGTGACCGTCCGACCCGAGGCGCAGCATGATGTAGGTGGCGAACAGCGCACCGAACAGCATGACCTCCGAGGTCAGGAACAGCCAGATCCCGATCTTGCCGTTGTTGAGGCCCGTTTCGGGGTGGGCTTCTACCGTGTAGGGGATTTCCATCTATTCAGGTCCTCGAACGGTCACGTTGAGGCCGGTTCGGCCTGTGGAGCGTAGTCCTTGTCGCTACCCGGGACGCTGTACTCGTAGGGCCCGCGTACGACCTCAATCGGCTGATCGAAGTTGCCGTGCGGCGCCGGCGACGGCGCCAACCACTCAAGCGTGGTCGAGTTCCAGGGGTTGCGGCCGGCCTTCTCGCCGTTCCGGATGCTCATGAAGAAGTTGATGATGAAGGGAATCTGGGCTAGGGCCAGACACCAGGCCGAGACCGACATCATCCGGTTCAGGCCGGCCACCTCACCCGCGAAGTCGTAGGTGATGCCGCCGTCCGCCAGCCGCCGGGAGACGCCGTTCAGACCCTGGATCATCATCGGGAAAAAGACCCCGTTCATGAAGATGAGCGAAGGCCAGAAGTGGAGCTTGCCCAGGAACTCGTTCATCTTGCGGCCCGTGACCTTCGGGAACCAGTAGTAGACGCCGGCAAACAGCGCGAACAGGGTTCCGGGCGCGACCACGTAGTGGAAGTGCCCGATCACGTAGTAGGTGTCGTGCAGCGGGATGTCCGCCGCCGACAGACCGAGCGGCAGCCCGGTCAGCCCTCCGATGCCGAACATCGGCAGGAAGCCGAGCGCGAACAGCATCGGCGTGTTGAAGCGGATGGACCCGCCCCAAAGCGAGATGAACAGCGCGCTCAGGATGATCACCGATGGGATGGAGATGATCATCGTCGTGGTCTGGAAGAAGGTGGACATCACCGAACCCATGCCGGTGATGAACATGTGGTGCGCCCAGACGATGAAGCTCATGAAGCCGAGGAAGATCAGCGAGTACACCATCGAGCGGTAGCCCCAGAGCGGCTTGCGCGAGTTGTTCGCAATGACCTCGGCGACGATGCCCATCGCCGGCAGGATCAGGACGTAGACCTCGGGATGGGCGAGGAACCAGAACAGGTGCTGCCAGAGCAGGGGGCTGCCGCCGCCGCTGACCTCGAGCACCTCGCCGCCGACCACCAGGCCGTCGGGCAGGAAGAAGCTGGTGGAAGCGACCCGGTCCATCAACTGCAGCACGCCCGCGGCTTCCAGCGGCGGGAAGGCGAGCAGCAACAGGAAAGCGGTCACGATCTGGGCCCAGCAGAAGAACGGCAGGCGCATCCAGGTCATCCCGGGCGCCCGGAGCTGGATCGCCGTGGTGATGAAGTTGATCGCACCCAGCAGCGACGACGTGATCAGGAAGATCATCCCGATCAGCCATGCCGTCTGGCCGTTCAGGGCGATGTCGGAGAGCGGCGAGTAGGAGGTCCAGCCGTTGGCGGCGGCGCCGGTGGGCAGGAAGAAGCTGGCGAACATCGTCACGCCGCCCATGAACAGGCACCAGTAGCTGACCATGTTGATGCGCGGGAACGCCATGTCGGGCGCGCCGAGCTGCAGCGGCATGACGAAGTTGCCGAAGCCGCCGACCGCCAGAGGCACGACGCCCAGGAACACCATGATCGTGCCGTGCATGGCGCCGAGCTCGTTGTAGAAGTCCGGCAGCATGATGCCGCCCGGCGCCCGGCTGTCGCCCAGCAGCGAACCGATCAACGGGATCGCCTCGCCCGGGTAGGCGAGCTGCCAGCGCATGATCATCATCAGACAGAACCCGAAGAACAGGAACGCCAGACCAGTAACCGAGTACTGGACGCCGATCACCTTGTGATCGGTCGAGAAGATGAACTTCCGCCAGAAGCTCTGCTCGTGGTGATGCTCTTCGTGCGCGGGTGAAGCTTGAACGGGCTCCGCCATGGACGCCGCTCCTTTCCTGGTCCTTCTATTTCGATCCGGTCAAACGCGTTGAGCCGGGCCTACTTGGGGCCCTCGAACACGAAGTCCAGGGTCTGGGTGTCGCTCGCGCCGACGGTCACGGTCTGAGTGAGCGCTCCGCCGTCACCGAAGTTCTCGACCTCGTGCCGCGCCTCGATGGTGTACGTGCCTGCGGGCACGTTCTCGATCCTGAACGAACCGTCCATGCCGGTGACCGCGTAGAACGGATGGTCGACGACCGTCATGTAGGAGCCCATCCAGGGATGGACATCGCACTTGATCTTGAACCGCTCCTTCTTGGTGAACTTGTAGTCCGCCTCGGTCACGTTGCCCGGCATCGCCCGGTTGAAGGGAGTGTTCGCCTTCGACAGCGAGTGGACGTTGTGCAGCAGACCGTCCGAGTTCTTGACCTTGAACTGCTGGCCGATCTGGATGCCCATCACGTGCGGTGTGTAGACGCAGCCGTTCTGGTCCATGACGACGGGCTCGGAGGGCGGATCGTACGACTTGTCTTCCAGGCCATCCGTGATCATCACGAACACGTTGGCGAGAGCGTTGTTGTCGCCCAGCACCAGGACTTCAGGCTTGACAGCGCCGCTGTGCTTGGCGGCGCACTTGGGATCGGCGTCCATCCTCAGCGGACGCATGTTCGGCACGCGGCCGTCGTAGGTGATCTTGCCCACGATCGTGCCGCCGAGAGCCACCGAGGACGAGGCCAGAGCGAGGGCGAGAAGAACGGTACAGACGCGGATCGTCTGCTTCGGGATCATGTCGATGCTCCTTACGAGGGAGGTGATGCAGAGTTGGTGAACTGGGGCCAGCCGACTGCCGCGCTACCGAATGGCGGTCTGCAAGCGGCAAGCGCTGCATGGAACTTCCCCAGATTCAGGACTTCTCCTAGAGCGGGGGCAGCGTAGCAAGGACCGGGGCGCGGAACAAGACGGATCGGCGGTGCGGCGGCACGCGTCTTCGGGTCGTCAGATGTTCTCGAAGGCAAGCGACTCCACCAGGCGCGGATCGCGCGTCGGCAGCAGCGCACCGCGGCCCAGAAGCCAGCTCACCACCGCCACGAACAGTCCGCCGACACCGAGGATCGACGTGACGTCGAGCAACGAGAAATGCACACCCTCGTGATGCAGGTTCGGCATCACCAGCCAGTAGATATCCCACAGGTGCATGGCCAGCATCCACAACGCGCCGAGCAGCAGCAGCACGCGGTTGCGCTTGATCGTCCGCGGCATCAGGAAGAAGAACGGAATCGCGAAGTGGCCGATCGCGAGCAGCATCGTCGCCGTCCGCCAACTCCCCTCCAGACGGTGCAGGAACCAGCCCGTCTCTTCCGGGATGTTCGCGTACCAGATCAGGAAGAACTGGCTAAAGGCGATGTACGCCCAGAACACCGTGAAGGCGAACAGCAGCTTGCCGAGGTCGTGCAGGTGCTCGCCGGTGATCACGCCCCGGAAGTAGCCGGCGAAGTCGAGCGCCAGGGTGAGAACGGTGAGCCCAGCGAAGGCCGCGACGATCGTGCCGGCGAAGAAGTACACGCCGAACATCGTCGAGTACCAGTGCGGATCGAGCGACATGAGCCAGTCGAAGCCGGCAAAGGTCAGGGTCAGAGCAAACAGGGCCAGGGCCGGCGGACTGAAACGGGCCATGCGCCGGGAGAGGGCCTCGTCGCCGGTCGCGTCCTGCCGGCGCGAAGTGTTCCGGAAAAACAGCGCCAACCCGGTCCAGATGCCGAAGTAGACGACGGTGCGGATCCAGAAGCCGGTCTGGTTGAGCCACGGCTCCTTGGCCTGGAGCAGACGGTCATGCGCCACCGCGTCGGCATGGGTCCAGTGGAACAGGTCGTGCATCCCGTACGCCACGACCGGAATGAACAGAACCGCCAGCACCGGCAACGCACAAGCCAGCGTCTCCGCCAGCCGGCGGACGACCACGCCCCACCCCGCCTTCGTCGCATGGTGGATCAGGACGAAGAACAGGCTGCCAAGGCCGATGCCGACGAAGAAGACGACCGCCACCAGCCACGAGTGGAAGAACTGTTTGGCGTTCTCCTCGGAGCCCATCGCCAGCAGAACCGACGCCGCGGTTCCCAGGACCCCGACCGCGCCGGCGATAAGCGGCAGCCGCCCCCACGTGCTGCCCGGCCGGATCACGAGCTGGTCGAGATGAATGATGCGGGGTCCGTGACTCATCAGGCGTCCTCGCCGCCGGCGCCGTCGTCCGGCGAATCCTCGATCGGCACGTGCTCGACCTCGACCGCGCCGAGACCGCTCAGGAACTCGGCCGTGGCCTGATCGTCGTACTTCGGATCCCAGGCCTCGATGGCGATGAACAGACCGTCATCGGTGACCCGGGCGAAGGTCTCCGACCGGAACAGCGGGTGGTGGTAGGTCGGGAGCTTGTTCAACGCGAACATGCCGAGGACCGCCCCCAGGGCGGCGCCGAGCACGCCGAGTTCGAAGGTGACCGGCACGAAGGCCGGCCAGGTGAAGAGCGGCTTGCCGCTGATGACCAGCGGATAGGCCATGATGTGGACCCAGCTCTGCAGGCCGAAGCCGAGCCCGGCGCCGGTAAGACCCGTTCCCAGCACCAGGAACGGCAGCTTGGACGGCTTGAGGCCCATCGCCTTCTCCAGGCCGTGGACCGGGAAGGGGGTCAGCGCGTCCCACTTCGAGTAGCCGGCGTCTCTGACCGCCTCGCAGGCGCGGTAGAGCGCCTTGGCGGTCGTAAAGCGGGCCAGCACGCCGTAGTGGCTGTAGCCGCCCGACGCCTCGGGGACCTCCAGGTGCATCAGACCCATGTCAGGCTCCTCCCCCACCGGCCGGGGCCGTCTGAGGCATCGGCGCCGCGTCCGCACCGCCCCGCACGACCCGCACCAGTTCCTCGCCCTGGTGGGGATCCGCCTCCGGCAGCACCGTCTTGACCTCGGCGGTCGCGACCATGGGCAGGAAGCGGGCGAACAGGCAGAACATCGTGAAGAACAGGCCGAAGCTGCCGATCAGCGAAGCGAAGTCCCAGAAGGTGGCCTGGTAGTAGTCCCAACTCGCGGGCAGGAAGTCGCGGTGGAGCGACGAGACGACGATCACGAAGCGCTCGAACCACATGCCGATGTTGATCAGGATCGAGGAGATGAACAGCCAGCCGATGTGGTTGCGCATTTTCTTGAACCAGAACAACTGCGGCGTGAGCACGTTGCAGCTCACCATGATCCAGTAGGCCCAGGAGTACGGCCCCATGACCCGGTTGGCGAACGCGAACTGCTCGTAGGGATTGCCGCTGTACCAGGCGATGAACAGCTCGATGCTGTACGCATAGCCGACCATGGACCCGGTCAGCAGCATGATCTTGGCCATGTTCTCGAGGTGGCGCATCGTGATGATGTTCTCCATCTTGAACACGACCCGGCAGATCAGCATCAGGGTCATGACCATCGCGAAGCCCGAGAAGATCGCGCCGGCGACGAAGTAGGGCGGGAAGATGGTCGTGTGCCAGCCCGGCAACTGCGCGGTGGCGAAGTCCATCGACACCACCGAGTGGACCGAGAGCACCAGCGGCGTCGCGAGCCCGGCCAGCATCAGGTAGGCCCGCTCGTAGTGGAGCCAGCTTCGGTACGAACCGCGCCAGCCGAGCGCGAAGATGCCGTAGACGAGCTTGCGGATCCGCGTCTTGGCGCGGTCGCGGATCGTCGCCAGATCAGGAATCAGGCCCACGTACCAGAACATCAGGGACACCGTGCCGTAGATCGAGACCGCGAACACGTCCCAGATCAGCGGACTGCGGAAGTTCGGCCACATGTCCATCTGGTTCGGCAGCGGGAACATCCAGTACGCGACCCACACCCGGCCGACGTGGATGCCCGGGAACACCATCGCGCACATGACCGCGAAGATGGTCATCGCCTCGGCGGCGCGGTTGATCGAGGTGCGCCACTTCTGCCGGAACAGGAACAGGATCGCCGAAATCAGGGTGCCGGCGTGGCCGATGCCGACCCAGAAGACGAAGTTGACGATCGCGAAGCCCCAACTGACCGGGTTGTTCAGGCCCCAGATGCCGGTGCCCTCCCAGAACAGCCAGCCGATGGAGACGCCGAACAGCCCCAGCAGCGCCAGCGAGGGCAGGAAGAAGAACCACCAGCCGAGCGGCGTCTTGCGCTCGACGGGGACGGCGACCGCGTTCGTCAGCGAACGGAAGTCGTAGCCGCCGACAATGAGCGGCGCACGTCCGGCGACGGGCTCGTGAGTGTTGTCCTGACTCTGTGCCATCGAGGGCGTACAAGTAGGGCGGCGTTACCCTCAAGGGCGGGCCGGGCCACGAATCGCGCGGAAGCTAACACCGGCCCCCATCCGGGTCAAGGAATTCGGCCCGAGAAAGGTGAATTCGGCCGTTCGTTCTCAGCCACGAGGCCCATAGAATGGCGCCATGACTCATCTCCCGCTTCGCTCGTTCCGCCGCGTCCCGCCCGCGACGCTCCTCCTGCTCCTGTTTCCCCTCGCCCTGACCGGCTGCGGCGGTGGCACGGGCGGCGGGGCCGGCCAGGCTGCCCCCGAAGCCGAAGCGCCGCCGACGGCGCCGCTCGGCGGCAGCACGATCGCCGGCGCCATCCGCTACGACGGCGAGCTCCCCCGACTCCAACCCCTGAACATGGACGCGGATCCGGCCTGCGCCGCCAAGCACACCGAGGCCGTGTTCCCCGAGATTCTCGAAGTCGACGAACAGGCCGGCCTGGCCAACGTCCTGGTCTACGTCACCAGCGGCTTGCCCGGTGGCCCCTACCCGCTGGCGGATCCACCCGTGATCGACCAGCGAGGGTGCCGCTACACGCCCCACGTCGCCGGCATCATGGTCGGCCAGGAGTTGGAAGTCCTGAACTCCGACGAACTGCTGCACAACGTCCACTCGCTATCGGAAGTCAATCGGCCCTTCAACCGCGCGATGCCGGGAGCCATCAAGCGGGCCACCTTCTCGTTCACCGACGAGGAGCCGGCCTTCCGCATCAAGTGCGACGTCCACCCGTGGATGTCGACCTACCTCGGCGTGTTCAACCACCCCTACTTCGCCGTCACCGGACCCGACGGCTCGTTCGAGATCCCCGGCCTGCCGGCCGGCACCTACGAGATCGAGGCGTGGCACGAACGCCTCGGCACCCTGAAGTCCCCCGTCACCCTGCTCGACGGCCTCACCGCCATGGTCGATCTCAAGTTCGCCTTGCCGGGACCGGCAGAAGCTCCGTAGGGGACGTATGCCGAGGAATTCCGTGAACGGAACTCAGCCGTAGCGATGCCGGTTCCAGCCACCAGCCCTTCGGCTGCACCCGGCTGTCAGGACGCCGAAGTGATTCCTACGGCAACAAATAGCCAAGGTTGATAAGTTCATGCCATGAGATTCGGAGAACTGGTCGCCGCAGTCGCTGACGAGCCAGTCTTCGAGACGGGACTACTCCTGGCCGGACCCAGCGACCCCCGTAACGTCAGGCGGCAACTCTCGCGCTGGGTCCGCAACGGCAGAGTTCAGCAGATGCGGCGAGGACTGTATGCGCTCGCGCCACCCTGGCAGCACCGCGTTCCGCACCCGTTCCTGCTCGCCAACCGCCTGGCGCCGGGATCCTACGTCAGCGGACTGGCGGCGCTGGGCTTCGCCCATGCAATCCCGGAATTCGTCCCGGAGGTCACCAGCGTGACACCTGGACGACCGCACACCCGGCACCTGCCGTCGGGCCGCTTCTCCTTTCGCCACCTCAAGGCCGATCGGTTGTTCGGCTACCGCCTGCTCGATCTCGGCGACAACCAGCAGGCGTTCGTGGCGACGCCGGAGAAGGCGCTGCTCGATTCCGTCTACCTGCAACCCGGCGGCGACGACCGGAAGTACCTGCGGGAACTTCGGCTGGACTTCGGCGCCCTGGACTTGGACGCCCTCGAAGAGGCAGCGGCACGGTATGCCTCGCCGAAACTGGTTCGAGCGGCCCGTCGCATCCGCGAACTCGCCGCCGAGGCGCCCGCGTACGAGCTGCTGTGAAGGAGCACCTCAAGGCGCTGGTCCGCGGGCGCGACCCGTTGCACGGCCGCAACGTGGCCAGGGAGTACCTGCAGGCGCGCGCGCTCCGGGCCATGCAAGGCGCGGGCGCCATGAACGCGTTGGCGTTTCAGGGCGGCACCTGCCTGCGGTTCCTGTTCTCGCTGCCCCGCTACTCCGAAGACCTGGACTTCGCGCTCGAAGGCAACCGCGCGGTGTACGACCTACCGAACTATCTGAGAGCCATCCGCGCCGAACTCGCCGGCGAGGACTATCGGGTGGAGTTGCGGCTCCGTGAACACCGCTCCGTGCATGGCGCGATCACGCGCTTCCCGGGTTTGCTCCACGAGCTGGGCCTGTCGCCGCACCGCTCGGAAGCGCTGGCGATCAAGATCGAAGTCGACACCAATCCCCCGAAGGGGGCGGGACACCAGATCAGCCTCGTGCGCCGACACGTGACGCTCAGGCTCTTCCATCACGACCGCGCTTCTCTCTTGGCCGGCAAGCTTCATGCCGTTCTGCAGCGCGGCTATGCGAAGGGCCGGGATCTGTACGACCTGACCTGGTACCTGAGCGACCCGGACTGGCCCGCGCCCAACCTGTCGCTGCTCAACGCGGCGCTGCGCCAGAGCGACTGGCAGGGAGGCGAGTTGACGCCCCGTTCGTGGGCCGAGGCGGTCGCGGAGCGACTGGAGGCGCTGAACTGGGAGCGGGCGCTTGGAGACGTGCGGCCGTTCCTCGAAGAACAGGACGACATCGACCTCGTCACCCGCGACAACGCGCTGCGCCTCCTCGCCAGGTCGAGTTCGGGCGGTTGAACCCTACCGCTAGTCGCCCAGCTTCCGCCACAGTTCGGCCAGCGCGTCGTCCGGATCGTCGACCTTGATTGTGGTCATGCCGAGCGCCCGAGCCGTCTTGAGGTTCGATCCGATGTCGTCCAGGAACACCGCCTCCTCCGGCTCGACGCCGATCCGGCTGCAGGCCAGGCCGTAGATCGCAGGATCCGGCTTGCGCAGGCCGACGACGCTCGACTCGATGTACTCGTCGAACAGGGCCCGGACCTCCGCCCGCATCGCGGCCTCCCCGGCATCCTTCGGTTCCCGTTCCTCCTCGCTGACCCAGTTGTTGGTCAGCGCCGCCACCGTGTAGCCGTCGGCCCGCAGCCGCCGCAACGCGTCGATCATCTGCGGTCGCGGCCTCGACTCCTCGGCAATCGCCGCCATCATGTCCTCGGCCGAGAACCGCTCGGCAACCGCCGAGTCGGCGGCCTCCACGTCGCGGTCGAAGGCGGCGAAGAAGCCCGGCCCCATGACCAGCTCGCCCCGCTCCATCCGCGGCCAGGAACCCTCCGGGCCGGCCGCAACGACCAGGCGGTTGACGAAGTTCTCCTCGATCCCGTTCGCCAGTTCGTAGCGCCGGATCGCGTGCAGGGGCGAACCGAAGACGACCCCACCGAGGTCGAAGATGACTGCTCTGTACTTCATGGGCATCTCATTTCGTGTTTGGCGCCCCTGGCCGCCTCTATCGAAGCAGCGTGGCAGGCAACGGCGGGAAGCCGCCGGGCGCCCGCACAACCCCGGAGACCAGGGCCTGCTCGTTGTCCCAGCGGTAGTCAAGCATGTGGATCCGCGGATCGATGGCTTCGTAGCGACCATCGCTCCGGCGGCGGAGGATGGCATAGTGCAGGTTCGGCTCCACGCTCCAGCCGGTCGCCCCGACCGTACCGATCCTCTGGCCCCTCTCGACACTCTGTCCAGCGCGGATCTCGGTGGCTTCCAGGTGACCGAAGATGGTGATGAAGTCGTCGCCGTGACGGATCCCCAGCAGGCGGCCGTACCGTCTCCACACCGGTCCCAGGGTGCCGCCGCGGCCGGCGAAGGTCACCCGGCCGGCGGCGGTGGCCCGCACCGGCGCGCCGGCCGGAGTCGCAAGATCGATGCCGTAGTGAAACTCGGGCGCTGAGGTCACGCGGTTCGTGGTTTCCCCGAAGGGGGCGACGAGAACGAAGTCGTCGCCGCGCAGCGGAGACGCGGACGGCGTGAACTCGACCAGGTCAGGCCGTGAGGACTCGACCTCGACCGCGGCCTCCACGCGGCTTGCGAAACGCGCGGCGACACCCTCTACATCTTCCTCGATCGCGGTTCGCACCGCCCGTACCTGCTCCTCGGAGATCATCGCTCCCGGCGCGGCGACAAGATCGGCCGCCCGGCCGCAGCCCTCGGCAGCCGCCCCCTCCACGCCGTAGGCCAGCACGACCTTGCAGAGACGGTCGTCGAGATCGGAAGCCACTTCCCGCATCTCCTCGTAGCGTCCCGCGAGCGCCTCGAATCTCTCACCGAAGCGCCGGCGCGCCTCGACCACCTCGACCCGGTCGGCCTGGAGCAACTCGACGCGCACGATCTTCGGTGCGGCCACGACGGCGTTGACGAAGAAGGCGAACAAGACGACAGCCACGGCAACAACGAGCTCCAGCCACAACCTCGTCACCGTCAAGTAGCGCACCCGGCCCCGCGGGCCGTGGAACTGGATCTCCCCGAGACTGAAGTCGCCGCTCATGCGACGGTCAGCCATCGAATCCCGCCGCCCCGGCGCCGGCAATCCGGCCGAACACGGCGCCCGCCGTCAGGCCGGAACCGCCGGGATAGTTGTCGTAGAACAGTCCCCCGACCATCTCGCCGGCCGCGCACAGCGCCGCGTTGCCCGCGCCGACGACGACGACACGCCGCTTGACTGCTGCTCGGTTTTCCATGATCTCTAAGCCCGTCCGGCGTCGAAAGGCGCCGAAAGGTAGCGTAGCCGCCCGGAGCTTCAGGGAGACCCTCAGCATGGACAACTCGAAGAGCAGCAACAACGTAGCGTGCCGGGATTCTCGCTTCGCCGGCAAGGTCGCGGTCGTGACCGGCGTCCGCCTCGACGTCGACGGCGGCCGCAGCATCGGCTGACAGCCGCTACGGCAACTCGATCACCCGGCCGCCGACGATCGTGCCGGCCGGGGCGCCCTTGAGCTTCCAGCCCGCGAACGGCGTGTTGCGCGACTTGCTGCGGAAGGCGGCCGGGTCGACCTCGACTTCGCGGTCCAGGTCGATCAGGGTGACATCGCCGGCGGCGCCGGGGGCAAGGCTGCCGCCCGGGATGCCGAGCAGGCGCGCGGGCGCGGTCGACAGCAGCTCGACCAGCCGGGGCAGATCGATCACACCCTTCCCCACCAGCCGGTCGAGGCACAGACTGAGCGTCGTCTCAAGCCCCACCACGCCGTTCGGCGCGGCCACGAAGTCGAGCTCCTTTTCGTCCGGGTGATGGGGCGCGTGGTCGCTGGCGATCGCGTCGATCGAGCCGTCGACGATGCCAGAGACCAGGGCGTCCCGGTCGGCCGCGCCGCGCAGCGGCGGGTGCATCTTGAAGTCCGGATCGAGGCCCGAGTCGTACACGTCCTCGTCGCACAGCAGCAGGTGATGGGCCGAGACCTCGGCCGTGACGCGGTAGCCGCCCGCCTTCGCGCCCCGGATGAGCTCCAGGCTGCGGGCGGTCGACATGTGCGCCAGGTGGTAGCGGCCACCGGTGTCGGCGGTCAGCACGAGGTCGCGGCAGACCATCACGTCGTCGGCGGCGCCGGGAATTCCGGGGACGCCGAGCCGGGTCGAGAACCGGCCTTCGTGCATCACCCCGTCGCCCGAGAGTTCGAGCTCCTCCGCATGCTGGATCACCGGCAGGTCGAAGTGCCGGGCGTAGCGCAGCGCGTGCCGCATGAGAGCCGCGTTCCATACCGGCCGCCCGTCGTCCGACAGCGCCACCGCGCCGGCGCGACGCTGGGCGCCGAACTCGGTCAGTTCCCGGCCCTCGAGCCCCTTGCTCACCGCGGCGATCGGATGGACCCGGGCCCATCCGGCCCGCTTCGCCTGGGTGAGGATGAACTCGGTGACCGACGGATCGTCGTTCACCGGGGCCGTGTTCGGCATGCAGGCGACCGCGGTGAAGCCGCCCGCGGCGGCCGCCAGCGTGCCGCTCGCGATCGTCTCCTTGTACTCCTGCCCCGGCTCGCGCAGGTGGACGTGCATGTCGACGAGCCCCGGCGTCACCACCAACCCGGTGGCGTCGACTTCCCGCGCTCCCTCCGGCGTCGCGAGCGCCGGGCCGCACGCCGTGACCACGCCGTCCTCGATCAGGACGTCGGCCAGGCCGTCGAGTTCCTGGCTCGGGTCCACGACCCGGCCGCCGCGAATCAGCAGGACTCCGGTCAAACCGCCGTACAGTCCGCGCTGGCCTTGGCCCCGGCCAGCAGATAGAGCACCGCCATCCGCACCGCGACGCCGTTCGCCACCTGTTCGAGGATCACGGACCAGGGGCCGTCCGCCACCTCGCTCGCGATCTCGATGCCCCGGTTCATCGGCCCCGGGTGCATGATGATCACGTCGTCCTTCGCGGCTTGCAGCCGGTCCGCGGTAAGACCGAAGAACTCGAAGTACTCGCGCTCCGAGGGGAAGGAGGCGCGCGCCTGCCGCTCCAACTGCACGCGCAGCATCATGATCACGTCCGCGCCGCAGGCAGCCTCCTCCAGGGAGTAGGCAACCCGCGCGCCGAGCGCTTCAGGCTCCTCGGGCATCATCGTGCGCGGACCGGCGATCGTGACCTCGGCGCCCAGCTTGTTCAGGCAGAGGACGTTCGAACGCACGACACGGCTGTGCGCCACGTCACCGACGATCGCCACCTTGAGGCCCTCCACCCTGCCCTTGTGGCGACGGATGGTAAAGGCGTCCAGCAGCGCCTGGGTCGGATGCTCGTGGGCGCCGTCGCCGGCGTTGATGACCCCCGAACCGATGCGCTCCGCGAGACCGTGGGGCACCAGCGGGTGCGCGTGCCGGATGACGACCAGGTCGGGCGCCATCGCCTCCAGGTTGCGCGCGGTATCTAGAAGCGATTCCCCCTTGGACAGCGACGAACCGGAGGCCGAGAAGTTGATGTTGTCGGCGGAGAGCCGCTTCTCGGCGATCTCGAAACTGGAGCGGGTGCGCGTCGAGGCCTCGAAGAAGAGATTGATCACCGTCTTGCCGCGCAGCGTCGGCACCTTCTTGATCGGCCGCGCCGCGACCTCGACGAACGACTCCGCGGTGTCGAGAACGTGAACGATCTCCGCTGTGGACAACTCGGCGACCCCAAGCAGGTCGCCTCGCTGCCACCTGAGGTCGCTCACAGTTCGCGCTCGAGAAGCTGGACCATCTCCTTGCCGTCGTCGGTCGCGGCGTAGGAGACCTTGATCACTTCGGTGTCCGTCGTCTGGACGTTCTCACCGACACAGTCGGCGTGAATCGGCAACTCGCGGTGACCGCGGTCGATCAGCACGGCGAGCCGGATCGCCAGCGGCCGGCCATAGTCCATCAACGCGTCCATCGCCGCGCGGATCGTCCGGCCACTGTAGAGCACGTCGTCGCAGAGTACGACGATCTTGTCGTCGAGCGACACCGGCAGCACGCTCTCCTTGACCACCGGTTGCGGCGCGATCGTCGACAGGTCGTCGCGGTAGAGCGTGATGTCCAGCACGCCGACCGGCACGTCGACACCCTCGGTGCGGACGATCTCGGCAGCGACGAAATCCGCCAGCGGAACGCCGCGGGTGCGCACGCCGACCAGCATCAGCGCCTCCGTGCCCCCGGCGCGCTCGACGAGTTCGGCTGCCATCCGGCGCATCATGCGCGCCATCTGGCGGGCGTCGAACAGCGTCCTCTTGACGGTCAGGGTGGCCACTGGCGCGGCAGCGTATCAGCCGGCCGGCGTCACTGCTACATGTTGTGGACCCAGGCCCGGACAGGCACAACGAGTTGTGACCTATGCGCGAAAGCTGCTAAGTTCCTCCATGGCAGTCGATCCCCTTCGCTGCCGACCGTGCCTCATACTGAAACGACCGCGGCCACTCCTGAAACAACCACGCCATGCTCAAACTGGAACGCCTCGAGGTTAACGGCTTCAAGACCTTCGTGGAGCCGGTTGTGAGTCACTTCGCGCCCGGAATCACGGCGATCGTCGGGCCGAACGGCTGCGGCAAGAGCAACCTGGCCGAGGCGATCACCTGGGTGCTGGGCGAGCAGAGCGCCAAGTCGCTCCGCGGCAGCTCCATGGAGGAGGTCATCTTCAACGGCACCCACCAGCGCAAGCCCTCAGGGCTCGCCGAGGTCAGCCTCTCCTTTCTCACCGACGGCAGCATCGAGCAGGCCGAGGACGGCCGGATCACGATCGGGCGCCGCTTCTTCCGCGGCGGCGAGGGCCAGTACCGGTTGAACGACCGGGTTGTCCGGCTCAAGGACGTTCGCGACATCCTGATGGACACGGGTCTTGGTATCCGCGCCTACTCCGTGATCGAGCAGGGGCGGATCGGAATGATCCTGTCCGGCAAGCCCCAGGACCGTCGCAAGCTGATCGAAGAGGCGGCAGGCATCACCCGCTACAAGAACCGTAAGCGGCTCGCCATGCTGAAGCTCGAGGACGCGACCGCCGACCTGCTTCGTCTGGACGACATCATCGCCGAGGTGGAGCGCCGGCTGCGCTCCCTGAAGCGGCAGGCGAACGCCGCCCGCCGCTACGGGGAACGCCGGCAGGCCTACCGCGAGCTGTTCGACGCCGTGCTCAAGGAGCGCTGGGTCCTGCTCCATGCAGACCTGGACGATCTGGCCTCGACCCTGAAGCAGGACACCGACCGCGAAGCCGATCTACTGGCCGAACTCGCGCGCGCCAATGCGCAGCTCGCCGCCTGCCGGCAGGTGATCGACGCCCGCACCGAGGACGCCGTGCGCTCCCACGAGCACCAGGCGAATCTGCTCGCCGTGATCGAGGGCCGCCAGGAACTGATCAAGGGCGCCCGCACCACCCTCGCGGAGATCGCCGGGCGGCTCGAATCCGGCGGCGTGAGCGCTGAGCGGCGCCGCCGCGACCTCGCCGCGGCCGAAGAGCGGCTTGCCAGTCTCCTCGGCCGGCGCCAGATGCTCCAATCCAAGCGCGAGCAGGCCCTGGCCGACGTGCAGGAGGACCGTCGGCGCATCGGCAACGCCGACGCCGCGATTGCGGAAGCCCGCAAGCGGCAGCGCCTGCTCCTTGGCGAGCTCGCCACCTGCCGGGCGCGGCAGGGCGAGCTGCGCAGCCGCCTAGTCGCCGAGCGCATCGGCAGCGAGAAGGCCGTCGACCGCCGCGACCGCGCCGAAGAGATCCTCGACCGCAGCCGGGATGCCCTCAAGGCCATCGATGTCGAAGTCGAGGCGGTCCGAACCAAGATCGAATCCCTGGAAGTCGCCCTGACCGCCGAGACCAGGACCGCCCAACGGGTGGCGGCCGATCTCGAAGCGAGCCGAAGTCGGCGACAGGAGGCCCAAGTCGAACTCGAAACCTGTCGCGAGGAGCTGGTCGAGGCGCAGAAGAGGGCTGCCGTGCTCGGTGAACTGGGCCAGCGCGACGCCGAAGAAAGGGGCGAGATTCGCCAGGCTCTGCTCGAACTGGGTCTTCCGGCGCCGCGCTTCCTGGGCGATGAAGTGACGGTGCCCGAGGGCTGGGAGCACAGCCTCGATCTGTTCCTCGGCCCGCTGCGCAACGCCGTCATGACACCGGACGACGAAGACGCCCTGGCCATCGCCCGCTCCATCGGCGGTTCCGACTTCGAGGCCACTCTGCTGCGCGCCGGCAAGGGCGCGAAGCTGCTGCCGGTGGTCGAAGATCCGGCAATCGTCGGCGACCTCGCCGCGGCGCTCGGGCTCCCCGAGGAAGCTCGCAGCGCCCTTCCTCCCGCCTACCTGGTCGAGAGTCCGGAGGATGCCGAGCGTCTGGCGCCCGACCATCCAGGCGTGGCCTTCCTGTGCCGGGACCGTCTCTGGATCGAGGCCGGCCGCGTCACGGTACGCGGCGAAGAGGCGGCGCTGGGCGCCCTGGGCCGCCAGCGCGAGATGGACGAGCTGGAGCGCTCTATCGCCGAACTGGAACAACAGCGTGCGGCCCTCACCAAGGAGATCGAAGCGGCCGGCGAGCGTGTTCGCCAGGCCGCCGCCGAGGGCCAGCGTCTGGAGCGGGCAGCCGCGGAACTTCGCCAGCAACTGGCGGTGGCCAAGGCCCGTCTCCAGGACATCGGCGAGCGACGTGCCGCTCTGCATCACGAGCACAGAACGGCGCAGTCAGAGCACGACGAGCTGGAGAGCGAAATCAAGACGAGAGGGGCAAGGCGGTCCAAGGTCGAGACGGACATCGCGGACTCCGAGACCCGGCTTGCGACCCTGGAACAGGCCGCCGACGACGCGAGCGCCGCGGTCGAGCGCGCCCGCGAGGAGCGCGAAGAGCGCATCACCGCGGGCGCCGGGCTCCAGGGGCAACTCGACCTGATCGAAGAACGCGCGGCCTCGGAACGGAGCGAGCGGGAGCGCGTCGAAGGCCAGATCGCCTCGCTGCGGGAGGCCGACGCAGCCTGGGCCGCCGAAACGGACCGGCTGCGCGGGCGGATCAGCGAGCATGAAGCGGCCACGGCTACCGCCCGGCGCGAGCTGGACGAGGCGCTCGCCGAGCGCACGAATGCCCAGGACGAAGCCGCCGGCGCCCAGCGCGCCCTCGACGACGAACGGGAACGGGGCCGGACGCTCGAGGCGCAACTCCGGGAACTCAACGTGCGCCGCGACGAACTGCGCGGCCGGATCGAGGAACTGCGCGTGCGCCAGGCCGGCCTGCAACAGGAGTCGGAGCATCTGGGCCAGGACTACAACCAGGAGTTCGGGCGCGAGCTGGTCGGGCAGGAGTTCCGGGCAGCCGGGGCCGACGAGGCGCCCGACCTGGAAGCGATGACCGGGGAACTGGAACGCCGGCGCGCTCTGCTGGAGCGGATGGGGCCGGTCAACGTTCTCGCCGCCGACGAATACGACGAGCACCAGGAGCGTCACGAATTCCTGACCGCACAGCGCAACGACGTCACCGAGTCCATCGAGAGTCTGAAGCGCACGATCCGCGACATCGACAAGACCTCTTCCGAGCGCTTCGTTACCACCTTCCGCGAGGTCAACGAGAGCTTCGGCCACATCTTCACGGAGCTGTTCCGCGGCGGCCAAGCGGAGATGCGCCTGATGGACGAGGACGACCCGCTGGACTGCGGCATCGAGATCACCGCCAGGCCACCCGGCAAACGGGCGCAGAACATCATGCTGCTGTCGGGCGGCGAGAAGGCGCTGGCCGCGATCGCTCTGCTGTTCGCCCTGTTCCAGACCAAGCCTTCGCCCTTCTGCATCCTCGACGAAGTCGACGCGCCGCTCGACGACGCGAACATCCTGCGCTTCGTCGACATGCTGAAGCGGATGTCGGCGGACACCCAGTTCCTCGTCATCACCCACAACAAGCTGACGATGCAGGCCGCGAGCACGCTCTACGGCGTCACGATGGAGGAACAGGGCGTGTCGAAGATCGTCGGCGTCGATGTCGACGAGATGCACCCGGAGCAGCAGTTGGCGACCGCCTGAACAGCGACCGCTGCTACGCTGACGCCATGAAGCGCTCAGCCCTGCCCGCCGCCGTCCTTTTCGCTTCTTTCGCCGGGCCGGCCGCCGCGGCCGACCGCGACGCGCCGACCTTCTACGCCGACGTGCTGCCGGTGCTCCAGGTGCACTGCCAGGACTGCCACCGGCCGGCGGGCGCGAACTATGGCGGCATGCGGGCGCCGATGGCGCTGACCAGCTACGCCGACGTGCGGCCCTGGGCCAAATCGATCGCCCGCACCGTGGCCGCCCGCGAGATGCCGCCGTGGGACGCGCACCCCCAACACGACGGGACCTTCGCCAACGAGCGCGTGCTCAGCACGGCCGAGATCGAAACCCTGGTGAGCTGGGCCGCGACCGGCGCCGCGGCCGGCAACGCCGCCGACGCCCCGCCCCCGCGCGAGTTCCCCAGCTTTGGAGGATGGGTCGTGGGCGAGCCCAACCTGGTGGTGACGATGCCCGAGCCCTACTTCGTCGAGGACACGGTCAACGACCTCTACGCCGCCTTCTCCTACGTCCTCACCGAGGAGGATCTGCCGGAGGACCGCTGGGTCGTCGCCTTCCAGTGCAAGCCGGACAGCGACATCATCCACCACTTCAACCTCCATCTCCTGGAACCAAACGAGAACGGCGAACTGCCGCCGCCGCCGGAGTTCCCGAACCAGGATCAGATCGCCCCGTCGCCTGAGAACGCCGGCAACTACATGGGCGGCGTCTCCTCCGGCAGCGACGCCAACCGCTATCCGGAGGGCTACGGCTTCCTGCTCAAGAAGGGTTCCCGGGTGACCTTCGACATCCACTACCACAAGGAAGCCGGCGACGGCACCGGCGTGTGGGACCAGTCGTCGATCGGCTTCGTCTTCGCCGACAAGCCGGTGACCCGGTCGCTGGGCTCCGGGCTCCGCCCGATCATGAACTTCACCTTCGCGATTCCGCCGAACGACGGCAACCACCAGGTCGGCCCCTACTCCACCGTGGCCCGGAAAGACACCGACATCATCGCCCTGATGCCGCACATGCACATGCGCGGCAAGGCGGCCCGTTTCGAGGCCTTCTACCCCGACGGCACCACCGAGGTGCTGCTGGATGTGCCCCAGTTCGACTTCTCGTGGCAGACGGTCTACTACTACGACCAGTTGAAACGGATCCCCGAGGGCACCCGGGTCGAGTACACGGCCTGGTACGACAACTCGGCCGAGAAGGCCCAGCGCTACGGCTTCAACTCCGGCCGCACCGTCCGCTTCGGCCAGCCGTCGACGGACGAGATGATGATGGGCTTCATGATGAGCGCGGCCACGCCGGAGAACGAGCCGTAACCGCGGGTCTGCCATCCGTGCGCCCGATGACGGGCGCACGGACTGGTTCACGAGTGGCGCGGATCGCGCCACCCGGGTTCTGACCCGCGGGCAACAGCGCGCCGCGGAGCGGCGACCGCTCTAGCGTCGCCGCCGATGCGAGAGCCGGTGCGCGGTTACCAGGAAGGCGCCGGCGATCGCCAGACCCAGAAGTTCCCGGCTGTGCTCGATGTACATCCGGTCGGCCGACATCGGTGCCCATAGATCGCTGGTCGGGCGGTTCAGCACCCAGTCGGCAAAGCCCGGCAGGGTGAGCACAGCGCCTGCCAAGGTCACCGCGGCCAAGCCCAGGAACGCGACCGTGGGCAGCGGCCGGTAGGCGGCGACCGTACAGGCGCAGGCTACCGCCGCGTAGTAGGCGACCCAGACCAGGGGGTCCGGGTCGTTGAGCTGCAGCAGGGCGAAGACCAGCATGACCAGGCCCATGACCAGCGGCAGGAGCCCGGGGCTCGGGCGACGCCTTGAGGACTGCATCGCCGCGAGCCTAGCGCGGCAGAACTCCCGGAGGCCGGCGGGGACGCCGGCCCACCCAGTCTCTGCCGCGCAAGCTCCTAGGACCGGCACCGGCTCTCTGCAAGGACCAGCCTGTTCATGCCGTTCATCTTGTTCAGTGTTGACAAAACAAACCGGATGTTCCAACATCTCTGACTCATGACTGTCTCCGAGCCAGTTTCCGTTCTGGATCGATCCGCCGAGCCCTCCGCCGCGGCCGACTTCAGCCCCGACGCCGCGGAGGAACGCTTCATCGAGGGCATGGGCCTGGCGCTCGAAGAGGACCGTCTACCCCGCATCGCGGGCCGCCTGGTCGGCCTGCTCATCCTGTCGCCGCAGCCACTTCGCTTCGACCGCCTGGCCGAGCGCCTGCGCGTGAGCCGCGGCAGCATCAGCACGAACACCCGTCTGCTGGAGAACATGGGCGTCATCGAACGGGTCACTCGCCCGGGCGACCGCCGCGACTACTTCCAGATCAACGAGCAGCCCGGCCTGCTGCAACGGGTCGCGGACCGCTTCCGCGACCGGCAGGCCATGGCCGAAGAGATGAAGCAGGCGCTCCTTCCCGGCGGCGGCGGCAGCGTCGTCGTTAACCGCCTGGACGGCTTCGTCCGCTTCTACGCCATCCTCGCCGACAGCCTCCACTCCGTGCTCGCCGCGATGGAGGACGGCGACGGCAACTCCTGACCTGGAACCGCGTAGACGATCCGAACGGCAGCACAACCAACCAGAGAGAACGACAACCATGGCGATAGTCAGACCCGGAGGAGCTGGAACCGGCCCCGTGCCGCCCCGCTCCCGAGCAGCCGCTGGACCGACAGCCAACGCGCCCCGTCAGTCGGGGCACGCCGGCGGCGCCGAGCGCTTCGACCCCGCCGCGGGCGGCTTTGTCCCGGCCGGCGCCCGCCCCCCCGCAAGGCCCCGGCGCCGTATCAGCGGCCCCTGGGTCGCCGTTGGCGTGGCCGGAACAGTGGTTCTGGCCGCGGCTGCCGTCATCGCCCTGGGCCGTTCGCCGCAGTCCGGGTCGGCGTTGTCCGGCGCCGACGCCGCGCTGGCCCAGGCGGTGCCGGTGCGCGCCGAGGCCGCCCGCCGGGGACACCTCTCGGTGCGCACCGCCTACTCCGGCGAACTGGTCGGCGAGGTCGCCGACATCTCGCCCCAGGTCTCGGGTCTGCTGGTCGAAATGCCCACCCGAATCGGCCAGCGGGTAGCGGCCGGCTCCGTGCTCGCCGTGATCGAGGACATCGACCTGAAGAGTCAGTTCCAGGAGGCCAGCGGTCAGCTTGGCGTCGCCCAGGCGAACCGCGACCGCGCGGCTGCCGAGCTGATCGGCGTCGAGGCGGACTACCAACGGGCGATGGAGCTCTACGACCAGAGCCTGCTCTCGGAGCAGGAACAGCAGCAGGTCACTTCCAAGTACGGGACGGCGAAGGCGAACCTGGCCGCCGCCGAAGCCCAGGTCCGGCAGTCCGCGGCGCGCGAGGCGCAGCTCGCGGAGCAGCTCGCCAACACCCGCGTGCGCGCCCCGTTCAACGCCGTGGTCGCCGACCGCTACCTCGACCGGGGCGCCTTGGTGCAGCCAGGAACCCCGATCCTCCGCCTGGTCGAGGAGGCGCCGCTGATGGTCCAGTTCCGGGTGCCCGAACGCGATCTGGCCGCTGTTCAGGCCGGCGCGGCCTTCGACGTCTCGACCGAGGCCACGGGCGAGCAGATCTTCTCTGGATTCGTGCGGCGGGTAGCCGGCGAGGTTCGCCGCAACGATCGCACCGTCCTGGTCGAGGGCGAACTCGCGGACACCGACGAACTACTGCGGCCCGGCATGTACGCGGATGTTTCCGTCAGCCTGCGCGACCTGGACGACGCGCTGATCATCCCCGGCGCCGCCCTGCTCGAGCGGGTGGCAATGGATGGCGCCCGCTCGGTCGGCGTCCTGGTGCCGGTCGACGGCCTGGCCGAGTGGCGGGCCGTTACCGTCGCGGGGCGCTCCGGCGAGTTCAGCGCGGTGGACGGTCGCCTCGAGGCCGGCGACCTGGTGCTGACGCTGGGACACGCGCAGCTCGGCAACGGCGCTCCGGTACGGGTGGTCAACGCGAACGAGGCGCCGGGCGGAGCCTCCCCCGCCGGCGCTGCCGGGCCTTGAGGACTAGCAGATGAACCTCCCCCGTCTCTCCGCCAACCGTCCGGTCGGCGTCGGCATGCTCTACGTCTGCATCGCCGTGCTGGGCCTGGTCGCCGCTCGCCAACTCGCCGTCGACCTGATGCCCGAGGTCGACATGCCCCGGATCTCGGTCACCACCACCTACGAGGGCGTGGCGCCCGAGGAGATGGAGACCCTGATCACGCGGCCGGTCGAGCAGGCCCTCGCCACCGTCACCGGCCTCGACCAACTGAGCTCCATGTCCGCGGAGGGCATGAGCAGCATTCAGGCCCAGTTCGACTGGGGAGTCGACCTGAACGAGGTCGTGAACGACATCCGCGAGCAGCTCGACTTCGTACGCGGCACGCTGCCGGAAGACGCCTCCGCGCCGACCCTGTTCAAGTTCAATCTCTCGGACATGCCCGTCGTCTTCCTAGGCCTCTCCGGCGCAGGAGACGCCCGCCAGATCCGCCACCTGGCCGAGGAGACGATCAGCCGCCGCCTCGAGCGCCTGCAAGGGGTCGCCGCCGTCGACATCCAGGGCGGCCGGGTGCGGGAGATCCAGGTCCAGCTCGCCGCCGACCGGATGGCCGCGCTCGGCATCACACCCAGCGAGGTCACGATGGCCCTGTCACGGGAGAACCGCAACGTCTCGGCCGGCGACATGCTCGAGACGGGGCGCGAGGTCCTCATCCGTACGATCGGTGAATTCGAGCGCAAGGTCGATGTCGAGAACACGATCGTCGCGATCCGTGACGGGCGCCCGATCCTCGTGCGCGACGTCGGGCGGGTCGAAGACGGCATCCGCGAGTTGACGAACGAGCTCTGGATCAACGGCGCGCCCGGCATGCGGATGTTCGTGCAGAAGCAGTCCGGCTCGAACACGGTCGAGGTCGTGGACCGGCTGAAGCGGGAGATCGACGCGATCAATCGCGACTACGCCGGCCGAGCCGAGATCTCGATCCTCATGGACAGCGCCGCCTTCATCCGTCAAGCCGTGAACAACGTCCAGGTGGGGGCGATGTTCGGCGCCACGCTGGCAGTCCTGGTGCTCTTCTTCTTCCTCCGTGACCTGCGGGCGACCCTGATCGTCGGCGCCGCCATCCCGATCTCGGTGCTGGCCACGATCGCCCTGATGTACTTCAACGGCTTCACGCTGAACGTCATCTCCCTGGCCGGCATCGCACTCGGGATCGGCATGCTCGTCGACGGCTCGATCGTGGTGCTCGAGAGCATCTACCGCCGGCTCCACGAGGGCGAACGCCCCACCGCCGCGGCGATCGCCGGCAGCAACGAGGTGGCGATGGCGATCGCCGCCGGCACCCTGACCACCGTGGCCGTGTTCCTGCCCGTGGTCTTCATCTCCGGGTTCGCCGGCATCTTCTTCAACCAGTTGGCGATCACGGTCAGTTTCTCGCTGCTGTGCGCACTATTCGTCGCCCTGACCCTGATTCCCGCGGCGGCCGCGAGGTGGCTGCGCAAGGTGCCGGCAAGCCGCCGAACCGACGACGAACGCGTAGCCGCCCTCGGTCCGGTCGACCTCGCCTACGGCCGCATGATCAAGTGGGCCCTCGGCCGGCCCGGCCTGGTCCTGGCCACGGCCGTCGTGCTGCTCTTCGGGTCCTTCACCCTGGTGCCGGTGATCGGGCTCGAGTTGATGCCCGAAAGCGACGAGGGCCGCCTCAACATGCAGGTCGAGATGCCGGTCGGCTCGCCGCTCGACGTCACCACCTCCACCATGGCTGAGATCGAGGCGCGGGTCCGCGGCGCCGTGCAGCCTGAAGAACTCGACAATCTGCTCACCACCGCCGGGCCCGAGAGCTGGTGGCGGCCCGCCCAGTCCAACCAGGGCACGATGGAGATCCTGCTCACCCCCATCACCGAGCGGAGTCGCGGCCAGGACGAGATCGTGGCGTCGATCCGCCGCGCGATCGCCGACGTGCCGGCAGCCGACATCGAACTCTACGCCTCCTCCAGCAACATGATGATGCGCATGATGCGCGGCGGCCAGGACGCCCGCCTGGTGGTCGAGATCCGCGGCCACGACCTGGACCAGGGCAACGAGCTCGCCCAGCGCGTGGTCGACGCGATGGCGACAGTTCCGGGAGTCGTCCACCCCCGCCTCGACCGCGAGGCCGGCCAGCTCGAACGCACGCTGCGGGTCGATCGCGCCCGGCTGGCCGAACTGGGTCTGAACGGCAGCCAGGTCGCCGACGCGGTCGAGCACTACATCCTCGGGCGCGTGGCGACGCGGTTCCGCGACCAGGGCGACGAGTTCGACATCCGGGTCCAGCTCCAGCCGGAGGACCGGCTGCGCCTCGAGCAGCTACCGCAACTGCCCATCGTCACCCCGTACGGCGACGTGGTGCGCCTGGGCTCGATCGTGAGCATCGAACCCGGGGAGGGGCCGCTGTCCATCAACCGTGAGAACCAGCAGCGCATCATGCAGGTCCTGGCCGGCATCGACGGCCGCCGTTTCAGCGACGTGGCGAACGACGTCGAGGCCGCGCTGGCGCGGGTCGAGACACCCTACGGCTTCACCATCGACATGGGCGGCGAACTCGAGGAGCAACGCCAGGTGTTCCTGGAACTCGTGATCGGCGTGCTGCTTGCGGTCTTCCTCGTCTACACCGTGATGGCGGTCCAGTTCGAGTCCCTGGTCCAGCCCTTGGTGATCATGACCGCGGTGCCGTTCTCCCTTCTCGGTGTGCTCCTGACGCTCGCTATCACCGGCACCACCCTGAACATGAACTCCTTCCTCGGCCTCGTCGTTCTGGTCGGCATCGTGGTCAACAACGCGATCGTGCTGGTGGACAACGTGAACCGGATGCGCCGGGAGGTCGGCTGCACCCTCCACGAGGCGCTGATCCGCGGCTCCCGGCGCCGCCTGCGGCCGATCCTGATGACGACGCTGACCACCGCGCTCGGCCTGCTGCCGCTTACCCTCGGAATCGGCGAGGGGGCCGAACTGCAGGCGCCCCTGGCGCGGGTCGTGGTCGGCGGCCTGCTCGCCTCGACGTTGATCACGCTGATCTTCGTGCCCTCGCTCTACCTGCTGGTCGAGCGCGGACGCGAACGCCGCCGGGCGATGCGTGCGCGCCGGAAAGCGTCGCGGAGCGCCGGCCTGAACATCCCACACGGCGCTCCGGCGCTGCGGGGTTCGTGAACGCGGCCAGTCAGACCAACTGCCGTCCGGCGAACCGGGACCTCTCTTCAACGACATCCATGCGGACGAGACACGAAAGTCGGATCGCCACGGCGGTGGGCCAACTCGCTTGACCACGTTCAGCAGCGACCATAGTCTCCAGCGCCGAGCGCCGGCTCGATGTCGTGCAGCGGCGACCATACTCCTTGCGCCCACCGGGCTATGACCAACGCAGGTCACCTCCAGAGGATTCTCTCGGACGTACGGATCACGCTAGCCGGACCGACGATACCTTGCCAGTGCATCTATAGAGGCCCCGAAGAATGCCGGACTGGGAAACTACCTTCACGCAGTCTGCTCAGTCGCCAGGCTCGACTGAGCAGACTCGCTGCGACAACGCTGTTGGGATCATCAGGAACGCGATAGACCGCCACGCTGTACTTGGTCCGAAGCTGCGCTCGCACTCTGTCCGTGTCTTCGTTCAGGGTTCCTATCGCAACCGTGTAAACGTCCGGGCCGATAGTGATGTAGACGTCGGCGTGCTCTACACGGACGCCTTCTCGGCGTTGGACAGTACCCGGAGGCACTCTTCGCTTCGTGGCCAAAGGAGCACTATGAGAACGGACGCGACAAGAACGATCGCACACATCGGCGCTACCGTGGTTTGGTGCGCATCCTGAAGAATCTCCGCAGCGAACTGGACGACGCCGGCCATCCTGCCGCTCAGTCGATCCCAGGATACCTCCTCGAGTGCTTGACCTGGAACGCTCCCGACACCTGTTTCGATCGCTACGGCTGGTATGCCCGACTCGGAGCCGTGTTGGGGTATCTCGGGACCCAGATCGACAGCGGATCGAGTTGGCAGACGTGGCGTGAGGTCGACAAAGTTAAGCTCCTCTTTGCACAGTCTCAACCGTGGACACCGGTCCAGGCACGCGCCTTCATCAATGCCGCGTGGGCCTACCTGGGAGCACGCTAGTCGTGAGGCTTGAGCGCCTCCACATCACCGTTTTTGTCGGAATCTCCGCGATCGTATGGTCCACCGTGTTGGTGGCTCGCGGCACCCCTGTTTCTTGGGATCACGCCGCGCCCTTCTCCAGCGTCGTGGGAGTTTTGGTCTCGCTTGGCTTTCTCTTCGAGCGCTACGCTTGGCGGCAGTCCTTTCTGCAAGGCTGGCTTGTCAACAGACCGGATCTACGAGGCACTTGGCGAGTCGAACTTCAGTCCAGCTACATTGATCCCGACACGGGCGAGACAATCCCAACGATCCTCTGCTACATGGGGGTGAAGCAGACGCTGTCGACTCTTCAGATGCACCTCATGACACCTGAGTCGGAGTCGTCCTTCATCGCCAGCCATGTGCAACCGTCACCCAACGGAGAGGGCTTCCAAGTGATCGGTGTCTACGCCAACGAGCCCAACATTCATCTGCGTAACGAGCGGATCAGCGAGATGCATCATGGAGCCATCGTCGTCGGGACGCATGGGCCGCGGCTTCGACCAACCACTCTCACGGGGAAGTACTGGACGGACCGTAAGACGACGGGCACCATGGACTTCACCCACCGTCTCGATGAGCTCCATACGCGCTTTGAGTCAGCCGACAAGGCGTTCTCGGCGGAGGAGCCGAGAATCGCAGCATAGGGCCAAGCAGGATCCCAGCAGCTCTCCCGTCACGGACAGGCGAAGATGGAGGTGTAGTGGTTCAGCCATGGTCCTCGGGCCCGATAGGATCACCGCCATGGCTGAGCCCGCGCACACGGCGACGCTGTCGCCGTCGGAGGAAGAGCGCGACCCGGAAGCGGCGCCGCTCGATCCGGCCGACTTCCCCGGTTGCCGGCCGGTTCACATTCCACTCGAAGACATCGAGGACTACGAGGGCCGCCTCGAGTACTGGGAGGCGCGCACCGAAACGGCGATGGTCGTCGGCGAACCGACCACGCGGTTCCACGAAGGCCCGTCACACCGGCTCGCCAAGCTGTCGGAACGACTGGCTGCGGAACGCGGATCGCCGATCGAGGCGTACGGGACGACAGACCTCGTACGGTTCGATGCTGGCGGTAGACCTCATGTCCTGATGCAGGCCGACCAGATCCTCTACCTGCACCCACCGCCAGCCGATGAACTGACCCCGAAGGTTGACGTGGACGGCGATGCTCTGCCGGACGTGATCCTGGAGGTCGACTACTCGACCGATGTCAGGGTACGCAAGCTGCCGCTGTACGAAGCGTGTGGCTTCCCCGAGGTCTGGGTCGACGTGCCCGACGCGCCGTCGCCGAGCCGGCCGAAGTCTCGTGTCTCGGGACTTATGATCCATGTTCTCGAAGGAGGCCGCTTCCGCACCGCGCGAACCAGCCGCGCCTTCCCCAGTTGGACCGCGAAGGAGATCCACCGAGCGCTGAACGAGCACACGATGTCGGCCTCGACGGAGGCCGCACTGCATCGCGTCGGGAGAGCCCTTGGCGCCGCGGAAGGCACCGGTCCGGACGACGATCGATGGCTTCGCCGCCACCGCGACGAGGGCCGGGCCGAGATACGATCCGAGACAGGCTACGAGACGGTGACGGCAGTCCTCAGGGAGCGCGGCATCCCGACCACGCCCGCCCTGAAGGTCCGGCTCCTGGAACTCGGGGAGGTACCGGTGGCCGAGTTGATTCGCGCCGCGCTCAGGTGCCGGAGCGAAGCGGAGTTCCTGGAACTCTGCGCCGCAAACGAACGCGGACCCCGGCCTGAAGGCGCTGACTTGTAGCAGCTAGCGCCAACCGAGCCAGCGCTTCACGCCGGATGCGGGCGAGACGCCCGCGTTCCCAGGGTCGGAGCGACAACCGCTGGTTGCTAGCCCCCGCCCCAGCGGTACTGCAACCGGGCGTAGTAGAAGCCGCCGTTGATGTCGAACGGAGCACGCGTGCTGTAGAGGTTGCCGATCACAGTCGGATTCGGATTGCGGTCCGCGGCTTCGTCCAGCGCATTGCGGCCTCCGATCACGAGCCGGGTCGAGGCGTCGAGCGTGGCCGCGGCTTCCAGGTCGACCAGATGGGCGCTGACGCTCACGTCCCAGATCGTCCCCGAGGCGGTGTACCCGCGCACGCCGCCGACCAGGGAAGCGTCGGTTCGTTCGCCGCCGAACACGGGCTGGAAGCCGCCCGGGAACATCTCCTGGAAGCTGAAGCAGTTCGGATCGGCGAACACGCGGGCGAGCGCGTCCTGGTCGGGCAAACCGTTCGTCACCGAGACGGTGGGACAGCCGGCCGACCCGTCGACAACGCCGTCGGCCGCGTCCAGCGCGTCGCCGATGAGCAGGGTCGCCGTGCTACTCGTCCGCGAGCCCGAACACGAAGACGACGTTGCCCATCGCCACCACGACCCGCTGCTCGCCGCCGACCGCGTAGGTCATCGGCGAGGCGTGCGGCGCGGCGCCGAGCGAGATCCGCCACAGCGGCTCCCCGGTCTCCTCGTCCAGGGCGAAGAAGTAGCCGTCGACGCTGGCGCTCCAGACCAGGCCGCCGGCCGTGGCCAGGACGCCGCTGCGGGTTCTCGGCGTGATCGGGAACTCCCAGCGCACCTCGCCGGTCACAGCCTCGACCGCCCGGATGGCGCTCTGGTAGTGCTCGGTCGGTTTTGCCATTCGCATGCCGCCGCCGAGGAAGTTGCTGCCCTCCACGTACTCGTCGTCACGCTGGTAGTAGATGGCCTCGCCGTCGAAGGCGTTCACGTAGAGCAGCCCCGTTTGCGGACTGTAGGCCGGCGACCACCAGTTCGTGGCGCCGCCGGCCATCGGCGCGATGAGGGTGCCCTCCTCGGTCGGAAACACGTTCTCGCGCAGCAGCGGCCGCCCTTCCTCGTCGAGTCCGTCGGCCCAGTTCTGCATGGCGAACGCCTCCCCGAGCACGAACTTGCCGTTCTGCCGGTTCAGCAGGTAGTAGAAGGCGTTCCGGTTGGCCCACAGCATCGCCTTCATCGGCTCGCCGGAGACTTCAACCTCAGCCAGCACCGGCACCTGGATCGCGTCCCAGTCCCAGACGTCGTGGGGCGTGAACTGAAAGTGCCAGACGATCTTCCCGGTCTTCCCGTCGAGCGCCAGCACCGACGACGAGTACAGATTGTCGCCGAGCCGCAGGTCGCCGTTCCAGTCCGGCGCCGGGTTGCCTGTGCCCCAGTAGATGAGGTCGAGATCCAGGTCGTAGACGCCGGTGAGCCAAGTCGGCGCGCCGCCCGTACGCCAGGAGTCACCCGCCCAGGTGTCGTTGTGCGGCTCGCCAGGGCCCGGGACCGTGTAGGTACGCCACCTACGTTCGCCGGTCGCGGCGTCGTAGCCGTCGATGAAGCCGCGGATGCCGTACTCGCCACCGGCGATGCCGGTAACGACCGTGTCGCCGACGACGAGCGGCGCCGAGGTCTTGCTGTAGCCCTTCGTGTGCTCTTCGACCTCCGTTTCCCACAGCAGGGAGCCGGAGCGCGCGTCGATCGCCACCAGGTGGGCGTCGTTCGTGCTCATGTAGAGCGTCTCGCCCAGGATCGCGACACCCCGGTTGTTGCGACCGCAGCAGACCCGGATGTCATCCGGCACCGGGTGTTCGTAGCGCCAGTAGGGGCGCCCCGTCGCCGCATCGACGGCGGTCACGTTGCTGGGCGACTCGGTGATGAACATCACGCCGTCGACCACCAGGGGCGTCGTCTCGTTCCGGTCGAGCTGCCGGATCTGGTGGGCCCACTTCAGTTCGAGCCGACCGACGTTCTCGCGGTCGATCTGGTCGAGGCGGCTGAAACGCTGCCCATGCAAGGCGCCGTGGTACATCAGCCAGTTGTGCGGCTCGTCGTCCGAGTTCAACAGCCGATCCCAGGTCACCGGCGACAGCACCGGTCCTCCCTCACCCACCCCTTCCTGGGCCAGGAGGACCGGCGCGGAGGCCAGCAGCAGGATGGCCGGCGCCGCGATGAGCCACCTCACGATTCGCTCCTCCGAAGCGAGGACAGATAGGCGACCAGGTCGTCGCGCTCTTCGTCCGAAAGCGGCTCCACCGGCATCGACGATTCCTCTATCCGCTCGACCTTGCCAACCGCCGCCTTCGAGAAGGATCGGAGCTCGTCGTCACCGTCCATGATCCGCAGGTTGAAGGTGTCCTCGCCCATTCTCAGGCCCTCGATCACGGCGCCGTCGGCGCGCGTGACCCGCAGCGTCCACCAGCGCGGCGCGACCTCGGCATTCGGTTCCGTCAGGTCCTCAACCAACTCTGTGGGGTTGCGCCGCTCGCCGACCCTCGACAGATCGGGACCGAGACGGCCGCCGCGGCCGTGAACCATGTGGCAGCGGCCGCAGTCGAAACGCTCGAACGCTTCCCTGCCGGCCTCCACCGACCCGGGAAGGGAGGCAAGATCGACGGCATCCGAGAGCGAACCAAGGTAGGTGACCAACTGCCAGATCACCTGGTCCTTGGCGCGCCGCAAGCCCCGCATCGAGGTGCCCTCGACGCCATTCCGGATGACCCGGTAGAGCCCGGCGTCCGTCGTCGCGTGCCGGAATCGCCCGGTCGTGAGGTCCGGGCCGTCGCCCTCCTCTCCCCCGGTGCCGAGCAGCCCGTGGCAACTGACGCATCTCAACCCGTACTGCCGTGCTCCCATCCGGGCGTCGACGCTGCTGGTGTACGGGTTCTCCGGTCCCTCCGCGGTTTGCCCGATGGCTGCGGCCGGCAGGAAAAGCAACAGCGCGACCGCTACGCCAGCAAAGCGGGCTTGGCTGCGGCCAGCCACTGCTACTCCCCACCGCCCTCCGTCTCCGGCCGTCGCTTCGGTTCCACCCCGGCCACCGCGAGCAGCGACTCCACGCAGTCGCGCAGCGATTCGTCGAAGGGCCGGAAGGCGATGCCCGTGGCCGCCCGCATCCGGTCGTTGCGCAGTTCGCAGCCGGCCCAGATCCCGCGCAGCTCCTCCTCCCGTTTCTGCACGTGCTCGGGATGGTTGTCCGCCACCTCCGGCGTGGCGTGGCGGATCTCCGGCAGCAGGCGATCGATGCCCGCGTTGATCTCCTCCACCGGCACGGCGTCCGTCGACCAGGCGATGAAGCGTTCGCCGTTGTGTACGTCGACACTCTCGAGCAGCCGGATGTGGCACTCCGCGTCGTCGCGGACATCGACCGTCATCCAAGGCCGGTAGGCCTGGGTCTGCGTGCACGAGCCGCTCAGCATCAACTCGATGTTGTGCTGCCAGGGCCCCTTGTCCTTCTGGTGCGCCGACAGGATGGGGCCGACGTTGTCGCCCGGGCAACAGGTGATCGCGTCCCAGCGGCCGCTCTTCTCCGCCGCGTCCGTGAACGCTCGCTGCGCGTACACCTTGCTCATCGAGTATCCGTGGCCGCGCTCCGGCGTGCGCTTCGGGTTCTGCTCGTCCGGATAGCGGTCCTCGTACAGGACGGGCCGCCGGACGAACTCGTAGATGTCGGCCTCCATGATCACCGCGGCGATGCTCGAGGTGACGACGACGCGCGTCACCGATCCCGACTTCTCGATGCTCGCGACGATGTGGTCGCACACGTTCTTGACGTAGTCGAAGTCGTTGTAGTCGCTGACGTGCGCGATGTGTGCGACGCCGTGGCAACCGGCGAAGATGTCGTCGAAGCAGCCCGCTTCGTCCAGGTTCGCGGAGTGGATGGTCAGCCGGCCCGAGGCGTACCCCGGCATCTCGCGCAGAAAGGTCGTCTTCTCCGGGTCGTTCGCGTCCCGCACACAGGCGCGCACCCGGTAGCCCTTGTCCAGCAGCAGGCGGACCGCCCAGCCGCCGACGAAACCGGCGCTGCCCGTGACCGCGACCGTGCCGCCCTTCGGTATCGGAGCCATCTCGCTTTCTCCTTCGGTTTGGTTCGCGCGACGATACCCGACCGGGATGCGGCAACGCGCGTGTGGTGCGGAGCGGCGCATGGTGCTAGCGTTGGCTGGTTGGCCCACTGGGCGCCTCTTCGAAAGGCCCTGCCGTCAACGCGTTCGCTTCGCGCATGTCCGACCTCCGCAGTGCCCTGACTGCCTCTGTCCTGCTGCCGGGAACCGATCCCGGCGCCGACGGTTCGACTCAGCGCAGCGAAAACAACGACGTCGGCGAGCGGGTCCAATGCGGCGACCGCGTCTACGCGTTGCGCCGCCTGCGGCCCGAAGACCGTGACGACATCGTGAGCCTCGCCCGCGCCCTGCCCGAGATCGATCTGCAGTTCCTGCGCTCCGACCTCACCGATCCGGACGTGGTCGAGGGCTGGATCCGCGACGCCAGTTCCGGCAGCCGTTTCACGACCCTTGCCTACTACGAGGACGAGCTGGTGGGCTATGGAAGCCTGAATCTGAGGGACCTGCAGTGGATGAGCCACCTAGGCGAGATCCGCGTGATCATCGCGGAAGGCCACCGACGTTCCGGTCTAGGCCGCGTCCTGACCCAGCGCGTGTTCGACACGGCGCACGACCTGGGCCTGCTCAAGCTCGTGGCGCAGATGACGCGCGAGCAGATCGGCGCCCGCCGGCTCTTCGAACGGCTCGGCTTCTCGGCCGAGGCCCTGCTCACGGACTGGGTGATCGACCGCTCCGGGCGCACGCGCGACATGATGATCATGTCCTTCGACGTGGACGCGGAGAACCGGAGCGGCACCTGAGTCAGCGAGCGCGGCGCCGCATCCGCGTCGTCTCCTGGAACGTGAACGGCCTGCGCGCCTGCGCGCGCAAGGGCTTCCTCGACTGGCTCGGGACCAGCCGGGTGCAGATCGTGGGTCTGCAGGAGACCAAGGCCCGCGCCGAGCAACTGGTTCCTGAACTGCGCCGGCCGAGCCGCTGGTACACGGCGTTCTCGAGCGCTGAACGGCCCGGCTACTCGGGCGTCGGCCTCTATTCGCGCCTGGAACCCGCTTGGGTCCAGACCTCGCTGGGCGAGCATCGCTTCGACGCGGAGGGCAGACTGCAACTGGCCCTGTTCGGCAAGCTGCTGGTGGCCAACGTCTACTTCCCCAAGGGCAGCGGCAGCAAGCGCGACAACAGCCGGGTGCCGTACAAGCTGGACTTCTACCGGGCGCTGTTCGAGCAGGTCGACCAGGCGCGTGAGGCCGGCTATCGCGTCCTCGTGATGGGCGACTTCAACACCGCGCCGCAGCCGATCGACCTGGCGCGGCCGAAGCAGAACGTCCGCAACTCGGGCTTCCTGCCGGAAGAGCGCGAGGAACTCCAGCGATGGCTCGACGCCGGCTGGATCGACACCTTCCGCCACCTGCACCCGGACACGGTGCGCTATAGCTGGTGGCGGCAGGCCTTCAATGCGCGCGAGCGCAACGTGGGCTGGCGGATCGACCTCGTGCTGGCCTCAGAGACCGCGATGCGCTTCGTCGATCGCGCCTTCCTCGCGACAGACGTCACCGGCTCCGATCACTGTCCGGTGGGCGTCGACCTGTCGGCTGAGGTTCTGTCGTGAGCGACGCGGCCTCCGCGCCGAGCCGGGCGACCACAGCGAAGGGAATCCGGCGGCGCATGGCCGGCTTCGCGACGCCGGAGGGCCTGGCGCGGGGACGGAGCTTCCGGCTGCGGCCGACCGACATCCTGATCGCCACTTACCCCAAGGCCGGCACCACCCTGATGCAGCAGATCGTCCACGGGCTGCGCACCGGCGGCGACATGGACTTCGGCGAGATCACGGAGGTCGTGCCCTGGCTCGAACTCGCCCACGACCTCGGCCTCGACCTCGACGCCCCGCAGCGCGCCGAACCGAGGGCCTTCAAGACCCACTTCGACTGGAACGAAGCGCCGAAGGGCGGCCGCACGATCTACGTCGTCCGCGACCCGGCCGACTCCCTGGTCTCCTTCTTCCACTTCTTCAACGGCTGGGTGTTCGAGGCCGGCAGCGTCTCGATCGAGGACTTCGCTCTCGAGTACGTGCACCGCGGCTCGCGCAGCGGCCGGTACTGGGACCACCTCGTGTCCTGGTGGCCCCGCCGCCTCGACCCCGACACGCTTTGGCTGTCCTTCGAGGACATCGTTGCCGACCTGCCCGCCGCCACCGTTCGCGTGGCCCGATTCCTGGGCCTCGACCCGGAGCGCCCGAACGTCGAGATCGCGACCCGTCAGGCGTCGATCGACTTCATGCGCCAGCACGGATCGAAGTTCGACGACAACCTGGTCCGCCGCACCCGCAACGCCGCGTGCGGCCTGCCCGCAGACGCCAGCAGCACGAAGGTCCGCAAGGGCCGCGTCGGCGACAGCAAGCGGGAGCTGCCGGCCAGGGTCGCCGAAGTTTGGCGCCGCGAATGGAAAAACGTCGTCGAACCGGCGACCGGATGCGCCTCGTACGGGGAGCTCCGCGCGAAGGCGGCAGCTCTTCTCGACCGCTGAGGGCTGCTACAGCAGGCCGCCCTCGGGCGCAGGGCGGGCGCGCTGGTTGTAGAGCATCTTCTTCAACCGCGCGCGCTCTTCGTCGGAGAGGTTCGCGTAGTCGATGGCGAGGTCGCTCTGGACCTCCATGCCCCGTTGCACTCCCGGGCGCGCGCCGACTTCGTGGAACCAGCGCTTGAAGTACTGGAAGTCGGCGAGATCCTGCTCCTGGTCCTGCCAGCGGACCGTCCACGGGTAGCAGATCATGTCGGCGATCGTGTACTCGTCGCCGATCAGATAGCGGCGGTCGTAGAGGCGGTTGTTCATCACCCCGTAGAGGCGGTTCACCTCGTCGGTGAAGCGTCGCACGGCGTAGCTCTGGTCGCCCTCGGTGTCGCCGAGGCGCCGGAAGTGGCCGCACTCGCCCGACTTCGGCCCCTGGTTCGCCATCTGCCAGATGAGCCACTGGTTCACTTCGTGGCGTGCCCGCAGCTCCTCCGGATAGAACTGTCCGGCCTTCTCCGCGATGTAGATCATGATCGAGCCGGACTCGAACAGCGCGACCCGCTCACCGCCGTCGGCCGGCTCGTGGTCGACCATCGCCGGCATCCGGTTGTTGGGCGAGATCTCGAGGAACTCGTCCTTGAACTGATCGCCGAAGCCGATCCGGCAGGGCACGATGCGGTAGGGCAGCCCGCACTCCTCCAGCAGGATCGTGACCTTCTTGCCGTTCGGCGTAGGCCAGTAGTGCAGATCGATCATGAGCTTGGCTCCTGTATCGACGCCGGGTTCAACCGCCGGCCTTCCGATGGCACGCGAAGAACTCCGTCGCCCGCTTCCATACGTCTGCGACGACGATAGCGGAAACGGAGCCGTGCCCGACCTCCGGAGGCTCCATGAAGCTACGAGTTGCCGTAGGATTCACTCGCCAGAGACGCACCGGCCAGTGACCGGCTCTGGCTCTGCGCTGGGGAACTCTCGGTCGTCAGCGCAGAGCCTCGAGCAACTGACCCGGGCGCCCCGCTGACAACCGCCAATAGACAAAGAAGATGCTCCGCAGATTCACGATCAAGGGCTTCAAGCGCTTCCGCGACGCGACGAGCGTCGACTTTGAGGACATCACGTTGCTCGTCGGTGCCAACAACAGCGGCAAGTCGACCATCCTCCAGGCCCTGACGCTGTTCCAGTACTGCATCGAGACAACTCGCAAACTCAACGGCAACGGGCGAGACTCCGCCGATCTCGCACTCTCCAGCCGAACCGTTGGTTTCGACGAGTTCGGCGCGTTGCCGGCCGCTCATCCAGGCGATCTCTGGCCCGACGGGCTGATCACCCACCAGTCGAAACCGAGACCCATTTCGCTCAAGGCTATGTTCGCAAGCGGCGCTGAGATCGCGTTTCAGATTCGCATCAGCTACAACCGTTTCAGCATCCAGCCGAGCACAAAGGGGGCCTGGCAAGAAGCTATCCACCGTCGCGAGATCCGACTGATTCCCATCTTCGCCGGCTTCCTGCCGCAGGAGGAGTACCTGACGCCGCCAGCACGGCAGGACCGCCTACGTCTACAGCGGCACGGCGAAATGGTCCGCAACCAGCTTTGGCATCTCCAGCAGGACGAACCGCACCAGTGGAAGAAACTCCAGGCGCTATTGGCTGAGCTGTTTCCCGAGAGCAGCATCGAGGTCGACTTCAACCTTGACATCGACCGCTTCCTGAAAGCTAGCTATCGCGACAAGGCACTGCGACGCAAGCGAGACGTGATCACTGCCGGATCCGGATTCCACCAAGCTCTCCAGATCCTGGCTTCCGTCCTAGCGCCAGGGGCAGCGATGTTCCTCCTGGATGAACCGGACGCTCACCTCCACGCGCGCCTTCAGGGGCAGTTGATGGGCATCCTGCAGCGTCTGGCAGTCGAGGAAGAGGAGCAGTTCGTTCTCGCCACCCACTCGCCCCAACTCCTGAACTCGGCGCCGGCAGGCTCTGTTCGGGTCTGCATGGACGGCCGAGCCGTGCCATTGTCGGTACAACCCGAGCAACTCCAACTGCTAGGTGATCTCGGCGCTATGGACCAGATGGAACTGGTGCCCCTGCTCGTGAATCGCGCGGTGGTCTTCGTCGAGAACAAGAGCGACCGCAAGCTGATCGAGGCGTTCGCACGCAAGCACTGGGGCACCAAGAAACAACAGGCCATCTGGCGAGACCTGACGTTCTTGTACACCTACCAAGGCCCGATTGAGGCCCGGGTCCTCGACTTGGCGCGTCAGGTCCGCGACATCGCTAGCAGCCCGGTGCTGGACAGCCCTGCACCGATGAAGTTCGTCGCTATCGGTGATCGCGACTACCGAACCGACAGGGCGAGGCGGGGGGCCCTACTTGATCGCAACAAGCGCTCCAAGAGCGAAGCCTACAAACTCGACTTCCGGCTCGTGCTCTGGGAGAAGAACGAGCTAGAGAACTACTTGCTCGACCGCGATGCTGTTCTGCGACTGCTCGACTCCCAGGCCGCCGCAGCCAACAAGAAAGGCGTCTGGAGAAGGCTGCGGGGTCGCTTCGCGCGTGAATGGGATCGCCTGTTAGGCGATCAGCGGCAGCGAATCTGGGAGAGAGTCGCCGAGCGAATCCACCAAGAAGACCGTCGCTTAGCCCTCGCAACAGCGATGGAGCAAGCCCGAAAGCAGGTGCCACTCGACGACGAGCAATTGCCAAGGTGGGGCGACGCGAAGAAGGTTCTGAGCGGCTTGAGAGGTTGGCTGCAGACGAAGGAGTTCCCGTCGCACCTGACTCCAGAGGCAATCGTCGAGAACATGAAGGTTGTGCCGACCGATGTCCAGAAGACACTTCGCTTGCTCCAAGGGCTCAAACGGACACGCCGACGAAGCGCAGCTTCCAAGCACTAGAACAGGATCAGCACCGCGATACGCTGTCGCCGGCCTGCCCAACACCCGGTGGGCGCAACAGGAGGTACGACGTGCACAACAGGACGACCACTCTCGCAGCAACCATGGGCGTGCTCGCTCTCGCTTTTCCGGGCGCCACTTCCCGCGCCGCCGAGCCCCCCGACGCCGCGGCGCAGCTTGCCGCCGCCATCCAGGCCGCACCCGACGACCGCCGGGACGGCGCGCGCGTGCTCGGCTGGGACGGCGACGGCAAGGTCGTCGAGTTGCGTGCGGGCAGCAACGACCTGGTCTGCCTGGCCGCGCGGCCCGGCGAGGAGCGCTGGAGCGTCGCCTGCTACCACGAGTCGCTCGAGCCGTTCATGGCGCGCGGCCGCGAGCTTCTGGCCCAGGGGATCACCGGTGAGGAAAGGGTAGCGATGCGCGAAAACGAGATCGCGGAGGGCAGCCTGCCCATGCCGCGCGAGCCGCGCACGCTGTATGTGCTTCACGGCAGCGGATTCGACGCGGAGAGCGGCAAGGTGATCGATCCCTACCTGCGGTGGGTCATCTACACGCCCTACGCCACTCCGGAGTCGACCGGCCTCACGACCCGACCGGTCCCCGGAGCGCCCTGGCTCATGGCGCCGGGCACTGCAGGCGCTCACGTGATGATCAATCCGCCGCGCCCGGACCAACAGTGATCACGGCTCCAACCGCGCCCAAGGATCGATGAGCACCGCCTTCAGCGACAGTCCCTTCCGGGACATTGTCGGCCCGTCGTCGCAGTTCTACATCTCGCAGCGCCTCCGGCTTCACTACCTGAGCTGGGGCAACGAGGACAAGCCGCCCCTGGTGCTGATCCACGGCGGCCGGGACCACGCGCACAACTGGGACTGGGTGGCGAACGCGCTGCGCTCCGACTACCACATCGTGGCCCCGGACCTGCGCGGCCACGGGGACAGCGAGTGGGCAATCGGCGGCATGTACGCGATCACCGACTTCGTGCTCGACATCGCGCAACTGCTCGAGGCGCTCGACCGCTTTCCGGTGCGCATCGTGGCCCACTCCCTGGGCGCGAACATCGCGCTCCACTACACCGGCTTCTACCCCGACAACGTCCACAAGCTGGTGGCGATCGAGGGCATGGGGCCGCCCCCTCAAATCCTCAGCGGCCGGATCACCGCCGCCGTCGACGAACGAATGCGGGACTGGATCGGCAACATGCAGAAGCTCGCCGGTCGGCAGCCGCGGCGCTACCCGTCGCTCGACGCCGCGGCCGAGCGGATGCAGGAGGTGAACAGCTTCCTGAGCCCCGAGCAGGCCCGGCACCTCACGGTCAACGGCATGGCGCGCAACGAGGACGGCACCTACACCTGGAAATTCGACAACTACGTCCGCTCCTTCCCGCCCTACCGCTACGACGAGGAGGAACTGCGCAGCATCTGGGGCCGGATCACCTGCCCCACCCTGCTGGTGCGGGGCACGGAGAGCTGGGCCAGCGACCCGGCCGAGGACGGCCGCATCGACGCGTTCCAGAACGCGGAGTTGCGCAACTTCCAGGGCGCCGGGCACTGGGTCCACCACGACCAACTCGACGAGTTCGTGGCCACAACCCGAGCTTTCCTCGCCGACCAGGAGCTTGCGCCGCGGAACGAGACGTAGTGAGTTCTGCGGGGCAAAGACCTGGTGAGGTGGGGGCTGGGGCCAAACATGGAGCCTGCGACAGGTTTGGCGCGCTAGCGCAACGACCGTCGTGACAACAGCCGAATCGCCCATCGAGACCGCCGCCGCGCCGAGGGCGGCCCCGGTCCAGGCCGGCGAGCGGATCGCCGCCATCGACGTCCTGCGCGGCTTCGCCGTGCTGGGCATCCTGGTGATGAACGTGCAGAGCTACTCGATGATCTCGGCGGCGTACCTGAACCCGGCCGCGAACGACAAGCTGGCGGGCGCCGGTTTCTCGGTCTGGCTGCTGACCCACGTGTTCGCCGATACCAAGTTCATGTCGATCTTCTCGACGCTGTTCGGTGCCGGCATGGCCCTGATGGCCGAGCGCGCCGCCTCCCGCGGCGTCTCGGCCACCGGCGTCCACTACCGGCGGCAGTTCTGGCTGCTGCTCCTGGGCCTCGCCCACGCTCATCTGATCTGGTACGGCGACATCCTGGTGCCGTACGCGCTGTGCGGATTCCTGCTCTACAGCCTGCGCGGTCTCAAGCCGAGGAAGCTGGTGATCGCCGGGTTCGCCATGACCGCGGTGACCCCGGTTTTCTTCCTCCTGGCCGCATCGTCGATACCGAACATGCCCGCCGAGGCCCGCGACGGCCTGGAGCGGGGCTGGGCGCCGGCGGCGGCCGAAGTGGAGGCCGAGATCGCGACCTACCAATCGGGCTGGCTGACCCAGATGCCGGAGCGCAGCGCCACCGCCATTGGCCTGGAGACCACCGTCTTCCTGCTCCTGTTCCTCTGGCGTTCCGGCGGCCTGATGCTTGTCGGCATGGGGCTCTACAAGCTCGGTGTGCTCTCGGCGCGGCGCTCGTCCGCGTTCTACCGGCGTATGGCCGCGGCCGGACTCGCGCTCGGCCTGCCGATCGTGGTCGCCGGAGTGATCTACAACACTCAGCACGACTTCGCCTTCGAGTTCTCGATGTTCCAGGGCCAGATGGTCAACTACGTCGGTTCGATCGGCGTCTTCCTCGGCTACGTCGCCCTGGTCATGCTGGCGGTCCGGAGCGGCTGGCTCCCCGCCGTGCAACGGCGACTCCAGGCCGCGGGACGGATGGCGCTCACGAACTACGTGAGCCAGAGCCTCATCTGCACCCTGATCTTCTACGGCCATGGCCTCGGCCTGTTCGAGCAGGTCGACCGCCTCGCCCAGACCGCGATCGTCGCCCTGATCTGGGCTCTGCAACTGATCTGGTCGCCCTGGTGGCTGGCCCGCTTCCGCTTCGGACCGCTGGAGTGGCTGTGGCGCTCCCTCACCTACCTGAGACTCCAACCGATGACCGTGGGCACACCTGCCTAGCAACTTGCGCGGCACAAACTGGGTGCGGCGGCGTCCCCGCCGGCATCCGGTAGTTCTGCCGCGCAAGCAACCCCACCGAAAGGAACCCCCATGAACCGCAAGCTCTCCGTCGCAACGTGCATTCTCTTCTTCGCCGTCGCCGCTCTCGCTACCGGCGGCGCCGCCATGGGACAGATCGGGCCCAGACCCGAACAGATCGAAGAACTCATGAAGGGACCGGCCGATACGCCGGTCGTCATGGTCAACCTGCTGCGGTTCAAGGACCAGGCCGACGCGGCCGACGAGGGCCTGAGCGGGGCCGAGGCCTACCAGCGCTACGGCGCCCAGATGATCCAGTGGATCACGTCCCAGGGCGGCCGCCTGATCTGGTCGGGCCGGGTCGACTCGATGGTGATCGGCGACACGGAAGAACGCTTCGACACGATCGCCCTGGTCGAGTACCCGTCGCGCGCGGAGTTCCTGCGCATCGTCGGCGATCCGCGGGTGGCCGAGTACTCGGTTCACCGCACCGCCGGCCTGGAGATGCAGTGGCTGATCGCGTCGACGACTGCGGCCGAACTGGTCGCAAACTCACCGGACGAGGCGTCGAACGACTGAGTTACACTCCCGGCTCGCGAGCCCGCGACCCAAGTCAACTAACGACTGTTCCCTCAGGGGTAAGGAGATCCCGCAAATGCGCTTGACCAGACTTGCGCCGCTCCTCGCCACGGCAGTGCTTCTCGCTGCCTGCACGACGATCGCCGCGACGCCACTCGCCGCCTCGGAGCACGAGGAACCGGTCGGCAACCTGGCCGAACTGATGCGCGCCATCCTGTTCCCGAACTCGAACTTCCTGTTCGACGTCCAGACCACGGACCCGGGCGCCCCGCCCGAGGCCGGCAGCGAAGACGACCGCTCCGCATCGTCCCTCTTCTCCGGCATCTACACCGGCTGGCAGGTGCCGCAGCAGGCAGCCCTCGCCCTGGCCGAGGTCGAGCCGCTGATCATGAATGCCGACCGCAAGTGCGAGAACGGCAAGCCCGCGCCGGTCGGCAACGAGGACTTCCAGAAGTACGCCAAGCAGTTGACCTCCGTCGCCAAGCAGATCTACGCCGCGGCGCACGAAGAGGATCAGGAGAAGGTCAGCGACCTGACCAACGAACTCGCGGGCGCCTGCGAAGACTGCCACGCGATCTACCGGAAGTACCAGGACCGCTGCCGCAAGTAGGCCGTTCCGGCTCCTGCCGGTCTGAGCCGAACAGGGTCACCTTCCGATGTTCATCCGTAGCGCCTTCGAGTGGGTCGATGCGCTTCCCAGCAGCGTCGCGCTGCGGGAATCGCTGAACGCGTACCCGACACTGCTGACGACCCACGTGGTCAGCATGTGCCTGTTCGCCGGCCTGATCGCCTTCTGGGACATGCGGCTGGTCGGGCTGACGCTCAAGAAGGTGCCGGTGTCGAACATCCCGACCCGTCTCTTCCCGTGGGCGCTGACCGGATACGCGATCAACCTGATCACCGGCGGCTTGCTGCTCTACAGCCAGCCGATGCGCTACTACGGCAACTTCTACTTCTGGGCCAAGATGCTGCTGATGGTGGTCGCCGGCATCAACATGTTCTGGTTCCACTACGCGACCTACAAGTCCGTCCAGGCCTGGGACCAGGGCCGGGAGATCCCGTTCAACGCCCGGGTCGCCGGCGTTGTCTCCCTGCTGCTGTGGGCGGCGGTCGTGGTGACCGGCCGCATGATGGCCTACGCCGGCCTGATGCCCGACTGGTGGGACAACCTGAACATCGGCGCGTGAGCCGACAACGGAGGATCGATCAGTGATGCAGTCCTTCTTCGAGTGGATGCAGGGTCTGTCCTTCAGCGCCTGGATGCTGGAGGAGACCTGGGCATCGCCGATCATCCAGTGCGTGCACCTCGTCGCCCTGGTGGCGTTTGCCGGTGCCGTGCTGCTGGTCGACATGCGGCTGCTCGGTCGCGGTCTGATCAAGACATCGACCGCCCGGCTCGCCCGCGAGGCCGACCGCTGGATGATCTGGAGCTTCGTGGCCCTGTTCGTCACCGGCGCGCCGCAGGTCCTGTCCACGGCGCTCAAGCAGTACTACAGCCCGTTCTTCTGGTGGAAGATGCAGATCATCGTCATCGGGCTGCTCTTCAACTTCACCATCCGACGCCGCGTCGCGTTCGCCGAAGAAGGAACGCTGGGACACTGGCCCAAGGTGGTCGGTGCGCTGTCGATCGGCATCTGGACCAGCGTCTCGGTATGGGCCCGCCTGATCGGCCTGCTGTCCTGACCCCGCACTCCACTCCTCTCCTGGCTGCGGCGGCCCTGGCACTCGCCGCCGCTCTGGCGAGCCCACCCCTCCCGGCTCAGACCGGCGCCTCCGGCGACTGGCCGGCTTTCGGCGGCGATCCCGGCAACAGCAAGTACTCGACGCTCGACGAGATCGACCGCGACAACTTCCAGGACGTCGAGGTCGTCTGGCGCTGGCGGTCGATCGCCGCCGACACGGAGGTCCCGAGCACCGTACGGCGCAGCCAGTTCAAGGCGATTCCGCTCGAGGTCGCGGGCCGGATCTTCGTGTCCACATCGCTCAGCCAGGTCGCCGCGATCGATGCGGACAGCGGCGAGACGCTCTGGAGCTACGATCCCGAAAGCTGGCGCGCCGGCCGGCCGGCAAACCTGGGCTTCCAGCACCGCGGGGTGGCCTACTGGACGGACGGCGAACGCGAACGGGTGCTCATTCCGACCCACGACCGCCGGCTCGTGTCCCTCGACGCCGCGACCGGCGACCCCGACCCAGCCTTCGGCGACGGCGGCGCGGTCGAGATGACCCCCCACCTCGGCCGCGAGGTGATGGAGCGCCTGACGACCCACAGCTCGCCGCCCGCAATCTGCGGCAACACGGTGATCGTGGGCTCGATCGTCGCCGACTTCGCCACCCACAAGGAGGCACCGCCCGGCTTCGTGCGCGCCTACGACATCCCCACCGGCGAGCTCGCCTGGGTGTTCCACACGATTCCCCAGGACGACGAACTCGGTGTCGAAACCTGGGAGGACGACTCCTGGCGCTACAGCGGCAACACGAACGTCTGGTCGATGATCGCGGTAGACGAGGAGGCGGGCGTCGCCTACCTGCCGATCGGCACGCCGACCAACGACTTGTACGGCGGCCACCGCCTCGGCGACAACCTGTACGCCGAGAGCATCGTGGCGGTCGACTGCGAGACCGGGGAGCGCCAGTGGCACTACCAGTTCGTCCACCACGGCCTGTGGGACTACGACCCGCCGACCGCCCCGAACCTGTTCGAGGCCACGGTGGACGGCAAGCAGGTGCTCGGCGTGGCTCAGGTCACCAAGCAGGCCTTCGCCTTCGTCTTCGATCGGACGAACGGCGAGCCGGTGTGGGAGATCGAGGAACGGGAGGCGCCGCCCAGCGACGTGCCCGGCGAACGCGCCGCGCCGACCCAGCCGTTCCCGACCCGGCCGGCCGCTTTCGATCGCCAGGGCATCACCGAAGACGACCTGATCGACTGGACTCCCGAACTCCGCGCCGAGGCCCTCGAGATCGCAGCCGACTACGACCTGGTACCGCTCTACACGCCGCCACGCTTCGGGAAGTCGGGCAAGCCGACGATCCAGTTGCCGGCCGACGGCGGCGGCGCGAACTGGACCGGCGCCGCGGTCGATCCCGAAGCCGGGATCCTCTACGTCGTCTCGCATACCCGTTCGGCCAGCGTGTCCCTGACCAAGCCCGATCCGAACCGCTCCGACCTGAACTTCGTGCCGGATCGCTGGTACCAGACGGTCGAAGGACCCCGGGGCCTGCCGCTGGTGAAGCCGCCGTACGGGCGGATCACGGCGATCGATCTGAACACCGGCGAGCACCTGTGGATGGTGCCGCACGGCGTAGGGCCGGTGAACCATCCAGCCATCGCCCACCTGGAACTCGGCCGGCTCGGCCAGGTCAACCACACCGCGGCGCCCCTGGTCACGCCCACGCTGCTGTTCGTCACCGCGAACCCGGAACACTCGGGCGACCCGAAAGCCGAACAGCGCGACATACCGGCCGAGATCAGCGTCTACGACAAGGCGACCGGCGAATACCTCGGCGGCATCGAGTTGCCGAAGACACCGAACTCGAACGTCATCAGCTACGAACACGGCGGCCGGCAGTACCTCGCCGTCGCCACCGGCGGCGGCCGCTTCGCCATCGGCGGCGGCGGTACGCCTCCCGAGCTCGTCGTCCTGGCGCTGCCCGCAAGCGCCGCGGGCGACGACCCCGGCGAGTAGCGCCGAAGGCCGGCGCCGCACCGCAGGAGATCTCGCACGATGAGACCATCGCGCACCTTTCTCGCCCATGCCGGCTTGGCAGCCACGGCGTTTCTGGTCGTATAACCTCCGTCTTCTCCCAGCCGCCGGCCCGTCGCGCGGAGGCCGCCTACGGAGTCGACGACGCGGCCCTGGTCGGTGCCGCGGGCGCGGCTACGTCGACGCCTACGACGCCGAGACCGGCGAGCTGGCGTGGCGCTTCTACACCGTGCCCGGCAACCCGGCCGACGGCTTCGAGAACGAGGCGATGCGCATGGCCGCCGAGACCTGGACCGGCGAATGGTGGACCGCAGGTGGCGGCGGCACCGTGTGGGACTCGATCGTCTACGACCCCGAACTCGACCTGCTCTACATCGGCGTCGGCAACGGCTCGCCGTGGGACCGGAACATCCGCAGCCCCGGCGGTGGCGACAACCTGTTCCTGTCCTCGATCGTGGCGCTGCGCCCCGACACCGGCGAGCACGTCTGGCACTACCAGACGACGCCGGGCGACACCTGGGACTACACCGCCACCCAACCGATCATGCTTGCCGAGCTGCCGATTGACGGCCGGGTGCGCCAGGTGCTGATGCAGGCGCCCAAGAACGGCTTCTTCTACGTCCTCGACCGCCGCACCGGCGAGCTGATCTCGGCCGAGGAGTTCGTCACCGTGACCTGGGCCAGTCACGTCGACCTCGCCACCGGCCGCCCGGTCGAACTGGCCGGCGCCCGCTACACCGACCAGGCAGTCGCCGTCTCGCCCGGGCCACTCGGCGGGCACAACTGGCATCCGATGTCGTTCAGCCCGCAAACGGGGCTGGTCTACATCCCGGCGATGGAGATGGCGAACTTCTACGTGCCGGACCCGAACTTCAAGTACACCCCCGGCCAGTGGAACCTCGGCGTGCGCCCCGCGGCACCCGAGGACATCCCTCAAGCAGTCGTCGACGCCACCGGCCTCTCGGGTCAGATGCTGGCCGAGGACGCGCCGCCGATCACCTTCGAGAGCGGCGGCACGCAGTACATCGCGGTGATGTCCGGCTGGGGCGGCGCCTTCGGCACCGTCGGCACCCGCTCGGCCCGGCAGGCGGTCGAAAGCGAGGGCCGCATCGTCGTTTATGCCCTGGGCGCCACCGGCCAGCCGATCGAACGGCAGGAGCGACGTGAGGTGCGCGTCACCCGCGTCGAGCACGGCGCCTCGACCAGGGACATCGACGCCGGGCGGCGGCTGTTCAACCAGTACTGCCTGGTCTGCCACGGCTACGGCGCGGTCTCCGGCGGCGTCACGCCCGACCTGCGCGAGTCGTCGCAGCGCGTCTTCGACTCCTACGAGGCCGCCCTGATCGAGGGCGCTCTTGTCGACCTCGGCATGCCCGACTTCTCCCCGGTCCTCGACGGCGATGATGTCGCGCTGATCAAGGCGTACGTCCTCCACCGCCGCAACATGCTCGCCGACGAACAGGCGGCGGTAGCGGGCGAGGCGCCGTGAGCGCCGTACAGCGCACCCGCCAGCGGTGGGCCCGCGGAGAGGTCCCCATCGGCCGTTCGCTTTGCTGGGTTGGTGGGACGGGAGCGCTCACTTCTTCCCGCTCGGAGTTGGCGAAGTAACAGACAATGTAAGCACTTGTGGGACATGACGGTCGGTCGGGGCCGGGCGTCTGTAGAAGGCACTCGAAACTCATGGCCTCGGCATGCGCCAGCCGAACAGCTCGCGCCACGCCTCTACCGCCGCCCGTTCTTTGCCTTCGTATTCAAGCTGCAACGCCTCCTCGGCGACACCCAGCCACCCGCGCACAATCTCCGACAGCTCTTTCCGACGGCGGGCCCCCATCCGGGCATTCACGTCCGGACCAAGCCCGACTGGATCCCGCCAGTCGTCGGTAATCTGGTCCGCGACCGAAGCCAGGTAGAACCTGATCTCGTCCCTGTACCGGCCAAACGGCTCTACCACAAGGTCCAGCGCCATCACCTCCATCAGAAACGCGGGCTCGATTGGGTCTCCTGCCTCGCGGTTGATTCCCTTGACCATCTTCACAAAGGGCACGAACTTCGCGTCGCACTCCTTGTTCTTCACCGTCACGAGCTCCGCTTGCTCCTGCGGGTCGGTGTCCATCCACGCCACGCCGTTGGGCATCGAATAGCCGCCACCGCTTCGCGGGAAGACCGGAGCGACCTCGTACGACGCGACGTCTTCGTCGCCATAGTGGATCGTCACCACGTTGTCGTCGGCGCCCAGATCGTTCCAGCGTTCGGCCAGTAAGTCGTGCAACGCAAGCACAGCCGCCGTTCCCGTACCGTCAGCCAATGCGGCCTGCGGCCCCTCTGGATCGACGACGACGAATATGTCGACGTCCTTCAGCTTCTTCGTCTTGGTGTGTCGCTTGTAGCTGCCGGTGAGAAAATGCTCCACCAACTCCCACGAGGCCTCGATGTGCTCGCGCACCAACTGGTGCCGAATCTGCGCCTGGTGGCTCTCGGTCTTCGTAATCTCGAGATTCGACTTCAACTTATCGAACGCGTCGTCGACGTAGCTCATCCTCTCACCTACTTTCGGTAGTAGCGCATTCCCGCGCCGGCGTGCGGTCCGGCAGCGAGGGTCCCAAAGCTCACCGAGCGCAGGCCCCCAACGGACGCCCTTGTCCCAGGGGACCATCCCGCCTGCACCGAATGGGGTCCATTGAAGCTGCAGAAGAGGCGATATGTAGTTCCAGCCGGCACTAGCTGCAGCTTCGCCAGATAGCGTGCCAGCGCGGCCCGATCAGCCGTGAACTTCCGATTCCCCGGCCCCGTGCCCGTGTACGACAGCGGGAACTCGAAGATCGGGTTCACCGTTCCGTCCGGGCGGTGGCATTCGAGTGCGACGCACTTGAGCGAGCCTTCCGCAATCCAGTTCGAGATGGCCGCCTGATCCGTCTCCCAATCCGCAAACAGCCGCGTGGGATCAATGCGAAGCGTTCCCAAGATGTCGGCAATCGAGCCCAGAATGACGTCCGCCAAGTGCGTAGCCGTATGAGTGCGCGTATAGGTCGAGACCGAGGTCGATGTCACCATTTCGATGTCGCCTTGCGGAGTGCGCCCAGATCAATGACCGAACCTGCCTCCCGTTTCTTCCCCTTTGCCAACGGCGCCGACTTCGGCGGTGCGTCTACAGATAGATGCGCAGACCGCTTCGCCGCGCCGGCCACGCTCGTTTCGAGTGCTCCGGGCGAAGGTAGATAGAGGATCCACGCACCCGAAGCACGCCCGCCACCGGGCACGGGATTGAGATTCTCCTTGACTGCGAGTGCCGCATCCGCGGTCAAGACCCGAATCGTCACATGCAGGCCATCGTCGCAGAGCACCAGGCCGTCCGATTCCAAATGCCCGGCCGCGATGAGAGCCGGGCCCAGCCCCTCCAGCGCCGCAAACTCCTCGGCTACGCTCCCATCCGGGACCTCAGGGCTGCGCTCAAGCGTCTCTGCGATCAGTGTAGTTACAACGTCCCACGCTTCGGCGGCGCTCCGAACCGGTGACGCGGCGATTGTCCTCTGTCGCTCCATTTCAGCCCTCCGAGCTTCCATGCTCGATGTCGCTGTTCTCCATAACCCGCGTCGCCGCCGCGAGCAGATCATCGATCGTTGTGCTTCCCGGATCCAGTACCGTCTCCTGGCGCCCTAACATCGCTTCCATGATCGTCTTGCGGACTCGTCGGCCGTCCGCGCCCGCCAGACGCCCTGCGACCTCTTTGAGTCGAGGGTCGGAGGCCAACTCGCCGAGGCAGGAAAAAGCCGGCGCCATCGACCGAAACGCGTGCTTCAGAATCTCCACGATCCCCGCAGAATCCGGCGCCGGGACGCAGATATGGACGTCTGCCCGCGACAAGAATGCCTCGTCCAGCGCGTCGACGAAGTTGCTCGTCGCCACGAAGACCAAATTGGGGACCTCCGTCGTATTCAAGTCGAGCGCCGCCAGCACTGCATCCGTCGCTCGATGCACGTCTGCTGGATTCGCGCCCAGCGACGCTTCACTCCTCGCGATGGCCATCGACTCGACCTCGTCGAGGAGAACCACCGTTGCCATCCCGTCGTCAACAAGGCTCGGCACGTACTCTGTAAGCAGTTGCGTTACCGCTCGTTGGCTCTCCCCATGTTCGGCGCTCATGAGACCATGCGGGTTGACCTCGACCAGTCGAGCCTTACGGTCCGCCGTGATCTTCGCCAGTTCCTGGGCCAGCCCGCGCGCCAACGTCGTCTTGCCCGTTCCTGGCGGTCCATGCAGCAGGACGAGCCCGTGCAGCGCCGTCGTCTCGAACGGCAGCTCGGCGCGTAGCCGGAGATTCAACACTGTCGCTCGGAGCAGCCGGTCCTTTACCGAGGCATCCACTACAATCGAGTCCCATAGGCCCGCGTACGCCGGATCTGGCATCACGCGCACGACGCGTACCGACTCCGCCATCAGCCCATTTGCGCTTCTGGTTTGCATAGGTGCAACTCTACTTCGCATTCCGATCGACCGCAACCCCCGGCTCCACCGACTGGAACTCCCCCGGCGGCGGAAGGGCGAGCGTCGCCTGCGCTGGACAGCCGCGAAGCCATGCGAGCCCCTCTCGCACCGAGAGGATCGCGCTCGGAACAACCGAAACGCCGGGTCGCTCGACACACACACACTGCGGCTCCCGGGCTCCTCGGTCGTAGCGGCCCCAGAACCATGACCGATCACGCTTCCCGTAGATCAGCGACCGCCCGGTCCCCGGCTAAGCCAGATCGCACTCACCGCCAAGATCCTCCGCAGGTGGGTGGCGTTCTGCGCCGCGCTCGCCTGCACTACCAACTGTCTCTTCGCGAGGTAGAACGACGCATCGGGCGATCCAACGCATACCTGTCCCAGATCGAACGGGGCCTAATCAGACAGCCCGACCCGATCGTGCTCCTGGAACTAGCCGACCTCTATGGGCTGAACTTTCAGACCTTAGCGGCCTGGGCACATTGGGTTCCCACCGACGGGGACCCGTCGGACGCACAGCGGCGTAACTCAACCGTCGTGCTGGTTCGACAGATACTGGAACTCGACGCCGACGAACGGGCCACGGTTCTCCGCTTCGTGGACTCCATCCTGCGCAAGCGACGAACGTAGTCGACCCTTCCCTTCGAAGACACCGGCGGACGCTCCACGATCCGAAGCCCCTCCGCGCCCAGACCGTGGCCTTCTCGACGGCTGCTTCCACGTCCGGCCAGCCAGTTGGCTACGGTGCCTATTCAACCCGGTTCCATCGCCTCGTGATCCGTCTTCCTCAACCGATAAAACCAATCCGGCACAGTCGGGCTAAGCCGCCGGTGCTCGAAGAGTCGCGCCTGCACGAGCCGGGAGTCGCAAAGGGTCAGCCTGCCGGTCTGCGCGCCGGGCCGCGACAGGAAGCCATGCAGCTCTTTCATACGCTTCCTCGCCGCCGATTGAGCCCTGACTTCCATCGCCAACCACGCAACAAGCCTGAGTCCCGCCGCCGCCGCAAGAACCACCCCGAGCAGCGAGACGCCGGCCAGCGCTGCCACAACGAGGCCCACAGCCAGCGACCCGCCCGCGAAGGATCTGATGGCGCAGATCCACTCTTTGCGCAGTCGTTCGTCCCACCGGCAGTTGGTTCTCTGGCAATACAGCCGCGCTGACAGCGGTTCCTCGGGAATACCGTCCCTTCCGTACCAGTCAGCCAGCTCCTCCCTCTGCTCGCCTCGCCCACCTGCCATCGTCGCCAAGTCTCTCACCCTGTCATCCGTCGGCCGCCCGACACCGCAGTGCTCCGGCCACGGTAGGCCGAGGACGAAACAGTCGAAGTCTTCTTGAATCGCCGCCGCCTCTTCCTTCATCCTGTCGGCGCATGCAACCAGAACCGCCTGGTCTATGCACCAGAGCAAGACGACGACGATCGCCGCCACTCGGCTGTAGGCATCCGCTTCCACGGCCAGACCCGACAGCAGCAGACCCGCGACGCCTACTATGAACACCAGCCGCCAGCCTTCCACCTTCTTGACCCGTCCATAGAGCCAACCTACGGCGACCAGCCTCTCCAACGACCGCTGGCAATTCTGACGCTCTCGAATGTCCATCCCCTGTCTACCTCTCGCCGCCAGAACCCAGCCGCCCGGCTCCGGTCCAGTTCCACAGTCTAGCCGCGCCAGGCCCCGTACAGCGACGGAAGGGCAACAACAGCCGCTCACTTCCACCAATCGGCCCGAGCGACTTCCAGGAACGTGCAACTGAGTCTTCTCTTCTCACCAGTGGATCCCCTCCCGAGAATGAAACGCCCCGGCCGCGACATGCGTCCAGAGCGTGACGGGAGCGACCCCGTGGCCCCGGTCCCCGGTGCGGCGCGCCGGCAATACGCCGGCTTCCACCGGCGGGGTCGCTCCCGTCAAGAGTTGATCCCTGCGGGAAGACTTCAAGGCCACCCAGACCGGTGGGGCCGAAACTGCCACCGGCAGCAGCACCCGACATGCCTCTCCGATGGATCCGAACGGCTGCGGTAGTGTGGCGTTCCCCGGCCCCTCCGCGGGTTCGACGTTGTCGGTTGGCCGAGCCTTCCCTCGTCCGACCAGGGTGACGCGTCACACCACAGCAAGCGGATCCGCGGCCGTAGCGGGAAATCCACGGCCGGGCTCTAGGGTCGGTTCGAGGGGCGACGCGGAACACCGTGAACATCGAGGGCTGGCGACGGTACCTGTTGTACATCCTGCTCTTCGGGGCACTCGGTCTGCTTGCCGAGTTGTACCTGTTGGATCACTACGAGGACAGCAAGCAGTGGATCCCGCTCGTGCTCCTGGCAGCTGGCACCACAGCCAGCTTGTGGTTGGCAGCGCGTCCGTCCGTCGCGGCAGTGCGGACTTTCCGGATTCTGCTAGTCGCCTACGTCCCAGCCGGTCTGCTCGGCGTCTACTTCCACTTCCAGTCCAACGTCGAGTTCGAGCGGGAACTTCATCCGAACTCGAGCGGCCTCGAACTGGTCAACGAGAGCCTGGGAGGCGCCATGCCGACTCTGGCCCCGGGGGCCATGATCCTGCTCGGCCTGCTCGGTATACTCGTCGCCCTCCAGCACCCCGCGGCCGGCAGATCCGCCGCCACGTCAGAAGACAGCGACGCGGCGGACCCCGCCACACCGCACAACTAGCAAGAAGCAGCAAGAGGACGAATCTCCAGATGAAGTGCTCGGCCCTAATGTGGACTACATCAGCCCTGTTCCTAGCCGCCCTACCTATCACACCCCAGGTCGGGGCCAACCACGGCCTGCTCAACCCAAACCTCGCCAGCGAGGAGGAGCTAGCCGACGTGGACGGCCTCGACGGTGACGCCCTCAAGGCGTTGCTCGACGGCCGCCCCTTCCTGCGGGCCGCCGACCTCCACGCCGTGATCTCGGCCCACGTCACCGAAGACCGGTACGACGAGGTCTACGGGGCGATCTGGGTCCCCATCGACCTGAACGACGCGACCTCCGAGGAGATCGGGCTCATCCCGGGGGTCGGCCGGCGGATGACCCACGAGTTCGAGGAGTACCGCCCCTACACGGCGCTTGCCCAGTTCCACCGGGAAATCGGCAAGTACGTCGACGACGATGAGGTGACGCGGCTCGCCCAGTACGTGTACGCCCGCATCGACCTGAACACGGCGTCCGGCGAGGACATCCTGAACATCCCCGGCGTCGGCCGACGCATGCGGCACGAGTTCGAGGAGTACCGACCCTACGAGGCGATGTCTCAGTTCCGGCGCGAGATCGGCAAGTACGTTGACGACGACGAGGTCGAACGGCTGGCGCGGTACGTCGAGATCCGGTAGCCCGCCAAGGTTGGTAGGCCGGAAGGCGCTAACGCGGCGCCCTGCGCACGTCCCTCCAAACCGCTGCGATACCGGCCGGCGCAGGCGGGTGCGTCGGGCGTTGGCCGACTCTGGATTCCACGCGCGTCGGCATAGCGGATACGCTATGAGGACCGCGAAGTGAGGCCATGACGAAGCTGAAGGATCTGAAGGCGCGCCTGCTGGAGGATCCGGCGTTTCGGGAGGAGTACGCCAGTGCCGACAGCGAGTATGCGCTGATCGAGGCGATGATCTGCGCCCGGACGGCGGCGAAGCTGACGCAGGCGGAACTGGCCGAACGGCTCGGCACGACCCAATCGGCGATCGCGCGGCTGGAAGGGGGCCGGGTGTCGCCGTCGTACGCGACGCTGCGGCGCTATGCGGGAGCGACCGGCGCGCGGCTAACGGTCGGCTTCGAACGCGCTGGCTGATCAGCCAGCCGCCGGCAGGTTCTTCGCCGTAGTGAACACGTCCGAATCCACTCCGCAAAGCCCGGTCGGGACCGACCGTCGCGTACCGGACTCACGACGCCGGCTTCCGGTCCTCCGTCCAGTCGAACTGGATGTCCAACGCCTGAAGCATCTCGAAGACGTTGGGGTGCTCCACACCGAACTCCTCGCACACGTCGGGCAGTTTGATCTCCCTCCGGGACTCCGGCGCCTCCCGTTCGTTCGTGACCACGGCGGCGCCCTGAACCCGTGCGCAGGCGACCAACCAGCCGTCCGCTCCGGTGGCGAACTTCGCCTTGGCGTGGTCGAAGTACCTCCCGTGGCGCTGCACCCACATCATGATCTCCGTGTAGGCACTCACGACAGCGTCGGCATCCACCGGGAGAAAGAACTCCCGTGGAACTTCTTCCTTGACCCACCGCACGAGATCCTCTGTCTCGGTGCCCGCGAGGAGTTCGCTGCGAACCCTGTCGACGCTGAAAATCCGGCCCCTCCGATGGTGGTGCAGCACGCTCTTCCAGAACCCGGGGCACAGGCCGAACGCGTAGTACAGGTTCTTCGCCGTGATGAACACATCCGAGTCCACGAGGTAGGTCGTGCCGTTCGTCATGGGAGATTCACCCCCAGTCGCCTCGCGTACTTCTGGAAGGTTCCTCCACGCAAGCCAGTCAGGTCGTAGGCTTCCTTGAACCCGATTCGGCCCTCCATCGCCGCACGGAGCACGTGGGACGCGAACAGCTCGCCGACACGGGTGTTCTGGTTGTTGTAGAAGTTGCCCCCGGTGGAACTCGCGCCACTCGCGAGATCGCGCTTGACGTACCCCTTGTAGAAGTCGCGAAAGGCGTCGCGGTCGACAAGACTCAGGTCCAGGGCCCGGCGGGCGGCAACAACCGGACTCACCTTGAACGCCCGGGCGAGCGTCTCGAACGGCCTTGGTCCCCTCTTCACCTCGTTCCAACGAGGTGCCACTTCCTCCGAAGGGACGAGGAGTTCAGCCGCGGCCGCGTTGCACCAGTCCTCCACGTCCGAGCCGCCGGGGAACAGGGACTCGAAGCCGGAGACCCCCTCCGTGCCAAGCCAGATGTGGGCCAACTCGTGGGCGAGAGTGAACATCTGCGCCGACTTGGCGTCAGCGCCATTCACGAAGATCAACGGGGCGTAAGGATCCGTGAGCGCGAAGCCGCGAAACTCCTCCACGCTCAGCTTCCGGCTCGTGTTGTTCCCGACTACTCCGTTGATCACCGCCATCACGCCGACCTGCTCAATGGCCCGGCGAAGCTCCCTCACAGCCTCTTGCCAGGTGCTCACTTCCGCAGCCCAGCCGTCATCGAGACCGAGTGCTCGCCGCATCTCCCGACCCACGGAGGCCGGGTCATCCGTCAGGCGGGCGCTTCCAGCGAACGACAGCGGTCCCACGTCGCTCTCGACCAAGCTCTCCCGGAGCCACTCCTGGCGACGTTGCATGCTGTACAGCGTGTCCAGCAGGTCGGGGGTCGGTCTCGCCCGGAAAGCACCCCACACCGTACGAAAGTCGGGAACCGGAAGACGCTCCTCCGGCGGCGCGGTCAGGAACAGATAACCGAATGGCGTCCGCGTAGCCGTGGCCAGCCTCTCCAACTGTTTGAGCGTCGGCTGTCTCTCGCCTCGGACCCAAGCCGGAAGCTGAGGAACACGGGCCGCGAGGTCCGCGACGTCGCGACCGGAGCGCTCGCAGGCCCAGCGCAGCATCTCGGACGATACCGGGACGCGGGTCATGGCTGAGACTCCGCGACGTGTTGGACCGTGGCGGCCCAGTCGGCGGCCAACGCTTCATCGAGGAGAGAGTCAAGCAGGCGGCCGCGCGTGTCGTCCGCAGTCGCAAGACTTCCCTCCAGCCCGTCGCACAGCGCCATGAGTTCGTCGACCCTGGCGACGATGCGGTGCTGCTCGGCGAGTGGCGGGAGAGGAAAGGGAACGCCAGCGACGAGCTTTCCTGACACCTCCTTGAATGTCGTCCCCGGAGCACTGGCAGCGATCTCAGGCCCGAACGCCCTCATCGCCAAGGCGATGAATCTGGAGCAGCCCGGCACGTACGGGACGATGGACTTGAAGCCCTGATTGGTGGCAACTGGGTTCGCCGCGATTGCCACGTACCCTATCGGCGCACGGCTACTGAAAAGGACTGTTTCCGCAGGCATGAGTGTCGCCGAGGACGATCGCAGACCACTCGTCGACAGATCGCGGCTGCCGCGTTCGATGTACAGGTCTTCATGGCCGCCGAGGTCTTTCGGCGTGAGCCACGGAATACCCTCTCCCGATTGCGCAAAGTTCTTGTGATCGCTCGCAGACGGTGTGCCACCACCGACGATTGCTCCAATGGCATCGAGGCGGTCCCAGCACCAGGTGTCCGGAATCCCGAACGGTGCTGCCAAGTCCTCACCGTTCGGCAGACTGCGTGGCTTCCGGATCGCCCCCGCCCCCACCATTCGCGCCTTTTCGGCGGCGATCCGCTTCAGGAGTTCCGACGCCGGTTTGTCAGCGGGATCCTGCTCGACCAGCCTTCCCCGGACCGCGAGGCCGAGAATGGTCTGGCGAAAGCCCTGGACTTGGTCGGCGCGGGCCGTCAGCGCGGGAAGGGCATCGACTGTGAAACGCGCAAGAACCCGGAACGTAGCTGCCTGCGCTTCTTCTGCCTCTGCCGCAACCAAGCGCGACAGGCTGGCCCTCGTCAGCCGGTCGCGGGCGCCCTCCCGGGAGACGCGAGCTTCCTCTAAACGGTCGCACAGCGCCATGAGTTCATCGACCTTGGCGACGATGCGGTGCTGCTCGGCGAGCGTCGGGAGAGGGAAGGGAACGCCGGCGACAGTCCTTCCCGAAACCTCTTTGAAGGTGGTCCCTGACGCCATGGCGTCGATTGCAGGCCCAAACGCCTGCATCACCAGCGCTATGTACCTCGAACAATCAGAAACATAGGGGACGACGGATTTGAACCCCTGATTCGTCGCAACCGGGTTTGCAGCGATCGCGACGTACCCGATCGGCGCTCGACTTGAAAAGAGGACAGTCCCAGTCGGCATGAGAGTGGCCGATGACGAACGAAAGCCCTTTCCCGAGAGATCGCGGCTACCGCGGCCGATGTATGAGCTTCCGAGGCTGCCGAGGTCCTTGGGTGTCAACCACGCGACGCCCTCTCCGGGCTCCGAGAAGTTCGCAGGATCGCCAGCCGATGGCGTGCCACCACCAACGATAGCTCCTATTGTATCGAGGCGCCGCCAGCACCATTTGGCCGGAACCTCAAAGAGTGCCACCAAGTCCTCACCGGTCGACAGATTGCGGGGCTTTCTGATCTCTCCCGCCTTGACCATTCGCGCTTTCTCGGCGTCGATCCGTCGCAGCAACTCTGATGCCGGTTCATCCGCCGGATCCTGCTTCACGAGCTTGCCGCGCACGGCGGTGTCAAGCACGAACCGGCTCAGGCGGCCGATGGCGTCCGGCGCGTCCGCCACGCGGTCGTAGAGGGCGAGCAAGCGGTCGGCGTTCACCGTAGGAGCGCCTCAGTCAGAATTCGCCTCAACTCACTCCGCACCGACAGCACCTCAGCCTCGGCGCTCGTCAGTTCCTCCAGAAGCGTCTCGGGATCGCCAAGGTCCTCCTCCTCGGTATGAGGGTTCTTGATGTCGATGTTGTAGCCGCGCGCCTTGATCTCGTCGGCGCTCACCTTCCAGGCCCGGCCACCCTCCTCCCGGCCGGTGCGCTCCGTCCCACCCCACCAATCGGCGCAGTCGTCGAGATGCTCCACCCGTACGGGCCGTGTCATGGAGTAGGCCTTCTGGCCTTCGGGTACGAGATGCTCCCAGAACCAGATGTCCCTCGTCGGCTCGCCCTTCTCGAAGAACAGCAGGTTCGTTCCGACCGAGGCGTAGGGGCGAAACACCGAGTTCGGCAGGCGCACGATGGTGTGAAGGTTGCACTCCTTCATCAGGTGCTCCTTGAGCCGCGTCTTGACGCCTTCGCCGAACAGGGAGCCGTCTGGCAGGACGACGGCGGCCCTGCCTCCAGGCTTGAGTAGCCGGATGATCAGGGCCAGGAACAGGTCCGCCGTCTCTCGCGTTCGGAAGTGCTGTGGGAAGTTCGACTCAATGCCATCCTCCTCCTTGCCGCCGAACGGCGGATTGGTCAGCACGATGTCCACGCGCTCGTCGCGGCCCCAGGAGGTGTAGGGCCGCGCCAAGGTGTTGTCGTGGCGCAGGAAGGACGGATCCTCGATGCCGTGCAGCAGCATGTTCGTGACGGCGAGCATGTGGGGAAGCGGCTTCTTCTCCACCGCGAGCAGCGAAACCTGCATGCTCGCCTCGTCCTCGGGCCGCTTCACATACCGCTCGCGCATGTGCTGCATAGCGCAGGTGAGGAACCCGCCCGTGCCGCAAGCCGGGTCGAACAGGATCTCGCCCGGCTTCGGGTCGATCATCCGGGCCATGAAGGTGGTCACGGCCCGCGGGGTGTAGTACTCACCCGCGTTGCCGGCCGATTGCAGGTCGTTCAGAATCTGCTCGTAGATGTCGCCGAAGTGCTGGCGGGCGGCCAGGTTGTTGAAGTCGATGCTGTTGATCTTGTTGACCACCTGCCGCATCAACTGACCAGACTTCATGTAGTTGTAGGCGTCCTCGAACACGTCGCGCACGACGTTCGCGCGAGGGCCTGCCCTGGGCGGGAGTTCCTTGAGCTGTGGAAAGAGATCGCCGTTGACGAAGTCGAGCAGCTCTTCGCCGGTGATGCCTTCCGGGTCGGCCGCCCAGCTCCGCCATCGCAGATCTGCAGGGACGGGCGAGCCGTAGCCGTCGTCAAAGAGCTCGAGTTCCTGGTCCTGGTCGTCGATGATCTTGAGGAAGAACATCCAGCACAGTTGGCTGATGCGCTGCGCGTCGCCGTCCACCCCAGCGTCCTGGCGCATGATGTTCTGAATGGACTTGACCAGAGTGCTGACGGACATCTCTTAGGCGACCTCCCTGTAGAGCGCCGACTGAAGATCGCGCACGGCCCGCTCGAAGCCGGGCTTTCCGCCGAAGGCGCGGACGAGCTCGACCGGGGTGCCGAGACTGTCGAGCGGCGGAATCCTGAGCACGTTGGCGTCGTCGAGATTGATGACGCCCTCGTCGGCGTACTTGTCGAGCAGTGCGTCGAGCACGGCGCGGGCCTGTCCTCCGTACTTCGTGAACACGTCCCGTTTCCTGACGTTCTCGGCCCGTTCCCGGCGGGTTAGCGGCTTGACGTCGAAGGCGATGTGGCAGACGAGATCGAAGGGGTCGAGATCCTTGCCCAATTCAGGGACAATCGCAGTAAGTGGCAGGCCCTCGGCCGCCATCTCGTCGATGATCGCCTGCTTGCGCTCCGCAGCATTCCAACGGTTCAGGAAGTCGTCCAGGCTCGCGAAGCGCCTGCGCAGCGCCTTCCTCGTGAAGTCGCGTAGCGACTCGGTGATGAGCTTGCCGTGCTCGTCGAGGTACTCGACCCGCTCGGCGACGATGGTCGCCTCGATGCCATCAACAAAGATCTTCAGGGGATGCGTCTCCGTGGGCGGCAGGCCGTTGCCGCCCCCGATAGCGGCCATCTCCTCTTCACCGAGGTCTTCATCCTCGGGCGTATCGGGAGGAAGGATCGGATCCCCCACGCCTGGTTCGTAGATCTGCACCGGCTCGCCGTCGAAGTCCGGGTCCGCGAAGTGGCCGCTCGCGTTCCGGAAGTCGATGAGCGTGAAGTAGAACTTCCCGGTGTCCTCATGCACTCGGGTGCCGCGGCCGACGATCTGCTTGAACTCGGTCATCGAGCCTACCTCCCGGTCGAGCACGATGACCCGGCACGTCTGGACATCGACGCCGGTGGACAGCAGGCGCGACGTGGTGACGAGCACCGGGTGACTCGATTCGGGATCGATGAAGTTCCCCAGTTCGGCCTTTCCAGCCTCGTCCGCGCCCGTGATCCGCATGACATACCGTGCGTTGCGCTCGACAAGATCGGCATTCTCGTTGACGAGCGCCTGGCGCATCCGGGCGGCGTGCTCCTGATCGACGCAGAAAACGATCGCCTTCTGGAAGCGGTCGCCGCTCTCCCGCAGAAACGTCGTGACCTTCTCAGCCACCAGCTTCGTCCGCCCGTCGATGACGAGCGTGCGATCGAAGTCCCTGACATTGTAGATGCGGTCCTCAACCTCCTCTCCGTCGCGGTCAAGCTGGCCCTTTTCCGGACGGTAGCCTTCGACGTCCCGGTCGATGTGGACCTTGACCACCTTGTAGGGCGCGAGGAAGCCGTCGCGGATGCCCTGTTTCAGGGAGTAGGAGAAGACGGGCTCCCCGAAGTAGTCGATGTTGGAGACATACTTCGTCTCCTTCGGCGTGGCGGTGAGGCCGATCTGGGTTGCGGAGGAGAAGTACTCGAGGATCTCGCGCCACGCCGAATCGTCAGCTGCACTTCCCCGGTGGCATTCGTCGATCACGATCAGATCGAAGAACTCCGGCGAGAACTTCCGAAACGCCTTCTGGTGGTCGTCCGGCCCCGTGATCGCCTGATAGAGGCCGAGATACACCTCGAAGGAGGCGTCGATGTCGCGCGAGAGCTTGGTCATGGCCCCGCCGAACGGGCGAAAGTCGTTCGCGATCGTCTGGTCGATGAGCACGTTGCGGTCGGCAAGGAACAGGATGCGCTTCTTGCGCCGCGCCTTCCACAGCCGCCAGATGATCTGGAAAGCGGTGTACGTCTTGCCCGTGCCCGTGGCCATGACGAGCAGGATGCGGTCCTGCCCCTTGGAGATGGCCTCGATCGTCGCGTTGACGGCGTTGATCTGGTAGTAGCGCGGCGTCTTGCCGCCACGGTCCTCGAAGTAGTCCTGGAGGACGATCCTCTCGGCCTCCGGCGTCAGGCCCTTCCAGGCCCGATAGCGCGCCCACAGATCGGCCGGCGACGGAAACGCGTCGAGCGGCAGGTTCGTCTCGCGGGGCGTACTGGCCCCCGTGCGGTCGTGGAACACGAAGCCGTCGCCGTTCGACGAGAACGCGAACGGGATGTTCAGGGTCCCGGCGTAGTCCAAGGCCTGCTGCATGCCGTCGCCCACGCTGTGGGTATTGTCCTTGGCCTCGATCACCGCGAGCGGAATGTTCGGCTTGAAGTCGAGGATGTAGTCGGCGCGCTTCCGCTTTCCGCGCGAAACCATCTTTCCTCGCACGGTGATGCGGCCATCGGTGAAGCTCACCTCCTCGCGAAGCTGTGACATCTCGTCCCATCCGGCCCCGCGCAGGGCGGGCGTGATGAACTTCGTGCAGATATCGCGCTCTGAGAGATCTCGCTTGTCCATCTGGTTAGGCGACCTCCCGTAGCGTCCCGCGTCACTTCAGGCATGTCGTATCCAGACATCCCTGAGACGCCGACTCTACGTCACGCCGAAGACCGGCAGCGCCGCGAACTCGCCCTTGAGGATGGCCGAGGCGTCGTCCATGCCCATCCAACCCTCGATCATCGACGCGTAGACCCGCCGGAAGTCGGTGGTCATCTTCAGGTTGCCGTCGTCGAGGTCGGTGAGGCTGGGGGTATCGCCGTAGAAGCCGCCGTCGACACCGTTGCCGGCGACGAACATCGGACCGGCGGTGCCGTGGTCGGTGCCGAGGCTCCCGTTCTCCTCCACCCGGCGTCCGAACTCGGTGAACATGAGCACGGCCACGTCGTCGGCGCGGCCCATGCGCTCGATGTCGCGCACGAAACCGGCCACCGCGTCGGACATGTACATGAGCAGCCGGGCGTGGGTGTCGGCCTGGTGGACGTGGGTGTCGAAGGAGTTGCCCCGGAAGCTGACGTAGTAGATGCGGGTCGGCAACTCGGCCTGGATCAGCGCCGCCACCTTGCGCAGGTCGGCGCCGAGCCCGCCTATGCCGTAGTCGACCGGTGTCTTGTAGCCCGACCAGGCGTCGCGCACGAGAGCCGCGCTCGTGGCGGCGTTCGAGGCCGTACCGCGCAGGAAGTCGAGGGCGTCGTTGCCGCTCGCCTCGTCGCTGCCGAGCTGCGCGAGCGCCCGCTTCTGCTGCGGCGTACCCTGACGCCGCAAGCGTCCCGGATCGTCGAACACCAGGGGCGAATGGCGAGCGGCGCGCACCGCGAGCGACTGCGAACGGGCGACGTTGATGATGTAGTTCGGGGTGCCGTCGGGACCGTGGTCGTCGGCGAAGCGGCCGAGCCAGCCGAGGGCCTCGCCGCCATTCGGTACGCCGGTGTGCCAGAAGCCCATCGACGAGAAATGGGAGAGACTGGGGTTCGGGTAGCCGCAGCCTTCGACCACCGCCATCTGCCCCTCCTTGTACAGGCGCTCCATGCCGCTCAGCGACGGATGGAACCCGGCCTCCTCGGTGAGCCCGATCACGCGCTTCGGGCGGATGCCGAGGTTCGGCCGTACCCGGTAGTACTCGTCGTTGCGGAACGGGACGACCGTGTTCAGGCCGTCGTTGCCGCCGGACAGCTCGACCACGACGAGGATGCGGCGCGACGCGTCCGAGACGCCGCTCTGCAGTTCCTCGAGCGCCAGCGCCGCGGAGGCGCGGCCCAGTACCGCGGGCAAACCGGCGGCAACGCCGATGCCGTAGAGGCCCCGGCGCAGGAAGTCGCGCCGCGAGCAGCCGCAGGGTAGTCGTTCAGGCATATCGGCTCCTTGGTTCCTGGTTGCGGGCGCCTCAGCCCAACTGGTACTCCGGCGAACTGAAGACCAGGTAGAGCGTCGAACGGAGCGCCTTCTCCACCTTCCCCGGCGCTCCCTCGGCTTCTTCGTCCAGCGCGATCGAATCCAGTTCCGCGGCAAGGTAGTCCACCAACGCCCGGCGGCCCGGCTCGGTCACCGGCACGCGCAGGAACCGGCGCAGCAGATGGTCGACCGCCCCCTCCGCGTCGGTCGCTCCCGCCGCCAGCACCATGGCGCGCAGGTCGACGTCGAGGACGTGACGCGGGACCAACTTGACCCGTTCGTACGCCATCGCGTAGCCGCGGTAGCCGCCGTACCGCGTGTTGTACTCCTCGTCGGCGTCGGCCATCGCGTTCGAGGCCGCATCGCCCTGCTTCGTCGCCGCCGTGATCGTCATGCCCTGCGCCAACCGCTCGCCGACCTGCCGGTAGATGCCCGGCATGCGCCGGTCCGGGTGTCCGAACTCTTCGAGACTGGGCGGGAAGAGCACGGAGCGCATCGCGTTGCCCCGTTCGAGCAGCGTCGCCGGCGTGATCCAGGTCCGTCCGCCCGCCCAGCCGGCGACGTTCGGCGGGTAGAGCAACTGTTGCCCCAGACGGCCGGTCAGACTGTTCATGTCCGGCACTGTGGGCGCGGTCGGGGCGCCGAGTTTCCGGTAGGTCGAGACGACAAGCTGGACCGGACTCTTGATCTGCGTCGCGACCGACGGCGGACTGTAGAAGTCGCGCGACGAGAGGATCGTGCGCAGCAGAGCCTTCAACTCGTATCCGGATTCCCGCAGGCGACGCCCCAGTTCCGCCTGGAGCGCGGGCGCCAAATCCGCGCGCACCAAGTAGCGGAAGAGCTTGCCGGCGATGAACTCGCCGGTTGCCGGCTGCTCGAGGATGGTGTCGAGCACGTCCTCGCCGCCCAGGTTGCCCTCGCGACCCAGGAAGGTCTTGGCGCCGTCGTCGTGGAGTTCGGCGTCGAACCGGAAGTCGAGCACGTCGTTGGTCCAGCCGGTGAACGCCCGCGAAGCCTCCCGGATGTCCTGCTCGGTGTAGTTGCTCGCGTTTCCCAGGTTGTTCAGGCCCATCGTGAACAGTTCGAGCAGTTCGCGGCCGAAGTTCTCGTTCGGGTGGTCCTTTACGTTCTCCCGGTTGTCCAGGTAGACGAGCATCGCCGGGTCGCGCATGACCGCGAGCACCAAACTGCGGAAGTCGCCGGTGGCGTGGGCGCGCAGGGTCCGGTTCTGCAGGGCCATCTTCCGGACGTCGCGGACCTTGACCTCCGAGGTCGCGAAGTGGTCGTGCCAGAAGAGGGTCATCTTCTCTTCGAGCGGCCGCGGTGTGGTGACCATGCGCTTGCCCCACCACAACGCCAGCCGCCGCGTTTCCAGCACGTTGCTGCGCAGACCGTAGAAGAACTTGTCGACCACGGGTTGCACCGGACGCGAGGACCCTTCGGCCAGCACATCGACGCCCAGCGCCCTTCCGTCCCGGCGCCCGATCCGCACCGCCTGGGCGCGGCTGGCCGGGAACGGGTCCATCCCCCTGTCCCAGATCCCCGATTCGTCGAAGGGCGGAAGATCGGAGTCGTCTACCTGCTCGTAGTCCACGAGTCTCGTGACCGCACCCTCGAGGCCCAGGGAGACGAGTTCCTCGATCTGCGCCGGCGTGCCGCCGAAACCGGCGCGTTCCAGGAGATGCGCCGCCTGCTCGTAGCCGAACTCCGCTTCAGCGAGAGGTTCCAGGTCGCCGATCCAGGCGTGCAGCGCGGAGTCGACCGGCGCGCCGAGGGCCGGCGCCGCGAGCGAAAGCGCGCAGGCGGCCACCGCTGCCGTGCGAAATCCAGGAAGGGCGCGATGCTGCAACCGGGGTTCCCCCTTTGAGTGCGAAGATCGGTGCCGATGATAGCGCCTGGGCTGAGGCGCCGTGCTGTCGTCGCGGCAGCGGGCGCGGCGCGCGGCCACAAACCCCTCAGGAGTGGCCGAGCGCCAGCAGGTTCTCCACCGGCTGGTACAGCTCCTCCATGTAGGCCACATCTTCCGCGTCGAGCTCGATCTTCGTCGCCTCGACGAGTTGCTCCAACTGGCCGACCTTCGACACGCCCACCACCGGCGCGCAGACCTCGGGTTTGTTCACCAGCCAGGCAAGCGAAATCTGCGCCGGCGTGCGGCCGTACTTCTTCGCCACCTCGACCACGCGGTCGGCGATGTCGAACGTGGCGGCGCCGCGGTACAGGCCTTCCGTGCGCACCCGGTCGCCGCCCTTCGAGCGGTCGGTGCCGCCCTCATCGAAGCTGCCCTTGTAGGAACCGGTGAGGATGCCGCGCGCAAGCGGTGACCACGGCGTGAGCGCCACGCCGGTTCGGGCGCAGTACGGGTTCATCTCCCGCTCCTCCTCGCGGTACACCAGGTTGTAGTGGTTCTGCATCGAGACGAACTCGGTCCAGCCGTTGTGCCGCGCCGTCATCTGGAGCTCCACGAACTGCCACGCGTACATGGACGAGGCGCCCAGGTACAGCGCCTTGCCGGCCTTCACCACGTCGTGCAGGGCCTCCATCGTCTCCTCGATCGGCGCCCGCACCTGACCTGGAATCCCGTGCGGATGGCGGTGGATGATCAACTGGTCCACATAGTCGAGACCGAGACGCTTCAGACAGCCGTCGACCCCTTCCATGATGTGCTTGCGCGACAGGCCGCCCTGGTTCGGCGACCTGCCCATCGGCATCGACACCTTGGTCGAGAGGACGTACTCGTCGCGCGGCAGCAGCTCGCGCAGGAGCGAACCCACGAGTCGCTCGCAGGCGCCGATGCCGTAGATGTCGGCGCAGTCGAAGTAGAACAACCCGTGCTCGATCGCCGCCTGGAAGATCGGGCGCGAAGCGTCCAGGTCGAGCGTCCAGTCACCCTGGTGACCCCGGCCCGGCTCGCCGAAGTTCATCGTCCCCAGGCACAACTCCGACACCCGGAGCCCGCACTTCCGCCCCAGTTGAACCGCCTTCAACACGTTCCCGCCTTCACCCATGTGACCTGCCTCCGCGTTCCATGCGGCGCGACTCCGCCGCCTTCGACCGGCCGACGATAGCCCACCGGGCCCCCGGCTACATGGTCACCCGGCAGCGCGCCTACACGTCGCCGATCTGGTACACGCCGGAGTAGCGGCGCCGGCTACGGCCCCGCGCTGCAGGCAAAGGCGGTCACGTCGAACATCGTCGCAAACGGCGTCCCCTCGAGATTCCGGTACATCTTCGCCTTGCCCGACTCGCTGTCGGTCACCGTTACCTCCACTCCAACGTCGGTCAAGCCACCCATGAGCACCCATCGGTAACCGTTCTCTCGACAGCCGTCGAGCACCTTGACCACCAGCTCGACGTTGTCCGAGCTGAAGAACCAGAACATCCCCGTATCCGGGGTGCGCGGAATGGCGGTTGCGAAGCCGCTTTGACCACCGACTTCCCAGTCGGCCCGCACTTCGAAACGTGAGCCCATCAGGCAGAGGGTCGCGTCGCCCGCAGTGCAAGCACTGCTGGCCGAGTCGATCAGGTCGGCAGCGCTCAGGCTGGCCTCGTACAGCTCTTCGCCCCGGCCCCGCGGGGCGCCGCTCAGCACGCTCCGGCTCTGAGTGGTCACGCTCGGTCCGCTGTCGCAGGTGGCGAACGCCAAGGAATCCGTGATCGGCCTGAACCGCCTGCCGAGGGGGTTCGTCCAGCTCTTCTCGACGCCGTTACGGAGATCGCGCACCGTCATCGTCACTCCAACATCCGTCAAGCCGGCGGCGTAGACCCAGTAGTGGTCGTTCATCGCGCAGCCATTCAGCACCTTGACCACGAGCTCGATGTTGGCGGGATGGAAGAACCAGAAGTCTCCGGCATCCGCCGTCAGGCGCTCGGCGAATCCCCGCCCCATCCGGCCCTTGCCGTCGTCCCACTCGACCTCCACCTGAAAAGCCCCGACGCACAGAGCGTCCTCTTCGCCGCATCGGGCCGCATCCGCGGTCCAGGTGGTCGCCGTGGCCTCGGGCGTGCGCTCCGAACGAAGCGCTCCGTTCAGAGCCTCCACGGCGAAGCTGTAGGTGACGGTCGGTACGAGTTCGTTGACGACCATTGAGGTCGTGTTCGCCGGCGCCGTTCCGATCATCCTCAGCTTCAAGTCGCCCGGTCCCTGCAGGAAGACGCCGAATCCCGTCTCTCTGTCCGAGTTGTCCCGCCACCGGAGTTCGACCTCCATCCCGCCGACCGCGGAGGCCTCGAGATGGGACGGCGCTTCGGGCCGACCAAGAGGCAGTGTCATCTCGACCATGCGTGCGTCAGTTCTCGGATCCGCCGCGTCGCCGATAGCGCCGCCGTACGTGAGCGAGTTCCGGCTCGCCGCCTCGATCCGGACATCGATCGTGAACGACTCCGACTCTCCGACGTCGATGTCGTCCAGACTGCACTCCGGCACCCCACCCGGATCCTCGCGACAGCCGGACGTCGAAGTCTCGAAAGCGCCTTCCGCCGCCATCAGAGCACTGGTCACGACGACAGTCGCTGCATCTTCGGGACCTGCGTTGCTGACGCTGACGGTGTAGCGGACGAGCTCCTCCGAGACGATCAGGCCTTCCGCCTCAATGCGCAGATCCGCCTCGTCCCACGTGGTCGCGGTCGACGTCGGCGTCCGCCCGGAGCGGAGCAGCCCGTTCCGCGCCTCGACCGCGAAGTCGTACGTGACGCTTGGCACCAAGTCGTCGACGACCAGAGATGTCCTGTTCGCCGGCACGGACCCGAACAACCGCGGCCTGGGGTCGCCCGGACCTTGCAAGAAGACATCGAACTGGGTCTCCACGCGCGAGTTGTCCCGCCAGCGGACCTCGATCGCCGTCGAGCTGATCGCGGTCGCGGTGAGATCGGACGGCGCGTTCGGCGGCCCAAGCGGCTGAACGACGGAGTCGTCATCGTCCGTGGGCGCCGGGTCCGTCGTGTCGCTGCCGGCGGAACCGTTGTACCTGAGCGAGGATTCGCTTGCCCCACCGGTATCGACATCGATGGTGAAGGAGGCCGAGTCGCCTGCCGCGATGTCGCCCAAGGTGCAGTCGGGCACACCATCCGGATCCTCGTCGCAGCCGGAGGTCGTCGCCACGACCGAGACGGCCGCACCTGAGAAGGTACTCGTGACCACGACGTTCCGAGCGGTACCCGGCCCGGCGTTCTCGACGTTGACGCTGTACCGGACCTTGCTCGCCGAGACGATCTGGCTCTCCGCGTCGAGGTCGAGGTCGGCCTCGGGATCCGGCTCGGGCTCGCCGCCACCGCCGATGTCCGGATTGATACTGGCCGGCGGAGCGGGATTCCCCGGCGCCGACAGATAGACCACGAAACCGTCGTGGTCGGAAGCGAATAGAGCCGAGTCCGGATTGTCCTCCTCCACTGAGCGGCGGGCGTCCGCATTGCCGCGGGCATAGGTGATCCCGACGACGCTTCCAACCATCTCCTGGTTCACGAGAGCGTGGTCGAGCACCTGCATGTTGTTTTCGAAGATGTAGGAGTAGCGCTGCGGTTCGGGCACACGGTCAATCAGATTGACGAGATTCGGGGTGACCAGATCCGGTCCTGAGCGAAGGTTCTCGCTCGGCGTCACGTTGCCGGAGATCTGGCCCACAACGTCGACGTAGCCATCGGTGAACTGGTACGCGTTGTAGTCCCCCACGATGACCAGCTTCGAGCTCTGGCGCGACTGCGCGATGCGGGCGACGGACTGCGCCTGCGCCAGTCTCTTCGCCTGGACTCGCTCGGTCTCGAAGGTTCTAAGCGAGCGGTTGTGGATGACGAGGACCGAGAATTCAATGCCCTCAACGGCCGCCTCCAGCAGCAACGGTGGCCGGTCGTTCAGGATATCGTTCATGTTCGTCGTCGGGTTGAGGAAGGTCTCGGTCTTGTTGAGCTGGGTCACCGATTGGACAGTAACCCCCGAGCGCACGAGGAAGCCGACGTCAATTCTGTCGGCTATTGGCCCTTCCTCCAGGTAGGCGGCGTAGTTGACGCTCGGATCGTCCGCCCGGATCTTGGCGGCGAGGCCCGTGAGCGCCGTGATCGTGTTCACCTCCTGCACTCCGAGGATGTCGGGCGACCTGAGCACCTGACGGACGTAGCGCGACAGCTTGCTGAGCTTGGTGTTGTAGTTCGACGATTCGTCATTCAGGTTCAACATGTTCAGCGAGCCGACAGAGACCTCACCCGCTGTTCTCACTCGCACCGGATGCGGCAGCGGAGGCGCCGCGGTGAGGCGCCTCAGTTCGGTCGGCCAAATCTCATAGTCGCCGAAGTCATAGCCAAGCACACCGGTGGCGGAGAACGTCGTCCCCGGAACCCAGGACGCGTTCGGCAGCCCCAGCTTGTCGGGGTCCAGTTCGAACAGCTCCGGATTGCCGTCCCACACCGGAATACCGGGATTTGAGGTCAAACCCGGGTACTCGACGCCCTTTTCGCGAAAAGCTCGTGACGAGGTCGGGGTGACGAACATCTCGGCCACCGGGTCCGGCTGCCTCCCCCCGAAGGACTGGCTCGGCGTGCTTGTCGTGCCCGTCGCGACCCGAATCCGCATGCCCTCGTAGCACTCGTATTCGATCGCACAACTTGGACTGGCGGGGTCGGGCGAAGGCACCGTCGCGCCGAACTCGACCGGCGCGGGCAACGTCTGGTTGCTGGCATCGATCGTCACCGAGGCGTCGGTAACCGACGTAGTCGCATCGATCCGCGTGAAGGCGAAGAACTCCTCGACCGTTCCGGTGACATCTACCTGGTCGCCGACGTTGATCATCGTCGTACCGTCGTACAGGACGAAGATGCCGTCCGACGTGTCGACATCGTTGTCGCTGCTCGCCGTCGGCGTCTGGATGAAGAAGCCACCGGCACCGACCGCGGTGACGATGTTGTCGTTCGTGGTTGCCATCCCGTCTTGCTCCGTACAGGGGCTAGCGGCGCCGCTGCCCTGAATCACGTGAATTGCAACCCCACCGGAACAGTCGATTGAGGGGATCAAAGGCGGACAGTCGTTCGCGGCGCCGGGGGTGCCCTTGTCACCGTCGCCGTAGGGCGTCGTCGCCTCGCACCAATTGCGGCCCACGTCGTTGGGCAGGTCCGGGCTCCTGAGGGCCGCGGCAGCGCCGCTGGCGTCCGGGAAGGTGGCGCCGTCGTCGTACTCGACCCGGTCCTGCACGGCGTTCGTGGCGTTGAGCAGGATGATCTTGTCCGAGCCTTGGGTCAGACCGAAGCTGCTCCACTCGTAGTGGACCGTCACGCCGCCGTTGGTCCCAGTGTCGTCGTTGATTCCCAGGACCAGGTAGCCACCGATCTCGATCCACAGGCTTCCGCCGTTGTTTATCGTGTGGTCTCCGGTCAGCGTGGCGTCGTCATCGAGCTTCCAGCCATTGATGTCGACCCGCGTACCGCCCGCGTTGTACAGCTCCAACCACTCTCCGGCGTTGTCGTTGACCTGGGTCGGGTCCTGGATGAACTCGTTGATCACGATCTGCCCGAACGCAAGCCCTGTCCCCCCAAAGACCAACACGCAGCCCGCCGCCACACGCAATGCCGCGCGACCAAACGTCCAACTCATCTATTGCCCCCCACTTAGTTAGTCGACCTTCCACCAAGCCATCCACACGCCCTCGGGACAGCCTGGGACGGAAACACGATCAATACTCCTGCGGGCGTATCGGACAAAACCGATCACGCCCTGGTGATTCTCCCTGGGAATGGAAAAAACCCGATGAAGCCCGGAGGCGTCTCGCGGCCGACGGCCGCGACGATCATTCTTCCGACTGCCCGTTCGACTCCAAGCCGCTCCCGGTCAGGCACTTGTCCAACCCGGACCGGCCCGACTCAGGGTCCCACCAAGGCAACTCCGTCGCGCCGATGACCAGGCGGCGCAAGAGCCGTCTCGGTGGGGCCAAACAAAGAATGTTAGCCGGAATTCCTAGTTTCGTCCAGGCTGTGGAAAAGAACCTGCAGAGCGCGCGGGTGATCCGCGTCGATCTCAAGCGCCTTCTCCAACTGACGCAGCTTCCCGTCCACACGACGGGAGCCCCACCTTCAGGGCCTCAGTTCAACGTACAGGCCCTCACTCCAGTCGTAGTCGCCGCTATCCGAGATCGCGGCCCAGAACGTGTCGAGCTCGCCCTCGAGCGTTCCAGCGAACCGGCCCTCCCCGCGAGCATTCAGTTGTGCTTGAACAAGCGGTAAGCCGTCCTCGTCGAGGAGCGCTTCGTTCAGCCCGACATCGTGAACCGAGAACAGGACTCGCCAACCGAACATCCACGGTGGTAGCGACGACAAACCCGTCGATGTTGTCGAGAGCGCAATCTCAACGTGGGAACCTCGCTCCTGACCCTGAGCAATCTCAAGTTCACGGAGGTATACCGGCGGCTGGTAAACGGTCGCCTCCGCTACCAGCATCGGCCAAGCTCCTCTCGCCGAGACTAGCCACTCAAAGGTGTCGTCGTATATCGACGGTACCTCACCCGGTGTCGTCAAAGCTGCCCACAACATCGTCTCCACCGGCTCGACAACGGCCGTGCTGGTGGGTGTGGCGGTAACGCTCTTCACGCCATTACTGACATGGCCAGCCGCCCGTAGTTCCACCGTGTATGTCGTGCCGTTGACTAGACCACTCAGCAGGTGCCGACCCTTCGACGAGCACGGAACGGTCGACCAATCGCTGAAGGTCCCGATGGCCGAACGCCAGCGCACCTCATAAGCCGGGATGTCGACCGCGGCTCGCGGGGCAGGCCAGGTCAGAGCTAGCTCCCCGTTCCCCGGCATCGCAATCAGGTGTGCCGGCGCGCCGACTCTGGCCGTCGGCGCCTCCGTCACTAGGACGGTCGCTCCGCGGTCCCGCAGTGCGGTTACGCCGTTGGCGAGCGAGTCAGCGTCCAGGGCGTTCTCCCGAAGTCCGATGCGGTCACCGGCACCCAATCCAGTATTGCTCGTCAAGGCGTCGATGCTCGTCAAGCAGTTCCTTTCAAGATACAGCCACCTGAGATTCGTCAGGCCTGAGAGCGCACCCAGGGCCGTGAGCGAGTTGTCGTCGAGGTCGAGTTGCGTAAGGCCGGTGAGACCTGAGAGTGGCGCTATCTCCGCGATCGAGTTGTTCTGGAGAACCAGCCGATCGAGCTTCGTCAGACTTGAGAGCGGAGACACATTCGTGATCCTGTTGCCATCGAGGTTCAGTTGCCTGAGGTCCGTGAGGCCCAAGAGCGCCGCTATGTCCGCGATCGCGTTGTTGCGAAGGTACAGACGTCTCAGGGCGGTCAGCCCCGACAACGGCGATACGTCCGTGATCCCGTTGGTGGAGAGATTCAGCCCCTCAACGCCGGAAAGACCGGAGAGCGGCGACACACTCGTGATCCGGTTTCCGGCGAGATCCAGCGAGGAAAGTCCAGTCAGACCCGAGAGCGGCGACACGTCCGCGATCGAGTTGGTGTCGAGTTCCAACTCCGCGAGGGCAGTGAGGCCCGAGAGTGGCGACAGGTCCGTGATCGCGTTGCCAAAAAGCAGCAGGCTCCTTAGCCTTGATTCGCTAGAACAATGCGTTAGTTCGACCTGACGTGAAGGCCGGGAGGGCCTTGCGGGATGGGGTATTCTCGTGGTTGGAATAGATCACGAACGCCCTCCACGAAAGGCCACTCCCAGTGCGATCTAGAAGAGCAGATCTGAAGCGCCGTGTCAACGGCAACGCGCATTACAGAACCGGGCGCCAGGAAGTTACCTCTCATGCCGGGCTCGAGCTGGTCCGGGAGTACATGAAACGAAGCGGTTTCGTCGCCATTCTCCGCCGCGCCGTGGGTTCGGGATTCCCCGCCACCGACTTCGGCGCCGTGCCGATGATCCTGGTCCTGCTCGGCCTGATCCTGGTCGGAGGAAGGCGCATCCTGCACCTGCGCCACGAGCAGGGCGACCCCGTCCTGGCCCGCTTCGCCGGCCTCTCCAGGCTGCCGGCGCCGCGGACGGCGAGCGCCTGGATGCAACGCATCCGCAGCGAGGACGTGGAACGGCTCTCGAAGCTCAACGAGGAGCTGGTCGGGAACGTCTTGCGGCGGACCGGCGGTCGCCGGCTCACCCTCGACGTCGATGGTTCGGTGGTCAGCACCGGACTGAAGGTCAAGGGAGCCTTCCGGGGCTACAACCCCCACCGCCGGAAGGCCCCCAGCTACTACCCGGTTACCGCCTGCGAGGCCCAGGAGGGGCAGATCGTGCGGCTCCGGAACCGCCCCGGCAACATCCACGACGGCAAGGCCGCCGTCGGCTTCATCGACGACCTGATCCGGCAGGTCCGCGACGCCGTGGGCAAGCGCCGCATCCTGGAACTCCGCATGGACGGGGCCTTCTTCCGCGAAGACCTGCTCGATGTCCTCGACCCCGCAGGCGTCGAGTACGCGATCAAGGCCCCGTTCTATCCGTGGCTGGACTTCAAGCAGATCGCCGCCAGGGCGCACTGGAAGCGCGTCGACGACCGCACCTGGTGCTACGAGACCCGGCAGACGCTCTGGGGCCGGGTCCGCAGAATCGTGCTCTACCGGCGCCATGTCGCGCACGAGACCAGGAAGAACTTCCAGCTCGACCTCTTCGATCCCGACGACGGCCACTACGAGTACTCGGCCATCCTCACCAACAAGCGCATTCAGGGCCGTACCCTGTGGCACTTCTACAACGGCCGGGGCAGCCACGAGAAGGTCTACGGCGAACTCAAGGGAGGCTTCGCCTTCGACTGCGTGCCCAGCCTCGAAGAGCACGCCAACGCCGCCTGGCAGATGCTCAGCGTGCTCGCCTTCAACCTCTCCCGAGCCTTCCAGGCCCAAACCCTCGCCCCGGCCAGGAACACCAACCGCAAGCGCCGCACGCGCCGCCGATTCCAGAGCATCCACACCCTCCGCTACAAGCTCCTCGGACGAGCCGCCGTCCTGCTGAGACCGAGAGGAAAGACGACGCTCCATCTCGGCGCCTCGCCAGCCGTCGCCAACCATTTCCTTGCCATCCAGAACGCCATCTGTGCGTGAAGTTTCTAGCGAATCAAGGTTAGGTTAGTGAGACCTGAGAGAGCCGCCAGATCCGCAATTGAAACATTGTCACCAAGGTCGAGGTCCGTCATTCCCGTCGCGTACTCCAAACCACTCAAGACTTCAATGTTGCAATCTTGACACATGAAGCTGACGATCTGTTCCATCTCGGCGCTGGTGATCGTCGCCCCCGCCTGTTTGCCCAACTCCTGTTCCACGGCGGTGCGGAGATTGGCGTCCGGTATCTCGACATTCACGGCGGCCCTTGCCGTCACCGTGAACACAGCGCCAGCCGATGTCGCGCCGCCCTGGTCACTCGCCGTGACGGTCATCCGTGCGGTCCCGACCGACACCCCGCTCACTGTCAGTACTCCATCAGATACCGTGGCGGTTGCCACGGCGGGACTTGCGGAAACGGACGAGTAGGTCAGCGCCCCCTGTTCGGGATCCCGAAAGTGCGCTGACAATGTGACGGTTTCCGACCGGCCACCAACCGTGAGCGTCATGTTGTCGATGGCCAGCGACACCTCCGGCGCGCCGTTGGCGCCTACGGTCACGTTGAACGTCTGCTCAACGAAGAGTCCCGAAGGATCCGCCGCCCGCACAGTGGCCACGCCAGTGCCCGCTGCGACCGGTGCCACGGTCATCGTGTTTCCGGTGACGGTGGCGGTGACGATAGTCGGGGGGCTGGCTGTAAACAGGAGCTCGTCGCCGTCCGGGTCGCTGAAGTGGTTCGACAGGTCGAACTGCGTCGCCCCGTAGCCGACTGTGAGACTCACGTCGGGGATCGAGAGCGAGACAACCGGTGCCCTGTTGGGCGGCCTCACTGTTGTGGGGCCTACGGTCGCGACGCCGTTGTCGGCATGGCCTGCGGCCCGTAGTTCAACCGTGTAGGCCGTGCCGTTGTCCAGACCGGTCAGCTTGTGCCGGCGCTTTGACGAACAAGGAACGATCGTCCAGGCGCTGAACGTCCCCGTGGCCGAACGCCAGCGCACTTCGTAGACGGTTACGTCGTCCGGGTCTCGAGGGGAGTCCCAGGTCAATGTCAGTTCGCCGTCACCGGGGGTCGCGCTCACGTTGAGCGGGGCTACGACTTCAACCGAGGCCGTCTCCGAGACCAGCACGGTCACTCCGCGGCCCCGCAGCGCGGCAAGATCGCCGGCAACCGCGCTCGCTACCAGAGGGTTCCACTCGAGCGCGATGTGGTCGCCTTGGCCCAAGCCGGTGTTGCTCGTCAGCGCGTGAATACCCGTAAGGCAATTGTGGCGCAGATACAGTCGGCTGAGGCTGGTCAGGCTCGAGAGCGGAGAGATGTCCGTCAGCGAGTTGCCGTCGAGTTCCACGTCGGTCAGGGCAGTGAGCCCCGAAAGCGGAGAAGCGTCCGTCAACGAGTTGCTGGCGAGATCCAGGTCCGTCAGGCCGGTGAGACCCGAAAGCGGAGAAACGTCCGTCAACGAGTTGCCGCCGAGATCCAGGTCCGTCAAGCCGGTGAGACCCGAGAGGGGAGTGACGTCCGTCAACGAGTTGCTGCCGAGATCCAGGTCCGTCAGACCGGTGAGACCCGAAAGCGGAGATACATCCGTCAACGAGTTGCTGCCGAGATCCAGGTCCGTCAAGCCGGTGAGACCCGAGAGCGGAGAAACGTCCGTCAGCGAGTTGCTGCCGAGATCCAGGTCCGTCAGACCGGTGAGACCCGAGAGCGGAGATACATCCGTCAACGAGTTGCTGCCGAGATCCAGGTCCGTCAAGCCGGTGAGACCCGAGAGCGGAGAAACGTCCGTCAACGAGTTGCTGCCGAGATCCAGGTCCGTCAAGCCGGTGAGACCCGAGAGCGGAGAAACGTCCGTCAACGAGTTGCTGCCGAGATCCAGGTCCGTCAGACCGGTGAGACCCGAGAGCGGTGTCGGGTCAGTAATCGAGTTGCCGCCAAGTGCCAGCGCGGTCAATCCAGTCGCGAACTCCAAACCGGTGAGGTTCTGAATGCCACAACTGTCACACTCAAGCCGACCCAGACCTTCCATCTCGGCACTGTTGATCGTCGCGCCGGCCTGTCTTGCCAACGCGGCCTCCACCGCGGTCCGAAGATTGGCATCCGGTACCGTGACACTCACTGGCGACCCGACGGTCACCGCGAATACATCGGGAGCCGAAGTCGCCGCGGCCGGGTCACTCGCCGTCACCGTGACGGTAGTCGCTCCTGCCGCAACGGCAGTCACGGACAGCACACCCTCGGCCACCGTCGCCGTCGCTATCGCAGGGTCGGCCGATGTCGCCGCGTAGGTCAGGTCGCCCTCCTCAGCATCCTGGAAGTGGGACGAAAGGACCACCGTCCCGGTGCGGCCGCCGACCGTCAGCGTCGCGTCAGGGATCGGCAGAAGGACAACCGGCGCAGTGTTCGCTCTGACCGTCGCTGCGAAGCTCAATTCGGCGTAGAGGTCCGAAGGATCCGTGGCTCGCACTGTGACGGTACTCATGCCGGCTGCCCTGCCGGTCAGAGACATCGTGCTCCCGGAGAACAGGACCCCAACGTTGTTGCTGTGCCAAACTCCGTACGAGAGGCTATCGCCGTCAGGATCATTGAAGTGCGTAGCAAGGTCGAACTGTGTCGCCCCGTAGCCCACCGTGAGGGTCACGTCGTCGATCGAGAGTAGAACAACCGGTGCCGAGTTCGTCTGCCCGTGGGCAGCCGCGAAAAGGGTCGGCAGGTGCATGACTACTACGAGCGCGAGGATGGTCAAACGGCGTCCATGCCGTATTGGATCTTGCTGACTTGACCGGCTTCTCTGCTTCGCGTTGCTTTCTCTCATTGTGCCCCTCGTTCTGGTGTGCGCCCCGTTACTTCCGGTCACGGCGCGCGATCCTCCCCTTCGTTTGTAAAGACCGAGTAAAGCGCAACCGCCGGCGCGCCGCCCACCAGGCGGCGCAGAGCCATCCCGGTGGGGCCAACCCGGTGGGACCAAACAAGAGTGTTAGCGCAGTTGCTCCGGGTTGCCGCCCAGGCTGTAGAGAATCTCGCCGGCCCGGGGATGGTCCGGGTCGATTTGGAGCGCCCTCTCCAACTGTTGCAGCCCCTCCTCCGCGCGGCCGCTCTTGATGTAGGCGATGGTCAGCAGGGCGTACGCGTCCGCCCGCTCGGGATCGATCTCGACCGCCCGTTCCAGTGACGCGGCGGCCTCCTGGTTCCGGTCGGCCAACCCAAAAAGCACGCCCAGGTTGAGATGGGCATCGTAGGAATCGGGGTCCAGCAGCAGCACCTCACGGTAGAGCCGCTCCGCTGTCCGGTGGTCCCCCTCCGCCAGACGCTCGTTCGCGGTGCGAATCAGCGACTGCGTGTCGCGCACCAAGGCGAACACCGCCTGCATCATCGGGTCCTCGAGGCTGGAGACCTCGGCGTTGGCCAGTCCCTCGAGCAGTTCGCCGGCTCGTCCCGGATTGCCGAGTTCCCGCTCGGTCATCGCCAGCAGATACCTCGTCTCGCGATGTTCCGGGTCGAGCGCAAGGGTCGCGCGCAGGTGCTCCGCTGCCTCCTCGAAGCGTCCCCGGCGCCGTGCCGTCTTGCCCAGACCAAGCTCGCCCCAAGGCGTGCCCGGCGCCGCCGACCGCGCGGCCCGGAAGGCCTGCTCGGCGCCGTCGAGGTCAGCGGCCGCGAGCAGCGCGTTGCCGAGCCGCACCCGAGCCACCCAGTACGATGGCCGGAGTTGCAGGGCGCGCTCGAAGTAGTCCGCCGCTTCTTCGTGGGCGCCGCGGCCGGCGGCCAGGAAGCCGAGGTAGTAAGGCCAGTCGGGGGTGGTTGGATCCAACTGTTGAGCGCGCTCGTAGCACTGCCGGGCTTGGTCCAGGTAGAGGTGCGCCTGGTATAGGCGGCCCAAGGCACCGACCGCCGCGCCGTTCGACGGGTCGCGGTCGACGGCTGACCACGCGTCGCGGACCGCGGTCACGAACCCCGGGTCGAGTTCGCTCAGGTTCGGGATGCGGGGGATCTCTTCGGCGGCCGATGCTTGAGGAGGCGGCTCACCGCACGCGGCCGTGAACGCGACCACTGCGGCCAGGAATCCGGATGCGGGCCAGAAGGCCCGCGCACCCAGAGCACGGGTGTTGCTCCGACGAGACTCTCTACTCTGAACGTCGGTCTTTCGCTGCGAGCGCCCGGAGCGGTGTCGCCGGCAATCAACGCGCGTCACGACACACTCCCTCAGCCGGTGCGGTGCCACCCGGCGCGAGCAACCGCAGAACGCTGTTGATCGGCAGCCCCACACGCTCGGTAACCCCGCCGTGCGACCAGCGCACCGTCAGATGATCCAAGCTCGAAGTGTCACCGAACGCGAAGTGAACCCGCGGATCGTTGGCAACGGCGAAGCTGCGCGCCGGCCGCACGTCCCGGGTCCAGCTTCTGCCCCCCGCCTTGATGGTCACGCGCGAGCCGACGGCGGAACGATCGAGGATGCCGCCGCCGCAGAGGTCGACGGCCAGCCACGAGCGGCTGTTCCCCACTTCGTTCCGCAACAGCCGGACCCGTCCTTCGTTGTTGACCACCAGAATGTCCATATCGCCGTCGTTGTCGAGGTCGCCGAAGGCGGCGCCGCGGCTTACCTCGAGGAGCTCGAACGCGGCGCCGGCCCGGCCCGAGACGTCCTCGTAACGGCCCGACGGCAGGCCGCGCAGCAACTGGTTCGGCTCGCGGTAGTCGAAGGCGGCCGTGTCGCCCGGCGTCACCTTGCCGTTGGCGACGAAGAGGTCGAGCGTGCCGTCGCCGTCGTAGTCAAACCAGGAGGTGCCGAACCCGGTGTAAGCCTGGCTGACGCCGCCGAGTCCCTTCTCGTCGGTCACATCCTGAAAGAAACCGTGGCCGTCGTTCCGGTAGTAGGTGTTCGTCTCACCGGCCAGGTGGGTCAGGAACAGGTCCAGGTCGCCGTCGCCGTCCGGGTCCGCGACCGCGATCCCCATGCCGGCCTCCGGCTGGCCGAGTTCGTTGAGCGCCGCCCCGCGCGCCAGCGCGTCCTCCCGGAACGTGCCGTCGCCCCGGTTCAGCCACAGGTGGTTCACCGCCTGGTCGTTCGCCACGTAGAGATCGACCAGGCCGTCGCCGTCGAAGTCGGCCGCGACGACGCCCAGACCCGGCCCGGCGACCGAGCGGATGCCGGCCGCTTCGCTCACGTCGGTGAAGCGGCCGCCGCCGTCGTTGCGGTAGAGCGTGTCCGGCGCCGGCGGGTACTCCGCCGGGTTGCAGTAGTTCCGCAGCCCGTTCGGCCCCAGGCACGGACGCTCCCGGGCGGCGCTCCAGACGACGTAGTTGGCCACGAAGAGGTCCAGGTCCCGGTCGCCGTCGTAGTCGAAGAACACGCTGCTCGACGACCAGGCGGCGTCGCCGACGCCGGCGCGCTCCGTGACGTCCTCGAAGCTCCCGCCTCCAAGATTGCGGTACAGCCGGTTCGCGCCCACGTTCGTCACGTAGAGATCCGTCATTCCGTCCCGATCGTAGTCGGCCGCCGTGGCGCCGGCGCCGTACCCCGTATCGCCGACGCCAGCCGCTTCCGTCGCGTCCTCGAACGTGCCGTCACCGAGGTTGCGGTAGAGGCGGTTGCCGGGCAGGTCGACGGCCGCGCCGCCGGATGCGGGCAGGATGCCCGCGTTCCCAGGGACTCCCGGAACCGGACCGCTCTGCACCAGGTAGACGTCGAGGAAGCCATCGTCGTCGTAGTCAACCAAGGCTCCGCCACCGACGAGGAGTTCGGGGTAGTTGTAGTCGCCGGCAGCGCCGTTTCGGTGGTCGAAGTTCAGGCCGGCCTCCGAAGCGCGCTCGACGAAGATCGGCGTTGTCGGGGCGGCCACGGCCGGCGCCTCCGCCTCGCGGCTCGGTTCACCGCACGCCGAAAGAACCGCCGCCAGGCCGATCGGGACGATCACCAATGCACGCCGCATAGCCGAAACAGACACTATCCGGGAGTCGGCGACCACGAACCTACATTGACGCAATCTGGCCAGGGTGATACAGATTTCTGTATGAAGACGACGCTGAACTTCGACGATCGCCTGATCCGAGCCGCCAAGGCGCGCGCCGCCCAGGACGGCGAACCGCTGACCCGCCTCGTCGAACGAGCGATCCGTCAGTACCTGGAGCCCCCGGCCCGCTCAGCGCCCCCGTTCAAGCTCAAGCTCCTGACGAAGAAGACCCGAACCCTGCCGGGCGTTGACCTGGACGACCGCAAGTCCCTGTACGACATCATGGAAGGGCTCGATTGATCGCAGTCGATACAAACATCCTCGTCTTCGCTCACAACCCAGGTTCGAATAAGCACAAGCCGGCGTGCGCCCGCCTCGAGGCGCTTGCGGGTTCACCATTCAACTGGTCCATTCCGGTCCCATGCCTTGCAGAGTTCCTGCGGGTGGCGACCCATCCCCGAATCCTCGGTCCGCCCTACACCGCGCGTGAGGCCTGCAGGAGCCTTGGACGCATTCTCGAATCTCCAAGCCTGACCCTGCTCAGGCCCGGTCCCGACTACACCTCGCTCCTGTTCGAGGCGGTCCGCGAGGCCAATGCGACTGGCAACCTGGTCTTCGACGCCCAGATCGTCGCCCTCTGTCGCGAACACGGCGTGTCGACCCTGGTGACCGAAGACCGCGACTTCGACCGCTTCAAGGGGCTGCGCACCGAGCGGCTTGAACCATGAGAAAGCTGGCGCACCCAGTTTCTGCCGCGCAAGCTGCCAGGGGGGCTAGACTCCCCAACGGGAGGACACCAGGGATGTTCGGGACACCTATTCGACGCTCGGCAGGCCGCTTCGGCGCCGCGGCCTTCCTTCTTCTCCTGGGCATTGGCGCCCTGACGACCTCCCCGGTCATAGCCGCTGAGGAGAACCCCGTCTTCACCACCCGCGGCGATGTCGCCATTCGCGGCTACGACCCGGTGGCGTACTTCACCGAAGAGAAGCCGGTCAAGGGCAGTCGCGAGATCACCCTCGGGTGGCAGGGGGCGACCTGGCGGTTCGCGACCGCCGAGAACCGTGATCTCTTCGCCGCCGATCCGGAGAAGTACGCACCGCAGTACGGCGGCTACTGCGCCTGGGCGGTCAGCCGTGACTACACCGCCGCCACCGACCCGGACGCCTTCACGCTCGTGAACGGCAAGTTGTACCTGAACTACAACGCGAAGGTCATGAAGCAGTGGCTGGAGGAGCGCGACGCCAACATCGAGAGCGCCGACAAGAACTGGCCTACCGTTCTCAAGGAGTAGGCGTCTATCCGCTCACACGTTCCCGAACCGCCTCCACCACGCGGAACTCAACCTCCGGCGCCAACTGACCGTCCCGCTGCCAGGCACAGCCGGTGAAGCTGCTCGCCTTCAGCGACGTCCACCTGGACTCGAAGTTCGGATGGGCGACGCCGGAAGTCGCCCGCAGGCAGAGGCTGCGGTTGCGGGAGGCGGTGGCCGACACCATCCGGCCGGCAAAGAACGGCGGCATCGATGCCGTTCTGATCGCCGGCGACCTGTATGAGCGCGACCGTGTTTCCGCCGGCACGATCCACTTCCTGCAGGAGACGTTCGAGGACGCCCGGGTACCGATCTACATCGCCCCCGGCAACCACGACTGCGCGGACCAGGAAAGCGCCTACTTGCGCAACGCGTGGCCCGGCAACGTTCATATCTTCCAGCAGCCGACACTGACGCTCCAACCCCTCGCTGAGGGCGTGATGCTGTGGGGCGCGGCACACGTCATGCCGGTCGATACAGCGGGGTTCTTCGACAGCGGCTTCCACGTCACCGGTAACGGGCTGCACATCGCCGTCTTCCACGGCGAGGAACGCAGTGGAGCGTCCTACGGGCAGCCGCAGCGCCACGCCCCCTTCGACGGCGCGCAGATAGGGGCCGCCGGCATCGCCCATGCGGTGGTCGGACACGCCCACGCCCCGGCCGACCGCAAGGCCTGGACCCGCCTGGGATCCCTCGAATCCCTCGCCTTCGGCGCCAGCTACGGCAGCGCCGTCGTGCTCGAGATCGAGAACGGCCGGGTCGTGCCGGTCCGGCTGGAGGCACGCGCCAACACCCTCCACGACCTCGATGTCGATCTCACCGGCATCGCCACTCTGGAGCAAGCCCGGGAACGCCTCGGGGCGAGACTCGACAGCGCCAGGGGTGCGGCTCGTATCCGTTTCCGTGGCGAAGTGCCGCCTGAGCTGGAGCTTCATGCGGGCGACTTCACGAGCGGCACCGACCGGCCCGAGGGCCTGGAGCACCTGCAGGTCGACCTCTCCAACCTGGGCCACGCATACGACTTCGATGAGCTGCGCCGCGAACCGACCGTGTGCGGCTCCTTCGTGAGCCGGGTGCTCAGGGCCGGACTCGACGCCGAACTCGAACACGGCGTGCTGCTCACGGGCCTGCGGGCGTTCGACGGCCGCGAGGACCTTGGAGTCATCGACCTCGTGGCGGTCGAAGAGACGAGAGATGAAGATTAGACGCGTCAAGGCAGCCGACTTCGGCAAGCTCAACGGTTCGCTCGAACTGGCGGATGGCATGACCGTGATCCACGGCGCAAACGAAGCCGGGAAGACGAGTTGGCTGCAGGCGACGTTCGCCGGACTGTGCGGCCGCCGGCGCGGCAAGGGGCGCGGCACTACGGAAGATACCGCCTTCGCGGAACGCTTTGAGCCGTGGAACGGCAGGCCGTGGCGCGCCGGCGCCCTCATCGCACTTGACGACGGCACCCAGATCGAGCTCGACTACGACCTGAAAGAAGCGGAAGGAACGGCCGAGAAGACCACGACCAGACGATCCGTTGCGGAAAACATCCTCTACGACGGCAGCCCCGACGGCGCCCGTTTCCTGGGTCTGAATCGACACGTCCTGCCCTCTACGATCTTGATCGGACAGGGAGACATCCTCCGGCTCCGTCAGAAGAAAGCGGGCGGCAAACCCGGCAAGGAGGAGGCCGCGCTCAAGAAGGAACTCCAACTCGCCGCGGCGTCCGCCGGCCGCGAGTCGACCGCGGTCGAGGCGCTGGCGCGGCTCGAGAACTACCGGGGCGAGCACATCGGCACCGAGCGCGCGCCAAGCAGGCCCCTGCGCCGGGCGATGAAGCGCAACCGCGTTGCCCGCGATCGCTTCGACGACGGAAGAGCAAAGCACGCTGAACGGGCTGACCTCGAACGTCGGCTCGAGGAGGCCGCCAGCCGCGCCAGGGACGCGCGGCGGCAGGTCGATCGCCTGCAACGGGTTCAAGACCGGGGCCAACTGAGGAAGCTCAGCGAGCGCTTGGCCGAGATCGACCTGCTCGCGCCGCTGTTCCCCGGCGGCGAACCGCCGCCGGGGCCGGGAGAGAGCCCAAGCGCCGCGGCGGCGGACGAACTGCGTGAAGCCGCGGCGGACTACCGGGCGCGGCCGGACGAACCGGAGGAGACAGAAGGCGAGAGCGCGGACGAACTGGAACGGCAACTCACCCTGCTGCCGGAGACGCCGTCCGGGGACAGCGTGGTCGATCCATCCGTCGCGGAAGCGGAGAGCGGTTGGAAGACGGCGAAGGAGACACGCCAAGTGCGTGAAGGCCTCGGCCCCGGCGACGCGCCGTCGGCCGCCGTGGCGGCCGAGTATCGACCGGCCGTCGAGCGCTGTCTGGCCGCGCTCCAGCAAGCAGCACGCGCTGCAGAGCGGGACCGGCGTGAGGAGGCAGTGACGGGCGGTGGAGCCGGGCGGAGCGCCGGAGAAACGGCACGGATGGCCGGGAGCTACCGGCGTTGGAGCGGGGCTATCGGCCTGGGGGGAAGCTCGATCGCGGCGCTGGCCCTCCTGTTCTTCGATGCCTACCCCCAGGGACTCGCCTTCCTGGGGCTGTGCCTCGGTCTGGGGCTCGGGCTCTACGTCATCGCCCGCAAGCTCTCGGCCGGGCAATCCACGGCCTCCGCGCGGCGGCCCGACCCAGAGATCGAGGAAACCGGCACAGCCCGCAGCGGCGACGCAGCCGGCGCCACGGAGGCGGTACGGTCCGAACTGGCCGCCCTGGGACTGCCGGCCGACGCGGAGACGCTGGGACGGGCGCTTCGGGATCTCGACGCCCGCGCCCGGTGGGAGTGGGATCACGCGCGCTGGCAGGAGCAACTCGGCAACGCCAAACGGGCAGAGATTCAGGCGGAGGACCGGCTCCGCACCGCTTTGGCCGCCCGCGGCACGGACGACCCCGCGAAGCCCGCATCCCAACTGTTCGCCGAGTACGAAGCCGCCTGCCGAGAGAACGCGCGACTCGCGGATCGTTCGGCGCGGCGCTCCGAGTTGAAAGGCCAGGTTGAGGATCGCCGGAAGCGGGAGCTGATGGCCGACACGCAACGGGAGCGGCGCGCGGCCGCTGAGAACCGTTTCCGGGCGGCGCTCGCAGCGTTCGGATTCGCCGACGACGCGACCGAGGACCCGGAGAAGTGGGCCGCCCGCCGACTCAAGGAACGGGACGAACGGCTGCGCACCGAACGACGGAATTGGGAACGCCTCCAGTACCTGCTCGACGGCCGCGACCGGGATCTTCTGGCCGCGGAGCGCGACGCGATCGCGGACCGTCTCGACGCACCCGACGCTGCGGACGAGGCGGCAGCGGACCAGGCGGCGGACGAAGCCGCAAGCAGCCTGTCCGGCATCGAACTCGACCGGGAATCAAACGCCGCGAGGCGTCTGGCAGCCGACGCTGCCGAGGACGCCAACATCCTCAAGGGCAAGCTCCAGGAGCAGAGGCTCCCCGAGTTGGCCGAACTCGAAGAGGAACGCGATGCCGCCGACCAAGAGCTCGATACGCTCCGCCGGGCCGCCGAGATCGTCGAGTTGACCCGCGAGCACCTCGAAGCGGCGCGCAACGAGGTCCATGAGCTGCTCGCGCAGAAGCTGCAGAAGTCGCTCGAAGAGCGCTTGGGGCAGGTCACCGGCGGCCGCTACACCGCGGCGAGCATTGATCCTCAGGCCAACTTGGAGGTCAAACTCCAAGTCGAAGACGGGAAGTGGCGCTCCGCATCCCAGCTTTCCCAGGGAACAGTCGATCAGGTCTACCTGCTGCTCCGCATCGGCCTCGCCGAGGCCCTGGGCAACCCCAGAGAGACCGCACCGCTGTTCCTGGACGACGCCACCGTCCACTGCGACGCCGACCGCACCCGCCGCTTTCTCGACCTCCTGCTGCAACTGAGCGACGAACGGCAGATCGTCGTCTTCAGCCAGGAGGAGGAGGTCCGGGCCTGGGCCGAACGGCGCTTTCAGGGCTATGTGCGGCACCGTCTGATCGAACTCGATCAGCACGGACAGCCGTCACTGCCCGCGGCGAAGGCCGTGCGCGGCGCGCGCACCACAGCCTAGCGCCAAACCAACAACCGCTGTCCCTACCGGCGCCCCGTCTGTACAACCGCCGTCTATAATCGCCGCATGACGCTTGAACCACCCTCCGAGGATCTCCGGCGGCGCGTGTGGAACGAGATGATCGCTGCCGACATGCGGACGCAGTACTTCGCCCGCATGGCAAGCCGCAGCCGCGCCATTGAACAGTCAGTCGGCAGCGCAGCAGCGGTCTTTTCCTCCGCCACCCTCGCCGTAGTCCTGGGCTGGGTCGAGATCACGCCGATCCTGCCGGCAGCGCCGGCGGCGATCCTGGCAGCGGTCGCTGGCGCCCAGAAGTTCGGCAAGGCGTCGATGAAGCTCACTGAGTACTCCGTGGCCTGGGGCAAGCTGCACGCTCGACTTGAGGACACTTGGACCGAGCTCGAGAGCGGTCGCATCAACCACGACGACGTGCGGGCGGCGCTCGCTCACGTACAAGAGCACCAGCGGAGCATCGATCGTCAGACGACCGCCGAGCCGGTCCGCGAGAAGGTGCTCTTGGAGTGCCTCGACCGGGCGGAACAGTTGGCGCTGGCTCGGTGACATCCAACAGACCCGAAGACCGGAGCCTCGGCGGTCATCCGACGCCACCCAGGCCACCCAAGCCCCCGCCCCCGCCCAAACCTTCTCCTAAGAAACCTCGACCCAAGGGTTCCTGAGAGAACCTGCGACGGCAGCGGCATCTCAGAGGTGCAAACTGCGACGCGGTCCATCCCGGCTACGGCTTCCTGGCCGAGAACGCAGCCTTCGCAACCGCCTGTGCCGACGCGGGCATCACCTTCGTCGGCCCGCGGCCCGAGGTGCTGGAACTCTTCGGCGACAAGGGCAGGGCGCGTGCGGCGTCGAGCGACGCGGACGTGCCGGTGCTGCGCGGCACGGATCGGCCGACGACCCTCCAGGAGACGCAGGAGTTCTTCGCCGCCCTGGGCCAGGGCAAGGCGATGATCGTCAAGGCGCTCGCCGGCGGCGGCGGACGGGGAACCCGCATCGTCACCTCGGCCGACGAGATCGACCAGGCCTACGAGCGCTGCCGGTCCGAGGCCGAGCGCGCGTTCGGCAACGGCGGCCTCTACGTCGAGGAGCTGATCCCTCGGGCACGGCACATCGAAGTCCAACTCCTGGGCGACGAAGACGGCGGGCTGATCGACTTCGGCGAACGCGAATGCAGCGCCCAGCGGCGGCACCAGAAAGTGGTCGAGACGGCGCCGGCGCCCAACCTCTCCCCCACCCTGCGCGCCGCGATCATCGACGCCGCGCTGCGCCTCGGCCGCGCCACCCGGTACAACAGCCTGGGCATGTTCGAGTTCCTCGCCTTTGCCGGAAGGGGCAGCGACGGCGGCGATGGCAACAGCCAGTCCGCCGAGGCAGGCGCCGGCTTCGCGTTCATCGAGGCGAACGCCCGCCTGCAGGTGGAGCACACGGTCACCGAAGCGGTCACCGGCGTCGACCTGGTCCAGGCTCAACTGCGAATCGCGGCCGGCGAAACGCTTGCCGATCTCGGACTTGGAGCGCCGGAAGCCGTCCGTCCGCGCGGCTTTGCGATCCAGGCGCGGGTCAACCTGGAAACCCTGGACGCCGAGGGCGCCGTGCGGCCGTCCTCCGGCGTCTACATCCGGCCCGACCTGGAAGAGAACGTTCGCCGCCACGCCTACACCCTGGACGAGAACCGGCCCGAGGCGGTCGCCCGGCGCCGCCGCTTCGGCTTCCAGACGCCGCGGGAGAACATCGAGCAACTCGTCGACCCCGGATCGTTCAAGGAGTACTGGCCTCTGCTCGTGGCGCGCCAGCACCAGAAGTACAGCGACGAGAAGCTGCGCCAGTACACGCCCGCCGACGGTGTGGTCGCCGGCACCGCGTCGATCAACGGCAACCTGTTCGACGACGAGCACTCGCGGTCGATCGTCCTCTCCTACGACTACACCGTCCTCGCCGGCACCCAGGGCGGGCGCAACCACTACAAGCAGGATCGCCTGTTCGAGCTTGCCAACCGCTACCGGTTGCCGCTCGTCTTCTTCACCGAGGGCGGCGGCGGAAGGCCGGGCGACGACTACACGGGGCCGCGGGTCGCGTTCGACACCTACACGTTCACCCAGTTCTCGAAGCTCTCCGGCCTCATTCCCCTGGTCGGCGTGAACAACGGCCGCTGCTTCGCCGGCAACACCGCCCTGCTCGCCTGCTGCGACGTGATCATCGCCACCGAGGCGTCGACCATCGCGATGGGGGGCCCGGCGATGATCGAGGGCGGGGGCCTCGGTGTCTACACGCCGGAGGAAGTCGGCCCGATGTCGTTCCAGGTGCCGAACGGCGTCGTCGACATCCTGGTCGAGGACGAGGAAGCGGCGGTCGAGACGACGAAGAAGTACCTCTCCTACTTCCAGGGAGCGACGTGCGAATGGGAGGCCCACGACCAGCGCCCCCTGCGCCACGTGATCCCCGAGAACCGGCTCCGCCTCTACGACATGCAGGAGATCGTCCACACCCTGGCCGACGTCGGCTCGGTGCTCGAGATCCGCGAGAAGTTCGGGATCGGCGTGATCACCGCCTTCATCCGGGTCGAGGGCAGGCCGATGGGAGTGATCGCGAACAACCCGCACCACCTCGCCGGGGCCATCGACTCCGACGGCGCCGACAAGGGCGCCCGCTTCCTGCAGCTCTGCGACGCCTTCGACATCCCGGTGCTCAGCCTGATGGACTGCCCGGGAATCATGGTCGGGCCGGACCACGAGCGAACCGCCCTGGTCCGCCACTGCGCGCGCATGTTCAACACCGGCGCCAACCTGTCGGTGCCCATGTTCGGCGTCGTCGTGCGCAAGGCCTACGGCCTCGGCGTGCAGGCGATGTGCGGCGCCAGCTCCCTGGTCGGCTTCTTCACCGTCGGCTGGCCGACAGCCGAGTTCGCGGGCATGAACATCGAGGGCGCGGTCAAGCTCGGCTACCGCAAGGAACTTGCCGCGATCGAGGACCCCGAGGAACGGCGGCTGGAGTTCGAGCGGCGGGTCGAGGCCTCCTACGAACGCGCCAAGGCGGTCAACGCTGCGGCCGGCGGCGGTCTCGACGACGTGATCGACCCGGCGGACACCCGCTCCTGGATCGTAGAGAGCATGAAACGGCTGCCCCCAACGCCGCCGCGCACCGGCAAGAAGCGGCCCTACATCGATACCTGGTAACCGGCTCGGTACCTGGTAGCCGGTTGGCGTCCGGTCACCGGGCCCATCCACACCCTTCACCTTCGACCCGTAGTCACCTTCGACCAGGAGGGCTCACCTGCATGTCCTATGAACCGCCCACAGTCTGGAAGTGGCAGTCCGAGAGCGGCGGCCGCTTCGCCAACATCAACCGACCGATCGCGGGTCCCACCCACGAGAAGGAACTGCCGGTCGGCGATCATCCGTTCCAGCTCTACTCCCTGGCCACCCCCAACGGCGTCAAGGTCACGGTGATGCTCGAGGAGCTGCTGGCGCGCGGCCACAGCGGCGCCGAGTACGACGCCTACCTGATCAACATCGGCGAAGGCAACCAGTTCTCGAGCGGGTTCGTCGCGATCAACCCGAACTCCAAGATCCCGGCCCTCCTCGACCGCAGTACGGCGCCGCCGACGCGCGTTTTCGAGTCCGGCTCGATCCTGCTCTACCTGGCCGAGAAGTTCGGCGAGTTTCTACCCGAGGATCACGCGGCGCGCACCGAGTGCCTGTGCTGGCTGTTCTGGCAGATGGGCAGCGCGCCCTACCTGGGCGGCGGGTTCGGGCACTTCTACGCCTACGCGCCCGAGAAGATCGAGTACGCCATCGACCGCTTCACCATGGAGGTCAAGCGGCAGCTCGACGTCCTCGACCGGCGCCTGGCCGATTCAAAGTACATGGCAGGCAGCGAGTACACGATCGCCGACATGGCGATCTGGCCCTGGTACGGCGGCCTCGCCGCCGGCAAGCTCTACGGCGCCGGGGAGTTCATCGAGGCCCACACCTACGAGCACGTGAACCGGTGGTCGCGAGAGATCGCCGGGCGCCCGGCGGTCAAGCGCGGGCAGATGGTGAACCGGGCCTTTGGCCCGCTGGAGAAGCAGCTCCGCGAGCGTCACGCCGCCAGCGACTTCGAGACCAAGACCCAGGACAAGCTCGAGCCGGCCGAGGAGGACTAGGACCAGGGATCAGCTGCTACGCGAGCGTCTACGCGGGAAGCGCCGGTTCGACGTCGGTCAACGAGAAGTCGTTGCCCTTGAACAGCAGCGGCAGGTTCTTCTGGCGTGCGAGGGCATAGGCGAAGGTGTCGCCGAAGTTCAGGCGGGCCGGGTGGATGCCCTTGCCGAAACGACGATACGCCTCGACAGCTACGAGCGCCTGCTCCGTGTCAACCGGTTCGATCTCGATGAAAGGAAGCAGGAGGAACTCGTCGAAGGCGGTGGACGCCAACGCCTTCCCTGCGGTTACGGCAGCCAACTCGACCACGGAACCGGCCGAGAGAACCGCACCGCCGGCACCCAGGATGCAGTCCCGAAAGGCCCGGAGCTCCGGCTCATCATGAAGAATCGCCATAACCGCCGAAGAGTCGACGGCAATCACTTCGGCAATCCGCGCTCATCGTAGAGCTTCTCGAAGAGCGTCTCGGACAGAGGCCGGTCCGGGTCAAGCGTCGGGTCCGCAGCCAGGGCCTCAGCCCGCAGCGCCGGCCCCTTCTCGCTGAGCTTCGTCAGTGCGGCCCGAATCTCCTCGGGGCTGCACTTCCGGACGCCCCGCTTCTCCTCAAGCGCCTCGATCGCGCTCTCGATCACCTTGACCTTGCTGCCGCGGACACCTCCGTGCAGGACCTTGGCCAAGTACTCCACCCGCTCGTCGAGGTCCGGTCGATGCGCAATGTTGATCGCCATGTCGAAGTTTCCCGCTCTCGTTCCCGATCTCGACCGATGCTCATCGTAGCATCGATCGTAGCGAACAGACGAGAGAACATCGGCAACCGGCGCAGCTCAGCGACAGGCCATGATCTCTACCCGAGCGCGATCGCCTGCGTAGCGCGCTCTACTCGGCCGTCCCCTCCAGCACCATGTACATCCGCTGCACGCCGCGGAGATCAACTCGCACCCGGGCCGCCGGCAGGTCTTCCGCGTGGTGCGACAGATCGATCCGCTCCACCGCGTCCTCCGCGGAAACTCCCTCGGCGTGGAGCGCCGACACGACCTCCCAGAGTTCCACGTGGAAGGCCTGCACGTAGTCGATCAGCTCCCGGTCGCGGAAGTACGGGCCGTGACCGGGCAGGATGAGGTCGAAGTCGAGCTGCTTCAACCGTTCCAGCGTGGCCGGCCACTCGTCGACCCAGCCGTCGCCCGGCCAGGGCGGCCCGCCGAGCATCATGTCGCCGGTGAACACGAGCCGCTCCTGCGGCAGGTAGGTCACCACGTCGCCACCGGTGTGGGCGCGGCCAAGGAAGTGGAGCTGGATCTCCCGACCGCCGAGGAACAACGTCATCTTCTCCAGCAGCGTCGTGTCCGGCGCCACCGGATCGATCTCGGCGGTCGCCTCGACGTGGGCGGCCTGGACGCTGATCTGAGTCTCGAGCGCCTCGCGCTCCTCTTCGGGCGCTGCCTCCAGCGCCGCGCGCAGATCCTCCAGGGCCTGCTTGTCCCGCCCCGATGAACCCACGAAGGTGTGCTCATCGAGCGGCGCGGTCGCCATCTTCCGGCGGGTGTACTCATGTCCGACCACGCGCACGCCGGGCCCGAACGCCTGGTTGCCGTGGGAGTGGTCGTAGTGGAAGTGGCTGTTGACCAGCGTGCGGATCGGCTTGTCCGTGATCTGTTCGATCCCCGCGATCAACCCCCGCGCCGCGGCCGGCGTGATGTGGGAGTCGACTACCAGCACGTCCACGTCGGTGACCACGACCATGGCGTTGCTCCTCGTGACCATGGCGCCGGTCCCGGTGACGAAGTAGACCCCGTCGGCCACCTCCTCGAACCGGTGGGTCTCGGTTTCGATGACGTGCTCCTCGGCTGCCAGACCCGACGCCAGCAGGCCGGCCGCAAGCGACCACAGAACGCTCCGCTTCCAACGCCTCATTTCCGCTCCCTTTCTTCCAAATCCCAGACTGTGGCCCGAAGCGTACCGCCTCCGCGCTCTCCAACCGGCTGGCGGTTCAGGCAATCCAGCCGAGCGTCCTGGCCCGGTGGACGATCAGGTCCGCCGCGCCTTCGAAGCCGAGTCGCTCGGTGTTCAGCACCAGGTCGTAGTGCCGTGGGTCGTCGCAGTCGCGCGCGTAGTACTCGCGGTGGTAGCGGGCGCGGTTCGCGTCGCGGCGCGCGACAATCGCGTCGGCGTCGTGGTCGGGCACACCCATCGCTTCGACCGCCACGCGACGCCGGAACTCGGGGCCCCCTACGAGCCGCACATGGAGCGCATCCAGGCGCCGCGCGAGCACGGCGGCCGAAGCGCGGCCGACGAACACGCAGCGCCCCTGCGCGGCAATCTCACAGACCACGCTGCGGGTGACGCGGATGAGGTTGCCCTCGCCGATCGGCTGTCCCATCGCCGGGGCGGGGAGGAACAGGTCTGGAAGCTGAGCGCTGGCAATCCGGGCAAGGCGCTCGACGAAGCCGGGCGGCCGGTCTTCCCGTGCCTGAACCTCCTCCGCCGGAATGCCTGCCCGCTGCGCCACCGCGTCGATCAGTTCGTTGCCAATGACCCGCCATCCAAGCTGCTTCGCCACCAGCGAAGCCACCTGGGCGCCACCGGAGGCGTACTGCCTTGAGATCGTGATCAGCATCCAATATCTCCTCTCCCGCGCTCAGCGAGCCGACCCTCGCGCGACCGGCTTCGTGGCCGCTCCCGGTCCAACCGGCCGTTCGGCGTCGCCACGAACCGCATCTCTGAATGCCCTGCGGATCAAGACGTCCATCCGCCGCAGGTCGGAACTGACAAGGTAGAACACGATCGCCACCACCACGGCAAGCAGCGAGGACAGACCCACCGCCAGCGGTGCGCCCCAGACCTCGGCCAGGGCGCTGATGGGCGCCACGCCGAGCATCGGCAGCGAAAACGACATCGTCAGAAAGCCGGACACCCGGCCGCGCACCGAGTCCGGGATCAACACATGGATCGCCGTGTTGTTCAGCGTCGTGTAGACGGCCTGGAACGCCGAGCCCGCCAGGATCAGGAGAAGGCCGAGCCAGAACCAGGGACTGAGCGCGAAGCCCATCATGAACAGACCGAAGGCGAAGACGCTGGTCATCATCAACCGGAGGCGGCGGCTCGAGTTGGAGCGCCAGACCACGAATGCGGCGCCCACCACCCCGCCGACGCCCGAAGCTCCGCTCAGCATCCCAAGGCCAAGCGGCCCCACCTCCCAGATGTCCTCGGCGAAGACAACGAGCAGGGTCTGGAAGGGCATGACCAGGAACATCGGCACCAGGCCGAAGAACAGGAGCACGAGAACCAGGCGGTTCTCCGCGACGTAGCGGAAGCCCTGGGCCATGTTCCGGAGCATCGAATGCCCCGAGGGATTGGCCACGGGCGCCCGGTGAACCCCCATCATGGCGGCCAGGGCCAGGACGTAGAGACCCGCGTTGATCGAGTACGCCACCTTGACGCCCGCGAAGCCGATCAGAAGACCTCCCACGGATGGCCCGACGACCCGGGTCACATTGACCGCGGTCATGCTGAGCGCCATCGCGTTGGTCAGCCGCCGCCGTCCGACGACGTCCGCAACGATCGCGTTGCGCGCCGGCATGACGAACGGGAAGACCGCCCCAACCACCGTCACCTGGACCAGGATGTGCCAGTACTCCAGCCCTCCGCTGAACAGCAGGAAGAGCACGACCGCCTCGGCGACCACGACCGTTGCCTGCCCGGCAGCGACCAGGCCCCGCCGCTCGAAGCGGTCCGCTGCTACGCCGCCAATCGGCCCCAGGGTGAGCATCGAGAGCGCGACCATCAGACTGACGATCCCGAGCGCGAGTTCGCTGTCCGTGATCGAGTACACGAGCCACGAGCGCACGATCAGTTGACCCTGCATGGCCAGGAAGAACGTCGTGTTCGACAGGAAAAGCCAGCGGAACTGGGGTATCCGCAACGACTCCCACATCCCGCCGCGTCCGGGCAGCGGCACTGGAGGACTGGGAAATCGTTGGACGGTCATCAGGTGGGCACCGGGGTCGCGGCAGGGTATCCCGGAGCACGCTAGGCCTAGTCAAACCGCTGCTACACTCCGGCGTCCTTCGCGCTGAGACCGGCTGTCTCGCCCGGTTGTGCCGACGTAGCTCAGTGGCAGAGCAGCTGATTCGTAATCAGCAGGTCAGCGGTTCAAATCCGCTCGTCGGCTCCAACTCTCCAACACTCCCAACACCACCGCCCGTGGAACACGTGGAACGGGCGCCACTCTTGACCCACCCTCTTCTACATGCAAGTCTGCATGTATGAGCACCAAGACTATCGCCCTTGAGTCGAGCATCTATCGGCGACTCGCGGCGTTGAAGAGAGACGGCGAGTCCTTCTCCAAAGTCATCGATCATCTGTTGTCCGAGGTGGCGGACGCGCACACTGGACAAGACATTCTCCGAAGCCTCGGAAGGTTCTCGCGCCTGACCGAGTCTGACGCAGAGCTTTACCTGGCGATCGTCGCCGAGGATCGCGAAAGCGAACGCTGGGAAGGATGATCTGTCTCGACACCACCTTCCTGGTGGATCTCTGGCGAGATCATCCGTCCGAAGACTCCTCGGCCAGATCGCTGCTCGAGCGCCACTCCGGCGAGGAGTTCGTGGTTCCATGCCACGCAGCCGGCGAATTCCTCGAAGGCGGAGCGACGATCTCGGAAGCACGTCTCGCGGAATCACTCCTCTTTCTGCGTCTTTTCCGAATCGGCGATGTCACCATCGAGACCGCTCTGCGCTACGCGCGCATCGTGTCTCACTTCAGATCGACAGGCGCTCTCAGCGGGCGTTCCAAACCCGATCTTTGGATCGCCGCCTGGGCAGCCCAAAACACCGCCCCACTGGCGACCCGGAACACGAAGCACTTCGACGGCATTCCGGACCTTGAGCTCTTGTCCTACTGAAGCCGGTGACGCGGCGCTCGCCGCAGCCAGAAGCTGAACAGCGAGCCACCGCCGTGAGCCCGGAAAGGGGTGCCCGCGCGATCCTAGGCGCACGAGGTGCTGGCGCCGACACATGGGAAGACGACGGAAACTCCTGGGAGGGGTTCGCGCACGAACTCCAGGCCTGCGCGCTATCCTGAGACGATGAAGACGCTCCGATTCACAGCCTGCCTTGCGATAGCCGCCGCATTGGGCTGCGGCCAGGCGGACGAGCAGGGGGGCGACGGCGCGCCGCGCCCGGCAGCCCCGAACTACGTCACGCAGGAGTGGCGCCCGCCCAGCGCGCCGGCCACGCCCAGCGACCCGGTTCCACGACAGCCCTGCGCGCAGCGCGATCCGCTGCGCCAGGCGTTCTTCGGCGACCTGCACACCCACACCGCCTTTTCCCTGGACGCCCTCGGCCGCGGCGGCTTCCAGACGCCCGACGACGCCTACCGTTTCGCCCGCGGCGAGCCGCTCGAACTCGGTCCGCTCGACGAGGACGGCCAGCCGACGCGCACGGCGAAACTCGTCCGTCCCCTCGACTTTGCGGCAGTCACCGACCACTCGGAGTGGCTGGGCGAAGTGTCCGTCTGCACCGACCCGTCGTCGCCGCTCTACGACGAACCGGCGTGCCGCGGCATGCGGCCGGGAGGCACCCCAGAGGAACGCGCCGCGTGGAGGGACCACCGACTCACCGGCCGGGTAGCAGGACTCTGCGGCGAGGACGGCAGCCGCTGCCGCGAGGGCCTGCTCACCGCCTGGGGTGACACCCGGGCCGCCGCGGAACGCCACTACGACCGCTCGAGCGACTGTTCCTTCACGACCTTCCACGCCTGGGAGTACACCCGCATGCCGGGCCTGTCCAAGGTGCATCGCAACGTCATTCTGCGCAACGAGATCGCCCCCGAGTTGCCGATCTCCTGGATGGACGCCGCCGAACCTCTCGACCTCTGGACCCGGCTCAAGGCGCGCTGCAACGACACCGGCACCGGCTGCCAGGCGCTGACGATCCCCCACAACTCGAACATCTCGAACGGTCAGATGTTCACGGTCGACTGGGGCGGCATGCCTCTCGAGGAGCAGCGGGCGCAGGCGGCCCTGCAGGCCGAGCTGGACGTGCTGGTCGAGATCATGCAGGCGAAGGGCGACTCCGAGTGCCGGCGCGGCATGTGGGGCGTCGTCGGCGGCGAAGACGAGTTCTGCGACTTCGAGAAGGTGCGCTACATCGACGGGGAACGGCCGCCGGACTGCGAGGACGGCACCGGCGTCGGCGGGCTGAGAGGTGAAGGCTGCCAGTCGCGGCTCGACTTCGTGCGCTACGCGCTGATCGACGGTCTCGCTCAGGAAGAACGCCTCGGGATCAACCCGTTCCAGCTCGGGATCATCGCGTCGACCGACGGCCACAACGGCGCTCCCGGCGACACGGACGAGTACGACTACCAGGGTCAGAACGCGAACGTCGACTCGGACCTCGAGAAGCGGCTGACCACGCCCGCCTACGCGCCGCACCGGCGCCGGAATCCCGGCGGCCTGATCGGTGTCTGGGCCGAGGAGAACTCCAGGGACTCCCTGTTCGACGCGATGCTGAGCAAGGAGACCTTCGGCACCAGCGGGGTCCGGATCAAGGCGCGTCTGTTCGGCGGCTGGGACCTCCCCGACCTCTGTTCCAGCAACGACATGATCGCCGAGGCCTATGAGCAGGCCGTGCCGATGGGCGGCGTGCTGCCGGAAGGCGAAGGCGCCGGGGCGCCGACGCTGTTCGTGTCCGCGATCGCCGATCCGGGCGCCAGCGACCATCCCGGAACGCCGCTGCAGCGCATCCAGATCATCAAGGGCTGGGTTGGCGACGACGGGCTGTTCCACGAGCGGATCTTCGACGTCGCCGGCGACCCGGACAACGGCGCGGACGTGTCCAGGGATACCTGCGCATTGAGCGGCACAGGCGCGGCGTCGCTGTGCGCCACCTGGACCGATCCCGAGTTCGATCCGTCCCGCTCCGCGGTCTACTACGCCCGGGTCCTGGAGAACCCGAGTTGCCGCTGGAACGCGCTGCAATGCGCGGCGCTGCCCGAGCAGGAACGTCCGGCGGCCTGCGCCGATCCGAACCAGCCGTGGCGGATCCAGGAGCGGGCCTGGACCTCACCGATCTGGTACCGCGCCGCGGGTCCGTAGCGTCTCGCCAGCACGACAACACCAACCCAGGAAGCGCTGCCATGAAGTCCATCAGGTCCCTCTTCGCGACTGCTGCCTCCCTGCTGCTTGCAGCCTAGGTCGGCGCGCAGGTATCTACGGCAAGCCGGTGGACCGCGGGTTGCCGGCATCCGGACCTGGGCACGCTGGCGTCTCGCCCGCATCCGGCGCGAAGCGCCGGTAGGGTTCGGTCCACAAACGAGGAAACTGCAATGACGACAGCAACGGTGCGGATTCCGGTGGCGAAACGGGACACCCTGAAGACCATCGCGCGCGGCGAGAACACCACCATGAAGGAGGTTCTCTCCGAACTCATCGACGAGTACGTCGAACGCCACGAGGAGACGCTCGACCTTCTCTCCCGGCCCGAGTGGTTCGAAGCGATCGCTTGCGGAGAGGCGGAAGTCGTCGCCGGCGTGCAGGGCAAGAGCCTCGATGAACTGGCGGAGCCGTAACGCACCCTCATCGCCCGTTGACACGCCGAACACAGCCCCTTAGGTTGCCTGCGAACCGACGAGGTACCAGCAAGATGAACAGATCGACCGCAAGCGCGCGCAGGGTGCTCGCCGCCCTCTCCGTCCTGCTCCTCTTCCTAGCCGCCTGCGGCGGCTACGGCGACGCCACCGGAACGACCAGAACCGCCGGCAACGTCGACGACGAGCGGATCATGCACGCCGCCGAGGCGGAGCCAGGCAGTTGGCTCACCTACGGCCAGACCTACAAGGAGCAGCGGTTCTCGACGCTTGACCAGATCACGCGCGACAACGTCCAGGACCTGGCCCTGGCCTGGCACAAGCCGATCGGCGGCCCTCGCGAACGAATGCAGGGAACGCCCCTGGTCGTCGACGGCGTGATGTACGCGACGAACGGCTGGGGCGTGATCTACGCGCTCGACGCGGCCACCGGCCAGGAGATCTGGACCCACGATCCGCAGACCGACCGCACCTACGTCAAGTACTCGTGCTGCGGCGGCGTAGCGAACCGGGGCGTCGCCGTCTACAAGGGCAAAGTCTACGCCGGCCTTTTCGACGGCCGCTTGGTGGCCGTCGACGCGGCGACCGGCGAAGGAATCTGGGACGTCGACACCTGGCACCCCTCCGCTCTCGGCCGCTTCAACATCACCGGCGCGCCGCGCGCCGCCGGGGGCAAGGTGTTCATCGGCCAGGGCAGTTCCGAGAGCGGTCACCGACGCGGCTACGTCAGCGCCTACGACGCCGAGACCGGCGAACTCGCCTGGCGCTTCTACCTGGTGCCAGGCGACCCGTCCCAGCCGTTCGAGCACCCCGAGATGGAGATGGCGGCCAAGACCTGGGGCGGCGAATGGTGGAAAATGGGCGGCGGCGGCACCGCCTGGAACTCCCTGGTCTACGACGAGGAGCTCAACCTGCTCTACATCGGGGTCGGCAACGGCGCCCCCTGGTCGCGCCAGGTCCGCTCACCGGGCGGTGGCGACGACCTCTTCCTGACCGCGATCGTGGCGGTCGACGCCGACACCGCCGAGATGAAGTGGTACTACCAGACCGTCCCCGGCGACAACTGGGACTACAGCTCGGCGATGGACATCGCGCTCGGCGAGCTGACCGTCGACGGCGTAGAGCGGAAGGTGCTCCTGCAGGCGCCGAAGAACGGCTTCTTCTACGTCATCGACCGCGAGACCGGCGAACTCCTCCGCGCCCACCCCTACACCGACACGATCGACTGGGCGACCCACGTGGACATGGAAACCGGACGGCCGATCGAGAACCCGGACGTGGTCTTCGAGGAGAGGCCCCAGTGGATCACGCCCGCGAACGCCGGCGCCCACAACTGGGAGCCGATGTCCTGGGATCAAGGCAGGGGCGTCATGTACTTCTACTACCACGACTACGCGAACTTCTACGCCCTGCCCGAGGAGTTCGTTGAGACCGGCGCCTACGCGATCCGCGAGTGGGGGCTGAGCCTCGGCGTCGCCTCCGGCGCCTACCGCCAGAAGCTCCAGGACCAGGCCGGCCCGCGCCCGGAGGACAAGGGCTTCCTGGTCGCCTTCGACCCGCTCTCGGGCGAGAAGATCTGGGAGAACCGGCTGCCCTCGGCCTTCAACGGCGGCGTGCTCGCGACGGCCACCGGCCTGCTCTTCCACGGCGGCGGCCGCGGCGACTTCACGGCCTACAACGCGGACAACGGTGAGAAGCTGTGGGAGTTCGACGCCTACGGCTCGTTCTCATCGTCCATCATCAGCTACGAGATCGACGACACCCAGTACGTCGCCACGATGGTCGGCGGCAGCACCCGGTACGACCAGCCCGGCACGCTGCTCATCTTCTCGCTGGCGGCGACCCTGCCCGAGCCGCCGGAGCGTGACCTGTCGATTCCAGAGCAGCCGCCGCTGACCGCCGACGCCGAGACGATCGACCGCGGCAACACGCTCTACCACGACCACTGCGCGCTCTGCCACCGCGGCCTCGGCCAGACCGCGATCGTCGCCACCGCCTCGCCCGACCTGCGCCGTATGCCCCCGGATGTCCATGAGGACTTCGTGGGAATCGTCCAGGACGGCCTGCTCCCGCTCGGCATGCCCGGCTACGCCGAGGTCTTCGACGAGGAGGCGACCACCGCGATCCACCAGTTCGTCATCTCGAAGGCGTTGGAGGCCCGGGGCGAGCGGTAGCGGGGAGGAGTGCCGGCACAGCGGAATGCCGAGGCGCGCTACCGTAGCGCCGTGCCGACGGCTCGGACAAGACTCGTCCTGGACTGCGATCCAGGCCTGGACGACGCCATCGCGATCCTGGCCGCGGCGCACTACGCCGACCTCATCGGGATCACGACCGTTGCCGGCAACGTCGGAATCAACCGCACTACGCGCAATGCGCTCGTGGTCGCGCAGATCGCCGGTCTGGACGTGCCGGTCCACCGGGGCGCCGCAGGGCCGCTCGCAGGTTCCCCGGTGGACGGAAGCAGGATCCACGGCGAGAGCGGCCTGGGCGATTCAGTTCTGCCCGACCTGACCCGCTCCGAGGCATCGGACGACGCGGTCGGGTTCCTCTGCGACATCGCCCGCTCTGTCGACGACCTGCACGTTCTGGCCATAGGGCCGCTGACCAACATCGCCCTGGCGCTACAACGGGATCCCGATCTGCCACGCCACCTGGCCGGACTGACGATCATGGGCGGCAGCGCCGGCGCCGGCAACATCACGCCAGTCGCCGAGTTCAACATCTGGGCCGATCCGGAGGCCGCGGCCGTCGTGTTCGACAAGGCCGCACCGCTCACCATGGTCGGCCTCGACGTGACGAGCAAGGTCGTCTTCGGAACGGGCGAAACCGCGCGAATGCGCGCCGCGGAAACGCCGGTGGCCGAGTTCGCCGCCGGCCTGATCGAGTTCCTACGCGATCGCTTCAAGGAGTACATTGGGCAATCCGTCGTCCCCGTGCACGACGCGACGGCCGTGATCGCCGCAACGCATCCGCATCTGTTCGAACGTTCCCGCCACCCCGTCACGGTTGAGGTGCGCGGCGAGCACACTCGCGGAATGACCGTGGCCGACCTCCGCCCGGCCGCGCTGATCAAGGCAATCGGCCCGCAAGATGTCCCCGCCAGCGACATCGTCTGGGACGCCGAAGTCGACGAGGTCAGGGAGTTGATCGTCGAAGCGGTGCTGGCCTTCAAATAGCCGCGATTCAGTCCGCCCCTTCCGCCACCCGCCCAGCCCGCTGATCGACTCCACCTTGGTGCAGTACCAAGTGGTCCACCGAGCCGTCCTCGGCACGCCCAAACGTGATCTGCGCGTCGACGACGCGCAGGAAGAACCGGGTCTCCGATTCGGGGAACACCTCGAAGCGCGGTTGCCCGGTGAGCTGGACGAAGAGCCGATCGTCCTGCCGTGTAACCGTGAAGACAAGGTCCTCGGCGAGCTGATACCGGCCGACGTAGGCGTCGTAGATCGCCGGATCGACCTCGACCACGGTCCGTAGCGCCGGAGGCACCATGAGCCGGTAGCGCGAGTTCAGGAGGTGGAAGCCCAGGTCGTCAACGCCGTCCCCGGAGTTCGACAGCACGACGACGCCGGTCCGCGATTCGAGGTCGAACCCCAGGAAGGACCGGTACCCGCCGGTGCCGCCGTTGTGCCAGTGGAGTTCGCGGCCATGTCCGCGGCGAGTGATCCACCCGAGCCCGATTCGCATGTCGGGCGCCGCAAAGTCACGGCGCGGGACGTGGGTGACAGCCATCGCCTCGTGCAACGACGACTCCAGCAGACCGAGATTCGCCTCGACGAAAGTCAACAGGTCGTTGACCGTCGAGCGCAGCGCCCCGGCGCCGGCGAGTGTCGGGAGGTCCCAGTTCGCCACCGGCCTGAGCTGCACGCTGTGGCCGACGGCCAGCCGCTCCTGCTGGGACGGCGACAGCGAGATCGAAGTGTCGGACATCCCGAGCGGTTCGAGCAATCGCGTGGACACCAGGGTCTCGTAGTCCGTCTCCTGGCTCAGAGCCAACACGTGCCCCAGAAGCCCGGCGCCGAGATTCGAGTACTCGACCGTCTCGCCGATGTCGCGCTCCAGTTCGTACGAGGACAGGAATTCGTGAAGCTGGGCAACGGTGTAGTCCGCATACGGGTTGGCCGCGTTAGAGGGCTGGAGGTTTGAAGGCAGGCGCGGCAGTCCGGAGCTGTGCGTCGCCAGGTGAAGCAGACTGATCTCGGCGCCGTTCCGGGTCGGTACCGTCACGTCCGGACCGAGCAGACGCTGGACCGGCGTCTCGAGTTCGACCGCGCCCTGCCCCACGAGGTCCGCCAGCAGGATCGCGGTGAACACCTTGGTGATCGAGCCGATCTCGAACACCGTGTCGCCGTCCGGCTCTCGTGAATCATCGGCGGCTAGACGGCCGTAGCCGACAACACGACGCTCGCCGGGCGCGATGACACCGACGACGATGCCAACGCTTCGCTTCTGATCGTCGATCCGCTCCGCCAGAAGTTGGCGGATGTCCACGTCGGCCGGCATTGAGCCTGCGGGCTGGATGCCGAAACATGCCGTTCCAGCCAGCAGGAGGCCGACAAGCGCGGTCAACGGCCGCTGCACATGGAAGTCCTCCTTCACTTCAGCTGCTCCAACTCTCGCGTGGCGCACTCCAGAACGCCAAGACGACGGCACATTGCCCTGACGTGGAACGAGTTCACGTCACCGCGAAGAGACTGCTGTCTGCTGTGCTGGCCCTTCGGCAATCTCCGGTAGGTCGAACCCTCGTAGCGGATCACCCAGTGGTGCTTCGTCTCGACCCTTTGATGACCCGGAGCACACTTCTCGAGCATGGCGAAGATCCGGCGGAGTTGAATCTGCGCCACTCGCCTGACCAGCCGGGGTCAAGCTGCCGCGAGCCACATCGCATCCGGCTCGGGATCGATCTCGGACAACGGCTGCTGGGACTCGACCACACTGCACCGGAACTTCGGGTTCTTCACTCGGGGCAGGTCACTCTGAATCTCTCCCGCCGCTACCTGCTTGCGCGCCGCTTCAAAGGTCTCTTCGGCCCAACCGTCCGTGTCGGTGAAGAACTCCTCCACCTCCCGCCGGAAGGTCACGAAGTCGACCGCCTCGTCCGCAATGTCGTCGAGCACAAGCTCGATCCCCCTACGCAGATCCGCGTAGGCGTCGAGCAGCGTTCCCCCGGTGCCGGCAATACCGCCCGGCTGGAGACCGTGGGCGAGGTAGACCTCGGCGCCGTCGTCGTCCTCGATGGTGACGACAGCGCCGCCGCGCATCTCGACGCCGGCAACGTAGTTCCTGCCCTCTACCGGAACCTGGACAGTGAAGAGGACAGGGTAGGTGGGAGACGAGGCACTCATGGCCCGGCACCGTAGCACGGGCCATCCGGTGTCCGTCAATGACCTGAAGGCCCGGAGCGGTCTCGCTGAGCCGTATCATCTCGTCCCATGTGCGGCCGGTACACGCTCCGCTCGAAGGCACGAACCGTAGCCGAGCACTTCGAGTTGGACGAACTGCCGGACCTCGAACCGCGCTACAACATCGCGCCGACCCAGGACATCGCGGTGGTCGCGCTGAACCGTGAAGGCCTGCGCGCCCTGGGCTCCATGCGCTGGGGTTTCCCCCGGAAGCGCGGCGGCCCCCAGATCAACCTCCGCGACGACACCGCGGTCGAGGCACCCAGGTTCCGGACCCTCCTGAACCGACATCGCTGCCTCGTGATCGCCGACGGCTGGTACGAGTGGCAGCCGCAGCCCGACGGCGCCCGCCTCCCCTACTACATCCGAACGCCCGGCGGCGGACCCTTCGGCTTCGCGGGGGTCTGGAACCGCACTCCGGACGGCTTGGCCTGCACGATCATGACCTGCCCCGCCAGCGAGACGATCGCTAAGGTGCACGACCGGATGCCGGTCATTGCCAGACCGCCCTACGAGAACTGGCTCGACGGTCCGCTGCGGGATCCCACCGAGTTGAGCGAGCATCTCAAAACCTACGCCGGCGAACTTGAGTTCTTCCCCGTCTCGAAGCGAGTGGGAAACTACCGCAACGACGACGCCCAGTTGATCGAGCCGGTTTGAATCATCCGACAACGACCGCGAAAGGTCCGCCGATGGCCACCTACGCCTATCACCACGTCCACCTGCTCAGCGCCGATGCGCTCGCGGCCGGCAAGTACTACGAGACCATCTTCGGCGCCAGGATCGCCGAATCGAAGGGAGCGAACGGGCTCCCCAGGTGCCACGTAGACATCGGCGGCCGGTTGATCCTGATCTCGACGGCGGACGAAGGCGCCCGCGAACCGTCCGTCGGCCCTCACACGCAGATGGGCCTCGACCACTTCGGCCTCCGCGTCGACGACATGGACGAGGCCGCAGCCGAACTGAAGCAGCGCGGCGCCGAGTTCAGCGTCGAGCCCCGCGAGTTCCGCCCCGGTATCCGGATCGCCTTCCTCCGCGCCCCGGACGGCGTCAGCATCGAACTGGTGGAGTACGAATGACTCTCGACCAAATCCCCTCCGAGCTCCTGTGTGGCAACGAGAGATTCCACGTCCCTGGAGACACGTCGCCCCCCTGTCTACTCGAGTACTGGCAGTGGTCGGGCTCCAGCCTCCTGGACAATACGGCGCGAGGAGTTCTGGCCGAGTTTCTCGTCGCAACTGCACTCGGCATCAGCGAGAGGCCCAGGGTTGAGTGGGTTCCTTACGACCTGGAGACAACGGTTGACGGAGAGCCGGTGAAGATCGAGGTCAAGAGTTCGGCAAGAGTTCAGTCCTGGAAGCAGAAGACGCTTTCTCCCATCGAGTTCAACATTGCTCCGACCAGGGGCTGGAACGCTGAGACTGGCAAGTACCAATCGGAGGAGCCCAGCCGTTCGGCAGACATCTATGTGTTCTGCGCCCTGAGGAAATGCCGCATCATGGAGCATGTGGAGGCACTCAATACGGACAACTGGGACTTCTACGTACTTCACCGCGATGTCCTCGACCGAGAGCGCCCCGACCAGAAAAAGATCCGCGAAGGACCCCTAAGGAAGCTGAAGCCAAGGGCATGCAAGTACCCGAAGCTGAGGTGGCGATAGAGACGGTCGCCAGGTGCGGCTGCTCCCCCGCCAATCCCTGAGGCTCTAGGGAACAGCGCGTCCGCCAACCTGTGCCGGCCGCCCGACACCGAGATCGCGTCAGCTCAGGAACGAAACCGCCGGATGCGGGCCAGAAGGCCCGCGTACCCAGAGCACTACCGTCGCTTCGACCCAGTCGCCCTGCTGGAAAGGTCGTCCAGAGAGCTCTGTGATATCCGCCGCGACGCAGTTCCTGCCGCGCAGGCTCCCCGGGCCCAGACAGACCGGCGCTCTGCGCCGGATGAGGAGATAGCGCCGCCCGACGCCGTCCAGTCTGCGGCGGAGGCCGGAGGGGAGGGGCCCAGCGGGCTAGAGGCAAGCGACGCCCGTGCCTTCCCAGTAATCGACCCGGTACCGGAGCGCAGCCGACCGCAGCGAGCGCCCACCCCTTCATCTATCGAGAGGGCGCGAGCGTCCGCAGGGACCCTCCCCTCCGGCCTCCGTCGCAGACGGGTGCCACGATCTGCGTCAGCCGCCCCTCCGCCCCAGGCCCACGGAACGCCAGACGAAGTACATCGCCGGGAAGACGAGCGTCACCCCGAGGAACACGGTCACCAACCCGCCGACCATGGGCGCGGCGATCCGCTTCATCACGTCGGCGCCCGTGCCCGTGGCCCACAGGATCGGCACCAGGGCGGCAAAGGTCGTCAGCACGGTCATCGTGATCGGGCGGATCCGCTGGACCGCGGCCTGGACCACCGCTTCGCGAAGATCGCGCAGGTTCTCCATCCTTCCAGCGCTCTTTCGCTCGCCGAAGGCCAGATCCAGGTAGAGCAGCATCACCGCCCCGGTCTCCGCGGCCAGCCCCGCCAGCGCGATCATCCCCACCCAGACGGCCACGGACCAGTTGTAGTCCAGCCGGTCCAGCAACCAGACCGATCCGACGAGCGAGATCGGCACTGCCGAGACGACGAACGCCGTCTTGATCACCGAGCGCGTGCTCAGGTAGAGGATCACCAAGGTCAACACGAGGGTGAGCGGGACGATGAACAGGAAGCGCTCGCGCGCCCGTTCCATGTACTCGTACTGCCCCGACCAGAGAAGCGTGTAGCCGGGAGGCAGGACGACCTTGTCGGCGACCTCCTGCCGGGCCCGGCGGATCCAGCCCCCGATGTCGGTGCCTTCGAGATCGACGTAGACCCACGCGTTCGGTCTGGCGCCTTCCGACTTGATCGAGGGCGGGCCGTCCCGGAACTCGACCTTCGCCACCTGGCCGAGCGGCACCTGGGCGCCGTTCGGCGCCGTCACCAGGATCTGCTTCATCGAGTCGGGATCGTCCCGCAGTTCCCGCGGGTAGCGCAGGTTGATCGGGTAGCGCTCCAGTCCTTCGACGGTCCACGACACGTTCATGCCGCCGACCGCGGACTGGATCGTGTCCTGGATGTCGGCAATCCGCAGACCGAAGCGCGCGGCCGCTTCCCGGTCGATGTCGAAGTCCAGGTAGGCGCCGCCCATGACCCGCTCGGCATAGGCCGAGAGGGTCCCCGGCAACGGCTTGACGACCGCCTCGACCTGCTCGGCGAGGCGCTCCAGCGTCGAGAGATCCGGGCCGCCGAGCTTGATCCCGACCGGCGTCTTGATCCCGGTCGACAGCATGTCGATCCGGGTCTTGATCGGCATGGTCCACGAGTTCGTGACCCCCGGGAACTGAAGCGCCCGATCGAGTTCGGCGATCAGGTCGTCGCGGCTCAAGCCGGGGCGCCATTCGTCCTGGTCCTTGAGCACGATCGTCGTCTCGAGCATGGACAGCGGCGCCGGATCCGTCGCGGTCTCCGCCCGGCCGACCTTGCCGAACACGGACTCGACCTCGGGAAAGCTTCGGATGATCCGGTCCGTCTGCTGGACGATCTCCCTCGCCTTGCCAATCGACACGCCCGGCAAGGTGGTCGGCATGTAGAGCAGATCGCCCTCCCACAACGGCGGCATGAACTCCGAGCCGATTCGCCGCAGCGGTACCGTGGTCGAGCCCAGCACGACGATCAGCACCACGACGACCAGCCAGCGGAATCGCACGGCGCCGGCCACCAGCGGGCGGTAGACGAAGCGCAGGAACCGGGACACCGGATTGCGTCGCTCCGAGACGATCCGGCCGCGCACGAGCCAGAACATCAGCACCGGCACGACGGTCACCGCGACCACCGAAGCCATCGCCATCGAGTAGGTCTTGGTCAGGGCCAGCGGTTTGAACAACCGCCCCTCCTGGGCCTCCAGGGTGAACACCGGCAGGAACGACACCGTGATCACGAGCAGGCTGAAGAACAGCGTCGGCCCGACTTCCTGCGCGGCGCGCAGGACGATCTCGAAGTGGGATCGCTTCCCCTTGTGGGCCTCGAGGTGGCGGTGGACGTTCTCGACCAGGACGATCGAAGCGTCGACGAGCACACCGATCGAGATCGCGATGCCCCCGAGCGACATGATGTTCGAGCCCAGTCCCTGGACCCGCATCACGACGAAGGCGAGCAGGACCGAAACCGGAATCGCCAGGATCGGCACCAGCGCCGACCGGAAGTGGAACAGAAAGACGAGGCACACCAGAGCGACGACGATCGACTCCTCGATCAGGGTGTCGGTCAGCGTCGCGATGGAGCGCTCGATCAGGCCGCTGCGGTCGTAGGCGACCGAGATCTCGACATCGTCCGGCATGCCGCCGGCCAGATCGGCCAGGCGCTCCTTCACGCGCTCGATCGTGGACCGGGTGTCGGCGCCCGAGCGAACGACGACGATGCCTCCCACCGTCTCGCCCTCGCCGTTCCAGTCGGCGAGGCCGCGGCGTATCTCCGGTCCGATCGTCACGTTGGCGACGTCGCGCAGCAGGATGGGTACGCCGCCGGGACCGGACGAGAGGACGATCGTCTCCAGGTCCCGCAGTTCTCGCACGTAGCCGCGCCCCCTCACCATGTACTCGCGCTCCGCCATCTCGATCAGGCGTCCCCCGACATCCGCGTTCGACTCCTGGATCGCCCGCCGCACCAACGGCAGCGAGAGGCCGTAGGCCCGGAGGCGAATGGGATCCACCTCGACCTGATACTGGCGAACGAAGCCGCCGATCGAGGCGACTTCGGACACCCCTTCGACCGCCAGCAGGCTGTACTTCAGGTACCAGTCCTGGAGCGAGCGGAGTTCCTCCAGCGACCGCGAGTCCGAGTTGAGCACGTACATGAAGGCCCAGCCCACGCCGGTGGCGTCCGGCCCGAGCTGCGGCGACACGCCTTGCGGCAACCTGTTCCCGAGCCCGGCCACGGACTCGAGCACCCGCGAGCGCGCCCAGTAGAGGTCCGTCCCGTCCTCGAAGATCACGTAGACGAAGGAGAAGCCGAAGAACGAGTAGCCGCGGACGACCTTGGCGTACGGCACCGACAGCATCGTCGAAGTGATCGGGTACGTCACCTGGTCCTCCACGACCTGGGGCGCCTGCCCCGGGAACTCGGTATAGAGGATCACCTGCACGTCCGAGAGGTCGGGTATCGCGTCGATGCGCGTCGTCCTCACCGACCACACGCCGGCGGCCACAGCCAGCACCAGCCCCGCCGCCACCAGCAACTGGTTGCGAAGCGACCACTCGATGACGCGGTTCAGCATCGGATCACCAGCCGTCGTCCCCGTGGCTCATATCGCCGCCCTCTTGGCCCTCGTGCCTCATCTCCTGGCCGCCGGGGGCGGAGTCGGCCGCCGCCGCGTCGACCATCTTCTGCACCGCCACCCGCAGTCTGGACTCCGAGTCGAGCAGAAACTGCGACGAGGTGACGACTTCGTCTCCGGCCGAAAGACCCGAACGGACCTCGGCCAGGCCTTCCGAGGTCTGGCCCAGCTCGACTTCGCGCGGCTCGAACCGGCCGCCGCCCAGCGCCACGATGACGACGTTCCGGCGGCCGGTCCGCAGCACCGATTCGGTCGGTACGGTCAACGCCCCCCTGACCAGGACCGGGTCGAAGATGACGGTCGCGAACATCCCCTTCCGCAAGCGGCCCTCCGGATTGGGCACCGCGATCTTCACCGTCAGGGTCCGCGTCTGTTCCGACATCTCGGGCTCGATGAACTCGACCGTGCCGCGGATCGTCTCGCCCGGGAAGTAGGTGAAAGCCACCTCCGCCTCGATGCCCGGACGGATCCAGACCACCTGATCCTCGAACACCTCGACCGATAGCCACAGGGACGTGATGTCGGCGATGTGGTACGCCTCCATGCCGGGCGTCACCGCCATCCCCTCGAGCCCCGGCATGCGTCTCATCACCAAACCCCCCGCCGGTGCGGTCACCGTCAGCGTCCGGAAGATCTCGCCCGTCTCCTCCAGGCGTGCGATCTGATCGGGCGAGATGTCCCAGAAGGCGAGCCGCGCCCGCGCCGCCGCCACCAGCGCCTCGGCCCGAAGCCGGGCATCATCCGCAGCGTCCCCGAACCTGGACGCGTAGCGGATCGCCGAGAGCAACTCCTGTTCGGTCTGGACCAGCTCCGGCGAGTAGACCTCGAACAGCCCGGCGCCCTCGGCCACCGGCTCGCCGACATGGTTCACGTAGACCTTCTCGATCCACCCGTCGTACTTCGTGGTCACCGTGACCATCCGCTCCTGGTCGTACTCGAGATAGCCGACCGTCCGGATCTCGTGCCGGAGATCTCGCCGCGTGGCCGTCTCTGTCCGGACGTTCATGTTCTGGACCACGACCGGATCGATCACCACCGTCGCCCCCGCGCCGATCGCACGCTCCGCCTCGTCCGCGTACACCGGCAGGTAGTCCATTCCCATCTCGTCCCTGGCCGGCGCCGGCGAGCTGATCGTCGGATCCATCGGATTGCGGTAGAAGAGAATCTCCCGCTCGCCTCCGGCAGCCGACCGCTCCTCGTCCGAGGCGGCGCTCGCCATCGGCCCCGCGTGGTAGCCGACCGTCCCCTGCAGCCAGGTGTCCACCGGGTGAACGCCCAGCGGATCGAAGAACAGGACGTAGAAGGCCGCGAAACTCCCCGCGACCCAGGCGGCGCCGCGCACCAGCGCCTGAAACGACACGCCGGAACCGTTCGTCTTGTTCGTCATCTCGCTGCCCCTCCGTTCCTTGCCAGCGCCGGCAGGGGCCGCCCGACCGCCCCCTCGAGCTCCGCGAGACCGATCAGGTAGTCCGCCCTCGCCCTGTCGGCCGCCGTCCGCGCCTCGAACAGAACGTGCACGGCGTCGAACAGGTCGAGCGTGTTCAGGGCGCCGGCGATGTAGCCCCCCTCCGCCGATTGGAGAGCCTCCTCCGCCTGGACGATCAGCAGATCCTCGAGCAAGCGCAGGCGCCTCCAGGCTAGAGGCAGCCGCTGCACGAGCTCGCCCACCTCTGTTTCGATCGCAAGCTCCGCACCGCGCCTCTCATCGACCGCGTGGGACCGCAGGTCGAGAGCTTCCTGCACCGCCGCGGCCCGGCGCCGGCGGCGGAGCGGCAGCGTGACGCCGCCGCGAACCCCGAACACGTCGTTGCCGTTGCCTGCCGGGGCCAGGAGTCGTGCAGCCTCGTCGTTGCGTGGCGTCACCAGCGTGTAGGTAACCCCGACGGTGAAGTCGGGTCTGCGCGCCATCCGCGCCAGCCGCTCCAGCGCCTCAGCCCGGGCAAGTCCGGCGCCGGCGGCCCGCAACTCGGGCCGCGACGACCGTGCGAGAGCCAGCAGTGCCTCAGTCGCCGGCCTGAGTTCTTCGATTGTTCGCGCCATGCGCCCTCTGGCCACCGACGCAGCGGCCGGCCGGTCGCGGAGGGAGTTCAGCCGGGCGCGGAGAGCGGCCTCGCGGAGATCCAGGTCCACCAAGGCCCGCTCCGCGCGGGTGATCTCTGCCTGCAGCTTGAGGACCGCCTGAGTCGAACCCACGCCGGTCGCGTACCGGGACTGGGCGATCTCCTCGTGCTGGATCAGATGCTCCAGGAAGGTCGCCGCAACCTCCCGCGACCGGTCCAGGAAGGCCAACTCGTGGTAGAGCCGCCTGACTTCGGTGACCAGGCGGAGCCGTCCCGCCTCCACCTCGTGTTCCAGGACGACCGCGCCTTCGACGGCCGCGGCCTCCCGCAGATCGAGCTTTGCCAGCCACGGCAGGGGCTGACTGAAGCCGAGCATGAGCCGCTGAGGCCCGACCCGAGTCTCCGGCGGCGCGAGGAACGCGGTCGCTTCGGCCGTCGGGTCAGGCAGGGAGGCGAGCTGGGGCGCCCTCTGCGCCGCCGCGCGCGCACGGGCGAAGCCGGCTCGAATAGCCGGATTCCGGTCCAGCGACTCCTTGACCAGAGCGCGCAACTCCGGCGCCCGGATGCCCTCCGCGACCAGATCGGCCGCTGTCGGCGCCGGAGCCTCGGCCGGCCGGCGCTGCTGACCGGTTTCGGCCGTCAATGGTCCCGCGGCCGCCGCCGCGATCACGACGGCAGCAAGCAGGCAAGGCGTTGATCGATGCATCTGAGTCCCCCGCAGAAACGTGTTCCCTGCGGCCGCCTTCCCTCAGAAGACGACCGCTCGACTCGCTTCAGCGGAGGATCAGAGCAACAGCGCCGAGAACAGTGTGTAGCGCGGGATCGTCGGAGGCGGATCGGCGTCGCAGGCGTGGACCGCGGCCTCGAGACCGTCGGCGGTAGGCGTGTCCAACCCGCCCTGGGTCAGCGCAGGCGGGTCGATGTCGCCGGCAGCACCCGGCAGGATCGCGTCGGCTGACGGTACCGCCGATTCACCGTTGCAACAGCCCGACATCAGCATCTTGAGGTGCCCGCAGGACGCCATCTCGTGGGTCTCCTGCATCGCGCAGGGATCCTCCGGCGCGACGAGCGAGACGCACATTCCCGCCACCGGGGCGGCCAAGACCGCCAGTGCCAGGAACGCCGAGATGAGCCGGAGAGCGCTGCGCATTGTCACCACTCTACACCCGCAACCCTTCCGCGGCCTGAAATACTCCGGCAATCCGCTCCAACCCTTAGCCCCGTCCACGACGCCAGTGCTGGAGGCCCGATGATCCGTTTCCCCGCTTTCTCCCGCCGCAGCTTCCTGCAGACCACCACCGCCCTGGCCGGCGCACTGGCCATGCCCCGCATCGCCCTTGGCGCCGAAGTCCGGCCGGCGCCCGGCATGCCGGCGCCTCGCTTCGTCGAGACCAACGGCATCCGCATGGCGGTCTACGGACAGGGCTCGGGCGTACCCGTCGTGTTCTGCCACGGCTTCCCCGAGCTCGCCTTCTCCTGGCGCTATCAGCTCCCGGCGCTCGCCGAAGCAGGGTTCCGCGCCATCGCGCCCGATCAGCGCGGATACGGACTGACCGACCGGCCCGACGACGTGACGGCCTACAGCCTGAGGCATCTCTGCGACGACATGGCGGGGATGCTCGACGCACTCGAGATCGACAAGGCCGTCTTCTGCGGCCACGACTGGGGCGGCGGCGTGGTGTGGATGATGGCGCGCCTGCACCCGGACCGCTGCCTCGGCATCGTCGGCGTGAACACGCCGGGCGGCCGCCCCCCGGGCATGCCGCGCAGCCAACCGCCCGAGGAACCGCTCATCGTGAGGAGTGAGAACTACTACACGGTCCAGTTCCAGGAACCGGGCCGGGCCGAGAAGGCGCTCTCCGCCGACGTGCGCAAGTCGTTCGAGATGCTGCTTCGCCGCGGCTACATTTGGGACGTCGAAGGGTTCAAGGCGATGCCGGAGGACTCTCCCGAGCGGCAGATGGATCTGCTCCGGATGCTCGAACGCGAGGACTACCCCGGCGAGGTGTTCCTGTCGCAGGAGGCCCTGGGCTACTTCACGGAGACCTTCGAGATCACCGGCTTCACCGGGGGCCTGAATTGGTACCGCATGGCGGGCCGTCCCTTCCCGGGCATCGAGAACGCCAAGTGGGAGATCGAGGTGCCATGCCTCTACATCGGCGCCGAGAACGACGTCATCCTCAGACCCTCCTCCGCCGACGGCATGGAGGACTTCATCGACGACTTCGAGAAGTACACGGTGATGGACTGCGGCCACTGGACGCAGCAGGAGAAGCCCGAGGAAACGAACCGGGTGCTGATCGACTGGCTGCGGCGGAAGGTCGCGAAGACCGGGTAGGAATCGGCGCCGCTACTCGCTGAGCCGCTCCCAGACCAGCGAATCCTGGACCATGCTCCCGTCCACCTCCCGGGCCGGAGGCTGGAGCGTCAGCGTTCGCTCTCCGAACTCGTAGAAGCGCTGAGCATCCGTGTCCATGCAACTCGGGAACCAGCAGCCGGACCTTTGGTGGACGATGTAGCCATCGTCCGCGTGGATCGTGTACGGCCCGAAGTAGCTGATGTAGGTCCGCATCGTGGCGGACGCCTCTTCTGCCGTCGGACGGCCGTCGGCGAAGGGCTCGCGACCGGGCCGCACCAGGTGGACGGCCATGTGACCGGAGGCGGCGTAGATGATGAAGCCGTCCTCGTAGGTTCGCTCCACCGGCATCGCGGCCCCCGAATCGTCGGTCCGGTCGAGCTGCACGAACTTCCAGAAGCCGATGAAGCGTCGGTGCTCGTCCGTGAGTTCAGCGAGGTCCGGCAGCTTCCGCCAGGTCAGCCGAACCGTACCGCCATCCGCGGCGGCCGGCGGCTGCAGCGTCAGCAAGTCCTCCGAAAACTCGTAGTTGCGCACGTAGTCCGAACCAGCGGCGTTCGGATTCATGCTCGCCCGCAGGTGGTGTGTGACGGCTCGCTCATCCGGATCCACCGTGAAGGCCCCGAAGTACGCCGTGTACGACCGGTAGGCGGCGAGCCGTTCTTCCGGCGTCGCACGAGTTCCCGGGGTGGCGGCCTGACGGTCGGCGCCCTGGATCACGACGCCCATGGCGCCAGCCGGGTCGTACATGATGAAGCCGGTCGACTCCTCGTTGCGCGACAGCTCCTCGCCGTCCGCCGAGTGGCGCACGATCGAGACCAGTTCCCAAGCGCCGTGGAACGCCGCAGCGGGATCCTCGTCCGCAGCCGCGGCCGCAGGTGCTCCCGCGCCGGCTGGAGGCGACCCACCGCATGCGTTGAGCAGCAACAGACACCCACCGAACAAGGCCGTCACTGTCGAACGCATCTCCATCCTCCTCGATCCAAGGTTCCAGGTTGCGGAGCCGCTCTTTCAGCTCACGGCGGTCATAGTAGAGCCGTTTCCGGCCAGATTCGCCCGTCGAGCCCAGACTACATGCCCAGAACCCGATCCATGGCGTCCCGGAGAGTGGCCCTGGCGGCGGCCTGCTCCTCCGTCAGGTCGCCAGCATCCAGGGAGCTCTGTTCCTGCACGTCGTTCTCGAAATCGAAGAACCGGCCATCCTCGTACAGCTTGTACCGGCGGTCGTGGACGAAGGTCACCTCCTCGATGGTCATGAAGCGCGGCCGGAAGTCGGTGAAGATCCAGTCCCGAGTGGAGTCCGCCTCGCCCCGCAGCACCGGCAGAAAGCTCCGGCCATCCATCACCCGATCACCGGGCAGCGTGGCGCCCGCCGCCTCGACGATCGAGGGCAGGAAGTCGGTGAAGTCGACCAGGGCGTCCGACACGCCGCCACCCTCAAGTGCCGCCGGCCACGAGGCGATGAAGGGAACGTGGATGCCGTAGTCGATCGTCGTGCCCTTGCCGCCGGGGACCACGGTGCCGTCCTGCATCGTGCTGGTGATCTGCCTCGGAGTTCCGTTGTCGGCGGTCAGCAGGATCAGTGTGTCGTCTCGGATACCCAGGTCCTCGAGCCCGGCCACCACCCGGCCGACCAGCTTGTCCGCGTAGGCGACCATGTCGACGAAGTAGGCCGGGTCCTGGGCATTGCGGTCGACGGTCCAGTCCGCACTGTCCGGCGTCGGCACGAACGGGTCGTGGACGAGCGCCATCGCGTGGTAGGCGAGAAACGGCCGTTCAGGGTGGTCGGCCACCTGCTCCCCGATCCGCGCAAGCAGGAAGTCCGCGAACAGATCCGGGCCATAGCCGCCCTCGTAGATCGCACCATCCTCGCCGCTGCGCCAAAGCAGCGGATCGGCGTAACGCCCGCCCTTCTCGTGGTAGTGCCAGACTAGTGTCGTGTCACTCGTCAAAAGTCGGATAGAGGCGTTTGAGCTTGACACGTGCGTCGTCGGTAGTGAAGTGCCAGTTGACCTTGGCCTGGATCAGGTCTCTGGCGGCCTGCCAGGCGCCGACTTCGGAGCGTAGGATGTCGATGGAATCGATGCGGCGGTTGAGGCACTGTCGGATCATCACGCTGAGTTCGACCTCGGCGACGTTCAGCCAGCTGCCGTGCTTGGGTGTATAGACGAACTCGAAGCGGTCCCACAGGGCCTTGGCCCGAGCCGGGTCGAAGGTCTCGTAGAGCGCGGCGGGGCGGTGGGTGTTGAGGTTGTCCATCACCAGCGTGATTCGGGTGGCGTCGGGATACTGCCCGGCGATGTCTTCCAGGAAACGCGCCCAGTCGGTCTTGGTCCTGCGCTCGGTGACCTTGGTCATACGCCGCCCGGCCAGCGGTTCGGTCGCCATGAACACGTTGCAGGTGCCGCAGCGTCGGTACTCGTAGTCTTCGCGGACCTCCCGTCCAGGGGCCGGCGGAATGGGCGCCCGTGTCTCGGCGATCAACTGCCGCGGCGTCTCGTCCATGCACACCACCGGGAAGTTCGCGTCGTACGGACGCCGATAGACGTCGAGCACCCGCTCCATGTCCGCCGCGAGTCGGCGTTGCGTTGCGGCGGAATCACCCAGCCGACGCGGCGCCACGGTTTGAGAGCGTTTTTCTTAGCACCCGCCGCACCGTCTCGTGCGAGACGCTGTCGATATAGCCGAGTTCCACTGCGCGGTCCGCCAACAGACGCAGAGACCACTGCGCATGTCCTTCGGGCGGGTCGCCGCAACTGAGCGCGACCAGCCGCGCCTCGAACTCGCCATCCGCCTTGCGCAAGTACTTGGGACGACGCCCCTGCCGACTCCCGAGCGCCGCCTCCAGACCGTCCTCCACAAACCGCTTCTTCACCCGGTCCACCCTGCGCGCGCTGATCCGCAGGACCCCGGCGATCGTCTCGCCGGTCGTCCGCCGCCCGTTGAACTCACACTCGTCGCAGTTGAGCAGAATCAAGGCGTTGACCACCTTCTGCGACCGATGCGAACCCTTGCGCGCAATCGTCGCCAACCCCTCGCGCTCCTGCTCCTCCAACTCCACCACATACCGCTTCATGCCAGACTCCTTGCCGTCGTCGAACGGCAAGGAGTCTACTACGGTTCATACGACATAAGACGTGTGACATGACACTAGGTTACACGCAGAGTATCGCTCGCCGCTGCGCGGCATCGCCCGGATGCCGGCGGGGACGCCCGCGCACCCAGGCCTGCTACGCCTCGCGCAGCAGGTCGGTGATCTTCTTCCGTGAGGCGCCGAACGCGGGCAGCAGGCCGCCGAGGATGCCGGTGATGGTGGCGAGGAAGATGCCGGAGAAGATCGCTACCGGGGTGGTGCGCAGTTGGAAGGTGATCTCGCTGAATGTCACCTGGTTCATCGTGCCGGTCTGAATCGCGTTCAGCGGCAGCGACAGCAGGGCGCCGAATCCGCCCGCGAGCAGTCCGAGCAGCACGGCCTCCAGGAAGAAGCAGCCCATGATCGACCGGCGCCGGAAGCCGAGCGCGCGCAGCGTGCCGATCTCGCGGGCACGGGCGGAGACCTGCGCGTACATCGTGTTCGCGGCCGCAAAGCACGCGCCGAACGCCATCAACACGGCGAGGACGTTGCCGAGAACGATGAACTGGGCCGACGCGGCATCGGTCTGCCGCTCGTAGTACTCAGGTTCCGGGAATGCCGCCACGCCGAGCCGCTGATCTGCCTCAACCGTCTCGATCAGGTCGTTCGCCGCGGCGGGCGAAGCGGCCTTCAGCCGGGCCGACGAGTAGGACCCGCTGCGACGGAAGGAGTCGCCCAACTCACGAGCGTCCCCCCAGATCTCCGAATCGTGCGAGCCGACTCCGGCAAACGTGCCAACCACCCGGAACGTGGTTCTGCCCATCTTGCGCTCGTCGCCGATCCGCAGTCCAAGTCTCGACGCCAGACCGCGGCCAACCACGATCTCGGCGCGACCCGGCTCGAAGCGCCGGCCCTCTGTGACCTGAAACCCCGGCCGGAGCAGGAACGCTCCTCCCTCGACGCCGCGAATCATCACGTTCGTCTCGGTGCCGTCCGTGCGCTCGAAGATCTGGATGGTGTTCGTCTCGCCGGAGGCGAGCGTCGCGCCGTCTTCGCTCTGCTGGACACCGGGCATGGCCGCCAGCAGGCGGTAGTCCTCCGCGCTGATGACGCTCTCCATCTCGCTGCGGGCGCCGTCCCGCAGGACGATGACGATCGAAGGATCGCCGCTCTCGGAGAAGGCTGCGCGGAGGCCGCCGGCGAGGGCAAGAACACCGACGTAGACCAGGACCACGAAGCCGATCGAGCCCAGGGTCATCAAGGCCACGCCGCGGCGCTCGAACAGGTTTCGGTAGGTGTACTTGATCGGGATCATTGGTTGGCTACTCCTCGTCAAACCCGCCGCAGACCATCGACGATCTTCATCCGCGCGGCAGCGACCGCCGGGAAGACACCGCTAAATAAACCGATCGCTACGCCGAGGCCGACCGCCGTGAAGGCGTTCTGCGGGTCGAGCCCAAAGCCGCCGAAGGCGAAGCCCATCTGGTCCAGGGCCGGTGTGACAGCCCCAATCGCACCCACGGTCAGCCCCAGCCCCAGCACCGAACCGAACACCCCCACCAGCAGGGACTCGCCGATCACCATGCCGATCACCTGGTTCCTGCGGAAGCCCAGGGTACGGAGCACCGAGACCTCCGTCGTCCGCTCGCGCGCGGCCATCGCCATCGTGTTCGCGGTGATCAGGAAGATCGAGACGGCGACTGCCAGACCGATCGCGCTGAAGAAGAACTGCACGTTGCCCAGCATCTCCGTGAAGGAGGCCGCGAAGGCCTCCGCGGTTTCCGCCCGCACCTGATTGTCCGAGTTCTCGAACATCGCCTCCGCGGCCGCGATCACGGCCGGCGCCGCGTCCGGATCGTCGAGGAGCAGCCAGTACGTGCCGTTCTGCCCGGGATTGCCCAACGCCTCCTCGACGTAGCGCCGGTGGAAGAAGACCTGCCGTTCCTGTCCCTCCTCCTCGGAGTCGAAGATCGCGCGCAGTTCCAGTTCCACATTGATCGGGAAGATGTCGCCCTGGATGGCGATCACATCGCCGATCGCCCAGCCCTGGGTCTCGGCCAGCGTGCGGCCGGCGGCAAAGGCGGTCCGCTGCGCCGCGAACGCCTCCCACTCCTCCTCGTTGAAGTCGACGTCGTAGAACACGTCCCGGAAGGTGTCCGGATCGATCGTGAAGCGGGGGAAGAAGTTCTCAGGCCGTGAATCCTTGTAGACGCCCTGGAACCAGTTCTGAGGAGTCACCGCCTCGACATGATCGATCGTCCGCAGCCGCGCCTCGTACGCCTCGGGCAGCGGGAATGTGAGCGAGATCGCATTGCGCACCACGAGCCGGTCCGGGATCGCCGATTCGTCGGCGAAGCTCATTGCGTCGCTGACCACGCCGAGCAGCGCCAGGATGAACAGGGCCATGGCCAGGCTGGCCATGGTCAGGAAGGTGCGCCGTTTGTTGCGCAGCAGGTTGCGCCGGATCAGCTTGATCATCCGCCTGCCCCCACCTCGGACGACACCAACCGGCCCTTGTCGAGACGCAGCAGGCGCTTCGCGCGCGCCGCCGCGATCGGATCGTGGGTCACCATGAGGATCGTCTTGTTGAACTGCTGGTTCAGTTGCGCGAGAAGGTCGAGCACTTCGCGGCCCGAGTCGGCGTCCAGGTCACCGGTCGGCTCGTCGGCGAGCAGCAGGGTCGGGTCGGTGACGATCGCGCGGGCGATCGCGACCCGCTGTTCCTGGCCGCCCGAGAGCTGCCGCGGATAGTGCTTCATCCGGTTCCTGAGGCCGACGACGGAGAGCGCGGTCTCGACCCTCTTCCTGCGCGCCGCCCGGGATGATCGCCGCAGCGTCAGAGGCAGTTCCACGTTTTCGTAGGCGGTGAGCACCGGAATCAGGTTGTAGAACTGGAAGATGAAGCCGATGTTCCGCTGACGCCACCGCGCCAGCTTGCTCTCGTTCAGACGGCTGACGCGCTCGCCGGCGACGTTCAACTCTCCGCTGCTCGGCTGGTCGATGCCGGCGAGGAGGTTGAGCAGCGTGCTCTTGCCCGAACCGGAGGGCCCCATCAGGGCCACGAAGTCGCCTTCCTCGACATCCAGGGTGATGCCCCGCAATACCTTCAGTTCGAAGGCGTCGCGCCGGTATCTCTTCGTTACGTCCCGCATCTGGACGACGGTTTCAGCCATCGTGAAACTCCTCCCTGCCCTTTCTCTGTCTTTCTACTCGCGGCGTCACGAGAGCTCGCGCACCCGCAGACCGTCTTCAAGCTCCGGCGACGGCCGGCGGACGACGGTCTCGCCGCCGGAGAGCCCCGAGAGCACTTCGAACTGATTGTCGTCCTGTTCCAGCCCCAACTCGATCGGCACCCGCGCCAGCGAACCGTCGCGGACGACGAAGACGTGTTCGCCACCGCTGTCCCGGACCACCGCTTCGGCCGCGATCAGGATCTTCGGTTCGGCCTGCAGGGCTGCCTCGTCCACACCCTCGTTGAGGAAGGTGACGCTGCAACTCATGTCCGGTACGAGGCGCGCGTCGCGGTCGTCGATCGTGACCTTGACCTGCACCACCGCGCGCTGGCGGTCGGCGGTGGGCACGATCTGCCGCAACTGGCCGTGGTACTCGTGGTCGGGCACCGCATCGACCTTGATCGTCGCTGGCTGGCCGAGTTGAATGCGGGCGATGAAGCTCTCGTTGATGTCCGCCTCGACCTCGAGCGAGGTCGGATCGGCAATGCGCACCAGGGCCCCGGTGGACTGCTGGCTGGTGAATCCGCCCGGCGCCACCATCTCGCCTACTTCGACCGTGCGTTCGATGACCACACCGTCGACCGGAGAGCGGATCAGGGTGTATTCCAACTGAGCCCTGATCGAGTCCAGGCCGGCCCGCGCCGTACCGACCTGCGCCTTCGCCACCTGGAGCCTCGTGATCGCCGCGTCGAGGTCGGCGCTGGGGGCTACTCCCGCTTCGACGACCCGCCGTTGCCGGGCCTCCTCACGCACCCCGTCGGCGAGCCGCGCCATCGACTCGATCAGAGCCGCCTCCGCTCGACGTACGGTGGCCTCGAGATCCTTGCTGTCGAGCACGGCGATCAGGTCCCCGGCCGCCACCGAGTCTCCCTCGTCGACGTGGAGTTCCATGATCCGGCCGGTGATCTTCGCCCCCACCGCGGCCCGCACACGGGCGTAGGTGTAGCCGGTAGCGGTCAAGACAGTCGACGCCTGCGCCGGCGTCAACCGCTGCACCGTCGTCGTCTCGACCTGGGGCATCAACCAGGGCACGTACCGCTCGAACGGCACCGTGTAGTAGCCGTAGACCGCGCCCACGGCGAGCACCAGCAGCACACCCCACTTGACGAACCGTCCCCGGCGGGGCCGGTATTCGAGTTCGTCGTCGGCCCGCAGGATCGAGAGATCCGGCCTGAGTGAGGAAGGTTCGGGATCCGGCCGACCGCCGGAGCCGCCGTCCTCCGAAGCCGGCGGAATCCGGCTGATCGAAGCGCTCACCGGCGCACCCTAGGCCCCGGCGGACGCACTCCACCGGCAGATCGTCTCATGGGCTGCATTCTATGGCTCTAACCTACGCGCCGAGTGCGCAAGGGTTTCGGCGGCGCCATACTCCGTGGAGCAGACGACTACGAGGGCGCTGGGGCGACTGAAGCCAGGAGCTCGAAATCTGTATCGGCCGACTCGATAGCGGCGCCGTGATGCGCGGCACAGGCCGCAATGAGAACGTCGGTCGCAGGCACAGTGACACCGCGACTCCGCGACCGTCGAGCCAGATCGTAGGCAGCGCGCCAGACATCACTGTCTATTGAGAGTTCCGGGAGGGTGTCGGCGAATCGCCTTAGCACCTTGCGTTCCCGGTCGCCGCGAGCGCCGTTCCAGAGCTCGAGCTGCACCACCTGGCACCAACAGGCGCGCCCGGTGGTCAGGGCCTCTTCGACCCGGGCACGCACGACCGGATCGCCGTCCGGGCGCAGCAGGTGAATCCAGGACGACGTATCGACGAGAATCACTGAGCCCTATCCCTGGCGGCGGAGCGCCTGGAGCTCTTCGGGCGTCATCAGGTCGGTGCACGTCCCTGCGTACCGGGCGAGTTCCGCCATGCGCATGCGGCGATTGAAGTCGGCAATGGCTCCAACGATCGCCTCACGCTTCGTCTTCGCCTTTGTGAACCGGATGGCATCCTCAAGCTCGCCCTTGGGAATATCAACGGTGGTCTTCATGATGCGATCGTAGCCCCGTTGAGAAGGCTCGTCAACGGCGACAGGAATCCCGATACCGCCCAGTCCTACTCTCACCGGGCCGGTAGCACCGAATCGCCGGTCATGAACACGTACTCCGTCACCTGGCGGTACGTCTCACCGGGCCGGAGCACCGTGCTCGGAAACCCAGGCTGGTTCGGCGAGTCGGGAAAGTGCTGGGTCTCGAGGCACAAACCGCCCCGGTGGACGTACGGGCGACCGCTCTTGCCGACCAGCGTGCCGTCGAGGAAGTTGCCGGTGTAGAGCTGGAGGCCGGGAGCGGTCGTCTTGACGAGGAGTTGCCGACCGCTCTTCGGTTCGTAGACCCTTGCCGCCAAGCGCGGTTCGTCGCCCCCTTCTGCCGGCAGCAGCACCCAATTGTGGTCGTAGCCGCCGCCGATCCGGAGCTGCTCGAAGTCGTCGTCGATCCGGTCGCCGATGGCAGCCGGTGTCCAGAAGTCCATCGGCGTGCCCTCGGTGACCGCGATCTCGCCGGTCGGGATCAATGTCTCGTCGACCGGCGTGTAGTAACGGCTGCCCAGGCCAAGCTCGTGGTCCAGGATGTTGCCGGCGCCCTCTCCCTTCAGGTTGAAATACGAGTGGAAGGACAGGTTCACCACGGTGGCCTTGTCGGTCACCGCCTCCGCTTCGATCCGAAGATCACCGGTAGACGTCAGGACGTACCGCACCTGGAAGTCGACGTTGCCCGGGTAGCCCTCCTCGCCATCCGGGCTCCGGTACCGAAGCACTACACCGCACTCGGTCTCCGTCTCGAACGGTTCGCCATCCCAGACAACCCGCGTGAGCCCACGGACGCCGCCGTGGAGGCTGTTCTGCCCGTCGTTCTGCGGCAGGCCGTAGGTTTCGCCGTCGAGCGTGAAGCGTCCCCCCGCTATGCGGTTCGCGTACCGGCCGACGATGGCGCCGAAGTACGGGTTCGTGTCGGCGAGGTAGGACTCGAGGTCGTTGAAGCCCAACACGACATCGGCGAACTCGCCGTGCCGGTCCGCGGCTGTCAACGACACGATCGCGCCGCCGAGCTCGGAGATCTCGACGCTGACGCCGAGGGGTGATTCGAGGCGAAACAGCTCGACTTCCCTGCCGTCGACTTCGCCCCAAGGGCGCCGGGTCACTTCCACGGGCAGCGGCCAGTCAAGGCAGCCGCTTGCAGCGGCGCCGATCAGGAGACACAGGAGGATCCGACGCATGAAACAACGCGGAGGCTAGCAGCAGGCCAGGGACCCCTACGCCGCTCACTTCACCGCCACACCCCATCCGGGCTAACCTCGCGCCATGCCTGAGTTTCAACACCAACACCTCTTCGAACACCGCGGCGACGAGCCGGAGTACCGCCTGCTGACGTCGGACCACGTCCGCGTCGAATCGGCCGGCGGCCGCGAGACCCTCCACATCGATCCCGAGGCGCTGCGGCTCATCGCCCGCGACGCGATGGACGACATCGCCCATCTGCTACGGGCCAGCCACCTGGAGCAGTTGCGCCGCGTCTTCGACGATCCGGAAGCGTCCGGGAACGACCGTTTCGTGGCACTCGAACTGCTCAAGAACGCCAACATCGCGGCCGGCCGGGTGCTGCCAGGCTGCCAGGACACGGGCACCGCGATCGTGCTCGGCTACAAGGGCCAGGACGTGTACACCGACTGCGACGACGAGGTGGTCCTCTGCCGCGGCATCTACGACGCCTACCAGGAGCGCAACCTTCGCTACTCCCAGATGGCGCCGCTGTCGATGTACGAGGAGAAGAACACCGGCACCAACCTGCCGGCGCAGGTCGACCTCTACGCCGCCCGCGGCGACGAGTACCGCTTCCTCTTCATCGCCAAGGGCGGGGGTTCCGCGAACAAGTGCTTCCTGTACCAGGAGACCAAGGCGATCCTGAACCCGATCTCGCTGATGAACTTCGTCGACGAGAAGCTCCGCACCCTCGGCACCTCGGCCTGCCCGCCCTACCACATCGCCCTGGTCGTCGGCGGCACCTCGGCCGAGGCGACGATGAAGACGCTGAAGCTCGCGACCTGCCACGCCATGGACGACCTGCCCACAAGCGGCAACGAACTCGGCCGCGCATTTCGCGACCTGGAGATGGAGCAGCAGATCTTCGACCTCTGCACCCGGATCGGCATCGGCGCCCAGTTCGGCGGCAAGTACTTCGCCCACGACGTGCGGGTCATCCGCCTGCCCCGCCACGGCGCCTCGCTGCCGGTGGGCCTGGGCGTCTCCTGCTCGGCCGACCGCCAGATCCTCGGCCGGATCAACCGGAACGGCGTGTTCCTGGAGCAGCTCGAGAGGAACCCGGCGAAATACCTGCCCGAGATCGTCGAGGACGAACTAAGCGGTCAGGTCGTCGCCATCGACCTGAACCGGCCCATGGACGAGATCCGGGCGGAACTCTCGAAGTACCCGGTCGCCACCCGGCTCTCGCTCAGCGGCCCGCTGATCGTCGCCCGCGACATCGCCCACGCCCGGCTCAAGGAACTGCTCGACTCAGGCGCCGATCTGCCGCAGTACTTCAAGGACCAGCCGGTCTACTACGCCGGCCCCGCCAAGCGGCCCGCGGGCAAGGCCTCCGGGTCGTTCGGGCCGACGACGGCTGGACGGATGGACCCCTACGTCGACCTGTTCCAGAGCCACGGCGGCAGCATGGTCATGCTCGCCAAGGGCAACCGCTCGCCCGAAGTGCGCCGCGCCTGCCAGAAGCACGGCGGCTTCTACCTCGGCTCGATCGGCGGGCCCGCGGCCCAGCTCGCTGAGCACAGCATCCGCAAGGTCGAAGTGCGCGAGTTCGAGGACCTCGGCATGGAGGCCATCTGGCAGATCGAGGTCGAGAACTTCCCCGCCTTCATCGTGATCGACGACAAGGGGAACGACTTCTTCGCCCCCTTCGCGAAGGCCGGGGCGGTGGCGATCGGCGGCGGACAGAGGCAGTAGGTGGAAATTTCTAGAAAAAGGGAATAATTCATCTCGGCTGCCAGATTTTTCAAGAATTTACAAGAACTTTCTTCTCCGTCTCACAAAAACCAAAAATCCACCAAAATTGTGAGAAATTTCCACCCAATTTGGATTGGCTACGCAATTTTTCTTCTCCTTCTCTGCCTCGCTGCGGGCAGCGCCAGCGCTCAGCGCGCGACCTACCCGCCGGAGGAGTTTGTCGAGCGCCGGGCGCGCCTCTGCGAGCGCCTGGAAGGCGGGGCCGTGCTCATGTTCTCGGAAACGATGCCCCGCTACGGCGTCCGCTTCCGGCAAGACCACGACTTCTACTACCTGACCGGGTACGAGGGCCGGAACGCGGCGCTGCTGCTGGAAGCCGACAGTTGCGAGGCGCGGCTCTACCTGCCCCACCAGGGTGATCGCGAGAAGTTCATCGATGGCGCGAACTGGCTCTACGCGCCCGAGAAGGCCGAGGGCCGCGGTTTCGTGGTCGACCACCTCGCCTACCTACCCGAACACCTGGCCCGGCGGCGGGGCCGGCTGCCCGGCGAGACCGGCAAGCTGCTCTGGATGCGCCTCGGCGAGCGCGACGAAGTCGATCTGGCCCGCAACGAGAAGGGCCTCTACCTGGGCCGGCGCGAGCAGAACCCCTGGGGCGGTCAGCCGAGCGAGCAGGCTCACCAGGTCGAGACGATCCGCAGCCGCTATCCCTACGTCGAGCTACGCGATGTGACGCCCCACCTCGATCGCCTGCGGATGATCAAGACGCCGCGCGAGATCGAGATCCTGCGCCGCGCCGGCAAGGTCAGCGCCGACGGGATCGCTGCAGCGATCGCGGCCACCGAGGCCGGTGCCTGGGAGTATGAACTGGAAGCCGCGGCCAAGCACGTCTTCCTGCAACACGGCGCCGAGATGGAGGCCTACCCGGCGATCGTCGGTTCGGGACCGAACGGGCTGATCTGGCACTGGATCAAGAACGACCGGCAGCTCGAGGACGGCGACCTGGTGGTCATGGACTACGGCGCCTCCTTCGCCTACATGACGATGGACATCACCCGCACCTGGCCCGTGAACGGAGAGTTCGACGAGGTCCAGGAGCGCGCCTACCGCGCCGTCCTCGAAGCGCAGAAGGCGATCATCGCCGCCATGCTTCCCGGCGCCACCCGCGCGGAAACGACCGAGATCTGCCGCGCGATCTACGATCGCTGGGGCTTCGAGGACAAACCGGCCCACGGCGCCGGCCACTTCGTCGGCCTTTCCGTTCACGATGTCGGCGACGGCGCCCTGCCCTTCGAGCCCGGCATGGTGATCGCCGTCGAACCGATCATCGAAATCCCCGAGCGCAACATCCACATCCGCATCGAGGACACGGTGCTGGTCACCGAGAGCGAGCCGGAGATCCTGAGCGCGGCGGCGCCGAAGGAAGTCGACGCGCTGCTAGCCTTGGTCGGAGCATCGAAGTAACAGTCGCCCCCTGGGAGGACTCTCTCGTGGCTGCCTTCACACTGGACTATTGGATCGAGGACGGCTGGTACGTCGGGAAGCTGAGAGAAGTCCCCGGAATCTTCAGCCAAGGGGAGACCTTGGAGGAGTTGAAGCTCAACGTCAAGGACGCCTTTGAGCTCATGCTGGAGGAGGAAGCGGCGGCGGTGGAGATCGACCGTCAGGCGGCGCGCGTGCGCCTCGACGCGGTTCGCGCGGCGCTCGCCGGCCACGAGGACGCGAGCGCCGAGCAACTGGTTCGGAAGCTGCGGGATCGAAGGGCTCACGAACTCTCGGGCTGATCCGTTCCGCCGCTCCAACGCGCGGAACTCACCCGGCCGGCCCGAAGCCGCCGTTGCTAGGCGATCTCCAGCCCAGCGTCCTGAAAGCGGCGGAAGTCCGCCTCATTCGTAGTCGCGACGGGCGCACCCTCGGCGAGTGCTGAAGCCGCGATAATACAGTCGACCAGCGATCCACGCCGTCTTCCCGACTCATTGAACAGGTGCGCCGCAGTAGCCGCTTGCTCCTCGCTGAAGGCGGCGCGCCGGCCCACAATTTTGAGCTGCCAAGCCCGTATCCAAATGGATGGTCACGGTCCCAAGGCAGGACTACCCACGACCGCCTGCCTCTCAGTCTTCACGTCGTGCTCCCAGCCAGCGAGGTCGACTCCACGGCTGCACACAGATGCCTGCACTCGACCGAGCGCTCCAAGCGGCGAATCGACCTCCTCGCCGTGCGGGTCATGCAGCCCGGCAGCAACTCGCTCCAGCTTCCCCCGCAGGTCCCTTATACGGCGTGGGCTTGCCGGCCAACCTCCTGAGCGATTCCAGGCCGATAGTCAGTCCATCGGGCCGCTCGCGGTCCAGCACCTCCGTTGCCAGCACGTAGAAATCCCATTGCCCGACATCGAGCGGGTCCGCTTCATCTCGATGGTCGAGCCTCGGCGTGAAGTGACAGAAGACGTAGATATCGGCTGTTCTCGCCGGCCTCGAAAACGACTCGGTGCAGTTGGTCCGGGGATCCCAAGATTCCTTGCTTGGGGCGATGCCGAACGAGATTCGGGAGTCCCGTTCCTGATGCCACGACTGAATGTAGGCCGCGCTCTTGACTTCGATCCGGATTCCCCGGCCGCCGTTGTCGCAGGGATACTCGATGTCATACGCTCCCCACTCCACGCGGGCATCGTCAGTCAGATCCAACGCGCTCGCCACGAGGAACTCGGCCAACACCCCACGCTGCACGTTCTCGAGCAACCGCGAACCGGACCACCGCCAGTAGTCCACAAGCTTCAGTGCGATCGGCTTGCCGCCGTACCTGAACGACTCATCGGCGTCTCTGAAGAAGATGAGCGTTCCGAGTCATGAACCCACTCTAACCGAGGCCTCCAGACGATCCGCCAGGTCCTTCATCGACTCGCGAGCCTGCCGGATCTCTGCCAGCCGCTCGCGCCAGCGGCCCGGGATCGCGCTCACCCCGAACCGGGCGCCGAGCACGGCGCCAGCAACCGCACCGTTCGTGTCCGTGTCTCCGCCCGCGCTGACGACAGCGACGAGGGCCTCCTCGAAATCCGAGGCCTGCGCCCCGCACCAGAGCGCGACCTGCATCGCCTTCAGCGTGTAGCCCATGTCATTGCCGTCGAGCACCAGGTCCGCCGGAGCGATGCCGCTCGGGATGGAACAAGCCTCCACGACAGTCTCCGGCACCGCGCCCTCGATACCGAAATCCGCGAGGGAATCACCAAGTCGTTCCGCCGCCTGCTGGGTCCGAGCAACGACATCCGACACTCCGACCGCCTCGCCCCGAAGGAGCATTGCAATCGCGAAGTTCACCACGGCCGCCGACCAGACGCAGCGAGGATCCGCATGGGTCACCACGGCGCTCAGCGCCGTGTTCCTCGCCAGGGCAACGTCGTCACACATCCAGCGGATCGCCAGCGGCGCGCACCGCATGACGGCGCCGTTGCCCGCCGAGTACCTGCCCGACTCCTCCCAGATCTGGCGCGCCGCCTCCAATGCCGGCTGGCCGGTCGGCACGCGCGCCTGGATCCCGGCCCCGCCAGCGCAACGAGGCATAGCGCCGCCGATCCGGGACAGGACGTTGATGGTCTGGATGCCGATACCTCGGCCGTTCTCCTCGGCCCAGATCCAGAATCGGCGGCCGATCTCCTCGACGTCGAGTACGTCGGACCCCGCGTCGATGGACGCCTCGGCCAGGATGATCGCCTGCGCCAGGTCGTCGTCGTCCGGCTCGCCGGGTTCGATTTCGATGTCGCGGATTCCGTTCGGGTAGGAAGCCTCGACCGCGTGACGTGGCCAACCTTCCTGGGGGACACCGAGAAGGTTCCCCACACCGAGGCCGACCATGAGGCCGCGGCAGCGGTCTTGAAGATCGGCAGTGTCCTTTGCGCCTCGCCCATGTACGTTGAGACAACATTGCCGGGTTACAACACCCGCCTGCTTGAAGTCCGGAAAATCCGGATAGCTCTGCGGGGCTCGGTCACGATCGGGGCAACCCCTTGGGTACAGCGTTCTCTTCTCTCCCTTGGGTGCCCAACTCCGGCTGATCTTGCACTTCGGCACTTCGCTCCAAGTTAGATTGACCGCGGCGTTCCTGGCAAAGAAGACCATCTCCGAGTATGGGAGGTGGTCATGGATGAACCAGGCGAGGGCACGCCAGTCCTGGCCCGGGTGCTCCTCCAACCAGTCGACGAACCACGGGACAACGATGCAGGCAGTAGCCCCGATGTAACCGCGGGCGTCCCTGTGGTCCCAGATGTGGTAGCCGTAGTTCTTCTCGTTCGACGCGCATCCCATCCCATGGAGATTGCAGAAGCCGTTCATATTGGCGCTCCGGAAAGCCGAACGGATCGTCACGTGGCCGAAGATGCTGTGGAGCGGTTCGAGGAGGTTCTCACACAGGCCCCGACCGGCCTTGATCGCCAGCTCGGCGTCATCAGGAACGTTCGCGATGCCGTGGGCTGCTGCTACTTCCGAGTACAAGAAGTCCCGCATGAAGAAATGCTCCGACAGGCGGACACGACCGAGTGCGTTCAGAGCTCCAAGGACCTTCTTGTTCGGCGCCATACCGGGCAGTTGCTCCTTCCCCTGCTTAGCTGCGAAGTCCTTCAGCGTCTTCGCGTCGGCTTTGGTGATTCCGTCATTCACTTGTGCTGTCTCCGCTTGTTCTTCTCAAGAGCAACCGGTGCGAACCGTCCCGGCATCGAGGGATCATGGAGCTCTTGGCTCACCGGATGCCGGCCAGGAGGCCGGCGCACCGACAGTCGGCGCAGCGCGACCCTATGCCGAAATCGCCTCTGTGTTGCCGCGGCGTGCGGGCCAGAAGGCCCGCGCACCCAGAGACAGGTCGGTGCTCCACCTTGTGCGTCAACCCGCTGGGCACCAACTTCCAGCCCGGTCGGGGCAGGAGGGGTCAGCTCCCAGGTGCCTCTGAACGAGCGACGCCCAACGACATCACACGAACCGACGACGAACCGGAGCGAGTGAAGCGGAGTGAGCGCAACCCCTCACATCTCCTCTCAAGCGCGAACCCGGGTGGCGCGATCCGCGCCACCGGTGAACCAGTCCGTGCGCCCGTCAGCGGGCGCACGGATGGCACGTCACCTGGGAGCTGACCCCTCCTGCCCCAAGACGGGCGGGTGGTACCACCGCCGTCGCGCCGCCGACTCAGTCGGCGCCGGTGCTCGCTCCGCTCAGCGCGTCTGCTTCCAGGACCCGAGCCCCGCGAAGCGTGCCGCCCATCGAGTAGTTGCCCTCGTGGCACGCGTACTCGTAGACGCGATCGTCGCTCGCCTGCCACAGGTACTCCCCGCTCCAGGGTGCGGTCCAGGTCGTGTCGTCCTCGACGGTGAAGTTGTAGAGCACGCTGCCGCCGGGCTGCACGGTGAAGCGCTCGACGACGTGCGTGTTGGCCGAGCCGCCGCGCATTCCCGCTTCGGCACGGAAGTTGGTGGTATCGACGACGAGCGTGTCGCCCTCCCACCAGCCGATCGAGTCGCCCAGCCACTTCGTGACCTCGGGGCTCACGTGCTCGGAGTCGAGGCGCACGACACGGGCGTCATGGATCATCTCGAGGAGGATGACGACGTGCGTTTCGGTCTGCACGATTCTCTTGAAGTTGTTGTACAGACTCGGGAAGGTGGGCGCGGCGCCGGTGAAGCCGGCAAGGCACCGCTCACTCAGGGCCAGCGACTCGGGTCCATCGTAGGGGCCGGGCCCGTCCTGTCCGACCCACCACGCGGTGCCATCGTTGGGACGCAGGAAATTCGCGAAGGCGGCCATCATTCTCTTCCTCGCCTCCGGAGTCATGGCCGGCATCCGACCGTTCGGGGGATCGAGAATGATCGACGTCGGGATCTTGCCGTCGACCCTGTAGGTGTCGCTTCCCCGGTCGATCCAGAACAGGTTGTAGCCACCGACGTTGCCGGCGCCGAACTCGTTGCCGCCGCCCGCGGTGTGCTCCAGGCCGACCACCTTGGCGCCTCCTTCGGGCGGCGCCTCACGGGCCGCGTCGGACCGCTCGACCGCGCCTTCCTGGATCGCGCGCTCCTCGTCGGCGATCGCCTGGGCTTCCTCGGGCGTCAGATAGGCCCGATCGCCAAGGTGCGCTGGCCGCTCGAGTGGGGTCAGGGTCGCCGCGTCGTAGCTCCCGTTCAGATCGGGTCGGCCGCTGGCGGTTCGTGGAATCCCGTCGTCCTGAGCGGCGAGGGCCGGGGCACAGACGAGAACGAGGACGGCTACCGACAGCAAGCTTGCGATGCGCTTCGTCATTCGGGACCTCCAATCGGAACTGAATCGATCGAACTAGTCTAGCGCCACTGCGCTTCGGGGAGCCAGCTATTCAGCCGGACTCCTCAAGCTCTCCGCCGCGCGGAGGACACGGAGGAAGTTGCCGCCCCAGATCTTCGCGATGTCCTCCTCGCTGTAGCCGCGCTCGAGCAGCCCCACGGTCACGCCCAAGGCCTCGCTGGCATCCGCGAAGCCCTCGACGCCGCCTCCGTGGTTGAAGTCTGTTCCGATGCCGACGTGGTCCACGCCGATACGCCCAACGATGTAGTCGAGGTGGTCGAGCATCGAGCCCACGCTGCCGGGACCCAGGAGTTCGCTGATCGACTGCACGAAAGCCGCGCGAGCAGCGGGGTCGTCGATCTCCCAGTACAGCTCGAACGGATAGAGGTAGTCCTCCAGCACGCCGGCGGCCCTCCGCGCCTCCCGAATCGCCTCGTCCAACGACGGGTCGGCGGAGTCGTAGAGGTAGCCCCGAAACGGGCAGACGTGGATCACGCCGTCGATCTCACCGATGCCGTCGATCTCCTCGTCGCTCAGGTTGCGGCTAACGTCGGTGAGCTGCCGTACGTTGGAATGGCTGGCGATCACCGGGGCCGTCGAGAGCTCGAGCACTCGCAACGCGGCCGACCGGGACAACTGGGACACGTCGACCACGCCGCCAAGGGCGTTGATTCGCTCGATGGCGGCGACACCCAGGTCGGACAGCCCTCCGTGCTCGACCGCTTCGTGAGTGCCCGTCGCGGCGTCGAAGACGGGTCGCGACGAGTCGGCAAAGTCGTTGTGACCCATGTGGGTGAGCGCGAACACCCGCGCTCCGACAGCGTAGAAGTCGTCGAGCGCGGAGACGTCCGTCCCGAGAATGAGTGCATTCTGGAGGCCGAGAATAAGCGCCGCCTTGCCCTGCTCCTGGGCATCGACCACCTCACTGGCCGAACGCGCGACGACCGCGTTGTTCGCCGGGTCTGCCGCCAACGCGCCAACGGCATCTATCTCCTCGTCCGCCCTCGCCCGGGCCACAGCAAAGCCTTCCGGCGTTCGGGGCCCCGGCCCGACCGCGACCGACATGACGACCGCATCGACGCCGCCCGCGTGCAGCTTGGCCGGCTCGACCTGCGACAGCCCGTCGTCGCCCACGTAGGGAGAAGGCGCGTCCGGAAGCTCGATGTCCGCGTGGGCGTCGAGGACCAGCACGCGTTCATGAATGGCTCGGGCCTGTTCGAGCCGCGCCTCGGACGACTGGTCGGCTTCCGCGGCACCATCGCCCGGAGGACCCGCGCCTCCGCATGCCAACACGACGAGGAGCCCCAAGGTCCAGAATGCTGTTCGGTTCATCGCTCCCCCCTTGACGAAACTCTGATGTGGACCCCCGACCAGAACCGCCCGGTCATAGGGCGACACGCACGATGCGCGTGCCGACGTTGCCGCCTGCCAGCAGATCGACGAAGGCCTCCGGCGCCGTCTCCAACCCCTCGAACACGTCCTGCTTCGGGACGAGCTTGCCGGCCTCGACCCACTCCCGCATCCGGGCTCTCCCCTCGTCGTAGCGCTCGGCGTAGTCGAAGACGAGGAAACCCTGCATGCGGATGCGGTTGTTGATGAGCAGGCCCGGGACGCCGCGCGGGCCTGGCGACGGACTCGAGGTGTCGTACTGGGAGACAACGCCGCAGCAGACGATGCGGCCGTGGGTCTTCATGCGCCGCAGGGCGCCGCCGAGCACCTCGCCGCCGGTGTTGTCGAAGTAGATGTCGATGCGGTCCGGCACCGCCTCCTTGAACTCGAGCCGGAAGTTGGGGCTCTTGTAGTCGACGGCGGCGTCGAAGCCGAGTTCCTCGGTGAGCAAGCGGCACTTCGCTTCCCCGCCGGCGACGCCGACCACGCGGCAGCCGGCGATGCCGGCCATCTGCCCGACCAGGTGCCCCACCGAACCGGCGGCCGCCGAGACGAGGACCGTCTGCCCCTGCTTCGGCTCGCCGACATCGAAGAGCCCGAAGTACGCAGTCAGCCCGTTCGTGCCGTACACGCCGAGGTGGTGAGCGGGGTCGCCGCCTACGTCGCCGTCGTCGACGACGCGCACCTTCGACGCGGCATGCACCGAGTAGTCCTGCCAGCCGGCCGGGCAGACGACGAGCGAGCCGACCGGCACCCCGTCGTCGTTCGACGCCTCGACCCGGGCCACGGCCGTGCCGCCCATCACGATGCCGGCACGCGGCGCCCCGGCGTAGCTCGCGCTGCCCTGGAGACCGGCCCGCTGGCCGGCCCCGATCGTGATCGCGAGCGTGCGGCACAGCACTTCGCCGTCGCCCGGCGTCGGCGCCTCGACCGTCCGCAACGCGTAGTTGCCCGGCTCGAGCCGGTCCTTGGGCAGGGACTCGATGATGATCTGGCGGTTCTCGGTCATGGTTGGCTCCGGATTCCTGGTCGCTCCACCGGCATAGCGGCGGAGCGGCACCCTATCCTTCGCTATCCCCGTCCAGCCGCTTCTCGATCCGTAGCAGCGCGTCCCTGATCTCGGTAAGCAGCTTCCCCGACTCCGCCACTGCTTCGCCCGTCACCGCGGCGGCAGGCGACGGCGCGGACGCTGCCCCGCCAGCGCCTCCGACCCGTTCGCGTTGCGCCAGGACGGCCGCGCGGAAGTCCTCGGTTCCCTCGATGCCCACCAGTTTGATCAGGCTGCCCGGGCCGGACTGACCGGCCGTTTCCACCGAAAGACCGCGCAGGCCCAGGGACCTCATGATCGGGCCGTGGGACATCGCCAGGTCCGTGATCTTGTCCAGGGGAACCGTCTTCTCCCGCCGAATCAGAACCCCGCGCGCGACGTGGAGGTTCTTCTCGGTCAGCACACAGCGGAGGCGCGCCAGGTAGCGGCCGGTGAGGGCGTAGCCGATGGGAAACCAGAGGATGAGGAGCGGGATCCCCACGATGGTGACCGTCAGGATCAGCGCGCCCGACAGCAACCAGTAGGTGCGCACCTTCGGGTTGAAGGTGGCTTCACGCAGGATCGGCTCTTCACCCGTGTGCAGCGCCGGATCGGCGACAACGACATCGGTCATGTTCGACTCCTCGGTCATGGTTGGCTCGGATCCTGATTGCCGCTCAGACTACACGCCGATGCCAACCATGCTCGACGTGCGGGCGGACTAACCGGTGAAGAGGGCGGCGACCGGCTCTACCTCGACAAGGACATCTTCGAGCGCATCGGTCTTCCGACCCTCATCGCCCGCGAAGCGCGGTTACGCGACGACGACGACTTGGGTGCCGACGAACTCGCCCGTGATGGGGGCGGTCCGTCCTCGAGGATCAGACCGATGACCTCACGCAGATTCGCGTTGAGTTCTTCAAGTGTCTCGGCCTGACTGTGAACACCGGCCATGCTTGGCATGTAGCCCACGTAGAAGCCGGTGTCGGGACATCGCTCTACGATGGCTGTGTAGGCGGAGCCGCGGCTGGTGAGTCGACGTTGCGTCATGGACCAAGCAGCTTTCGGCCCTCAAGAAGGCCCAGCGGCTCGGCCCACAACAACGGCCCCGAGTAGAAGCGCGCCCACACTACTCGGCGAACATGACCCTCAGTGTCCGCAACGCGTCCACTACGGTCTGAGGCTCCAGCCGCCCAAGGCGCCGCACAAATGGACTTCGCCCCGCTCCATACTTGCCAAGAGCTACCACTCCCATTCCTGATCGTCGAAGGAAGTGACCGGAGGGGGATCGAGAAGCCGGTCGTCTCCAACGGCGCGCATCTCCCGTGCCGCATCGGCCCAACCGCGACGAGCCTGGTGGCCCGATTCGGCAGCCGTCACAACGAGCCGGCCGGGCTCGGCTCGGACTCTCACCTTCTCCCCGAGATCCGCCGCTCTCAACAGACCTTGGGGTACCCGGATACCACCGTCGTCCCCGAGCTTCACGATGCAAGTCGTCGTGGACATGATCCGGGAGTGTAGCCCAGCCTCTTCGGCTTGTTGCCGGAACTCGATCACGCACCTGACGATGGCCAACTCCTACTGGTTGCATCAGGAACGCAGGCTTCGCGCAGCGTCTCGGCGGTCCGGATCGTGCCGGTCGGGGCAGCCATGCGGTACCGCCTACCGTTGGTCCGATCAATTCGAACCTCGCCGACGGAGCCGGCAGTGAGCGACGACTGAAGCGCCTACCGGGTCACGGCTACGTATAGCGACGCTTCCGTCCAGTCTCCAGCGCGGCTGAGCTCGACGATCGTGGGGCGCGTGTCCGGTTTCAGCGCTCCCATCGACGTTCGATCAGTGGAAACGGGTGCCTCGGAAACGACCAGCAGGAAGTCGGCTGCTATCGTCTCTGCTTGGCCGAAGAGGAACTCATCGTGAACTGGCTGAGATGTACTGCGGTCGAGCAGCACCCGGACAAGGTCGGCGGTGCCTGGGTATTCCGAGGAAGTCGTGTACCTGTAGCCGCCCTGTTCGCGAATCTGCGAGACGGAGCCTCGGTCGAGGAGTTCCTGGAGTGGTTTCCCGGAGTCGATCCGGCGAGCGTCGGGGCCGTCCTCGACCTCCAGGCGAAGGCGCTGTCGGCGGACGTGTTGCGCCGAGCTGAGAGTTCCTCGGCCAGCCCGTCGGCGTGAGGGTATTGTTCGATCAGGGAACGCCCGCGCCTCTTCGACGCCACCTGCCGGGACATTCCGTGGATACAAGGTACGAACGAGGCTGGTCCGATCTCGGGAACGGTGATCTCCTCGATCGGGCGGAGGCGGCCGGTTTCGAACTCTCGATCACGACCGATCAGCAGCTCCGGTATGAACAAGAGCTCTCAGGCCGGCGTCTGGGCGTGCTCGTGCTGCTCACGATTTCGTGGCCGAGGATTCGGCGGAGAGTCGAGAAGGTTGCCGCGGTCGTGGCGAGATTGAGGCCCGGCGACTACGAAGAAGTGGACATCCAGTAGCTGCGCTGCGCCGCTCTGCGGCCCGTCGTGCTGCGCGTCGCGGCCGCCTTTGGCCGCGATAGAGAAACAGCACCCGAGGGCCAGTGACCGGTATGCTCCACCGCGCCCGCGCCCTCCTGATCCGTCTTCGAGCGACGGATGGCGAGGCGGCCTGAGCCGTCCTGCTCGCGGCCGATGTCACGGGTGTCGACCGCCGCAACCTCCCCCGTCGTCTCATCCCGGACGTCGACGGCGACCTGGTAGTTCCCTTCGGGTTGAAGGCCCTCAGCAGTGCGTCGCTCTTCGTGTGCAGGATCGCCGCGCCCCTAACCCCGGCGGCTTTGCCTTCGGACGCGGCCGCGGCGGCCGCCGCGGCCGCATCCTCGCGGCGGAGCCGTGCCACCTGGCTGCCATACTTTGCCCGCGTTTCGGTGCACGGCGCCCCTGAGCGCCTAGCGGGCAAACAGTCCTCTCCTTGGCACGATAGGCCTTTGCGGTGTTGGGGGGGCGATCGAGGCGTCGAGGCCGGTGCCGATGCGCTCCACGTCGGCCTCGTTCAGTTTGGCAGCCGCGGCGAGTTCGAGGTACATGGGTTGGAGGGTCGTTCTTGCCGCGGTCAGCGGCGGTCGGAAGATCGCGCCGACATCGGTCTCGAACGCGAAGCCGCCCTGGCCCACCCAAGTGGTTTCGTTCCGCTCCCCGCTCAGGGCGTGCGTTACGAACAGGCGAGTGCGACCCGCCACAAACGCATCACGGCGTGTGGGGACGGCGTCGGGTGCGTGTTCCCGAGACGGACTATCCAACGCACCGTTCTCTGACCGCCCGCGTAGGCCCAGACGGCCCTACAAGCAACTTCAACCCACCCAAGGCGACCGGAGTTTGCAAGCCCGGCCTCAACGTAGGCCGGCGACCGCAGAAGGCAGCCCGGGTGTTCGCGCCCGCTCAGCATGTCGCAGTGCCACGAGACGGTCCACTCGGTCGCAAACAACGGCTCTTCCTCTCGGAGCACACGAATGGCCTCCCGACCGGTTTGGGGCCCTAGGCGCTTACTGGCCGGCTGTTCGGCAACGGGTCGAACGGGCGCGACTACCAGCACCGCGACGGCTAAGGAAGGCTGTTGCTCACGCTCCGAGAGCATAAATGAAGGCCATACGCTCAGCGCCTGTCCCGGAGATGCGCCCGGCCATCGCTGCTAGCGACCAGATCAGTGAGGTCGACTGTGAACGAGTCGAAGCACCAAGTCTAAGCCTCCGAGTAGGATAACCGAACGATGATGCAGATCCAGGACGCTCCTTAGCAGCCCGTGGCAGAAGTGCCAGCAGTTCGGCCGCGGGGCAAGATCAGGGTTGTTCGCTGAAGGCAGATTGCTGTCAGTGAGAGGGGAAGCACTCGGATCAACCGGAACGAAACGGTCCCGAGGCGCGAAGATCGCTGGACCGGACGCGATCAGGCGGCACAGCCGGAAGAAACTGCCGACGAGGTAGATACAGGCGGCTGCCGCACGGCCCTGAAGGCTCTTGGGCGTCCCGATTCCGACGAGTTCACGCATCAACATGCCGAGGTTGCAACCGCCAGCGTGAACGAGTACGCGCTTGAGAATGTTGGAGCGACCGCGCAGCTGCAGCCGCCGCATGCCGCCGGTCTCGAACAGATGAGCGAAGGGGCGTTCGAGCCGCTCGCCTCGCTGGCGCAGCAACCGCTTGCCCCGGTTGCCCCGGATGCGCCGCCGGTTGGCGTACACGATGTCCCGGAGGTCGTGCTTCCCCTTCCAGCGACGACGACCGCGGTCCGGCTCCGAAATGTAGCTGCGCATGCCCAACTCGTTGATGTCCGCGAGAACCTCGTTGCTGTGGTAGCCCTTGTCCGCAACCAGCTCCTCGATCGCAGCCTCACCCCCGGTCGCCGATTCCACTTGCTCGAAGGCCTCCTCCAGAGTGTCCAGGAGCGTCTTGGTGTCGCCCTTCGATCCGCCCTGGATCGTCACCCCCACGATCACACCGCTCTCAAGGTCCACAGCCTGCTCAGCCTTGTGGGCCAGGTGCGTCCGGCCATCCTTCATCTTCGTGATCTCGGCTTCCTCGTCGTGCGGATTCACCCACTCCTCGTTCGACATCTTCTTCTTGCGCTTGCGATCAAAACTCGCCAACTCCGCCCGCGTCGGCGTCTCCAGACCCGATGCCTCCGCCAAACCGCGCAGAAACTCCTCGTAGTCCTCCCCCGTCTCACGCCGCACGATGCTCCGCAGCGCCGCGTTCGCCTCCAGCGTCGTTGCATCCACGCCCAACGTCTTGCCCGACACAAGACCAGCTTCCGACAGACGACCCAGCACCCAGCCGAACACCCGCCGATGCGTCTCCACGTCGATCAGCCTACGCGTACGCGAAACCGTCGAATGGTCCGGCGACGACTCACTCAGACCCAGACCAAGAAACCGCCGAATGCTCAGAGAGTCCTGAGCACGCCAGGCGATCGCCCGCTCAGAGTCAAGACCCTCGAAGTAACCCAGAAACAGCAACCGGAAGTAACGACCCGGCTGCAAGCCCGGACGACCCATCCGCGGAGCGTAGAAACGCGCGCACTCCGACTCCGCGAACGCGTCGAACCCCGCCCCGTCGAGAATCCCGTTCAACCGCTCGTAGAATGGGTGACCCGCGCCCCGAGGCAGATCCGACCCCGCCACCCAAAGCTGCTCTTGACCGCCACTACCTGACTTCTTGCCCATTGCCATGTTTCAATCCTACAACGCCGACAACAGACTTTCACCACGGGCTGTTAGACCAACCAGGGGACTCTTATGACCGAGCCATCGCACAAGGCAGTCACGGCTACTGAGAACGCTTCGGCCCTAGAAGAGCAACGGGAGGCTGCGCCCACCGATGCCATTCCCGGCGATGAGAGCGACACGGCCCCAACAGACACAGAGTCGTCTGCTGCGAGAAGAGAGCAACCGGAGGCTGCGCCCGCCGACGCCATTCTTGGCGATACGAGCGGCGCGGCTCTAACAGACGCAGGGCCACCTGCTGCGAGAGCGGCACCGATGTCGAAGCTTCGGAAGGGAGACCACCGGTCGTGGGTGCGTCCTCTGGTGACCTACTCGGCCGCCTTTTACCTTTTTGTGCTGGTCCCCGGGTTCGTGATCTGGCTCGTTGTGGCTGGCGATGCGAAGACGACCCTTAGTAGCCTCCAGGCACTGCGAGAATTGCTCCTGTTGCCTGTGCCGCTCGCCGGCACGATCATCACCTACTGGTTCGCTACGAGGTCATCCGACAAACGGCTCGATCGCGGCCAGTCGAACGACAACGGCCAGGTAGGGCAGCCGCCAGTTACGTGATGTCCTTGGCTTTCTTAGCCAAGCTTAGAAGGTTCGCCACCCATCCAGGTGCACTCAGCAACGCCGCGCCAGCCGCAACGCGAACCTTGTCGTCCTTCTCTTGGTCCTCTGCTATGGCGCGCAGGATCTTGCGAGCAGCACGCTTGTGTCTCCGGCGGTCTTCGTTGTGACGTTCGATCTCCATCGCTCTCACGCTCCTCCCTAGGTTGTTGAACGAGATCTAGAATAGCAACCGCGCTTTTCCGGCCTCGCGCCGCCGCGGACTCTTCGGGCCGGCCTCGGAGAAGGCCGTTCCCTAGGCTGTGCCTGCGCGCGATCCTGCCGGGGTAAAGGTGTCTGGTCTGACACGCCGCACAGGCGCTGGGGAACGTCTTCGTCGAGGGCTTCCTCTGGCGGTTCGACTTCATGGCGGACGCCCTGATCTCCCACCAGTACCCGCGGCCGCTGGGATCATGGACGATCGACTTCGACAACATGAAGTACTACTTTCCGGACGCCGGAACCTAGGTCGCGAGAGAACGGCGCCGGGACTACCGCCGATGCGCTACGAACTCGTAGATCGTCAAGCCATCATCGCGGGCGATACGGCGGAGCAGCACCGGCGAGAGGTCGCGGCCCTGGTGGACTGGCACTGTCGTGGTGCGTCCATCCGGATGGCACAACCGCTTGTGCGAACCGCGCTGGCGCACCTCCTCGAAGCCAAGTGCGACGAGGATGCGGACGGTCTCCCGCGCCTTCAGTACGGGAATCGATGCCATGCGGCCTTTACGCGACGACGACGACCTGAGTGCCCACGAACTCGCCCGTGATCGGGGGCGGTCCGTCCTCGAGGATCAGACTGATGACCTCGCGGAGATTCGCGTTGAGCTCTTCAAGCGTCTCGGCCTGACTGTGGGCGCCGGACAGACCCGGTACGTAGCCAACGTAGAAACCGGTGTCGGGACAGCGTTCTACGACGGCGGTGTAGGCGGAGCCTCGGCTGGCGAGTGGGCGTTGCGTCATGGGCTCAATGGTACATCCCGGACTTGGATTTCCATGGCCGAACGCCGCCTACCGCGTCACGGCAACATAGAACGACACGTCGGACCAATCCCCGCCCGCGCTGAGCTCGACGATCATCGGGCGCGCGTCCGGTTTCCAGCCGTAGCGGGGAAACCAGTCGCGAAACAAGGTCTCGTACGTCTCGCCCACCGAGGCCGGTCCGCTCTGGTGCACCACGGCGTAGGCGCCGCCGGGGAGATGGCGCTCCTGGATGCCCGGACCAAGGTGCCGCTTCAGGGTCAGATCGTCCGGCACTTCGATCGCGGCGTCGGACCGCGTGTTTTCAGGATCCGTGATCGTCTGGTCGTCCCAGTAGATGCCGAGCAGTTTCCGGCGCCTTAGGAGGCCCAGGGGCTCGGCCCAGTGCCGGAGATGATCGTAGGCGTCTTCCGCTTCGTCGTAGGGCCCCACGAAGCGGACGCAGGCAACGCGGGAAGGAGGACGTCGCACGACTTCGAACGGCTCCGTGCTCTCGCGACGCCTGGATCGAAGTCCTCGTCGATACTCGCTCGGCGAGACGCCGAACCGCGAGCGAAAGGCACGGGTGAACGCTTCCGGCGCTTCGTAGCCTGATTCGAGCGCCACCTCCGTGACGGTCGCGCCCGGTCGACTCAGGAGCCATGCCGCCCGCTCGAGCCGCAGGCGCCGCGCGTACACCGCGGGCGACTCCCCCACCTGCGCGCGGAAGACCCTCTGCAGGTACGTGGGCGACAGGCCGATGTGGCGAGCCAGAGCCTCTGTTGAGGCGCGCGAGTGCCGGGCCGCTAGTTGCTGCGAGTACCGCTGCACAGCGCGTCACGTATAGTGGGCAGCGTGTCACACGCAATGTGGCCGAGTGGAGAAGGAGACCAACAATGAAGATCACCGTCCGAGAGTTGCTCAAGCTCTACGGCGCCAAGAAACGCGGGAAGGATTCATGAGGACTTGGCCGAGCAATGGTCTTCGCACCGAACCCGACTTCTCCGAGGTCGGCTACGACGACAAGGTGACGATTTGGAGTGCCGCCGCTGTCGCCCCATCAGCTGACTCCAAGCCGATCCACGCTGACAAGCTAGCCGAGGTCGTAGCCGATCTCATGAATCGCGTGGCTGCGCTAGAGAGCTTCCCGGACTGATTCTGACGGGGCGGCCCCGGGCGTGTCGATCCGCTTCCGGCCACTTTAGGCGCTTCGGTCGCCGTCCCCGACCAAACTGACATGAAGGACAGCGACCTCGAAGCACTGGCGGCTCGGCTGCTGACATGGGAGGAGCGGCTGCAGGCCAGCGTGGAGTATCTACGTTCGATCCGTACCGCGGTGTGGTGGCTGGCGTGGTCGGCCATCATCACTGCCGTACTCGTCGTGTTCGGCGCCCTGGAAGGCTGCGCCGCCGCACAGGAAGAAGCTGACGCGGAGTTCGCCCGCGAGGTGCTACGCCAGATGCGCCAACGTGGCCTCCTGGATTGATTCCCCAAAGATGGTCGGCGATGTAGTCGATCGCCGCCTGCACACAGAGGCGGTGTCGGCTGTCCGTGGAGGCTCTCATCGGGCGTCATTCGAAGGTACCCGGTTGCGAACGCAACACGACTTCCTAGCTGGCGGCCGGAGGCGCCCATTCCTCGTAGCGGTCGCCGTTCCAGGCGCAGGACGTGAATGAAGAGCCAGGCAAGAACGACGACCAGGATCAGCGCCGCCAAACGGAGGCCCCACGCTTCACTCGTCCCGAGGTCGAGGACGAATGCCAAATCGGCGGGAAAGGGAGTCCACTGGCCCAGGATCAAGGCCAACGAACGATCGACGAGCAGGGCGGTGAAGCCGGCCGGATCGCCTAGAGGATCGACGTAGACGCCCGATCCACGCGCGCCGAAGCCGCCAAGTCGATAGACGAGGAACCAAGCGAGGGCGACGCCGCCATGCGGCGCCAGCGACAGCAGCCGTGCGCGCCAGGAACCACCGTCCAGGATCAGCGCCCACGCCCCGAGTAGCGCGATGGTCGAGACGCCCAGCTCGGCCGAGAGCAGCGCCAGGGCGAAGCAAGACGGGGCCAGCACAGCGCCGGCGCGCCACCCGTCGTCTCGCCACCTCATGTGACAGTAAAGGCTCAGGAGGCCGAAGAACGTCGCCAGGAGAGCGTTGCGGTTTGCGAGATACGCCGCCGGAAGCGCATGGGCGTCGTCCAGTGCGTAGAGAACAGCAGCCAAACCGGCCGCCCATAAGGCGCCGCCCGCCTCGCGCCTGAAGAGGCGCCGGTACAGCACCGCCGCGATCCAGACGCAGAGCGCCAGCCACACCAGGCTGTGCAAATGCATGAGCACCGGAGAGTCCGGCCACCGCAGATAGTCGAGCTGCATCGACAGCACGCTGAGATACCGGAAGTTGGCATGACGCAGGTCCGGGCTCGCCCACCACGGCTGGGTGCCGGCTTCCATCTGGGCCCGATTGCCTGACCGAAGCTGCGGTTGGACTTGACGGATCTTGCGAAACGCCGGGGCGATAGGATGCCCGCTTGTCTCCACCACAGGCTTCGCGTTCGAGGAGGAGAGCGGGCATGAGAGTTCAGGCCGCGTCGGCACTGGTGCTCGTAGTAGCCCTCGCGGCGCTGGTCACCGGTTGCACGCAGAGCACGGGCGCCGGTGGAGCGGCGGCCCAGGCACCCGAGAGCGCGGTTCCCCTGCGGGCGATCCAGGACGCTGAAACCGGCTCAATCGCCGTCTATCGGGAGGGCGAAAAGGAGCCGATCGTGACCCAGAACGCCGGCGCGGAGCACCGGCCGTTCCTGCACCCGATTGCCGCCCCGGACGGGAAGGGCTTCGCGACCGAGTACAGCCCGGGGCACCATCCGCACCAGACCGGGCTCTACTGGGGCTTCACGCGAGTGAACGGCGAGCCCATGGACAAGGACACGCTCCGGCAGTGGTTCTACCGGCGCGACAAGCCGGAGGACATCGCCCGGGCGGTCGGTCGCGACTACTTCCACAACCCGGGCGCCGACTACTGGCGCCGCCAGTCGGCCTCTGTGGTGACCGAGTCCGGATCCGAGGTGAAGTGGCAGACGGTCTACGGCATGCTGGACAAAGGCGGCAAAGCGTTCATGACGGAGACCCAGAACTGGACGATGCGGGCCGAGGAAGACCGCTTCATCCTCGATCTCAAATGGGCCGGCGAAGCGCACACCGATGTCTCGATCAACGAGATGTCCTACGGCGGCATGTTCCTCCGCATGCCCTGGCACAAGGACATCACGGGCGAGGCGGTCAACGCGGCTCGGCAACGCAACGCGCAGGCCGAGGGCCAGAGAGCGATGTGGGTCGACGTCGGCATGCAGGTCGAAGGCCGCGACGACCTCCTCCACGTGGCGATCTTCGACCACCCGATGAACGCCGGCTTCCCGCAGACCTGGCGCGTCGACGGTCAGCTCGGCGTGGGGCCGACGCGGGCACGGATGGGCGACTGGCACATCCCCGAGGGTGCGACCGAGGTCATCCGCCACCGGCTGATCGTCTACACCGGCGATCTCAACGATCTCGAACTGACGGAGGATTGGCACGAGTACGACGGCAGCGCCGGCACCTACTCCACGGCGGCACTCTGGGGGATCGCCCAGCAGGAGGCGCTGCAGGAGGAGTTCCTGACTGCGGACGAGGCAGTCGAGGCAATGACGGTGCGCGACGGCTTCGAAGTCAACGCCTGGGCCTCCGAGCCGATGATCACGCAGCCCATGGCCTTCGCCTGGGACGATCGCGGCCGCATGTGGGTGGCCGAGAACCGCGACTACGAGACTCGCGGTCGCGGGTTCTCAGGCTCGGGTGACAGCCGCATCTTGATCGTGGAGGACACCGACCGCGACGGCGTGGCCGACAGCTCCAAGGTGTTCCTTGAAGGCGTCCCGTTCCCGTCGGCCCTGGCGGTTGGATTCGACGGACTGTTCCTTGGCGCACCCCCGCACCTTCTCTACATCCCGGATCGCGACGGCGACGACGTCGGCGACATGGCAGATGCCGAGATCCTGCTCACGGGATGGGGCATTCGCGACCGTCACGAGACGATCAACAGCTTCCACTGGGGGCCCGACGGCTGGCTCTACGGGCTCGAAGGGTTCGCGACGCCTTCCAAGATCCGCAAGCCGGAGCCCGACGAGAAAGTCTACGGCCACAACGATCCGTTTCCGGCGGATCTCCTCGAGGCCGACGGAGTCGACATCAACGGCGGCGTCTGGCGCTACCACCCGACGAAGAGACGGTTCGAGGTCGTGGCCCACGGCTTCAGCAACCCGTGGGGTATCGACTACGACGCCAAGGGCCAAATCTTCATCACCGCCTGCGTGATCCCCCACCTGTTCCACGTCGTCCCCGGCGGCATCTACCATCGCCAGGGCGGCTCGCACTTCAACCCGTACGTCTACGGCGACATCCGCACCATCGTCGACCACCGTCACCGCTCCGCGCACGGCGGCGCGCGCGTCTACCTGTCGGACGCTTTCCCCGAAGAGCACTACGGCCGGCTCTTCATGGCCAACATCCACGAGCACGCGGTCCTGACCGACGAGCTCGAGCCGAGAGGCTCCGGCTTCGTCGCGCACCACGGCGACGACTTCCTGATGGCGAACAACGCACAGTGGATCGGTTTCAGCATGGAAATCGGGCCGGCCGGCGACGTCTACGTCCTCGACTGGCACGATGCGGACATCTGCGGCAACGACGTGCATCACAAGGACACCGGCAGGATCTTCCGCGTGACACCGAAGCAGTCCCTCGCAGAAGACTGGGAAGGCCGCTACGACGACGTCCAGGCGATGTCCAACGCGGAACTGGTCGACTTGCAACTCTCGAAAAGCGCCTGGCACGCGCGGCGGGCGCGGGTCGTCCTGCAGGGCCGGGCGGCGAAGGGCGAGGTCGACGCTTCGGTCCACGCCGCGCTGCACGAGATGTTCGGATCGAACCCGGACGGCGACTTCCGCCTGCGCGCGATGTGGGCGCTCCACGTCACCGGCGGCTTCACCGCCGAGCAACTCGGCGATGCGCTCGAGGACCAGGACGAGCACGTCCGCGCCTGGGCGATCCAGCTCCTCACCGAGGATCACGATGCGCCGGCAGCCGCCGCGGCCAGGTTCGCCGCAATGGCGGAGAGCGACGACTCTCCCGTCGTGCGCCTCTACCTCGCGGCCGCCCTGCAGCGCGTCGAGCACGACGCGCGCTGGCCCATCGCCGAGGCCCTGGTACTGAAGGGCGACGACGCGGACGACCACAACATCCCGAAGATGATCTGGTTCGGCATCGAGCCCCTGGTACCCGAGGACCCCGAACGCGCGTTGCGGCTCGCCAGGACTTCCGAGATCCCGATGCTCACCGAGAACACCGCGCGCCGCGCCGTCGACGCCGGCGAACTCGAGTTCCTCGTCACCTCGCTCGACGACCGGTCCAACGCCCGCCCGGCGCTGCTGCGAGGCATGCGCGCCGGACTCGAAGGCCAGTTCGAAGTCGAGCCGCCCAACAACTGGGACCGCGTCTACGGAAGGCTGAAGCGAGACCGCAACGCAGCCGACCTCGCTCTGCAGGTGCAGCAGCAGTTCGGCGGCGTCGAGGCCGCGCGTCAGTTCATCGCGACCCTCGAGGACGAGAGCGCCCCGGCCGAAGATCGGCGCCGCGCCATCCAGGGTCTCGCCGGCCTGCAACACGAGGTCCTCGCCGGGCGGCTCCCCGCCCTGCTGGACGAACCGGAGCTGCGGATCGCCGCGATCCGCGCGTTCGCAGCGTTCGACGGGGGCTGGGAAATGGGATTGCTGCTGATGGGGCGCTACGAGACGTTCGACGCGGACGAAAAGCTCGCCGCTGTGCAGACGCTTTCGTCCCGACCCATCTACGGCCGGATCCTCACGGGCGCGATCGAAAGGGAGGGCATTCCGCGACGCGAGGTGCCGGCCTACGTCGCCCGCCAGCTCCACCGCGTCGTGGGCAGCGGCTTTCTCGAGGTCTGGGGCCCGATCACCCGGGTCTCCAGCGAGAAGACCGCGGCCATCGCGAAGTACACGACGATCCTGAGCGACGAAGCAATTGCGGCGGCCGACCCCGCTCACGGCGAGCAGATGTTCAACGAACTCTGCGGCGTCTGCCACCAGATGTTCGACGAGGGCGGTCTCATCGGCCCCGACCTCACCGGCTCCAATCGCACCGAGTTCGAGTACCTGCTCACCAACATCATCGACCCCAGCGGCGACATCCAGGACGACTACCGTACGCTGATGATCACCACCCGGGACGGTCGCACCTACTCAGGCACCGTGGCCGCCGAGACCGACCGCGCCCTGACGCTCCGCGTCGTCGGCCAGGATGAGGTGGTCATCGCGCAGTCGGACATCCAGTCACGCGATCTGTTCCCTCTCTCGATGATGCCCGAGGGACTGCTCGATCCCTACCAGGACGCCGAGGTGACGAACCTGGTCGCGTATCTGATGACCGCGCAGGAAGCGGATTCGCAAGGCCCGTAGCGGTGCCCCGAGGACGCGATTTGACGAACGTCGCCATGATCGGCCTCGGCTTCGGCGCCGAGTTCATCCCCATCTACCAGGCTCATCCCGACGCGACCGTCCACGCGATCTGCCGGCGCAACGAGGCCGAGCTGAACCGCGTCGGCGACGAGTTCGGTATCGACCGCCGCTACACGAAGTACGAGGACGTGCTCGCCGACCCTGAGGTGGACTTCGTTCACATCAACAGCCCGATTCCGGACCACGCCTGGATGTCGCTGAGAGCACTCGACGCCGGCAAGCACGTCATGTGCACCGTGCCCATGGCGACGACGATCGACGACTGCCGCAAGATCGTCCAGAAGGTCGAGGAGACGGGGCTCAGGTACATGATGGCCGAGACCGTCATCTACAGCCGCGAGTTCCTGTTCATCAAGGAGCTCTACGAGAAGGGCGAACTGGGAGAGATCCAGCACCTTGCGGCCTCGCACCCGCAGGACATGGACGGATGGCCGTCGTACTGGGAGCGGATGATCCCGATGCACTACGCGACCCACGTCGTCAGCCCCTGCCTGGGGCTGGTCGACGGGTTGGCCGAGTACGTGAGCTGCTTCGGTTCAGGCGCCGTGCGCGATGACATCGCGGAGAAGTCCGGCAACCGCTTCGCCGTCGAGACCTGCCACATCAAGGTCAAGGACCGCGAACTCACAGCGCACATCTGGCGCTTCCTCTACGACGTTGCCCGGCAGTACCGCGAGAGCTTCGACGTCTACGGCACGAAGAAGAGCTTCGAGTGGACGCTGATCGAGGATGAGCCCCACGTGATTCACACCGCGAAGAAGCCCGAGCCGGAGATCCCGGAGAAGGTCGAGATCCCGGACTACGCGCATCTCCTGCCGGAAGAGGTCCAGAAGTTCACCCTGCCGCAGGAGATCCAGGACGCGGAGCACCTCTCCTTCATCCAGGGCGGCGGGCACGGCGGCTCCCACCCTCACCTCGCAAACGAGTTCTTGAGCGCGCTGCGCGAGGACCGGGATCCGAGGCCGAACGCCGTCGTCAGCGCGAACTGGACCTGCGTCGGCATCTGCGCCCACGAGTCCGCGACCAAGGGCGGCGAGATTGTGCGCCTGCCGGACTTCACGCTCACCCCATACGGGGCTCAGGGTTCCGTCCCCTAAGGAACGCGGGCATCTTGCCCGCATCTGAGACCTCAGCCTCCAACACCGACTCCGACCTCCAGAGGGCCCATGAACAACACCAAGCTACTGACCGCGAGCTTCCTGACCATCTTCGTTGCCGGACTCGGTTTCGCGGTCCGCGGCGGGCTCCTTCTCGAGTGGGGGAAAGAGTTCGGCTTCACGCAGACGGAGCTCGGACAGATCACGGGGGGCGGCTTCGTCGGGTTCGGCATCGTCATCCTCATCGCGAGCCTGTTTCTCGACCGCTTCGGCTACAAGCCGTTCCTCATGCTCGCGGGCGTCCTCCACGTGCTCTCGGTTGTCATCACGGTGGCAGCGACGTTCGTCTACAACGGCAACCTCGCGACCGACCCGGACGCCGCCCGCGCCGGGGCCTACTTCTGCCTGTTCTGGGGGATCTTCATTTTCGCGATCGCGAACGGCATCTGTGAGGCCGTCGTCAATCCGTTGGTCGCCACCCTCTACCGAAAGGAGAAGACGCACTACCTGAACATCCTGCACGCGGGATGGCCGGGCGGCATGATCGCCGGCGCTCTCCTGGGTGTGGTCATGATCGGCCGCGTGCACTGGGAGATCGTCCTCGCCCTCTATCTCGTCCCGGCGCTGATCTACATCCTGATGATCGCCAAGGAGGCGTTCCCGCAGTCGGAGGCCGCCGCCGCCGGCGTCTCGTTCAAGGAAATGGTCAAGGAGTTCGCCGCGCCGATGCTGCTCTTCCTCCTCGTCCTCCACGTCTGCATCGGCTACGTCGAACTCGGCACCGACAGTTGGATCGTCAACATCATGGACACCGTACTCGGAGGCAAGGGGCTCTTCATCCTCCTCTACACGTCGATCCTGATGTTCGTCCTGCGCTTCTTCGCCGGGCCGATCGTCCACCGGATCAATCCGCTGGGGCTCCTCTTCTCGAGTGCCGTCCTGGCCATGATCGGGCTCTATGCGCTCGGTTCCTTTGCCGCCGCATTCGCGGTGATGGTGGCCGCAACCATCTACGGAGTCGGCAAGACCTTCTTCTGGCCGACGATGCTGGGTGTCGTGTCCGAGCGCTTCCCCAAGGGAGGAGCGCTCACCCTGGGCGCGGTCGGCGGCGTCGGCATGCTCTCGGCCGGCCTTCTCGGCGGCCCCGGCATCGGCTACCTGCAGGACAGCTACGCCTCCCAGGATCTCCAGGAGCAGGCGCCCGCCGTCTACGAGGAGTACAAGGCCGAGGGCACGAACCGGTTCCTGTTCTTCCCGGCGGTGCAAGGCCTGGATGGTTCCAAGGCCGGTCCGGTCATGGAGAAAGCCAAGGACTTCAGCATCACTCTGCCCCCGGATGAGCAGGCCGTGAGAGACGCGTCGTTCTACGGCGGCCAGTCCGCTCTGAAGGCGACCGCCCTGGTGCCCGCCTTCATGGCGCTCGGCTTCCTCTTCCTGCTCCTCCACTTCAGGAGGGCCGGCGGCTACAAGCAGATCGTCCTGCCGTCTTCCGAGGACACCTGAGCGTCCTCGTCCTCGTCCTCGTCCTTGACCGGGGCCGGGAGGTCCAATACTGTCCAAACAGGACACACTGCCCATAGAGAAACTGGCCGGCTGCACCAGGGCACGCTCCTAAAGCCCGGCTCTGCAGAGATCGGACTGTCGCTTTTTGAGTGCGCCTCCGAAGAGGAGCACCGGCCGAGAACCGCAGGAGACTGCTGATGCGCAGATCATCTTCGCGACGCCTGGCGGCCGGGGTCGCGTTGCTTCTGTTGCTGCCGGGCCTCGGTGCGGCTCAGAGGGGAAGGGGGCGCGGGCCCGTCGAGTTGCCCGAGCCACCAGCGGGCTGGACCGCACCCCGCACCGTGGACGGCCACCCCGATCTGCGAGGGGTGTGGGTGGAGATCGGCGGCACCCGCGGCGGCGCCAGCCTGTCTGACCTGGTCATCGACCCGCCGGAAGGCGGGATTCCAGCTCTCACCCAGAAGGCGCAGAACGACTGGGATGCGCTCCAGCGATACCTGACCGAGCATCCGGCCGACACCTGGAAGGATCGCTCTCTGGGCGAACGCTGTGTGACCCTGGGGGCGCCCGTGCGGGCGAACTTCAACCAGTACTACAAGATCGTCCAGAACAGGGACCATGTCGTCATCGTCATGGAGTGGTATCACGAAGCGCGTGTCATCCCCCTCGATGCTTCGCCCCACCCCGACCGTCGGATCGGGCTATGGCTCGGCGACTCGCGCGGTCGCTGGGAAGGCGACTCGTTAGTCGTCGAGACGACGAATTACCTGCCCAAGGGGTACGCCGGCATCCACCAGCGAGGGACACCGCAGACCTGGTTTCACTCCCTCAATTCCGAAGAGCTGGTGGTGACCGAGCGCTTCACCCGGGTCGGTCCCGAAACGATGCTCTACGAAGTGACGATCGACGATCCGCCGATCTGGGTCAGGCCGTGGACGGTGAGGATGCCCATGGGGAAGCGCAACCAGCCGCTCTTCGAGTTCGCCTGCCACGAGGGCAACTACAACATGGAGAACATCCTGCGCGCCGCTCGTGTCGGCGAGCAGGAGGCCGCCGCGGCAGCGGAAACTGACCCCGAATGAGAGACCAGTACGTGCGAAACCGAAGGCGGGCCGCGAGACTCGTTGGCACCCTCGCGACCCTGGTTGCGGTGACGGCGACGGCGGTCCAGGCGCAGGACTACCGAGCCCCGCGCACGAGCGATGGCGAGCCGGATCTAAACGGCATCTGGCAGGCCCTGACCGCGGCGTACTGGGACATCGAGGCCCACGCCGCCCGCATGGGTCCGATCGTCGAACTGGGAGCGCTCGGCGCCGTCCCGGGGGGCCTGGGCATCGTCGAGGGCGGCGAGATCCCCTACACCCCGGCGGCAAGAGCGAAGCAGCAGGAGAACCTCACGCAGTGGTGGAAGCTGGACCCGGCGATCAAGTGCTTCATGCCCGGCATCCCCCGCGCCAACTACATGCCCTTCCCGTTCCAGATCATCCAGACCCCCGAGAACGTCATCTTCGCCTACGAGTTCGCCAGCGCCAGCCGTATCGTCTACATGAACCGGCCCGAGTTCGAGAGCCCGGGCGACAACTGGATGGGGCACTCCCGCGGTCACTGGGAGGGTGAAACCCTGGTGATCGATGTCTCCGCCCAGGTAGGCGACACCTGGCTCGACAGCTCCGGTAATCACCACAGCGAGGAGATCCACGTCCTCGAGCGCTACACTGCCATCGGGTCGGACCACCTCCTCTACGAGGCGACGATCACCGATCCCAAGACGTATACCCGCCCGTGGAAGGTGAGCTTTCCGCTCTATCGACGCATCGACGGGAACATGCAGCTCCTCGACTTCAAGTGCGTGGTGTTCGCGGAAGAGTTGATGTACAGCCACTTGAGCAAGGACGTCTGGAAGGCCGGAGATAGCGAATGACCGAGAAGGAGGTCGACGCGATGCACACCCAAGCCCTCATTGCCGCAACCGCTCTCATCCTCGCCGTGGGCGCCGCTCCGGCGATGGGGCACCATGCCTTCGCGGCCGAGTTCGATGCCGACAGCCCGGTCAAGCTCACCGGGAAGGTGACCAGGATGGAGTGGATCAATCCGCATGCGTGGATCCACATCGAGGTCACGAAAGAAGACGGCTCGATAGAGACCTGGATGGTCGAGAGCGGCAGCCCCCCCTCCCTGTTCCGTCGCGGCTTCACCAAGAACTCGCTGCTGCCGGGAACCGAGATTGTGGTTGAGGGCTTCCGGGCCAAGGATCGCTCGCACAAGTGCGCGGGACGCACGGTGACCTACACCAACGGGGAGAGACTGTTCCTGGGATCTTCCGGCACCGGCGCACCGAGGGACAGCGCCGACCCGACGGAGCCGCCAAACCGATGAGCGCTGTTTCGCGGCGAAACGCGGTGCTGGCGGCACTCGCGGCCGCATTCTCGGCTCCCGCTGCCTTCGGCGAATCCGGCGCCACCGACGTCGAGTGGCCGCACCATGGCCGCGACCACGCCTTCAGCCGCTACTCGCCGCTTGAGGACATCGACGCGGAGAACTTCTCGCGGCTAGACGTGGCCTGGCGCTGGAAATCCGTCGACCACTGGGTAACGGACGAGCCGGGCGCCTTCGCCGGCACGGCGCTCATGATCGGCGGCCGCGTCTACATGATGACCACGCTTTGGCAACTTGCGGCACTCGATGCCGCCAGCGGCGAAGAGATGTGGGTGTACGACTCCAAAGCGTACGAGTCGCCAAGGGCTGCGTACTCGAATCCGCGGGGAATCGAGTACTGGACCGACGGTAAGGAGGAGCGCATCCTCTTCGCCACCTCCGCCAAGCACCTGGTCTCGATCGATCTCGAGACCGGGCGACCCGACCCCGACTTCGGCGAGTACGGCATCGTCGACATGTCGCTCGACGACCTCGGACGCCCCGGGATCCGGCTGCGCGACATCAGCGCCGGCTCGCCTGGGATCACGGTCGGCGACACCTACATCATCGGCTCGAGGATCTACGACGTGCCGTTCCGGAAGAAGGGCATCCCGCCGGGCCACGTACGCGCCTACGACGTGCGCACCGGCGAGCAGAAGTGGCGCTTCCACACGATCCCCCAGGAGGGCGAGGACTTCACCGAGACCTGGGGCAACGACTCTTGGAAGTGGATGGGCAACACCAACGCGTGGGCGCCGCTCGCTGCCGACGAAGGGCTCGGCTACGTCTACTTCGCCACTTCGACACCGTCCAGCGACTACTACGGCGGCGACCGACACGGCGACAACGTGTACGGCGAGAGCCTGGTATGCGTCAACGCGGAGACCGGTGAGCGCGTCTGGCACTTCCAGACCGTGCATCACGGCATCTGGGACTACGACAACGCCTCGGCCCCGAACCTCGTCGACGTGGTCGTCGAAGGCCGGCTGCGCAAGGCCGTGGCCATGCCGGGGAAGACCGCCTTCCTCTACGTCTTCGATCGGGTCACCGGCGAGCCTCTGTGGCCGATCGAGGAGCGGCCGGTTCCCCCATCGACGGTGCCCGGCGAGAGGCTCTCTCCGACCCAGCCCTTTCCGACCAAGCCGCCGGCGTTCGATCTCCAGGGCCTCACCGTCGACGATCTGGTGGACTTCACGCCCGAGATGCGCCGGGAGGCGCTCGAGGTCCTCGAGTCGTATGTCGTAGGGCCGATCTTCACGCCCACCATCGTCGTCGGCGAAGGAGGCAAGCTCGGCGCCATCGTTTCGCCCGGCGCCGGCGGCGGGGCCAATCATCCGGGCGCGTCGGTCGATCCAGCGACCGGTATCGTGTACGTCCAATCGACGACCCAGATCGGCTCGTGGGGGCTGGAAAAGCCGGATCCCGCGCGCAGTGAGTTTCGCTACGTGAAGAAGTCGACGGGAGGAGGGAGAGGGCTTGCGATCCCACAGGGGCTGCCCCTGGTGAAACCCCCCTACCGGCGCATCACGGCGATCGATCTGAAGACCGGCGAGCACGCCTGGCAGGCGCCGCTGGGAGAAGGCCCGACCGATCACCCCGCGCTCCGCCATCTCGACCTCGGTCCCCTGGGCAGTCGCCCTTCGAGCGGCACCCGCGAAGGCGGGCTTCTGGTCACCAGGACCCTCCTCATCACCCACTCGCCCAAACGAGAGAGCTGGGACTCGCCGACGGCGACAGCCAGCTATCTCACCGCCTACGACAAGGCCACCGGCAAGGTGCTGGCGCAGGTGGAGACCGACACCGCGTTGCACGGAGTGCCGATCACCTACCGGTATCAGGGTCGCCAGTACATCGTGGTCCCGGCAGGCGGCAAGCCGGGTGGCAGAGCCGTGGGCAGAGACGCGAAACTCCAAGCGGCGACGGCCGAGCTGGTGGCTTTCGCGCTGCCGCGGAGGCGCTGATGACTTCGTTCAGCAGGATGATCAGGAAAGTCCCACGCGCCGGCGCCCACCGGCCGGGCGCGCTCATCCTCGGCCTCGTAGCCTGCGGCTGCGCGGCGCCTTCGGGCGAGGAGGCCGGCTCACCATCGATTCCGTCGCGGCCCAATGTCATTCTCATGATGAGCGACGATCAGGGCTGGGGCGACGTCGAGTACCCCCAGCAACTCGCCCCCGGCGACGTCTTTCCGGGCCACAGCGAGGTCAAGACGCCCAACCTGCGCGAGATGGCGGCGGCCGGCCTCCAGTTTCACCGCATGTACTCGCATGGGTCGAATTGCAGTCCGACCCGGTCCTCGTTCGTCACTGGCCGCTCTCCGCGCCGCAACCACATCGACCGGGCCTACAACGACGGTCTCCGCAATCACGAATTGACGATCGCCGAACTGGCCAAGACCCAGGGCTACATGACCGGACACTTCGGCAAGTGGCACCTCGGCGACCTCAACAAGACACCCGACGCCGACGCGGACGATCTCGCGCGATGCGGCGGCCGTTGCTTCGGCAGGAGCGGCGGCGACTTCTATTCGGCGCCGTGGCATCACGGCTACGACCGCAGTTGGGCGTCCCCACAGGCGCTGCCGACCTTCGAGCCGATGCGCATCGACCCCGCAGGTCCGCTCCCCAGCGAAGGCAATCACATCGGCGGCCACTACTGGACCGGCCACGAGCAGCACGTCGACATCGACTCCCCCACTCTCGCCGGCGACGCCTCCGCGATTCTCGTCAGAGAGACGATGCGGTTCATCGACGACGCCGTCGCCGCCGACCGCCCCTTCTTCGCCGTCGTCTGGTTCCATCCCCCGCACAGCCCTCATCGCCTCGACCAGGCGACCCTCGACGAGTTCTACACGTCCGAGGAGCAGAGCCAGATGAACGACTACGAGAAGGCCTACTACTCCGGCATCACGGCGATGGACAAGGAGCTCGGTCGACTGCGCGCGCACCTGCGCACTCTCGGCATCGAAGACGACACGCTCGTGACCTTCACCTCCGACAACGGGCTTTCGCAATCGGTGCGACTCGACAATCGGGACGAAGCGAAGGGCGGCCTGCGCGGATTCAAGGGGTCCATCTGGGAGGGTGGGGTCCGGGTACCTGGCATCGTCGAATGGCCGGGCCAGATCGCTCCCGGAGAGACCTCCACACCGATGATCACCAGCGACTACCTGCCGACGCTCCTGGACATCTGGGAAATCGACCTGCCCGACTCGCGGCCCCTCGACGGCGAGTCGATGTCCGGGGTTCTCTTCGGCGATCGCTCGACGCCGCGCCTGGGCCGCCTCCGGTTCGACGACTGTGAGGACCCCGTTCCGGAACGCGCCACCGGCGAGCCCGAAGATTGCGACAGCGCCGGCCGGGGCCGCGGCGGCCGGGGATTGATGACGGTGGGTGGCGGGCGCTCCATCCTCGACGACCGCTACAAGCTGATCTCGCTCACCAGCGGTCGGGAATGGGAGCTCTACGACCTGCTCGAAGACCCGCGCGAACAGACCCCGGTCGCCACCAGCGCCGACGTCGACTCGAAGCCGCCGGAGATCCAGGCGATCTTCACCTCCCTCCTGGGCGAGATCACCACCTGGTACAAAGTCGACACGGCGGCCAGCCGCGAGGGCGCCGACTACGACACTCGCATCGCCAGCGCCGACGGCGTCGACCTTCTTGGCGACGTCGGCGACGAGACCGTTCCCGGCGATTTGTCGGCCACTCGCCGGACCTCCGTCGATCGTCCGGAGCTGGTCGTCGAGCGGCAGTTCGCCACCCTCGACGAGGACCTGGCAGTCGACAGCGACGGCGCCACCGCTTCCTACGACGCCGGCAATCTGCCGCCGGGGGCGACCGTACCCGCGGGCGCGGTCGTCCACAGCTTCCTGTTGCACTTCGCCCCGACCGCCGCGACCGGCTTAGGCGGCGTCGAGATCACGTTCGACGACCCCATCCTGGGCGTCGCCGCGAGCTCGGCGAGCCTCGCCGCCAGTGACTTTCTCGCCTTCGCCAACCCCGAGTTCGGCGCCTCGGCCGATCGCGGCACCCTGGTCGGTGAGGCGGACGCCGACGGCTGGGAGATCCTCGCCGACGGGACCACGATCGTCATCGACGTGCACGCCAGCGCCGAAGGCGTGGATCAGTTGCGAATCCTCACCGAAGCGGCGTTGCAGCGGGTCCAGTGAACGTTCGCCGGCGCTCCACGATCCGGCAGGCTCGCGTTGCTCTGGCGCTGCTCGCAGCCGCCTCGACGGCTTCTTACGCCCTCGCTGAGTCACGTACGGAAAACGGCGAGTGGCGGCACCATGGCCGCGACCACGCCTTCACCCGCTATTCGCCCCTCGACCAGATCGATGCCGCGAACTTCGAGCAGCTCGAGGTGGCCTGGCGCTGGAAGTCGGCCGATCACCACCTGAGGGAGGAGCCGGGAACCTTCCGGGGATCGGCGCTCATGATCGGCGGCCGTGTCTACATGGCGACCAACCTCTGGCAGATCGCGGCCCTCGACGCCGCGACCGGTGAGGAGCTCTGGGTCTACGACCCCAAGAGCTACGAGCTCCCGCAAGGCTACGGCGCCACTCCCCGAGGCCTCGAGTACTGGACCGACGGCGAGGCGGAGCGCATTCTCTTCATTACGAGCGGCAAGCAACTGATCTCGCTGGATCTCGCGACGGGACGCCCCGACCCCGCATTCGGAGAAGACGGCATCGTCGACCTGTCGGATGACCGGCTGGGGCGCGAGGACGTCTTCCAACGCGACATCAGCGCCGGCTCGCCCGGGATCGTGATTCGCGACACGTTCGTCGTGGGCTCGAGAATCGCCGACGCGCCGGCGTCGAAGCAGGGTCTTCCGCCGGGCCACGTGCGTGCCTACGATGTCCGCACCGGCGAGCCCAAGTGGCGCTTCCACACCATCCCGCAGGAGGGCGAGGAGTTCACCGAAACCTGGGAGAACGACTCCTGGAAGTGGGTTGGCGGCGCCAACGTCTGGGGAGCGATGGCCGGCGACGAGGAGCTCGGCTACGTCTACATCCCCACCACGACACCGACCGGCAACCTCTGGGGCGGGCACCGGCCCGGCGCCAACGTCTACGCCGAGAGCCTGCTCTGCCTCAACGCCAGCACCGGCGAGCGGATCTGGCACTTCCAGACCGTTCATCACGGCATCTGGGACTGGGACATCGCCTCCGCCCCCGTGCTCGCCGACGTCGTGGTCGACGGTCGGCTACGGAAGATCGTCGCCCAGGTGTCGAAGGCGGCCTTCGCCTACGTCTTCGACCGGGTCACGGGCGAGCCCATCTGGCCGATCGAAGAGCGTCCGGTGCCGCAGACCACGGTGCCCGGGGAGTGGACGGCTCCGACCCAGCCCTTTCCGACCAGACCGGCCGCCTTCGATCTCCAGGGCGTGACGATCGACGATCTCATCGACTTCACGCCTGAACTGCGAAAGGAGGCGCTCGAGATCGCCGGGGAGTTCCTTCTGGGACCGATGTTCACGCCTCCCATCGTCCGGGGCGAGGGAGGAAAGCAGGCGACGCTCGCGGTGCCGGGGATGGCGGGTGGAGCGAATCATCCCGGCGCCTCGCTCGATCCCACGACCGGCGTTCTCTACGTCCAGTCCCGAACGCAGCCGACCTTGGTGGCGGTGGCGCCGCCGGACCCGGAGCGCAGCGAGTGGAGATGGGTAAGCCGTGGCGGTCGTGTCGGAAGTCCTCAGGGACTGCCGCTCCTCAAGCCTCCGTATCAGCGCATCACGGCCATCGATCTGCACACCGGCGAGCACGCCTGGATGGCGCCGTTCGGCGACGGACCGACCGACCACCCCGCCATCGAGCACCTCGAACTCGGCCCTCTCGGCAGCCGCCCCTCGAGCGGCAACCGCGAGGGCGGGCTGCTCATCACCAGGACCCTGCTCATCACCTACGTGCCGAACTGGCCGAGCTGGGACGCTCGCGCCGCCAAGGGCAGCTACCTGCAGGCCTACGACAAGGCCACCGGCAAGCTCCTGGCGGAGGTGGAGACCGAGGCCACCCTGCACGGAGTACCGATGACCTACCTGCACCAGGGCCGCCAGTACATCGTCGTGCCTGCCGGCGGCAAGGTGGTCTCGAGGAGCGCGCGCAGCGACGCAGAGACGGCTGAGCTCGTGGCCTTCGCCCTGCCGGCTGCACGTTGAGCACGCAAGAGAGCCGGAAAGGAGCGACATGAGTGGCAGACCCGAATCGTTTCGATGGGCGATGCTCTTCCTCGGCCTCGCGGCCTGCGGCTGCGCGACACCGATGACGGACGAAGCGGCAGCGCCTGTGCCGTCTCCGTCGCGGCCCAACGTCATTCTGATGATGAGCGACGATCAGGGATGGGGCGCCGTCGAGTACTCACAGCAACTCGCACCCGGAAACGTCTATCCGGGCCATCCCGAGCTCAAGACGCCCAACCTGCGAGCGATGGGCGAGGAAGGGCTCCAGTTCCATCGCATGTATTCGGGCGGCTCGGTGTGCAGCCCGACCCGGGCCTCCTTCGTCACCGGCCGGGCGCCGCGCCGCAACAGTGTCGACTGGGCGTACAACGACGGGCTTCGCAACCTCGAGCTGACGGTGGCCGAGCTCGCCAGGACCCAGGGCTACACGACCGGACACTTCGGCAAGTGGCACCTGGGCGATCTCACCAGGACGCTGCAGGACAGGAACGGCGGCGAGTTCTACTCGCCGCCCTGGAGCCACGGCTACGACCGCGTCTGGGCGAGCGAGCAGGCGCTGCCGACATTCGAGCCGATGAAGGAGGATCCCCTGGGACCGCTTCCCAGCGAGGGCAACTTCCACGGCGGCCGCTACTACACCGGCCCCGGGGAACACGTGGATCCCGACTCGCCCGAGCTGCGCGGCGACGCCTCGGCGATCATCATCCGCGAGACGCTACGGTTCATCGACGACGCGGTCGAGGCGGAGCGTCCCTTCCTCGCCGTCGTCTGGCTCCATGCGCCGCATGGCCCGCACCGTCTCAACCAGGCGACGCTCGACGAGTTCTACACGCCGGAGGAGCAGGCGCAGTGGAGCGAGTACGAGGCGCGCTACTACTCCGCTATCGCCGCGATGGACAGCGAGATCGGCCGCCTGCGGACCCATCTGCGCGAGCTCGGCATCGAAGGGGAAACGCTCGTGGCCTTCACGTCCGACAACGGCCAGTCGGGCTCGGTCAGGATGGAGTTCGAGAGCGAGGGCAAGGGTGGCCTGCGGGGTTCCAAGGGCAACCTGTGGGAGGGCGGAGTCCGGGTACCCGGCATCGTCGAGTGGCCTGGAAGGATCGCCCCCGGCGAGACCTCGACACCGATGACGACCAGCGACTACCTGCCGACTCTCCTGGACATCTGGGGAGTCGAGATGCCGGACGCGCGTCCGCTCGACGGTGAATCGATGACCGAGGTGCTTTTCGGCGATCGCTCGGCGCCGCGCAGCGGCCGTATCCATTGGGAGGACTGTGGAGACCCGACTCCCGACCGCGGCGACGACGAAGACACCGACTGCGACAGCCGGCGCACCCGGATGCTGCAGAGGGTCGGCGGCGAACGGTCGATCATCGACGACCGCTACAAGCTGATCTCCGAAACCAGCGGTCGAGAGTGGGAGCTCTACGACCTGATCGAGGACCCGCGCGAACAGACCCCTGTCGCCTCGAACGCCGACATCGCCTCGATGCCGCCGGAGATCCAGACCATCTTCCAGTCGTTGCACGACGACATCACCACCTGGTTCGAAGTGGACGCGGCCCGAAGCCGCGACGGCGCCGACTACGACACCCGCATCGCCTCGGCGGACGGCGTCTCGATCCTCGGCGACGTTGGCGACGACACGGTCCCCGACGATCTCTCCGCCGGCCGCCGCACGGAGAACGATCGGCCCGAGCTGGTGGTCGAGCGCCAGTTCGTCACCCTCGAGGAGGATCTGAACGTCGAAAGCGACGGCACGCCCGCCGCCTACGACGCGAACCACCTGCCGGCGGGAGCGACGATCGCGCGCGGCACGGTGGTCCACAGCTTCCTCCTGCACTTCGCCCCTGCCGCGACCGCCGGAATCACCGGCGTCGAGATCGAGCTCGACGATCCGATTCTCGGCGTTGTCGCAAGCTCGGCCGGCCTCGCCGCCAGCGACTTCCTTGCCTTTGCCGACCCCGAATTCGACGCCTCGGCCGATCGCGGCACCCTCGTCAGCGAGTCCGACTCGGACGGCTGGGAGATCCTGGCCGACGGAACCACGATCGTCATCGATGTCCACGCCGGCGCCGAAGGCCTGGATCAGTTGCGGATCCTCACCAAAGCCGCGTTGCAGCACATCGAATTCGGGGGATGAAGGGAAAGGCTGCTCGGTGATCGCGAGAAACAGGACGACGCGGCGGTCGATCCCAAGGACTCGCTGGCTGACCAAGGCGGTGGTAACGGTTGCCGCCAGCACCGTCGCAGCGACCGCGCCGGCCGCGGAAAGCGACATTCCGCGCATGCCAGGCGGTGAGCCGGATCTCTCCGGCACGTACACCATCAACACGCTGACGCCTTTCGAGCGCCATCCGAGGTACGGCAACGACTCCTACATGAGCGCCGACGACGCATCGCGAATCGAGGGGGCAATGGCCGCGAGGGTCGTCCAACAAAGCGTCCCTGGCGACCCCGATCGTCCTCCACCTCCGGTCGGCGGCTACACCGGCGGCAGGGTCACCGGAGGCAACGGCCTCGCCCTTCTCGACATGGGCACGATCGTCTTCACCGTCGACGGCAAGCACCGAAACTCCGTCCTCACCGACCCACCGAACGGCCGCATGCCGGCGGTCACCGAGGCCGGAAAGAGGCGCAGGCCGGCTTTCACGACCGCCGATCGCATGGGCCCCCCGAATCCCGACGGCGCCTGGTGGCTGGACGCGGATGAAGTCGTCGGCGTGCGAGGTCGGGTCATCGCGGCTACCGATGGAAAACACCGGATCTTCGACGATCTGGAGCTGCTCGGCCTCTGGGAGCGTTGCATCTACTACGACCGGGCGACCATCCCTACCCTGCGAAGGGGCTACGGCGCCTACTACCGCATCACCCAGACCGCGACCCATGTCGTGATCCTGGCGGAGCTGATGCACGAGGCCCGGATCGTCCGCCTCGACGCGGAGCACCGACCGGAAGAGGACCTCTCCTACTCCGGCGACTCGGTCGGCTGGTGGGAGGGCGACACCCTGGTCGTCGACACCACGAACTTCCGTCGCCAGGGCGTAGCAATGGCTGCGACCGAGCGACGTGAGAACTCACGGAGTTACTCGGGCGTGCCGCACGAGGGTCTCCACATCGTCGAGCGCTTCACTCCGCAAGAGGACGGCGGCTTGTTTTATGAGTTCAGCGTCGACGATCCCGACTACGCGGCGACCTGGGGCGGTTCGTCCCCGTGGCTGTACACCGACCAGCGCATCTACGAGTACGCCTGTCACGAAGGCAACTACTCGCTGGGAATGACCATGCGCGGGGCGCGGCAACTGGAGAAGGAATGGTACGAAAGGCGCTAGAGAGCGTAGCTACCCTCTCCGGAGGATCGCTGCAACGCACCGAATTGGAGAAATGAAGGGCACGCACCGGCGCTCGCGCGGCAGTGGTAGAGCTATGTACCACGGCAGCGCTGCGAGCACGCTGCGAGTACTCCTGGGGGTCGCGATCGCCGGTGCCCTCGCCTGCTCACCCGCCACCGATGACGACTACCTCTCGAGCGAGCTCCGGACCCGGGTCGAGGAGCTGAAGCGGGAGCTATCGCGGGAAGCCGCCACCGCCGAGACCCTGGCCGAGCGCACCGACGTGCTCTGGGACTGGGCCAACGCCTACTCCTTCACCGGCGGCACGGTGCCGTTCCTCCTGCCGCGCATCGTGGCGAGAGTGCAGCTCGGGATCGCGGTGGACCAGGCGCCTCCCGACACCCGGCTCGCTGCGGTCGACCGCTATGTGCGCGAGATGCAGGTCAAGGACGAGATGCCCGACGCGCTCGGCAGCTTGAGGCTCGTTCCCGCCGATCCCGTGAGGGCCGCGAGCTGGATCACCCTCCAGCAGACCTACACGGTGGGCGCGATGCCGATGCAGCCGGGCGGCGGCATCCAGGTCGCCTGGCAGATGGGCACAGATCAGGGCGCGCTCCAGAACGAGGATCCGGCGGCCGACAACTACCTCTCGGTGCGCACCTCGAATCCCGCCGCCCGACTCGAGCCCTACCAATACCAGCCGCGCGGCTTCGAGGGCGGCCCTCGGATCGTCGCAGCCTACCGGCTCAAAGGCCCGGCTCTCGAGCCCGGCGACACCCTCACCGTGACCTACGGTGATCGCAGCGGCGGCTCGAGAGGCTTCCGTGCCCAGAGCTGGAGCACCGACCGGCTGCTCCTGCCGCTCCACTTCGATCTCGAGGGCGAGGCGAACTTCTTCAGCCCCGAGTGGCCGGCGCTGCGGGTGATCGGCGTGGGGCTCGACTCCGTGGCGCTGTTCGCACCATCCGTGGTCGGGGTCGGTGAACGGTTCGAGCTTCTGGTGCGCAGCCAGGACGTCTACCTCAACCGCGCCACCAGCGATCTACCCGAGTACGAGATCCTGCTCGGCGACGAGGTGGTGCGCACGATTCCGGCGGGCGGCGAGGCGGCGGCGGTGCTCGAGGGCCTCGAGTTCAGGGAGCCGGGAGTGCACCGCTTCGCCGTGCGCGCCACGGACGGGAGCGTCAGCGCCACCAGCAATCCGATCCGGGTGCGTGAGGAGCCGGCGGCGCGCACATACTGGGGCGACACTCACTCCCACAGCGGCCACGACCATGGACAGGGCTCGGCCGAGGAGGTCCTTGGCTACGCTACCGAGGACGCGCGTCTCGATTTCGTGGTCCATTCCGAGCACGACAGCTCCCTTGACGACTCCGAGTGGCACACGCTGCAGGAGCTGGCACGGCGGCATACCGAGGAGGGTCGCTTGGTGGCCTTCCTGGGCTACGAGTGGACCGTGCCGAAAGAGCACGGCGGACACCACAACGTCTTCTTCCGAACCGCCGATCGCGACCGGGTTGCAAGGCAGGACTCGCCCACGCTGCCCGATCTCTACCGCGACCTGCGCCGGAGCAACGATCCCGAGGACGTGCTGGTCATTCCCCACGCCCACGAACCGGCCGACTGGACGCAGAACGACCCTGATCTGGAAAAACTGGTCGAGATCTACTCCATGCACGGCAGCTTCGAGTGGTTTGGCAACATGTATCTGAAGAACGGATTCGAGGTGGGTTTCATCGGCGCCTCCGACGACCACCGGTCCAAGCCAGGCTACGGGGCAGCGCATCCGGGACGACTCAGACAGGTCCCGGGCCTGGCCGCCGTGATGGCCCCTGAGAAGACCCCCGACGCGCTCTTCGATGCCCTGCGCGGTCTCTCGGCCTATGCCACCTCCGGTGAGCGAATCCTGCTCGACGCCCGGCTCAACGACCATGGCATGGGGAGCCGGCTCGGCCTCGACGAGATTTCGACGCAGAGGAGGCTGGACGTCCGTGTCAACGGTACAGCCGCCATCGACCGTATCGACGTCGTCAAGAACGGCGGAGTGGTCTTCAGTCGCGACTATCTGTCCGCTCCCCTCACCTCCAACTCCTGGATCCAGGTCGGCTTCGAGTCGTCGAGCGAGGCATTTACGGTACGTCCCTCGCGGCCGCGCTCCGGACGGCCGTGGAAGGGCACGCTGGCGGTGCGCGGCGCCCGTATTCGCAGCGTCTCGGCGCCCGGTTTCGAGAACCGCTACGACGAGAGTGCCTCGGTTTCGGACGCCGACGGCTCGGTCATCGACTTCCGGGTCGAGACCCGCGGCCGCATGGATACCCTGTTGATCGAGCTCCGAGGCGCGACCGCCAGCACCATCTTCGACGTCCACCTGGATCCCGCCCGCCAGTTCGAGGCGGCCGACTTCAGCTTGCGCCTCGCCGATCTCGAAGCCGGCCGGCTGGAGCACGAGTTCCACGTCGGTCGTCATACCGATCGCGTCAGCCTCCAGGTAGTGGACCCCGACGCCCCCCTCGATCAGGTGCTCGAACTCCGAGATCTCGATCCCCCGGCCGCCGGGGACTACTACTACGTGCGCGTCAGCCAGATCGATGGTGGCAGGGCGTGGTCGAGCCCCTGGTGGATCGACGCCCCCAGCGAGTAACGAGGAGGACCGCAAAGCTTCGGCCGAGCCTATCTTTCCGATGCTGTCCCGTCGCTCTCGATTGGCAGCCGGAAGGCGATCAGCTCGGGCACCCTGCCACCGACCGTGAGCGCCAGGTACTGGCGGCCATCGAGCAGGTAGGTCATCGGTGAGCCGATTCCACCACCGGGGAGGTCGTAGCCGAGCTCCGGGTCGGCGCTCAGATTGCCCCAGGCGTTGCCGTTGCCGGTGTAGCGCCACGATTCGTCTTCCCAGGTGTCGGCGCCGAACTCGTCGGCGCTCTGCGGCACGATGTGGAACTCCCACAGCCGTTTTCCGGTGCGCACGTCGTGAGCGAAGATGAAGCCGGGCGGCCCCTCCCTGGAGATGGTGAAGTCGGTGTGGTTGGTGCCGACCACGATCGTGTCGCCGACGATGAGCGGCGCCGCCGACCGCGAGCCGACCGGCAACCGGAAGGGCTGGCCGCGGGGCGAGCGCGGCAAATCGGCGATGAGGTCGACCCGCCCGTTGTCTCCGAACTCCGCAGCCGGTACTCCGGTCCCGGCGTCGACGGCGATCAGGTACCCGGCGCCGGTTCCCCAGACGATGCGGGCGTCGCCGTCGCCTTCCCAGTAGGCCACCCCTCGATGGCCTCTGCTGGTCGGAAGCGCGGCGCTTTCGTAAGTGCGCGCACCAGCGACGCGCCGCTGTCGTCCGCCACGACCAGATGGGTGTCTGCCGTCTTCCAACGCCAGGCGATCTCCAGATCGCCGAAGTTGTCGGCGTTGATCTGGTCCAGGGGCGAGTACTTGCTAGCCCAGGTGTCGCCAGCGTAGGTGCGCCAGTCGCCGTCGGTCGCGCCCGGCTGTGCCGAGCCGGAACCGGACGCCAACCCACAAACCAAGACCAAGCGCAGCGTGAGGCGAACGGATTTCTGCATCGATAGGACCGAGCCCGGCGCCCTACCAGCTCAGCGCGCCGGTGCTCTGGCCGAACGACTCGGTTTCCAGCCCCATGTGATTCAGCATGGTGACGTAGAGGTTGGAGAGCGGCGCGTTGTCGTCGTTGTCAAAACCGACGTGGCGACCGTGCTCGAAGCCGCCGCCGGCGAGGAAGACCGGGAGGTTGCGGGTGTCGTGAGAGTTCGCGTTGCCGAGGTTGCTGCCGAAGAGGACCGCGGTCTGATCCAGCAGCGTGCCGTCTCCCTCGCTGCATCCCTTGAGCTGCCCGAGAAGGCTGCCGAAGCACTTGACAATCTCCCTCTCGACCTTCCTCAGTTGCGCGATCTTGTCCGGATCCTGACCGTGGTGCGAGAGGTTGTGGTGCGTCCCCGAGACGCCCGGAATCTTCGGCACTTCCCGCAGCTCTTGAATCATTACGGCGACGACGCGCGTCGAATCGGTCTGCAGAATCAGCGGTATGAGGTCCATCAGCAACTGGACGCGGCCAATGAGGTCGCGGCGTTCCCGGATGTCGACAGGGGGCTCGCGGTCCACCCGCGGCTTGGGCCGCTCGAGCCAGGCCTGGGCCTCGGTGATGCCTTCTTCGGCCGCGCGCACAGCCTCGAAGTACGAGTCCAGCCGGCCTCGATCGGCGGCGCTGGCGCGCCGGTCGAGCGCCTTTCTCTGCCACATCAGGCCGTCGAGGATGCTGCGTCCGTCGCCGAGATCCCGCTTCTGCCGCTCGACCTCGTCGGGATCCCCCGTGAGGAACATCCGGGCGAAGAGATTGGCGGGACTGGTCTCTGAAGGCACCATGACGCCCCGCCTCGTGAACGACTGGCTCTGCGTGCCCTTGGCACTCCTCTGAAGCGTGGTGTCGGTACCCAGCACAAGCGAGGGAAAGCGGGTCACGTAGCCGAGCTCCGCGGCGGCATACTGATCGGCGGAGATACTGTTGCGAAAGCCGGCGAGCTCCGGGTGGCGGGCCGCGGTCAGCCAGGTGACCTCGCTGCTGTGGGCTTGGCGGCCGGTCTGGTTGTCGTGGGAGAGCCCCGAGAACAGGGTGTAGTCGCGCCGGTGGTCCCGAAGCAGCTCCAGATACTCGGTTGTTTCGTAGTCCCGACCCGGTGTGGCGGGAAAGAGCGCCGGCGGGTGCAGGCCGAGTGCGTTGCAGAGGGTCACCATCCGCCGGGGCGCCGGGATCGCCGCTCGGGCTAGGGCCGGGCTCATCGCTTCGAGCAGCGGCAGCGCCAGGGCGACTCCGCAGGTCCTGAGGAAGGTGCGTCGGTCGAGGGGCTGGTTCATCGTTGCCGCTCCCTGAAGAGTGGGCTTTGGGTGACATTGTGGATGATCGTGCGCACGCCGTAGCCGCCCTCGCGGCTCTGCGCGACGAGCCGCGACAGCTCGTCGCGGTCGGCGAAGCCGATCTCGGCGCCGGTCGCATAGACGGCAAGCTGCGAGATGAAGTGGCGCGCCACCTGGTCCTCGTCCTCGAGCAGGAGTCGCTTGTACTCGGCGATGCCCGAGAAGGACCTGCCGTCCGGGGTGACGCCGCCTGCATCCACGGGTGGCCCGTCCCTGTACTCCAGGATCGGGCGACCGTAGAGGGTCCTCGTCGGCCTATCGCCTTCGCCGCTGGAGCGGTATCGCGTCCGGAAGCCGCCGGTGGGATCGAAGGCCTCCAAAGCGAATCCCGGCGGGTCGATGGCGCGGTGACAGACGTTGCACGTCGGGTCTCGGCGATGCTTGGCGAGGATCTCGCGGATCGTCGTGGCGCCGCGGGTGTCGGGCTCGACCGAGCCGGCGTTCGCCGGCGGCGGGCTCGGCGCCCGGCCGAGCAGGCTCGTGAGCACGAAGCTGCCGCGGAAGACCGGCGAGGTCGTGGTGCCGTTGGCGGTGATCTTGAGCACGCTGGCCTGAGTCAGGACGCCGCCGCGCAAACTGTCGTCGGGCAGCGACACCTTGCGCATGTACTGTCCCTCGACCCCGGGGATGCCGTAGTGCTCCGCCAGGCGGCGATTGAGAAAGGTGAAGTCGGAGTCGATCAGGTTCCGGACGCCGAGGTCGCTTCTCACAAGCTCGGCGAAGAAGAGCCTGGTCTCCTCCTGGAGCGCGTGATGCAGCACCTCGTCGTACTCGGGATAGAGCCTCTCGTCAGGAGTCGTGAGCTCGATATCGTAGAGCCGCAGCCACTGGCCGACGAAGTCCGCGACGAAGCGCTGCGCCTTGTCGTCGTCGAGCATTCTCTCGACGTGCTGCGCCAGCACCTCCGGCGCCGACAACGTGCCTTCTCGTGCCGCCGCGAAGAGCTCCTCGCCGGGCAGGCTCTTCCAGAGAAAGTACGAAAGTCGGGTCGCCAGGGCGAAGTCGTCCAGCTCGCCGGGCTGGTCGTCGTGGTAGAGAAACTGCGGCGCGCTCAGAAGAGCCCGCAGCGGAATGCGGACCGCGTCGACGAACTCCCGTCCGGCGGCGATCGCGGGCTTGGCCAGGCTCGCAAAGGCATCCACCTCACCTGCTTCGGCCGGCCGTCGAAACGCCAGCGGCACGAGGTGCGAGACGACGTCCACCACGTGCTCGTACGGGTCCTTCGTGAGCTTCAGATCGCCGGCGGGGTCGATGTCGATGCTGTCGAAGAGCCGGCGCGTCGACGGCGGCGGCCACGCCGTAAGGAGCGGTCCAACGATTGTGAGCGACCTGACCGCCACGCCCTCGCCCTTGTAAGTCGCGGCCCCATCCACCAAGCCCGGTGGGGTGGGGTGGTAGAACATCGGGTGATAGAGCCGGTTGTTGAGCAGTCGCCGGCGTGAGCCTCCCCCCGTAACCACGAGCTGGCTCTCTAGCGCCCAATCTCCGATGGGGGCGTAGAAATCCTCGACCTCCGTGTGCCACTCGAGGTCGGCCACTTCGGGGTAGAGATAGTCGGTCGGGTGGAGGTAGGTTGTGAGCTCGAGGGTCCTGGACTCCTCGTTCACCAAGTCGAAGGCGCCGAGCAACTTCGTGGCGCCACTCGGGTTCGCGCGAACGAGAAGGAGCGTCACCGGTGTCGACGCCTGGTAGGGATAGGCGTCGACGGTGACCCTGTAGAGACCCGAATGCGCGACCGAGAAGCCGTTCTGGTCGCTCCTCGTCAACCTGGACGAAGAGGACCCGCTGGTGTTGTGGTGGTCTAGATCGATGAACATCACGACGGCGTCGTCGACCTTCTTGTTGACGCTCTGGCGGATGACGCGGTACGACGAGGGGAGATTCGGGTAGTCGATCACTTGCGCTGCGCTCAGCGGACGCCGGCCCAGCCGGATCGCCGCGTCGAGCGCCCGGTCGGCCGCTTCGAGATAGCTGCGTAGATGAAGCGGTGAGATCCCCTGCTCGGCCGCCAGCGTGTCGAACCCGGCGGATGCGCTCTCGGCCGGCAGCAAGCTCGCCAGATCCTCCTCGATCGAGAGCAGGTCCTTGAGGGTGTACTCGTACTCGAGCCCCGTCAAACGGCGCGGCGCTGCCTGCTCGGCGGCGCGAGCCGCCGCGTCCGCCGTCTCCAGATCTCTCTCGAGCGCACCGAGCGCCGCTTCGACGACCGCCCTCGGGGGTCGCTTCGTCCCGCGAGGAGGCATCTCGCCCGCCTCGAGACGCTCGAAGATCCGCACCCACTTCCGAAAGGCTGCTCGATCCGCGAGGTCGTAGCCGAGGTTCTCGAGATCGAGCGGCGTCTCGGTGTCGGCATCGTGACAGCGAAGACACGAGATCTCGAGGAGACGCGCGACGTCGGCCTCCAACGAACGGGCGGGGGCCGCACCGGGAAGGACGCAGAGCGCCGCGAGGAGGGCCGAAGAGGCCGCGTTCACGCCTCCGCGGCGTGGACGAACGCGTGAGGACCGAGTCATCATCATCGACTCTCCGAAGGCAGCCGGTAGGCCACCAGCTCGGGCACCCTGCCGCCGACCGTGAGTGCGACGTACTGGCGACCGTCGAGCAGGTAGGTCATCGGTGAGCCGAGCCCGCGGCCGGGCAGATCGACCGCTGCCAGCGGCTCTCCGGTGGCCTTGTCGTAGGCCACCAACTGCGGACCGTCGTCGGTCCCCCCGCTCGTCAACGCGTGAATCAGCAACGTCCTGGTCAGCAGCGAACCGGCACGACTGTGATCGCCCCCCAACGGCGGCAGATCGAGATCGCGCAGTAGAGGATGGTCCTGATACCGGGCGCCCCTGCCGAGCGGGGTCGTCCACAGGTGCTCGCCCCGACTCATGTCGATGGCGACCATCGCCGAATAGGGCGGTTTCCACAGCGGCAGCCCCCGCGGCATCCTCGGCTGCCGGATCGGGTTGCCTCCGTCAAGAAACGAAGAACCCCGAGCGGCGGGCTCAAACGGTCCCCAGGGCGCCGAGCGGCCGCGGAGGAGACCGCCAACAGGATCGGTGCGATCGGCGAAGTAGCGCAAGTCGGACTTGGACCGGCCGTCGCGGAACCGGAGCACCGAGTGACCGTTGGTGGCGGGCACGTACAGCACGCCGGTTTCGGGATCGACGGCGGCGCCCGACCAGTTGGCGCCGCCGCCCGCCTGCGGTCGGAAGACGGTGCCGCGCAGCGACAGCGGCGTGTAGAGCGGGCCGAGCCTGAACCCCCCGACGGCTTCGAGCGCCATCTGACGAATCTCGGGGGTGAAGTCCGCCAGGTCCTCGATCCGGGCGCCCTGCACCGCGAACGGCGGCGGCTTGGTCGGGAAGGGCTGGGTTGGAGACATGACCTCCCCTTCCAGGTCGGTGTCGGTTGGCACCGGCCGCTCCTCGATCGGCCAGACCGGCTCGCCGGTCACTCGATCGAAGGTGTAGACGAACCCCTGCTTGGTGACCTGGGCTACCGCCTTCACCCGACGTCCATCGACGGTGACGTCGAGCAGATTCGGCGCCGTCGGGCTGTCGTAGTCCCAGACCTCGTGATGAACGAGCTGGTAATGCCATACCCGCTCGCCCGTCTCGACATCGAGACAGACGATGCTGTTGGCGAACAGATTGTCACCCAGGCGATGGCCGCCGTAGTGATCCGGGGCCACCGCCGAGGTCGGCACGTAGACGTAGCCGAGCTCCGGGTCGGCGCTCAGATTGCCCCAGGCGTTGCCGTTGCCGGTGTAGCGCCACGATTCGTCTTCCCAGGTGTCGGCGCCGAACTCGTCGGCGCTCTGCGGCACGATGTGGAACTCCCACAGCCGCTCTCCGGTGCGCACGTCGTGGGCGAAGATGAAGCCGGGCGGCCCCTCCCTGGAGATGGTGAAGTCGGTGTGGTTGGTTCCGACGACGATCGTGTCGCCGACGATGAGCGGCGCCGCCGACCGCGAGCCGACCGGCAACTGGAAGGGCTGGCCGCGGGGCGAGCGCGGCAAATCGGCGATGAGGTCGACCCGCCCGTTGTCTCCGAACTCCGCGGCTGGCACTCCGGTCCTGGCGTCGACGGCGATCAGGTACCCGGCGCCGGTTCCCCAGACGATGCGGGCGCCGCCGTCGCCTTCCCAGTAGGCCACCCCTCGATGGCCTCTGCTGGTCGGAAGCGCGGCGCTTTCGTAGGTGCGCGGGTCGTGCACCCATAGCGTCTCACCGGTGCGCGCGTCGATGGCTGCCGCCTGCTCGAGGTTCGTGGACAAATACAGCACACCGTCAATCGCGAGCGGCGTCGAGGACATCGCGCCGATCCCCGGACGCCGCAGCCAAAGGTCGGGCTGCTGCTCTGCCACCCGGTCGAACACCACCTGCGACGGCACCAGCGACGCGCCGCTCTCGTCCGCCACGACCAGATGGGTGTCTACCGTCTTCCAACGCCAGGCGATCTCCAGATCGCCGAAGTTGTCGGCGTTGATCTGATCCAGGGGCGAGTACTTGCTAGCCCAGGTGTCGGCGGCGTAAGTGCGCCAGTCGCCGTCGGTAGCGCCCGGCTGCGCCGAGCCGGAGGCGGACGCCAATCCACAAACCAGGACCAGGCGCAGCGTGAGGCGAACGGAACCTTGCATCGTAGGAAACACCATGTTAGCCTAGTTCCTCCCAACTACGTTGGAACAACATCTGCAAGATGGATGTTGAAATTGAGGGCTTCGCCGGCCTTCGGCAAGGACTAGCCCCCCTTACCTATCACCGGGGTCGGACATCATGGAGGTGGAACCATGAAGATCATCACCCTTAAGTCCTGCATCTGGGGACTCGCCATCGTCGCCTGCGCAAACCTGCCGCTATGGGCCGACGGTCCGGGTACCGGAATCATCGAAGGCCGCGTGCTCGACGCCCAGGGAGACCCACTTCCGGGCGCCAGCGTGGAGCTCGTCGGACAGCAGAACACCAAGGACGCGATCAGCGACGCGGCCGGGGAGTTTCGCTTCAGTCTGCTGCTCGATGGCCTCTTCACCGTCAGCGCCGAGCTCGAAGGCCTGGGCTCGAGCGACGAAGTCGCGATCACTCTCGATCCCGGTAAGCGCCGCGCCGTCGACCTCACCTTGCGGGGAGGCACATCCGAGGAGATCCGCGTCGTCGCCGAAGCGCCCATGATCAACAAGTACGAGCCCGGGGCGACGGCGAGGATCGACGCCGAGACCGCCGAGTTGACGACGTTCATCACCCGTCACCACGTCAACAGCCTGGCCGTTCTGCCGGCCAATTCCGGCTCCAAGCAGCAGGATTGGCTCAACAGCTTCATGGGCGGCCCTCGAGACGGAGGCACGGTGAATATCGACGGCGTCGATGTCAGTCAAGTCACGGGTAATTACGGAGTGTTCAAGTTCAGAATGGCGACCACGCAGGTTGCCGCGACGGAGGTTCATACCCAGGGGCGCGGCGCCGAGTACGGCCGCACCCAGACGGCGACCATCAACACGGTGATCAAGTCGGGCACCAACCTGTTCCACGGCGACTTCTTCTACGTCGCTCAGAACCAGGCGTGGGTCGGCGAATTCCGGGACTACCCCGATCTCAACGGTCCCGACAAGATCGTCAACAACTTCGAGACCGCTCTCGGTGGCCCGATCTACCGCAATCGTGCGTGGTTCTTCGCAGCCCACGCCGAACTGTCCGACAACAGGATCCGGGGCGCCAGCACCAACTCCAACCCGGACGTCATTGCGGACCCGGTCTTCGACTGGAGCTACAAAGGGAGTTCGACGGTCGCCAAGGTCAACTTTCAGCCTGGCGATGACCATCAGCTCGCCGCGACCTATGTGCGCACCCCGGGCTACCGCGAGGGCGGGGGCAACCGAACGGGGGACCTCTTCACCCTCAACGGGCGCGGTGAGACGGCCGAGTTGAACACAGCGTTGTGGAACTGGGCCGCCACCCCGAAGATCTTTACCGAGCTCAAGGTTGGCGACAGTGAGGATGTTCGCGCCGACAACTGCCTCCATTTCAAGACGAGTCTCTCCGGCGGAGACCCAAGTACCCCGGATAGCAACAACTTCCGTTACTACGACCTCGACTCCCGGCTCTTCTTCAATGGCTGCACCGTCGGCGGCACGTCTGGTCGGTTTACGGACGGTCCCCGCCAGCAGATCAACGCCTACGCGACGATCTTCGCGGGCGACAACCACGAGCTCAGGGTCGGCGCCGAGCGCCACGTCATGGGCCTCGATACCCGAAACTGGCCCGAGAGGGAATACAGCGGGCGCGGCTTCGGCTATGGCCTTCCCGGCGGCTTCGCGACTCCCGAGACCGTTACGATCTACGCGCCGCCGGATGGAGGACTGTTCCGCCGCGAAAGCGAGCTGAACACCCTCTTCATCCAGGACCGAATCGATATCGGAGACAAGTGGGTCCTTACCGCGGGACTGCGGCTCGAGGGCCAGTCGATGGACAACAATATCGGACAACAGGTCAACGACTACGATGAGTTGGCGCCCAGGCTGAGTGTCGTCTACGACGTGAACGCTGACGGCAAGCTCCTCGTCCGCGCCACCGCCGGGCGTTACCTCAACCTCTTCAACATGAGTCTTACTCAGAACTTCGACCAGGGCTCGAACGGCACCAACACCCGCATGGTCTTCGATTGGAATCCCCTGACCAACGACTACGACATCCTGGGCAGCTCCATCGTGGCCAGCGCCGGCAGGGAGGCGACAAGGAACCTGGCCCCCGAGTACTCGGACGCGTACAGCATCGGTGTCGACTGGCAGTTCAACCGCAACTGGGTCGCCAAGGCCATGTACACCGTGAGCGAGAACGACAATATCTGGGATACGAGCATCCAGTTCGACGCGGCCGGGAATCGGGTCTTCGCACTCGCCAACTGGACCCAGGCCGAGGTCGACCGGTTGTCCGCCATGCATGGAGTCCCCTCGCGCCTGGGCCTGACCCGCGAGCACGAGGGCATCATCCTCGAGCTCAACCGCAACTTCCGGAACAACTGGACGCTGCGCGCCAACCTGTACACGGGCGAGGCGAGCGGCACTGAGGATTTCGAAGATGCCATCGAAGCCATCGGCGGCCTCGGCTCCGACGGGAGTAGCGATGTGAACTCCCGCAACAGGGGGAACCGTCCTATCGGCAACAACTCGGAGTTCCCGGAGATCTTCAATGTCCTTGCTGCAAAGCGCTGGACGATCGGCGAACACACGCTGACCACGGGCGCCCACTACCGCGCTCGGACGGGCCGGCTATGGGAGAGTCAACGGAACGTTTTCGTAACCCATCCGCTGTCGGGCCAAAGGGAGAGAGTCGTGGAGTTTCTCGATCCCCAAGCTTCCCGACAGCTCGACACCGCGACGGAACTCAATCTCAACGCAAGCTGGATCTTCCCGCCGATCAAGGGCAAGTACGAGATCAAGGTAGGCGCGGAACTTGCCAACGCGCTCAACGACGACGCCCAGTTGTTCGTGAATCCGGTGTCGGGCCGGCCCACCGGTAGGGGCGGCGGCGACATTGCCTATCAGAGGCCGTCCGAGTACCGTTTCAACGTCGGGCTCAGCTTCTAGGAGTATTCGCAGCGGACTCGCTGCGCTGTCGCGCAGGGAACACTGTAGGAGCGTGGTTGCTACTCAGGTCCGCCCTGGGAACGCGGGCGTCTCGCCCGCATCCGGCACGCAGCGCCGGCCAGGACGAGGAGTTTGTTCCATGCAAGGCTACGAGTTCGTCGTAGCGCAACTGACGCTCGCCAGGGTTTCGTACATCGACGGCAGCGATGCTCCTGCCGGGTGCTCGAAGTACGTCACGTACAGGTGCCGGTTGCAGTGCCACAGCATCGCCGAGATCGTGTCGCCTCGGGTCAGGTACCTGGTCTGTCCCTCGACTTCGATCGTGCCCAGAACACTCGATTCCAGGGAACTCGCGATCCTCGCGAACTCCTCGATCGGTGGCTCCGTTTCTCGTGGGTGTCCACGGATGACCAGCAGCTTCTGTCCGTCGGTGAAGATGACGTGCTTCGTGAGCTCGAGCGCCAGACGGAGGCGCGTGGGATCCTCGCCGCGACTGGTGTATTCGTAGGCGTACTCGATCTCCGCCAGGGTCATGTCGATGCTCGCGCGAAGGCCCAGAAAAGACAAAGCGTCACCCGAGACGGGATCGGTTACAGGAGGTGAGATCGCCGTCGAGGGGCCGCCGCCGCTCGTATGGTCGAGGATGGCGCCCAGGCTGCTCGTTGTGCGCCCCACTCTGTTTCTTGCGGTCCTGAACTCGATGATCGGACGGTTGTCGGTGTTGACCGGCGCGCCCGAGGCGTAGGAGTCGAGAGCCCTATCGTCCGCAACGAAGAACGAGAAGAGGACGTCCGGGCCGGTGAACGGCGATCGGCTCGACAAGACCGAGATAGCCTCGATGTCGGACCCTATGACTGGATCCTGCATTGCGGCCGCGATCCCTTCGTAGTCCCTGACGATGGGCCCTTTCGATGCCAGAAGGAAGAAATCCACGCCTTTCGCGTCGGCCCACGCCTGGACATGGGGGAATGCGGTCTCGAGAGTTCGGAGGGAGATCTTGAGATCCTCTGGATTGAAGTCGTAGGCGCCGATCCACTGCAGGAACAGTCCTCCCTCGTTGAGGCGCTCGGCTACAACCGAGTAGAACTCTCTGGTGAAGAGGAAGACCTCGCCCTCGATCCACGGGTTGGAAGGCTCGGAAATGACGATGTCGTAGGTTCGGTCGGTAGTGGAGAGATAGTCTCTCGCGTCGCCTACGATGAGGTCGACTCGCTCATCGTCGAGGGCGTTTCGGTTCTCGGGCTCGAAGAGCTCGGCCGCCTCGACGACAGTCGGGTTGAGCTCGAGCACGTCGATCCTCTCCACCGGGAAGCTCTCCACCGCAGCCAAGGTGATTCCACTGCCGAGACCGATGATGGCCACGTCTTTCGGATCGGGGTGCATGAGCGTGGGGATATACCCCAACAGAAGCTCGGTAGGGACGTCGAGGCCCGTTCCGGCATCGACCTTGCCGTTGATCATGAGTACTTTGACCGGGCCCTCTTCCTTCACCACGACGGATCCATACAGACCGTAGTCGGAGAACGATATTGCGGCGGCGCCTTTCTCTCGCTCGAGAGCCTGTCTGTACTCGCTCCGGTTCTCGAACCTCCCATGCTGGTGGTAGACGCCGGAGCGGTAGGGATCGACCTCTGCGTCGAACAGAGCCGCCGCAAGAAGAAGCACGAGGGCGAGGGCGACACCGTAGGTGATGTGGCTGCCCTTGCCGGCAGCAATGAAAACTACGGCAGAAATGAGGACGTTGACTGCGACGGCCACAAGGATCGCCCTTTCCAGGCCGATTCCCGGCAGCAGAACGAAACCTCCCACAAAAGCGCCGGCAACCCCTCCCAGAGTATTGAGCGAAAACAACTTTCCCACATCCGTGCCGATGTTCTCAGTACGCGTGATCGACCGGCTCACGACGGGAAAGGTCATACCCATGAGTAGAGTCGGAACGAGGAGGACAAGGTAGGAGAGAAGGAGGAGAAGCGAGTGGAAGGCGACGAAGCTGCCGTTTGAGATGTTGTAGATCTCGAGATACGCGACATCCAGGTTGTTCAAGATCGGGACGAAGAGGAGCCCGTAGGTGCCGATCCCGAGCTGAACGTATGCGAAAAGCGTGGCGAGATCCGTCTTCTGGAAGCGCTTCGCCAATAGGCTGCCGAAGCCCATTCCCGTGAGGAAGGCGGTCAAGATCAAGCTGTAGGCGAAAACAGTCCCGCCCACAAAGAGAATCAACCCCTTGGTGAACATGACTTCGTACACGAGTGCCGCGAAGCCCGAGAAGAAGAAGGCGCTCAGGAGCAAGGCCCTCAGTTTCATCGTTCACGCCTCTGGTAGAGCACGAGGCCGGCCATGAGGTTGAGTACGGCGGCCAACGCGATCGTTTGAGAGAGACCTATGTACGGCAAGAAGAGAAATCCGCCGCACAGGGCGCCGGCGCCACCGGAGATCGTGTCTACTGCATACACATCCGAAATATCGCGGCCGAAGTTCCTGGAGTAGATCTTCGTCATGAGAGGGAATGTGGCGCCCATGATTCCCGTCGGCACGATGAGAAGAAGAAAAACGATAGTGAACATGATGAACAGCATCGTGGAAGAGCCCTGGAGCTGGCTGAATAGAGCTAAGCGGACTCGGTAGGTGAGCTCGAAGAGAGGTATGAGGAGAACGCCACAGGCGGCGAGGACGAACTCGAGCTTCGCGAAGAGAAGGAGGGGTTTCTTCGTCCTATCGGCGATTCTCCCGAAGCAGTATGAACCGAGGGCCAGGCCCGCCATGAACGCCGTGAGGACCGCAGTGAAGGCGTAGATCGTCGTCCCGAACACGAGAGACAGCGAGCGCGACCAGGCAACCTCGTACACGAGGGAGGAGAACATGGAGAGGCCGAACACCAGAAGGAGGATCGGTCTCCTTGCGCGGAGGGGGAGGGCAGTGGTTCTCAGGGCTGTACGATAGCTGGAGCGTTGCGAGTCCGTCCAGAACGGGTCCAGCACGGCGCCGGCAGCGCATGGGCGTCGTCCCGTGTTTCCGCGGCGCAAGCTCCTGGCGGGACGATAGGATGCCCGCTTGCATCCACCACAGGCCTTCGCGTTCCGGGGAAGAAATCGGGCATGAGAGTTCCGGCCACGTCGGCATTCGTATTGGTCGTTCTAGCCGCTCTCGGCGCCGGTTGCACCCAGAGCACAGGCGCCGATGGAGCGGAAGCCCAGGAGTCCGAGAACGTGGTTCCACTAAGGGCAGTCCAGGACACCGAAACCGTGAGCCGTCACACCGATCACACCGCGGTGATCGAGGGAACCGAAGGCCGCATGCGCGCCAACGCAACGCCCAGGCCGAGGGCCAGCGCGCGATGTGGGTCGACGTCGGGATGCAGGTCGAGGGCCGCGACGACTTCCTGCACGTCGCCATCTTCGATCACCCGATGAACGCGGGCTTCCCGCAGACCTGGCGCGTCGACGGTCAGCTCGGCGTCGGGCCGACGCGGGCAAGGATGGGCGACTGGCATATCCCCGAAGGGGCGACCGAGGTCATCCGCCACCGGCTCGTCGTCTACAGCGGCGATCTCAACGATCTCGAACTGACGGAGGACTGGCAGGAGTACGCCGGCAACGCCGGCGCCTATTCCACGGCGGCGCTCTGGGGCATTGCCCAGCAGGAGGCGCGGCAGGAGAAGTTCCTGACGCCGGACGAGGCAGTCGACGCGATGACGGTGCGCGACGGTTTCACCGTCAACGCCTGGGCCTCCGAGCCCATGATCACCCAGCCCATGGCCTTCGCCTGGGACGACCGCGGCCGCATGTGGATCGCCGAGAACCGCGACTACGAGACCCGCGGGAGAGGGTTCTCGGGCTCAGGCGACAGCAGAATCCTGATCCTGGAGGACATGGATCGGGACGGCGAAGCCGACAGCGTCAAGGTCTTCGCGGAGGGCATCCCGTTTCCGGCAGCGCTGGCGGTCGGCTTCGACGGCGTCTTCGTCGGCGCGCCGCCCCACCTCCTCTACCTCCCCGATCGCGACGGCGACGACGTAGCCGACACGGACCAAACCGAGATCCTGCTGACGGGTTGGGGCATCCGGGACCGGCACGAGACGATCAACAGCTTCCACTGGGGACCCGACGGCTGGCTCTATGGCCTGGAGGGATTCGCGACCCCCTCGAAGATCACGAAGCCGACCGCCGACACGCAGATCTACGGCCACAACGATCCGTTCCCGGAGGATCTCCTCGAGGCCGACGGGGTGGACATCAACGGCGGCGTCTGGCGCTACCACCCGACGAAGAAGCGGTTCGAAGTCGTCGCGCACGGTTTCAGCAACCTGTGGGGAATCGACTACGACGCCAAGGGCCAGATCTTCATCACCGCGTGCGTGATTCCCCACCTCTTCCACGTCGTACCCGGGGGCATCTATCACCGGCAGGGCGGCCAGCACTTCAACCCGTACGTGTACGGCGACATCCGCACGATCGTGAACCACCGGCATCGCTCCGCGCACGGCGGCGCCCGCGTGTACCTCTCGGACGCATTCCCCGAGGAGCACCACGGCCGGCTGTTCATGGCGAACATCCACGAGCACGCGGTGCTCTCGGACGAGCTCGAACCGAAGGGCTCCAGCTTCGTCGCGCACCACGGCGAGGACTTCCTGCTCGCCAACAACGCCCAGTGGGTCGGGTTCAGCATGGAGATCGGGCCAGGCGGCGATGTCTACGTGCTCGACTGGCACGACGCGGAAATCTGCGGCAACGACGTCAAGCACAAGGAGACCGGGCGCATCTTCCGCGTGACGCCCGAACAGCCCCAGGCAGAGAACTGGGCTGGGCGCTTCGACGACATCAAGGCAATGTCGAACGCGGAGTTGGTGGAGTTGCAACGCTCGAAGAGCGCCTGGCACGCCCGCCGTGCCAGGGTCGTTCTGCAGGGCCGGGCGGCGAAGGGCGAGGTCGACGCATCCGTTCACGAGAGCCTGCACAAGATCTTCTCGTCGAACCCGGACGAGGACCTGCGCCTCAGGGCCATGTGGGCGCTCCACGTCACCGGCGGCTTCACGCCCGAACTGCTCACGGACGCCCTCGACGACCGGGACGCCCACGTCCGCGCCTGGGCGATCCAGCTTCTCACCGAGGACCATGAAGCACCGGCGGCCGCTACGTCCAGGTTCGCCGCCATGGCGGAAAGCGACGACTCCGCCGTCGTCCGGCTCTACCTCGCGGCGGCCCTCCAACGCATCGAGCACCAGCAGAGCTGGCCGGTCGCCGAGGCTCTGGTGAAGCACGGCGAGGACGCGGACGATCACAACATCCCGAAGATGATCTGGTTCGGACTTGAACCCCTGGTCGCCGAGGATCCCGAACGCGCGCTACAGCTCGCCGAGCGCTCCGAGATTCCGATGCTCACGGAGAACATCGGCCGCCGCATCGTCGACGCGCACCGGCTCGAGACCCTCGTCACTTCGCTCGGCGATCGTTCGGATGCCCGCAAGGATCTCCTGAAGGGAATGCGCGCCGGGCTCGAGGGTCAGTTCGAGGTCGAGCGGCCGGACAACTGGGCCGGCGTCTACCGGAAGCTGAAGAGAGACCGTTCCCTGGCCGACCTCGCCCAGGAAGTGGACCAGCAGTTCGGCGGCGTCGAGGCCGCGCGTCAGTTCATCGCGACACTCGAGGACGAGAGCGCGCCGGCCGAAGATCGGCGGCGGGCCATCCAGGGCCTCGCCGGCCAGCAACATCAGGCCCTCGCCGAACGGCTCCCGGCCCTGCTGGACGAACCGGAGCTGCGGATCGCCGCGATCCGCGCCTTCGCCGCGTTCGACGGAGGCTGGCAAACGGGGTTCCTGCTCTTGGGGCACTACGACACCTTCAACTCGGACGAGAAGCTCGCCGCCGTGCAGACGCTGTCATCGCGCCCCATCTACGGGAGGGTGCTCACCGGGGCGATCAAGGACGGGAGCATTCCCCGGCGGGATGTGCCGGCCTACGTCGCCCGCCAGCTCCACCGGGTCGTGGGCAGCGGCTTCCTCGAGGTCTGGGGGCCGATCACGCGGGTCTCCAGCGAGAAGACCGCGGCCATCGCCAAGTACACGACGATTCTGAGCAACGACGCAATCGCGGGCGCCGACCCCAGCCACGGCGAGGCGATGTTCAGCGAGCTCTGCGGCGTCTGCCACCAGATGTTCGGCGAGGGGGCTTTGATCGGACCCGACCTCACCGGTTCGAATCGCACGGAACTCGACTATCTGTTGACGAACATCATCGACCCCAGCGGCGACATCCAGGACGACTACCGGACGCTGATGGTGACGACCCGGGACGGCCGCACCTACTCCGGCACCGTCGCCGCGGAGAGCGACCGCGCGCTGACGCTGCGCGTCGTGGGCCAGGACGAGGTGGTCATCGCCCAGTCGGACATCCAGTCGCGCGACCTGTTCCCGCTCTCGATGATGCCCGAGGGTCTGCTCGATGGGTACGAGGACGCCGATGTGAGGAACCTGGTGGCGTATCTCATGACCGCCGAAGAGGCGAGCACGCAAGGCCCCTAGTGTTCTGTCGACGGCACGGGCCTACAGACCGGCGCTTCGCACCGGATGCGGGCAAGATGCCCGCGTTCCCAGGGACGGAACGGGCATGAACAACGTCGCCATGATCGGCCTGGGCTTCGGCGCCGAGTTCATTCCCATCTACCAGGCTCATCCCGACGCCAACGTCCACGCGATCTGCCGGCGCGACGAGGCCGAACTCCACCGCGTCGGCGACGAGTTCGGCATCGACCGGCGCTACACGGACTACGACGACGTGCTCGCCGACCCGGACGTGGACTTCGTCCACATCAACACGCCGATCCCCGACCACGCCTGGATGTCTCTGGCGGCGCTCGACGCCGGCAAGCACGTCATATGCACCGTGCCCATGGCGACGACGATCGAGGACTGCCGCAAGATCACAGAAAAGGTCGAGCAGACGGGCCTCAAGTACATGATGGCCGAGACCGTCGTCTACAGCCGGGAGTTCCTGTTCATCAAGGAGCTCTACGAGAAGGGCGAACTGGGCGAGATCCAGCACCTTGCCGCCTCGCACCCGCAGGACATGGACGGCTGGCCGTCGTACTGGGAGCGGATGATCCCGATGCACTACGCGACCCACGTCGTCAGCCCGTGCCTGGGCCTTGTCGACGGCTTGGCCGAGTACGTGAGCTGCTTCGGCTCAGGCAGGGTGCGCGACGACATCGCGAGCAAGTCCGGCAACCGCTTCGCCGTCGAGACCTGCCACATCAAGGTCAAGGACCGCGAGCTTGTAGCCCACATCTGGCGCTTCCTCTACGACGTCGCCCGCCAGTACCGCGAGAGCTTCGACGTCTACGGCACCAGGAAGAGCTTCGAGTGGACGCTCGTTGAGGACGAGCCCCACGTCCTGCACACCGCGAAGAAGCCCGAACCGGAGATCCCGGAGAAGGTTGAAGTGCCGGACTACGCGCACCTGCTGCCGGAACCGATCCGCAAGTTCACCCTGCCGCAGGAGATCCAGGACGCCGAACACCTCTCCTTCATCCAGGGCGGCGGCCACGGCGGCTCGCACCCGCACCTCGCGAACGAGTTCCTGAGCGCGCTGCGCGAAGACCGGGACCCGAGGCCGAACGCCGTCACGAGCGCCAACTGGACGTGCGTCGGCATCTGCGCCCACGAGTCCGCCACGAAGGGCGGCGAGATAGTACGCCTGCCCGACTTCACGCTCACTTCCTGAGACGCCTCCTCCGACACCCACTCCGACCTGGCGAGGGCCCATGAACAACACGAAACTACTGATCGCGAGCTTCCTGACCATCTTTGTCGCCGGGCTCGGTTTCGCCGTCCGCGGCGGGCTCCTCCTCGAATGGGGAAAGGAGTTCGGCTTCACGCAAACGGAGCTCGGACAGATCACGGGGGGCGGCTTCGTCGGGTTCGGCATCGTCATCCTCATCGCGAGCCTCTTCCTCGACCGCTTCGGCTACAAGCCGTTCCTCATGCTCGCGGGCGTCCTCCACGTGGTGTCGGTCATCGTGACCGTGGCCGCGACGTTCGTGTACAGCGGCGCCATCGCGACCGACCCGGACGCGGCACGCGCCGGCGCCTACTTCTGCCTGTTCTGGGGGATCTTCATCTTCGCGATCGCGAACGGCATCTGCGAGGCCGTCGTCAACCCGCTGGTCGCCACCCTCTACCGCAAACAGAAGACGCACTACCTGAACATCCTGCACGCCGGATGGCCGGGCGGCATGATCGCCGGGGCCCTTCTGGGCGTCGTGATGATCGGCCGCGTGCACTGGGAGATCGTCCTCGCCCTCTATCTCGTCCCGGCGCTCATCTACATCCTGATGATTGTCAAGGAAAAGTTCCCGCAGTCGGAGGCGACCGCCGCCGGCGTCAAGTTCGGCGAGATGATCAAGGAATTCGCGGCGCCCATGCTGCTCTTCCTGCTCGTTCTCCACGTCTGCATCGGCTACGTCGAGCTCGGAACGGACAGTTGGATCGTCAACATCATGGACACGGTGCTCGGAGGAAAGGGGCTCTTCATCCTCCTCTACACCTCGATCCTGATGTTCGTCCTGCGCTTCTTCGCCGGGCCCATCGTCCACCGGATCAATCCGTTGGGGCTGCTCTTCTCGAGCGCCGTCCTCGCCGTGATCGGCCTCTACGCGCTCGGCTCCTTTGCCGCCGCCGCCGCTGTCATGGTGGCCGCAACCATCTACGGCGTCGGCAAGACCTTCTTCTGGCCGACGATGCTGGGCGTCGTGTCCGAGCGCTTCCCCAAGGGAGGAGCGCTCACCCTGGGCGCGGTCGGCGGCGTCGGCATGCTCTCGGCCGGCCTTCTCGGCGGCCCCGGCATCGGCTACATGCAGGACCGCTACGCCTCCCAGGACCTCCAGGAGCAGGCGCCCGCCGTCTACGAGGAGTACAAGGCCGAGGGCACGAACCGGTTCCTGTTCTTCCCCGCCGTGCAGGGGTTGGACGGTTCCAAGGCCGGCCCCGTCATGGAGAAGGCCAAGGACTTCAGCATCACCCTGCCCCCGGACGAGCAGGCCGTGCGGGACGCGTCGTTCTACGGCGGCCAGAGCGCTCTCAAGGCCACCGCGCTCGTCCCGGCGTTCATGGCGCTCGGGTTCCTTTTCCTGCTCCTCCACTTCAGAAGGACCGGCGGCTACAAGCAGATCGTGTTGCCGTCTTCGGACGAGACCTGAGACCGAGCGATCACGGGCGACCGCGCCTCAGCGGCCGCCCCCGGCCCTACTGCGACGGCGCCTGGTACAGCTCGATCTCGTAGCCGTCCGGATCGTTGAAGAAGACGATCGTCGGCGGGTTGTCGCCGCCAAGGTCGACAAACCGGACCTTCGAGCCCGCCGCCTCGGCCCGCTTGGCCAGCGCCTTGGCGTTGGCGGTACTGACGACGATCCGGCCGTACCTCCCCTTCCCCTCCGGCAGGGGATCGTCATTGAGGCGCGTCAGGATCAGACCCGCGCCACCGCTAGCTGCTCCGCCGGGCGCAGCGAGGCCAATCTCGATCGGGTCGCTCCCATCAGGCGGATACGTCCAGGCGCGCTTGAACCCCAGCACCTCGCCGTAGTACTTCTCGGACCGCTCCAGGTCGGCCACGTTCAGGGCTACCTGCCCCAACACAGCGTCCGATTTCTCGTCTCCCGCCGCCAGCGGCAACGCCACGCACACGAACATCGCTATGACCAAGGCCCGAACGGTCCACTTCGACACCACAAGCTCCTTCCAAGCACCGATCTCACTGAAAAAAGAAGGGCGCGAGCATACCCCGCCCCGTCCGCGGTGCGTCAAAGACCGCCGGCCAGCTCGTGGAGCTTCAGCACCGTCTTCCAGTTCCGCGCGGTCATGGTCGTTGAGAGCTTCGACTCGAAGTACCGGGTGGTGAGTTTCGTGCTCGCGAGCCCCTGCGGGCAGTACGAGTACACCTCTCGACCGATCACGGCGAACTCGTCGGGAGGCGAGCGGTCGGGGTCGAGCGCGCCGACGGCCGCAGCCTCCGGCCGGTCCGCCAGGAATCCGACGTGCAGTTGGCCGGCATCCCCTCCGCGTCCCAAGAATGGGTTCGTCCGGAGGATCGCGGCGAGTTCAGCGGCCGTTCGCGTCTGCACCGGCACCCGGTAGCCGAATCGCGCGGCGATCGCCTCACCGACCAAGTCGGGCACGCGGCCGGCCAACGCGGGATCTGCCCGAAAGACGACGTTTCCGCTCTGGATGTACGTCCGCACCTCGTCACACCCCGCCTCCGAGAACATCGCGGACAGGTTTCTCATGAGCAGCTTGTTCTTGCCGCCTACGTTGATTCCGCGGAGCAAGGCAACATGAATGCCTGTCATCATCTCAGTAGCCGCGCGGCTGTTCGGCATCGTTGTCGACCTGGGAACGCGGGCGTCTCGCCCGCATCGGGTGCGAAGCGACGGTCGAGGCCGCTGCCGGCTCCCCTACTCCTCAGGGATTCGCGGCGATGAACTCGTTGATGATGCGGGCGAGTTCTTCGCCGTGGCTCTCCTGGATGAAATGCCCCGCGCCTTCTACCGTCACATGAGGCTGACCCTGGGCGCCGGTGGCGCCCGCCAGCATTCTGCCCGTGGGGATGTCGCCACGATCGATCATCGCCTGGTTGGTGTGCTTCCAACTTGTACGTGTGCGTATCCATGCTCGCCGGCTTGTCCGAGCGCCCGAAGCCGATCAGGTCGGGCACTTCATTGCGCATCCTCCGCTCCGTCGTCCTCAAGCTCTGGCAAAAGTCGTGACAGCCTATCCGGCGCCAACGCCACCAGACCAGGCGCGGAGCGAGGCATCGACCACGTCGCGATGGACTATCCTCTCTGCGCCCCCGCGAACGGAAGTAGGCCCACATGACCCACAACGGAACCGCCATACGCCTCTCCGGCGTGCACAAGACGTTCGGCGCCCACACCGCGGTCTCCGACTTCGACCTGGAGATCGAGCCCGGCACCATCTACGGCCTGCTGGGCCCCAACGGTTCGGGCAAGACGACCACGATCCGCATGATCATGGGCATCCTCCTGCCCGACAGCGGCGCGGTGGAGCTCTTCGGCGGCGTGCCCAACTTCGCCCGGCGCAGCCGCGTCGGCTACCTGCCCGAAGAGCGCGGCGTCTACGAGAAGATGAAGGTGCTCGACCAGCTCATCTTCTTCGGCGAGATCCGCGGCGTGGCACGGGCGCTGGCCCGCACCCGCGCCGAGGGGTGGCTGGAGCGTCTGGGCCTCAGCGAGTGGGCATCCAAGAAGGTGCAGACCCTGTCCAAGGGGATGCAGCAGAAGGTCCAGTTCATCAGCACGGTGCTCCACGACCCGGAACTCCTGATTCTGGACGAGCCCTTCAGCGGCCTCGACCCCATCAACCAGGACGTGCTGGAGCAGATCGTCCGCGAGGAGCAGGAACGCGGGAAGACGATCCTGTTCTCGACCCACCTCATGGACCAGGCCGAGCGGCTGTGCGAGCGGGTCTGCCTCATCTCGCGGTCCCGCAAGGTGCTCGACGGCAACCTGAAGCAGTTGAAGCGGAACGAACGATCGGGCGTCGTTGCCGTCGAGTTCGAGGGCGAGGCGCCCCAGATCGCATGGCCTGGCGTGTCGTCCGTCGGGCAAGTGGGCGACGCGCTCCACCTGACCCTGAGCGAAGGGGCGCGTACCGACGAGATCCTGGCCGCGGTGGTGGCTGCGGGGGTCAGCCTACGGAGGTTCGAGCTGCTCGAGCCCCGCCTGCACGAGATCTTCGTCCGCCACGCCGGAGATCCCGGCGACAACGATTCGCCTTCACAGACGGGAGGTGCGTCGTGAAGCAGGTCTGGTCGGTAGTTCGGCGAGAGTACGTGGAGCGCGTCAAGACAAGGGCGTTCATCCTCTCGACGCTGGGTATGCCCCTGCTCATGATCGGGGTAATGGCGCTGAGCGGCATCGTCGGCGCCCTCGCTCAGGGGTCGGAGCGGCAGATCGCCCTGGTCGACTTCACCCGGCAGCTCGGCGAACCTGTCGCGGAGGCCCTGGAGCGAGCGGGATACGACATCGAGGTCGCCGACCCCGGGGCCGGAACCACGGACCTGGACCAGAGACTGCTCGACGAGGAGCTCGAGGCCTACATCGTCCTCGACGACCGGACCGCCAGCGAAGCCGCATTCATCTACCGGGCGAAGGAGTCTCCGAGCGGGACCCGTTCCCGGCTCATGCGCTCGATCATCGTCGAGCGGGTCGTGGACCAACGGCTCAGCCTGATGGAGGACGGCGAGTCGGTTCGGCGGCTGTTCGAGGGCGGCGCGCTGGAGTTCGAGCCCGTCGGCATCGACGAGGCCGACGTGGAGAAAGCCGAGGCCGAGCGCATCACAGGAACGATCACCGGGATCGGCGGCGGCATCATCCTCTACGCCATGATGCTCATCTACGGCGCCCAGATGCTGCAATCGGTGCTCGAAGAGAAGCAGAGCCGGGTCGTGGAGCTAGTGATCTCGTCGCTCCGGCCCTGGCAGCTCATGCTGGGCAAGATCCTCGGCGTGGGCGCCGTCGGCCTCACCCAGGTCGCCATCTGGATCGGCTGCGCGACCCTGCTGGCCACCCTGGCGCTGCCTGCTCTCATCTCCGCGCTGCCGGATTCCGAAGGGGCCAGCGAAATCCTGCAGTACCTGCCCGGTCCGGGCGCCGTGGCACTGCTCGTCGTGTTCTTCCTGCTCGGCTACTTCCTCTACTCGAGCCTGTTCGCCGCGGTGGGGGCCATGTGCAGGAACCTGCAGGAGGCCAGCCAGGCACAAACGCCCATCATCATCCTGATCATTGTCCCGTTCGCCCTCCAGATGACGACGATCGAGGGAAACAGCATGGCGTGGATGGACTGGGTGGCCCTCTTCCCCTTCTTCAGCCCGATCATGATGTACCCGAGGGCCGTGATGGGGACGGTGCCCTGGTGGATGGTGGGCACGTCGATGGTGCTGATGGCGCTGACCGTGTGGGGCACAGCCTGGGTGGCGGGCAGGATCTACAAGGTCGGCATCCTCAGTCAGGGCAACCGGCCCAACCTGCGAGAGCTCGTGAGGTGGGTCAGGCAGGGGTAGGAGGCGCCGCCGTCGCAATCCGCCCTGGGAACGCGGGCGTCTCGCCCGCATCCGGAACGGAGCGCCGATCCGGCTGCAGACGGCCTACGATGCGGGCGAGACGCCCGCGTTCCCAGGCAGGATCGGCGGCATCGGGCAACTCATCGACGCCGACACCGCCCGCAGAAGCTCCGCCTCTTCCGCCGTGACCTGCCGGTCGGCGGTGATGCAAGCGACCGCCGCTTCGAGCACGCGCTTCTTCACTTGCGGCGCGGCCTGGTCCAGATGAACGAGAGCCGCATCGAGCGCGCCGAGGCCGCACTCCTCGTGACGGAGGAGGCGCGCCTCGGGGAGCCCAAGCACCCGCCATGCCTGACCGAACGCGTGCTCTGCCGCTCGCGGGTCTCGATCTCCGACGTAGGCCAACACCGACATCAACAACGCCAGCGGGGACCGCACCGCGGCGACCGAGCTGTGCCGCACACGGGGTCTCCTGGGTCTCCCGAAGTGCCCCTCGAGGTCGCTCACCAGAATGCGGTAGAGCGACCATTCGAACAGGTCGATCACCTCGTCCGCCTCGACTGTTGCGACCAGGTTGTGCAGGAATCGCTCGTACTGCGACGGCGTCAAGGCGCGGAGCGCGGGCAGTGAGAGCTCGAGGAGGGGCAGACGCATCCTCGGGTCGAGTTGCTCGACGAGGGGGGCCAGCTTGACGGTTTCCTCGTAGACGCCGCGATCGGCCGCGGCTTCGAGGTGCGAGAGCTGCAACTGTTTTGGCCCGGGGTCACGGTCGAGAACGAGCGCGTAGACCACCGCGCGGGCGCCGTAGGGATCGCGGGCAGCCTCGACGACCGGCGCCGGCAGGTGGTCGATCAGCTCCGCCGCGTACTCGATGTGCGCGGGGGTCGGTTGCCCGACGTGGCTGACGGCGTCCGCGACCTTCGGCCCGACCGCGGCAGCGGCTTCACCCCCCGCGAAGCCCGCAACGCCTGGCGCGGGAGCCGCCTCTCGAACGCCTACGCCCCCGGCGTCCAACTCCGGGAACTCACCGTCCCAGGAGGGGTCGATGCGCTTGATCCGCTCCTTAAGCGGCGGATGGGTCGCGAACATCGCGTTGAATCCGGAGGTCGCACGACCAAAGAACATGTGACTCGCTTGCGGTGCGTTCGGGTTCTTGACCGCCGAGCCGGTCACGAAGCCGCCGATCTTCTTGAGCGCTCCCGCGATGCCCCCAGGGTGACGCGTGAACTGCACGGCCGAGGCATCCGCGAGGAACTCCCGCTGCCGGCTGACCGCGGCCTTGATCAGGTTGCCGAAGAAGGTGCCGGCGAAACCGATGGCCGCCAAGCCGGCGCCGAGCGCGATGATCGGCAATGCGCTCTTGCCGTCTCTCGATCGTCCGCCGCCGGTGTAGAACGACATCCGCAGGATGAAGTAGCCGATCATCCCGATGATCAGGATGCCGTGCAGCAGACCGATCAGACGGATGTTGAGCCGCATGTCGCCGTTCAGGATGTGGCTGAACTCGTGAGCGATCACCCCCTGGAGCTCGTCGCGGTCGAGCGTGGTCGCCGTCCCGCGCGTGACCCCGATCACCGCGTCCTGCGGCGTCAGCCCGGCCGCGAACGCGTTGATGCCCTCCTCCCGGTCCAGCAGGTAGACAGGCGGCGTCGCGGTGCCCGAGGCGATGGCCATCTCCTCGACGACGTTGAGCAGCCTTCGTTCCACCGGATCCGAGGTGCTGGTATCCACAAGCCGGCCGCCAAGCTCCTCGGCAACCACCCGGCCGCCGCCGCTCAGTTGGGCGACCTTGTACAGGCTGCCCCCGCCGACAACGATCAGGGTGCCGACGACCGCCAGGATCAGGAGCCGGGGGTCGGCGACGGCCGTCCAGTCGACCTCGTTGGTCTCGGGATCGCGGCCGAGGTAGCCCATCGCGGCCGCCAGCAGCACCTCGATCGAGGCCATGATCGCGAGCACCGCAAGCCCGAACAGGACCACAAGGCGAACCGTGCTCCGCCTTGCCGTGTCCTGCCGCTGAAAGAAGTCGGTGGCCATCTGGCAGCGCGGAACGCCCTCAGCTACTCGAACGACACCGTCGGCGCTTCGGCGATCGCCTCGCTGTCGAACTCGAGCAGCGTGGCGTCCTTCCCGTGGCCGAACATCCCGGCGATCATCACCGCCGGGAACCTCTGCTTGTACGTGTTGTACAGCGTCACGGTGTCGTTGAAGGCCTGGCGCGCGAAGGCGACCTTGTTCTCCGTCGAGCGGAGCTCCTCGCTGACCTGCATCATGTTCTGGTTCGCCTTCAGGTCCGGGTAGCTCTCCGCGAGCGCGAAGAGACGGCCGAGCGTGCCGGTGAGCACGCCTTCGGCCGAGGCGAGGCCCTGGATCGCCGTCGCATCGCCCGGATCCGCGGCGGCTTTCTGCAGTCCGCCGGCGGCCATGTTCCGGGCCTGAATCACCGCCTCGAGCGTTTCCCGCTCGTGCTTCATGTAGCCCTTCGCCACCTCGACCATGTTCGGGATCAGGTCGTAGCGGCGCTTGAGCTGGACCTCGATCTGCGCGAACGCGTTCTGGAAGCGGTTCTTCAGGGTGACGAGCTTGTTGAACGTCCCGATCATCGACCCGCCAAGAATGATGGCGAGGAGGACCAGGACGGCCAGGAACACGATGGTGAGAATGCTCATGAATGTCTCCGCTAGAGGGCCACAGGCGGGACCACTCCGTGACCTGGGACCGCGATGCTGTCACACACTGCGCCCTCCCGCCGTCACAGACGAAACGTGTACTGCGCCTTCACGGCCAGCCTCGAGTCCTGCCGCCGGAAGTCGGCGCCGCGTTCGCCGAGCTCCTGCACCCAGCCCTGGCCGAAGATGAAGAACAGGTCGTTCCCCGGCTCGAGGGTCCAGCGCACCCTGCCTTGGAAACCGAGGTTGCCCGAACGGTTGTCGAACTGGATCAGATTCGAGAACGACAGATTGGGTGAGACCGCGTAGTTGATCTGGCCTCGGTAGATCCTGGCGACGAAGTCGCCCTGTGGCAGGCGGGCGAAGGTCTGGTTGGCGTTGAGGCTGATCGTCAGCCGCGGCGGGGCGGAGTACCTCACACCCGTACTGACCGTCTCGGCGCTTCCCGACCAGAAGCTGCCGAAGGTGATTCCCAAGCTGCCCTGAAGCCTGCGCTTCTGCGCCGAGCTGAAGAAGATCCGCAGCGGCGTGAAGTCGTACTCGCCGGGCGGGAGAACCACGCCGGGGGAGATCTCGAACGGCTCGAACAGGCGCTCGTAGGTGGGATTGACGTCGAACAGGCTGTGCAACGAGTCGCCGGACTGGAAGTGCCAATCGACGAGCGTGAAATAGAGGTTCCGGGTCTCGACCAGTCCATTGTCGAGCCGTGTGAACTCAGTGAAGAAGATGTCGTGGTACATCTGCTGGATGCCCAGCCACTGATTCTTGGGCCGCGGGTTGAAGCTGGCGCCGACCCGGAACATGCGCACGTTGCGGCGCCGAACGAATCCGAGCGCCGGATCGAAGTTCTCCTGGATCTCACGCCATTGCACCTGCGCGTCGAACCGGTCGTTGGGATACGCGGCCGCGAAGCCGAAGGACGCATCGTTGCCGGAAACCCCTTCGTTGTCGCTCTTGAGACCCCAGGCGTTGAAGACCAGGTTTCGACCGCTGCCCAGAACGTCGGAGGTGGCCAGGCGCAGGTCCACTCCCACCGTGCTGGCGTCAACGGAAAGGGCGGGATTGCCGCTGGTGACGAGAGCGCCGACGTAGGACTGCTGCCAGAAGTTCTGCCGGACGCGCCCGACGAACAGGCTCTGGTCTTCAACGAATGAGGTGTCCCGCGTGCCCACGTTGAGGACGCCGACTTCGGTTCGGCCCACCCTGCCGGTCAGCTTGATCCCGTAGTCGAGCGGCACCTCCCGCCCTCCGAGCAGCCCGATTCGGCGACTGAAGAATGGGAAGATCTCCGCTCCCGTATCGGGAATGCCTCCTGGCTGACCGACCCCTGTGGTGGCGAAGTTGAACACGCCGGCATCCTGCAGAAAGAACGACCGCTTCTCGGGAAAGAAGATCGAGAAGCGAGTCAGATTGATCTGGCGCGCGTCCACTTCGGTTTCGCCGAAGTCGGTGTTGAAGGTGGCCGTCAGCTTCAGATTGGGGGTCGGGTTGTAGAACAGATCCAGTCCGGGCTTGCCGCGCAGGCTGCCGTCGCCGGTGCCGGCACTGTGATCCCAGCGGCCCGCAACGAAGGGCCGGATATCCAGGCTGAGGCCCTGCTCGAGGCCTTCGAGGCCCGTGATCTCGCCCGCCTCCGAGACCTGGAAGAACTGGGTGTCGAAACGAGCTCCCGCCCAGCGGACCTCCTCGAACTTGCGTTGGATCTGGCGGCTGATGTTGAAGCCCCAGACCGTTCCCTCCGACGGGAAGTTCAGGCTCTTGAAGGGGATGGCGAACTCCGCGCTCCAGCCCTGATCCGAGCGCCGCGTCGCGACCGTCCAGATCGCATCCCATTCTTCGTTCGTCTCGCCGTTCGCGAACACCAGACCGTCCACCAGAGCGCCGTTCGGGTTCGTCGAGAAGTAGAAGGCGTTGCTCTGATCGCGGAAGGTGTCGAGCAGCAGCTCAATGCTGTCGTCGGGGCCCAAGGATGCGTCGCGAGCCATCTGCGACGCGAGGACCTTGTGCGGCTCGGAGTCATGGCACATCACCCCGATGTAGAGGTTGTCCGCGTCGCGAAGCAGCGTGACCTCCGTGCTCTCGCTCGGCTCGGCGCCCTCCGTCGGTATGCGTTGCACCAGAGCGCCGATCTTCGGCGACGATCCCCATGCCGGCTCGTCCAGGACGCCGTCGATGAGGATCGGCGCCGCTACGGCTGTCACCACGGCCGTCCGAGTCAGCTTTCCCGACTCATCCTGACGGACGGCGGCGCCCGACGCGGCCGGAGCGACGAGTGCCTGCAGGCCACAGATCACCACCACCGACAGCGCCGCCCGGCGCCCCGCCGAGTGGGTCACGGCCAAGGGCAGGCCTACCGTGCTCCGCTCGGGTTGCAACGCCGTCCTACGGCGATGGCAAGAGCGCGTCGCGGTCCACCCATTCGCCGCGCAGCATTACGCGGTCGATCTGGAGCGTGTTCCGGATGTCGGCCAGCGGGTCGGCGTTGACCACGATCAGGTCGGCGCTCATGCCGGCAGTCAGCGTGCCAAAGTCCGCCTCGCCGACCGGCGGCACGCGGCCGGCACCGGTCGCCGTGGCGGCGACAAGCGTTTCCATCGGCGTCAGGCCGGCCTCGACGTAGAGCTCGAGTTCATGGTGCGTGCCCCAGCCCATGGGCACGTTCGGCGTGCCGCTGTCGGTACCGAGCGCCACCTTGATGCCGTGGTCGTGGAGCGTCTTCACGAAGTCCTGCACCTGCCGGAAGGAGACCTTGCGGCCCTCGAAGCCGTCCGCCCCGAGAATGGCCGCCCGCGTCTCCTCTCTGCTGAACAGCTCCAGCGCACCCGGGTTCATCACTGCCCGCAGTTCCGGGTCGTCCAGCAGTTCCGGGTGCTCGGCGAAGTGCCAGTTGTTCTGGATGATCGACAGTGTCGGCGCGAAGGCGCAGTCCTTCTCCAGGCACAGGTCGAGGAACGCCTGGCTCGGCGCCGGGTCGTCCATCGGCACGCCCCCGCCGGGACCGAAGGTCCGCACCGTGCTGTGCAGGAACTCGCTCAGGCCGACCTCGAGGAGCTGCACGCCGTCCACCTCCTCGTTGATGTGGGCGACCGGGATGACCCCGTTCTTGATCGACTCGTCGACGATCGCGGCCCGGATCTCGGGCGGAATCTTCAAACCGGGCGCCGCGACCTCGTTGATCCACATCTTCGTGAAGTGGACGCCGAATGCCGCCTGCTCGCGCACCATCTCGCGCGCTTCTTCCTCGGTCGTCGGCGTGTTCGTGAAGCCCGAGTTGAAGCCGCCCGGATAGGAGAAGCCGACCCCGGCGGTGAACGCCCGCGGCAGGTCCGGGCGTCCGGCGTTCGCCTCCAGCATCAGGGCGACTTTCTCCGGATTGTCTGAGCCGATGCTGCGGGTGGTCGTCACCCCGTAGTAGAGCTGTGCCCGGAGCGCTTGCTCGGTCGCCTCCGCCGGACCGCCGTAGTGGGCATGGAGATCGACGAACCCGGGGATCACCGTCTTGCCGGCAGCGTCGACGACTTCGGTGCCGGCGGGGACGTCGACGGTGTCGCTCGGGCCGGCCGCCTGAACGCGCCCATCGTCGATCAGGATGACCGCGTCGGCGACGGAGTCGCCGCCCGTACCGTCGATGAGCTGGGCGCCGACGATCGCCAGGTCGGCGGGCTCAGCGTCGGGCGCCGAAGCACCGCCGCAAGCCGCCAGGAACGCGATCGCCGGGAGCGCGAGAACTGGAACAGCAGCGTGTCTTGTCATGGTGCGAGCAGGCTACCAGCCGGCTCGCTCCCACGAGTCTGAGCCGCCGACTGTCGGTGCGCCGGCCTTCTGGCCGGCTCTGCTGCGGAGGGCTAGCTCCTGGGAAGAGGCATGTGGCGCAGCGGGAACAAGCGAACCGCCTCGCGGTTCATCACGTCTCCACCTCCATGCCGATCTTGGTCAGAGTCACGCTGTAGCCCAAGCCCCTGAGAGTTCTGACAGCGTTACGGAGATTCACCTTGCTAAAGAACGGCAGCACCAGTTCTCCGCCAGAGCGGCTGATGATCGCGAAGCCGATCTCGTACTCTTCCAGCCTTGGATGGTCCTCCGGCACTCCCGATCGATGGCTAGAGTCAAGTCTCTCTCGTACCTGCGTGCGAAACTCCGCGTCCTGGGCGAACAGCGTGGCAGAAACCGACCCCTGCGAGAACAAGTGGCTGAGCGCCACCGACCCGCCGTACCTCTTGACGTGAATCAGAGCTCGCCTCTCGAAGAACAGGTCGCAGAACTCGATGGCGCTCGCTCCTCCACCGTACCGGATGTTCTTACGGTCCATCAATGCTGCTGCTTTGTTTGCCTCCGCTACCGATCGATTGTAGTGCGCCTCGTTGTCGTGTCCGTACGGAGGAAGGTGGTGACGGGTCTCGGGCAGTTCGTCCACGTCTTGATCCACCCGTTGGACAAATGACTGTGCGACCCGATACCACTGGCCGCCAGTGAGGAGAAACAACTCGTCCTCTCTTCGCAGCTCAGCATGCAGACAGCGATAGGTGGACCATGTATGCCGTGCTAGTCGGTAGTCAGGATCGAGGCAGAAGATACGCTTTTGCTTCAGCATCTTCGACGAAACTGACTCCGGCTTGCGAAGGCTATCGAGAAGATCCTCAAGGTGAATGTCGCTGTATGTTCTGGCACTTTCCGACGGGGAGAAGCGAAAGCCACCCACTTCTGACCAATCGATGGGCTCCGGTACGGCTAGCCACGCGTGCTCTAGATTGTGAGCCGCCAATCGTCCGAAGAGGTCCTCGTCGAGGCCCTCGATCACGCTTCCGTCGCGGATCTCGGCAACGTGGTCGACCCACGGATACCTCTCGCGGTACTTGGTGTCTCCGAACTTCTCCAGATAGCGTCCAAGCTTCCCCGGCAAATCAGGCAGCTCTACCGGTGCCGTCACACTTAGTGCGTCCATTCCGGCAAGTCTCCGCCCTAGCCCTTCGTCGGTCGGCTTTCCCACGACTGCCCGAAGAAGATCCTCCTCAACATGCAGGCCGAACTCCTCGATCCGTCCAGGACGGCTCGCTTGCTCCCTGGTATGCCGTGCAATCGAGTCGAAGCTCCTTCGGTCGATACTCCGAATGCTCGAGTCTTCGATGGAGTTCAGGGTCACCCTTAACCCGAAGTTCGCCTCCCAGATGTTCTGCTTCAGGAGGTGCCGGCCGTAGCCGAAGGTAACCGCGAACCACCGACTCGACACAGAGAGAACCAGCACCGCCGCGCAACTAGCGCTCCAAAGGTCCACTTCGGAGAGATCGACGTGCCGATCGAAGAAACTCCGCCAAGCGGGCGGGTGCGTCTTCGAGGACTTGACAAAGAGAGTGGCCTCCAAGTGACTGAAAGGCACGGGCACGGCCTGGACTTCGTCCGGGACGTCGATCGCGTCAAGAGGCTTCGCCACCTCCTCCTTCAGCAGGTAGATCGTGAGCTGCCGAACGCGCGGGGAGGATCTACTGCCGGCCATTCTCAGTACGGCTCCTCAACACGGAGTCCAGGCATTCGGGGCCTCCGAGTGAACTGCGTCCTCGCACCCGCCCATTCGCCGCGGAGTTGTGGAGCCGTACACCGACGGTCCATTGGACCTCCTCCGCCGGTGCATCCGGCTCAACGTCCACGGACACCGTCGCCCCTGCGGAGACTGCCCAATCGGCCCGGACCACGTCACGGCTCTTCGTAGGAGCATCCTGACAGATCCAGAATTCGAATGTGCGCGGCACGGGTGAAGAAGTCCTGCTCGTAGTTGCCCCTTGCGGGACTGTCGCCAGGGCGGTCGTTGAACCGCCGATAGCGCTCCATCTCGGCAATCTCCGTGTAGTCCGGTACGTCCGCAAGCTCAATCTCGGCGCCCAATCTCTCAACTTCCGACTCGCAATCCACTTCCATCTCGGCGGACTCGACCTCGCTCCCGATTCACTCCCTACCCACACACAACTCTGAAGCGCCCTCAAACATGATCGGAAACCTGAGGCCGTCCTCGAGTGCATCGGTGCTGGGGGGTTTCAACATCGCCAGGTTGTCGAGCAGGTCGGCGCGCTCGGTGGTGTATCCGTACTCCGCCATGGCCTTCTTCATCTTCTTCTCAAGTGTCATCTCTTCGTCGGGTCCAGGCGTCTCCACTGATCCGTTGGTAAAGAGCTCGAGGCCCAAGGCCACACAGAGGACCATAGAGAAGAGAGTAAGGGGCAATGTGACACAGAAGGCCCCGAAGGCTGACAGGAATCCGCTCCAACGGTCCCCGGTTATCCACCTGCTCAGCACTCCAAGAGCCGAGGAGATTCTCTTGATGAGACTGATCGTGACGCCGAACACGGTTCCCACAACAACACTCAGACCGCTCAGAACAGCGTCGTGATCTGGAAGATTCTCAAAGAGAACTACCACCACCTTCCAGGCAAGCCCCCCAAGGACGACAAGAGCCGCCAGGGAGACGACGGACTTTACAGCGCGGAGTGCCCACAGACGCCCAGACCGGCGAGCTTGTGCGGAGGATCTGTTCTCAGGCATCGCGATTCCTTAGTGTGCCCGAATCCGTCGTCCAGCAGATGGCAGCACGGTCACCTTCGGTGAAGGGCACCTACCGCTCCATCCTGTCCCGGTACGCTTCAACGGCTGCATCACTGACATCCCCCGGATAGCAAAGCGGCGAGGCGCCGCCGGGTCTGCTGTAAGCACTCCGCCCTCCGCAGCGTCTGCCTGCTCGGTCGGTGTTGTACGGGCAGGGACAGCTTCCCGAATACCGTGCAACCGATCGACTGACCAGGATTCGCCGGATCTCGGCATCGGTAGGCCCCGGGGCCCGACCTGCCGTCGGACGCGCCGATGAACTACATGGCAAGGAGTCGATCGCGCGAGACGATCCAGTCAAGCTGATGCGGTCCGTTACCTCCTCACCCAGCGCGTTGATCCCCAGCAGCCGTACACTCCGGCGCTGGCTCAGTTTCCCGATGAGGCCCCCGATCCCGGGCGACGTAGACGACGCCCGCAGGACACCGGCCTCCTCCGGAAAGTGGTACCTCTCCGTCGAGCCGTCGTCCCACTGGGTTTCGACTTTCCCGTGCGCGAAGGCGGCACCACCGGACAGTCTCAGGGTCATAGCCTGGTTGCTCCCTGAACAGGCCACCACAAGCTGAATCCGGCCGTCCAAGCCAACCGCCCTTGCAACTGCGTTCCCCGAGGAACCTTCGACGGCCCATTGCGCATCCGCTGCTCCGGCCGCCGCCACGAGAGCTGCTCCCGCGAGCACGATTCCTGCAGGTCGAGCGGCCCTCCGTGCGCCGCCCGTTCCGGTGGCAGACGTTGCCGGCACAGACGGGATCCGATCTTCGCCCCCTGGCGATTCCCAGATTGGCCGGAGCATCTCGCTGTCTCCCATGCGGCGGTGCTTCGCGCTCAAAACCCGAACCGGAGCTGGAAGCCGAGGCCGTCGACCCGGCCTCTGCTGTTCGTCGCGGGCGTGAGAGCGAGCCTGATCGGGTCCCGCCTGGGCATCTCCAGAGCACGGGGCGGAGTCGGGTCGCTGATTCTCGCCACCGAGCGGCGCTTCTCCTTCTTCTTGTAGATCAGATAGACAATGCCGGCAACCACCAAGGCTCCAAGCACGACTTCAGCATCCAGCGACTCCCCGTCCTCGCCATCCCGGTGGCAGTGGTAGCCGCCGTTCACGTTGTCGTTGTGGCAACCAGAGCTATTGAGCCCGCCGCCGTGAGGGAGGGCCGGCGTGCTCAGCAAGACACCGAGCACACCGTACGCCGTCACTGTGAGGAGACGTGGCTTCCGCGACCGCTTGTTCTTCATGCTGCGTTCCTCGCTCCAGGCTCCTGCTGGCACCCAAACGAGGAATCGCAGACGTCAGTGACGCCCGGAATCCAGACAACTGGGGCAACGAAGTCTGATCCACTTAGCTGTATTGCTAACCGGGAGGTAGTGTGACCCCCCAGAGCGAGGAAGGGCAACGGGCAAACGCACCCTTGCAAATGGAGGGTGTTGGCGGTTCGACAGCGCTCTTCAAGGAAGTGCGATCGATTCGATCAGGGCTGCGAGTGCCCCGCCTACTCCGCGCAGGCGGCAATCCGCTTCAACTCGATCCGGTCGAACCAGGCGTCGCCCAGGTTGGCGCCGTCCCGGGCCGCCCGGATCCTGACCGCCCCCACCGAGCCGGGAATGCACTTCGTCACCGCCCGGCATTCCCAGGTCCCGGTCGAAGTAGCCACCAGGTGGGCGTCGGCGAAGTCCGCGTCTCGGCCCATGCCGTCGTTGAAGTCCACCAGCACGTTGTCACCGGAGCTCTCTCTCCGCATGCACGCCGAGAGCTGGTACGTCCCGCCCTCGACCGGAATCCACTCCTCGGTGATCGCCACGTCAGGCGCACTGTCGCCTCCGCCATCGCTCCCGAGAAACAGCATGCTCCAGGAGCCGGCGTCGAGACCCGAAGGCGGCTGGGCGATCACCGCGTCGCCCGAATCAGCCGTCCAGGCGGGCACCTCGGAGCTCCTCACCTGCCCGCCTTCGACTCCGTTAGCGAAATCGTCCAGGTTCCCGTTCAACACCGCAGTCTTCGGCCAGCCCGGAGAGAACGGATCGAACCACGGAACCGACGGCGCAGAGGGAGCAACCGGCGTCAGGGCCTTCTCGACCGCCCACCACTCGACAACCCCTCCCGGCGCCGTAACCCCTGACCGTCGCGAGTACACCGCGCTGAAACCCCGGGCGAGGTAGAACGTGTCATGAGCCTCCGCGCGCTCGACGTCCGGCCAGAAGCGCACCTCCAGCACGTCCTCGAACGTCAAGCCGTCAACCTCCGGAACCGTGAACGAGGCGCGGTGCGACACGATCTCGAGCCGCATCGTCGCCTCCGCGCTGCTCTCCTGATTCCTTCTGCGGTTCGACAGCAAACGGCCGGTCACCGAACTCTCCACCGCGTCGCCCACCGCCATGAAGCGGTTCATCCAGCGGAAGGGGCGGTCCAACGACCCGCTGGGGCGGGCTTCGTCGCCTGCTGCGACGCCTTCGAACGTGCCCCAGTAGTCGAGGCCGTCCTCGACCTCCTCGAAGATGTCGTAGCGCTCGCCGCTCGGATCGCCCAGGAGAGCCACCTTCCTCCCCCACAGATCTCCGCGCCAGAAGGAACGAACCTCGAACGAACCCTCAGCCGGCGCGATGCGCCCGTCCCGAAGGCGAGCCTGCACCGTCAGAGCGCTGCCGCGCGGCAGCAGCCAGTACTCGAACATGTCGAAGACGCCGGTCGGCGTCGGAGGCGGAAGCGCCGTCGCCGAGTTCGCCGTCGACGACGCCCCTTGGGTCACCGTGATCGCGAATGAAAGCGTCGCGGCATCGCCGTCCGCGTCCGTCGCCGTGTACGTGTACTCCGTCGCAGCCTGCAGCGTTGTGGGCCTGCCCGACAGCACCCGGGTCGTCGCGTCGAAACTCACGCCGGCCGGTAGTGACGGCGTCAGACCATAGGTCAACCCTCCGTCGCCGCCGCTCGCCGCGTGCAGCGTCAACGCCGCAATCGCCGTGTTCTGCACCCACGTCTGGTCGGAAATCGTCGCGTCGCCGAACGACGGGTCCTCCACCGTGATCGTCACGTCCCCCGTGCCGGAACCGAACCAAGCCACGGTCTCCCGCACCATCCGCCACGCGAACGTGTAGGCGCCCGTCGTCTCCGGCGCCGTGATCGTGAACGTGAAGGCGACCGTCTCGTTCGGCGCCACGCTCCCGGACAGGGAGGCCCGAATCAGACCCCACGTGTCGTTGTCCTGCGGACTCTGCGAACCGAGACCGTAGCCCGCGGAAGACGTCCACGTCGTCGTCCCGGTGTTCGTCATCGTCACGGTCACCGTCGCCGTGCCGCCGGCCGCCATCTTCGACGGCACCCCCGAGGTCGACACGAACGCCGCGTCGTCCGTCGCCGCCGCCGCCACCTCGATCTCGAACGTCAGCGTCGCCTCGTCGCCGTCCGTGTCGGTCGCCGTGTACGTGTACTCCGTCGCCACCTGCGCTGCCGTCGGCGTACCCGACAGTGTCCGCGTCGACGCGGTGAACGTCACGCCCGCGGGCAGGGAAGGCGTCAACGCGTAGGTCAACACGCCGCCGCTGCCGCTTGCCGCGGGCAACGTCAACGCATCGATCGCCGTGTTCTGCACCCACGTCTGGTCGGAAATCGTCGCGTCGCCGAACGACGGGTCCTCCACGGTGATCGTCACGTTCCCCGTGCCGGACCCGAACCACGCCCCGGGATCACGCACCATCCGCCACGCGAACGTGTAGATGCCCGTCGTCTCCGGCGCCGTGATCGTGAACGTGAAGGCGGCCGACTCGTTCGGCGCCACGCTCCCGGACAGGGAAGCCCGCATCGGACCCCACGTGTCGTTGTCCTGCGGACTCTGCGAACCGAGACCGTAGCCCGCGGAGGACATCCACGTCGTCGTCCCGGTGTTCGTCATCGTCACCGTCACCGTCGCCGTGCCGCCGGCGGCCATCTTCGACGGCGCCCCTGACGACGACACGAACGTCGCGTCGTCCGTCGACGCCTCTTCCACCTTGACCGAGAACGAAACCGTGGCGGCATCGCCGCCCGGGTCCGTCGCCGTGTACGTGTACTCCGTCGCTGCCTGCAGCGTTGTCGGCGTGCCCGACAGTGTCCGCGTCGACTCGGTGAAGGTCAAGCCATCGGGCAGCGAAGGCGTCAACGCGTAGGTCAGCACGCCGTCGCCGCCGCTCGCCTCGGGCAACGTCAACGCATCGATCGGCACGGCCCTCACCCACGTCTGGTCGGGAATCGTGGCGTCGCCGAAGGACGGGTCCTCCACCGTGATCTCCCGAAGCTCCGTCTTGTCGCCGAACCAGCCGTCCGTACCCCGAACCATCTGCCACCGGAACTTGTGGCGCCGGACCGTCTCCGGCGCCGTGATCTCGAATGTGAAATCAACCGTCGCGTTCGGCGCCGCATCCGACGGCAGGGACACCCGGCTCAAGCCCCACGTCTCGTTGTCCTGCGGGCGCTGCGAACCCAACTGGTAGCCGTCCGCCGACGTCCAAGTCGTCGTGCCCGCGTTCCGCATCCGCACCGTCACCGTCGCCGACGAACCCGCCGCCATCCTCGAAGGCACGTCGACGTACGACACGAACGACGCATCGTCCCTCGCCCTGCCGGCCACCTCGATCGTGAACACGAGCGAAGCAGCGTCACCATCGAGGTCCGTCGCCGTGTACGTGTACTCGGTCGCCTCCTGCTTCTTCGCCGGCGTGCCCGACAGCGTACGCGTCAAGGCGTCGAACGTCACGCCGGCCGGCAGGGTTCCGGCCAGAGCGTAGGTCAACTCGCCGTTGCCGCTCGTCGCAGCGGGCAGCGTCAACGCATCGATCGCGACCGCCTTCACCCACGTCTGCGCGGGGATCGTCGACCCGCCGAACGAAGGCGACTCGTCCGCCTCCACCGTGATCTCCCGCTGCTCCGTCTTGTCGCCGAACCAGCCGTCCGCACCTCGGAGCATCCGCCAACGGAAGTTGTGCCCCTGGACCGTCGCCGGCGCCGTGATCGTGAACGTGAAGTCGGCCGTCGCGTTCGGCGCCACCTCCGACGGCAGGGAAACCCGGCTCAGGCCCCACGTCACGTTGTTCTCGGGACGCTGCGAACCCAACGCGTAGCCGTCCGCCGATGTCCACGTCGTCGTGCCCGTGTTCTGCATCCGCACCGTCACCGTCGCCGACGAACCCGCCGCCATCGTCGAAGGCACGCCGACGTACGACACGAACGACGCGCCGTCCGACGCCCTGCCAACCACCTCGATCATGAAGGAGAGCGAAGCGGCGTCGCCGTCCGTGTCCGTCGCCGTGTACGTGTACCCGGTCGCCTCTTGCCTCCGCGTCGGTGTGCCCGACAAGGTACGCGTCGTGGCGTCGAAGGTCACACCGGCCGGCAGGTTCCCACTCAGCGAGTAGACCAACTCGCCGTCGCCGCCCGTGGCTTCGGGCAACGTCAGGGAATCGATCGCGACATCCTTCACCCACGTCTGGCCGAGGATCGTCGAGGCGCCGAACGACAGCGACTCGTCCGCCTCCACGGTGATATCCCGAACCTCCGTCTTGTCGCCGAACCAGTCGCTCGCACCGCGGACCATGCGCCAACTGAACTTGTGCCCCTGGACCGTCGCCGGCGCCGTGATCTCGAACGTGAAGTCGACCGTCGCGTTCGGCGCCACGTCCGCAGGCAGGGAAACCCGGTTCAGGCCCCACGTCACATTGTCCAGCGGACGCCGCGAACCCAACGCGTAGCCGTCCGCCGACGCCCACGTCGTCGTGCCCGTGTTCTGCATCCGCACCGTCACCGTCGCCATCGAACCCGCAGTCATCGTCGAAGGCACATTGGAGTACGACACGAACGACGCGTCGTCCGACCCGCTGCCGGCCACCTCGATCGTGAACGAGAGCGAAGCGGCGTCGCCGTCCTCGTCCGTCACCGTGTACGTGTACGTCGTCGCACTCTGCGTCGCCGTCGGCGTGCCCGAAAGCGTCCTCGTCGACTTGTTGAACGTCACGCCGGCAGGCGGCGAAGGCGACAGAGAGTAGGTCAACGCACCGTTGCCGCCCGTCGCCGCCGGCAGCGTGACCGCAACCGCCGTGCCTCTCACCCAGTTCTGGGGCGCGACCGGCCCGCTGAACACCGGCGCCGTGTCCGCCTCCACCGCGATCGTGAACGTCTCCGTGTCCGCGTCGCTGGCCGCGGTGTTGTCGTCCGAGTCCGTCACCGTGTACGTGTACGTCGCCGCATCCTGCGTCGCCGTCGGCGTGCCCGACAGCTCCCGCGTCGAAGGGGAGAACGTCACGCCGGCAGGCAGGTCTCCGGCCAGAAGTAGGTCGGGTCGCCGTTGCCGCCCGGCGCCGCCGGCAGCACAACCGACCCAATCGCCGTGCCTTTCACCCACTCCAGGTCATCGGCCCCCTCACTGAACGACGGCGCCGTGTCCGGCTCCGCGACCGTGATCGTGAACGTCTCCGTGTCCGCGTCGCTGGCCGCGGTGTTGTCGTCCGCATCCGTCACCTTCCATTCGCACGTCGTCTCCGACAACAACCTGCTCGGCGTGCCGCTGATCGTCTTGCTCGACGAGCTGAACGTTACGCCCCTCGGCAGAGAGCACGTCAACGCGTACGACAGCGTCCCGTTGCCGCCGGTCGCTCCGGGCAGCGTAACCGGCGTGATCCGGTCGCCCTTCACCCAATACTGGTCTGGGATCGTCGCGTTCCCGAACGACGGCGCCATGTCCGGCCCCACCTGGATCGTCCGGCTCGGCGTCGCCGCGCCGAAGGTCCCCGGCGACCTCGCGTGGATCGGCCTCTCGGTGACGACCTCGTCACGCGCCATCTGCCATCGGAAAACGTAGTTGCGTTTCGTCGTCGTCTGCGGCGCCGTGATCGTGAACTGGAAACTGCGCGTCGCGTTCGGCGCCACGCTGCCCGAAACCGCTGTGCCGCCGACGCCCCAGCCGTGGCCAAGCGGCTTCAGCGAGTACGTGGTCCTCGTCGTCGTCTGGGTCGAACCGTCCGTTTCCGTGGAGACCATCGTCTTCCACGTCGTGGTGCCGCTGTTCCGCATCGTCACCGTCACCGTCGCCGTGTCGCCCGGATGCATCGCCGACGGCACCCCGGAGTACGACACGAACGTCGCGTTGTCCCCGCCACTCGCCGCGCCGGCCGTGAAGGCACAGACGAGGAACAGCCCCGCCGCCAACCAAACGCCAAGGCTTCGGGAGCCCGAATTCCTGTTTCGCATGGGACGGGATGCTGCAGCCCCGGAGCGAGAAAGCGCAACGTGCAACCGCACCCATGCAGATGCAGGGGTGCGTTTGCAGCTAGGGCCCAGCGCCGTCAACGCAGGCCACGGAGAAGGCCTTCGTGTCGACGATCGCCGGCGCCGGTTGGCCCGGCTCGTTCCGGTACTTCCTAGACTCCTGGGCGATCGTGTCGGTGACGTTGATCAGGTACCCCAGGTCCGTCGTCGAAGCGCCCAGCACCCACTTCCGCCCGTTGATCCGGCAGCCGTCCAGCACCTTGATGAGGATCTCCCAGTTCTCCGGACCGAAGAACTGGAACATGCCCGAGTCGTCCGTGCCCTCCTCGACGACCCGGCCGTACGCTCGCTCGCCGTCCGCCTTCCACCAGATCACCTTCACCTGGAAGCGCGAGTCCTGCAGGCAGAGCGTTTCCGCATCCGCCCGGCAGGAACCGCTGGGCGCCGACGCCCTGGAGTACCCGCGGTCGTTGTAGGCGAAGACCCGGAAGCGCTCACGGTCGTTGCGACCATGAGCGTACGCGGTCTCCATGTCGGCGGGAACCGTGAGCAGCCTCCGCCAATACGTGCCTCCAGTGAGGGTCCCTCCACCCGTCGCCAGCTGGACTTCGAAGCCCGATTCGTCGCCCGAGTTGTCCTTCCAGCTCAACCGCACCCCATCGCCTTCGAGAACCCAGGCAACCTCCGAAGGCGCCCGCGGACCAACGCCGCGCTCACCCAGCGTCAGATGGGCCCAATCGGGCACACCGGTGAACCCCCGCCTGAGAGGCACAACCTCGAAAAAGTAGCTGCCGCCGCGGGCCAGGTCCTCGAAGTCCACCCACGCAGTGCCGGCGGACACATTCTGTGATCCTCTCCAAACACGTTGATCGTGCCAATATGGAAGCACCGCGGAAACCCTGTACCCGTCAGTCGCAGGGTCGGTCGTCCAGGCGACGCGTACCGAAGTGGGCCCGGCGGGCCGCACGGAGACGCCGGTGACCGATGCCGGCCCGCTCGGGTGCTCCCACCGGAAGGTCGCCACCTCGCTGCTCTCGGAGTAGCCCGACGAGTTGTAGGCCAACACCCGCACTCCGTGCTTGGCGCCGCCTTGGGCCCGCACCCAGAACGCCCAAACCTCGGAACGCTCGCTGTCCGCGGCCACCCGGTTCCGGTGGGTCGGGTCGCCGTCCTGGAGAAGCTGCACGTCGAACCCCGACTCGTTGTCCGAGTTGTCCGTCCACTGGATATCGATATGACGGAGACTGGGTTCGACCGTCACCGAGACGTCCGACGGTGCTGCGATCGGCTCGCCGGGCACCACCATCACGACGATGTTGCTGCGCAAGGAGCGCTCATCGCCCTTTGTCGCTCTGACCTCGAAGAGGTAGTACGCTGCCGATTCCGTAGAGTCGAGGGGGAAGACCGCCCCGGTGCGGCCCTTGAGCCTCCGGAGCCGAGACTTCGTGCCTGCCTTGGTGGTGTACCAGTACTCCACCTCGTAGCCGTCCGCGTCCGGCGCGTTGTCTCGCCATGCGAGGTGCGCTGCACCGCCCTCGAAACGCACCCGAAGGTCGCTCGGCGACGCCGGAACGCCCTCCAGCGCCCGCAGGTAGTCGCTGTACTGCACGGCAATGTGAACGGTCTCCTGAAGCGTCCGCTCGTTGTCCCGCTCGTCCGCGATGCCGAGAATCGCGCCGTACGGCCGGATCCGGGGAGTCGAGAAGAACGGCACCGGCTGGCCCCGGAAGCTCATCGCCGTACCGAGGCTTGGCATGACCTCCAGATCCGCGTGGCCCACGGCGTACGGCCTGATCAGGTGTCCCGGATCCCTGACGTTGGGTGGATCGTGGTTGGCGCCCAGGTTGTGGCCGATCTCGTGCACGAACGTGGCGGCGTAGTCCTGGCAATCGTGCGGGGTGTTCGAGGTCCATGCATCGGCGTTCGGAGAGTAGCTTCGGGCCGTGTGGTGCCTCGACAGCGTGAAGGCGGCGCCGCAGGCGCCCAGCAGCGCCGCACGCTCGCCCGTGAACAGATGCAGGAGGTCAGCCCGATGCTCGTGACGGAGCCGCCGCAGGTCGCCATCGCGGCTGAATGCGCTCGACAGGGGAAAGCGCCCGGACATGTGCCGGCCCAGGTCCCGCCCCGCCCGGTCCAGGGCGGCCGACGCCTGCGCGATGTGGACGATGTGCGGCTCGACCTCGATCCGGTTGTTCCGGAACACCATCTTCAGATAGTCGCCGGCATGACGGATCGCCGCCACGGGCCCACCACGGTCGGCCCAGTTTTCGGCCGCCGTGGCCGTGTACGCCACCAGGATGTCCAGCCGGTCGTGGCTTTGCGGATTGCTCACGCGCTCCGGAAGGTCCGCCGCAACAGGCCCCGCCGCAAAGCGGACAGCCCCGCCAGGGAAGTCCTCCGCATCCGGCTTCACACCGCACAACGGCACAGGCCCATCCGGGCCCGGCCCGACGAGCGGCGCCATGCCGCCGCGGCCGTCCCGCTCCGCGTGGATCTGGTACACCCCGCCGCCGGCCGCCCCGAACCGGCCCACCAGCCGGCCGCCCTCAACCGTCAGCACCACCGTGTCGTACGCCGCGCCGCGCTGACCGCCGGACCACATCAGGTCGCCGCCGCCCCGGTCCTCGAACACGCTTTGTTCCGCCGACAGGACGCTGCCGTCGGGCGTCGGCACTTCCAGCCGCGCCGGCGAGCCGCGCAGCAATTCCAGGTCCACTTGCACGGCTGCCGGTGCCGGCCCGATCGAAGGGCCGAGGCCGCCCGCCGAGGCCGCCTGTCCGACGCCCGACACCAGAGTCAGAAGCCGCTGCGCCTGAGCCGCCGAAGCCGGCGCCAGCAACGCGACCACCACCAAGGCGAACAGGAGCGCCGCGCGTCGACATCCAGCAAGCAGCGAAGCGACAGGATTCATCAGCAAGCTCAATGCCCTTCGCCGCCGCGGCAGGGCAGGGAGAAAGCCTTCGTATCGACGATCGCCGGCGCCGGTTGGCCGGGCTCGTTCACGTACGACCGCGACTCGTCGGTGATCGTGTCGGTGACGCGGATCTGGTACCCCAGGTCCGTCGTCGAAGCGCCCAGCACCCACATTCGCCCGTTGATCGCACAACCGTCCAGCACCTTGATCAGCACTTCCCAGTTCTCGGGACCGAAGAACTGGAACATGCCCGAGTCGTCGGTGCGGGCATCGACGACCCGGCCGACCCCTCGCTCGCCATCGGCCTTCCACCAGTTCACCGTCACCTGGAAGCGCGAGTCCTGCAGACAGAGCGTTTCCTCATCCGCCCGGCAGAAACCGCTGGACGCCGACGCCCTCGAGTACCCGCGGTCGTTGTAGGCGAAGACCCGGAAGGCGTACCCGTGTTCGAAAGCAGGTATTTCCGAGACCGCCGATTCCGTGTCGGCAGGGACCGTGAGCAGTCTGTGCCAAGTGGGGCCCCGAACTCCGACCACGTTGCCGTCGCTTCCGAGCAAGCCGAACTGGACCTCGAAGCCCAGCTCGTCGCTCGAGTTGTCCTTCCAACTCAAGCGCACCCGATTGCCTTCGAGAACCCAGGCAAAGTCCGAAGGCGCCCGCGGACCCGCGCCGCGCTCGCCCAGCGTCAGATAGGCGGTCCGGTAGGGCACACCATCAACGGTCGGCACCTTGGCGGGCCAAATCCGGAACGCGTAGCGGCCGCCGCGGGGCAGGCCCTCGAAGTCCACCCACGGGCTGCCTGCATCACGTGATGGTCTCCAATCACGTGATGCTGACCAGTTCGGAAGCAACGCGTGGACGTCGTACTTGTCAGCCTCCGGGTCGGCCGTCCAGGCGACGCGTACCGCAGTCGGCCCGGTGGCCCGTACGGAGACGCCGGTGACCGGCCCGGGCCCGCGCGGGTGCTCCCACCGGAAGGTCGCCACCTCGCTGCTCTCGGAGTAGCCCGACGAGTTGTAGGCCAACACCCGCACTCCGTGCTTGGCGCCGCCTTGGGCCCGCACCCAGAACGCCCAAACCTCGGAACGCTCGCTGTCCGCGGCCACCCGGTTCCGGTGGGTCGGGTCGCCGTCCTGGAGAAGCTGCACGTCGAACCCCGACTCGTTGTCCGAGTTGTCCGTCCACTGGATATCGATATGACGGAGACTGGGTTCGACCGTCACCGAGACGTCCGACGGTGCTGCGATCGGCTCGCCGGGCACCACCATCACGACGATGTTGCTGCGCAAGGAGCGCTCATCGCCCTTTGTCGCTCTGACCTCGAAGAGGTAGTACGCTGCCGATTCCGTAGAGTCGAGGGGGAAGACCGCCCCGGTGCGGCCCTTGAGCCTCCGGAGCCGAGACTTCGTGCCTGCCTTGGTGGTGTACCAGTACTCCACCTCGTAGCCGTCCGCGTCCGGCGCGTTGTCTCGCCATGCGAGGTGCGCTGCACCGCCCTCGAAACGCACCCGAAGGTCGCTCGGCGACGCCGGAACGCCCTCCAGCGCCCGCAGGTAGTCGCTGTACTGCACGGCAATGTGAACGGTCTCCTGAAGCGTCCGCTCGTTGTCCCGCTCGTCCGCGATGCCGAGAATCGCGCCGTAGGGCCGGATCCGGGGAGTCGAGAAGAACGGCACCGGCTGGCCCCGGAAGCTCATCGCCGTACCGAGGCTTGGCATGACCTCCAGATCCGCGTGGCCCACGGCGTACGGCCTGATCAGGTGTCCCGGATCCCTGACGTTGGGTGGATCGTGGTTGGCGCCCAGGTTGTGGCCGATCTCGTGCACGAACGTGGCGGCGTAGTCCTGGCAATCGTGCGGGGTGTTCGAGGTCCATGCATCGGCGTTCGGAGAGTAGCTTCGGGCCGTGTGGTGCCTCGACAGCGTGAAGGCGGCGCCGCAGGCGCCCAGCAGCGCCGCACGCTCGCCCGTGAACAGATGCAGGAGGTCAGCCCGATGCTCGTGACGGAGCCGCCGCAGGTCGCCATCGCGGCTGAATGCGCTCGACAGGGGAAAGCGCCCGGACATGTGCCGGCCCAGGTCCCGCCCCGCCCGGTCCAGGGCGGCCGACGCCTGCGCGATGTGGACGATGTGCGGCTCGACCTCGATCCGGTTGTTCCGGAACACCATCTTCAGATAGTCGCCGGCATGACGGATCGCCGCCACGGGCCCACCACGGTCGGCCCAGTTTTCGGCCGCCGTGGCCGTGTACGCCACCAGGATGTCCAGCCGGTCGTGGCTTTGCGGATTGCTCACGCGCTCCGGAAGGTCCGCCGCAACAGGCCCCGCCGCAAAGCGGACAGCCCCGCCAGGGAAGTCCTCCGCATCCGGCTTCACACCGCACAACGGCACAGGCCCATCCGGGCCCGGCCCGACGAGCGGCGCCATGCCGCCGCGGCCGTCCCGCTCCGCGTGGATCTGGTACACCCCGCCGCCGGCCGCCCCGAACCGGCCCACCAGCCGGCCGCCCTCAACCGTCAGCACCACCGTGTCGTACGCCGCGCCGCGCTGACCGCCGGACCACATCAGGTCGCCGCCGCCCCGGTCCTCGAACACGCTTTGTTCCGCGGACAGGACGCTGCCGTCGGGCGTCGGCACTTCCAGCCGCGCCGGCGCGCTGCGCAGCAATTCCAGGTCCACCCGCACGGCTGTCGGCACCGGCCCGATCGAAGGACCTGGATCGCCCACCGATGCCGCTTCTGCGACGCCCGACACCAGAGTCAGAAGTCGCTGCGCCTGAGCCGCCGAAGCCGGGGACAGCAACACCAAAAGAACCGAGACGAACGGCGGTGCCGCGCGTCGAAATCCGGCACGGCGCGAAGCGACAGGATTCATCGGCAGGTTCAACGCGCCGCGCCACCGCCGCAGGGCCCCGAGAAGGCGGTCGTATCGACGATCGCCGGCGCCGGTTGGCCGGGCTCGTTCACTTAAGACCGCGACTCGCCGGCGACCGTGTCGGTGACCAGGATCCGGTACCCCAAAATCGGTCGTCGAAGCGCCCAGCACCCACATGCGTCCGTTGATTGGAGCAGCCGTCCAGCATCTTGATCAGGATCTCCCAGTTCAGGGGGTCGAAGAACCGGAACACGCCCGAGTCGTCGGTGAACTCCTCGACGACCTGGCCGACCCCTGACTCCCCTTCGGCCGTCCGCCAGTTCACGCGCGGACGTAGTACACGTCAGCTGCCGCGCGGCCGTCACTGGTCGCAGGGGAAGGCGGACGTGTCGCTTATCACGCCCGTCCGTGTCGAGTAGCCGTTGCTGCCGGTGATCCAGCCGCCGCCGTGGTGGTCGTAGGAGTTACTGCGCTCAATAACCAGGTGCCCTCTGGAATTCCAGTTAGCGATCGCATAATCCTGGATCGTGACACCGTACTCGAGGTCCGTGGCGGCCGAGCCGAACACCCACCAGTGGCCGTTGACCGCGCAGCCGTCGACCACCTTGAGCAGCACCTCCGGGTTGTCCGGCTCGAAGAAGGAGATCAGCATTCCCGAATCGCCCAGGCCGTAGGTCGGGACGTCCCCAGCGCCCGTAATGCAGTCGTCGCAGGGACCAGCGAAGCTGGCAGATACACTGAAGCGCCAGTTGTTCAGGCAGAAGTTTTGACAGCCGTAGTCGCGCGTGTCGGCGGCATCCCGTGCCGCGACGATCCCGGCAACAGGGGGTTCGTCATACCCGGGAGCGGCGGGGACGGCCGGCCCGCCGGCGGCCTGGCGGCTGTCGGCGGCTTTCGCCGCCGACCGTCCGCAGGGGAACGCCGACGTGTCGTTGATCACGCCCGCAGCGGTCGAGTAGCCGTTGTCGCCCACGATCACGCCGCCGCCGTTGTGCCGGTACTCGACCGTCCCGCCCCCTTCCGCAAGGTCTTCGATGGCGACCTCGTACGCGAGGTCGGTGGCGGCGGAGCCGAACACCCACCAGTGGTCGTTCAGCCAGCAGCCGTTGACCACCTTGAGCAGCATCTCGGGGTTGTCCGGCCCGAAGAAGTAGAACAACGCCCCCGAGTCGCCGAAGCCGTAGGCGTCGAGCCGCTTCGCCGGCGCCCGCGCGACGGTCTGCGTGGAGTAGCGTGCGGAGACGTCGAACCGCCGTTCGTTGAGGCAGGCCCGGCTCGCAGAGGGCCGGCAGTCGTAGCCGTGAGGATCTTCGACTCTCTCGGGGACCACGGTCGGCGAGTAGCGGGCCGCGTCGGGGATCGTGTAGCGCAGCGCCCTGACCGCATCGCTCACGTCGGCATCCCCCAGAACGCGGCCGTAAACCACCTCGGTAGTCGAGAAGTAGTGAACGTACGAGCGCGAGGCCATGAGCGTGGCATACCGCCTCCCGAACCTGTCTTTGCCCACGTAGCCGTGGCCAAAGACCACGAAGGGAGCGTGCCCTTGGTTCTGTTCGTGCCCCGCCTCCGAAAGCAGGCCCAGGTTGTAGCCCACCAAGGTGACGAGGCTGTAGCTATAAAGACACCCGGTTCTGAGTGCGCCGACGGCGAACGACCGTGCAGTCTCTCGGCTCACCCCCGCAGTGCGGGCCTCCGCCGTGCATCTAGGTCTAACCGTCGAGTCCGCTGTGATGGCGTAGACGAGATCGGCGCCGTACCTTGATCGCGCGTGGGCGAGGCGCTCCGAACGGACGTGACCAAGAGCAGCTCGGGCCTGCAGGCCGGTCAGCGCCGGGTCGCGCTCCAAGCCGACGAGCCGGAGCTCCGCGTCCAGTCTCGCGCGGCGGAATACGACGTTCGCCACGGCGATGGAGGCGAGGACACGGGCGCGGAGCTCGCCGACGGTCTGCGGACCCCATGGCCTGTCGGGTTCCCCAGTGTCAATGTCAGGAAACGCACTGCCGTTCGTCTGCCCGATCGCCTCGGGGGCGTAGAAGAACGCGATGTCGATGACGCAGGTGCCATCGCACCACTGCGGCAGCGGGGGGAGTTCCCCGGAGGCGCTGGCGATCGCCCGCAGCTCGGCGGGCGGCAGGTCGGGGAACGATGCGGCGACGTAGAGATGTTCGACGCCGGGAGGTGGATCGGCAGATCCGGCGGGCTGCGCGGCGACCTGAATCGTCGGCAACGCGACCAGCAGAAATAGACCCAAGGGCTTCATCCGTTTCATCTCGTCTTCCTCCGTGAGCGCTGCGCCGCCGTCACTGGTTGCAAGGGAACGCAGTCGTGTCATTGATCACGCCCGCCCGTGTCGAGTAGCCGCCGTCGTGGGGAGGCCTGATGAATCCAAAGTCGAAGATGACACGGGTGATCCGCCCTTCGCCGTGGTGCTCGTACAAGTTCCAGCGCCGGAAATCCACGCCCCGCTCAGAGACAAGGTGGGCGGTTGCCCAGTCGAGGACCGAGAGTTGGTAGCGCCGGTCCGTTGCCGCCGACCCAAATACCCACCAGTGTCCATTGATTGCGCAGCCGTCGACCACCTTGAGCAGCATCTCCGGATTGTCCCGCTCGATGAAGTAGAGCAGCGCCGCCCCGTTGCCAAGGCCGTAGACAGGCACAAGCTGCGCGCCGCCCCAGAGACCACTGCCTTCGTACCAACTGGCACGTACGCTGAAGCGCCAGTTGTTCAGGCAGTGACGACCGCGACAGCCGTAGTCGCGCGTGTCCGCGCCATCCTGTCCGGCGATCCCGGAAACCGTGGGTTGTTCATACCCGCGAACAGCCTCGACAATCGGTACGCCTGCGTCCAGCGGCGACCGCCCGCTTGCGCCGCCGACCGCTTCACAGGGGAATGCCGACGTGTCGTTGATCACGCCCGCAGCGGTCGAGTACCCGTTGTCGCCCACGATCAGGCCGCCGCCGTTGTGACGGTACTCGACCGTCCCCTCTCCGTCCGCAAGGTCCTCGATGGCGACCTCGTAGGCCAGGTCGGTGGCGGCGGAGCCGAACACCCACCAGTGGTCGTTCAACCAGCAGCCGTTGACCACCTTGACCAGCATTTCCGGGTTGTCGGGCTCGAAGAAGTAGAACAGCGACCCCGAGTCGCCGATGCTGTAGAAGTCGAGTCGCTTCGCAGGTGCCCGCGAGACGGTCTGCGTGGAGTAGCGCGCGGAAACGTCGAAACGCCGTTCGTTGAGGCAGGCCCGGCTCGCCGAGGGCCGGCAGCCGTAGCCGTGAGGATCTTCGACCTTTTCGGGGACCACGGTCGGCGAAAAGCGGGCCGCGTCGGGGATCGTGTAGCGCAGCGCCCTGACGGCATCGCTCGCGTTGGCGTCCCCCAGGACGCGACCGTACACGGGCTCGACAGTTGAGAACCATTTGACCTCGTCGACGTCGGTAGCCATCAGCGACCCGTACACGCCAAACTTGCCTTGCCCCGCGTAGCCATGGCCGAACGGCACGAAGGGAACGAGCCCTTGGTTCCATTCATGCCCTGGCTGACCGAGCAGGCCCAGGTTGTAGCCCACCTGCCTGGCGAAGCTGGGTTCCCCTGTCAGACACCCGGTCTTGACTACGCCGGCGGCGTGGGACCGCGCATACTCCAGGCTCGTCCCCGCTGTGCGGCTGTAACCCCCGCATGCTGCCTCAAAGTCCGCTGTGACTGCGTAGACGAGGTCGGCGCCGTACTTCGATCGCGCGTAGGCGAGACGCTCCCGACGGACGTGATCAAGCGCGGCTTCGTCTTTCAGGCCGGCCAGCGCCGGGTCGAGCTCCAGGCCAACGAACCTGAGCTCCGCGTCCAGTCCGGCGCGACGGAACAAGATGTTCGCCATGACCATCGCGTCGAGGGCATCGGCGCGGAGTTGGCCGACCGTCTGCGGACCGTAGGGTACGTCGGGGTCCCCGGTGTCAGGCCACTTGTCGGCCTGGGTCTGCCCTACCGCCTCGGGGGCGTAGAAGAAGGCGATGTCGATGACGCAGGTGCCGTCGCACCACTCCGGCAGCGGAGGGAGTTCGCCGGAAGCGCTGGCGATCGCCTGTAACTCGGCGGGCGGCACGTCGGGGAACGATGGGACGGCGTAGGGACGTTCGACGCCGGGAGGTGGATCGGAAGATCCGGCGGGCTGCGCGCCGACCTGAATCGCCGGCAACGCGACCAGCACAAGGAACCCCAGAGCTTCTATTCGTTTCATCTCGTCTTCCTCCGTGAGCCTGCAGTTCCTTCTTCGTGAACCGCACCCCCTAGTTGCTTCCGAATCTCACTCTCAAGCACGACCCAGTCGGCAGATTCGATTGTGCGCGCAGCCTTGCCGGCGGTCGCCAACGTTTCACCCTGGATCGTGCACACCAGCACCTCGCCGAGCCCTTGCGAGAAGTCCCAGCCAGACAGTTGATCAGCCTCCGAAGCAGGTACGCATTGCAACGCCCCTGGGTCGACAGAAACAGCCTCCCCGACCACGCCCGGCACATCTTCCGGGCGAGTCGGGTTGGCGATTGAAACCGACACCCCTCCCACCGCGACGGCCACCAGGGCGACCGCGGCTACCGCCGCCCGAGGACGCGGCCGGTGGGGACTGAGAATGGCCCGTACTCGCCTTTCCAGCCGTGACTGCTGTGCCATCGGCAGCGACAGGGCCGGCCGGCGGAGGGACCCGCTCTCTGCCAGTGACAGAAGATGGTTGGCGTACTCGGACGGCCGAGCGCCGACGGCCAGTACTTCCTCGTCGCAGGCTTCCTCGCGCCGCGCCGCTGCGAGGTGCGACGCCACCCAACTCGCGGGATGGAACCAGTAGAGGGCCAAGACGGTGCGGCCAAGCAATTGACGGAGGGCGTCGCGCCTGCGCACATGGACCAACTCGTGGGCGAGGACAACGTGGCGACGGGCTTCCGACCAGGCGGTGGCCGAAGCCGGGAGCAGGATGACCGGACGAAGTACGCCTCCAGTCATCGGTGTCACCGACCCTTGTGCGAGGACGAGCCGCACCTCGGCGCGGACGGACAGTCGCTTCCGCAGGGCGTCCAACTGCCCGAGCCAAGCTTCATTCTCCACAGGCCGCGCGCCACGAACCAACCTGTGAAACCGCCAAATCCCCGCTCCCACCGAGATGAAGGCAGCCCCGCAGCCGATCCCCCAGAGCACGAACGCCAACTGAACCAAGCGCCTTGGCTCCGGCGCTTCCACTGTCCCTCGGGCCTCGGGAGCGTCAGCGGCCACGGGCACAAGCGTTCCAGCAGACGAGACAACGGAGGCGCCATGCTCCAGTGCTTCAAAGCGTGGTTCCTCGGTCGGTCCGCTGGCTTGAGGAAGGAGCGGCACCTCCCAGGAAGGGCCGAACAGTCTCAGGACGGGTAGAAGGAGCAGGAGCGCGAATGTCATCGTCCACAAGTGATGGCGGATCGCAGCCGGCTCCCTGCGGGTCAACCACTGAAAAGCCATCGCCACGGACAACACGATCGTTGCCCGGACGGCGAGATCGAGCAAGGCCGACGACTCAGTCGTCGTGAAGAGATCTGTCACCGGCCCTCCCGGGACGCCCGGTCGATGAGTGCTCGCAAGCGCGTGCGCTCTTCAGGCGTGGGGCTTGCGTCTTCCAGTTCGAGAAGCGCGGCCACCGCGCCTTCCACGGAGCCGCCGAAGAAGGTCCTGACGACGTGTCGCATCGCCGAACGTCGCGCCTTCGAGATGGAGACGCGCGGCGAGTACACGTAGCGGACACCGTCCCGCTTGCTGGCCAAGTGTCCCTTGTTGACGAGGATTCGAACCACCGAGCGAACCGCCGAGTCTGTCGGTGGCTCCGCCATTCGGTTGCGGATCTGCGCACTGGTCGCCGCCTCAAGCTCATGGACGATGTCCATGACCTCGCGCTCTCTTCGGCTGAGTTGGGGCAACTCGCTCATGACTAGCCTTAGGGCCGTCTGTCCATAACAACCACTTGCCGCAGGCTAGCCAAGTAGTGTTGAGAAATCAACACTACTTGACGGCTCGGCCAGTGGCGTAGTCCACTTCAGCCGTCTATTTCCACCTCGGTAGTCCGGCGGCGCTCGGTGACGACGGTCCGGGAACCGTTGCCCCAGCGGATCACGTAGGCGCCGACGGGAAGGTTCGGTATCGTCTCCCCGGTAGAAAAGGTCGGCGCGCCGCCGAACCACATGCGGAGCTGCCCGAGATTCCAACCGCCGGGCGTCGAGATCGTGACTTCTCCGACACGGTCTTGACCGGTCAGGGCCAAGGAAGCGGTGGAGGCGCCCGGATCGAACGCCAAACCGCGCTCCATTGCCTGACGGAGGTTCTGCCAGTCTCCCAGGACCCAGTGCCCGCCCGCGTTGCAGGCGGCTCGGACCAGCCCACCCAGAGGCGGCGCAAGCGGCACCTCCGCCAGACCTTCCCGCACCTGTACAAGTTGCCCTCCAGAAGCGCTGTCCGTCTCCATGTAACAGAAACCGCCATCGCTGCCCCGGAGTTCGATGCGCAGGCGGTCTGACACTGGCTCGTCCGCCAGGTAGAGCTGCACAGACGCTCGGTCACCAGGCCGGCTGAGTTCCACCTCCACGAGGTCCGATCGAAGGTGCCGCTGGCGAGCCCGCACCTGGTACCGCCCCGGGCGCATGCCGAGCAGCCGGAATCTCCCCTGGCTGTCCGACAGAACTGGCGGCTGGTCGGGGAACGCCTCCACTGTGGCCCGGCCGGCGGGCCGGCCCTCCGGGTCGAAGACCGTGCCCTGTACAGACACACCGTCGTAGGCGATGTCGCGTGTCACTTCGCGGCCCGCGCCGGCCGCCACCTCCACCACGCGCGGTTCCTGGGCCCCGCCCGCGAGCGGCATCCAAAGGACTTCCCACTCGCCCGGCAACACGGATCCCAATCGGTAGACCCCGTCTCCGTCCAGTGGGGCCCGGAGGTCCTGGAGCCGGTTCACGACGGCGTCGAACCGCTCAAGTCCGTCGGTTCGAGAGCGGAAGATACCGCCCGGCACCTCGGCCTCGGTGCTCCGCCGCTGCCAGAGCAGCGTCCCGGCAACCGGAACTCCGTCCATCGTTACCCGACCGGTGACCTGCACACTCCGATCGTTGCAGCGGGTAGCGAGGTCACCCTCCGGTTCGACGACTCTTCTCGTACAGATTGGTTGTCCGTCCCCGTTGAGGACGACGATCGCGAGCGGCCCCTGCGGCACCGTACGGAAGACTGCCTCCCGGTCGTCCAACGTCGCCGTCATCTTCTCAGGCGGCAGCGCTTCGCCGATGGCCAGCTCGACCAGACCGCCTTCCGTATCCGAACGCACCGTGATCTGCCGGCCGCGATCAAGCTCGACCGTGCCCAGGTCGACCCGCTCCGCTCCTTCGACGTGGATCTCCAGGCGGTGCGGGGCGTAGCCCTCGGCCGCGACCCGGAGGCCAGCGGGCCCCGCCTCCAACCCGTGGAGTTCGAAGTAGCCCTCAGCGCCGGACGTCGCAATGAGAGTCCCGCCGAGAAGCGGCGCCAGCAGTGGCCCCGCCTCGGACGGCGGAGTCGAGATCACGGACGCTCCCACCAGCGGTTGGTAGTCGTCGCCAACAACGTAGCCGGAGACGACGGCCGACGGCGCTGCACGGACGACTCCGAGATCGATCGTCTCACCGCCGTGGCCCGTCACCTCCAGGCGCGCCGAGCCGGCGTTGCCGGCGGTCAGATCGATCTCCCACTCGCCGCCACCCGGTAGATCGACGGCCATCGGAGAGTCCGTCTGTTCCCGTCCGCGTTACCAGGCCGTCTGCAGCTCTGATCAAGGCACCGTCCACGGGTGAGCGGCGCTGGGCGTCGATGACCCGGACCCAGACGATCTCCACGTCACGTAGAAGGAGGTCCCCAAGGTCGACCGATCCTTCGACGTCGAAACGGCGGGCAAACTCCAGCTCGCCATCCACGGCGGCGACGGCGCTCAGGGTTGCGGCGCCAGCGGAAAACCGGACATCCGGAAACGGCCGTCGGCGCCAGTTCGCCCCTTCTGCAACTGGGTGAGACCGAAGCCGCCCCGGATGAAGGAGCGGCCATACAGGCGGGCGGCAACCGGATCGCCGCCGGCACTGATGATCCGGCCGCTCAGGAAGAAACCCGCTTCAAGCTCCACCCGGTCGGGCACGTCGGGCAACGTTGGGAACGCCGCCGCTTCACGTCCCTCGCTTGAGACGACAACCGCGGAACTTTCTTCGGCCGGGAGTCGGAAGGCGACCCGACCTTCGTCGTCCGCCTGCTCAAACCCCAGGATCTCCGTCTGACTGAGGCCGCCTTTGCCGGGACGGACTAGGTAGAAGCGGGCATTTTCGAGCGGGTAGCCATCCGACATCATCTGGTAGCTCACCGTCTGGGCGTCGCTGAGTCGCAGCGATGCCTCTCCTGTCCCGTCCGGGATGCCGGTCCACCGCGAGCAACGTCGCTCGGTGCACGCCTGTACCCGCCACGGGCCGGGACCGTACGGTAGCCCGCGGACGGCGCTGGCTCCGGCACTCCAGGTTGGCAGCAGGCTGCGGGGGACCTCCCGCCACATCGCGGAAGGCGCGCCGATCACCGTCGGTGGCGGCGCCCCGGCCGTATCGTCACGCAAGTTGAGTAGCCGCACGACGAGCTTGGCTTCGGAGGCCACAGCCGGACCTGTCCCCGCGTCGCCGCACCCTTGCACCAAGTCCGAACCCGGCAAGTGTTTCGCCGGCGGGCAGACTTCGTTCCATACCCAGCAGGCCTGGATGTCGACATCGGGTCCGGCCAGGGCGGCGATCTCCTGCCAGGCCTGAGCTTCGGGCGTGGCTGCCGCCAATGGCGGCAGTGGCTGGGCGGCCCCATCGCGGTTCAGACAAACAAGATGCAGGTCCCCGGCAGGCTGAGCGGAGACCTGAGCCGCCGCCGCGCAAACGAGGAGGGCAAGGACAACGACCTGCCGGCGACGCCGACAGGCTGCGGCAACCGGGGAGCGCATGACCTCTGGGCTACCTCCCGGCGCGGAGGCGGGCCTCGAAGAGCTCGGCAGGCCTTTCTGCGTTTCCCGATGCCAGGCGCGTGGCGCCCCGGATGAGGAGAACGGCCCGGTCGCCGGAAAGGTCCGCGCGGAGGCGAGCGTCCGCCAAGTGGGACTTCACAGCGCAGGGAGCGGTAGACACTCTCCGCAGGTCGTCCACGCGGGCGTGGACGATGTCCCAGCAAACACTCGCCTTGGGAACGGAGGGCACTCGGGAAACTGAGGGCGGAGAGGCTCCGCCCACATCGGCCTGCACATTCGCGGCGGCCAGGAGCCGGGCCGCCCGCTCCCCTGTAAGAACAACCGTTCCGCCCTGCGACGTCGCTTCCGTCAGCAACTTCTCCACCTCGGAGGCGGGCAGGCTGCCCAGTCCCAACGCAACGACGGTTGGCTTGCCTCCTGCGACCCCGGCGCTCTTCTTGACCGCCGCGGCCTGCTCGGCGTCTCCACCCTGGAGACCGGACGCCCTTCTACCATTCATCGACGCCGAAGTCAGCGGCTGACCGTCCTCCATGTGACGCACGAAGAAGAACACATCGCCCTCACCGTTCGCCGCCACCTCGTCGATGACCCGGTGTCGGCGCAGCCAGGCGGTCCGGTGCTCCTCCTTGTAGAGAAGCGGCTTCTGTTCCGGCCCGCAGTCCGGCCGGCTCGCCGAGAACGCCCCTACGTCCAAGGTTCCCCGGAGCATGCCGTCCGTGCCGTACAGGAAGGCCCCCGGCTCGGCGCCGGGAATCACCAAGAACAGGTCGTCCGCCACGAACCGGCTGATTGAGAGTTCCGCGGGATAGCAGAAGTCCAAAGCTGCGCCGCCGTCGCGGGTCGGCAGCAAACCCCGGACACCGCCTTCGGCGTCGAACAGCCAGGCGACGTATGGCTCCCAGACGTCGTCCGGGCCGGGGGACGGCTCAGACAGCCGCGAAAGCCCCACCGCGACGGCCCAACCGTTCCGATGATCCAGATCGCCGACGATCTCCAGGTTCGTCTTGAGCGCCATGATCCGCCCATCACGTTGCCGGTACACACCGAAGAGATCGCCGGCGAAGACCAAGTTGCCGGTGGGCCCGCCGCCGAGTCGGCTGTAGTTCCCGTACCTCCCCGCGCGCCGGTACGTCGTGCCCGCGAGCGCGACGACCAGTTCAGATTCGCGTGCCCCAGGGCGCCACGAGTAGATCCCGTTCTGGCGGAGGCCGACCAACAGGCTGCCATCCGCCTGCCAGCGGACATCCGCTGCCGATGAGAGCCCGTCCGGCGGGGCCAAGGGTCGAAGGTCCTCCAGGACCGGCGACAAGAGGCCGGGCTCCTGCGCCACCGCCGACTGCGTAGCAATGATCGCCCAGAGCGCAAAGGCGCCGAGGGAGGCCGTCTTCAACGGGCTGACACCTGTTCCATCAATCGGCTGCGGGAACGGTCCTTCACAACGGGGGCAACACGCTCCCGGCTAGCCATTCGCACCCGGTCGTACAGACTCGGCCCTTCGCAGGCGGACAGCTTCTGAGGCATGGTCGCAAGGCCTGTGTCAAGTGCCAAACTGACAGGCTGACCAGGTTCCAGCACTCGATCGAAGCCGGATGCGTAGGAGGCGAGCGTCGTTTCCCGATGCGGAGGATCGATTGGAACTCCACCCTCGTCCCTCTTGAACATGAGGATCGTGCATTCCATGCATCCTGGACCGTGTCCGTGACAGAGGTTGGCGCCAGTATCGGCATACGAGTCACGGTAGACACCACAGATCACCACGATCTGTGACTGGGCGATGGCTGGGCCAAGCACGGCTAGCGCCAAGACGCCTACAGCCGCACGAACGAGTCCGATCCTCTTCTTCACTAGTAGGTCTCCTCAATGGAATCTGTTGGAAAACGTCCGTCAAAGTAACGGGCAGCCACCTCGCCTGTCGCCCCTCATATCCGTGGCGGCATTCGCACCCGTCCCGATTCCCCCCTCCAAATGCACGGCTCCACGCCATGTTCGAGGGATGCCAAGCTGTCGCCGCCTCCTTGGCCTTCGGATCCCACGCTCACAACGGCTGCCGTAGCCAAGCTGTCGGCAACAAGAGTCGCTTCGCCGAGCAGTTCGCGCTGCGCAGCCGCCTGCCCTTCGTCCGCCTTCTCGATGCCACCGGCGGCAGCGTCAAGACCTTCGAGCAGATCGGCAGGACGTACCTGCCCGGAAATGCCGGGACCCACGTCTCGACCCAGCTTCTGCAGGCGGTTCCGGTGGTCTCGGCCGTCCTTGGCTCGGTCGCCGGCCTACCGGCCGTGCAGGCACGCCATCTCCTCGCCCTTCCGCAATGCCCACGCCTTCGGCGTCGAAGAGATCGTCGACCCACGCGACACGCGGCCCCTGCTGGTGGACTTCATGCGCGACGCCAGGAGGGTGGTCGAGGCGGAGTTTCTCGGGCCGGCGACGGGGCCGAGCTACCGGCCGTAGGTGCCCTGACTACCAGGGATAGCCCTTTGGGAGCGCCTTTCCTCAGGAGCGCCACAAACGCAGGGGTACATGCTCCGCGGCGTGAAGAAAGTCCCGATCCGTGCTCAGCAAGACCAGTTCGTGTCGAATCGCGAGCTGAGCCAGGAGCGCATCGATCGTTCCAAGCTGAACGCCGCTGCGCCGGCAGCGGTTGCGAACCTCGGCGGCTTCGATGTGGTCGCCGTGATCGGGCGTGATCGTTGGCAGCGCCGAGAAACGGCGCAGGATCGCGTCGCGCCGACGGGGGCCGTGAAACCCCTGCAGTAGCTCCTGGAGGATGAGCCCAGTGGTGTAGATCGACTCCCTCGCGAAGAGCGCCTCCCGGAGACGCGCAACTTCCCTTTCGGCTCGCGGTTCACCGCGACGCAAAGCCAGGGACCAGACGCTGGTGTCCACCAGGAAGTTCATGCGCCGCCAGCTTCGGCGTCAGCCTTTCTTGACCTCAGGCCTGCTCGGTTCCCTCGATCGCTCCCTCTTGTAGTCGTAGCTCTCGTCCCACTCCAGGCTTCCGAACAGATCGAGGATCGCGGCCTGTTCCCTCCGGGCGAGGAACTCCCTGAGGGCAAGAGTGACGGCCGCCGTCTTGGTCTTTTCGCCACTGACTTCGAGGGCTCTCTCCAGGAGTTCGGGATCTATCGCGAGGTTCGTCGCCATGTGCAGAGTGTCGCACAGGGAGCCGCACAACACAAGGTCGAACTTCGTTGAACTCGCCCGCCGTCATCGAACGTGACACGATCCACCGCTCCGGCGCCTAGGGATTCCAAGACGCCAAGTGACCGGATTGACCGGTCAGCACCCCACCCGAGATGAGAAAGGTACTGGTTGTCGGCAGCGGCGGAGCCGGGAAGACGACGCTGGCCCTTCAAGTCGGCGAGTTCACCGGGCTGCCTGTCGTCCACCTCGACAGGCTCTACTGGGGCCCCGGTTGGAGCGCTCCCGATCAGGACGCCTGGCGGCGGCGCCTCGAGGACGCGATGTCGGAGGACGATTGGATTCTCGACGGCAACTACAGCGCCACGATCGAGGTCCCATTCGCCTTGTAGTCGCTCAGGGGTCCGGTCTTGCCGAAGCCGGACCAGGACGTCATCACGAGGCCCGGGTTTCCCTTCGAGAGTTCGGGCCACTCGAGCCCGAACCGCTCCATGACGCGCGGCGTGAAGTTCTCCATCACCACGTCGGCGTCGTCAGCGAGTCGCCGCAGCAGATCCCGGCCCTCCTCGGTCTTGAGGTCCAGGCACAGGGAGCGCTTGTTTCGGTTGACGCTGTTGAAGTTCGGGCTCGAGTTCACCAAGTCGGCAGGTGGGTTCACCAGCGGCACCGGACTCGCCAGCCATCGCCGCCAGACGTCCGGCCGGCGATGCGATTCGATCTTGATCACGCTCGCGCCGAGGTCGGCCAGAAGCATGGTGGCGAAAGGACCGATCCAGGCCTGGGTCAGATCGACGATCTCGACGCCGGCCCAGCGGCAACGACCCGCTGTCCTCCTCTACACCAGCCTGCGGCTCGACCGGCCGCCAGTCGAGCGTCGATGGGTCCATCCGTTCACGGACCGCCGGGGCCGGCGCCGGTGGCGCCGCGTCCGTCAGCCCGAGCCTTGCCGCGGGGCCGGCGAAGGGAAGCTCGCCAACCTGCGGGTAGTGGAGAGTTCGGAAGAAACCGCGAGCGGCCAGGTGCTCGTCGGCGAGCAGCTCGGCGGGCTCCACCACCTTGCCGCAAACGATGCGGCGCTCCAGGAGACCGTGGAACACCTCGTCCGTCGTCTTGTCACGCACCCGGCGAGCCAGGAACGGCAACAGCCGCCGGGTACGCGTGATGGGGTTCTCACCTTCCACAGGCTGAGGCCATTCCTCATCCTCGACACCGAGCACCGCGCCGTAGTCGCCGAGCTGGTCCTCGGGCGGCGGGATGAACGTCACCCATCCGTCGCGGCAACGATGCGTGCGCACAACGGTCGAAGGACCGCCGTCGCGCTCGGGATGCACGCCGGTGTACTCGATCCGCAGCAGCGGCAGGATGGCGGCGATCGTCTCCAGCTCCGACGCCTCGACAAGGCGGCCGCGTCCTGTATCGAGACGCGAGATCAGGGCCGCGAGAGCGGCGACGAAGGCGCTGACCCCGCAGGTGTAGCCCAGAATGTGGCCGGGCGCCTTGAGCGGCGCTCGCCCCTTCTCGCCGTTCAGGCCGGCGTAGCCTGACAGTGCCTGGACCACCAGTTCCGAACCGACGAGCCCGGCGTAGGGACCGTCCAGGCCGAACGAGGAGACCGACACCAGGACGAGGCCCGGGAGTCGCTCACGCAGATCCGCGAGAGAGAGGCCCCAGCGGTCGAAGTCGCCAGCGTCCCAATCCGTAACCAGGACATCGGCCCGGCCCAGCAGATCAAGCAGCCCCTCCGCATGCGGGCAGGCATGCGACAACGAGATCGCGCGCTTGTTCGCGGCTACTGCCTGCCAGAGAAGCGACTCCGGGCCTGCGCCGGTCTCGGTCTCGAAACACGGTCCCATGCGGCGGAACGGCGATCCGCCCTCGGCCTCCAGGACGACCACGTCGGCGCCCCAAAGGGCAAACTGCCGGCCGCAATAGGCCGCCGCGACGCCGTCGGCTAGTTCAAGAACGCGGACGCCATCAAGCGGCGGCCCCGGCTGCGATCGATCCACGCGCCAATGGTCTCAGAAACGGTGCCCCGGCGCTGCATGATGGTCGCCGCTTCGCGGCGCGTTTTCTCCCGCGGGTCAGAAGACCCGCGGCTACAGCCGGCGAGGGCGCCGGCGCACCTGTACCTTTCAGGGATGGACTTTGGGTGTGTTCTGAGGTCAGGTGAAGACAGTAGTCGTAGTGGCGTCCGCTGACCGGCGCGTTCGGCGCGGTTCGCTTCGAGCAGCGCTTCTCTCACCGCATCGAGCGCCGAGTCGACGATGCGCTGAGCCGGCCTCCGAGCGCCGGGCGGCGGCATCTCCCTTCGCTGACCCGATCGAAGATGCGCTCCCACAGGCGGAAGGTCTCCCGTTCGGCCAGGTCGTCCCCGAGGGCGGTCAGGTCGAGCGGCGTCGTCTCCGTCCCCACATGGCACTTCAGACACGAGGCCTCGAACAGCGGCGCGACGTTCGCCTCGAATGAGCCGGCGCCGGCGCCGCCCGGGACGAGTCCCGAGACCAACAGCGCCAAGCACGTCGCGGCCGAACCGTGGATCTCGATCTCCCCAACCAGCGCATTGCCGGAATGACCAGCGCGTGGCAGCGTAGGCGTCCTCGCGTGGCTGCTCGCCGCCGCTCCCAAACCCTGTCGAACCTGGTCGCACTCGTCCTCCTGCTCGCGGCGCCGCCGCTCGATAGCGCAGCGCAGGAAACAGCCCGGATCCGGGTCGAAGTGCGGGCCGGCGGCGACGCGATCGCGGGAGCGACGGTGGCCGTGGCGGGAACCAGCCATACGACCGACGCTGCGGGGGTCGCGCTGGTGCCCGCGCCGGCCGGAGCGGTGGAGGTCACAGTCGAACACGAGGGATTCGCGCCCGCCACCGTCGCCGTCTCGCTGGCCACCGGTGAGGAGCGAGTCCTTCAGGTCGAGCTCGAGCCGGCGATGGCGATCGAGGAAGAGCTGACGGTAGTCGCCAGCACCCGCACCGGCCGCCGCATCGAGGACCAGCCAATGCGAGTCGAAGTGCTCGATCGGGAAGAGATCGAAGAGAAGATGCTCATGACGCCCGGCGACATCGTCATGATGCTCAACGAGATGGGCGGCATGCGAGTGCAGGCCACCTCGCCGTCGCTCGGCGCTGCCAGCGTTCGCATCCAGGGCATGCGGGGGCGCTACACACGCCTCCTCTCGGACGGGCTGCCGCTCTACGGCAGCCAGCCGGGCGGCCTCGGGTTGCTCCAGATCCCACCGATGGACCTCGGGCAGGTGGAGGTCATCAAGGGGGTGGCTTCCGCCCTGCACGGCGCCGGCGCGATGGGCGGAGTGGTCAATCTCCTGTCGCGGCGGCCCGGCGAAGAATCGGAGCGGGAGATCCTGCTCAACCGGTCGACGCGGGGCGGCACCGACAGCGCGCTGTGGCTCTCCACGCCACTGTCAGACAACTGGGGAATGACACTTGTCGGCGGCGGACACTGGCAAAGCCTCACGGACATCGACGGCGACGGCTGGGCGGACATGCCCCGCTACGCCCGCGGCGTCCTACGGCCGCGGGTGTTCTGGGACGACGGACAGGGCCGATCGCTCTTCCTCACGGCCGGCGCGACCCGCGAGAGCCGTAGCGGCGGGACGGAACCGGGCCGCACACTCCCGGCCACGGGGTCACCCTACCGGGAGGCCCTCGACACCCGCCGACATGACTTCGGCGCCCTGTGGCAGACGGTGACTGAGCGCTCGGTCGTGACCGCCCGCACCGCCCTCGCGCGCCAGCGGCACGACCACCGGTTCGGGGCGACCCTGGAACGCGACCGCCACGAAACCGGCTTCGCCGAAGTCACCGTGCGGCGAGCGGCGGGCCGGCATACCTGGGTCGCCGGCGCCGCGGTCGAACACGACGCGTACGAACCCACCGACGTCCCGCGGTTCGGCTACAGCTTCACCACGCCCGGCGTGTTCGTCCAGGACGACATCGACGTGAACTCCCGGCTGGCGCTGTCGATCAGCGGACGGCTGGACCGCCACAGCGAGTACGGCTGGTTCTTCAGTCCCCGCGTCTCCGCGCTACTGCGGTTCGGCGACTGGTCGACACGCATGTCAGCCGGGACCGGCTTCTTCGGCCCGACGCCGCTCACCGAGGAGACCGAGGCACCGGCCTGACCCGGCTCACGGTCGACGGCCCGCTGCGCGCCGAACGGGGCCGCAGCGCCTCGATCGACGTCACTCGCATCCACGGCCCGCTCGCCTTCACGACGACTCTCTTCGCGTCGCGCATTGCGGACCCGGTGCACGTCGCCCGGGAGGCGTTCGTGCTGCGCAACCTCGATCACCCCACCACCAACGTCGGCGTGGAGCTGCTGGGGACGTACCGGCGGCCGCCCTTCGCCTTGACGGCCACCTACACCCACGTGCGCTCGCGCGAGCGGGTCGGCGACGTGACCTCCGACGTGCCGCAGACTCCGCGGCACAGCCTGGGGGCCGTTGCCATGGCCGAGAACGAGGACGGCCGGATCGGCCTCGAGGTGTACTACACGGGACGGCAGCGGCTCGAGGCCAACCCGTATCGCGACATCAGCGAGCCCTACACGGTGGTCGGCGTGCTGATGGAGCGCCGGTTCGGGCCGGTCCGCCTGTTTCTCAACCTCGAGAACCTCACCGACGTGCGGCAGCAGCGCTGGCACTCGTCCCTGCGCCCCGACCGCGCCCCCGACGGACGCTGGACCGTCGACGCCTGGGCGCCCCTGGATGGACGCGTGATCAACGGCGGGCTACGGGTGCAGTTCTAGGTCCGAGCACCGCTTCCACGCCGAGGGGGCCGCCGCCGCGCTAGAGTTGCCGACATCGATAGGACTCAGCGACCGTCCACTGGTCTTCGTGATGCTGGGGCCAGCATTCATTTTGGGGCAACGCCTACCGGCGGATCCCACCACAACGGGAGGAAGCCGGTCCAATGGCAACAGACAGCAGCAGTACGACGGTCAGCCTGACCGACGGGCCGGTCGTCCTCGGAAGCGGCATCGCGGGCGAGGAGTTCCGCATCCGCACCGCGGATCCAACGGGCTTCCACCAGGCGATTTCCGAGCCTGGCGCGATGCCGGCCACGGAGATTCTCGGAAGCCTCTTCCTGCCGCCGGGACCGGGTCCGTGGCCCGTCGTGATCGTCGTGCCCGGAAGTCTCGGCGTCGCGCCGTCGCACGTCGCCAAGGCGGACTATCTGACCGACGCCGGGATCGCTTGCTGCGTGATCGACCCTTTCGGCACGCGCGGCGTGACCTCGACCGTGTCCAACCAGGCACAGTACTCGTTCGCGGCGAGCGCTTGGGACGTTCTCGCGACCGCCGCGGTGCTGGTCCGCCGCGAGGACATCGACGCCGCGCGCATCGGCGCCCAAGGTCACAGCCGCGGCGGATCGGCGGTGCTGTCCGCAGCCTGCATGGCGCCGCTGGTCGGCCCGCAGCGAACGCCCGCGCTCGCCGCCGTCTATGCCGCGTACCCGTGGTCGGGCATGCAGTTTCTACGGCCCGATGTCGGCGGCGCCGTCGTGCGCTCCGTGATCGGCGACCTGGACGAGTGGTGCCTGCCGCTCCAGGTCCAGGCCCACATGCACGCGATGACCCTATGCGGATGCGACGCCAGCTTCCGGCTCTTCGCAAACACGCACCACAGCTTCGACCGCGACACGCCCGTGGAGTTAGTCCCCAACGCATCCGTCGCCCCGGGCGCACCGACGATCTACATCCGCGACGACGGCGCCCTGGTGCATCCGCTGAGCGGTCAGACGGACCCGGGCCTCACCGAACGCGACGCGATGATCTACCTCGTCAAGTCGCCCTACGGGCGCAAGGGCGCGCGGATCGGCACCGCGGACGACCAGGCGCGGGAGTTCCACGCGGACATGATGGAGTTCTGGACCGCCGCGCTCGCTTCGAGCGGACGCGACCATGCCCGATCAGACACTTCGGGGCTCAACGACCGGTAGGCCGCGCCGCCAGCGCCCGCCGGCGTTGACCTCGACAGCCCAGTAGACAAGACTGTCTTGGGCATGAAACTGACCGCCATCCTTGCTCTGTTGCTCCTCCTCGCCTTGCCGTCAAAGGCCCAGAAGCCCCCGAAGATAGGCCCTGACGACCCCGACGTCATCAACATCGCGACTGCCAAGACACCGGAAGGTCTGGTACGACCCGTCCGCATTTCCGGTCCGAAAGCCCGCTACACCAAGGAGGCCAGGAAAGCCAAGCTCCAAGGCACTGTCGTTGTCGGCTACACCGTGACCAAGCGGGGCAGGGTCACCGACGCCGAGGTTCTCAAGGGCCTGGAACACGGCCTTTCCAAGGTCGCCTTGCGGACAATGAAGGCCACGAGGTACCAACCCGCAACACTGGACGGTGAGCCAGTCGCCGTCTACATGGCGGCCAGCGTCAAGTTCAGCATGCCCGAGGTCCAGATGGAAGACTGGTGGACCAAGGCCAAGGCAAGCCTCCTGGAGGACGAGTCCCCAGCGGACGCGCTCAAACAACTCCGCCTCATGGCGGAAGAGAAGAACAAGCGGCCCAACAGCGTCGAACTGCCCGGAGAGTACTGGTACCTCGTCGCCCTCGCCTCATACCAGGATGGACTCCACAAGCAGGCATATGAGTCCGCAGTCAGGTACCTCCTGGAACGAGGCAGCAACGCCGAGCGTCGACCTGAAGCTCAAGCACTTCTCAAGGAGCTTGAGGGCTTCGGCTTCGGGGAGGAGAGCCGAACCTCCTCCAACCGGCGGTAGCCCGCACTCAGCCAATCACGGCGGTCAGGGGGAAGCCTCGCGGGCGACCAGAGCCCGCTTACGCTTCACTCCCCAGCGGTAGCCGCCGAGCGCGCCGTCGTTTCGGACCACCCGGTGGCAGGGGATCGCGACGGCGAGCGCGTTGGCGGCGCACGCCTCAGGAGTTGGATTCGCTCACTTGAGAAGGCGAGCCGTCGCATGTCCCGCTCAGTTCGCCGGCGGCTTCTTCGCTTCGTCCTTCTTCGGCTCGTCGGCTGGCGGCCTCGGCGGCGGCTTGGCGTAAATATCCACCGCCTTGGCGCCTTCTTCCTCTTCGGTCGGCAGACGCACGCCTTCGGCGAGCATGATCGTCTCGATCGCGGCCACCGTCACCGGCGAGGGCTTGAAGTTGCCGAAACGGTAGCCGCGCGCGATCGTCAGCGGCGTCCAGCCGTACTTGTTGCGCTGGTTCCAGACTCGCAAGTCGGCGCCGTTTTCGGCCAGCAAGCGAACGACGCGCGGCAGGTTCTTGTAGGCGGCGCCGTGCATCGGAGTTTCGCCGTCGTCGTTCACCGCGTTGATGTCGGCGCCGAGTTCGAGCGCTGTCCGCACGGCCTCAAGCACTTCCTCCTCGGTGCCGGCGTCCTCGCCCGGCGAGCGCGTGCCGAGGCCTGCGGCGGCCATGAGCGCCGTCGAGCCGTCGTCGGTCCGGGTCAGCGGATCGGCGCCCAGCTCCGCCAGCACCCGCATCAGGTCGGTGTCGGCGACCAGCGCCGCGAGTTCGAAGTGACCGTTGGTCACGGCTACGAGAAGCGGCGTCGAACTGGGCCGCACCGAGCGGCCGCCGGGCAGCGGGCGATCGCGCTTCACCGCTTTGCGGGGCGTCGCCCCGTTCACGTCTACACCTGCCCGCAAGAGGGCCTCCATCACCTCGATCCGGCCCTCGCGCACCGCGAACAGGAGCGGCGTGAAGCCCGAGTCGAGGACCGCGTTCGGATCGGCGCCGACTTCGAGCAGCAACTCGACCACCTCCAGGTTGCCCTCGGCCGCGGCCCACATGAGCGCCGTCTGGCCACGCTTCGGCTCGCGGAAGTGGACATCGGCGCCGGCCTCGTAGAGCGCTTCGACGACCTCGATACGGCCGGTCCGCGCGGCGGTCATGAACACGGTCTCACCGCCCGGCAGCACGGCGTTCGGCTCGGCGCCGGCCGCCAGGAGCGCGGAGGCGACCTCGGCATTGCCGTTGGCGCAGGCCAGGGACAGCGGGCTGACGCCGTAGCGGTTGGCGGCCGAGGCGTCGGCGCCGGCGTCGAGCAGGCGTCGCACCAGATCCAGGCGGTCGTGGTAGACGGCCCAGTGGAGGGCGGTCATACCGTCCACCTGGGTGGCGTTGATCGCCTCGGAGGATGGCGGGGCAGCGAGGAGGCGTTCGAGGGCCGCGGCGTCGAGGCGCTCGGCGGCGTCGGCGAGGGGGGCGGTGTTGGTTGCGGCGACGGCGGTTGCCGGAGCGGCAATGACCAGAATGCCGACCAGAAGGCCGGCGCACCTGTACCTTTCAGGGATGGACAGTTGCTTCAGCAGCCGGATGCGGGCGGGACGCCCGCGTTCCCAGGTACGCATCACCCTCAGCCCGCCAGGCGGACCGGCTCGGCCAGGGTGTCGATCCGGCCCGTGCTGTCGGCGAAGGAATCGAGCCTCACGCCGACGCTGTCGAGCAGACTCAGGTGGAGGTTCGCCATCGGCGTCGGCTGGTCGTGGCGGATGTGGCGGCCGCCGCGAATTCTGCCGCCGCCGCCGCCGGCGACGATGATCGGCAGATCCACGTGGTCGTGGACGTTCGGGTTGCCTCGAGGTACTCGCCGACCTTCACCCGGTCGCCGGGGCCCGGCTTGCTCTCGAGCCGGGTGATGTCGTCGCGCACCCAGTCCAGCAGGCTCGCCCGCCGTCCCAGTCCCGCGCGCCGCTCGCGCCCGGCGGCGTCCAGCGCGTGATGTCCGAGCCCATGGGCACGTACACGAACCCGAGGCGGCGCACCGGCTTCGCCGCCGTCTTCGCCCAGGCGGTCATGGACGGCACCATCGCGTCCAGCAGAGGCAGCGCGATCGCCGCACCCATGCCGCGCAGGAACGTGCGTCGCGGTAGGGCCTTCTTGGTCAGGATCATGACGATGCTCTCCTCATCCGGAAGGGGTCGCTCTCACCGATCGCCCGAATCATCGACGACATCCTGTAGTCGTCCGCCTCGGCCCGCCGCAGGATGGACCGGACCGCGGGACCGTCATTCGCCGTCACGCCGCGGCCGGTGGCGAACACCAGCAGCTTCTCGGTCAACGTGGTCAGGAACAGCTCGGGGCGCGCCAGCAGCACGGCTTCGAGCTCGGCCACGCCGTCGAACGCCGAGCCGTCCCAGAGTTCGCCCGAGGCGTCGATCGGCCGGCCCGTGTCAACGGTCCGCCAGCGGCCGATCGCGTCGTAGTTCGCGAGCGCGAAGCCGACCGGGTCCATCAACCGGTGGCAGCCCGAACAGGCCGGGTTGTCGCGATGGGCCGAGAGCCGCTCCCGAATCGGCAACTCCCCGGCGACGATCTTCGCCTTCGGCAGGTCCGGTATGTCCGGCGGCGGCGGTGGCGGCGGCACGCCGAGCAGGTTGTCGAGCACCCAGTTGCCGCGTACGACCGGCGAGGTACGAGTGGCGAACGAAGTCACGGTCAGGACGCTGCCGTGGCGCAGAAGCCCGCCGCGGGCGCTGTCGTCGTCCAGGTCGACGCGCCGGAAACGGCTGCCGTAGATGTGCGGGATGCCGTAGTGCCTGGCCAGGCGCTCGTTCAGGAAGGTGTAGTCGGCCCGGAGCAGATCGAGCGCGCTCCGGTCCTCGCGCAGAATGCTGCCTACGAACAGTTCCGTCTCGCGACGCAGGGACTGGCGCAGGTTCTCGTCGTCGTCCGGAATGCTGCTCCAGAGGAAGAACGCGAGCCGCGACGCGAGCTCCAGGTCGCTGATCCGGTACGGCTCCCCAGCCGCGGCGCCCTTGGGCTCCCGCTCGATCCGGAACAGGAACTCCGGGCTCACCAGGACGGCGGCCAGACCCATCTCGATGCCGGCTTCGAATCCTCCGTCGGCCTTCGCCTGGCTATAGAGAGCGAAGGGACCCCGCACGTCGTCGTCCGTCACCGGCCGGCGGTAGGCGCGGCGCATCAGGTTCTTCAGGATCTCCTGCGCGCAGCCGTCCTCGTCGGCCGCGCTGGTCGTGCGGCTCTCTCAGGCCCTCGACGTGCTCGTTGCGGTCGCGCGCGAGCCGGATCGAGAACTCGTAGACGCCGTCGGCCGGGAAGTTCCAGGTCGCGAGGATCCCTCCCCGGGTGCCGATGGGCAGACCCTCGACGTGCTTCTCTTGGGTCAGGTCGGGGTCCGTGCGGAAGGTGATCCCGGTCGGCTCGCCCGCGCGGCCCACCGCCAGCCGGCTGATCTTCTCCGCCGCGCCGACGTAGCGTTCGAGCAGAGTCGGCGAGAGGTCGCCGACGGTCACGTTGTCGAAGCCGAAGCTCGCCGAGTCCGCCGGCAGCAGCGACGCAACGTCGACTTCCAGGGCCAGCAGGTCGCGCACCGCGTTGTGGTACTCGGTGCGGTTCAGCCGGCGGAAGGTCTCCGTGCGGCCCGGATCGGGCGCCTCGGCGGCGATGCGGTCGAGTTCGCCCTCAAGCGAGGACAGCGCCTCGCGGTACGCGCTCTCGTCCGGGCGGCGGCGGCCCGGAGGCGGCATCTGCCGGGCCCGGAGCTTGCGCAGAACCTTCTCCCAGGTCGCCCGGTCCGCGCCGGCGTGCTGCTCCAGGACCGCATCCAGTTCAAGGCCGGCCGTCTTCAGCCGGTTGTTGTGGCAACCGAGGCAGTGCCGCGAGATCGGGACCCGGTGGGGGGCGTCGGCATCGAACGCCGGGGCCGCAGCAGCCGGCGCGGGGGGGCCGGCAACTGCCGATCCCGCGGCCAGCGGCAGCAAGAGAAGACACACCGACGACACCTGAATCGCCCGCAGGCGACAACTCCAACTGCCTCGTGGGTGACGCATCTCCACTCCGGGCTGAAGACCATAATGTCTGGATACAACGGTGCGAGCAGGAGTCTAGGAGCCAGTCCTTCCGCCTAGCAGGCAGTAGGATCGCCACTCGAGTGGAAGGATCCTGAGAGTGGAGAAGCACATCTGGGCGATGTTCGCCGCCGCGACGATGACGGCCCTGCCGGCAGCAAGCCAGGGGCCGCAGGCGGCCGACCACGCGAGGGCGTTGACTGAGTGGCGCACCGAGCGCGTGGCAAAGCTCAAGGCTCCCGACGGCTGGCTGAACCTCGCGGGCCTGTACTGGCTCAGTGAGGGAGTCAACAGCCTCGGCACGGCAGCGGCGAACGACGTCGTCCTGCCCGAAGCATCGGCCCCGTCGAAGCTCGGCGAGTTCCTCGTCGAGGACGGCGCGGTCACGTTCCGAGCGGAACCCGGCGCGGAGGTCCTCTACAAGGGAGAGCCGGTTGAGGAGATACGGGTGGCCGACGATCAGGAGGACGAGCCCACGCTCCTGACCCACGGCTCCCTCGCCTGGACCGTCATTCGGCGCATGGAACGGTTGGGGGTGCGCCTGCGGGACTACGACCACCCCGCCCTGAACGCGTTCCAGGGCATCGAGTCCTATCCGGCGGACCTGGCCTGGCGCGTCGAGGCACGGTTCAAGGCCTACCCGGAGCCCCGCCAGATCCGGGTTGCCACCGTCGTCGAGGGGCTCGGATGGGAACCGGCCGTCCCCGGCACCCTGGAGTTCGAGGTCGGCGGCGAGCAGTTCTCACTGGAGACGTACGAATCGGGCGACGAACTCTTCATCGTCTTCGCGGACGCCACGACCGGCGACACCACCTATCCCGCCGGCCGGTACCTGGACGCCGCCCTACCCGGACCGGGCGGGACGACGATTCTCGACTTCAACAAGGCCTACAACCCACCCTGTGTATTCAGCGAGTTCGCCACCTGCCCGATCGCCACCCCGCGCAATCGGCTCGCGGTGGCCGTCGAGGCCGGCGAGAAGTACACACACGACCCGCCATAGGACGCGGTCGAATAGGACCGGCCACTCGGCACACACATACTTCGCTCGACAAAGGTACCTATATTCGGTACTTTTAGAGAGTGGAATCCAGATCGAATCGCCGTACGGCATCTCACCTTCTTCGTGACTGGAGCTCCCGCGGCCGCTATCACTTCTCGACAGAGGAGATGGCCGACGAACTCGGCGTTTCGCTGACGGCGACGAGGTCAGCGCTCAGGCGTCTCAAGAAGAAGAGACTGGTGGCGACGCCCTACCGAGGCTTTCACATCGTCATCCCGCCGGAGCACCAGCAACTCGGCTGTCTGCCCGCCGAGCAGTTCCTGCCTCAACTCATGGACCGGCTCGGAATCCACTACTACGCCGGACTCTTGACGGCCGCTCGGTACCACGGAGCTGCGCACCAGCAGCCGCAGATCTTCCAGGTCGTCGTCCCCAAGAACCGGCCACCGATCCACTGTGGACTAGTCGAGGTCGGATTCGTCGCTCGCCGCAACGCAGCGGCGATGCCGGCACAGAGGGTGAACACGCCGCGGGGCTTCCTCTGGATCTCGTCCCCCGAGGCCACGGCCTACGACCTCGTCGGCTACCCGGGGCACTGTGGCGGGCTCGACAACGTAGCCACTGTTCTCTCGGAGCTTGGAGAGAGTCTCGATCCCGGGAGACTCTCGTCGCTCTGCGATCTCTCGCCTGTCCCCTGGTCCCAGCGCCTCGGTTTCCTCCTCGACCTGGTCGAGCATTCGTCTCGGAGCAAGTTTCTCGCTGCCTTCGTGGCAAATCACGCGACGGAGACAACCGTTCTGGTCCCCGGCGGAAGCAAGGGCTCTGCCAACCGCAATGCCCGCTGGAAGCTCCTGGTCAACGCCGACTTGGAGCCGGACCTTTGATCCCAGCAGACTTCATCGCCGAATGGCGGGAGCACGTCCCGTGGGTTCAGAACTCCCAAGTAGAACAGGATCTGGTCATCAGCCGAGCCCTGGCCGAGATCTTCGCCGACGACCACCTGGCCCGAGCTCTCGCTTTTCGAGGAGGAACCGCGCTCTTCAAGCTCTATCTGGCTCCACCACCGCGCTACTCCGAAGACATCGATCTTGTCCAGACGGTTGCCGAGCCGATCGGCCCGACCATAGACCACTTGCGCCATCGGCTCGACTCCTGGCTCGGCGAGCCGAGGCGCTCCTTCAAGGAGGGGCGAGTTACCCTCGGCTATCGGTTCGCGTCGGAGGACGCCCCCCCTCTTCCACTGCGCCTAAAGATCGAAATCAACTCGCGGGAGCACTTCAACGTCCTGGAGCTGGTTCACAAGCGCTTTGGGGTCAGGTCCCGTTGGTTCTCGGGCACGGCTCGAGTCCCGACGTACGCGCTGGACGAGCTACTCGGGACGAAGCTGCGCGCTCTGTACCAGCGCAAGAAGGGTCGGGACCTCTTCGATCTCTGGTGGGCTTCGCGGCAGGTCGAGGTCGACTTCAATCGCGTCGTTCACTGTTTTGTCGAGTATCTCGTAGCCGAGGGTCACAGGGTCTCCCGAGCCGAGTTGGAAGCGAACCTGGCGGGCAAGCTCAAAGACCCGATGTTCCTCGCCGACCTTCAGCCCCTCCTGGCACCCGGGATCACGTGGGATCTCCACGCTGCGGCCGAGTGGGCCTTCCGGGAGATCACGCCTCGGCTCAGGGGCAACCCCTGGAAGGGGATCAGGGAAAGCTGACGATCCATCGCGTCCTCACCTACCTGCCTGACAGGCGGTCGCGACTAAGCAGCCGGGCGGCTGCGGACGAGTCGGCCCGGCAGGGCGCCGGTGACCTCGTCGTTCTCGAGCACGACTTCGCCGGCGCAGACGGTGGCGTCGTAGCCTTGGGGACGCTGCATGTACCGCTTCGCGTTCTCGGGCAGGTCGTAAACCAGGTAGGGCGCCTCCGAGGACAGGCGGTCAAAGTCGATCACGCTGATGTCGGCGCGCTTGCCGGTGGCGAGGACGCCGCGGTCGGCCAAGCCGTAGAGGGCTGCGTTGGCGCCGGTCTGCTTGTGGACGATCGTCTCCAGCTCGATCTTCGCGCCGCGGCTGCGGTCACGGCCCCAGAACGCGAGGTTCCAGCTCGGCATATGCGCGTCGCTGACGGCGCCCACGTGCGCGCCGGCGTCGCTCAGACCGTTGCAGGTCAGCGGGTGCCGCATCAGGCCGGCCATGTAGTCGAAGTTCCGCTTCGAGTAGCCGTCCAGGTAGAAGAGCAGCAGTGTGCTGCCGTCGCCCTGTGTCAGAAGCTCGTAGAACGCCTCCGGCCCCGTGAGGCCGTGACGCTTCGCGTAGGTCGCGACGCTCGCCTCGTCGTCCGGCTCGTAGTTCGGCGGATCGCCGAGCACGTAGACCGCCTCCGGCTGCGAGTGCATCAGTTCGAGGAGGCCCGGCAGCAGACTGCCCGGCGTCGCGTCGACCAGGAACGGGTGGTCGACATCTTCCGGGCTGTTGCGGCGCGCATCGTTGGTCATGTCCCAGTCGCTGGCCTGGATCTTCGCGCGCACTTCGGGGTCACGCATCCGGGCCAGCCGCTCCGGCATCGGCAAGTGGCCGACCAGCTCACGGTACGCGTAGTTCAGCACGTAAGGGTGGAGCGACCCCTCCAGGTTCATCAGCACCGTCGTGCCGCGGCCCCGGATCTGGGGGAAGACGCGCAAGCCCTCGTCCCGGCGCGCTTCGAGCATCGACAGCGTCTCCTGCGCCATCTCGCCCGAGAGATAGGTGACCGTGATCCCGTCCTTGCGGCCGAGGCTGAGCAGCCACTCCCGCTCGAACGGACCGACGAACTGGAACACACCGCCGCCGGCCTCGGTCATGCCGTTGGCGATCGCTTCGAGTTCCGGATAGCGAGCGAAGGTGCCCGGAATCATCTCGCCCTCCTTCGTGCGATGCGCCAGCAGCCGGTTGGAGGACACGCCGAAGGCGCCGGCGCGCACGCTCTCGCGCACCAGCCGCGCCATCTCGGCGAGCTCGTCGTCCGTGGGCTGGACATCCTCGGCGCCGCGCTCCCCCATCACATAGGTGCGGAGCGCGCAATGCGGAACTTGGGTGATCACGTCCATGATCCGCGGCTTGCCGTCGATCGCGTCCAGGTACTCGGGGAAGGTCTCCCATTTCCATTCCATGCCGGCCGACATCGCGATCGCCGGGATGTCCTCGACCGCGTCCATCAAGTCGAGAAGCCATTCGCGGTCCTTCGGCTTCACCGGCGCGAAGCCGACGCCGCAATTGCCCATGACGATCGTCGTCACGCCGTTCCAGCACGACGGCGTGAGGTACGGATCCCAGGACACCTGGGCGTCGAAGTGGGTGTGGATGTCGATCCAGCCCGGCACGACCAGCTTGCCCTCGGCGTCGATCTCCCGCCGCGCCTTGCCTACGTCGTCGCCGACGGCAGAGATCGTGGTGCCGTCGACCGCGACGTCACCGTGGAACTCGGGGGTGCCGGTGCCGTCGATGACGCGGCCGTTACGGATTGCGATGTCGTGCATGGTCAGTCCTTTCGCTCGAACTCTCAGATTCCCGGCGCGGCCACCCGCTCTCCTGAGAAGGCGGGCGTCTCGCCCGCATCCGACGCTGCCCGCTCCTCGGCGACGATCTCCGCCTTCGGTTGGAAACCGGGCAGCGATGTTACCCGTGTCGAACTCGCATCCGATGATCGATCGGCTTGACAGATTCAAAGTGCGATTTTGAATCTGTAGAATCGCGACATAGAATCCGCCGCAGCCATGATCGACCGCGACCTAGCTCCCCGCCTGCTTCAGGCTGCGCGGCAGTTCCCGGCCGTCACCCTGACCGGGCCCCGCCAGAGCGGCAAGTCGACTCTGTGCCAGGCGCTCTTTCCCCACTTGGCGTACGCCAACCTGGAAGCGCCGGACGTCCGCGGTCTCGCCCTCGACGATCCGCGCGCCTTCCTGGCCCAGTTTCCGGACGGCGCCATCGTTGACGAGGTGCAGCGCGCGCCTGACCTGCCCTCCTACCTCCAAGGGCTGATCGACGCCGACCCACGGCCCGGGCGGTTCATCCTCACCGGCTCTCAGAATCTGGCCCTGCTCAAGACGGTCAGCCAGTCGTTGGCGGGACGGACCGCGGTGTTGCATCTGCTGCCCCTGTCCCACGGCGAGTCGCTCCGATTCGACCGCCATCCGACCACCCTGGAAGACGCTCTGTTCACGGGCGGCTACCCCGCCATCCTTGACCGCGGAATCGCCCCCGGCGACTGGCTAGCCGCCTACACAGCAACCTACCTGGAACGCGACGCGCGGGCGGTAGCCAACATCAGCAATCTCGCCGCCTTCCAGCGCTTCGTCGAGCTATGCGCGGGCCGCACCGGCCAGTTGCTCAACTACTCGTCGCTCGCGGCCGACTGCGGCGTGTCGCAGCCCACCGCCAGGTCCTGGCTCGACGTGCTCGAAGCGGGCTTCATCGCCTTCCGGCTACGGCCGTTTCACGCCAACCTGCGAAAGCGCCTGGTCAAGTCGCCCAAGCTGCACTTCTACGACGTGGGGCTGGCCTGCTGGCTGCTGGGTATCCGGTCTGCGGACCAGTTGCGCTCCCATCCGCTGCGTGGCCCCCTGTTCGAAACCTGGATGGTCACCGAGATCGCGAAGCACCGCGCGAACTGCGGCGAAAGCGGCGGTCTGTGCTTCTACCGGGACCAGGGAGGCGCGGAGGCGGACCTGATCATCGAGCGTGGCGACCGCCTCACGCTGGTCGAAGCCAAGTCCTCGCAGACCGCCACCGCCCGGCTGCTCGGCTCGGCGCGGCGGGTCGGCGCCACGATCGAGCAGGCTGGTCGCCCCTGCGAGAAGATCGTGGTTTACGGCGGCGACCAGACCCAGCAGCGCTCGGACGCGCGGCTCGTGCCATGGTCACGGCTTCACGAGGAAGACTGGGCCTGAAAGCGACCTGGGAGAGGCTCAGAAGCTGAGCCTTGCCTGCCACAGCACGCGGAGACATACTCACTCAACCAGGTTCGTGCCGAGTGAACGCCAGTTAGTAGACCGCAACCCGACGATTGAACACGCATAGCGGTCGACCGCAGGACTCCACTAGTTCCCCGTGCAAATGAACATCGTGGGGTCGTGTCAGCCGCACGCAGCAGGTCACCCTCCCGGCACCTGCTACCGCACCACGCCCATAGCAAACCATGCCCCTGTCCTTCACCCCTATCGGCGCGGGTCAAAGATGGCACGGTTCCACGTGGACCGTTGAGGACGAAGACGAACTAGCGAGCATGCTCGCCCGGGTCGCGACAGGGCAAGCCGCCACCGTCGAGAGGATCCTGCACGAGACCGGATGTGCCCCTTCCGAGGTGCCCACTGGAGGTTTCCAAGGCGCACGGAAGCTCCTGACCGTCGGACCGGGCAAGTCGTCGGACCACCGCGATGGTTGGGTTTTCCAGGTGATCTCCTGGCTTGCCGCGCACCTGCAATCGGACACCGTTCGTCAGAAGGTCCTCATTCGCCCACCCCAAATGATGCGCGCACTACCGGGCCAAGACGGACTGATCATCGAGTACTCCAACGGCGACATTGCCAAAGTTGTCATCTGCGAGGACAAGGCTACAAAGAACCCCCGGAGAGAATTCCGGGCCAAAGTTCTGCCAGAGTTTAGCGAGTACGAATCCGGTTCACGTGACCACGAACTGATCGCCGGCGTCACGTCCATACTGAGCCGTCAAGGTCTCAAGCAAGCCGACGATGTCGCCGCAAGCATCCTCTGGGGCGACCAACGCGCCTATCGCGTCGCCGTGACCGTTGGCAAGAGCCACACCACAACGCAGGCTCAAATCGGACTCTTTCGAGGGTACGACCAATCCGTACGCGGCGACGTCTTGCGACGGCGCGTCGAAATCATGCCTCTTGAGAACCTCCGCCCCTGGTTACAAGGCCTCGCCGACAAGGCGTTGGCCACAATAGGCCAACATGATGTATGACCAGACGACCGCAGACCTAATCCGATCCACACCCCCACTTCGTGACCTTGATCGGCAGTCCTTACCCGATCAGTTCACCGAAGCGTTCGCGCGTCTAGTAGCGCTCCGCGCGCGCCTGCGCGATGGCGAGAAGCCGTCCGAGGATCTGGGACCAACCCGAGACTTCGTTCAGAGGCTTGCCCGGACCAACGAAGCTCTCGTGGGACTGAGCCCGGACCGCGAAGACCGGCGTTCGGCCGCCTTCGTCGCCGCGACGGCCTATCAACTCGTCCATCAGATCGACCACCTGTCAGGCCGGGTGGACAGCCCCGCGCGCCTCACCGAAAATGGAATCACGGCCGACGTAAGTGCGATGCTTCTCTTTCTGGTCGCCGAATCCTCCGCGGACGCCACAGAGATCTCCAAACGGATTCGGCAGCCCGACTCTGCGTCCCTTGAACGTGAACTGCTGTTCACGCTGGTGGAACTCGCGCGCGGCCAAGTCAACTCCATCAACGCGCGCTCCTTCCTCCCCGCCCGCGAGGCGGTGCGTGCCGCCGAGCCGGATGCCGCACCCGACGCGCTGTACTACCTCATCCTGCACGCTGTACGGCTCCTAGCTTCTAGCCTCGCAGGGCAAGCTCGCGGGGCCGACGACCCTTCAGCGCTCCTACGACGCGCCCAGACACTCGCCGCGCCCGCCCAGTTTCCCTCCACCGACCTCGACTCCTGTCACGACGACCCCCTTGACCTAGGCCCAGTCGCTCTCTTTCCCGGCCCGTTCCACCTAGCAAGTCTCCTGCTCGCCGTTGCCGACACGCTCACAGGTGCCGCGATCGTGAACGTGGCGCCGCCGCATGGCCTGGAACCAAGTCGGTGGCGCCCCTTTCTAGAGAAGGTCGCCGAGGAACGCCCCTACCTTTGGCCCAACCTCCAAGATGCCGTAGCCAAGCGCTACCTCGACCCCGGCATATCCTCCGTCATCGCCTTTCCCACCGGGGCCGGCAAGTCCGGGGTCTCGCATCTCAAGATCGGTGCAACACTCCTCGCTACAAGGCGGGTCATCTTCCTCGCGCCGACTCATGCGCTGGTCGACCAAACCCTCCGCGACTTGAAGACCGCTTTTCCCCGGCGGCGCGTACGGAGCGTAAGGGAGGACGAGTTTTCCATCTCTGCCGACGACACGGGACCCACCGACATCCGGGTAATGACACCCGAAGCCTGCCTTCTGCTCGGGCATCTGCGGCCTAGTACTTTCGAGCGTGTAGGGCTACTCGTGTTCGACGAGTGCCACCTCATCCACCCCAGGGCCGAAGCCGACCAACGCTCACTCGACGCCATGTTGTGCATCATCCAATTCGTCCGCTTGGCCCCAGAAGCCGATCTACTGCTAATGTCCGCAATGATGAACAACGCCGACGAGATAGGCGCGTGGATACAGGAACTCACAAGCCGTAAAGCGATGGCCCTTTCCATGGCGTGGAAACCGACGCGTCAACTGCGTGGATGCATTGTGTATCGGCAACAGCGCGTCAACGAACTCAACGTCCTCCTCAGAACGAATAGGCAGCAGAAACGTACAGGAGGCGTGCCCGTCGCCGTGCAGCGCCAACTCACAGCCCAACCTCACGGCTTCTTCAGCATCCGCCAAACCTGGGCATCGCAGCAGCGCGACGACTACGCCTACCTCCCCTTCTCTTCAGAGAGCCCGGAACTCCGCGCAAACCCTAGTTGGCGACTAACCGCGAACGCGGGAGTGCTCGCAGCCGCACTTGCAGTCCCAGCCGCGCGGGCGGGAATCAACACGCTCGTTTTCTCGCAGTCCATACCCATCGCGGCGAAGATCGCCAAACGGATATCTGACTCTCTTGGACCGAGCAAGATCGAGCTGACCCAGCAAGAAGAACGATGGCTCAGCATCGCCGTCGACGAGCTGGGCGGCACCGACTACCTCTATGTTGACGTCTGCAACGATACGATCACATCCAGGGCTGCGACCCACCACGGCCTGCTACTACCCGAGGAAAGGCGATTGGTCGAGTCGCTCTACGCCCGTCCCGATGGTCTAGCCGTCCTGTCCGCAACGGGCACGCTTGGGCAAGGAATGAACCTACCCAGCGAGTTTGTGATCATCGCTCAAGACAGCCGCTTCGATGAAAAGACGGGTGCTATGGAAATGCTTGAGGCGCGCGAACTCCTCAACGCCGCTGGACGGGCTGGACGAGCCGGCAAGAACGCAACCGGTATAGTCATCGTAATCCCAAGTCGGGTTGTGGGATTCGACGACACTGAATCGACGATCGGCGACCAATGGATGCGGCTGCGCGAGATCTTCAGTCAGACTGACCAGTGCCTTGCCATTGACGACCCTCTGACCGCTGTTCTCGATCGGATCCACGCCCAAGCGAATCCTCCCGAGGACCTCGATCGCTACGTCGTCTCCCGTCTCTGCGGTTCGGCCGACGATGAAGAGCCCGAAGCCCGTCTTCGCCAAGCACTCCAACGTACGTTCGCGGCGTTCAAGAAACGCCGGAACATGCAGGAAGCCTGGGTCGAAAGCCGTACCGAGGCCGCGGTCTCACTCCTCGGACCCATAGACCCCGGCGACGAAACCGCAGCGAAGCTTCGGGAGCTTTCGTCCTCCCTCGGCCTTCCCGAAGATGCGGTATCGGCTCTGAGCTCCGATCTCCTTGATTCAGCACCGCCCCCCGGTGCACACGTTATGGCGTGGTGCGCCTGGATGTTCGATTGGCTGCTCAGCCGGCCAGAACACACCCTGCGGCTGCTCCGCCCTGAAGATCTCGACCAGCAGTTCGGCTTACGCTTTCGGAGACTCGAAACCGATCGCGAACGCATCCTCTACGTCGTGCCCAAGCTTCGAAATGCGCTCGACCAGTGGATGAACGGCGAACCCCTGAACGTCGTCCAGTTGGTCTTGGCCGGTGCTCCGCGCGACCTCAAGAAGTCCACCAGCGCCAGGAAGTTTGTCGTGCGCCTACTACCAACCCTCGCCCATCTGTTCACTGCAGCCTCCATGATCACCGCCCGTCAATCGCCGGAACTTATGACCACGACCCCCGACGCGGCCCCGACACTTCTGTACGCCAACCAATGCGTCCGCCTCGGCTTCTCGTCGCTGGAAATGTACGCCTTCTACGAACAGATCCGATCTCGCACGCCTTCTCGACGTGAGGTGCACCGGGAATTCAGAGACCTTGATGGGTACCTCTCGGCCTCTGCGGGCATCGAAAGCTGGGCTGAAGTGAAGGCGCGAGTCGCCGCCGCGCGGAAGTCAGCGACGCGCCGATGACGCGGCCCACATCGCGCCGGCGCTGCGATCGAACTCACCGGCCACTCCCTCTAGAGCGACCGGCGCGAGGGCGGTCAGGTAGAGCCACGCGCAGTAGCTGTACGACCGGCGTGGTCACGGTCGTATGAGGTTGCCAGTGTGTGGCGCGGCAGTTGAACGCCACTCAGAAGTAGAGCTGAATCGCCTCCCCGTGCAGTTCGGCCAAGGTCGACCGCTTGCTGACCCACATCGGCTCGGCCAGTTCTGCCTCCCAGGTCGTAAGCGCGGCTTCGAGCCGCTCAACGACCTCGGGGTGCTGGTCGGCGACGTTCACCTGCTCGCCGATGTCCGCCTCGAGGTTGTGGAGCACCGTGATCTGGCCGTGCGCGGATGCCGGCGGATAGTCCTGCTCGGGCAGCAGGCGGCCGCCGCGGCTGAGCACGGAGGCCGGATCCTGGTCGGTCAGGTCGACTCGCCACAGCTTCCATCGCCCCGAGCGGACAGCCGCGTTGGGCAGGGACCGCCAGAACAGATACTCGTGCGGCGCCGCCTCTTCTTCGCCGCGCAGGTAGGGCAGCAGATCGACGCTATCGGCCGTCCGCGCGTCGGACCCGACCGCCGACGCCAAGGTCGAGTACAGATCGAGGGTGCTTGCCGGCATGCCGTAGACCTCGCCCTGCGGCAATCCCGCCGGCCACTTGACCATGTAAGGCACCCTGATGCCGCCGTCCAGGTGATAGCGCTTGCCGCCGGAGAGCGGCGAGTTCGTGCAGATGACGGCCGGCATGTAGTCGATGCAGCCGTTGTCGGAGAGGAAAGACGACGAGCGTGTTCTCCTCCAAACCCTGCTCGCGGAGCGTCGCTGTGACCCGCCCCACCATGTCGTCGACGGACGAGACCATGGCGGCGAAGATCCGCGCCCCCTCTTCCTCGATGTGGGTGTAGCGGGAGACGTACTCGCCCGTGGCCTGAATCGGTGTATGCGGCGCGTTCGGCGCCAGCATGAGGAAGAACGGCTCACCGGCGTGGCGGTCGATGAAGGAGACGGCGCGGTCGGCGAACACGTCGGTCAGGTACTCGTCGACCTCCACGACTTCGTAACCGTCCAGGATCGCGCGCGGGCCGTTGCCGCGGTCGCCGGTCACTGGCGCCGGCCCGATCGTGTTCGGCTCGGTCGCGGCGGGCTGCCTCCGCGGCCAGCTATGGGCGTCCGGGTCGTTCGGATCGACGTAGCTCGTGCCGCCGCCCAAGAGGCCGAAGAACTCGTCGAAACCGCGTTTCATCGGGTGGTATTGCTCGCGCGCGCCGAGATGCCACTTGCCCACCAGACCGGTCGCGTAGCCGGCCTCCCGCATCATGTCGCCGAGCGTCGTTTCATCCTCGGGCAGCCCGAGTTCCGCGTCGGCGTTGCGTTCGTAGTTCGCCGTCGGGTTGTACTCGTAGCCGAACCGATTCTGATAGCGGCCGGTGTAGAGGCCGGCCCGCATCGGACTGCACACCGCCGCCGACGCGTAGCCGTCCGTCAGCCGGACGCCGTTCGCCGCCAGTTCGTCGATATGCGGCGTCGAGATGACGGTCGATCCGTTGACGCCGATGTCGCCATAGCCCAGGTCATCGGCGAGGATGATGATGACGTTGGGCGGAGACGGCGCCGATTCACCAGCAGCTTCCTGATCCGGGCCGCAACTGGCCACGGCAAGGGCCAGAGCGAGAGCCGGCGCGATAGCGGTCCACCAATGCGTCTTCACGTTCAGCTCCTTTCGCTGTCTCCTGGTTCGGAACCAGGCAACTACTTACAGATCCAGTTCGCGGCGTCGTTCACGTCGCCCTCGCCGCTGTACTTCGCCGCTTCCGGGTAGGCGCAAAGCGGGCGCGTGAAGGCCGGCTCGGGCCACGGGCGACTCGCCTCGATGCCTACGGGAGCGACACCCTGCTCCGTCCACGTCACCAGGGGATCGACGTAGTCCGCGACCCAGGCGCCGGGGCCGCGGCCGCAGTGGATCATGCCGGGAACCATGAACAGGCGGAAGAACTCGCCCGCCTCGTGCGCGCCGCCGCTCTGCTTCTCCACGTCATGCAGGTAGTCGATCGCACGCCTCGCGGGAGGCCTTGCCCAGCAACTGGAACGACTCCGCCGTCAGGGGGTGCCTCGCCTGCAGGCGCGCCCCGCCGATCATCCAGGGCACGAACTCCTGGAAGCGGAAGGCCGGAGCGCCGGCCAGGATGCCGTCGTAGTCGTCCGGGAAGCGGGTCGCCTCCAGCATCGCGGCCCGGCCGCCGTTCGAACAGCCCTTGAGGTAGGAATGGTCGATCTCGCGGCCGTAGTACTTCTGGATCACGCGCTTGGCGGCCGCGGTCGCCAGGTGAACACCCCGGTAGGCGTAGTCGAGCAGCGCCTCGGGCTGCCGCACGTAGTCGCGGTCCTGGCTTTCGTGGCCGGTGTCGGTGGACGCCATCGCGAAGCCACGGCCGAGCAGGCTCGTCGTGTCGTCGATGAAGCCGGCCGCGCCGCCGACGGTGCTGAACATCATGCGACCGTTCCAGTCGTCGGGCAACGTGACCTCGAAGCGGATCGCCCGGTTGACGACGCCGCGCACCCGGCAGTGCGCCGGCGCCCGCTCCGAGGCCGGCACCCGGATCCCCGGTTCGATCGCGTAGTCGAGGTCGGTCAAAGCGACCAGGCCGCGGCAGTTGCGGTCGGTGTCATTGGCAGCAAGGGGCGGTGCGGCAACCAGGAGGAGGAGCAGCAGCAGCAGCAGCAGCAGCAGCAGCAGAGCCAGGGCGGAAAGTCGGGTCGTCATAGGTGCTCCTCTACTTCGGATGAATTGAAGTCAAACGGCAACAGCGGCACGGGCGATGAGCGCGATCGTGCCGTCGGCCTTGGCGATCCAGACGAAGGCCGCCATACGTGCGGGATCGTCCGGGTCGGGGCCGGTCACCACACCGTTGGCAGTGATCGTGTCACCGGGCCAGACCGGGTTCGTGAACTTGAGGTCGAAGGAGCCGCTCCGCCACCACGCCTCGCCGAAGCGCTCTTCCAGAATGTGGCCGACGTAGGCCATCGTCATCCGGCCGCCGACCACGACGTCCTGGAAGCCGAGTTCCCGCGACGCATCCTTGTCGGTGTGGTAGTTGGCATTGCCGTGGAAGAACTGACCGCACATCTCTAGCGAGATCGTGCGCTCGAGCCGGCCGAACCGCTCGCCGTCCGGGACCTCGAAGCGGCGCGAGCCTGGCTTCTTGCGCGGGTCGCGCAGTTCGACGTCCCCGGCGTACCCCTGGTCGCGCAGGAAGCTCTGATGGTGGTGGGTCTCCAGGACCTGGCGACCGGCGCCGTCCTTGAGTCGGACCCGGTAGTCGACGACTACGCGGTTCCGCCGGTCGTAGATGTCGCAGATATCACCCTCGATGCGGTAGGCGGCCCCCGCCTCCATCGGCGCCGAGAGCGCCCATTCCTCGCGCATCCAGAGATGGCCCGTCTGGTTGGCGAACGCGATCTCCCGGAAGTAGTCGCCGTCCGGTCCGCTTGCGATCGTCGACGGCAGGAGGCCGGAACTCGGCGGTTCGAGCTCCAGGCCGCCGTAGTAGTCGGTGAGCACGGCTTCATCGACGACGAAGGCTCCGGCGCTCAGCCGCTTGCCGACGTACGGCCCGGTTGCGGTCGCCTGATCCATGGTCTTCTCCCTATTTCGCTTGAACCGGTTCCATGCTAACGCTGTCGGGCGCCGCACTCCGCGTCTCCGAAAGCAGCGGCCACAGGCCGTCGCCGCCGGCTTCGACCGCCATTGAGCCGACCTTCTGCTGCCAGTAGCCCTCGTCTCCGTCCGCGTCCCGCCAGGCCCAGAGGCGGCGGGTGAATCGGTGCAGGTCGTGCTCGCGCGTGTAGCCGATCGCGCCATGGAGCTGATGGGCGATGCGGGTCACCTCGTAGCAGGCCTCGCTGGCGCGGGCCTTGGCGCAGGCCGCCATGAAGGTGGCGTCGCCGCTGCCATCGAGCGCGGTTTCGACGGCCGCGATCGCGGTGTCCGCGGCGACACCGACCACCGCCGCCTGACTCGCCATCACCGCGACCAGTTGCTGGACCGCCTGGAAGCGGGCCAGCGGCCGCCCGAACTGGACCCGGCCCTGGACGTGCTCGATCGTGAAGTCCAGGATCCGTTCCATCGCGCCGGCGATCATGGCGCTGCGCGCGGCGGCCATCAGGATCGATGGAGGCGGCCCTGGGCCCAGGCTGCTCGACTGACCCTCCGGGATCGACGGCGGCGGGCCCAAGCGCCCCACCGGTTCGCCTGCGCTGTTCGTGCGGCGCTCTAAATCGACTTCGCCGCCGGCGATCCAACCCACGCCGCCGGCGCCATCGGCGACGACCACGGCCCCGATCTCGTCCGGCCAAAGCACCTCCGCGGCGTCTGAACCGGTGACGAGCCCCAACGGCCCGGCAGGCGCTTCGAGTCCGGCGCCTGCGAGCACCCGCCGCCCGATCATCGTCTCAACGAGGGGCAACGGCAGCGCGAAGGCCCCGGCCGCGCGCGCCACGGCCATCGCGTCGCCGAAGTCCACGCCGGCGCCGCCGTCCCCTTCGGGCAACAGCATGTCCACCAGGCCGTTCTCCTCGATCGCCCGCCAGTGGTCGGCGGGGAAACGGCCGGCCTCGACGCCTTCGAACACCTCGTCTTCCGTTGCCGCCTCGAACAACCGTACTGCCGTGTCGAGCAGGAGCTGGCGCAACTCGCTCATCGCAACCTCAAACCGCGGGCGACGATGCCTCGCAGAATCTCGGTCGCGCCGCCCTGGATCGTGTAGGAGGGCGCGGCCATGACCACCTGCTGCAGGAGGTCGAGGAGCGTCCGATCACCTAGCCCCTCGTCGGCCGCGATCCGTCGCGCGGCCTCCGACACTTCCTGCTGAAAGTTGGTGCCGAGGTCCTTGACCAAGGCCGACTCGACATTCGGCGTTCCGCCGGCCTCGAGCGCAGCCGCCACGGAGACCGAAGCGGCGCGCAGGGCCCAGAGCCGGCTGACGAGCCGCCCCGCCTCGCGCCGGGCCGCCGGCGAAGCGCTCTCGCCCAGCGCGTCGACCAGCGCCCGCAGCAGATGGAAGTTCGTCAGGAACCGCTCGGGACCGCTGCGCTCGTAGGCCAACTCGGAGGTCACCTGGGCCCAACCGTCGCCCGGATTGCCGAGCAGGCAGTCGTCGGGCACGAACGTGTCCTCGAAGAAGACTTCGTTGAAGTCGTGGCGGCCAGGCAGGTCGATGATCGGACGCACCGTGATCCCGTTCGAGTTCCTGAGGTCGATGATGACCTGGCTCATGCCGGCATGGCGCTTGTCCGACTTCGGCGCGGTACGGATCAGGGCAACGCAGTACTCCGCCTGGTGCGCATAGGAGGTCCAGATCTTCGATCCGTTGACCCGCCAGCCGCCGTCGGCCCGTTCGGCGCGAGTACGGATCGACGCCAAGTCCGAACCCGAGTCCGGCTCGCTCATGCCGACCGCGAAGGAGAGCTCGCCGCGGGCGATGGGCGGCAGGAAACGCTGCTTCTGCTCCTCGGTGCCGAAACGCAGGATGCTCGGGCCGATCTGACGGTCGGCGAACCAGTGGAAGGCGGTCGGCGCTCCCGCCGCCAGCAGTTCCTCGGTGACCACGTAGCGCTCCAGGTAGCTCCGCTCGGAGCCGCCGTACTGCTGGGGCCAGGTCATGCCGATGAACCCCGCCTCGCCGAGCGCTTGGCTGAGCGCCGGGTTGCGGCCCCACCACGACAATCCGTCCGCTAACCAGACGCCGGCGGCGCGCGTCTCTTCCAGTAGATCGCGGACCCGTAAACGAAGGTCCGCGGCAGTCTCCGGCAGGACGGCAGGCGAGAAACGGAGGTGAATCGTGGGGGCTTTCACAGCGGGACGGCAGAGTACCAACGAGCGCCCGGGAACCCGGGTGGCGCGACCTCGCGCCACACGCGAACCATTCCGTGCGCCTGTCAGCAGGTGCACGGATGACACCCGGGTGGCGCCCGCATCCGGGCTCCGCCCCCTGGGAACGCGGGCGTCTCGCCCGCATCCGGCTCCAAAACAGAAACCAGCCAGTAGGATGCGCCAGCAATGACCGAAACCCGCAAACCAAGACGGTTTCTCGCCTTTCTGAAGTGGACCGGCATCACCGTCGTCGGTCTGGCCGGTCTGGCGCTGGTGCTGAACCTGACCACCGGAATGCACCTCCAGATGACGGGCAACTTCATGCCGCAACTGGACTTCCACCACGAGGACCGGCACTACCGCGCCCTGGACGCCCATCGGGACCGGAGCGCGGAAGTCGCGCCGGCCCCCGATCCGGACCAACCGGAACCGCCCGAGGCCCCCGACGGCGACAACGCTCCGGGGCCCGAGGCCGACCGCAGCGACGACGCCGCGCAAGCAAACGAGGCCGCCGCCCCAGCCGCCGTCGCCGCAACAGACCTGCTTGAAGACGCACCCGAACCAGATCCGCCGGTCGAAGAAGCCCTTCCCGCCGGCGCCTGGCCCTACTACCGCGGCCTCCACATGGACGGCACGTATCCCGAGCCGATCAACACCGCCTGGCCCAGGACCGGCCCACCCGAACTGTGGCGGATTCCCGTCGGCGGCGGCTACGCCTCCTTCGTCGTCGGCCACGGACTCGCCTACACGATCGAGCAGCGCCGCGAGGAGGAGGTAGTCGCGGCCTACGATGTCCTGACCGGTGTCGAACGCTGGTCGGTGAGCTGGGATGCCCGCTTCGAGGAGACCATGGGCGGCGACGGTCCGCGCGCCACGCCGGCCCTCCACGGGGGCACGCTGTTCGCGCTCGGCGCCACGGGGGAATTCCGAGCGCTCGACGCGGCCACGGGCGAAGGGATCTGGCGCACGAACATCCTCGACGACGCGGGCTCCACCAACCTGACCTGGGGCATGGCGGCGTCACCAGTAATCATGGGCGACGCCGTGCTCACCGCACCTGGCGGCCCGGACGGCGCGGTGATCGCCTACGAGCTCGCCGCCGGCGCCATCCGCTGGCGGGCTCTCGACGCCCAGGGCGCCTACACCGCGCCGGCCGTCTTCACCCTGGACGGTCTGCCCCAGATCGTCCTGATCGGCGGCGACCAGGTCATCTCCCTGGCAACCGACGGCAGCCGGACCTACTGGAGCCGGCCTTGGGAAACGATGAACGGGATCAACGCCGCGCAGCCGCTGCAGGTCGCGCCGAACCGCGTGTTCGTGTCGTCCGGTTACGGTCACGGCGCGGCGATGCTCGAGGTCGACGCGGATGTCGACGCCAACACCGCCACAGTGAACGAGATCTGGTTCAGCAACCAGATGAAGAACAAGTTCTCGAGTTCCGTGCTCCACGAGGGCTACATCTACGGACTGGACGAGGGCATCCTCGCCTGCATCGACCCGGCCACCGGCGACCGCGTCTGGAAGGGCGGCCGCTACGGCCACGGCCAGATCCTGCTCGCCTCAGGCCACCTGGTGATCACCACCGAACGCGGCCACCTCGTCCTGGTGCACGCCACACCCGAAGGCCACCAGGAGGTCGCCGCCCTGCCGGCGGTGTCGGGACGCACCTGGAACAACCCGGCAATCGCCGAGGGAATCCTGCTGGTGAGGAACGACCGCGAAGCCGTCGCCTACGACCTGCGACCGCAGACCTGAGACCGATCGCGGCGCCCGCCGGCGGAGGGCCGCCGGTTGGCCCGCCAGTCTTGGCCATTTGGCCCGCTCGACTATCCTCCTCGCCCATGCCTCGCGTGGTCTGGATCGTCTTCGTCCTGTTCTACGCCCTGGTCATCCCCTGGTGGGTGCCGGGGAATGGAGGCGCGACCTGGCTGGGTCTGCCGCACTGGGTCGTCCTGTCGCTCGCCGGATGCCTGGGCGTAGCGGAAGGCGCGGAAGAGCGACTCGCTGGCGGACTTCTACCTCGCCGGTCGCGGCCTCGGCGTGCCGGTGCTGGTGCTGACGCTCTACGCCACGCAGTACAGCGGCAACTCGCTGATCGGCTATCCGGGGGAGGCCTACAGGATGGGCTTCTCCTGGATGATGACGGTCGGCTTCATGATGTCGATCGTCGTCGTCTACCTGACCTTCGCGCCGAAGCTGCAGCGCATCTCGCGGGGCCGGGCTGAGAGCGAAACCGGCGCTGCTCGGCATCGTCCTCGGCACCCTCGCCGCAGTCATCCCCACGCAGGCCGGCTGGGAGCGGCTGTGGGGCTTCCACGCCGGCGTGCTGGGTCTGGCGCTGAACGTGCGGGTGGGGGTGGTTGGCTCGCTGTGGGTGAACGCCAGGGAACGAACCGGCGGCTGATCACGGACGAGGAGCCACAGGTCCGGTGGCATGTCAGCAGCCGGGAGTCCGGGCACCGCGACTGCCTCCCGCGAAAAGACGGTGTCGGCGTGATTCCGGTAGTGCGTCAGTTTGAAACCGGCTCCGGCAGCTTCCCTCGCTCCTTCAGGATCCTCTCGTAGTCCTCCTTGTAGAGGTTGCAGCGAGCCAACTCAAGAGCTTGCCTCATACTCACGTAGATCTGCTTAGGGATGTAGTCGTGTCCACCCTTCGTGCCTCGCCGGATCCCGAAGCGTCCGATGTAAGTGCCGTCGATTCGCGCCACAGCGCTCGTGTGCTTGCGGTCCTCTGAGATCTCGGCCCCCAGCTTCTTGGCGATCTTGAGCGCCGAGTCGGCGGTGAGCAGGCTACGTCCTGGCAATGTATGTGCGGAGAATCCGGCGCTGTTCCGCAGCGTCTGGCCCCAGGTTGTGCTCCCTGAGGAGCACGTCAAAGGTCTCTAGAATCTCAACCACGAGGGCCTGCAAGGCATCGTTGCTGTCGTTGCCGGACATCGCGATGTTCGCCTCGCGGAACGACGCCTGGAAGTCTCCGATGTCGACTCTCTTGATCGCCACAGGAATGGGCCGAAGAACACGGTAGCCATCTTCACCTAGATCGTGGATCCAGGTGTACTCAATCGGGGATTGGTAGTTGGCTGTCGGGTTGGAGGACAGCCGAAGGAGGAAGGGATCAGCCGTAGCCTGTTCGGCATCAAGCGCGAACTCGCCAGATGGTGTCACAAGGCCGAACCCGAACAACCCGGCATACGCATGATTCGACGTAGAACCAACGAGTCGTACGGCGTGAAGTGCGTCGGTTGTCGGTTCAGTGGGTCGTGGGAATGTCGCGTTCACTGTCGCTGTCCCCCTCCTTCGCTTCCGTCCGTTCACGGACCTGGCGCGCCTTCTGCTGGAGCCAGCGACCGATGCTCTCCGCTTGTTCCGCGGTGAGCATCATGCCTACCAAGACCGTGCGCTGGGCTTCGCCAGTCGGCGTGCGCTTGAGTTCTTTTCCGAGTTGGCCCTCCGGTGTCACCCCGTGGGTGATCGCCTCCGGCAGCGCCTGCGACTCGTGGAAAAAATCCACCCGGATGTCGCCTCGTGGCGTCGGCCCCCCCCCAGACGCCGTTTACCGGGATGAGGCGGTAGTCGTCGTCCTTGCTGAAACGGAACGTGATCTTAGTCGGTGTTTCCACGAGTCAAACTTACCTCGGCGCCAGAGGGTACCTTATCCTCCTCAAGAGCCCCGCACACGTCCTTGGTTCTGGAGTTTCCCCGGTTTCGATGTATCGGAAGATCTCGCTCTTCGCCTCGTTGCGGCTGCGGAAGTCGGTGACGTCGATGAGCTCGCATTCGAGGCTGGCGAAGAAGCTCTCGGCCATGGCGTTGTCGTAGCAGTCTCCCACGGAGCCCATCGAGGGCAGGATGCCGGCGTCGCGACAGCGCTTGCCGAAGGCGAGGGAAGTGTGTTGACTGCCCTGGTCGGAGTGGTGAATCAGGCCCCGCGGCGGCCGGCGTTGCGCGATCGCCATGTTCAAGGCGGCGAGCACGAGGTCGCCCTGCCGAAGCGAGCGGAGTGCAGCGAGCGCCGCCCCTTCATTCTCCTCCAGAGCGCGAACCCGGGTGGCGCGATCCGCGCCACCCGTGAACCAATCCGTGCGCCCGTCATCGGGCGCACGGATGGCACGGCACCTGGGACGGCTCCCCGGCCTCTGCCCAGGCGGGTGTCACCGTCGCCATCCGCCGCCCACCGGCGCCGTTACGCCGGGATTTCGACGACCAGGTACTCGCCCTCGCGGGTGACCGGGTAGGTTTCGGCCGTGTAGGGACCCTTGACCATGCCGGGGGCCGGGGCTTCGGGGTCCTCGATCGCGGTCGTCGCGGCCTCGGCCACCTCGGCTAGTTCCTCGCCGGCGACGGTCTCGACTTCGTAGCGGCGCACACGCAGCCGTTCCGGCGCGCACCAGGACTGGCCGGTCCTGACGTGGAACTCCCAGCCGTGCCAGGGGCAACATAGGATCTCGCGGCTCGGGCGGTACTCGAAGGCGCCGGGACGGTCGGAACGGAGCACGCCCCAGAGCTTGCCCTCGCAGAGCCGGCCGCCCTGGTGCGGGCAGCGGTTGCGCAGCGCGAAGAACTCACCGTCCAGGTTGAAGACGCCGATCGAGCGGCCGGCGACAGTCACGATCTTGCGGCCGCCGGATTCGATCTCGGACGCCTGGCAGACGACGTACTTCACGCGCGGGCCTCCGGTCGCCGGGACGGGCCCAGGCGGGACCTCACAATCCGTAGAGAGCGCGGGCGTTCTCGCACTGGATGCCGCGGACGAGTTCCTCGTCGAGCCCCGGCGGGAGCACGACATCGGGGTTGTCACCGTCCCAGTGCGGATAGTCGCTCGCGATCAGGATGTGGCCGGCCAGATCGCCGAAGTGCTCGATCAGGGTCAGGAAGTCGCTGCGCCGCGGCGGCTCCTCGATCGGCTGGGTGGTCACGTAGACGTGCTTGCCGATCACCTCAGACGGCAGACGATCGAGCCGCCGCGCCTCATCGCGCAGCAGGCTCCAGGCCGCGTCGAGGCGCCACATCAGCGGCGGCAGCCAGGCAAAGCCGTTCTCCACCGAGATCAGGCGCAGCGTCTCGAAGCGGTCGAACACGCCCTCAACCACCAGGCTGGTGATGTTGGCCTGCACCGCCTGCGGCGGGCCGGTGTGATCCTCGATGTAGTACGAAGCGTGGCCGGCGCCGGTGATCGGATGGCCGTAGGCGCCGAAGGCGTGCGACGCGATGTGTATACCCGTTTCGGCGCAGGCTTCGTAGATCGGCCAATACTTGCGCCGCCCCATGGGCTCCTGAAGCCGTCCCATGAACAGGACCTGCACGAAGCGGCCATCCGCGGCGCAGCGCCTGACCTCGGCGGCCGCCGCGATCGGATCCTCGGGCGTGATGACCACCGAGGCGCGCAGCCGCGGCTCCGGATCGAGCCATTCGGCGACCTGCCAGTCGTTGACGGCGGTGGCCATGGCCGCACCGAGTTCCAGATCGAGCGCCGACGACACGCCCGTCAGCGGGTTCATAATCGCGTAGGCGACGTTGTACGGGTCGAGGAAATCCTCCCGCACAAAACCGACCTCGGAACCGGCCTTGCGCCCGGAGGGAGGCCGCGCCTCTTCGCGGTTGTCCATGAAGCGCGGGTAGTAGCCGCTGTTCGGGTGGCGCAGGCCGAAGGTCTCGAGGTGGTCCCGCCATCGGCGCGAGAGGTAGGGGTAGAGATCCTGAAGCGAGTCGATCTCGTTGTGGAAGTCGCAATCGATGATCGCGGGCCGCCCGTGCGGTGCTGCGGCCGGTTGCGGTGCGGCGGTGGGCTCAACCAGGGCTACGGTCATGGGTCTACCCTCCTTCGGAGAGACGGTAGAAGCTGCGGGCGTTCTCAGACCTGATCTTACGCTGGAGCCGCTCCGGCAGAAGCCGCAGCAGCACGCCCCCGGCATCGAAGGCGTGGACGTGCGGGTAGTCGCTGGCGTAGAGCAGCAGCTCCTCGGAACCCAGTTGCTCGACGACCTCGCAGAGTTGCCTCGGATCGGGCGGCGAATCGAGCGGCTGAATGCCGAACCGAACATGCTCACGGACGTACTCGGACGGCGGGCGGCGCACCCAGGGCACCAGCCGCCTCAGGTTGCGCCACTCCTTGTCCATGCGCCAGAGGTGCGCCGGCAGCCAGGTGAACCCGGACTCGAGGAACACCACCCGCAGGCCGGGAAAAGCGTCGAACACGCCCTCGACGATCAGGCTGGTGAGTTGGCTCGCGAACACCTGCGCCATCGCCGTGTACTCCTCGAGGAAGTAGGTCGGCCAGCCGGTGGGAGTCGGCGGTGTGGTCGGCGCGCCGCCGAAATGGACCGCCGCCACCAGACCACTCTGCTCGATTGTCTTCCACAGCGGGTGGTAGTGGCGGCTGCCGAGCGGGTGCTCGGTGCGGACCGGAATCAGCACCTGCACGAAGCCAGGGTGGCCGGCGCTGCGCTCGACCTCGGCGGCCGCGGCCGCGGCCAGCCCTATCGGCACCACGATCGAACCGCGCAGCCGCGGCTCGCGCTCCAGCCACTCCCGCGCCTGCCAATCATTGACCGCGCTGGCCAAGGCACAGGCCACGTCCGGATTGTGGATGCTGTCGACCGCGTACAGGCAACTCGAGATCGCAGTCTCCGCGCCGCCGCGCTCGAACACCGACTCGCGGAGTTCCTCGAGGCCACCGGGCCGACCGGTGACCGGAGACCGCGGCGGGTAGTACAACTGCGAGGCGCCCTTGTCCAGGGTGTTGCTGAAGTGCTCGACCCAGTGGCCGGGCAGCAGGGGCAGCAGCTCCCTGAGGCGGGGATTGGGAATGTGAACGTCGGCGTCGATCATCGGCGGCTCTCTTCCATCTCGAAGTAGTAGTGCCAGTGGTTCGAACACCCGGGGTTGAAGCCGGCGCCGCAACCCGGGCAGATCGAAGCGCAGCCCATGTATTCGGCGATCGTCAACCGGCGGCCGCAGACTCCGCACAGCACCGCCTCCTGAGCCCGTTCACTCAGGGGCCACACTTCCACTGGATGGCCGGCCACTTCCCGGTGGCAGTCGATGCACGGAAACCACTCGCCGCAGCATTTGAAACGCATCGCGATCACGTCGGACGCGCCGTGGTAGTGCGCGCAGCGGGTCTGATCGTCCACCGCCACGCCGTGCACGACCGGCCGTGGACGCGGGGCCGATACGTCGGCAGGCTTGGGCGACAAACCGATCGTCACGGCAACGCCAGCGCGACCAGACGCGGTGTCGATCTCTCGGCCGCCACCGCCGCCAACTCTTCCTCGGTCAAGTCCAGACCGGCATCCTCGGCGACTTCACCGAGTGAGGCGAAGAACGAGCCGACGTAGTCCAGGTTCGAGCGCGCCGGATCGGGCTTGTTCAGCGGATGGACGGTGATCCTGGTCGACGAAGGCACGTAGAGCACACCGGTGTCCGGATCAACCGCCGCGCCCGGCCAATTCGCCCCGCCGCCGGCGCTCGGCAGCATGAGCACGCCGGTGCTCGTGCTCGGGGGCGTGAACAGTGGACCCATGCGGAATCCGGAGATCCGCGTCTCGTTCCGGCTGCGCCCGTCCTGTTCGACCGATCCACGCCAGGCGGCAACGCCGCGGTGCTGGAAGCCGATGTTCGCCGGCCGGCCGGCGCGCCAGGACTCGGGATCGTAGGACCACAGGGCCTCACCGGTCGCCGCATCGATGGCAGCCGCCTGGGCGACTGCGGTGGCCACGTAGAGCACGCCGTCCAGCATGATCGGGACCGGCTTGAACTGGCCCGGCTTGACCGCCTTGTTCGCGTCGGCCACGCCCGTAGACACCGATTCCCACTCCCAGGCGACCTGCAGCTCGTGGAAGTTCGTGTGGTCGATCTGATCGAGCGCCGAGTACTTCGTGTTGTCCGGGCCGTTCCCGAACGTCGGCCACTCGACCATCGCCCAGGCGTCCTGCGCGCTTCCCGGCGGCGACAGAGCCACCACGATGGCAACACAAACCCCAATCTGTATTCCCCGGGCGAACGCCTGTGCGACCTGCATCCGAGATCCCCCTTTCGAAGCTGCGCCGGAGCCTATCGCCGCGCTGGGCACGGCGGTCACGCACCGGTGGAGGCCAACCGCGCCTGCCGCCTACATCTCGCAGGAGACCAGCTACTCACTCTCCGGTAACAGCTCGATACCCCAAATGCCGAGGAGCTTGCCGCACGCCTCGCGAAAGTCACCTGTGAAGTCAATCCGCTGTATCTGTGGCAGCGTCCGGGGAGAGAACCACCGTCCCCGGTCAAGTAGGTTGACTGGCGACCCTAAACGCCTGCTAGCGCCTGCGCCGATCGCGCCTCGTCCCCGGCGAGGCGCTGGCCAGCAATACTGACCGCATCAGCGACCCGCCACCACTCGGGTTCGTGGCGATCCAGCTCCACCCGAGGCAAGCGGCGAACCATCCACGGAATCCGCTCTGCGGGCAGACTCTCGAGGTCACCGAGGACGACAGGAATCAAGCGGCCCTTGTAGCTCTTCGCCCCCAGTGCGTACAGCATGTCGCGCCTGACGTTCGGCGCCTCGACGCCCTCAGGCGTCAGCAAGACGACCATGGCCTCCGCTTCTTCCAGCGCACGCGCCATCTCCGCCGCCCAGTTGTCGCCGGGAAACACGTCGCGATCAGGATCCCAGACCTCAAGACCGTTCGCTTCAAGCACACCTGAAACCGTCGCGGCCCAAGGAGAATCCACTTCGGAGTGGCTAAGGAAGACCTTCACAGACACCTCGCACCGTGGCGTCAGCGGCATTCCGCGGCGCGGAGTTCCAGGAACTCGCTCTCGCTGGCGCAACGAAGCGCGGCGCGCATCAATGCGGAAGCGGGAAGCTCACCAACTCGCGCGAAACCCGCCGGCAAGGCCGCCGTCGTGTCGATGCCGCGTTCCCGGAGGACCGCCACCACCCACTCGTACTTCGTTCCGCCTCTGCCTTCGGAACGGCCTGCGGCCCGGCCCTCTTCGCGGTAGTGCCGCAACCAGCGATCGTCGTCCGGTCCCGTGCCTTCGGCGGCAGCCAGGCCGGCGCCGACACGGTGGAGAGCGGCAGCCGTGGCGGCCGACATCGCATGCTCGTTCAGCGCCCTGTGGATCTCCTCCGCCGTCCAGCCGGGGAACGCCAAGCTGCTCTCGGCCAGCTTCAAGCGACCGCCTTCGCGGACGTGGATCGTGAGACCGGGCCGCCGGGACCTCGGCCGACACGGCGAGCCCCCATCCGGTACGTCCACCCAGACCTCGGGGAAGCCCCAAGCCTCGTAGAGCGGCAGCTTGCGCACGGCCTCCCAGTACTCGAGGCGGCCCTCGTAGTCGTCGATCTCCTCCGGTGCGATGCGGATAGCCCGGCAACCGGGGAAGTCGGCGGCGTCGAGCGGCGCTTGTTCAGCGTCGCGCAACTCTTCAACCGGCGGCATTCGCGCTGCGTGGGCGGGCTCGGCCATGGCCGGATTCTATCCCCTTGGTCCGTGGCTTCTCTCGTCCCGTTCTGCGCCGCCTAAGCCGAGAACCGAAGCTTCAAGCCGCAGGCCGCGGTCACTTTCGCGAGCGTGTCGAGCCTCGGATTCCTGCGACCGGACAAGGCGCGTGAGAGCGCCACGCGGTCCAACTCCGCTTGGCGAGCAACGGCTGATACGCCGCCCTGCGCCTCAGCCACATTGCGAAGCGCCTTCATGAGCAGGCGTGGATCATCCCCCATCTCCTCGAGCGCCGCATTCAGGTAGGCAGCCGCGTCCTCCGGCGTCTTGAGATAGTCACTGGCCTTATGGACTTTCACGGGCATTCCGCTTCTCCTCCTTGTACGCAATCCAACGGGAGTGCGCTGCTCCGATGTCACGCGCCTGGCTCTTCTTCACGCCACCACCCAGCAGAATCACGAGCAGCTCGCCGTCGCGACCAAGTAGAGCCGGTATCCGGGGCCGCTGGCGATCCGAAGCTCGCACACGCCTCTTCCCACACTCTTGTGATCCCCGAAGTTGCCAAGCTCCATTCGGTCGATCCGCGTCTGGACACGGACACGAGCCTCGCGCGAGAGCCGCCGAAACCAAGCATCGAAGCAGTCTCTGCCCTCCTCGGAGACGTAGTGGACGACTCGAATCAAGGGAGGCCGAACCAAGGAAGAGACTGTAGCCAAACGGCTACAGAGCTGTCAACGACTGGGCGGGGCGGTAACTCTGGTGAAATCGCCGCTGTGCCGGCCGACATCCCGTCCTCGTTCAGCGCCCTCCGAATCTCTTCCGCGGTCCAGCCGGGGAACGCCCGGCTGCTCTCCGCCCGCATCAAGCGGCCGGCTTAGAGGACGTGGATCGTGAGACCGGGTGAACGTCTTGGGCCAGTTCCGGCGACCTCCGCAGTTTGTAGTGCACGCCATACTCCCCCTTCCAACTCGCCAATAGGCTGCGCACGACCTTCTCGGCGTGCTCCCCCGGATCCTGCTCTCCCATCCCATGCAAGAGCAGCAGACCGATCTTGCGGTCGGGCGGATCGTCGCAGAAGCACCCCTCGCCGGCTAACGGGCAACCAGCGCTGCTTGCCGTATCTTGGCTTCCATATTCCTCGCCCTCCGTTACTTGTTCCACAGGACCGAACGGAGCGGGAGCCCTCAGTCCCAGCCGTCTCCCCTGTGGCGAGCGCAGAAATCACACCCCCGACGGGTACAATCTCGATCCGGATCGTCCCCTTCAGGATCATCTCCACTTCCATTCGACGGCACCTTGTAAGTGATCCGGATGCGCTGGCCCTCGGCCACCAAGCTCGGCGAACCCCACGAAGCGACCTTGATGCCATCAACGCCGCTCTTGGAGTTCCCTATGATGTCCACGCCAAGGTCCACCACGACCTCCGTGACGCCGAACGCAGAAGAGGATCTACCAGGGCTCGTCACGACAATGGACTCCGAAAAGCGGACATCCCCGTCTTCAGGGAAACCCTCCTCGCCGGTCCCAAGCAAGGGCGGCCCATCTTCAGGTTCTCCTGGCTCTTCGGTCGTCCCATTGCCCGGGTCTACATCCCAGTTCGCGCCCGAAACCGAATAGCGTTCGAAAGCCAAGTCCAAGGCGGCCATCGTACTCTCGAGATCAGGTCGTTGATCTGGGAATTTCTCCTTGACATGCGCCACTAACGCCCCTGCTGACGCGAGCCACAACGGTGCCGCGAACGGGACGGCGAGGATGACGCCCAGAGCCAGCCATGGACGCTTCGTGAGCCAAGCAAACACATTGCGCAGGATTTCAAACATCGGTGTTCCCTTCCCTCCTTCAAACGATCGGTACGTTTCAATACGGCTCTCTGAAATCTAGGATTCCGAGCTCCGCTTCGGCCCACCGTAGAACCTCTCCACGGCAGAGACAAAGAGCCCCGGCCGATAGCTCGCAACAAAGCTCATCACGGAAATGATCCCCGCCAGGCGAACATAGAACTCTGGGCTCTTCCGGGTTGATGGTGGAAATGCCGTAGTCTCGTCGGATGCGTGACACACACTTGTACGGTCGGATCCTGGGTATCGAGAGTCCATGGGAAGTGACGGACGTCGAGCTGCGGCTTGAGTCCGGCGAGGTGGAGGTTTTCGTGGTTCATGGCGGCGGCGAGTCGCTTCGTTGTCCTGAGTGCGGGGGCGCGGTCAAGCGCCACGACGCCCGTCGCCGAAGTTGGCGTCATCTGCCGACGTGCCAGTACCTGACGCTTCTCACGGCCGAGGTGCCTCGTGTGAGGTGCGCCGAGCACCGAGTGCGGACGATCGGCGTGCCGTGGTCGGACGCGGGTTCGCGTTTCACCGCGCTGTTCGAGGCTTTGATCATCGACTGGCTGGGGGCGGCGAGCATCTCGGCGGTGGCTGAGCATCTGGCCTTGAGCTGGGACCAGGTGGACGGCGTGATGGGTCGGGCGGTGAAGCGTGGTTTTGAGCGTCGCGGCGCTGCTTCCGGGTGTCGGCTTCTGGGGGTGGACGAGACGTCGTTCCAGAAGCGGCACGAGTACGTGACCGTGGTGGCGGACCTTGAAGGCACGCCGCGGGTGCACCACGTGCCGGACGGACGCGGCAAGGAAGCTCTGTCGTCGTACTACCGCTCGCTGTCGGAGGCGGAGCGGGCGAAGATCGAGACGGTGGCGATGGACATGTGGCCCGCGTACATCAGTGCGACGGTGTCCGGTCTTTCGGACGGAGACAAGAAGATCGCGTTCGACAAGTTCCACGTCGCGGCTCATCTCGGCGGTGCGGTGGACGAAGTGCGGCGACAGGAGCACCGGCTCCTTCTCAGCCTGGCCGACGAGCGTCTTGCCGACACGCGCTATCTGTGGCTGTACCACCCGGACCGGGTGCCGGCGCGATCCTGGGTCCGCTTCAAGGACCTGATCGACGGCACCTCGAAGACTGCCCGCTGTTGGCATCTGAAGGAGCTCGCCATGCTGATGCGGGAGGTGCCGGACCGGGCCGAGGCGCTGGCAACCTTCAAGGGCTGGTACTCGTGGGCGATCCGCAGCCGGCTGGAGCCGATGAAGCGTGTGGCCCGGATTCTCAAGGCCCATCTCGAAGGAGTGCTGAACGCGATCGAGCGAGGGGTCACCAACGCCCGCCTCGAAGGCATCAACTCGGTCATTCAATGGCTCAAGAAAGCCGCTCGCGGCTACCGAAACCGAGACCCGTTCCGCAACGCCATCTACTTCCATCTCGGTGGACTCGACCTCTACCCCGATTCGCTCACTTTCCACACGAAAGCCTGAAGAGCCACGGATGTACTCAATCATCTGCTTTGGACCGGTCGTCGACGTTCAAATCGGAGAGGCGACTGCAATGGGGGACGATCTGACCAACCGCCTCCTCGAGACCGGCCAAAGCGAATGTCGCCGTGTGCCTGACGTCATCAGCGAAGTCCGCCCAAACCGTCAGTTCGCTGGCAGCGAGAAGTCGCTGCACGAAGTCATCTGCTTCGTCGCCCACCTTCTGTTGGTACACCCGAACAAGACTCCGCCACTTCTCAGTCTCCACTCGGCCATCATCGAACTTCAGGGAGAGCTCCGTTAGCTCGCCGCTACGCTCGGTACCTGCCAGCGGCTTTCCGACCGTCCAAAGAACTGTGACGTCGAACGAGTCCGGGTCCGGGTGACAGTACACGGAGAGTTCAGCTTGTGTCGCCACGGTCCAGACGGCTGGTCCGAAAAAGCCGGATTCTTCGTTCAAATCCACTTGCCACACGGCCTGCGGTTCGTTCGAGGACTCCTGCGCGACGCCGGCCGTCGCGGCCATCAAAGCGATCCCCGTCAGTAGCGCTACTCTTGAGCGAATCCTCCTGGCGCGACCTACGTTCCCGTCGACGCCAGGGCTAGTCTCCGGAGCGGTGTTCGACATTCTGCTGTTCCTTTCGCTGTGGTTCCAGGGCTTGATGTGAAGCCCAAGTGAAGCGGGCCACGAGTCGCGTCCGTCGAGGCAAACGGCGACGCCGAATCGGTTCCGGTCACTGTCGCCGGGGACAGCTCCTTCTTGAGCGTTTGAACGGCCGAGTTGCCGCCCGTTTGGCCGGCCTTCGTAGACCCGTCGCTCGAATCCGCCGTTCCTTGGTCAACCGGAGAGACATACGACTCAAGGCGAGAGTGGGTCGTCGGATTCAATGATCCCAAAGTCCTCGCCTCGGATACGGGGCGCTTGGTGGTTGAAGCAAGTCCACACACCACCCGCTCCACCGACGCAGCGACGGGCCGGCAAACGACCTGGGTCGGGGCATTCACCTGTAGTCCGATTCGGGGACTTCGACTGTGACTCCCCAATCGGTAGGTGCAGGCGCCCCGTCGAATCCGAAGCACGAATTTCTGGATGTGAGAACGGTGCATCCCTGCCAATCTCTATGGAGCGAGTAGCTTCCGGCGGCCAGGTCCTCGAACGCCATACAGCCATCCACACGCCGTTGGCTGCCGGGCGCTACCGTACGCTCTGTATATTCGACGTGTGCGACGCCGGGAGACTCTCCGGCCCAACAGATTCCTTCAGTGCGGAACAAACGGGCCTCGCTGCCTTGCCTGGACAACGACCACTTTACGGAGACATGCTGAAACGCTTGTTCGCAGTTGTTCTCGAGTAAGATCTCGAGGTCACATAGGAAGGTCCCATCGGAGCGCGTATCACACGTGCTGTTGTGGGCTACCTCGGTGAACCGACTTTCTGTAGCGCAGTTGAGCGCGATGTTGCCACTGTCGTCGGTGCTAGGAACGTCGGGGGCCGTAGGCGATGAAGAACCATCGCAGCCGACCGCTAGCACGCAGAGGAGGACTGATAAACGGACGGCAAGGAAGGAGCAACGGCCGTTTCGATGCATCATCGTATTCTTGTTCCTTTAGGAAGAGAGTGGGTCAGGCGGTGTTCGAATTGAGTAGTGCGAAGCCGAGTTTTGCGGCGACGAGGAAGATGACGGCGCGCAGGGTAGAGAAGCGCTTGTGGCCTCGGGCGTTTCGTTTGGCGGACTGAAAGGGGCGCCTTGGCCGCGAGCTCTTCCGTACCTGATCGTCATTCCCAGGCCGTTGCCGGTTAGAGTTGGAAGACCAGGAAGGGACGTCACGCACTTTCAGCCCCGGCGCCTTCCGCCCGATCGCCGATACAGTGGAGGTGAGTCTCCGTCCGCACCAGCAGGCATCCGGTGCCGATCGCCGGCGTTGCGTTGCTGGACCTGCGACCCAGTTGGTTGTTCGCCAGCAGATTGAACGCTTCTCCAGCCGCCACCACGCTGACGCCGCGCTGCGAGGCAGCGTAGATGTTGCCGGCGCCGGCGATCAGGGACGAACGGTACTGACCCTTGGGCAGCCGGGCGCGCCAGAGGAGCTCCCCGGTGGAAGCCCGTTGGCAACTCATCACGCCGAAATCCGTGACGGTGTACAGAAGGCCGTTCAGCAGGAGCGGCGAACTCGTTTCGGGGACAGCCTTCTTGTTCTCCCAGAGCAGGCTGGGCTCGGAACCCGGTTCGTTGGCGGCGAAGCTGAACGCCTGCGTCGCCTTCACCGCGTGCGCGCCCCCCGACACAATCAGAAGGTCGTCCTCGAACACCGGGCTGGAGGCGAGTTGGTTGATGTCGTAGTCGCGCGACCAAAGGACCGCACCGGTCTCCAGGTCGTACTCCCGGATGAACCACGACCAGGCAACGATCAGACGCTCCCGAGGCGGGCCGTCCAGCACCAACGGCGTCGTGTAGGTGCAGCACGGGCCTTCCTGCCCGGCCCACTCCACTTTCCATCGCAAAGCGCCGGTCTCGCGGTCAAAGGCGGCGAGCCAGCCCGCGTCTTTCGTCCTCGTGTAACCCCATTCCCTGTCCTGCATCGCGATGACCGCATCGGACGCGAGGACCGGCGAACTCGCGGCTCCGTAGCGCGAGTTGTCCGCGTAGACCGGGTCCACCTCGGCCAGCCAGTCGATCTCCCCGCTGTGAAGAACGCGCGCAAGGTGGGACCCGAAGTAGACGTACACGCCATCCCGGTCGGCAGCCGGCGTCGTGGCCGCAAACGTGCTCAGCCAGTGCTTCGTTTCGGCCAACGTCGTCACGACCGCCGTCTCCCACTTCTTCTCACCGGTCATCGCGTCGAAGGCGAGCAGCCAACGTTCGAAGGCCTTTTCGACGCCCTCCGGGGCCTGCTCCGCACGCCGCGCCTCCGTCACGTAAACGGTGTCAACCGCCACGATGGGCGACGAGTTGCCGCTGCCGGCGAGCGGGACCGACCAACGCACGTTGGCACTCTCCAGGGACCATTCGACCGGCAGCGCGTCTGACGCCGAAACGCCGAGCCCGCCGGGACCGCGCCACTGCGGCCAGTTTAGGGGCTGCCCCTGCTCGCAGCCGGTGACCATCACGAGAAGCAGAACCGGCAACCGCCCGGAGAACCGCGGAGGGTCCTTTGACTCCCACATCGGCCCGGGCTGATGAGCGTTGGCTCTGGCAATCGCCCGGGCCGCTTCGGACTCGAATGCCTGCTGTTCCGCCTCGGCCGCCTCCGGGATCGGCGCCGGCGCCGGTGCGAAGGCTTGATTCCGTTCGCTGTGTCCTTCTACTTGCTCTAGTGAAGCCCACTTTCCTTCGGCGACCAGTGACATCAGACTTGCTCAGGGAGCCTTCGGCGAAAGTCCAGGAAGTTCGCCGAACGGCTCTGATCGGTCGCCAGGCATCCGCGCAGCGCCTGGTGGCCACCCAGGCCCCGAGTTTGGCCACAGCCCACCGCAGTTCACAAACCCCGTTCGGACCGACTGGCTTCGGACCTGCCAGGGAGGATGGGACGGCGAGGGAAACGCCGCAATCGCTACTAGCGCATTCTCGAGGTTACTGGTGCTTACACCCGTTCGCGCCAGCGCACAGCCGGCCCATGCGTCCGCCTTCAGCTCACGGGACCAGGACGTGTTCATCCATGGCGGCGTTGTTTGCAGGTCAATGTGATGTCCGAACTCATGGGCCAGAATCCCGAAGGTCGCACCTGGGCCGTACTGGAAAGCCGTCTGGTCCATGAAGACCGGTCGATAGCTGATCTTGGTTCGCCCGACGCCGACCACGGTCGCCATGGCATTAGGAACCGTAGGGTTGCTCACCAACACGTACGTCCCGCAGCCACGGGGCGCGCAGAGCGCACCGTAGATCCGCCTCAGTTCCCGGTCCGCCCGGGGAGACGGCGGCTCGTCGAGGTTGTGATTCGGTGGCACGGATGCAGTGCCTAAGCTGCACATGACTTGAGCGTGCACGTCGCCTACCGCCAGCACTGCGGCCAGTGACATTCCCAGCAAGGCGGGCCGGATTGTCTTCATGCTGCCCAATGAGCTCCTTACCTTGCAGGTTGAACTACAGAGCGGTTGCGGTTTGGCGTCCGTCCTGGCTTTCTACTAAGACGGACTAAGCTCCGCCGGTGAAGATCGCCGATTGCGTCCCCTCTCAAACTGGGTACAGCTACTCCCGCTGGCTCTCAGACGGAGAATCCTCGTACACTGCCACTCCACCCCCGCCATCTTGGCCCCACTCGCCTGCCTTCCCGCGGTTGCCAGGAGAACCTGCGTCGGCCGAAACACCGAGTATGTTGGCTCCTTGCCCCGCCCCGCCATTTCCTGCCGCTCCGGGCGTACCTGGCTTTCCGCCGCTGCCCGCACGGGCGACGTGTAATTCCCTCTCAATCAACTCGTTCGTGCTGAGCCTCTCTCCGGTCGTGCTCTGAACCTCGCCGAACCGGAGGCGTAGGTATCCAGCGCTTCCCCCTGGACCACCATCGCCGCCGTTACCCCCGTCGCCCCCGTCCCCGCCGTCACAGAGATCGCTTCTATCCCCGCGTCTGCCTCGGCCGCCAGCGCCCCCGTTCCCGCCGTCGCCGCCGGCGCCAGCCGAAGTGTCTATCGTGACGTTCTGGCCAACGCTCAGTTCAAGCGTCTCTATATGAATAGCCACGCCGTCGCCGCCTGGTCCACCGTCGCCTCCATCCGTTCCATCGCTCCCGTTGGCACACGTTCTTCCCCTGACACCAGGAGTACCGGCCTCCCCGGATCGACCGGCTCTACCGCTCCCGAGGATTGAAGCGCCTTGCCGCAGTTCGAGTCTCCCGGTCCGCAACGTCAGACCGGGAGCGCGTTCAGGCAGCCTGAGCGTGCTGTTCTCGTCGAGGATCACGCTGCGAAAGAAACGCGCCTCAACCCCCTCAACCCTGTCCAGTTCGAACGTTTCGCCTTTGGCAACCCGCAGATGGTTCCCAGGCTCGTCCGGAAGGGTCTCCAGGGAGACCCTCAGATCAGCCGCCCATCCTGTTTGTTTACCGCTCTCGGATCCCGGCCCGCCTTTTGGATTGAAAACCGTAAAGACAACACCGACTGCAGCGACACAGACGCCCACCCCTACCCACCACTTCTTCTCAAGAAGACTACCCATCCAACCGCCGAGTGAGACCGATCGTCTCCCGGATTGCTCTCTGTCCATCCAACACCTCCAAGCCGCTCGACACGAACAGCCGCCGGTCTCGGTGACTACTCAAGGCCAACCTTCGCCCAACGATCAATCGCCTTCTCCGAATCAGCACGTCGTATCCGGGCAGTCGATCAGAATCGCTGCCCGGCAGCACGGCAGTCATTTGTTGCAGTCTTCCCAATCATCCATGTCGTCTGGTATCACCTCCAGCGACCGGTAGGCCTCCCCTTGCCGTTCGGTGCATGAGGCGACCTCGCTTGGGCCTTCAAGAGTGAGCCTTCCGAGAACGGCGCGTGAGCAGCGGCCACCAACGCGGCGCGCACATCAGCCTCAAGAGTCGGCAGCCGAGCACGAGCCTTGTAGTCGAAAGAAATCGCGGCCTGCGCTGCGGCGAAGGCGGCGTCGTAGGCGTCGCGCGCGGCATCGCGGGTGACAGCAGTCGAGCGGGCCTCGGCCGCCAGTGCCCCGGTGTTCGTTGTCACCGCACTGAGTATGGCCTCACGATAGCGGGCGTCGGCGCCAGCGCGTTTCCTCCTGTAGTCAGTGACGGAGGAAGCCACTCCGGCGCTCCAGTGTCGGATACTCAGAACCGGTCCGGTGCCCCAGTCTCCGGCGCTAAGAACTGGGTGCCGGGGTTGGGGGAGATCCATGTTGGGAAAGGCCCGATCAACATCTTGTCTTCGTGACAGGCGGGCGCCTTCCATGACGAGTCGGTACGCCGTGGCGGCGTCCGTCCGCATGGCGGCTCCCTTCCGGTCCCTAGGTGCGGTTCTCCTGAACGAAGCCACCAAGGCATCGTCGAGGGTCTTGTCAGCATCATGCACGGTGCGCCAATAGGTGCTCTCGATTCGTTGGAGGATGCGCCTCGCATCGACGACCCGCTCTTGGTTGCTCGCCTCAGCACTCTCCAGCGCGATGAGGGCCATGAGGGCAGCCTCCGCTGTGGCCAGATACTCGGCTTCAAGGCTCCCAAGAGGTGCGAGCGCAGCCAGCCTCGGTTCCGAGAACGTCGCAAGAGCCGCCTCGACCGCTTCACGAGCCGCGTCTCTGGTGATCCGAGCGAGGACTTCGGTCTCAAGTTCCACGATTGCCGACAAGGCGCCCGCCATCAATGCGCGTGTCACCTCGTTCAGCTCCTCTTCCTCGTAGACCCGTGCGACCCGGGACGCATTCACGAAAGCGGTCCGCTGGGCAGACAGAGCGACTTCGTAGTCCTCGAAAGCACTCACGCGCTCGGCCCGCGACCCCGCCGCATCGACCGCCGCCCGCTCAGCGGCAGCGGCAGCCGCGCGGTAGGTCGCATGCGCGGTGGCCCGGGCCTCACGGGCTCTGGAAACGGCGTCCTCGTAGACCGCCGTGGCTGCCGCGTTGGCCGCTTCTGCATCCAGGAGCGCGGCCTCGCGAGCACGTCCCATCTCCTCGGCGGAACGCTCGGCACCTGCCCTGTCGCCAGCAGCGAGGGAGTTCAGGCCCTCAAGGAAACGGCCCACGTTCTCACCGGCAGTCTTTCGGGGCTCGAGCCGCCCGGGCTTCCTGCTGACGGCTTCCTCGTAGGATCTATCCGCCCGTTCGTAGGCCGCCTTGGCCGTGTCGGCCCTAGCTTGGAGTTCAGCAAGGTTGCCGCCGCGCCCGGCGTCCATGCGAGCGGCAGCGGCGGCGGCCGTTTCCGCATCAGCGGCTGCCGCCTCAGCCGCCTCGAGAACGACTTTGTAGACCTCGAAATCGGTGCGCACTGCCTCGGTAGTTTCCATCATCACACCGTGGACCATGGCTGCAGCCGAGTACCCCAGCACGGCCTCTTCAACCCGGCGCGAGTATGCGCTCCTCGCAACCTCAACGGCAGCGTCGCGAGACCGGCGGGCATCCGCCAACGGTCCCGTCCGCAGTCTCTCTCGCGCCTCCCAGGTAAGGCCGGTGCTCGCCGCTTCAAGGGCACCCGCAACCTGGTCATAGCCTCGTTGCGCCGCCCCAAGACCTGCCTCGCGGGCAACCTGCGCCGCCTCCATTGCAGTCACAAACGCGGCCTTGGCATCGCTCTCTTCAACTCCGAACCCCGGAGCGACAACGGCTGACAAAGAGCCGATTGCAACCAGGAGGGCGCCCCTTCCACTCGCATTCCCAACCAATCTCACGGTTTCAGTGCCTCTCTAGTACTGCACTCTTCCGACGTATCGGAGCGGTCTCACCTTCCCTCCCCCCGCTGCTTCCTCGCTATCCTGCCCAGGGGCAAACGTCAACTCCTCTTCGACATCCTCAGTATCGTCCAAAACGTAGAACAGAGCCAGCAGTCCAAAAACGAAAGTCAGGACTCCCAAGGTTTTACGCTTTCCGCCCTTCCGACTTGCCTCGTCTCTCGCCTCTTCAACCCGGTCACCGAGATCGTCGCCTTCCTGCTGAAAGCGGGACGCTTCTCGTTCCTGCCACGAAGGACCTGCAATGGCGGTGCTCTGAAGCCCCACTCCGGCGCAACCGCTAAGGAGCAACGCGGAGAGAGTCAACGCAACGAGCGCGTGGCAACGGCTCACGAATAGGCGAACAGCACGAACCTCACCAGTCCGTGTAGCGGTTCTTCGTCGGTTCATTCTGGGGTTCCCCCTTTTGGATGTATGTGCTACTGACAAGCGACCGCGAACACTTTGTCCCATTCAATACCCACGGCCCGCTCTTTGACTACGGGCACGCTACTGCCACCACCGCTTGCCGAACGAGTACGTCACGACCAACAACACCGAATCGACCGTTCGATTCACGAGTTCAGGCTCCCGACCCCCGCTCAGCAGGTCGGCGGACTCCCACAAATAGGCCACACCAACCCCGAATGCCTGAGTCCAGTTGTCGCCCAAGGTCCCGCGAAACGCAACGGTGACGCCGAGACCGACGCCCCGGGGCTTCACTAGGCCGTCCTCAGCGACGATGTCGGCATCCAGCAACACCATGAGCCCTGGCCGAACCCTCGCCGTGTCGCGCCGAGGGATCAGGTAGGACGCAGTGGCGACCGGCCTTGTCTCTCCACCGCGGAAATCAGCCACCAGCAAGTTCCCCTCAGAACCTACTGCCTCGCGAGGACCCACACGCCGGTCAATCACACCGGTCGCGATTCCGATGCCGAAGACCACATCGCCCTTGCGTTTCGGTTCGGATTGTGCGCCGTCCTGCCAATGCTCGCAGACAATGCCGTTCCCGTTCGGATCGCGCATGAGCTCATAGATCAGGGGGTGATCGTCCTTCTTCACCGCCATCTCACCAGCGCAGTGCTTGATCTCCGCGCAGGTAACGGACCCAAGGTCCCCGTTCAGGTTGCATGCCTCCAGCCAATCCGTGATCTTCTTCTGGTCGGCTTTGTCTGGCAGTGGCCTCTGCTGCGCGATTGAGGAGCCGTGTGAAACCGCGATCAGCAGTCCGAACAGGATGAACGCAGCCCGCAAGACTCCGCGCTGTGCATCCAGGCGGAGTTCAGACATTCGCGGAGGTTCTTGAGCCACGGGCGGGACTCCTGCCCGAGGCGAAAGATGGTCCTGGTTGGCGTCGTTCATCGCACTCGGCCTCCATCAACGGCCCCGACTCTCAGGGCCCGTTCAGTAGCGCACCGGGCCACGTCAACTCCACATTCGGCATCCGCCTAAACGGGGCCGCCGGAATGGCGGGAACCATCTGTAGTCTCGATCTTCTCCACGGTCCCGACACGCTAACGCTCCCCTAAGCGCGTTAGAGAGCATTCTCCGGGCAGTCGGCGAGACGCCCGACGGCTCGCGGGAGTGGAGGAAACACGCTCAACGGTTGCCCCTAAGGAGGAGAAAATTGGCTACCAACGCTTCCAAGGAATCCGGCTCGCCCAACGCAGTTTCGGTGGGTCAAGCCGTGCGAATATCGCTCGCTGAGAACACCCGACGGGCATACCGGAGTGGCTGGCGGAAGTTCGTCGACTACTGCGGCCGAAGACGGTTGGACCCGATGGCCGCGACGCCGGAGGACGTAGCGGAGTTCCTGGTCGCCTTGGCGGCGGGACAGGGCTCGTCCCGCAGCGGGACCGATACCGGGCATCCGCTTGCCATGGGCACGATCAGGATCTGCCTGGCCGCGATCAACCGGGAGTACGGCGAGCGGGACCTGGAATCGCCGGCGCGGCACCTCAGGGTCGCGAGCGTCCTTCGCGGTCTGGGCCGGCTGGCCGACGAACGGCCCCGGCAGGTCAAGGCGCTCCGGGAGCACGAGATCGGGGCGATCCTGTCGCGCTGCGACCGGCTTGCAATGCAGGCGGAGCACCACGCCATGGCGGTCCGCGATGCGGCAGTGATCGCCGTCGGTTTCGCGGGCGCACTGCGCAGATCGGAGCTCTGCGGGCTGCGCCTTGAAGATGCGGAGTTCCTGGAGGGACCCGGCCAGGAGGGCGGCATGTTCCTGCACGTCCGGCGGTCGAAGACGGACCAGTTCGGCAAGGGGCAGAGCATCGCGGTTCCGGAGGGGGCGTTCATCCGGCCGGTGGAGCGGCTGCGTCGCTGGCTGACCCTCTCCGGCGCCAAGGACGGTCCGTTGTTCCAGACCCTCTGGCGTGGTGGCCGCTTGCGGGGAAGACCTCTCCACCCCACGGACGTCGCCCGGCTGGTGAAGCGTTGCGTGAGCGCCATCGGTCTCGACCCTGCCGACTACTCCGGACACTCGCTGAGGTCCGGTTTCGTGACCAGCGCGGCGGTCCACTCAGCTCGCCTGGACAAGATCATGGAGGTCACCAGACACGCGAGCGCAGGCATGCTGATGCGGTACATCCGGCAGGCGGATGCGTTCGAGGACCACGCCGGCGCGGCGTTCCTGTGAAGCGCCTCCACCCGCGTCAAGGATGCTTGACAACGCGCTTTAGCGAGCGTTTGCCCATCGACGCGGTCCAGGCGGCCCCGGGGCTCCGGCAGCTCAGCGAAACAGTGCTGGCGCCTAAGGGGCCGGCGGGGCGGCGTCCGCATGCTGGAAAACAACGTGAGCCGGAAGAGTGTTCCGGGGGCCGCGCCGCGCCAAATGCGGGCAAGATGCCCGCGTTCCCGGGGTCAGCCGCGGCAGTGGGGCTGGCGGTCGAGAACCGGGTTATCGTATGCGCCCGCAACGCACACCCAGGGAGGCCTCCCATGCCAGCACTCGACGGTCTGCGCATTCTCGATCTGACGCAGTACGAAGCCGGAACTTCGTGTACCCAGGCCCTGGCCTGGCTGGGCGCCGACGTGGTCAAGGTGGAACGGCCTGGGACCGGCGATCCCGGACGCGGTCTCGCGGGCGGACGGAGTACGGACGACTCCGAGTACTTCATGAACTGGAACAGCAACAAGCGGAGCATCGCGATCAACCTCGCTACGGATGAGGGCCGCGGCCTGCTGCTCGAGCTCGCGCCCCGGTTCGACATCCTGATCGAGAACTTCGGCCCCGGCGTGGTCGAGAAGCTGCGGCTCGACTACGACTCGATCCGCGAGGTCTACCCCGAGGTGATCTACGGCCGGATCAAGGGCTTCGGCAACAGCGGGCCCTACAGCGACTTCAAGTGCTTCGACCCGGTGGCCCAGGCCGCGGGCGGAGCGATGTCGATCACCGGCGAAACCGACGGGCCGCCTCTCCGCCCAGGAACCACGATCGGAGACTGCGGCACCGGCGTGCTGATGGCCCTCGCCCTTTCCGCCGCCTACGCCCACAAGCTGCGCACCGGCAAGGGCCAGCTTGTCGAGATCTCGATGCAGGAGGGGGTGACCTGGTTCATGCGCACGGCGATCGCCATGGGCGGCAAATTCGGCAGCCAGGCGGCGCCCCGCAGCGGCACCGGGCGCGGAGCGATGATGACCTCTACCCCTGCAAGCCGTTCGGGCCCAACGACTACGTCTACCTGCTGATGGTCACGAACCGGATGTGGGAGGCGATGTGCGGGGCCATCGCCCGCGACGACCTCGCCGACGATGCTCGCTACAACACGCCCAAGGGGCGGTTCGAGAACAGCGACGACTTGTCGGAAGTCATCACCGAGTGGACGGGGCGCCACACGAAGCAGGAGGCGATGGCCATCCTCGGCGCCGCCGGCGTGCCGGCGAGCGCCGTCCTCGACACCCTCGACCTGTTCGCGGATCCCCACCTCAACGAACGCGGGTTCGTTCGCACTGTCCACCACGAGGCCAAGGGCCCGGTCCGTGTTCTCGGCTCGCCGATGAACCTCAGCGACAGCCAGGTCGAGATCGAGGCGGCGCCGCTCCTGGGCCGCCACACGGACAGCGTCCTGGCCAATGAGCTCAACCTCTCGCAAACTGAAATCGACCGGCTGCGCGCGGACGGTGTGCTGGGCGCAGTGCCCACGCCCGAAGCTGCAGACGGCCAGGAGAGCACGACATGACGACCCTGACCGGAGACACCCTGATCGCCCGCAGCCTCAAGCAGCAGGGTGTCGACTACATGTTCGGCATCGTCGGCTTCCCGGTCTACGGCATCGCCCACGCTGCCCAGCAGGCGGGGATCCAGTACTTCGGCTTCCGCAACGAGCAGGCGGCCAGCTACGCCGCCGGCGCAGTGGGCTACCTGACCGGGCGTCCCGGCGCCTGCCTCGCCGTGTCGGGGCCCGGCATGGTGCACGGCATCGCCGGCCTGGCCAACGCGGAGAAGAACTGCTGGCCGATGGTGCTGCTCGGCGGCGCCAACGACCGCTACCAGAACGGCCAGGGCGCCTTCCAGGAGTGCCCTCAGGTCGAGGCCGCGCGCCCGTTCACGAAGTACTCGGCGGAGATCGACGCCGCTCACCGGGCCCCCTTCTACGTCGAACAGGCGGTACGCACCTCGATCTACGGCCGGCCCGGCGCCTCCTACCTGAACCTGACCAACGACGTGCTGACCGCCCAGGTCGACGAGGACGACGCAGAGTTTCCGCCCCGCTGCCCGGACCCGCCGACTTCTCTCGCCGACCCGAAGGAGGTCGAGCGCGCCGTGGCGGTTCTGCGCGAAGCCAAGAACCCGCTGGTCATCGTCGGCAAGGGCGCCGCCTACGCCCGCGCCGAGGGCGAAGTGCGCCGCTTTGTCCAGCGCACGAACCTCCCCGTGCTGCCCACACCGATGGGCAAGGGCGTCGTCTCCGACGACGATCCCCACCTGGTCGCCCCGGCGCGCTCCTTCGCGCTCCAGAACGCCGATGTGATCCTGCTGATCGGCGCCCGTCTCAACTGGATCCTCCACTTCGGCCTGCCGCCGCGCTTCAAGAAGGGTGTGCGGGTGCTCCAGATCGATCTCAACGCGGAAGAGATCGGCGCCAACGTCCCGACCGAGGTCGGCATGGTCGGCGACGCGCGGGCGGTGACCGCGCAGTTGAACGAAGCGCTCGACGCCGATCCCTTCGCGCTACCCGCCGACAGCGAATGGCTGGCGAGCCTGCGCGAAAGCGCGACCCAGAACCAGGCCGCGGTCCAGGCCATGCTTGAGGACGACACCGAGCCGATGGGCTACTACCGCGCCCTGCGCGAGATTGCCGACCGCCTGGCGCCGCAGGACATGCTGATCGCCGAAGGCGCGAACACCATGGACATCTCGCGCACCGTGCTGCCGAACATGGAACCGCGCAAGCGACTCGACGCCGGCACCTTCGGTACCATGGGCGTCGGTCTGGGGCTGGCGATCGCGGCGGCCGTGGTTCATCCGGACCGCCGCACGATCTGCCTCCAGGGCGACTCCGCGTTCGGCTTCTCCGGCATGGAGGTCGAGGTCGCGTGCCGGTACAACCTCCCCATCACCTTCGTCGTCATCAACAACAACGGCATCGGCGGCGGCGTCAGCGAGTACATTCCCGGCAAGCCGCTGCCGACCTCCACCTACACCCTGGGCGCCCGCTACGAGCGCGTGATCGAGGCCTTCGGCGGCACGGGCTACCTGGTCGAGAAGGTGGCCGAACTCGGGCCGACGCTCGACAAGGCTCTCGCCTCCGATCGGCCCGCGCTGGTCAACGTGCTGATCGATCCGAAGGCGTCGCGGAAGCCGCAGAAGTTCGCCTGGCTCACCCGCTGACGGGTCGCGCAGCGAAGCCTCGGTTCGAAGCACCTCTAAGCAGGAGACCTGGTCCCATGGGCATCAAGATCGGCGACGTATCGATCGCACCGATCATCGAGATCGACTATCCGGTCCCGGCGTCCTTCCTGCTCCCGGACGCCACGCCGGAGAACCTGGCGCCGGACCTGGACTGGCTCGAACCGCACTTCGTGACACCGAACGGCGAGCGGCTCAGGATGATCATCCAGGCCTTCCTGGTCGAGTCGCGCGGCCTCAAGATCGTCGTCGACACCTGCGTCGGCAACGACAAGAAGCGCGCCCTGCCGGCCTGGAACGAGCTCGACGGCCCGTTCCTCCAGGAGATCCGCGACGCCGGCTTTCCTCGCGAGCAGGTCGACATGGTGGTCTGCACACACCTGCACATCGACCACGTGGGCTGGAACACGATGAAGGTCGACGGCGAATGGGTGCCCACCTTCCCCAACGCGCGCTACATCATGGCGCGCCCCGAGTTCGAGTACTGGAAGGACGCCGGGGAGGGCACCTGGGGCGATGTCTTCGGCGACTCGGTGGCGCCGGTCTTCGAGGCCGGCCTGGTCGACCTCGTCGACTGCAACCACCAGATCAACCCCGAGCTCCAGTTCTTCCCCACGCCGGGCCACACGCCGGGGCACTGCAGCATCGCCGTCTCGTCCGGCAGCGAGGAAGGCGTGATCTCGGGCGACGTGATGCACCACCCCTGTCAGTGCGCCCACCCGGAGTGGTGCTCGATCGCCGATATCGACCGCGACGCCGCGATTGCCGCCCGCCGCGGCTTCTGCGGGCGATTCAGCGACACCGGCATCACCGTCGTCGGCACCCACTGGGCCGCGCCGACCGCGGTGCAGCTCACGGCCCACGGCGACGTGTGGAGGACCCGGGTCGATTGAGCCGGCTCGCCGGGTCACGCCAAGCTGGTCCCGGTCGATGAGGCTGGCCGCGAGCCGGAGCGCCACCGGCCCACTCCGGTACACTCCGCCACCGTCATGACCGCCGTCCGCAGGTTGCTCGCCCTTTCCGTCGTCACCGCCGCGGCCCTGTCGCTCGCGTCGTGCGCCAGCGAGGAAACCGGACCGCCCTTCCGCGAGGTCGCGGGCGTCCGGTTGCTGATGGCCTCCATGATCGAGCCCGCGGCCGATCACATCTGGGCTTCGGCCGGCACGATCATCACGGCCGAGGAGACGATCGAGATCCAGCCCGAGACGGACGAGGACTGGTTTCGGGTTCGCAACTCGGCGGTCACCGTTGCAGAGGCCGGCAATCTGCTGATGATGGACCGGCGCAAGATGGACGACGGCGACTGGCTCGCCTGGTGCCGGCAGATGATCGATGCCGGCGATGCCGCCATGCAGGCGGCCGACGCCCGGGACGTCCAGGGCATCTTCGATATCGGCGAGCAGATCTACTTCTCCTGCGCCGGTTGTCACGCGCAGTACTGGGCCAACGATCCGAATCAGTTCCGCCAGTAGGCGCCGGCCGAACGCTGCGCCGGCAGGGCTCGGAGGAGAACCGGGTTGCAACGCACGCTAATTCTCCTCCACCGCTGGCTCGGCATCGCCGGCAACCTGCTGTTCGTGGTCTGGTTCGCCTCGGCGCTGGTCATGATGTATGCGCGGATGCCGGCGCTCGACCCCGGCGACCGGCTGAACCGGCTGCCGCCGCTCGATCTGGAAGCAGTCCGGGTCGGCCCGGCGCGGGCCGCGGCGGCGGCGCGCCTGGGCGCGAGCGGCGAAGTGGCGCTCCAGATCCGGCTGGGCATGGCCGGCGAACGGCCGATCTACCGGCTGCGCACCGCGGCCGGCTGGACCGCGGTCTACGCGGACACCGGCAGTCCGATGCTGCAGCTCTCGGAGAGTCAGGCGGCGGCGATCGCGACGCAGTTCGCGCGGCCACCGGCCGGCGAGGTGACGCCGCACGAACTCCACTACGACCGGCTGCTGCCCCGCCCCGACCAGTGGACCCTGGAACTTCCCTCCCTGTTTCCCCTCCACCGCATCCGCTCCGGCAGCGACGTGCTCTACGTCTCCGATCGCACCGCCGAGGTCGTCATGGAGACGACCGCGACCTCCCGGTTCTGGGGTACCAGCGGCGCGGTGTTCCACTGGCTCTACTTCACGCCGCTCCGTTCACACTCAACGCTGTGGCGCCAGTTGATCGTCTGGGCCTCCGCTGCCGGCTGCGTGCTGACGCTGTCCGGGCTCGCCGTCGGCGTGGTCCGCCTGACCCAACGGAAGCGCTCGCCGTACTCGGGCATCATGCGCTGGCACCACTACAGCGGCCTGGTCTTCGGCGCCGCGGCGTTCACCTGGGTGCTGAGCGGCGCGCTGTCGATGGATCCCTTCGGCTGGCACGCCGGGAGAACGACCAGCCAGGGACAGCACGCCGCGGTCGCGGGCGGTGGGATGCGGCTCGACGATTTCGATCTCGCCTCAATCCGGACCAGCCTGGAGTCGATCTCCGAGTCGTTCCCGGCACGCGAAGCCGAGTTCCTGTCGTTCGACGGCGAGCCCCTGCTCCTGGCGTACCGCCCACCATTCCCATCCGACCACGATCGCTACCGCGGCGCCTCCTACGGCGGCAGTCCCTCCGAGTTCCTGGCCACCGTGCAGCCGTTCGAGCACCGGCTCGTTGCGGTCGCCAGCGGGGAGAGGCGTCGGTTCGCGCGGGAGAAGCTCCTGACCGCAGCGAGGGCGGCCATGCCCGGAGCTGAGGTCGTCGCCGCGGACGATCTAACGGAGTACGACGCCTACTACGGCGACCGCCGGCGCCGCAGCGCTCCCCTGCCGGTACTCCGGGTTCGCTTCGACGATCCAGAACGGACGTGGCTCTACCTCGACGCCGCGCTCGGCCGTATCGTCCACCGCGAGCAGCGCCGGAGCCGCGTCGACCGCTGGCTGTACCGCGGCCTGCACCGTCTCGACTTCCCGGGCTTCTACCACCGGCGCCCGCTCTGGGACGTCGTCGTGATCGTCCTCCTGCTGGGCGGCCTGTTCTCCGCGGCCTCTTCCTTCGCCCCGGCGGCAAAACGCCTCAGGCGCCATGGGGCGCGCTGAGGCGCAAGCAGGCAGCGAAAAACTGAGAACCCACCGCGGCGCCGCTAGGAGCACGCGGTAAGTTCAGAGCGCTTTCGCTCGGGGGAGGGCTACCGAGGCGGCTCGGTCACGTCGCGTCCGTCGCGCGGCGCGCCTGTACCCGAGGAACCCATGAAGATCTTGCTTCCGTCCTCGAAGGTCACGTCACGGCCGTTCGCGCGGCGTGAGCGATCCTTGCTCTGGTAGCCGTCGACGACGATCACCGTGCCCGGCTGCAGGTCATCCCGGGAAAGACCGCGGCGGAGCAGGGTGTTGGGCGTGCCGCCCTCGACCATCCAGACGTGCGCTGTGCCGTCTTCCTCGGTGTGCTCGATGTGAATCCAGGTGTGCGGATTGACCCACTCGACTTTGACGACCGGGCCCTTCAGCAACAGCGGACGGTTGGGATCGAACTCGGCGCCGAAAGCGTGGTGAGCTACCAGGGGCACCGTCACCGCGATTGCCGCGACGACGAAGCCGATCCCCGTGATGATGATGGCTCGCTTACTCATGGACGTCTCTCACTCCTCTGTTTTGGTGTCAGTGGGTTTGTCAGTGGATTCTCAGCGTTTCTCGATCAGGCGGAGCGTGCTTCGCTCCGACCCCAGCGGGCGGTGAACCGACTTTAGCAGGATCCGAACGCGGGCTACTCCGCTCCGTCGCCGGCAGATGCTCGCCGCCAATGCGCACGATGCGTGCGTCGTGAACCATCTCGACCAGGATCATCACGTGATCCTCGGTCTGCACGATCCGCTTCAGGTGCCTTCAGTCCGGGTTCACGCATTGTGTATCTCGCTTCGTTTTCTAGTCGACCAGCTTCATCCGCGGCAGCGGGCTGCGACGGTACTCGCCGTACATCAACTCTTCCACGAACTCGACGCACCGGAAGTCCATCAGCCGGGCGTTCGGCTCCATCCGCCGGTAGAGCGGCATCTCGATCGTCCACGGCTCGCTGTAGGTCATCGGATCGGTGAGGGTCGCCTCGTAGTGGATGTGGTTCGGTCCGGCCAGCGTGTAGCGCTCCTCCACCTGCACCTGGTTGCTGTAGTGGTTGCCCGAACGGTCGAGCCAGCCGCCGCAGCCGGCCATGTCGCCGTCGCGCATCGCGCAGTCCTTCGCCAACAGGCCGCTCACGTCCACGACCAGCGTGTCGCCATCCCAGCGGCCGTAGGACGTGCCCATCCAACTGTCGACCTGGGAAGGCTTCGGATCCTCCATGTAGATGTCGCGGACCGCACCGGCGTACTGGTAAGCGATGAAGATCGCGTTCTCGCTCTGGAAGAGCTGCAACGGCTGGGGCATGTAGGTGGCCCGCGGCACGCCCGGCAAGTAGCAGAAGATCTCCTGGTCGCGGGTGGACCAGTTCGCCTGGTTCTCGTTCTTCTTGGCGAGCGCTTCCTCCGTGTACGGGATCATCCCGCCACCCTTGATCACGCCCATGCCCGGGGGCACCGAGCCGATCGCGCCAAAGTTCAGGACCTCGGCCGCCGGCAGCGGACCGTGGGGGCCCTCGCGCAACTGCATGGCGGCGCGCGCCATGTGCAGTTCCAGGTCGTAGTTCGCCTCGTTCAAGGCCTGCCAGATGCCGTTCAGGTCGGGCTTGCCGTCCGAGAGCCGGTTCGGCTCAAAGTCTTGGGCCGCGAGCGGCGCCACCGCCACGGCAAGAACCGCGGCCACGACCACGGCAGTTGCCATCCGAGCGCCCGCGGACGGGCGCTCGGACTGCTTCACGAGTGGCGCAGGAAGCGCCACTCGGGTTCGAGAGGACACGCTAGTTCCCAGTTTCATGACGTTGGCCATACTCCTCTTCGGCAGGACGCCGGGTTGTCTGAGCAGAATGCGCGAACCCTGTCAGCTTCGGCGGATGGGGTCAACCCCGAAGCGGGCCCTCTTTCGCAGCGAAACCGCGGGCTCTATCGGCCGTGCTCCTCGTAGTATTCCTGCTCGAGGTACCGGGCGCCGCGGAGCGTGTTGCCCATCGCGTAGTTGCCCTCGTGGCAGGCGAACTCGTAGAGCTGGCTGTCGGTGCGCGGCCAGGGCAGCGACCCGCTGTAGGGCGCCGTGTGCTCCGGGTCGTTGACGGTGTACTCGTAGAACAGGTTGTTCTCGTCCTGGAAGCGGAGACGCTCGACGATGTGGCGCCCCTCCCGATGAAAGCCCCAGTCGCCCAGGAAGTTCGTCGTGTCGATCACCAGCGTGTCGCCGTCCCACCAACCGACCGAATCGCCCGCATAGGAGCGGTACTCGGGCGGCATGTGCTCGGCGTCGAGACGAACGATCCGCGCCCAGTGCATCCACTCGATCATGATGACCACATGGGTGTCGGTCTGGATGATCGTCTTCAGGTTGTTGTAAGCCCTGGGGCCGATCGGGATGGTCGAACCCTGGTGGAAGACGCACCGGTTCAACAGCGTCAGCGACTCCGGCCCGTCGTAGGGGTCGTCTGGGTCGTCGAGCCACCAAGCCGAGCCCGTGTTCTCATAGCTGAAGAGCGGCAGCGTCGCGAAGCGGGCCTCACCCGCCTCCGTCCGCGGCGGGAAGCGGCCATTCGGAGGATCGGTGAGCACCGACGTCCGGTACTTGCCGTCGACGGTAAAGGCGGCCGTACCGCGATCGAGCCAGAAGGCGTTGTAGGCCCCGACGCCCCGGTAACCCTCCTCCGACAAGCCGGCAATCACGCCCCGGTTGGGATCGCGCGCTTCGGCGTCGCGGGCGTTGCCGGCCGCCGTTCCGTCGGCGATCGCCTCTGCCTCCTCGGCGGTCAGGTACAGCCGGTCGCCGAACCGGGCGTCGCGCTCGAGCGGCGTGAGAAACGAGACATCGTAGTTGCCGGAGAAGTCCGGCCTGCCGCTTGGGGTGCTCGGAATCTCCTCGGCGACCAGGACCGAAGCGACGAGCAGGCTCGTCGCTGCACACAGACTGAAAGACAGGGAGAATCCTCGGAACCTCATTCTCGACCTCCTGCTACGCGCTGTTCGTGGACCGCCTGAGCCTAACAGTCCGTGCGAGACGATCTGGACGCTCGTTGGAATCTGACGGCGTGCCTAAGGCAGCGCGAACACGAACAGCGTGTTGTTGGAACTCGGATTGAGTTCCGCCGTCAGCCGCCGGAAGGTCGAGGTCGACCCGCCCTCGGCGCCGGTGCCGACAGCCACGTACTGGCGGCCGTCCACCGCGTAGCTGATCGGAAAGCCGGTCACCGAGGAGCCGAGATTGATCTCCCACAGCACCTCGCCGGTTTCCTGGTCCAGGGCCCAGAAGCGGCCTCCCACATCGCCTCCGAAGACGAGACCGCCACCGGTCGCGGCGAGCGACATGGTCGCCGGCAGCCGCTCGTGGAGCCAGCGCGTTTCACCGGTCTCGGCGGAGATTGCGTAGACCGTGCCGAGCAGTTCCTTCCCAGGCGCGAACTGGGTATCGTTCACGAGCGCGTAGTGCATGGCGCCACGGCCCACGCGCGTCGTCATCTGGGAGCAGAGGTTCCGGAGCGGGTAGTACATCGTGTTCGTCAGCGGACTGTAGGCGCCGGCCTCCCAGTCCTTGCCGCCGAGAAGCGACGGACAGATCAGCCTCTCCTGCTCCAGTTCGGTGAACACGACTTCCGGGTTCTCGACCACGGCGCCGGTCTCGCCGTCGATCCGTTCGATCACGTTCTGGGGCACCGTCGGCCGTGCCCAAAGGAACTCCCCGGTCTCGCGGTCGAGGGTGTAGACCAGACCGGTCTTGCCCGGAACGCCGGTCACGACCTTCCGGACCTCGCCCGCTTGAAGCCGGGGGTTCCGCCACGGGACGGCATCGGTGTCCGGCGCCACCGCCGTATCGACAAGCAACCGTTCGAAGGGATGGTCCAGATCCCAGTGGTCGTTCAGGTGCTGGTAGTACCAGCGCACGTTGCCGGTATCGACCTCCAGCGCCAGGGTCGAGTTGTGGAAGAGGTGCCTCTTCTCGTGGCCGCCGAGCAGGAACTTGGGCGCCGGCGAGGTGACCGACGTGCCAAGAATGAGCAGCTCGAGCTCCGGGTCGTAGCTCGGCGCCATCCAGGAGCCGACGTGGTGCCGGTCCTCGTACGGCAAGTCGCCCCATGTCTCGTTGCCGGGCTCGCCCGGCTGTGGGATCAGCGGCCGGCGCCAGAGCTCTTCGCCGGTCGTCGCGTCATGAGCCGCGATGAAACAGGCCTCGGGACCACGGTGTGGCCGGCAGCTCCGCCCTGAAATGACCCGGCCCGCGGCAACAATCGGCCCGGTGGAGTGCCTGGCTGGGTCCACCTCGTAGTCGACGATCTGGGTCTCCCACACGAGTTCGCCGGTGACCGCGTCGAGCGCGTAAACGTAGCCGTCGTTGGCCGTGTCGATGATCAACCCGCCGTAGATCGCGAGACTCCGGTTGACCGTCTCCAGGCCGCCGACGAAGGTCGCGATGTCGTCCGGAATCGGCCGCTTGTACTCCCACAGCAGGTCGCCGGTGGCTGCGTCGATGGCCTGGGTCACACTGCTCGGATTCGGGTAGTACATGACGCCGTCGTAGACCAGGGGCGTCCCCTGCTGGCTGCCCGGCTGCAGACCGCGGGACCATGCCATGGTCAGGTCGCCGACATTCTCCCGATCGATCTGATCGAGCGGGCTATAGGCCCAGCCGTTCTGGGTGCGACGCCAGTGCAGCCAGTCAGCGGGTTCGGGATCCTCCAGCATCGCGTCGGTGACGGGGACGAAGGCGCCGTCCGACTGGGCGCCGGCCGAGGGCGCCACCAGGGACACGAGCGCCATCGCCGCGGCAATCCGCAGGGGCAATCGAAGGAAACGCTCTCGACTCATACTCGGACTCCCCGGCTTAGGACATCTTGCAGATAGCGAGCGGCGAGCGTAGCGCAGGAGAAACGGCTCACACCGCCCGCAGCACTCGGCAGACGGCGCTATCCTCGACCGATGCCAACGAAGGACAGCGGTCGGATCGTGATCACCGGGCTCGGCGCCGTGACACCGGTTGGCAACGATGTCGAGACCTTCTGGCGACGGATGAAGGCCGGCGACTCGGGCGCCGGGCCGATCACCTCGTTCGACACCAAGGCCTTCAAGGTGAAGATCGCCTGCGAGGTACGGGACTTCGACCCCACCGAGTGGCTGACCGGCAAGGCGGCCCGCCGGCTCGCGCGCTCGACCCACTTCGCCGTGGCATCGGCCAAGCAGGCCCTCCTGGACGCGGATCTGGAGATCGACCCCGCCGCTGCTCACCGCTACGGGATCACGTTCAACACCGGGGGCGGCGGCGTGGCGAGCATGGAGACCGGCACCCGGCAACTGGTTGAGCACGGCCCACGCAAGGCGAACCCCTTCCTGATCACCGACGTGATGCCCAACGCCGTCTCGTGCCTGATCTCGATCGAACTCGGCGTCACCGGCCCCACTACCACCTCGACCCTGGCCTGCGCGAGCGGCAACTACGCCCTGCTGGAGGCCTACCGGCTGCTGCGCTCGGGAGAAGTCGACGCGGTGGTCGCCGGCGGTACAGAGGCGTGCATCACGCCGCTGATCGTCGCCACGTTCTCCCGTCTGCAAGCCCTCTCGACGCGCAACGACGACCCGCAGGCCGCGAGCCGACCGTTCGACGCCGACCGCGACGGCTTCGTGTTCGGAGAGGGCGCCGCCGCGTTCGTGGTCGAGACCGAACGGCACGCGGAGCAGCGGGGCGCCCCCGTCTACGCCGAGGTCAGAGGCGGCGCGGTGACCGCCGACGCGCACCACCTGACCGCGCCGCGTCCCGACGGCGCCGGCGCTGCCGCCGCCATGACCCGCGCCCTCGAGTCGAGCGATGTCGACCCCGGCGAAGTCGACGCCGTGTTCGCCCACGGCACGGCGACGCCGCTGGGCGACGTTGCCGAGACGCTGGCGATCAAGGCAGCCCTCGGCGAACGCGCCCGGGAGGTCGCGGTGACCGCCACCAAGTCCCAGGTCGGCCACATGCTGGGGGCGGCCGGCGCGGTATCGGTCCTGGCCGCGGTCAAGACGATCGAGGAGGGCACGATCCCCCCGACGATCAACCTGGAGCGGCCGGATCCCGACTGCGACCTGGACTACGTCCCCAACCGGGCCCGCGCCCACCCCACCGACATCGCACTCGTCAACGCCTTCGGTTTCGGCGGTCAGAACGTGGTCGTCGTGCTCGCCGGCGCAGGTTGAGGACACGACGCCCACAAAGGGCACCACTGGCCGGTATCAGGTTCCGGTTCTCGCATCACCGCCGGCTCAACACCCTGTCCCGCAACGACTCCAGCACCCGACGCAGGGTGCGGGGCGCCGCGTAGTCGACGATCCAGGCCGGGAGCATGCCGCCTGGGTCGGTCAGCACCCGGTAGACGACGACAGTACGTTCCTGGTCGAGTGGAATCAGCGTCCAGGAACCCGTGCTTTCCCGGACGTTGCCGGAGCCTTCGACGTAGTTCCAGCGGGCCCACCAACCCGGACCCGTACCCGTCTCGAAGTTCTCGGTCTCGACCCGTACCGTGTACTGCCGATCCTCCACCGGAAACGGCGCGTCCAGAACCTGCCGGTTCAGATACACGCCGGGCGAAACCGCCTCGACCTCGGATTCGAGCACGCGCGGCATGAACTCGTCGAAGTCCGCCGCCGCGTCGATCACTTCGCGCACCGCGGCCAGAGGCGCCTCGATGACTCCGACGCCACAGCCCTCACGGACCCGGCTGCCGGCATCCCGGCTCGATACGCGCCACTGCCCGACAGGGGGCAGATCCTGCTCCAGCTCAAGCTCGCCGCCTTGCGTGATCCCCCCGGCGGCAACGAGATCGGGGCCACATAGATCAAGCGCCGCCGCCGGCGCGACAGCCAGCGCCAGACAGACCGCGACCGCGCTGGCCGCTCTTTCCATGCCGTCGGACTCTACTGTGGCGGAACCGGGATCTTGCCGCCCTTGTCTGCCCTTCGCGCAACCCCATCACACATCGACATACGCATCGGCGATCGATCGTGATACCGTTGTACGCCATGACCGAAGTGACCCTCTCGCCCAAGTACCAGGTCGTCATCCCACTTGAGATCCGAACCGCTCTGCGCCTCAAGCCAGGTCAGAAGATCCGGGCAATTCGCCTGGGAGAAACCATCGAGCTGATCCCGGTCAAGCCGATGTCCGAGTACGAGGGGTTCCTGCCGGGTATCGACACGGAAGTCGACCGCGAGCCGGATCGCCTGTGACTTCTCGCAGCGCTCCGCCCACTCCGACAGCACCGCGCGCTCGATCGACCGCCAGCAACGTCGTCGACTCGTCGGCGTGGCTCGAGTTCTTCAAGAAATCCGACAGGGCCGCTCTCTACAGGGAGGCCATTCTGGACGCGGAACGGCTTCTCGTGCCGGTGATCTGCCTGTACGAAGTCTTCAAGACCCTGTCCCGCCAACGGTCCGAGGTCGAGGCCCTGCAGGCTGTTGCGGCCATGGAGCAGGGCAGGGTCATCGAACTCTCGGCTGACTTGGCACTTCTCGCCGCCAAGCTGTCTCTGGAGCACTCCCTGCCGATGGCCGACGCCTCGATCCTCGCGACGACGTACTCGGAGCAGGCGGAACTCTGGACCCAGGACGCGGACTTTGAGGGCCTGCGGGACATCCGCTACTTCCCCAGGTAGCCGGCAACCGCCGCGACCCTCAAGAAGGTCGGCGAGACGCCCGTAGCCGGTCGAAGTAATCGGTCGCCGCCCGCTTCACCTTCGGCGCGAGCAGCAGCGTGGCGATGAGGTTCGGTATCGCCATCAGCGCCAGCGCGGTGTCAATCAGGTTGATCACCATGCCGGCGGTGAAGATCGCGCCAACGAAGATGCCCAGGAGGTAGAACCATGTGTACAGACCGTCCCGCTTGGCGCCGAACAGGTAGGCGAAGCAGCGCTTGCCGTAGTACGAGTAGCTGACCATCGTCGAGATCGCGAACATCATCACGATCAGCACCAGAAGGGCGCGGCCGGGCGACCCGAGAGCGCTCCCGACCGCATCCGCGGTCAGCGACACGCCGGCGAGTTCGCCGACAGTCTCCAGGCCGCTCGACAGGATGACGAAGGCGGTGAGAGAGCAAACGACGATGGTGTCGATGAAGGGTCCCAGCATCGCGACCAGGCCCTCGCGCACCGGTTCGTTGGTCTTCGCGGCACCGTGTGCGATCGCGGCCGTGCCGAGCCCTGCCTCGTTCGAGAATGCTGCGCGGCGTACGCCGACCATCATCGCCTGGAAGCTGATGCCCAGAACACCGCCCGTTGCGGCAGTGCCGGAGAACGCCTCGCGGAAGATGCGGCTGAACACCTCTACGGCCACATCCGAGCGCACGAACAGGACACAGAGCGCCATGCCCAGGTACAGCAGACACATCGCGGGCACGAAGCGGGCCGTCACCGCGCCGATCCGCTCGACCCCGCCGAAGGCGACCAGCGCCACCAGGGCGACGCAGCCGACACCGGTCAGCAGGGGGTCGACATCGAACTGGGCCTGCAGCAGTTCAGCCACCTGGTTGCTCTGGAACATCGGCAGGCAGCCGAACAGACCGAAGGAGCAGAACATGATCGACAGCGGCCGGAACTTCTTTCCCAGGCCGAGTTCGATCGTGTACATCGGACCGCCCTGAAGCGCGCCCCGCTCGTCGCGGCCGCGGTAGATCTGCGACAGGGTGCAGGAACAGAACTTGGTCGCCATGCCGACCACAGCCGCCACCCACATCCAGAACACCGCCCCGGCGCCGCCCATGGTCACCGCGATCGCCACGCCGCCGATGTTCCCGACACCGATCGTCGCCGCCAGGGCGGTCGACAGCGCCTGGAAGTGGCTGATGTGCCCCGGATCGTCGTCGGAGTCGTACCTCCCGAGGGTGACCGCCGTGGCGTGCGCCATGTGGAACAGGGGCCGCAGACGCAGGTAGAAGCAGAAGAAGGCGCCCGAACCGATCAGCAGAATGACCAGGGGCATGCCCCAGGCGTAGCCGACCACTACCTCCAGGGAACGATCCAGCGCCTCCAGCATCTAGCAGTAGAGTCGCGGCGTCTTCGCCGCGCTGACGCGCAGGGTACATGGTTGTCCATGCAAGCCCATAGTGGAAGTCGGTGTCGCGGCGAGCCGCGTCACTGTGCCGCCGGCTCCAGCGTCAGCGCTTCCAGACTCAACGGATCGCGCGCCGGCAGCATGGTCACCCCGCCGCCGATCTTCTCCGCCACCTCCGCCATCGTGGCACGGCCGTCGCTGTCGCCAGGCTCGATCGCCTTCCAGTCGCCGACGACGAGCATCACCAGCTTGTCCGGCGAAAGAAAGCGCTCGGCCACCCGCTGCACGTCCGCCGGCGTCACTGCCTCGATGTTCTGCCGATACGTCTCCCAGTAGCTATGGGGTCGCCCCAGGAACTCGTCCTGGGCGAAGATCGAAGTCGTACTGAGCGCCGACTCGAAGCTGCTCGGAAAGGTCTCGATGGCAGACGCCTTCACGGTCGCCAGCTCATCCTCCGGGACTGGCTGTGTCCGGATGCGGTCGATCTCCTCGAGCGCGATCTTCGCCGCGAAGGCCACCGTCTCGCTCTTCGACTGGAAGGAGATGCTGAGATTCCCGGGCCAGTAGTTGCCGATGCCGAAGTTCGAATAGGCGCCATAGGCAAGTCCCTCGTCTGAACGGATCCGCTTCATCAGCCGGGACGTGAAGCCGCCGCCGCCGAGGATGCCGTTCATCATCGACAGTGCGAAGTGGTCGGGATCGTCCCAGTTCTCTCGCTGGAACGTGCGATGACCGATCTGCACCCGCCCCTGCGGGATGTCCTGCAGAGCGACGTAGACGCCGGGCGGAGGCTCGTGCTCCGCCGCCTGCGGCGGCCACGGCGCCTGCTGGCCCGCTTCGCCGTCGAATCGGTCGAGCAGCGCCGACAGCTTGGCCGCAAGCTCGTCGCTGTCGAAGTCCCCGGCGGCCGCGATGACCATGTGCCGCGGATGGACGTAGCCGCGGTGGAACGCGACGAGATCTCCCCGTCGGGTCGCCTCAAGCGAGGCCTCAGTGACGAACCGGGACTCGACGTGATCCCGTCCGTAGAGCAGCCATTGGCCTTCCCTGCCCGCGACGTCGACCGGGTTGTCGTTGCGCTGCTTCAGGCTCTCCAACTCGTTCTGCTTCGCCAGATCGAGCCGTTCCGCATCGAAGCGGGGCTCGCTGAGCATGGAGAAGAACAGGTCGAGGCACTCGTCGAGCACCGTCGACAGGCAGTTCATCGACATCCGGGCGCCGGTGCCGCCTACCTGTGACGAGAAGTTGCCGGCAACCGCTTCCACCGCCTCGTCGAAGGCCTTTGCTTCGAGTTCGCCGGCGCCGCCCGTTCGCATCAGGGTGCCGGTGAGGCCGGCCAGCCCCGTCTGCTCAGCCGGCTCCAGGTAGGCGCCGATGCGGAGGCGCACTGTGATGTCGACCAGCGGCAGCGCGTGATCCTCGACCATGTAGGCCGGAACGCCTCCCGCGAGTTCGCGCCGGTAGGAGTCCGCGTCCGGCAGTTCGAAGTCGAGTGGACCGTACGTCAGGTCCCGGGGATGTCCGACGATCTCAGCAGAAGCCTGCGCGCCGGCGGAGGACACCCCGCCGAAGAAGACCCCCGCAAGAAGAACAGCACTCACGAAACGGCGGCCGATCACTGCTCACCCCCTTCTTCCGCGTCCTGCAACTCGGCCAGCCGTTCCTCGATCACGCCCACCATCCAGTCGAGCGCCAGCCGCATCTCGTCCGGCACTTGGCCGGCCTGGGCCTCCATCTGCTGAAGAGCCGCTTCGAGCTGCGCCGGGTCCTCGATCGCGGCGACTGCCTTCGCCTGGGAGATCAGAGCCGTACGCATCTCCGGCGGCAAAGCCTCCAGTTCGGGCGGCGTCTCCGTGACTTCGGCGCCCTCCTTCCGGTAGTAGAGGCTGACCAGCCGGCTGGACGGTTCGAAGTACTTCGCGGCCACCCGCTGCACGTCCTCCGCCGTGACCTGGTTCGTGCGCTCCGCCACCGTGTTGAAGTAGCGCCAGTCGCCCAACGCGTCGCCGATCGCCAACTGGATCATCAGGAAGAACGGATCCCGGAGTTGCCGATACGTATCCGCCGACACCCGGTTCTTGACCTTGGACAGCTCGTCCTCCGGCACCGGTTCGGCGATCAGTTCCGCCACGACCTGGTCCCAGGCGGCGAGGAGCTGTTCGGGCGTAGCCTCACCCTTGGTCTCGGACCGCAGGTTGAACACGCCGGCGTACTTCCTCGCCTCGTAGAAGGCGTTGGCGCTGGACGCGATCTCGGCGCCCTCGACCATCTCCTCGTACAAACGCCCGGTGCGACCGTTGAGAACGCCCGCGATCACGTCGAGCGCGTACCCGTCGGCGTGTCCGAACGGCACCGCGTGGTACCGGATCTGGAGTTGCGGCTGGCAATCGCACTCGGCGGTGAGCCGCTTCTCGGCCAGTTGCGCGGCCTCGAGCGTGACGACGTCCGGGACCTCATGCTCGCTCTGCTCCAGGCGGCCGAAGTAGCGTTCGGCCAGTTCCCGGACCTCGGCTGCATCGAAGTTGCCGACCAGCACCGCGGTCAGGTTGTTCGGGGCGTAGTAGGTGCCGAAGAACTCGTCGGCCTGGGCCTTGCTGATCACCTCCAGGTCGGACGCCCAGCCCACCACTGGCCAACTGTAGGGGTGGGACTGCCAGAACATGGCGTCCGCCTGCTCGTCGTAGCGGCCCGTCGGCGTCGACTCGGTGCGCAGGCGGCGCTCCTCGTAGACCACGTCGCGCTCGGAGTAGAACTCCCGGAACACCGGATTCAGCAGCCGGTCGGACTCGAGCCAGAACCAGAGCTCCAGCCGGTTCGCCGGCAACTGGTTGATGTAGACCGTGAAGTCGTTGCTGGTGAAGGCGTTGAGACTCGTGCCTCCGCCGTCGGTATAGACCTTGTCCAGTTCGTCCTTGACCATGAGTTCCCGCTGCTCCTCCACGAGCTTCTGGAACTCCGCGCGCAGGGCGTTCAGGGTGTCGGTGCGGTGGGCCGGGTCGTAGGGATCGTCGATCTCGCCCAGCCTGTAGCGGCGGCGTTGGTCGCGCAGTTCGGCGCGGATCTTCTCCTGGACCGCCTCCTGTTCCGCGATGATCTCGAGGTCCCGCTCGATGTCCTTCGTGCCGATCGTGTGCGTGCCCTTGAACATCATGTGCTCGAAGAAGTGGGCAAGGCCGGTGATTCCCGGCCGCTCGTTCGCCGAGCCGACATGGGCCGCCCAAGCTGCCGCCACCGTGGTCAGCTCCGGGCGCCGCACGAGCAGGAAGCGCATGCCGTTGTCGAGTTCGAACTCCTCGACCGGCACCGCCGCCGCAGTCGGCGCGTCCTGAGCCGCCACGCCGCCTGGCGAGACGAGCGGCAGGGAGAATGCGAGCGCCGCGAGCAGAGCCACGCCGGCAGCTCCGGATCCGCCGCCGTTGTCTGGAAGCCTGGTCACAAACGATCCCCTCCCTTTCTGTTTCCCTCCCCGCGCGGCGCGAGGATTGTCCAGCCGGGGCCGGGAGACTCTAACGCCTGTATCCCGAAACGGCGCGGCACAGCCGGAAAAGCGGTGTGGCCACAGCCAGAAATGCCACGGACGGTTGACATACACGCCGCGGCACCCTACTGTTAGCACTCGTGCGGGACGAGTGCTAACAGCGACTGCCGCCACAGCGCCGGCAAACGCCGGCTTCCGCAGCCTCGCATAGCAAGTCGCCCAACCGCAACGAACCCACCGACACCAATCCAAGGAGGAGAGTACTGGTGAATGTACGTCCGCTTCACGACCGGGTCCTCGTCAAGAGGCTCGAAGAGGAGGAGCAGGTTCGGGGAGGCATCATCATCCCGGACGCTGCCAAGGAGAAGCCGCAGGAGGCCGAGGTAGTTGCCGTCGGTCCCGGCAAGTTGCAGGACAACGGCGAGCGTGCGGCGATGGACGTCAGCGCCGGCGACCGCGTTCTGATCGGCAAGTACTCGGGCAGCGACATCAAGATCGACGACGAAGACATGGTCATCCTGCGCGAGGACGAGATCCTCGCGGTTGTGGGATAGGCCGGAACAAAAGGCTGGAGAAATCGATACATGGCAAAGCAGATCGTCTACTCCGAGGACGCGCGCGGCGCGGTCCTGCGCGGAGTCAACAGGCTCGCCGACGCAGTCAAGGTGACGCTCGGCCCCAAGGGCCGCAACGTCGTCATTGAGAAGTCGTTCGGCTCCCCCACGATCACCAAGGACGGCGTCACCGTCGCCAAGGAGATCGAACTGAAGGACGGCCTCGAGAACATGGGCGCGCAGATGGTGCGCGAGGTGGCCTCGAAGACCTCCGACGTGGCCGGTGACGGCACCACGACCGCCACGCTCCTGGCACAGGCCATCCTGCGCGAGGGCACGAAGAACGTGACGGCCGGCGCCAACCCGATGGAGCTGAAGCGCGGCATCGAGCTCGCGGTCGTAGCGGCCGTCGGCGCCATCGACGCCTTGTCCACGGACGTCAAGGACAGCGAGGAGATCGCCAATGTCGGCACCATCTCCGCGAACAACGACCCCGAGATCGGCCAGATCATCGCCGAGGCGATGGACAAGGTCGGCAAGGACGGCGTGATCACGGTCGAGGAGGCGAAGGGCCTGCAGACCGAGCTCGAGGTCGTCGAGGGCATGCAGTTCGACCGCGGTTACCTGTCGCCCTACTTCGTCAGCGACGCCGACCGCATGGAGTGCGTGGTCGAGAACTGTGTCGTGCTCCTGCACGAGAAAAAGATCAGTTCGATGAAGGACCTGCTGCCGGTCCTCGAGCAGGTGGCCAAGCAGGGCCGGCCGATGCTGATCATCGCCGAGGACGTCGAGGGCGAGGCTCTGGCCACCCTGGTCGTCAACAAGCTGCGCGGCACGCTGCAGGCGGCCGCGGTCAAGGCGCCGGGCTTCGGCGATCGCCGCAAGGCGATGCTCGAGGACATCGGGATCCTCACCGGCGGCCGGGTGATCACCGAGGACCTCGGGATCAAGCTCGAGAACGTCCAGTGGCAGGACCTCGGCGAGGCCAAGAAGGTCATCCTCACCAAGGACGACACGACGATCGTCACCGAAGCGAGCGACACGAGCCGTCAGGCTGCGATCGCCGGCCGGGTCAAGCAGATCCGCAACCAGATCGAGGAGACCACCTCCGACTACGACCGCGAGAAGCTCCAGGAGCGGCTGGCGAAGCTGGTCGGCGGTGTCGCCGTGATCCGGGTCGGCGCCGCGACCGAGACCGAGATGAAGGAAAAGAAGGCTCGGGTCGAGGACGCCATGCATGCCACCAAGGCAGCGGTCGAAGAAGGCGTGGTCCCGGGCGGCGGCGTGGCGCTGCTGCGCGCGATCGACGTCGTGGCCGAACTGGAAGAGGAAGGCGACCTGGGTGTCGGCATCGCCATCGTCAAGCGGGCGCTCGAAGAGCCGACCCGTCAGATCGCCGAGAACGCCGGCGTCGAGGGCTCGGTCATCGTCCGCGATGCGATGCAGCTCACCGGTTCGATCGGCTACAACGCGGCCACGAACGGCATGGAGGACCTGCTCGCCGCCGGCGTGATCGATCCGGCGAAGGTCACCAAGACGGCGCTGCAGAACGCCGCCTCGATCGCCGGTCTGATGCTGACCACGGAGGCGCTGGTCTCCGAGATCAAGGAAGACAAGCCGAACGCCCCGGGCGCGCCGGACATGGGCGGCATGGGCGGCATGATGTAGGCGATCGACCTTCAAGGTCGGTCGTTCCATCCGTGCGCCCGATGACGGGCGCTCGGACTGGTTCACGGGTGGCGCGGTTAGCGCCACCCGGGTTCTACGGAACGAATCAAGGGCGGCCCTTCGGGGTCGCCCTTTTCGTTTTGTCCGTGGTGCGCCGCGGAACCTAGTCGCCTATGGCTCCCTTCGGCGTCGGAACCGGCAGCCGCGAGGTCGACAGGACCACGCGAACGAGCTCAGCCTGTCTGGAGCACCAGGTCTTGGAGAGGGCCTGCTTGACCAGTTGACGAACCGACTCGGGCTTCCGATTCGTGGCCCGCGCGATGTCGGCCACTGTCTTGCCTTCGGCCAGAGAGGCCGCGACGCGGCTCTCGGCGGGCGTCAGTCCCAGAGATCTCGCAATCTGCTCCGGATTCACCGGCGTCGCTTGCCACGGGTCAACGACCACCACCAGCGCCGCAATCCGCCGGTTGCAGTCGGCGTTCCCCTCTACCGGATTGACCCAAGCGGTCAGAGGACGCTGATCAGGCCACGCACCGAGGACCGCCACCGACGCACGCGGTGGATGGCCCGTTCCGCTGAGCGCGGCGGTCAGGAGCTCCTCAAAGGCTTCGGCGTCCTGGACCCGATGTGCAGCCAGCCGCCCGTTCCGCTCACGGAGTCCCCCGTCCGCCAGAAGCATGTGGCGCCCGCGGGCGTTGGACTCGACGACCGCGCCCCTGTGGTCGAGACAGATCAGCGCGACCAGATCCTGGTCGACCAAGGTGCCCACTACACCCTCCAACTTGCCGGGGCTTGGGTCAGGCTCACCGTGAGAGGAGCCATGCCTTGCAACAGACATCGATCGGGGCTGGCCACGTCAAGCGGGAGGCCGTAGGAGTCGGCACCCGCCCTTCGCGAAACGCAGGCGGGAACCCATTCACCGACGTTCCCGACCTGTGGAGAGCTTCGGATAGAACCTAAAATTTTTACAGGAAGACGGCAACACCCCGATGAACCCACTAAAACGGGAGGGACAAGCCGAACAATCTGGACCGCGGGGAGACTGTCCTCGCCGTCTTACGCCTGACGCCGCTCGCGACGCGCTTCGGTCCGGCCCGCCCTCACTCCGGCTGCACAAGTTGGGGAACCGGTTGGGGAACCGGTAGCCGGGAGGTCGAGAGCACCAACCGGACCAGATCGGCCTGCCTGCGACACCAGGTCTTGGCCAGTGCCCGCTTGACCAACCAGCGAATCGTCTGGGGAGACCGGTCCGTGGCTTCGGCAATCTCGTCCACCATTCTTCCCTCGGCCAGCGATGCCGCGACACCGCTCTCCGCAGGCGTCAGGCCCAGAGAGATGCCAACCTGTTCCGGATCCACCGGAATCCTGACCCACGGATCGACGATCGTCACCAGCGCTGCCACGCTCGAGCCGCCATCCGGGGAGGGAGGGACAGGGTTGACATGAACGGTCAACGGTCGTTGACCCGGCCACGCACCGAGGACGGCCGACGCCCCGACCCCGGGGACAGCAGATCCATCGAGTGCGGCCTGCAGCAGACGCTCGAAGACCGCAGCGTCGTTGGGGCGATGAGTACCCAGCCGTCCATTCCGCTCGCGCAGACCGCCGTCCGCGCCAAGCACTTCCCGCGCCCGAGCGTTCGATTCGACGATCACGCCGCGGTGGTCGAGACAGATCAGCCCCACAAGGGTCTGATCCACCAGGGCGCCAGCCACCCCTCGAAGCTCGCTGGATGGGAACCCGGATTGACCGCCGGACACCCCTTCTCTACCAACAGACATTGACCCCCCCCTGCGTGGGGCACCGTTTCACTGGAACAAAGATCCCCGGATCGCAACACCCGCTTTGAATGCTCGGCGTCTACTGGCTCCCGGTTCTCTGTGCGTGACAAGGCTAGTGAACCTGAAGCCGATCCACCGGCCCGGGAACGTCCACTAACGGACAGTTCGCGGCGACCAGCGGACACGACGCCGTCGCGCCCTCGCCCGCCTCAGGAACCGCACCCGCACGGCGACCGCCGCCCAGCAAGGCCGCGATCACCTCGTCGACCGACACGCTATCCGGCTCGCCCCGGAACCCGCCCAGCCGGCGGTAGGCCTCAGCCGCAGCCCGGTGGAAGCCCTCGGGCAGCCCCACCGCCGCCAACGTGTCGGCGATCTCGTCCATCTCGCTGGCAAAACGCCATGCCTTCGGGGCCGTCGCCGACGCCGACCTCACGCTTCGCTTCTCCAATCCCGGCTGAGACCGGGCCCACTCCCCGAGCAGGCCGTCCTCGACGCCGTAGGCATGAGCAGCAGCGCGCAGCGACAGGAGTAGCGCCGCGCTGCCCTTGGTGAAGCCGGCGTAACACATCTTGAGCGCCGAAGCGGCGCCGATCTCCGCCTCGAGGTCGATGGCCTCAAGCGCCGAACCGACGAACAGGGCCGCCATCTCCGGTGCACCGTCGCCGGAAAGATAGAGGCGCGTCGTGCCGGGCCGAACCGCGGGCGGGCCGACGATGCCACCGTCCACGAAGCGGGCGCCGCCCTGCGTGGCGGCCTCCGCGATCTCGCGGGCGGTGGCGGGAGAGACCGCATTCGCATCGAGGTAGAGACCGTCGTAGCCGGTCGCGGCGACCGCCTCGGCGAGCGCGAGGGCGCCGTGGGGAGGGCAGACTGAGAGCACCGCGTCGGCCGCCGCGGTCACCGCGCCGAGCGTCTCCAGGTCCTCGAAGCCGGCGCCTTCGGCCCGGGTACGGGTGGCGCGGCTCCGCCCTTCGGACGCCCACACGACCCGCACCGGCGCCGCCACCGCGGCGCCGACGGTGACACCCATCGCTCCAGGATGGAGCTGGCCGACAGTGGCGATCGTCAAGGGAACGCGCGCGGGTCGACGGTCACGGTCAACCGCCCGATGTCTCCGCCCTGGCGGCCGCCTCTCCTTCCGCGTCCTCCGCCCGGGCGCCCGAGAGCAGGTTGACCATGCCGTAGTTGCCCTCGTGGCACGCGTACTCGAACATCGGCAACGGGTTTCTCGTCATCGGCACGACGGCGGTCCACGGCCGGGAAAACGATTCCGGGTCCTCGATCGTGTACTCGTAGACCAGCCGATCCTCCCCCGCCCGGGTGAACCGCTCGGACAGACGCGTGTTCGGGCCCGAACCCCGAAAACTGGTCTGATCGGTGAAGTTCGTCGTCACGACGACCAGGGTGTCGCCCTCCCAGTGTCCCCGGGAATCGCCGCGCCACTGGCGGACATCCCCGGGTAGCGGCGCACGGCCGTCGAGGGGCACGATCCGTGAGTCGTGGACCATTTCTACCAACAGCACCACCGTGTGTTCGGTCTGAAAGATCTGAACGTTGTTGTTGTACGCGCTGGGGCTCATCGGCGGTCCGGCATTGAAGCCGAGGATGCAGCGCTCGGCGACGCCCCGGTCTTCCGGGCCGTGCGCCGGCCGGCGCCGCGCCGCCGTCCGCTCGGCGATCCGGCCCTTCGCTGCATCCGTCAGCTCGGGAATCCGGCCGTCTGGAGGATCGACGATCAGTGATGTCCGCCGGTCGTCCGTCAGCTTGTCGCCGTAGTCCCACCAGAACTGGTTGTAGGCGTTCGCTACGTCGGCCTGCGCGGACAGGCCATCGTCGGTGCGGCGATCCTTGTTCCGCCGCGCCAGCGTCTGCTCTTCGAAGTCGCTGGCCTCCTCCTCGCTGAGCTGCTCCCGCTCGCCAAACTCCTCGGGGCGCTCAAGCGGGGTGATCGTGCGGAAGTCCCAGACGCCGCGGAGGTCAGGCGCACCCCAGGGCGTGCGCACCAACTCCGAGGACTCCGTCTGCGCGACGAGGGGCGACGAGACGAGCAAGGCCGCCGCGAGCACTCCGATCGACACTCTCTGCTTGCTCATGCGAGTTCCTCCCAGACGTTTCCGGCAGTTTAGCGGCGACCCGCGAACAGTGACCGGTCCGGCGGCCTGCAGTACCAGATCGACACAGCGCCCAGGAGGGCAAGGACGACGAGAACCCAGAGCGTGCCGGCGTAGGATCCGGTGCGGTCGGCGGCAGCGCCCGCCCATGTCGGACCCGCGTAGCCGAGAACTCCAATCAGCGCGATCCGCACACCAGAAGTGCCGACGAACGCGGCTCGCCCGAAGAACTCGGCAAACACGACCGGCGTGCTCGTGTAGGCGGCGCCGTAGGCAACTCCCAGGGCGAAGACGCAGGGATAGGCGATCAGGGCCGTGTCGGCAGAGACGAGAAAGGCCAGGCCGACCGCGTTGACGATCAGGGCGAGTGCCAGGACTCGGGTCGGCGCCATGAAGTCGCCTAGAGAACCGGTCAGCCGACCGAACGAGCTGGCGCCTACCCGGACACCGAGAATCGCTCCAGCCGCAGTCGTGCCAAAGTCCAGATCCTCCAGGTGCAACGCACCGTGCGCCGTCATCACGCGCCATGGAATGGTATTCGTCGCAGCCGCGAAACTGGCGATCCAGAAGTGGGGAGTCCGAACCGCTCCGAGTACGGTTCCCCGCGGCGCTTTCGCCGCCCGGGCCTTCCCCTCACTCGGATCCTCAACAGCTCGGCCGTCGCGCCGCTGGCCGAGGTCGCTCGGTTGGTTGCGAATGAACAGGGCAGCGATCACGGCCACCAGCACCGAGACACCGGCGATGATCTGCCAGCCGGTACGCCAGTCCCAGTGGCGCAGGATGAGGGCGTCGACCGGCGTCACCAGGCCGCCCACGATTCCAGCACCCAGAAGGATCACGGCGGTGGCCCGGGCCCGATACGTGCGGAACCAGAACACGGGCAGCGACTGCGCCGGCAGCAGAGTCGAAAAGCCGATGCCCAGGCCACCGATCAAGGAGTAGCCGATGTAGAGCTCCGGCGCCGACTCCGCGCGGCTTACCATCCAGAAACCGGCCGCAGCGAGCAGCGCGCCGCCGGTGACCGTAGTGCGGACACCGACGCGCCGGATGGCGACTGCCGCCACCGGACTGGCCAAGGCGAAAGCCACGGTGAAGGCCCCGAACATCTGGCCGATCTGCTGTCGCGACAGGCCGAGTTCCGCGATCAGCTCGGGGGCGAAGAAGCCCCAACTGTAGTAGGCCGGGCCGATCCCCAGACCGTAGATCAGGAAGCCGACCCCGACCATGTGCCAGCCGTAGAAACTCGGCCGGAAGAGCCGCCGAATGTTCAGGGACGGCAAACGCTCACCCCGGCCCCGTTCCCGCCCCGCCGCGCCGCGGGATAGAGATGGCAGGCGACCTGGGCGCGGCCAACCGTTTCCAGGCCCGGCCCTACCTGGCTGCACTCGTCGAGCACCTTCGGGCATCGGGGATGGAAGGCGCAACCCGGCGGCGGGTTGCGGACGCTCGGCACCTCGCCTTCGATGACTTGGTGCGGCCTCGCCGCCTCGACCACCGGGTCGGGGGTGGGAACCGAGGCCAGGAGAGCCTCGGTGTACGGGTGTCGCGGCCGCTCGAAGAGTTCGTCACGGTCGGCGACCTCGACGATCCGGCCCAGGTACATCACTCCGATCCGGTCGCTGATGTGGCGCACCACGGACAGGTCGTGGGCGATGAACAGGTAGGTCAGGCCGAGCTGCTCCTGGAGGTCCATCAACAGGTTGAGCACCTGGGCCTGGATGGAGACGTCGAGGGCCGACACCGCCTCATCGCAGATCAGAAGATCGGGCTCAAGCGCCAGGGCGCGTGCGATGCCGATCCGCTGCCGCTGGCCGCCTGAGAACTGGTGCGGGTAGCGATCGCCCATCGCCGGCAGCAGGCCGACCAGATCGAGCAACTCCGCGACCCGTTCCCGGTAGCGTCGGCGATTCCCTGCCAGCCCGTGAACCTTGAGCGGTTCGCCGACGATCTCGCGGACCCGCATGCGTGGATTGAGCGAGCCGAAGGGGTCCTGGAACACCATCTGCATCCGGCGGCGAACCGGGCGTAGCTGACGCTGGTTGTAGGCGGAGAGATCCTCGCCGTCGAAGACGATACGCCCCGCCGTCGGCTCGAGCATGCGCAGGATCGCCAGCGCCGTGGTCGACTTGCCGCAGCCGCTCTCCCCCACCAGGCCGAAGGTCTCGCCCCGGTTGAGCTCGAATGAAACGCCGTCGACCGCCTTGATCGACGCCACCCGGCGACGCCTCAGGACTCCCTCGTTGACCGGAAAGTGGACCTTCAGATCCTCGACCCGCAGCAACGGATCGGCTCGCCCGACGGCCGCGCGAGTACCGTTGCCCACCTGTTCCGGTGGCCTGCGCGCCGCGGCTTCCTTCCCCATCAAACCCGCAACCCAACGCCGGCTACGGCGCCGGCGCCCCCTCGTATCCGTAGCAGGCCCAAGCCCGCCCCTCCGCCGCGGCGGTAAGCGGCGGCGGCGCTTCAAGGCACCGCTCATGCGTATGCGGGCAGCGCGGAGCAAAGGCGCAGCCCGCGGGCAACGCCGCCAGATCCGGCGGCTGACCGTCGATCGACGCCAGGCGGCCGCCGCAATCGCCTTCCAACCGGGGCACGGAGCGCAGCAGTCCCTGGGTGTAAGGGTGGCGCGGGTCGGCGTAGAGCGCCGCGGCCGGGCCGCTTTCTATGATCCTGCCGCCGTACATCACCGCCACCCGGTCGGCGTAACGGGCCACGACACCGAGGTCGTGCGTGATCAGGATGAGCGCCGAATCCGCCTCCCGGGTGCGCTCCTTGAGCAGCTCCAGGATCTGCGCCTGAACCGTCACGTCGAGCGCGGTCGTCGGCTCGTCGGCGATCAGAAGCCGCGGATGGCACGCGAGCGCCATTGCGATCATCACCCGCTGCCTCATACCGCCCGAGAACACGTGCGGGTAGTCGCCGAGCCGCTTCCCGGCATCGGGAATAGCGACGGACTCGAGGTGCTCCACGGCCTGCGCCAGCGCCTCCCGCCGTTTGAGCCCGCGGTGCAGGCGCAGCGGTTCGGCGACCTGGCGGCCGATCGTCAGCACCGGATTGAGCGACGACATCGGCTCCTGAAAGATCATCGCGATGCGATTGCCCCTAACCCTCCGGATACCGGCGTCGTCGAGCGCCAGCAGGTCCTGGCCTTCGAACAGGATGCGGCCATTCTCGATCCGTCCCGGCTCGGGAATCAGCCGCAGGATGGAGAGCGCGGTGACGCTCTTGCCCGACCCGCTCTCGCCCACGATCGCCAGCGTCTCGCCGGGCGCGACATCAAGCGACAGCGAGGTCACGGCCCTGACGTTTGGCCGGTTGCCGTAGCCGCCGCGGAAGATGACGCTCAGATCCTCGATCCGTAGCAGGGGCGCGCTCAAAAGCCCATCTCCCTCTTCATCTCCTCGTCGATCCACAGCCGCGCATAGATCGGACCCGGACGCACGGCGCCTGCCCGCAGCTCGCCGCCGTAGTTCTTCACCCACGGCCACCAGGCCGTGTAAACGTAGGGCACGGGCAGCCAGATGTAGGCCGCCTCGTCGAGCATCTCCTTCGTGATCTGCTTGATGATCTCCTGCCTCTCGCCGTCGTCGCGGGTCAAGAACATCTCGTGGATGCGCCGGTCGAGTTCCGGGTCGGACCACATCGACGGGTTCCAGGTCTGGCCGGTGACGAAGTTCTTGCGCAGCGTGGTCGTCGGGTTGACGTGGCCGCTGCCCATCATGTAGCCGGGACCGTGGGTGCGGGTGGTCATCATCGACAGGTACGCCGCGTACTCGACGACCTCGATCTCCATCGTCACGCCGATCCGGTCCAGGTAGCTCGCCAGCAGGGGCGCCAGCTCCATCCGCATCGGGTTGTTGGCCGACACCTGCGCCCGGAACGTGAAGCCGTCCGGGTAGCCCGCCTCGGCGATCAGACGGCGCGCCTTCTCGGGCTTGTAGTCGAACAGCTCCTGAACCGACGGCGGCATCGCCTCGAGCGGCTCGTAGTACCCCTCGAAGGTGGGGTGCTGGGGATAGGCGAACAACTCGGCGTTGCCGCCGAAGAACAGGTCGACGATCTCGCGCTGATCGACCGCCAGGTTCATCGCCCGCCGCACTCTCAGATCGTCGAACGGCGCCTGGTCTACCCGCATGACCATGAAGTTTCCGCCGGTCGACAACCACCGCGACCAGCGCAGCTCCGGCGTCGTCTTCTTCAGGTGGTCGACGGCGATCCAGCGGATGCTCTCGAGCATGTCCAGCTTGCCCGTGCGCAGTGCGGTCAGGTACGTCGCCTCGTCCTTGATCGTGCGGTAGCTGAGCCGGTCGATGAAGGGGATCTCGTAGCTCCGGCCGCCGATCGTCGTCCGGTCCCAGTAGTCCGGGTTGCGAGCGTAGGTCTGGGAGTTGCCCGCGATGAACCGTTCGAGCGAGAACGGGCCGGTGCCGACGACATTGCGCCAGTCCTTCGGGTCCACGTCGCCGAGCTCTCGCGGCACGATGCCTGAGAAGTAGCCGTAGCCGAACCGGTAGTCCCACTCGGCGTTGAACTCGCCGAACTTGAACACCACGGTGTGGTCGTCGCGCGCCGCGACACGGTCGATGTGATCGAAGTAGGTCGGGATCGCCTTCGGGCTGTCGCGCAGGCGCTCGAAGCTGAAGATGACGTCATGGGCGTCGAGTTCGCGCCGTTTGGCGACCCCGGGCTTGTCCGGGATGAAGACACCCCGCCGCAACGCGATGACCAGCGTCAGCGGGTCCTCCCACTCCCAGCTCTCGGCCAGCTCGCCGCGAATCGTCTCGGGGGACAGGTACGCCTCGGAAACGAATCGCTGGTCGCCGCCCCGGACCACCGCCTGGTCGAGGTCGCCGACGAAGAGTTGCTCGTAGAACATCCCGGTGTCGTGGTTCTGCTTCCAGTTCCAGTCCGCCGTGTCCCAAGACAGCGCCGAGAGCGTCACGTACACCGTGCCCACGTTCAGGTCGCCGCCGTAGCGCGGCGGTTCGGCCGCGCTCAGAGCCGGCTCGAAGGACAGGTCGCTTCCCATGTCGGTGCCTAGGGCGTGACGGCGATCCGGCCCGTCGAGGCACGCGCACAGAAGTACGGTAAGAGCGCAGACGACGACCAGCCAGGCCGGCCGCGAAGCTGACGTTGGTTCGTTCAAGTGCCCCTCATTCTCGGATCGAGAAGGTCGCGCAACGCGTCGCCGAAGACGTTTGCCGAATAGACCACCACGGTCAGGCACACGCCCGGCGCCAGCGCCAGCCAGGGCCCCAGGTAGAGGTAGGTGCGACCGTCGCCGCTCAGCATGCCGCCCCAGGTGGGCGCCGGCGGCGGCACCCCCAGGCCCAGAAACGAGAGCGCCGCCTCCGACAGGATGACGGCGCCGACGCGGGTGGTGAAGAGGACGATGACGACCGGCATCACGTTCGGCAGGATGTGCCGCCGGAGGATGTGGAAGGTGCCGGCGCCGATCGACTGCGCGGCCTGGGTGTAGACGTGCTCGCGCACCGAAGTCACCGCGCCGCGCACGATCCGCGACCCGGCGATGCCGTAGAGCAGGCCGAGGATGATCACGATCTGCGTGATCCCCGGACCGACCACGGACACGATGACGATCAGCAGCACGAGGTCCGGGAAGGTCATCCAGGCGTCGACCAGGCGCTGAGTGAGCATGTCGAACCAGCCACCGAGGTAGCCGGAGAGCACGCCGATCACGATCGACACCACGGTCGCCAGACCGGCGGCGCAGAAGCCCACGATCATGGACAGCCGCGCCCCCATCAGCACCCGCGAGAACAGGTCGCGGCCGAGGTGGTCGGTGCCGAGCAGGAACTGCCGGGACGGCGGCTCGAGGCGATGCACCAGGTCGGTCTCGTTGATGCCGTACGGGGCGAGCACGCCGGCGAAGATGCCGCACAGCAGGAAGATCAGGAAGACGACCGCGCCGGCGGCGCCCAGCGACTTGGTCCGGAACAGGCGGACGACAAAGCGCCACCAGCGTGGCCGGCCTCGCGCGGGCAGGGCCCCCGGGCCCGCTGCGGCGACGGTTGTCATCCGGCGATCATCCGTACCGGACCTTCGGATCGAGCCAGCCGTAGCTCAGGTCGACCAGCAGATTGATCAGCAGGATCGCGACTCCGACGACCAGGAAGACGCCGGAGATCACCGGATAGTCCCGCTCGTAGACGCCGTCCAGGAGCAACTGCCCCATGCCTGGAATGACGAAGATTTGCTCCATCACCACCGTGCCGCCGATCAGTAGCGGCGCCTGCAGGCCGATCAGCGTGACGACCGGGATCAGACCGTTCTTCAGCGCGTGCTGGACGACGACCGCCTGCTCGCGCAGACCCTTGGCGCGCGCCGTGCGCACGTAGTCCTGGCGCATCACCTCGAGCATCATCGTCCGGGTCATCCGCATGGTGACCGCGGACATGGACAGTCCGAGCAGGATCGCCGGCACGATCAGGTGGCTCAGGTTCGCCAGCGGATCGAGCAGAAACGGCGTGTACTCGAGCGCAGGCGCCCAGCGCCACCAGACCGACGGAAAGACCATGACCAGGGTGCCGAGCCAGAAACCGGGCACCGCGAGCATCAGGAGCGAGAACGACCGCGCCGTGTAGTCGAGTGCGGTGTCCTGCCGGGTGGCCGAAAAGATGCCGATCGGCACCGCCACCGACAGCGCCACCACGAGCGCCAGCAACCCGAGCTCGAAGGTCACCGGCAGCCGGTCCATGATCTGCTCCGCCACCGGCGTGCTGCGCCAGAGCGACTGGCCGAGGTCGCCGCGCAGGGCGTCGCCGGCCCAGCGCAGGTACTGCGTCGCCATCGGCTGATCGAGCCCCATCGCCGCCTCGAGGGCCTCCCTGTCGAGGCTGGTCGAGACGTCGTTCTGGGCCAGCATCAGGTCGATCACGTCGCCGGGAATGACCCGCATCGACACGAAGACGATCAGACTGGCAAAGAAGAGGGTCGGCGCCATTGCCAGGAGCCGCCGCAGGATGTATGTCCTCATGGAAGGTGTCCGAGAATACAGGCGCGCGAACCCTCATGAGGACACCGGCGTCCCCGAAGAGCGACAGCCGGCGGCTAACCTCTGTGTCGAGCCATGCTCATCCACGCCGCAACTCCCCTTGGCCTTTGCCGGACGACAACGCTGGCGGCAGTCCTCTCCAGCCTCGCCTTCGGGGCTGCGGCCGCGCCGCCGTCTCGCGCCCAGGTGGAGCCCGCGGGTGACGCCCCCGGATCCGGCGCCGCCGAAGTTTCCGTTGCCCTGGAAGGCTCCTGGGTCCGGAACGAGGAGCTCAGCGAAGACCCGATCGCGAGCCTCGCCAGTCACTTCGTTGAAGGCTTCGTCTCGGGCTGGCTGCGGGCGTTCGCTGAAGACCTTGCCGGTCGCCGCCGCAGCCTCGTGATCGAGTTCCCGGGGCAGCACGTTCTGATCGAGAACGCCGCGGACGAGAAACTCCATCTACCGATCGACGGCCTCGCCCGTTACGACAACGCCGGCAACATAAGTACCGCCTTCCTCGCCGAGGACTCGCTCGAGATCGTCACCCAGGGAACAGGCCGGGCCTGGCTCTGGATCGAGACGTTCTACCGGCGGGGCGAGCGGCTGGTCCACCTGACCGAGACCCAGAACTTCTCGACCCCCGAGTTGCTCTTTCAGACCGTGTACGACCACGCGAACGGCAGGCCGCCCCCGGAGCGCCCGGCCAAGGTCGAGCAGGGCCGCTCCGTGAGGCCGGACGCGATCCGCATCGTGCCGCCACGACGCCAGTACCGGGGATTGCTTTCCGGTCCGGTCGAGGTCCAGACCCTGGTCATCGATCCGTTGATCCGGTCGGTCGAGTTCTTCCTCGACGGCGTGCGGGCGAAGGAAGCCAGGAAGGCGCCCTTCGTGGCCCGCATCCGGCTCGACGACCCTCCCCGCCCACAAACGCTGGAAGTCCGGGCCTACAGCGACCCGGGAAGGCTCGCCGGCACCGACCGAATCGTCCTCAACCGTCTCGACTCGCCCTTCGGAGTCCGGATCGCGGAGATTCGATCGGCGGGCCCGGCCGGCCCTTCGGCGCTCCGCGTCGCAGCCAACGTCTCCGTGCCGCGTGCCGCGGTCCTCGTACGCGTCGCGTTCTATCGCAGCGACCATCCGGTTGCGACGTTCGACGACCTCGACCCAGCCGCGAATCGCGGTGAGGCACGCACCATCCCCGTCGACGCGCTGATCGAGGGCATCTCGCCCGGCGACTTCGTCCGGGTCACCGCGCAGCTCGCCGACGGCCGGGAAATGGAAGACGCCGAACTCCTCCAGGGCGCCGAACACCGAAGCGAAATCGATGTGCAACTCGTGCAGCTCCAGATCCTCGTCGTCGACCGCGACGGCGACCCGGTAGGCGACCTGAAGGCCGAGGACTTCGAGATTCACGAGAACGGCACCTGGCGCCCGGCGGAGAACCTGCACGTCTCGGATGACGTCCCCCTGGTTCTCGGCATAGCACTCGACTCCTCGGAGAGCATGCAATTCGTCTGGCGCCAATTGCACGAGGTCGTTCGGGCCTTCTTCAAAGGGGCCCTGGCCGCGGATGATCGAGCCTTCCTCGTCGACTTCGATCACACGGTCCGGCCGCTCCAGCCGCTGACCGGAAGCCGGCCCCTGCTGAAGGCCAGACTCCACCGGCTGCTTGCCCAAGGCGGCACCGCGCTGAACGACGGGATCCTCTTCTCCCTCCTCCAGTTCCGAACCGAACCGGGCCGCCGCGCCCTGGTCGTGGTGACCGACGGCGACGATCTCCACAGTCGTTCCAAGCGCGCGCAGGTCACCAAGTTCGCCGAGCGAATGGGCGTCCCGATCTACTTCATCGCTCTGGGTTGGAGTGAACCTCGGAGTCGCCTCATTCAGAGACTCAGCCGCCAAACCGGCGGCCGCCTGTTCCGCATCCATCCGGGCCAATCCCGGGCCGCCCTGGCAAGAGAGATGGAGCAGGTCTTCGACCGGATCAACGAGGACCTCCGGCACCAGTACGTGCTGACCTACTACAGCGACCGTCCACCGGGACCGGGCGTCGAGCCGGAAGTCAGGACGACGCGCAGGGGCCTCACCGTGAAGAGCGTGTTGCCGCTCGAGGCGCTTCAATAGCGCGGGGACGCTCTCCCACGTGATCGCGACCGTCATCCTGCTGACCGTGCTCGCGACGGCGGTCATCTCCGGCGTGCTCGGCATGGCCGGAGGCCTGGCGCTAATGGCCGTGCTCACGAGCCTCCTCCCCGTAAGCGGCGCGATGATCCTGCACGGCGCCGTTCAGGCTGCTTCGAACGGCGCGCGGTTCGTGTTTCTGCGAGAGCGCATGATGTGGGGCGTCCCTGCCCTTTTGGACGCGTTCTATCTCGAAACCGACGTGGACCGGCGCACGATCGTCGCCACGAAGGCATTCACCCAGACCGTCGGACATCTGCTCAAGATCGGCTACTACGTCTGGGTCTCCCGCACGGTGCTCACGGAGCTGCCCGGAAGCGTGCTCACGCCCTGGTTGATCGCCGGAGGCATGGCCCTCGCCGTGGTCGGCGCGCGCATCGGCACGCTCCTGCTCGGCCGGCTTGACGACCGCCAGTTCCTGCGGGTCACGGGACCGGTGATCCTGGCCCTGGGAGCGCTGTGCGTGGCGAAGGGCGCACGAGAGTTGTTGCTGGCGGGCTAGGAGCGCAACCAGCGTTTGCCGTTGGCCTGTATCCTGCATTCATTGGTCTCAGCTTTCGTCTCAGCATGACCAGGAACACCAACAACTGGCGCCGGCGGCGGCGCTCCTGCGGCATTCGAACGGCCGCCCTGACTGCGGGGCTCCTCGGCTTCGTCCTCTGCCTGTCGGCTGGGCACCCGGCACGCGCCCAGAATCGGCCCAATGACGAGGAAGCCGCAACAGCGGCTCCAAGCGACCCGATCGCCGCCCTCTCGGGCATCTGGATACGTGACGAGCGGTTGAGCGAAAACCCCATCGAGAAACTCGAGGAGACCTACGGGCAAACGTTCGGCGGCGGACCGGGACGGTCGGGGGGCGCAACGCCGGGTAGCAGCCCAACGACCGGTTCCGGCCCTCCCGGCCAGGGCCGTTTCGGCGGCGGACGCGGCGGAGGACGGCCGGGCGGCAACCAGGATGCTCCATCCGGTATGCGGCAGACAGCCAGAGAACTCACGGAACGGCTCGATGTCCTGCTGATCCAGGTCGAGCGACCCCGGCTCCTGATCCGGAATGCGAAGCGCGAAGACCGCATCCTCTTCCTCGACGGACGTGACACCGCGGGCGACCTCGGCGGCCGCACCCGCGCCCGCGCCGTCGGAGACTCCCTTGAGGTCGAGACTTCCTCCCCGAACCGCCAGCGGATCGAGACATTCTTCCTGGAGGGCGAGCGCCTCGTGCTGGTGACGGATATACAGGGCGGGAGCTTCGCCGACCTGTCGTTCCGTAGCGTCTACGAGCGCTCCGGCGACGCCCCGCCCAGCGCAATGCCGCCGGCGTCGGCCCGAACGGCCGACGCCGCCCCCGCCCCCGACGACGGTGGTTTCAACAAGGCGGACTACCTGCCGCCGGTCAGAGGCGGCTCGAGCAGGCGGTCCGAACGCGCCGACTCCGCTCGCAGCGCCCGGCCCGCGACGATTCGCATCCTGCCTCCCGAGAAGGGCTACCGCGAACTGCTCAGCGGCCGCATCCTGATCCAGACCCTGACCATCGACCCGCAGATCGCCGTGGTCGAATTCCTGCTCGACGGCGAGGAGACAGCCCGCGCCACGCTGCCGCCGTTCGAGGCGCGGGTCGAACTCGCCAATCCGCCGCGCGAGCACACCATCGAGGTCAAGGCCTACGGCGCCCGGGGCGCCTACGCGGGCAGCGACAAGATCGTCCTGAACCGCCTCGATCCCCCGTTCGCGGTACGGATCGCGGGCATCGGCCCGACCCGTAGCGCAGGCGAACAGGCGGTACGGGTCGCGGCCGGCATCTCGGTCCCGCGCACCGAAACCCTGGCACGGGTCGAGTTCTACCGCACGGAACGACTCGTCGCGGCCTTCGAGCACTTCGAAGGGGAGGCGGGGCCGAGCGGCGTGCGAAACGTCATCGCCGACGTGCCAACGTCCGGCGTCTCGCCCCAGGACTTCGTCCGTGTGGTGGCCCGCCTCGGCGACGGCCGCGAGCTCGAGGATGTCGAACTGCTCCAGGGCGCCGAGTTCAGCAGCGAGATCGACGTCCAGCTCGTGCAACTTCAGGTTCTGGTGGTGGACCGCCGCGGCAACCCGGTCGGCGGCCTCAAACCGGAGGACTTCGAGGTGCGTGAGGACGGGCAACTCCGTCAGGTCGAGAGACTCTTCGTGTCGAACGACGTGCCGCTATCCCTGGGCCTGGCGATCGACTCCTCCGGCAGCATGGAGCCGATCTGGCAGCAGACGAACGAGATCGCCGAGGCGTTCTTCAATGGAGCCCTGACCTGGCGCGATCAGGCGTTCCTGGTCGACTTCGACTCCACGTTGCGCCTCGTGCAACCGCTGACCGGCAGCAAAGCGATGCTGGCGCGCGGCCTGGAACGCCTCTTTCCTCAGGGCAATACCGCCCTCTACGACGCGATCCTCTTCTCCCTGCTCCAGTACGGCGATGCGCCCGGACGCCGCGCCCTGGTCGTGGTCACCGACGGATACGACGGCGCCAGCCGCTCCGACCCGACCCGCGCGATCGACTTCGGAAAGCGTCTGGGCGTCCCGGTCTACGTCGTCGCCATGCGCTCGATCGGGTTCGGGCCGACCACGATGGACGAGGCGAACCTGCGCAACAGCATGCGTCTGATCACCGGTCCTACCGGCGGCCGCCTGTTCCAGATCGAGTCGGTCGCCCAGATGGCAGACGTGTTCGACCACATCGAGGACGAACTCCGGCGGCAGTACGTGCTGACCTACTACAGCGAGCGCCCCTTCGGCGCCGCGCTCGAACCGGAGGTCAGGGTGACCAGGAAGGGACTCAAGGTGAGAAGCGCACTGCCGCTCGAAGCGATTGAGTAGGTCGCCGGGAAGGACACCCGTGAGAGCCACAGTCCCAGGCCGTGCCGCCATTGGCTGGGCGGCAGCCTCGGCAGTACTCGCGCTCGCGGTCTGCGGGTGGCCCCCCGGGGCATCCGGCCAGAAGGTTCCGGCGCCGGACGGGTCCGGCGTCCACCCGGATGTCCCTTTCTCCGATCTGCTCGGCCCCTGGATTCGCAACGACGAACTCAGCGAGGATCCGACTCTCAAGGTCCGGAGCACCCGAGCGGCGTCGAAACGCAGATCGCCGACCGTCCATGAACTGGCCCAGGCCCTGGCGGATCGCTACGGCTCTGTGATGATCCGGGTTCTCGAGTACGCCGTCGTGCTCCTCGACGACCGCGGCGGCACCCGTGTCCTGGCGCTCGACGGCCGGCAGCACCCCCTTGGCCGCGGCGTCGACGGGCGCCTTCTCGAAACCGACGAACGCCTCACGATCGAGATGGTCGCTTCGCGCTGGCGCCGGTTCGACACCTTCTTCCTGCTGAACGACCAGCTTGTGCGCATGACCAACCTCAAAGTCCGGTCCCAACCTCGGCTGGAGTTCAGTACGGTCTACGACCGCCCGGAAGTGCCGCCTGCCTCGGATTCCCTCGCCGCCGGGCTGGCTGGCGGCGCCGCCCAGCCCGCCGCAATCCGCATTGTTCCGCCCGAACGCAGGTACGGCGAACTGCTCAGCGGCAGAGTCCAGATCCAGACTCTGATCGTCGATCCGCTCGTCGGTGAAGTGGAGTTCTTCCTCGACGGCAAACGGACCAGGCGCGTGCGAAAGCGCCCCTTCACGACCCGCATCGTATTGGACGACCCGCCCCGTGAGCAGATGCTCGAAGCCCTGGCCTATGACGAGGATGACGGGTACATCGGCAGGGACGAGATGCTCCTGAACCAGATCGACAGGCCTTTCGCCGTCCACATCGCGGCGATCCGCGGCGCACAAGCAAACGGGGACCCCGCGATCCGCGTGGCGACCGTCGTGTCGCTGCCGCGCTCAGCAACACTCGAGCGGGTCGAGTTCTACCTCAGCGAGCATCTCGTGTCGGCAAGACACACCTTCGGCCAGGAAGGGGCCCCCGGCGCCGCGCGCACCATCCCCGTCGAGGCACTGATCGAGAGCGGCCGACCAGACGACTTCATCCGCGTCGTGGCGAAGCTCGCCGACGGCCGAGAACGGGAAGACGCGGAACTCCTCCAGGGAGCGGACTACCAGAGCGAGATCGACGTCCAACTGGTTCAGTTCCAGGTGCTGGTGACCGACCAGGACGGAAATCCCGTCAGCGGGCTGTCACCGGAGGACTTCGAAATCCGGGAAGACCGCAGGAAGCGTCCGGCAGTGGCGCTCCACACCGCCTACGACGTGCCCCTGGCCTTAGGGCTCGCGATTGACTCGTCGGACAGCATGCTTTCCACCTGGAGTCGCTTGAAGCACATCGCCCGGGGCTTTCTCGAGGCCGCCCTGGAGCCAGGCGACCGGTCCTTCCTGGTCGACTTCGACGACACGGTCCGCCTCGTCCAACCGCTGACGGCAGACCAACCGCTGCTGCAAAGCCGGCTTGACCATCTGATTCCACTTGGCGGCACGGCGCTCAACGACGGGCTCCTGTTCTCCCTACTCCAGTACGGTCGCGAGCCCGGCCGCCGCGCGCTGATCGTGGTCACCGACGGCGCCGACCAGCACAGCCGATCCCGACCCGAACAGTCCGCCGACCTCGCCGAGCGGCTGGGCCTGCCGATCTACTTCATCGAACTGGACACATCAGTTCCGGGGACCGGGAACTCATCCGGCGTGGTCGCGCTCAACGTCACACGAACGGCACAGCGGCAACGGGCACGGAAACGGCTCAGCCGGATCAGCGAGCAAACCGGCGGACGCCTCTTCCACATTGAGCTCTACGCCACCACGCCCAGGTGGACCGACCGCATGGAGCAAGTCTTCAATCAGATCGAGGAAGACCTGCGGCACCAGCACGTGCTGACCTACTACAGCGATCAGCCGCCCGGCACGGCGGTCGAGCCCGAGATCCGATTGACCCGGCGGGGACTCAGCCTCCGAAGCGCGGTGCCGCTCCAGGGGATCGAGTAACCGCAGCGGGTAACGATGCAAGTAACCGAGGCAACTCCTCTTCGAGTCGGTGCCGCGAAGGCGGTCGTTGTCGCCGGATTCCCCTTGGCGCTCTGGTTCTTCGCCGTGCGTCCGGCCGATGCCCAGGAAGTGGCCGCGAAAGAACCGATCATCGCGGAGGCCGGGGTCCCACCCGCCGAGCTCATCGGGCCGTGGCTGCGAAATGAGGAACTGAGTAAGGCTCCGAACCTCAAGGCCGAGAGGATCTGGCGGTCGCCGGAGCAGGTCCCCGCGTTCATCCGTGAACTCGCCGAGAGTCTCAACGACCGGCTCGACGGTGTCTTGATCGAGGTCGACGGGAAGACGCTACTGCTTCTGAACGCAATGGGCGAACTCAGCTCCTTTCGCCTGGGATCCGAGCAGTACCGTGACCACCTCGGCAACGAGTTCCGTCTTGTGACCACGAGTAACACCCTCCGCATCGAGACACGCATCTCCGGCTGGCTCTGGGTCGAAGCCTTCTCCCGGCGGGAAAACCAGTTGGTGCGGGTTACGGAGATTCGCCACACTGGATTCTCCGGGCTCAAGTTCCGCACCGTCTACGATCCCGTGGGAAGCGGACACCCGTGGGCCGCTCCGGCGGCCGATCGCCCGTTGGCAGTCTCCCAGCCCATCCGCATCGTGCCGCCCGGCCGCGGCCGCGAACTGCTCAGTGGACGGGTCGAGGTCCAGACCCTGCTCGCCGATCCGACGGTCAGCAGTGTCGAGTTCATCGTCGACGGGGACCGCACCAGGGTCGTTCGGAAGCCGCCCTTCAAGGCTCGTGTTGAACTAGCCGCGCCGCCCAGGGAGCAAACCGTCGAAGTCCGGGCCTACAACGAGGAAGGGGGGTACCTGGGCGGCGACCGGCTCGGCCTGAACAGGATCGATGCTCCCTTCGCCGTGCGCATCGCGGGGATTCGCAGCGAGCACGCAAACGGAAACGCGGCAGTCCGGGTCGAGGCCAGTGTTTCGCTACCGCGGTCGGCAACCCTTGAACGAGTCGAGTTCTACCGCAGCGACCGCCTTGTCCTGACGGTGGACGATTTCGGTGCGGACGCGGACATCGGCGCCGCAAGGATCATTCCAGCGAACGCCTTGATCCGGGACGTTCGAGCGAACGACTTCGTCCGCGTAGCCGCCAAACTGGCCGATGGCCGTGAGTTGGAAGATGCCCAACTCCTCCAGGGAGCGGACTACCGGGGCGAAATCGACGTCCAACTCGTACAGCTCCAGGTACTGGTCACTGACCGGGATGGGAACCCCGTCGGGGCTATCGAGCCGGACGACTTCGCGGTAATCGAGAACGGTCGGCCACGACCGGTCGAGAACATCCACACCGCCCACGATGTACCCCTGGTGCTGGGTCTGGCAATCGATTCGTCTGACAGCATGCTCCCCATCTGGCGCAAGCTGAAGCATGTCGTCACGAGATTCCTCGACAGGTCGCTGGCCTCCGGCGACAGAGCCTTCCTGATTGACTTCGACAAGACCGTGCAGTTGCTGCAACCCCTGACCGGCAACAAATCGCTCCTCGCGGCCAGCCTCGATCGACCCACGCCCCTGGGCGGCACGGCATTGAACGACGGCATGCTGTTCGCACTCCTTCAGTACCGGAACGAGCCCGGCCGACGAGCGCTGGTGGTCATTACCGACGGCGCCGACCTTCACAGTCGCTCACGCCCCAAGCAATCCGCGGACTTCGCCGAGCGCCTGGGCGTTCCCATCTACTTCCTTGAACTGGACAACCTGATCACCAAGGTGGCAGTCGGAGGAGGCATCACGCCGTCGAGTGGGCTGGCAAGGCTCAAACAGCAAGAGGCGCGGAAGCGCCTCGACCGAATCAGCCGAAAGACCGGCGGCCGACTCTTCCACATCCCGCCCTTCGCTGAAGGCACTGCCAGATCGGAACGGATCGAACAGGTCTTCGATCAGATCGAAGAGGACCTGCGGCACCAACACGTGCTGACCTACTACAGCGATCAGCCCCTGGGCGCGCCCGTCGAACCCGAAATCCGAGTGACCCGGCGGGGACTCAGCCTCCGGAGCGCGGTGCCGCTCGAGGCGATCGAGTAGCGGATCCCGCCCGGCTCCTTAGCCCTACTGGCCTCCGCTCGCCGCCGCTTCCCGCTCCTGGGCCCGGGCGCCGGAGAGGATGTTGGTCAGGCCGTAGTTGCCCTCGTGGCAGGCGTACTCGAAGATCGGGTCCTCGGTGCGGGCGAGGCGGATCATCATCGTCCAGGGACTGACCCAGGTCGCCTCGTCCTCGTAGGTGATCTCCCACTCGATGACGTCCGGCCCGGTGCGAGTGAAGCGCTCCAGCACTCGCAGCCCCTCCGTCGCTCTTGCCCTGGAACTGCCGTCCGCGGAGTAGTTCTTCGTCTCGACGACCAGCGAATCGCCCTCGAACCAGCCGCGCGAGTTGCCGTGCCAGAGCCGCAGATCGTCGGCCAGTGGCGCCTGCTCCCCCAGCGGGATGATGCGCACGTAGCGAATCAGCTCCTGCGCGACTCCCCTGGAACGGCCGGAAGGTCGGGCTGACCGTCAGCGGTGCGCGGAGCCTTCCAGTCTTCGGCTGCCAGCGTCCCGGTGGAGAACAGGAGAACCGCGAGTAGGAACAGCCGGGGCACGCCGACGGAGCGCGAGTCGTTTCGGAGCATCGGTTCAACCTCCTTCGATCAGCGGACGCGGCCCCATAGTACGGCAGGCGACGGAACCGGATGCGGGCGGGACGCCCGCGTGCCATCCGTGCGCCCGATGACGGGCGCACGGAGTGGTTCACGTGTGGCGCGGAACGCGCCACACGGGTTCCCAGGTGCGGGCGGGACGCGAGGGTTCCCAGAAGGCCGGGTATCCTCCCCGCGCCAATTCCAAGGGAGATCACCGCCATGCAACTCAGCCAGTCGGTAGCCGTCGAACGACACGAGGAGCCGGGACTTGGCGTCGTCGGCGTGATCTGGATCGACAACCCGCCGGTGAACGCGCTGAGCCAGCACGTCCGCGAGGGGCTCGCGGCGGCGGTGCCGGCAGTCGCCGACGACCCCGAGATGCAGGCCGCAGTGATCGTCTGCCGCGGCCGGACGTTCATCGCCGGCGCCGACATCCGCGAGTTCGGCAAACCGCGACTGCCCCCGGACACCAACGAGGTCCGGCGCATGATCGAGAAGTCCCCCAAGCCCTTCGTCGCGGCCATCCACGGCACCGCCCTGGGCGGCGGGCTGGAGATGGCGATGGCGTGCCACTTCCGGGTCGCCGACGCGCAGGCGCGTCACGGCCTGCCCGAGGTGAAGCTCGGCATCCTGCCGGGCGGCGGCGGCACCCAGCGCCTGCCCCGCCTGGTCGGTGTGCCGCGCGCGCTCGAGATGATCACCAGCGGCGAGCACATCACCGCCGCCGAAGCGCTGGACCTGAGCCTGATCGACGGTGTGGTCGACGGCCTGGAGAGCACCAGCCTGGCAGTCGGCGCGTTCCGTTTCGCGCTCCGCGCCGTGGCCGAGGGCCGGGGCCTGCCGCGGGTGCGGGACATCGAGTGCCACCGGGACGCGGTGCGCAAGAACCCCGGCATCTTCGACGATTTCCGCCGCCGGATCGCACGCAAGACCCGGGGGTTCAACGCGCCCGAGGCCTGCATCCAGTGCGTCGAGGCGGCAGCCATGCTGCCGTTCGACGAGGGTCTTCTGCGGGAGGCCGAGCTGTCGAGGCAACTGCACGCGGACCCGCAGTCGAGGGCCCAGCGCTACTACTTCTTCGCCGAGCGCGCGGCGAGGAAGATCCCGGACATCCCGGCGGATACAGAGGTCCGGGACATCCGCCGCGTCGGCGTCCTCGGCGCCGGCACGATGGGCGGCGGCATCTCGATGGCCTTCGCCAACGCCGGCCTGCCGGTGTCGATCGTCGAGCAGAGCCGCGACGCCCTCGACCGGGGCCTGGCCACCGTGCGGCGCAACTACGAGCGCAGCGCGTCCCGCGGAAGGTTCACCCAGGACCAGATCGAGGAGCGGATGGCGCTCCTTCGTGGCGGCACGGACCGGGACGCGCTGGCCGAGTGCGACCTCGTCATCGAGGCGGTGTTCGAGGACATGGATCTCAAGCGGAGAGTGTTTTCCGAGCTCGACCGGATCGCCAGACCCGGCGCCCTGCTGGCCACGAACACGTCCTACCTCGACGTCAACGTGATCGGCGCCGAGACCGAACGGCCCGAGGATGTCGTCGGCATGCACTTCTTCAGTCCGGCGAACATCATGAAACTGGTCGAGGTGGTTCGGGGCGAGAAGTCCGCGCCCGACGCGGTCGCGACCGCGATGTCGATCTCCCGGACGATCGGCAAGGTGCCGGTCCTGGTGGGCGTCTGCCACGGCTTCGTCGGCAACCGCATGCTCTTCCAGCGCCGCCTCCAGGCCGACCGGCTCGTGCTCGAGGGTGCGCTGCCGTGGGACATCGACCGCGTGCTCTACGACTTCGGCATGCCGATGGGTCCGTTCCGCATGAGCGACCTCGCCGGCCTGGACGTGGGCTGGAACGCTGAGACCTCGTCGTCGAGCACCTTGCGCGAGATGCTCTGCGAGCGGGACCGGCGCGGCCAGAAGACGAGCCGCGGCTACTACGTCTACGACCCCGCCACGCGCGCCGCGGCGCCCGACCCGGAGGTCATGGACCTCGCCCGGGAACTGGCGGAACGGCTCGGCATCGAACAGCGCGAGATCGACGACGAGGAGATCCTGAACCGCTGCCTGCTCTCCTCCGTCAACGAAGGAGCGAAGATCCTCGAAGAAGGCATCGCCGTCCGCGCCAGCGACATCGACGCGATCTGGATCAACGGCTACGGCTGGCCCGTCTACCGAGGCGGCCCCATGTTCTGGGCCGACGAGTTCGGCCTCGGCCGCATCGTCGACATCCTCGACGACTACGCCGCCCGCTTCGACCCCGAACAGTGGCAAGCCACGCCGCTGCTGCGCGAAACGGCCGCTGCCGGCGGCCGGCTGAGCGGCTAGCCACGGCGAGCGGCGGACGGCGGGCTCACCCGCCCGAACAGAACAGGTGCGGCGCCGGGAACGACCCACCGAGACCTAGTGAGGCTCTTTGGGGAAATCGCCGCTGCTACTGTTCCCGGATGCTCAAACCGAAGCGTTGCCGGTGTGCAAAGTTCCTGTGCGCCGGGCTGACGGTGGCCTTCGGGGCAGCGGCCGTGGCTTCGGGACAGCAGGGCGCAGACACCGACTGGGCGGTCACAACCGGCAACAACGCGAGTCAACGATACGCACCGCTCGATCAGATCGATCGCGGCAACTTCGCCGAACTCGAGGTTGCCTGGCGCTGGTCGTCGCCGGACAACGCGTTGATGGCCGGAGAGGGCGGACAGGGCGGGCCGCGCATGACGCCGCGGAACCATGAAGCGATCCCGATCAAGGTCGGCGACCGCATCTATGTGACGACCGGCTACGGCCAGATCGCGGCGGTCGACGTTGAGCAGGGCACGAGCCTGTGGACCTACGATCCGCAGGCCTACCTCCAGGGCCGTCCGGCGAACCTCGGCTTCGTCCACCGCGGAGCGACCCACTGGGACGACCCCGACCTTCCCGCGCACACCGACGGCAGTCCCATCACCTTCCTCCATCGCGGCCGGCAGTACCTGGTGTTCGCGCTCGGCGGACGCGGCGCGCCGTTCGAGCTGATCGCCTACCGGCTGCCGGCCTGACCCGCGCAGGCGACTTGGCGGCGCCTCCGGGCAGACCGCATCGCGGACACAGAAGAAACGAAGCAAGAGGAGCAGCAAGATGAGAACCGACAAGCACCTCCACCGGTCCGCCCTGGGCCTGGTCATGGCCGCAGTCCTCGTCTCCGGCGCCGGGTGCGCGCCGGGCGGCGATCCGTCGTCGACGAACGGCGAGACGACGAGCGGCTTCGGCGCCTACGATCGCGAAGCGACCTACGACGGCGCCAACCGCTACTCCGTCTACGTGCCGATGTCCGACGGCGTCCGCGTCTCGGTCGACTACTTCATCCCCACGGCCGGCGGCGCGGAGGCTTCGGAACCGCTGCCGACCATCCTCCACTACACGCGCTACACCCGCGCCTTCCTGATTGAGGACGAGAACGGGGAGCCCCAGCTCTCCGCCACGGGCGAGCGGGATCCAGTCCTCCAGCACATGCTGCACCGCGGCTACACGGTGGTCGTGGCCGACGCCCGCGGCACCGGCGCCTCGTTCGGCGTCCACAACGGCGCCTTCTCCATCGAGGAGACCGCCGACTCGTTCCACATCGTCGAGTGGATCGCGGCGCAGCCCTGGTCGGACGGCAACGTCGGCATGCACGGGCGCTCCTACCCCGGCATGACCCAGTACCAGGCCGCGACCCAGGCGCCGCCGGCGCTCAAGGCGATCTTCGCTGAGATGGCCGGGCCCACTCCCTACGACTTCGTGTTCCGCGGCGGCACCTACAAGAACGAGTTCATCGACACTTGGGGCTCGGGCACCAAACAGGCGGATCTCTCGACGGCGCCCGCCCCGATCGACGACGATCCCGACGGCGCCATGCGCGACGCGGCGGTGGCCGAGCACGCCGCCAACATCTGGGCGCAGGACCTGGTCGGCACTGAAGCCGCCTCGTTCCGCGACTGGGCCTACGAGACGGAGAGCGCCCTGGCCAACTGGGACACGACGGGCACCATCGACGATCTGGAAGCGATCGACGCCTCCGGGATCGCGATCTACCACCTGGTCGGCTGGTACGACATCTACACCTCGCAACAGCCGATGCTCTACGCCAGCCTCGAGTCGGCGCCGCAGAAGATGATGATCGGCCCCTGGGTCCACAGCGGCGGCTACGGCGGCGACGTGCACAAGGCCGAGTTCCTGCGCTGGTACGACCACTGGCTCAAGAGCATCGAGAACGGGGTCATGGACGAACCGCCGGTCCACTACTACGTCATGGAGGGCAACCACACCCTGCCCGACGATCCGGCGATCGAGGCCAGCCTCGACGAGGAGCGGAGCGAAGATGGCGCGACCTGGATCGGCACGGATGCCTGGCCGCCCGAAGGACTCGCTGACCGCCGCTTCGAACTCGCCGCCGGCGGCGCCCTCGCAGACGGCGCCGGCGATCCTGGGCAGGATGACTACAAGGTCGACTACACGTCGGCCATGGGCTCCTTCTCCCGGTGGATGAACGGCCACGGTTCGCGGCGCCAGGACCGGCGGGGCACGACCTTCTTCGACGAGCGGTCGGCCGAGAACGAGAAGGCGCTCACCTACACCACCGAACCGATGGCGGAGGCGATGACCATCGTCGGCTATCCGGTGCTCCACCTCACCGTCACCTCCACCCACGACGACGGCGACGTCTTCGTGTACCTGGAGGAGATCGACGCGGACGGCCGCTCGCACTACGTCACCGAGGGCGCCCTGCGCGCCTCCTACCGCGCCGTCGGCGAGGCCCCTTGGGAGGACTTCGGCCTCCCCTTTCACCGCGGCAACGCGGAAGACCTCGAGCCGCTGCCCGGCGGGCCCGCCGAACTCCTGATCGACCTGATGGGCACCGCCGTCACGATCGACGAGGGCCACCGCCTGCGCCTCTCGATCGCCGGCGCCGACGCCGCGAACCATGCGCTCTACCCCGATCCCGAAGGCGTCGACGCACCGACGCTCTCGGTTCACCGGGGCGGCGAGAACGGTTCGTGGCTGGAAGTACGGGTGACGCCCGAACCCTTGGGGCCAACCTCATGAAGAACCCCGGCGCATCGGATCACGGGAACAGACGCCGATCCCACCAGACGCGCGTCTCCAGCCCGACCTCGACCGGCAGGCCCTCGTAGTCGGGATGGCGCGTGTTGATGACCACGTTGCTCTCCGTGCGGGCCACGACGGAGGGCACGAGGAGGATCACGCTCCGGCGTTCCAGGTACCAGTCCCGGCCGAAGCGTTGCGACGCTGCGCGGTTCGGCCGATGCCAGCCGGGCAGGACGTCGGCCGTGACGACCTCGTAGCTGGTTCCAGCGGGTATGACGATCTCCACGAAGTGCTGGTTCGGGGGAACGCACCCGGGCCAGGCGACCAGCATCTCCAGCATGGCCGTCGAGTAGTTCCGCGAGGCATAGATCACTTCGGCGCCAGCCTCGTGCCATCTGCCGGAAGAGCGCTTGGCGCCTTCGACGCTCCACACCGGAAACTCACCTCTCGCGTCGCCGATGCGATACGCCCGCATCGGCGACGCCAGGGCCCGCACCATCAGACGGGGAAGCCGGCCTGGGCCTGACGAATGACTTCGAGCACCGCCCGCGCGCCGGCGGAACTGGAGCACGCGACATCAAGCGCCCTCTCGCCGTCCAACAGAGGATGGCGCGCCGTCAGGTAGGCCTCGATTCCCTCCCGGTCCCCGTGGTACACGCGGCTCAATAGATCGACGACGCGGCTGAGCTCGTAGAGCCTCTCGCTCATCTCTCGCGACAGCGGGGTGCCCGCGTTGCGAGCTCGTCGCAGCGTGGCCTCGGGGATCACCGGGCCTACGACGTTCCTGCGGCCAAGGATCTCCACCAGAACGGACGCCGCCTCGGGACGCAAGCCACCGCCAACTCGGCGCGCAAGTTCAAAGTCGCTCAGGACGGCGGAATCTTCGAGCCCGAGCAGCTCCCCCAGACGAGCGGCCTCGGTTGCCGGCAGGTCCGCCGGAGAGGCGTAGGACTCGAGTACGGCGGAGTTCTCCTTGGCTTGCGTCATTTGACGACGATACAGCGATCATTTGACGCAGGTCAAGAGCTTGATCCGTCCCCCCGCGTTCACTACGGACTACGCGCCGACGAGCTCTACAAGGGACCTCGCGGTTACCCGCGGGGGCCTGGCGCCTGCCAGCACCAAGGTCCACACGCGACGGGTGTCGGCGCTGTCCGTACCGTCGGCATCGCACGTGACCGCGTACCAGCCAACGAGGGTTGCCGTTGCGCCCCCATCGCGGTCCACCGTCGCCCGGAGCAGCAACTCACCGCGGCGATCGGTTCCCTCTGCGCTGTCGCGCCGCTCCAACTCGACATCCGAGAACCCGAGCACGCGGCGGTGGACCGGAAACAGGGCCTTGTACGCGCTCTCCTTGGCAGAGAACGCGATTGTGAACATCTCCGCCTCGGTCAAGCCGGCGAACTTGCCGTGACGGAGTTCCAGTTCCCGGTCGGTCAGTACGCGCCCTCCGAGACGTGCTGCCTGTTGTGTCGAAACGACACGCTCCACGTCGACGCCGAGACCCCGGTAGCGGCTCGCGGCGGCGACAGCGGCGAAGCCGTAGCCGGCGCCGTGCGAGATCGAACCGACTACACCCTCCGGCCACAAAGGGACATCGTCGTCGTCAGCGGCGACATCGCCCTCGGAAACGGCCGCTCCCAGTAGATCCCGCACAACTCGCCGAGCGCTGATACGACCCGCCAGGTACTCCCGCCGGCGCTTTTCGATGGCGCCTTCGAGGGCGCCGGGCAGGGCGATCCCCAGCCGTCGAGCCTCCTCGCTCAGGCTCTTGAGCCGGCCGATCCTGTGCGCCGCCGCCCTGATGTCGCGAGGAAGGTGGCGAGCCAGGCTTGCGGGGATTCCCGCGGCCGTGCTCACGCCAGAAAGTAGCGCCGTTGCTCCGGCGTCGGCACCGGGCACTCGGCCAACCGCGGCCCGACGCGGTGGCGGTTCCGCGCCACCAACCGGTAGCCCCAATCCAGAACCAGCCGGGGCGCCATCCACGGGAGCAACGCGAGCCAGCGCTCCGGTCCCCGCAACTGGGACGCCAGCCAGATCACCGCCTCGCTGCGCACGCGGATCTCGCCCAGCGGAGACCCGGTTGGAGAAACGTCGTCGGCCGCGTCGGCGGACGCCGTGCCGGTGGCGGAGGGCAAGCTCTGGATCACCATGCTGTCGAGCCCGGCGAGGTCGGGCCGTATCTCGGTCAGGCGCTCGAACAACACACCGTCCTGCGGCGCAAAGCGGACCCCCGACGGTACGCCCCGAGCCAGACACCGCGCCACCGACCAGTTGCAAAGAGCGCAGTCGCCGTCGTAGTAGACGATGACCCTTGGCGGCCGACGCTGGCGGCGCTCTTCCATGCCCTCCATTCTACGGTCGTGGCGTCCCGCGACGACCGCTAGCGCCCCTACCGGTCACCCGGCCGCCGCCGCGCCGCGGTTCGCGGCCGCCCCAGGCAGCAGAGGCGTAGGCCGCTCCATCACTTCCTCGGCTCGTTTGACGAGCCGGTTCAGACCCGCCCGCGTGCGCGCGCTGACCGCGATCGCATCGAGCCGATCCGCCAAGAGCCCGGCGCGCTCCTCGGTAACCAGATCGCACTTGTTCAGCACGACCAGGATCGGCTTCGAGCACAACGACAGCTCTTCGAGCAGCTTCTCCACCGCCTCGACCTTCGAACGCCAGGCCGTGTCGGCGGCATCCACCACGTGCAGCAGCAGATCAGCGTCGCCGAGCTCCTCCAGGGTGGCGCGGAACGCCCGCACCAGGTCGGGCGGGAGTTCGGCGATGAAACCAACCGTGTCGGTGATCACCACCTCGCCTTCCCTCGGAAAGCGAATCCGTCGGCTCGTCGGGTCGAGCGTCACGAACAGTTGCGAGGCAGTCTCCACCGAGCTCCGGGTCATCGCGTTGAGAAGCATGCTCTTGCCGGCGTTCGTGTAGCCGATCAGGGACAGCACCGGCACCCGACGGTCGCGGCGCCGGCGCCGCGCCACGTCCCGCTGCCTCGACAGCCGCTCGACCTGCTTCTCGAGCTTGCGGATCCGGTCGCGAATACGCCGGCGACCCACTTCGAGCACCGTTTCGCCCGGCCCGCGGCCACCGATGCCTCCTGTGAGCCGGGACAGGCCCTCGTCCTTCTCGGTCAGCCGCGGCAGGGAGTAGCGCAACTGGGCCAACTCGACCTGCAGCTTGCCGTCTCGGGAGCGGGCGTGCTGCGCGAACACGTCCAGGATCAGTTGGGTGCGGTCGATCGCCTTGAGGCCGGTCGCGTCCTCGAACGCGCGGGCCTGCGCGGGCTTCAGATCGATGTCGAAGATCGCCACTTCGGCGCCGGCGCGCATGCTCTGCAGCACGATCTCGGTCAGCTTGCCGCGCCCCACGACGGTCCGCGGGTGAACACGTGACCGGCGCTGGCGCATGACGCCCGCCACTTCGACACCCGCCGAGCGTACGAGCTCGACAGTCTCCCGAAAGTGGCCGTCGTCCGGCCGGACGCCGATCACCAGCGCGCGTTCCCTCTCCGCCTCGCGTCCGCTACGCCGCCGGCCCATCTCCCGTTCGACCGCCCGGATGGTTGCCGCGAAGTCGAGTTCCAGCTCGTAGACCTGCGGCGCCTCCACGCGCAGGAAGGGCGTGGCCTCCGCGGCGCCGTCCGCTGCCGGCTCGGGCGCCAGGTACGCGACTTCGATACCGCCCGCCGAGCCGTCCTCCAGAGCCTGCACCACCGCCACCATGTCCAGTCGCAGCAGCGCCAGGTCGTTGAGGTCGTCGGCTGTCAGGCTCTCGCCGCGCAGGTGGGTATGCACCAGGCGCAGTCGGCGGAAACGCCCCGGACCGCCCCGCAGGCGGCCGATATCGGGAATCTCGAGCTGCCTGGCGTCGCCGACCATCACCCTGCTGACCGCGCCGTCCCGGGTCAGCAACACACCGACCTGACGTCCGATCTCACGCGAGAGCGCGCACAGGTGACGAGCCAGTTCGGTCGAGACCACCTGGTCCGGTCGCACCTTCCGCCGGTAGGTCCGTTCGAGCGCGCCGCGCTGTGCCGCCTTGAGCCCGCGGATGTCGCCGTGCAGTGGTCTCATCTAAGGCCAGTCGGTGGGTTTCGGTCGCAAAGTCAAGAAACTGCTATCCTTGCCGCCTCGGCGGTGACGCTGGCCCCACTCGGCAAGCGTCGCGTAACTCGACAGCACGAGTCAGCGCTTGGCTTCAGCCTTTGTCCTCTAGACAGTCCGTCCATTCTGGGACGACTCACGTCGCTTGAGGGCCAACTGAACAGCCCGTGGTGCACTCAAGGCTACACCCGCCGCCCGAAATGACGCTCCGGTACGAAAACCGACTCGCGCAGGTCGAACTGCAGCGACCGCAGGGCAGCCGCCCAGCGGGTTCCGTTCATGGAATCCCGTCGCGGTCTGGCGCCCGCGCAACCGGAGACGTCCACACCGATTCAACCGACGGCGCACTCGCCGTCACCCGGAGATTTTGTGACCCGAAGAATGCTCATCAACGCGCAGAGTTCAACCGAGCTCCGCATCGCCATCGCCAACGACTCGGTACTCGAAGACCTGAAGGTCGAGATCGCCGAGCGGGGGCTGACCCGCGGCAACATCTACTACGGCAAGATCGCCAACATCGAGCCGAGCCTGAACGCCGCCTTCATCGACTACGGCGCCCCGAAACACGGCTTCCTGGCCATCCAGGATGTCGTGCCCGACGCGTACTACCAGGCGGCGTCTAAGTCCCAGCGACCCAAGATCGAGGACGTACTCGTCCGCGGCCGCCCGATCGTGGTTCAGATCACGCGCGAGCCGGAGGGCAACAAGGGCGCTGCCCTGACCACGAACCTGAGTCTGGCGGGGCGCTACCTGGTGCTTTCGCCCTTCGACAAGACCAGTGGCGTTTCCCGCAAGGTCGACACCGAGGAGGTTCGCCTCAAGCTGAAGGCGATGGCGGAGTCGCTGCCGGTGCCGGACGGTGGCGGTGTGATCGTGCGCACCAACGCCCTGGGCCAGACGAAGACGGCCCTCAGTCGGGACATGAACGCGCTGCTCCGGCTATGGAAGCGCATCTCCCGGGACGCCCGCGACGCAAAGGGCACGAGGCTCCTCTACAGCGATCAGGACATCGTGCTGCAGGGGCTGCGTGACTATCTCGACAGCGCGATCGAGGAGGTCTGGGTCGATGAAGACACCGCATACGGACGCGCCGAGCTGTACATGCGGGCCTTCATGCCGCGCAGCAAGACGGTGCTGCACCGCTACACGGGCCGCAAGCCGCTGTTCTCGGTTTACGAACTGGAGCCTCAGATCGAGAACATCTTCGAACGCCGGGCGAAACTGCCCGCCGGCGGCTCGATCGTCATCGACCCGACCGAGGCCCTGACCGCGATCGACGTCAACTCCGGCCGGTCGAAGAAGGGATCGAGTCAGGACGAGACCGCGGTCAACACGAACATGGAAGCTGCAGCCGAAGTCGGCCGGCAGCTTCGCCTGCGCGACATCGGCGGCCTGATCGTGGTCGATTTCATCGACATGCGCAGTCCCCGCAATCGCCGCAAGGTCGAGAAGGCGATGAAGGACGCGATGAAGGCCGACAAGGCGCGCTTCAGCGTCGGCCGGATCAGCGACAACGGGCTGCTCGAGATCAACCGCCAGCGGATCCACCAGGCGCTCCAGTTGCGCACTCACGGCGACTGCCCGAACTGCGGCGGCACCGGCCGCGTTGCCAGTCCGGACCTGGTCGCCCTGCGCCTGCTGCGCAACATCGAGTCCCACGGCGCCGCCGGCTACATGCGGGGCGTGCGGATGGCCTTGCAACCGCAGCTTGCCGACTACCTGCAGAACCGGCACCGCGCAGCGCTCGCGAAGCTCGAACGGGAGTTCGATCTCGAAATCGAGATCGCGGGCGAGCCTCAGATGCAGGGCCGCGAACCCGAGATCAGTTGGATCGCTCGCGATCTGGCCGAAGTGAAGAAGCGCGAGCGGGAAGAGGCGCAGGAGAAGAAGCTTGAGCAGGAGATGCTCGCCACTCCCTCGATCGGCGACACCGACGAAGAACTCGAAGAACACGAAGAAGTCGAAGAAGTCGAGGCGGAAACCGGCGACGGCGCGGCCGAAGGCGCACCGCCCCGGCGCCGGCGCCGGGGCGGACGCAGGCGGCGGTCCGCAGCCGCGCGCAAGGCGAAGGAGGAGGCCCCCAGGCAGGACGGCGCCACCAGGCAGGACAACGACGCCAAGCAGGCGAAGACGAGCGAGAAGCCACCCGCCAAGGCGAGGAAGACGGCGGGGACGGCCGCCATCAAGGTGCCCGGCATCGACACTCCGGCGGCGGAAACTGCGCCCGGCGGCAAAACCAAGGCCGGAGACGCAGCAGCGCCGAGCGGCAACGGTGCGCCGCGCCCGACCAAGCGGCGGCGACGACGACGACGGCCGCGCCGGCCCCAGGCCGCTGTGGCGGGCAGCGAGTCGCCGCCGGCCGAGACGAGTCCCTGACAGGCACCGGCGGCGCCTCTCGCCCTTGGCCTAACCCCTGAAAAAAGAGAGGTTTGACAAGGACCCGGCCAATCCATAACTATCCCTTCGTAGTCGTTCCGCTCGCGTCGTCGAGGCGTTGGCGGCGGTCCCGGGGTCAATCGGGGCGATCCCGTGACTGGGTGGGGTGGGACCCACCACTTTGTGGATGTGCCCGGAAAGGAGGTGGTCTAGTGGAGTACTGCAGATGCGGCTTGATGGAGGTGGCGGCTCCCTAGGTAACCCCTACCTGGCGTAGGGCGCCTCCTTCGGGAAGCGATCCCACGCCATCCCATCGGCCAAGAACCCGGGTGGCGCGATCCGCGCCATCCGTGAAACAGTCCATGCGTCCGTCAGCGGACGCATGGATGACACGCTTGACCGAGCCGCGCAAACCGCGGTCCAAGAGCGTCAACGGAGCCCCGAGGTGCAGACGCCCTCGGGGCTCTTTCCTTCCCGTTCGGCTCGGGCCCCTAACCCCTCCGCGCCCAGTTCCGTACAATCGCCCCCCCACAATCCTGATTCCATTCCGCGCGCCCGATGACGGGCGTGCGGCACCGGCGGAGACTGAACATGGCAGCGATAGGCACCCCCACAAAGCTGCTCGAGGGCAGACCCAAGGTCAAGGGCTCGCTGCGCTACTGCGGCGACCTCGAACGGCCCGGGCTGCTCCATGCCCGCTTGGTCACCAGCCCACACGCGCACGCCGAGGTGCTGAGCATCGACACCGCGGCGGCGGAGGCCCTGCCCGGCGTCGCCGCCGTCATCACGGCAGCAGACCTGCCCGAACTCCCGGCCAATAGCCGGGCGATGCTCATGCTCGCTCGCGGTCGGGTGATCTTCGTCGGCCATCCGGTCGCCCTGGTCCTGGCCGAGGGCGAGGCCCGGGGCGCGGATGCAGCAGAACTGGTCGAGGTCGACTACCGGCCGCTCGACGCCGCGGTCACCCTGGAACAGGCCGAGGCCCCTTCGGCGCCGCCGGTTTGGCCCGACGGCCTGCCCGGCCAGTCCGCGGAGGCGGCGGCGCACGGCGCCGGGGGCGCGGGCGACGACGGCGGCGCGGGTCCCTCGTCGCCCAACGTGACGAACCGCATGCGCTTTGATCGCGGCGACCTCGCCGCCGGCTTCGCCGCCGCCGACGCCGTGGTCGAACGCAGCTTCACCACCGCGGCGGTACACCAGTCCTACCTCGAACCGCACGTGGCACTGGTCGACCCGGACCCGATGGGCACCGGAATGACGATCTACAGCTCCACCCAGGCGACGTTCTACATCCGGGACACGGTCGCCTACGTGCTCGGCCTGTCCCACGAGCAGGTACGCGTAATCGGCACGCCGGTCGGCGGCGGCTTCGGCGGCAAGTTCCTGCTCTACGAACCGCTCCTCGCCATCGCCGCGACGCAGCTCCAGCGCCCGGTGCGACTGATGATGAGCCGAACCGAGGAGATGCTGGCCGCCACACCGGCGCCCTCGACCCGGATCACGATCCGCGCCGGCGCCAAGCGGAGCGGCGAGCTGACGGCGCTGGAAGCCGAGCTGGCGATGGACTGCGGCTGCTTCCCATCTTCCATGACCGCACTCGCCGGCACCCTGCTCGGCAGTTCCTACCAGACGCCGAATCAGTCCGTCGGTGGCTACGAGGTGGTCACGAACAAGCCCTCGATCGGCGCCTACCGTGCGCCGCTGGCGCCGCAGGCGGCGTTCGTGGTCGAGACCGTCCTCGATCAACTGGCCGAGGAGTTGGGGCTCGACCCGCTCGAGATGCGGCTCATGAACGCCTCGGAGTCCGGCCAGCCGATGGCCTCCGGAATGCCCTGGGCCGGCATGGGCCAGCGCCAGGTGCTGGAGGCGCTGCAGGCCCACCCCTCGTGGCAGAACCGCGAGCAGGCGCGTGCGGAGGGACGCGGGGTCGGCATCGCGCTCGGGGCCTGGCCGGGCGGCACGGAGCCCGCGGCGGCCGCCTGCGCGCTCCAGGGCGACGGTACGCTCAAGGTCCACATCAGTTCGGCCGACATCACCGGCACGAACACGAGTCTGGCCCTGATCGCGGCCGAGGCCTTCGGCGTCGAACCGGAACGGGTCACGATCGCCACCGGCGACACCTCGAGCGGTCCCTTCGCCGGCTCCTCCGGCGGCAGCAAGATCCTCTACACGGTCGGGCCGCCAGTGATTCAGGCCGCCCGTGAGGCCCGGCAGCAGACCCTGGAACTGGCCGCGGCCACGTTCGAAGCAGCGCCGGAAGACCTGGAGATCGTGGACGGAGAGGTCCGGGTCAAGGGATCGCCCGACAAGGCCATCCCACTCAAGAAGATCGCCCAACGCACGATGCGCTTCGGCAGCCGGCAGGCGCCGGTGTTCGGCCACGGACGCCACGCCCAGACCGGACAGGCGCCCGGCTTCTGCGCCCAGCTCGCCGAGGTGGCGGTCGACCGGGAAACGGGCCGGGTAAAGGTCGAGAAGGTGGTCGTGGTCCAGGACTGCGGACGCGCGATCAACCCGCCGGCGGTCGAAGGGCAGATGATGGGCGGCGCCATGCAGGGCATCGGTTGGGCGCTCTACGAGGAGATGGCCTACAGCGACGACGGCCAACTGCTGACGGCGACCCTGAACGACTACGCCCTGCCTCACTTCGTCCACGGACCGACCGAACTCGAGACCGTGCTCGTCGAGGTGCCCTCGGACAGCGGGCCCTTCGGCGCCCGCGGCGTCGGCGAACCGCCCGTCATTCCCACCGCGGCCGCGGTCGCCAACGCGATCGCCGATGCCTGCGGCGCCAGAATGACGGAGCTGCCGATGACGCCGCCCAGGGTCCTCGCGGCGCTCAACGGAGCCTGAGCCTCGCTGGCCCCCGTACCGCGACCGCGGCCGCGGTCGCCGCTGCCACCCTCGGTGATCACGATGCCTGCGGCGCCAGAATGACGGAGCTGCCGATGACGCCGCCCAGAGTCCTCGCGGCGCTGAACGGAGCCTGAGCGACAGCATTCGAGCACCGGTACACTGCGGACGAAAATGATCCGCGGCGGCATCGAGACTTGGGCGCTGGCGGCCGCCGGGCTACTCGGCGCGTCGGCGCTCGGTGCGCCGCTCCTGGGCGTTGACGGGTGGCAGCCCTTGGGCGTGGGCGGCACCGTGGCGCTGGGTCTGCTCTACGTCGTTTGCCGCGTCCTGGCGCTGGAACCGCTCCTCGACCGCTCCGCGGCCTCGAAACGGCCGCCGCTTGTCTTTCTGCTCCTGCCCTTCGCCTTCTACCTGGCGCTGATTCCGTGGTCGACCAGTACGCGGGCGCCCGACGGCGACGAGCCCTGGTTCCTCCTGGTCACCCACAGCATCGCCTACGACTTAGACCTCGACCTGGCCAACAACTACCGCGACCGGGACTCGCTCGCCTTCATGCCCCGGGCGATCGAGCCGCAGCCGGGAGACCCCGAGAAGCCGGGCGGCGCCGTCCACTCCCGGCACGGCGCCCTGCTGCAGGCAGTCATGGCGCCGGCATACCGCTTGGGCGGCAGGGCCGGCGCCATGATCGTGATCGCGGCGCTGGCCGCGCTCAGCGCCTGGCTCGTGCTCGATCTCACCGCGTTCAGCCCAGACTCCCGCGCGAGACTCCTCGTCTACCTGACCTTCAGCTTCACCGCCCCGTTCCTGCTCTACAGCCAGCAAATCTGGGCCGACGTCGCCGCCGTTCTGCTCGCGGTCGCGGCCTACCGGTGGATCGGGCTTCTCGTCCCCCACGAGCCAGGCCCTGAGCGCCAACCCACCGGCAACGACGCCGCTGCCGGCCGCGGAACCTGGCTGCTTCTCGCCCTGTCCCTGGCGCTGCTGCCGGCGCTCAAAGTCCGGCTCGTTCTCGTCAGCGCCGCGCTCGCCCTGATCTGCGTGCTGCGTCTCAAACCCGGGCGCCGTCGCCGCGGCATGTTGCGGCTGGCGGCAATCCTCGCTCCGACCGGAGGCCTGGTGCTGTGGCTGAACCATGCGCGCTTCGGGACCGTGCTCGGCATGCATTCGTGGAGCGAGCTGACCCTCTCCCGCGAATCGGCGGCCAGGATGGCGCTGGGGCTGAACGGCCTGTTCTTCGATGTCGCCTACGGCCTGGTCGCCTGCGCACCGATCTGGCTGCTCCTGTTTCCCGGCGCCGTGGTCGCCTGGCGGCGCAATCGCCGCCTCCTCTTCGAGGTGGCGCTGATCGCCCTGCCGACGCTGCTGCTGATCGCCTCGCGCCGCGAATGGTACGGCGGCTGGTCGCCGCCGTTTCGGTACGGCCTCGTCGTGCTGCCCTTCCTCGCCCTGCTGCTGGCGCCGCTGTTCGAACGGCGACTCGATTCCGGCCGCGCCGACTCCGCTTCCGGGGCCGTTGCCGGTGGCCCCCCGGCGGGCGTTACGGCGCTGGCCCTGGTCCTGGCCCTTGTAAGCGGGGCGCTGGCCGTGCTCTACGTGGTGGAACCGGGCTGGACCTACAACCTGGCGGACGGCCGCCACCATCTGACCCACTACCTGGAAGCTCGCAGTGGCCTCGACTTCGCGCGCTTTCTGCCCTCGGCCACGCGTCCCCGGAGTGCGACCTGGCTGGTCCCCATCGTGGCCGTCTGTCTCGCTCTCGTTGCGGGGCGCGTGCGGTACAAGCCGATCGCGGCAGCGCTTGCCGGTATTCCTGTGCTCGCCCTCGCCGCCCTGCCCGTCCTCGCCGGCTCGCTGCCGACGCGGCGGTTGGAGATCGAGAGCGCCGCGATCCACCGAAGCGGCGGCAACCTGGACCCGGAACGCTGGATCATGGACCGTACGCGGTACCCGGAAGCATGGGTGTTCGCGGAAGGTACGCGTGCCGAAGCGCCGGTGATTCCCGGCGGAGATGAGGTGGAACTGTCCGTGACTGTCCGCCCGGTGTGGAACCGTCCTGCGCCGCTGACCTTGATCGCACGCTCCGGCAGCCGCGAGATCGGCCGCCTGACCTTCACCGACGAGGACGGCAGCGACGCGACCGGTTGGCAGACGCGCAAGTTGCCGGCCGCCCCCTGGCTCTCAGGTGCCCCCCTCGTTCTCGAGGTCCCTTACGGCGCCGGCGAAGCGCTGCCGCCGAACGGCGTGGCGATCGACCGGGTCGACCTGCGCTGGCATTAGCACACCAGCGTCCAGGACCGTCGCTATAGCGCAGGATCAGGGCCGGACTTCGTAGTACAGATTCGCCGGGTCGTCGAAATCGTGCATCTGGAAGCGCGTGAAGCCGCCTTCGCGCACCATCCGCTCCGCCACCACCGGGTTGAAACCGAGAGTTCCGAGACCGAGGCCATCCGGTTCGGACAAGGCGGACGACATGCAGGCCGAGACGGAGAAGCCGTAGAGCAGCGCGAGCACCGGATTGCGCAGGTTGTCCTCGAACCGGGGGCTGCTCCGGATGTCCTTGATCAGCCACGTGCCGTCGTCCCGGATGGCGCGGCGAATCGCGGCGATCACGAGATCCGGCCGCGTCATGTCGTGTACACAATCGAAGGTGGCGACCAGGTCGAAGGTCGGCGCCGCCGGCAGATCCTCGCCGCGCGCGACTCGCCACTCCGCGTTGGTTACGCCGGCTTCCCGGGTGCGCTCGCTGGCGATCTCGATGGCGTGCTCGGACGGGTCGTAGCCGACGAAGCGCGAGGCCGGGAAGGCGCGGGCCAGGGAGAGGAGCGCCACGCCACCGCCGCAGCCGACATCGACGACATCGATCCCGGACTGGAGCCGTTCTTCGACGCCGTCGAGCGCCGGGATGATCCGCGGCACCAGCGCCTGCCGCGTCCACGGACCGAGCATCCGCTCGGTGCGATGGGCGGCGCAGGGGCCGAGCTGCTGATACGAGAGGCCGACTCCGGTCTTGAACGCCTCCGCCAGGCCGTCGATCACGGCGTGGTCGGGCGGGTAGCCGAAAGCGCCGGCGGCAAAGGCCACGGACCGCTCTTCGTCCGCCAGCACCGCGGCCGCCACGTCGCTGAACTCGAACCGGGGCCCGCCACCATTCTCTGGCGCGTGGTAGTCGACCAACCCGGCCGCGCACTGGCCTCGCAGCCACTCGAGCAGCCAGCGCTCCTTGAGCCCGCTCGCTTCGGCAAGTTCCGCCGCGGTCACGGGCCCGAGGCCCCGAAGCGTCCTGTAGATCCCCAGACGATCGCCGAGATGGATCATCAGGGAGACCAGCTCGCCCTGCTTGTACTTCCACACCTTCAGGGCGAAGGCGCTGACCTGGTCCGGGTCGAGCCGGCCGTAGAGGCTCTGCGTTTCGCTGTCGTCGTCGGTCATGCGAGTTTCTCCTCGGCTTGGAGGGGTGGCCCGGCACCGGTATAGCCGCGCCGGAAACGGGCCGCACGGTATCATTCCCGGCTCGCGCCAACGGCTCCGTCCGGGCCCTGTTTCGCGATATCCAGGAAACTCAGGAGATTGCCGATGCCAGCCAACCCCATCACCGTCCCGATGCCGATTCTCCGACTCGCGACCGGAACGCTTGCACTGGCGCTCCTGCCGGTTCCGCTCGCGGCTCAGGAGGAAGGCATAGCGGCGGCGCCGCAAACCCACTGGACGGCCACGACCGAGGTCGGCGACGGCGCCGGGCCTGTCGAGCAATCGCTGCTCGAGGCGGCGCCGACCAGGGAGTCCTGGCTCCACTACGGCGGCAACTACGGAAGCTGGCGCCATTCGCCGATCACCGAACTGACACCCGAGAGCGCCTCCAGTTTGCGGCTGGCCTGGATCGCCCAGACCGGCGTTTCGGGCCAGCTCGAATCCTCGCCCGTGGTCTACGACGGCGTCCTCTACCTGACCTCGTCGATGAACCGCCTGCTCGCCTATGACGCCAGCGACGGCTCTCTGCTGTGGCGCTACGACCACCAGAACCCGTCCAACCTGATCATCTGCTGCGGTCCGGTGAACCGCGGCGTCGGCATCGCCGGCAATCTGGTCATCATGGGCACCCTCGACGCCCGTCTGCTCGCGTTCAACCGCAAAACCGGGGAGTTGGCGTGGGACACGGAAGTCGCACCCTACGCCAGGGGCTTCTCCATCACCTCGGCACCGCTCATCGCGGAAGGCGTGGCCGTCATCGGCATCGGCGGCGGCGAGTACGGCGTGCGCGGCTTCTTCGACGGCTACGACGTCGAAACGGGCAAGCGGCTCTGGCGCCACTACACGGTGCCCGACGACGGCGAGCCCGGCGTCGAGACCTGGGCCGGCGAGTCGTACAAGACCGGCGGCGCCCCCACCTGGGCCACCGGCAGCTACGACCCGGCAACCAAGACCCTGTTCTGGACCACCGGCAACCCGTCTCCCGACTGGAGTGGCGATACCCGGGCCGGCGACAACCTCTACAGCGACAGCGTGCTCGCGGTCGACATCAAGACCGGCGAGCGCAAGTGGCACTTCCAGTTCACGCCCCACGACGTCTGGGACTACGACGGCAACTCGGAGGTGTGGCTCGTCGACGTACAGGTCAACGAGCAGACGATCCCCGCCCTCGTCCAGGCGAACCGGAACGGCTATTTCTACGTCCTGGACCGGCGTGACGGCGGCTTCCTGCATGCCAACCAGTACGTCCACCAATTGAACTGGGCGACGCTGGACGAGAACGGGCGCCCGGTCGTCAATCCCGCGATGAAGCCGGCCGAGGAGCCGACCCAGCGCGTCTGCCCCGGCCTCGCCGGCGGCAACAACGCCGCCTACGCCGGCGCCTACAGCCCGTCCACCGGCCTCGCCTACGTGCCGACGATCGAGAGTTGCATGATGTTCCGCAAGGGTGTCGTCGTCTTCATCGAAGGCGCCCCTTTCTTCGGCGGCGAGCCGATTCCGATCGACACCGTCGAAGGCAAGTCCTACGGCCACCTCTCGGCCATCGACGTGAGCACGGGTGAAACGCGATGGGCCTACCGCGATCCGACGCCGATGCTCGCCGGGGTGCTCAGCACCGAAGGCGGTCTCGTCGTCACCGGCAACGCCAGCGGTCACCTGCTCGGCTTCGACGCCGAGACCGGCGACGAGGTGTGGCGCTACCAGACCGGCTCCGGCATCCGCAGCCATCCGATCGCCTACCAGCACGACGGGCGGACCTTCATGGCCGTCGGCTCGGGCGGCGGCGGCATCGTCCAGACGACGGTCGGCACCGCTCCGTCGCTGCCGGAGGGCAGCGTCCTGCTGGTCTTCGAACTCGCTCAGTGACCCGACTGGCGCCGCTGGCCGGTGTGCTGTCGATCCTCCTCTGGGCTGTCCTTCCCGCCCAGGCGGAGGACCTGCGCGTCTGCCTGCTCGAGGACGACCTGCCACGCGCCGACCGCACAGACGCCTCCGGCTTCGACCACGACCTGTTCAGGGAGGCGGCCCAGCGCCTCGGGCGCGATTTCGTGCCCGTGTGGCGCCCGAACGCCCCGCCCTACTCCGAAATCGACGACACGGACCTGCCGCTCGACGATCTTGTGGCCGGCGACTGCGATCTTGTGCCCTCCGTGCCCGGCGAGCTGGCGGTGGGGCGGCTGCGAACAGCACTCGACCTCACGCCGCCGTACTACGCGGCAGCCTTCGAGATCTACATGCCCGCCGCGGAGAGCCTTGAGTGGGACCGCCTGGCAAGCGCCTTCGCCGACCGCAAGGTCGCGGTCCGGCTCCAGTCGCTCGGTCACTTCGCGGCCCAGGCCCTGGGTCTCGACTGGACCTCGCAGCCGACCGCGGCGGGGGTGGCGGAAGCCGTGGACGACGGTCGGGCCGTCGCGGCCTTGATCTGGGGCCCCGCCCTGGCGCGCCTCCAGAGGGCGCCGGTCAGCGGGTTCGAGCCTCCCACCGGCCTGCGCTTCAACGAGCACGCGGCCGTACGGGCCGGCGACCGTCTCGGCCCCGAGATCGAGCGAGCGCTCGACGACCTGCGGCGCGACGGCACGCTGGATCGCCTTGCCTCCCAGTACGGCATCTTCCGAACCGAAGCCTTTTCCACCGTGTCCTCGCCGGCCGCGATCCGCGCGCTCGGCGTCGGCGGGGGTTAGCCCGCCAGGCAGAGGAGCAACGCCTTGCCCGAGACCAACGAGCCACGACCCGAGCCCATCCGGCGCGCACCGCTCACGCGACTCGTCCTGCCTGTCCTGCTGGCCGCGTGTGCAACCGGCGGCGGACCGGCCGCCAACCAGCCCGTCGCCCCGGTTCCAGGCGACGCACAGTCCGCTGCAGCCGCACAGCCGGAACCCGCCACGGACGCGCCCGCGGCCACCGAAGCCCCGACCGCGAAACCAGCGGCAGCGACGGCAGCGACGAGCTCTTCTCCCGTCGCCGCCTACCTCGACGATCCCGAAGCGATCACCGCCGGCCGGCGCATGTTCCGGGCCGTCTGCACCGGCTACTGCCATTCGACCACGCCCGGGGTCACGAAGGACGCGCCCAACCTCTTCGACTGCAACTGGACGCACGGAAGCGAGGACGCCGATCTCTTCCGCGTGATCAGGCAGGGTGTCCCCGACACGGAGATGCTCCCGTTCGGGGGCAAGATCCCCGACGACACGATCTGGCAGGTGATCGCGTACGTGCGCTCGAACAGCATGGACTGCGGCTGAGCGATGAAGCCGCGAGCGGCAGCCGTTACACGTCGTCAGGCCTTGGCGGCAGGCGCCGCGGCGACACTGCCGCTGGCCGCCTCGCCCATGCTCGCCATCCAGCCCTCTGGAGCTGCCGAACGGTCGCTGCGCGTCGAAGGGCTGCAACTCTCCTCGGTGCGGGTGAGCGAACGCACGGTCTGGATGTTCGTTCACCTGCGCACGAATCGTGGGCTCGAAGGCCTTGGCGAGTGCTCGCTCGGCAACCGGCGCGAGCTGCCGGCTCTCGATGACGCCTTCGAGGCCGCCCGCGGCCGCTCGCCCTTCGACATCGAGGCCTACCGCGCCGCCGGGCGTGAACGGGCGGCGGCCGGCGACCGGTTCGAAGCGACCGCGTTCTCGGCGATCGAGCAGGCGCTCTGGGACCTCGTCGGCAAAGCTGTCGACGCCCCGGTTCACCAGTTGACCGGCGGCAAGCTCCGTAGCCGCCTGCGCGCCTACGCGAACATCAACCGCGCCACCCGGGAGCGCACTCCCGCCGCTTTCGCCGCGAATGCCCGCGCCGCGGTCGAGGAAGGCTTCACGGCGATCAAGGCCGCGCCGTTCGACGGCTTTCCGGCGCTCGACGCCCCCGCATCGGAGGTGGCCGCAGCCGCCGACCTCGGCGTCGCCTGCGTCGAGGCGATCCGCGCCGCGGTCGGACCGGACGTGGACATCCTGATCGACTGCCACAGCTTCTTCGACGTCGACCTGGCGATCGACGTCGCCGGGCGACTCGAACCCCAGAACCTCGCCTGGTACGAGGAGCCGGTCGCCCCCACCGATGTCGCTGCGACGAAGGCGATCGAACGCGGCATCGAGCAACGCATCGCCGGCGGTGAGTTCCTGTTCGGGATCGAAGGCTTCGGCCCGCTGTGCCGGGAGCACGCGGTCGACGTGATCATGCCCGACGTGAAGCACTGCGGCGGGCTCCACGAAGCGCGCAAGATCGCCGCCATCGCCGAACTCGACCGCGTCGCCGTGTCGCCCCACAACCCGAGCGGACCGGTCGCCACCGCCGCCTCCGCCCAACTCTGCGCCGGCCTCCCGAACTTCGAGATCCTCGAGATGCAATGGGGCGAAGCCGCTTGGCGCAGCGACCTCGTCGTTCCGCCGGAGCGCTTCGAGAACGGTTCGATCGCGGTACCCGAAGCCCCCGGTCTCGGCGTCGAGCTGAACGCGGCGGTGGCCCGAGAACACCCATAGACCCGCTGCTCGGGCCAGCTCGGCCGAATTGTTCGCTGGCGGCGAACCCAAATGAACCGTACACATTCGGCCCGCATCGAAGCCCGCGGTTACCCCTAAGGGCCGGCGGATATAGTCCCGTCCGCCTCCCCCACCCACCGGCGCACACCAACGTGCTCAACCAGTCCACGGAGAAGCCCGTGCTCGAGATCCAGACAATCCCCGTCCTGAGCGACAACTACTCCTACCTGCTGCACGAGACCGGGAGCGGCAAGACGGCGGTCGTCGACCCGCCCGAGACCGGGCCGATCGAAGCGGCGCTCGCGGCGCGCGGCCTCGGCATCGACTGGATCGTGATCACCCACCACCACATGGACCACATCGCCGCCGTGCCGGACCTGAAGGCGAAGTACGGCTGCCAGGTGGTCGGCCCCGCGGCCGACAAGCACCGGATCCCAGGACTCGACCTGACCGTCGTCGAGGGCGACCGCTTCCAGCTCGGCGAGGCCGAAGCGGAGGTCATCGACACGCCCGGGCACACCACCGGGCACATCAGCTACTGGTTCGAGGACGACCGCGCGCTGTTCTGCGCCGACACCCTGTTCGCGCTCGGCTGCGGCCGTGTGTTCGAGGGCACGATGGAGCAGATGTGGTCGTCCCTGGCCAAGCTGCGCGCCCTGCCCGACGACGCGGTCGTCCACTGCGGCCACGAGTACACGCTCTCGAACGCCCGCTTTGCCGTGACCGTCGACCCCGACAACGAGGAACTGATGGAGCGGGTCGCGGAGATCGAGCAACTGCGGGCGGAGGGCAAGCCCACGGTGCCCTCGAGCCTCGGGGTCGAGAAGCGGACCAACCCCTTCCTGCGGCCCGACGACCCGGGCATCCGCGCGCTGCTCGGCATGGCCGGCGCCTCCGACGCCGAGGTCTTCGGCGAGATCCGAACCCGCAAGGACAACTCCTGACCCGCGGAGCCGCAAAATGGCCCCAGGAGCGCCACCCGCTTTCACGAAGGCAGGAATCACTCGAATGAACGAACAGGAAGCGGCCTGGCTGGCCCGAACGCAGGAAGAGCCGATCGACCCGGACCGGGAGATCTGCGACCCGCACCACCACCTCTGGGACTACCCCGAGTCCCGGTACATGCTGGAGGAGTTGCACGGAGACACCGGCGCCGGGCACAACGTGACCTCGACCGTGTTCGTGGAGTGCGCCTCCGGCTACCGCGAGGACGGTCCCGAGGAGATGCGGCCGGTCGGCGAGACCGAGTTCGTACTGGAGGCCGCCCAGGAAGCCGAGGTCACGGGGAGCGACGCCGGCGGCGCGGTGATCGCCGGCATCGTCAGCCACGCCGACATGCTCCTGGGCGATCGCGCCAAGGGCGTACTCGAGGCGCACATCGAAGCCGGCGGCGGGCGCTTCCGCGGCATCCGCCACTCCGCCGCCTTCGACCCCAGCCCGGACATCCGCGTCTCGCACTCGAAACCGCCCGAAGGCATGCTGCTCCGCCCCGACTTCCGGCGCGGTTTCGCCTGCCTGGGGCCGCTGGAGCTGAGTTTCGACGCCTGGCTCTACCACCCGCAGATCGACCAGTTGACCGACCTCGCCCACGCCTTCCCCGACAGCCGGATCATCCTCGATCACGTCGGCGGTCCGCTCGGCATCGGGCCCTACCGGGGCCGGCGGCGCGAAGTCGAGGCGGACTGGCGCAAGTCGATCACCGAACTCGCGCGCTGCGACAACGTGGTGATTAAACTCGGCGGTCTGGCGATGAAGATCTGCGGCTTCGGCTGGCACAAGCAGGACGAACCGCCGTCCTCGGCCGAAACCGCGGAGGCCCATCGCCCCTACTACCTCCACTGCATCGACCGTTTCGGCACGGAACGCTGCATGTTCGAGTCGAACTTCCCGGTCGACCGGGCGGGCGGTTCGTACACCCTGCTCTGGAACTCCTTCCAGCGCATCGTGGCGGACTTCTCCGAGGACGAGAAAACGGCGCTCTTCCGCGACACGGCACGCCGCGTCTACCGGCTCGAGGCCTGAACCTGGCTGGGAGGCGAACCATCAAAGCCACGCGCCGCTCCGCATAGGGCCCCATGCCGCGACTCGACAAGACGCTCGACGAGGTCCGCGACCTGCTCGCGGAGGACGGGGTCGCGTCCGAACTGCACGGAGACGGCGGTTTCCTGTGCCGCTCGGTCGCCTCCCTGGAGCAGGCCGGCCCGGACCAGTTGTCGTTCGCCAAGGACGAGCGGACTCTTCGGGGCACGGACACCCGCGCCGGCGCGCTCGTCGTACCGGCCGCGACCGGCCGGCTTGCGGCGCATCAACTCGCCGTCGACGACCCGTTCGCCGCCTTCGTCGTCGTGCTCCGTCACATCGACCGGGAAAGGCGCCGGGAAGCGCCCGGCGTTCATCCGACCGCCGTCGTCGCCGGCAGCGCCTCGATCGGCGCGGACGTCTCGATCGGCGCCGGGGTCACGGTGCGGGATGGCGCCGAGATCGGCGACCGCACCGTGCTCCACGCGAACTCCTACGTCGGCCGGCGCAGCCGGATCGGACCCGATTGCGTCCTGTTCCCCTGCGTCGTGGTGATGGAGGACGTGACGGTCGGTGCGCGCGTTACGGTCCACGGCGCCACGGTGATCGGCTGCGACGGCTACGGGTATCTGCAGCGCGGCGGCCGCCACGTCAAGATCCCCCAGGTCGGCACCGTCGAGATCGGCGACGATGTCGAGATCGGCTCCCAGGTCACGATCGACCGCGCCGCGCTCGACGCCACGGTGATCGGCCGCGGCTGCAAGATCGGTGACCTGGTTCACATCGCCCACAACGTGACGATCGGCGAGCACACCCTGGTCGTGCCGTCGGTCAGGATCGCCGGCAGGGCCACGATCGGCAGCGGCGTCGTGCTCGCCGGCGGCGCCGGCGTCGCGGACGGCGTTGTGGTCGGCGACGGCGCGGTGCTCAGCGGCACCACGGTGGCCTACCGCGACGTGCCGGCGGGCGCCGTGCTCTACGGCGATCCGGCGCGGCCGAAGACGCACCAGTTGCGCATCGAGGCGGTCCTCAACCGCCTGCCCCAGATGGAGCGCGACCTGCGCGCGCTGCTACGGCGAATGGAACGTCAAGGCGAGACCGACTGAGGAGTGCGGCGTGAGCTGGAAGCCCGAAATCGACGAACTGAAGCGCCGCAGAGCACTGGCGCAGGAGATGGGCGGCCGGGAGAAGGTCGGCCGACGCCTCGATCCCGGCCAAGCGGCGCCACGCCGAAGGCCTGGCGCTGGGCTCGGTCGCCGGTATCGGCGCCGCCCGCGTATGCACCGCGCACTACTCGGTCATCGTCCGCGACACCGCCGCCGCGTCGTTGACCGTGGGCCCCCAGGCGTTCACCTACCGGCCCTGAGGGAGGCGTAGACTAGACGCCCCGCCCCTGGGGCGACCCACCGTGCGCAGCAACGTCATCACCAAAGCCTTCCTGATCGCCACCGCCCTGGCCCTTCTGGCCGCGGGCGCGGCATCGGCGGCCAAGAAGCGCCCCCCCTGCAACGACGGCAGCCAGCCCGATCCGACCACCCTGCCGACCCACCACCGGCAGTGGACCGAGGAGGTCGCTCTCCTGCTCACGGACGACGAGATCCAGTCGTTCCTCTGCCTGTCCCAGGACTATCAGCGGGACGCCTTCATCACCGAGTTCTGGAAGGCGCGCGACCCCTACCCCGAGACCGCCCGCAACGAGTTCCGCGAGCACTGGAGCGAACGGCTCTCCATGATCCGCCAGTTGTTCGACGGCACGGACGACGAGCGGGCCCGCTACTACCTGCTCAACGGACCGCCCGACATCCACGTCGACATCTGTCCCCAACGCTCCGCCACCAAGATCGAGGCCTGGTTTTACGGCTTCCAGGACATGAGCGAGGTGATCGGCGCGATCTACAGCCGCCGGCTGCGGCCCCACCAGTACGCGGTCATCTTCTACCGGCGCCTGGGCGTCGGCGCCTGGCGGGCCTGGCTGCCAAGCGAGAATTTCGGTATCCAGTTGCAACCCGGCGGCCAGCGGACCAGCCTGCCCGGCGCTGGAATCGGCGGGCTCGGCAGAGAGGACCTCGGCGCCGGCTGCAAGGAAGAGGAACTCGGGTACGCCCTCGGCATCATCAAGATCCTGAATGACTGGGGCGGCATGCTCGGCTTCTTCTACGAGCGAATGATCGGCGAGAAGCTGGAGCCGATCGAGGCGCCCTCGAACGAGTGGCTGCGCACCTTCGAGTCCTACTCCACGGACCTCCCCTCCGGCGCGCCGCAGCTCGAAGCCTCGCTCGACGTGACCTTCCCGGGCCGCAAGGAGAGCCGCACCGTGGTCCAGACCCTGGTCCAGGTCGAGGCGGCAAGCGCAACACTCGCCGACCTGGCCGGCGCCCGGTCCTACGGCTTCGAACTGATCGGCGAGATCCTGCGGGCGGATGCGGACACTGGCGACGACCGCCTGTTCGAGAGCTTCCGCTACCGGTTCGAGTTTCCCGTCGAGGAGACCGATGGCGCGGGCGGCGACGGCGGGCTGCCGGCCATGCCCCTGGTCGCCCAGCGGTACCTGCGACCCGGAGACTTCAAGCTGATCCTGCGCGTTGACGACCTGAACGGGGACGCGGTGTGGCGCCACGCCCAGCCGCTCGAGGTGCCCCGGGTCGAAGAAGCCGCCGGGTGGACGGAAGCCGACCTGGAACCGATCTTCGCCGAAGCGAATCGTTCTCTCGCGAGCGGCGAACCGTCGATCCGGATCATCTCGCCCGGAGGCGACCTCGTCTCCGGCTATCTCCGCTTCGACACCGCGGTTACCGGACCGGTCGACAAGGTGCGGTTCATCCTGGACGACAAGGACCTGTTCATCACCAAGCGGGCGCCCTACAGCGTCGACGTGCGGTTGGGCGAACTGCCCCGCAGCCAGATGCTGCGCGCCATCGCCTACGACGCCGCGGCCAACCAGATCGCGAGCGACTCGTACCTGATCAACGGCTCCCCCCACCGCTTCGATGTCCGCATCATCGAGCCGATCCCCGGCAACCGCTACAACGACAGCATCCGCCTGCGCGCTCAGGTCACGGTGCCCGAAGGACGCGGCCTCGAAGAGCTCCAGGTCTTCCGCAACGACGACCAGGTGGCGACGCTCTACGAAGAGCCCTTCACCGTCCCGATCGAGCTGCCCGACGGACCGGCGCTGACCATCGTCCGGATCGTCGGCAAGCTGGCGGGCGCCGAGGGGCCCGCCGCCTTCGTCGAGGACACCGCGATCATCAACGGACCGGCCACCCTCGAAGAACTCCAGGTCGACTTCGTGGAGCTGTACACGACCGTCGACGACCGCGAGCGCCGGCCCCTTCTCGACCTCGGGGAGGACGCCTTCGAGGTGCTCGAGGACGGCGTGGCGCAGGAGATCGTGCGCTTCGAGCGAGTCGACGACACGCCGCTCATTGGCACGATCCTTCTCGACGTATCGGCGTCGATGGAGGAGCGCCTGGGGCAGTCCGTCAAGGCCGCCGCCGACTTCTTCCAGCAGGTGATCACCGAGCGCGACGAACTCTCGATCGTCACCTTCAACGACCGCCCGCACCTGGCGGCGCCCTTCACCCGCGACCGGATCGAGTTCGCCAGGGGCCTGATGGGCCTGCGCGCCGAGCGCGGCACCGCGCTCTACGACAGCCTGATCTTCACCCTCTACCACCTGAACGGCCTGCCCGGACAGCGCGCGGTGCTGCTGCTCTCCGACGGCGTCGACGAACACAGCCGCTACGACCTCGACGACGCGCTCGAGTACGCGCGCCGCTCCGAGGCCGCGATCTACGCGATCGGCCTCGCGCTGCCGCGCAAGGCGAAGCAGAACCCGAGAAAGGTGCTGGAGCAGTTGGCGACCGAAACCGGCGGCCGCGCGTTCTTCGTCGAAGGGACGAACCAGCTCAGCGCCGTCTACGACCAGATCGCACTCGAACTGCGCTCGAAGTACTTCCTCGCCTACCAGTCATCGAGCACCCAGCCGAGCGACGCCTTTCGCCGGGTCGAGGTCGTGGTCGACGCCAAGGGCGCCAAGGCGCGGACGATCCGCGGCTACTACCCGTAGTACCGGCCGCCCAGACATGGCAAAGCGCCGCGCCGACCGTTCGCCGGCAAGGCTAACCTGGACCCTGCTCCTGTGCGCGGCCGCTGCGCACGCCGGCGACTGGCCGCAGTTCCGAGGGCCGACCGGGCAGGGGCATGCGCCGGACGAGTCGGTTCCGCTCGCCTGGAGCGAAACGGAGAACGTCGCCTGGAAGACGCCGGTTCCCGGGCGAGGTTGGTCCTCTCCGGTGACCGCCGACGGCCGGGTCTGGGTCACGACCGCGGTCACCGACCGCGACGCCGGCACGACCTCGCTGCGGCTACTGGCCTACGACGTGAGCAGCGGCGACGCCGCGATGGATGTCGAGGTCTTCAGTATCGACGCCACCACGCTCCTGAACCAGAAGAACAGCTTCGCCTCGCCGACGCCGGTGATCGATGCGAACGGTGAGCGGATCTACGTCCACTTCGGCGCTCAGGGCACGGCGGCGGTCGCCGCCGGCGGCGAGGCGCCGGGCAAGGTTCTGTGGCGGACCCGCTTCCCCTACACCTCGCAGCACGGCAACGGCGGCTCGCCGATCCTGCACGAGGGTTTGCTCATCGTGAGCATCGACGGCTACGACACCGCCTTCCTGGTCGCCGTCGACGCACAGAGCGGCGAGGAGCGCTGGCGCTCGGTGCGGCCTTCGCCGATCTCGCAGGCCTACTCCACGCCGCTCGCCATCCGGGTCGGCGACAGCCAGCAGATCGTGAACGTGAGCGCGTTTCGGGCCACCGCGCACGAGCCGGCGACCGGCCGCGAGATCTGGCGGGTCGAGTACCCGGGCGGCTTCTCCAACGTCTCCCGACCCGTGTACGGCCACGGGCTTGTCTACCTCTCGACCGGCTTCAATGAGCCCGAGCTGTTCGCAGTCAGCTCCGACGGCAAGGGCAACGTCACGGACAGCCACGTCGCCTGGCGGCTCCGGCGGGGCGCACCGCTCACGGTCTCGCCGATCCTGGTCGGGGACGAGCTGTACACCGTGACCGACACCGGCATCGCCACCTGCATCGATGCCTTGACCGGCCAGATCCACTGGCAGCAGCGCCTCGGCGGCAACCACTCCGCCTCGCCGGTGTTCGTCAGTGGCCGGCTCTACTTCCAGAACGAAGAAGGGGTGACGACCGTCATCGCGCCCGGCCCGAAGTTCGAGCAGTTGGCGCGCAACGAACTAGACGGCTCGACCCTCGCCTCGATTACGGTGTCCGACGGCGCCCTGTTCATCCGCACAGGCAACCACCTCTACCGGATCGAGGAACAGTGACCGAAGCCACGGCACTGCTGTATACTGCGCTGTATGTCCGCAACACGCACCCAGATCTACCTGCAACCGCAGCAGCGCGAGCGCCTCGACGAGATCGCCGGATCGCGCGGCTTGAGTCTGGCCTCCGTCGTCCGAGAAGCGGTCGATCTCTACATCGCCAAGGCTCCGGTCGATCCGACGACGGCGCTCAGGAACACGTTCGGCGCCGCCCCGGACGCGGCGGCGCCGAGCCGTGAGGAATGGGAGACGCGATCCGAGAGACTAAACCTCACCGAGTGATCCGGTGGCTGACTTTCTCGTCGACACGGATGTCTTCATCGACCATCTGCGAGGCTTCCGGGAACTGACGCCGGGCCGCGACAGGCTTTACTACTCGGTCATCACTCGCTGCGAGTTGCTCTCGGGAACCGACGGCTTGGCCCTCGTTCATCAACTCCTCAGCCCATTTCGGGAGGTGGAAGTTGACCGTAGTGTGGCGGAGCGCGCCGGCCGGATCCGCCGCGAAACCCGCATCGCAATGCCAGACGCCCTGATCGCGGCCACCGCGATCGGGCACAGACTGACGCTGATGACCCGCAACCGCAAGCACTTTGAATCCGTCCGGCAGTTGCGGATCCGACTTCCGAAAGGGGAGCCCTCCTAAGCCATGATCAACTCATTCGGGACTCTCGCAAGGGCCGCCAGTGCGGCCCTGATCGCGCTTCTGATCGCACCGGCGTGGTCGAAAGCCCAGACCGCCGACGCCGCCGGCCATTGGGAGGGCTCGATCGAGACCCCCGACCAGCCCCTCGTTGTCCAGGTCGACTTGGAGAAGGCCGACGGCGCGTGGTCGGGAACGATCGACATTCCCGCCCAGGGGGGCGACGATCTTCCGCTCTCTGACGTGTCGGTCGACGGCGAGGCGGTTCAGTTCACGATCAGCGGCGTACACGGGGAACCGACCTTCGAGGGCACCTTGGCCGGCGGCGAGATCTCAGGCGAGTTCCGCCAGGGGCCGGCCCGGCGCCCGTTCCGGCTGGGCCGCGAAGCGGTCGAGGTCGCCGCGCCGCCTAGGCCACAGGAGCCGAAGCCGCCCTTCCCCTACGAGGCGGAGGAAGTCGAGTACGAGAACGGAAACGTGACGATCGCCGGCACCCTGACCCTGCCGCCCGGCGAGGGGAAGGTCCCCGCCGCGCTGTTGATCTCGGGCAGCGGTGCGCTGAACCGCGATCTCGAACTCTTCGGCCACAAGAGCTTCCTGGTGCTCGCCGACCACCTGACGCGGCTCGGCATCGCCGTCCTGCGGGTCGACGACCGGGGCGTCGGGGGTTCGAGCGGCAGCACCTCGCAATCGACATCGAGGGACAAGGCGGCCGACGTCCTGGCCGGCGTCCGCTTCCTACGCGGCCACGGCCGCATCGATCCGGAGCGCGTGGGCCTGATCGGCATCTCCGAGGGGGGCCTGGTCGCGCCGCTGGCGCTCAACCGGGTCGAGCCCGGCACCATCGCGTTCACCGTTCTGCTGGCCGGCCCGGGCGTTCCCGGCGGCGACCTTCTGCGGCAGCAACTCCGGCGGATCGCCGCCGCGAACGGCGCCACGGCGGAGATGATCGAGGAACTCGCAGCGCTGCAGGACCGGGCGCTCCAGATCATCGGCTCCGACATGCCTCCCGCCGAAGCCAAAGCCGCCCTGCGGGAGGTCGTCGAAGAGCAGCTCGCCGCCTCGCCCGAGACGGCGCAACTGAGCGGCGAGGCTCTGGAATCTGCCGCGGCGGCCGCCGTCGAATCGAACCTGAATCCCTGGTTCCGCTTCTTCATCCGGTACGACCCGGGGCCGGCACTAGGCGGCCTCGCCGTGCCCACGCTGGCCCTGTTCGGCGGCAAGGACACCCAGGTGGACGCCGACCAGAACCAGACCGCCATGGAGGCAGCGTTCGCCGCCTCCGCGAACAGGGACATCACGGTGCGACGCTTCCCAGACCTGAACCACCTGTTCCAGACCGCCGGCACCGGCTCGCCGGCCGAGTACGGGATGATCGAAGAGACGATGGCGCCCGAAGCGCTCGAGACGATCAGCGGCTGGATCCTGGAGCGCTTCGGCGACCAGGAGCCTGCGCCGTAGAACGCAGCGAAGCAGGTTCTGCGACGCAGCGTGCTGGTGAGGTGGGGGCTGGGGCCAAACACGGAGTCTGCGACGGGTTTGGCGGCGCTGATCCGGCCTCAACCCCTCCCTTCGACTACACTCCCCGCCCGTCGGCGAAACGCTCCGCGGTGCCCCAAGAACCACGAGAGAAGGACCCATGCCCAAGATCACCTACATCGCCCAGGACGGCAGTTCGCGCGTCATCGAAGCGCCGGTCGGGGGCACCGTGATGGAGAGTGCGCTCGACAATGACGTGGACGGCATCGTCGCCATCTGCGGCGGTTCCTGCTCCTGCAGCACCTGCCACGTCTACATCGACGAAGCCTGGATCGAGGCCGTCGGTCCGCGTCATGTCGAAGAGGACTTCGTCCTCGAGCAGGGCATCGACGTGCGTCCCAACAGCCGTCTGAGCTGCCAGATCGACGTGACCGAAGCCCTCGACGGCCTGGTCGTCCACCTGCCCGCCGAACAGGCCGACTAGAGGCCCGGCTTCGCCGCGGGTCCTCCCATTTCCGCGATCCCAAGGAGACACCACGCCATGGCCCTCGAACTCACCTTTCTCGGTCATTCCGGCTTCCTGTTCCGCTCTGGCGACCACACCCTCGCGATCGACCCCTTCCTCACCGGCAACCCGGTGGCGACGATGGCAGCCGGGGATGTCGAGTGCGGGACCATCGCTCTCACCCACGGCCACTCCGACCACTTCGGCGACACGCTCGCCATCGCCCAGGCCAACAACGCGAACGTGATCGCCGCGTTCGAAATGTGCAACTACCTGCAGGAGCTGGGTCACGACAACGTGAATCCGGGCAACCCGGGCGGCAGGATCGACACCGAGTTCGGCTGGGTCGCGTTCACGCACGCCTTCCACTCGTCCTCGTACGAAGGCCGGTACATGGGCATGCCCTGCGGCCTCGTCGTCCATATGGGCGGCAAGACCGTCTACCACTGCGGCGACACTGGCCTGTTCGGCGACATGAAGCTGATCGGCGAGATCTACCGGCCCGACGCGACCTGCGTGCCGATCGGCGACCGCTTCACGATGGGCCCGGAGCTAGCCACCCGGGCCGCCGAGATGATCGGCGCGCCGGTCGCGATTCCGATCCACTACGGCACTTGGCCGCCGATCGCGCAGGACCCAAGCCACTTCGCGCCCGCCGGCGTCGAAGTGAAGGTGATGGCGCCGGGCGCTACGCTAGCGATCTGACGACGCGCTCCCACTTCGGCGCCGCGGCCGCGATCCGACCGCAACAAGCGCCACACCGTTCCGTAACAGGAACCTGACAGCCCATGCTTCTGTTCGACCATGTCAGCAAGTGCTTCGGCGACCTGCGCGCGGTCGACGACCTGTCGTTCGAGCTCGAGCCCAGCGAGGTGTTCGGCCTCCTGGGGCCCAACGGCGCCGGCAAGACGACCGCGATCAACATGGCGGTCGGCCTGCTCAAGCCGGACGAAGGCGTGGTCCGCTTCCTCGGCTCGACGGTCGACCTGGACCCCACCGAGGCGGAGAACCGGCAGGCGCTGGGTCTGGCCCCGCAGTCGATCGCCCTTTACGAGGAGCTCAGCGCCGCCGACAACCTGCGTTTCTTCGGCCGCCTGCACCGCCTCAGAGGATCCGAGCTGGACGATCGGGTCACCGCCTGTCTCGACTTCGCCGATCTGACGGACGTCAGGAAGAAAGCCGTCTCCAAGTACTCTGGAGGCATGAAGCGCCGCCTGAACCTGGCGGTCGCCATCATCCACGACCCGGACCTGGTGCTGCTCGACGAACCGACGGTCGGGGTCGACCCCCAATCGAGGAACGCGATCTTCGATCGCGTCGAGCAGCTTCGGGACGATGGCAAGCACATCGTCTACACGACCCACTACATGGAGGAGGCGCAGCGCCTCTGCGATCGGGTCGCGATCATCGACCACGGCCGGCTGATGGCGCTCGACCGCGTGCCGGCGTTGATCGAGGCGCACGGCGGTCCGGGCAACCTCGTGGTCCACACCCGAGACGGCGAGAGCATCCATGAGACGACGAACCCCCTGAGGACGCTCGCCGAACTTCAGGAACGGCAGACGGTCGAGCACTTCCAGTACCTCCCGCCCAACCTCGAAACCGTGTTCCTGAACCTCACCGGCCGCGCGCTGCGGGACTAGCCAGGTCGCCCGGAGAACCCCCATGAGAACCATCGTCGCCATGGCCGCGAAGGACATCAAGATCCTCTTCCGGGACAAGCTGGGGTTCTTCTTCACGGTCTTCTTCCCGCTGATGATGGCGATCTTCTTCGGCACCGTGTTCGCCAACCTGAGCCGCGGGCCGGAGAGCATCCCTGTCGCCCTCGTCGACGAGGACCGGACTTCCGGTTCGCAGCGCTTCATCGCCAGGCTCGAAGCCGCAGGCGGGCTCGATCTGGAGCAAATCCCGCGCGAGCAGGCCCTCGATCAGGTGCGCCGGGGCCAGACCGGGGTCATGGTCACCCTGACTCCCGGATTCGGGGCCGCGCTGGACAACCCATTCCGGAGCACTCCCCAGGTCGAGCTGGCCGTCGATCCCACGCAGTTCGCTGCTGCCGGGATGCTCCGCGGCATCCTGTTCGAGGCCGCAGGAGCGGAGTTGCAGGCGCTGATGAGCGACCCCTCTCGGATACAGGCAACGAACGACCAGAACAGCCGCTTCATCGAGCAGTTGCCCCCCTCCCCCGCCCGCGACGACTTCCTGACCTTCCTCGACCTCACGCCGCGCATCTCGTCCTTGATCGAGGAGCTCGGTCTGGACGGGCTCACGACCGACGCCACGACCGGTTTCGGCCCCCCTCTCGAGGTCGAACAGACCGCAGTCCAGGCGGAGCAACGCGGGCCGACCAACTCCTACGCAACCTCCTTCGCGCAGGCGATGCTCTGGACCCTGATCGGTGGAACGGTGTCCTTCAGCATCTCGATTGCAATCGAGCGCAGCCGTGGCACGCTGATGCGACTGCTCGTGTCCCCGATGACGACCCGCCACCTCCTTGCCGCCAAGGGGCTGGCCTGCCTGGCCACGGTGCTGACCACGAGTACCGCCCTGATCACGCTCGGGATCACCGTCTTCGGGGTGAGACCCACCTCCTATCCATTGCTGGCACTGGCACTTCTCAGCGGTTCGATCTGCTTCTGCGGCATCATGATGGCCTTGAGCGTGATCGGTCGCACGGAACAGGCAGCGGCCGGAGTCGGTTGGGGCCTCGCGCTCCCGCTCTCCATGCTCGGCGGCGGCATGGTTCCCCTGTTCCTGATGCCGGAGTGGATGCAACGCCTCGGCAACATCAGCCCGATGAAGTGGGCGCTGATCGCGTACGAGGGCGCGATCTGGCGCGGCTTCACGCTGAACGAGATGCTGCTGCCCTGCGCCGTGCTGGTGGTCCTCGGGGTCGTCGCCTTCACCATCGGCGCCAGGCACCTGCGCTGGGAGACCGGTTGAGCCCTTGACCGCACCCCTGCTCGTTATCGGCTCGGTCAACTACGACCTGATCTTCCGGCATCCGCGGCTGCCCCGGCAGGGCGAGACGATCTCGGGAGCCGAGCTGTTCGAATCCTGCGGCGGCAAGGGAGCGAACCAGGCGGTTGCCGCCGTCCGCTGCCGGGGAGCGCTCGGCGACGCGGGACGAGACGTCTCCTTCGCCGGCGCCGTCGGCAACGACGCTCACGGCGACGCTCAACGCTCGGTGTTCGCCGGGGACGATCTGAATACACATCACCTGCTGGTCCTCGACGGCATCCACACCGGCCTGTCCGCGGTCTGGGTCGAGGCCGGCAGCGGCGACAATCGAATCATGAACTCACCGGGAGCGAACGCCCGCCTGAATGCGGACGCCCTGGCCCCGGTCCCGATCGAGGAAGCCGGGCTCCTGCTGCTCCAGAACGAGACGCCCTCGGAAGGCATCCGCAGCGCCGTGGCGCGGGCCGCCCGTGCCGGCATACCGGTGATCTGGAACCCGGCGCCGATCGACGAGCAGAACGACCCCGGTCTGGACGCCCGGGAGATCGCCTGGGTAACGCCCAACGAGGTCGAGTGCGCGGTGCTTCTCGGCCGGGCGGGCGAGCGTATCGATACCGGCAGCGCAGCCGATGCCGCCGCGGAGTTGCTGGCGATGGGCTACGGCGGCGCCGCCCTGACCCTGGGGGCGGCGGGCGTCATGCTGGCGGAAGCGGGATCGGCGCCGACCCTGGTCCCCACGTCCGAGGTGGAAGCAGTCGACACGACCGGCGCCGGCGACGCCTTCAACGGCGCCTTCGCCGCGGCCCTGCTCACTTCCGCGACCAGTACCGACGCCGCCGCCTTCGCCGTCCGCTACGCCAGTGACTCGGTCACCCGGCACGGCACGCAGACATCCTTCGCTCGCTGGTAGCGTCGCCCCGTGTCCTACCAGGCGGCAGGTCATGTTGTGCGGGCTACCAGTCGGTTGGACGATAGTCCCGCGGGTCGAGGCAGTTGTCGTAGAGATTGCGGTCCAGGACGATCCAGTCCGTGCGGTTGATGCCCTTGTGGGCCGTGGCGGTCGGACTATCCGGGTAGGCGCAGGCGATCTTCAACCAACGATTGGTGGACCGTGCGATGTCGCGAATCTCGGAAGCAACTTCGGCGAGATCCTGGTCCTGGCTGAAGACGATTGCGACGTCAAGGTCCCCGTTTCGTGCCATCCGGACGACATCAAGCCCGAGACGGAGGTCGATTCCCTTCTCGCGTGGAACAAAGACATCCCTGCTGGAGCCGTCGGCTAGAGAGATCGTTTCGCGACGGTAGCGCAGAGGTCGGGAGGTTACGTGGATGCCTGCACGCCGCATGGCCACAAGGCGGCGCTCCCAGTAGGCGTGCCATCGCCGGTCATGTTGGCGGCTGGGAACCCCGGTGTAGAAACGAACTTCCCGGTTGAGCCAGCCTTCCCGCGCACAGACGGCCTCCGCAAGTCGCGAAGGATCGTAGTTGGGGTGATAGTGGCCGAATGCGTCCTTGGCATGGCGGAACAGGTTCTGGCCGTCTACGAAGGAGACGGCGCGTTTCGCAACGGGTTCGGATGGCATCGATTCCAGAAAATAACCCCACCGGGGCCCCGAAGGGGCGAGTCCGGTGGGGAGCAAGTGAGGCCGATCATAAGGAACCGGCAGAAGGCGTGTCAAGAAGGGGTCGTTCCCCGCGCAGGCAGCCGAACTTGGTACCGTCCCGCGGTGGCCCGAAGTCCCTCGTCCAAACCCGCCCTGCTGGGCGGCACGCCTGTCCGCACCGAGCCCTGGCCGCGGTGGCCGGCGCGAGGACCGGAGGAGGAACAAGCCGTCATCGCGGCCCTCCGCGACGGCGACTGGGGCGGCTTCCCGCTGCCCAACGAGCGCGCGGAGGCCTTCGGCCGGGCGTTCGCCGAGCGCCACGACTGCGTACACGCCCTTTGCGTCGCGAACGGCACGGTTTCCCTCGAAGTAGCGCTCCAGGCGATGGGCGTCGAGCCCGGCGCCGAAGTCATAGTCCCCGCCTACACCTTCGAGGCGACCGCCTCGGCGGCTCTGTTCTCCGGCTGCGTGCCCGTGTTCGCCGACATCGACCCGGAGACGTACTGCATCGACGTGAGCGCTGCGGAAGCCCTGGTCACGGAGCGCACCCAGGCGATCGTCCCGGTCCACCTGGCGATGACCGTCGCCGACCTGGACGCGGTCGGAGCACTTGCCGAGCGGCACGGACTGGCAGTGCTCGAGGACTGCGCCCACGCCCACGGCGCCCGCTGGCGGGGCCGCGGCGTCGGTTCTTGGGGGCACACGGGTTCGTTCAGCTTCCAGAGTTCGAAGCTGATGACCGCCGGCGAAGGCGGCATCGTGACGACGAACGACACCTCGGTCCTGGATCGGCTGCACGCGCTGGTCAACTGCGGCCGGCAACGCCCGGAGGCCCCGGCGCCCGCCGCCGTGATCGGGCACAACTACCGGATGACCGACCTTCAGGCAGCAATCCTCGAGATTCAACTCCGGCGGCTCGATCGCCAGCATGAGATCCGGGCGGCCAACGCCCGGCGCCTGCACGCGGCGATCGAGGACATCCCCGGTCTCTCCAACCTGAGGATCGACCCGCGAGTCACGACCCAGGCCATCTACCAGTTCGTCTTCCGCTTCGACGGCGAGGCGTTCGCCGGCATCGACCGAGACGTCTTCGTCGCCGCGCTCGAGGCTGAGGGCGTTCCGGCCGACGGTCGGTTCTACGAGTCACTGCCCAGGAGCGAACTGCTCCGCCCCGACGCGGCCCGCTACCCGGCGTGGAGCGCGGCCCTCGCCCGATCGCCGGCTACCGATTGCCCGAACGCCGAGCGCGCCGCCTACCGGGAGTCCGTCTGGCTGCCTCACCAGCTCCTGCTGGGCACGGTCGACGATGTGGACGACATCGTCGAAGCGGTGCTCAAGGTGCAGAACGGCGCCGCCGGTCTGGCCGGTGTCGAAAGCAACGAAGTCGAGCGGCTGAGTCTGGCGCGATCTGCGCGGTAGCCCTCGTTACGCCCAGGTCAGCGTGCCGCCGCTCTGCCCGAACGCGTCCGTCTCCACGCCCATGCCCTGCAACATGGTCACGAACAGGTTGCACAACGGCGCGTTGTGATCGCCCTCGTGGACGATGTGCCGGCCGTGGCTGTAGCCGCCGCCGGCGACCAGGATCGGCAGATCCCTGGGCTCGTGCGAGTTCGCGTTGCCGAGATTGCTGCCGAACAGGACCGTGGTCTGGTCGAGGAGCGAACCGTTCCCGTCGCTGCGCTCGCCGAGGTCGGTCAACAGGTCGGAGAAGCTCTCGACGATCCCGGTCTCGATTCTCTTGAGCTGCGCGATCTTCGACGGGTCCCGGCCGTGATGCGACAGGCTGTGCTGGTCGAAGTTCACGCCCGGAACATCGATCACGACCCCGTGATCCTGGATCATCAGGCTGATGACCCGGGACGAGTCGGTCTCGAGGATCAGCGGGATCATCCGGAACATCAGCTTGACGCGGCCGATCAGGTCGGAGCGGGAGGGAATGTCGGTGGGCGGCGCCGCGTCGACCAACGGCTTCGGCTTCTGCTGCCAGGCCTGGACTTCGGCCAGGTCGAGTTCGGCGGTCCGCACCGCGTTGTAGTACGCGTCCAACTTCACCTGGTCGGCCAGGCTCACCCGCCGGCGCAGCGACGCGGTCTGCGACTTGAGCCGGTCGAGGATGCTGCCGCCGTCGTTCAGGCTCTGCTTCTCGCGCTCGACTTCCTCCGGCGTGCCTTGCAGGAACAACTGGCGGAACAGGTTCTCCGGGCTGGTCTCCGCCGGCACCATGGCGCCGCTCCGGGTGTAGGACTGGCTCTGCGGCGACGCGGTGCCGAGCACGACCGACGGAAAGCGGGTGGTGTACCCGAGATGGTTCGCCGCCACCTGGTCCATCGAAATCGTGTTGCGGAACCCGTCGAGGCCGGGACGCCGGGCGGCGGTCAGGAAGGTGACCTCCGAGTTGTGCGGCTGCCGTCCCGACTGGTCCTCGTGCGAGAAGCCCGTGAACAGGGTGTAGTTCTGCCGGTGCTTCTCAAGCAGCGACAGATACTCCGTCGTCTCGTAGCCGGCGCCGGCGGTCTTGGGGAACCACGCCTCGCGGTAGAGGCCGAGGGTGTTGCAGATGTTGACCATCCGCCGCGGCCCGGTGGCTGCGGCCTGGGCCAGCGTCGGGGTCATCGACTCGAGCATGGGCAACGCCAGGGCGACGCCCGAGGCGCGCAGGAAGGTGCGGCGGTCCAGGGATCGGGTCAAGGTCATCGCTAGCGGCTCCTGAAGAGGTCGCTCTGCGTGACCTCGTGAATCATCGTTCTTAGCGGGTAACCGGTGTCGGCGATTTGCGCCACGATCCGCTCCACATCGTCCCGATCCGCGAACTCGATCTCGGCGCCGGTCGAGTACACGAGGAGCTGCGACACCAGGTGGCGGGCCACCTGCTCCACGTCCCTGCCGAGCAGCCGCTTGTACTCCTCGATCCCGGTGAAGGGCTCGCCATCGGCCGTAACGCCGGTGGAGTCGACCGGGAGTCCCTGCTTGTACGGCAACGGGTAGCGGTACCCTTCCGGGGTCGTGGCTTCGCCGCCAGCCGCCCGGTAGCGGGTGCGGAAGCCGCCGATAGGGTCGAAAGACTCAAGCGCGAAACCGGGCGGATCGATCACCCGGTGACAACTGTTGCACACCGGTTCGTTGCGGTGCTTGGCCAATTGCTCCCGGATCGTTGTGGCGCCGCGGGTGTCCGGTTCGAGCGCGGTCACGCTCTCGGGCGGCGGCGGCGCCGGTTGACCGAGCAGGTTCGCCAGCACGAAGTTGCCGCGCGGTATCGGCGACGTGATCGTGCCGTTGGCCGTGATCTTGTGGATGCTCGCCTGGGTGATGAGCCCGCCGCGGGGGCTGTCCGGCGGCAGCGTCACCTTGCGCATGTGCTGCCCCTCGATCCCGAGCACGCCGTAGTGCTCGGCAAGACGCCGGTTGAGGAAGGTGAAGTCGGCGTCGATCAGGCTGCCCACGCCGTGGTCTCCGGCGATCACTTCGGCCAGGAACAGCTCCGTCTCCTGGGCCATCGCCTGACCCAGGCGGTCGTCGTACTCGGGATAGAGGCTGGCGTCGGGATTCGTCGCCTTCAACTCGTAGAGCCGGAACGCCTGGCCCACGAAGTCCTTGATCAATCGCTCCGACCTGGGATCGTCGAGCAGGCGGTCCACCTGGGCCGCGAAGGTGGCCGGGTCGGACAGGTTGCCATCGACTGCTGTGGCCAGCAGTTCGCCGTCCGGCATGCTCCGCCACAGGAAATAGGAGAGGCGGGACGCCAGCGCGAAGTCGTCGAGCCGTCCCGGGTCCCCTGCCTGGAAGAGGAAGGGCGGCGCGCTGAGGATCGCCCGGAACGGAACGCGAACCGCGTCGATGAAGGGTCGGGCATCCTCCAGCATCGGCTGGGCCAGGCTCGCGTAGGCCTCGAGTTCCCCCTCCATGAGGGGGCGCCGGAACGCCAGCGGCGCAAAGCGCGCGACGATGTCGACGATGTGCTCGTAGGGCGCCTTCGTGAGGCGCAACCCGCCCTCGTCATCGAACTCGACGCCGACCAGAAGTTCGCGGGTGCTCGGCGGCGGCCACGACTCGAACAGCGGCCCCTCGATCGTCATCGAGCGGAGCGCGATCCCCTCGCCCTTGTAGTTCTCGACCGTGTGCTCCGGGGCGTAGTAGTTGGTGTAGTCGGTTCGGTCCGCGTCGGCCAGCGACGGAGCGAGAATGTCGTTGGGCCGCAGGTACGCCTCGACCTGAACCGTCCGAGGCGTCTCGCCGATCAGATCGTAGGAGAGGAGCAGGTCCTCGAGCGCGGCGGCGGCCGCCTGCTTCGTGCCCCGGTAGAGCGTGAGCGTCACCGGCGTATCGGCCTGATACGCCCACCCTTCGATCGTTGCGCGATAGCGGCCGGCATAGGGCACGTTGTAGCCCTCGGTCTCACTGTGCATCAGGTACGTCGCGCCGCCATCGAAGAACATGACCGCCGCGTCGTCGAGCATCTTGGTGATCCCGCCGCCCAAAATCTCGGCCCTGCTCATGTAGGTGAGGTAGGTCGAGTCCGCGTAGGCGATCTCGCGCCGGCCGGTGGCAGGCCGCGGCCCGAACTTGATCGCCTCGTCCAGCGCCCGGTCCGCCGCTTCCAGGTAGCTCCGCACATGCAGCGGCGACATGCTCTGGTTTGCCGCCACGGTGTCGAAACCGCCGGAGTCGGCCTCGGCGGGCAGGGCCTGGCTCAGCTCCATGGCCGCCGCTTCGTCTACCTGGAGCAGATCCTGGATCGTGTAGGCGTACTCAAGCCTGGTCAGCCTGCGGAGCGGCACGCGCTGGCCGCCGCGGCTCTCGAGATTCGCGGAGGTCAGGGCGGTCTTGAGCGAGGCCAGCGCCGCCTCGATCAGCTCAGCCTCAGGCTTGGGCGCCTCGGGAGGCGGCATCTCCCCGTTCGCCACCCGGTCGTGGATGCGCTGCCAGGTGCGGAACGTCGCGGCGTCCGAGAGGTCCTGACTGAGACGGGTAATGCTGAGCGGCGTCGCGGTCCGGTTCCCGTGACACCGGATGCAGGACCGGTCGACCAGGGGCGCCACGCCCTCGAAGAATGTCTCGGTCTCTCCCGGGCCCTGGGCCAGGGCCACCGGTACGAACACCAGGAGCGGCGCCACGGCGGCCGCGAAACGCTTGGGGACCATCGTTCTATTCTCCAGCTTTGGCACACTCCAGCTTCGGCCGCCGAACGGCCGGATCACAATCTCTGCTACGCGAACTTGACCCACGGAGTTTAGCAACAACCGGCCGTGCCCCCCGCTCACCGCCCGCGTGCCGGGGCGACGCCTCCCTCGAGCGGCAGCACGCCCCCGACGTGGTCCCGGATCCACTTCCCGTCTAACCACTCCAGCGGATTGACGGGCAGGCCGCCGAGCAGCACCGCGAAGTGGAGATGGTCGCCGCCGGCCAGCCCCGTCTGGCCGCTCAGGCCGAGCCGTTCGCCCGCCGCGACTCCCTGTCCCACTTCGACGTCGATCCGCGACAGGTGCGCATAGAGGGTCTGCAGGCCGTAGCCGTGGTCCACGATCACCGTGTTGCCGTAGATGCCGAGGTACTCCGCAAACACCGCGACGCCGGAATTCGCGGCCGGCACCTCGTCCTGAAGCCTGGAGGCCAGATCGAAGCCAAGGTGATCCTGCGTGTCGACCACGCGGTCCTCATAGAGGTACTGCCTGCGGATCGCGAACCGGTCCATGACCTGGGTGTTCCGCATCTGCCGGAACGGTCCGCTCCAGAACTGCCGTTTGGCGGACTCGGACGCCAACTCGACCAGCCGTTCGGCGTTCATCGTCCGCAGGTCGCCGTTCAGCATCAGGTAGTTGTCGAGCAGGCTGCCGCGATCGGCAAGTTCCGGCGTCTCCGCCATGATCGCCGGCACGACCCGGGCCATGAACGAGTCGCTCAGCCGGATCGTCGACGACTTGAGCGGCGACGGCTCCACCGCGCCCAGGAAGGGCGCCCTCGCCTCGTTGCCGAGTTCGTCCCGCGCCACCAGCCGGAAGGCCGATGGATCGGCGCTGTCGTACGGCACGCCGAAAAGAACGAAACGGTCCCGAACAGTGCTTCCGGGAAGGAGATAACCGGGGAACCAGTAGTCCCCGACCTCGACGCCGCTTTCCACAGCGCTCGCGCCGACGGTGTAGCGCAACACGCCGCTGCCGGATTGGGTTGGCGTCGCGGTCACGCCGACCGAACCGAGAGCCGGCGGGCGCAGACGGACCGGTAGCGAAAGCTCGACCACTGCCGGCGGCGGCCGCCGCAGCAACGTGCCCGGCCGCTCGACCGTGACCCGCACCGTGGCCTCGCCCTCCACCAGACTCGGCGTCGACTCGCGGCCGACTTCGACCTCGAGGACCGCCTCCCGGACCGGGTCGCCGCCGAAGGACCAGGGACTTGGGGGCGTGAGCGCTCTCTCTTCGAGCAGCAGCGATTCCCCGCCCTGGATCAGCTCGACCCGGATCGAGCCGAGGCCGCGGCCGCCGGCCCGCGCCGCGGACGTCAGCATGGTGCGCGGCCCGATGCCGGGGAGGTCGGCGGTGATCGTGACGTCCGGTTCCGGAGCGACCCGGAACCACAGCACCGCCGCCGCCGCGGCGAGCACAACGGCCCCGGCCGCGAACGCGGCAGCCCAGGGCGGCCGGCGACCGCGACGTGAACCCAGCCGGTCGGCTTCTCTCTCGCTAAGCGGCAAGGTCTAGCAGTCCGTCAGCCGACCTGCAGCAGCTCGACCCAGTTGCCGTCTACGCCCACAGCAGCCTCCTCCGTCGTCGCAGCGCATGTTATCCGCATGCGGGGTCAACCGCGCGAGAGACTGTTCAGGGGTTGAAGCGGCGCGACGCCTTACTCCCTCTGCCGCGAAAGCACACCGCGAAACAGCAGGACCAGGCCAACCGCCATGACTGCGACGGGCCAGTAGTCAAGAACCTGATCCGCCCACTCCCAGTTCGGGAAGCCCGCGATCACCAGGACGCCGCCGGGAATCAGCGGCCACCACCGGTTCGCGCGCTCGTAGAGCAGGGAGACGACGTAGATCAGGAGGAAGCCGACGCCGAGGCCGAAAGCGGCGCTATCGGCGTTCGCGAACGAGCCTGAGTAGAGATCGTCGAACGCCAGACCAGAGCCGAGCCCGATCAGGATTCCGCCCGGGATCAGCAATCCGTACGCCCTCTTGTAGAAGTAGCCCGCCGCGAAGACGCCGCCGATGAGAATCAGGAACAGGCTGTCCTCGGCGCCGTCGAGTCGCTCGAGCGCCAGCAACGCGCCGCCCAGGACGATCAGGGCCAGACCGGCGGCGACCTGACCGGCAAGGCCGGGCCCGGCGTCCTCGACCGGCGGGGCCGGCGGGTCGGCGACCGGCGGCGCCGATCCGGACTCAGTCTGTGCGGATGCTGCCGTTGTTTCGTGGTTCATCTCGTCGTGTTCCATTACGTCGTTCCCCCCTCCTTCATGCACTCTACGCAGCGGAGGGCCTCGAGGTTCCAGGACCGCGAGCGAAGACTTCCGGCTGCTACGCTAGCTCCATGCCTGTCTTCGAGCGGGACGAGGTCCGAATTCACTGGTCCGAGGTCGGCGCCGGCTACCCGGTGCTCCTGTTTGCGCCCGGCGGCATGCGCTCCGCCGCCGACATCTGGGGAACCAGCCCGTTCGACCCCCGCCGCGAGCTGGCGCAGTCCTTCCGGGTCATCTCGATGGACCAACGCAATGCCGGCAAATCGACCGCGCCGGTGACGGCCGACGACGGCTGGCATACCTACGCCGGCGACCATCTGGCGCTGCTCGATCATCTGGGTATCGAGACGTGCCACCTGATGGGCGGCTGCATCGGCTCCTCGTACTGCCTGGGCGTGCTCCAGGCCGATGCCTCGCGGGTCAGCGCCGCGGTGCTCCAGAACCCGATCGGCCACCACGAGAACCAGGACCTGTTCTACGCCATGTTCGACACCTGGGCCGAGGCGCTCACAGGCGAGCGCGACGATGTGGACGCGGAGTCCCTGCCACCGTTCCGCGAACGCATGTACGGCGGCGACTTCACCTTCAACGTCGATCGCGACTTCGTCGCCGGCATCGAGACGCCGCTCCTGATCCTGGCCGGAAACGACGCCTACCACCCTCGCCCGGTGGCCGAAGAGATCGCCTCGCTGGCGCCGAACAACGAGCTGCTCCTCGATTGGAAGAGTGACGACGCGGCGCCGGCAGCCGCGGCGAAGGTCAGAGCTTTCCTCCAACGCCACACGCCCTCCAGCAGCTTGCGCCCGAGTTGAACATGATCAGAGCAACTTTCTTCGGCCTGCTGCTGGTCCTCGGCGCTCCACCGCAACCGTCTGCTGTGCAGGACGCTCCGGTCGGCCGCGGCGTCGGCGACCTGAGCGACGTGGTCGAGGTCACCGTGGTCAACGTGGACATCGTCGCCACCGACCGCAACGGGCGACCGGCCCGCGATCTGACGCGCCAGAACTTCCGCGTCTTCGACAACGACAAGCCGGTCGAGATCGACTACTTCGGCCGCGGCGGCGGCGGCGGCGATCCTGCCGCCATGGAGCTGCTGCACGAACCCCTGTCGATCACCTTCTTCTTCGACAACACGCACCTCTCGGTCGCCAGCCGCTCCGCGGTCCTCGACCAGATCAAGGCCTTCGCCCGCGGTCAGCTCGAGGCAGGCGGCGACGGCGCCCCCGTCTATGCCATGGTCGTCGCCTTCGACGGCGAGCTGCGGCTGCTCCAGGACCTGACGACCGACTACTTCGCCCTGGCCCAGGGCTTGAACCGGGCCGAAGCCGCGCACCAGGTCTTCACCGAAGCTCGGAACCTGAAGCGGCGATCCCAGGAGAGCTTCCTGCAGTTGATGGAGCAACTGAACTCCGACCCCCGGCGCTCGGCCGGCAGCATCGGCGCGCTGCGGGCAACGCTCTCCGAGATGCTTGCGTACGCCAGGGTCGTCCAGGAGGACAGTGCCCGCACCGCAGGCGCGATCGAGGACATCGTGGACTCCCTGGCGCTGGTCCCCGGGCGCAAGGCTTTCTTCCTGATCAGCGACGGCTTTGCGGCGCGCCCCTTCGACCGCCTCTTGCAGAACATCCAGAAACGCGTTGCCGGCCGACGCGAACAGACCGGCATCGAGTTGATGGAAAGCCGCTCCGTCGACGCCCCGGAGGGCTTTGACGCCCCGAACAACCTCTACACCCGGAACTCGAACATTCAGGGCACAGCGGCCCTCACGACCACTTCCTTCCAGCAGCATCTTTCGGACTTCGACCTCAGCTCCCGCTTTTCCGAGATCGCCGCCCGCGCGAACTCGCACCGGGTCTCCTTCTACGCCTTCAAGCCTCCCGAGACCGAGGTGGCCACGGCGTCGCTCTCCGAAAGAGTGGTCGATCAGCAGAGACTGACGTACCTGTCCGATCTGCGCGGCGTGCTTCACCAACTCGCCGACGACACCGGCGGCCGCGCCTGGGTTTCGGGGCGCAACGTGGACGCGTTCTTCGACCAGGCGGCGGCCGATCTGCGCTCTTACTACTCGCTCGGCTACGTGCTCGACGAGTTCATCGAAGGCTCCATACACCAGGTCCGCGTCAAACCGCAGCCGCGGCACCTGCGCCTCAGGTACCGCACCAGCTACATCGCGCGGTCGCTCCGCGAGCGGATCGCCGAACGGACGATCGGCGCCCTCCTGCTGGGCTGGACCGAGAATCCCCACGGATTGCACATCGACAGCATCGAGTGGGACACCGGAGGAGGCGGTTTCTACGACGTCGATTTCACGGTCTCCGTACCCCTCGACAAGCTGGCGATGATCGAACAGGGCGGCAATCGCACCGACCAGGTGCGGGTCGTCGCCACCGTACTGACCGAGGACGGCGAGCAACTGGCCCCCAGCCACATCGTCCTGCCTCTGACCATTCCCGGCGGGGACTGGGCGCAGGCGAAGGACCAGTTCTTCGCCGTCAACTTCGAGTACCCGATCCCCCGCGGCCACCACCGCGTTGCCATCGGTCTCTGGGACGAGAACGGCGGCAGCGGTTCGTACATCCGCCGGGAGTTCGATGTCCGCTGACACCATGGACGGCCGAACTGCCGCCGAAGCGACAGCCCACGTCACCGATGCCGACCTGGAAGCCGGCTTCGACCGCGTCCTCGCCTCACCCGGCGACGGCGGCACGCTCGAGATGATCGTCCGGCGCCCGGGAGTGAACCGCCGCGAGGCGATCGACGAGGGCCGGCTTACCCTCGAGGCCGGCCTGGAAGGCGACTCCTGGCTCGCCCGCGGCGGCTACGGGACGCCTGACGGCGCCGCCGATCCGGACGCGCAACTGACCCTGACCAACTCCCGCTTCGCCGACCTGATCGCGGGAAACCGCGACCGCTGGGCCCTGGCCGGCGACCAGCTCTACGTCGACCTCGACCTGAGCGTGGACAACCTGCCGCCCGGCAGCCGGCTCCGCATCGGCGGCGCCGTGATAGAAGTCACCTTGGTTCCCCACACCGGCTGCAGCAAGTACCGGCAGCGTTTCGGCCTGCCGGCGCTCAAGTTCACGGCCACGCCCGAAGGTAGGCGGCGCAATCTGCGTGGCGTCAACGCGCGGGTCGTCGTGCCGGGAACGGTGCGGGTGGGCGACGCTGCGCGCAAGGTCTCCTGACTCCAATGGCCATCACGAAGGGCATCCGACAACTCGTGGCCGAAGCCGACGCCACGATCAAGACCGTCTCGGCGGCCGAGGCCCTCGAACGCCAGGAGCAAGGCGCGCTCATCGTCGACCTGCGCGACATCCGCGAGCGCGCCCGCGACGGCTTCATCCCTGGTTCCTTCCATGCGCCGCGAGGGATGATCGAATTCTGGGTCGATCCCGACAGCCCCTACTTCAAGAACATCTTCGGCAGCGGCCGCGAGTTCATCTTCCACTGCGCAAGCGGCTGGCGTTCGGCCCTGGCGACGAAGGCAGTGCAAGACATGGGGTTGGAACCGGTATGCCACATCGGCGGCGGCTTCGGAGCCTGGAAGAAGGCAGACGCGCCCGTGATGCGGACGGAAGACGGCCGCGAACCGAAGTGAGGCGGGCGGGCGGTGTCCGCTTGACAGCGACGCACCGGTTCCTTAGCCTCCCTGCTCATGCACCTCGCCCCCCGTTCCGCTTCCACCTTCCCTTGCCGCAAGGCCAAGGCAGAGGGCGCGAAGCGTCCGGGACATGCTCCTGGGTGACCTGGTAGATCGAGAAAGAACTCTCTCTTAGCGGCCGGCCATCCAATGGGATGAGCCGGCCCTTTGTTTTTTGGCTCAGTCGCCTACTGAGTCCTTCCCCCGCAAACCGAGGAGAACCGCCATGGAATTGCAGACTGTCAGCGCCCAGTCCGAGTGCCCCGAGTGCTTCGACGAGATCCAGCTCGAGGCCGTGATGCAGAACGAGATCGTCCAGTGCGCCGGCTGCGGCGTCGACCTGGAGGTGATCGAACTCGACCCCGTGACCCTGGAACTGGCGCCGGAAGAAGAAGAGGACTGGGGCGAATAGCCGGCAGACGATGCGCATCGGAGTCCTGTACAGCCGGGTCCGGCCCGAAGAGAAGCTCCTGTTCAGGGAGCTCGAGCGGCGGCGTGCGGATGTCGAGCTGATCGACGACCGCAAGGTCGTCCTCTCGTTCGGCGGCGCGAGCACGCTGGAACCTGCCTTCGACTTCGATGTCGTCTTCGACCGCTCGCTCAGCCACAGCCGCGCCCTCGTCCACCTGCGGGTGCTGGCCGACCGCGGCGTGCCGACGGTGAACCGGATCGAAGTGGTCGAGAACTGCGGGGACAAGCTGCGGACTTCCAGCCTGCTGCAGGCCGCGGGCGTGCCGACCCCGGACACCCGGGTCGCTTCGACCCCCGAAGCGGCGCTCGAGGCAATCGAGGAGCTCGGCTACCCGGTGGTCCTCAAGCCGACCGTCGGCTCCTGGGGCCGGTTGATCGCCCGCATCAACGATCGCGACGCCGCCGAAGCGCTGATCGAACACAAGAGCACGCTCGGCTCTTATCAGCACTCGATCTTCTACCTGCAGCGCTACGTGGACAAGCCGGAACGCGACATCCGCGCCTTCGTTGCGGGCGGCGAAACGATCTGCGCCATCTACCGCAAAGCGCCGCACTGGATCACGAACACGGCCCGTGGGGCGAACACCGAAAACTGCCAGGTGACGCCAGACCTTGCGGCCATCTGCCGCCGCGCCTCGGATGCTGTCGGTGGCGGTTTGGTGGCGGTCGATCTGGTGGAGGACGGAGATCGCGGACTGCTCGTGCTGGAGGTCAATCACACGATGGAGTTCCGCAACTCGATCGAGCCGACCGGCGTCGACATCCCCGCGCGCATGATCGACTTCGTCGAACGGGTCGGGCGTGAAGGGCGGGCGGCTGCCCAGGGCCCGGAGGTCGCGTGACTGTCCGCGCCGGCATCGTCGGCGGTTCCGGCTACGCCGGCGGCGAACTGCTGCGGCTGCTGCTCGGCCATCCCCGGTTCGACGTCGCCCAGGTCACCTCGCGCCGGTTGGCCGGCGCCTTCGTGCACTTCACGCACCCGAATCTGCGCGGACACACCGACCTCCGCTACTGCACCGTCGACGAGCTCGAGCGCTGCGATCTGCTCTTCCTCTGCCTGCCGCACGGCAGCGCCGCCGGAGACATCGATGTCTACACAGCGCTTGCGCCACGGATCGTCGACCTCTCGGCCGACTTCCGCCTCCGCTCGCCCTCAGCCTACGCGGACTGGTACGGCGCCGCCCATCCCGTGCCGGAGTGGCTCGACTGCTTCGTCTACGGCCTGCCGGAACTCGACCGCGACGCGGTCGCCGGCGCTTCCCACACGAGCGGCGTCGGCTGCAACGCGACCGCCACCCTGCTCGGCCTGCTGCCGCTGCTCGAACCCGAGGCCCTGGAACGCGATCTCGTCGACTGGCGCCGGGGCATCGTTACCGAACTGAAGGTCGGCAGCAGCGAGGGCGGCGCGGCGTCGTCGGACGCCTCCCACCACTCCGAGCGGTCCGGGGCGGTGCGCAGCTTCCGCCCTACCGGCCACCGCCACACCGCGGAGGTCGAACAGGCGCTGGCGATGCGCGGCGTCGAGGCCGCCGCCCGCGTCCACCTGTCGGTGACCTCGGTCGAGATGGTGCGCGGCGTCCTCGCCACCAGCCACCTGTTCCTGAACCAGCCCGACATCGGCAAGCCCACTGATCGCGAGCTCTTCCGCGCCTATCGCTCCTTCTGCCGGCAGCAGCCGTTCGTTCGCCTGGTCAAGGACCGGCGCGGCATCCACCGCTACCCCGAACCGAAGATCCTGGCCGGCAGCAACCACGCCGAGGTCGGCTTCGACCTCGATCCCCGCACCGGACGCCTGGTCGTCATCTGCGCCATCGACAACCTGATGAAGGGCGCCGCCGGCAACGCGGTCCAGTGCGCGAACCTGATGTGCGGATTCCCCGACATCGAGGGCCTGGCCTTCCCCGGCCTGCACCCGGTGTAGGCAGCAGCTCGTGCCCGAATCGCGCCCGACCGACGCTCCTCCCGGCCCTTGCCGGGCCGCCGACGCCCCCCTGGTCATCAAGGCCGGCGGCGGCAAGTCGTTGGACCTCGACGCGATCGCCGCCGACATCGCCGAACTGTCGAACTCCGGCCTCCGGATCGTCCTCGTGCATGGCGGCGCCGAGACGACGAACGAGGTCGCCGAACAGTTGGGGCATCCGCCGCAGTTCGTGACCAGCGAGAGCGGCTACAGCAGTCGCCGCACGGACCGGCGCACGCTCGAGATCTTCGAGATGGTCTACTGCGGACTGCTGAACAAGCGCTGGGTGGAGCTGCTGCAGCGTCAGGGCATCGGCGCGGTCGGGCTGAGCGGCCTTGACGGCCGCCTGTTCGAAGGCCGGCGCAAGGACAAGCTGCGCATCCGGCTCGGCGCCCGCCGTCTCGTGCTGCGCGACGACTGGACGGGCACGGTCGACCAGGTCAACGCGGAGCTGCTGCGTCTGCTGCTCGACGCCGGCTACCTGCCGGTGCTGACCCCACCGGGGGCGTCCTACGACGGAGAGGCGGTCAACGTCGACGGCGACCGCGCGGCCGCCGCGGTGGCCGCGGCTCTGGGTGCTTCGACCCTGGTCTACCTCTCCGGCGCCCCGGGCCTGCTCGCCGACTTTCCCGACGAGGCCTCCCTGATCTCCCGCCTCGACATCGCTCGCGCCGACCTCACCGGACCGGAAGCGCATGCCGGGCTCGAACCGTTGATGACGGCGGCCCAGGACCGGATGAAGAAGAAGGTGCTGGGCGCCGCGGAGGCGCTGCGCGGGGGACTGGCGCGGGTGATCCTTGCCGACGGCCGCATCGAACGCCCGGTCCGGGCCGCGCTGGACGGCGCCGGCACCCACGTCGTCGTCCGGTCGGCCAGACAGGAGGAGGACGCGTCATGAGCGCCGATGTCATGCGGAACGTTGCTGATGTCGAGGATCGCCGCCTCGGCACCTGGGCGCCGAGGAAGCCGACGCCACCGATCGTCCGCGGCGAGGGCTGCGAGCTGATCGCGGCGAACGGCGACCGCTACCTCGACCTGACCGCCGGCTACGGCGTCTGCTGCCTCGGCTACAACCATCCCGCGCTGGTCGAAGCGCTCACGGCCCAGGCGGAGCGGCTCACCTACTGCCCGATGAACATGTCCAGCCAGAACCGGGCCGAGTACGTCGAGGCGCTGGCGAGCGTGCTGCCCGATTCCCTCGACCGGGTGTTCCTGTGCAACAGCGGCACGGAAGCCGTCGAGGGGGCGCTCAAGTTCGCCGCCCTGGTCACCGGGCGCTGCCGCACGGTAGCGCTTCGGAACAGCTTCCACGGCCGCACCCTGGGCGCGCAGGCGACGATGTGGAACCCCGCGGCACGCAAGCCCTACACCGGTCTGCTCCACGACAACGTCTTCGTTCAGCCGGACCCCGAGGCGATCGACGAGGCGGTCGACTCGAAAACAGCGGCGCTCATCCTCGAACCGGTTCAGGGCGAGGGCGGAGTCAACGTGCTGAGCGACGAGGTGCTGCTCGCGGCGCGCCGGGCCTGCGACCGGCACGGGGCGCTGCTCATCCTCGACGAGGTGCAGACCGGCTTCGGGCGCTGCGGCGCCTGGTTCGCTCACCGCGGGACGCCCGGGCTGGACGCCGACCTGATGCCGCTCGCCAAGGGCATCGGCGGCGGCTTCCCGCTCGGGGCGATCGCCTACGGTGAGCGGGTCGCGTCCGCGCTCCGGCCCGGTTGCCACGGCTCGACCTACGGCGGCAATCCGCTCGCCTGCGCCGCCGGGCTAGCGGTGATCGAGACTCTGCGGGCGCTGGATCTCCCGGCCAGAGCGGCGACGGTAGGCGCGCGCTTCCTGGCGTCGCTGCGCGATCGCCTAGCCTCCAACCCGCGGGTGCGGGAAGTGCGCGGCCGCGGCCTGATGCTGGGCGTCGTCCTGCGCCAACGCGCGGGCCGCCATCTCGCCCGTCTGACCTCGGAACATCGGATCCTGGCGCTGCCCGCCGGGCCGAACGTGATCCGGATGCTGCCGCCGCTGATCATAGGCGTTGGGGAGCTGGAGCGCGCCGCCGACGCCCTGGACGCCGTCCTCCGGGAAGAATGACGATGGACGAAGGCAGTCCCGGCCAGCCCGACGCTGTTCCCTACCGGCGCCGCGACGCGGGCCGCGACCGCACCGAGATCGACCTCGTGCGCGGCCTCGTCGCGGTACCGTCGCTCTCCCGCCATGAGGCCGCCGCCAGCGGCTGGCTGGCCTCCGAGATGGAGGCTCGCGGCCTCGAGCGCTGTCAGGTGGACGGCGCGCTGAACGCGGTCGGCGAACTCGGAGAACCGGACGCATCCCGCCTCGTCGTCCTGCTCGGACACATCGACACCGTGCCGGGGAACATCCCGGTCCGGATCGAGGACGACGGATCGCCTAACGGCATCCTTCACGGCCGCGGTTCGGTCGACGCGAAGGGACCGCTCGCGTCCTTCGTCGCGGCGGCCGCACGCTGCGGCGGCGACTGGGCGCGCGCGCACGACCTGCGGTTGATCGTCGCCGGGGCGACGGAGGAAGAGGCGGCCACCTCCCGGGGCGCGCACCACCTGCTCAAGCGGCTGAACGGCCGCGACGAGCCGACCCCCGACTTCTGCATCATCGGCGAGCCCAGCCTCTGGCGCCGGGTCACGCTCGGCTACAAGGGGCGCCTCTTGATCGACCTGCTGGCCCGCCGGCCCAGCAGCCACACGGCCGGCCCCGAGGCCGGCGTCGGCATCACCGCCTTCGACCTCTGGCGACGCCTGGAGGCTGTGGCCGAACGAAGCGGCGGCCGAACCTCCTTCGAGCGCGTGCTGCCCAGCCTGCGCTCGATCAACACGACGAGCGACGGCCTCTACGACACGGTCCGCGCCGACTACGGCCTGCGGCTGCCGGTGGACTTCGACGTCGGCGCCCTCATAGGCGTTCTCGGGGACTGGTTCGGCGATGCCGCGGCGGACATCCACGGGCCGCTGTTCTCGGACCTGGATCCGGTCCGCGCCACCGGCACGACCCGTTGCGAGCAGGGCCACGCCAGCCTGGAACTGAGCCTGCGCGGCTACGAAGTCGGTGTCCGCGCCGACCGTCACTCCCCCCTGGTGCGAGCCTTCCTCGGCGCCATCCGCGCCGTCGGCGGTCCAGGGACCGCGCCCAAGTTCGTCGTCAAGACCGGCACCTGCGACATGAACATCGTCTGGCCGGTGTGGCGATGCCCCATCGTGGCCTACGGCCCGGGAGACAGTACACTCGACCACACGCCGAATGAACACCTGGAACTGGACGAGTACCTGCTGGCGGTCGATACCGTGGAACTAGCGCTGAGGAACCTGGCCGCCGCCCCGACGGCCGCCGGCTAGAGCCCGCGTGGCGCCGCGCCCACCACGCGTCGATCGCATCGCCTTCGGCGTCAGCGCCGGGCTCATCGCCCTGGTCTGCATTCCGCTGGCGCTGTCGCCGCAGACCGGCGGCGCCCTGGTCGTCCGCGCCTACGAGGCGCTGGCGGAGCGCTTCGGACTGCTCTACCAGTGGGCGACGCTGGCGGTCACCGTGTTCCTGCTCTGGCTGGCCTTCAGCCGTCACGGGACCAAGCGACTCGGGGCCGAGGACAGCCGGCCCGACTTCAACCTCTTCAGTTGGATGGCCATGCTGTTCTGCGCCGGCATCGGCGCGGGGCTGCTCTACTGGTCGACGATCGAGTGGGTCACCTACCTCGATGCGCCGCCCTTCGGCCTCGCCCCGAACTCCACCGAGGCGGTCGAGTGGGCAGCGACCTACGGCATCTTCCACTGGGGCATCTCGGCCTGGGCGCTGTACTGCTTCCCGGCGGTGGCGATCGCCATCCCCTACTACCGCCAGCACGCCCCGGCCCTGCGCCTGAGCACCGGCCTGCACGCCCTGATCGGCCGCGAGGGGTACGACCGTGCCCCTGCCCGCGTCGTCGACGTCCTGTTCATCCTCGCGCTCGTCGGCGGCACGGGGACGTCGCTCGGGCTCGGCACCCCGATGGTCGCCGCCTGCGTCAGCGAGGTTTTCGGCATCGAACAGAGCTTCGGACTCCAGGTCGGGATCCTCGTCGTCTGCGTCACCCTGTTCGCGGTCAGCGTCTACCTGGGACTCGAACGCGGCATCAAGCCCCTCTCCGACGGCTCCGTCATCGCGGCGATCGTCCTGCTGGCCTTCGTGCTGATGGTCGGCCCGACCAACTTCCTGCTGCGCACGGGCACGAACTCGATCGGCCTGATGATCGAGAACTTCATCCGGCTCAACACCTGGACCGACCCGGTGGCGAGAACCGGCTTCATCGAGGACATGACCATCTTCTACTGGGCGTGGTGGATCGCCTACGCGCCCTTCATGGGCCTGTTCGTGACCCGCATCTCACGCGGCCGGACGGTGCGGCAGTTGATCCTCTGGATGCTGGTCCTGGGGACTCTCGGCTGCGCCGTCTTCTACGGCGTCCTGGGCAACTACAGCATGCACCTGGATCTGTCGGGGGCTCTACCGGTGCGCGAGATCGCCCAGGCGGCAGGAAACGAGAACGCGATCGCTCAGACGATCGGTTTCCTGCCGTTCGGCACCGCGGCGCTCGTGATCTTCGCGCTCGTGGCCATCGTCTTCATCGCCACGACCTATGACTCCGCTTCCTACTGCCTGGCCGCGTCGGCGACCCGCAACCTGACGGAAGGTACCCATCCGGCCCGCTGGCACCGCCTCTTCTGGGCCGTTGCCGTCGGCGTACTGCCGATCACGCTGATGTTCATCGGCCAGGAAGGCGGCAACGACCAACTGCGCGTGATCCAGTCCGCCACTCTGGTCGTCTCCCTGCCGCTGCTGATCGTGGGAGTGCTGATGGCCGTCTCTCTCCTGCGGTCGCTCCGACTGGACGACGAGCCCGCGGACGGCGCCTGAGCGCTGGTGCAACGTCCCAGGCCGGGTCAGCGGCCGTCGTCGGAGGCGAGGGCCCCCTCGAGCTCCCCGAGCAGCCCCTCCAGCTCGCCCAAAGCGACCTCCCAGTCTCTCCAGTGGAAGGCATGGCCGGCCTCGATCGCCTCCTCCCAGACCCGATTCGCCCCGAACAGGGCATCGGCGGCCTCATGCCGATCCGACGGATCGTGCACGCGCAGAATGTCGCGCGACACGCTGGCGCGGACGCCGCGCAGAGCCCGCATCCGCGCCAGCAGTTGGCCGCCCTTCGCCAGCTCCTCCTGCCCTGACGTTCCGGCCTCCCGGTGGTCGGCTTCGGGACCGTGGCAACGGTTGCAGCGCGCCTGCAACCCGCCCTCGCCGAGCGACTGCCCGGCCACGCTGCCATGGCAAGTGCGGCAGGTTGGAGCGGCGCGAACCCTCCGTTCGAAGAGCGCGAAATGCGCGCTCTGCTGCAGAGCCTGGTACTCGGCGTCGTGGCAGCGGCCGCAGGTCTGGGGCAGGTTCCACTGGTGGGTCGGACTCTTCGGGTGGCCACTGTTCAGCACCCCCTTGTGCGCGCGGAGCTGAACGAAGGTCGTGCTATTGCCCCCGTGACAGTCCGCACAGGAGACCCCGGCCGTGGCATGCGCCGAGTTCCGCCACTGGCGCAGATGAAACTCCTCCGTCTCCTCGAGTTCCTGCGCCGCGTGGCAGTCGGCGCACGGATCCTGGGCCCAGGCGCCCGCCGCGAACGCGGTCATCGCCAGCAGGAGAGACGTACTGCGGAGGCGACCCATGCCCGTCAGACTACCAACGGAACTCCGGCTTGAGGAACAGGTCGCGGTCACCGCCCTCCGGGATCTCGGGCAGCGTCAGCCGGTAGTAGTTCAGCGGAATCGCGCCGTACCAGTATCGATGGCGGGCGATCCGGCGCGGCCGCTCCACGACGATGCTCACCGCCTCGCCGGCGCCCGTCTCGACCGGTACGAGTTCCACCGTCAGACTGGCCAAGGGCACGGGCGACCCGATCTGCAGCTCGCCGTCAGCCCCGGGCCGGTAGCGGATGCCGTCGTCTCCATGCGGCCGGACGCCGCTGCCGATCAGACGCACCCGGAGGTCGCCGTGCTGAACATCCCCCGGCGCCGAACTGAGGTGAACCTGGGAGGTCTCGAGCGGCAGCAGCCGCTTCGCCGCCGGCGAGACGTATCGCAGCCGTTGGGCGCCGGTGTCGGCGTCGATCTCGACGGGAAAGGAAGCCGCGGAGTACCAGAGCGGCGCCACGAAGAGGGCCGCGACAACCGACGTGGCGACAAGCCAGCGTCGCGACGGCGGCCGCTCGACGAGGAACCAGCACACCGGATAGAGCGGCAGGAACCAGCGGTTCGCGATCGCCCCCGCGCCGCCGTAGAAGTTGTACGGACTTTTGAACAGAAAGGCCAGGAGTCCCAGGCCGACACCGGCGAGCAGCCAGCGGCGTCGCGACCCCGGCCGCAGACAGGCGCAGGCAAGCACCAGGGGCAGGAAGTAGGGCACGATGCCGACACTCCGCCCGAGGAAGGCATAGACGACGTTGTGTCCCAGCAGCGCGGCGTCAAAGGAGGGCAGCAGAAAGCCCTCCCGAACCCAGGAGGCGTCCCCTCGCACGGCCAGCAACTCCGGCCAGCCTTCCCGGTCGAAGTCGATGTCGGGATAGCCGGTCGCGCTGCTGAACCCCTGCCGTTCGCCGACGTACGGGCTCCACGCGCCGCCGCTGGCCCGATGAGCCCAGGCCGAGCCGGCCAGCAGAACCAGGGCGGCGCCCAGCACGATTGCCGCGTTGCGGCGGCCCCAAGCCCGGCGCAGCGTCGGCGCCGCGGCCAGGAGCACGGCGAGAAGGACCGCGAGATAGAAGGGCCGACCGGCGCCGGCGGTTGCCAGCAGAACCCCGCCGGCCGCAAGCCGCAGAAGGGACGGCTTCTTGCCTTCCAGCCAGGGATCGAGGCAGCAGAGGCCGGCAGCAGTCACGACGAGGTAGAACAAGTCGGCATGAACCCAGAACACGTGGCCGAACGTGACCGAGAAGAAGAGCAGGAACGCGGCCACCAGCGGTCCATCGGCGCCCACACGCTGCAGCAGAAGGCACTCGAGCAGAAGGGCGGCGAGGATGAGTAGCACGAGGTTCGCCACGATCGGCCCCCGCTCCGGCGCGAGGCGGACGAAGGGCGCCAGGTAGAGCGAGTAGAAGACCGGTTTGGCGTACACCAGGGTGCCGCCGCCGTCCGTGCTCTGCAAGATCAGCGGATCCGGGATCTTGCCGGTGGCATCCACGTACCGCCGGTAGTCCGACGCCTCGTACCGGCGGTCGAAGTCGAAGGCCAAGCTCTGGGCCTGCATCGAGTAGACGCCTTCGTCGCCCACCGTGTACGGCCAGTCTGCCGGGTCGAAAGCGGCAACGGCCGCCGTCAGGACCAGGACCAGGGCCCAAAGCACGACCCTCTGCCACGTCAGCCGGCCGCACATCGGCCACCGCTGCCCGCGGCTGGAGGGAGTGTCCATAGCTGCCGGGGACGGTAGCAGCCGCGCCGGCGAGAAGAGGGGAATCGGACAACGCGCGGCATTGTTCGGTCAAGACGACCTTGACGTGCGCCAGACGGACCTTCCCTGATGTAGTCTTCCTGGACGGTTGACGCGAATTTGGAACCACCAGGAGTGTCTCGTGAAGAAACCTCAAGTTGGCCTCTCCATCCTGCTGCCCCTCGTCGCCATTCTGCTGTCGCTCTGCGTAGGCACCCCGCTGCTGGCGCAGGAAGCGGAGGCACAGGACGAAGGCGAACAGCCTGAAGAAACGCCGGAGTTCGGCGAGGCGATCGTCGTCGTCGGCACCCGCACCGAGGGCCGCACCGTCACCCAGTCCCCGGTGGCGGTCGACGTGATTCCGGCGGCCGAGTTGATGAGCCAGGGCGACAACGACCTGATCAACCGGCTGCGGACCGTCGTCCCTTCCTGGAACGCCGGCGCCCAGCCGATCAGCGACGCGGCGACACTGGTCAGACCGGTCAATCTTCGCGGTCTGGCGCCTGACCACACCCTGATTCTCGTCAACGGCAAGCGCCGCCATCGCGCCGCGGTCATCGCCTGGCTCGGCAACGGCATCTCCGACGGCGCCCAGGGGCCCGACATCTCCGTCATCCCGTCGATCGCGCTGAGGCAGGTCGAAGTGCTGCGCGACGGCGCAGCGGCCCAGTACGGCTCCGACGCCATCGCCGGCGTGATCAACTTCCAGCTCAAGGACGCGAGTTCGGGCGGCAGCATCGAGGTCCGCTCGGGGCAGTTCCAGGACAGCAACCCCGGTTCCGACGGCGGTTTCGGCGGCCAGTACACGTTTGCCGGCGACAAGGGCATGTCGTACGCCGTCTCCGCCAACTTCGGCATGCCGATGGGTGAGAACGGCTTCTTCAACCTGAGCATGGAGTACGGCGCCGCCGACCCCACGAGCCGCAGCGTGCAGCGGACCGATGCGATCAACATCATCAACGCCGGCAACAACAACATCCGCAACCCGGCGCAGGTCTGGGGTACGCCCCTGCTCGAGGACGACATCAAGGTGTTCGCCAACTTCGGCCACCTGCTCTCGGGCGGCAGCCAGTTCTACGGCCACGCGAACTACGCCACGCGAACGACGACGGGCGGCTTCTACTTCCGCAACCCGCATACCCGTACCGGCGTCTTCACCTATTCGGACCCGGCGAGACGGGGCAAGTTCCTCCTCGTCGGCGACCGGGAATGGGCCCGCACCGGCATAGCCAACGCCGGCGGTTGCCCCGCAATCCCGGTAGTGGACCATGTGCCCGACGCCGGCTCACTGGCCGCGGTCGAAGCGGACCCCAACTGCTTCGCCCTCTACTCCCGCTTCCCCGGCGGCTTCACGCCTCAGTTCGGCGGCGATCTGAGCGACTCGTCGATCGTCGCGGGCATTCGCGGTTACATGGACAGCGGCTTGAGCTGGGACTTCAGCGCCAACATCGGCGCCAGCAAGGTCGACCAGTTCATCTACAACACGGTGAACGCCTCGCTCGGCTACGACACGCCGACCTCGTTCAAGCCCGGCGTCTACGAGCAGACCGACACCAACCTCAACTTCGACATCACCTACCCGGTGCGTGACAACGTGAACCTCGCCGCCGGCGTGGAGTGGAGGAACGAGCAGTTCCGGATCGGCGGCGGCGACCCGGCTTCCTGGGAAATCGGTCCCTACGCCGCCCAGGGCTTCAGCTCCGGTTCCAACGGCTTCAACGGCTACCGCACCGATGTCACGGCCGGAACCTGGAACCGCGCCAACGTCGCAGTCTACGGCGATGTCGAGGTCGATGATCCGGAACAGAAGTGGACCTACACCGCCGCCCTTCGTGTCGAGGAGTTCGACGGCTTCGGGAGCACCTTCAACGCGAAGGTATCAGGCCGCCGGCAGGTGTCCGACTCCGTTTCGCTCCGCGCCGCCGTCAGCACGGGCTTCCGCGCACCGACCCCCGGCCAGCAGAACGCGTTCAACGTGACGACGGCCTTCGACCCCGAAACCGGCGGACTGTCGAACAGCGGTACCGTTCCCTCCATCTCGCCGCCAGCCGCTCTGAGGGGCGGCGAACCGCTGCAGCCGGAGGACGCCGTGAACTTCGCCGCCGGCCTGGTCGTCGACAAGGGCGCGTTCACCTTCACCGCCGACATCTACCAGATAGACGTCGACGACCGGCTCGCCATCTCGGAGACCTTCCGCCAGTGCAACATCCTCAGCACGCCCGAACCGGGCTGCGTGACCGACGACGAGATCGAGAGCCTGCTCTCGGGCGGCTTCGTCGAGGCGAGGAACCTGAAGAACTTCCGGTTCTTCGTCAACGACTTCGCGACCTCGACCAAGGGCCTCGACCTGGTCGGTACCTGGGCGCCGGAGGAGCTCGGTGGCGACACGACGTTCAGCCTCGTGTTCAACTACACGGACACGGAAGTTACGTCGGCGAACCCCGATACGGTGGGCCCCTTCCGCATTGCCACCATCGAGCGCGGACTGCCTGAGATGCGCTGGAACGTCGCGATGAACCACAGTGCCGACCGCTGGAGCCTGATGACGCGCCTGAACTACTACGACGGCTGGTGGGACAGCGAGGACGCGCAGAACCTCCTGGGCAGGAACAACGGGCCGATGTACGCCGACTACAGCGGCGAGTTCCTGCTCGATGTCGAGGTCGGCATTCCGCTGAAGGACCAGACGTCTCTCGCCATCGGCGTTCAGAATCTGCTGAACACCTACCCGGAGGAGAACCCCGGCGCTGCCAACGCAGTCGGTAACCAGTACGGCCAGTTCTCGCCGTTCGGCTTCAACGGGGCCTACTACTACGTCCGCTTCAACTACGCCTGGGGCACGAGCTTCTAGGAAGCTGACCTCGACGTCTGACCCGGTTCACCCGGTGGCCGGCTGGATCGCATCCGCCGGCCGCTCCCGCTCCAGACTCTGAAGCAACCAGTAGCGGCGGTAGAGCTCGTTGCTCTCGTACAGTTCCTCGTGACTGCCGGTGGCGACCAACCGGCCCTGATCGAGCACGTGAATCCGCCCGGCCCGGCGCGCGGTGGCAAGGCGATGAGCGATGACGATCGTCGTCCTGCCTTCCAGCAGGTGCTCGATCGCGCGCTGGACGGTCGCCTCCGAATCGGGATCGAGCGCGCTGGTCGCCTCGTCCAGCAGCAGAATCCGCGGGTCGCGCAGGAAGGCGCGGGCGATCGCGATCCGCTGGCGCTGCCCCGCCGACAGCCGCACACCGCGTTCGCCGACTTCGGTGGCGAAACCGTCGCCGAGACGTTCGATGAACGAGGCGGCGCCGGCCGCCTCGGCGGCGGCTAGTACTTCGGCATCGCCGGCGTCCGGATGGGCCAGGCGGATGTTGTCCGCCACCGAACCCGTGAACAGGAAGATCTCCTGTGGCACCAGCGCGATCCGGCGCCGCAGATCGCTCAGCGCGATATCAGCGAGCGGCCGGCCATCAATCAACAGTTCGCCTGACTGGGCCTCGTAGAACCGGAGCAGCAGCGCGAACAGCGTGCTCTTGCCGGATCCGCTCGGGCCGACCAGAGCTGCCAGCTCCCCCGGTTCGACCTCCAGCGACACGTCCGTTAGCGCAGGCTGTTCCGCTCCCTCGTAGCGGAAGCCGACCGAACGGATACTCAGCGCGGCGGCGTCCTCGGCCAGCCGGACGGGAGAGGGCGAATCGACGATCGCCGAACCCTCGTCGAGCAGTTGAAAGACACGCTCACTCGATCCCCGCAGTCGCCGGTAGCCAGCATAGAGCGATCCCAACTGGCCCACCGATGTCGCAATCGCGAACGTGTAGAGCAGGAACGAAGTCAACTGGCCTGCCGACAGCGCCCCGTCAAGCATCAGGTTTCCGCCGTATCCGAGCACCAAGGCGAAGGCGGCGAAGCCGAAGAAGGTCATCAGACCGCCGAAGGCCCCGTAGAGGCGGACGTTGCGGAGCTGGACACCGAGTAGATCGACCAACCGTTCCCAGTAGCGGCGCCGCGCCTGTTTCTCCGCGGAGAACGCCTGCAGGGTGCGAACGCCGGCCAGAGCTTCCTCGGCCCAGGCAGAGGTCTCGGCAACTGCGTCACGCTCTTCAACCGCCACCCTCTCCAGCCGCCGGCCGAAGACCACCGCGAACAACACGACGGGCGGCACGATCAGCAGGGCCACCACGGTCAATCGGGTCTGCAGCACCAGGAGGATGGCCAGTACGCCGACGAACCGCGCGGCTGCCTGGAGCCCCGACGGAATCTGCTCGGTCAGGGCGATCTGCACGACCGTCAGATCCGAACTCATGCGCGACAGCAGTTCGCCAACGCGACGCCGGTCGAAGAAGTCGATTGACAGGCCGACCAGGTGCCCGAACAAGCGCCGTCGCAGATCGCGCAGCAACCGTGCGCCTGCGGCGCCGAGAAGCCAGGTCTGGAAGTAGCCGAGCACACCGAGGACCGCGAACAGGCCCATCAGCCACACGACGAGCTCACGAAGCTCCTGTTCGGACCCGGACTCCAGCGCGGTGTCGACGAACTCGCCGACCCGCATCGGCACCAGCAGGAAGACACCGCTGCCCGCGAGAAGCAGGACGGTCCCGACGACCAAGGACAGCAGGTACGGCCGGGCTAGTCCGAAGAGCCGACTGAACGGAACCGGCGCGGAGGAGTGCTCTCCCTCCGCGTTCCTCTCTCTTCTCACTTCTCTACGGCGAGGGTGATCACGAGTTCGGGCCGCTCCGCATCCGCCACCGCCGACTCGAAGGCCTCAGCCGTCATCGGCAGAGTGACAGTCAATGCCACGGCGCCGTGCTGTATCTGTTCGGGAATGCCCCGTCCGACGCGACCCGATGCTCTGCCGGACGCCACGGCGGCGGCCTGGTCGCCCTGCCCGGCCCGAAGCAGATCGATCTCGACGTCGACCCGCTTGCCGAGCTGTGCGGCATGGAGTGCAAGCTCCACCTGAAGTTCCACCCGGCCGCGCCGCTGCCTCCGCCCTACCTCGACGCGCTCGATCGTGACGCCCTCACACAGATAGGGCGCCGCGTCTCGGGTGATCCAGGCATAGCCCCTGGGAAGCGCCTCGACCGTCCCCAGTGGCAGCCGCAGCACCATCGGCGATGCCATGGCGATGCGTTCGATGTTGGCGGCATCCGCGGCGCGCGCGGAATCGGGCGTCACTTCGCCTGTGACCGGCGCCGCCGTCGGCTCGGCTTCGGCAGGGGCCGGAGCCGGCTCGACAGGCTCACCGACAGGAACGTAGTAGCCCTCGAACACGACGCCGGCGGCACGATCGCCACGACCGCCCGCCGTCGAGTGACCCGCCACCCGGCTGATCCGGCCGCGGGCTTCCGGCGCCAACCGCTCACGCCAGTTCGACGTCTCTCCGTCGGCCGTGGTGCGCTCGCCGCGCACCAGCAGAGCGCGCCCCTCCAGCGCGCCGGACGACCGGATCACGACGCCGCGGTTCGAGACGCTGAACCGCCGCCACATGCCGTCCGCCGCGTCGAAGGAACTGTAGGTCCGGCCCGACCGACCGTCGTCAAACGCCCAGGTCTCGGCGATCAGGCAACCGTCTTCCAGCTTCTCGACCCGACTCCGGCCAACCGCCTCGCCGCCCGAGACGAGCTGCCATTCGCCGAGCAGAAAGTCCAAGGACCGGTGGTTCTCGCCGGCCTCACAGGGTCCGCGACGCTGCGCCGCCAGCGGCAACGCGATCGCGAGTCCAAGACCAACCGGCAGCAGCACGCGCGCCGCTCGGCTCCAGTTTGTCGACTGTCCCATCGATTCGCTCCCTCAGCACTGGTCCAGGCGAAAGAGGCGGTTCAGCATCCCCACCGCTGCACCGCTCCCGCCGCGCCTACTCGACGTCAACCGGCCTGACCACGAACAGCAGGTCGCCATGGTTCACGACCTGGCCGTTCGCCGCGTTGACCCGCATCACCTCGTACCGGGTGTCCCGGGCGAACAAGTCGCCGACGGCGTCGATCGACGACAGGGAGACCGGGCGGAACAGCTTCATCGCCTCGATCAGGCACAGGGTCTTCTCCGTGCCCAGAATGTCCCCGACCCGGACAAAGGGTGGATCGTTGGGAGAAGCGGCGGCAAAGAAGAGGCCGCCGGACGGTGCCCTGACCTTCAGTTCGTCACTGCCCTCGATCTCGATCTCGGCGCGATCCATCGTCGCGGAGACGCCAGCGGAACGCTCCACTTCGCGAACCAATGCGCCTGCGTCGATACGGTCCAGGAAGCCCGGGAGGTAACGCGTGTCGTAGTCGCCGGTACGGAACTGCTCGTCGTCGAGCACGCGGCAAAGGAGGGGGCGATTGGTGCAGACGCCATCGATCGTGACCTGGTCGAGGTAGGAGCGCATGCGGGCGATCGTGTCGGCGCGATCCTTGCCGTGGCAGACGACCTGCGCCACCAGGCTGTCGTAGTAGGGCGAGACCACCGTTCCCGTATCGATCGCCGCCAACACGTCGATTCCCGGGCGCCGCGGGAACTCGCAGCGGCTCACCGTCCCCGGCGACGGCAGCAGGTCGATCCCGTCCTGTGTAACGACCACACGTTCGGCGTTGATCCGGACCTCCATCGCGTAGCCGTCTTCGGCAACTTGCGAGCCTTTGATTCGCGATCCTCCGGCGATCTCGAACTGGGCCTTGACGATGTCCGTGCCGCTCGTGGCCTCGGTCACCGGGTGCTCCACCTGGAGGCGGGTGTTCATCTCCATGAAGTAGAGCTGCTGCGCTTCCAGGTCGAAGATGAACTCCACCGTGCCCGCGCCCACGTAGCCGATCTTCCGCGCAATCGCCCTTGCGGACCGGAAGCTCTCCTCGCGCAGCGCCTCCGGCAGCGCCGTGGATCCCGACTCCTCGATCAGCTTCTGGTTGTTGCGCTGCACGCTGCAGTCGCGCAGGCCCAGAACGCTCACCGTCCCGTGCTGGTCGCACAGCACCTGCACCTCGACGTGGCGGAGCGAGACGACGCACTTCTCCAGGTAGCAGTCCGCGTTGCCGAAGCTGCTCTCCGCCTCGATCCGGATCTGGCCGAACGCCTCCCGGAAGTCCTCCGCCCGGTCGACCCGGCGAATTCCCTTGCCGCCGCCCCCGTGAACCGCCTTGAGCATGACCGGGAAACCGATCGATTCGGCCACCTCAAGCGCCGTGCCGGCGTCGGTGAGGATGCCCTCGCTTCCCGGCACGACCGGCACACCGACCTGCGCCGCCGTCTGGATCGCGTTCGACTTGTTGCCCATCCGCCGCATCGCTTCGCCGGTCGGGCCGATGAAATTCAGGCCGCGACCGCGGCAAAGGTCGGCGAAGGAGGCGCTCTCGGAGAGGAACCCGATCCCCGGATGGAGCGCATCGACCTCTTCCCGCTCGGCGATCCGGATCACCGAGTGGGCGTTCAGATAGCTCTCGTCGGGGGTGCTGCCGCCGATGCAGACCAGGCTGTCGCGCTCCAGCAGCATCGCCGCCGCAGGCGACTCGACGTCCGGATCCGACTGCACCAGGACCACCTCGACACCCGCGCGCTGGGCCACCCGCACCAGCTTGACCGCGGTGCAGCCCCGGGCATGAATCAGAGCCCGCCGCACCGGGCGCGGAGCGACCGCCGGCGCCGGCTCGACGACCTCGACCTCGCGACGCCGGCGGCGTGCCGACAGGAACTCGACCCGCCGTTCCTCCTCGAGCAATCGCTGGAGAATGTGCTCGACCGTTTCCTCCGGCACCGGGATCTGCGAATCGACCTGGCGTAGCTGGTCGTCGAGGTCCTCGCCGAAGGGATGCTGGACGAGCCCCTGCATCGCCCCTTCGACCTCGAACAGGTAGTTCGACAGCGTCGAGGCCATGGGCAGGTGGGAAGGAACGACGATCTGCCCGGCGAACGGCATGTTCGTGCCCGAGAAGTAGTAGGTCTGGACCAGCGGGTGGGTCACCAGGCTCGCCTGGGCGCCGCCCGTGCAGTCGCCATAGCCGAAACAGATCACCGGCAGGTCGTTGTCGCGCACGAACCGGGTCAGCCGGTCGTTCACGATCGACATCGAAAAGAGGGCGCCGGCGCCCTCCTTCGTCAACATGCCGCCCGACGAGATGAAGCACACCACCGGCAGCCGCTCCTCAGCGCAGCGCAGCAGGAGTTTGCAGAACTTCTCGGCGCTCGCCATGTCGAACGAGCCGGCCTGGAACGCCAGGTTGGAGACCAGAACGCCGACCTTCGTGCCCCCCGTGCCGCCGCTCTCCGCATCGCCCGCGGCACCGGTCCTGATCCGGGCCAGCGCCGCCACCGTGCCACACGGCGTCACGCCCTGTTCCAGCGCCCGCTCGATCGACACCCGCAGTCCCGGGAACCCCACCGGATCGGCGGTCATCCGGTCCGGTTCGATTTCCTGCACATCGACGAAGAACCGGTCGAGGATGGCCTGCGGACGACGCGGCGTCTTCCGCTTCTGCTCGGAGAGCACGTCCTCGAGCAGCAGGTCGCGATAGGCCGCGTCGAGCCGGTTCCAAAAGTCCTTGATGCCGATGTTGCGGGGGGAGATGCGGCCGTCATAGGTGCGAATCCCCTGCTCATCCTCGTAGAAGTTCGGCAGCAGACGCTCGAAGAGGAACGTGACCAGCCCGAACAACGGCTCGGAGATGCGGGGCATCTGATGCCGCTTCCACTCCGCCACGGACTTGAGCAGCCGGCCTCGGCGAGGATGCCGCGAGAAGTGCCGCAGCCAGGAGCGGAACTGCCGGCGCAGTCTCGCCTCCGCCTCGTCGGCTGCCTCCGCCTCGAGTCCCGCCGTCAACTCGCCCAGCGCCGCGTTCAACGAGTTCCGCAGCAACAGGTGAACGGACTCGCGGGCGATCACGTTCTCCTCGCGGGCCTCGGCGGCGATCTCTCGCAAGTGCACAAAGATGTGATCGTAGAGCCGGTCGAAGGAGATGAAGTTCTCGCATTCGCGCCGGAACAGCCGCAGGAGTTGGGGCTGAAGGATCACGTCGAGAACGGTGAGATCCACCGGATCCGGAGCGGCGCCCTGCCGCGCTTCCGGATCCGCCTTCGCGGCCCCCTCTGCCTCGAATGCCCGCATCACGTCCAGCAGCCGGCCGAAGTCGTCCTCGGCCGCGTCCTTCCACTGGTTGTACAGGTGGAAGCCGAACTCGAGCAGCAGTTCGGCGCGAGCTCGGTTGAAGCGGTACTCGCGGCTCCCGAGCAGGAAGGAGGCGAGCCGTCCCCGTCCCTCATGAAGCGCGTCACGGGCCGCGGCGTACCGCTTGTACGTGCGGCTGAGGACGTCGTCGTACCGCACTGCGAGCGGGTTCTCCAGCCAGCGTTCGAAGGACAACCGGCGCTGCCGTTCCCGGCGCGCCCGGGCCGCCCCGGCCGGAACCTCGGCTGCCGCCAGACGACCGTAGCTGGGCAGGGTCGTCGAGGTGAGGCGGCGTCGGAGACCGAGATAGCGCAGGTACCGGAAGGCGAGGCCGAAGACATTGACCTGTTCCGCCGGACTCCGCAGCCGCGACAGGGAAGCGACTTCCTCGAGCGCCAGCAGACTGCGGGAGGGGTCGACGTAGCGTCGCGTGTTCAGGCGGTAGTGCTCGAACACGGCCGGCTCGTCGCGCACGAAGATCTTCGCCCGCTGCTCCACCACCGCGATCGACGAAGCCACGGCCGCCTCGAAACAGGCCAGCCGGTCGCCACCCTCACCCGGAACGAAGTCGATCACGCCGTCGAGGTAGCCCTGATCGAAGAGCTCGTACGCCGAGACGCCGACCGCCTTGGCGCACTCTTCCCAGGACAGGTCGTAGCGGCGCACGATATTCGCCAGGCCCCGGGGCTGAATCGTGTTGAAGACGCCGTCGCGCACCGACAGCAGCACGTTCGTCGTGGCCAGGGGGATGGCGCCGCCCGAGTAACCGTTGCCGAGCACGATGCCGACGGTCGGCGCGTGAAGCTGCGCCATCTCGGCGATCAGCCGGGAAATCGCGTGGGCCTGGTTGCCGCGGTTCGCCATCTCGCCCGCGTCCGCTCCCGGCGTGTCCATCAGGGCGACGATGGGCAGGTTGCGGCCGGCGTAGGACCGGATCACGTCCACCGCCAGACGGTGGTGCTCCGGCATCCAGACACCGTTCTGCACCGAGCGCTCCTGGGCGAGAACGCCAAACCGGCGCCGCCGGCCCTCGATCTCGGTCTCGAACACGCCCGCGTAGAGGGGGCCGTGCCGGCTCTCCTCGACCAGCTCCCAGGTGGTGGCGGCCAGGACTTCTCCGGCGCCGATCCGGCCCGGGTCCTCGGCCGGAGCGACCGTGCGGCGGATGTACTCGTCGACCTCGAGGGCGGAGAGACTCTTGAGGGTCCGACGGATGCGTCGGTTGGAGACCAGACCGGCGATGCGCCCCGCGCCGGCGGCGATATGCGGATCACGGGGCTCCGGAAACAGCGAGAACGCGCGCGCCCGCTGCTCCGCGTCGCGGAACAGGGGGTCGACCGCTCCTCGCGAAGGCTCCGCCTGACTCTGGAGCAGGATCGTCATAAGCCGCCTAGGAGCTTGCGCCTAAGAACATAACGGAGTGAGGTTGAGGCGCAAGGTCCTGGGAAGGTGGGGGCTGGGGCCAAACACGGAGCATGCGACGGGTTTGGCGGCGCTAGTCTACCCGTCTCCGGGTGGTAAAGGGCCGGCACCGCGTAACTTACCCGGCTCCGCACGGTATTCCCGCGCGCCGGTTCCCCTTCCTCGTTGATCTGACCCGCAACTCCCTACACTATGCCCTGCACCAACGCCGGATAGAGTCACGGCGATGACCGAGACCGGCATACCGACGCCGGCAGCCGCCGCGGCGCCGCCCCTGCTCCGGATCAGCGAACTCCGCACCTACTTCCACGGTAAGCGGGAGACGGTCCGCGCGGTCGACGACATCGACCTGCTGATCGAGGAGGGCGAAACGCTCGGTCTGGTCGGCGAGTCGGGTTCGGGCAAGTCGGTGACCTCGCTGTCGGTGATGCGCCTGCTCGAGAGCACGGCGAACATCGAGAGCGGCGAGATCTCCTACTTCGGCCGCGACCTGGTGCATCTGCCCAGCCGGGAGATGCGCGACCTGCGCGGCAAGGACATCGGGATGATCTTCCAGGAGCCCGGCACGTCGCTGAACCCGGTGTTCCGGGTCGGCGACCAAGTGGGTGAGGCGCTTCGCGTCCATCTCGGGATGAACCGCAAGGAAGCCCGCCAGCGAACGATCGAGCTCTTCGAAGAGGTCGGCATCCCGGAGCCGGAGCGCCGCATAGACAGCTATCCGCACGAGATGTCGGGCGGCCAGAAACAGCGCGTGATGATCGCCATGGCGCTGTCGTGCAACCCGAAGCTGCTGATCGCCGACGAGCCCACAACCGCTCTCGACGTCACGATCCAGGCGCAGATCCTGGACCTGATCCGCCGCCTGCGCGACGAGCGCGCCATGTCCATCCTGTTCATCAGCCACGACCTGGGAGTGATCGCGGAGATCGCCGACCGGATCGCGGTCATGTTCCGGGGCCGGATCGTCGAGCGCGGCGCGGTAGCCGAGTTGTTCAGAAACCCTCAACACCCGTACACCAAGGGGCTGCTCGCCTGCCGCCCGCATCTCGATCGGGCCTTCCGCCGCCTGCCCACGGTCGCCGACTTCATGGATGTCGACGAGGACGGAGACGGGGGCGAGATCACGATCACCGAACGCAGCCTGACACCGGAGGCGCTCGATGAACTCGTCGGGCGCGGCCGCGACCGCCTGCTCCACCCGCAGAACGCCCTGGACAGTCTGGGCTACTCCGAGAATCCGGGGCCCGGGGAGCTGGTCAAAGGCGACGCCGCGCCGCTGCTCACGGTGCGCGATCTCAAGGTCTACTACCCGATCAAGAGCGGCTTCCTGCGCCGGCAGGTAGGCGAGGTCAAGGCGGTCGACGGCATTTCCTTCGACGTTTACTCTGGCCAGACACTGGGGCTGGTCGGCGAATCCGGCTGCGGCAAGACCACCACCGGTCTGGCGCTGCTGCGGCTGATCGACATCACCGGCGGCACGGTCCAGTTCGAGGACCAGGACGTGACCACGATCCCCTCCGGCCGCCTGCGCGCCCTGCGGGGGCAGATGCAGATCATCCTCCAGGACCCGTACTCGTCGCTCAACCCGCGCATGACGGTCGAGGCGATGCTGGGCGAGGCGATGGCGATCCACAAGATCGGCAGCAGCCGCAGCGACCGCCGCGACCGCTCCGCCCGCCTGCTGGAAGAGGTCGGCATGGAGGCCGACCACCTGCGCCGCTACCCGCACGAGTTCTCGGGCGGCCAGCGCCAGCGGGTGTCGGTGGCCCGGGCGCTCGCGGTCCAGCCGAAGTTGATCATCTGCGACGAATCCGTGTCCGCGCTCGATGTCTCGGTGCAGGCGCAGGTGCTCAACCTGCTCAAGGACCTGCAGGAGGAGTACGGCCTGACCTACATCTTCATCAGCCACGACCTGTCGGTGGTCAAGTTCATGTCCGACATGATGGCCGTGATGCTCGACGGCCGGATCATCGAACAGGGGCCGTCCGAGGCGATCTACAAGGCGCCGCGCGAGGAGTACACCCGCCACCTGATCGAGGCCGTGCCGGACGACACGATCGCCAATATCGAGAGCCGCCAGCACGCACGCCGGGAAGCCCGCAGCCGCCGCCACGCAAATTGACAGCGCCCTCGCCATGAGCAACAACGGCAGTCGTTTCCCCGAGGCCCTGGTGCTCATCTTCGCCATGATCGTGGCGGCGCAGGTCCTCACCTACGTGCTGCCGGCAGGCGAGTACGAACGCGAGGGCCGGCAGGTGCTGGCCGGCACGTACCACGCCGTCGAAGCGGCGTCCCTGCCCTGGCACGCCGCCCTGACCAAGGTGCCAAGGGGACTCGAGGCGGCGGCCGAGATCATCTTCTTCGTCTTCCTGGTCGGCGGCGCGATCGGGGTCATCCGCGCCACCGGCGCCATCGACGCCGCGATCGGCCGCGCGATCAGGACCCTGGGGGCGAGGCCGATCCTGCTGGTCGGCGGAATGACGACGCTGTTCGCGGTCGGCTCGTCGACGATCGGCATGGCCGAGGAGTACATGCCCTTCGTGCCCATCCTGGTCGGGATGTGCATCGCTCTCAAGATGGACGCGGTGGTGGCCCTGGGCATGGTCTACATCGGCGCCGGCGTCGGCTACGGGGCGGCGGCGATCAACCCCTTCACCGTGATGATCGCGAAGGACATCGCCGGCCAGGATCCGAGTACCGGTTTCGGACTCCGGTGGGTGCTGCTGGCGGTGTTGCTTCTGGTCGGCATCCATCACCTCCTCCGCTACGCGCGCCGCATCGGCGCCGATCCGGAACGGAGCCTGGTCCGAGACATCGACTACGGCGGCGGCGGCCACGAGCTGGCCGCCGCCGAACTGACGCCGGCACGCCTCGGCATCCTCGCTGCGTTCGCCGCGATGATCGGCGTCTTCATCTGGGGCGTCAACTCACACGGCTGGTATCTGGTCGAACTCGCGGCGCTGTTCCTCGGCGTGACGGTCATCTCGGCCGCCCTCGGCCGCGTATCGCCGAACCGCACCGCGCGGGCGTTCACCACCGGCGCCGCCGAGCTGACGGGCACCGCGCTCCTGATCGGCTTCGCGCGCACGATCGAGGTCGTGCTCTCGGACGCGCGGGTCATCGACACCGTGATTCACGGCATCGCCTCGTTGCTTGCAAAGACTGAGGCGCTGGGTGCGGGCGCCGCGGTCGTCTCGGCCTGGGGAATGCTGCTGGTCCAGAGCGTGTGCAACTTCCTGATCCCCTCCGGCAGCGGGCAGGCATACGTGACGATGCCGATCATGGCGCCGCTCGCGGACCTCACCGGCGTCGGCCGCGAGACCTCGGTGCTCGCCTACCAGCTCGGCGACGGGCTGATGAACCTGATCGTGCCCACGAACGCCCTGCTCATGGGCATGCTGCTCCTCGCCCGCATTCCCTACCAGCGCTGGCTGCGCTTCATCCTGCCTGCAGTCGTCAAGCTCTACGTGGTGGCGTTCGCGGTACTCGCGGTCGCCGCCCTGGTGCGCTTCGAGTAGGGCTGGCAGCCACTCGCTGCAGCTAGAGGTTCAGCTTCGCCGGCAGGTAGCGGTCGATCAGGCCCTGGTAGTACGGACGCAGCTCGGCGGCGTTGGGCGGACTGTCGCTCTTGGAGTACAGGTCGTAGTTGTTGAACAACCGCACCCAGGCGAACATCTCGCGGTCGCGATCACACAACAGCTCCCCGTACGCGCCCTCGCGGTGGCAGGCGTAGAACGAGTGGTACCGGATCATGTACAGCGCCGGCTCGGGCAGGTAGTCGCGGAGCACCTGGTACAGGTACTCGTCGTGCCCCCAGGAGAGGTCGACCCGGTCCAGACCGCAGCCCGCTTCGTACACGCCCTGGGGCGTGGAGTAGGCCGGGTTCCCGATGTCCGGGTTGGCGGCGAACAACTCCGGGTAGACGATCCGGTCGGAGAACGCGCAGCCGACCGGAAAGGTGTCGCCGACCACCGCCCACTGCGGTTCACCCCAAAGGCAGAGCACCTTGCCCAGATCGTGAACCAGCCCGGTCAAGACGAACCAATCCGGGTGACCGTCGGCGCGGATCGCCTCGGCAGTCTGAAGCAGATGATCGAGTTGCGACAGGTTGAGGTCCGGGTCCGAGTCGTCGACCAGGGTGTTCAGGAACTCGAGCGCCTCCCACACAGGCAGTTCGGCACGGTCGAGGGTGAGGTACTCCGCCTTCTTGTGCTGCACGAAGCTCCAGGTCTGACTGCCGTGGTTCAGACGGTAAAACTCCCGCACCGTGTCGCGGGGCGGTTCGTCGAAGTCCCGGTAGTCCTCGCGGCGCTTGCCGCCGGCCTCCACCGGCTCCGGGTAGAGTTCCGCCACGAAGTCGTCCCAGTCGTCGAGTCGCTCAAGCGGCGTCACAGGAGATACGCTAGCAGCAGAGTCGACGAACGCCAGTCCAGCAAACGGGAGAACGATGTCCTATCTCGCCTACAAGCTGCTGCACGTGCTGGGAGCACTGCTGGTGCTGGCAGCGGCCGGCGGTGTCGCCGTCCACGCCGCGAACGGTGGCCGTCGCGAAGACAACGATCTGCGCGGCGTACTCGCTTCGATGCACGGCATCGGCCTGATCCTGAGTCTCGTGGCCGGCTTCGGGCTGCTCGCCAAGATCGGAGCAGGCGGCATGCCGCCGCCATGGGCCTGGGCGAAGCTCGTCATCTGGCTGTTCTTCGGCGCCGCGCTCACCCTGCCCTACCGCAACACCTCCCTGGCCAGGGCACTGGTCGTCGCGCTGCCGCTATTGGCCGCGATCGCTTCCTACCTGGCGATTTACAAGCCCTTCCAGTAGCCTGTGCGACAGAAACGACACGAAGTGAGTTCTGTGGCGCAGGCTACTGGTGGGGTGGGGGCTGGGGCCAAACAGCGAGTTCAGCGAGCGGTTTGGCGGCGCTAGGAGGTCGGCGCCACCGGACGACACGACCCGACTTCCGTAGCTCAACCTCTGACGGAGGCAGCGGCCGGGGCCGAACTGCCCGCTCCGGGACGCCCGATGACGCTCACACCAAGGGGCGAATCGGGGCATTCCGAGTCCGGTCATCTACTCGTCAGAAACGGGTCAGACCAATAACCGCTGTCGATTGCGAAAATGACCTCTACACCGAACCAACCGGGGAATCCGACCATAACCCTGGTTGTTTCCTTTCGTACACAAGGTCGGGTCCGTGCCCTAAAGGGGCAAGGCACGGATCCGATCGGCGCCGGGCGGAGCGAGCGTGTCGCACCGCCCGGCGCCACCTTTTAGAGGAAGACGCACGTGGGGCACTCCCCCGCATCCTGAGCAAGCCTGCGGTCCGCTTCGCTCTGGTAGACGGGCCGACCCGAACGTTCCTCCCGCGTATCGCTGCTGAGCATCACGTCCCGCTTCCACTCGTCGTCATCCGACCAGCGGAACGGCAGCATCTTCACCGCCCCCGGCGTATCCAACTCGTCGAAGGCGGCGAGAGCCGTGGCGACAATCTCCCTCTGCAGGCCGGCATCCAGCGCCTTACCCGTCGTGTGCCCCAACGGATAGTCGAGAAACGCGGCGCGGGGCGGATTGACCGATCGCGTGATCGAGAACGCCGAACTCATCGACAGGGTCGGAATGCCGTCCGCCTCAACGCGGCGTGCTATCAGTCCCACGGACTGATGGCAGACCGGTCACACGGGGACCAGCAACGCCAGGTCGACCTGGTCCGCTGCCAACCGGCGGCTGATCTCCGGCGCCAGAGTGTCGCGCACCCGGCGCGCCGAGTAGATGCCGCCCATGAAGGCGTACGCGCGGGGCGACACGTCCCCGATCACGCCGCCTCTTGCCAGAGCGCGCAGGGTGTCGACCGGGAAGACGACGTTCGGGTCGATCCGGGCGTCCGTCTGGTCGTAGGCGAAGTGGCTCGTCCGCAGTTCCGCGGCCGGCACGCTGGTGTCGATAACCCGCAGCGAGATGTCGTCACGATGGTGAAAGGCGATCTGTCCCGTCCGGTAAACGCCCCCGGAGGCCACCAATCCGACCCGGCACTCCTTGAGCGGCTTCGCCAGCCGGGTCCACGGCGGCGGGGCCTCGCTGCGAACCCACCGGTAGGGTTCGTGTCCCAGGCTCGAGTACAGGTCGCGTGTGCGGACGATGTGATCGACCGGCGGTCTTCGTGTTCTCATGCTCCCGATTCTGCCCTAAGCGCAGCGCGGCGATAGGATGCCAGCCGCATGAGCACCGAGAGCCGGCGACCGGGGGAGCGCGGTCCGAACCCCGCGGATGATGCCGAACCCGAACGGATCGACCTGACCGAGACCGAGTGGTGCGACCGACTCGCCGACGCCGAGTTCCGGATCCTGCGCAAGGAAGCAACCGAACCGGCATTCACCTCGCCACTCAACGCGGAGCACCGGGACGGCGTCTTCGTCTGCGCCGGGTGCGGCGCCGGACTGTTCCGGTCCGACTCGAAGTACGACAGCGGCACCGGCTGGCCGAGCTTCTACGACCCGATGCCCGGCGCGGTTGAAACGAGACGGGACTTCAGGCTGTTCGTGCCGCGAACCGAGTACCACTGCGCCCGCTGCGGCGGACATCAAGGCCACGTATTCAGCGACGGTCCGGCGCCAACGGGCCTGCGCTACTGCAACAACGGGGTCGCTTTGCGCTTCCGCCCAGCGGCGAAAGACGGCGGCCCGGTTAGAGGTCCCGCCCCATGAGCGTGCGCCGAAGAACATGGCGTGCGCCGATCTTCCTGCCGCGCACGCTGCTAGCCAAGGAGGACTGAACATGTCGACCATCGTGAACACCCGCCGTGCCACCGCCGGGGTCGTGGGCGCCGCCCTCGCGCTGACGCTGGCCTGCAGCGGCGGCGAGTCGGTCGAGCCCCTGACCTCGACGGTGGCGACAGAACTCGGCGTCGTCGAGGGAACCGATCTCGATTCCGGAATCCTCAAGTTCAGCGGCATCCCCTACGCCGCGCCCCCGGTCGGCGACCTTCGCTGGCAGGCGCCGCAAGCCGCCGCGGCCTGGGAGGGAACCCGCGACGCGACCGCGTTCTCCTCGACCTGCTGGCAGCCGTTCGGCGCCCCAGGCTCCTTCTATGACGTGGGCGACATCGAGCGCAGCGAGGACTGCCTCTACGTGAACGTCTGGACCGGCGCCGAACACGCCGGCGCCGCGCTCCCCGTCATGGTCTGGATCCACGGCGGCGGACTCCAGACCGGCGCCGGCAGCACGTCGCTCTACGACGGCGAGAGCCTGGCCGGGCGGGGCGTCGTCCTGGTCACGATCAACTACCGGCTCGGGCCGATGGGCTTCATGGCACATCCGGAACTCTCGGCCGAGAACGAGGCGGGAGGCTCCGGCAACTACGGCATCCTCGACCAGATCGCCGCACTCCAGTGGGTGCAGGCGAACATCGGCCGCTTCGGCGGCGACCCGGGCCAGGTCACGATCTTCGGCGAGTCAGCCGGCTCCTGGAGCGTCAACTACCTGACCGCGACGCCACTGGCGGCAGGCCTGTTCCAGCGCGCGATCGGACACAGCGGCGGCATCTTCTGGCCCATGCCACAGCTCGCTGACGGGGAGTCCCAGGGCGAGCAGATCGCCGCGCAACTCGGCGCGAGCGATCTCACAGCACTGCGCGCGGCGCCAGCCGAAGAGGTCTACCGGGCGGCGGGCGAGGCGGGCGCCGGCCTGCTCGTCGGCGTGAACGACGGCCGGGTGTTCCCGCGCGACATCCACGACATCTTCGCGGCCGGCGAGCAGAACGACGTAGACACGATCGTGGGCTTCAACAGCGACGAGGGCACAGCCCTGTTCGCCGGCGCGGGCGGCGTCACGGTCGCCGACTATCGCCAGTCGCTCGAGGACACGTACGGCGAGCACGCCGACGCAATGTTCGCGGTCTATCCCGCCGAGACCGACGAGGAGGCGCGCGTGGCCGCCTACATGAACACGGCCGACAACTACTTCGCCTGGCAGATGCGGACGTGGGCCCGGCTGCAGAGCAGCACCGGCGCGAGATCCGTGCGGATGTACTACTTCTCCCGCGTGCCGCCCTGGGACGAAGCCGAGACGTACGGCGCCTACCACGCGGCGGAGATCATCTACGCCTTCGACAATCTCCATAAGAGCGGCGAAGTGCGCGACGAGATCGGCCCCTTCAACCATGCCTGGGACGACACCGACCGGGAGCTCGCCCGCACCATGGCGAGCTACTGGGTGAACTTCGCCGCCACCGGCGACCCGAACGGCGACGGGCTTCCCGACTGGCCGGTGTACGACCCGAACGCCGACGGAGTCCTCGAACTGGGCGACGCGATCGGCGTCATTCAGGGACTGCTCACCGACCGGCTGGACGCCTTCGACGCCTACTACGAAGACCTCCGCGGCGGCGGCTGATGACCGGCCCAGCCACGATGTCGGGCGCGATGAATCGCCACGCGAATGCAGCGCGACTCTCGCCACGAAGTGCGGGCTAGCTGTCGCCTTCCACGTCGAAGTGGACGATCTCCACGAAGTTGTACTGCTTGAAGTTCCCTGCGCGGTCCCGCGCGGTGATCTCGGCGATACCCCAGGTGCCCGGTATCGACCCGGGCGGAAGAATCACGACGCGTTTCATGACCTCCCACCCGGTCGGGTCTCCGCTCGGGTAGAGATCCTCCCGATCGTCCGGGTAGACCCCGTAGAAATGGTTTCCGCCCTGCGGATCGCGCAGGATCAGTTGCGAGGCGGTGAGCCCCGAGATGTTGTCCCGGTGCCGAAAGCTCACCGTCACCTCCGTCTCGCCGTTCGGCGCCTCGGGGTTCGTGGGTTCGGCGCTGACCTCGATTTGGTTGACGTCGATCTCGGGCGGTTCGGTGTCCGGATTCGTCGTCTTCAGTTCGATGGTCGCCGGTGGTTCCGCGGCGTCGTCACCCGTGAACTCAACGCCGTTGATGTTCAGGGCCACGTCAAACATCCGGATGTAGTTCGTGGAATACGTGGACGAAGGCATGTAGTTGGGCATCAGGAAGTCCACGCTGCACTCGTCGCCCGCATCGCCCGGGTCGCCGTACTCCTCCAGGGAATAGGTGTCGGGACGGGCATCGTTGATGGCGGCGTAGCATGTGTCCATGGTCCCCTCCTCGTTGACGAGCCAGTCGACATGGATCACCTGAACGGTGTCGTCCTCTTCCCAAACCGTGGAGTTCATCGCCACAGTTCCCGCCACGTACTGCGGCGGCAGGTAGTCCTCAAGGTAGTTGTCGACGTACATGCTCCAGCCGAAATCGCTGGTCCGCTGATAGCGCTCGTTGCCCGCGGCGTCCGAGAGCACGATCTGCACAGGTAGCCAGTAGCCGGCCTTGAAGTGCTTGCTCATCGCAATTTCGCCACGCAGCCGCGTCGCCACGTCGCCCTCGTCGAGGCGGCTTCCGTACTCGTCTATCGGATACAGCCACAGGTCGAAGTACGTGCCGACAGCACTGGTGATGCGGGTCAGGCCAACGGTCGCGCCTTCCGCCTCGCCGTCCAGCGCGTGCAGTTCGATATCCAACGTGAGGCGCTTGTCCTCGTTCGGCCCACCCTCGACGGCGATGTCGACGCGCCTGATCTTCCCCGGGTAGACGTAGTCGGGAAAGAGGTTGTAGACCTCGAAGGTCAGGTCCTCCCGAATGAGGGCGACATAAATGTCGCCCTGCATGATCCGATCGCGCACGAACTCGTACTTGGCCGTCGACCGGGCGCGGAGGCGGTCCGGGTTGACGATGAAGTAGGAGATCGTCTCCGCCATGTCCTCGTTTGGGTTCTTGAGGTGGGCGTAGGCAGAGACGAACTCGGCCGACTTCGTCGTCGACCACCCGCTCGCGGCGCCCGGATCCTCGTACCAGCCCCCGAGCTCGGTCCAGTCCGCCTTGAGCTGATCGTCGAACAGGTGGGACCACAGGAAGTGCGACTTCTCGTGGATGATGAGTCGGTGCATGTAGTCCTCGGTCTGTTGCTTGAACGCGCGCTCCATGAACTCCACGTATGCGGACTCCGGCCAGGCCACTGCCGGCGCGGTGGGGTACAGCGGGTGCGGCAGGCCGTCCAGGCGACGGACCAGGTAACGCATGCCGTCAATCTTGTGCATGCCTGCCGGCATCTCCTCCAGCATGTTGATGAGAAGCAGAATCTCGCCCGCCTGGAACGACTGGAAGTTGAAGTGGGACTCGTTCCCGGTCGGGCCCGTTAGCGCCGGATAGTCCTCGATGCGCGTCGTGACGCCGTATCCTTCCTGGAAGATCTTCTCGTAGGCCCTCTCGTCGCGACCATTGTCCGTGACGAAGCGAACCGCGGCGTGATGGAGCCGCCGCGAGAACCACACGCCGCGCTTGCCGTCCACCGTGGCGATCCGCGGCGCCGCGCTGACGAATGCGGCGGACGAGATCGTCACTTCCCGCGTACCGTCCTCGGCGGCGACGATGGCGATGTCGCCGTCGATGAAGTCGTCGGTCCGCCGCCACGTGCTCGCCGGCAGAGCGAAGTCGTTTACGGGATCCTGCACACGCTGCGGTATCGATTGCATGGTATCGAACAGCCTGAAGGCGTGTTCCTGCGACCAGCCTTCATCGACGAGCAGGATGTTGTAGTCCTGCGTGAGGCGTGCGGCGGCCGCTGCGTCGGCCACATCCACGGTCTCGCCCCGAAACTCCACGACCCGCGGGTTGACGATATGGGACGAGTACTCGGCGCCGGCGGTCGTCTGATCCTCTTCCCAGTGGTATGTGAACGGATTGATCGGCAACTCCTGCACGTCATGCGTCTTGGCATCGACGACGTCATGGAACGGAAACTCCACGACGCGCGCCGGCGTTGTCCGGTGCCCTTGGGCGTTGACCTTGATCCCGTATCGACCGGGTGAAACGTCGTGGAACGCGAAACACCCCCCGCTGTCCGGTCGGGCGACTTGCAGCGTCCCAGGACCTGTCAACACCGCCTCAAGCCCCTCGGAACTGCCCCTGAAGCCCGCAACGTACCCGACATACGATGGCCTCTCGCTGTCGCAGCCACGCACTACTTCTGGGCGCGTCCTGCACGGGAACGCCTCGATGTCGCTCTTCGTCGTTGCGGTCCGGTTCAGGACGTTGTCGTGCGTCCAGGGCTCGTCGCCGTATGGAGACTCCACCGTCATGTTGAACGCGAGGGTCGTCGCCGACGCCACGAACACCCAACGGTGGCCGTTCACCGCGCAGCCGTCGAGCACCTTGATCAGAACCTCGGCATTGTTGCGGTCGAAGAAGTACAGGAGGGCGGATTGCTCCGAGTCCAGGCCGTAGTCCTTCGGCGCCGCCACTACCGCCTCGCCGTCCTTCTCGTACTCGACGCACATGTTCACGGTGTAGCCGCCGCGGAGGGTCGTCACCGGCTGCGGCTCGCAATCTGTCCCCGACCCGGCGCTGATCCCCTGAGCGACCTTGGCCGCGGGTAGCGGGTCGGACACGGCGGGCCTCTGAAGCGTAGAGACAACCGATGCCTCGACCATGGACGAACCGGTCGCTTCGCAGGGAAAGGCCGTCACGTCGCCAACCGCCCGCGCCGTCTGGCCGCCCCTGGCGTTCCGGTGGCGCCAGCGCATCCCCGACGCTGTCTCATCCACGTAGAGGTTGAAGGCCAGACTTGTCACCGGCCCCACGAACACCCAACGGTGGCCGTTCACCGCGCAGCCGTCGAGCACCTTGATCAGCACCTCGGCATTGTCGCGATCGAAGAAGTACAACAGACCCGATTCTCTCGACTCCAACTCGTAGTTGAGGGCATCCGTCTTGACGGTCTCGCCATCCTTGTCGTACTCGACGCACATGCTCACGGTGTAGCCGTGGTCGAACACGATCTGCGCTGCCTGTGGCTCGCAGTCCGTGTACTCGGCGATCGCCGCGGCGGACAGGTCGGCCGGTGCCCGGCCTGGGTGCACGTCGCCCGTGCCATCGCCGTTGACGTGCCCGATGTGCGCCCCGAGCGCAGGGAACGCAACAGCCCAGCCGGCACACAGCGCCCAGCGGGCGAGGGACCAGGTCATCGGCGAACTCATCGGCAACTCCATTCCCACCAGATTGTGGTGAGCAGCTAGCGTAGCAGCCGACTTAGTAGCCTTGTCCCATGAGAGATGAGCCTGAGGGTGGGTTGGGGATCATTGGAGGATGATCTTGCAACTCGATGTCATCGGCTTCCACGCCGACAACGGCTCCGAATACATCAACCGCCGGGTGGCCGCCCTGCTGCGCAAACTGCACATCGAGGAGTTCACCAAGTCCCGTGCGAGACGCTGCAACGACAACGCCCTGGTCGAAAGCAAGAACGCCTCAGTGGTAAGGCGCTACCTCGGCTACGACCACATTCCCCGGCATCATGCCGCCCTCGTCAACGACTTCCTGCGCGACGTGCTCGCTGGGTTCCTCACGAACAGCATTCCCTGCGCGGGAGCGCAACGACACGCTGCGAGTACTCCTAGAAGGTCGCGATCGCGTTGAGCGGGGAACCGGTTGCCGCCGGGCACCCGGATCGGCGCCGCGGTCAGCAGGAAGTCCCAGCGCTTGAGCCGAGCCGCTTCCTCGGCCAACGCCTCGAGATCGGCGTTGTCGAAGATCGGCATCCCCATCGCCACGATCACCAGTTGGTGGACCGGATGGGTCACGCCCTCAATACCCGAGGGCAGCAGGTCGCTGGCCGCATCGCTACCCAATGCCGCCACATCCCGTTCCTTGAGCCACCGGGCCGCTGTCGCGTGGAGACCGGGCGAGTTCTGGCTGATGTCCCACGGGCCCTTCTCAGCGCGCCGCGCCCAGCGCCCCGTGCGGATGAACACGACATCGCCGGGGCCCACCTCCATGCCCGTGCGCTTCAGCCAAGCGTCCAGGCCTTCGGGGCGAATTGCATCGCCGGGTTCGAGGTAGGGGACGCCACGAAGACGCGGGATGTCCATCAGCACGCCGCGGGTGAAGATGCCCTGACGCGCGACGACGCCGATCCCCAGCCTGCCGCAGCCGGTGTCCGTGACGGTGTCCTTGCCGAAGCCGTTGTACATCACGCCCGGGTAGGCCTCCGAAGTGCCCCACATGTGGCACAGCGCATCAAGGTGACTATGGGCATAGCCGTGGTACAGAACCGAGTAGGTGTCGATGCTGAACGAACCCTCGGCGTTCGCGCCGGTGCTGGCGACTTCGTGCTGGAAGGGCGACGTGACGTCCGGAGCCTGCTCCTTGATCGTGGCGTGCACCAGGGAGACCGAAATGCCGTGCTCGACCAGGGTCGCCGCCTGCTTCCGCTTCTCCGGTGTAATCAGGTTGAGAGCGCCCAGTTCGTCTTCGTCTCCCCACCGACCCCAGTTCGAGAGTTCCTTCATCCAGGAGTCGATCGTCTCCGCGGTGATCTCCTCGGAGTGGGACGGCGAACCGCAGGCCAGCGGCAGAAGCACGGCCGCGACGACCGCGAACCCGAACGGAGCCGCGAGCGGTGCGGCGCGACAGCAGGACCGGAGCATCTTCATCAGCCCTCCAGAGAACTTGTCAGATTGCGGATGGAACAGCGAAAGAACCGAAAACTCTAGCATCGCGCCGCGCCGGGCGGGTTCTTGTGCTAGCCTCCCGCTCCTTAGGCAGTGGGTGCAGAGCTCACGCAGCGAACCAGGATGCGCCTGTCGTTCTCGAGCGTTGGTTGATGTGGAACCCCGGAGCCGAGAACAGGAGCAGCAGATGGCAACGAGAATTTATGTGGGCAACCTGCCCTTCGACACCACGGAGGAGGCGGTGACCACCCTCTTCTCTTCACACGGCGAGGTTTCCGAAGTTTCGCTGATCAACGACCGCGAGACCGGTCGCCCGCGGGGCTTCGGTTTCGTCGAGATGGCGAGCGGCGGCCAGGAGGCGATTGCAGCGCTGGACCAGCAGCAGTACGGGGGCCGGACCCTCCGCGTCAACGAGGCCAGACCCCGCGAGGAGCGCCGGCCCCGCTGGTAGGCGGCCCGGCAGCCAGACAACACCGAACTCCGTCAAGGGTCGCCACCCGGCCCTGACGGGTTCCTACGCGAGTCCTCGAAAGAGGAGGTGGCGTACTCCGTCCGATGATGCGCGCGCCGCCCCCCACAGCGGGGGCAGCGCCTACATCACCGGGTTGTAGTACTGCGCCACGGCGAGATCGGGCTGAGGCGAGGCCTTCAGCTCGAGGATCACGTCGCGGACACCGCCCTTGGCCGTCTTGAAGGAGGCGTTCACACGCTCCGGTGCGTCCCAGAGCACGACCTCGAACTGGCCGTTCTTCTCGATCAAGCCAGTTGCCTCGAAGGCGCCGTCCCCCGAAGTGATCGAGAGTTCGCCTCCACCCTTGACCGCCTTGCCCCGCTTGTTTTCGACCCGGCCGACGAGCACGGTGCGAATGCCCTCGGCCTCCATCGACTCGCCCTCCCGGAAGAGGACCGGATAGACCTGCTGGGCTCCGTCCCGCTGCACCGCGACGCGCGCCACCACGGAGCGGTAGCCATCGCGCTCGAAGGTGATGCGCAGCACGATCCCCTCGTAGTCCTCGCGGCTGAAGATGCGGCCCATGTTCCGCAAGAGGTAGCTGCCGGTCTTGCGTCCCTTGGCGCGCAGCCTGGGCGCCGGCGCGTTGTCGTTCTGGAACCAGATGTCGACATCCGGCAGCGGATTGCCACTCGAATCGAGGATGGTGCCGTAGGCGCGGGTGTTGTCGCGGCCGCCGACCGCACCGGTGACGTCGCCGCCACGCAGGTCGCCGCCCACGTTGACCGCGCCCGGATCCTGGCCCAGTACCGGACCGGCAATGAACAGCGTTGGGACGAGCAACAATGGAAACAGGAGTCTCTTCGTCATGTCGTGGCGCCTCCGAGGCGAGTGTCGGTGAGGGTCGATAGCCCGTAACGGTGGGTAGGAAGCCTATCAACGCATGTGCCCGACCTCACGGCTGAGGAAACGCGCCCCCACAGGGGTGGCCGGAGGCGTACTCGGCGACGCTAGGATGGCCGGATGCCGCCTACCGAACCCGATCCGGCTGCGCTGCCGCGGCTGCGGCAGATGCTGGCAGCGGCTGCGATCGGCGTCGCGGCGGCACTGCTCGTCCTCAGGTGGACGGCGCCCGACGAGTCCGCGGCGATCGCAGATGATCCGGCCGGCGTCACCCCACCGCCCCTGCCGTCAAGGCCGGAACCGACGCCCATCGCGCCACTGCCGGCTCAGCTCAGCGAGGCGCTCGATCTGATGGCGGAAGGCAGACTGCGCGAGGCTCAACGCCTGATGCTGGACTTCAGCCGCGGACCGGGCGCCAAGGCGCTGCCGTCCGAGCATCGCGAAACGACGACGGCAATGCTCGCGAGGCTCGCGAACGACCGGGTCCTGGCCGCCGCCGTTGAACTGGAGAGGGGCTTTGAAGACGCGCACCTGAACCGTCTGCGCCTCACGCTGGGCTCTCTGACGCGGCGGCAGATGATTGCCCTGCGGCGTGATCCGCAAGCGGCTCGCCGCGTCGACGACGCGCGTCGGCTGGCAGCCGAAGTGGACGCGATCGAAGCCCGTCTCGGCAGCGACCGTCTCGCGGCCCTGCGCCTCGCTCAGGACTTCCGGCGCCGCCACCCGAGGTTCGCCGCAGGCCTCGACTTCGAACTCCGGGCCGCCGCGGCGATCGACGAGACGGCTGGCCGGTTGATCGCGGTGAACCGCCTCGACGAGGCGATGGCACTGCTGGTGGAACTCAAGGCGCTGCGAGGCGACCAGGCGGGCGAGAGCCCCGGAGTCGAGGCCAAGCTGGCCGCCATCGACGAGGTCTTCCAGCGGCGCAACGATCTGGACGCCACGGTCCGCGAGATCGAAGTTCTGGGCTGGGAACGGCCGCACGAGGCGCTGGAGCTCCTGGCCGGGATGGAACGGACGCCGGAGAACCGGGACCGTTTCGCGCAGTTGGAATCGACCCTGACCATGGTGATGGAGGACCTCGACGAGAGCGAACCGGAAGTGGAGATCCTGCTCCCGGAACGCCCGGCGGAAGCTCAGGGCGTGTACGAGAGGGACGAAGATGTCGTCGTTCGGGTACGCGCCAGGGACGACTACGAGGTGGTCTCGGTGCGGTTCTTCTGGCGCTGGTTCGACAACGACCGCACGGGTGAGGTCGTCGAGGCGACCCTCCGGCCGGCGACCGGAACTCCGTCGGCGGAGTCGACGGGCGCGGCCGGTGCGGCCGGTGCGGAGACGGCCGAGATGGAGTTCGAAGCCACGATCACCGCCGCCGAACACCAGGGCAGGAACCTGCAGTTGTGGGCCGAGGCGGCGGACCGCGGCGGGCGCGCCGCAAGAAGCGCCGAGAGCGAACTCGCGCCCGAGAAGCGCGGCTTCCTGCGGCGCCTCGGCCTGCGTCGCGACCAATGACTCGCGCTGCCGGAAAGCCGTTGAGTTCATGTCACTTAGCGACGCCGCGGGCGCTGGTATGATGCGCCGCGTGTCAGACGCTACGAGTACGGGGAACGGGGATCCCGAAGCGCCGGGCGCCCTGGCCGGAATCCCGCAACATCCGGTCGAGACGACGGACAGTACCTTTCTCGATCTGGACCTCGAACCCGCGGTTCTGGAGGTAGTAGCCCGGATCGGCTTCGAGCATCCGACGCCTATCCAGGCGGCGGTGATCCCGGACGCGATCGCCGGCAAGGACCTGATCGGCCTCGCCGAAACCGGCTCGGGCAAGACGGCCGCCTTCGTGCTGCCGATCGTGCAGCGTTTGCGCCGCGGCACGGGCGTGCGCGCGCTGATCGTCTCTCCGACCCGGGAGATCGCCCTGCAGACGAAGGCCTTCCTGGACCTGTTCCGCAAGAGCCGGCTGCGCGTCGACTCCGCCTGCCTGATCGGCGGCGTGAAGATCGGCCCGCAGTTCGATCAGTTGCGCAGCGACCCCGATGTGCTCGTGGTCACGCCGGGACGGCTGCTGGACCACGTGGAGCGGGGCACGGCGAGCCTGGGCGGGGTCGAGGAACTGGTCCTGGACGAGGCCGACCACATGCTCGACCTCGGATTCATGCCCCAGATTCAACGCATCGTGAGCCAACTGCCGAAGCAGCGGCACACGATGCTCTTCTCGGCCACCATGCCGCCGCCGATCGAACGTCTGGCGCAGCGCTACATGGAGGATCCGCTGCGCATCGACCTGTCGCCGAAGGGCGCCGCGGCGGGGATCGAGCACCGCCTCTACCTGGTCGACGAGAGGGACAAGAAGCGCTGCGCCCTGGCCCTGCTCGAGAAGGTGCCCGGCTCGACCCTGGTGTTCACCAAGCGCAGGTCCGACGCCGAGTGGCTCTGCCGGGTCCTGGAGCGCGGCGACCACAGCGTCGGGCGCATCCACTCCGACCGCTCGCAGAGCCACCGGGTCGCGGCTCTGGAGGGCTTCCGCGCCGGCCGCCACCGCATCCTCGTAGCGACGAACATCGCCGCCCGCGGCATCGACGTCCAGGGCATCGAGCACATCCTGAACTACGACCTCCCCGACACGGCCGAGGACTACATCCACCGCGCCGGCCGCACCGCCCGCGGCGCCGCGGAAGGCGTCGTGTCGTCGATCGGCTCCTGGCTCGACAAGTCCCTGATCAGGCAGATCGAGACCGCGCTTGGACACCCTCTGCCCCGCTGCGAGGCGGACGACGTGGCCCCCTACCGCGAGCTGCGTTCGCTCAAGGAGCGCCGCCGCCGTTCCCCTTTGCGCCGGTAGCTCCAGCAGCCAGCCGGCCATGATTCCCATCCCGGACCTTCTCAACCGGGAGCCCTTTCTCGGCATCGACCAGAAGGCTCTGTCGGACCTGTTGGGTCTCGCCATTCTCGGCCGCGAGATCGGCACCGAGTTCCATGACCTGATGGCGGACGCCGAAACGCCGGAGGCGGCCTGGCGGCCGGAGTTTTTCGAAGGGGATCTGTTCGTCGACCGCCTGATCGCGGAGAGCTTCGAGCTAAGAATCGACGGCGTTCAATACCCGATCAACGAGCGCTTCCTGCGCCGCGCCCTGACCGCCACGCCGACCGACCTGGAGATCGTCGAGTTCCGCCAGGAGGTGCTGCGCGAGATGGACGAGGACGGGGGAAGTCCTCGCCTCGGCCGAACGTCTCTACCGCGAGTTGTTCGGCCTGCTCTCGCTCCACCGCATGCCCCGCTACCACAGCGTCCTCGACACGGCGTCCCATAACCTGGACATCCTCAAGCAGAGCCGTCTCGTCATCGACCTGATGCACGACCGCTTCGAGTCGGCCCGCTCCGGGCTCCGACGACTGTACGAAGGCGCCGTCGCCATCCGCGAGACCGAGGAGTACGCGACCCTCGCCGCCCTTCTCGACTACGAAAGTCGGCTCGCCGAACTGAACCTGGACATCACCCTGGGGGGCGACGGGCGCATCCGTGGGCTCGAGGTGCGCTCACTCGACGAGTGCCGCGACAATCCCTTCTGGACCCGACCGCTCAAACGCCTCTGGAGCCCTTCCGAGAGGCAGGTCGCGGCGCGGATCACGGTCGAGAAACGGCAGCAAGATCGCTTCGTGCGTGTGCCCACAACCGCTCGGAGCGTCGACGGATTCCGGGGGATCTTCGTCGTCGCGCCGCGGGAAGGACTCGCGACCGGAGCCACGTATCGGTTCACGGATCGACGATCGACTCTGGACGACGACCATCGAGATTGGGCGGACTCACTACGACCCCTGGGCAACGGGCCCCACCGGCAAGTTCAGGTCACCGTGGACGCTGACCCACTCCCCGCGAACTCCTCGCTCGCTCTGAAGGCCGAACCCGCGGCTGCGGAGTTGATCCACGTGGCCTCAGGTGGCGGCAAGTGCTCTGTCTTCGGACAGCCCGTTCCACACGTTTCGATCGAGGCCGGACTGGCTCCGGAGGCTCAGGAGTGGCGCGGGCAGCTTCTCTTTCGAACCCTCGTTGACGATGAACTCTGGGCGGGCGCCGAGTCTCTCTGCTCGCTCTATCCCAGCGGACGGAGTTGGCGCCAAGTCGCGAACGACAAGGTGTACAGCACGTGCTGGGACCTCGATGCACGCAGTGAGGCCCCGATCGCCTTCCGCGAACCGGGAGGCCGGTTGCGCAAGCTGGCGCCGACCAAGCACACCGTGAAGATGCAGGCGTTTCTGCCCGGAACGGACATCGTGCTGGAAAGCGAAACGCTGACAGTCGACCTGAGTTGCCCTCGGGCAGCGGTAGCGACGTGGATCGACGCTGCCTGGTTCGGCATGGGCGCCAGCGATCAACTATGCGAATGCCCCGGCCCGCCCTACACGTCGGGGTTCATCGGTCCAGCAGACGTGCGGCTGCCAGCCAACGCCGCCGGCGTGCTTTGGCTTCAAGCAATGGAGTGGCAGAGCGCCGGATCGGACAGCACGCCAACAATCGTTGGGACGCTCCGTGTCGCTTCAACCTTTCGGTGCGGCACCGTGGAACGCTTGCCGCACGTTCAGATCGAAGCTCGGCTGGAGGGGAACGGCCAACGGTGGCGGAACCAACTGCTGTATCGAACGTTCGTCGATGGCGAAGGCTGGTACGGGGCCAGCAGCACGTGCGCGGGACAACTACAGGTGCTTGAGACCGCCGGGGCCACTGTAGGCCATGACGTTCTCTACGGCCGGTGCCCAGGAGAGAAGTCGCCCGAGGACACCGACTATTGGTTCCCCCACTCGAGCCGGCTGCCCACCAAGTCAAGATGCAGGCCTTCCTCCCCGGCACCGACATCGCATTTGAGACCGAGACGGTGACCATCGACCTGAGCTGCCCGGCGACTGACGAGTGAGCGAGGCGGCTCGCTACCGAAAAGCGCCTGGTCGCCTCTCCGTATGGACCGCCGTAGCGGGTCTGTCAATCGCCCTCTCAACCATCGCCGCTCCACCGGCCAATGCCTTCCTGTGCGAGCGACTGGAAGACCGGGGCTTCCTTGCGCCGGAGATGGGCGCCTACCGGCCAATGCGGCGGGCATCGCCTGGCACAAGCCCGGGGAGCCCGTTCCGGAGGACGAGATCCTGGCGCAGGTCTTGGTAGAGATGAAGCAGGATGGCGGGTTCCGCGAAGTGCCCGCGACCGGGAATGGCGTTGCAGGCTTTCCGGGCGTCTATTCCATCGAGCCCAAGGGCGGCTTGAAGGCCGAAGCGACCTATCGGTTCACAGACCGGGGAAATCGACGGCGCGGAGTTCCCGCACAGGTGCTCGCGACGATCGACAGGGCCTCGTTGGAGCCGGCAACGCCGCTCGTCCTGAAGGTCTGGCCGCTGTACTCGGAAACGATCGCGGTGGCTTCCGGCGGCGGGATGTGTTGGGTGGCGCAATGGGTAGCCCAAGCGCTGATCGAAACCACTCTGCCCGAAGGCGCCGCCCAATGGCGGGATCAACTCCTGTACCGGACGCTGGTCGACGGTGAGGCGTGGTACGGCAAGGAGTCTCTCTGCGACTACTACCCTCCGGGACGAGGTTGGAAGGAGATCGGCGAGGACCTTGTCCACAGCGCTTGTCCTGACCCGTCAGGCGCCAGCCAAGGAGACGAGGGGCACGCCTACGGAGAGAACCGGCGCCGGCGCCAACTCGAACCCACCCACCATACGGTCAAGATGCAGGCATTCCTGCCGGGCACCGACATCGTGCTGGGGATGGAGACACTCACAGTGGACCTGAGTTGTCCCGATCCCGTGGAGGAGTAGCTCCTTCGCACGAGCGATCACCGCAACGCCACGGTCACCAACGCGGGCCGACCCGGTTCACGGCCGATCGGCCCAGGCTGAACGACACGGTCCACGGTCTCCGCCGCCGCACGATGGGACGTAGACTCGCGGCCATGAGACACCTACTCCGCTGCCCCAGTCCTTCGTTCAAGCTCGCCGGCACCCTGCACGTCCGGTTCCCTGAACCGGCTCACCGCCTGTGCGTGCTTCTGCCAGCCCTTGCCTGGACGTTCCTGGTCGCCCTCGCCGTCGCCCCGGCCTCGGCCCTGGCCGACGACGACCAGGAGAAGTGGGACGTGAACGACCCGCCCGGAGACGAGTACGAGTTCGAGCTCGACACGACCGAGGGCACGTGGATGAGTCTCGATCTGTCGCCGGACGGCGAGCAGATCGTGTTCGACCTCCTGGGCGACCTCTACCTGCTGCCGATCGGGGGCGGCGACGCGGAAGCGCTGACCAACGGCATGGCGTGGGACATGATGCCCCGCTTCAGCCCGGACGGTTCCGAGATCGCCTTCATCAGCGACCGCAGCGGCGGCGACAACGTCTGGACGATCCCGGCCGCCGGCGGCGAGCCGCGCCAGGTCAGCCGCGAGGACTTCCGGCTCGTGAACAACCCGGTCTGGAGCCCGGACGGGCGCTTCATCGCCGTACGCAAGCACTTCGTGTCGACGCGGTCGCTCGGCAGCGGCGAGATCTGGCTGTACCACGCGAGCGGCGAGGGCGGCGGCCTGCAACTGAACGAGAAGCCGAACGACCAGAAGGACCTCGGAGAACCGGCCTTCTCGCCCGATGGGAGATACGTCTACTTCAGCCAGGACACGACGCCGGGCGGATTCTTCGAGTACGGCAAGAACTCCGCCGAAGGCATCTACTCGATCCTCCGCATCGACCGCACGACCGGCGAGATCGAGACGGTGATCACAGGCCCCGGCGGCGCGGTCCGCCCGACCCCGTCACCGGACGGGAAGTACCTCGCCTTCGTGCGCCGGATCCGCTTCCAGAGCCACCTGTTCCTGCACGATCTGCAAAGCGGCGAGAACATCCCCATCTACGATGCACTCGACCGGGACATGCAGGAGATCTGGGCCGTCCACGGCGTCTACCCGACGATGGCCTGGACCCCGGACAGCACCGGAATCGTGTTCTGGGCGCAGGGCGGCCTGCACCGGATCGACATCGAAAGCCGGGAGGTGCAGGAGATCCCGTTCCGCGTCCGCGCCACCCACAAGATGAAGGAGGCGCTGGCGTTCGACTTCGAGGCCGCGCCGGAGAGCTTCCGCACCAGGATGCTGCGCTGGACCCAGGTTTCCCCGCGCGGCGACCAGATCGTCTTCCAGACGCTGGGCCGGTTGTGGACAAGAAGCCGCGACTCCGAAACCGGGGAGATCGGCGAGGCACAGCGGCTGACCACCCAGGTCGACCACTTCGAGTTCTACCCGTCCTACTCGCGCGACGGACAATCGATCGTCTATGTGAGCTGGCACGACGACGATCTCGGCGCGGTGCGGATCGCCCCCGCCTCGGGCGGCCCCGGGCGGAAGATCACCCCCGATCCCGGCCACTACCTCGAGCCCGCGTTCTCACCCGACGGCGGCACGGTCGTCTACCGCAAGACCCGCGGCGGCGGCACCCGCAGCCCGCTGTGGTCGAAGGATCCGGGCCTCTACCGGATCGACGCCGGCGGCGAGACCGCGCCGGTGCGGTTTTCGCAGAGCGGCGCGAACCCCCACTTCGGCGCCGATTCGGAGCGCGTCTACTTCACCGCCACGGAGCGCTGGGATCGGCAGGTGCTACGGAGCCTGCCGCTCTTGAGCTCCGGCGAAGCCGAAGCCCGTGACCATGCCGGCAGCAAGGTCGCGACCGAGATGCGCGTCTCGCCCAACGGCCGCTGGCTGGCATTCGCGGAGCGCTTCGACGCCCATGTCGTGCCGTTCACACCGGCCTCGAAGGCGATCGAGGTCGGTCCGAAGACGCCCGGCCTGCCGGTGCGCAACGTCTCCACCGACGACGGCACCGACCTGCACTTCTCCGGCGACAGCTCGACGCTGTACTGGTCCCTGGGACCGGAGCTGTTCGAGCGGCGGCTGGAGGAAGCCTTCGCGGCGACGGATCCGGAGGCGGACGAGGACGGCGGAGAAGCCGCGGACGACGGCGACGACGACACGGAGGCCGAGCCTCCTCCCCCAACAGGCATCGACCTCGGCTTCGAAGTGAACACCCGCCGGCCGACCGGGAAGATCGCGATCACCGACGCGCGGCTGATCACGATGGCCGGCGCGGACGGGATGGAGATCATCCGCCGCGGCACCGTCGTCGTCGACGGTGACCGGATCGTGGCGATCGGCCCGTCGCGGCAGGTCGACGTGCCCGCGGACGCCACCGTCATCGACGGCTCAGGGTCAACCGTGATGCCGGGCCTGATCGACGTCCACTGGCACGGGTCGCCGGGCAGCGAGGAGATCACGCCGCAACAGATCCCCGACTTCTACGCCGCGCTCGCCTTCGGCGTCACCACCGTCCACAATCCGTCGACCGACACCAGCACCTTCTTCGCCGCCAGCGAGATGCAGCGCGCCGGCGAGATCACAGCCCCGCGGCTGTTCGCCACCGGCACGATCCTCTACGGCGCCATGGGCGCTTTCCGGGCGATCGTCGAGACGCCGGACGACGCGGTCCAGCACCTGCGCCGGCTGCAGAAGGCCGGCGCCTTCAGCGTCAAGAGCTACAACCAGCCGCGCCGCGACCAGCGCCAGAAGATCGTCGCGGCCGCCCAGGAACTCGGCATGCTGGTCGTCAACGAAGGCGGCGCCCTGTTCCAGCACAACATGACGATGGTCGCCGACGGCCACACCGGCGTCGAGCATTCGCTCTCCGTGGGCGCGATCTACGACGACGTGATCCAGTTCTGGGGCAACAGCCGGGTCGGCAACACGCCCACCCTCGGCGTCGCCTACGGCGGCATCCAAGGCGAGGACTACTGGTACCAGCACACGGACGTCTGGGCCAATGAGCGGCTCCTGAACTACGTCCCGCGTGAACAGATCGATGCCCGCGCCCGCCGCCGGCAGATGGCGCCCGAAGGCGAGTACAACCACATCCTCACCGCCCGCGTGGTCGCGGCGCTCGACCGCGCCGGCGTGCCGATCCAACTCGGCGCCCACGGCCAGCGCGAGGGTCTCGCGGCCCACTGGGAGATGTGGATGTTCGAGCAGGGCGGCATGACCCCGCACCATGCGCTCAGAGCCGCCACGATCAACGGCGCCCGCTACATCGGCATGGACGCCGACCTCGGCTCGCTCGAGGCCGGCAAGCTGGCCGACCTGATCGTCCTGGAGCAGAACCCGCTCGAGAACCTCCGCAGCTCCGAGATCGTCCGCTACGTGATGATCGGCGGCCGCATCTTCGACGCCGTGTCGATGAACGAGATCGCCGGCGAGAAGCAGCAGCGGAAGCCGTTCTGGTTCCAGCGCTGAGGCTGCGCGGCCACAGCCGAGGCCTCAGGGAACGCGGGCATCTTGCCCGCATCTCGATCAGGTCAGCGCAGACAACTGACTCGACAACCACGAAGAGGACTCACCAGTTCTCTCCAGCCCATCTAGATATACACCCGGTCTCCTGGCTCGCGCCAGCTCCAGATTGCTTCGGGCGCGGTTCAACCACTCGCGGGGATCGTCGGGCGGAAAGCGCTCAGGCGGCTTCATACACGACCCGTCCCTCAGCCAGGGCTGGCTTGTAGACCAGTCCGAGGCTGTCCTTGTAGCGCTCCAGATCCCCCGGCGTCACGAGGACGGCGTCGACTGGCACGCCCACACCTGCCAACCGCTCATAGACCCGTGTCGTGACATCCCAGCGATCACCGCCCTTGGCAACCACCAGCAAGTCCACGTCGCTGTGGGGCCCCATGTCGCCGCGGCCAGCGGACCCGAACAGGACGATCCTCTCTGGTTCGGCCACCTCCACGACGCGCCGGATGATCTCGTCGAGCGTCTCCTGATCGATCATTCCCTCGAGCCCCTTCTAGTCGAAGAGCCTACCGCTTCACAGTCGCGACTCCGAGCCGCGGGTCGTGTCCGGGCAAGAGCTTCTGGTCGGACAGGACCCGCTCACACCCGCGCCAACAGATCCGCGACCGCCTCCTCCGTCGTCGCTTCGCCGCCGCGGTCCGGGGTTCTGGGGCCACCCGCGCGGTGGCCCCCCAGTAGGTCCACGACCCGGGCGGCCCCGTCCACCAGGCCCACTCGCTCCAGCAGCAGAGCCGCGGCGGACACTGCGGCGATCGGATTCGCGATCCCCTGCCCCGCAATGTCGGGGGCGCTGCCGTGGACCGGTTCGGCGAGGCAGAAGCGCTCGCCGCAGTTGGCGGAGCCGACTACGCCCAATCCACCGACCAGGGCGGCGCCGGCGTCGCTCAGGATGTCGCCGTAGAGGTTCGGTGCAACGATCACGTCGTAGCGCTCCGGCTCCAGGATGAGCCGGTAGACCATGGAGTCAACGAGTTGCTCCTCGACCTCGATCTCCGGAAAGCCGGCGGCAACATCGAGCGCTACTTCGCGGAACAGGCCGTCGCTCAAGCGGAGCACGTTCGCCTTGTGGACGACAGTGAGCCGGGCCGAGTTTCCCCGCTGGGCGGCTCGGGAGAGTGCCAGTTCGCAGGCGAAGCGGGTGATCCGCTCGGTCGCCCTGCGGCTGATCACCCGCTCAGCGATCGCCACCTCGCCCTCACTCTCCCAATGCTCCCGGCCGGAGTAGAGGCCCTCGGTGTTCTCGCGCACGACGACGGCGTCGACTGCGGGCCAACGGCCAGGACTTCGCCGGATGCGGGCGAGACGCCCGCGTTCCCAGGTCGGAGAGCCGGCGTCGGAACCCTCCGCGCCAGCCATCGCGCGGAGCGGTCGGACGTTCGCGTAGAGGTCCAGGCGCCGCCGCAGCTCGACGATCGGACTGCGGTATCCGGGCACGGCGTGACTCGGCGACGAGACGGCGCCGAACAGCGCGCCGGCACAGCCTTCGAGGAGATCGACTGTTGCCTCCGGAAGCGCGCGGCCGGTGCTCTCGAAGGTATGCCAGCCCATCTCGGCTTCGACCCATTCCACCCCGCCGCCGCAGACCGCGTCAACGACCCGCACCGCCGCGTCGACGACCTCGGGGCCGATGCCGTCGCCGCCGATGCGGGCGAGGCGGATCGGGGTCGCGGCGGAGTTCATGAGGGGTTCATCTCAATCGCCGGATGCGGGCGGGACGCCCGCGTTCCATCCGCGCGCCCGATGACGGGTGCGCGGAGTGGTTCACGTGTGGCGCGGATCGCGCCACACGGGTTCCCAGGGGCTCGCCGCCAGACGCCGCTTCGTCTGCTCGATCAGGCCGCCGGCGGCGATCATCGAGCGGACGGCCGGGCTGAACTCGGCGAAAGCGAACTGTTGCGGCGCGGATCCGGATGCGGGCGAGACGCCCGGGTGCCCAGGTGCGGAAGCCGCGCTCGCGGACTCGGAGTCACCGAGGCAGCGGATTGCCGACCCCCCGAGATCGACCTCGACCTCCGCGCCCTCCTCCAGCGCATCGACGGCCTCCGGGCAGACGATCGCGAGCAGGCCGTTGTTCAGCGCGTTGCGGTAGAAGATGCGGCCGAAGCTCCGGGCGATCACCGCGCCGACACCGGCGTAGCGGAGGCAGACCGCGGCCTGCTCACGGCTCGAGCCGCAACCCCAGTTCCAGCCGGCGACGATCACGTCCCCTGAGCCCACCCGCGTAACGAACGTCGGGTCGAGGTCCTCGAGCGCGTGGGGCGCGACCTCTTCCGGCCGGCTCTTCGTGTAGGTGTAGCGGCCGGGAAAGATGACGTCCGTGTTCACGTGGTCGCCGTAACGGAACACCCGGCCTCGGAAGGGTCGCCCGACATCGACCGGACCGTTCACTCGACCACCTCCCGTGGGTGGACGATCCGGCCCGCCACCGCACTCGCCGCGACGACGGCGGGCGAGGCGAGGTAGATCTCCGCGCCGCGGTCGCCCATCCGGCCCTGGAAGTTGCGGTTCGCTCCCGAGATGCAGACCTCGCCCGGCGCCAGGACGCCGAGGTGGTTGCCCATGCAGGGGCCGCAGCCCGGGGTTCCGAAAACGGCGCCGGCGGCCGCCAGATCGGCCACCCAACCGCGCGCCAGAGCCTCGCTCCAGACCTCGCTCGAGGCCGGGACGATGACCATCCGGGTGCCCGGCGCGGTGCGCCGCCCGGCCATCACCCGATGAACCGCGCCGAGATCCTCGAGGCGGCCGTTGGTGCACGTGCCGATGAACGCCTGGTCCACCCGCACCGAATCGAGTTCGCCGACCGGGACCGTGTCGTCCACCTGGTGCGGGCGCGCCACACGGGGTTCCACTCTGGACAGATCGAGCACGTGCTCGGCCGCGTACTCAGCGCCGGGATCGGGGTAGAGCGCTCGCTCCGCCAGTCGCGCCGCCACCTCGGCCGTGGTCTCGCCGGGCTCGGCGCCGCGGCCCGGGCGCCGGCCCGGACGCGCGATGAGCCGCTCCGCCAGGTAGTCGAACACAGCCCCGTCCGGCGGCATCCAGGCGTTCTTGGCCCCCATCTCGGCCATCATGTTGACCAGCGCCGCGCGGGAGTCGAGGCTCAGGGGCGCGATCCCCGGACCGCTGAACTCCACGCCGCGGTAGAGCGCACCGTCGGCGCCCAGGTCGCCGATCAGCGTCAGCGCCACGTCCTTCGTCGTGACCCACTCGCCGAGCGCGCCCTCGAGTCGGATTCGGAGCGACTCCGGCACGCGCAGCCAGAGTTCCCCGGTGGCCCACAACACGGCCATCTCGCTGCGGCCGACGCCGGCGCCGAACGCCCCCAGCCAGCCGAAGTGCGGGGTATGGGAATCCGAACCGAGGATCGTGTCGCCCGGCAGCACGATCGCCTCCTCGCTCAGGACCTGGTGGCAGATACCGCGACCGACCTCGAAGAAGTGGCCCACGCCCTGCTCGGCGACGAAGGCGCGAACTTCCGCGTGGTTCTGGGCGTGACGCACGGTCGGCGCGGGCACCGCGTGGTCGAGGGTGACGGCCATCCTCTCCGGAATCGCGACCCGCGACTGCTCGAACTGCCGCCAGATCTCGGCGATCGGCGCCGTGTTGTCGTGACTGAGCACGATGTCGGGACGCACGTCGACGATCTCGCCGACCGCCACCGTCTCCAGGCCGCGGGCCCGGGCCAGGGCCTTCTGCGCGAAGGTGCGGGCCGTGTCGGCCGGCCGACCGGACTCGCTCACCCGGTCGCTCCGGCGACCGCCGGCGCCGGCGCCGCCGTGTGGTAGTTGCGCAGCAGCGTGTCCACGTCCGAGAGACTGAGCGGCTTCTCGTCCGCCAGCGCCTTGATGTGGGCGGTGATCTCCTTGATCTGCGCATCGCTGAGCTCGAGCCGCAACTGCTCGACCCGGGACTTGATCGCGTTCCAGCCGGTAAGCCGGTGGGCGACGTGAACGTACCGGTCGAGCCCGAAGTCCGCCGGATCGAGAATCTCGTAGCTCGACGGATCGTTGAGGATCGCCTTCGCGTGAATGCCCGCCTTGTGCGTGAACGCCGTGTAGCCGGTGATGTAGTTGTTGAACGGCACGTCGACCTCGACCAGGGAGGCAACGTAGTTCTCGATCTCGCGCAGCAGCGGCAGGTCGTAGCGCGCGCGGACGCCCGCGGGATCCTCCGCGTAGAGGCGCGCCACCAGCCCACCGAGCGGCGTGATGCCGTTCCGTTCGCCGATCCCGAGCACCGACGTGTCGACGTGCGTCGCCCCCGCCTCCAGGGCGCAGAACGCGTTGGCCACCGCGCAACCGGTGTCGTTGTGGCCGTGGAACTCGATGTCGCAGTCCACTTCCTGCCGCAGCCGGCGCACGAGGTCGTAGACCTGCCGGGGACTCGCCACGCCCACCGTGTCCGCGACCCCCACGCGGTTCACGCCGACGGCGTTCACGGCCCGGTAGGCGCGGATCAGGTCGGCCAGCTCGCTGCGGAACGAGTCCTCCGTGCTGAAACGGACCTCGACATCGTGCGACCGGATGTACTGGACGACCTCGACCGCGGTGTCGATCACCTCGTCCATGCTCTTGCCGTGCGAGTACTCACGCAGGTAGCGGGAGGTGCCGAACACGACGTCGATGCCGTCCACGCCGGTTTCGAGGGCCAGCTTCGCGTCGCCCAGGTGACAGCGGGTGTGGGTCAGCACCTTCGCGCGGAGACCGAGCTTCGCCACGCGTTCGCAGTCGTCCCGGCTGCAGCGGCTGGCCGCCGGCGAGGTCAACTCGAGGTATTCGACCCCGAACGCGTCGAGCAGGGACGCGATCTCCACCTTCTCCTCACTGTCGAAGAAGGCGTTGGCGAACTGCTCGCCTTCGCGCAGGGTCGATTCGATAATCGCCGGATGAGAGGCCATGAACTGTTCCTCTAGTTACAGAAAGGCCGGCGCATCCCAGAACTGGATGGCCGGCCGGAAGGTCTTTCGATGAAACGAACTCTAGGGGTCGGGCACCCAGTCCTGAAGCCGGGGCTTCGCGCCCGGCTTGTCGAGCCGCTTGACCAGCGACGAGGTGTGTGTCGAGTGAGTCATGTCTCGCACCGGATCCCCGCCTGACGGCGAGTCAGAAGGAAGGTGAGCGCGGATTGTGCGCGCTGGGGCTCCACCGTGTCAAGCCGCACCGCGGGACCAGGATGCCCTCCCAGGCTCTCAGAACAGCTCCTGGAGCTCCTCGAACGCCCACCGCGCCGGTAGACTCCGGCACCGCCGAAGTACCGATCGGCGATCTCCCAGGCCGTCATGACCGACCCGCAGCAGATCTGGACCGGCACCGTGCTGCCCGAGTGGATCGACCACAACGGCCACATGAATGCCGGCTACTACCTGGTCGTGTTTGACGACGCGACCGGCCCTTGGACCGCGTTCCTGGGCGTCGATCAGGCCTACCGCAAAGGCAACCGGCGCTCCAGCTTCTCGATCGACAGCCACCTGACCTGGCTGCGGGAGTTGCCCGAGGGCGCGCCGATCATCGTCGAAGCGGAGCTGCTCGGCTTCGACGACAAGAAGTACCACACCTTCATGCGCATGGTGCACGCCGAAGAGGGGTACGTCGCCGCGACGCACGAGCTGCTGAGCATTCACATCGATCTGGACACACGGCGCAGCACGCCGTTTCCGCCCGAGATCCACGAGCGAATGGGCGAGGTTCTGCAGGTTCAGCGCAAGATCGCCGGTCCCGGCGACATTGGCCGGGTGATCCGCACAAGACCCTGGCCGTCCCCACCGACGGGCGCGGAGCCTGAGACAGGCTGAAGAACAGGGGCTGGGCCCTCAGCTACGATTCCCCGCCATGACCACACACGACGATTCGAAGGACTCCGACACACCCATGACCCGCCGCACACTGATCGCCGGTTCGACCCTGAGCGCCGCAGCGCTAGCGGCCAACGCGAAACCCGCGGCGGCCGCCGAGCACGAGACCCCGGCCTGGCCCGAACCGAACTACATCCGCACCAACGGCGGCCTTCGGATGGCCGTTTACGAAGCGGGAACCGAAGGCGTGCCCATCGTCTTCAGCCACGGCTTCCCGGAACTCGCCTACTCCTGGCGCCACCAGTTGCCGGTGGTATCGGCAGCCGGTTTCCGCGTCCTGGCGCCCGATCAGCGAGGCTACGGCAACACCCAGCGTCCACTGGCGATCGAGGCCTACAACATCGCCGAACTGTGCGCCGACCTGGTCGGTCTGCTCGATACCCGGGGTATCGAGAAGGCGGTCTTCGTCGGCCACGACTGGGGCGGCGCCGTGGTGTGGGCGATGCCGCGGCTGCACTCGGACCGCGTCCTCGGCGTCGTCGGCGCGAACACGCCCACCGGCCCCCAACCGCCCGTAGCGCCGATCGAGATCCTCCGCCGCGTACGCGGCGAGGACAACTACGTCGTCGCCTTCCAGGAGCCCTACAAGGCGGAAGAGGTGCTCGAGGCGGACACGGAGAAGTCCTTCCGCACCTTCATGCGCCGCGGCACGTGGGATGCCGAAGCCTTCAACAAGCTTCCCGCCGACGCGCCGGAGCGGAAGTTCCAGTTGCTTAAGATCTTCAAGCACGGAACGGCAGACGACTTGCGCGGCGAACTCCTGCTCACCGAGGAAGAGCTGGCCCATTTCGTCACCACCTACGAACGCACCGGCTTCACCGGCGGCGTCAACTGGTATCGCAACATCGACCGCAACTGGGAGCTGATGAAGGACAAAGGCGAGCGGATCGAGCAGCCCTGCCTCTACATCGGCGCCGAAAACGACGTCGTCCTGCCCCCCTCCTCCGCCGACGGCATCGAGGCGCTGGTGCCGAACATCGACAAGCACACGATCAAGGACTGCGGCCACTGGACCCAGCAGGAAAAGCCCGAGGAGTTCAACCGGGTGCTGATCGACTGGCTGAAGGCGACGTTCAGCGCGTAGGACGACCGGAGGAGAACCTGAGGAGCCCGATCTGGCTGCCAGGCTTTGGTCCATCGCGGAGCACACCCGGCTCAAGCCGCCGTCAGATGAGTTCGATTCGTCAACGGCTCCGACCCGCCAACTCAGGCGCGAAGTGTGCGAAGGTTGCCGCCGTGCGGAACGCGGTACAGGAATCAGCGGTCAGCGCTGGTGGGCCAGCCTCCCGCGAGCGCCCGGTTGAGTCGACGCATCGACTGGACCTCGCCGCCATCCACGGCCGGCTGGCCGACAGGGAACCGCGGATACTCCCGCCAGCCGCGTTCGAGGCCAGCGTGGCTCTGGTGCTACGGACCTCGGCCGAGGGGCCCGAGGGGTTGTTCATCGAACGAGCGCGCGTACCCGGGGATCCCTGGTCGGGGCAGATGGCGCTTCCGGGTGGCCGCCACGACGAGAGCGACCAGGACCTTGAGGCAACCGCGAAGCGCGAGACCGCGGAGGAAGTCGGCCTGTCGCTCGAAGGCGCCCGCCTGATCGGCCGGCTCGACGATCAGACGGGGCAACGTGCCGGCCAGGGACGGCAACTCCGGATCGCGGCCTTCGTCTACGAGGTTGACGCGGGCACGGGCAACGACCTGGTCCTGAACTACGAAGTCGCCGAGGCGTTCTGGGTGCCGCTGGCCTGGTTCGAGGATCCCTCCCGGGTCATCGACTACCGCCATCCGCCCTATCCCGAGGTGAGCTTCCCCGGCGTCGTCGTCGGCAAGTCCGAACGGCACATCATCTGGGGCCTGACGTTCCGGTTTCTTGCCGCCTTCTTCGGGATCGTCGGACGCCGCTTCGCGGCGGGCGAGTGATCTCCACGTACTCCCGTCTCGACCAGCCCCGTTGGCCGTCGGGCAGCTCGATGCGGATCCACTCCGGTCGCTCTTCGATGACCCGCACCTCGGTGCCGGCATGGAGACGGAAGCGGACAACCGAGCCCTCCCCGACGGCGGCGTGGAGGTCGATCTCCTGCGGCAGGACGACGGCTGTGGCGGGCGCGAAGGCCGCGTGGGCGACGAGCGAGCCGCCCAGCGCGAGCCCGACCACAAGCAGACAGACGGCGGACCACCGGAGCACCTCCGACGCGCGCCGGTAGAGGCGCAGGGCGAGCACGATCCAGAACGCCGCGCTGACCAGCACGACGCTGCGAAGAACCTCGGCCGGCGCCAGGCTGTAGTGCCAGAACAGCAGGGTCCGCAGCAGTGCCGGAGGCTCCGGCGGAGCGATCTCGTCGCGGGCGCTGCTGCGAGCAAAGGCCAGGTTGGCGAGAGCATCCTCGTCGCGCGGCAACAGGCGAAGCGAACGGCGGTAGGAAGCGATCGCCTGTCCCAGTGCGCCGGCGCGCAGGTAGGCGTTCCCGAGGTTGTAGTGGAGGTGACCGTTCTCGACCCCCATGCCCTCCATTTCGCGGTAGAGCGACACCGCCCTCTGGAAGTCGCCGGCCTCGTAGGCTGCGTTGCCGTTGACCCAGAGCTCTGCGGGTTCCGGCGCCTCCGGCGTCTCGTCGGCGGCCGCGGCCTCGGTGACGATGGGCGGCGGCGCCTGCTGTCCGGCGACGACACCGGCCGCGGACAGAAGAACGAACAGGAACGGGAAACTCCGCCTCACGTCCTTCTCCCCCTGAACTGCCGGTCGATGGTCCGGATCAACTCGCTCAAACCGTCCCCCGCGCCGCCAGCCACCGCCTCGGCGGTCGCCGAGACCGCCGCCACGCCGTACTGGGCCGCCTCGAACCGCTCCAGTTCCGCCCGGCAGTGCGCCGCCACGCCCGGCTCCACGCCGGCCTGAACCAGCGCCGTCTCCGCTTCGACCGGCGTCAGGGCCGCTCCCTCGATGCCCAACTTGTCGCCGACGTAGGACCGGAGCACCCTGGAAGCCTGGGTCGCTGCTGCCGCTCCCGAACCGGATGGCAGCTTCGTCGCCCCGGCCAGGGCCTGCCGCAGAGCCCGCTGGCGCCGGCGCAGCGTCCTGTCGGCGGCGTACCGGCGCTCGCGCCGGTACTGGGTGAGCAGAACCAGGTACAGGATCGGCGGCAGCACGCCGCCAGCCAGCCACCACCACGCCCGCAAGCCCTGAGGGGCGGCGGACACGATGCCGGCGGCGGTCCGGCGAATCGGCAGAATGTCGTCGGCGAGGATCCGCACCGCCACCTTGCCGGTGGTCGGCGCCAGGGACTCGGTGAGCATCAGCTCCTCCTCGCCATCCGCCGGCGTGACCTCCAGATCGATGCGATCCGTCGAGCGCTCCACGTAGTCGCCAAGCTCCGGGTCGAAGTAGACGAGTTCGAGCGGCGGAATGTCGAGCGCGCCGACCACGAGAGGCACCAGCGCCCGGCGAAAGACCTTGCGCCCAATGAGCTGGCGGCCGCTCTTGTCGACGTTGCCGGTCGGTTGGTCCGGATAGATCTTGAACGCCGGCAATTCGGGAAAGGGCGGCTCGGCCAGAAGCTGCACGTTGCCGGCGCCGGCGACCCGCACCTCCAACGTGGCCGACTGTCCCACCTGCAACTCGCGCCGGCTCAGCGAGGCACTGATATCGAAATCGCCAACCAGACCGTTCCAACCGGCGGGAGGCGGCGGCAGCGGCCGCACGTTGAGAGTCACCGGTTCCGTGACCAGGTACTTCGTCTCCCAGCGTCCACCGCGCCCGAGCAGACTGTCGAAGTCGTCGAAGATGCCGCGTCGCCGGCTCTGCCGGCGCGGCTCCTCCACCAGCACCTCCACACTGAGCTGAGTCGGCGGCAGCACGATCTCGCCCTCGCGCTGCGGGAAGAGCGCCTTGCGCACCTCGTTCACCGAGTACTGGACGCCCTCGATCGCGGTCGAGAACTGGCGTACCTCGCCCAAGTCTTCGGCCACCACGTCACCGCCGAAGTCCATCGACTCGATCGACCCCTGGCCGACCCGCACCCGGCTGTAGAAGCGCCATGTGTAGATCACCTGCTGCCCCTGCCATGGCTGGTCGGTGGAGACGGAAGCGGTGACGAAGAGATCCCGGTTCTGCTCGCCGCCGTCTTCCTCGGCAGCGGTGACCTGGACCGTGAATGGCTGGCTCCTGACCTCCACACCGTTGACCACTGCGACTGCCGCTCCGACCTCGAACGTGCCGGCCCGTACCGGGATCAGCAGGTAGTTGTACGAGGTGTTGTTGCTGACCCTGCCGTTGGTGATCTGGGTCTGTCGCTGTTGACCACGCGACACGACCCGGAAGTCCGGCAGCTCGGGCAGCCTCGGCGGCTCGTCGGGGGAGCCGTTGAGCTTGATCGTCAGGTAGATCTGGGTCCCGAGAGCGACCTGGTTGCGGTCCACCGTGACCTGGATACCGCCTGGTTCCTGTGCACCGGCTGCCGTTGCCCCCGGCATGATCGCCATCGACGCGCAAAGGACCGCGGACCAGCCGAGGGCGACAGAGCGCCTCCTGCTCGGTGGAGGGAACGGTCGTCTCCTGGAATCCATCGACCTACCAGTCCTTCGCCTGGCGGTTGCTGCGTCCGCGCTGACCCCGCCGATTCGGGTCGAGGCGCCCCTCCTCCAGTGCCTGGAGGTAGCGCTCGGCCTCCTCCGGCGTCATGCCCGGCTGCGGTTTCTGGGGCCCGCCCTGGTTGCCGGGATCCGAGCCATCGCCCTCGGGCGGTGAATCCGCCGCGTCGGGGATGCCGTCACCGTCGCTGTCCTGCGGCGCCTGGTCCTCCGACTGGTCCTGGCCCTGGGCGCCGTCGTCCTGCTGCTGGTCTTCGGGCTGCTCGCCCCCGCCCTGGTCCGAGTCCTCCGACTGCTGCTCGGCGCCCTCCTGGCTCTGCTGTTCCTGGTCCTGCTGCTCCTGGTCCTGACCGTCCTGGTTCTGCTGCTGCTTCTTCAACTCCTCGCGCACGAACTCCAGATTGAACTTCGTGTCCAGGTCGTCCGGATTCGCCTCCAGGGAGGCCATGTAGAAGTCGATCGCATCTCCCAGCTTGCCCTGGCGGTAGGCGCTGTTGCCGAGGTTGTAGAGCGACTGGGCCCGCAACCCGTCGTCGCCGATCGCCGCGGCGCGGTAGAACTGGGCGTCTGCGGACTCGAAATCGTTCAACTTGTAGTGCGCGGCGCCGACGTTGAGGCTCAGTTCCGGGTCGTCGGGCTGTCTGGTCTGCCGGTCCACAAAGCCGTCGAGGGCCTGGGCGTAGGCGCCGGCGTCGAACGCATCGTAGGGCGAGGCGTACTCGACCGGCGGCGTCTCGGGCGCCGCCTGCGGCAGAGGCGGTTGCGGCGGCCCCCCGGCCGGTGGCTGTGCACCCGCGGTGAGCGGAAGCAACAACCCCCACGCAAGGAGAACGAGCGGCTCGAAGCGGGCTTCACGCCGCGGCTGCATGGTCGCCTCCCTCGAGCGTCACGTCGCGGCGCCGCAAACGGTCGCTGATCAGCGGTTCCAGCATCAGCGCGACCAGTGCGATGACCAGCAGCCACTGGAAGCGCTCCTGCCAGCGCTGGCGGCGGCTGGAGCCGAGTTCCTGGTCTTGTAGCTGTGCCTTGATGCCCTGGGCGTAGATCTGCTCCAGGTCCACATCACCGGTCACCGAGCGGACGTAGCGGCCGCCGGTGGTCAGGGCGATCCGCTGCAGCGCCGACTCGTCCAGCCGGCTGAGGATGATCTCGCCCCGGCGGTCGGTGCGGAAACCACCGCCCTCCCTGGGGATGGGCGCGCCCTCATCGCGACCGATGCCGATCGCGAATATCCGCACGCCGGCCGCGGCAGCAGCCTCAGCGACTTCCTGCGCCTCGCCGAGATGATCCTCGCCGTCGGTGATCAGGATCACTGCGCGCGACTGCCGCGATCCGACCGCGGCGACCCGGTCGAACGCATCGAGCGAGACCCGGAGCGCCTCACCGATCGCGGTGCCCTTGGTTGGAATCAGATCCGGTTCCATGGCCTCCAGAAAGAGAGCGGCCGCCGAGTAGTCGAGCGTCAGCGGCAGTTCCAGGAAGGCCGCGCCGGCAAAGGCCACCAGGGCGATGCGATCGCCCTCCAGGCGTTGAAGCAGGTCCGCGATCTCGCGCTTGGCGCGCTCGAGGCGGCTGAGTTCGCCGCCCGCCTCCGCGTCACGCACCAGCATCGAGTCCGAGACATCGAGAGCGACCACGATGTCGACGCCCTCGCGGTGGACCTCCTCCCAGACGAAGCCCCAGCGGGGCTGGGCAAGAGACGCCACCAGGGCGAGCAGCGCGACCAGCATGAGAAACGCCTTCAGACGACGCCGCGGCCGGCTGACCCCGGCGACCAGGACCGCCAGCATCTCGCGCGAGGCGAAGCGGCCGAGCAACCGGGCTCGGGTGCGGAACGCGTAGACGTAGAAGAGCAGCAGGCCCGGCCCCAGCCACAGCAGCCAGAGCGCGTCCGGCCGTCCCGTGCGGACCTCGCAACCGAGCACCAGGAACGCGACCGGCACAAGCGCCAGCAGCGTTCGGCCCCGGTGCTCACCGCGGTTCCGGGCCGACCCGGGTCTCATCCGGTTCCCCCTCACGGCAACTTCCTCAGGCGGGTGTCGAGCAGCACCACTTCGAGCAGGAGCAGGAACACCGCCGGCGTCACCAGCCAGGCGAAACGCTCCTCGTACTCCATGTAGGACTCCTGGTTGATCTCGGTCTTCTCGAGTTCGTCGATCCGCTCGTAGATCTCCTGAAGCCCCGCCACGTCTTCGGCCCGGAAGTAGCCGCCGCCGGTGACCGTCGCCATCTGCCGCAGAGTGTCCTCGTCGATCTCCACATCCTCGTAGACCACCCGCGGCCCGAACCGCGTCTCCACCACGATGGGCGCCTGACCGCGGGTGCCGACGCCGATCGTGTAGAGCTTGACGCCGAGCGCCGCGGCGGCCTCGGCGGCCCGCAGCGGCGTCAGGGCGCCGGCGTTGCTCCGCCCATCCGTCAGCAGAACCGCAACCTTCGATTCGGCCTCCGAGTCCTTGAGGCGCTTGGTCGCCACTCCGACGGCCGATCCGATCGCCGTGGCGTCCCCCGCCATGCCGATCTCCAACTGCTCGAGGAAGGTCGCGGCGATGCCATGGTCGAGAGTCAGCGGACACTGCGTGAAGGCCTCCTCGCCGAACACGACGAGGCCGATGCGGTCGTTCGGCCTACGCCCGATGAACGTCTCGACCACTCCCTTGGCCACCTCCAGACGGTCCCTCCGGCGACTCAGCGAGCGCTCGTGCGCGTCGAGGTCGAGAGCCCTCATCGACCCCGAGGTGTCGATCACGAGCACGATGTCGATGCCCTCCGTGCTCACCTCGGTGAGCGCACGCCCGGTCTGGGGACGCATCACGGCGAGCAGCACGAGGGCGACGACCACGAGACGCAGCGCCGACACCACGCGACGGGCCGTCGGCGTTCCCGAGCGCGCCGACTGGCGCACATGCACGAGCGACGAGTAGGCCACGGCCGTTCTGCCCGCGGCCTTCCGTCCGATCGAGAAACCGCGCCGCGCCGCCAGATGACGCCAGCGCGGCCGGAGCCACCACAGGAGCGACCAGATCACATACAGCGGCAGCAGCACCCAGAGCCAGCGGGCATCGGCGAACAGGAGTTGTTCGTTCATGCCGCCTTCCCCGCCTGGTCAGGGAGGTCCTCCGCGTTGCCGCCATCGTCGCCGGCATCGTCCTTGGGCCGCCCGGTCGCGCGCACGAAGCCCAGAGCCTGCTCGTAGGTGCGGTCGATCTCCTCGGGCAGGGGCAGGTGGGCCGCGAACTTGACCTGGTCCGTCGCGACCAGGAACCGCTCCAGGCGCCTCGCCTGTACCGGATCGAGCCGGATCAGTTCCATCCTGGCGCCCGATGACGGGCCCACGGACTGGTTCGCGGTTCGCGCGGGGGCGCGCCAACCGGGTTCCATCCGGCTCAGGATCTCCTCCGTCGTCAGGTCGGTCGCGTTCAGGCCGAAGCGACCCTCGACGTAGGCCCGGACGACCGCCGAGACGGCGAAGTAGTAGCGGCGCAGTTCCCGCAGGTTCGAGAAGTCGGTTCGCCGCAGCCGCTCCAACTCCTGGATCGCCAGGTCGTAGGGCGGAATCCGGGGCACTTCCGGAACATCGCCCCCGCTTCCCCGGCGACGGCGCCACCACCAAGCCGCTATCGCCAGCGCGAGAACCGCGGCGGCAAGTCCGAGCCACCACAGCCACGGCCTGCCGCTCCCGACCCGCAGCAGCGGCTTGATGTCGCGGATGTCCGTCACCTCGGTCCCGTCCGCCGGCAGCACCGACTCGACTTCGACCGGGATCTCCGGTGTCTCGAGGTCGCCCCCGTCACCGGCAGGACCGCTGTAGGTAGCGGAGAGTGCCGGCAGCACGTAGGAACCGACCAGATCGGCGCGGAGCTGGAACCAGCGGCGTTCCAGAACCCGGCCCGAGTCGAGGGTCTGCGGCTGGTCCTGGCCGAGGTCGACGATCCGGAAGCCCGCGATGTCGACTCCGGGATCGGCCAACTCGACGTTCACGTCCGGGTCGCGCTCGACTTCCACCTCGTAGGTGATCAGGTCGCCCGTCGTGGCGGTGGCGCGGTCGACGGCGGCCCGCAGCTCGGCGGGCGGCTTCGGCGCCTCCCCGGTGCCGGCCTGCTCGTCGGCGGCCCCGCACGCGAGCAGGAGAGGCAGCACCAACACGGCCGCTGCGGCAGCCGCCGCGACACGCCCGCGACGAAGGTGAGGATTGGAACTCACGTCCGCTCCCGCTCCTACGTCCGCACCGTCTGTTCGCGCGCCCGCAGGTAGCGGACGATCGGATCAATCCATGGACGGTCCGCCCAGATCTGGATCTCGCCGACGCCGGCCTGGCGGAACTGCTCGGAACGCCGCTTCAGATCCTCGCGGGCCAGACGCGCGAAGCTCTCCGAAACCCGCCGGCTCGCCGTGTCGATCACGATCGTCTCCCCGGTCTCCGCGTCCTCGAGTTCGACCAGCCCCATCCGCGGCAGGCTGACTTCGCGCTGGTCGAGGACACGGATCGCGGTCAGGTCGTGGCGGCGAGCCGCAACGCGCAAGCGCTCGGAGAAGCCCTCGTCCAGGAAGTCCGAGATGACGAAGCCCACCGACCTGCGCCTCACCACGCGGCCGAGATAGTCCAGAGCGCCGTCGAGGTCGGTGCCCCGGCCCGTCGGACGGAAGCTCAGCACCTCCCGGATCACGCGCCAGACGTGGGAACGCCCCTTCTTGGGCGGGATGAAATGCTCGATCCGGTCCGAGAAGATGATCATCCCCACCCGGTCGTTGTTCTGGATCGCGAGGTAGGCGAGCACGGCGGCGACTTCGGCGACGACCTCGCGCTTCTGCTTCTCAGCCGTGCCGAAGGCGCCCGACGAACTGACGTCGACGATCAGCATGACCGTCAACTCCCGCTCCTCCCGGTGCTCCTTGACGAAGGGGCTCGACATCCTCGCCGTCACGTTCCAGTCGATGTGGCGGATGTCGTCCCCCGCCGTGTACTCGCGCACCTGCTCGAACTCCATGCCCCGCCCCTTGAAGGCGCTGTGGTACTCGCCCGCGAGGGCGTCGGTCACCAGGCGCTGGGTGCGAAGCTGGATCGTCTTGATCCGCGCCAGCAGCTCAGGCGAGAGGGTCGCCTCCTGCCGCTCCTGGTCCGCGGTTTCGTTACGCCGGAAGAACCACATCGATCGCGCTCCGAAGCGACCTCAGGGAACGTCGACGGTGCCCATGATCTCCAGGATCAGATCGTCCGAGCTGAGGTCCCGGGCCTCCGCCTCGTACGAGACCAGCACCCGGTGCCTCAGAACGTCGGCGCCCACCGTCTTGACGTCCTGCGGCGTCACGTAGGCCCGGCCCGACATCAGCGCCTGCACGCGGGCCGCAGCGGCGAGGAAGATCGTGGCGCGCGGCGACGCCCCGTATTCGATCAGCGGCTCGAGGCGCTCCAGCCCGACCTCTGCCGGCTGCCTGGTCGCGAACACCAGGTCGACGATGTAATCCTCGACCTTGGGGTCCAGGTAGATCGCGTGGGCCACGTCCCGGGCCCGGCGGATCTCGTCCGGGCTCACGACCGCCTCGACGACAGGCCGCTCACGCCGGGACATCCGGCGCATGATCTCGCGCTCTTCCTCCCGGTTCGGATAGTCCACGCGCAGCTTGAGCATGAACCGGTCGACCTGAGCTTCCGGCAACGGATAGGTGCCCTCCTGCTCGATCGGGTTCTGGGTCGCCAGGACCAGGAACGGATCGGGCAGTTGGAAGGTCTCGTCGCCGAGGGTGACCTGACGCTCCTGCATCGCCTCGAGCAACGCGCTCTGCACCTTGGCGGGGGCCCGGTTGATCTCGTCCGCAAGCAGCAGGTTGGTGAAGACCGGCCCCTGCTTGACCTGGAAGTCGTGCTGATCCACACGGTAGATCTGGGTGCCGAGCAGATCCGCGGGCAGCAGATCGGGCGTGAACTGAATGCGCGAGAAGCCGGTGTGCACCGTCTGGGCCAGCGTCTTGATCGCGGTCGTCTTCGCCAGACCCGGAATGCCCTCGATCAGGACGTGCCCGTCCGCAATCAGAGCCATCAGCAGGCGGTCGATCATGTAGGTCTGACCGACTATCACCTTGCCCACCTCCGTGCGAACGCGGTGCAGCAGGTCGGCCTGGGCCGCGATCTCGGCCCGGAGCTCTTCGCTGACGCCGGGCACGGCGGGGGCTGTGTGCGGCGCCACCTGGGGCGCCGCCGACGGGTCGGAGGGAACGGTCTCGCTCAAGTCCACGGTCATGTCGGTCGGATCCGTATCGGTCATTTCCTGGATGGGCGCCAGCAGGGGTTCCGGCCAGGGAGGGACAAGCCTCGGATTCGCGCACGGGCAACCCCGTCTACGCCTTCTCCAACCCGCCACCCGCCTCGGTTGTTCCCGAGCCGGCGCAGTCTGGAAAACTCTATCCGAGCCGCGGCCCGACGGCCGCAGGATCGGCGCGGTCGGGGGACCGCGGCCGCGGCGTCAGATACCGGACATCTGACCGCCGTCGGCGGTCGCGGCGTCCAGGTGGTCGCAGCAGTTGATCCGCGTCGCCCTCCACGGCGCCCGAGCCTCGACGTAGGTGACCGAGGTGTTTCCCCAACGATCGGGCTGTTCCACACCGTCGCCAAGATGCAGGTGATGCAGCGCCAGGGAGTGGCAGACGAGGCCGTGGGTGACGAAGACGCTGTCGCCCTCGGTTTCCCGGGCGAGTTCACGGATCCTGCTCCAGGCCTGGGTGACCCGCCGGTGGAACGACGGCCAGTCCTCCCCAGCCGGCGGTTCGTAGCCGGGCTCCATGATGTCGAGACCGAGGTCGGCGTACGCCCTTCCACGCAGGTCGCCGAAGTTGCGCTCGGCCAGCAGGGGCTCGATGATCAGCGGCAGGCCGAGAGCCGCGGCCACCGGCTCGGCGGTCATCTCGGCGCGTCGCAGATGGCTGGCAACGACGCACCCGATGGGACGCTCCCGGTGATGGTTCACCAGCCTCGCCGCCAGGCGCTCCGCCTGCGCCATGCCTCGCTGGTTGAGCGGCGTCTCCGGCACCTGAACGATCCGGGCCGCGTTCGAGGCGGTCTCGCCGTGGCGCACGATGAGCAGCACGGGCGGCAGGGTATCAACGGAAACCACTAGGATTCGCGAAACCACCGCCATGACGCCGCAGCTCTCAATCGTCGCCCCCGTCTTCAACGAAGCGGGTAACTTGAAACGTCTGGCTGCGGAGACCGCCGACGCGATGACCACAGCCGGCCTCGACTACGAGCTGATCCTCGTCGACGACCGGAGCACGGACGGCAGCCGCAACGAACTTGCCGCACTGGCAGAGAGCGATGCGAGGGTGCGGGTCTTCAGTCTCGACGGTCACGCCGGTCAGTCGGCGGCCCTGCTCGCGGGGATACGCGCCGCGCGCGCGCCTCTGATCGTGACCATGGACGCCGACCTGCAGAACGATCCCGCCGACATTCCGGCCATCGTCGCTCTCCTTGAGGACCACGATGTGGCATCGGGCATCCGGGCGAGGCGCCGCGACACACTTCCGCGGCGACTGGCGAGCCGGGTCTCCAACCGGGCCCGGCGACTGGTCCTCGGCGACCCCTGCACCGACATCGGCTGCGCGCTCAAGGGCTACCGCACCGCCGTCCTCGACGACCTGCCCGCCTTCGACGGCCTGCACCGCTTCCTCCCGGTGCTGGCCTTGAGACACGGCGGCAACTACTCCGAGATCCCGGTGGGGCACCGTCCCCGCACCCACGGCAAGAGCAAGTACAACATCCGCGGCCGCTTCCTTCGCGGCGTTCTGGATCTGTTCGGCGTCTCCTGGTACTACCGCCGCGCCGTCTCCGCCACCGCCCACCGCCTGGAGAGCCCGCCATGCCGTCACTCACGCTCGAAAACCTCTGGATAGCCATCGGCTTCGGCGGGCAGGCCCTCTTCGCCTCCCGTTTTCTGGTCCAGTGGATCGCCACAGAACGCCGGCGGCAGAGCGTCGTCCCGACGGTATTCTGGTATCTGAGCCTGGGCGGCGGCCTGGTCCTCCTGAGCTACGCTCTGTGGCGGCGCGATCCGGTCTTCATCGCGGGCCAAAGCTTCGGTCTACTCGTCTACTCGCGCAACCTCTGGTTCGTGCACCGTGGCAAGACGGACCCGACCGGCTGAGCGCCGGCGAGTCGCCCGCACCCCGGGCTTCAGGATGCGGGCGAGAGCCCCCTAGCTGATCAGAAGCTGTACTTGACCCCGAGCTGGACGATCCGACCGTCGCCGTTGGTCGACGTAATGACGCCGTAGCCCCGGTCTCCGATCCGGTTCCCCGGCTGGGCGAAGTTGACCCGGTCGAAGACGTTGAACGCCTCGACCCGGAGCTGCAGCGAACGGTCTCCACCGCCGATCGGGATCTGCTTGACCAAGGACAGGTCGATCCGCTCGAAGTCCGGTCCGCGGATGGTGTTCCGGCCTGCGTTGCCATGCCGCGTGGCGGTCTCGGCCAGGCTCAGCGGCACGAAGCACTCCGTGTTGAACCACTGGTCAACGGTCCTCGGCGCACCCTGGTTCGGGTCGCAAACCTGATCCGGTCGCGAGGTCAGACCCCGGATGTCGTCGCCGCGCACCCTGATCGGGAACGGGTACCCGGTCTGGGACTGGAGGATGCCGTTCAACTGCCAGTTGCCGAACAGTCCGCGCACGAAGCCGCTGCTGTTCTCGAGCGACGGCAGGTCGTAGCCGAAGCTGAGCACCAGCCGGTGCCGGACATCGAACAGCGCATCGCCCCGCTCACGCTCCAGCGCCCGGTCGATCGAACTCGGCCGCTCCAGGTCGACCGGAACGATCGGCCGCTCCTCGCCGCCGATGTTGAGCCCCGAGACGTGATCTTCCGCATGGCCGTAGGTGTACGAGAAGAGGAAGTTGAGGCCGCGGGTGGGCCGCATCCGCACACTCGCCTGCAACGCGTCGTACGAGGACTTCGCCACCGTGAAGGTCGGCCGCACCAGGCTGAAAGCCCGGAAGGTGCGCGGCCCGAGCGTGGTCTGGCCAGGCTCGACCACCCGCGGATTGACCTCCATGAAGATCGGCAGGTTCCGGCCCCGCGACCCGACCCAGCCCACCTCGAGGCCGATGTTCTGCCCGAGCTGGCGCTGATAGGTGAGGTTGAAGTGCTGGTAGTTCGGCGTGGTGAACTCCGAGCCCCAGCCGATGAAGATGATCCCCGGCGGGAAGCTCGTCGGGCCGCCTGCAAGGTTCGCGAGCGGGTCCGCAAGGGTCACCACCGTGGGTGGCGCGTCGAGCTGGACCAGCGGGTTGAACGGCGGCGCCAGGACCGAGTTCTGGAAGAAGTCGCCCTGGCCCGGCAGGCTGTCGAAGAACAGCCCCCAGCCAGCGCGGACGCTCGAGCGGCCTTCGCCCTCGGGATCCCAGACCAGCGCCAGCCGCGGCGCGAAGTTGTTCGAGTCCGTGTCGTACGTTCCCTTCGGCACCCCCGCGTCGCCCGGGTAGACCAGGCCGGTGGGTGCATCCGGGAAGCGCGTGGACTGCTGGCCGGGCCGGAAGCTGTTCAGCCCATCGCCGCTGTCCTCGAAGGGCGTTGCCAACTCGTACCTGAGGCCGAGATTCAGGGTCATCCGCGCCGTGACCCGGATCTCGTCCTGGAGGTACCCGGAGTACAGCCAGCCATCGCCCTCGTTGATCGAGTCGGCGCCCGGCACCGCGGTGCGGACCCGCGAGGGCAGCCCGAGCAGGAAGTCGGCCGCGGCGCTGCCGGTGTGGCGGCCGTTGAAGGTGAAGTCGCCGTTCGGCCGGTTGATGAAGCCGATGAACATCTTCTCATTGCGCACGTCCACGCCCGTCTTGATCGTGTGGCGGCCGCGCAGGATCGTGAGGTCGTCCGTGAACTGATCGACCTCGTTCTCCCGCTTGACGAAGGGCTGGCTGCGATCGCCCATGCTCGGGAAGCCCGAGATCGAGAACTGCGGCAGACCGATCGCCAACTCGTTGATGTTCGGCAGGTTGATGCCGTACTCGGAGTTCGTGAGGCCGCTGGTGACCACCGGCTCCGCGTCGATCCGGCTCGAGAGCAGCCGCACCTGGTTGAAGACGTTCGACCCCGCCGTGGCGGTATGGGACAGCATGTAGTCGTCGAGTTGCGCCGCCGCCGTGTTGCCGGTCGGCCGCACCGTGGGCGGCTCGAAGCGGTCCGAGTTGCTCCTGAGCAGACGCAGCAGGACGTTCTGCGAGTCCGCGATCCGGTAGTCCAGGCGCAGCCCGAACTGGTCACGGTCGTCGGTCACGTCGGGCGACACGATGTACCGGCTGCCCACGTTCGCGAGCGGCATGAAGTCGTTGATCAGCCTGACCGCAATCGGGCTCAGCCGGTCGGCCGGGATCACGTTGCCCGGGAAGGGATCGCCGGTCATCGGATCATTGATCGTGCGGCCGCCCGAGAAGTCCCCCATGCGCTGCGCGGCGGACATCACGGCGATGTTCTGGGTCGTGCCGCGGGTGTTGCTGTAGCCCTCGTAGTACCCGAAGCCGAACAGCCTGTCCCTGATCATCGGACCGCCGATGCTGCCGCCGAACTGGTCCTGCGCCAATGTCGGCTTGTCCTGATCCGGGGGCGAGAAGTAGTTCCGAGACTCGAACGAATCGTCGCGGTTGAACTCCCACACGCTGCCCTGGAAGCTGTTGCCGCCCGACTTGGTCACCACGTTGACGATCGAGCCGGCGCTGCGGCCGAACTCCGCCGTGTAGGAGTGGGTCAGGATCTTGAACTCCTCGATCGCATCGGGCGGCGGCCGCACCACGAAACCGGTGTTGAAGGTGTCGTTGTTCGCGGCCCCGTCGAGCAGGAAGTTGTTCGACTGGCTGCGCACGCCGTTGACGCTGAAACCAGCGGTGACGGCGCCGAACCCGTTGATCCCGGCGTCCGCGTCGCCGCGCGCACCGCCGAGGCGGGCCGGCGGCTCGACCACACCCGGGATCAGGGTGCCCAACTGGGTGAAGTTCCGTCCGTTGAGCGGTAGCTGAACGATCTTCACCGCGTCGACGACGATGCCCAAGGTCGCGTTCGAGGTCTCGATCAGCGGTGTCTCGCCGGTGACCGTCATCGTCTCCGAGAACTCGCCGACCGAGAGCTCCATGCTGATCCGGGCGTTCTCGGCGACGGTGACCCGGACGCCTTCCCGGCTCAACTGGACGAAGCCCTCGAGCGCCGCCGTGACGTTGTAGTCGCCCGGCGGCAGCAGCGGCGCCGCGAAGTACCCGTCCTGGCCGGTCATCACCGGTCGGGACTGATTCGTGGCGACGTTGGTCACCGTGACGCTGACGCCCGGCAGGGCGTCGCCCTCGTTGTTGGTGACGAAGCCGCTCAATTGGCCCGTGGCCTGCGCCCAGGCGCCGGATGCACACAAGACAAGAGCAAGCGCGGGGAGAGCGTGCGCCAAAATACGACCAGCCAAGTTCTTCATCCCAAGTCTCCTAGTGAATGCACTCCCGGAACTGGAAGTGCGAGGCAACCAAGTAAAAAAAGCGAGAACGGTCGGCGCTGCACTTCGATCAACGTCGACCGTGGTTCGGTCCGTGAGGTGACGGCAGCATAGCAGGCCACCTGCGCCGACCTTGCCAACGCCCCAATTGGCGATCTGCTACCATCACCGGCGCTCCGTTGCGGTTCCCGTCGCCGGAGCACTCATCGAGACCGGCCGAGGGATTGGGCCCGTTGAAGCCGGGGCAACCACCGGGGCTTCGCAACCTCGGGAAGGTGCCAACTCCTACGGGAGTCCCTCCTCAGGGGCTACCGAGAGATGAGTCAACGAGCCGCGCCTCCGCGGACTCGGCGCCTCCTCCGGTTCACTCTCCTGTAGAAGTCTTCTCGAGAGAGCGTTGAATCCGTCTCGCTTGCGAGACCCACCAACCCCCTTCTCGGCCGGAGACTCACATGACTTCGAACCACCACCCGGCAACCCGCGCCGTGCGGGCGGCGCTCGCGACCGACACGCAGCACGGCGCGGTCGTTCCGCCGCTCCACCTGTCGGCCAACTTCACATTTGCCGGGCTGGACGGCAAGCGGCCGTACGACTACACGCGCTCCGGCAACCCGACGCGCTCCGCACTCGCCGAGGCGCTCGCGGAGGCCGAGGGCGGCCACGGCGCGGTCGTCACCGCCTCCGGCATGGCCGCGGTCACTCTGGTGTGCCAACTGCTCGACCCGGGCGACCGGGTCGTCGCCGCGCACGACTGCTACGGCGGCACGTTCCGGCTCTTCGACCAGCTCCAGCGGCGCGGCCTGCTCCAGGTCGAGTTCGTCGACCTGACGGACGCGAAGGCCATGGCGGCGGCTCTCGCTTCCCGCCCGAAGCTGGTCCTGGTCGAGACGCCGAGCAACCCGCTGCTGCGGATCACCGATCTGGAAGCCGTCTGCCGGCACGCAAAACGGGCCGGCGCGCTGGTCGTCGCCGACAACACCTTCATGTCGCCCGCACTCCAGCGGCCGATCGAGTGGGGGGCCGATGCGGTGATCCACTCGACGACCAAGTATCTGAACGGCCACAGCGACGTGATCGGCGGCGCGGTCGTCGCGGCCACGAACGAACTCCAGGAGTTCTTCGAGGAGTGGGCGAACATGATGGGCGTGGCCGGAGCTCCCTTCGACAGCTACCTGACGCTGCGCGGACTGCGCACATTGCACAGTCGTCTACGTTGCCACGAGGAAAACGCGCTGGCCGTGGTCGAAATGCTCGCCGAACATCCGGCCGTGGAGCGGGTCTTTCACCCGAGCCTGACCGATCATCCCGGCCACGAGATCGCCAAGCGCCAGCAGGACGGTTTCGGCGCCATGGTCAGCTTCGAACTCGCCGGGGAGACCGAGGACGTGGCCGACCTGGTCTCGAACCTCACCTGCCTCTCGCTCGCCGAATCCCTCGGCGGCGTCGAGAGCCTGATCTCCCACCCGACCACCATGTCCCACGCCTCCATGTCGGCGGAAGCACGGGCCGCGGCCGGCATCAGCGACCAGCTTCTAAGACTCTCGATCGGGATCGAGCGCGCGGACGACCTCGTCAACGACCTGCGGCAGGGGCTCGACGGCGTCCTGAACCGGCCCCGGTCGGCGACCGCGGCCGGCTGAGCGCCAGACGGATCATCCGATCGCAGAGCTCATCGAAGGAGATCCCGAGCACCGCGGCCGACTGCGGCAGCAGGCTGGTCTGGGTCATCCCCGGAAGGGTGTTGACCTCCAGGCAGTACGGCTCGCCCGCGGCGTCCAGCCGGAGGTCGACGCGCGAGAAATCCCGCAGGCCCAGGGCCTCGTGGGCAGCTAGCGCAAGATCGCGCAGTCGCTCCGCGAGTTGGTCGTCGATCCGAGCCGGGAACAACTCCTGAGCCAGCCCAGGCGTGTACTTGCTGTGGTAGTCGAAGATCTCTCCCGGCGGCACGATCTCACCCACCGCGAGCGCCCGCCCTTCCAGCACGCCGACGGTGTACTCGCCACCGCCAACGAAACGCTCCAGCAGTACTTGGTTGTCGAAGGTCAAAGCACGGCCCACCGCCGAGTCCAGCTCCCCGGTCTCGCGGACCACCGATAGACCGACCGTCGAGCCGACGCGTGACGGCTTGACCACCAGGGGCAGCCCGAGCGCCGCTAGTTCACCCACGCGTACCGGCCACAGAGCCCAGTCGGGAGTCGGAATGCGGGCGGCCTTGAATCGCTGTTTGCTCCGATCCTTGTCCATCGCCAATGCGCTACCGGAAGCAGCGCTGCCTGTGAACGCAACGCCGGCCTCCTCGAGCAGCCCCTGGACTTCGCCGCCCTCTCCCTGGCGGCCATGCAGGACCAGGAACACGGCGTCGTGATCGGCAAGGCCGCCCTCCGCCAGCAGGGCCTCGAGATCCTCCTGCTCGGCCAGCGCCCGCAACTCCTGAAGCGCCGGCGGCTTGCTACCGACTGTCTGGCCCAGCCGACGCTGTTCCAGCTCCCGGTCGAGCGCGGTGGGCTCGACCGTGTCATACACGGTGACCTCGTGGCCCCGGCCGCGCACCGCCGCCGCAACCTGAGCCGCGCCGGCGAGGGCAACGGTCCGCTCGGGCGTCGACCCGCCGGTGAGCACTGCGATACGAGCCACTTCAGTCCCCCTGACCGCGGATCGTAACCGGCTCTTCGGCTGCTACGCTGACCCCATGCTCACCGGTCGATTCCATCGAAGTCTCTCGCTCGCGCCGATGATCGTCGTGGCGCTGGCTGCGACCCCTCTCCAAGGGGCTGACGAGCCCCTGGCGCCGATGCTCGAAGGTCTCGGCGATCTCCACTACCCGATCACGACCTCGTCGGAGGCGGCGCAGCGCTTCTTCGACCAGGGGCTGCGTCTCGTCTACGCCTTCAACCACGCCGAAGCCGTGCGCGCCTTCGAGGAAGCGACGCGCCTGGACCCGGAGGCGGCGATGCCGCACTGGGGCAAGGCCCTGGCCCTCGGCCGCAACCTGAACGACTCGATGCCGCACGAGCGCGAGCTCCAGGCGCTTGCGAGCCTGAAACAGGCTCAAGACCGGCGCGGCAACGCCAGCCAGCGGGAGCAGGCCCTGATCGACGCGCTCGCGAGCCGCTACTCCGCCGACGAAGCCGCCGACCGCGCGACCCTCGACGCCGCCTGGGTCGAGGCGATCGCCAAGGTGGCCGAGCGGTTCCCCGACGATCCGGAGCCCTCCACCCTCCACGCCGCGGCGATCATGAACACGATGCCCTGGGACTACTGGCGCGGCGGCGAGCCGCAGCCCGGGACGCTCGAAGCGAAGAAGCTGCTCGAGCGGGCGATGGCCGAACATCCCCGCCACCCCGGTGCGCACCACTACTACATCCATCTGATGGAGGCCCGCGAACCCCACCTCGCCGAGCCCAGCGCCGACGCACTCGGCGCGCTCATGCCCTCCGCCGGGCACCTGGTCCACATGCCCGCCCACATTTACATCCGGGTGGGCCGTTACGACGACGCGGTGACGTCGAACCAGCGCGCGATCGACGCCGATCTCGACTACATCGCCCAGTGCAGTGCCCAGGGCCTGTACCCGGTCGCCTACTACCCCCACAACATCCACTTCCTCTGGGCATCGGCAACTTTCGGCGGCCGCGCCGCGCTGGCCATCGAGAGCGCCGACTCGCTGGCCGGGGAAGTTCCAGCGGAGATGGCTTCCACTCTCGCCTTCCTGCAGGACTACCTGGCCACGCCGCTGTTCGCCCGCATCCGTTTCGGCCGCTGGCAGGAGATCCTGGAGACTCCCCAACCGCCGGCCGGACAGACCTTCCAGAACGCGATGTGGCGCTACGCCCAAGGCCTTGCCTCGGCCGCGACCGGAAACGCCAAGGCAGCGAAGAGACACCTGAAGGCGCTCGGAAAGTTGCGGCGCAACCCCGAACTGGCCGACATCCGTATCTCCTTCGCCCAGGGAAGAGACCTGGTCCGCCTCACCGAGCACCTGGTAGCGGGCGAGATCCACGCCGCGAAGGGAAGAACGGAGCGCGCGATCGAGGAAATGCGATCCGCCGTGGCGCTCCAGGACAGTCTCCGCTACGCCGAACCGCCGGCCTTCCACTACCCTGTCCGCCAGTCACTCGGCGCCGTGCTGCTCGAAGCCGGCCATGCCCGGGAAGCCGAAGCCGCCTACCGCCAGGACCTCGAGCACAACCCGCACAACGGCTGGTCTCTGTTCGGTCTGGCGAAGGCCCTGAGCGACCAGGGACGGGATGAGGAGGCGCAGGAAGCGGAACAGCGCTTCCGCAAGGCGTGGCAGAGCGCCGACGTGGAACTCGAGGCGTCGGTCTTCCGCTAGCCCTCAGGGCAACTCCCACTCCGCCGCCAGTCGGTCCGCTCGGGCCATTCCTTCGAGCGTAGGCTCCAGGCGACGGCCGCGAATCTCGATCCAGCCGGCTTTCTGCCAAGCTTCGATCTGCTCGCCGTTCGGTACCGCCGGATCGTGGCCGAAGCGCCGCTCAAGAGGCGCGCAGTCGATCCCGGAGCGCTGGCGAAGTCCCATCATGACGGCCTCAAGCAGCAACTGCCCGTCGGTCAGTTCCTCCCGGCCGGCCACAGGCGCCTCGCCGCTCTCCACGGCGTCGCTCCAGCGCTTCCACGGCGCGACGTTCCACCACCGGCTGCGGCCGGCGAAGGAATGCGCGGACGGTCCCAGGCCCAGGTACGGCGCATGGCTCCAGTACTTCCGGTTGTGCCGGCTCCGGTGCTCCTCGCCGCTCGCGAAGTTCGAGATCTCGTAGCCCCTGTAGCCGAGTTCCTCCAGGCGGCGGTGGGTGGCGACGAAGTTCGCGGCCCGCTCGTCCTCGCCGGTCTCCCGCAACCTGCCCGCGTCCCGCCAGCGGCCGAACGGCGTGCCCTCGTGGATGGTCAGTTCGTAGCAGGCGAGGTGGTCCGGGCCAAGCGCCGCAGCCTCTTCGATCGTCCTGCGCCACCAACCGGCATCGAAGCCCGGGAGCGAGTAAATCAGGTCGATCGAAACCGACCGGAAGCCCGCCGCCCGCGCCCGTTCCACGCTCGCTCGCGCCTCCTCAGCGTTGTGGCGGCGGCCGAGGAAGCGCAGCGCCTCGTCGTCCAGGGCCTGCAGTCCAAGGCTGATGCGATCGAACCCAAGTTCACGCCAGCCCTTGAGCAACTCGGGAACCGCGTCCTCCGGGTTCGCCTCGATCGTCCACTCGGCCTGCGCGTCAATGTCAAAGGCCGCTTCGAGTCGCCGGCGAATCGCCTCAAGCTGCCTGAGATCGAGCGCCGACGGCGTACCGCCGCCGAAGTAGACCGTGTCGAAGCGATGGGTGGCGAAGGCTGTGGCTGCCGCGGACAGTCCCGCTCGATCGCCACCCAAGCCGTATCGATCGATTTCATCGCCTAGCGCCCCAACGAACCGAGCCCGATCCGCCGCGCCGCCACGCGCGACCGCGAAGTCACAGTACGGGCAGATCGCCGAACAGAACGGGATGTGGACGTAGAGCCCCGCCGCGTCCGTCACACCGATTCCAAACGAGCTGCCACTGTGCCGGCCACCGCTGAACCCTACCCTCCAGCATCCTCCTCAGAAGCGCGAACCCGGGTGGCGCGATCCGCGCCACCCGTGAACCAGTCCGTGCGCCCGTCATCGGGCGCACGGATGACACGGCCGCAGGGACCCTCCCTACAGGCCCCCGGACCGGCGGGTGCCACCGACGGCACCGTCGCCGCCTAGCGCGGCCTCTCGCCGCCGACCCACCATGGGCTCGACCACGCCAGGTGACCGTCGATCTGCTCGACGCGCAGGTAGTACCAGTCCTCCTGGTCGCCGAAGTCGGTGAAGCGGAAGGTCACGTCGTCGCGCAGCCCCTCGAGGAGGTCGACCCGGACGCTGTCCCGGTAGTCGCCCTCGCTAAAGACGCGCTCGTTGCCGCCGCGGGAGGCAGACCCTGTCCCGGGGTCTACAGGCAAGGCCAGGGTGAAGCCGGCGGCGGCGAACTGTTGCGGAGTCCGCACCTGGGTCGGCGCCGTGCCGTACTCGACTCCGGCCTCGATCTCGAAGTTGAGCCGCACTTCCGACGGATCGCCGGCCAGCACCAACGCGAAGGAGCGGCGCGACCCGCGGGTGGTCACGTCGAAACGGGCCCCGTTGCCGTCGACGCCGAAGCGGTCGGCCGGCAGCGGCGTACCGGTCAGACGGCCGCTCACTAGCTCCGCCCCGCCGACTGTTACGGAACCCAGCCACGGGCGCTGGCCGCGCGGGTTGTCCCGGATGTCCACCCAGGTCTCGGAGAAGAAGCTGACCAGGGCCTCGAACTGGCCGTCAGGCAGCGCCGAGCCGCCCGCGCCGCGGGTGTCGAAGGTGGCGACCACCTCGCCGTTGCGGATCAGATCGACGCGGCGAATCGGCGCCGTGCCGATCGCTCGTCCTTCGAGCACCCGGCGCTGGGTCTGGTCCAGTTCAGTACCCATGGGGGCGCCGTTCAGCCGCGCGTCGAGCACGATCCGTTGCGCACCGGTCGTTGCGTACGCGCGGCGCGACTTGAGCGCATTGAACACCGCGTCCGTGGTGCGGGCCGGCGCCCAGGCGGCCGCGAGACCGCCGAACTGGAAGATGTTCGACCGTCGCCCGGAAGCCCCGGCCTGGTGACCGGGCGAGTAGCCCGGATGACCCCGGTGGTCGTCCGACGCCGACACGAAGCCGACCCGGAAGCCCTGCTCGAGGTAGCGGCTGCCGAACCACTCGAAGGTGCCGTGGCCGGACATGATCTCGATCAGGTTCTCCATCTGGAAGTCGTTCTGCCGCCAGTCGCCGTTCTGGTGCGCGTGCGGGATGATCAGGACGTCGTCCGTGTCGTACTCGGCGCGCAGGCCCCGGTAGAGCGCGGACAGGTCGGGCGCGACCTGGACACCGACCCGCCGCATGTCGGCGCGCCGGAAGAACACGTTGTGGTGGCCGCCGCGTTGCCGCGGCGAGGTCCACTCGTAGCCGGCGAAGACGAGAAGCTCTCCCTCGCGGTGGTACTCGAGTACCGCGTCGGTCATCTGCTGCCAGAGACCGTCGGTCAGCCACAGGTCGTGCTCGCTCAGGGTGACGAAGTCGAGCCGGGCGTCGTCGCGGGCGAAGCCGAAGTACCCCTCCGGCGTGCCCTGCCCCTCGGCGAAGCCGGAGTGTCCGTGCGTCTCGCCCCAGAACAGGCGCTGCTCGGGATCGGCTTTCACCCAGACCGGGTTGGCAGCCCCCGTCACCTCCCCGTCCGGGCTACTGAAGGTGTAGCGGTGGACCCCCTCCCCCTCCGCCGTAACTTCCATGAGGTGGATCGCCACGCCCGCCGGCAGTTCGCCCACCTGCTCGCCGTCGCGGAACACCCGAAGGCCCGGAATGTCCCGGGTCGCCCGGTTGTAGCGCCGGTCCTCGCTGCGCACCGAGATGACGAAGGTCTCCCCGTCGCCGACGATGGACGGGGCGAAGCCGTGAACCCTCTCCGCCGCGCCGCCCACGACCTCGAACGTCGCCGGCGGCAACTCGTAGACCCTGCCGTCGCCCGGGTCGACGTGGAACGGCAGCGAGATCCGATCGTTGCTGAATTCGCCGACGCCAAGGCCGCGACCGCCGCCGCTCGTGTCGCCGTAGGTCAGGGTGATCGTGTCGCCCTGCGACAGAGCCCCGCCGCGAACCCGAAGAGTCGGGAAGCTGGCCGGACCGCGGAAGCCGCCGTAGGGACCCCAGATCGGGTGCGTGTCCTGTTCCAGGCTGATCCCCTCCTGGCTCACCTGAGCGGAGACGTAGCGGGCGCCGCCGGGGTCCGTGGTCTGAAGCAGACCGTAGCCGCCGGCGCCCTGGGAGGAGATGACCAGGCCGCCGCCCTCGCCGATACCGAGCGAACCGACCGTGTAGACGACTTCTATGGTCGCCCAACTGCGCGCCTCGAACACCGCCGATCCGGTTCGCGCGACCGTACCAAGGGCTGCCTCATCCTCGTCCAACCAGGCAAGCTGCCGCACGTAGTCGTCGACGGCCTCGACCTGGAACGGCGACGGTTCCGTGCCCGGTCTGGGAAACGGACCGTAGAACGCCACCAGCGGCAGGTTCTTGGGCACGAAAGCACCCTGGACCGAAATCGCGTTCGCCCATTCCCACAGCACACGTATCCGTTCGGCGATGTTGGCGGCGGTGGTCGGCGACCGGTCGACCTCCGCGATCAGGGCATCGACGCGAGCCCTCAAGTCCGCATCCAACTCGACCCCGGCGGCCGGCGATGCGGCCACCAACCCACTCACAGCAACAAGAACGAGTCCGGCCGTCAGTTTCTGCACAACGAGACCTCCCTTCGCGATCCGTAACCTGGAAACTCAAACAACGATTGTAGACTGTCGCAACACCGCTCTTGAGGAGACTCCGATGAAGAAGCTGACGATCGTCGCGGCGATGACCGCGTTTGCCGCCCTCCTGCTTGGCGCCTGCAGCCCGAACGACGATGCCGTCGGCGACGATGCGGCGACGGCCGGTACGGCCGACGGGCCGAACCCGACCCGGAACGCCTACTTCGGCGACCTCCATGTCCACACCCGTTACTCCTTCGACGCCTTCATCTTCGGCACCAACACGGACCCGAACGACGCCTACGAGTTCGCCAAGGGCGGGACCATCAAGCATCCGGCCGGCTTCGACATGAAGCTCGACCGGCCGCTCGACTTCCAGGCCGTGGCCGACCACGGCATGTACCTCGGCATGTTGCCGGCGATGATGGAGGAGGATTCCGCTGCCTATGGCCACCCCATCGCCGCCGACCTGCGAGTCGCCGAGGAGGCCGACGAACGCCGCGGCATCTTCGTCGGCATGGGCCCCTACCTGCGCGGCGACCCGGGCACCGAGGAACATCTGAACATGGACATCGTGCGCGGCGCCTGGTCGAAGATCGTCGAGGCCGCCGAAGCGCACAACGACCCGGGCAACTTCACCGCCTTCATCGGCTACGAGTACACGTCGTCGGGCTACGAACGGAACAACCTGCACCGCAACGTGATCTTCCGCGGTTCCGAGCACCCGGACGCGCCGTTCAGCCGGCTCGATTCGCAGAACCCCGAGGACCTCTGGGCCGCGATGGACGGTTGGCGGGACCAGGGGATCGAGGCCCTCGCTATTCCACACAACTCGAACGGCTCCGGCGGCCGCATGTTCGAGATGGAGAAGTTCTACGGCGATCCCTTCGACGACGAATACTCCGACATCCGGATGCGCAACGAACCGATCGTCGAGATGACCCAGGTCAAGGGCACGTCGGACACCCACCCGGCGCTGTCGCCCAACGACGAATGGGCCGACTTCGAGATCATGCCGTACAAGATTGCGACCACGATCATCAGTGACCCGCCCGGCAGCTACGTCCGCAACGCCCTGATCCGGGGTCTCCGGCTCGCCGACGGCGGTCTGACGAACCCGTACAAGTTCGGCCTCATCGGCGCCAGCGACACCCACGTCTCCGCCGGCTCGTTCGAGGAGGACAACTACTGGTCCAAGGTCGGGATCCTGGACGCCGAGCCGCAGCTTCGCGGCTCCGTGCCCGGCACCGGCGCCAACCAGACCCTGGGCGATGCGACCCAGCAGTCGGACGCGTCGATGCGCACCGGCGACGGCTCGGGCCGCACCTTCCGCGACACCTACTACTACACCTGGGGCGCCTCCGGTCTCGCCGGCGTGTGGGCCGAGGAGAACACCCGCGCGGCGATCTTCGACGCGATGCGGCGCAAGGAGACCTTCGCCACCTCCGGCCCGCGCATCAAGATGCGGTTCTTCGCCGGCGACTTCGCAGACGGCGACCTGGACGACGCCGAGTTCCTGACCAAGGCCTACGCCGAGGGAGTGCCCATGGGCGGCGACCTGCTGGTCACCGATGCCGGCCCGGCGCCGACGTTCGCTGTCATGGCGATGCGCGATTCGATGGGGGCGCCGCTGCAGCGGCTGCAGGTGATCAAGGGATCGTCGCGGGACGGCGAAGGCGCCGAAGTCGTCTACGATGTCGCCTGCTCTGACGGCAACGACGTGGACCCGGCCACCAACCGCTGCCCCGACAACGGCGCAATGGTCGACCTCGCGACCTGCGACATCAGCGCCGACGCCGGCGCCGACGAACTCAAGGCGGTCTGGACCGACCCGGACTTCGACGCCTCCGAGCGCGCCTTCTACTACGTCCGCGCACTCGAGAACCCCACCTGCCGCTGGTCGACCTGGGACGCCCTTCGCGCCGGCGTCGAACCGCGACAGGACATCTCGCCGACGATCCAGGAACGCGCCTGGTCGTCGCCCATCTGGTACAACGCGGACTGACACCGTCGCGAGTTCAGAACGGTATGCGCCGGCCTTCCGGCCGGCATCCGCCTTGAGAACAGAGGGAACCATGGACTTCGACGTTGCGGCTCACCTCAACACCGTAGAACGCTCCGTATCGTCGCTGGAACGGGACGGACAACCCGCTCGCGCAATCACCCTCGCTCGCAGCTATGAAACGACGGTTGAGGATCTGTGGGACGCAGTCACCAACGGCGACCGTCTTCCCCGCTGGTTTCTGCCGGTCACCGGCGAACTCCAGCTCGGCGGCCGCTATCAGTTGGAGGGCAACGCCGGCGGCCTGATCACGGCGTGCGACCGACTCTCACATCTCGGGCTCACCTGGGAGTTCGGCGAGGACGTCAGTTGGGTGGAGGTCCGCTTCTGCGACGACGGCGCCGGCCATGCGCGCCTCACCCTCACGCACACGGCGCTCCTCTCCGAACACTGGGACCAGTACGGACCAGGCGCAACCGGCGTCGGCTGGGAGATGGGCCTCATGGGCCTTGCACTCCATCTCGATCAACCCGACGCGCCGATGCCGGACGAAGCCGCGTTCGCCACCCCGGACGGCAAGGCCTTCGTCTACCTCAGCAGCGAGGCCTGGGGACAAGCCGCAATCGCATCCGGGACAGACCCCAGCACCGCCCGCGCAGCCGCCCGGCGCACCGCCGGCTTCTACACCGGCGAACCGACCGAAGCTGACTGAACAACGAGGGCATTGGCCCCCCCACCCCTGGGTTACCCTCCCAGGGACCCGCGCCACCCCTCCCCGTGCCGGCCGGGACCGGGGCAAGAACTCCGGGCCGAAGCCAGTTTGGTGGGGTACGCTACATGGATGCGCTCGGCCGTTCGCTTTATTCGTCGCGGCCAAGTCACGAGCCTCGAAAAATTCGCCCCCGCCGAGACTCTCCTCGATCATCTGCGCCTCCGCGAACGGGCTGTGGGCACCAAGGAAGGTTGCGCCGAAGGAGACTGCGGGGCCTGCACCGTTGCCGTCGGACGCCTGCGCGGCGGGCGAGTGGTCTACGAGCCGACGAACAGTTGCATCCAGCTCCTCGGCGCCCTGGACGGCGCCGAAGTCGTCACGGTCGAAGATCTGGCCCCGTCGGCCACGGAACTGCATCCCGTCCAGCAGGCGCTCGTAGACCACCACGCTTCCCAGTGCGGGTTCTGTACGCCCGGCTTCGTCATGACCCTGTTCGCCCTCTACCATGCGAACCAGCATCCGGACCGCGCCTCCGTGAACGACTGGCTCGCGGGCAACCTCTGCCGTTGCACTGGCTACCGTCCAATCGCCGATGCCGCTCTCGCCTGCTGCCGCGGCCCGGCGGACGACGACTTCGCCCGGAATGCGCCTCGCACCGCCGCCCAGCTCGAGGCCCTCGACGACGGCCAGGACCTCCTCGTTGGCAGCAACGAGACGTTCTACGCGGCGCCGGCCTCGGAGGACAGCCTGGCGGACATCTGCGCCCGCCATCCTGATGCCGTCATCGCAGGCGGCGCCACGGACGTCGGCCTCTGGATCACGAAGGAACTGCGTCGCCTGCCCCGGATCATTCACACTGGACGCGCCGCCTCCCTCCGGGCGGTTCGCGAAGAGGACGACCGGGTGGAGCTCGGTGCCGCCGCCACCTATTCCGAGGCGGAGGCGGCGCTTCGCCGCATCGACCCGGACATTGGCGAGGTGCTCCGGCGGTTGGGTTCGAAGCAGGTGCGGGCAGTCGGTACCGTCGGCGGCAACATTGCGAACGGCTCGCCGATTGGCGATATGCCCCCCGTCCTGATCGCACTCGGCGCCTCCGTCGAACTTCGCCTCGGCGCACGGCTCCGGACGCTGCCGCTCGAGGAGTTCTTCGTCGACTACGGCGTTCAGGATCGCGCACCCGGAGAGTTCCTGGCCCGGATCCGGGTCCCCCGCCTCCGCCCGAACGAGCGCTTTCGCGCCTACAAGATCTCGAAGCGCTACGACCAGGACATTTCGTCCGTGCTCGGGGCGTTCCGCTTCCAGGTGGCCGACGGCCGCATCGTTTCCGCGGCGATGGCCTGGGGCGGCATGGCGGCGACGCCGCAACGCTCCCCACGAACCGAGAAGGCCGTCATCGGGCTCGGGCTGGAGAACCGAGCACTTCGGCGCGACGCGGAAGAGTCCGTCCGTGTGGCGCTGGCCGCGGACTTCTCGCCGATCGACGATCATCGGGCGAGCGCCCGCTACCGGCTGCGAGTCGCCGGCGCCCTCGTGCTCAAGGCGCTCGACGAAATTGCGGGGCGTGTGAGCACGGAAACGCGGGTCCGAGGCAGCAGGGAAGAGACGGCATGAGCGCGCCCCTTCAGGCGAAGACCGTTGATGAGTCGAGCACCACGGCAACGGAGACCGGCTGGACTTCCTTCGGGGAGCCCACCGCCGCCGGCGACGCACCCGGCCGGAGCGTCGGACGGGCACTGCCTCACGACAGCGCGGCGCGGCACGTCCGGGGCACGGCGAACTACATCGACGATCTGCCCGAGCCACCGGGCACGGTGCATGTGGCGCCCGGCGCCGCAGACGCCGGCAGCGGCGCCATCCGTTCCCTGGATCTTTCCGCCGTGCGCTCCTTCCCGGGGGTTCTGGCCGTTCTGGAAGCGTCCGACGTTCCCGGCCGGAACGACTGCAGCCCCGCCGCCGGGGATGACCCGATTCTCGCCGAAGACGCGATCCGGTTTCCCGGCGATGTGGTGTTTGCCGTCGTCGCCGAGAGCCGCGATATCGCCCGCCGAGCTGTGAGGCGAGCCCGAATCGAGGTCGAGTCCGGCTTGCCCCGGATCAGCGTGGACGACGGGCTCGCTCAGGGAACGGACCTGCTCCCGCCCTACGGTTTCGAACGGGGCGATGCCGCGTCGGCCTGTGCTGCCGCCCCGCACCGCCTCGAGGGGAGTCTGCGGATCGGCGGTCAGGAACACTTCTACCTGGAAGGTCAGGCGGCGCTGGCGGTACCCGGCGAGGACGACGAAATCCGGGTTTTCTCCTCCACCCAGCACCCGGCCGAGATCCAGGGGCTGGTCGCGCGCATGCTGGACATCCCGGATGCGGCGGTCGTCTGCGAGTGCCGCCGGATGGGCGGCGCCTTTGGTGGGAAGGAGTCCCAGGCCGCCCAGTGGGCCTGTCTGGCCGCCCTCGCCGCCAGCGTCGTCGGCCGCCCGGCCAAACTCCGGCTCGATCGCGACGACGACATGGCGATGACCGGCAAACGTCACGACTTCCAGGCAGCCTTTCGCTGCGGACTGGACGCTACCGGTGTCCTGGCAGGAGTCGAGATCGAGCTGGACGCCCGCTGCGGTTGTTCGGTCGATCTGTCGAAGGGCGTCTGCGACCGAGCGCTGTTTCACGCCGACAACGCCTACTACTACCCCGCGGCTACGATCCGCTCCCGCCGCCTCCGGACGGACACCGTCTCGAACACGGCATTCCGCGGCTTCGGCGGGCCCCAGGGGATGATCGTGGCCGAGCGGATCATGGATGCGGCGGCGATCGCGCTTGATCTCGATCCGCTCCTGGTCCGCAAGCGCAACCTCTACCGGCCAGGCCGGGATACGACGCCCTACGGCATGATGGTGGGCGAGCATGTGCTCGCGGACATGATGGACTCGCTGGAGCAGACCAGCGACTACGCCGCGCGGCGAAAGGCGACGGCGCGCTTCAACGCCTTGGGCGGTGCCCTACGCAAGGGGATCGCGCTGACGCCGGTCAAGTTCGGTATCGCCTACACGCTGCTGCCGCTCAATCAGGCGGGCGCCTTGATCCACCTCTTCGTGGACGGTTCGGTTCAGGTGAACCACGGCGGAACCGAGATGGGCCAGGGGCTCTACATCAAGGTCGCCCAGGTGGTGGCCGAAGAACTGGGAACCGACATCGGCCAGGTGCGGGTCACTGCGACGCGAACGGACAAGGTACCCAACTCTCCCGCCACCGCGGCTTCGTCGGGCTCGGACCTGAACGGCATGGCGGCGCGGCTGGCGGCCCGCAAGATCCGGCGGCGGCTTACGGATCTCGCCGCTCGACACTTCGGAGTCGAGCCGCAGGCCGTCTCCTTTGCGAACGGGCGGGTAGGTCCCGCGAGCGGAGACTGCCAGCGTCCGGACACGATCTCGCTCGGAGAACTCGCGGCGCTCGCGTTCGCCGAACGCGTTTCCCTCTCAGCCACGGGTTTCTTCCGCACGCCGAAGATCGGCTGGAACCGCGACCGCCGAAGCGGACGGCCGTTCCTCTACTTCGCCTGCGGCGCCGCCTGCAGCGAGGTCACGGTCGACACCGAGACGGGCGAAACCCGACTCGACCGGGTGGACATCCTGCACGACGCCGGACGGTCGCTCAATCCCGCGATCGACATCGGCCAGATCGAAGGCGGCTTCGTCCAGGGTCTGGGATGGCTCACCACCGAGGAGTTGGTGTTCGATCCACGGGGACGGTTGCTCACCCACGCGCCGTCGACCTACAAGATCCCGACCTGCTCGGACGTCCCGGCCGATTTTCGGGTGACGCTCTACCGGCCGGGGGGGAATCCGGAACCCACGATTCACCGTTCGAAGGCGGTCGGCGAACCTCCCCTCATGCTTGCTCTCTCTGTATTCTCGGCCATCACCCACGCGGTGGCGAGCCTGGCGCCGGGCAAAGTGCCGCCGCTCGACGTGCCGGCCACGCCCGAAGCCATCCTGGGCGCCGCGGACGCACTACGGCACGACCACCGTCCGGAAGGCGAGCTAGCGGTCGCGGCGCCGGCTGCGGGTTGACTCCATGCGCCCAGTCTGGCCGAAAGTCGCAGGTGTCCTGGAGGCGTACGGCATCTGCGCCTTGGTCACAGTCGCGGCCGTGCGCGGCTCCGCACCCCGCGAGGCCGGCGCCCGGATGATCATCGGGCCCGACGGCGCCGGCTTCTCCGGCACCATCGGCGGCGGCGAACTCGAGTGGCGCGTCCTCGGCGCCGCGCGGCGAGCGCTTGCCGAAGGCGTGCAATCCGCTGCCCTTGGCCGGTACTCACTCGGGCCCGATCTGGGCCAGTGCTGCGGCGGAAGCGTCGACGTGCTTTCCGAGGTGCTCGTCGCAGGGCAGCTCGACGCCGTCCGGGCGCTTGCGACGCGGGAGAAGGCGGGTCCCTTCCTGACCCGGGGCCGGATGCGCCGCCGCGCTGTTGATCGCATCCCGGTCGAGGACGGAGAAGGAGGGACCGACGCCTCGGGAACGGATGCCGGCCTGCGGCTCGACACTCGGGCGACCGACGGCCAGCTCGAGATCATCGAGCGTTTCGGCGCTCGCCCCCAGGAGGTCTGGCTCTTCGGCGCCGGGCATGTCGGTCGGGCGCTCATGCTCGCCTTGGCCCCTCTCCCCTTCGCGGTCACCTGGATCGACGAGCGTCGAGAAGCGTTCCCGTCCATCCTGCCCGGCCGCGTCCGGACCATCGAGACCAAGAACCCCCCGGCGGAACTGGCCGCCGCCCCTTCGCATGCCGCCGTCGTCGTGATGACCCATAGCCATCCGCTCGATCTTGCGATCGTCCATGCCGCCCTTGCCGCAGCGCGATTCAGCTACGTCGGACTGATCGGCTCGGCAAGCAAGCGAACTCGATTCCTGCACCGGCTGAGGAGCGCCGGTTTGCCTGATGACCTGAGCGACGCCCTCGTGTGTCCGATCGGGCTCCCGCAGATCGGGTCCAAGGCGCCTGCCGCCATCGCTGCCGGCGTCGCCGCCCAGCTCCTGGAGCGCTTTCCCGCGTGACGATCTGCGAGCGGGTGATCCGCGGCGCGGTCCTCCACTACGGCCGCGTTCCCCCTGGCACAGGCGCAGAAGAGGCGGTCCGTTTCCACCCAAGAGGCAGCGTCGCAGTTGACGAGACGGGCCGCATCGTCTTTTGCGGGGACACGGCGGCGTCGCCGACAGCGAGGCGCTGGCGGCCCGCTGGCATCTTCGGGGCCGGCTTCGATACGCCATTACGGTCCGATTCGCCGTCACCTCCAGCAGGAGGCAATCGCGGCTGGCCGGCGAACTCGCAGCCGCCCGACCCGACCTGACGGTTCAGTCGCATCTTTGCGAAAGCCACGAAGAGATCGCTCGCGTTGGGGAGCTCTTTCCGGAGGCGTTCGACTACACGGACGTCTACGACCGCGCAGGACTCCTGGGGCGCCACACGCTCCTGGCGCACGGGGTCCACCTCACCGAGCGGGAATGCCGGCGGCTCCACGACACCGGAACAACGGTGGTTCACTGCCCGACCGCGAACTCCTTCCTGGGCTCAGGGATCTTCGATCGGGCCATGGTTGGCCGCCCGGAACGTCCCGTCGGCATCGCCGTGGGAAGCGACGTCGGCGCCGGCACCGGCTACTCGATGCTGCACACCCTAGCCGGCGCCTACCAAGCGGCCCTGCTGCGGGGGAAACACCTCGGCGCGCATGAGCTGTTCTACTCAGCCACCCGGGGCAACGCCACGCTCCTCGGTGTCGAAGAGGAGATCGGATGTCTGGCACCCGGCCGCTGGGCGGACATCGTCGTGCTCGATCCGACCGCAACGCCGACGCTCCGGGATCGCCACACCCTTTCCGAGAGCCTGGAGGACACCCTCTACGGACTCGCAATGCTCGGCGACGATCGGGCGGTGCGCGCGGTGTATGTCGCCGGCCGCCTCGCCTTGGATCGCAGCCCGGGCGCCTTGCCGTAAGGGCGAATCTGCTCGTTCACGCGAGGTCGCTGGCGCGAAAGGCGGTCCTTGAACAGCATCGCAGTTGAGAATCACCCGTCGCTGCGCAGGACGGAGACGAACGCTTCCTGGGGGATGTCGACGGAGCCGACGCGCTTCATCCGCTTCTTGCCCTCGCGCTGCTTCTCGAGCAGCTTCCGCTTGCGGGTGATGTCGCCGCCGTAGCACTTGGCGGTGACGTCCTTGCGGTATGCCGTGATCGTGGCGCGGGCGATGATCTGGCCGCCGATGGCTCCCTGGATCGCGATCTTGAACTGCTGGCGCGGAATGGTGTCCTTGAGGCGCTCGCAGTAGCGCAAGGCCCGCCGCCGCGCCTTGTCCCGGTGCACGAGTTGGGACAGGGCGTCGACCCGCTCGCCGTTGACGAGGATGTCGACCTTGACCAGGTCGGCTACTCGTGACTCGATGAGTTCGTAGTCGAACGAACCGTACCCCTGGGTCACCGTCTTGAGGCGGTCGTAGAAGTCGAAGAGCACTTCGGCGAGCGGCAGCTCGCAGGTCAGTTCGACCCGTCCCACCGCCAGGTAATGGATGTTCGTCTTGCCGCCGCGGCGCTCCAGGCAGAGCTCCATGACCGCCCCGAGGTAGCGCTCCGGCAGCATGATCGAGGCCTTGATGAACGGCTCGGCCACGCTCGCGATCTCCGATGGGTCCGGATACGCCGACGGATTGTCGATCCGTCGCGTCGAACCGTCCGACATCTCCACCAGGTACTGCACAGAAGGCGCCGACAGCACCAGGGACAGCCCATACTCGCGCTCCAGGCGCTCCTGCACCACGTCCAGGTGCAGCAGGCCCAGAAAGCCACAGCGGAAGCCGAAGCCGAGGGCCGAAGATGCGTCCTTGTCGTAGGTCAGCGCGGCATCGTTCAGAGCCAGCTTCTCAAGCGCGTGAGTCAGGTCCTCGTAGTCGTGGCTCGACACCGGGTACATCGATGAGAAGACCACCGGCTTCGCCTCGCGATACCCGGGGATCGGATCGGCGGCGCCATCCACCGCGGTCGTGATCGTGTCGCCGATGTCAATCTCCGAGATGTTCCGGATCCCGGCGATCACGTAGCCCACCGCCCCTGCCTCCAGTTCCTCGGCCTGGCGCCGTTTGAGCAGGAGGGTCCCCACCTCTTCGACCTCGTGCTCGCTGCCGGTGTGCATCAGGCGCACTTTCTGCTTCGGCCGCAACTGGCCGTCGCGCACCCGCACCAGCAGCACGACGCCGCGGTACGGGTCGTACTGGGCGTCGAACACGAGCGCCTTGAGCGGGGCTTCCAGAGTGCCCGACGGCGGCGGCAACCGGGCCGTGATCGCGTCCAGGACCCTGTCCACACCCTCGCCGGTCTTGGCCGAGCACAGCACCGCCTCGAACGGGTCCAGGCCCAGGTCGCTCTCGATCTCCTCCAGCACCCGGTCGATATCCGCTGAGGGAAGGTCGATCTTGTTGATCACGGGGATGATCGTGAGGTCGTACTCGAGCGCCAGGTAGAGATTGGCGACCGTCTGCGCCTCGACGCCCTGGGAGGCGTCGATCAGCAGCAGCGCCCCTTCGCAGGACATGAGCGACCGCCGCACCTCGTGCGAGAAGTCGACATGGCCCGGCGTGTCGATCAGGTTCAGGCGGCAGAACCGGCCCTCGGCGTCCTGGTGCCGCAGGGTCACCGTGTTGCTCTTGATCGTGATCCCCCGCTCGCGTTCGATGTCCATCGAGTCCAGGATCTGGTCCCGGAAGTGGCGATCCTCCACCGCGCCGCAATGCTGGATCAGCCGGTCGGCGAGCGTCGACTTGCCGTGGTCGACGTGAGCGATGATGCAGAAGTTGCGGACAGACATGCGCGGTCCGCATCCTATTGCGCCCGGCCCCCTCGGGTGCGCCACTGAGTGCGCCGGCCTCCTGGCTGGCATCCGCCGAAGGCGGAATCCGGAACAACGCTACTCCCCCAGAAGTTGCTACCGTCACACCATGCCGACCCCGGCCGCAGCCGCCCAGACGACGATCCGCATCCTGGGCGCACCGCTCGACCTGGGACAGTCGCGCCGCGGCGTCGATCTGGGGCCCACTGCACTGCGCTACGCGGGCCTCAAGTCGGCCCTGACCCGGCTTGGCTACCGGGTCGAGGACCAGGGCAACATCGAGACCGTCGAGCGGGACACCCTGTCGTCCGGGCCCGGCATGGCCTTCCTGCAGCCGGTCGTCGACGCCTGCGAGCGCATCTACGAGGCCAGCCGGCGGGCGGTGGCCGACGGCGCCGTGCCGCTTGTCCTCGGCGGCGACCACTCGATCGCCGTCGGCACGGTCGGCGGCGTCTCGCACGAGCACCGTACCGGCGTCCTCTGGATCGACGCCCACGGCGACTTCAACACCCCCGACACCTCGCCCACCGGCAACCTGCACGGCATGCCCCTGGCCGCCCTGTGCGGGTACGGCGCACCGGAGTTGGTCGACGCCGGGCGCCCCGGCGCCAAGCTCCAGCCGGAGGACGTCATCCTGTTCGGCGTCCGCGACCTCGATGCCGGCGAGCTGGCCCTGATCCGCCAAGCCGGCATCACCACCTACACGATGCGTCAGATCGACGAGCGGGGCCTGGCGCCGCTCGCCACCGAGGCTCTCGAACGGCTGGGCCACGTGGACCGGATCCACGTCAGTCTGGACATGGACTCGATCGATCCCCGGGAAGCCCCGGGCGTCGGCACCCAGGTGCCCGGCGGCCTGAGCTACCGCGAGGGCCACCTGTTGATGGAACTGATCGCCGAGCACGGTGGCATCGGCTCCGTCGACGTGGTCGAAGTGAACCCGATCCTCGACACCCGGAACCAGACCGCGAAGCTGGCCCTCGGCCTGCTGAGTTCCCTCTTCGGCCGCAGCATTTTGTAGCGGGCGCTTGAGTTACCCGGTGGCTCGCGCGTCCGTGCCCACTCGCTCACTCGAACGGACTGCGCTGCGCCATCGTCGTCAGCCGGGCGAACTCCGGGCGCTCCGCGAGCGCCGGCGAGACACTGCGGAACTCCGCGGCGAAGACCGAAACGGCTCAACGCCTCCCAAAGTGCAGCGGATGACTCCGAACGCTCTCTGAGGGCAACGACACGTGGGAGGCGGTGCGGACAAGCTCAAGTGCCGAACCAAGCGGAGAACGAAGAACGGAGACCGCCGTCACCGGAGACCTACTTCGCCCGAAGCCGGGTCGTAGGTCACCGCCACAACATCCCCCATCTCTGCACCGCTGATCGCCTCTCTCCCGCCCAGAGAACCTGCATGCCAACCGCTGGTAGTACGCCGTTCGGGGTGCCTCCGGCCTTCCCGCAAAGCGAGGAAACCAATGCCTGATCTCCGCTTCCGCCGTTTCAGGTTCCACCGAACTGTAGAAGACCGGGAAGGTCCCGTCGGAGTACCGGGTGCGTCTTCGCAGCCTTCTCTTTGGCCTGAACGCGGCATCGCAGAGTTCCTCCGGTGTCGAGGCACCGTTGACGGTCGCCACGGCCTCTCGCAGCTCGGCCTCTGCCTCTGCGTCAAGGCCGAGTTCGGTCAAGAGGTCGAGCCCAGGATCCCTCGCAAGCCGGAATACTCTGCGGCTGCCTCCGCGGGTGGGGACCTCATCGAGCAACGTCTACGAACCGGCAACTTCGTCCACGTACTCTCTGACCAGAAGCAGATCTTCCATTGAGCCGCCCACCATCAACGACATCGGCGACCTGCCTTCAAGAAGGTCGTGAGGCTCTCGGAGCCATTCGTTCTCGACTTCCAGGTCTCGGAAGAGCGAATGGAGAGACTCCCGGATCCGAAACAGGTGCGCTATCCGGTCCCGAACGTCACGCCCATGGAGCTCCGTCCGGCCCGTCAGCAATGCGGCCGCGTGGGCTGCATCCCCGGGTCCGAAGCCGAGCAAGCCGGCGAGGTCCTCCTGACTCAGGCGCCAGAAGCCAGCCAACTTCGCCACGAACTGGACCGGACCTGGAGGCCGTGCAGGGGGTCGAGAAGTGTGTCTTGACTCCGGGAACTTCCCGTCTCGGGTGGCGATCCCACTGAGGATCGACTCCTGATGCGCGGATCGCGAAAGAGCCCCAAGTACTTCCCTTTGCGGGGCGAGGCCGCCCCCGCAGCCCGGCCGCCACGCACGAGGGCCCTCAAAGTCCGTCGCCTTGGCGTCGGTCGCTCTTTCTTCACGCCCATGGCTGTCCGCGATGGTATCCGACCATCCGACTGCAGCGAGGCAGAATAAGGGCTCCCGCCCATGACCAGGAGACCCCCATGACCGAAGAGCCACGCCAGTACTGGCTGATGAAAAGCGAGCCGGGCGCCTACTCGATCGAGGACCTCGAACGGGACGGCACGACCTACTGGGATGGTGTGCGCAACTACCAGGCCCGCAACCTGATGCGCGATCGGATGAAGATCGGCGACGGCGTTCTCTACTACCACTCGAACGCCAAGCCGACGGCAGTGGCCGGTCTGGCGCGCGTGTGCAGCGAGTCGTACCCGGACCCGACCCAGTTCGATCCGGACGATCCTCACTACGACGCGAAGTCGGACCCGGAGAATCCCCGCTGGTATCTCGTCGACATCGAGTTCGAGCGCAAGTTCGACGAGCCCGTGACCCTGGCGGAGCTACGCCAGCGTCCCGACCTCGAAGGGATGGCCCTGCTGCGCCGGGGACAACGCCTGTCGGTTCAGCCGGTCACCGCCCGGGAGTGGCGGATCGTCTGCGAAACGGCGGGTGTGTCTTCGGAGTAGCGCCAGCGCCGGATGCGGGCGAGACGCCCGCGTTCCCAAAGGGGCGCAAGTCAGTTGACGCTAGCCACGCGCACGCTGCCTGAGCCGGTGTCGAGGACGACATTCGCATCGCCGTCGCCGGCAATGAAGCGCATTTCGCCCCGCGACTTGTGCAGTGTCTTCACGATCGGCACATCGACGTCGATGCCGCCACTGCCGATGTCGATGTCGAACCGGGCCGAGAGGTCATCCGGAACCAGGAAGACGATGCCGCCGGAGCCGGTGCCGATCTCGAACTTGCCGTCGCCCATCCGCTCCAGCGCGAGGTGAACGCTGCCGCTGCCCGTATCGATGGCCGCGGCGTCGGCGCCCGCCGCCTCGATCCGGACGTTGCCGCTGCCGGTGTCGATCGAGAGCCACTTGGCGTCCATGCCGTCAACCGTCACGCCGCCACTGCCGGTGTCGATGTCGATCGCCTCCGCCGACACTTCGGTGACCGTCACCGAACCGCTGCCGGTGTCGATCGAGAGCGCTTCACCCTCGAAGCGGTCGAGACGGGCCTTGCCACTGCCGGTGTCCATGACCAGCCGGCCGCGAACGTCCCGCACCGCCAGACCGCCACTGCCGACGCCGATCTCCACATCGCCGTCAAGGCCTGCCGCTTCGGCCATGCCGGCTCTGATGTTCAAGTCCAGATCAGCAGCGACATCGGACACATCGATGTCACCCGCTCCCAACTCGACCTTCAACGACCGGCCCTTCGGCACGCGAATCGTCACATCAGCCCAGGCTTCCAGGCCGCTACCCGTCCGCTCGATGCGGATGCGGCGACCGGACATGGAGCGCAGGATCTCGCCCAGGAGACTGTCGGAGCGGCTGTTCTGGCGCGACCACAGGTTCGCCCGGCGGCGGCTGAACTCGGGGTAGACGTACCGCCTCTCCTCGTCGACCGGGAACTCGACGGCGAGACGCGCGCGCGAACCGCGCTTCGACTGGTCGAGCCTGATGTTCTCCCGGGTGCCGTCGGCGCCGCGCACCGCCACCTCCACCTCGAACTGACTACCGGTCGCCGGCCCGATGTCCACCTTGCCGATCAGGCTGGAAACCGTGAGGGACTCGGCGTCGAAGCGGTAGCTCTCGTCGAACTCACCGAATGCGGGCGCAGCCACCAGCGCGGCCGCCGCCAGCACCGTTCCGATGCCCTGGCGCAGGCTTGACAGGCGAAGCGTTCGGCACGCGGTAGTGAATCGAAAACCCGACTCAGGGCTCAAGGGTCTGATGGTCATCGCTTTCTCCAGGTCTTAGGGGCTGAAAGTCTCAGGCGCTCGACGCGCATCCCTCACCGATACACAACGCATCCCGGCGCAGTGGGTTTCACCAGTCCGGCGACTGCTAGGGTTTCGCATTGGACACGGGAGGCCGGTTTCAGATCATGGCCAGCTACAACATGAACCAGGTCCGCGCCGGACTGAAGGTGCTCGAGAACAGTGAGCCGAACGCGATCATCGCCTGCGACTTCATCAAGCCCGGCAAGGGGCAGGCGTTCACCCGCGTCAAGATGCGCAACCTCATGAACGGACGGGTCAACGAGAAGACCCTCAAGCCCGGCGATCTGCTCGCGGGCGCCGATGTCGTCGACACGTCGATGCAGTACCTCTACAGCGACGGCGAACACTGGTTCTTCATGAACCCCGACACCTACGAACAGGTCGAAGCCGACGACCAGGTTCTTGCGGGCGCCGAACAGTGGATCAAGGAAGAGGACATCTGCAGCGTGACGCTCTGGAACGGTCTCCCGATCCAGATCAAGGCGCCCAACTTCGTGATCCGGGAGGTGGTCGAGACGGATCCCGGCCTCAAGGGCGACACCTCGAGCGGTGGCAACAAGCCCGCCAAGCTCGAAACCGGAGCCACAGTCAAAGTCCCTCTCTTCATCCAGACGGGAGAGACGATCCGGGTCGATACCCGCACCGGGGAGTACGTTTCCCGCGCCAAGAGTTAGCGGCCAGGGAGGGCGCCACGTGACCGGCAACGGCGCCGACTGGCGCCCCACCGCTACGCCTGAAGCCCTGCGCAGGCGGGCAGCGATGCTGGCTGAACTGCGCGCCTTCTTCGCCGAGCGGGACGTCCTCGAAGTCGAGACGCCGCTCCTGAGCGCCGAGACCACGCTCGACCTGCATCTCGAGAGCCTGACCTCCGCGATCGAAGCGCCGGGGTTCCCGAAGCGCCGGATGTACCTCCAGACCTCGCCCGAACTGGCGATGAAGCGGCTGCTCGCCGCGGGCGCCGGTTCGATCTACCAGGTCTGCAAGGCGTTTCGCGGCGGTGAGCGCGGCCGCTGGCACAACCCCGAGTTCACGATCCTCGAGTGGTACCGCGTCGGTTGGGACCACCAAAGACTGATGCGGGAAGTGGTGGCTCTCATCCAGACTCTCCTGGCCGGGTCGCATCGTTTCGAGGCCACGCTCTACGCGAGCTACGCCGACCTGATGAAACAACACGCCGGAGTCGATCCGCACGACACGCCCACCCCGACCCTGCGCGAGGCCGTCGAGCAGTCCTCCTCACCGCAGAGCGGCGGAGACCTCGACCGGGACGACCTGCTCTCCCGGCTGTTCATCGAGAAGGTCGAGCCCCACTTCGCGCCCAATCAGGTGACCGTGGTCTTCAACTACCCGGCCTCCCAGGCCGCGATGGCGCGGCTCGGCGCCAGCGATCCGAGGACGGCGGAGCGCTTCGAGGCCTACGTGGGTCAGATCGAGCTCGCCAACGGCTACGGCGAACTCAGCGACCCGGCCGAGCAGCAGCAGCGCTTTGAGCGCGACCTCGCCCGCCGCCGGGAACTGGGCCGGCCCCTACCGCCCATGCCGTCGCGATTCCTAGCCGCTCTGGAGGCCGGTCTGCCGCATTGCGCTGGTGTCGCGCTGGGGTTCGACCGCTTGCTCGCACTCGCCCTGAAGGCGCCGCGCATTGACGACCTGATCGTCTTCCCCGTCGAACAAGCGTGAGGAGCCGATTCTCAAGCCGTGACGGCGCGTCGACGCCCAAGCCCCTACCGCTACGTCGCAGACCCGCCTGATGACCCCGCCGTAGCGGTTGGACCGGGTGGGAGCACCTCCAGGAGTTCCACCGCCGGCTGATCGTCGCAGAAGATCGTCGCCAGGCGCCCGAACACCGTCGTCTCGTGCCCGTGTCTCGGCTCCGGGAGGCCGAAGTGATGACGCATCTCCGCGTCCGGCTCGATCTCGAGCAGACTATGCGTGCTGATCCGGCGCAACTGCCGCTGCCGGATCAGAATGTGCCCGAGCGGCGCACTCTCGCTCAGGATCTCGAGCCGTGCCTCTTCGTTGGCGAACCGGAGATCGAAGAGCATGATTCCAAACTGGACGACGCCGGCCCCCGGAGGTGGGGCTTCACCGCCGCTCTCGACGTTTCGGCGCAGGAGGATCTTGCGCGCGTAGTACCGATCGGATCTGACGCGATTCAGGACGACGACATCCACAGCACCGCCGTGGTACGCCTCAAGGGTCACTGTCATGTGGTTCTCGTGAGCCAGCAGACTGCACTGAGGCTCGGGTACAACATCGTTCGGCACAACGACCGCCGGGGGTGCCGTTTCGCTGAACAGGCCGTACAGGTCGTCGATGGTGTGGCCCTGGGCGTCCACCCGCCTCATCGCGTCACGAACTCCGACACCGGTCGCCGGGACCGTCGCGCCGGCCCTACGCCCGCGGCCTCGATTGGAGCGACGGCGGCGTTCTCCGGCCGCCCTCTCCGTGCTCAGCAGGCCGGAACGCTCGACCTCGGGCTCGAGCACCGAACGGCGCCAACCCTCGATCTCGCCTGGCCAGACCCAGGAACCCTGCTCCAGGCTACGCGCCGCCCAGGCTTCGAGCGTGCGCCGCGGCACCAGCGCTTCATTCGGCATGCCGAGGTCGGCGGCGACGCCAGCCACCAACTCCCGCAACCCATCCACCAGGTGACTCGACGACCGGCCCGCCGAACGGTCCAACCGCTGCGGAAGTTCGCTCTCGGGCAAGGTGGCAGCGCCTCGCACCAGGTCCAGCAGGGTCGGACCGTACCGGCGCGCCTGTCCCGGCCCAAGCCCCTTCACCGCAGCCAGGTCCTGGCCGCTCCGCGGCAGCCGCCTCGCCAGATCGATGAGGGTCTCATCCTTGAGCACGAAACCGCGGGGCAGATCGCGCCTGCGTGCGTTCGCTTCGCGCCACTCGCAGAGGGCTCGCAGTGCCGCCAGTTGACGCCGCGACATTCCCGGACGACGCAACCTCCCGTACGACCATTCCGGATCAAGGCGGGCAACCGAAGCAACCAGTAGCCGGCCGAACTCCTCCTCCGCCCAACTCTCGCGCTCGAGCTCCGCGAGCCTCGCCCGCAACCGCTCGTGCGCGGGCAGAAGGTAGGCGACATCGAGACCCGCGTACTGCACCTGTTCCTCGCTCAACGGCCGCCGCAACCAATTGGACCGTTGCGCTCCCTTGGCCAGCTCGACCTCGAACAGGCTCGAGACCAGATGAACGTAGCCCAGCGAACCCCCCAGGCCGCAAAGCATGGCCGCGACCTGACAGTCGAACAAGTTTTCGGGAGCGAAGCCGAAGGCATGCTGGAAGATCTCCAGGTCCTCACCCGGCGAATGGAACACCTTGGTCACCGCGGGCGACCTGACCACCGCCGCAAGCGGGGAGCTGTCCCCGACCGCCACCATGTCCACCAGGTAGCAGCCGGACGAGTCGGCGACCTGGATCAGGCCGAGCCGCGGAAAGAAGGTCCGTTCGCGGATGAACTCCGTGTCCAGACCGACCGCCGGCTCACGCAGCCAGCGGTGCGCGAGATCGGCCAAGCGATCGTCACGGTCCACGACCTCGGGCGTCGGCGGCGGGGGAAGTCTCATCAGCACGCAAGCGAAGGCCGGGCGACCGTCCGCCGGATGCTACCGCCTTGAGCCGCCTCCCGCGCGCGGGTCGACTGCTCGGACCACACCGATCCCCGCTCGGCCTCCCCCAACGTCTTGGGCTCTTGCCCTCCCCCAACATAGAATCGGTCAGACCTCGGGAGAACCGGATTTCGCCATGACCTTCAAGTCCGTACCCCTGATCGTCCTCGGAGGCAGCGACCGCCGCCCGGCCTACATGCCTCCCGGCGGCCGCTCCAAGCACCCGCTCGCGGGCATCAAGGGCGTCGACGTCAAAATCGGCGGCAGGCCGCTCATCGAGGTCGTCATCGACCGTATCCGTCAGGTGGACGCCTTCGATCCGATCTACGTCGCAGGGCCCGGACACGCCTACCGCTCGCTTTCGGACGGCATCTCGATCGATACGGACGGCGGCTTCGGCCGCAACATCGAGGTCGGCGTCGAAACCGCCCGCCGACTGCACGGCGACGGGCCGCTGGCGATCACCACCTGCGACATCGTCCCCGACCCCAACGAGATGCGGACGGTGGTCGAGGACTTCTGGAGCCACAGCCCGCTGGACTTCTTCTTCCCGATCATCCCGGCGCCCCAGGACCCGGAACGTCTCGGCCCGTCCAAGTGGAAGCCGCGATACCACGTCAAGCCCGAGGGACTGTCCACGCCAGTACCCGTGCTGCCCGGTCATCTGGCGATCTTCGACTCCGCGGCGCTCCGCTGGAACTTCATGTACCGGCTGATGGACCTCGCCTACCGCACACGCAACCGGCCGATCCTCTACCGCAGCAGCTACATGGCCCGGCGCCTCCTGTGGATCATGCTGGTTCAGGACTTCATCCACGTCCTGAATCTCCGGCTGCCCACCTTTACGTGGGACACGCTGCTATCCGGCACGCGGGCCGCCCGGCGCCTCAAGGAAAGGGTCATTCAGCAGTCCGAACTCGAGCTCGCTATTCGCCGCATGTTCATCAAGCGCCGCCACCGCCGGAAGTACCCCCAACGCAAGGTCCGGATGCCCGTCCTCGACGCGATGTCCCTGGCCCGCGACATCGACACCCAGGAAGAAGCCGTGGCCTTCGGGGCCGTGACTGCGTGAACGCGGGCGCCCGCTTCATCCGCACGGCGCTCGTGGCGGCGTCGCTCTGCGCGCCGCTCCCGGCCGAGCCGCACCTAGTGCTGCTCTCGGTGGATACCCTGCGCGCGGACGCGGTCGGCGCCTACGGGGCCGCGGGTGCGAAGACACCGACGATCGACGCCCTCGCCGCCGCGGGAATGCTGTTCGAGGACGCCCAGACCACGATCGGCAAGACGGGGCCCGCCTTCGCCTCGATCTTCACGTCCCTCTATCCGCCGACCCACGGCGCCCGCCGCAACGCGCAGCGGATGCGGACCGATATCCCGGTCCTGGCCGAGATCCTGGGCGAAGCCGGCTACGAGGCCGCGGCCTTCATTTCGAACTGGACGCTGCGAGCCGACCTGGTCGGCCTGGACCGGGGTTTCGACCACTACGACGAGGAGTTCAACCAGGCCCGGAACGCGGTCGGCGGCATGGAACGGAACGCCGACGACATCGCAAGGGCCGCTGAGCGCTGGCTGCGCCGCCGCGCCGGCGACGAAGAACGAAACGGGCAGCCGCTTTTCCTCTGGGTCCACTTCTCCGACCCCCACAACCCCTACCTGGAACGCACCGGCTTCACACCTCCCCTGCCGCCAAGGGACAAGCGAACCGCCGGCTGGCAGAAGCGCTGGCGCTACCAGTCGGAAGTGAACTACGTCGACCACTGGCTCGGCAGACTGTCGGAGGCGATGGAGGAGCTGCTGCCCGGGCCCCGCTTCACGCTTTTCCTGAGCGATCACGGCGAGAGCATGGGCGAGCACAGCTACTGGGGACACGGCAAGAACGTCCACTGGCCGAACGCCCGCATCCCGATGATCCTCGCCGGTCCCGGACTACCAGCGGGAGTCGAGGTCCAGGCTCCGGTCGGAGTCGTCGACGTGCTGCCGACAGTCCTCGACCTGCTCGGTATCGAAGCGCCCGACGGTCTCGAGGGACGGCGCCTGGTTCCAACCGCGAGGGAAACGGAAGCCGTTCAGCGGCCGCGGTACGTCATGGGCGACCGGCATACCGCGCTGTTCGGCAAGTCGCGCCGCAACGCACCCTACGAGAACCCGCTGCAGATCAGCATGGAGTTGAACGGCGCGAAGGTGCTGCACGACTTCTCGAAACGCCGTACCGTGTACTTTGACCTGACCGTCGATCCGCACGAGGAGAAACCGCTCTCAGAGCCCCCCGTCGAGCTGGTCCCGCCCCTCGGCCGCCGCCTCGTCAACTGGTACCGCGCCCTGCCGAAGTACGAGGCCAAGAGTTCGACCGTCCTCAGCGAGGACGACATCAAGCAGCTCAAGAGCCTCGGCTACATCGACCACTAAGGGCCCGGTTCTTCAGTTGCCGTCAGGCTACTGATGAACTGGGCCCGTCAGTCGCCGTCCGGCCACTAGCTGTTCTCGGCGCTGACCAGGACGATGCAGTCCGCGAGCAGTCCGGTCGCGGTCTCGATCTCCTCGAGGGCCGGCAGGGTCGGGGCGACGCGGACGTTCCGGTCCTGCGGGTCGATGCCGTAGGGAAAGGTGGCGCCGGCGGGCGTCAGCTTGACCCCTGCTTCCCCCGCCATCTCGACCACCGCCCGAGCGCAACCGGGCGCCGTGTCCAGGTTGACGAAGTAGCCCCCCCGGGGCCGGCTCCACGAAGCGACTCCCAAGTCGCCGAGGCGCTCGTCGAGCACCCGGAGCACGGCCTCGAACTTCGGCCGGATCAGGTCCGCATGCCCCTTCATGTGATCCCGGACGGCCGAGACGGCGCCGTCGAAGAAGTGGGCGTGCGCGAGCTGGTTCAGCTTGTTCGGTCCAATCGTCTGGATCGAGCGGAAACCCCGGATCCAGTCGCCGTTTCTCGGACTCGCGGCCACCGCAGCCAGACCCGAGCCACCGAACGTGACCTTGGAGAACGACGTGACGAGAAACGCCCGATCCTCGTTGCCGTGGGCCGCGCAGCGGTCGTAGAGACTGGCCAGCCGATCCGGTTCACCGTCGAAGGCGTGCAGCGCATAGGCGTCGTCCCAGATGATCCGGAAGTCCGGCGCCGCGGTGCGCATGGAGGCGATCGCCTCAACCACGTCGTCCGAATACGTGACGCCGGTCGGGTTGCTGTAGCGCGGCACGCAGAACATCCCCTTGACGTTCGGGTCCGAACCCGCGAGACGCGCGATCTCATCCACATCGGGGCCGTCTTCGTCCATGGAGATCGGCAGCATCTCGATGCCGTAGCGCTCGAGCAGCGCGAAGTGCCGGTCGTAGCCGGGACAGGGACAGAGAAACTTCACCGGCACAGCGCGGCCGACCCCGCCCCAGGGTTCGCCGCCCGGAACGCCCACCAGCATCGCCTGCACCACCAGATCGTGCATCCACTGCAAGCTGGCGTTGCCGCCGACGAAGACGAGGTCCGCATCGACTCCCAGAATCTCGCCGAAGAGGGCCCGCATCTCCGGCAGACCGCGGGGATCTCCCCCGTAGTTCCGGCAGTCGGTGCCGTCGGCGGCGGGATTGTCCTCCCGCTCTACTGCCCGCAGCAGGCCGTGGGAGCGAGCGAGCTGCTCCGGCGACGGCTTGCCGCGGGTCATGTCGAGGCGGAGACCGGCAGCGCGAGCCGCGTCGTAGCGGTTCCGCGCCGCCGCGACGACGGCGAGATCGATGTGCGCCATGGAACCTACTCCCCCGCCGCAGCCGCGGCGTCGTAGCTGATCCGGTAGATCACACCCCGCAGGTCGTCGGAGACGAGCAGAGATCCGTCGGCGCGCTCCATCACGTCGACCGGCCGGCCCCACGAGTCGCCGCCCTGAAGCCAACCGGTGGCGAATTCTTCGTACTCGGAGGGCCGCCCGTCGGCACCGAGGTGAACCACCATGACGCGGTAGCCGATCTTCTCGCTGCGGTTCCACGAACCGTGCTCGGCGATGAAGATCTGCCCGCGGTAGCGCTCCGGGAACGCATCGCCCCGGTAGAAGCGCATGCCGATCGCTCCCACGTGCGGCCCGAGGTCGATCGCCGGCGGCACGAGCTCCGCACAGGGCCTTTTGTCGCCGAACTCCGGGTCGGCGATGCCTTGACCGTGGCAGTACGGGTAGCCGAAGTGCTGGCCGTCCTCGGTCAGCACATTCAGTTCGTCGGGCGGGACGTTGTCGCCCATCATGTCCCGGCCGTTGTCGGTGAACCAGAGTTCGCCGGTGCCGGGATGCCAGTCGAAGCCGACCGTGTTGCGGACGCCGCGCGCCACGACCTCGTAGCCCCCGTCGTCGTCCAGCCGCAGGATGGCGGCGAAGGGATCGCCCTCGTCGCAGATGTTGCACGGCGCGCCGACCGGAAGGTAGAGCTTTCCGTCAGGACCGAAGCGGATGAACTTCCAGCCGTGGTGTGTCTTGTCCGGCAGGTCGGCGGTGACGACGACCGGCGCCGGCGGCGCGTTGAGGCGGCTCTCGATGTCGTCATAGCGGAGCACGCGGCTGATCTCAGCCACGTAGAGGTCGCCGTCGTGGAACGCGACGCCGTTCGGCCGGTTCAGGCCCGACGCGACCTCGTAGCGCCGATCCGCCTTGCCATCGCCGTCCTCGTCGACGAGGGCGTGCACGACCTCGCTGGCTCGGAGCCCGCCCGTGCCGACGAAGACGGTGCCCGAGGGGCTCTGCGCCAGGGACCGCGCGAGGTCGATGCCGGAGGCGAACACGTCGACCGAGAACCCGGCCGGGAGTTCGATCTCGTCCAGACGAAGTTCCTCGTCATCGGCCGCGAACACGGTCCCGGCGGCGAGAGCGAGGGCCATGAAGAAAGCGGAGAAACGAAGCACAATGCGCGGATCATAGCAACGGCCGGAGGCCGCCACCGTGCCCGCGGCAACGAATCGCTACGGGCTGCAACTGTCCGGAAACGCCCTGGCGTCCGTGATCGCGGGGGCCGGCCGCCCGGGCTCGTTCCGGTACTCCATGACCTCACCCGTCGCCGTGTCCGTCACCCGGATCGCGTACCCGAGGTCCGTCGTTGAAGCGCCGTAGACCCAGAAATGGCCGTTGATCGCGCAGCCGTCCAGCACCTTGATCAGGATCTCCCAGTTGTCCGGATCGTAGAACTGGAACAGACCCGCATCGTTCGTTGCCATCGGAACCGCTAAGGCGGACCCGCTCCCTCCATCGAGGGTCCACCACTCTGCTTGCAACTCGTACCGATGGTTGTGAAGACAGAGCGTCTCTGCCGCCGGTTCACAGGTTCCGTCACGGGGTGGCGGCGGTGGCTCCGGGTCCGGTGGAGGCGGTGGAGGCGGCGGCGGAGGTGGCGGCGGCGGAGGCGGCGGTGGAGGCGGCGGTGGCGGCGGCGGAGGTGGCGGCGGTGGCGGCGGCGGTGGCGCAGAGCCCGTGTACGCGATGCGGTAGATCGCTCCCCGCCGGTCGTCCGAAACCAGCAACGAACCGTCCTCCCGCACCATCACGTCGACCGGCCGGCCCCAGGCGGTCCGACCCTGCAGCCAACCGGTGGCGAACTCCTCATACTCCGTCGACTGTCCGCTTCCATTCAGATGGACCACCACGACGCGGTAACCGATCGGATCGGTGCGGTTCCAGGAGCCGTGCTCGGCGATGAAGATCTGGCCGCGATAGCGCTCCGGGAACATCTCCCCGTTGTAGAACCGCATGCCGAGCGCCGCCACGTGCGGTCCGAGTCTCTGGATTGGGGCTCTGAACTCGGAACAGGAACGCTGTGAGCCGTAGGTCGGGTCGGCGATGTCCCCACCGTGGCAGAAGGGATAGCCGAAGTGCTGGCCATTCGATGTCAGCACATTCAGCTCGTCCGGCGGCACATCGTCGCCCAACCAGTCGCGGCCGTTCTCGGTGAACCACAACTGGCCCGTGCCGGGATGCCAGTCGAAGCCCACCGTGTTCCGCACCCCGCGCGCGACGACCTCGTAGACCCCGTTCTCGTCCAGGCGCAGAATGGAAGCGTAGGGATCCGCCCTGTTACAGACGTTGCACGGCGCCCCGACCGGCACGTAGAGGCGGCCGTCCGGTCCGAAGCGGATGAACTTCCAGCCGTGGCTCGTATCCGTCGGCAGGGCAGCAGTGACGACGACCGGCTGCGGAGGAGAATCGAGCCGGCTCTCGATGTCGTCGTACCGCAGGATGCGGTTGATCTCCGCCACGTAGAGGGCGCCGCCGCGAAACGCCACGCCGTTCGGTGAGTTCAACCCCGACGCTAGTTGCAGCGTCTGGTCGGCGTCACCGTCGTTGTCGGAGTCGATCAGCGCGTACACCGCGCCCGTGCTCCGGGTGCCGACGAAGACCGTGCCGCCGGGGCTCTGCGCAAGCGACCGGGCGCCCGGAACATCGTTCGCGAAGACGCTGATCGAGAACCCGTCCGGCAGCTCGATCTGGGACAGCGGAGGACCCTGGGCGACTCCGGCGCCTGCCCCCAGCATCCAGGCGGCTACGGTGAGTGTGAGGTGCAGCCGGAACTCAGCGGGACAAGTGCGAACCACTGCCTCTCAACCTACCAGAGCATCACCGCGACGCCCGCCGCGATCACGGCGACCGCCAACACCTTGCGCATCGTCAGAGGCTCGGCGAAGAACAACCGGCCGAGGACGAGCGCCAGCGACGACCCGATGCCCCGCTTCACCGTCTCCACGAAGCCCACCCAGGCGTGCTGCAGGGAGAGCAATTGGAGTGCCTGCGCTGCCGCTCCGATGACGACGGCGGTCAACAGGAACACCCAGGTTCTCGCTCCGACGCCCGAGCGAACGCCCCGCCGCCGGCCGGGGGCGTTCCGGAAGCCTCGCATCGCGATCGCCGCGACGGAGAGCCCGACACCCAGGTGCATCACGAGGCCATGGAACGCCGCATTCGAGGCCTCGGTGGCCAGCTTGTCGAGCGGCAGCGCGGTCGCCCAGAGGAAGGCGACCAGGATCATCCACCACGCGCCCGCCCCCAGCGTCCACGGCCGTCTCCGGTCGCCGGAGCGCTCGCCCAGTTGCAGCGCGAGGGCGCCGCATACGACCATCGCGATACCCAGCCACTCCCCCGCTGCGGGCAGTTCGCCGAGCAGCGGGATCCCGAGCAGGGCCGTGAACACCGGCGTCAGAGACAGCAGGGGAATCACCGCGCTCAGGCCCGCGAGCCGGACCGAACGCAGGAAGCCGTAGTTCGCACCCAGGTTGCAGGCGACGGACAGCAGCCCCGGCCAGACGTACGCCGCGCTCACACCGGGCGGGGGCTGCAGTGCCACCCAGACGCCGTACAGAGGCACCGCCCCCAGCGCCAGAACCATGACCAGGAAGCCGTCGCTCAGCCGTCCCGTGAGCTTCTTGCGCAGCAGGTCGAACAGCGAGAAGCAGAGCGTCGCGCCGACGACCAGGACGATGCCGAGCGCCGAAACCATGTGCAGCATTCAACCACGGCGCAACATTCGGTCTTCCGCCGTTCCTCTCCCCCGCCAGGCCGGCAGGCCCCAAGGGGCCGCGCGTCAGGTATACAATCCCGCCGCCCGTGACCGCGCCCGCATCACCGCCCGTCTATTCACCGCCGGGATCAGCCGCCTCCGGCGGGCTGCTGGCCGGCCGGCGCGGCCTGATCGTCGGTGTCGCCAACAAGCGCTCGCTGGCCTGGGGTATCGCTCAGCGCGCCCACCGCGAGGGCGCGGAGCTGGCATTCACGTTCCAGGGCGATGCCCTGGAACGCCGGGTACGGCCGCTGGCCGAGAGCATCGGCTCGACCATCGTCGAACGGCTCGATGTCACCGACGACGGTCAGATCGACGCTGTGTTCGCCACTCTCGCGGAGCGGTGGGGCCGCCTGGACTTCCTCGTCCACTCGGTGGCCTTCGCCAACCGGGAGGACCTGCTCGGCCGCACGGTCGACACCTCGCGCGCCGGATTCGCCATCGCCCTCGACATCAGTTGCTACTCCCTGATCGCCCTCGCCCGCGCCGCCGAACCGCTGATGAGCGGCGGCGGCAGCGTGATCGCGATGACCTACTACGGGGCCACCAAGGCGACCCCCAACTACAACGTGATGGGCATCGCCAAAGCGGCGCTCGAGGCCTCGATCCGCTACCTGGCGGTCGACCTGGGACCGAAGAACATCCGCGTCCACGGCATTTCCGCCGGCCCGGTGAGGACGCTGGCGGCCTCGGGAGTGTCCGGCATGCGCGGCATGCTCAAGGTCATGCCGGAACGAGCCCCACTCGGCCGCAACATCACGGTCGACGATGTCGGCGCCACAGCCGCCTACCTGCTCTCCGATCTGAGTGCGGGAACCACCGGCGGCATCCACTTCGTCGACGCCGGGTTCAACATCACCGCCATGCGGCATCCGGACCGGGAAAAGAAGAGCGGCTAGAGGCCGCGCCGCCGGGCCGCAACCTGATGCGGCGCCCCGAAACCCTGTCACTTCGCGTGCGTAAACCGGAGCAGGGCGGAGCGGCACGCTCCTCATTGAAGTGTGTGACGTCAACTGACTACCTCCCCAGTGGACAGCAGCACGCCGTTCCGCCCTCTCGACCGCGAATGCGATCAGGTCGTGGTTGCCGACAGTTCCGACGACGCCCGGCGGGCGGCCGCCGCGAGCAGGGCGCCGCCGACGAAGATGGCCTCCTCGGCGGGCGCGAAGTACGGCGTGTGGGCGCCGACAACGGGAAGGCCGGGAAGCCGCGCGCCGACCCGGATGAAACAGCCGGGAATGCGCTCAAGGTAGAAGGCGAAGTCCTCGCCGCCCATGTTGGCCGCCGGCAGCGGCTTCACGGCATCGGCGCCGATCACCGACGACGCAGCCGCCCGCGCCCAACCCGTCGCCCGTTCATCGTTCAGCACCGCGGGCGTACCCTGCAGCATCCGTACCCGGGCCTCCAGGCGACACGCCGTGGCGACCGATTCGGCGACGTGCCTGACCTCGTCCGCGAGCAGTTGACGCACGTCGGGGTCGAGCGAGCGCAGCGTGCCCTTGAGCATCGCCCGGTCCGGGATGACATTGTGGGCTGAACCTGCTTCCAGAACGCCCACAGTGACCACCGCCGGCTGGTCGGGCGGCACCCGCCGGGTCACAATGGTCTGCAAGGCTGAAACCACCTGTGCCGCGCCGACGATCGGATCCAGACCCTGGTGGGGCCTGGCGCCGTGAGCGCCCTTTCCCAGAAGTTCGACCTCGAAGCGGTCCGCCGCGGCGCCCACCGCGCCCGCCTGGATCATTGCCTGGCCGATCTCGAAGGTCAGGTCGACGTGGGCGCCGAAGATCGCCGAGACCTCGTCCAGAACCCCGGTCGCCAGCACGGCCGCGGCGCCCTCGCCGGTCTCCTCCGCCGGCTGGAGCACGAGCAGCACATCGCCGGCAGCAGGCTCGGCCTGGAGCAGGCGTGCCGCGGCGACCGTCCACGAAGCATGCACATCGTGCCCGCAGGCGTGCATCACGCCGTCGTTGCGGGAGGCGAACGGCAGGCCCGTGTCTTCCAGGATCGGCAGGGCGTCGATGTCGCCGCGGACCGCGACCGTTGGCGCACCGGGCTCGCGACCGGGAATCCGGCCCACCACGCCCGTGCCGGCCACCCGTGTGACGTCGCGAACGCCAAGCCCGTGCAGCGTCTCTTCAAGGCGCCCAGCCGTCCGCTCCTCCCGGAGCGAGAGTTCGGGATCGGCGTGGAGGGTGCGTCGAAGACCGACCAGTTCGGCGACCTCGCCGGCGCTGTAGAGGCCGGCGACAGCGGCCGGAAGCCGGAGCGATGCGGCCTCTGCGTCGGTCATCGTGACAGCGCCACCCCCGACAGCCAACCGGGTTCCGCGCTCCAGGACGCGAACGCCATGCCGCCGGGGCCGACGCTGCAACCGATCGGCGAGCCGTCCGGGGCCCGCAGCGGCCGCGGCAATGCAACGGAGCGTGGGTCGTCGAGGAAGCGTCCGATCTGCCACGCCGCGTGGGACCGGTGGTCTCGCTCGGCCGCGTCCGCACCGCCCGCCGGCACCGGATTGGCCTCCAGCCAATCGCTCAGTCCAACCACCACCGCAAGCGCCTCGGCGCGCACCTGCTGAGAGGCGGCGGGGAAGACCGGCCCGGAGGCGAGCAGGTTGGTCGGCACACCGGACGGCGCCCCTCCGGCCGGTGTTCCGGACGCCAGGGCCAGCAGCCGCCGCAACAGGGCAGCATCCACCGCGCGACCGACCTCCCCCGGCAGACCGGGAAGGGGATCGGCGCGCCAGGTCGCGCCGAGCAGCCGGTCGAGGATCCCGGTCAGGCCGGGCTGCTCCGCGTCGCGGGCGCGGTGATCGATCAGCCGGGTGGCGCGGGCGTCGTCGAGGATCATCCCGAATGTCAGGTCCGCGGCCATCTCCGCGGCCGCCACCGGGTCGAACGCAGGACCGGTGCGCGACGGCAGGTTCTCCCGTCCGCGGCCGCGGCCCGGCGAGGGCGGCGGAATCAGATCCAGGATCCGTTGCGGCACGGTCAGTACGACCGGATCGACCGTCGACAGCAACGCGTCGAGAGCATCGAGTTGCATCGCCGGCGGCAGCAGAGACACCGGCGCGCGACCGTCGCCGCGCACGGCGTAGCTGTAGTCGACGCCGCCGACGACCTTAGCCGCAGCCTCGAGCTGGTAGCGGTGCAGCAGGTAGAGCGGCGCGAGCACGTCCTCGAGCCCGGACAGCGGCTCGCCGACGCGGACACTCCGTTCGGAGAACCGGTCGAGGGCGGCCCGCCGCACCGCCAGAACGCGCCGCAGCTCGCCGGCCGCCGAACGGCCGTTGTCCCAGAGGTGCGCGAGTGGATGGGCGCCGCCCACCGGTCGCGCGTCCTCGTCGCTGATGAAGTGGAGGCCCGCGTCGATCGTCTGGCGGAGGATAGTGTCGAGTTCCGCGGCTTCGTCCACGCCTTCCGCAAAGTCGGCGTAGCCGTAAAGGATCGCCAGCTCGTCCCAGGCGCCGACGCCCACATCGTAGGCGGCGCTCAGGTCGATCGTGCCGTCCTCGCGCAGCTCGGCCAGAGGATGGGGGTAGTCCATCACGGACTCGCGACCCTCCGGGCCAGAGGCGGAGGAGGCGAAGTTGTGGACCAGGCCGATGGTGTGACCCACTTCGTGCGCCGAGAGCTGGCGAAGCCGGGCGAGCGCCATCTCGCTCAGCGCCTCGGTCGACGAACCCGCATCCTCGAAGGGCGACAAGAGACCCTGGGCGATCAGGAAGTCCTGGCGCACCCGCAGCGAACCGAGGGTCACGTGGCCCTTCAGGATCTCGCCGGTGCGCGGATCGGTGACCGAGCCACCGTACGACCATCCGCGCGTCGATCGGTGGACCCACTGGATCACGTTGTAGCGGATGTCCAGCGGGTCCGCCCCTTCCGGCAGCAGCTCGACCCGGAACGCATCGATGTACCCCGCCGCCTCGAACGCCTCGTTCCACCAGCGCGCGCCGTCGAGCAGCGCCGACCGGATCGGCTCCGGCGCGCCCCGGTCGAGGTAGTAGACGATCGGTTCGATCGCCTCGCTCCGGGCCGCGTCCGGGTGTCGCTTCCGCAGCCGGTGGCGAACGATGAAACTCGCCTCGAGCGGCGCGTCGATCGGTGTCGCGTAGTCCAGATAGCTGGTCGTGATGTAACCGGAACGCGGGTCCGCCCGGCGGGGCTCGTATCCCGGCTCGGGCAGCGCAACGAAGGAATGCCGCAACCGCACCGTCACCGCGTCGGGCGAGGGAGCGACTTGGCTCACCCACCGGCCCGGGCCGCGGTCGTTCGAACGCAGCACGAAGGTCTGCGTGCCCTCGAGCTCGGAGTTGCGCGGAAACGCGGCCATGCCGGCGCGATGGATCGCCGACCGCGACGCGTCCAACTGGTAGCTGCCCTGGCCGCTGCGCTGGAGCCTCGCCGCCACGCCGTGAGCGTCCCGCAGCACGAAGGTCGTCGCGTCCACCAGGACCGCTCCGTCCTCGTCCTCGGCCGCGACCTCGAAGCCCCAGAGCACGGAACGGGCAAAGGCGTCGGCCACCGCGCGGCGCTCGTCCTCGTTGTCGCTGAGCGCCCGGTAGCGCGTGTTCTGCTGCACCAGCAGCACCTTCGGCCCGACCCTCTCGAAACGGGCCAGATGAGTCCGCCCGAGTTGGCCGCGGTCGAGCCCGATGTCGTTCGATCCCAGACCCGCCGACAGCGACTCGATGTAGAGCAGGTCCGCGTCGAAGGCGTCGATGCGCAGGAAGAGCCTGCCGCCCCGACGGTCCCAGAACAGGTCGAGGAATCCGGGCAGGTGCTCGTAGCCCTCGCTGGCCTCGGCCACTCCTTCGGTGGCATCCGCCACCGGGGGCGGTTCCTCCGGCTGCTTCTTCTGCTGCTCCTGCGCGGGAAGCATCTGCGCCCAGAGCGCGAGCGCCAGACCCACGACCGCCGGCAGGGCCGGGCTCGCCGTGGGGGACCGCGACCCGGTCTGCGCGCCGGCGGCCTGGATCACGAAGCGGCCCGCACCGGCACCGGCTCGGTCTTCTCGATCAGTGCCGTGAGCGACTCGTGATCCGGCTCGGCGAGTTCCCGCAGCCGTTCCCGGTTGACCGCGGCGACGATGATCTCGCCGACCTCGGTGTTCGCGCTCTCGAAGATGCCGAGGTCGATCATGCGCCGCGTCTGGTGCTGGTTGTCGCCGGTCGGACTGACGTAGTGCACCCACACCGCGCCGTAGCGGTGGATCAGGAAGACGTGGATCAGCGCCATCAGACGCCGGCGCCTCAGATCGAGGTCGAACGTGTTCTGGTCGCGCACCGAGAGGATCATCCGCTCGCGGCGGTCCCGGATCGGCGCGAAGACCACGTTCGCGGCCTTCGATTCACTGCCCCCCGCCTGAGCCAGAACGCTCAGTTCCAGGAGCTCGGAGCCGGCAACGTGGGGCAGTAGCTCGACGCGCATGGACTCCTCGATGCCGTACTTGTCGCGCCAGATCTCGAGCCACTCCTCAAGCAGTCGCGGCGGCACTTCCGTCTGCACCAGGTGCTGGGCCTGGGTCGAGCCCTTGCCCATCGCCTTGGTCGTCGCCGTGTGGCCGGTCGAAGCCGAGAGCGCGCCGTCGAGCCGGGCGCCGCCCACCAGGGCCTGCGGCGTGCGGTAGGGCGACCCCACCAGGCGCAGCTTGCGCTGGAGCCGGGCCAGGGCCAGCATGCCGTCCTCGCGCAGGGCCGTGGCGAAGTCCTCGGCGGCCAGGCCGTCGATCTGGTGGCCGCCGTAGGTGATGAAGTTGAATACGAAGCCGAGCTTGCCGAGTTCCTCGGGGAAGGCCCTCATCTCGGTGTCGTTCATGCCGGTCGTGTCCCAGTTGAAGGACGGCGACAGGTTGTAGGCCAGCAACTTGTCCGGGTAGACCGCATGGATCGCCTCCGCGAAGCGGCGGGCGTCGGCCAGGTCGGCCGTCTTCGTCTCCATCCACAGCAGGTCCGCGTAGGGCGCCGCGTGGAGCGACCGGGACGTCGCGTACTCGATGCCGCCCCGAATCTGGTAGTAGCCCTCGGGAGTCCGGGCGATCTCGGCGTTCCAGACCAGGTTGATGCCCATCTTGCGGGCGCGAGCGGCAGCCTCTTCGACCGACACGGAGTGGGCGAACTCCAACCACTCCTCGACCGAGAGTTCGAACACCGCGCCTTCCTCCTCGCGGAAGGCGATCACTTCCGCTACCGCCTGCGGGTAGGTCTTGAGCCTCGCCTCCAACTGCCAGGCGTCCAGGAAGCGAGCCATCGTCTGGTCGAGAATCGCCTCGGTGTCCGACCCGCCGCTTGCCACCATCTTCCGGTAGCCCGACTCGAGCAGCCCGTAGACGCCGACGCCGTCCAGCCAGACGTCGGAGCGGTGGTAGGCGGCCTCGGACACCTGGTAGAGCTCGTGGCCCCGGACATCTTCCGCGCCCAAGGCGTTCAGCCGCCGCAGAATCGCCAGGGTCGCCGTCTTGCAGCTCGGCAGGTCGAGGTTCGTGGCGCCGAGAAGGTAGGCCTGGTCGCGCTCATCGCCGTTGCCGTCGAGGAACGTGGCCGCCTCCGCGTCGGTGCGGGCGACGATGATCCCGGGCACGCCCATCACGTCCAATTGGAAGCGGGCCGAGTTGAGGCGTTTGTTCTGTTCGTCCTGGGGCACGAGAACCTTGCCCGCCTGGTGGCCGCACTTCTTGACCCCAGGCTTCTGGTCTTCGATGTGGTAGCCCGGCACCCCGACTTCGGCGAAGCGGCGGACGAGGTTGCGCACGTGCGCCTCGCCGCCGTGGCCGGTATCGGCGTCGGCGACGATGAAGGGGCGGAAGTCGGTCGGCGGGTTCGCGCGCTGCTCGGCTTCGCTCATCCGCGAGCGCGTGAAGGTCTGGTTCCGGTCCGCCGTGAGCAGGGCGCGCACGATGGGCGCGGCCTCGTCGGGCACCTGGCTCAACGGATAGCTCGCCAGGTCCGGCCCCGGATCCTCGTTGATCGAGCCCTTGGCCGAGGTCGCCCAACCACCCAGGTAGATGCCTTCGATGCCGCGACGCTTCATCGCCACCGCCTGACCCGGCGAGTACGGGCCGAAGGTGGTGATGGACTGCTTCTGCTCGAACAGCTCGCGCAGCCGCCCGTAGAACGCCCTCGCGGTCTCCCGGGCCACCGTGTAGTCCTGAGGGATCGTGCCGCGCTGCTCCGCGACCTCCCGCGCGGTATGAAGCCGCCTGATCCCCTCGAAGCGCTGGTCGGCGAAGAACTCCGCCGCGGACGCCGTCTGCCGTTCCACTACCTCGTCCACCCTGTCACGCCTACCCATCGTCACGCCTACCCATGGACCGTCTCCATCCGGCTCGTTGCGATTCGCCTTTACGGCTGCGAAAGAAGCTAACCGTAACACCGGAAGAGCGGCTTCGGCCACGTCGCCAAGGCCGCCCGAACGCCCGTCCGTCGGGGCTGTTACCCTCCCCGGCCATGAGCGTGCCAGCGATCCGTCCCCGACACACCCCCAAGCGCGGCGGTGACGTTCTGCTCGATGCCCTGTCCGAGTACGGCGTCCCCTTCCTGTTCGGCAACCCGGGCACCACTGAGAGCCCCCTGATGGACCGCCTCGGCGACCATCCGGACCTGAACTACGTGCTCGCCCTGCACGAGTCCGTGGCCCTGGGCGCGGCCCACTACTACGCCCAGTCGACCGGCATCACGGGGGTCGTCAACCTGCACGTGGCGCCGGGTCTCGGCAACGGTCTCGGCATGCTCTACAACGCCTGGGAAGCGAACAGCCCGATGGTGATCACGGCCGGCCAGCAGGACACGCGCTCGAGGCTGCGCGAACCCCTGCTCGGCCACGACCTGGTGGCGATGGCCGCACCGCTGGTCAAGTGGAGCGTGCAGGTCGAGCACGCGGACGAGTTCGCGCCGGTGCTGCACCGCGCCTTCAAGATCGCGCACGATCCGCCGGCCGGCCCGGTGTTCGTCGCCCTGCCGATCAACGTCCTGGAGCAGGAGACCACGGAAGCGGCCCGGCCCCTCGGCGATCTCTACCGGGCGCCGCAGCCCGAAGCCGCCGCCGTCGAGCGCCTCGCAACCGCACTGCGGCACGCGCGCCGGCCCGCGATCGTGGTCGGCGACGGCGTCGCCCGCAGCAATGGCCAGGCGGAGCTCGTCGCCCTGGCCGAGTTGCTGGGAGCGAGCGTCTACCCGGAGGGCCTGGTCCACCGCCTGAACTTCCCGCAAAGCCACGTCTGTTTCCGGCCGCGGATGCCGCTCAACCACGCCGGCATCCGGCGTACGCTCGGCGACGCGGATGTCGTGCTGCTGGTCGGCGGCTCCTTCTTCGAAGAGGTCTGGTTCGATCCAGACCCACCCTTCGACCCGGAGGCGACCGTGCTCCAGATCGAGGACTCGCCGAGTCGCCTCTCGTTCAACTTCGCCGTCGATGCGGGCATGGTCGCCGACCCGCGCGCCGGGCTCGCGGCCGTGCGCGAAGCGATCGAGGCCTCGGCCGACGCCGGCTTCCGCGCTGACGCCGCGGACCGGATGGAGGCCCTGCGAACCGCGAACGCCGGCGATCGCGCCGGTCGGCAGAAGCGCCTTGCCGCCCACTTCGACGATGCCCCCATGTCGCCGGCCCGGCTCATGTCCGAGGTCGCCAAGGCCCTGCCCGACGACGCGGTGGTGGTCAACGAGTCGATCACCGCCGGCGGCGACCTGCTCGGCTTCCTGCCCATCGACGAGCCGGACCGCTACTGCGGCACGCGCGGCGGCGGCATCGGCCAGGGCCTCGTCGGCGGCATCGGCGCCTCGCTCGCCCACCCCGAACGCCCGGTCATCGTGTTCTCGGGCGACGGGTCGGCGATGTACTCGATCCAGGCGCTCTGGACCGCGGCCCACTACGACATGCCGATCGTGTTCCTGATCCTGCACAACCGCGAGTACAAGATCCTGAAGATCAACATGGACATCTACCGCGAGCGCTTCGGCATTCCCGCCGACCGGCCATACCCCCACATGAACCTGACCGAGCCCGAGCTCGACTTCGTCGAGATGGCGGCCGGAATGGGGGTGCCGGGACGCCGGATCGAGGATCCGGCCGAAGTCGAAGACGCGGTGCGGGAAGCGTTCGCCACCGGCGGCCCCTACCTGCTCGACGTGGTGATGGGCGGGCGAATCTGACCCGCGAACACCCACGGTTCATGTTGTATGCTCGTCCGCACAAGCTGAAAAGCAGCCTGGAGGCAGCACCCCCCCAGCACCACTCCCCCAACGGAGGTTGGAGATCATGGACGAGCTGAGAGAAGACACGTTCCTGCAGGGCGACCTGCTCGAGGATCTGCAGGAAGAGGACTTGGACTCCGAGGCCGACGGCTCGGGCGAGAGCCTCTCGAACGTCAGCCGACGGACCTTCATCCAGGGTTCGGTCGCCACCGGCGCCGCCGTCTCCCTGGCGGGAGGGAACCTGCTGCAGCCGGATGTACTGCATGCCGCCACGGAGCCGGTCGGCCGCACGATCAGCCTGCGGGTGAACGGGGAGACCCACGAACTCGACGTGGAGCCGCAGGACACGCTGGCCATGGTGCTGCGCTTCAAGCTGAACCTGACCGGCACCAAGTTCGGCTGCGACCGGGCCGAATGCGGCGCCTGCACGGTCCTGATCGACGATGTGCCTCACTACGGCTGCTCGATCCTGGTCCACCAGGTGCGCGGCCGCGAGGTCACGACCGTCGAGGGCCTGGAGCAGGACGGTCACCTGCACCCGGTGCAGCAGGCGGTGCTCGACGAGATGGGCTTCCAGTGCGCCTTCTGCGCCCCCGGCTTCATCATGAGCATGGCCGGCCTGGTCAAGGCGAACCCGAACGCCACCCGCGCAGACGCCCGGAAGTGGCTCGCCGGCCACATCTGCCGCTGCGGCGACTACAACAAGATCCTGAACACAGCCGAACGCGCGCTCGAGAACGCGCGCACGGCCTGAGCCGAGGAGCAAAGATGGCCAAGACGACACTCGTAGGCACCGACTACGCTCCACCCGATCTGATCGAGAAAATCACGGGACGCGCCAAGTACGCCGAGGACTGGCGTGCCGAGGGCATGCTGTTCGCCAAGCAGTTGCTCTCGCCGATGCCCCACGCCCGGGTGCGGAACATCGACGCCTCGGCGGCGCTCGAGATGGAAGGCGTCGAAGCGGTCCTCACCGCCGACGACCTCGCCGAGTTCATGGGCGAACCGGGGCCGCTGGACGAGCGGGCATTGACCAACCACCCCAAGTACGAGGGCGAGCCGGTGCTTGCCGTCGCCGCGGTGAGCGAGAAGATCGCCGCCGACGCGATCGAGAAGATCAACGTCGACTTCGAGCCGCTGCCGTTCGCGCTCGACCCGCTGGACTCGATCGCGCCGGGCGGGGCGAACTCCCTGCCCGACGGCAACAGCATCATCCGCCAGCGGACCGACACCGGCATGGAGACGGTGGTCGAGCGCGTCGAGTGGACGGCCGAGGACCTCGCCGCCGCGCGGGGCACGAACGGCGAGAAGGGCAAGATGCCCGCCGGCGTGTTCCAGGACGAATGGACCAACGGCGACCTGGAGAAGGGCTTCGCCGAGGCCGACTACATCATCGAAGAGCCGCTGTTCTTCCAGTCGGTCACCCACCACCCCATGGAGCCGCGGAGCTGCATGGCGCACTGGGAAGGCGACATCTGCCACCTCTACCCCTCGACCCAGAGCGTTGCCTTCACGGTGCTCGCGGCCCAGGGGACCATCGGCGTACCGCCGCAGAACCTGATCGTCCACGCCGAGTACACCGGCGGCGGCTTCGGCAGCAAGATCGTCGGTTCGAGCAACATGGCGGTACCGGTCTACCTGTCCAAGATGACCGGCAAGCCGGTGCTGCACCGGGTCACCCGCTACGAGGAGAACTACATCGGCCGCGCCCGCCCCGGTTTTCAGGGCTGGGCCAAGATCGGCTTCAAGAAGAACGGCCGCATCTCCGCCTTCGACTGGGCCGTGATTCAGGACAACGGCCCCTATGGCCGCCAGAGCGACCTGCGCACCTCGGGCAACATGGTGTCACTCACCTACCAGCCCGAGAACATGCGTCACCGCGGTCTCTCGATCGCCACCAACACGCCGCCGCGCGCGCCGCAGCGGGCGCCGGGCGGAGTCCAGATGTCGGCCATGGTCGAGCCGCTGCTCGACCGCGCCGCCGACCATCTCGGCATCGACCGGATGGAGATCCGCCGGATCAACATCGCCAGGAACGGCGCCAGGTTCGGCGCCCAGGAAAGCCGCAACGTGACCACCGCCTACGTGGCGGAAGCCTGGGACAAGTTGACCGAGATGATCGACTGGGAGGACGCCAAGGCGCGCAGCGGTCAGCTCAACGGTTCCAAGGTCACCGGCGTCGGCATCGCCAGTTCGTCCTACACCGCCGGTTCGAGCGGCTTCGACGGGCTGATGCTGATCACCCCGGAAGGCCGGCTTGAGATCCACACCGGGATCGGCAACCTCGGCACCCACTCCTTCTCCGACACCGCGCGCGTCGCCGCCGACCTGCTCGACGTGCCGTGGGAGAAGGTGGACATGGTCTGGGGCCAGACCGGCGAGGGCATACCCCACACCTGCGTGCAGGCGGGTAGCCAGACCACGCACGCGATCACGCGCGCGACCCACGCGGCAGCCACCGACATGAAGACGAAGCTGCAGGAGATCGCCGCCAGGACGCACGGCGGCTCGGCCTCGCGGTACGTCGTCGCCGGCGAACGCGTGTACCAGCGCGGCAACCGGGCCGCGGGCATGAGTCTGGCCCAGGCCGCCAGGAAGGCGCTCGAGATGGGAGGCCGGTACGACGGCACGGAGTTGAACGAGGATCTGAGCCCGATCACGATCGGCGGCGCCGCGATCCTCAAGGGCCGCGGACTGCTCGCGGCGGCCAAGGACAACTACGGCCGCGCCGGCGACGTCTACTCCTGGGTGGTCGCCTACGCCGAGATCGAGCTCGACAAGGAGACCGGCGTCATCGAGTTGAAGGACTACAAGGCGGTCACCGACTGCGGCACGGTCATGAACCCCCGCAGCCTCGGCGGCCAGCTCCACGGCGGCGCCGTCCAGGGCTTCGGCTGCGCGGTCGGCCAGAAGTGGGTCTTCGACCCGCAGTGGGGCATCCCCTTCGCGAACCGCTTCTACACCGCGCGGCCGGCGACCATCCTCGATGTGCCGCTCGCCATGGAGTGGGACGCGGTGGGCATGCCGGACCCGAACAACCCGGTGGGCGCGAAGGGCATCGGCGAACCGCCCATGGGCGCTGGCTGCGCCTCTCTCCTGTGCGCCATCCAGGACGCGCTGGGGCAGGACACGGTGGCCTACCTGCCGCTCATGACCGACCACATCATCAACCAGCTCGAGGGCCGCGAGCAGGACGCCGAGTTCCTGGCCGCGCACACCTGATCGGTCGGAAAAGCACCGATCGGATCAGCGAAACGGAGGAGTACACAGCATGGCCGTCATCCACGACATGATCCCCGACTTCGAGCTCTACCAGCCCGAGAACATGGCCGGTGCGCTCGAAGTCCTCGACCGTCACCGCGAAAAGGCCTGGGTGCTGGCCGGCGGGATGGACACCTTCGACTGGTTCAAGGACCGCGTGAAGCGACCCGAGGCCGTCGTCGACATCGGTGGTATCCCGGAGCTGTCCGGGATTCGCGAGACCGACGACGGAGTCGAGATCGGCGCCATGACGCCGCTCACCGAAGTCGTCGGCAACGACCTGATCCGCGAGCGCTACGGCATCCTGGCGGAGGCGGCCGAAACCGTCGCCACGCCGCAGATCCGCAACCAGGGCACGCTGGGCGGCAACCTCGTGCAAGACACGCGCTGCTGGTACTACCGGGCCGGCTGGCCGTGCTACCGGGCGGGCGGCAACATCTGCTACGCCGACACGCCGGAGTCGATGAACCGCGAGCACTGCATCTTCGACGCGTCGCGCTGCGTCGCGGTCACCCCTTCGGACACCGCGCCGGCGCTGATCGCCCTCGATGCGGAAATGGTCATCCGCGGCCGCCGCGGCGAGCGGACGGTGGCGGCGGAGGACTTCTTCGTCGGGCCGGCGATCGACATCACGAGGATGACCGTTCTGCAGCCGAACGAGATCCTCCAGTCGGTTCGGATCCCCGACACCTGGGCCGGCGCCGACTTCTACTTCGAGAAAGTCCGCGACCGGAACGCCTGGGACTTCCCGCTGGTCAACGTCGCCTCGGCGATGCGGATCGAAGACGGCGTGGTCCAGGACTGCCGGCTCTCGGTCGGCGCCGTCTCGCCGGTGCCGCTCCGCATGGACCGGTGCGAGGATCTGTTGCGCGGCCAGACGATCAGCGAGGAGGTTGCCACCAGCGTCGCCGAACTGGGCATCGTGGGCGCCGTACCGCTTCGCCACAACGGTTACAAGGTGCCCCTGATGAGAAACCTGATCCGCCGCGCCATCCGCGGACAGGCGCCGGTCTAGACACCGCATGCCGTTCACGGAAAGCGCCACCAACCCTTGGGGACAGGATGTTCTCATCGGGATCGACTGGAGTCTGTTCTGGATCGCGCTCGTCGCCGGCGGCGTGTTCCTCATCCTGCACCTGGCGCTGCGGCGCCGGTGGATCGGCGACGAGAAGAAGGCGGCCGCGAACGCCGCTGACGATCCCGGCCTGCCGCAGAAGATCCAGCGTCACAGCCTCGCGGCCCGGTTGTTCCACGCCGTGATGGGGATCTCGATGATCCTGCTGCTGATCACCGGCTTCCTGCCCAAGGTCGGTCTTGAGTTCGCGTGGCTCGAGATCCACTGGATCACCGGCCTGATCCTGACCGCCTCGATCGTCTTTCACATCATCCACGCCACCTTCTTCCAGAGCCTGCGCAACGTCTGGGTCGGCATCAAGGACCTCGGCGACATGATCCGCGAGATGCGGAACGCCGTCGCCGGCGGCGAGGCGCCGGCCAAGCCCGGCAAGTACCCGGCGGCGCAGAAGATGTTCCACCACGCCGCGACCCTTTCCGGCCTTGCCGCGATCGTCACCGGCATCCTGATGATGTGGCGGATCGAACAGCCGCTGTGGGCGCAGAACGACTACAAGTTCTTCGACGACGCCGGCTGGGGCTGGGTCTACGTCCTGCACGGCGTCGGCGGCGTCGTCCTGGTCACCCTGACCGTGGCCCACGTCTACTTCGCCATCCTGCCCGAGAAGCGCTGGATGACGTGGTCGATGATCCTCGGCTGGATCGACCGCAAGGACTACCTCCGGCACCACGACCCGGCCAAGTGGCCGGTCACCGGCGGCAAGTAGCCGGGCCGGCACTCGACCGACGGGGGCGCGGGCGTCTCGCCCACCTCTTCCGAGCACCCCCGACGTGCTTGCAGAATGCTGTCTCTGATGTCATTCTTGCTTCATGTCGGTTCAACTCACGATCCGTGACGTACCCGAGCAGGTCAGAGACGAACTCGCCGCCCGGGCCGCACTACAGCGCAAGTCGATGCAGGAGTTCCTCCGCTGCGAGCTGGAGAGGATCGCGTCTCGGCCCTCGCTCGACGTCTGGCTCAAGACCGTCCGGGACCGCAAGGACGCGGCTGGGACCCGGCTAGGCGCCGCCGCGATCCTCCGCGCACGCGACGCGGACCGGAAGTGACGGTCGCCATCGACGCGTCCGCCTTGGTCGCCGCACTTGTGGATTCAGGCAGCGAAGGCGACTGGGCTGACGGGGTGGCCGCCGGCGGCGCCCTGGTGGCCCCCGAGTTGATCCTCGCCGAAACGGCGAACGCCCTACGTCGTCTCGAAGGCTCCGGCGCCATCTCTCGCCTGGAGGCGAACACCGCCTTTCGGGATCTGATGCGCCTCGACCTCGAGCTGTTGCCGTTCGCTCCGTTCGCCGACCGGGTATGGGAACTGCGCGGCAACCTGACCAGCTACGACGCCTGGTACGTCGCCGTGGCGGAAGCGTTCGAGTGCCCGCTCGCGACCCTCGACCGGAAGTTGACCCGCGCCACGGGGCCGGCATGCCGGTTCAGGGTTCCGCAGTTCTCGTAACGCGCTCGCCGCGACGCTGGCTCAATCCTCGATCTCGACCTCCGTGCCCCGCCGCCGTTCCGTCCACACGGTCCGGACCTGATTCCCCCAGCGCAGCGCGTACTCCCCCACCGGCAGGTTGAAGATCGTCTCGCCCACGGCGAAGGCCGAGGCGCCGCCGAACCAAAGCCGCAGCTTTCCAAGGTCCCAGCCGCCGGGGCCAGTGATCTGCACCGCGGCGCTGGACGGCTCGCCTTCCAGGACGATCGAGGAGTCGGACTCGAAGGGATCGAACTCGACGCCGCGGTCGAGTGCCCGTTCGAGATCCTGCCAAGCGGTGAGGATCCAGCGCCCGTCCGCCTGACAGGCGATGCGGACGCGGTCGGCCAGAGGCGGCTGGAATGTCATCGTGGCGTGACCACTGTCGATCCGTGCCATCCGTGACATCGTGGACCCGGTCTCCACGAAGCAGAAGCCATCGCCGCCACCCCGAACAAGAATCGTCAGTTCGGGATCCTGAGGATCCTCCTCCAGCACGAGTTGGACCGTCTCTCGATCGCTGTAGTCGCGCAGTACCACATCGACAAAGGGAGAACGCTGGTCCCGGAACCGCGCCCGCACTTGGTATGCACCCGGTTCCAGTTGGCCCACTGCGAACTTCCCCTCTCGATCGGTCAGTGCCGTCTGGCGGTCCGGGTAGATGTCGACGGTGGCCCGGGGAGCAGGTCGCCACTCAGAGTCGAGCACGACACCCTCGATCGAAACACCGCCGTAGTCGAAGTCAATCGTGACCTCGTCACCGGGGCCTTTCGGCACGGTCACCTTCCTCGCTTCCCCGAACCCTCCGGTGGGCGACACCCAGAACACCTCCCACCTTCCCGGCAGAACACCCGCCCGGCGGTAGCGGCCCTCGCTGTCCAGCGACAACTCGAAACTGCGAGGAGCTCTGGCCAGGGATTGCTCCTCTGCCGGCCCGGTTCCGGGACTTCCCGGTCCCCCGGATACGCGCCTCTCCTCGGACCACCACAGCGCTCCCTCTGCAGGCCGGCCCCCCATGGTGACACGGCCGTGTACGCGCATCGCATAGCCATCGCACCTGACTACGACATCGCCCTTGCCTTCCTCCATGTCCTTCTCGCAGACGGGATCGCCTTGCTCATGGACCACGACGCTGAAGGGCCTGTTGGGCACCGCCTCGATCACCGCTTCGCCTCCGGTCAGCATCCCCTCGATGAACTCCTGGGGCATTCCCTTCAGGCCCGGGTCGAGCACGACGCGGCCACGGTCCACATCCGAACGAACGGTCACCTGCCGGCCGCGCGAGAGTTCGAGGGTCCCGGCGTCGACCCAGCCCACCGCCTCGGCCTCGACGGTGAACCGGAGCGGGGCGAAGCCGTCGGCCTCAACGCGCAGGTTCGAAGCGCCCAGCTCCAATCCGTACAGCTCGAAGTAGCCCTCGTCGTCGGTGCTCACCTTCGCGATATTGCCGAAACGCAACGAGATGATCGGACCGTACTCCGAGGGCCGCAGGTAGGACACGGATGCTCTGGCCACAGGCACGTAGGCATCACTCATCACATAGCCCGAAATCCAGGCGGAGGCCGGGGCCACGATGACCCCGAGTTTCCTGAGTTCACCCGGCCGGCCCTGCACCTCAAGGCGCCTGAGGCCAGCGTTCCCGGCCATCAGTTCTAGTTCCCAGGCGCCCGGCCCCAGATCGATGGCGAACGAGCCGTCCGCCCCCACCGATCCGAAATCGGTCACGCCGGCAGCATCGTTGCGGACCGTCAGCCGCCCATCGACAGCGGGCGTCTGTCCATCCGCCGCAACGAACACACCCTCGACCCTGAACGCCGGCGAGAGGGGGAGAACGAACGGTTCCTCGGCCGCCGCGCCGACTCCCTCGGGAAGGTCAAACCGCTCCGGCACGTAGCGGTCGCCGGTAACCCCGATGCGGCGACCAAGCAGCGTGGACACAACGACCAGTCCGGCTTCCCCTGCGACCCTCAGTTCGCCGCTTGCATTCGTCACCCGCGCGCCGGGTACGGGGGCGCCGCTCTCCATGTCGACCACCCGAATCCAAACGAGCTCAGGTGCCATCAGAACGACCGACCCCAGGTCCAGAGACCGGTCGAGGGTGAGTGAACGGGCGAACTCCAAGAGGCCGTCCTGACCGCGCACGGTCGCCGGGCCCCGCGAGAATCCGCTCAGGGCGAACAGGCCATCCGGACCTGATCGTCCCTGGTGGCGCTGGCTGACGCCAAAGCCGTCCGGAACCTGTGAGGAACCGATCAGCCGCGCACGCACGGGCTCGCCGGCTTCGTTCACGAGTCGACCACGGACGGTGAACCCGGGGCCCAACTCGATCGCCGGCGGGATCCCGTCCAGCCTGAGAAACGCCGCTCCACTCCGGGTCACGCTGGAAACGACGACAGATGCGCGCTCACCTGCGGGCAAAGTGAGATCGATCCGACCCTCGCCGTCCGCCGACGCGAAGCCGAGCAGCTCGGCCAGCCAATTCCGCACCGAACCGTCTCCGGTCCGCACCAGGTAGAACCTGGCGCCCGCTAGCGGCGCGCCGTCCGCCGTGATCCGGTACGAGAGCACCTCCGAGGCGAGCAGGGTCAACTCCACCGAGTTCGCTTCAGTTGGCACATCTACCCAGGATGAGGCGCGCTCCTCGCCGATCGCCTGGACCCGCCATGCACCAGGACTGCGGGGCACGGACAACGCCCCGGACATCGCCCTAGCCACCGGCAGCAGGTCGCGGGGCACCTCTCGCCACATCTCGACCGGCGCTGCAGTGATACGAAGCGTACCGACCGTTTCCACGCGGGACTCCGGCTCGTCTTTCGTCGACTCCGACACGGCGATCCGAACCGCCAATCGTCGATCCCCGGTGCGGGCGGACCCACAGGCTCTCACCGGGTCTTCTCCGGGCAAGACACGCTGCGGAGCACAGAGATCGCTCCACGACCAGCAGTGTGTAAGCGGAAGGTCCGAAGCGAGGGTCTCAAGACGGCTCCAGAGCGCTCCGGATCGGCCTGTCGGAAGTTCCGCCGCGAACGCTCGCCTCTCGGCATCCAGACAGACGAATTGCATCGGTTCCCCATTTCCCGACGCTGGACGTTGTCCAGCCGCTGCAGACGCAAGCAAGAAGGCCCCGAGGAGCAGGGCGATCACACTCTCTGGTCCAAGCGGTCCCAGACAGCTCCGGGTCTTGGACTCTCCCCGCCCGATCCCCCTACTCAAGCTCAATTCTCGATCTCAACCTCGGCCGCCCGCCGCCGCTCCGTCCAGACCGTGCGGACCTGATTCCCCCAGCGCAGCGTGTACTCGCCGACGGGCAGGTTGGAAATCGTCTCGCCGACGGCGAAGGCTGAGGCGCCGCCGAACCACAGCCGCAGCTCTCCAAGGTCCCAGCCGCCGGGACCGGTGATCTTCACCGCGGCGGTGGACGGCTCGCCTTCCAGGAGGATCGAGGAGTCCGACTCGAAGGGATCGAACTCGACGCCGCGGTCGAGTGCCCGTTCGAGGTCCTGCCAACCGGTGAGGATCCAGCGTCCGTCCGCCTGACACGCGATCCGGACGCGGTCGGCAAGCGGCGGCGTCAGCTTCTGTTTCGCCACCCCGCCGTCGATCCGCGCAACGTGCTGGAACGACGATTCCATCTCGATGAAGCAGAACCCACGACCGCCACCGCGTATGTGGACTGCGATCTCGTCGCTCGACGGATCGTCCCGGACTTGCAGTTGGATCGATTGCCTATCGCTGTAGTCCCTCAGTTCCACGTCGACCAGATCGGACCGGAGGTGCCGCAACCGTGCGCGCAACTGGTAGGCACCGGGCCCCAGGTCCATGATCTGGAAACGCCCACTACGGTCCGACACGACCGCGCGGCGGCCAGGGAAGATGTCGACGGTCGCCTGGGCGGCCGGCTGCCCCTCGGGGTTGAGAACGACACCCTCGACCGAAACGCCACCGTAGTCGAAGTCCAACACGACTTCCTCGCCCGGGGCCTCCGGCACCTTGACTTCGCGCTTCTGTTGAAATCCGCCATCCAGCGGCCACCAGATCACTTCCCAGTCGCCCGGAAGCATCGACTCCAGCCGGTACCGCCCCTCATCGCCGATGGTCGCCACCAGCTCCAGCTTGCCGGAAACAACCTGAGTCCGGCTCAGTGGCCCGCCCAGCGTCCTAAAGATTCCCTCGGGCTGCAGATTCTCTACCTTCGAGTGCCAGATCAACCGCCCGTTTCCGGGCAGTCCCGCCAGTGTCACGCGACCGGTGACCGTCACGGTGCTGCGGTCGCACCTGATCACCTCGTCGCCGGTTCCGGCTTCCTCCCGCCGCTCACAGACCGGTACTCCGTCCTCCATGACCCGAACCCGCAGCGGCTCCTCGGGCACGGCCTCGAACACCATCTCACCGTCAACCAGCTTGCCCGCCATCGGACCCAGCGGATCGTGCTCTTCACCTGGAGCGAGTTCCACCATGCCGCGGTCAACATCGGAACGCACAGTGATCCGGCGCCCGCGTGAGAGTTCGACGACACCGGCATCGACCCACTCGATCGTCGCGGCCTCGACCTCGAACTCCAACGGAGCGAACCCCTCTGCCTCCACGCGGAGGCTGGACAGGCCGAGTTCCAGGCCGTGCACCTCGAAGTAGCCCTCGGCGTCCGCCGTGACCTGCACTACCCGTCCCATCGCCCGGGCCATCAAGGCGCCGTATTCGGACGGACGCAGGTAGGAGATCGAAGCTCCGGGCACCGGCGCGTACTCGGGGTTCACCACGGTGCCGGAAACCCAGGCCGACGCCGGAGCCACGATGACCCCCAGGTCGCGGGTGTCCCCGGCCGACCCCTGGACGCTGAGCACCGTCCGCCCGGCATTCGTTGCCGTCAGTTCCAGGGTGTAGGCGCCCGGCTCGAGGTCGATGGAGAAGGAACCATCCGCGGCGATCGTTCCGTGACGCGTCCTGCTCCCGCCCCCTGTATCCTGAGCGGCAACCAGGTGGCCCGAGGCGGCCGGGGTTACGCCGTCGGCCGCAATGAAGACGCCCTCGACCGTGAAGGCCGGCTCCAGCCGGAGCACCAGGGGTTCTTCAGCCGTGGCGCCGGCGCCGCCGGCCACATCGACCGGGAAGGTCGGCAAGCCAGGCAGCGAGGGTTCTTCGGCCGCGGTGCCGCCGCCGGCCGCGATCTTGAACCGCGCCATCCGGTACCCCTTCGCCTGGATCAGGAGGGTGCGGCCGAAACGGGGCGACACCAGCGCGATTCCATCACGGTCCGTCGTGGTCTGCTCCCCGGCCTCGGACGATGCCCGCGCGCCGGGTATCGCCGTTCCGCGACTCGCATCGACGACCTGGATCCAGTAGGTCTCGGCCGCCGCCAGCACGATCGCCCCAAGGTCCAGGGAATCCTCCAGATCGAACCTCTCCGAGTACTCCAGTTCGCTGCCGTCGGTTCGCAGGGACGCGGCGCCCTTCGTGAAACCGGTGAGCAAGAACCGGCCGTCGGGGCCGGAGAGCCCCAGGTGGCGCTGCAACATTGGAAGCTCCGGCGCCACCCACGACAGACCCAGCAGCCGCACTCCAGCTACAGGCTGTCCTTCCAGATCGACGGTCCGACCCGTGACGGCGAGGCCTGGACCGAGCTCGACCACCGGCGGCGCCTCGGCGAAACGCTCGAACGCCGCCGCGGTCCGGGTGACGTGCGAGACCAGGACCGCGGCGCGCTCCCGCTCGGACACGGTCAGACTCACCTTGCCATCAGTGTCCGAGATCCCAAAGCCCAGAGGCTCAGGTCGTACGGCGGCCATCCCCGAGCCCGCCCGCAGCAGGTACAGTCGCGCGCCGGCAAGGGGCGCGCCGTCGGCGGTCGTCTGCACGGTGAGATCCACCACCTGCTGCAACGCGAGTTCCACCGATCCCTCTTCAGGGGCCACGTCCCGCCAGGTCGAGGTGAGATCTTCCGCCAGCGCCTGGAGACGCCATGTTTCGTCATTGCGGGGCAGGGAGAGCGACCCGGATGCGACGGTTGCCGTCGGCAGCAGATGTCGTGCTACCTGCCGCCACATCACCGCCGGCGCCGCGGTCACGCTGACCTCAGCGGGGGTCGCCGCTCCATCGACCCGGTCCGCGTCTGGAGCCTCGGGGGCGGAGATTCGGACGGTCAACGGCCTTGACGAATCCGCCGCGGAGCGGCAGGCGGCAGCCGCGTTCTGTCCGGGCGCGAGAAGCTGCGGTGGACAGGAGTCGCTCCACGCCCAGCACTCGGCCGGCGCACGAACTCCCTGCACATCGTCCCGTCGTTCCCACATCTCGTCGACCGGCACGGCCATCCCGTTGACGAAGGCAGGTTCGCTGTCCTTGACGCATACGAACTGGAACGGGGCGTCCGGCGCCGCTTCGTCCTGTGCCAACGCCGGGGCTGCAACCGCCCCGGCCACCAACCAGAGAACGCAGATTGAAGACCGCACCGCCCTAGTCCTCGGCGCTAGCCGGTGGACGAACACGGGCTTCGAACGCCTCCGCGGACCGAACGTCCGCTCCCCGCAACGCCCCGCCCCGGAGCAGGATCACCGCACGGTCTCCCCGCAGGTCGGCTCGCAGGCGCGTATCGGCGAACCCCGACTCGACCACGCACGACTGACTGGTCACCGCACGGAGGTCGTCCACGCGGGCGTGGACCAGGTCCCAGCACACCCTGCCCGTGGGCGGAGGTACCGAGGCGACGACACGGTCACTGATCGACCCGCCCCGCACGGCAACGGTCGAGGTCACGGTCCGCCCAGGCTGCTTGTCGGGTTCCTCCGGCTCCTGTCGACGCGGTCCTTTGGTGCCAGGCGGCTGCTGAGTCAGCCAACCTGCGCCGACTCCCAGAAGTGGGATCGCATCCGAGGCGCGATTCTGCCGGCTATCTGCCAGCCCCTCGGGGTGGTCGTCCGCCGCATACCGAACGAAGAAGTACACGTTGCCTTCACCGTCGGCCACGACCTCGTCGATCAGCCGGCGCTGCCCCAACCAGTCGGCCCGAACGTAGGCATCGCGGAGAGGCGACCTCCCCCACTCGTTGGCCTCGACGTCGCAGCCACCCTCGGCGAAGAACGTCTCCGCGTCCAGACTGTCGTGAAACGCGCCGTCGCGGTCATACACGAAAACACCGGGTTCCGCCCCCGGAATCACGAGCAGCCGATCCTCCGAGATGAAACGGATCACCGAGAGCTCCGCGTCGCTGCACAACTCCAGCCCATGCCCGGCGTCCCTGGTCGGTAGCAACCCGCGAGCGGTTTCCTCGCCATCGCGGATCAACCAGGCGGCGTGTTCCGCCCAGCCATCGGTGTCCCTGCGGACCAGTCCGACCGCCGCGGTCAGCGAACCGCGCCGGTCCAGGTCGCCGATGTGCTCCATATCCGCCAGAGAGTCGATCCCATCCTCGGTCGCCAGGTGGACGCCGGAGAACAGGTCCGTGAACGCCATTCCGTCGGGCGAAACGGCAAGCCGTCCGTAGTCCCGTGCATACTGATTGGAGTTGACAACGGCCCGACCGCCGACGTTCAGGACCTCAGCCTCGGGCTCCTCGAGGGCGACCCGGAGTTCGCCCGCCTCGTTGCCGACGCGCCAGGAGTAGAGGCCCCGGCCGATCACACCGAGGACGAGTTCACCATCCTCCAGCCAGCGGACATCGCTTGCCCGGGCGATCTCATCCGGTAGATCGAGCTGCTCCAACCTCTCGACGCGCGGTCCGCCGCCGGATTCCTGGGCCCCGAGCGTTCCCGGAACCGCGGAGAGCACCGCCACGACGGACAGCAGAACGATCGCCACCAGGCCAAAGCGACGGCGATCTCTTTCCCGCAACGGCCGGCGCAGCATGTGAGCCTCCTCCCCGTGCCTGAATCTCTCAGGCGTCAGATGCGAATCTGGGTGTCGGAGAGGATAACGCCAGCTACGACGGCAACCATTCCGAGATCGCTGAACCGATCTCGTCCGGGGAGTCCTCCTGGACGAAATGGGAGCCCTTGACCGTCACTTCCGTCTGGTTGGGCCAGGTGCGGCAGAGCTCGCGCATCGCTCCGGTCAGGATCGCACCGGGCTTCGCGTTGACGAACAGCTTCGGCACGTCCGAGGCCTTCAGCCAGTCCGCGTAGGACTGCACGATCTCCACCACATCCTCCGGTTCGCCGGCGATCGGGATCTGGCGCGGCCAGGTCAGCGTCGGCCGGCGGGACTCGCCCTCGGCCTCGAACGGACGCCGGTAGACGGCCATTTCCTCGTCCGTCATCTTCCGCAGCACCGAGCCCGGCAGCACCCGCTCCACGAAGACGTTCTTCGCCAGCACCATGCCCTCGCCCGCCGGCGATCGGAACCCCTGGAACACGCCCCGCGCCGCCTCGGGCCATTCATCCCAGGTCGGCACCGGACTGACGATCGCCTCCATGTAGGCGATGCCTCGGACCGCATCGCGGTGCCGGTTGGCCCAGTCGAAACCAAGCGCCGAGCCCCAGTCGTGGACCACGAAGACGACGTTGTCCTCAACGCCGATCGCCTCCAGCAGCCCGTCGAGGTAGTGCCGATGCTCGACGAACCGGTACCGATCCGGCCCGCTGTCCGGCAGCTTGGCCGAGTCGCCCATTCCGATCAGGTCCGGCGCCACCAGCCGGCCCCTGCCCTCCAGGTGCTGCATCACGTTGCGCCACAGGTAGGACGAAGTCGGATTGCCGTGCAGGAAGACGATCGGATCCCCCTCGCCATGGTCGACGTAGGCCATCTCGTGGCCATGAACCTCGATCCTCTTCTTCTCGTAACGCGCGTCGGCGGCCACTCGCTACGGCCCGGATGACTCGCCGTAGCGGAAGCCGGTGCGGGACCGCACCTTGTACTTGCCCTCGCGGATCTTGACCTTGATGTTGCGGTAGCCCCCGGTGCCGGCCTCGTACTCGGAGCGGAAGCTCACCAAGTAGTACCCCTGGTTCTCCCCGGCGACCTGACGCATCGGCGTCATGACGTTCGTGAAGTTCGCGTAGTAGTGGCCGCCCGTGTCGTTCGAGATCAGGCTCAGCGAGTCGTTCAGCGACCCCGACGCGATTGCCCTGCGGCGGCTGCCCATGGTGTCGATCGTGTACACGGCAACGTTGCCGGCGTTCAGCGCCTCCCGCATCTGCGGGTAGTAGCGCGCGTCCGGGGTATAGCTCCCGAACTGGCCGATCTCCCCAAAACCGAGGCTGAACATGATCAGGTTCTTGCGGCCAGCGACGCCTTCGGCAACCTCCCCAAGGAGTTCCAGGCCCTCCTGCAGCTTGCGGCTCCGACGCCCCAGCTCCTTGCCGGTCGGCAGGTTGACGCCCAGCGAGGGCGAGTTCGGGTCGAACTCCGGCTCCGACCGCGTCACCCAGCGGTCGAGATCCCTCTTGCCCTGCGAGGCAGCTTGGACCGCCGCCAGAATCTCGTCCCGGTCCCGACTGAAGTCGAGGTAGAACTTGAGCCGCGTCTGGTAGGCGAACACGGCTACCTGATCGTTCGGCTGCAGTTCCTCCTCGATCCAGCGCTTGAGCCAGCGCGCGTTGTCCATCTGGGGCCCCACCAGGAAGGGCGCCTCCAACCGCTGGTCGTGGAACATGAGGATGAAGTACCGGTCGGTGCGCGTGGTTGAGCCCTCGCCCGATGCCGCCAACTCGCTCGGGCCGCCGTAGAAGGAGGCGCTCACCACCTCCTGCTCCTCGCCGTCGTGGAGGACCACAAAGTCCTCGGCGCCGAGATCGTCGATCACGTTGCCCTTCCTGTCCGTGACCAGGACATCGAGCAGCACCTCGGCGACGCGGATCCGCTCGTTGAGGCTGATGTCCGCGGGCGCCGCCGTCGCGGCTCGAACTCGCGTCCTCTCCGGCGCCGGCGCCGGTGCCTCGGCACGCGGCGGCTCGCGCCGGGGGCTCGGAGCCGGAGCGGTCCGTACCGGTGCAGGAGCAGGCCGGGGCGCCGGTTCCGTCGCGGCTGATCTAGCCGGAACAGGCTTCGGTTCGGCCACCGGCGCCGCGACTGCCTTCTTCGCTGCCGCGGGTTCAGGCGCCGGTGTCGCGACAGCCTCAGGCGCGGGCGCCGCCGCGGCTGCCGGCGCGGCTGCAGGCACCGCCGCCGGCGCCGAGGGAACGACGACCGCTCGCACAGTCTTGCCCCGCTGGCGCCGCTGCTTCTGCAGCCGCTTCTCTTTCTTCGCCGCCCTGGCGGCTTCCTTCTTCTCCGCCTTCCGCTTCTTCTTCTCGTCGTCCGCCGCAACGTTCCCGGCCGCTGCATCACCGCCAATTCCCGCATCCGCGGCAACAGCCAACCCAAGACCGCTCGACAACAACAACGCACTCGCCACCAGCGCGACCGCAAGAGCCCACCGTCGTCCAACCGTCGCGATTCTGCTCATCCCGACCTCCTATGTTCCTGACTGCCGGTCGCACTGATCGGCGACGGCACGGAGAAGCGACGCTCCCGCCATCCTACCAACCTCCGACCCCATCCGGTTCTTCCCCCAACTCACGCGTCACTCCAACTTAGCGTCTTGCAACACTCAAGCCATCGCGCCTTGCTGTCGAGTGCTCCGTCCCGAGTAGCATGTCGCCGCCGTGACTCTGCCCGCCCCGGACCGCCGCACCGCGGAGCTCTCCGCCGCCTTCGTTGAACTGCGAACGGCGCTGGGACGGGTGCTCGTCGGCCAGGACGACGCCGCGACCGGGCTGACCCTGGCGCTGCTGTCCGAGCAGCACGCCTACCTGGAAGGTCCGCCCGGCTGCGGCAAGTCGGAACTTGCCGCGGCGCTCGCGGCGCTGTCCGGCGCCCGAACCCACACGCTGGTCTTCCACCGCGACATCCGGGAGACGGACCTGCTCGGCGACGTGCTGCTCAGCCGGCACCGCTACCGCGGTCATGAACGCCTCCGCAGGGAGTTGATCCCGGGACCCCTGCTCCAGGCCGAAGTCGCGTTACTGGAGGATCTACCCCGCTCTCCGGGGGAAGCCCTCGGTCCCCTGCTGCGGATCCTCGCCGAGCGGCGCGCCCTGGGGCAGGTGCTGCCGCTCGAGTCGGCGGTTGCCACCGGCCCGCTGGAGCAGGTCGAAGCGCCGACCGACCCGCTGGAACCGGGCCAACTCGATCGCTTCGCGGTGCAACTCCGGGTCACCGGCCTGCTGGTGGGCGGGCTCTTCGACGAGGCGGCTGTCCTGCTCCAACGGGCTTCCCACCGTCCCCGGCAGGTTGCGCAACCGCCCTCGGTGATGAACACCGCCACCCGCAAGGCCGCCCAACGGGCCGCAGCGGCCCTCCAGATCGAGCCACGAACCCTCTCGGCCTACCACCGCCTGCTGGACCGGTTGCGTCAGCGCAGCGCCGACGAGTCGGCGTCGGGCGACCGCCTGATGTCCGACCGCTCCTTCAGTTCCGCCGCCCTGAGACTGGTCCGCGCCCACGCCTTCCTGCGCGGGGCGCCGGCCGCGGCGCCGCGCGACCTTCACGCCATCCGCTACATGGTCGCCCACCGCCTGCCGGACGAGGTGCAGGAGGACTTCGACCACATTCTCGAGGAGCTGCTCGGCGACCCGCCCAACGTGACGATGGCCGAGACCGGCGCCCAGATGCCTGGCGCCCAGTCCCAGGGCGACGACGACGCCGATGGCTCGCCGGCGGCAGCGCCCGCCTCCGATTCGTGGATCGACGACCAGGCCGACCTGCCGGCGCCGCCCACGCTGTTCGGAAAGCCACCGCCGCCCGCGCAAGTCGATCTCCTGCTGCGCGCGCTGGTCGGCCGGATCGAGCGCGGCCGGATCGACCCGGACACCGACCCTGGCGGCCAGCCCCGCGGCTACCGGCCGCTGCGCGACCTGGATGAGCTGATCGACGCCGACCTGATCGAAGCTGTGCTGTTCACCGAGGGCCGACTCCCCGGGACGCCTCGCACGTTCGAGCGCAAGCGCAGGAGCGCCGGCGGCGCGGTCGCCGTGCTGCGAGACATTTCGGCGTCGATGGCAGGCCGCCTGACCGTGTGGTCGAGCCAGGTGGTGCTCGGCATCCTGCGCGTCGCCGCGCGCCGTCGGATGCGCGTCGGCTACGTCGAGTTCCATCACCGCGCCCTGCCCCACCCCGTCGGCGGCCGGCTGCTGCACCGCTCCTACTCCCGGCTTGCCGAGCAGGCCGGCCAGGCCAAGGCGGTTGGACAGACGAACTACGAGGCGCCGCTCCGCACCGCCCTGGACGGCCTGCGCGGCGGCTCCGGCCGCAACCGCCACATCGTCCTCCTGACCGACGGCCTGCCGATCATCGGCGACACAACCGTCCGTCGCGAGCGGCGGTTGGCGTGCCGGCTCGGCGTGGCCCTCCATACCGTGTTCCTGGGCAACGGCGACTGCCCGCCCGTGCTCGACGACATCTCCATCGAGACCGGCGGACTCCGCTTCCGCGGCCGTCCCCTGACCGGCGGCGGACTCAGGCTGGAGGAGCGGTGATCCGACTAGGGGTAAAGTCGCGCGTCCCGTGAACGACCTCACCCCACTCCGCGACCTGCTCGATCACCACGTCGTCGGCCACGGCGAGGTGAAGACGGCCCTGCTCCTGGCCTTGATCACCAGGGAGCACATCTACGTGGAGGGACCGCCGGGCACCGCCAAGACGCGGCTTGCCGAGGTCGCCGCCAAGGGGTCCGAGCTGGACTTCTTCTTCTACCAGTTGCACCGCGACACCCGACTCGCCGAACTGGTCGGCGACATCGTCCTGGAGCGACGCAAGGTGAAGACGGAAGGCGCCGATCCGGGGGCCTTCGGAGAAGCCGAGCGGATCCACCAGCGGATCGAACCCGGGGGTCTGCTGACCGCCGAGATCGCGGTCCTCGACGACATCTCCCGCGCCCCGGGCGAAGCGCTGAACGTGCTGCTCCGGATCCTGAACGAGCGCCGTTTCGGCGCCGAGCCGATCCCGTTGATGGCCGCCATCGCGACCGGCAACCCGATGGACGACGAGTACTACAACGAGCCGCTCGATCCCGCGAACCTCGACCGCTTCGCTCTCCAGTTGCGGGTCTCCGGCTTGATCCAGAGCGGCGCCGAGGACGCGAGGACGCTCATCGACCGTTTCGCCGCCGGATCCGTGGTCGAACAGCCCGACCCGGATCCCGTGACCGACCGCGCCACGCTGGACGCGCTGAATCGTCGCATGTACGAGGTCGAAGTCGGACCGGCGGTGCGCGCTGCGCTTCTCGATGTCATGCGCACGCTGGTGCTCGAGTTCGAGTGCAACGAGACGAACTCCCTGCTCACCGATCGCACCTTCCTGGTCAAGGCGATCAAGATCCTGCGCGGGGCGGCGCTCTTGGCCGGCCGGGACGCGGTCGATCTGACCGATCTCGCCGCGCTGTCCTGGATGACGACCTTCCGGGTGCCGGCGGAGGTACACGAGGCTCTGCCCCGGATCATCGGACGGGTGAGCCGGCAGGTGCGGGCGGTTTAGCCGGCCAGAACCCGGGTGGCGCGATCCGCGCCACCCGCGGCCCCAGGCTAGGACCTACTCCTGGCCGGAACTGGACTGACCCTGGAACTCCGACTCCAGCAGCCGCGCGCCGCGCAGCATGTTGCCCATCGCGTAGTTGCCTTCGTGGCAGGCGTACTCGTAGCTCTTGTCGGTCGTCTTAGGCCACGGCAGCTCACCGCTGTACGGCGCCTCGTACTCGGGATTCTCGACCGTGAAGCTGTAGCGCAGTCTGTCGCCGCCCGAGGGGCTGAACCGCTCGACGACCCGCACTCCCTCGCCGCGCAGATCGGGCATGTCGCGGAAGTTGGTCGTCTCGACGACCAGCGTGTCGTCCTCCCACCAACCGATCGAGTCGCCGCTCAGGGAACGGTACGAGTCCGGGGCGTGCTCTCCGCCGATCCGGACGACCCGGGTCCAGTGCATCCACTCGATCATGATCATGAAGTGGTCCTCGGTCTGGACGATCGTCTTCACGTTGTTGTAGGGCAGCGGACGGATCGCGACCGAGGCCGTCGGCTGGTAGAAACAGCGCACGCCGACGATGTTCGTCTCTGGACCGTCATAGGGGATGTCGCCGGACTCGAGCCACCAGGCATAGCCCTTGTTCGGCCACGCGAACTTGGGCGCGGCCGCGGCCCGCTTCTTCCCCTGCTCGGTCATCGCCGGCATTCGCCCGTTCGGCGGATCGGTCAGCACCGAGGTCCGGTACTTGCCGTCGATCATGAAGTTCTGGCTCCCCCACTCGAACCAGAAATTGTTGTAGGCGCCGACATTGCCGCCCTCCTCCGGCGCTGAGCGCTCCGGATCGCTGGGCGCGGCCTGGGCCGCGTTCGTCTCGGCGCGCCGCTTCGCCAGCGCCTGCGCCTCCTCGGGAGTGAGGTTCAGCTTGTCGCCGAACTCCTTCGGTCTTGAGAAGGGCGTGATGCTCGAGATGTCGTAGACGCCGGTGAAGTCCGGCTTGCCACTGGCGGTTCTGTTGATCTCGCCCTCGGCGGCGACGGCCGCTGAAGCGGCGGCAATGAGTCCAACCAGAACGGTGGTAGCGATCAGCGACTTTCTCATGTCGGTCTCCCTGCTCTAGAGGGTGATTCCTCGGCGAATAGAGCAATGCTAGCAGCCCTCGCTGCGATACGCTTCCGCGCCACGACACCGATCCCTGTGTGGAACAATCCCTGTTTCCCGTGCGTCAGCGCGGCGCGGACGCCGCGACTCGAATTGTATGGGACAAGCCCTGTTCCTGTGCGTCAGCGCGGCGCGGACGCCGCGACTCGAATTGGTAGGAGGTCCGATGCCACGATCCGTCCCTGTCGCCATCACCGTCAACGGCAGCAAGTGCGAGCAAGAAGTCGAGCCGCGCACGCTGCTCGTCCACTTCCTGCGCGAGGAACTCGACCTCACGGGCGTTCATATCGGCTGCGAGAGCACCCTCTGCGGCGCCTGCACCGTCCACCTGAACGGCCGCGCGGTGAAGAGCTGCACCGTGCTCGCGGTCCAGGCCGACGGCCATGAGGTGACGACGATCGAGGGTCTCGCCGCTGACGCCGATCACCTCCATCCGCTGCAGGTCGGATTCTGGGAGAAGCACGGTCTGCAGTGCGGCTACTGCACCCCGGGGATGATCATGGCGGCGAAGCAACTGCTCGACGACAACCCGAACCCGACCGAGGCCGAGATCCGGGAAGCGATCGACGGCAACATCTGCCGCTGCACCGGCTACCAGCAGATCGTCGACGCGGTACAGCACGCCGCCGAAGTCGCGGGAGGGGCCTAGATGACCACGTTTCGACCCAACTCCGTCGGCCAGCCCATCAAGCGCCGCGAGGATCCCCGCCTGATCCGGGGCCTCGCCACCTACACGGACGACGTCAAGCTGCCGCGGATGACCTATGCGGCCTTCGTGCGCAGCGACTTCGCAGCCGGCGCCATCCGCTCCATCGACACCGCCGCGGCAGCCGCCCACCCGGGCGTCGTCGGCGTCTACACCTACGCCGACATGGACGGGCAGGTCGGACCGAGCCCGGTCGGCGCCGAAATACCGGGCATGGGCAAGGCCGACCATCCGCTGCTGGCGAGTGGCCGCGTGCTCTACGTCGGCCAGCCGGTCGCGGTGGTCGTGGCCGAGACTCTCTACGCCGCCCGCGACGCCGCCTCGAAGGTCGACGTGGACATCGAGCCGCGCGAAGCGGTCGTCGATGTCGAGGCCGCGATGGCGCCGGACGCGCCCAAGGTCTACGAGGAACTCGACAGCAACATCTGCCTGCAGATCCCGGTCCCGAACCCGGAGGCGGACAAGCTCTTCGAGCAGGCCGACCAGACCCTCTCGATGCGCCTGCTCAACCAGCGCGTGGCCCCCTTCCCGATGGAAGGCCGGGCGATCTGCGCCCACTGGGAGGAAGGGCCCGGCAAGCTGACCATCTGGACCTCCAACCAGGCCCCGCACTTCGTCAAGCAGCAGGTCGCGATGTGCCTCGGCATCCCCGAGATCCGCGTCCGCGCCATCGCACCCGAAGTCGGCGGCGGCTTCGGAGCGAAGATCCCGACCTACCCGGAGGATCCGCTCCTGTGCTGGGTCTCCCGAGCGCTGCGCCGGCCGGTCAAGTGGTCTGAGACCCGGACCGAGAATCTGCTGGGCATGACCCACGGCCGGGGCCACGTCGAGAAGATCGAGGTCGCCTTCCAGAACGACGGCCGGGTGCTGGCGCTCAAGGGGCAGACGATCTCCGAGATCGGCGCGTTCCGTTCCTTCTACGGACCCTTCATCGCCCTCTCCACGCACACGATGTCCTGCGGCTGCTACGACATCAAGGCCGTCGCCTGGGACACCGCCTCGGTCTACACGAACACGATGGCCACCGAGGCCTATCGCGGCGCCGGGCGCCCCGAAGCCGCCTACATCATCGAGCGGGTGATGGACGAGGTGGCGGCAGCCACCGGCCTCGACCCGGCAGCCGTGCGGCGCCGGAACTTCGTCGACAAGGGGGCCTTCCCCCACACCACCGCGTCGGGCGCGGTCTACGACAGCGGCGACTATGAACTCACGCTCGACCGGATGATGGAACTTGCCGGCTACGACGAAGCGCGCGAGGCGCAGAGCAGAGCGCGCGAGGACGGCCGCCTCGTCGGCATCGGACTCGCCACCTTCACCGAGGTCTGCGGTCTCGGCCCCTCGGCCGGCACCGCTCCGCAGCAGCGCATGGGCACCTGGGAGAGCGCCACCGTACGCGTCGAACCGAGCGGCAACGTCACCGTCTACACGGGCATTTCGCCCCACGGCCAGGGCCAGGAGACCGCCTTCGCCCAGATGACCTCGGACGCCTTCGGCGTCGGCCTCGACGACGTGGTCGTGGTGCACGGCGACACCGACCAGGTTCAGCACGGCGTCGGCACCTTCGGCAGCCGGGGCATCGCGGTCGGCGGCGCGGCGCTCCACATGGCCCTGACCAAGGTCCACGCCAAGGCCACGCGCCTCGCGGCCCACCACCTCGACGCACCGGTCGACCAGATCGAGTACGACGACGGCGCGTTCACCGTCAGCGGCACCGACCGGAAGCTCACCTTCCGCCAGGTCTCTGAGATGGCTCACCTCTGGAACGTCGCCGTGCCGGGCGAGGAACCCGGCCTCGAGGCGGTCGCCCGCTTCGAACCGTCGGCGACCACCTTCCCCTTCGGCGCCCACCTCTGCCAGGTCGAGATCGACCCCGAGAGCGGCCAGATCGAGATCCAGCGCTACGTCGCGGTCGACGACTTCGGTGTCGTGATCAACCCGATGCTGGCGGACGGCCAGCGCCTCGGCGGCGTCGTCCAGGGCATCGGCCAGGCGATGTGGGAGGAGGTCCAGTACGACGACGGCGGCCAGCTCCTCTCCGGCACCCTGATGGACTACGCCGTCCCCCGCGCCAAGCTCTTCCCGCGCATGGTGCTGGACAACACGGTCACGCCGACGCCGATCAACCCGCTCGGCGCCAAGGGCATCGGCGAGCTGGGAACGATCGGCGCCACGCCCTGCATCGTCAACGCGATCGTCGACGCGCTGCGGCCGCTCGGCATCACGAACATCGACATGCCGGCCAAGCCCGAGCGCATCTGGCGGGCGATCCAGTCGGCGGGGGCGGCGCCGTAGAACGCCAACCCGCTTCAGCCAACGTCAGCCCACACCGTTCTCGGGACGGAGCCGGGTCCAGACCAGGCCGTCGACCTGTTCGTAGTGACCGTCAAACGAAAGGAGTTCGCTCCCGCTCTCGAACGCATGGGCGGCTACCCAGATGTCGTTGGTCGGAATCGGCTTGCCCTTCGCCCGAAGATACGCCGCGATGCGGGAGTAGCGGTCGCTCGTTCTCATGGTCACCGGGAGGAACTCGACACGAGGGCTGAGAAGAAAACTCTGCAGCTCTTCCAGGTTCCGACTGAAGCGCGATCCCCGTCGGAATCCGGACAGCAGTTCGCCGACCACGACCGCAGAAAGAAGGGTCCGGCTGGCTGCCCGGAGAGTGCGATGAAGTCCGCGATGACCGCGCTTCCACTGGGAGTAGGCGTCGGTGTCCAGGAGATAGGCCGTCATCTCCAGATCGACTCGTCGATCACCTCAAAGTCCGCCACGGCCCTGTCGAACTCGTCCGCTTCCTCGCGGGACCAGGTGCCAAAGAGGTGATCGAGGCTGTCGCCGATCACACCTTCGTCATCCGAACTCCCCGACTGCCCGAGCCCTCTGCGCATCAACTTCCGCACAGACTGGTTCAACGAAAGGCCCTCTTTTTCCGCAATTCGCTGTAGTTCGCGAACAACGTCATCGTCCAAACCACGAACCGTCAGTTGTTTGAGTGTCACCCTACGCCTCCAGAGATGAATCAAGTGTGAGGCACTATGACTCTATCGACGGCCACGGCCCGACCGCAAGTCCTGAGGCGCACCCAAGTCCCGCCCGACGCTTGGCGATGGCGCTTTCTGGAACGATGGCGCTCGCCCTGTGCGGCTCGGCGATGGCGCGTGAGCACTCCTTCGGCCCGCTGCCCGTGGCCGAAGCCTGGCTCGCCGGCGGATCGGGCTTCCTCAGCCTGCCGGTGGAGCCGCCGCCGGAGCCGCAGTCGGAGCCGGGACGCTGGCAGGTCACCACGTCCCTCGGCCTTTCCAGCTTCTGGCTCCGCTCGCCCGCGGTGTCCGAAGTCATCGAGGCGCGGTCCGAACGCGGTCCGGTGACGGTCGAGGAACTCGACGGCATCGCACCCTGGCCGGGGCCGGAGGGGATCTACTTTGCTGACGCCGAACTCCATCGCCTGACGGTCGACGTGCGGCGCCGGTTCGCCGGAAGGCTCGAACTGGGCCTCAGAACCTCGATCGTCGATGCCGGCGGCGGGGTTCTCGATCCCGTGATCGAAGGCTTCCACGATCTCTTCGGGTTCCGCCAGTCCGGCCGGCCGCAGTCGCTGCAGAACGACTACGGCCTGTACTTCAGGCGCGATGGCAAAGGCGGACCCAGCAGCTACGGGGACCGCTTGCGCTTCATTCGCTTCGAGGAGCCAGGACCCGGCCTGGGCGAAACCGTCGCCTCTCTCAAATGGGGCTTCGGAGCCGGATCAACGACGTGGCGGCAGGCCGTCCAGGTCCAGGTCAAGTTGCCGACCGCCAGCGAGGACGACTTCTACGGCACGGGTTCGGTAGATGCGGCGGTTCAGTACCTGGTCAGCCGGCCGTTGGGCCGCTGGACCCTCTACGGCAACACCGGCTTCACCCGCCTCGGCGGGCACGACCTGCTCGAGCTGGAACCGCAGGACCTGGTCACGATCGCCATTGCCGGCGAACGTCCTTTCGGCCCCCGGTCCTCACTGGTCCTCCAGATCCGGCACCAGAAGAGCCCGTTCCGCCAATTGAAGCTCTCGATCCTGGGCGTCACGGCAACCCTGATCGATGTCGGCTGGACCCGCAGCCTGAAGCCGAGCCCAGGAGGACTTGACCGCGCCGCCTACTTCAGCCTCAGCAACAACACCGTGAAGTACGGCTCCGCCGTCGACATCAGCCTCCACGCGGGCGTCAGGCTGCGCACCGCGCCGCGCTAGGCGGTTCGAGCCTGGGAACGCGGGCGTCTCGCCCGCATCCGGCGCAGAGCGCCGGCCTCGGGGAGTTCTGCCGCGCTAGCGGCCCGGCGGCTTGCGGTAGTCCAGGGGTGGCTCCTGGCCCTCCTCCAAAGCCGCGCGGTAGGGGCGGTCGGCGAGCCGGCGATCGAGTTCCTCGCGGGCCGCCTTCACGATCGAGGGGTCGGCCAGCAGGTCCCAGGCGGTGGCCGCCAGCACGCGGGCAGCCATCAGCATGCCCTGGCGGCCGATCGTCGTGCCGCCCGCGGCGACCGCCTGCCAGGAGTGAGCCGGCGTGCCCGGCACCCAGCAGGCCGTCCGGATGCCGGTGGTCGGCGCCACCCAGGACACATCGCCGACGTCGGTCGAGCCCAGGGTGGTGTCGCCCGTGTCGTCGCGCAGTTCGGACACCGAGGCAAGCGGCCGCGGCCGGAGCAGAGACTTCTGCAACTCCTGAGCCCAGCCACGCTCCTCGTCGCTGTAGTCCATGTCGATCAGGCCCCTGAAGTTCCGAAGCGAGACCTTGGACAGCGTGTCGTTGGGCAGCAGGTTGTGGATGCCGCCCAGGAACTCGATCTCCAGTTCCGTCTCCGTGGCGTGGGCGGCGCCTTCGGCCACCAGCACCAGCCGGTCGTAGATCGACCGCGCGACGCCGATGTCCGGGTGCCGCACGTAGTAGTACGCCTCGGCGAACGCCGGCACCACGTTGGGGGCGTCGCCGCCGGCGGTGATCACGTGGTGGATGCGCGTGCGGTCGGGCGTGTGCTCGCGCAGCAGCTCGGCGCCGTAGTTCAGGATCGCCACCGCGTCGAGCGCCGAGCGCCCCGCTTCGGGCGACGCGGCGGCGTGGGCGCTGCGACCGCGGTAGCGGAACTTGGCCGCCACCCGGGCCAGGTTGGTCGGATCGCCGGCCGAGTTGACATCACCTGGATGCCAGTGCAGGACCGCATCCACGTCCTCGAACAGCCCCGCGCGGGCCATGAACGCCTTGGCGCCGCCGCCCTCCTCGGCCGGCGTGCCGTAGAGCCGCACCGTCCCCTGGATCGCGCCGTTGCGGATGCCGTCGGCCACCGCGAGCGCCGCTCCCAGCGAGCCGGCGCCGAACAGGTGGTGGCCGCAGGCGTGGCCCCAGTCGGGGCCGTCGCGCGGAGCGCGGGTGGGAACCGCCTGCTGAGACAGCCCGGGCAGGGCGTCGAACTCGGCCAGGATCGCGATCACCGGGCGTCTCGCGCCGTAGGACGCGATGAAGCTCGTCGGAATACCGGCGACGCCGCGCTCGACCTCGAAGCCCTCCTCCTCGATCAGCGAGGCGAGCAGAGCCGAGGACTTCGTCTCCTGGTAGCCGGGCTCGGCCCACTCCCAGACCTTCCTCGCCGCGTCCCAGAGCAGATCCGAGCGCTCCGCCACCGCCGTCTCGAGATCGCTCTTCTGCGCCACCCCGTCCGCCGTGGCCGGCGCCAGCGGAATCAGCATCAGGCCAAGGGCGACGACCAGAGAGCCGCGGACCAGCCCCGTGCGTCTACTAGCCATCGAAGACGATGACCTGCCGAGCCACCTCGCCGTTCTTCAGGTTCTGGAGCGCCTCGTTGATCTGCGAAAACCCGACCCGATCCGAGATCAGCTCGTCGAGCTTCAGCTTGCCGGCCAGGTAGAAGTCGATCAGGCGCGGCATGTCGATGCGAAAGCGGTTCGAACCCATGACGCAGCCCTGGATCGCCTTCGCCTGGAGCATCTCGTGGCCGGGAATCTCGATCTTCTCGCCCATCGGGACCATGCCGATCACGGTCGCGGTGCCGCCGGGCCGCAGCATCGCCCACGCCTGCTCGGCGGTGACCTTGAGGCCGATCGCCTCGAAGGCGTAGTGGACGCCGCCACCGGTCATCTCCAGCACCTGTTCGACCGGATCGCCGGCCAACGCGTCGACCGTGTCCGTGGCGCCGAACTGCTTCGCCAGTTCGAGCTTGGAGGCGACACGGTCGACCGCGATGACGCGCCCGGCGCCGGCCAGCTCGGCCCCGTTGATCGTCGACAGGCCGATGCCGCCGCACCCGATCACCACGACCGTGGAGCCGGGCTCCACCTGGGCCGTCCGGAAAGCCGCGCCGACACCCGTGGTCACCGCGCAGCCGATCACCGCGGCGCGGTCGAGCGGCATGTCCTCGCGGATCTTCACCACCGCGTTCTCATGCACCAGCATCTGCTCCGCGAACGAGGCGAGGTCGGCGAACTGCGAAACGGGCCGCGGGCCGCCGCCGTTGCTGGGCGGAAGGGCCAGCCGCGGCTCGGCGCTCCTAGGCCGCCGTGTGGCCCGCTTGTCGCAGAGCGTCGGTTCGCCGCTCATGCAGTACTCGCAGTAACCGCAGAACACCGACAGGCAGGTGATCACGTGGTCGCCGGGCTTCACGTAGCGGACCTCGGAACCGACCTGCTCGACGATCCCGGACGCCTCGTGGCCAAGGATCGCGGGCGTGCGGATCGGCCACAGCCCGTCCACGAAGTGCAGGTCGCTATGGCAGACACCGACCACCGCGCTCCGGATCAGGATCTCGTGCGGCCCCGGCTTGCTGATCGAGACATCGGTGATCTCGAGCGGCTGACCGACCTCGTGGAACACGGCTGCTTTCATGCTTGGAACCCCTCCCCTGAACCCCCGGAAACCGCGGGGACGTTTTCGACTGGCCGCGCCGGCCCGGCAAAGACCGGCAGGCTATCAGCGGTCCGACGGCCCTTCTCCGTACCGGCGATAAGCTGCCGCGATGACAAGACGACCTGTTGTGGCGATCAGCGCCCTGGCCCTCGCCTTCGCCGTGACGGCTGCCGAAGCCCAGCGCACCGTCAAACCCGTGCTGCACGGTCGCCACTGGGTCGCCATCACCGGCAAACCGCTTGCTGCAACGGCCGGGGCGACGGTGTTCGCCCGCGGCGGCAACGCGGTCGACGCCACCTGCGCGATGCTGGCCGCGACCTCGACCATGTGGGACACGCTGGGCTGGGGTGGCGAAACGCAGGCTCTGATCTTCGATCCGCGCACACAGAAGGTGATCGGGATCAACGCACTCGGGGTGGCCCCTACCGGCGCCACGGTCGACTTCTTCCGCGAGCAGGGCTCCGTCTATCCGCCGGAGTACGGTCCGCTCGCGGCTGTGACGCCGGGCACCCCGGGCGGACTCATCGTGATGCTCGCGCACTACGGCACGATGAGCCTCGCCGAGGTGCTCGAACCCGCCATGCAGATGGCCGACGGCTATCCGATCGAGCGCGCCCAAGCGGACAACATGGAACGGCGCAAGGAGATGCTGCAGCAGTGGCCGGACTCCGCGCGGGTGTTCCTGCCGCACCTGGGTGAGGAACGCGCGGCGCCACGAGCCGGCGAGATCTTTCGCCAGCCCGATCTGCTCGACACCCTGCGCAAGCTGGTCGACACCGAGGCCGCGGCGTGGAAGAAGGGCAAGACGCGCGAGCAGGCCCTGGCCGCCGCCTATGACCGCTTCTACCGCGGCGACATCGCCGAGGAGTTCGTTCGCGGGTCGCAGGAGCTGGGCGGGCTGCACACGATGGCAGACCTCGATCGCTGGCAGGTCCACATCGAGGCGCCGGTGCGCACGAACTACCGCGGCGTCGACGTCTACAAGCTCACCTCCTGGGTGCAAGGGCCGGTCATGCTCCAGACGCTGAACATCCTGGAGAACGCCGATCTGGTGGCGATGGGCTACAACTCGGCCCGCTACATCCACACCCTCTACCAGGCGATGAACCTGGCCTTCGCGGACCGCGACTTCTACTACGGCGACCCCTACTACGCGCCGGAAGAGCCGCTTGAAGGCCTGCTCTCGAAGGACTACGCCCGCGCCCGCTACGAGTCGATCGACTGGGCGCAGAACGACGAGGACGCGCACCCGGGGAACCCCTACGACTTCCAGGATGGTGAGAACCCGTTCCTCGACCTGCTCGAACAGTGGACTCCGATCCCGCCGGCTGCGGACGCCGAAGGCGAGCGGGGGTTCCAGCAGGCAGCAGCCGGCCCGGCCACCCTGCCCCGGATGACCTACGAGGAAGCGTTTACAGCCGGCACGACCTCGATCCAGGCCGCCGACGCCGAGGGTTGGGTCGTTTCGGTCACGCCCAGCGGCGGCTGGATTCCCGCCGTGATCGCGGGACGCACCGGCATCGGCATGAGCCAGCGGATGCAGAGCTTCGTGCTCGACCCGAGGCTCAACCCGTACAACCTGCCCGAGCCGGGCAAGCGCCCGCGCGCCACACTGACGCCCGGCATGGCGCTTCTGGACGGCTCGCCGTACCTGTCGTTCGCCGTCCAGGGCGGCGACACCCAGGACCAGAATCTGCTCCAGTTCTTCTTGGGCGTGGTCGAGTTCGGCATGAACGTTCAGCAGGCGGTGGAGGCGGCGAACATCACCAGCCACCAGATGCAGAGTTCCTTCGGCGCCCACGAGTCCCGGCCGGGAGACATCGACGTCCGCCGGGACGTGCCGCCGTGGGTGCGCGAAGAACTCCGCAACATGGGGTACCGTGTACGCGCGCTCGACCGCACCTCGGGGCCGATCACCGCCATCTGGTTCGACCGGGACAACGGCACCATGTGGGGCGGCGCCAGCGACTTCGGCGAGGACTACGGCATCGCCTGGTAGGCGATCGCCCTGGTGTCGGCGTGGACCATGAGGCTCTCGTATCGCCAAGAGAACCGGACTGAGCCCGGACGATCTCTGAAGCCAGAGCCGCAGCGTGTTCAAGGCTTTCCACCGCCGCCCCAAGCCCCAATCTGGTGACGGAAGCGACGGAGACCGGGGCGCTCCCGCCCGACAAGCCCACCGCGGAGGCGAACAGCTGCGGCGATTGAGGAGTCCGTGACCCATTCCAGGAACGATCTGGCAGCCGCCCGGGAGCAGGCCGAGAGGGTCGGCCCGCGCCTGGTCGAACGCGCGGAGGGAGCGATCCGCGCCTTCGACGGCACGCGGTATCTCCGCCACTCGATGGCCGCGCCTCTCCTTCCAAAGATCCAGCGTGTCTGCCGGGACTGTCGTTCCCTTCTCGTCCGTCGCCAGCTCAACGACCGCTCCCTCGCGGCGCTTGGCGCCCTCGAGGAGACCGGCGCCACGAAGAAGCGATTCGAGTTGTCCCGCGACGCCGCCAACGAGCGGTTCGTCGCGTCTCAGAAGACCCGGGTTCTCTGGGCGGCCAAGGGCGTCACCAAACCCGAGCCGACCGACGAACAGGCAGCCGCCATCGCGACCGACGAGGACGTCACCTTGGTCCTTGCCGGCGCCGGCACCGGAAAGACCGCCGTCATCACAACCAAGGTGGCCCACCTGGTTCGGAATCAGGGCGCAAAACCAGGCGAGATCCTGGTCCTTGCGTTCAACAAGGATGCAGCGAAACAGGTTCGCGATCGGCTCGCCAGTGCGGACCGACGTTCTGATGCGGGCGGGGCCCCCGCTCTCGGTGAGGTAGCCGTCCGGACCTTCCACAGCTTCGGCCGGCGGGTGATCGCCGACACCGGGGTCGCGCCAACCATCTCGCGCTTCGCCGGGGACGACACGCTGCTGCGCCAGACGATCACCCGCTGGCTGAAGGGCCTGCCGGAGGTCCTACTCTCCTTCATCGCCTACCACAGCAACGAGTACCGCTCCGCTTTCGACTTCGAGACCAGCGCGGACGACTACGACTTCGTCCGGTCTTGTGAGCGGCGAACCTTGAGCGGCGACCTCGTCAAGAGCCTGGAAGAAGTTCGAGTGGCGAACTTCCTCTCCCTTCACGGCGTGCGGTTCGCGCACCTGCGTCAGGCGCTGGAACGGGAGGGCGTCGAACTGCGGACGGCACCGACGGAGAACCTGCTGCAGAATCTTCGCGACGCCGTCATCTCCGGGTTCAGCGACCTGCTGGCGACCTTCCTACAGCACGTCCGCGGCGCCGGTCTCTCCCCCGAAGAACTGAAGCGCCGGGCCGCGAGCAGCCGGAAGCCGCTCAGGAACCGGGCCTTCCTGGCCATCTTCGAGCGGATCAGAGAAGCCTACGAAGGGGCACTGGCAGGGGAGCAGGCGCGGGCCCTGGGCCGATACCGAAACAGTCGCGGTGACGTGCCTTGAGTTGCTCATGTCGTCCTGCCGCCATCTGGCACCCCGGTGCTCAGCCTGCGGCAAGGGCTACCTCGTTGGCGACAACGGGATCGCAGCGTGCACCGGGGCGCACTGCGACGAATGGGCACGCCTCTGTCCTCGGTGCGACATCGGTGTGCTGATCCTGAGGAACGGCCCCTACAGCTGGTTTCTCGCCTGCAGCGCGTTCACTTCCAACCCGCCGTGCGAGTACACGGAGCGAGTGAGTACGCCGTGACTTGGCGGCGGCGCCCGTCGCCCCCGGTCCCGAATTGCCCCGTAGAATCCCAACGGCCCCTTCCCAACCCAGGAGATCGCTCGTGAAACGACTGCTCCCCCTTGCTCTCGCCCTCTCGCTCCTCGCCGCCTGCGGCCCCACGGACGGTCCGTCCTCCGCGGGCGCCGATGTCGTCGACATTCCGCACACGAAGTACGTGCTCGACAACGGCCTCCGTCTGATCGTCCACGAGGACCACAAAGCGCCGATCGTGGCCGTCAACGTCTGGTACGACGTCGGCGCCGGCGACGAGAAGACAGGCAAGACCGGCTTCGCGCACTTGTTCGAACACCTGATGTTCAACGGCAGCGAGCACTTCAACGACGACTACTTCAAGCCCTTCGACCGCGTCGGCGCCACCGGCATGAACGGGACGACGAACCAGGACCGCACGAACTACTTCCAGGTCGTGCCGACGACCGCGCTCGACATGGCGCTGTGGATGGAGTCCGACCGCATGGGACACATGCGGGCGGCCGTGACCCAGGCCCGGCTCGATGAGCAGCGCGGCGTGGTCCAGAACGAGAAGCGCCAGGGCGAGAACCAGCCGTACGGCAAGGTCTTCCTCACCATCTTCGAGAACACCTATCCGGACGGTCACCCCTATGACCACTCGACGATCGGTTCGTTGGAGGACCTGAACGCCGCCTCGCTCGAGGACGTACACGAGTGGTTCCAGACCTGGTACGGCGCCGCCAACGCGGTGCTGGTGGTCGCCGGCGATGTCGAGGCCGAGGACGTCAAGGCGCGGGTCGAGAAGTACTTCGGCCACATCCCCTCCGGACCGCCCCTGATCAAGCCCGATGTCTCCCTCGCGCGCCGCAATGAGGAGAGCCGTATGCTGCTCCAGGACCGGGTGCCGCAGGCCCGCGTCTACAAGGCCTGGAACGTCCCCACGGTGAAGGACGCCTCGGTCGACCACCTCAGCCTCGCTAGCGACATCCTGGCCGGCGGCAAGAGTTCGCGCCTCCACAAGCGGCTGGTCTACGACGACCAGATCGCCACGGACGTCTCGGCGTTTGCGATGACACGCGAGTTCGGCAGCCTCTTCCTGGTCATTGCGACGGCTCAGCCGGACCAGGATCTCGCCGAGGTGGAAGCCGTGCTCGATGAAGAGCTTGGCGCCTTCCTCGAATCGGGCCCGACCCAGGCCGAACTCGAGCGCGCGCAGGCCAGCCAGAAGGCGGCGTTCATCCGCGGCGTCGAGCGCATCGGCGGTTTCGGCGGCAAGTCGGACGTCCTGGCCGCGAGCGAGGTCTATCTCGGCAGCCCGGACGGCCACCTGCGAACCCAGGAGAACCTGGCGAACGCAACCGTCGCCGACGTTCACGGCGCAGCGGCCGAGTGGCTCTCAGCCGGCGCCCTGACCGTCGAAGTGCAACCCTTCCCCACCTACACGGCGACCGAGAGCGTGGTCGACCGTTCCAGCGGGCCGCCCGAAGTGACCGAGTTCCCCTCCGCCTCCTTCCCCGCGCGCGAGACGACGGAACTGTCGAACGGATTGAAGGTCATCCTCGCCCAGCGCGACGCGGTCCCGGTCGTCAACCTGGCTCTGCAGCTCGATGCCGGCTACGCCTCGGACCAGTTCTCGCTGGCCGGCACCGCGCGGATGGCGATGGACATGCTCGACGAGGGCACGTCGTCGCGGAACGCGCTCGAGATCTCGGAGGAGCTCGACACCCTCGGCGCCACGCTGGGCGCCGCTTCGACCCTGGACACGTCGCGGGTCATGATGAGTGCCCTCACCTCGAACCTCGACGCGTCGCTCGATCTCTTCGCCGACGTGATTCTGAATCCCACGTTTCCGGAGGACGAATTCGACCGCCGGCGCAGCCAGCAACTCGCCGCCATCGGCCGCGAGAAGGTCCAGCCGGTGTCGATGGCCCAGCGCGTCCTGCCGCGCATCCTCTACGGCGACGGCCACGCCTACAGCAACCCGCTGACCGGCTCGGGAACCGAGGTCTCGGTGAACGAACTCACGCTCGACTCGCTGCGCGCCTTCCATGACACCTGGTTCCGTCCCAACAACGCGACCCTGATCGTCGTCGGCGACATCGCGATGGCGGAACTCGAGCCCGCGATCGAAGCCCGTTTCGCCTCCTGGGAGCCGGGCGACGTGCCGGAGAAGAACCTGGCCGAGGTGGCGCCGCAACCGGAGACGGTCGTCTACATGATCGACCGCCCAGACTCGGCGCAGTCGATCATCTTCGCCGGCCAGGTCGCGCCACCGAAGAACGACGCCGCGAACCTCCAGATCGAATCGATGAACGACATCATTGGCGGCAGCTTCACCTCGCGGATCAACATGAACCTGCGCGAGGACAAGAACTGGTCCTACGGCGCTCGCGCCGTCCTGCTGGACGCGGCAGGGCAGCGGCCCTACTACGCCTACGCCCCGGTCCAGACCGACAAGACCGCGGAATCGATGGCCGAGATCGACAAGGAACTGCGCGGAATCCGCAGCGGCGGCGGCACGCCGCCGACCCAGGCGGAGCTCAGCCGGGTCACCGACCAGAACACGCTGACCCTGCCGGGTCGCTGGGAGACGAACACGTCGGTGATGGCCAGCATCGCCGAGATGACCCGCTTCGGCTTGCCCTCTGACTACTGGGACACCTTCGCCGATGCCGTACGTGGCGTCACCCTGGCCGACGTCAGGGCCCAGGCCGACCGCGCGCTGCAGCCGGACAACCTGGTCTGGATCGTGGTCGGCGACCGCGTCGTGATCGAGGACAAGATCCGAGCCCTCAACCTCGGCGAGATGCGCTTCCTGGACGCCGACGGCAATCCGGTGGAAGGCTGAGGAGGCAGCTAGCCGGCTTCCGGCCAGTGGAGGGTTCGCCGGGCCCCGGCGAACTCCACGGTCCGGCAGTCCTCGGACGCCGTGCGCAGCAACGCAAAGCGGGGTGTGTCCGCGATTTCGACCAGCCCGTGTTGCGCCGACGACGCGAACAGCCGTTCCTGCTCGTCGAGGCGCAGTGAATCGGGATCGAGGGTGTCCCTACTGCCGTTGTTCAGGTCGGCAACGACTTCGCCGGTACCTGCATCAGCATCTTCCCGTACCTGAATGGCAACGAGCGGCGTGGTGACGCAGTCGAGATAGCACTTGTCCCACCAGCCGTCGTTGACGCGGTACTCCACAAAGTAGACGCCGAGCGACGGCTCGTAGCAGATGTGCTGGATGAAGAAGCGGCGAATGCGGTCGGCCACCGGACGGCCCTTCCAAACCCAGCGCCGGTCGGCGTCCACCGTGATCGGCGGGTAGTGGAAGGACATCAGGGCGTCGTCGAAGGCCCGGCCCGCCGCCACCGCGCGGGCCAGGGGCACCGGAAAGTAGGTGCCCCGCTCAAGCCATTCCAGCCGGCTCGGCAACTCCTCGGCGACGACCGCCACGACCGCCGGATCCCGTGCCGCCTCCGAGTCCGCCAGGGCCTCCCGGTCAGCGGGCGCCAATGGATTGCGGAACCGCGCCTTATGGGAGAGGAAGATCGAGATGCCGTGTGGCCAAAGCCGCTCGCACGCCCGAACCAGATCGTCCATGACGCGAGCGGCGCTGCCGACGGCCAACCCGTCCTCAGGACTGCGGCGCCGGCTCGGGCGCCCCCGGCGGCCGCCCGAACACCACCCAGCCTAGACCGTGCTTGAGGTCCTCGATCATCATGTACATGCAGGGAACGAGAACCAGGGCGATGCCGGTCACGAACAGAACGCCGAAGCCGAGGCTGAGGGCCATAGGCACAAGCCATTGAGCCTGATTCGAACGTTCCAGGATGATCGGCATCAGGCCGAAGAAGGTCGTGAGCGAGGTCAGGATGACCGGCCTCACGCGCCGGGTCACCCCGCCGACCACCGCGTCCAGCGCGCTCTTGCCGTCATTCCGCAACTGGTTCACCGCGTCGGTCAGCACCAGGGAGTCGTTGACCACCACGCCGGCCAACGCGACCAGGCCGAAGATGCTCAGGAAGCTCAGGTCGTAGCCCATCACGAGGTGGCCGATCACCGCGCCGAACATGCCGAAGGGCACGGCCGCCAGGATCACGATCGGCTGCAGGTAGCTGCGGAAGGCGACCGCCATGAGCGCATACATCGCGAGCATTGCGATGCCCAGACCCTGGGCCAGAGACCCCACGGCCTCGGCCTGCGCTTCCTGCTCGCCGCTGAAGTTGAACGTCAGGCCGGGCGTGTCGGCCACCACGTCGGGCAGGATGTCGCGCGCCAGAGCGGCGCGGATGTCGTTGCCGGTCGTCAGCGTGGGATCGATGTCCGAGGTCACGGTCACGGTGCGGCGACCGTCGACGCGCAGGATCCGGGTGAACGACGTTCCCTGGCTCACGTAGGCGGCCTGGTGGAGCGGAATCTCACCGCCGACCGGAGTCCGGATGAGCAGGCTCTCGATCGCATGGACCGAATCGCGCTCCCCCTTCGGCAGGCGAACGTACACCCGCAACTCGTCGCGGCCCCGCTGCTGCCGGCTGGCCTCGGCGCCGAAGAACGCACCGCGGACCTGGCCCGCCAGATCCCGCTCGGTCAGGCCCAACCCCTTGGCGGCCGGCTTGAGCTCCAGGTCGAGTTGCGGCTTGCCGACCTTGAAGCCATCGTCGACATCGAAGACGCCGGCGTAGTTCGCAAGACCCGCAGCCACCCGCGCCGCGGCCGCCTCAAGGGGAGGGGTATCGGTGTGCTCGAGCTGAACCGAGACCTTCGCGCCGGCCGAGGGACCGTCGTTGAAGTCGAACGACAGGCGGTCCACGCCGGGAACGTCACCGACCCGCTCGCGCCAGCGCCGGGTGAACTCGGCCGAGCCGAACTCGCGGTCGCCGTCCGGAACCAGATAGGCGGTAACGACCGCCACGTGACCACCGGTCGTGGCAATGCCGCTACCCGGCCCAAACGCGCCGGTGTCTGCACTTCCGATTCGCGCCTTGATCCCCTCGAAGACAGTGTCGAGGGTCGAGCCATCGCGCCGCGGGCGCATTCGTCCCTCCGCCACGAGTTCGGCGCCGACCTCCTCGGCGGCACGGGTCACCAGGCGCGCCACCTCGCGCGTGTCCGCCACCGGCGCGCCGAAAGGCAGCTCGATCACCCCGTTTGCGAACTCGCCCTCGATCTGAGGGAAGAAGTTGAACTTCAGGTGTCCTCCGGCGACCACACTGACGGCCACGATGAGTCCCGCAACGAGGACGGCCACGGTCAGGTACCGATCGCGCACCAGCCGCCGGGTCAGCCGCGGCGCCCGCGCCGCGATGACCCGCTCGACCCACTCGGAGAAGCGAAGCTGGAGGGCGGCCAGCCGCTTGAACGGATTGATCGACCGCCCGCGCCCCGTCCTGCCGCGCAGCTTGGTTCGTCCGACGTGCCTCAAGTGCGCCGGCAGGATGAACACGGACTCCACCAGGGAGAACACGAGGACCGGGATGACGATCAGCGGAATGTTGCGGAAGAACTTGCCGGTGATGCCGGGCACCAGCGCCAGGGGGATGAACGCGATGATCGTCGTGACGACGGCGAACACGACCGGCGTCAGCACTTCGCGGGTACCAACGATCGCGGCCTCGAGCCGGTTGTCGCCGCGGCGGTGGTAGAAGATTGCCTCGCCGACCACGACCGCGTCGTCGACCGCGATGCCCAGCACCAGGATGAAGGCGAACAGGGAGATCATGTTGATCGACACGCCGAGCAGCGAGATGAGGAAGAACGAGCCGCAGAACGAGATCCCGATGCCGGCGCTGACCCAGAAGGCGACGGCAGGCCGGAGGAAGATGCCCAGAACAGTGACCACCAGGATCAGGCCGATCAGCCCGTTCCTGCCCAGGATCGACAGGCGGTCGCGGTAGTCCTCCGACTCGTCGGCGACGATCGCAAGACCCACCGTGTCGGGAAGCGTGCCCCGGCGGCGCTCGAGCAGGTCGTACACCGCGTTCGAGACCGAGAGCGGCACCTCGGCGCCCACCCGGAACACCTGCAGGTCGACCGCCGCCTGGCCATTGTAGAGAAGTTCCTCGTCCGTCTCCCGGTAGCCATCGATCACCTCAGCCACGTCGCGCAGACGCACACGGGTACCGTCGGCGCGGGCGATCAGCGTGATGTCCCGGAACTCCTCCCCGAAGTCGCGCCGCTCCGTGGTGCGCACCAGCACCTCGCCGCCCGCCGTCTTGACCGAGCCGCCCGGCAGATCGATCGAAGCGGCGCGCACCGCGGCCGAAATCTGGGGCAGGGTGAGGCCATAGCGGCGAAGGTTCTCCGACGGCACCTCGACACTGATCTCCGGCGGCGGAACGCCCGTCTTCTCGATCAGGGTGATTCGGTCATCGGAGAGCAGTTCGCTACGGATCTCCTCGGCAAGCCGGTCGAGGGACTTGAGGTCCACGTCACCATGAACCAGCAGCGACAGGACCTGCCTGCGGTTCGTGACCAGGGAGATCACCGGCCGTTCAGCATCCTGCGGGAAGGACGTGATCCGGTCCACCGCGCTCTTGATGTCGTTCAGCGTGCGGTCCGAGTTCGCACTGGTGAGCAGTTCGGCCATCACGGTCCCGAGCCCCTCGACGGATACGGAGTTGATCTTCTTGATGCCGTCGAGCGAACTGATCTCGTCCTCGATCGCGAGAACGACTCCTTCCTCGACTTCCTGCGGCGACGCCCCGGGGTAGGCGACCACGACGGTCACCATGTCCATCTCGATCTCCGGGAACACCTCCCGCTTGATGCTCAGCGCGAACAGGATCCCGCCAATGACCAGGACGAACATCAGCAGATTCCCCGCCACCGGGTTGGAAGCCATCCATGCGATCGGCCCCTTCTTGTCGACGGGACCGTGGTCGTGGGACATCAGGCTCATTGCGCTTCGCTCCCCCACGCCGAGACATCCCAGAGACTCGCCGCCGACAGGAACTCCGACGCGACCCTCGCCGGCGCATCGTCGACCCGGCGCAGCTTCATCCCTTCAATCGGGGTCGCAAGGCGACTGGTCACGACCATTTCTCCCTCGTGCAAGCCGCTGTCGATGCAGACGCTGTCCTCAAAGCGCCACGCGACCTCGACCGGGCGCAACTCAAGGCGCCCCTCGCTGTACATCCGCAGATTCTTCCCTTCGTGCAGCCAATCGCGGGGCAACTCGAACAGGTCGCGGACGGTGGCACCCTCGAGCATCAGATCGACATAGCTGTCGAGCAGCAGCAATCCACGGCGACCGGCACTGCCAACCCCACTCTCGAGTGCGAGCGGATCCGCGACTTCGACCAGCACCCGGGCCATCCGGCCGGCGGTGTCGAGATCGCCGAGAAGACGGACGATGCGGCCCGCCAGAACGTCATCATTCTCCCGATCGAGCCGCACCAGGGCCCGCGAACCAAGGGCGGCCCCGTGCAGACCCGGCACTCTCAGTTGATCGAGTTCGTCCGTACGGACCGCGGCGCGCACCCAGAATGCATCCGTGCCCGCCAAGGTCACCGCCTGACTCTGCGGCGTCACGATCTGCCCGATCTCGATCGACTCGGAGAGAACCACCGCGTTGAAGGGGCTGCGGACGACCGTGCGCTCCAGGTCCAGTCTGGCCCGCGCGAGGTTGGCGCGTGCCGTCTGGACAGCCGAGAGCCGCGAGCGCAGTTGGGGCTCCCGGAGGGCGAGCGAAGCCGCCTTCTGCTCCGCGTCCAGTTCGTCCTGGAACAGCTCCCATTCCCGCTCGGCGACGCGCCCCCGGCCCTGTTCGAGTTGCAACTGGGCCGCCGTCTCGGCGACCGCGGCGGTAGCCCTCGCCACCGCCAGCCTGAAGTCGGCGTCCTCGATCGCGAAGATCAGGTCACCTTCCCGGAGGACGGTCCCGGGAGCGAGGTTTGCCGCCACAACATCGATGCGGCCACTGACCTGGGGCTGCACGACGACCCGCTGGGCCGGCACGACCGTGCCCTGCGCTTCGACGTCGATGCGCCGTGGAAGACGCCTCACTTCGGCTACTTCGACCAACACGCCCAAATCCTCAGCCGGGACCTGCACTGCCTGCGGGCTAGAACGGATGATCCCCAGCGCGACCACCACACCCACCACCAACACGAGCACGACAAGTCCAACCCGGGCCAGTGTGGCCATCAGAATGCTCCTCCCGTGCTGATCGTCTGAGGACCCGCCGCCAGTCGAGCTGCCAGCCGCTCAACCGAGGTGCCCGGTGCAAAGCCCAGCGCTCGGCAGAGTTGCAGCCGGCTGCCGAGCTGCTGCCGCTGGGCATCGATCAAAGCCTGCTCGAGCCCCTGCTGCGAGAGCAGCGCGGTCAACACGTTCAGGTAGTCCGTGGCGCCCTCCCGGTAGGACTCGCTGGTCAGCAACAGCACCCGGCGCGCTTCTGAGAGCCGTGCCTGGAGGTTGGCGACCAGTTCGCGGGTGCTCCGGCCCACCGCAAGCGCCGTCTGCACCTCGCCCACGGCATTGACCAGGGACTGCGCATAGGCGTAAAGACTCTCTTCGGCCGCCGCGTACGCCTGGTCGATCCGCGCCCGCCGCCCCCCGCCGCGGTAGAGTGCCTGCGACGCGCCGCCGCCGATCTGCCGCACCAGGTCGTCCAGCACGTCGACGATCTCCAGCGCGCGACCGGTGAGCAGGGCGTTCAGAGACAGGGACGGCAGCCATTCCTTCACCGCCGCCGCCGCGCGCCGGTCGGCCGCTTCGACCCTGCGACGCGCAGCCATCAGATCGGGCCTCCGCTCCAGCAACTCGGCCGGTACTCCGAGACCCGGCTGCCCCGCTGCTTCCAGAAGCGGCCCGAGACCAAGCGAGTCAGCCGGCGTCTGGCGTCCACCGCTGCCCAGGAGCACCGCGAGCTGGAACTCGAGTGACTCCAACCGTCCGCGGGCCAGCTCGATCTGGCCCTGGAGGCTCAGCAACTGCTCCCGCTGGCGGCCGATGTCCTGGGCGGGACCCAGTCCCTGGCCGAACCGGAGCTGGGTGAGTTCCAGGAATCGCTCCGAAGTCAACTGCTGACTATCGAGGAGCGCGATCAGCTCGCGCTCGGCGACGATGCCGAACCACACTTCGGCCAGCACCGACGACATCGTGATGGCGAGCGAGCGCAGATCCTGAACGCTCGCCTCGGCATCCAGCAGGGCCGCCACTTCCCGATTCCGCAACCGGCCCCAGAGATCGATCTCGAAGCCGGCCGCCAGACTCGCGTCGAAAGCCGCGCCCTGCAGGAGGAACTGGTTGACGATCCCGCTGCTCGGGAAGGTCAGTTCATTCCCCGTCAGGGTGGCGTCGAGACGCGGCATCAGGTAGGCGCCGCTCTCCCGGGCGCGGGCATCGGCCGCCTCGACCCGGCTCCACGCGGCCTGAAGGTCGAAGCTTTGACCGGCCAGCCGGTCCTGCAGCTCCCGCAGGGTCTCGTCGCCCAGGGCGCCGCAGGCGCCGGGCGCCTCGGCGGCGGTCTCCAGGTCGATGCCGCGGTCGAACTCGGCGGGCGGTTCCGCCACCTCCGGAATGCGGTCGAGCACGCTCGTGTGCGCGCAGCCCGCCAGCACCGCAGCCAAGGCGCCGACCGCGAGACAAGTCCCGTACGCCCAAGAAGATGGGCCTTGGGTGCGGGCAGCCGTATCGAGTGGGCAACGCATGGGCGAAAAAAAGGACGGAAAGTGGCAACTCTATGCCAATCCAGATACGTCCTCCGGCTCCGGAAGTTCCATCCGTGCGCTCGATGACTCGCGTACAGAGTGGTTCGCAGGTGGCGCCGACCGCCCCACCTGGGTTCCGAGGCGGCGTGGCCGGCTACACGCCCGCGGCCCAGCTCAGAACCAGAGCGTGCGCGTCGTCGACGCGCAGGTTCCAGCCCGGCTCGACCACCGTGATGCTGTGGCGCTCCTGCACCAGGCAGGGGCCGGCGCGCTCGAAACCCGAAGCGAGGCTCTCGCGCCACAGGATCTCGGCCGTCCTCCAGCCGTCGAACCAGGCCCGGCGGCTCCTGGTCCCCGGTTCCACCGCTCGCTCCTCCGGGCCACGGTCAAGTCGCCCAGCCGCCGGAGCGGTCGAGGCCAGCACTCGGATCGACTCGACTTCGACCGGGTGCTCGGGCGGCGGATAGCCATAGACCGCCCGGTAGCGGTCGGCAAAGAGCGTCCCGATGGCTCCGGTCGAGCGCGCCTCCGCCGCCGAGGCCGGCTCGACTTCCAGCGCCGTTTCCTGCCCCTGCAACCGCAGCCGAACGATCCGCCGGCGCACCGCGGCGCCCTCCAGGTTCGCTCCCCGTTCGCTCACCAGCGCCGACAACGCCTCCTGCTCGAGCTCCTCGACCAGCGGTCCGACCGCAACGCCGTCCAGAGGCGCCAGCACCTGCCGGTGCGCGAAACGTTCCAGCACCGCGTGCCCCAGACCGACCGCGCTCAAGAGCGACGTATCGACCGGCACGACCACCGTGCGCATTCCCAGTTCGGACGCGATGGCGCAGGCGTGCTGACCGCCGGCGCCGCCGAAACTGACCAGGGCGTAGTCCGCCGGGTCGTACCCGCGCGAAATGGAGATGCGCCGAATCGCGTCCGCCATCCGCTCGTTGGCGACCTGCAGGAAGCCCCCCAGCAACTGCTCCTGCGAGCCCGCCAGGCCGCACAGCACCTCCGCCGACCGGCGTTCGGCAGCAGCGGGTTCGATGGGCAGGCCGAAGGCCGCCGGGTCGATCCGGCCGAGCAGCAGGTTCACATCCGTGATGGTCAGCGGCCCGCCGGCGCCGTAACAGGCCGGCCCCGGCCGCGCTCCGGCGCTCTCGGGCCCCACCTTGAGCTGGCCGTGATCGACACCGCAGATCGAGCCGCCGCCCGCGGCCACCGTCTCGATCGCCAGCGCCGGCGCCACCACGGTCGCGTCGCCGACGCGGAACTCGAAGTTGTACTCGAAGTCGCCGTCGTAGCGGGAGACATCGGTGCTCGTGCCGCCCATGTCGAAGCCGATGATCCGCTCCATGCCGCTCGCGCGGCCCGCCGCCGCCGCTCCCACAACGCCGCCGGCCGGGCCCGAAAGCAGGCTGTCCTTGGGCCGGTAGCTCGAGAAGCTCGCCAGGCCGCCGGCGCTGGTCATCACTCGCGGCGCGACACCGCTGGTTCCTGCCTCCGAGCCGCCCGAGAGCGCGGCGCCCGTGGTTTCGAGGTATCCGCCAACGGCGCGGCCCAGGTAGGCGTCGACCACCGCCGTGTGCGCCCGGGGCACGATCTTGATCAGGGGCGCCAGTTCGGCCGAACACGACACCGTCTCGAAGCCGGCGGCGCGCAGGATGCCCTCGGCGCGCTCCTCGTGTGCCGGATTCCGGTAACTGTGCATCAGAGCCACGGCCGCGGCCCGGAAGCCCTCGCCGACCAGTGCCCGCGCGGCCGTCCGCAACCCGTCCTCGTCGAGCGGCGACAGTTCACGCCCCTCCGCGTCCAGGCGGCCGCCGACCTCGACCGCGCGTTCGTACAGGGGCGCCGGACGCTCGATGTTGAGCGCGAAGATGTCCGGCCGCGCCTGGTCTCCGATCAGGAGCAGATCGGCGAAGCCCTCGGTGACGAACAGCACCGTCCGCGAGCCGGCCCGCTCGAGCAGGGCGTTCGTTCCCCGAGTCGTCGCGAGCCGGAGGTCGCAGGCCGGCAACGGCTCGTGGAGCGTCCTGCCGGTGGCAATCCGCGCCGCGAGGATGGGCGCGTTCTCGGGCGAGACGAGTTCCACGACCAGGCCGCGCCCGAAACCGCTCCCGTTCCATCCGAGCGCTCGATGACGAGCGCTCGGACTGGTTCGCGGGTGGCGCGGGTTCGCGCCACCCGGGTTCCCGCTGCCGGCACCGTCCGCCAGCCGGCAGGAACCGTCAGCCGACCACTCCTCGACCTGAACGGGAGCACCGCCGGCAAGCGGTGTCAGTGCGTAGCCCTCGAAGAAGCCGTCCGGGAGATCGAACGGTGTCTCCAGGCGCGGGCCGTCCGCGCCGTCCGAGACCACCGTCGCCCGTACCGCTCCGGAACTCAGGACCTTGATGCACTGAACGGCGCCGGCCGGGTCGATCGCCACACAGTCGGTGAACGTACCGCCGGTATCGATCCAGAGCTGCCAGAGGGGCGGCACGTCGGATTCCGGTGGCGAACGGCCCGGCAGCCGTTCAGGCGCCCGCCAGCAGTCGGGCCAGACGATCGATCCGCCGGCCGCCGTCGGGCTGCAGCCGCTGCGCGCGGCGTAGCAGCTTCTCGGCCGCCCGCCGCTCGCCCCGGCGCAGCAGCACCTCGCCCAGCGCGGCCGCAGGCGCCGCCTCGTCGGGCCCGAGCCGCCGCGCCCTGCTGTAAAAGCGCTCCGCCTCGTCCAGGCGGCCGTGGCGCATGCTCAGGTCGCCCAGCGCGATGTACGTGAACGGGTTGCGGTTGTGTGTCGTCGCCGTCAACCGGAGCAACTCCTCGGCCTCGTCGGGGCGCCCGTTCATCCGCAACAGCACCGCGAGGTTGGCGAGCGCCGAGCTGGCGCGCGGATCGATCTCGAGCGCCCGCCGGTAGCTCCCCTCGGCCGCGCCGGCGCGGCCACTCCGCCGCTGAGCCACGCCCAGGTTGACCCAGGCAGAGGCGAGTTCGGGATCGATGCGGACCGCGTCCTCGAGCCAGGCCACGGCTTCGTCGAGCCGCTCCGCACGGAGCGCCTCGGCGCCGCGGTTCGAGTAGAAGAGCGCGGTGGCCGTCAGGTCACTGATCGGATTGACCCGCCAACCTTCCTCTTCCTGACGGCGCCCGAAGTCGATCACCCGCATCGTGTGCCGCGGTCCGAACCCCACGGCGACATGGTCCGAAATGACGATCAGGTCCCCGGAGCGCTCGAAGCTCTCGACGTGCATCACTTCGACGAAGTACGCCGGCAGCTCCAGCTCCCGCGCGAGCCCCACGAACATCTGGGTGAAGGCCAGGCAGTTCGCCGTCCCGTTCTCGAACACCTCGACCGCCGAGCCCGTGCGCCCGGCCTCGTACTCCACGCCGAGCAGGGACGTGTCCATCACGACTTCGACCAGGCGGTCGAGGCGTTCCTCTCGCAGCGTCTCAGCGACCAGGCCGCGAGCCCACGCCGCCATCTCCTCGTTCAGCGCGAACGGCACCACGACACGGCTGACGCCACGCCGCTCCAGTTCGCTCTGAAGTTCGCGCTCCCCGACTTCCCGCACACCGGTCGAAGCGCATCCCAGAGCCAGCGCAGCAAGGACCGCCGCCACAGCCGGACGATTCCGGCGGCGGCGCCCGACCCGCGGTTCGATGTCCCCCGTCGTCACAGCGGTCAAACCCTCCATCGGCCCCCCGACCATCCTAGCGCCGTCCGTACCTCAACCCGGCGGGGCGCTGCGTGATTCCCGGATGGGCGAACGGCCGCCGGCTTCTCTCCTACGCGCCAACTCCGGTCGGCGCAAGCGGAGCTTCACGAGTCGGCGTGTCGCGCCTTGAGCACGCGCCGCCGCAGGAGCCCGGCGCTGACCACGGCCACCAGCAGCAGCACGGCGGCCAGAGCGAGCACGGGCATCGTGATCGCTACGACTGACAGGCCGGCGGCCGATCCGGCTTCTCCGGTCGACACCACGGGATTGCCGATCCCGGCCGTCATCATGGTCGAGGCGCCCCGCAGCAGCGTCGTCCCCGTCTGGACCACCGCTGCCGCCGTGCCGCCGGCCACCGCGGCCAGCGCCCACCCCAGCAGGGGCGTCGCGGTCTCGATGTTCGCCGCCGCCACGACAATGCCGGCGGTAACAGCGGCCGGCATCGCGGCTACGTCGAGGACGTTGTCGAGCCAGGGGATGTAGTAGGCGCCGACCTCACAGACCGCCGCGACGCCGAGAGCAAGCAGGGCCGGAGTCCCCGCCATCCATTCGAATCCCTCGGACAGGTCGAGCGCGCCGGCGCGGGCCGCCACGCCCATGACCAGGACGGGCAGAAAGACCCGGAAACCGCACGCCGCCGCCAGGCCGACTCCCAGACCGACACTGAGCAGAATCTCCACGTTGCAATCTCCTCTCGCTGCCGCCTGTCCCAGACTACGTCGCTCGTCGACGCCGGGTTTCGACGAGCCATCGCCAGAGTGCCTGCGCCTCCGGCACCTTCAGCAGGTGCGCCACCGCCAGATAGGTGGCCGCGAAGCCGATGACGGGGACGACGCCGGCAATCCAAGGCGGGCCCGGCACCAGGGTCTGCGTCGCCGCCCAGGGCAAGAGGCACAGGATCGCCATCGGCAGATGGCGACGCCACGCCCGCCACGGCGACCGCACCGGCACCTCGCGCTGACGAAGCCGCCGTAGCAGCAGCACCAGCTCGAGCCAACTGCCGACCGCCGACCCCAGGGCCAGGCCGACCGCACCAAGCCGCAACGTCTGCTCGGCTTCCGCAACAGCGGGGCCTAGCCAGCCGGGGAGCGCCACCCCGACCAACGGGATCCGATCGAGCCAGATCATCAGCACAGCGCCGAGCCCGGCCGCAACGATCAGTCGCATAGCCACGATCCGTGCGGGGCTTCGAGTGTCGCCGAACGAGAAGAACACGCTCTGCAGCAGCCGCGAGGCGCTCGACGCGAGCAGACCCAGCGAATAGGCGGCGAGTACGAAGAACACGAGCCAGTTGTCGGCGATGTCGAACTCGCCGCGACGATAGACGGCGCCGACGATTCCTGCGCCCAGCGCCAGGTAACCGACAGCAGTGGGAACAATCAAGAACGACATTGCCGCGAGAGACCGCTGCGCGCGCGTCGCGGCCGTTCTTGACCGTTCCTCCCCATCGCCCCGGAGCCGTGCCAGTTCCGGCAATTCCGCAGCGGCCACCGACACGCCGAAGAGGCCGATCGGAAGAAGGTACAGCCGCTGACCCATAGCCAGGGCGCCCAACGCACCCTCAACGAGGAACGAAGCCAGGAAGAGATCGACATACCCGCCCAACTGGCCCGCGCCACGCCCCGCGATCGCCGGCGCCAGACCACGCAGGGTCTTGCGCACACCCGGAGCCCTCAAGTTGAACGACGGGCGCAGTCCAACCGTGATCCGCAGCACCGAAGGCAACTGCACCGCGAACTGGAGCAGCCCGCCAAGGAGGCCGCCCCAGCAGACGGCTAGCACCAGCACCTCAATCCGCTCAGCCTCGCCATCGAAAGCCCGCGCGGCGACAAACCAGACGACCCCGATCACGCTCGCATTCCAGAAACACGGCGCGAGGTACGGGAGCAGGAAGCGGCGGTGGCTGTTGAGGATTCCGAGACACCAGGCCGACAGCGTGATCGACGCCACCATCGGGAAACAGATGCGCACCGCCGTCGTGGTCAGATCCAGGCGGTCCACGACTGCGCTCCCGGCCGCCACCAACTCGGCGTCGGCGGCGAACCCGGGGAACAGCAACCTCACGAGCCAGGGCGCCAGGATGACGCCGAGCAGGCTGAGCGCTGCCGTCACGGCGAACAGCAGGCCGAACATCGCCCCGGCCAGGGCGCCGGCCTCCCGCCGCCTCCCCTCGGCGACCATGCGGCTGTAGACCGGAATGAAGGAGGCCGACAACGCCTGGTCCCCGAGCAGGTTCTGCAGCACGTTGGGCGCCCGAAAGGCCGCCGACACGACGTCCGTCAGGGCGCCGACCCCGGCGAGACTCGCGACCACGGCCTCCCGAACCAGGCCGAGAACGCGGCTCGCCAACATTCCGGCCGCAACCCTCGCCGCGCCGCTCGAAGCGCGCGGCGTGCTAGCTCGGCCGGCGGATTCCGCCTGCGTCAATCCGAGAGGTTGACGACGACCCGGTCGCCCCGTCGTTCGACCGTCGCCACGATGTCGGACGCGGTGAGATCGAGCACGACGTGCAGGTTCCGAGTCGCCCCCCGGCCGTGAACGCCGGTTCGAACGCCGCGCAGTCTGGGCCCCTTGACCGCGCTCGCGTCGTAGTCCTGGCGCACGCCGATCAACCGCAAAACCAACCGCGGCGGCGCTTCGAGCGGCATGATGTGGTGTCGCTGGAACGGAGCGTTGCCGACGATCTCGATCACCGTGCGGTCACCTGCCGTCGATGCGGTAATCGAACGCAGGGCGGTCGCATTGGCAGGCGGCGCCGCCGGAGCGGCGGTTGACGGTTGCGCCGACGGCGGCCGTGCGGCGGCGGGCGCCGCGGCGGGCGCCTGTTCCTCGAGGGGTATGAACAGACGGCTCGCGGCGGACGACTCCTCCGCTCCCTCCGGTGGGACATCAGCTCCCGCGCGAGTCGTCGAAATCTCGAAAGTTGGAGCGTCGGCCGGCGCGCCCTCTTCCGTGGGGGCGCCCCCCACTCCGACCAACTGCAGCAATGGTCCCCGGAAGACAATCAGGGCAACCAGGAGCACCGCTGCGCCGACCGCGGGCCAAAGCCAGGGGCGAGAACTCGACTCCGGCTTCATCCAGTCGTCGTCGCCGTCTTCCGCCAGCTCACCGAACAGATCCGCGTGCGTGGCCTCGACCTCGTCCGTTTCCATCGCCGCTTCGGCTTCGGCGTCTTCGACTTCGGCCGCTTCGGCGTCAACGTCTTCGGCCCCGGCGTCCTGGTCTTCGGCGTCCTGGGCCTCGGCGTCCTGGGCCTCGGCCTCCTCGACTTCGGGCACGGGCGCCGGTGGAATCACATCGGTCTCCGCCTGCCGCTCCGAGAACAGCAGCGCCAGACGCTCCTCATCCGCTGGTTCGACACGGCTGAACTGCATCCCCATCCCGGCCGGCTGATCGGCGCCGCCGGCCTCCGGGCGTACCCAGACCACGGTCGCCTCGCCCTCAACGTCGGCCGGCTCATCGTCCGACCCGAGCTGCAACACGAAGTGCACCGCGGCGCCGACCGGCATCGGCGCCGGGGTCGACACGAACATGCCGCCGGTCGCGATGTCGCGGGTCAAGGCGGAGAGTTCGCCGTCCTCGCCGGGCACTGAGACACGAACGGCCACCTCGCGCAACAGGCGTCGCGACTCGCGGAAGCGGAAACTCTGACTAGCCGGGGACATAGCTCAAGGTCCTCACGGGGCAGTGAGACGCCAATACTACCCGGTCAGGACGTCGAGGCCCCCTTGCGCCCCACGAGCAGGGCCATCTCGAGGGCCTGCTCGTAGTTCAGCCTCGGATCGACCTGAGACCGGTAGGCTCTCCGCAGCCCCTTCTCGTCGAGACCCCGGGCGCCGCCGACGCACTCCGTCACGTCTTCGCCGGTGAGCTCGAAGTGCACGCCGCCGAGGATCGTGCCGTTCGCGGCATGGAGGTCGAAGGCCTGCTCCAGCTCCGACAGGATGGCGCTGAAGGCCCTGGTCTTCATCCCCTCCCGAGTGCTCTTCGTGTTGCCGTGCATCGGATCGCAGATCCAGAGCACCGGCTTGCCGGTCGCACACACCGCCTGCAGGATCGGAGGCAACTCCTCGGCGATCCTGTCCGCGCCGCAACGGTGGATGAGAGCCAGCCGGCCCTCCTCGCCGTCGGGGTTCAGCACCTCGATCAGGTGGGCGATGTCGGCCGGGCTCATCCCGGGCCCCACCTTGACGCCCAGGGGGTTGCGAATGCCCCGCGCGTACTCGATGTGGGCCGAGCCCCGGAACGCGGTGCGAAGGCCGATCCAGGGCAGGTGGGTCGAGAGGTTGTACCAGCCCTCCCGCCGCGGCACGGTCCGGGTCTGCGCCTGCTCGTAGACCAGGTGCAGCGCTTCGTGGCTGGTGTAGAAGTCGACGCGATCGATCTGCCCCACAGCGACGCCAGCGAGCGTCTCCATGAACTTGAGCGAATCGCCGATGGACTCGACCCGGCGCTGGTACTCGGCCGCGTTCTGGGAGTGGTCGACGAAGTCCAGGTTCCAGTACTCGGGATGGTGGAGATCGGCGAAACCGCCGTCGATCAGTCCGCGGATGAAGTTCAGGGTCAGTGCGGATCGCTGGTAGCCCCGGAGGAGGTTCAGCGGGTCGGGTTCCCTCGCCTCGGCGGTGAAGTCGAGCGAGTTCACCAGGTCGCCGCGGTACGAGGGCAGGGTCTCGCCGTTCCGGGTCTCGGTGTCGGCCGAGCGGGGCTTGGCGTACTGACCGGCAAAACGGCCGATGCGCGTCACCCGCTTCTTCAAGCTGTGAGTCAGCACCAGACTCATCTGGAGGAGGATCTTCAGCTTCGCAGTGATCGAGTCCGACGTGCACTCGGCGAAGCTCTCGGCGCAGTCACCGCCCTGCAGGACGAAGCGCTCGCCGCGCGCCGCGGAGGCCAACTGCCCCCTCAGAGTCTCGACTTCCCAGGAAGTCACCAGCGGCGGCAGCACGGCGAGTCGAGCCGCAACCGCCTCCACCGCCTCCGGATCGCCGTAGGTGGGCTGTTGGCGCACGTCGGCGCTCTGCCAGGAAGTCGGGCTCCAGTTGTCCATTGCGTCTCTCATCGGTTGAGGCCGCCGGTTCGAGCCGGTCGGAAAGCTGCCCCAAAGGGCGACGGATTCTACTCCAACCCGTGTGGCGCGATGCGCGCCACACGCGAACCAGTCCGAGCGCCCGTCATCGGGCGAACGGATGACACCCGGGTGGCGCGATCAGCCCTCCTCGATCTGGAGGTAGCGCCGCAACCAGCGGGTGCCGAGATAGAACGGCAGCGTATCCACGACCGCCGCCGCGAACTTGAACACGTAGGCCGTGCCGATGAACACCCACAACTGCGGCCAGATCGGCTCGCCGGTCTCGACCGGGATGGCGCCGGCGGCGAAGTGGGTGATCACAATGACGGAGAACGAGTCGACGAACTGGCTGACCACCGTCGAGCCGTTGTTGCGAAGCCACAGATGACGGCCCTTCGTGAGCCGTTTCCAGAAGTGGAACACGTAGACGTCGCACAACTGGGCGCTCAGGTAGGCGATCATCGACGCCGCGATCACCCCCAGAGTCATCGTCCGGATCTCGAAGAAGATCGGCAGCCGTCCATCGGGGCCCGGAACCGGCGAATCGAAACCCGGCAGAGCGCCGCCCAGCCACAGCACGACGGCGAGCCAGATGTTGACGAGAAAGCCGACCCAGACCAGAGAGTTGGCCCGCTTCCGCCCGTAGATCTCGGAGATGAAGTCGGTACAGAGGAAGGTCAGGGGATAGGGCAGCACGCCGACCGCCAGGGGCATCGGAATGCGCAGGCCGAAGACGGTGAAGCTCAGGTCCAGGAACCGCGTCACGCCCAGGATGTTGAGCATCGTCATCGAGCCCAGGAACAGGCCCGCGAGGATGAGGAACACCCGTTCGCGGCGCGCGTGCAGCGCACTCGCCTCGATCGGGTGGAGATCCGCCGGCGGCTGCTTCAATGCTTCGGTCATCTAAGACACTTCCTGAGCGTGGCTCTGCGCCCGCTGTCTGGCGGCGATGAAGTCGGCGTGCGGGACGTGAAGGAGGCGGGCGATCTTGCGGATCAGGAACTCCTCCTGAGCCTCCAGCACCCGATCGGCAAAGGCCACGCGCCACAGCTCCTCGAGCAACCGGCCCTTGCGCTCCGCGTCGAAAGACTCGTGGATGAGGCGGGTGAACTCGTAGAGGCAGACCGCACCTTCGGTCTCCTCCTCGGCAAGCGCCACGAGTTCCGCCGTCTCCCCTTCACTGAGACCCAGTTGGCGCCGGACCGCGGCGAGCACTTCCGCCTTCTCCGCTGCGGCAGCGTCGAAGTCGGCGCGCATCACCTCCACCATCAGCGCCGCCGCCGCCAACCGCAAGCGGGCCTCCGGGTCGCCGGCCCGCTCCGGGTCGATCCGTTCGCCGAAGAAACTGCGGATGCGGTCAATCACGTTTCGAGCGTCCTGGACTCGGCGTCTTCCCGCCCGAACTGCCGCCATGCCGCCTGCCGGCGAAGTTCCTTGGCCCGGGCCGCCACGCCGGCGCCCGACGTAGCGCGCCGCCAGGCCGCCGCCGCCCCGTCGTCCACCAGGTCCCAGTGAGCGGTGTGCGCCTCACGCACACGCGCAGTGGCGCGGCCAAGCGCCGCGACGCCCAAGTGGGCGGCCGGCTCGTCCAACGGACCGAAGGCCAGAGCTTCTGCGGTCGCCAGCAGCAACAGCAGGTCCTCCACCGCCGACGCCGGCCAGCCAGACCTGCGCGCAAGCGCCAGGTTGTAGGCCGTCATCGCGGCGCCGATGTAGAGATCCTCGATGGTCCTGAAGGGCTTGATCGCATCGGCGTAGCCGTCGCCTTCCAGCAGCTCCCCGGCCGCCACCGGCACTTCGTTGAGCTCGATCACGGCATGGCGCACTTCGGGATTCGAGGTCACCCGTCCGCCCAGGTCCATCGGAGCGATCGCGATGCCCCGCCGGTCGCTCGGCACGCACAGCGACCGCAGACGGTTGCGCTCGCCCTCGCGGCCCACGGAGGCGATGAGCAGAAGCGCAGCCGCGGACGGCGCCAGGGTCGCCCACCGCTTCTGGCCGCTGAGGCGGAAGTCGCCATCCGGCGTCGCATCGAGGGACGATTGGACCGCACGCGGATGCGCCCCGCCCTCCTCGCTGGCGCAGAAGGCGACGATGCCGCCTTCCGGCATCAGATGCAGTCTGCCGCGCTCCCAGGCCAGACGGCGGATCGCTCCCTGGTGTCCGGCCACCATCGCCCAGGCGGGCCGATCGGCCACAAAGCCGCCGAGCAGACCATGAGCGAAGTGCACCCTGCCGGCGTCGGCCTCGCCGTCTCGCTCCTTTCCTTGCCAGGAGGCAAGCACCCCATCGCTGAAAGCCCGGTACCACCCGGTGGCATCGTCGCCGGCGGCGAGCGGTTCCGGGGCCGCCGACAGCAGATGACTCAGGACCGGATCGAGGGTCACGAACCGCTCCCCGAGGCCGCTCCCGCGGGCAACGAGACTCGAATAAGCTCGACCGCCCAGGGATGACAACGGCTCGATCCGCCGTCGCCTGCGGCCCGCTCCATCAAGTCCATCGCGCAAGGATGATAGAGGAACTTCTGCCCGCCGCCGCCGGGGTCGACCCCGGACCCGAAACGCCCGGCTTCCGCCGCGTGCCGCGGACCGGCGTGATCTACGTCATGCACCGAGCTGCCGCCGCCGGCCACGGCCGCGACGACCGCACCTGGCACAACCTCGGCCAGGGTTCGCCGGAGGTCGAGTCCCTGCCGGGAGCGCCACCGCGGCGCGACCAACTCCACATCGACCCGCGCCGCCAGACCTACGCGCCGGTCGACGGCATCGACGAGCTGCGGGACCGCGTCGCCGAGCTCTACAACTTCCTCTACCGCCGCAACAAGCGCTCCCAGTACTCGCGGGAGAACGTCAGCATCGCCCCGGGCGGCCGCCCGGCGATGACCCGCATCGCGGCCGCGATGGGCGACATGAACCTCGGGCACTTCATTCCCGACTACACCGCCTACGAAGAACTGCTGAGCGCGTTCAAGGGCTTCATCCCGATTCCCATCCTGCTCGACGCCGCCCATGGCTACACCGCCTCGCGACGGCTGCTCCAGAAGGAGATCGTCGGCCGCGGCCTGTCCGCGCTCTGGTGCAGCAACCCGTCCAACCCGACGGGTCAACTGGTCGAGGGCGAGGCCCTGGCGGAGTGGGTGGAGGTCGCCCGCGACAACGCCTGCACGTTCATCCTGGACGAGTTCTACAGCCACTACATCTACACGCCGGCGCCCGACGACTGCAGCGAGATCGCCGACACCGCCAGGATGGTCTCCGCGGCGGCCCACGTCGAGGACGTGAACAGCGACCCGATCATCCTGGTCGACGGTCTGACCAAGAACTGGCGCTACCCCGGCTGGCGCGTGTCGTGGATCGTCGGTCCACGGACCGTGATCGACCGCGTGACCAGCGCCGGCTCCTTCCTGGACGGAGGCGGCAACCACCCGTTCCAGGAGGCCGCCGTGCCCCTGCTGGAGCCGGAGCTCGTGCTGCAGGAAACGACCGCGATCCAGACCGAGTTCGCCCGCAAGCGCCGCTTTCTCATCGACCGCCTACGCGGTCTGGGGATAGCGGTCGAACACGAACCGCAGGGTGCCTTCTACGTCTGGGGCAACCTCGACAACCTGCCGCCTCCCTTGAACGACGGCATCGAGTTCTTCAAGGCGCTGCTCCAGGTCCAGGTGATCACCGTGCCCGGCGTGTTCTTCGACGTGAATCCCGGCCAGCGGCGCCGCAACGCCCGCTATCACAGCTACAGCCGGCTCAGCTTCGGCCCCTCGATGGAGACCCTGGAACGCGGTACCGAGCGGATCGAGAAGCTGATCCGCGCCCACTCGTACGAACCGCCCATTGCTCTTTAGTCTCGCACTCTTGGCGGCCTGCTTCGCGGCGCAGGCGCAAGTCCCCGATGTCCTCGGCGTCTACCCCGCCCGGGTCGACAATGGCGACCTCGCGTTCTACGGCGTGGTGCGCGAGTTGCCGGGCTCGCCGCTCGCGGACGGCGGCGCGATTGCGGTCCAGATCACGGCCCCTGCCGCGCCGGTGACGACTTCAGCGCGCCGGGAGGCGAACGGAGCGCCCTGTGCGGACTGCACGGCAACCCACTACTTCCGTCCGGGCGAGTCCGAGACGCGGCCGCGGCTTCTGATCGACCCGCCGGGGCCCGTAACGTACATCCACGTGGGCGGCAAGGAGTATGTGCTCAAGGGCATCCGCCTGCGGTGGAGCGGCAACACGCCGCACCTTGAACAGGCCACGCTGATGCGCACCGGGTTCGTTCCGCCGATCTTCAAGGGGCAAATCAGGATCCGTTTCGACGCGCCGCTCGGCCGCGGTGCGCGGGCCGACGGAATCGCCGGCATGGCGTTGGCGGACGTGAAGGAGGCAGAACGACGCGCCCGCGAAGCCTACGAGGCAGCCATGGAGGCTCACCGGTGACGGTCGCATCGGACGGAGAAGACGGGCCGGGCCAGCCGCCGGCTCCCGACGATCACGGACCCGGCCTCACCCGCATCCCTTGCCCGGATCCTCAGGCGAAGCCGACCAGCCGCCGGATCGCCGCCGCCTTCGGCTCGGCGACGGCCCGCGCCCGCTCCGCTCCTACGGCCAGCAGCCGACCCAGCTCTTCCGGAGCGGACATCAGCTCCTCGTAGCGCTGCCGGATCGGGGCCACGACTTCGATCACGGCTTCGGCGACGGCCGCTTTCAGATCGCCGTAGCCGCGGGCGTCGACGAAGTCGGCGAGGACCTCCTCGCGGCTGCGGCCGGTAGTCGCCTGGTAGATGGTCAGCAGGTTGTTCACGCCGGCCCGCTCCGGCTCGTCGCTGAACTCGATCTCGCGCCCGGAGTCGGTGACCGCGCGCTTAAGGGAGCGGCGGATCTCCGCGTCCGAATCCGTCAGTCGCACCGCGTGGCCGCGTCCCGCCGTCTCGCTCTTGGACATCTTCACCGTCGGATCGTCCAAAGCCATCACCCGAGCTCCGGCGGTCGGAATCACCGCCTCGGGCAGAACGAACGTGTCGCCGTAGAGATGGTTGAAGCGGCCGGCGATGTCGCGCGCCAGTTCCACGTGCTGCTTCTGATCCTCTCCGACCGGCACCTCGTCCGCGTCGTAGAGCAGGATGTCGGCGGCCTGGAGTATCGGATAGGTGAACAGCCCGACGCCGATGCGCTCCCTACCGCCCTGGCGCTCCGACTTCGACTTGTACTGCGTCATCCGCTCAAGCCAGCCGATCGGCGTCGTGCAGCCGAGGATCCACGCCGCCTCGGCGTGCGCGCGAACATGGCTCTGAACGAACAGGGTCGTGCGCTCGGGATCGATACCGCAGGCGAAGAGCATCGCCGTCAACTCGCGGGTGCCGGCGCGCAGGGTTTCCGGGTCCTGGCGCACCGTGATCGCATGTAGATCGACGACGCAGATGAAGTTCTCGCGATCGTCCTGGCGGGCCGCCCAGTGCTTCACCGCGCCCAGGTAGTTCCCCAGGTGCAGCACGCCGGACGGCTGGATGCCGGAGAAGACTCGGCGTCTGGCGGTGTTCGGGTTCACGCTGCCGCCGCGGGCCGCGGGTCAGGACGGAGCAGCGTCCAGCCGACGCAGACGCCGTAGTTCAGGAGCAGCCCCCAGACGCCGGCGGCGACGCCCCAGGGACTGCGTGTCGGCCACAGGTCGACCATCACGCCGCACCAGATGACCAGGGTGAGCGCTGTGCCCAGGAGCATGCCGGCAAGGGCGGCCGAAGACGACATCCGCCGCCAGTAGATACCGAGCATGAAGAGCGGCGAGAGCTGGACCATGAATTCGAGTTTCAGCTTGATGAGCAGCCAGATCGAACTCTCCGTCTCCAGCGACACCCAGGCCATCCTGATCAGGACGGCCATGACGCCCCACGAGAACGTCTTGCCCACGATCAGCATCTCGCGTGAAGTGGCCTGGCGGTGGAGATAGTTCTTGTAGATGTCCTTGGTGAACATCGAGCCCATCGAGAGCAGCGCCGAGTCGGCGGTCGACATGATCGCCGCGACCACCGCCGCGAACACCATCACGATCAGCCAGTACATGACCGGCGAGCGGTCGATCAGGCCGCCAAGAACGTAGATCGTGACCTTGTCGCTCTCCAGTTCGCTCAAACCCGGGAAGCGGCTGAGGGCGATGAACCCGATCAGGAAGGCGAGCAGGGTCGTGCCCAGCGGCATGAAGGCCATCGCCCCCAGAGACCTTCGCAGGCTGGTCTCGTCCCGGGCCGCGAAGATGCGCTGAATCGCGTGCGGGTAAAGGGCCACGCCGAGGCCGAGCATCAGCAGCGTGCTGACCCAGCTTCGGAGCCCCTCCGCGTCCGGGCTCTCGAGCTTGGCCGGGGTCGTGGCGCGGATCCCTTCGGCCGCGGCCGGCAAACCACCGTCCACGGTGACCAGGGTGTAGAGAATCACCGCGCACCCGCACAGCAGCAGAGAGCCCTGCACGGCATCCGTCCAGGCCACCGCCCTCATGCCCCCAAGCGATTCGTAGATCAGCATCACGCCGACCAGGAGCAGTACCCCCTGCATGAAACTCATGCGGCCACCGCTGAGCGCCTCGACCCCGTGCCCCATCGCCACCAGTTGTTCGAGTACGTAGTTCGCCAGTCCCCAGCACAGGAGGGCCACGCACAGGATGCGCAGCGGATGCGACCCGAAGCGGTGGTACACGAAGTCCGCGGGCGTGATGTAGCCGAACCTTCGCGCCAGATGGAACAGGCGCGGCGCGTAGATCATGAACACCGTGATCACCAGGACCATGAACGTGACGCTGACGATGTAGGTCGTTCCCTGCTGGTAGGAGCGGCCGGCGAAGCCGAGCAGTGTGTTGCCGCTGTACTGGGTCGCGAACAGGGTCAGGAACAGAACCGCGAAGCCGAAGCTCGCCCCCCCCAGGTAGAAGTCGCGCAGCGAGCGCTCCTTCTGGTGCAGGCGGCCGAGGAAACCGATGCAGAGCATCACGACCAGGTACGCGCCGAGCACCGCCAGTGCGCCGGGACCGAACGTCACCTCGGGAACGGAGGAGTTCACGCCCCGTCCTTCCCGCCGGCGCCTCGCCCCCGGTCTTCCTCTTCCTTACCGTCGGCAACATCCCCGCCGTCGCGCCACAACCGCAACGACGCGAAGGCGGTCACCACGGCCAGGGCCAGACCGCAGAGGATCGTGACCCAGGTCCAGACCGGCAGGCCGAGCGCGAGCCGATCCCCGACCGACGGCGGCAGGTACCAGGGCACACTGACGATGAGGATCGCCACGACCGCGGGCAGGAACCAGCGGTGACGCATGGGCTCGTCAGCCGGCCGGACCGCCGCCCAGAAAACGTCCGGATCGCGCTCGTCCCCGTACTCCAATAGAGGTTCTTCGTCAGTCATAGCGGCGTTCCTCGTACGGCAGCGTCGCGTCCCGCGCCGACTCGGCGACATCTTCTCCGACGCAACGACCGCCGGTCAGGTGAACGGCGTTCCGGGGGCGGATTATGTCGCACCCACGAAGCGTTCGTATCTCACCTTGGTTCTCCGCGCCGCCGGTCTTCGGCGTGCTACCCTCCTGAAGCTCCTCCCAGCGTGCCCCAGGAACCGTTCAACCGCCTGCGCCGTCAGGCGAGACGCTGCGGACAGCCGGCGATTCCACAGCGGGCATCCGGGCAGAGTTGGCACAACGCGATGGCTCAGCCGGTTCTCACAAATTGCGGCCAACGACTCGCGGGGGATTCGAACCCTCAGAGCGTGCTTCGACGACCGACAATGATCCTCCGGGCAGCCGCGCTCGGGGTTGTGGCGCTCGCCGGCGGAGGATGTACTCTGCCCGACGTCTTCGAAAACCAGAACCAAACGGAAGAGCAGCAGAACTTGACTCAGACAAACGGCGAGGAGGCCGAACAGGTGCCGACACCGGACTGGGCTCTGGCCATCCACGGCGGCGCCGGCAGCGCGAATCGCGCCACGACCGACGCGGAGGACTACTACCAGGCCCTGCGGGCTGCCCTTACCCTGGGCGCCGAGCAGTTGGCCGGCGGCGAAGCGAGCGTTCAGGTGGTCGAGAACGTGGTCGCGGCGCTTGAAGACGACCCGCGCTTCAATGCCGGCCGCGGTTCCGTCTTCACGTCCATCGGAACCCACGAGATGGATGCCGCGATCATGGACGGACGCACCTTGGCCTGCGGCGCGGTGGCCGCGGTGAAGAACATCCGCAACCCGGTCAGACTGGCGCGCCGGGTGATGGAGGACACGCCGCATGTCCTGATCGGCGGCCCCGGGGCGGACGATTTCGGCGTCATCGCCGGCGTACGCCGGCAACCGCAGGCCTACTTCACCACCGAGCTGCAGCTTCAGAGATACCGCGAACTCCGGGCCCAGCGAAGGGCCGCCGCACAGGGCAGCGGAGACGCCGTCGCGAGCGCCGTCGGCGACTACACCGGTAACGCCGGCGCTCCGAGCAGCCTCGGCGGCGCCTCTCACCTGGGCACCGTCGGCGCCGTGGCCATGGACCGCTACGGCAATCTGGCTGCCGCCACCTCGACCGGGGGCACGATGCTGAAGCGGATCGGCCGCATCGGCGACGTACCGGTGATCGGCGCCGGTACCTACGCCAACAACGCCACCGCGGCCATCTCCTGCACCGGCCGCGGCGAGGAGTTCATCCGCCACACCGTGGCCTACGACGTTTCGGCGCAGATCGAGTACGGCGGCCTCTCGCTGGACGAGGCCGTCCGGCAGGTGATCCGGGAGAAGCTCCAGCCGGGCGACGGCGGTCTGATCGCGGTCAGCCCGGACGGCACGATCGCGATGGAGTTCAACACGAACGCCATGTTCCGGGGCGCGGCCAACTCGCTGGGCCGCTTCGATGTCGGCATCTGGGACGAAGTCCAGAGCCGGCAAACGGAACCCGAACAGCCCGAAGCCGACGCCGCGCAGTAACCCGCAGGCGCTAGGGGAGCTGGATGCGGCGGCTATCATCGCCGGCCGTGAGCACTCTCTACGAACAGACGCTGCGCCGGGCCAGCGCTGACCCGGAGGGTTTCTGGGCCGAGGCCGCGGAATCCATCTCCTGGGTCAGGCGCTGGGATCGCGTTCTGGACGACTCGAACCCGCCGTTCTACCGCTGGTTCACTGGCGCGCAGGTGAACACCTGCTACAACGCGGTCGACCGCCACGTCGAGGCCGGCCGCGGACAGCAGGCGGCGCTGATCTACGACAGTCCGGTCACCGGTACGGCGGCGACGCTGACCTACGCGGATCTGCGGGAGCAGACGGCGCGCCTCGCCGGCGTCCTCAGAAACCTCGGCGTACAGACCGGCGACCGGGTGTTGATCTACATGCCGATGATCCCGGAGGCCGCGGTCGCGATGCTGGCCTGCGCCCGGATCGGCGCCGTCCACTCCGTGGTGTTCGGCGGCTTCGCGGCGAAGGAACTCGCCACCCGGATCGACGACGCGAAGCCCCAAGTGGTGCTGACGGCCTCGTGCGGTATCGAGATCGCGCGAATTATCGAGTACAAGCCGCTGCTCGACGAAGCAATCGCCATGTCGGCCCACAAGCCGGCCGCCACCGTGCTGCTTCAACGGCCGCAGCACAACGCCGCACTCGGCGCGGGCGACCACGACTGGCAGGAGGCGATGGCCGCCGCCCAGCCAGCCGACTGCGTCCCGGTGCAGGCCACCGATCCCCTGTACATCCTGTACACATCGGGGACGACGGGCGTGCCCAAGGGCGTCGTACGCGACAACGGCGGCCACCTCGTCGCGCTCGACTGGAGCATGAGCAACGTCTACGGCGTTGAGCCCGGAGATGTCTACTGGGCCGCGTCGGACATCGGCTGGGTGGTGGGCCATTCCTACATCGTCTACGCACCGCTGATTCACGGCTGCACCACGGTGCTCTACGAAGGCAAACCGGTCGGGACGCCGAACGCCGGCGCCTTCTGGCGCGTGATCGCCGAGCACGGTGTCTCCGTGCTGTTCACGGCGCCGACCGCGTTCCGCGCGATCAAGCGCGAAGATCCACAGGGCAAGCTGATCGGCCACTTCGATCTGAGTTCCCTCCGCACTCTGTTCCTGGCCGGCGAGCGCGCCGATCCGGACACGGTGCGCTGGGCCGAGGAGAAGCTCGGCGTACCCGTGATCGATCACTGGTGGCAGACGGAGACGGGCTGGCCGATCGCAGCGAACTGCGTCGGTCTCGGGGCGCTGCCGGTCAAGCACGGATCGCCCACCAAGGTCGTCCCCGGCTACGACGTGCGCATCCTCGAGCACGAAGGCGACGCCGGGAACAGCCGCGAACTGCCGCCCGGCGAGACGGGCGCCATCGCCCTGGGTCTTCCCCTACCGCCAGGCTGCCTGCCGACCTTGTGGAAGAACGACGCCGGCTACGTCGACTCCTATCTCTCGGAGTTCGAGGGCTACTACCAGACCGGCGACGCCGGGTTCGTCGACCAGGACGGCTACCTGTACATCATGAGCCGCACCGACGACCTGATCAACGTCGCCGGCCACCGCCTGTCCACCGGCGCCATGGAGGAGATCCTTTCGTCTCACCCGGACGTCGCCGAGTGCGCCGTGATCGGGATCGCCGACTCGCTCAAGGGGCAGGCGCCCCTGGGACTCGCTGTCCTCTACGCGGGCGCCGACCGCACCGAAGCCGAGATCGTGCCGGAGCTCGTCCAGACCGTGCGGGACCAGCTCGGACCGGTCGCTTCGTTCAAGATCGCGGCAGTGGTCGACCGGCTGCCCAAGACCCGTTCCGGCAAGGTCCTGCGAGGCACGATGCGGCGGATCGCAGACGGCGAGCCCTACACCGTGCCGGCCACGATCGACGACCCCTCGACCCTGGACGAAATCGAGCAAACCCTGGCTGACCTCGGCTATCCGAGACACGGATAGCTGAGACTCGGGCCGCCCGACGCTCGGCTTCCCCTGAGGCTTAGCAGGACCGCTGGCAACCCAAGCGCACCGCCAACCGAGTCGGAAAGGTCCGGTAGCCCCACCGGAGTCCGCAGAATCTGCGGAAAACTCTGCGGAGAAGCACCATACTAAGACCTTGTAAGTGCTTTGTTTTCATGTGTTTACGTCCGCTCCGCACCGGATCCGGTGCGCCCGCCGCGACCGGCGTAAGTCATTCATGAGCAAGAGGTTAAGACGAGGAAAGCGCTGACCGGAATTGCCGGATACTTCGACTCGGCGGTACAGTCCCACCCATGGATCCCACCCAGGCCACACGCGAGGTCTTCTGGAACATCCAGTACTCGTGGTTGGTCTACGTCCTCATGGTCCCCACCCTGGCCGTCTTCGCCTGGGGCTTCTGGCTCAAGATCCGCCGCTGGCGCGCCGGCCAGCCGGCGGTGCGGTTCGACCGGCTGGGCGAGCGGCTCCAGCTCTTCCTCAGGAACGCCGTCGGCCAGGGCCGCACCCTGCGCAGCCGTTACGCCGGCCTCTTCCACAGCCTCGTCTACACCGGCTTCATCGTCCTGTTCCTGGCGACCACCGTGGTGGCGATCCACCACGACACGCCCCTGCACCTCATGAAGGGGCACTTCTACCTGATCTTCCAGTCGCTGATTGTCGATGTCTTCGGTCTGTTCGTGCTGGTCGGCGTCGCCCTGGCCGCGGTGCGCCGCTGGGTCTCGAAGCCGGCGGAGCTGGTCTACACCGACGAGGCGAGCCGGATCCTGGTCGCGATCTTCGTCATGGCCTTCACCGGCTTCATGGTCGAGGGCTGGCGGATCGCGGTCACCGACGATGTCTGGGCCGCCTGGTCGCCGGTCGGCAATCTGTTCGCACGCGCCTCGGACCCGTTCATGAGCGACGCCGCGATGCAGACCGGTCACGTCGTCATCTGGTGGTTCCATTTGGCTGTAGCGTTCGGCTTTATCGCCTGGGTGCCCTTCAGCAAGATGTCGCACGTCTTCACGGCGCCGCTCAACATCTTCACCGCCAACCTCGACGGCTACGGCGGCAGCCTGAAGGCGATCGACTTCGAGACCGCCGAGCGGTTCGGCATCAACCACCTCGGCGACTTCACCTGGAAGGACCTGCTCGACTTCGACGCCTGCACCGAGTGCGGCCGCTGCACCGACGTCTGCCCCGCGAACGCGGTCGGCAAGAGCCTGTCGCCACGCGACATCATCCTCGACCTGCAAGCCCTGATGCACAAGCGCGGCGACAGCCTTCTGGCCAACCGAAACGGTAACGGCGACGCCGAACTGCTGCCGATCATCGACGACAAGACAGCGGTCTCCCCCGAGGCGCTGTTCTCCTGCACCACCTGCGCCGCCTGCATGGAGGCCTGCCCGGTCCACATCGAGCAGATGCCCAAGATCGTCGACGCCCGGCGCTACCTGGTCATGGAAGAGGCCGACTTCCCGGAAGGGATGATGGACATGATGAACTCGCTCGAACAGCGCCAGCATCCGTTCGCGGGCACCCAGTTCAGCCGGGTCGACTGGACCGAGGGCCTCGACATCGACGTGATGGCCGACATGGACGATCCGAACCAGGCCGAGGTCCTGATGTGGGTCGGTTGCGGCGGCGCCCTCGTGGAGCGCAACCGGAACACCGTCCGCGCCACCGCGAAGCTCTTGAAACAGGCGGGCGTCAAGTTCGCGATCCTCGGCCGCGAGGAATCGTGCAGCGGCGACCCGGCCCGCCGCGTCGGCAACGAGTTCCTGTTCGAGATGCTGGCCAAGGGCAACGTCGAGACCCTGGATCGCTACGGCGTGCGCAAGGTCGTCACGTCCTGCCCGCACTGCTTCAACTCGTTCAAGAACGAGTACCCGCAGTTCGGCGGCAGCTACGAGGTCTACCACCACACCCAGTTCCTCGATCAGCTCCTGGCCTCCGGCCGATTGAACGGGACCGATGCGGCAACCGGTGGGGCAAACGCGGGCGAGACGATCACGTTCCACGATCCCTGCTACCTCGGCCGCCACAACGGCGAGTACGACGCGCCCCGCAACCTGCTGGCGAAGGTCGGCGGCGCCCGGCAGGTCGAGATGAAGCGCAGCCGCAACCAGAGCTTCTGCTGCGGCGGCGGCGGCGGCATGGCATTCGTCGACGAGCCGCCCGATCAGCGCGTCAACCAGGAGCGCGCCCAGGAAGCGGTCGACACCGGAGCGGATGTCGTCGCGGTGGGCTGCCCGTTCTGCGCAACGATGCTCGACGACGGCGTGAACGCCCGGCGCGGCGACCGCGACGTCAAGGTCAAGGACGTGGCGGAACTGCTCTGGGACGCTGTCGGCGAGACCTCCGAACCAGCTCCGTAGGAACGGACTTCCGCCACGACAACCCGTTGCGTACCTACCGGGCGGTCGGTAGACTGCACCCATCGCCCCGTTCGTTTCCGAACCCCGATCCGATGACTGCTCTGGACAACCCCCTGCACGCGACCGGCCGCACGACGACCGGCGACAGCGACCCGGACCGCCGGGCCGAGATCTACCGCAACGCGGCCCGCATCTTCCACCGCAAGGGGTACCACGCCACCTCGATCAACGACATCGCGGCCGCCGTGGGACTGACCAAGGCCGGGCTCTACTACTACATCAAGGGCAAGCAGGATCTGCTGTTCGCGATCATGAGTTTCGCCATGGACCAGCTCGACGAGCAGGTCATCGAGCCGGCCCGCCACCACGAGGATCCGGAAACGCGGCTGCACACGATCGTCGCCTGCCACGCCCGCCTGATCACCCAGGACTCGTCGGCGCTGACCATCCTCGTCAACGAGCTCGAAGGGCTGCTGCCCAACGACCGCATCGACATCATCGGCAGGCAGCGGGACTACGTCGACTTCATCGCCGACACGCTCGCCGCCCTGCGCGACGAGGGCAAGGTCCTGGGCCTCGACCCCACCGTTGGCGCCTTCAGCCTGATCGGCATGGTGCTGTGGATCTCGCGCTGGTACCGGGCGGACGGGCGGCTCGACAGGGACGAAGTGGTAGCGGAAGTGACCCGGATGGCGGTCTCGGCCGTGTTGAATCGAAACGCCGAGCAGGCCAAGGATCCCGACCAATAGGGGTACGCCGGCAATGGGCAACGGAGCCACGCCCACAGCGAAGGAGAACCGAGAATGAGAGTGCTCGTCTGCCTGAAACAGATCCTCGACCCGGACCTCCCGGCCCGCGACTTCCAGATCGACCCCGCGGCCAAGGCCGCGAAGCGCGGCGGCGCGAACCTGGTCACGAACATCTTCTGCGAGAACGCGATCGAAACCGCGCTCCAGTTCCGGGAGGCGGCAGGCGACGTCAAGATCACCGCCCTCTGCTACGGAGAGTCCTCAGCCGAGGACTGCCTGCGCAAGGCGATGGCGATGACCGTCGACGAGGCGTGCCTGGTGGTGCGTGACGGCGCCACGAACCCCGACGCCGCAGCCGTGGGCCAGGTGCTGGCGGCCGCTACCCTGCACCTCGAGCAGGACGGCGGGCCGTTCGACGCCGTGCTGGTCGGCCGGGAATCGGGCGACTGGGGCACGGGGCAGACCGGCGGCGCACTGGCGGAGGAACTGGGACGGCCGGCGCTCGGCTTCGTCGAGAGCCTGAGTCCCGGCGACGCCAGCGTCACGCTCCGCCGCCAGACCGACGTCGGCATCGAGGTCGCGGAAGCCGAACCTCCGTTCGTGGTCACGATCACGAACAACGAGGACAACGTGCCGCGCATCCCGAAGACGCGGGACGTGATGATGTCCTACCGCAAGCCGCTCCAGAAGCTTGTTCTGGCCGACCTGGGGCTGGACAGCGACGAGATCAGGGACGGTTCCTCGAACTTCGAGGTCGAGGAGATCTTCGTGCCCTCGGACGAGGTCGACTGCGAGCTGGCCGAGGGCGACACCCTGGAAGAGCGGGTCGATCGACTGGCGAACCGAATACATGAAGTCGTGGCCTCGATCGGCTGACGCCGGCTGAGGTCAAGAGAGCAGAGAGGTAGAAGGAGAGACCGATGGCGAACGTTGCAGTCTGTGTTCTGGGCAGTCTCGGCTACGACCGCGCCGCGCAGGGAACGATCGGCGCCGGACGCGCGCTGGCCGAAAGTGTGGGCGGCGAACTTCACGTGCTGGTGATCGGCCCCGCAGCGGACGACGCCGTCGCGTCGTTGGCGGCCGTTGCTGACCGCGTCCTGATCGGCGGCGCGGAGGAATTGCGCGACCACCAGCCCGAGCAGGCGTTGCAAGCGGCACAGCAGCTCCATGAGGCCGGAGGCGGAGACTACGTCGCCGTGCTGATGAGCAACGACACGTACAGCCAGGAGATCGCGCCGCGGCTCGCCCACCGCCTGGGCGGCAGCTCGATGGCCGACGCGGCCGCGATCCGCATGGACGGCGACCACCTGCTGGCCCAGCGCACCGCCTACGGCGGCAAGGCGATCTCGATCTACCGGCTCAAGAAGAGCCCGGCCGTCGTGTGGCTGCGGGCGCGGGGCTTCGAACCGGCGCCCGAACAGCCGTCATCAGGCGAGGTGACGTCGGTCGACCTCAACCTCGACCCGCCGCGAATCCGCATCGTCGGCCGCGAAGAGGCCGCCCAGGAAGGCGTCCGCCTCGAGGACGCCCAGGTCATCGTCTCCGGCGGCCGTGGCCTCGGCGGACCCGAGCCCTTCCAGGAACTGAAGAAGCTCGCGAACACCATCGGCGCCGAGCAGGGCGCGTCACGCGCCGCCTGCGACGCGGGCTGGGTGCCCCCGAACTGGCAGGTGGGGCAGACCGGCAAGAAGGTCGCTCCCAAGCTCTACCTCGCGATCGCCATCTCCGGCGCCAGCCAGCACCTCCTCGGCATGGGCGACAGCAAGGTCGTCGCCGCGATCAACACCGACGCCGACGCGCCGATCTTCAAGCACTGCAGCTTCGGCATCGTCGAGGACTACAAGCAGGTCGTGCCGCTGCTGACCCAGAAGCTGGCGGCGTTGTCGGGCTGAGGGAATCCGGGACGTTCAGCGTCCGGCTATCTCCACTCCGGGACGCGATCGCTTGTCAGACAAGGCTTCTACTCACCGTCCTCACCACCCCGCCCACCCACGATCACCCTGTGGGCCCGCAGACGCAGGGCGTTGAGGCGAATGAACCCGCGCGCGTCGGTCTGGTCGTAGCCGCCCTCGACGTCCATGGACGACAGGTTCTGGTCGTAGAGCGAGCTCGGCGACTCGCGGCCGAGGATGCTCACGCCGCCCTTGTAGAGGCGCAGGTGGACGGTGCCGTCGATGATCCGCTCGGCTTGCCGGAAGGCGGCGCGGATGAACTCCATCTCCGGTGAGAACCAGAAGCCGTTGTAGATCAACTCCGCGAACTTGGGCGACAGGCCGTCGCGCAAGCGCTGGACTTCCCGATCCATCGCGACGCCCTCGAGGTCGCGCAGGGCGTGGTGGAGGATCGTGCCGCCGGGCGTCTCGTAGACGCCGCGGGACTTGATGCCGACGAACCGGTTCTCGACGATGTCGATGCGGCCGATCCCGTTCCGGCCGCCGATTTCGTTCAGGTACTCGAACAGGGTCAGGGCGCCCCGGTGCTCGACACCGGCGGTGCGGTCGCGCACCCGTACCGGACGCGCATCCTTGAACTCGATCTCGATGTCGGTCGGCTCGTCCGGCGCGTCGAGCGGTGACACGGTGAGCGAGAACATGTCCTCGGTCGGCGTCTGCATCGGGTCTTCCAGCAGGCCGGCCTCGTAGCTCTTGTGCATGAGGTTCTCGTCCATGCTGTACGGCTTCTCGGACGAGGCCTCGATCGGGATGCCCTGGTCCTCGGCGTAGTTCAGAAGGTCGGTGCGGCCCTGGAAGCGCCGCAGGAACTCGGCGTCCTTCCACGGCGCATAGACCTCGACCTGTGGCGCCAGCGCCGCGTAGGCGAGCTCGAAGCGGACCTGGTCGTTGCCCTTCCCGGTGGCGCCGTGGGAGAGCACGTCGGCGCCTTCGCGAATCGCGATCTCGGCCTGGCAGCGGGCGATCAGCGGCCTGGCCAGGGCGGTGCCGAGCAGGTAGCGGTTCTCGTAGACCGCGTTGCCGGCGATCGCCGGGTAGATGAAGTCGGTCACGAACTCGCGCCGCAGGTCCTCGACGTAGACCTTGAAAGCGCCGATCGCCTCGGCCCGGCGGGCCTGGCGATCGAAGTCCTCCCGCTGCCCGACGTCGACGATCACGGCGACGACGTCGAAACCGCGCTCTTGCAGGGTGCGCAGGATGACGGAGGTGTCGAGACCGCCGCTATAGGCGAGTACGGCTTTCTTGCTCGGCATGGCTAGGTGGACCTCTCTGGGATCCGGAGACCGCTCCGGGCCGGCGGGAGACTATCCGTCCGGCGACATTCGGCACTAGCCGTCGTCCACGGGGTCGGCCGGCAGCAGTCCGACCGGGCTGCGACGCCACAGACGCCAACGCACGCGAAACGCCAGGAAGATGGCCACGAAGACCAGACCGAAGGTCAGCCCCCACCACACTCCGCTCGGGCCAAGCCCTCTCTCGAAGGTCAGCCAGGCGCCGGCCGGCATGCCCACCACCCAGTAGCCCACGAGCGCGACGCCCGCGGGGAAGCGTGTGTCGGCAGCTCCCCGCAGGACGCCGGCGGCGGCCACCTGGAGGCCATCGGCGACCTGGAACAGACCGGCGATCGGAATCAGCGCGGCGGCCGCGGCGATCACATCCGGCACGTCACTGAACACGCGCGCCAGGAGCTGCGGCAGCGAGAAGAAGACGAGGCCGAAGGCGGTCATCACACCGGCGCCGAGGCCGAGGCAGACCAGGGCCGAGCGGCGGGCCGCCACCGGATCCCGGCGCCCGATCGCGTTGCCGACCCGAGTGGTGGCGGCGCCCGCGAAACCCAGCGGAACCATGAAGGAGATCGAGGCGAGACTGATCGCCACCTGGTGACCGCTCAGTTCAGCCTCCCCCAGCCGGCCGATCAGGACGGCCGCGAAACTGAACACACTGACCTCGAGCGACACCTGAACCGCTATCGGCACGCCTACGAACAGGAAGGGCCGCAGGGCGGCCGGGCGCAACCAGGCCAGCCGCCATCCGCCGACGTAGGGACGCAGGTGACGCCACCCGAACACCGCCAACATGATCAGCATCACCCAGCGGGATCCCGACGTGGCGTAGGCGGAGCCCCGTACACCGAGCGCCGGGAAGCCGAGGTTGCCGAAGATCAGCGCCCAGTTCGCGAGCGCGTTGAACACGTTGGCGACGGCGATCGAAATCAAGGCCGGACGCACGATGCTCATCGCCTGCAGCGTCTGCCGCAGACACATGAAGAGCAGAAAGGCGATCACTCCGGGGCCGATGCCGTGAAGGTAGGCGGTGGCCGGTTCGATGATGGCCTGCGGTTGATCCGTGAGCGGCAGGACCCGATCCAGCTCGACCACGATCAGGGTGGCCGGCGCCGACAGCAGGACCGCCATTCCCACGCCCCGGCAGAGCACGCGGCCGATCCGCCGGTGGTCGCCGGCGCCGAACGCCTGCGCCGCCATCGGGTCGATCGCCAGCAGAATGCCGATGAAAGACCAGATCACTGCAATGCTGAGCGCGTTGCCGATCGAGCCGGCCGCCAGGTCGGTCTCGGAAACCCGGCCGAGCATCATGGTGTCCACCGCGCCCATCAACACCATGCCGACCTGCACCAGAATGACCGGCGTCGCCAGGCGCAGCACGGCACCGAATTCACGGCGAACCGGCCGACCGTCACTGACTGGGATCGCGCTCTTCAAGGGACGGTATTCTAGGCGCCGTTCACACTTCGAGATCGACCTTGCTCAGCTACATCCTCCGCAGGCTTGCAATCGGACTGATCACCCTCTTCGGCATCTCGGTCATCTCGTTCTTCATCATCCAGCTCGTTCCGGGCGACCCGGCGCAGCTCCAGACCTCCCAGATCGCCGACGCAGCGGTTTCGGAGCGCGTCTACCAACAGTTGCGGGAACTCTACGGGCTCGACAAGCCGATTCCTGTCCAGTACGCGAACTGGGTCAGCAAGCTGGCCGTCGGCGACCTCGGGTCGTCCTTCCACGACGGAAGGAGGGTGTCCGCCAAGATCGGCGAGGCGCTGTGGCCGACCTTGTCGGTCGCGCTCCTCTCCTTCATGCTGACCCTGATCATCTCCACGCCGGTCGGCATCTACAGCGCGCTCAAACAGGGCGGCGGCTTCGACCGCTCCGTCAGCACCGGCCTCTACATGCTCTATTCGGTGCCGAACTACGTCGCCGGCATGCTGCTGATCCTGTACCTGGGCGTGAAATGGGACCTGCTCCCCTTCCGCGGCATGCGGTCCGACGGCTACGACGACATGACGATGCTCGGGCAGATGTGGGACCTCGCGCAGCACTACGTCCTGATCACGTTCTGCTTCACCTTCGGCAATCTCGCCTACTACTCCCGCTTCATCCGCCAGAACCTGCTCGAGGTGGTGCGTCAGGACTACGTCCGCACCGCGCGCGCCAAGGGGCTCGGGGAGCGCACCGTCGTGCTCAAGCACGCCTTCACGAACAGCCTCATCCCCCTGATCTCCCTGATCGGCCTGACCTTCCCGTTCGTACTCAGCGGCAGCGTGATCCTCGAGTACATGTTCAACTGGCCGGGGCTGGGCCGCCTGTACTTCGAGTCCGTGCTGCAGCGCGACTATCCCACGATCATGGCGCTCAACTTCATCACCGCCCTGCTCGTGCTGGGCATCACCTTCATCGCCGACCTCACTTACGGTCTGGTCGACCCCCGGATCAGCTACGACAAGTGAAATGACGGCCGAAGCGACGAACAACCCGCCCGTGGCGCGCTCCTACTGGCACATCACCTGGCGGCGCTTCCGCAGCCACCGACTCGGGATGGTCGGGCTGTGCGTGGTGGCGGCGCTGTTCCTGGTCTCCTTCCTGTCGCCGATGCTGGCCAACGACCAACCGATCCTCTGCCGCTTCGACGGCAGCTTCTACTACCCGGCGGTGATCGATCTGATCCACCAGGTGCCCGGAAGCAAGTTGATCATCCAGAAGCAGCGGCCCTACCGCCTCGCGACCTTCGACTTCAAGCGCGAGTTCAACCCGGAACGCGGAGACTGGGCGCTGTGGACGCCGACGCGCTACGGCCCGCGCGAGATCGCCGCCGAGCCCCTGGCCGGGCCGTCCCGGCGCCACTGGCTGGGCACCGACCAGTCGGGGCGCGACGTGTTGTCGCGCATGGTGCACGGCACCGTGGTGTCGATGAAGGTCGGGTTCCTGTCGATGGGAATCGCGGTCATCCTGGGCCTTGTTCTGGGCTGCATCGCCGGCTATGCGGGCGGCATCGCCGACCTCGTGATCTCGCGCTTCATCGAGGTCGTCATGTGCTTCCCGCCGTTCTTCCTGATCCTCGCGGTCCTGGCCTGGTTCCCGCCCAGCATCGAGAACGTGATGATCGTGATCGGGCTGACCCGCTGGGTCGGCATTGCGCGCTTCGCCCGCGGCGAGATCCTGCGCATCCGCGAGACGGACTACGCGCTCGCAGCGCGCTCGCTGGGCGTCCGGCCGGCGCAGCTCGTGCTCCGCCACCTGCTGCCCAACGCCATGGCGCCGGTGCTGGTCAGCGTCACCTTCGGCATCGCCGTGTCCATCCTGATCGAGGCCGGCCTTTCCTGGCTCGGCTTCGGCGTCCAGCCGCCGGACCCCTCCTGGGGCACGATCCTGCGCTCCGGCTACGAGAACCTGTTCACGGCCGGGCACATGATTCCGCCCGCCTGCGTCGCGATCTTCCTCGCCGTGCTGAGTTTCAACCTCGTCGGCGATACGCTGAGAGACGTGATCGACCCGCGGCTCCAAGCGGACCGAGGCTAGCCTGCTAGCGTTCGATCATGGAGGTGGCTAGCGATGAGCCAACCAGCGCAACTGCATAGCCTCTCTCTCGACTACGTCGAAGCCCTCCTGGCCCAGTACCGGCGGGATCCGGCGTCACTCGACGAGCAGTGGCGACGGTACTTCGACTCCCTGGCCGCGTCCGGGGAACTCGGCGACGGCGCCCTGGCGCCGTCGCTCCAGCCGCCGTCCCTGTTCGGCGGCAACGGGGCGGCAGTGCCGGCGGCGTCCGTCGCGACAGCCGCACCGGCGCACCCGGCACCGCCCCTACCGGCGTCACCGGCGCCGGAACCGGCTACCAGGACAGCCCGCACCGCTACGCCGACTCTGACGACGGATGTCGAACTCCAGCGCCGCGTCGACGACATGATCCGCAACTACCGGATTCGCGGCCACCTGTTCGCCGACATCAACCCGCTCCGGAATCCACCGGCGCTGCCGGAGGAACTTGAACCCGAAGGCCTGGGCATCAAGGAGAGCGATCTCGACCGCACGGTGTCGACCGCCGGCATCCCCGGCGCCGACACCGCGACCGTGCGCGAGGTGCTGGAGCGGATGCGCGAGACGTACTGCCAGTACATCAGCGCCGAATTCATGCACATCGACGACCTGGACGTCCGCAGTTGGCTCCAGGAGCGGATGGAGATCAGCCGCAACCGGGTCCACCTGGACCGCCGCGAGCAGGTCCGGATCCTGAAGAAGCTGATCGACGCCGCCGTCTTCGAGGAGTTCATCCAGAAGAAGTACCTGGGCGCGAAGAGCTTCTCACTCGAGGGCGCCGAGAGCCTGATTCCCCTGCTCGACCTGGCGATCGAGAAGGTCGCCGAACAGGGCGCGATCGAGATCGTCTTCGGCATGTCCCACCGCGGCCGCCTGAACGTGCTCGCGAACATCATCGGCAAGCCGACCAGGGACATCTTCCGCGAGTTCGAGGACCTCGACGCGGAGCAGTACATCGGCGGCGGCGACGTGAAGTACCACATGGGCCACTCGAGCGACTGGACAACGGACCTGGGGCGCAGGATCCACCTCTCCCTGTCGTTCAACCCCAGCCACCTCGAGTTCATCAACCCGGTGGCGATGGGGCGCGTACGGGCCAAGCAGGACCGGATCGGCAACGAACTCCGCGACCGCGCGGCGCTGTTCCTGATCCACGGCGACGCCGCCTTCGCCGGTGAGGGGATCGTGCAGGAGTCCCTCAACCTGTCCCAGCTTCCCGCCTACACGATCGGCGGCGCGCTGCATGTGGTCGTAAACAACCAGATCGGGTTCACCACACCGCCCGAGAGTTCGCGCTCGAACACCTACTGCACCGACGTCGCGAAGATGCTCCAGGCGCCGATCTTCCACGTCAACGGCGAGTACCCGGAGGCGGTGGCCCAGGTCGTGAACGTCGCTCTCGACTTCCGCCAGCGCTACCAACGGGACGTGGTCATCGACCTCTACTGCTACCGGCGGCGCGGCCACAACGAAGGCGATGAGCCCGCGTTCACGCAGCCGATGCTGTACGACGGCATCCGCGCCCGCGACCCGGTCCGGGTCCACTACCTGGAGCACCTGCTCGAACTCGGAGAGATCAAGCCCGAGGAGGCCGAGATCTACATCGAACGCGAGGAAAAGCGGCTCGAGGGGGCGCTCGCCACCGCCCGGAGAATGAACGAGAAGACGAGTCCGCAGGCCTACGACGGCGTCTGGAACGCGTTCGTCGGGGGCCGCACCGAGGACATCCCGGAGCCCGACACCGGGGCGCCGGAGGCGAAGCTCCGCGGCTACCTGAAGCGGTTGGTCGAGTTGCCCGAGGGCTTCAACCTGCACCGCAACCTGCGCCGGTTCATCGCCGCCCGCGCCGAGATGGCGGAGGGCAAACGGCCGCTCGACTGGGCCGCGGCCGAGGCGCTCGCCTTCGCGGCAACGGCCGATTCCGGCCAGCGCGTACGGCTGACCGGACAGGACTGCGAACGTGGAACCTTCAGCCAGCGCCATTCCGTGCTGCACGACCGCGTCACCGACGAGAACCACCGGCCGCTCTTGAACGTGGCCGAGAACCAGGAGGCGGTCGAGATCTACAACAGCCCGCTGTCGGAGGCCGGCGTGCTCGGCTTCGAGTACGGCTTCAGCCTCGACTACCCGGACGCACTGGTGCTCTGGGAAGCGCAGTTCGGCGACTTCGTGAACGCGGCGCAGGTGATCATCGATCAGTTCATCACCAGCGCCGAGGACAAGTGGAACCGGCTCAGCGGCCTCGTCCTTCTGCTGCCCCACGGTTTCGAGGGCCAGGGGCCCGAGCACTCGAGCGCCCGGATCGAGCGCTGGCTCCTGTTGGCCGCCGAAGAGAACGTCCAGATCGTCTACCCCTCGACGCCGGCACAGTACTTCCACCTGCTGCGCCGGCAGGTGGAGCGGGCCCAGCGCAAGCCGCTGATCGCGTTCACCCCGAAGAGCCTGCTGCGCCGCAAGGAAGTCGGCTCGGAGCTGGCCGACCTGGCCCGGGGCCGCTACCAGCCCGTGCTGTCCGACTCGGCGCTCGGAACCGACGAGGACCGGGCGAAGGTCCGCCGCATCCTGCTCTGCTCCGGCAAGGTCTTCTACGACCTGGACGCCCACCGCCGGCAGGTCGGCGCCCACGATCACGCGATCCTGCGCATGGAGCAGTTCTACCCCGCTCCGAAACAGGAACTCGACGCGGCGCTGGCCCAGTTCCCGGCCGATGCGAAGGTCCGCTGGGTGCAGGAGGAGCCGCGGAACATGGGCGCCTGGTCCTATCTGCGACTGAACTTCGGCTTCCTGATGGGTGGCCGACCCCTCTCGGCCATCTACCGTCCACAGTCGGCGAGTCCGGCGACCGGCTCTCCGAGCAGCCACAAGCTGGAGCAGCAGGAACTGGTCGAGGCGGCGTTCGCCGACTCGGCCGAATCAGAGTGAGAATCCCTCGAAGGCACCCCAGATGACATACGAAGTCACGATTCCCGAGATCGGCGAATCGATCACCGAGGCGCTCATCCTGCGCTGGATCAAGCAGGCCGGCGATGCCGTCGGCCGCGACGAGCCACTCGTCGAACTCGAGACGGACAAGGTGACCGTCGAGATGCCCTCGCCGGTAGCCGGTGTCCTCTCCGAGATCGTGTGCGCGGAAGGAGAGACCGTTCCGGTGGGCGGCGTGATCGCCCGCATCGAGGAAGGCGCGACCGCCACGACCGCGGCGCCGGCTGCAAACGTCGCGGCGGCAGCGCCCGCAGCGACGGCAACCGTCGGCGCGCAAACGGACCTGCTCGCCGGCGCCGTCGCAGCCGCGCCTCCGGCTGCCCCAGTGGACCACGAATCCCGGCGCATCCTGCCCGCAGCGCAGCGCCTGATCGCCGAGCACGACCTCGACGCCGCCGCCGTTCCCGCGACGGGCAAGGGCGGCCGGCTGCTGAAGAGCGACGTCATCGCCTACCTCGCCTCGCGCGAGGCGCAAGAGCCAGCGCCTGACGAGCCGAGCCCGGCCGCCGATCCGGTCCCCGTCGCTCCCGCGCCGGCGCCTCAGACCGCGCCGGCTCCTCCCGCAGCGCCCGTCCAACCGCCACCGGCCCCCCCTGCGGCGCCCGCCCCAGCCGGCGGCCGCGCCGAGGAACGGGTGACGATGACCCCGATCCGCCGGAGGATCGCCGAACGGCTGGTCGAGTCCCAGCAGCAGGCGGCGCTGCTGACGACCTTCAATGAGATCGACATGTCCGCCGTGATGAACTTCCGGCGCGAGTACCGCGACGCTTTCGAGAAGCGCCACGACGTACGGCTCGGCTTCCTGTCCTTCTTCGTCAAGGCGGCGGTCGACGCCCTGCGCCGCTGTCCGCGTCTCAACGCCGAGATCTCGGGCACGGACATCATCTACCGGAACTACTACGACATCGGCATCGCCGTCAGCACCGACCGCGGCCTGATGGTGCCGGTCCTGCGCAGCGCCGAGCGGCTGTCCTTTGCCGAGATCGAGTCCCAGATCGCCGACTTCGCGGGGCGAGCGCGCACCGGGCGCATCCGGATTGACGAACTCCAGGGCGGCACCTTCACGATCACCAACGGCGGCATCTTCGGTTCCCTGCTGTCAACGCCGATCATCAACCCGCCGCAGAGCGGCGTCCTGGGCCTGCACGCGATCCAGGACCGCCCCGTGGTCGAGGACGGCGAGATCGTAGTCCGTCCCATGATGTACGTCGCTCTGACCTACGACCACCGCATCGTCGACGGCCGCGAAGCGGTGACCTTCCTGGTCCGGATCAAGGAGGCGATCCAGGATCCGGCGAGGATGCTGATCGAGGTATGAGGTGGCCTCGTCCTAGCGCGGCAGAACTCCCGGAGGCCGGCGCTTCGCGCCGGATGCCGGCCAGAACCCGGGTGGCGCGATCCGCGCCACCCGCGAACCACTCTGTGCGCCCGTCATCGGGCGCACAGATGGCAGGCCGGCGCACCCAGCTTCTGCCGCGCAGTCCCCCAGGACAGTTCGGGCGGGTCGGTTTGGCGTGTGAAAGCGGTTGACGTCCGCGGTACTGGGTAATACCGTAATACGCATGATCACGATCTCGTTCAAAGTCGACGAACAGGAAGCACGAACGATCCGCCTGCAGGCGAAGCGGGAAGGGATCAGCGTGTCGGAGTTTCTGCGGCGCAGGGCGCGTCTCGCCTTGACGCCTCCCCAGAAGCCCCGGACGGTCCGCTGCCGCCACACCGGCGCAAGGATCTTCGCCGCCACCGAGCCCCTACCTCCACTCACCACGGAAACGGTGCGCGGTCTGCTTGCCGACTTCCCTTGAACTACCTGCTAGACGTCAACATCCTCGTCGCCTGGGGCTGGTCCGATCATGTTGCGTACGAACGCACCTCCAGGTGGATCGCAGACACCCGCCGACAGCGCGTATCGAAGCTCTTGACATCGGCGATCCCCGAACTCGGTTTTGTGCGGGTGTCGGTCCAGCGCACCGGAGGCGCCGTTACGGTCGAAGAGGCTGCCATCACGCTGGCTGGCATGTTGAGCTCCCTGGGCTCAGCCCACGCGTTCGTTCCGGACGACAGGGCCGCCCGGCAATTCCCTGGCTGGTGCCGATATGCATCCCAGACGACCGACGCCCATCTGGTGCAACTGGCAGCCGCGCACGGCGCCGTACTCGCGACCTTGGACACGGCTATCCCTGGGGCGTTCCTCGTACCCGGCGTCAAGTCCGAAAGCTGACATCACGTGACCGATAGCACATTCGACCTTGCCGTCATCGGCGCCGGACCGGGCGGCTACGTCGCCGCGATCCGGGCGGCGCAGCTCGGCTTCAGCACCGCCGTAGTCGACGAGCACCCGGCGGCCGGGGGCGTCTGCCTGCGGGTGGGCTGCATTCCGAGCAAGGCGCTGCTCGAGTCGAGCCAGCGGTTACTCGCGGCGCGCAGCGAACTCGCGGCGCACGGCGGCGTGGCGGGCGAAATCGGGCTCGACCTTGCGACGATGATGAAGCGCAAGGCCCGCGTCGTCACCACCCTGACCCGCGGCGTCTCCTCGCTGCTCAAGAAGAACAAGATCGAGCACATCCAGGGTCGGGCGAAACTCGGCGGGCAGCAGGGCGAGTTGCGGAGCGTCGTCGTCACCGCCGGAGACGGCGAACGGGAGATTCGGGCCAAGAACGTGATCGTCGCCACGGGCTCTCGCCCCGCCAGCCTGCCCGGGATCGAACTCGACGGCGATCGGATCGGAACAAGCACGGAGGCGCTGGCGTACGACCGTGTGCCCGAGCGCCTGGTCGTGATCGGCGCCGGGTACATCGGGCTCGAACTCGGCGCGGTCTGGAACCGGCTCGGCTCGCAGGTCATCGTGCTCGAGTACCTCGACCGCATCCTGCCCGGTGCCGACACGGAGGTCGCCTCCGCGGCCGAGAAGATCTTCCGCCGCCAGGGTCTCGACATCCGGCTCGGCAGCCGGGTCCTGGGCGCCTCGGTCCAGACCGGAAAGGACGGCGATCACTGTGTCGTCGACGTCGACGGCGCCGACCCGATCGAGTGCGAGCGCGTCCTGGTCGCGGTCGGCCGCGAACCGATCAGCGACGGCCTGGGCCTCGAGGAGGCCGGCGTGTCGGTTGACGACCGCGGCTTCATCCAGGTCAACGAGCGCTTCGCCACTTCCACGCCCGGCGTCTTCGCGATCGGCGACGTGATCGGCGGCCCGCAACTGGCCCACAAGGCCGAGGAGGAGGGGATGGCCTGCGTCGAGGGCATCGCCGGCGGCTACGTCCACATCGACTACGGCGCGATCCCCGGGATCGTCTACACCGAACCCGAGGTCGCGTCCGTGGGCAAGACGGAGGAGCAGCTCAGCGAGGCCGGCATCGCCTACCGGAAGGGCACGTTCCCCTTCCGCGCCATCGGACGCGCGCGCGCCACCGGCAGCCTGGAGGGGTTCGTCAAGATCCTGGCCGGCGCCGAGACGGACGAGGTCTTGGGCGTCCACATCCTGGGCAGCCACGCCGGCGATCTCATCGCCGAGGCGGTGGCGGCGATCACCTTCGGCGCCTCCGCCGAGGACCTCTTCCGCACCAGCCACGCCCACCCGACGCTCGCCGAAGCGGTGAAGGAAGCCGCCCTGGCGGTGCACGGCCGGCCCATCCACATGTAGCCGGCGGGGCCCGCCTTCAGGGCCCACGATTCGTAACGTGCGGCAACGATGCGGCTTCATGCGGCGCTGATAGACTGCGCCGATTCTTCGCAATCCACCCCGCATTCGCCACCTACCCGCACTTCCTGGAGGCCGAGCGCCGTGACCCTTTTTCGCACCAGTCCGCCGATCTGGCTGGGGACGTTCGCCGCCATGATCCTGCTCGCCGCGCTACCGGTGACCGCCCAGGAACCCGCCGATCAGGAGGCGGATGCGGAAGCCGCCGACCAGGCCGAGGGCGCCGAGGAGGGCAGCGCCGAGGACGAGGAAAAGCCGCCGGTCCCGCCCGGCGCCGAACTCCAGGTGTCGCCGACCGAACTGACCCTCGAAGTCGGCGACAAGGCCTCCTTGACCGCGACCGTCGTGGACGAGGACGGCGAGCCGATCGAAGGCGTCGATGTGGTCTTCTTCTCCCGCAACCGCCGGCGGCTCGGGGTCAACCCGGCCGGCGAGGTCGAAGCGCACGGTCCCGGCAAGGTCACCGTCATTGCCCTGGTGCCGAAGCAGGCCGAGGACGAACCGAGGCGGGCAGAAGCGGTGCTCCAGGTTGAAGTCGAAGTGACGATCCCGAACCCGCCGGTGGAAAGCGTCGAGATCGTGGGCCTGCCCGGCGCCTTCTACGCCGGTACCGACTTAGCCCTTCGGGCCCGCGTCGTCGACATCACCGCGGTCGAACGCGATGACGTCGAGGTCAGCTACTCGAGTTCCGACACCGGCGTCGCGGCGCCTGACGGTTTCGGAGGCCTGAGTCTGGTGGCGCCCGGGAGGGCGACTCTCGTGGCAAGCGCCGAGGACGCTTCCCACGAAGTCGAGATCACCGTCGTCCGGAACCCCACCGAGCGGCTCGAACTGACCGCCTCCGCCGACGACGCCCGCACCGGCGATGTGGTCTGGTTCGAGGCGGTCGGCCTCGACGGGGACGGCGACGCGGTCGAGGACCTGCCCGTCCGCTTCCTGGTCTCGGGCACACCGTCGGCGCAGATTCTGGCGCCCGGCGCGGCGGCGCAGATCGAGCAGGACGGCGCCTTCGTGGCCGAACGGTCGGGCATCTACACGGTGACAGCTCTCGCGGGCAATCACTCCGCGAGCCTGCCGGTTCGCGTCACGCCGCGGCGGGTGAACAAGGACATCGAGTTCATCGGCCAGGGCAAGGTCAGCGACCGCCGCACATCGGACCTCTGGGTTTGGGAGGGCGCCGACGGCCGGGACTACGCGATCACCGGCACCTGGGGCGCCGAAGGCCATGCCTACGTCTGGGACGTGACGAACCCGGAGAGCATCGTGCTCATCGACGCGGTCCGCGTGGACGCCCGTACCGTGAACGACGTCAAGGTCTCCGAGGACGGCCGGGTCGCGGTGATCAGCCGCGAGGGCGCCTCGAACCGCAAGAACGGCTTCGTCGTCCTCGACGTTTCGGAGCCCCAGGTCGGGGTGCGCATCCTGTCCCGGTTCGACGATCAGTTGCGCGGCGGCGTCCACAACGTGTACATCCACGACGAGCACGTCTACGCCCTCTCGAACGGCCGGCGTTTCGACGTGATCAGCATCGAGGATCCGTCCCAGCCGTACCGCGTCGGCCGCTTCGAGCTCGACACGCCGGGCCACTCGATCCATGACGTCTGGGTCGCCTCTGGCGTCGCCTTCACTTCGAACTGGGAGGACGGCGTGGTCGCGATCGATGTCGGCGGCGCCGGCATGGGCGGCGCCCCGAACAATCCCGTGCAGCTCGGCAGCTACGCCTATCCCAGCGGCTGGAACCATGCCGCCTACCCCTACCGCAGCGAATCGACGGGCAAGTTCTACGTCTTCGCCGGCGACGAGGCCTTCCCCTACGGCGAACTCGGACGCGACCCGCGCGCCGCCCCGCCCCGCGCCGCCGGCTGGATCCACGTCATCTCGTGGGACGACTGGGAGAACCCCCGCGAGGTCGCCCGCTACCAGGTGCCCGAGGCCGGGACCCACAACCTCTGGATCGAGGACGACGTCCTCTACGTCGCCTACTACAACGGCGGCCTCCGGGTCGTCGACGTCTCGGGCGAGTTGCGCGGCGATCTCTACCAACAGGGCCGCGAGATCGGCATGTTCATGCCCTTCGATCCCGACGCCGTCGTGCCCAACGCGCCCTTCGTCTGGGGCCCGCAGCCCTACAAGGACCACGTCTTCTTCTCGGACTGGCACTCCGGGTTGTGGGCGGTCAAGCTGAAGGATCCCGAAGATCCGAACCGCATCATCGGGGAGCCGCGTTAGCGGCACTGGCGGCCCTCCACCGCGTGTTGACTTCCTTGCCGATTCGTTGGACAGCGCCGGCGGCCCTTGTCCTGGCCGCCGCCACGGTGACCCCGGACCCGATTCGCGCCGAGTCCGATCCCGTCCCGCCGTCCCGCAACTACTACGCCTACGTCTGCGCCGAATCCGAGGACGAAGTGGCCCTGATCCGGTTCGGACCCTCCGGTACCTCGATCGTCAAGACGATCGCGGTCGGCAGCTTCCCGGCTGAGATCGAGGGTCCCCACGGCATCAACATCTCGGCCGGCGGCCGCTACTGGTACGTCTCGATCGCCCACGGCAACCCCTTCGGTTCCATCCACAAGTACGCCACGGGTACCGACGAGTGGCTGGGCGACACAAGGGTCGGCATGTTCCCGGCCACCCTCGACATCGCCGCGACCACGGGGCTGCTGTTCGTCGTCAACTCGGACTTCTACGGCGACCACGTACCGAGCACGATCTCCGTCGTCGAAACGTCGACCATGACCGAGATCGCGCAGTTCGAGACCGGCACCATGCCGCACGGGGCGAGGCTCAGCCGCGACGGCCGGAAGCTCTACAGCGTGAACATGATGGACGACGAGCTCGTCGAGGTCGACGCGCTCCGCTTCGAGGTCGGCCGGCGCCTGAAGCTGGGTACTTCGGCCGACATGACCGCCGCCCACGGAGACCACGGCGCGCACGCCGGCGCAAAGATCGAGCCTTCCTGGGTCACGCCGCCGACGGCCGGCGGCCTCGTCTACATCACGGCTCTTTCGGGCAACGCGATCTACGAGGTCGACACCGGCAAGTGGAGCGTCTCGCGACGCCTGGACACTCCGGTGGCCGGCCCCTACAACGCGGCCATCACACCCGACGAACGCCTGCTGGTCGTGACGTACAAGAAGAGCGATTCGATCGGCTTCTGGGATCTGGAAACCGGCAGCGAAGTGGCTCGCCTCGACACCACCCGACGCATCCCGCACGGCGTGGCCATCACCTCGGACGGCCGCTTCAGCCTGGTCACGATCGAGGGCGTCGGCGGCGAACCGGGAGTCGTCGAGGTCTACGACAACGGCGCGTTCCGGCGCGTCGCCCAGATCGACATCGGCAAGCAGGCCGGCGGCATCGCCCTCTGGGAATCGAATTGAGCCCGCCTGAAGCCGATTTCCCGGTCGCCGGTCAAGCCGCGGCCGGCCTGCGCCGCGACTTCCTGCGTCGCCTCGCCGCCGTCGACCGGCGGCTCCGTTTGCGGCGCGCCCTCGCGGCGCTGGTTTGGTTGGCGCCCGCGTCCTGCCTCTGGCTGCTCTCGACCTGGCTGCTGCGTCTGGCAGCCGGCGGCGACGGCAACGTCGCGGCGCTGTGGCCGTCGTGGGCGGGCGGCATCGTCCTCCTCGCGCTGCTGGTCCGCGAGGCCGCCTCGCTCGGCCGCAATCTTCCCGCCGCGGCCCGCGCCGTGGACCAGGCGGGCGATCTGCACGACACGGTCGCCACCGCCCTGGAGATGCAGAAGCGGCTCGATGCCGGCGCCGTCGACCCGCGCCGCGCGAAGAACGACGCCGAGGCCGTCTGGCCGCTACCGTGGATCGCGCTTGTCTTGGAACGCGGAGTCGCGGGCCTTGACCGTACCGGCGCGCCGCAGGCGGCGCCCCGCCTCGTCCCCCGGGGCGCCGCGGCCTCGGCCATCCTGAGCGCGGTCCTGCTGGCGCCGATCGCCCTGCCGACTTCCTTCGTCGGCGAGGCGCTGGCCGCCGCGATGAGCGGCGACGGCGCGGAATCAGCCTCTCAAGACCTCGAAGCTGCGGCGTTGCTGGAGGAGGAATCCGGTCGCCGGCCCGGCGTCCCGGAATTCGATGTGCGACTCAGCGACCTGCCCTTCCTGACCCTCCGGGTCCGCGAGCCGGATTCGTCTGACGATGCGCGGAAAGGCGCCTCCGATGGCGCCGAGGGAAGTCTCGGCGACGACGCGGAGGCCGAGGCCGCCGATGGCAACGCCGAGGGCGGCGAGGCCGCGTCAGGCGACCTCGCCGGCGAACTGAACTCCGAGACCGGCGCCGATCTCATGCGCGAACTGGACACCGGCGAGGGCGCCGGAGAGGACGAGCTGAGCGCGCCCGGCACGCCGGGCGAAGGTGAAGGCGCCGAGGCCGGCGCCGAAACGGCAGCCGGCGAGGGCGCCGGCGGCCAGCCCACGGAAGACGGCGAAGGCGCCGGAAACGAGAGCGGCACGGCGGCGGCGGTCAGCGAAGAACCCGGCGCCAGCAGCGCCGAGGCCGACGGCGGCACGGCCGGTGTCGGTACCGGACCGCAGGACGAGATGGTCGATCCCTTCGGCGACCTCCTGGCCCCTGCCCTCAGCCTCGAACAGGCGCTGGAGACCGCCCTGCTCGAGTCGCCCGAGGAGGCCTTCCGCCGGCCCCTGACCACAACCAGCGCAACCCAGTTCCGGGCCGCGGAGGTGGCAATGCGCGGCTCCAGCGCCGGCATTGGCGCCAGCCCCACCGCCGCAAGCGGCGATCTGCCGCCGCCCCGGCATCCGATCGCCTGGCGCCACCGCGTTTCCGTGCGGCGCTACCTCGAATCGCTAGACGACGATTCCAGGGAGGACCCGGAGTGAACGACACCGCCGAACCCCGGACCGCGGCCGACCTGGCGCTGCAGTTGACCGAGTTCGCCGAACAATGCAGCCAACTGCGCCGCGAGATCGGCAATGTGATCGTCGGCCAGGAGGAGGTGGTCGACGGCGTGATCATCGGTCTGCTCGCCGACGGCCACGTCCTGCTCGAGGGCATTCCCGGCCTCGGCAAGACGCTGCTGGTGCGCACCCTGGCCGACGCCCTTCATGTCGAGTTCTCCCGCATCCAGTTCACACCGGACCTGATGCCCGCCGACATCGTCGGCACCCACGTCCTGCGCGAAGACGAGACGGGAGGCCGGCGGCTCGTTTTCGAGCCCGGACCGATCTTCGCGAATCTCGTGCTCGCGGACGAGATCAACCGCGCCACCCCGAAGACCCAGTCGGCCCTGCTCGAGGCGATGCAGGAGACGACGGTCACCGTCGGCGGCGAGACGAACCCCCTGGGGCCGCCCTTCTTCGTTCTCGCCACCCAGAACCCGCTGGAGATGGAGGGGACGTACCCGTTGCCCGAGGCGCAGCTCGACCGCTTCCTGTTCAAGCTGCGGATGACGTACCCGGGGATCGAGGAACTGCACACGATTCTCGACCGCACGACATCAGGGCACACGCCGACCGCGGCCGCGCTGTGGACGGGCGAACAGGTGGTCACGATGCGGCGTGCCGTCCGCCTCGCCCCGATCGCGCGTCCGGTCCAGGACTACGCGATTCGGCTCGGCATGGCGACCCGGCCCGAAGGAGACCGTCCCGCGGAGGCGGTCCGCCGCTACGTGCGGATCGGCGCCAGCCCGCGCGGGATCCAGGCGATGGTCCTCGGCGCCAAGGTCCACGCCCTGATCCGCGGCCGAGCCCACGTCGCCCGCGAGGACATCCGCGCCGTCGCCCTGCCCGCCCTGCGCCACCGGGTCCTGATGAACTTCGAGGGCGAAGCGGAACGGATCGACCTGGACGATCTGCTCCAGGACGTGATCGACCACGTGCCCGAGGGCTGAGAAGGCTCTACCTCCGAGCGCCGTGGCCGATCACTCCGCCTTCGCCTTCGAGCCGACCTTCCTCGCCCGGCTGGAGCGCCTGCGGCTGCTGACGCGCCGCGTACCCGCCGGCGGCTTCAAGGGGGAGCACCGCGCCACCCACCTCGGCTCCGGAATCGAGTTCGCCGACTACCGCCCCTACGTCGAGGGCGACGACGTGCGCCACCTCGACTGGCGCGCGTACCTCCGGTTCGACCGCCTATTGCTGCGAATGTTCGAGGAACACGGGGATCTCGCGGTCTACGTCCTGCTCGACTGCAGCCGCTCCATGGCGCCGACGCCGGGCGCCGCCGGCCGGCGCAAGTTCGATGCCGCGCGCCGCATCGCCGCCGCCCTGACCTACATCGCCCTTGCCACCCTCGATCGGGTCACCCTGGCGCCCTACTCGAGCCACGCGCACCAGGTTCTCGGGCCGCTGCACGGCTCGCGACAGGTATGGCGCGCGCTCGACTTTCTCGCCAATCTCGACACCGGCGGCGACACCCGGCTCGACCACGCCGTGCGACAAGTGTTCGCCGCCGGCCGTCGGCGGGGCTTGGTGATCCTGATCTCGGACCTGCTCTCGGACACGACCGAGGGCGGTCTCGACCTGCTGCTGCCGCTGCGCCACGATGTCGCGGTCCTCCAGATCACCGATCACCAGGATCTGGAGGCGCCCCTCGACCGCGACACGACGCTGGTCGACAGCGAGACCGGCGACACCATCCGCGTCCATGGCGCCCCCACCCTCCTTCACCGGCTGGAGAACGAGGCCGACGCCCACCGGGAGGAGATCCGCGCCCGCTGCACTGCCCGTGGCTGGTCCTTCATCCAGGCGCCGGTCGAGATGCGCTTCGAGGAGCTGGCCCTCCGGGCCCTTCGCCGCGGCCTGCTGAGCCGGGGACGCTAGCGCCGCCTGCCTGCTATGCCTGTCTGGCTGCCTCTCCTGCTTGCCGCTCTGGCGGTGCTCGCGATCTACCTGATCCGGCCCACGGCACAGAGCCTCTCGGTCGCCTCCACGTTGCTTTGGCGGCGGCTGCTGGCGGCCCAGCGGCGACGGCGCGACCGCCTGCGCTGGCTGATCTCGCTGCTTCTGGCGATGACCGTGGCCGGCTGCCTGGCGCTGGCCGCGGGCCAGGCCCCCTGGCTGCAACCCGGCGGCGGCGATCTGATTGCCCTCGCCTTCGACTCCTCGCCCACCATGCGCGCCGCCCTGCCGGGCGGGACGGGGACCCGGATGGAACTGGCCGTGGCCGAAGCGCGCCGGGTCATAGCCGAAGCCGACGCCGGCAGCCGCTTCACGCTGGGCGCCGACCCGACTCCGCTCACGCCCGCGGAGGCCCTGCTCGCCCTGGCCGGGTCCTTCGAGCCCGAGGACGAGGAAGGCGACCCCGAACCGGCGATCCCCGCCGCGGACATGGTCTACCTCTTCACCGACGGTGTCTCTGACTGGAAGCCGATCACGGACCCCGCCACCGCGATCCACAAGGTGTCCGTCCTCGCCCCGGCAAGGAACGCCGGCATCGTCCTCTTCGTGACCCGCCCGGCGCCCAGCCACGAAGCGAAGCCGGAGGCACTGCTCGAAGTGCTGGCGACGGACTCCGCCGACGCCATAGGTCCCGTGCCGGTCGAACTGACGATCGCCGATGCCCAGACGATTCGCATCCGGCGGCAGCTCGAACTGCCTCCCGGCAACCGCTTCGCCGCCCTGATCGACATCGCCGGCTTTGCCCCCGGCCCGGTGACGGCGCGGCTCCAGACCCCCGGCGACGTCTTCCCGCTGGACGACCGGGCGACCCTGATCGACGCACGCAGCGTGGCAGCCGGCGCGGTGCGGACCGCCGAGCGACATCGTAGGCGGCTGAGCAGCGAACGGCGCCTGTTCGTTCAGACCCGCAGTCGAGCCTCCTTCGGCGATTCGGCCGTGGCACGGGCTTTCGAGGCGGACCCTTCGGTCGAGGTGGTCGCCGTACAGGCAGAAACCGACGAGACGGCCGGCGAGGCCGACGCGCAGTCACCTGCAGCCACATCCGTCCAGGAGGACGCCGCGAGTACACCGGTTACCGCCGATATCGCCGTCTTCCACCGCACCGCGCCGGCGAGGCCCCCAGCCCTGCCCCGCCTGTTCCTCGACCCACCGGAAGCCTCGGCGGCCGGCGGACTCTCGCCCGCCGAGGCCGCACCCCGAGCCTTGCGCCTGATCGACCGCGTCGCAGTCGACCACCCGATCCTCGCCGGCGTCTCGCTGCTCGGTCTGCCGGCCATGATCCCGGCGCGCGAACTCGACCCCCGCTGCAGACCCCTCGCCACGGCCGGCAACCTGACCGCGATCGCCGCCTGCGATCCGGCCGACCCGGCCCCAATGCCTGTCGCCTACGTCCTCGACCCCGCACTGCCGGACCTCACGGCCCGCTCCGTCGTCATCGCCTTCGATCTCGACCTCTCCCCCCTGTCGCAACGCCCCGATCTGGCCGCCCTGCTCCAGAACACCGCCGAGTGGCTTTCCGGCGGCGACCGCGAGGCCGGCGCCGAACCGCCCGTCACCGGCCTCCAGAACGAACGCGCCACCCGGATCAACGACTCCGACCTCGACCCCGTCGCCCCCGAACGCCTTGTCGAACTCACCGAAGACACCCGCCGCCCCTGGTCCTGGCGCACCCTCGCCCTGGCCGGCCTCCTCCTCGCCTCCATCGAGGCGGTCACCTTCTTCCGAGGACTCACGGTGTGAATGGTGCGAGCGTGAGCGGCCCCTGGGACCCTCTCCCCCAGACCGGCGCAGGCGGGTGATTCACCAATGACCTTGCTCGAGCCGTTCTGGTTGCTCGCGGCGCTGCCGCTCGCGGTGCTGCTGTGGTCGCAGCGCAGCGATCGGCCCGACCGTCAGCGACGGCGGCTGCTCTGGATGCGTGGATCGCTGCTGGCGCTGGTCGTGCTGGCGCTCGCGGAACCGGTCGCTACGTGGAGGAGCCGCGATCTCGATGTCGCCGTGCTGGTGGATGTCTCCGCCAGCGTGGCGCCGGCGAGCCTGAACCGCGCGCTTCAGGCGATCGACCGCGGCATCGATCCGGACGGTCCGGTGCGGCTGTTCGCGTTCGCCGACCGCGCGGCGGCCGCCGGCGGCGCGGACGACCTGCGGCACCTGGAAGTCGCCGATTCCAGCACCGCTTCGGCCGGCAACGCCGCCCTCGACCGCGGCAGCACGCGGCCGGAGGCCGCTCTTCGCCAGACCGCGGCCGCGCTCCGCGCCGATCGCGTCCGCCGCATTCTGCTCCTTTCGGACGGCCAGAACACGGGCGGCATCGCTGCCCGGACGGCGGCCCGGTATCCGGAACTCCGCGTCGACACGGCGGTTCTCGACCGGGCGGCGCCATCGGTGTGGATCGAGTCGGTCGTACCAGACGACGACGAGCGCCCGTTGCGCGCCGGGGAGCCCCGCAACTGGGTCTTCCGCCTCGGCAGCCGCGCATCCCTGCCGGAGGCCCCTCTGACCCTGCGCGGTGGCGGCGCCGAAGAGCTGCACACCGTCCCGCTCGCACCCGGGGTCACGCAGATCGAGCTCGAGTGGACCTTCGCCGAGCCGGGACTCCAGACGTTCGAGGCGGTGCTGGGGAGCGGCGAAGGCGAAGCTACGAGCCAGGGCGCCGTCTGGCGCGGCAGTCTCCGCGTGGCGCCCAAGCACCGCACGCTGTTACTGGCGCCAGCCGATCACTCGGGTGACCTGGCGCGACTGCTCGAGGCTCAGGGACTGCAGGTGACCCGAAGGGCGCCGGATCGCACCTCGCTCAACCCGGCCGCCCTGCTTCGGTACGACACCGTCCTGTTGAGCAACGTCGCGGCCGACAGCCTTCCCGAACCGGCCCAGCAGGCGCTCGGCGAATGGGTCGAGGAAGAGGGCGGCGGCCTGCTGTTCGTGGCCGGCGAGGCGACCTTCGGCGAGGAGGGATACCGGGACTCACCGCTCGAACGCGTGCTGCCGCTCGACTTCGAGATCGAGGAGGAACGCAGCGAGGTCGCACTCATGATCGCCCTCGACAAGTCCTACAGCATGAAGGGTCCGAAGATGGAGCTGGCCAAGGAGGCCGCCAAGGCCGCCCTCGGCATGCTGAACGAGCAACACCGCTTCGGCCTGGTCGCCTTCGACTGGCACACCCACGAGATCGTCCCCCTGCAGTTCGTGCGTGAACAGGAGCGGCTCGCGGAGCGCGTCGACCGCATCGAGGCCAGCGCCCAGACCAACTTCTATCCCGCGCTCGAGGCCTGCCTGGATCAGCTCTCGGAAGTCCAGTCCGAGGTCAAGCACGTGATCCTGGTCTCGGATGGCCGCACCTACCCGGACGAGTACGAGCGCCTGGTGCTCCGCATGCGGCAGGAGGAGATCACCGTCTCCACCGTCGCCATCGGCGTCGAGTCCGATCGCGAGTTGCTCGCGGACATCGCCGACTGGGGCGACGGCAACGCCTACACGATCGAGGATCCCTCGTCCGTGCAGAGCATCCTGATCGACGAGACGATGAGCCAACTCCCCGACTCGACCCGGGAAGAGGAGATCCGGGTCGAGGAGCGCGGCCAGTCCGAAGCGCTCGCGGGAGTCGACATCGCCACAGCACCCCTGCTCTACGGCCGCATTGCCGCCGTGGCCAAGGACAGCGCCGAGGTCATTCTCGGCGCCGGCGCAGGAACCCGTGACGGAGGCGACCCGATCCTTGCCAGCCGCTACGTCGGCCTGGGCAAAACCTGGATGTTCACCTCCGACCTCCAGCCCCGCTGGGCGAGCGACTGGCTGCGGTGGCCCGAACTGCCCCGCCTCGTCGCCCAGGTCGTGCGCGACGCCGCCGACCGGCGCGCCAGCGCCGAGTGGGAACTGCGCCTCGGCCGCCGGGACGAGAGCCTCGAAGCGGAACTCAGCGTGGTCGAGGACGGCGGGCGCTTCGCCAGCGACCTCTCGCCACGGCTCGTCGTGCTCCGCGGCGAGCGCCGCCTCGAAGCGCCGATGCAGCGCACCGGTCCCGGTCTCTACCGTCTGTCGCCCGAAGAGGGCCTGCAACTCGCGCCAAGCATCGAGCCCTACCGCGTCGAGGTCCACACCGGAGCACCGGGCGCCGAGGCGAGCGTCGGACCCGGCCGAACCATCTTCTTCCCCGCCCGCGACGAACTGCGCCCCGGCGCCCCCGACATTGCCGCCCTCGCCGAACTCGCCACCGCCACCGGCGGCCTGTTCCATGAGACCGTAGCCGGCGCCGTCGCCGCAATCACCGCGCCCGGCGCCGCCTCCGCGATCCGCCGCCTGGACCTGTGGTCGATCCTCGCCACCGCGGCGACCCTCCTCTTCCTGGCCGAACTCCTCCTCCGCCGCCGACGCCGGCACGTGGCTACCGCGACCGCCACTGCAGCCCGAACCGAGAACCGGCCAGACTCATGAACGAGTGCGGGTCCCGACTACAACGTGATCGCCCCTGGCTCGTCGGCGAGGTGCGGGATCCTGTGTGGTGCGACTGCGGGCGACGGTTCCATGAAGTGCTCCCTCTGCGTTCGCTTGACCGATGGCCAGTGGTTACCTAGGCTGAGCCCATGGCGGACTTGGGTCGGATCACAATCGAGCCTGGAAAACGCAGCGGCAAACCCTGCATCCGTGGCCTGCGCATGACGGTGACCGACGTGCTGGACTACTTGGCGGCGGGTATGTCCGAAGGGGAACTCCTCCGGGACTTTCCGGACCTGACGCGCGAGGACATCCGAGCCTGCCTCGCCTTCGCCGCCGATCGCGAGCGTCGGCTAGCCGCAGCCGGCGGAAGGTGAAGCTGCTCTTCGACCAGAACCTCTCACCGAGGCTCTGCGACCACCTTCACGACATCTGGACCGACTCCCTTCATGTGCGAGCCATTGGTCTGGCGGCTGCAGACGACTCCGATGTCTGGGCGTACGCTCAGCAACACGGATTCACCATCGTATCCAAGGACGGCGACTTCAGCGCTCGTTCCTTCCTGTACGGTGCCCCACCGAAGGTCCTCTGGCTGGCGGTCGGCAACTGTTCTACCGACGACATCGAAGGGCACCTTCGTGCCCACCACGAAGAGATCGATGCCTTCGCCGATGATCCCGACGCGACCTTGCTCGTGATCGAGGCCGGACTTGGGCCGGGGGCACCGTAGAAACACCTGGGTCGGGCTGCGATCTTCCGACCGCCGAGGGTAACCTCGCCCCCCTCGCACACGCGCCCATACGCAAGCACAGCAAGTAGACGTCCAAGATGGGAAAGGTCAAACGACTCTACACGCAGAGAACCCTCAAGTTGCTTTGGGGCCTCAGCGGAAAGCACTGCGCCCGCCCGGACTGTTCAAGGCGCCTAATCGAGCCCGCTACCGACTCGTCCGAAGCACTTGTGGTGGGCGAAGTGTGCCACATCCTGTCCGTCAGCGTCGACGGGCCCCGTGGAAGAGCCGGGCTAACCGAGGAGGAGCTCAACTCTCACGACAATCTCATACTCTTTTGTCCTACCCATCACACCATCGTCGACGGCCAGCACGAAACGTATCCCGCTGAGTTGCTTCGCGAATGGAAGAAACAGCATGAAAATCCGTCACATAGGTCCGCATCGGAGAATGTCGACGCCGCTGCACTCTCTTCCGGCCCTCGTTATCCGACTTCACTCGTAGATCAAGAGATCGATAGAGAGCTCCTCGTCATAAGGAGAGGTAGGTTCTTCCAGGATTTCCCCACGGTCGAGCGCTGCCTGCAGTTGGGCACGGCACTGACACGCGGGGACTATTCAGGAGGTACGGCAGCTGTGCGCTGTCGGGCTCTGGCTTGGTGTGCTCGCCTCCTGGTCCGTACCGACGAATTCGACGCTGCCAAGGAGCACCTCCAGGAGGCAAAGAGGCTAGGCACGGAGGAGGAGGTCGCGATCGCGGACGCCCTACTACTATCGCGCGAGGGCGACCGTGGGTCTGCCCTGGCGCGTCTGGCGGAGCTCAACTCCCCAATCGCGCGGTCCGCGGCCCTCGGAACGGTTGCCTCCGAAGAGGGGGCCGCAGGCGCCGTTCGATGGGCACGCGACGCCCGGGTGACTGCCCCAGACCTCGACCCGGACGGCAAGGTTTGCCTGCTGGGATGCCTCCTTGAGACTGGGGACTGGGATGCGGCTTGGGCGATGCTCGACTTCGTCACCCAAAGGGACTGCGACACGACGCCTGCTCTACACGGCCTCACCGCACTCGCCCATCTGCTTCGAACGGTCCCCGAGGAACTTCGCGCTGCCGTTCGCGCCCAGGTACCGTCCTTTGCTGCGCACTTCCCCCTTGCCTCCGGCGACGAAGCGGTCAGGGAGCGTGACATCGCCCAGCAGCACTTTCTCAGTGCGGCCGCTGCAGCACGTAAAGTCGGCTGTACTGACACTGCTGACGAGGACGAAGAGTACGCACTCTGGCTCGGACTGCGAGATCCTCGTCAGCACCAAGCGACGCGCCAAGAACTGCAGACCAAGCTCGGGAACGTGGGTCTGAACCTCCGCTGGGTACCCCTGGGTCTTCAGTTCGACCTTCAACTCGACCTGGAAGCCGTCGACCGGGAGATCCGCAGCGAGATCGCTAGAAGCGGTGGGAACACGCCGGTCACTGCGGCGGCCCGGTTGGCGCTCGCGATCACTCGCCCGTCCGACGCTGTCGGCGACTACATCGCTCAGTATCGCGCCGACTTCGAAGACTGCTTGGACGAAACCGAGCTTCGCCGCTTCGAGATAGCAGTTCTCGCGCAGGCGGGACGCGTCAACAAGGCCAAGCGCCTTCTGCGCGATCTCCAAAAAGCCAAACTACCTGAGGCCGAAGCGAATCGGCTCCGGGCACAGATTGCCGAAGCCGAGGGAAGGGACACGGTACTGCATGCAAGACGCCGCTTCGACGAGACTGGCTTGTTGCCTGACCTCGTCAGCCTCGTCGAGAAACTAAGATCCAAGGGTCCCTCCGATCAGCTCAGTGAGTTCAGCCAGACGCTCTTCGAGCGCACTCACACGCTCGAGAACGCACAAGACGTCGCCATGGCGTTGTCTGAGACGCACCAGTGGGAAAGACTGCACGAGTTCCTGGACAAAAACAAGGACCTCGTCCGGCAGTCAGACATCCTGGGGCTTTGCCATTGTTGGACACTATTCTGCGAGGGCTCCTTACTCGAAGCTCAGGTTCACCTGGAGGAGCTCCGCGATTGCCGTGACCACCCCAACTATCTGGCCCTTCGCGTCCAGTTAGCAATCGGCCTTGGGGACTGGGAATCCCTCGCGAACTTCGTAGAGGAGGAGTACCAAGCGCGGGCGGCCCTGGATGAACACCGTCTCTTCAACGCTGCCCAACTAGCGGTGGCACTTGGATCGCCAAGGGCCAGGGAGTTGACCTTCGCAGCGGCCAGCAAAGTTGACCAAGATGCGGAGCTCCTGGCGGGACTCCACCTACTTGCCGTCAGCGCAGGCTGGGACGACGAGCCTGAAGTGGCGCAGTGGCTTCATCGAGCCGCAGCACTCTCGGACGACGGCGGGCCCGTTCGCGCAATGAGCTTGGAGACCCTCACCAAGGAGGGGCCGGCGTGGCACGCAGAACGGCTTCGTGTCGCCAAGCTCGTGGAGCGCGGGCAAGTACCCGTCTTCGCGGCAGCGCAGCGCCTCAACAGCTCACTCTCAAATCTGATTCTGCGCCCGGCACTTGCCAACCTCTCGGTCAACGATCCGCGTAGGCGTACTCCTGTTCCGGCGTTCGGCGGCTACCGCACCAAGGTGCGCTGCGAACCGGGGAGACGAGCCGGGATCGATCCTGCGGCACTGCTTACGCTCGGCTTTCTGGATCTCCTTGACGAGGGTCTGGACGCCTTCGACACCGTCTACATCGGTCACACCACGCTCAACTGGCTGTTCGCCGAGAAGCAGAAGGCGTCTTTCCACCAACCTAGTCGGCTGAAGGACGCGCGCCTGCTTCTCGGCCTCCTTTCGGAGGGCCGCATCCGGGAGCTTGAACCGAACGCGAAGGTCGATGACGACCTTGCCGCGAAGATCGGCGGTGAACTCGCCATGCTCATTGCAGAGGCCGAGACGCCCGATCCCGTGGGCGGACAGTGTGTTGTGATTCGTCCGTTCCCGGTACATCGCATCGGCTCCCTATTGGACGAAGAGGTCGATCTCGGATCACACGTTGCAGTCCTCTCCAGTTGCCAGGCCGTTGTTGACGCCTTGCGGGAAACCGGCCTGCTCACCGACGAAAAGCACCGGGCGGCAAACTCGTATCTCAAGCTCAACGAGAATCCCTGGCCCGAACAACCGGCGGTCTCAAATCCGGCGACGCTGTTCCTTGACAGTCTGGCCACGACGTACTTCCTCCACCTGGAACTCCTGGAGCTCCTGCACGACGGCGACTTCACGGCCTTCGTCACACCAGCCGCTGTGACTGAGGCGAGGGAGCTAGTCACTTACGAGAGCACCGCAAACCAGGCACACGAAGTGCTCGAACGCATTCGCTGTGCAGTCAGTTCGAGGATTGCCGATGGCCGGGTGCGTGTTGGCCCCCTGCAAGGCCCAGAGCCACCAGACGACGTAACCTCGGCTCATCCAACGGTGGATCTCCTTCGACTGGCAGACCGGTTCGATGTCTTCATCTCCGATGATCGCTTCATCAACAACCGTCTACACGCGGACTCTGACGGACGATCTGTACCAATCGCTTCAACACTTGACCTCATGGATACGCTGGCCTCTACCGGCGCAGTGTCGAACGGTGACCGGCAGATCCACAGGACCCGCCTTCGTCGCGCCGGCTATCTGTTCATCCCCGTCGAGCAAGACGAGCTGCAGAGGCAGCTACGGAACGCAACCGTGAGGGAGGGCTGCTTGGTTGAATCTGCGGAACTCAGAGCGGTCCGGGAGAACGTCCTCCTGACCCGCATGAATGACCATCTTCAACTCCCCGAAGAGTTGCCGTTTCTCGCAACTACGCTCCAGTCATTCGTCACCGCCCTGAAGAACCTCTGGAGGGAGTCGCCGAACATCTCCGACGCACGAGAGCGGGCGAACTGGATTCTGGGTCAGATCGACCCCCGTGGTTGGGCCCACCGACTGCCACTGGGGGAGGCCGACCAAGCGATGGAGGCCAACAGGGCCCAACAGCTAGTCCAGCTACTGTTGCCGCACCCAGAGACGTTGCCGGAGGTGAAGCAACAATACTGGGAATGGATAGAGGCCCGACTGCTCAAACCAATCCAAGACACGGAGCCGCCGCTCTACTCCTGGCTTGTGGAAGCGTTCCGGCACATCGTTTCGGGCGTGGCAGACGACACTCCGGCAGACACGGAATCTGACGATGGGTAGAGCGAAGGAACTCCGCGCCACGAGGGCCCTGGTGGCATTGGAGTGCATACCGCCTTCCCTTCGAGAGTCTCTAGCGCGAGACACTTCGGTACTTGAAGAGTATGACCTCCAAGCCGACACCATCTTCACGATCGGCGAATCGGACTTTGCTGCGCAACTCTCCGAGCTCGTCCGCGCCCTGCAACACACCCTTGCCGGCTCAGCCGGCGTCACGGTCCGGGACACTGATGGCAACCAATGGTCGATCGAGCGCGGCTCCGACGATCGCCATCCTACGCTCACACTTGCTCTTGAAGGTCGGCGCGTCGCCATGGATTCGTGGCTAACGCTTTCGGCCAACAAAGACACCCGGCTTCATTGCCTTGAGATCCTGGCAACCGATGTCGGTTTGCCGCCGGCGGCCCACTCTTCGTGGCATCGCGTGCTCCGCGAGCGGAGCCTGAAGGGCGAGGAAGTTCTCGAGTTTCTGAAGGACATCCACGATACGCCCCATGTTCGGGAGCAGTTGCTGGGCGAGGGCCTCCGCATGGCCGGACTCGACTCGAGACTTGCCGCGCCCAGGTCCGCGACCTACTTCGAGAGACTTGTCGGCGTCTGCGGCGACAGCACGTCGATTGCCCGCCATGCAACCACGGGTGGCCGCCAGCGCCTCGCGGAGTTGGCCGCCTGGAAGCCTTACGAGGGCTTCCTACACAGTCTCTACATGGCCTCCCATCCCGACCTCTCGGCCCAAATTCAAATCGCCAACATGAGTAGCGAGGAGCTTCGCCGCGCATATGAGTTCCTTCTTCGCTCAGGGGACAGAGTCTCGCAGCTCGGCGCCATCGAGGTCGGCCTGCGCGTTTCCGTGGACCGACCAGAGGTGAACCCGGCCATCACCAAGTTGGTGGAGTTGATCCGGAACGACGATGCCAAGGACGAGAGAAGCGGGTTCCGTGGCTATTCGATCCTGTACGTCCTTGTTTCCAGTGAGTTGTCGAGCAGGCAACTGCTCGCCGAGGATTCTCCCTTCTATCGGAGACTGGCTGCTCTGGCGCAAGCCGGAGTGATACAGAGACAAATGGTGGCGGCGGGCATCTCGCTGAAGGAGTCCGCCCTTGAGTCAGTGGCTGGAGAGTACTTGGTGCAGTCCCTCGTGGACCTCCGGATCGAACCACGGCGGCAACCAGAGCTTGCTCTACCTGAGCAACTGCGAGCCCACTTCTTACGACGCATCGCCCAAGCAGCCGGTCGCTACGCCAACGAAGTAGGCGAGAAGCTCTTGGATGACGTGAGGCGATCAGCCTGCCCGGGCGGCATCCAGCCTCTCGGCGACGGTTTCGTACCTCATCTTCCAGGGCCGTTGGAAGAGGCCGAGGAGATGCGGGAACTGCTTACCGGGGCCACGGAAGCTCTTCGGTCACAGCTCGGCCAAGAGGAGGCGTTGAAGTCGGTCCACTTCACGGGGCTCGTGAACTGCGCTAGGAACTTCCGAATCGGCAGGGCAGAATCAGTGTTGGCGACCACCGCTCTCACTCAAGCCGAGTACCGGCTATCGGACATCGAGAACCCTTCCCATCTTGCTCGTGTCCTCATCAACCTGGCTTCGGTTGCCGCAATAGCGAGGGACGAGGAACTCGCCGACACGCTTCGGGTCGCAATAAGACGCTACGGGAATTCGCCCGGGCTCTCCTTGAGCGCTCTGGACGCTATGCGCATCCTCCTGGAGTCCGCCGCAAGCCGGGAAGAACTCGGCCCCTGGGCGGAGTTCGTTGGCGACTGCCTGACAGAGTTGGCCTTCAGCGATCTGACAGAGAACGACGGCCAGGTGCTGCTCAGCTATGTGCGTCGCTTGTGTGGGATCGTGCCTGAGCTTTGGGCGACCGCCGGAACGGCTGAAGCAGCTTTAGTCGCATACAACGGATCGCTACGAGGCAGTTCGGCTCCCCGCAACGGGCGGATCCACTCTTGAGGTAAGACTCGACCGGCTACGGCTAGCTATAGCTACTACGCGAATCCGCCCACACCAGCGCACCGGCCAGCCCCGAGTCGGCGCCCAGCGCCGTGGGCTCGACGCGTACGTCGTCGATCGGAAACACGCGCACGCGCTCGGCTACCTCCCGGCGGACGCCGTCGAACAGCACGTCGCCGAGGCCGGCAACGCCGCCGCCGAGCAGCACGAGCTGCGGATGAAGCGCCACCACCACGTTGGCCGCCGCCACGCCCACGTAGGCGGCGATCCGCTCCAACTCCCGCGTCACCGCGTCGTCGCCGGCTCTTGCCGCCTCACCCATCGTCTCGGCCGTGACCCGCCCCGCGTCGCCTCCGGTCCGTTCGAACAGGAGCGGCGCCTGCCCGGAGCGCAAGAGACGGACACCCGCCGCGGCGATCGCCGGACCGCTCGCTACCGCTTCCAGGCAACCCCGGTTGCCACAGCCGCACAGCGGACCGGTCGGATCGACCGTCTGGTGGCCGAGTTCTCCGGCCGAGCCGAGCGGTCCAAGCCGCAACCGGCCGTCCACCACGACGCCGCCGCCGATCCCGGTGCCGAGCGCAAACAGCGCCATCGTAGAGGCGCCGCGGCCGGCGCCGAAGGTGAACTCGCCCAGCGTTGCAGCGCGCACGTCGTTCAGCAGATGGACGCGCGTACCCAGCCGGTCGCCGAGAATCCGCGCGACCGGCACGTCCCGCCACTGGGTCGGGAGGTTGGGCAGGAACCGGGTCTCGCCGGCCTCGAGATCCACCCATCCCGGACAACCGACCCCCACCGCCTCGGCTTTCTCGCCGACTTCGCGCTCCAGGTCCAGCAAGCCCGCGGCGATCTGGTCCAGGACGGGCTCCCAGCCTTCATAGCCGCCGCCTTCGAGCGTTCTCCGCGCCTCCAGGCGGTACTCCCCGGCGTCCAGGTCGAGCGTTCCGAGCGCCAGACCGATGTGGGAACCACCGAGATCGACCGCGCCGTACAGCGTCCGCGCGGGTCCCTCAGTTGTCATCGCGCGGCCGGGATGGCGCCGGGCAGGTTCTCAGATCGCCGGATGCGGGCAAGATGCCCGCGTTCCCAGGCGTCCGCCCGTCCGGTCATGCCCCTGCCCGCGCTACTGGCCGCCGCCGGCAGCCGGCGTCACCGCCGCCGGGGCGTCCTCAGCTTCGGTGACCTGCTGGTCGCCCCGATCCTCCGAGTAGTCGATGAAACCGATCATCATCTCGTCGGTGGTCGGGCCGCCGAAGCGGATGGCGCGGGTGGTGTCGAGCTCCAGGACAGTGGCTTCGTTCCGCTCCTCGGTGTTGACGTAGGTCATCAGCACGTCGATGCGGGTACCGGCCGGAATGTCCTTCGGCTGCTTGTAGGTGTAGTTCGCCTGCCAGTTCCAGTCGTAGGCCGGAACATTGAGCAGGACCTCCTCGGTGCCGTCGGGGTAGTAGGCGGTGTACTTCGCGTCCAGACCGCGCAGATGGGAGTGCGGCAGGTAGCCGTAGATCGTGGTCGGGTACTCGAAGACCTTGGAGGCGCCGATCACCCAGTTCTCATGGCCGGGCGGGATCTCGAAGTCGCTGTTGCCGACGCCTTCCCACTTGGCGATGCGGTCGATCTTCGCGTCCTTCGGGTGGAACTTGAAGGCCATCTGGGAGCGATCCCAGACGCCGGTGTCCACGCCCGGCTCCTTGTTGTAGTGCATCGAGAAGTAGAGCTGGGTGCCCGACAGCAGCAGGCGGCCGGCGCCGTCGGGAAGCTGGAAGGGCTCGGTGCCGGGAGCGATGCCGCCGATCAGGCCGGCCGCGCCGGGCGTCTCGGTCTCGGCGGCGATCCGGGAACCGACGACGTGGTGAACCACGTCGCTGCCGGGCCGGAATTCGATCGCCTTGATCCAGCGCGGTTCGGGCAGCATCTCTTCCGTGATCATCTCGGCCTTGAGGCTGATATTCAGGTCCTTCACGTCGTCGTCGACCCAGAACGGCTCGGCCAGGTCGACCACCAGGTCCGGCTCGCCGATCAGCCATCCGCTCGGCCACTCGATCGGCGCCGGCGCCTGCGCCGGATCGCCGCGGCGGGCGCCGGTGCTGGCCCAGCGAACCATCGTGTCGACCTCTTCCTCGCTCAGGACGCGCTCGTTCGTGAACTGGCCGTGGGTCTCCTCGCTCGCGAACCAGGGCGGCATCCGCTGCGCCTCCACCTGGCGGGCGATGCTCCGGGCCCAAGGCCGGGCCTCCTCAAAGGTGGTCAACGCCATCGGCGCAATCATGCCGCCGTAGGCCACACCCTCGGGACGGTGACAACCCTGGCAGGAGCGCTGCAGGATCGGCTCGACATCCTCATGGAACGTGACCGCGTCCTTCGAGCGGTCGACCTCGTTGGGGCCGGCGGCGAGAGCCGGAGCGGCAGCGACAAGCAGCACGGCGACAAGAGCGCAGAAGCGCCAACGGTTGGGAATCACGAGGTTAGAGATCACGAGCATCCTCCCGGGTCCAGGGTTACTGATTGGCGGTTCAGAATCTTCCGGAATCTACCACGTCCGGGCGGGTTCACTCAAACCCGGAGACGGCTGGCGGGCTACTCCGGGGTCGGCACGACCGTCTCCAGCCGGTCGATCGCATGAACCGGCGCGCCTTCGCCCTTCATCAGCGGCGCGACAGCCCGCAGCACAAGCCGCTGACGAGCCAGCCGGCCCTGGCCGGCGAAGGCGCCGGACTCCACCCGCAGGCTGAAGTGACTACCCTCGCCCATCACTTCGATCCGGGCCCCCGGCAGCGCGGCCGCCACCGCTTCCCGAATGCGCTCCGCCGTCTCCCGCGGCGACGGCTGATCCGCGATTTCCATTCCGGGCGACGTTCGGTTCAGACGCCGAAACGATCAGCCGGCGGTGCGGGCAGCCGGAATGTTGACATCCAGGCGCTGGCCGTGCTCGCTGTCTACGACCGTGATCGAGGCGCCCTGGGCCCGCGCCGCGCTGTCCTGATCGAGCAGGAAGTACAGATCCCCGACCGGAACCCGGACCTCCGATCCCGTCGGCGGCCCGAAGCCGAGGAAGGGCTGGAATTTCGCGTCGATGCCGAAGTGGAGTTCCGCCTCCTGCTGCTGCTGGGCGTTGCGGAGGATCTGCTCCGCATCGGCGCTGATCGAGATCGCAACCTGATCGCCGGTCAACACGGGACGCTCCATGCCCAGCGCGTCGTGGAGCTCGCCGCTGTCGTACATCTCCTTGACGATGTCGCAGCCGCCCAGGAACTCGCCGCCGACATAGAGCTGGGGGATCGTCGGCCAGTCGGAGAACTCCTTGACGCCGTCGCGAACCTCCCCGTCCGACAGGACATCGAATGTCTGGTACTCGGGGAGCAGGCGATTCAACACCTGCACGACCTGGGCCGAAAATCCGCATTGCGGAGCGACCGGGTTGCCCTTCATGAACAGGACACAGGGAGAGGAGTCGACGATGCCCTGAATGCGGGCCTGGAGTTCTGGGGTAGTCGCCATGGCTGAATGACCTCTCGCTGAGCGGCTGAGGCCGGGAAAGCTGTCGCCGACACTACCAGCCCGAACGGGCATTGAGGAACGGCGCCTCCGCCGGCCGAAATCAGGGCAGGTCGAGCGCCGGGTTGCGGTCGAAGAAGTCGAAACGGACGCACGCCGAACCGAACCTCGCGGCGCCGCCAGGATCCTGGTCTGGAGACCGAGGACCCTACTGCTCCGTCTCCGCGCCGAAGGCGGTGCTCTTGAACTCTCCTCCCTCGGCCCATCTCTCCCAGATGGGCCTGTTGTCGGTCGCGTTGACAAGCCACCGGTCGCCGTACTTCTTGACCATGTAGAACTGCTCCATGATCGCCTGCCGGCGGGGCCGGAAGTCGATGAAGATGCCCCGGACGACCGCCGTCTCACCGAGCCACTCGACGTACATCGACTCGGAGTCGAACCCGAGCGGAGAACCGATCCGCCCGATCCGGTCGAAGATGTTCCGGTACATGACGACCCAGTCCGCCTTCGTCTGGCCGGAGTAGTCGCTGAAGTCCTCGGCCCAGTAGCTCAGGTGCTCCTCGACCTGCTCCCAGCTCGTCGCTTCCTTCCGCGTGTCGAGCAGCCTGTTGACGGTCTCGAGCGCCGCCGCCTCGTCTTCCGGCGTCGGCGTCCATGCGTCCGCGACGACCGCGTCTGCCGGGCTGTCCGGAGCCTCCGTGACCTGGTCCGCCGCGATCTCGAATACGGCGAGATGAGCCTCGTCCTTGACGTACATCCGCGACCCGGCGACCGTCAGATGGGTGAAGACGGGAGTGTCGGCGACCTCCCATGAGGCGAGCTCCTGGTATTCGGAGGGATCCGCCGCGAGCACCTTGATGTCGCCGTTGTCCGTGAGCACCAGGAGCCGGTCCTCACCAACGACGACGAAGGCCGCGTACCGCGCCGCCTGAGGCGGACCCTGCCAGCACTGCTCGCCGGTCCGGATATCGACGCAGACCATCGTTCCGAGCCTCTTGTGCGAACGAAAGTAGACGTAGTCGCCGACCAGCACCGGCGAGTCCATGTACATCTCGTGCCGCTTCGTCGCCCAGACGCTGTCGACGTCCCAGAGCTCGTCGCCGGCGCCGGGCTCGAAATCGAGCAGGGCGTTCCCCCAGTGGTAGCCACCGATCAGAACCTTGCCGTCGTACAGGACCGGCGTCGGGATGTTCTGCTCCATGAAGATCCGCATTTCCTTCTTCCACAGGGTCTTGCCGTCGCTGGCGCGAATCCCGACCACGTGGTTCTGGGTCGTGGTGACGATCTGCCGGACTCCCTCGATCGTGAACGCCATCGCCGAGGCGTAGCCCGGGGGCAGCTTCTCGGTGCGCCACACCTCCTGGCCCGTGAGGCGGTTGTAGGCCACCAGCTCTCCCAGACTCTCGAGTGACGGATCCGGCCAGGTCTGCCCGATCGGCACGATGAGAAGATCGCCCTCGACCAGGGGCGACGCGCTGGTGCCGCACTCGGGGTACGGCTGCTTGTAAATGTCGTCGTAGTTCTTGTCCCAGCGGACGTCGCCCTGCTCCGCGTCGATGGCGTGCAGCCTCTCCGTGACGCCGAAGGTGTAGAGCGTGTCCCCGACCGCGGTCAGCGTCGACTTCGGGCCGGGCCCCCACGCCGAAGCGTGATTCACCTCCACGTAGGGAACCGGGTACCCGTAGCGCCAGATCTCCTCGCCCGTCTCCGGGTCGAGCGCCAGAACGACTTCATCCTCGCCCTGTCGCACATGGATGTACAGCCGGCCCTGGTGGATGATCGGCGCGGACTGCCCGAGCCCGACCTCCACCTTCCATACCTGGTGCAGCGCGGACGGGAGCGGACCCTGAAGCGCCGCGGCAAGGCTCTCGTTGCCGGCCACGGGCGCATATCCGTCTCTGGCCGGGCCACGCCACTGCGGCCAGTCACCCTCCGTGGCAAGGGCCGGTGCGCACCACAGGGCCGCCAGCAGCGCCAGGCACAAGAAGGGTTTCCACGCCCCGCGCCTCGACGGACTCCAGCCCGAAGTCCCGGTCACCCGAACGACTTTCCTTGTAAGCATCACAATGATCTCCTAGAAGTCGAAGCTCAGCCGCAGAATCAACCGGCGCGGATACTGGTAGAGGGAAGGCACCAGATTACCGTCCCTGTACGCAGCGTTCTGCCAGTAGTCCCAGGCGTCTTCGTTCAGGGCATTCAGGACCTGCAGGTCGAGACCGAACGAGGCGTCACCGCCGAGCGAGAAGTTGCGCCCGATGGCCAGGTCAAGCGTTGCGCTGCCCGGCATCCGCCGGTCGTCCTCCCGCGGGGTCAGGGCGACATCGACCCGGCCCTGGGCCAGTTGTACCCGCTGGAACAGCGCGTACGGCCGGCCGTCCTGAACCTTCAGCACCGCTGCTCCGCGCAGCTTCCAGGGCAGGTCGACCTGGGCCTGGCCCGCGAAGACCCAGGTGCGGTCCGCCTGCATCAGCCCCTCGGCGTTGATGTGGTGGTTCGGATCCACACCGCTCTGGTTCCCGTAGAAGGGCTCCGCCTGGCGCTGGTCGACGTTCTTTGCCGCGAGTCCCTCCGAGTTCGACCAGCCGAGCGATGCGTTCATCCCCCACCGGCCTACCTTGCGCTTGGTCAGACTCACGAAGATGCCCTCGTAGTCCTGGTGGTAGCTCGCGCCTGGCGGCGCGTTCGCGCCGGGACCCGGGTTGTTGCCCTTGCGCCGCGTCGGCTCCTCGACGATGCTGAACAGCGTCATCGTCTCGCCCGTTTCCGGGTTCTCGAACGGTACTTCCTCGTAGACCCCGTCGCCGAGGATGTGCCAGCCGATCAGGTTCGTGCCGCGCTTGACGACGAACTCGGCGCCTAGCGTCAGCGTCTCGCTGAGCTGCTGCTCGTAGCCGACCGCGTACTGGTCGTACTCGGGCGCCTTCATGTTCGGGTCCGGCTCGATCAGGTTCTCGTCCGCGACCGTCCGGTAGACGTACCACGGGCCGTTCCGGTAGTAGCTGAAGGCAAAGACCGAGGGCGGCCGGTCCGGATGGGGGCCGTTCCAAAATGCCGTGCTGTTCGCCTCGAAGTACTTGCCGTAGGAGATGCGCAGCACGCCCTGCCGCTCGCCTTTGCCGACCTGATGGGCGATCCCCAGCCGCGGCGAGATGTTCTTCCAGTCGACCAGATCATCGTAGGCGGGGTAGAAGTCACCGCTGAAGACGGCATTCCCCTTGCCGCCCCCGTGGGACAGCAGCACCTCGTAGGGCGGGATGCCGCCGTTGTCGTGGTCGTAGCGCACGCCCAGGTTCAGCGTCGTCTTGCCGCCCAGGTTCCACGAGTCGTCCACGAACAGCCCGAGAGACGTCGAGTCGCTGCCGTAGTAGTGCTGCTGCCGGGTGTAGCGCCAGTAGAAACTCTCGGCGAACTTCGCGTAGTAGAGACCGCCCGAACCCGGGTAGAGCTGCGGCGTCTTCGTCGTCGCGTCCGTGAACTGGACTCCGAACTTGAACTCGTGACTGCCGGCGAGGTCGTCCGCGAAGTGGGTCAGCTTGGCGCTCGTGCGAACCATCGCGGGTACGTAATCGTACGGATACCTCGGTCCGCCCACGGTCGTGGGCACCGGCTGCGTGTAGTCCACGAAGGGCGGCTCCACGCTGCCGGTGACCGAAGCCACGCGGCCGTAGTTGTCGAAGTCGGCGACGTTCAGTTCGAAGAACGTCCGGTTCGAGAACACGGACTGCCAGCCGAGCCGGAAGGCAGGCCGGGTGCCGAACGCGTGCGTCTGCGCGTCCTGCGAACGGAAGGGGTCCGAAGCCTGCTGCCAGTCGTAGTCCTCGTACTGGGCACTGAGCGTCAACGTGTTCGACGGGTTGAAGGTCCAGTCGAGCTTCAGGGCGGAGCGCTCCCAGTCGTCCGGCCGGACGTACTCCCGAATCGAGCCCGGCTCCCCGAGTGCGTCCTCCTTGTACTCGAGCGACAGGAAGTACCACAACTTGTCCTGGACGAGCGCGCCGCCCAGCGCCAGTGTGTAGTTGTTGAACTTGTCCCGATAGAAGCCGGTCTCCTCGCCGGTCAATCCAGCCACCTTCGGGCCCTCGGCGGTCAGCGAGTCGAACTGGCCGTAGTAGTTCAGGCGGCCGTCGAACTCGTTCGTCCCGGACTTCGTGACGATGTTGATCGCGCCGCCGGACATGCCTCCGTACTCCGCCGGGGCGCCCACGCCGAGCACCTGGACCTCGGAGATCGTGTCCGGGTTGATCCACCACCAGACGCCGCCGTAGTCGTGCATGGCGGAATTGAGGCCGTCGATGTTCCAGTTGTTCTGCACCCCGCCGCTGCCGTAGACCGAGTACCTCCAGTCGCCGTAGGTCTGGTCGCGCCCCTGGAGCGTCACCCCCTTGGCCATGCTCGCGTAGTCCTGGAAGCTGCGCTTGGTCGGCAGGTCGTCGATGAAGTCCTCGGTCAGGTGGGTGCTGATCACGTTGCTCGTCACGTCGAGGATCCGCCGCTCCGACGTCACCGTGATCTCCTCCGAGGTCGCGGCGAGCTGGAGGACCATGTGCACGGTGCTGGTCTGCGAGATCGAGATCCGGATGTCCTCGACCGTCTCGTCCTCGAAGCCGTCGAGCGTTCCGGTGACGGAAACCGTGCCCGGAAGCAGCGCCGTGACCAGGAACTCGCCGTTGACGCCCGTCGTCGTCGAGCGGTCGCCGCGCACCAGCGGACCGTCGACTTCGATCATCACGCCCGGCAGCGGGTCGCCGTTCGCGTCGCGCACCTCGCCGCGGACCGTGCCGACGTTCTGGGCAAGCGCCGGGGCGACGATGAAGAGAAGGAGAAGAGAAACCGACACCAACGCACGCATCTTCGACATGGCCACCTCCGGCTCTGTTCCTGGAAGCTATCCCAGCCTACCCGAACCAACGGAGCCTAGTCCCATGTGAGATGAGCCTGAAGGGACGATGTCAATCCCACGAGAGATGAGCCTGAGCGAGGGTTGGGGATCATTGGAGAATGATCTTGCAACTCGATATCGAACGGCTGCGGACGCTGGACGAGGTCCGGGACTTCATGGCCGGCAGCGCGCCGGTCGACTTTCGTTTCATGGAGCGCGCCGACGCGTACGGTTTCGTCCGGCGGTTCCTGGTGCGTTCGCGGTACATCCGGCTGTCGAGGTTCGAGAAGGGCCTGATGCGGCGGTTTCTGATGCAAGGTGACGGGATTCAGTCGGGCTCAGGTGGCGCGGTTGATTTCTCAGTACCGGGAGACGGGACGCATCGAGGACCGGCGCCGGGGTCCGAAGCGCCCGTTTCCCCGGCGCTACACGAAGGCGGACATCGGTCTGCTGGCGGAGGTGGACGAGACCCTGGGCGGCCTGTGTGGCGCGGTCACGCGGCGCATGATGCAGCGCCAGTACGAGGTCTTCGGCGATGCGCGGTTCGAGCGTCTGGCGGGGCTCTCGAACAGCCATCTGTATCGCCTGCGCCAGTCCGTGACGTACCGTCGCCGTCGTCTGACGATGACCAAGACCCGGCCGGCGCAGGTGAGCATCGGAGAGCGGCGCAAGCCTCGTCCCGACGGTCGGCCGGGCTTTCTGCGCGTGGATTCGGTGCATCAGGGCGACCTTTTCGGGGAGAAGGGTCTGTACGAGATCAATCTCGTGGACGAGGTCACGCAATACGAGTTCGTGGCCGCCGTAGAAGGCATTTCGGAGCGTTTCCTGGTCCCGGCCCTCGAAGGGTCGATCGAAGCTTTCCCCTTCATCGTCAAGGGCTTCCACGTCGACAACGGCTCCGAGTACGTCAACCACCGGGTCGCCGCGCTGCTGAACAAGCTGCACGTCGAGGAATTCACGAAGTCCCGCCCGAGGCGCTGCAACGACAACGCCCTGGTCGAAAGCAAGAACGCCTCGGTGGTCCGGCGCTACATCGGCTACGACCACATTCCCCGGCATCACGCCGCCCTCGTCAACGGCTTCCTGCGCGACGTGCTCGCTCCCTTCCTCAACTACCACCGGCCCTGCCACTTCCCCGTCGAAACGACGGACGCCAAGGGACGCGTGCGCAAGACCTACCCCTTCGACCGCGTCACCACGCCCTACCTCAAGCTGAAGTCGCTCGACGGCGCCGCCCAGTACCTGCGGCCCGGCATAACCTTCGAGCAGCTCGACCAGGAGGCCACTGCGCTCGACGACCTCGCCGCGGCGAGAACCGTCAACGAAGCGCTCGTCGCGCTCTTCACCGAAATCCGACGCCGCGATGCAACCGTCGCATGAGCAGTCCGACCAACCTCTCCACCACTCTCCGTACACCTGGCCGCGGCCTCGCGGTCCCCGCGCTACCGTTGGTCCCTGGTGCTGATCTCCGCTTTGCTCCGATCAGCAACCAGAAAACCGCCCCGAAGCCCTCCCGCGGCTCAACTCCCGATGAACCGCCGTTCAGGCTTATCTTTGAATGGGACTACGCTACGGCGCCTCCGCCGGCCGAAATCAGGGCAGGTCGAGCGCCGGGTTGCGGTCGAAGAAGTCGAAACGGACGCACGCCGAACCGAACCTCGCGGCGCCGCCAGGATCCTGGTCTGGAGATCGAGGACCCTACTGCTCCGGCTCCGCGCCGAAGGCGGTGCTCTTGAGCTCCCCTCCCTCGCCCCATCTCTCCCAGATGGGCCTGTTGTCGGTCGCGTTGACAAGCCACCGGTCGCCGTACTTCTTGACCATGTAGAACTGCTCCATGATCGCCTGCCGGCGGGGCCGGAAGTCGATGAAGATGCCCCGGACGACCGCCGTCTCGCCGAGCCACTCGACGTACATCGACTTGGAGTCGAACCCGAGCGGAGAACCGATCCGCCCGATCCGGTTGAAGATGTTCCGGTACATGACGACCCAGTCCGCCTTCGTCTGGCCGGAGTAGTCGCTGAAGTCCTCGGCCCAGTAGCTCAAGTGCTCCTCGACCTGCTCCCAGCTCGTGGCTTCCTTCTGCGTGTCGAGCAACCTGTTGACGGCCTCGAGCGCCGCCGCCTCGTCTTCCGGCGTCGGCGTCCATGCGGCCGCGACGACCGCGCCTGCCGGGCTGTCCGAAGCCTCCGTGACCTGGTCCGCCGCGATCTCGAATACGGCGAGATGCGCCTCGTCCTTGACGTACATCCGCGACCCGGCGACCGTCAGATGGGTGAAGACGGGAGTGTCGGCGACCTCCCATGAGGCGAGCTCCTGGTATTCGGAGGGATCCGCCGCGAGCACCTTGATGTCGCCGTTGTCCGTGAGCACCAGGAGCCGGTCCTCACCAACGACGACGAAGGCCGCGTACCGCGCCGCCTGAGGCGGACCCTGCCAGCACTGCTCGCCGGTCCGGATGTCGACGCAGACCATCGTTCCGAGCCTCTTGTGCGAACGAAAGTAGACGTAGTCGCCGATCAGCACCGGCGAGTCCATGTACATCTCGTGCCGCTTCGTCGCCCAGACGCTGTTGACGTCCCAGAGCTCGTCACTGCCGCTCGGCTCGAAATCGAGCAGCGCATTCCCCCAGTGGTAGCCACCGATCAGGACCTTGCCGTCGTACAGGACCGGGGTCGGGATGTTCTGCTCCATGAAGATCCGCATTTCCTTCTTCCACAGCGTCTTGCCGTCGCTGGCGCGAATCCCGACCACGTGGTTCTGGGTCGTGGTGACGATCTGCCGGACTCCCTCGATCGTGAACGCCATCGCCGAGGCGTAGCCCGGGGGCAGCTTCTCGGTGCGCCACACCTCCTGGCCCGTGAGGCGGTTGTAGGCCACCAGCTCTCCCAGGCTCTCGAGTGACGGATCCGGCCAGGTCTGACCGATCGGCACGATGACCAGATCGCCCTCGACCAGGGGCGAGGCGCTGGTGCCGCACTCGGGGTACGGCTGCTTGTAAATGTCGTCGTAGCTCTTGTCCCAGCGAACGTCGCCCTGCTCCGCGTCGATGGCGTGCAGCCTCTCCGTGACGCCGAAGGTGTAGAGCGTGTCCCCGACCGCGGTCAGCGTGGACTTGGGGCCGGGGCCCCACGCCGAAGCGTGATTCACCTCCACGTAGGGAACCGGGTACGCGTAGCGCCAGATCTCCTCGCCCGTCTCCGGGTCGAGCGCCAGAACGACTTCATCCTCGCCCTGTCGCACATGGATGTACAGCCGGCCCTGGTGGATGATCGGCGCGGACTGCCCGAGCCCGACCTCCACCTTCCATACCTGGTGCAGCGCCGCCGGCAGCGGACCATGAAGCGCGGCGGCAAGGCTCTCGTTGCCGGCCACGGGCGCATATCCGTCTCTGGCCGGGCCACGCCACTGCGGCCAGTCACCCTCCGTGGCAAGGGCCGGTGCGCACCACGCAACCGTTAGCAGAGCCAGGCACAAGAAGGGCTTCCACGCCCCGCGCCTCGACGGACTCCAACCCGAAGTCCCGGTCACCCGAACGACTTTCCTTGTAAGCATCACAATGATCTCCTAGAAGTCGAAGCTCAGCCGCAGCATCAGCCGCCGCGGATACTGGTAGAGGGTAGGAACCAGATTACCGTCCCTGAACGCTCCGCTCTGCCAGTAGTCCCAGCCGTCGTCGTTCAGCGCATTGAGGACCTGAAGGTCAATGCCGAGCGAGACGTCATTTCCGAGCGAGAAGGTGCGCCCGATCCCGAGGTCGAGGAGCGTGTTGCCCGGCATCCGCCGACCGTCCTCCCGCGGGGTCAAGCCGACATCGACCCGGCCCTGGGCCAGTTGCACCCGCTGGAACAGCGCATACGGCCGCCCGTCCTGAACCTTCAACACGCCCGTTCCCCGGAGCTTCCAGGGCAGGTCGACCTGCCCCTGGGCGGCGAAGACCCAGGTCCGGTCCGCCTGCAGCAACCCTTCCGCGTTGATATGGAGGTTCGGATCCGCGCCCTCCAGACCGCCGAAGATGGGCTCGGCCTGGCGCTGGTCGCGGTGCCGTGAAGTCCGCCCCTCCGACTTCGACCAGCCAAGCGACATGTTGAGCCCCCATCTGCCGACCTTCCGCTTGGTCAGGCTGACAAAGATCCCCTGGTAGTCCTGGTAGTACCTCGCATCGGGCGGCGCGTTCGCACCCGGTCCCGGGCTGTTGCCCTTGCGGCGCGTCGGCTCCTCGATGACGCTGTAGAGCGTCATCGTCTCGCCCGTCTCCGGATTGACATAGGGCACCTCCTCGTAGACGCCGTCGTCGAGGATCTGCCAGCCGATCAGGTTCTTCCCCTCCTTGATGACGACCTCGGCGCCGAGCGTGAGGGTTTCGCTGAGTTGCTGCTCATAGCCGAGCGCGTACTGGTCGTACTCGGGCGCCTTCATGTTCGGGTCCGGTTCGATGAGGCTTTCGTCAGAAACGCTGCGGTAGACGTAGAACGGTCCGTTCCGGTAGTAGCTGAAGGCGTACACGGAAGGCGGCCGGTCGGGATGGGGGCCGTTCCACATCGAGGTGGTGTTCGCTTCGAAGTACTTGCCGTAGGACGCGCGCAGCACGCCCTGCCGTTCGCCTTCGCCGACCTGGCGGGCGATCCCCAACCGCGGCGAGATGTTCTCCCAGTCGACCAGGTCGTCGTAGGCGGGGTAGAACTCGCCGCTGGTCACCGCGTTCCCCTTGCCCCCGCCGTGCGACAGAAGCACCTCGTACGGTGGAATGCCGCCGTTGTCCTTGTCGTAGCGCACGCCCAGGTTCAGCGTCGTCTTCCCGCCCAGGTTCCACGAGTCGTCCACGAACAGCCCAAGCGACGTCGAGTCGCTGCCGTAGTAGTGCTGCTGCCGGGTGTAGCGCCAGTAGAAGCTCTCGGAGAACTTCGCGTAGTAGAGACCGCCCGAACCGGGGTAGAGCTGGGGCGTCTTGGTCGTCGCGTCCGTGAACTGGACGCCGAACTTGAACTCGTGGCTGCCGGCCAGGTCGTCCGCGAAGTGGGTCAGCTTGGCGCTTGAACGCACCATCTTGGGGCCGTAGTCGTACGGATATCGCGGACCGCCGACGGTGGTGGGGACCGGCTGCGTGTAGTCCACGAAGGGCGGGTCCGTGCTGCCGGTGACCGAGGCCACGCGGTCGTAGTTGTCGAACTCCGCTACGTTGAATTCGAAGAAGGTCCGGTTCGAGAACACGGACTGCCAGCCGATCCGCCAGGCAGGCCGGTTACCGAACTCGTGCGTCCGTGCGTCCTGGTCGCGGAACGGATCCGAAGCCTGCTGCCAGTCGTAGTCCTCGTACTGGGCGCCCAGCGTCAGGGTGTTCGACGGGTTGAAGGTCCAGTCGAGCTTCAGGGCGGAGCGCTCCCAGAGGTCCGGGCGGACGAACTCCCGAATCGAGCCCGGCTCCCCGAGTGCGTCCTCCTTGTACTCGAGCGACAGGAAGTACCACAGCTTGTCCGGGCTGAACGCGCCGCCCAGCGCCAGGGTGTAGTTGTTGAACTTGTCCCGATAGAAGCCGGTCTCCTCGCCGGACAGTCCCGGTCTCTTCGGGCCCTCGGCGGTCAGCGAGTCGAACTGGCCGTAGTAGTTCAGGCGGCCGTCGAACTCGTTCGTGCCGGACTTCGTGACCACGTTGATCGCCGCGCCGGACATGCCGCCATACTCCGCCGGCGCCGCTACGCCGAGCACCTGGATCTCCGAGATCGTGTCCGGGTTGATCCACCACCAGACGCCGCCATAGTCGTGCATGGAGGAGTTGAGCCCGTCCATGTTCCAGGCGTTCGCCACCGGGCTGCTGCCGTAGGCAATGTAGCGCCAGTCGCCGTAGGTCTGGTCCCGCCCCTGCATCGTGACGCCCTTGGCCATGCCCGCGTAGTCCTGGAAGCTGCGCTTCGTCGGCAGGTCGTCGATGAAGTCCTCCGTGAAGTGGGTGCTGATCACGTTGCTCGTCACGTCCAGGATCGGGCGTTCCGAGGTCACCGTGATCTCCTCCGTGGTCGCGGCGAGCTGGAGGACCATGTGCACCGTGCTGGTCTGGGAGATCGAGATGCGGACATCCTCGACGGTCTCGTCCTCGAAGCCGTCGAGTCTTCCGGTGATCGAGATCGAGCCCGGATTGAGCGCACTGACGAGGAACTCGCCGTTGACGCCCGTCGTCGTCGAGCGGTCGCCGCGCACGAGCGGCCCGTCGACTTCGATCATCACACCCGGCAGCGGGTCGCCGTTCGCGTCGCGGACCTCGCCGCGGACCGTGCCCACGTTCTGGGCCAGGGCCGGCGCCGCCGTCATCACCAGAAGCAGAGAAACAAACACCGCCAGACGCATCTTCGACATGGTCTCCTCCGGTTGCCGTTGAAGAACGAACAACGATACTCTGACCGATCGAACAGCGTTTGATCTAGAGCAAAACATTAGAAAACCTTAAGGTTTATGAGCGCCAACCCTCGAGACAGCCGCCGCAACCAGCCGCAAGGGGCAAATCCCAAGGCCTCCGACCGGCTGGCTCTATTCGTCATCACGCTGACGCTCGGTGCGCCGGCGGTCGGTCAGGTGGATGCCGATCTCACCGAGCGCCCTTCGATCGGGGCACTCGCCATCGACCAGCCCATCGTCGTCGACGGTCGGCTCGACGAGCCCGCCTGGCGACGCGCCGAAGTCGGTACAGACTTTCGGCAACGTGAGCCCCGCGAAGGAGCGCCGGCTACCGAACGGACGGAGTTCTCCATCGCCTATACGCCCACGACGCTCTACGTGGCGCTGCGCGCGTTCGACCGGGTGCCCGGGAAGATCATCGCCAAGGAGATGGAACGCGACGCGGAACTCGCCTCCGACGACTCCTTCGTTCTGGTGTTCGACACGTTTCTCGACGGCCGCAACTCCTTCGCCTTCGCCACCAACCCGAACGGTGCTCGTCACGACGCATTGATCACCGACGAGGGGCGCGACGTCAACAAGGAGTGGGACGGTGTGTGGTCGGTCAAGGCTCGACGGACGACCGATGGTTGGACGGCGGAGATCGCCATTCCTTTCGCGACCCTGCGCTTCGATCCGGCTCTCGACCGCTGGGGTCTGAACGTGCAGCGACTCATCCGCCGCAAGAGCGAGGAAGTGAACTGGGCGTATCTGCCGCGTTCCGCGTTGCCGATCACCACCTCGGGCGTGTCCCACGAAGCGGCGTACCGGGTTTCCCTGGCCGGCACCCTGACGGGGCTCAATGGACTTCGGCGCTCGCGCAGCCTCGACGTCAAGCCCTACCTCATCGCCTTCGCCTCCGAAGAGCCTTGCATGGAACTAGGAGCTTGTGCGTCAGCGCGGCGCGGACGCCGCGACTCGACTCCCGGCGGCACTTCGACGACAGACATCGACGGCGGACTCGACATCAAGTTGGGACTGACGAAGTCAGTGGCGCTCGATCTCACCTACAACACCGACTTCGCGGAGGTCGAGGTCGACGATCTGCAGGTCAACCTGACCCGGTTCTCCCTCTTCTTTCCCGAGAAACGGGACTTCTTTCTCGAGAACGCGGGCATATTCGAGTTCGGCCCCCCCCAGAGAGTGCCGTGGCTGCCCGCCCTGATGAAGGCCTTCTTCTCGCGCCGCATCGGGCTTGACGGCGGCGAGACGGTACCGATCGAGGCGGGGGGCCGCCTGACCGGCCGGCTCGGCGAATGGAACTTCGGCGTCCTCGGGCTCGGCACGGGAGCAACCAACCTCCGGGGCCGCCACGCGGCGCAAACCGGATTTGCCGTCGCCCGGGTGAAGCGCAACATCGGTGAACGCTCCAGCGTGGGCGCCGTCTTCACGCAACGCGACCCCGCCACAGGAGGAGCAGAGAACCTCTACGGCCTCGACTTCGAGTTCAAACCGACGCAACTCCTCCAGTTCAACGGCTACTGGAGCCGCAGTGAGCGGCCGGGGGTCGAGGGCGAGGATGCTGCGTTCGGGGCCGGCCTCGGATACCAGGGTTCCACCCTCACCACGTCACTGGACTTCATCGAGTCGCAGCAGAACTTCGATCCGGGCGTGGGGTTTCTGCTGCGCGAGAACTTCCGCCTCCTCAACCCGCGCTTTATCTGGCAGCCACGGATCGAACGCGGTGGTATCCGCTCCTGGTACGCCGAAGGCGCGCACCGCCGTTTCGAGCGCTCGAGCGACGGACGTCTGGAGAGCGAGGAGACTGTCGTGTATCCCTTAGGCATGGTCCTCAACACCAATGACTTCCTGGAGTTCGGCGCCATGCGCACCACGGAGCGGCTGTTTGCGCCATTCGAGATCTACCCTGGCGTGGTGATCCCGGCGGGCCTGTTCGAGTTCGACGGCTGGGAACTGCTGATGCTGACCGATGCCTCACGATCGGTGACCTGGAGGAGCTTCAACAACTGGGGTGAGTTCTACGAGGGCGACTGGACTTCCCTGCGACAGGAGGTCGGTCTTCGCCTGTCACGCCTCGTTCGCACCTCCACCACCTGGACGTACCACGATGTCGAGCTGCCGCAGGGCGCCTTCGAGATCAACCTCTGGAGCCAGGGGGTCGACCTGTCGTTCACGCCGGATCTGCGACTGAACATGATCGCCCAGTACAACGACGCCGCCGAGGATCTCGGCGTCAACATCCGCTTTCACTGGATCTACCGACCCGGCGCCGACATCTTCCTCGTCTACAACGAGAACTGGACGGCGCCGTCGCTCTCGGAGCGACGCACGCAAGGCCGACAGCTCATCCTCAAGGCCACCTATCTCTGGCAGCGGTGACGCCGCCGCGCGTTGGCCGCACATCCGTTCACCCCGACGACCGCACCTGGATCTCCCGACCCGAGCGCACCGCCTCCATCGCCTCCCCGGTCCGGCCCAAGCGGCTGAGAATGTCGGCCAGCACGAAGTAACCGAGAGCGCCGGCCTGGTGCGTTTCGTCCTGCTTGAGCCCCGCGCGCACCAGCTCCTCGGCCCGCTTCAGATCGCCGCCCCGGTCCATCAGCAGCTTCGCCAGCAGGTAGTGGCCCTCGACGAACTCGGGGTTCGCATCGACGGCGGCCTGCCAGAGCTCCTGCTGTTCGTCGAGCTCTCCCTCTCGGCCCAGCAGCCGTCCCAGATTGAACAGGGTCCGGTAGTGCCAGGGCATGCGCGCCAAGGCCTCCTTGTACCTGTCGATCGCCCTCGCCGTCTCGCCACGCTCTTCGTAGAGCACGGCCAGATTGAAGTGCGGCTGCACCGGGCGGTCATTCACCTCGATCGCGCGTTCGAGGGCCCGCTCGGCCTCGCCCGCCCGGCCCGCCAGCACCAGCAACTCGGCGTGCTGGTTGTGGACCAGGGCCGGAGCGTGCTCGTAGAGGGCCGCCGACCGAGCGACGTCCAACGCCTCGTCCGGCTGACCCAACTTGACCAGGATGTCAGTCGAAGCGATCGCCGCCTTGCTGTCGTGCGGCGCCAGGCGCAGGAGCCGCTCGAAGCCGACCAGGGCGTCCTCCGGCCGGTCGAGCCAGAGGTAGGAGTCGGCCAGACCCAGCAGCGATGCCTGGTGATCCGGGTTGCGGGCAAGAGCGTTCTGGAAGTAGTCGATCGCGGCCGGATAATCCCCTTGCCGCTGGTGCAGATTGCCGAGCATCTGCTGGGCATCGACCACTCCGGGATCGAGTGCGATGGCCTCCAGCAGCCGCTCACGGGCCGCCGCCGTTTCGCCCTTTCCGATGTCGTTCTGGGCCAGCATGATCGCCCGGTGGACCGCGATCTTGTCTTTCGGATCGGCGAGACCGGAGAGGTCCTCAGGCGCCTCCGCGCGGCTGCCGCTGCCGGCCAGGTACCCGAGCGCCTGGAGCTGCGCCAGAGTCTCCTGATCCAAGTCCGGCGGCGCCGCTTCGCCGGCGCCGGTCCCCTCGAACTCGCTGATCATCAGAAGCAGCCGATCGCGGAGTTCCCGCGCCTCGACGCGCGTACGGCGCACGACGTTCTCCGCCTCCCCCGGGTCATCGGTCAGGCGGTACAACTCGGGTTCCGGCGCGTCGATGAATTTGAGCGGGCCCGTGCGAATGGCGCGCAGGGGCGCCCAGCCGTAGTGGTACAGCGAATAGTAGGACTCGATGTAGGCGAACCGTTCACTGTCGTCCATGCCCAGCACGAGCGGGAGCAGGCTGCGCCCTCCCTGGCGCGAATCAACCGGCGGCGACGACAACCCGAGCGCGTCCAGAATCGTGGGACGCAGATCGACGTGGCTCACCGCCGCGTCGACCCGGCGGCCGCCGAGACGGCCTTCCGGCAGCCGCACGATCAGCGGCACCCGGACTGTGCTGTCATACACGAAGAAGCCGTGAAAGTACTCGCCGTGATCGCCCAGACCCTCGCCGTGATCGCCCGTGACCACCAGAAGAGTCCGGTCGAGCAGGTTCCTGCCCTCGAGCATCTCGCGCAGCCTGCCGACCAGACTGTCCGCATAGGCGACCTCCGCGTCGTAAGGCCGCTTCGGATAACGCGCCGCGAACGGCTCCGGCGCCTCGTAGGGATCGTGCGGCTCGAAGAGATGAAGCCACAGGAAGAAGGGAGACCCCGCCGCCTCGTCGAGCCAGGCCTCCGCCTGCTCGATCGTCTCCGTCCCCGAGCGCTGAACGGATCCCATGTTCAGCATGCCCATGTCCTGGACCTTGAACTCGTCGTAGTAGCGGTCGAAGCCCCGGTCGATCCCCCATCGACCGTCCAGCACAAAGGCGCTGATGAAGCCTCCCGTGCGCCGGCCGGCGGCGGACAGGTCCTCGGCCAGCGTCGGCAGCCGCTCGTCCAGCGCATAGCCGACGTTCTCGCGCACGCCATGGACCGGCGGGTAGACCCCGGTCATGATCGAACTGTGCGCGGGGAGGGTGAAGGGAACCGTCGTCAGCGCGTTCTCGAACAGGATGCCTTCGGTCGCGAGACGGTCCAGGTGCGGCGTTTCGATGTCCGCGTAGCCGTAGCAGCCCAGCCGGTCGGCGCGGAGGGTGTCGATCGTGATCAGCACGACGCTCCAGCCCTCCGGCGACAGGTCGCCGACGGCCTCCCTCCATGCCGCTTCGATGGGCGGTGGGGCCGGAGTTTCGGGCGGGGGCGCTACGGAAGCCCCTTCCCGCCGGCACGCGAGCGAGAGCGCGATCGGAACCACGACGATCGCGCTGAATAGGAATCGACGGTCCCGAAACGTCAACCTTCGCTGTGCTTTCTTGACCACGCTGTGTTCTCTTGACCGCGCTGTGTCTTCTTGACCCTGAAGGGGCCGCTCAGTATGCTGCACACCAATCCTAACGGCTGCCGCAAGCGTCCTGCGTTGCCACACGAAGGCTTATCCACACGTCTCCCGCACAGGACCGCAGGCCCGAACTCGGTTCCTTGCCGCCGCTGGAAGTTTCTTAGGTTTTCCTAAGGAAGATTGGGAGATAAGGTTCCGCAACAGGGAGAACAGAATGTTGTCTATCCAGCCTGACCGAAGAACCCCGATCCTGGCCATCAGCGTGCTTACGGTGGGCGTTGCCTTCCTGGCCTGCGCTCCGGCCGAAGAAGAGGCGGAAGCCCCAGCCGAGGAACCGGCCGTGCGGGAAGTGCCGGCGCCGGTCGGAGAGATCGTCGTCATCAAGGGCGACGCCCGTGAGTTCCACGAACTCACACCCGGCAACACGGCTCTGATGACGGCGTCGGACGTCGGCGACCCCAACGCGATGGGCTCGGTGGCTGGAAGCACGAGCACCGCGCACGTCATCGCGCACTGGGAGAACTACCTGCTGGAGAACTGGACGTACACCTACGACGAGTACATCTACGGGCTCGAAGGCGGCGTCCTCACAGTCGAGACGAAGGACGGCGTATTCGATGTCGGCCCAGGCGACGGTCTGTGGATACCCAAGGGCACCGTAGCGACGAGGCTTGAGGCCGGCGAGAGGGCAACGAACGTCATCGGCGTCTACCCCGTCGACTGGACACCCGCCGACGAGAACTGGTCGATGGAGGGCGAACCGGACCCGGTGGTCTTCGTCGCGGCCGCCGACCGCCAGATCGTCGAGTTCCAACCGGGCATCTACACCGGATCCGATGTCGGGCCAGCCAGCGCGCCCGGTGTGGTCGCGGTCAGCAACAAGCTGCACTGCGCGGTCACGGTCCTGGACAACTTCGATACGCAGGAACAGCGCCCGATGATGTTCGACGAGTACCTCTACGTACTCGAGGGAAGCCTGACGATCCTCTCCGGCGAGGACGCCCACGAACTCGGACCCGGCGACGCCATCTGGATGCCCAAGGGCGTGATGGTGCAGTATCAATCCGAACAGTCGACGCTGATGGCGATGATCTATCCCGCCAACTGGCAGGAGCAGATGGCCGCCGCCCAAGAAGCCGCAGAGGCCGAAGAAGCCGAGTAGAGCCGCCATCCGCCGCACCGCGAACACAGGTCGCGAGAGCGCCCCCGGGCCGAATCTGCCTAGAATGTGCGCGGCGTGCGGGCCGCTGTCCGCTTCCCAACACCTTTGGCAAGGAGCCGAGATGAGGAATCGCATTCAGTTCTGTTCATTCCTGCTCGTTCTGGCGCTGGCCGCCGCGTCGCTGCAGGCCGAGGAGTGGACCTCCTGGCGCGGGCCCAACCAGAACGGCTATTCGCCGCAGACCGGCCTGATCGACACCTGGAGCCCGGAGGGCGAGAACCTGATCTGGCGGCAGGATTTCATCGCCCGCTCGACGCCGGTCGTGATGGGCGGCCGCGTGTTCGTCAACGGACGCGTCGGCTCGGGAATCCACGAGCAGGCCGTCATCGCGGCGTTCGACGCCGGTACCGGCGAACCGCTGTGGGAGAACCGCTACAACCTCTACCTCACGACTGTCGCGATGAACCGGGTCGGGTGGGCCTCCCTCACCGGCGACCCCGAGACCGGCTACACCTACGCCCAGCTCGTCAGCGGCCTCTTCCTATGCCACGACCGCGACGGCAACCTGGTCTGGTTCCGGTCACTGAAGGAAGAACACGGGCGCTTCGAAGGCTACGGCGGCAGGACCGCGTCCCCGGTGATCGACGAGGACCTGATCATCGTCAACATGAACAACGGCAGTTGGGGCGCCCAGGGCATACCCCGGCATCGCTACTACGCCTTCGACAAGCGGACCGGGGAAGTCCAGTGGATGTCCACGCCGGGGGGCACGATCCACGACCGGAACACGCAGTCGATCCCGATCGTGACCGTGATCAACGGCCAGCGCTTGTTGATCACCGGTAACGCGGACGGGCACATCTACGCTCTCCAGGCACGCACCGGCAAGAAGGTATGGGAGTTCAACCTCTCGAAACGCGGCATCAACGCCTCGCCCGTGGTCGACGACCAGGGCAGAGTGTTCATCTCGCACAGCGAGGAGAACATCGACGAAGGCGCGCTCGGGCGCGTCATCGCGATCGACGGCACCGGCAGCGGCGACATCACGACGACCCACGAGCTGTGGCGGTGGAACCGGAACAAGGCGGGTTTCCCGTCGCCCGCTCTCCACGACGGCCGTCTGTACATCGTGAACAACTCCGGGAACATGGCCGCGGTCGACGCGGATACCGGCGAGGTTCTCTGGGAACTCAGCATCGGCACCGTCGGCAAGGCGTCGCCGGTGTGGGCCGACGGCAAAATCTACGCCGGTGAGACGAACGGCCACTTCGCGATCATCCGGCCGGGAGACACGAGCGCCGAGATCCTGAGCCGGCACCAACTGAAGGTCCCGGACGGCCGATACGCGGAGCTGTACGGCTCCGCGGCGATCGCCTACGGACGGATCTACTTCACGACCGAGGAGGGCGTCTACTGCCTCGGCGACAAGGACGCGCCGTTCAAGGTGACGGCTTCCCCGCTTCCCAGCCGCGGAGACGAGGGGGAACCGGAGGGACCGCCGGCGACCCTGCTCGTCATTCCCGCAGAGATCACAACCAAGCCCGGCGAGAGTCACGATTTCGAGGTCTTCGCCTACGACGCCCTCGGCCGGCCGTTGGGCGCCGTCGAAGCTAACTGGTCGCTCAAGGGGTTCGAGGCGGAAGTTACGGGCAGCACCGTCCGTTTCGCCGAGGACTCGACCTTCCAGGCCGGCGCCCTGGTCGCGACCAGCGGCGACCTTACTGCCGAAGCCCGCATCCGCGTCTTCCCGCCCCTGCCCTGGACCGAGGACTTCTCCAGCGGCAAGCGCGGTTACTGGATCGGCGGCGGCCGCTACGACATCGCCGAAGAAGACGGCGACAGCATCCTGGTCAAGCCGGTCGCAGAGCGGGGCCTCTTGCGCTCGCCAGTTCTCCTCGGCCCCCCGTCTCTCAGCAACTACACGATTCAGGCCGACGTGCGCAACTCGCAGAAGGGCCGCCGCAAGTCCGATGCGGGGCTGATCAACAGCGGCTACATCCTCGACCTGGCGGGCATTCACCAGCGGCTGCAGATCCGGTCCTGGTCGGCCCAACTCCGGGTCGAGCAGACGGTCGACTTCGCATTCGAGATGGATCGCTGGTACACGATGAAGCTCCAGGTGGAAACAGTCGAAGACACGGCCACGATCCGCGGCAAGGTGTGGCCCCGCGGCTCGGAGGAGCCCGCCGACTGGACTGTCACGGCAGAAGATCCCCACCCGATCCGGAACGGCTCTCCCGGGATTCTCGGCTACTCCCCGTCGGTCGTGTCCTACGACAACGTGCGGATCACCGGCAACTGAGCACCTGAAATATGAACTCCTGGATAGTTGGAGAGGGCAGCACGAATCCACTGAACCCGAGGAGGGGAGCATGACCAAGGCGTGCGTGGCAGCAGCGTTTCTGATCTCCACCGGCGCCGCTGCGGCGCTGGCGGAGGACCCGCCGGCCATGTTCGGCTTGACCCCTTCGCGCAACATGGTGTCCTCCGAGACCGGCGTCCCCACCGACTGGAACGTCCTGTCCGGCAAGAACATCAAGTGGAAACAGAAGCTCGGCTCCCAGACCTACGCCGGCCCGATCATCTACGACGGCAAGGTCTTCGTCGGTACGAACAACGAGGGTGAGCGCCGGCCGGGCATCGTCGGCGACAAGGGGGTGCTGATCGCTTTCCGCGAGAGCGACGGCGAACTCCTCTGGCAGGCCACCCACGACAAGCTCCCCGCCGGACGGGTGAACGACTGGCCACTCCAAGGCATCTGCTCGACGCCCTACATCGAGGGAGACCTCGCCTACTACGTGTCGAACCGGGCGGAGTTCGTTGCCGTCGACATCGACGGCTTCGCGGATGGCAACGACGGCATCCAGAACGAGCAGTACAGCGACGAACTCGACGCGGACATCGTGTGGTCCTTCGACATGATCGCGGAGCTCGACGTCTTCCCCCACAATCTCGCCGCCGGTTCGCCCCTGGTGGTCGGCGACGTCGTCGTCGCGACCACGGGCCAGGGCGTCGACGAAGGTCACATCAACGTCCCGTCGCCGCTCGGGCCGAGCTTCGTGGCGCTGAACAAGCACACGGGCGAACTGGTGTGGGAGAGCGCTCACCCGCGGGAAAAGATCCTTCACGGGACCTGGTCCAACCCGGCCGCCGGCGTCGCCGGCGGGCGCGCCCAGCTCGTCATCCCGGGTGGCGAGGGGGTGGTCTATTCCTTCGCGCCGGACACCGGGGAGCTGATCTGGACCTTCGACGCGAACCCGAAGGGATCGGTGTGGGAACTCGGGGGCAAGGGCACCCGGAACAACATCATCTCGACGCCGGTGTTCCACAACGACGTCGTCTACGTCGGCGTAGGTCAGGATCCGGAGCATGGAGAGGGCCCCGGGCACTTCTACAAGATCGACGCCTCCGGGACCGGCGACACCACGGAGGCGGGGGAGGTCTGGCATGTCGGAGGCGGGAACTTCCACCGCACCATGTCCACTGCCTCCGTTCACGACGGGTTGGTCTACATCGCGGATCTCTCAGGACACGTCTACTGCTTCGACGAGGAGACCGGCGAACTGCTGTGGATGCACCACACCTATGCGGCGATCTGGGGTTCGACCTTCGTTGTCGACGGCAAGATCTACATCGGCGACGAGGATGGCGAGGTTGCGATCCTCGCTACGGGTCGCGAGGAAAACCTGATCAACGAGGTGTTCATGGAAGGGGCGGTGTACACGACCCCCTTCGCCAAGGACGGCGTCCTCTACGTCGCCACCCGCTCGGAGCTCTTCGCGATCGAGGAAGGAGCACAGGGAGCGGCAGTGGAGTAGCGGCTCAGAAGAGCGCGCGATGGAACGGAAGATCCGCATGGGCATGGTCGGCGGCGGCCAGGGCGCCTTCATCGGCGCCGTCCACCGCATGGCGGCCGGTCTCGACGGGCTGATCGAACTCGTCTGCGGCGCTTTCAGTTCGGACCCGGAGCGTTCGCGGGCCTCCGGCGCCGACCTCTTTCTACCGCCCGAGCGGTGCTACGGCGCCTACCAGGAGATGATGGAGCGCGAGGCCGCTCTGGACCCGACCCAGCGCATGGACTTCGTCTCCATCGTCACCCCGAACCACCTGCACTTCCCGGTCGCGTCGGCGGCGCTCGAAGCCGGCTTCCACGTGATGAGCGACAAGCCGATGACGAAGTCGGCGGCCGAGGCCGAGGCCCTGGTCGCGGCAGTCGAACGGACCGGCCTCGTCTTCGGCCTGACCCACAACTACACCGGCTACCCGATGGTCAAGGAGGCCCGGCACCGGGTCCGTAGCGGTCAGCTCGGCAGGGTGCGCAAGATCGTCGTCGAGTATCCGCAGGGCTGGCTCGCCACCGAACTCGAAGCGGAGGGCCAGAAGCAGGCGGACTGGCGCACCGACCCGGAACGCGCCGGCATCAGTTGCTGCATCGGCGACATCGGAACGCACGCCGAGAACCTCGCCGAGGCGATCACCGGGCTCCGCATCGAGTCCCTGTGCGCCGACCTGACCACCTTCGTCGACGGCCGGCCGCTGGAGGACGACGGCAACGTGCTCCTGCGCTTCGCTGGCGGCGCCCGCGGCGTTCTCTACGCCTCCCAGATCTCCATCGACGAGGAGAACGCGCTGGCGATCCGGGTCTACGGCGAGGCCGGGGGTCTCGAGTGGCGCCAGGAAGAGCCGAACACGCTGATCCTCAAGTGGCTCGATCGTCCGCGTGAGATCCTGCGGACTTCCGGCCAGGGTCTGTGCGACGACGCCGCGGCGCACACGAGGCTGCCGGCCGGCCACCCCGAGGGCTTCCTCGAGGCGTTCGCCAACCTGTATCGGAACTTCGCCCAGACCCTCGACTGCCGCCGGCGCGGGGTCGAACCCGACGAGACAATGCTCGACTTCCCCACCGTCCACGACGGCCTGCGCGGGATGCAGTTCATCGAGACCGTGGTCGCCAGCAGCCAGTGCGATCAGAAGTGGCTCAGGATGCCGGGCTGAGCGAGCACGAACCGCAACGGAAGCAGCAACCTGTAGGAGACGCACCGTGGCCCGACCCGTAACCCTCTTCACCGGCCAGTGGGCCGACCTGCCGGTCGCCGACCTCTGCCCGCTGGCGCAAGACCTCGGATACGACGGCGTGGAACTCGCCTGCTGGGGCGACCACGTGGAGGTCGACCGCTGCGATGACGCCTACGCGGCCTCGCGGCGCGAACTGCTTGAGCAACACGGTCTCGAACTGTTCGCGATCAGCAACCACTTGGTGGGTCAGGCCGTTTGCGACCGCATCGATGCCCGGCACGAGGCGATCCTGCCGCCGCATGTCTGGGGCAACGGCGACCCGGAGGACGTCCGCAAGAGGGCCGCCGACGAGATGATCCGCACCGGCGAAGCGGCCAAGGTCCTGGGTCTCGAGGTGGTGAACGGCTTCGTCGGGAGCTCGATCTGGCACCTGCTCTACTCGTTCCCGCCGGTGCCGCCGGCGATGATCGACGACGGGTTCGCCGACTTCGCCGCCCGCTGGACGCCGATCCTCGACGCCTACCAGGAGCTCGGCGTGCGCTTCGGCCTGGAAGTCCATCCGACCGAGATCGCCTTCGACACCGTCAGCGCCGAGCGCGCCATCGAAGCGGTTGGCGGCCACCCGGCGTTCGGCTTCAACTACGACCCCAGCCACCTCGGCTACCAGGGCGTCGACTACGTGGACTTCATCCGCCGCTTCGGCGACCGCATCTTCCACGTCCACATCAAGGACGCCTGGTGGTCCGACGGGCCCAAGCCCTGCGGCGTGTTCGGCGGCCACACGAACTTCGGCGACCACCGCCGGTTCTGGGACTTCCGCTCGCCCGGCCGCGGCTCGGTCGACTTCGAGGAGATCATCCGGGCGCTGAACGACATCGGCTACGACGGCCCGCTCTCCGTCGAGTGGGAGGACTCCGGCATGGACCGCGAGCACGGCGCCGCCGAAGCGGCCGACTTCGTCAGGGCGCTCGATTTCGCACCCTCGGCGATCGCCTTCGACGCCGCGTTCGAGGACAACTGAGTAACCCGCCAACGGAGGCTGCTCGCAGTTCAATGACCCCCTTCTTCCCCGCAGCCGAGCCGTTCTTCCCGGAAATCCAGAAGCCGATCCCCTTCCACGGGCCGGACAGCCGGGACCCGCTGGCGTTCAAGTACTACGACCGCACGCGCAACGTCGGCCGCACCACGATGGAGCGGCAACTCAAGTTCGCGGTCGCCTACTGGCACACGTTCAAGGGCGGCGGCCAGGATCCGTTCGGACCGGATCCCGTGTACGACCGCCCCTGGAACCACGCGCCGACCCCGATCCAGGTCGCCCAGCGGACGCTCAACGCCGCGTTCGAGTTCTTCACCAAGCTCGGCGTGCGCTACTACTGCTTCCACGACCGGGACATCGCGCCCGAGGGCGGCTCGGTCGCCGAGAGCAACGAGTACCTGGGAGAGATCGTCCAACTGGCTCAGGTCAGGCAGCGCGAGACCGGCGTCAAACTGCTCTGGGGCACCGCGAACCTGTTCGGCCACCCCCGCTACACGCACGGCGCGGCGACCAACCCCGATCCCCGGGTCTTCGCACACGCCGCGGCCCAGGTCCGGAGCGCGATCGACGCCACGATCGAGCTCGGCGGCACCGGCTACGTGTTCTGGGGCGGCCGTGAGGGCTACACTTCGCTGATCAACACGGACATGCGCCGCGAACGCGAGCAGATGGCCGCCTTCCTCCGGCTCGCCGTCGACTACGCGCGGCGCCAGGGCTTCGAGGGCAAGTTCTTCCTCGAGCCCAAGGCGAAGGAGCCCTCGGTCCACCAGTACGACTTCGACTGCGCGCACTGCCTGAACTTCCTGCGCGAGTTCGATCTGATGGGCGATTTCATGCTCAACGTCGAGGCGAATCACGCCACGCTCGCCACCCACTCCTTCGAGCACGAACTGGCGACCGCGGCGGGCGCCGGCATGCTGGGCAGCGTCGACATCAATCGGGGTATCGAAGGAGTCGGCTGGGACACGGACAACTTCGCCATGAGCCTGCGCGAGTGCGTCCTGGCCCTGCTCATCATTCGCGGTCAGGGCGGCCTGCGCTGGGGCGGCCTGAACTTCGACGCCAAGGTGCGGCGCGGCTCCTTCGACACGGTCGACCTGTTCTACGCCCACATCGCGTCGATGGATGTGTTCGCGAAGGCGCTTCTGATCGTCGACCGGATCAAGCGCGACGGCGTACTGGGTCTGGCCGGCAAGCGCATCCGGCAGCGCTACGCCGGCTACCGCCGCGGCTTGGGACGCAAGCTCCTGGCCGGCGAGACCACCCTCGAGGAACTCGAGGACTGGGCCGGCAGGCTTGGCGAGCCGCCGAAGACCAGCGGCCGGCAAGAAGAGCTCGAGAGCATCCTGAACGACTACCTGTACAGCACCCACATCGAGTGAGTTCCGGTCCCCTGTACCTCGGGATCGACGTCGGCACGCAGAGCCTGACCGCGACCCTGGTCGAGGCGCCGCCGCCTGACGGCGAAGGCGAGGACCGCGCGCTCCGCATCGCCGCCCGCACCGGCGTCCACTACGACTCCGAGCTGCCGGCGTACGGCACCGTCAACGGACAGCTTCCGAACCACGATCCGGCCATCGGGCGGGTACCGCCGTCGATGTGGCTCGAGGCCCTGGACCTGGCGCTCGAGAGGCTGGGTACAGAGGCTTGCCGGAGGGTCCGCGGCGTGTCGGTGTCCGGCCAGCAGCACGGCTCGGTCTACCTTCGGGCGGGCAGCGAGGGCGTGCTCCAGGCTCTCTCGCCCGAGCGAAACCTGGCCCAGCAGGTCGAACCGCTGCTCTCGCGTGCCGAGGCGCCGATCTGGACGGACTCCTCCACCCAACGCGAGTGCGCAGAGATCCGCCGCGCGCTCGGCGGCCCCGCAGCAACCGCGGAGCTCACCGGCAGCGACACCTTCGAACGCTTCACGGGTCCCCAGATCCGGCGCTTCGCCCAGACCGAACCCGAGGCATGGCGCCGCACGGCTCACGTCTGCCTGGTCAGTTCCTTCGTCACCTCGGTCCTGGCCGGCCGGCTGGCGCCGATCGACCACGGTGACGGCGCCGGCATGAACCTGCTCGACATCCGGCGGCGCGAGTGGTCCGAGGCAGCAATGACCGCGACCGCGGAGGGCTTGAAGAGCCGCCTGCTGCCGTCCCGGCCGCCATGGACCGTTGTCGGTGCGATCGCCCCCTACTTCGTGTCCCGGCACGGCCTCCCCGCGGACGCCCAGGTGGTCATCGGCGCCGGCGACAACCCCTGCTCCCTGGTCGGCGTCGGCATGAGAGAGCCGGGCGAGGCGGTGTTGAGTCTGGGAACGAGCGATACCTACTTCTGCCTGCTGGCCGACGTCGCCGTCGATCCGGACCAGGGCGGCCACGTGTTCATCGCGCCGAGCGGACATCCGATGAGCCTGATCTGTTTCCGCAACGGATCGCTCGCGCGCGAGGCGGTGCGGGACCGCCACGGTCTCGACTGGCAGGGCTTCGAGGACGCACTGCGGGCAACGCCGCCGGGCAACGACGGCATGATGATGCTGCCCTGGTTCGAACCGGAGATCGTCCCGCGCGTTGCGTCGCCGCGCGTCGTTCGGCTGGGCGGCCTCGCGGACGCTGCCGAGCAGGCCACCCGCAACTGCCGCGCCGTGGTCGAGGGGCAGTTCCTGTCGATGCGTCTCAACTCGGAATGGATGGCGACCCGGCCCAGCCGGATCCTGGCTACCGGCGGCGGCGCCCGCAACCGGGAGCTGCTCCAGATCGCCGCCGATGTCATGGGCTGCCGCGTCGACGGGCACGAGGTGAGCGACGGCGCCGCCCTCGGCGCCGCTCTGCGTGCGACCGGCCGCAGACCGTACCCGCTACCTCCGGCAGGCGAACCCGGCCCCTCCGCCGCACCGCGCCCCGAAGCGGTCGCCATCTACGACCGGATGCTGCCCCGGTACTCCGAAGCCCAGCGCCGCGCCCTCGATGGCGGGGAGCTCGAGTAACCGGAGCTACCGCAGCGCCCCGTAGAGCTCCCTGACCTTCGCCCGCACACGGTCGCCGTTGTCCGGCCCCAGGCGCAGCAGGAGCTTCTGGGCCGGGCTCAACCCCTCGAGCCCGGGATCGACGTACTCGAAGCTGATGACCCGCAACCGAAGTTCCGGCAGCGCGTCCGGGATCGGCGTCGCCAGCAGCCTGGTCACGGCCAGCTCCAGAGTGTCGCCGAACTCGTTCGGGTATCCGAGCTCGTCGTGCGCCTTCTCGAACAACGGCGCCAGGCGCTCATAGGCGCGAGCGGCGCCGGCGACATCGATCGAGTCAAGGACCTCGACCGCCAGGTCGTAGCGGCGAAAACTCGTCTCGGCCGGGTAGAAGCGCTGACCCCGCCGCACGACGCTGAATCCCTCCTCGGGCCGCAGCGGCGCCAGGCTGGACTGGGGCGGCTCATCGTAGGCCACGGCGCCGACCACGCGCACGAAGTTCATCGCCAGTTCCTCAGGAACCAGCCACGCCAGCCACTGCGCGTGCTGCGACAGGCTGCCCACGACGTCGCGAACCAGGGAATCGCTCTCGGACAGGGCCGGAGGCGCCGGCGTTTCCGGGGCGGGTGGGTCGGCAGCCACCGGCGCCGCGGCTGGTTCGGCGGCAGCCGGTTCTTCAAGCGCCGCAGCAGCGGCGTTCGGATCGACGGGCTCTTCTGAGCGGCTGCTGAACCACCACCAGATCACCGCGCCGCCGCCAAGCAGAATCAGACCGGCGATGACGATGACGGCTATCGTCCCGGAGCGGTCCGGCGGCGGCCCCCCGGGCGGATCGTCAAAGTACGGGGCCCCGCTCTCCGGTTCGTCGGGAGGCGGCTCCCGGCTCAGGCTCGCGGGTAGATCGAAGACCGGATCGCTGCGATCCGGCTCGTTCCCCATCGAACCGAAATCAGCGGACGGGGCCTCCCCTGGTCGTTTCTCGTCCATCTGGACAGTCTAGGTGCTTGCGCCGCAGAAACGCAACGACGTGAGTCCATTCCGGGGCCCAGGCAGCGGCTGACACGCTCGCTGTGGATCAGGCCGCCAGTGCGCGATTCGGCCGGATTCCCCGGAGGACGTCGATGCCCTCGGTCAAGCCGTCGATGGTCAGCTCGAACATCGGGTACACCTGCCGGATCAGATGGATGGTCGGGGCGTTCCAAATCCGGTGCGGCTCCGGATTGAGCCAGATCGAGTTCGGGCAGCGGTCGCGGAACTTGCGCAGCCAGTCGAGACCGGTGACCTGGTTGCTGTGGTAGTAGTCGATCGCGCCGCCGGTGTGGGTCAACTCGTAGGGACTCATCCAGGCATCGCCGACCAGGCACACGGACCAGGTGTGGTCGAGGCGCTTGAGGACCCGGGAAGTCGGTTCGCCCTTCCAACGGCTGATGTCCGTGTACAGGTTCTCGTACACGCAGTTGTGGAAGAACTTGAACTCGAACTTCTTGAAGTGGTTCGCCTTGTGCGCGGCCGAGAACAGCCGCTCGCAGAGCAGGGTGTGCGGATCCATCGATCCGCCCACATCGATCAGCAGCAGCAGCTTGATCCGGTTGCGCTTCGGCGGTCGGAACACGAGGTCGATCTCGCCGGCGTTGCGGGCGCTGCTGTCGATCGTCTCGTCGATGTCCAGCTCCTCGGGGCCCTCGTCCTTGTCCAGCTTGCGCAGGCGGCGCAGCGCCAGCCCGATCTGCCGGGTGTCGAGGATGCGGTCCGAGCGCAGGTTGCGGAAGCGCCGGTCGGTCGCCACCTGGACCGCGGAACGGCCGCCGCCGGCGCCACCGATGCGAACTCCGGTGGGGTGCTCGCCGCCGTGGCCGAAGGGAGACATGCCGCCCGTCCCGATCCAGCGATTGCCGCCGTCGTGGCGCTCCTTCTGCTCATCGAGCAGTTCCTTGAAGCGTTCGCGCAGCTCGTCCAGATCGAGCGCTTCCAGCTTGGCCCGCTCCTCGTCGGTCAACTCGCGCGGCAGTTCCGGCTTGGACAGCCACTCCAGCAGCTCGTCGCTGATGTCGAAGTGATTCTCGACTCCCATGAAGAAGGAGGCGAAGGCGCGGTCGTAGTTGTCGAAGTCCGCCTCCCGCTTGACCATCAGGCAGCGGGCCAGGTTGTAGAAGACGTGCAGGTCGGCGCGGCTGTAGCCGATCGACAGCGCCTTCATCAGGGAGAGCCACTCCGTGATCGTCACCTTCAGGCCGTAGCCTCTCAAGTGGTAGAAGAAATCGACGAACATGGCTGGGGCTGGTTCGAGTGAGCTCGGGCTGCCGTGTGGTGCTGCGGTTTGACCCTAGTTCACCCGGCCGCGGCGGTGCGCCGCCATCACGGCCTCCAGATCGTTCTCCCGCTTCATCAGCACGCCCAGGAAGGGTAGCTCACTCTCGATCACGTCCGTGCTCACGCCGCCGCGGCGCAGGGCGGCGATCCAGTCGATCAGCTCGCTGGTGGACGGCTTCTTGCGAATCTCGGGCAGACCGCGCAGCCAGTAGAACCGCAGCAGAACCTGCTGCAGCAGCTCAGCCTCCACGTCCGGGTGATGCACCCGGATGATGCTCTCCATCTCGACCTTGTCCGGGAATGCGATGTAGTGGAACACGCAGCGGCGCAGGAAGGCGTCCGGCAGTTCCTTCTCGTTGTTCGAGGTGATCACCACAATCGGCCGGAACCTGGCGCTGTGCCGCTTGCCCGTCTCGTTGACGAAGAAGGTCATCCGGTCCAGCTCGTGGAGCAGGTCGTTCGGAAACTCCATGTCCGCCTTGTCGATCTCGTCGATCAGGAGCACGACCCGCTGGTCGGTGAGGAAGGACTGGCCGAGGGGGCCGTACTTGATGTACTGCGAGATGTCCGTGATGTCCTTGTCGCCGAAGCGGGCGTCGTTGAGCCGCTGCACCGTGTCGTAGACGTAGAGGCCCTCCTGGGCCTTGCTCGTCGACTTGATGTTCCAGGTCAGGAGTTCCATGACCAGGTTTTCGGCGATCGCCTCGGCGAGCACCGTCTTGCCGGTGCCGGGCTCGCCGCGGATCAGGAGCGGCTTCTCGAGCGCTGCCGCGACGTTCACCGAGTCCCGGAGTTCGGGTGCGGCGAGATAGGTGTCCGTGCCTGTGAAGCTATGGAAAGACATACTGACTCTCTATCCTCCGGCGTTGCCGGTTCCATCCAACGGATATGCGGGCGGCCGGCAGTGTAACAGACCGACCGGTCGGTAGGGACCAGGCCGTAGACTGGCCACCAGGCTGAATAGTCGGGGAGATCGCGATGAGTCAAGTGCAGGAATTCGAACGTCTGATCAACGAAGCGACCCGGATCGTCGCGTTCACGGGAGCGGGCATCAGCACCGAGTCGGGCATCCCCGACTTCCGCAGCCCGGGCGGCATCTGGACGAAGTACAAGCCGATCGACTTCGGCGAGTTCGTCGCCTCCGAGGAAGCCCGACGCGAGTCGTGGCGGCGCAAGATCGGCAGCGACCGCACCATGTCCAAGGCGAGGCCGAACCGCGGCCACCTTGCGCTCGCCGAACTCCGCCGCCTAGGCAAGCTCCGGGCCGTGATCACCCAGAACGTGGACGGCCTCCACCAGGAATCCGGCATTCCCGACGACGAGGTGATCGAGCTGCACGGCAACGCAACCTACGCCGCCTGCCTCGAGTGCCGGCAGCGCTACGAACTCGATCCCATCGTGGCCGCGTTCCGCGAGCGGGAGGAACTGCCGGTCTGCACGCGGCAAGACCTCGCCGGCGAGACCTGCGGCGGCATCATCAAGACCGCCACGATCTCGTTCGGCCAGGCAATGCCCGAACTCGCCATGCGGCGCGCCCAGGAAACAACCCTGGCCGCCGATCTCTTCCTGGCGATCGGCAGTTCCCTGGTGGTCTACCCGGCCGCCGGCTTCCCCGCTCTGGCCAAGCAGGCCGGCGCCAGGCTGGTCATCCTGAACCGCGAGGGCACGGACCTCGACGGAATTGCCGACCTCGTGCTCCACGCCGAGATCGGCCCGACGCTGGGCGCAATCACCGGCGTAACCGAGCCGAACTGACCGGAGGCGGTCCGGGGGGCGTTCGGGGCCGAACTGCTACAATCACGGTCCGCGCCCGAAGCTGCGGCCCGCGTCCTCCCTCCAGCACCATGACTGAGCCGAACGATCCAGCGCTCGCTCAGGTGTCGGCGGAGGGCGAGGTGCCCCTTGCGCCGCCGCCAGCAGGTCAAGACGAAGCGCCCATGGACCACATAGAAGCAACGGCCGAGCCGAACGAGAACGTCGAACTCGAAGTCGAGACGTCCACCGAGGCCGAGGCGGAACCTGAACCTGCGACCGAGGCCGCGGCCGACCAAACGGACGCCGAGCCCGCGGCAACCACCGAGACGGTGGCCGAGCCCGAGCCCGAAGAGGTCCCGGTGGTCGAACTAGCGGCCGCCGCCCTCCCCTTCGCCGCCGCGCTCGAGGCGAAGAACCCGGTCGAGGGCAAGGTGATCGGCTGGAACAAGGGCGGTTTCCACATCGTCTCGGAAGGCGTCACAACGTTCTGCCCGCGGTCGCTGATGGAGCTCGGCAACCGGCCCAAGCCTCCGGCCCAGTACGTGAACAACACGTACGTCTTCCACGTCCTCGAGATCAAGGAGGCTGGCCGGCGGATCGTGCTCACGCGACGACTCGCCATCCGCAACGAGCGCAAGCACGCGCTGGACGAGATCCGCGCCAAGCAGGAATCCGGCGAACCGATCAGCGGCAACGTGACCTCGGTAACCGATTTCGGCGCCTTCGTCGATCTGGGAGGAGGAATCGGCGGCCTCGTCCACCGCACCCAAATCTCCCGAACCCGGTCGGGCGAACCCGGCGACCTGTTGAAGGTCGGGCAGAGCGTAGAAGCCGTGGTGACCAAGATCGAGAAGAAGAACGGCAAGCGCAGCGCGCGCATCTCGCTGTCCATGAAGGCGCTCGAGGCGGATCCGTGGAAGGAGACGGCGAAGAACTTCACTGCCGGCGAGAAGTTCAAGGGCAAGGTGGTGCGGCACAGCGAGTTCGGCTTGTTCGTCGAGCTGGCCCCCGGCCTCGACGGTCTCGTGCACACCTCCCAACTCCCGATCGGCAAGCAGATGAGCGCACTCGAGTTTGCAGAAGGCGAGGAGGTCGAGGGCTGGATCGTCGAGTTGGCGCCCAAGCGGCGCCGGATCGCGCTATCTCTGCGCGAGGTGCCGGCGGACGACCCCTGGAACAACCTCGGCGAGCAGTACGTCGAGGGCGCCGAAGTCGAGGGTCGCGTCGAGCAGGTGTCGCGCTTCGGCATCTTCGTCGAACTCGAACCCGGCCTGACCGGTCTGCTGCCGATGTCCGCGGTCACTCTCCCCGAGGGCAACCAGGCGCAGCGCGCCTACCCGCCCGGGCGCCAACTCAAGGTCATCATCGAGAACATCGACCGCAAGCGCCGTCGTCTGGGGCTGGCGCCGCCGGGATCGCAACTCGTCGGGACGAAGGCGGACTACAAGAACTACCGCAAACGCCAGCCGGATTCGAAGAACCTGAGCGTGATGGCTGCCGCCTTCGCCAAACTCCAGCAGTCCAAGTGAACCCGTGTCCGACGACCTGATCTACCGGGTGACGTTTCTGAGCCAGGGCGAGGTTTACGAGGTGTACGCCCGCTCGGTCGCCCAGGGCGGTCTGCTCGGCTTTGTCGAGATCGGCGAGCTCGTGTTCGGCGAGAAGACCCAGATCGTCGTCGATCCCTCGGAGGAACGGCTGCAGCGCGAGTTCAACGGCGTCCAACGCACCTATCTGCCGATGCACTCCGTGCTGCGCATCGATCAGGTCACGAAGCAGGGTACGGCCCGCATCCGCGATCTCGAACGGCGGGAGGGCCGGAAGGTCACGCCATTCCCCATGCCGATCTACACTCCCGGTGGAGAGTCCCAATGACCCGTCGTCGCCTCATCATCTGTTCGCTTACCGCCCTACTTCTGGCCACCGCCTCGTCGTCCCTGTACGCCCAGGAAGCGGCAGCCGGCGGCGTTCGCATCGCCGTGATCAACGTCGAACTCGTGGTCGGCGAAGCGCGGGAGGGGAAGGAACTCGCGGCGTTCCTGCAGCAGATCCAGACCACGACCCGGGCGGCACTCGAAGCTAATGCCAACCAGCAGCAGAGCCTGCGCCAGAGCGCGGTCGGCAAGGGACCGGACGAGCTCCGCGGCATCCAGCACCAGCTCGAGGATCTGCAGCGGGAGTCGCAACGCCTGGCCGACGACGCCCAGCGCGGCGCGTCGAAGAAGGAAGAGGAAGCTCTGCAGCAGATCAACGAGCGGCTGCGCCCGATCGTCCAGCAGTTGATCGACGAGGGCGGCTACGACCTGATCCTGAACGCCAGCATCGGCGGCGTGCTCCACGCCAGCCAGCGGGTCGATCTGACGCAACGGGTCGTCGCCACGCTCCAGGCGCAGGAAGCGGAGACGGCCTCAAGCCAGGAGCAGTAGTCCCCGCAGCCGCCCGGGCCTATGAGCGTGCGCCGCAGAACATGGGGTACGCCGATTCTTCCTGCCGCGCACGCTGCTAGGGCCGGCTGCTGTACCGCTCGTACGACCGGCTGTGCCGGTTCGCCAGGTCGACGGACCGGCCGCGGATGAGCACCTGGCGCACCGCGGTGCGGACTTCCAACGGATCGCCATCGGTGACGATCAGGTTGGCCCACTTGCCCGCGTCGATCGAACCCAACCGGTCGTCGAGACCGAGGATCTCGGCGGCGCCCAGGGTCAGGGCGTGCAGCGCGGCGTCCGGGTCGAGACCATGGGCGACGGCCGTCGCCACCTCGTAGGGCAGAACCCGGGCGCTCGACGAGTCGAAGGTGCCGAAGGCGATCGAGACCCCGGCGCTGTGCAGTTCGCCCGGTGATGTGAACGGACCGTCGTAAGGGTCGTCCTCCTGCACAGGCAAGGCCTGGACGGCCCCCAGGATGACCGGTATGCCCTTCTCGGCGAGCAGCTCGGCTTCCTTCGCGGCCTCGCGTCCCGAAGCCAGCACCAGTAGCAGGTCGTGCTCCTCGGCAAACGCCGCGGCGTCCCGGATCGCCCGCGCCCGGTCGACAACGACGATCAGGGGCAACTCGCCCCGCGCGACCTTCGCCACGGCTTCCAGGGCGTGGTTCTGCTCCACCGCCGCTCCGGATCCCGCGGCAGACCGGGCATGGTCGTACTGGCGGGCCGCGTCGATCCAGTCCGCGACTTCATCGATCGTGCGCTCGTAGTCCTTCTTCGCCTCGGAGAACTTCTTCTCCTGTACGCTGAAGGTCGAGAAGTCGAACTCACGGGTCTCGAGGCTGGGCCATTCGAGCACCAGACCGACGCTGGCCTCGACCGCCATCTCCTCCACCGTCCATCCGTCGAGCAGGATCGCCGACGCCTGACCTGCCCAGGGGCCGCCGCCGGGCGCCGACACCACATGCGTGATGCCGTTCGCCCGGGTCACCGGGATGATCTCGCTCGCGGGGTGGATCGCCTCCAGCGCCCGCAGGTGGGGCGTGTCGCCCAGTTCGCTGTCGTCCTGCGTGGCCGCGATCGAGCCGATCTCGACCAGGCCGACCGAGGTGTAGGCGTTGAACAGGCCGGGGTAGACGTGCAACCCGGCCGCGTCGATCACCTCGGCGTCCGCGGGCGTCGCGACCTCGGCGCCCGCCGCCTCGATCAGACCGTCCCGCACGACCACCGTACCGACATAGGACGGTCCCGAGACCGGATGCACCGTACCGCCCTCGATCGCCAGCGTCTGTGCCGCTGCCGCCCCAGGGACCAGCGCCGCGGCCAGGGTCAGCAGCCCGGCGGCGACCGATCGCAACGACGCCCGAAACGTCCGCTGCCAGGTCCCGCTCACGGCGCTTCTCCACCGTCGTCGTCCGACCCGCGGGGCTTCGGTTCAACTACGGGCGGGTCCTGGGATCCCTGGGTCGTAGCGCTTGAGTCCATCAGCGACTGTTCCAGCGCGGCCAGATGCCGCTGCCGGACCTGGTCCAACTCGCGGTCGAAGTAGACCTTGCCGTCGACCAGGGTGGTCTGAACCACCGCGTAGGAACTCAGCGGATGCCCGTCGTAGATGACGAGATCCGCGTCCTTGCCGACCTCGATCGAACCGACGCGGTCGTCGATCCGAAGCTGCTTCGCCGGGTTGATCGTGACCAGGGCGAGCGCCTGCTCGTCGCTTAAGCCCCCCCACTTGACCGCCTTGGCCGCCTCGTGGTTCAGGTGGCGCATCTCCTCCGCGTCATCCGAGTTGATCGACACGACGACGCCGCGGTCGGTCATCAGGGCGGCGTTGTACGGGATCGCCTCGTAAGCCTCGACCTTGTACGCCCACCAGTCGGAGAAGGTCGAAGCTCCGGCGCCGTGGGCCGCGATCTCGTCCGCCACCCGGTAGCCCTCGAGCACATGCTGCAGGGTGGCGATCCGGAAGCCCAGCTCTTCCGCCAGGCGGAGCAACTGCAGGATCTCGTCGGCGCGGTAGCTGTGGGCGTGGACCAGGCGGCGCCCTTCCAGGATCTCGACCAGAGCCTCGAGCTCCAGGTCGCGGGCCGGCGGCCGGCTGCGCTCGCCGGCGGCTTCCGCCTCGCGGTGACGCGCCCACGCCGCCTGGTACTCGGCGGCCTCGGTGAACGCCTGCCGGATCACGTCCAGCACACCCATCCGGGTCGCCGGATAGCGCCGCGGACCCTGACCGAAGGACCGCGACCGCTTCGGGTTCTCGCCCAGCGCGAACTTGATGCCGAGCGGCGCGCCCTCGAAACGCATGCCGTCGGCGTCCTGCCCCCAGCGCAGCTTCAGCACTTGGTTCTGACCGCCGATCGGGTTCGCGCTGCCGTGCAGGACGTTGATCGTCGTCACGCCGCCCGCCAGAGCGCGGTAGATGCCGATGTCGGTCGGATCGACCACATCGGCGACCCGCACCATGGAAGTCACCGCCAGACTGCCCTCGTTGATACCGCCCTCGGCGGCGATGTGGGAGTGCGCGTCGATGATCCCGGGGACCACATAGCGGCCAGCGGCATCGATCACGTGAGCGTCCCGCGGCGGCCTCACGCGTCTGCCGACCGCGGCGACCCGGCCGTCGCGCACCACGACGGTGCCGTTCTCGATCGTCTCCCCGGCCATGGTCAGGACCGTCCCGCCGACGATCGCGAGCACGTCGTCCTGCCGGTACGGTCCGGTCATCGGCACCGCCGAGTCGCCGGCGACCGCCTCGTACCTCTCCGCGACTTCGGCCAGCCGCAGCGGCGCCGGCGCTTCCTGTGCCTCCGCCGTCTCCTCAGCTCCCTCCGTCTCGGAGACGTCCTCGCCCTCGTCGCCTTCAGCGCCCTCCTCGCCTTCTTCGCCTTCAGCAGCTCCGGCGTCGTCGCCGTCAGAGGCGGCGTACCGCCGGCCGTCGACGAACACCGCCGCGACCCGCACCGATTCCTGCCACGGGTAGCCGTCGGCCAGCACCAGGTCGGCCGCCAACCCTTCGGCCACCGTGCCGATCCGATCCTCCAGGCCGTAGGTCGCGGCCGCGTCGCGGGTCAACGCCGTGAGCGCGCGCCCCGGTTCCAGCCCTCCTTCGACCGCGCGACGCACACCGGCGAGAAACTCGTCGGCGGACTTCGCGCCGCCCGACGAGAAGGCGAACTGCGCGCCGGCATCCGCCAGCTCGACCGGGGTCGACGGCGCCAAGCGTTCGTGGAGAATCTGCCTCAGCGGCCGGTCGGCGTCCGGATCCCGGTCGCGCTCCGGCAACGCCTCGGGCCAGTCGACGTCGACCAGCACCGGAACGCCGGCAGCCGCGAGCTCCCCGGCGAGCCGGTAGGCTTCCTGGCCGCCGTAGACGATCGAGTCCAGGCCGAACTCCTCGCCCAGACGGAGCGCCCGCTCGATCTCAGCGGCGCTCGAACCCGGCAACAGAATGCGCTCGTTCCCGGCCACGGTCGCTGCCAGGGGCGCCAGTGTGCGATCGAAGTCGGGCCGCCGCCAACCCGCGGGGTCCGCCTCGTAGGAAGCGACCGCGGCCACATAGTGACCCGCGTCCAGCAGCACCTGCCGCAAGTAGGCGATCTTGCCCATCAGGGCCCCCGGATAGGCGCCGAAACCGCCGCCGGTATCGAACGAAACCATCTGCGCGAGCTCAGGAGCGACGACCTGATGTTCGGGATCCGCCCCCGGCTCGCCGAATCGCACCAGGGACAGCCGTCCCGGGAACAGGCCCTGGCCGGCTCGCGCCGCAACCGAGGTGAACCCCGCCTTGCGCCAGGCCTCGACCGCCTCCGCGTCAAGCGCCAAGTCGTCCGCGGCCCGCTTCCAGGGAGTCGTCTGCGGGCGGTCCTCCGGCCCACGCGGCAGCGAGCTGTTGGCATCCGGCCGCCGCCGCGGACCGCCGGGAGCGGGTCCGCTCGCGGCGGGGCCGCCGCCGGGACGCCGCGGCGCCGGCAGACTGCCCATGGCGTCGATCAGCCCCGGAAACACCGTCAGGCCCTCACCGTCGATGACCCTGGCGTGCTCCGGGATCGCCGCATCCGGCCCCACTGCCGTGATCGTCCCGTTCTCGATCACGACCGTCGCCCCTTCGAGCACCGTGCCGTCGCCGACCTCGACCCGTACGCCCTGGATCGCGTAGAACGGCGGCGGCTCCGGAGGCGGTCCGGCAAACAGCGGCATGGCCGCCAGCATCAGCACCAGGACGAACCGAAGCGCCGGGCTTCCCATTCGCTTCCTCATAGGACGCGGCAGCCTAGCAGCAGGGCGGACTACCGCTACAACCCGTTGCGCGGACACCACGCGGCGAGCGTGCAGCTCGCGCAGTCGGGCCGGCGCGCGGAGCAGACGCGGCGGCCGTGCCAGATGATCGCGTGGCCGGCGAAGATCCACCTGTCCTGCGGCAGCCGGTTCATCAGGTCCCGCTCCACCCGGACCGGATCCGTCTCGCGGGTGATGCCCAGGCGGCGGGCAAGGCGACCGATGTGGGTGTCGACGACGACGCCGACCGGCTTCTTGAACCAGGTTCCGAGCACGACGTTCGCCGTTTTCCGCGCCACGCCCGGGAGGGTGACGAGTTCCTCCATCGTGTCCGGCACCTCGCCGCCGAAGTCGTCCGTGATCTTCCTCGCCGCGCCCAGCACGCTCTTCGTCTTGTTGCGGAAGAAGCCCGTGCTGCGGATCTCCTGTTCGAACACGGCCGGATCGGCGACCGCGAAGTCCAATGCAGACCGGTAGCGCTCGAACAGGGTCGCCGTGACCTGGTTCACGCGCACGTCGGTGGACTGGGCCGAGAGGATCGTCGCGATCAGGAGCTGCAGGGCGTTCTCGTGCCGGAGTTCGCAGTCCGCGTCCGGATAGAGGCGCTCCAGCTCGGCGAGAACCTTCCCCAGCGCGGACTCCGGAATCTGTTCGAAGGGGACTTCGGGCTCGGGCATCGGCCTACGGCCGAAGCAGGTCGAGCACCGCCAGCGTCATCGCCTCGACACCGGCGCGGATCGCGGGCTCGGGCTCGATGCGGAAGAACGGCGAGTGGTGCGACGGCACCGGCGGTCCGCCCGCCGCCTCCGCCTCCAGATCGGCTTGCGACGTGCCGCCGACATCGAAGTACGTGCCGGGCACCTTGTGCTCCGTGCCCACGAAGTACGCGAAGTCCTCGGCGCCCATGCCCGACGGCGGCTCGGTGTGGAAGACCTCCTCGCCCATGCCGCGCCCGATCGCGGCGCGCACCCTGGCCGCCAGTTCCGAGTTGTTCACCGTCACCGGCGTCGATTCCTTCGTTCGCACCACCTTCGGCAGCAGCGAGCTCGGCAGCCCCGCCGCCCTGCCGACGCCCTCGGCGATCCGCTCGATCGCCGACAGCAATTGCTCCCGCGTCTCCTCGCTGTTCGCCCGCACGGTGAGCTGCAGCTCGACCCGATCCGGGATCACGTTGTGCTTGAAGCCGCCGTGGATCGCGCCCACCGTGACCACGCCGGGCTCGAGCGGGTTGAGTTCCCGGCTCACGATGCCCTGCAGCGCCACCACGAGCTGCGCCGCGATGTAGATCGGATCCTTGCCGCGGTGCGGCGACGCACCGTGCGCACCGACGCCGAACACCGTGATGTCGACACTGTCCGACGACGATGCGAGCAGGCCCGGCGGCACGTCGATCTTCCCCGCCGGCTTGCCCGCCGCGACGTGGAATGCCAGCGCGTAGTCCGGCACGCCGAAGCGCTTGTACAGGCCGTCCTCGATCATCTCGCGGGCGCCCATGATCCGCTCCTCGGCCGGCTGCCCGACGAACATCACCGTCCCCGACCACTGGTCGCGCATTGCCTCCAGCCGCCGCGCCACACCGACCATCGAGGTGATGTGGACATCGTGGCCGCACGCGTGCATCACCGGAACCTCTTCGCCCGAGAGATCGACCTGGGTGACGGTCGATGCGTACGGCAGTTCCGACTTCTCCTCCACTGGCAGGCCGTCCATGTCCGCCCGGACCAGGACCAGCGGACCGTCGCCGTTTTCCATCATGCCGACGATGCCGGTGCGGCCGATCCCCTCCGTGACTTCGACCCCGGACTTCCGGAGCTCCGCGGCGAGGCGCGCCGCCGTCTTGTGCTCCAGGAAGGACAGCTCCGGGTTGCGGTGGAAGTGCTCGAAGAGCGACTTCAACTCGGTCGCGTAGTCCTCGGCGATCGCGTCGGCAAGATCCTGTGCAGAACTGGTCGTCTGCCCGGCGAGGACCGCGACCAGGAACAGGCCGATGAGGTTTGGGGAACGTGCGCTAGGCATGAACGACCTTCACAATAACCCGATCGTGCTCGGGGTGCATCCGAGAAGAGTCCGCGACCGTCCTGAAAGCAAATGCGCGGTGGGCTCAAGCCGCCGGGCCGGGTTCAACCGCTTCCTCGACCATGGCCAGAAACTCGTCGGGCAGGCCGTTGGTCCTGGCGAGGATCTCGCCCTCTTCGTCGACGAGTACGTAGGTGGGATAGGCGTTGACATCCAGGACTCGCGTGACTTCGCTCTCCATCGCAACATGCCAGTTGGCCCAGGGCATCGGTTCGTCCTTCATGAACTCGGTTACGGTTTCGACCGTCTCGTCCACGCTGATCGCCAAGAGCACGAACCGGTCGGCAGGGAGATCAGCGACCAGTTGCCGGAGTTCCGGCAGCGCCGCTACGCACGGCTTGCACCAGGTCGCCCAGAAATCGAGCAACACGACGCGGCCCCGGTAGTCCGACAAGGCCTCCTCGGGGCCGTCGAGTCGAGTGCCTGTCAGTTCCGGCGGCGTGCTTCCCACAGTCGCGTGCCGGATGCTGTTGATCAGGTCGGCCTCGGCCTCCGCGAATGTCCGCGCGCTGAAAGCGGCTTCGATGAACTGCTCCTCCTCCACGCCGACGCTCAGCCCGGCCGCCGCTTCGAGAGCGCTTTGGCGTCTGGCTGCGCGGTCCTCCGGGGACAACTGCAACACGTTGACGGACTCCATCAGTCCTGCCGCCATGTAGTACTGCCCCGCCGCACGCAGCACCGGGTCCTCCGCTTCGGAAGCCAGCTCTTCGAAAAATGCACCCGCCGCGGGGCTGGTGGGCGTCCCGTCCTCTCCGAAACTCCGGTAGGCGTGCATGCGACTCAGCACCATGCGCCATTCGCCGTAGTCGGGTGCGTGCTCAAGGAGGGCCTTCGCTCCCCTGTAAGCGTGCTCGTGGCCCCCGGGCGCCATCGCCGCCTGCTTGATGAGAAACTCTGCCGCGTCGATCGTCTTCTCGTGCGTGCCGCCCTCCTCGAGAATCGCCGTCGCCGCAGCGGCAGCGCGGCTTACATCGGGGAATTCCTCCTCCGCGCCCTCCGGGTCTTCCTCCTGCGAAGTGAGACGCTCCATGCTCCGTTTCATCCACTCCCGCTGAAGCTCGATGTAGTCCTCGACGACCTCCCAGTCGGGACCGACTTCGGCAATCAATGCCGCCGTCTCGTCCTCGGCGGTCGACGCATCAGGTGCCGTCGAGCGTTCGCATCCTCCGATCGACAGCACCATAGCCAGCACCGTCAACACGGCGGCGGATCTGCCCCACCGACCAAGGTCCGTTTCGCTACAGGTCCTCATTTCCTGGCCTCCCATGGTTCGCTTGCCGCCAGAAGCGGCGCCCGCTCCTGGTCGGCGTTCATCGGCTACATCGATGCGTTGGACTTACTCTTGTAACGGAGAACCGCGCGAATCGTTCCGCCGGTCCACTAATTCTCGAAGCCGATGGGTTCGATGTTGCAGATCGAGTAGACGACCGGGGACCGGCGACCCCACCCCGGTTCCACGGTGATGGAACGCCAGCCCTCGATCATCGCTTCGAGGGAATCGACATCCTCCGGGCGCTCAGCGGAGATGTCGTTCTGCTCCCGAACGTCGTCGGAAAGGTCGTACAGGAATCCCCCGGGCTCGTCCTGGTTCGGCTTGATCAGCTTCATGTCGCCGCTCCTCACCGCGACCGTCGGGTAGTTCCGCCACACCAAGCGCTCGCGGCCCAGGACCTCGGCCGACCCATCCAGGAGCGGCATCACGTCGTGACCGTCCAGTTCGAGATCGGCAGGCGCAACGGTCCCGGCCGCCGCCAGCGCCGTCGGCAGGATGTCGAGGGTCGACACCGGCGCGTCGATCCTGGTCCCGGCCGCAACCTCGGCTGGCCAGCGCAGCAGAAACGGCACTCGTACCCCGCCCTCGTAGTAGGTCAGCTTGCCGCCGGAGAGCGGTTCGCAGGAGCAGAGACCCGGGAAGTACCCGGCGCAGCCGTTGTCCGACAGGAACACGACCAGCGTGTTGTCCGCGATCCCGGCATCGTCGAGCGCGTCCAGGATGCGGCCCACCGCGTCGTCGAGCGCGGCGATCATGCCGAAGTAGATCCTGTGCAGCTCATTCTCCACGTCGGGAAAGCGGTTGTAGTACTCCTCGGTGACCTCGAACGGCGAATGAGGCGCGTTGAACGCCGAGTACAGGAAGAAGGGCTCTTCGGCGTGCCGGCGGATGAAGTCCACCGACTCGTCGCCGAAGATGTCCGTGATGTAGGCCGGTTCGTCGATCACCGTCTTCTCGGGACCGCGCAGAATCAGGTTGCCGCGGCTGCGGGGAGGCGGCGCCGGCGGTTCGGCGCCCCGCACTAGGAGGTCCGTGCGCGGATCATCGGGTGCGCGCGTCCGGAACTCCTGGCTCGTCGGCATCGAGAGCACGCCCTCCGTGGCGGTGTTGATGAACCGCGTGGCCCCGGAGAGGTGGCCGTAGAACTCGTCGAAGCCCCGGTTCGTCGGATAGTGCTCGTCCTTGAAGCCCAAGTGCCACTTGCCGACGATCCCGGTCGCGTAGCCGGCCTTCCGGAGGTGGTCGGCGATCGTCAGCTCACCGGCGAGCAGACCCACGTCCGGCACCTCCGGCGCCTGACGCGCGTTGTACTCGAAACCGAAGCGCTGCTGGTAGCGGCCGGTGAGCAGGCCAGCGCGCGATGGCGAGCACACCGGCGTGGTCACGTAGCCCTGCGTGAAGACAGCCCCCTCCCGGCCGATGCGGTCGATGTTCGGGGTCTGCACGCGGGTGCCGTAGGTCGACACGTCCGCATAGCCGAGGTCGTCGGCCAGTATGACGACGATATTCGGGGGCCGTGCAGCCGCTGACACGGCCTCCGTGTCACCGCCGCTTCCGTCCGTAGAGCAGGCGGCCGAAAGCACCGCGGCTGCCGGCACCGCCGCAAACAAGACTCGCGTACGTGCGCGCATCACAACCTCCTCATCGCCATCGACTACCGGAGAGTTACTGTACAGCAAGCCGCAACTTGCTACGGAGCGCTACAGTTGCTACGGTCCGTCCCATGACTACGATCACCCAGCGACAGCTCCGCAACGACTCGGCGAAAGTCCTCCGCGCCGTGCAGGAAGGACAGTCCATGACCGTCACGAGGAACGGCACGCCCGTGGCCGAGCTTCGTCCGGTGGCCGCCCGGCAGTTCGTGTCCCGCACCGTCCTCGAGGAAGCGGCTCGAAACGCTCCCAGGATCGATGCCCGCCGCTTCCGCGCCGATATCGACACCGTGGTCGACCCGTGGGTCGATGGCTAGGAAGTCGATGGCTAGGAAGCTGCGCGGCAGGAACGACACAGAGTGAGTTCTGTCGCGCAGCCTCCTGGTGAGGTGGGGGCTGGGGCCAAACGCCGAGCCCGCGAGGCGTTTGGCGGCGCTAGCCACGGTCTCCTGGATACCTCGGTCGTCGTCGACCACGACCTGATTGACAGCGCCGATCTTCCGGAGCTCTCCGCTGTTTCGGCGATCACGATGGCCGAACTCACGATCGGCCCCCTCGCCGCCGGGCACGACGACGAAGAACGGGCTCGCCGCCAGGACCGGCTGCAGTGGGCTGCGGCGACGTGGGATCCGCTCCCGTTCGATGCCGCGGCGGCCCGCGCGTACGGTCGTATCTACTCCACGCTCCTGACAAGGGGCCGAGTGGGGCGGCGTCGATTCGCCGATCTACTCATTGCAGCCACGGCACTGGCGAACGGCCTGCCCCTCTACACGCGAAACGCTGGCGACGTGGGCGGCTTGGAGGACCTGATCACGGTGCGATCGCTGTAGCCCGCGCGAGCTTCCAGGCGTAGTCGAGCGCGTGGCCCAGCGAGTCCGTGAAGGCCTTGCCCTGCCAGGCGATGTCGAAGGCGGTGCCGTGGTCCACCGAAGTGCGGACGATCGGCAGGCCGATCGTCACGTTGACGCCGCGCTCGAAGCCGTAGAGCTTCATCGGCGCGTGGCCCTGGTCGTGGTACATGCACACGACGGCGTCGTAGCGGTCGAGCTGGATCGCCTGCCGGAAGATCGTGTCCGCCGGATGCGGGCCGGACACATCCAAGCCGTCCGCCGCAGCCCGCTCGATCGTCGGCCGGATGATGTCCTCATCCTCGGTTCCGAACAGGCGATTCTCGCCCGCGTGGGGGTTGAGCCCGCACACCGCGATCCGCGGCCGTTCGATGAACCGGGACAGGGCCTCGTGGGTCAGGTCGATCACCTTGCGGATCCGCACCGGTTCCACGCGCTCGATCGCCTCGCGCAGGCTGACGTGAGCGCTGACATGCGTCACCGCCACCTCCGGCACGGTCAGCATCATCGCGAAGTCACGAGCCCCGCACAGACCGGCAATGAACTCGGTATGCCCCACAAAGTCGGGCCGCGACATCCGCGTCGCCTCCTTGTTCATCGGCAGGGTGACGACTCCCGCTACCTTGCCGGCCAAAGCGTCACGGGTCGCGCACTCAACATAGGCCAGAGCCGCCGCGCCGGCCTCTCGACTCAGGACGCCCGGTGTCACTTGCTCCGCAATCAGTCTCTTCAGGTCGCGGACGTTCAGCGTACCCTCCACCGCCTCGTCCGGCCCGTCGACCGGATGAATCGGCGCCTCCACACCAAGCACCTCCGCCGCGCGCGTCAGCACAGCCGCATCGCCGTAAACGACAACCTCGGTGTCGAGGACTCCGTCAGCAAACCGGCGCACGGCAATCTCCGGGCCGACGCCCGAAGCGTCACCCATCGTCACCGCCATCCGCTGGCCGCTCATGGCCGAAATCTACTCTGCCCGTCGGATAGATTCGCCGCTTCCCACGAGAGTCAACACGAGGAACGTCCATGCCTAAGTACATCCCGAGCCCCATCAAATGGGTCCGCGACCAGGTGGAGCTCTACGAAGGCAGCGGCGGTACCCAGGGCGTCGGGCTGCGGGAGACCGGCCTGCCGTGCACTCGCGAGGCGGCGCGCCCAAGAATCCGGTGTGGGTGTACAACCTGCGTGCCGACCCCGAGGTCGAGGTTCGGGACGCCACGGAAGTTCACGCCATGCGCGTGCGGGAGGTCCAGGATGCCGACGAACGCGCCCGTGTCTGGGCGGTGGCCGTGGAGGCGTTCCCGCCGTACGAGGAATACAGGAACAAGACGTCACGCACCATCCCGGTGTTCCTCGCCGAGCCCGTCTGACCTCGGCTCCCCCGGACCGGACCAGGCGTGTGCCCGGCGCCCGAGCGGCCCACGCCACGCCGTCGCAGTTACTGGGACGGATGCCCTCCGACCCAGACCGGGCTCGACCAGGCCATGGCGTCGTTCAACTGCCGGACGCGGAGGTAGTAGTAGTCGCCCTGGCGCGGCGTCTCGGTGTCCGTGTAGGTGAACGTGAGATCCCGCGGGCCATCCAGGCGGATCCGTCGCAGCGTCACGGAATCGCGGTCGTAGTTCTCGATCGGCAGCAGCTTCTCCATCCGACCGCCCCGGAGTTCCGACAACGCCAGGCGGACCCGGGCGCCCGGGATCGTCGCACGGGGGCGGTAGAACGGCGGCGCCGATCCGGTCTCGGCCGCCTCGTCGAGTTCCAGGACGATCGCGGCGCCGGGCTGGACCTCGGCCACCGACAGCCGGAGCGAGCTCGTCTCGCCGCGGGTGTTGGTCCGGAACGTGGCGCCGTTGCCGCTCTGCTCCACGTGTTGGGTGGTCGGGTTCGCGAAGTCCGTGCCCTCGATCGAGCGCAACGTAGCGCCGGCGACGGTCAGGCTGCCCCGCCAGTGTCGCCAGCCCCGCGGCGCGTCGCCCATGTGGACCGGCGTCTCCTCGGAGTAGAACGTGAGCAGCAACTCGGCTGGGGCGTCGTCGTCGGTTTCGAGCGAGTAGTCCCGGCTCCATAGCTCCGTTTCGTTCTTCATCAGGGCGATCGAGCCGATCGGCGCGGTCCCGATCACCCGGCCCGCGACCTCGCGGGTCTCAGAGTACGGCGCCCTCGCGCCCATCCCCGTTCCGTTCACCTCGAAGTCGAGGATGATCCGGTCGCCGGTGGTGGCATAAGTGCGGCGAGCCTTGAGCCCGTCGAAGATCGCATCGCGTGACTTCTCCGGCGACAGCACCGCGCCCAACCCGCCGCGCTGGGCCAGGGAGGTCCGGTTGGGCGCCGAGTAGCCGGGATGGGACAGGTGGTCGTCCGACGCGGCGACGACGCCGACCTGGTGCCCGCGCGAGAGGTACTCCTGCATGAACCACTCGAAGCTGCCGTGCATCGACATGACCTCGACCAGCGGCTCGAGGCCGGGGTGGGACAGCCGGAAGTCGCCCGGGTTGTGGGCGTGCGGAATGACGACCACATCCCGGCGGTCGTAGCGGGTGTCGAGTTCCCGGTAGAGCTCGGACAGGGTCGGAAACTCCAGCACCGAGATCAGTTCCTGGTCGCCGACCGTCCGGTAGAGGACGTTGTGGTGGCCGCCGCCCTGACGCGTGTGCCGGGTCCACTCCCATCCGAGGTACGGAATGAACCGGCCCGGCTCGTCGTACTCCGCGCTCTTTGCGCGCATCAGCTCCCACTCCGAGGCGTCGAGCGCCGTGTCGTGCTCGGAGTGGGTCACGAAATCGAGCCGGGCATCGTCGCGCGCGAACTGCAGGAAGAAGTCAAGGGTGCCGATGCCCTCGGCGTAGCCCGAATGGCCGTGGGTGTCCCCCCAGTAGATGCCGTACTCGGGGTCCTCGACCACGAGGATCGGGTTCGCCGCGCCGGTGATCTGGGGCTCAACGTCACGCGAACGCAAGGTCGTCCAGTAGACGCCCGGTTCGTCGAGGGCCAGCTCGACGATCGTGATCGCCTCGCTTCCTGCCTCCGTTGAGGCTCGAACCTCGCCGCCCACGACGACGTCGAACCCCGGAATGTCGCCGGTGGCCCGGTTGTAGAAGCGATCCTCGGCGCGCACCGAGAGTTCGAAGCTCTCGCCCGGCCGGACCACGCTCGGCGCGAAACCATGCACCCCCGCGACCGTCGTGCCGACGACCGCGAACGGCAGGATCGGCAACGGCCGCCACTCCCCGGCGCCGTCGAGGTCGACGTAGAGCGGGAACGGAGTCCGCGCACCCGAGGTCTGCGTCATCATGATGCCCGGGCCACCGCCGGTGGTGTGGCCATAGGTGATCGTCACGCTCTCGCCGGGTTCCAGCCGCCCTTCGGCGACCCGGAAGGCCAGCGCCGGTTCGGGCGCCCGGAAGCCGCCGTGGGGGCCGGAGGCCATGTAGACGTCGGTCTCGAACCGGACGTTCGCGGCGTCGGTCCCGATCGTGACGTAGCCCGCTGCAGCCGGGTCGTCGGTCTGGAAGACGCCGTAGTTCGCGTTGAAGTGACGCGCCACCCAGAAGCCGCCGCCGGTCTCGACGGGGCGCGTGCCGGCGGTCCAGGTCTGACTTAGCGTCGCGTATCGACGCGCCTCGAACGGCCCGAGCGACTCAGCCGCCAGGGTTCCCAGCGCCCCCACTTCCTCGCGCAGCGTGTACTCGCTCACCAGCCGGTCGACCTGGGCGCCGGCGGTGAGCGCCGCGTCGCCGGTCGGCGGCAGGGTCGACTGGATACGCACCCGTGCCCCGTCGAGCCCCATCTCGTGACCCGCTAGCGAGAGCGCGTCGGCCCAGTCCGCGACCACCGCCGCCCGCGCCGCGACCGTCGACTCGTCGGTGGGCTGCGCTTCTACGTCGGCCTTGAGCCGCTCGATCGCGGCGCCCAGGTCGCGGTCGTAGACCGGGCCCGGTCCGGGACCCGTACAGGCCGAGGAGACGAGAGCCGTCGCCAAAGCGGCGAAGGCGGCTACTACTCCCAGCAACCCAGCTAGCGAACGTCGCTCCATCGTGCTTCCTCCAAGGTCGATGTGGTCGACCGACTGACAGGGAGAGAATCCCGGCCGCACGGCCGATCCTTGGGGCTCTGTATCCTCTAAACTAGCCAAACGACGTTGGTCCCTTCAAGTCCCGTTTGACAGACCGGGAGGAAAGTCCCATGACCGCCCGACGAACCCGCCGAGACTTCCTCCAGCATTCTTCGCGGCTCCTGGCCGGCGGCGCCCTGGCCGGCCTCGCGGGCTGTGGAGAGTCGCAGCCGGCGGCGGAAGTCGACGGCCGACCGAATCTCCTCTTCTTCTTCCCCGACCAGCAACGGCCCGACTGGCTCGGTCTCGACGGCCGCGGCCTGGCGCCGCTCCGCACGCCGAACATCGACCGCCTGGCCCGCGACGGCGTCAACTTCACCCGCGCCCTGGTGCCGTCGCCCGTATGCGCTCCCTCCCGAGCCTGCCTGGCTTCCGGCCGCGAGTACGACCGCTGCGGCGTACGCGACAACCGGAACGACTATCCCCTGGACCAGCAGACGTTCTACGGACTGCTCCGCGACTCCGGCTACCAGACGATGGGAGTCGGCAAGTTCGACCTGTCCAAGAACAGCGGCGACTGGGGCCTCGACGGCTCGAACTTCGCCGATGACTGGGGCTTCTCCGCGCAGATCAACAACTGCGGCAAGGGCGACGGCATGGGGTCCTACCTCAGCGATCCGGAAGGGCCGAAGGACCCGTACTACGCCTACCTCGACTCGCTCGAACCGCCGCAGGGCAAGGCCTGCGCCGAGGACTTTCGCCGGCGGCGCTCGAACTATCCCGACAGTTGGTGGGGCGACGTGATCACCTCGCCGCTCGGCCCCGAGGCCTACTGCGACAACTGGATCGCCCGGAACGGCCTGGACCTGATCGGGGCGGCGCCCAAGGACCGCCCCTGGCACCTGGTGATCAACTTCGTTGGCCCTCATCCGCCAGTCGACATCACGGCCGAGATGGAGCAGCGGGTCCGTGGACTCGGAGGCCTGGGTCAGCCCTACGCCTACGAGGGCGCCCTGACGCCCGCCGAACACACGGCGACGCGCCAGAACTACGCCGCGATGATCGAGAACATCGACACCTGGCTGGGCCGCTACATGGAGGTACTCCAGCAGACGGGCCAACTCGAGAACACGATCGTCGTCTACTCGAGCGACCACGGCGAGATGCTCGGCGACCACGCGAGGTGGGGCAAGTCCGTTCCCTACCAGGCCTCGGCCGGAGTGCCCCTGCTCGCCGCCGGGCCCGGTATCCGCGCCGGGTACGAGTGCCACCTGCCGACGACCGTGCTCGATCTCGCCGCCACGTTCCTCGACTACGCCGGCCTGGGCACCCCGGCCGACATGGACAGCCGTTCCCTGCGCGACCTGCTCGAAGGACGGACCGACAGTCACCGGGAGGCCGTCCTGTCCGGCCTCCGCGACTGGCGGCTCGCCTACGACGGCCGCTACAAGCTGGTGACCGGCTTCGGGGACGAGGACATCCTGTGGGATCTCGAAGCCGATCCGATGGAGACGGAGAACATGGCCGCCAAACAGCCGGACGCGGTTCGTCGGTTGCGCGAATACCTGCAGGCCTGAGTCGACGCCCCCCGGTGCGGACGAGACGCCCGCGTTCCCAGGTCGGCGCCCGCTATCATCCAGCACTCCACAGCGCGCCGCCGGCGCGCTACCCTGTGATGACGCTCCGTTCGCCCCTCGCCGCCATCCTCCTGGTCGCAACCGCCGCCGGCGGCGCCGCTCCCGCCGCGGCCCAGTCCGAAGCAACGACCGGCATCATCCGAGGCGTCGTCCGGGGCCCGGGCGGAGCCCCGGTCGAGGGCGCCCTGGTGCCGACGGCTTCCGGATCGGCCTGCCGTTCTTTCTGCCCATCGGCGCGGACGGGGCGGACGAACGGAGGCAACTCGTCGACAACGTCACGACCCTGATCGGCGACCACCTGGTGAAGGCCGGGATCGAGGTCAACCGGACCGGCGTCAGCCAGCAGTTCGTCGGCTTCGGCAACAGCCGCTACATCTTCGACTCGGTGGACGGCTTCATCGACTTCGTCGAACAGGGCAACCGCTACGTCACCTGCTCCGACGGCTCGAGCAGCGCCGCCGGCATCTGCCCACCGGGCGCGGAGATCACCGGGCCCGTGCTGCTCTACCTGCAGGCGGCGACCGTTCCCGGCGTGCCGCCAGAGGACCTCGGTCGGCAGGCCTTCGCCGTCGACGAGGTCGGTCTCTACCTCCAGGACACCTGGCAGGCCACCGGACGCCTGGTCCTCAACCTGGGGCTTCGCTGGGAGGCAACATGGAACCCGGCGCCGCTGATCGCGCCGGAGGACACCTACTTCGCCCCCTACCTCGACGATCCGCGCTTCCCCTCCGACGGCACGATCCGCAGCGGCCTCGGCGACAGCCGCCGCGGCCAGATCGGCGTTCACCTCCACTTCTAGGTCTGCGGACTTCTTCGGCTGCACCCGCCGGGACCGACTCGGAGCTCAGGCGCCGAGGATCCTCAACTCCCGTGGCGACGAGGTGAGCAACTCGCAGCCGTCGCGGGTCACGCGGACGTCGTCCTCGATGCGCACGCCGCCCCAGCCGTCGAGGTAGAGGCCCGGCTCAATGGTGAACACGGCGCCCTCCTCGACGACGTTGTCGTTGCCGGCCATCACGGAGGGCCATTCGTGGATCTCCAGGCCCAGGCCGTGCCCGGTGCGGTGGGTCATGAACTCCTTGAAGCGGGGGGTGTGGAGATTGGCCTGGCAGTTCTTGTGGACGTAGTCGTAGGTCACTCCGGGCCGTGACGCGGCGACGCCGCGGATGTTCGCCTGCAGGACCGCCTCGTAGACCTCCCGCATCCGGTCGGTGGGCGAACCGCTGACCACGAAGGTACGCGTGATGTCGCAGTGGTAGCCGTCGAACGACGTCCCGAAGTCGATCAGCAGGAACTCGCCCTCCTGCATCTCGCGCTCGTCCGGCACGCCGTGCGGCAACGCCGACTTGGGCCCGCTCAGGACGATCGGTCCGAACGAGATGCAGCCTCCGCCCCGCCGCAGCAACTCGCTCGAAAGCTTGGACGAGATCTCGATCTCCTTGCGCCCGGGACGCACGTCCCGGAGCGTGAACTCGAGCGCCGCTTCAGCGATCTTCGACGCCCGCCGCATCGCGGCCGCCTCCTCGTCGCTCTTCTTGAGCCGCAACGCGACCACGACCTCTTCGGCGCTCTCGATCTGCGCCTTCGGGAGCTCCCGGCGAACGTGCTCGAACTCCATGAAGCGCAGGCTCAGCGGCTCCACCGCCACCCGGGACGCCTTGGCCAGGCACCTGAACGCCTCCGCGGCGGCCTTCTCTGGACCGTCCGCGTCGTCCCAGAGATGAAGCGACTCGACGGACGGCGCCGCGCCGCGGAAGTTGGCCTCTTCCAGGGCCGGAACGACCGCCACCGGCGCGCCGGATGTCGGCACGATGAGCAGAAACAGGCGTTCGTGCGCGTCGAAATGATGGCCGAGCAGCCACGTCATCGTGGCCGCCGGAGTCAAGACGACCGCGTCGACGCCGGTCGAAGCCGCAGCCTGCCGCAACTGTTCCAGACGCAGGGCATCACGGCTGGGCGGCACCTGCTCGCCGGCGCAGTCTGCCTCTACCGCCAAGTCTCCTCCAACCGTGTGGTCGCTCATTTCCCCCCCGCCGCCGCTATTCGTTGCTGGCCCTCCGGAACCGTCGGACAGAACAGCTTACTCCGAATGCTCCGAGGCGCTGACGAAGCCCACCGAGCGCGATAAAGTCGCGCCCATCATGGATACATTGATCGGTTCCGAATACAACGAACTCCGTGAGGAGGTCCGCTCCTTCTTCGCCGCCAACGAGAGCGTTGCGGTCCCGGCCGGACCCGGCTTCGGCGGCGACGCCTCGGAGGTCCGCATGCAGGTCATCGAGTGGCAGAAGCGGCTCGTGGACGCCGGCTACGCCGGCCGCACGATCCCGACGCGCTACGGCGGCGCCGGCCACGAGCCCGACGCCCTCGCGAGCCTGGTGATCGAGGAGGAGTTCCAGAGCGCCGGGATTTCCCTCGGGATGGAAAACCAGGGCATCAGCATGTTCGTCCCGACGCTGCTGCACTTCGGCCGCGAGGACCAGAAGCAGGAGCTGATCCGCCCCACGATCCGCGGCGAGCTGATCTGGTGCCAGGGGTACAGCGAGCCGGGATCCGGCTCCGACCTGGCGTCGCTGCGCACCTCCGCGCGGCTCGACGGCGACGAGTACGTGCTCAACGGCCAGAAGATCTGGACCAGCGGCGCCCGCGAGGCCGACATGATGTTCGCCCTGGTCCGCACCGAACCGGACGCTGGAAAGCACGGCGGCATCAGCTACATCGTGCTGTCGATGGACACGCCCGGGCTCGACATCCGGCCGCTGATGACGATGACCGGCGACGCCTCCTTCAACGAGGTCTTTTTCACCGACGTGCGGGTGCCGGCCATGAACGTGATCGGCCGCCCCGGCCAGGGCTGGGAGGTCGGCACCAACACTCTGCGCTTCGAGCGCAACATGCTGGGACGATCGAACGCGACCGAGAACTACCTCGCCGGCTGCGTCGATATCCTGCGCGAAACCGGCCTGATCGATTCGCCCGTCTACCGGGATCGCCTGCTCAAGCTCGAAGGCCGGGTGCAGGCGATGAAGTACCACCAGTTGCGCCTCCTCACCGACCGGCTGAAGCAGCGCGACTCCGGCGCCGGGGGTTTCATCGTCAAGCTGAACAACTGCCAGTTGAACTACGACGTCTGCGCCCTGGCGATCGACGCCATGGCCGAACGCGGCGTGCTCAGGCGCGGCTCGAAGCACGTCCGCGACTACGGCAACTGGCAGCGCAACTACATGTACGCCCTGGGCCTGATCATCGGCGGCGGCACCGCCCAGATCCAGAAGAACATCATCGGCGAGCGGGGCCTTGGACTGCCGCGGGCACCGAAGCCGGCAGCGGCCTAGAGTCCGCGCCGCCGCGCTCGACGAACCACGCGAAGGAGTCCAGCATGGACTTTGGACTGACGCAGCCGCAGGAGCTGCTCCGAGACTCGATCGCCCGCTTCCTCGCCCAGGACGTGGGTACCGAGCGCGTCCGCCACGTGATGGACTCGGAATCCGGCCAGGACGAGGCGATCCACGGCCAGCTCGGCGACCAGGGCATCACCGGCTTGCTCGTCGACATGGATCTCGGCGGCTCGGAGCTCGGCATGCAGGAGGCCGGAATCGCCGCCCAGGAGATCGGCCGCGCCGCCGCGCCGGTCAACTTCCATTCCTCCTATGTCCTGGCGCCGCTGCTGATCGCGGGCGCCGGCGACAGCGAGCGGCGGACCGGCCTGCTCGAAGGGATCGCCGAAGGCCGGCTCCTGGTCACGCCGATCCTCGA